>CAVRJB010000001.1:0-128987 GCA_963721385.1 uncultured Acidobacteriota bacterium
GGGAAAGCGGCCGGCTGAGGCGTTCTCCTCATGCCCTTGCGCCCGCCGGACAGCTAACTTGTAGGGGTCGGGTGAAGCGCGCCTCGGACGAGGCGCCGTGAAAGGGGATCCACACCATGACGACCGTCGTGATGGACAAGAAGGCCGACCTCGCCGGGCCGGGGATCGGCGATTACGCGGAACTCGAGAAGATCCTGCCGGCTGGCTACGCGTCGCTCCTCGACCGGAAGGAGACGCAGAAGGCGATCTTCGAGGTCAAGAGCTACATCGAGGAGCACCTCTGCAAGGAGCTGAACCTGATGATGGTCCAGGTCCCGCTCATCGTGGACGTCGAGGCGGGCGTCAACGACATGCTCGACCGGGACGGCTCGCGGACGCCGATCCAGTTCCACATCTCGAACGACCGCGACAAGAACCCTCTCGACGCCCAGGTCGTCCAGGCGGCGACGAAGTGGAAGAGGGTGGCCCTCAAGCAGTTCGGGATGAAGCCGGGCGAGGGGCTCTGCACCGACATGCGCGCCGTCCGGAAGGACTACTTTCTCGACCACGACCACAGCTGCTACGTCGACCAGTGGGACTGGGAGCGGGCGATCACCGCGCAGGACCGGAACCTCGACGTCCTGAAGGACGTCGTCGGGAAGATCTGGAAGGTCCTGAAGGGGGCCGAGAAGCACGTCCAGAAGCACTTCCCGAAGCTGAAGGACTCGCGCATCCCCGATCTCCCGAACGAGCTCGTCTTCCTGCACGCCGAGGACCTCCTGAAGATGTATCCCGACCTGCCGCGCAAGCAGCGCGAGACGGCGATCCTGCAGGAGCACCCGGCGGTCTTCATCGTCGGCATCGGCTGGGTCCTCGAGGACGGCTACCCGCACGAGATGCGCGCCGCCGACTACGACGACTGGGTCACCGAGACGAAGGGGCCGGACGGCAAGGTGCGGCACGGCCTGAACGGCGACATCCTGGTCTGGAACCACGTGACGAAGCGGCGCCACGAGCTGACGTCGATGGGGATCCGCGTCAACGCGGAGACGCTGAAGAAGCAGCTCGAGCTGTCGGGCCTCCTCGACATGCTGAAGTTCCCCTACCACCAGGCGATCGTGAACGACAAGATCCCGCTCTCCATCGGCGGCGGCATCGGGCAGTCGCGGACGCAGATGCTGCTCCTGAAGAAGGCGCACCTCGGCGAGGTGAGCGTCACCGTCTGGCCGAAGAAGCTGAAGGAGATCTGCGCGAAGAAGAACATCCACGTCCTCGAGTAGACGGAGAGGTCGATGAGCCCCGCCACCCTGCCTCTTTCGTCGGCGGCGGCTTCGGTCGCCACCGACGTCACGACGCCCTGGGAAGACCGGTACGCGCAGCGGACGCACCGGATGACGAGTTCGATCATCCGGGAGCTCCTGAAGCTGACCGAGGCCGCCGACGTCATCTCCTTCGCGGGCGGCCTGCCCGCGCCCGACGTCTTCCCGAAGCAGGAGATTCGGGACGCGGTCGGTTTCGTCCTGTCCCGGGGCGACACGGCCGCCCTCCAGTACGGCACGACCGAGGGGTACCTCCCGCTCCGGGAGCTCTTCGTCCGCCACATGTCCCGGTACGGGATCCGGGTCGGGCCCGAGAACGTCCTCGTCACGTCGGGCTCGCAGCAGGCTCTCGACCTGATCGGAAAGCTCCTCATCAACCCGGGCGACCACATCCTGACCGAAGCACCCACGTACCTCGGCGCCGTCCAGGCCTTTGGCGCCTATCAGGCCGAGTACCTGACCGTTCCGATCGACGACGACGGGCTCGACACGGAGAAGCTCGAAGAGGAGCTCCGCGCCGGCCCGAAGTTCCTCTACGTCCTTCCGAACTTTCAGAATCCGGGGGGCGTGACGCTCTCGCTCGCGCGGCGGCGGCGCCTCGTCGAACTCGCGAACCGCTACGGCGTGCCGATGATCGAGGACGACCCGTACGGGCAGCTCCGGTACGAAGGGGAGCACCTGCCGCCCCTCGTGACTCTCGACGCGGAGTTCCACGGCTGCGCGAACGGGGAGAAGAGCTTCACGGGCGACGTCATCTATCTCTCGACCCTCTCGAAGACCCTCGCGCCGGGCCTTCGGATCGCGTGGATCGTCGCCCCGGCGCCGGTCGTCCAGAAGCTCGTCCAGATCAAGCAGGGGGCGGACCTCCACACGAGCACGTTCTGCCAGCACGTCGCGTACGAAGTGGCCCGCGAGGGCTTCCTCGACCGCCACGTGAAGCGGATCCGGGCCGTCTACGGCACCCGGCGGGACGCCATGCTCGCGTCTCTCGAGCGGCACGCGCCGCCGGGGGTGAAGTGGACGCGGCCGCAGGGCGGGCTCTTCCTCTGGCTGACGGCGCCGAAGGGGCTGGACACGATGGCGCTCCTCGCCGAGGCGCTGAAGGAGAAGGTGGCCTTCGTCCCCGGCGCGCCCTTCTTCCCGAAGGGGGGCGGGCAGGAGTCGATGCGGCTGAACTTCTCCTACTGCGCTCCCGACGTCATCGATGAGGGGATCCGCCGGCTCTCGCGCGTCCTGGCGCGCGCGATCGCGGAAGCGTCGAAGCGCCCGGCCTGAAGGCGCCACTCGTCCGTTCTGCTATTCTCCGCGGTCCGATCGAGCGCGGTGAGAGTAGCTCAGTCGGTAGAGCATCGGACTGTGGCTCCGATGGTCGCGGGTTCGAATCCCGTCTCTCACCCCAGTTCTTTTCCAGCGTCCCGCGTGCGCCCGTAGCTCAGCCCGGATAGAGCGTCAGACTCCGGATCTGAAGGTCCCGCGTTCGAATCGCGGCGGGCGCACCACTTAGACGGCTCTCCGGGTCTCGTCGTCGAGCGACGCCGCCGTCACCCCTCGTCCCGTGAGATGTCGACCGGCTGGCCGACCGCCCACTCGATCGCCGCCGGGATCGCTGCGGGGGGAAGGCCCTTCCAGTAGACGATCCAGTCCGGCAGGCGCACCAATCCGTCGCAGAGCTTGACGTACCACTCGCTGATCGGATTCGTCCGCCGGGCCCGCCAGAAGACGACGGGGGTGTCGGCCGCGAGCGCCTCCCACAGGTCGCGCGCGATCCCCTCGCCCTGCGCCTCCGCCGAGACTGCGAACTTCGTGAGGTAGGCGCCGAGCGGCGCGTCCAGGAGAATCGCGCAGCCCCGGTAGCCCTCCTCGAGGTAGACGCGGCCGGGTGTTCTCGCGAAGAAGGACTCGGCCGGGGCGCGGCCGAAGCTGGACGCAAGGAGCTCCCGAACACGGGGCACGTCCACGCCCTGCCACCCCTCGTGGCGGACGATCCGCGCGCCGCGGCGGAGCAGGGTGCCCGCGCCCTTGATTGTGAACAGCTCCCGGAGAAGGTTCAGGGGGGAGGTGACGGCGACGGTGAAGGAGAGGGGCAACGCCTCCTCGCAGAGCCGGCGCGCCTGTTCCAGGATCAGGACCTCCTTGCGCGAGATCTCCCGACTCGCGAGGAGCGCGGGGAGGTCGGTCGTGAGGTTCACGATCGGGACGAGGAGGCCCCCCTGGCGCAGCCCGCCGGGCCGATGGAGGAAGAGGAGCTTGCGCACCTGAAGCTCCCTGAGGAGCCCGCCCAGCCGCCCGAGCCGGTCGCCTGGCTGCTCGTTCCCGACGGGCTCGAAAACGACCAGAGGCACTCCGCCGCCGCCGGCACAGGCGGTCAGCCGAGCGGCCAGCCCGGGTGTCGTCGCGGAGAGCTCCTCGACTCGGACCCCCTCGGCCTCGAGATGGCGCCGCAAGGAGCGGGCGTGTCCGGCCGCTTCGGCAGGCTGGAAGATCCCCAGCACGACGGTGGGGAAGAGGTCGAGAGCGGCCAGAAACCTCAGATCCTGGACGACGGCGTCCGCAGCGTCCGCCATGACGTGGGCGTCGATCGCGATGGCCGCGAACTGCTCCCGGGGGCGCGCGCGGAACAGGCTGAGGTAGAGGCGCGCCTCGGACGGGCGGCCGGTGCTCTCCAGGAAGCGGAGGACGACGTCCTGGGGGGCGAGCTCCGCAGAGGAGGCGGGCGTGGGGCGCTCGGCGCTCATGCGCCTCGAAGGATACGGAGTTTCGATCCGACTTCTCCCTTCCGGCTACAATTTGCACCTTCGAGACCACGATGAGCGAGAAGATGCAGAAGGAAGACCCCTCGCGAAACACCTTCGCCGCCGAATCCCGATGGGCCTGTACCGTCTGTGGACGTGACGACTCCGGCGCGTGGTACTGGTCGGATCAGCTGCAGAGAGTCATTTGCATCGACTGCCACTGGCGAGACGCGGCGCCTCCGGCGTCGACACCCGACGCGAAGTAGACCCAGGGCCTGGACGACGCGCGTCGTTTCCGGCCCTCCCTCCAAAGACATGGCGAGCCGGCGGCCGAAGCTGCCGGCCCGGTCGATCGGAACGCGGGCTCCCGGGCGTCAGCCGTGGAGCGTCTGGTACTTCGCCTCGAGCGCCTCGCGGCTCTCGGTGTTGGCCGGGTCGATCGTGATGCAGCCGTCCACCGGGCAGACCTCGACGCACTTCGGGGCGTCGAAAGCGCCGACGCACTCCGTGCACTTCACGGCGTCGATGACGTACAGGGACCCCCCCTGGGAGATGGCCGTGTTCGGGCAGTCGGGCTCGCAGGCCCCGCAGTTGATGCATTCCTCGGAGATGATCATCGCCATGGCAGGTAACCCCCTTCGGGTGCAGAAATTGCCCCATCAGTCCCCTCGTTTCCCATGATGCAGGCGCACCAAAGACCTGTCCTTTGGGACAGGGCGACGTGCTAGTATTTTCATCACTCGTGGTGGTCAATCGCCTGGCCCTGGTGGGTGTGCGGTCCGGCCTCCCATGCTGAGGG
This sequence comes from uncultured Acidobacteriota bacterium, assembly GCA_963721385.1. Taxonomy (GTDB): domain Bacteria; phylum Acidobacteriota; class Thermoanaerobaculia; order UBA5066; family UBA5066; genus DAOMFB01. The sequence continues at coordinate 4,830 of CAVRJB010000001.1, forward strand.
AGCAGGACGTCGCCGCCCGCGTCGCCCGGCTCGCACGGCTGGGCCGGGTCCGGAATTTTTCCCCCGAAAAATTCGATCGCGAGTTCAAGACCGCTGCCCAGGGGATCGGCACCGGGGAGATGCTGCGGCTCCTCCTCATCGAATGGTCGGGCGTGACGCTCGAGCCGGAGGAGGCCGCGCGGGAATTCCGGCGGATCCTGCGCGCGTTCGAGACGATGCGAAAGAGCCTCGGCGAGCCGCTTTCTCTCCAGACGGCGCTCCTGCACGAGTTCCACAGCCTGCGCGGGCTCCTGACCGAGCCGCGCCTCCTCTCGGACCGCGACATCGCGACGCTCCGCGTGAACGCCATCACGGACCCGCTCACCGGCCTCTACAACCGGCGTTTCCTCCTCGACCATCTGGACCGCGAGGTGGCTCGCGCGGAGCGGGCCGGCAGCGTCGTCTCGCTCATCATGATGGACCTGACCGGCTTCAAGGGGATCAACGACCGCCTCGGCCACCCCGTGGGCGACGGCATCCTCGTCCGGACGGCCGCCGTCATCCGCGAGTCGCTCCGCGTCGTCGACGCGGGGTGCCGTTACGGCGGCGACGAGTTTGTGGCCGTCCTGCCGAACAGCGACATCATCCACAGCCTCGCCGTCGCCGAGCGGATCCGCCAGCGCGTGTCGAAGATCCGGCTGCCGCGGCAGGTGGGGCTCTCCGTCGGCCTGTCGTACGGCGTCGCGTCGTTCCCGACGGACGGCCGGCTCCTCGACTTTCTCCTCAAGATGTCCGACATCCGGCTCTACCGGTCGAAGCAGCAGAACGCGGGCCCCTACCCGAGGACGCGCCGTTACCCGCGGTTCGACGTCCCGGGCCTCGTCCTCAAGTTTCCCGCGGCGCGCGCGCGGCGGCTCGAGGCGGCCGAGATCCGGGACATCAGCTACGGCGGCCTCGCCTACGTCACCTCGAACGGGAAGCCCGCCAGCGTCGCCCATGCGGAGATCACGCAGCGGTTCAGCTCCGAGACTCACAGGGTCTCGATCCGGCCGGTCAGCTCGGTCTCCCTGCCCGACGGGCGGGTCCGAGTGGGATGCGCCTATGCGGCCTGACGGGCGCCGCGGGGACCCTCTCAGGAAACCGTGAGAGCGGCCGCTCGGGGGCTGGTTTCCACCGCGCTCCTCGTTCTGTCCGTGGTTTTCGTCCTGGCGGCCGGCGCCCCGGCCGAGGGACTTCGGCTGGCCTCCGTCGGCGGCGTTGCCGTCGCGCTCCGCGCCATCCTGCTCATCGCGCCCGTGACGCGGGCCTTCGGGTCCTTCGCCGTTCCGCTCGACCTCGGCGTTTCACTCGCGCTCGTCCTGGCGGCGCTCTCGCTCACGGGCGGCGTGATGAGCGATCTTTACCCGTTGGTTCTTCTCGAGATCGTGCTCGCCCGCGCCTTCGAGGGGCCCGCCGCGGCCCGCTTCTTCACGCTCGTGGCCCTGTCCGGGATCCTCGCGCTCCTGGCGCCGGGGGCGGCCCCGGGAGGGTTTTCTGTCTTTCCCGTCGGGCTCCGGTTGTTCTGGCCGGTGGCGCTCCTGGCCGCACTCGAAGTTGCCGGCGCCGTCGGAGTCGTTTCGGTCCCCGGCCGACCGAGCGCCGCCGTGGTCGCCGGTGAGGTACCGGCGTCGCCGCCGGTCCGGATGGAGGCTTCCGCACCGACGGCCCGGACAGCGGAACCCCCGCGAAAGCTCGTGCCGGCGCGCAACGGGGGACAGGAAATCCTCCACGACCTGAAATCGCCCCTCTCGGCCGTCCGCGTCTATTCCGACCTGATCGCCGAGGACGCACGGCGTGGAGATCCCCCACGTCCGGAGCATCTCAAGAACCTCGAGAAGGAGTTGACTCTCCTGGAGAAGATGGCGGGGGTGGCCCGGCAGGATTACCCGCCGGCGCCGCTGCCGGCGCCGCTCCCGCGGACGGAGCTCGTGACGCTCCTCAGTTCGCTCGCCGAGTCGTACCACGCGATGCACGGCCACAAGCTCCGGATCGAGTACCTGTCCGAAGAGCCGCAGATCAGCGTGGCGGCGGATCCGGTGTCCGTCCAGCGCGCCTTCCGGAACATCCTCGACAACGCCGTGAAGTACACGCCCCCGGAGGGACAGCTGCGAATCCGGTCGAGCGTCGTCTCACAGCACGCCTTCGTCGTCATCAGCGACACCGGAATCGGGATGACCGCCGAGGAGCAGAGGCGGGCCTTCGAGTATGCGTACCGGGGCCCGGCGGCGCGGGCGTCGGGCGCCGAGGGGCGGGGGCTGGGGCTCGCCGTGACCCGGGAGCTCCTCGAGCAGAACGGCGCCAAGATCTCGCTCCTCTCCGAGCCGGGCCACGGGCTCGAAGTGACGATCATGTTTCCGCTGCTGAAGGGTGGCCGCGCGTGAGGGGGGCTTCCGTCTTCGTCGTCGACGACGACCCGGGGATCGTCGACGCCGTGACCGCGGTCCTCGAGATCGACGGCTACCGCGTCGAGGGGGCGAGCGACTCGCGCGAGGGGCTTCTCGCGGTTCTCCGCGATCCGCCGGATCTCCTCGTTCTCGACGTCAACATGCCGGGCCTGAACGGATGGGAGCTCTGCGACATCCTGCGGCGCCAGACGACGACCGCGGACGTCCCGGTGCTCTTCCTGACCGGCCGGGGCGAGGTTCGCGACCAGATCACCGCCATGCAGGTCGGCGGAAGCGACCACCTGCGAAAGCCCTTCCGCACCGAGGAGCTGCGCGGAAAGGTACGGGCCCTGACGGCCCGCGCGCGGCGGAAAGGACGAGCGTGAAAAGCCGGAAGAAGTCGTCTCCGGACCTCATGGCGCTCACACCGCTGGTGGCGGCTCCGGCCGCCGCCGTCGAGAGGCTGCGTCTCGAGCGGCTCGTTTCCGACGCGGTCACGGGGCTTCCGCTGCAGCCCCTGAGCGACCTCGAGCGGGTCGCAGGAATCGGGATCGTCTTCCTCCAGCTCGGCCGCTTCGCCGGCGTCGAGAGCCTCTACGGCTGGGAGCTCTACGACCGCGTCCTCCGCCTGACGACCGCGAGCCTCCGGGAGGACCTCGAGGCCTCGGCGCTCAAGGAGATCCTCCTCGGCCTCCACTTCAACGGATGCGACGGCTTCTATCTCCTCTTCGACCTCTCCCAGCGCCCGGTGCCGCGTCACACGGCCCTCCTCGAGCCCGAGGCGCGGCGTCTCCGGCTCGGCGTCCTCCGACGTCTCCGGCAGTCGCTCGGCCGGACGGCGGTCGACCTGATGAACGTCTACGTGGGCGTCACGTCGGTCGCGGACGATCCACGCGTCCGGCCATCGCGCAACCTCCTCCGCGGCCTCACCGAGGCGGCACGCGCCGTCGAGGCGCACCAGACGGGGGCGCGCGCCGGGCGAGTCGAGAGCCTGAAGGAGATCCTGACGGGGCGGAAGCTCCGGGCGGTCTGGCAGCCGGTCTTTTCGCTGACGGATCGCGCCGTCCTCGGACACGAGGCGCTCATCCGGGGCCCGTCGGGCGCCGAACTCGAGATGCCCGACGCCCTCTTCACCGCAGCGCGCGAGGGGGACATGCTCCTCGAGCTCGAGAACCTCTGCCTCGAGACCATCTTCGCGGGCCTCCCGCGCGCCGTCCGAGCGGGAACGCTCTTCGTCAACGCGTCCGCGCGACTCCTCACGCACCCGGTCTTCCTCGACGAGCGACACCTGGCCGAAATGAAGCGAGCGCATCCCGCCATCGTCATCGAGGTTTCCGAGAAGGAGATCGTCTGGAACTACCCGGCCTTCCGCGAGGTGCTGGAGAAGCTGCGGGCCGCCGGTTTCCGCTTCGCCATCGACGACGCGGGCTCCGGCTACTCCGGACTGGAGTCGATCCTCCAACTCCGCCCCGAGTTCATCAAGGTGGCCGACTCCATCGTCCGAAACGTCCACGCCGACTCGATCAAGCGGGAGGTTCTCTCGGGCCTCCTGTCGCTCGGCCGCCAAATCGGGGCCGCGCTGATCGCCGAGGGGATCGAGCAGGACGAGGAGCTCCGGAGTCTCGCCGCACTCGGCCTCCCCTACGGACAGGGCTTCCTGCTGGGCCGGCCTTCCGCGCGCGTCAGCTCGCGGGCGGGCTGAGCGCGGGCTCCTCCTCGGCGGAACGGCGCGCGAGGAGGAACGCCCCGACCGAGACCGCGGCGACGAGCACGGAAAGGAGCGCCGTCACCCCGGGCACGAACGCGTCGTAGAGCGCGTGCAGCACGACGGCAGCCCCGAGCCCGAAGAGGGCCGGCCCGGTGGGCCGTCCGCGCGTCACGGCCGGGACGAGGAAGAAGGCGGCCAGGCCGGTCCAGATCGCCTGCAGGAACGGGCGCATCGCCGCGGCCACCCACGTCCCGAGGAACCACGCGTAGAGCGCTGCCGAAGGGGACGCAGCCCCCCTGATCGCGGCCTCCTCGGCCGCCGGGAGGACGGGGACCTGCGCGACCGAGAGGGTGAGGCCAAAGCCGGCGCCGACAATGAGGCCGGCGAAGAGACCGTGGCGCCCGTCGCTCCCGGCGCCGAGCGCTCGGACGACGAGGACGACGACGGCGGCCTTGCCGAGCTCCTGGACGAGCGCGGCGCCGCCGAGGGAAGCGAGAAGCCGCCATGCGATGTTCCGCTCGGGGGCCGCGAAGGGCGCGAGCGTCGCGAGCGGCGGCGCGGCCACGAGAACGCCGACATAGAGGGCGCCGAAGAGCGCGGCGCCGAAGAAGAGGCCGAGCGTCGGTCGCGTGACGTCGGTGTCGGGCCGGAAGACGGCGTAGAAGAACATGAGCCAGAGCGCGCCGCTGCCGAAGTGGACGAGGCGGACGCGGAGGATCGGGTCCTCGGCGAGGGCGGCGAGAAGGAGCGGCCCGAGGCCGAAGAAGACGAGCGCCCACGTGACGGCGGAGCCGAGGATCGCGGCCTCGCCGAGACGGGCGGGCGCCAGGGCCTCCGGCAGCGCCGGGAGGAGGCGGGAGACGGGGACCTCGCGCGGCCCGGCGGCTTCCTCCTCGGCGCCCGCGGCCGCCGACGATTCGACGATCGAGAGGCCGGGATCGTCGCTCCTCGTCGAGAGTGACACGCGCTTCCACATCCCCGGGTCGAGCGCCGCCCCGCCGGGCGCCGGAGCCGCAACCAAGGGATCCGGCCTCGCCGGAGTGGAGAGGGCGGTGAAATCCTCGGAGGGCCCGGCCTCAGCAGGCGGCTTGAAAGCCCCCCGGTTGGCCGACGAGGGCCTCTTCTTCGGGAAGGCGAGGAGCTGGTGGGCCGGGACCCATTCCGGCGTCCCGCTCTTCCAGGCGAGGTCGTCCGGCGAGAGGACGCCTCGCGCGGCCAAGTCGGCCATTTCGGCAAACTGCAGCGGGCCGATCTGTCGTCCCCCGGTGAAGGTGAAATAGACCGGCGGCTCGACCATCTCGCCCGATCCTACGCGAAACAAAAAAAGAGCCGCCCGTCAGGGCGGCCTGGAGGAGAGGAGGTATGTGCGCTCCCCCCGCCCAACGCATTCTGCATGCCAGAGCCCGCGCGCCATTCCGGCACCGGGACCGGAACGGCGCCCCTTCCTTCTCAGGCGGGCTGGCCCTCTTTGAAAAGCGCACTCATCTCGCGGAATCGGGGGTGATTCTTGTCGCGCATCCACTCGAAGCCGACCGACTCGTGGTTCGTGACCACCGCGCCGGCCTGCGCCATCCGGGCGAGGGCGTGCCGGACGTACTCGGCGCCCCGGCCGCTGACGGCGTCCCAGACGAGATGGACCTGGTCGCGGCCGCGAAGAAGCTGGATGACCGTCTGCATGACGCAGACGTGCGCCTCGGCGCCCGCGACGACGACCTGGCGCGTCGGGCCGCCCGTCTTCGGCCGGAGCTCATTGAGAAGGGCGGCGAACTTCGGATCGGCGACGCAATCGAAGGTCGTCTTGTCCAGGGTCCGTTTCGGGGTCGTCAGGGCGTCGAAGGCGGCGCGGATCTCCGGATGCGTCGGCCCGATGCCCTTCGGGTACTGCTCCGTCAGAAGGACCGGGACCCGGCACATCTCCGCCAGCTTCAGGAGGCGGGTTCCCGCGGTGAGGAGGCGCGCCGGGTGCGCCACCAGGTCCATCAGCTTCCCCTGGAAGTCGATGACGACGAGAACGCTCCGGGCCGGGTCGAGAAGCTCACTCATGCAACGAGTCTACGTCGCGCGCGGGGTTGACGCGTGGCACGGGAAGGTCCAGATTAGGGGGCGTCGGAGCCTAGGGGTGGCCTCAAAAGGGCCTGAGATCACACCCTTGAACCTGATCCGGTTGAAACCGGCGTAGGGAAAGGCGAACGGGGGGCCGGTCCTCCCGGCGATCGAGACTCCGAAGGGTCCGCCTCGGCAGCCCGCGCCTTGGCGCGGACCAGGAGGTGCGCGATGAGGAGGTCCTTCTCGAACCGGGCGGCGGCCCTTGCGGCGGCGGTGCTCGTCACAGCCGTCGTTCCTGCCGACCCCGCGCGGGCTGCCGCCCTCTACGAGATTTCCGGGACGGTCCGGGACGTGTCGGGCCGGCCGGTCCCGCTCGCGTCGGTGGCGGCGGACGGGACCGCCGCTTCGGCGAAGGCGGACGAGGCCGGGCTCTTCCGGCTGCGGTTGCCGAAGGGGACCTTCACGCTCGCCGCGAGCGCCCCGGGCTTCGTCGGTGAGCCGCGGAAACTCTCGGTCGAAGGGGAACTCGCGGGCTTCGACCTCGTCCTCGTCCCGCTCCCCAGGAAAAGCGAGGCGCTCGTCGTCTCGGCGATCCGCGCGGACGAAAAGGCGCCCGTCCCGCGGACGGACCTCGACCGGAGGGAGATCGAAGCGCGAAGCGATGGGAAGGAGATTGGCGCGTTCCTCGCGGAGACTCCCTCGATCACGCAGTATTCCGACACCGGCCTCGGAAATGGCTACAACTACCTCGCGCTCCGCGGCGTCGGGCAGACGCGCGTGAACATGACGTTCGACGGCGTCCCGCTGAACGACCCGGAGGACTCGGCTGTCTACACGGTCGATTACGCGAACCTCCTCGGCTCGACGGAGAGCCTCCAGGTGCAGCGCGGCGTCGGAACGTCGACCTTCGGGGCGGCGGCCTTCGCCGGCTCGATCAACTTCGCGAGCCTCGACCTCGCCGACTCCTTCGGCGGGAGTGCGCGCCTCGGCCTCGGCTCGTTCGGCACGGCGATGGCGAGCGCTGGCGTCCAGTCGGGCCTCTTCGGGCCGGACCTGAAGCTGTACCTGCGCGCCTCGTGGCAGGAGACGAACGGCTTCCGCGACAGCTCCGGCGTCCTCCAGAAGAGTCTCTACTACGGCGTCGGGCGCGACGTCGGCTCGACGACGTTCAAGATCAGCGGCTTCGTCGGGCAGGAGCGGACGCAGGAGGCGTTTCTCGCCGCCGACAAGGAGACGCTCGACCAGAATCTCCGGGCCAACCCGCTCTCGCCGCCGGAGCAGGACCGCTTCACGCTCGGCCTCGTGCAGGCGCAGGTGACGCACGTCCTCGGGCCGCGGGACTCCGTCGCGCTGCAGGGCTTCTACGAAGGGACGAGCGGCTGGTACCGCCTCTTCGCCGACCCCGAGCGGACGACGCTCTGGCAATACGACCTCTCCTGGCACTTCTACGGCGGCACGGCGACGTACCGGCACGAGTCGGGCCCCTTCGGCCTGACCGTGGGGCTCAACGCCTACGGCTACGAGAGCACCCACAGCCGGAGCGTGACGGAGGCGATCCCCGACTACGAGAACCACGGCTTCAAGACGCAGGCGAGCGGTTTCGTGAAGCTGGGCTGGGACGCGGGGCGCTGGCACCTCGTCGCCGACGGGCAGGTCCGGTGGGCGAAGTTCCGGTACGAGGGGGACGTGGGCCCCGGGTCGGCCGACTGGACCTTCTTCAACCCGAAGCTGGGCGCGCGCTACGATGTCTCGCCGTCGCTTTCGGTCTTCGCCTCGGTGGGACGGACGACGCGCGAGCCGGCGCGGAGCGACCTCCTCCTCGGCGAGGACAACGCCACCGTTCCCCACGATTTCGGCGCCGTGGATCCCGAGCGGGTGACCGACTTCGAGGCTGGCGTGAACTGGAAGAAGGGGACGCTGACGCTCGCCGCGAATCTCTACGCGATGGAGTTCCGGAACGAGATCGCGCTGACGGGCGAGCTCTCCGAGATCGGACTCCCGCTTCGCCGGAACGTCGGCCAGAGCTATCGCCGCGGGCTCGAGCTGGACGCCTCCTGGCAGGCCCTGCCGTGGCTCCGCGCCGTGGCCACCCTGAATGCCTCGCACAACCGGATCCAGGAGTGGACCCAGTTCTACGACGTCTACGACGCGGAGGGGATCTGGATCGGCTCGACGAGCCGGACCTACACGGACGTGAACCCGCTCCTGACGCCTCAGTTCGTCGCGAACGCGGGCGTCGACGTGACGCCGGTTCCGGGCGTGACGGTCGGCGTCCGCGGCCGGTACGTCTCCCGGTCGTACCTCGACAACACGAGCAACGACGCCTTCGTCACCCCTCGCTTCTTCAACCTGAACGCCAGCCTCACGGTCGGCCTCGAGCGGCTCGTCAAGCCCGGGCGCCCGCAGCTGAAGATCGAGATCCACAACGTCCTCGACAACAAGGCGATGTTCCCGAGCGGCTATTCGTATCTCTATTACACGCAGGGCGGAGGAGGGGAGACCCTCGGCGGCATCTCGTACTACTACCCGCTTGCGACGACGAGCGTGATCGCCATGCTGGACCTCGGGTTCTGACGTGGGCGCGGTCGAAGCCGCCGGCGTCCTCTTCGGCGTCGTCGCCGTCTGGCTGACGACGCGGGAGAACATCTGGTGCTGGCCGACCGGCCTCGTCAACGTCGGCCTCTTCATCGTCGTCTTCTGGCGGGCGAAGCTCTATGCTGACATGGGACTGCAGGTCGTCTATGTCGTCCTCTGCCTCTACGGCTGGTACGGATGGCGCCACGGCGGGCGGGACCGCGGCGCCCTCACGGTCTCGGGCACGCCTCGCCCGGCGCTTGCCGCGCTGGCGGCCTCGGGCGTCGTCTTTGCGTCAGGGCTGGGGCTCTTTCTCGCGCGGCGGACCGACGCGGCCCTGCCGTTCTGGGACGCCGGGACGACGTCGTTCAGCCTCGTCGCGCAGGCGATGCAGACGCGCAAGTGGTGGGAGAACTGGCTCCTCTGGATCGCCGTGGACGTCGTCTACGTCGGGATCTACGTCGTGAAGAAGCTCTACCTGACGGCAGGGCTCTACGCCGTCTTCCTCGCCCTCGCGGTCCTCGGCCTGAAGTCGTGGCGGCGCTCGATGGCGGCTCAGGCGGACGCGTCATGAACGGCCCCCTTCGAGTCGTCGTGACGGGAAGCGAGTGCACCGGCAAGACGACGCTCGCCGCGCGACTCGCCGACCGGCTCGGCGCCCTCTGGGTCCCGGAGGCCGCGCGATTCGTGGCGGACGAGAAAGGCTCTCCGCTCGACGGCTCGGACGTTTCCCGGATCGCCCGCCGCCACGTCGCGCTCGCGGACGCGGCCGCGGCAGAGTCGGCGCGGCGCGACCGGCACCTCCTCGTCCTCGACACCGACCTCCTCTCGACGGTCGTCTACGCGCGGCACTACTACGGCGGCTGCCCGGCCTGGGTCGAGGCGTCGGCCCGCGCGCGCCTCGCCGACCTCTACCTGCTCCACCACCCGGACGTGCCGTGGATTCCCGACCCCGCGCGCGACCGCCCGGACCGGCGCGCGGAGATTCACGCCCTCTTCGGGGGGGTGCTTCGGGAGTTCGGGGCGAGCGTCGTCGACGTCCTCGGCGGCTGGGACCAGCGCGAGCAGCTGGCCTCGAACGCCGTGGCGCTCCTTCGCAGCCGCCCGTTTCAGGGGCGGTCTACGCCTCGAGGATGATGTCGAAGCCTTCGTGGTGGAGGTGCTCGTCGCTCTGGACGTGGATGGGCATCCCGATCCGCTCTTCCAGCTCCTCGATGAGGCGGCGCTCCTCGCCGGCGAGAGCGCGATAGATCTCGGGGTGGACCCGGAGGAGGAGCGAGTGCGCCTCGCTGTCGTCCACCTTCTTCAGGATCTCGCGCCGGATCTCGATCACGATCGTGGCGATGCTCTTGATCCGCCCATTGCCGGAGCAGTAGGGACAGGGCATCGTGAGCGCGCGCTCGAGGCTCTGGCGCTGGCGCTTTCGGGTGATCTCGACGAGGCCGAACTCCGACACGGGGAGCATCCGGTTCTTGGCGCGGTCCTTCTTCAGCTCGCCTTCGAGCGCCGCGACCAGCTCTTTCCTGTGCTCTTCCTCCTCCATGTCGATGAAGTCGATGACGAGGAGGCCGCCGAGGTCGCGGAGCCGGATCTGCCGGACGATCTCCTGCACGGCCTCGAGGTTCGTCTTCACGATGGTGTCCTCGAGGCGGCTCTTCCCGACGAATTTCCCGGTGTTCACGTCGATGGCCACGAGCGCCTCGGTCTGGTTGATGACGATGTGCCCGCCCGACTTGAGCCAGACCTTCGATTTCAGGGCGTTCTCGATCTCGGCCTCGACGCCGTATTCCTCGAAGAGCGGCGTCGACTTCCGGTAGAGCTTCACCTTCTGGACGAGCTCGGGCTGGACCTGGTCGAGGAACTCGACGATCCGCTGGTACTCCTCGTCGTCGTCCACCCAGAGGGCCGAGAACTCCTTCCCGAAGACGTCGCGCGCCGCGCGGAGAGCGAGGTCGAGGTCGCGGTGGAGAAGGGCGGGCGCGCCGTTCCGGTCGGCCTTCTTCCGGATCTGCTCCCAGAGCTTCGTCAGGTAGCGGCGGTCGGAGGTGAACTCCTCGGCGCTCCGCCCCTCGCCGGCCGTCCGGACGATGAAGCCGCCCGGGCCCTTCTTCAGCCCGGCCAGGATCTCCTTGAGCCGGGTCCGCTCGTCCTCGTTCTCGATCCGGCGCGAGATCCCGAGATGGTCGATCGTGGGCATGTAGACGAGCGTCCGCCCCGGGATCGTGACGTGGGTCGTGATCCGGACGCCCTTGTGCGCGATCATGTCCTTCGTCACCTGGACGACGAGCTCCTGCCCCTCGCGGAGCAGCTCGTCGATCGACGGGAGCGGCGGCCTGACGAAGGCCGCGTCCGTCTCGCCCTCGGGGTGCGGCGTGTCGGCGTCGAGGCCGTTCCGGGCCGGCGGCTCGGCGGCGACCTTCGCCGGTTCGGGCTCGTCGTCGGCCGCGCCGAAGCGGTCGAAGTCCTCCGCCTCTTCCCCGACGTCGGCCACGTAGAGGAACGCGTCCTTCTCGAGGCCGAGGTCGACGAAGGCCGACTGCATGCCGGGCAGGACGCGCGTCACGCGCCCCTTGTAGATGTTCCCCACGACGCCCCGCTGACGCCGGCGCTCGATCTGCACCTCGGCCACGCGCCCTTCCTCGAGCACGGCCACGCGCGTCTCCCGGTCGGCGGCGGAGATCAGAAGCTCTTTCAGCACCGGGTCACACGTTAACAAACCGCCGGTAGGCGACGGAGAGCATGAGGCCGGTCATGGCCCACGTGGCGACGAGCGAGGAGCCGCCGTAGGAGACGAAGGGGAGAGTGATTCCCGTCGTCGGGAGGAGGCCGACGTTCATGGCGATGTTCGCGACCGCCTCGCAGGCGATGTTCGTCACGAGGAGAAGGACCAGCATCGTCCCGCCCCGGTCCCGCGCGTCCCTCGCCAGCGCGAGGCCCCGGGCCACGAACGCCCCGTAGATCCCGAGGAACGCCGCGACGCCCGCGAAGCCCCACTCCTCGGCCAGTGCCGCGAAGACGAAATCCGTGTGTCGGACGGGGAGGAAGCCGAGGCGGCTCTGCGTCCCCTGCTTCCACCCCTTGCCGAAGACCCCCCCCGAGCCGATGGCGATGCGCGCCTGCCGCACCTGGTAGCCCGCCCCGCGCACGGCGAGGTTGGGATCGAGGAAGGTCCGGATCCGGTCCTTCTGGTAGTCCTTCAGGAGGAACCACGAGCCACCGACGGCGAGGGTCGCGGCCAGGATCAGCGTCGCCCACCACTTCGCGCGCATCCCGCCGAAGTAGAGCGCGGCGAGGACGAACGGGACGTAGGTCAGGGCGACGCCCGTGTCCGGCTGGATGAGCACGAGGAGCATCGGCAGGCCGACGGCGCCCGCGAGGATCCAGATCGTCCGTGTCTTCACGTGGGCCTGGTCGTCGTTCTCGAGGATCCAAGCAAGAAGGAGCGCGATCGCGATCCGGGCGAGCTCCGATGGCTGAACCTGGAATGCCCCGAGCTTGATCCACGACTTCGCCCCGCCGATGCGCCTGCCGAAGAGAGGGAGGGCCACGAGGACGAGCATCGCGACGCCGTAGAGCCCCGGCGAGTACTGGAGGAGAAGCCGGTAGTCGACCGCGAGGAACACGGCCGCGCCCGCGAGCGCGAGGACGGCCCAGAGCGCCTGGCGGCCTCCGAGGTCGCCTCTCGGCCCCCCCGACGTCGTCGAATAGACCATCGCGATGCCGATCCCCGTCAGGAGGAGCGCGAACACGAGGAGCCGCAGGTCGAGCTTGCGGGGGAGGGCCTCGCTCAGCCGCGACACGGCCGCTTCCCGCGGGCGGGGCTCATCGCCCTGCCACCGTCACGGCGGCTGGCGCCGCAGCCGCGGGAGGCTGGAGCCAGGCGGCCGCGAGTTTCGCGGCGAGCGGCCCGGCCGCGCTCGAGCCGTGGAGGCCGTGCTCGACGAAGACGGCGACGACGATTCTCGGGTCGTTCCGCGGCGCGAAGCCGACGAACCACCCGTGGTCGCGGAGGTTCTCGGGCAGAGCGAGCGTCTTCTTCGCCTGCTTCTGGGTCACCATCTGCACCGTGCCGGTCTTCCCGCAGAAATCGAGGCCCGGGACGCGCGCCGTGGCGTAGCCCGTGCCGCCGGGGGCGTTCACGACGCGCCAGAGGCCGTCGACGACGAGATCGCGCTGCCCCGGTCCCCACGGGACCGACTCCCTGACCGGCGGGCGGTAGACGAAGCGCTCGTTCGTCTTCACGTTCTCGCCGATGTGGAAGAGGTGGGGCGTCGGGAGGGCGCCGTCGGCGTTCGCGATCCCGGCGAAGGCGCGCGCGAGCTGGAGCGCCGTCACGAGGACCGGGCCCTGCCCGATGGATACGGAGATCGTCTCGCCCGCGTACCAGGGGTGCCGACGGACCTTCGCGCTCCAGTCGGGCGACGGGACGACCCCGCCCTTCTCGCTCGCGAGGTCGACGCCCGTGAGGCGGCCGAAGCCGAAGGCCGTTGCCGACTCGGCGATGGCGTCGATGCCGAGCCGCTTGCCCATCGTGTAGAAGTAGGTGTCGCAGGAGACCTGGATCGCGGTCACGAGGTCGACGGAGCCATGCCGCCCGTGGCAGCGGAAGAAGCGGCCGTAGAACGTCGCGCCACCCGTGCAGAAGACACGCTCTTTCGGGTCGATGCCGTTCGCGAGGATCGCGTGCGACATGAACGGCTTCCAGACCGAGCCGGGGGAGTAGAGGTTCTGGAGGGCGCGGTTCGTGAGCGGGTGGTCCTCGTCGGAGAGAATCTCCTCCCACTCCTTCCGCGAGACGCGGCGGGCGAAGACGTTCGGGTCGAAGGCCGGCGACGAGACCATCGCGAGGACCTCGCCCGTCTTCGGATCCATCGCCACGGCGCTCCCGACCTTGTCCGCGAAGTACTCCTCCGCGATCTTCTGGAGCTTCAGGTCGATCGTGAGGAAAAGCGTGTTGCCGGGGAGCGGCGCGGTCCGCTCGGCCTCGCCGACTTCGCGCCCGAAGGAGTCGATGACGTACGTCCGCGAACCCGAGACGCCGGAAAGGAGGTCCTGGTAGGAGGCCTCGACGCCCTTCTGCCCGATCGACTCGCCCGGCCGCGTCCGCCCCGAGTGGCCCGCTACCTGCTCGGCCGTCGCCTCGCCGAGGTGGCCGAGGAGGTGCGCCGCCAGCGTGCCGTTCGTGTAGACCCGCCGCTCGGCAGTCTGGACGACCAGCTCGGGGTGTTCGAGCGCGTGGGCCTCGACGGCGCTCACCTCGCCCATGGTGAGGTTCTCCTCGAGAACGACGGGGACGAACTCGTACGACGAGCGGTCCCGCTCGGCACGCCGCTTCAGCTCCTCGAACGGCCGGTTCAGGAGGTCCGCGACGAAGCGGAGGGACCCGTCGAGGTCCTTCGTCTCGCGGCGGTAGAGGAGGAGCGTGAAGGCCGGCTCGTTCTCCGCGAGGACGACGCCGCTTCGGTCCAGGATGAAGCCGCGCGGCGCCGTGACCGGAACGGAGCGGAGCCGGTTGTTCTCGGCCTGGCGCGCGTACTCCTCGCCGCGGAGCACCTGGTGGAACCAGTAGACGCCCACGAGGACGCCGAAGACGACCCATGCGCCCCGGCCGAGCCAGTCGATCCGCGACAGGACGGGGCGGCGGTCTTCGTGGGCGCTCGTCGTCATGGCGTCATCCCAGCTTCATTCTCCGCCGGGCGGCGCGCCGCTCCCGCCATGGGTAGCGAGCGGCGGCGTCGAGCGCCATGCCGAGGAGGCCGGTCGAGATGGCTCGGCTGGCGACGAGGACGGGCGACGGCGCGAGCGCCTCGCCCCGGAGGATCCAGAGGAGGAGGACGAGGAGCAGGCTCTCGAAGGCGACGGCGGCGGCGAGGAGCCCGCCAATCGCCGCCGGCTTCTCGACGACGGTCTGCGCGGCGATCGTGGCGAAGAGGTAGCCGACGAGGATCTTCGTGAAGGCGTGAAGGCCGACGAGCCGCCCCGGCACCGAGACGAGGTCCTCGAGAAGGCCGGCCGCGAGGCCGGCCAGGAGCGCCCAGACCGGCCCGGCGCGGCGTGCGGTGTCGGCGACGGGGAGGAGAAACAGGTCGGGCGCTCCGGGGATCCCGAGAGCGCCGATCCCGAGCGTCCCCAGCGCCGACAGGACGAGGCCGGCGGCGAGGCGGGCGGCGTTCACGGGCGGGCCGGCGTCCCGGCCGGAATGTCGGACCTCCGGACGGGAGGAAGGACGAAGACGAGCGACGTCCGCGCCGGGTCGGCGGCGGGCGCGACGCGAATCTCCCAGAAGAGCGGCGTCTTCGTGCTGCGCGCGACCGAGGCGACGCGTCCTACGGGGAGGTCGTTCGGATAGACGCCGTCGGTGCCGGCGGTGACGATGAGGTCGTTCGGCTCCACGGCCTCGATCGTCGGGACGTAGAAGACGGTCACGCCCCCCTCGCCGTCGCCGCGCGCGACGGCGGCACGCCCCTGCTTCGCGAGAAGGACGCCGGCGGCGGCCGCGCGGTCGGAGAGAAGCTGCACGCGCGCCGTGCCGGCCCCGACGGCGACGACGCGCCCGAGGAGCCCTTCGGCGGCGACGACGGCGCTCCCGGACTCGACGCCGGCCTCGGCTCCCCGGTCGAGGAGCGCGGTTCGGAAGGGTCCCGCCGACTCGACGGCCACCAGCCGGGCGGGGAGCGTTCCCGGGGGTGGCGACGGGGTGGTGCCGAAGAGGGCGAGGAGCCGGTCGCGGTCCCGCTCGGCGTCGTGAAGGCGGAGCAGCTCTCCCTGGAGCGACTCGACGGTGGCCGTGAGGCGCCGGTTCTCCGAGAGAAGCCGGTGTCGCGTGGCGGACCACTCCGAGACGCTCGCTCCCCCGCTCCGGATCGCCGTCGCGATCTGGACAAAGGGCGAGACAACCGACTGGAGCCACCGTTCCCCCACCGTCTCGCCGCCCGGGCGCCGCACCTGCAGCGAGAGCGCCACGAGACACGCCGACAGGAGGATCGCGAGGAGGATCTCCGGCCGGCGGGTGGCGAGCGGGGGGGTGGACATCGGGCCCGGAGGTCAGTCGATCGAGATCTTGCGGAGGAGATCGACGTCGGCCAGCATCGCGCCGGTCCCGAGGGCGACGGACGAGAGCGGCTCCTCGGCGAGCGAGATCGGGAGCCCGGTCTCCTCGCGCAGGCGCCGGTCGAGATTCTTCAGCATCGCTCCGCCTCCCGTCAGGACGATCCCCTTGTCCATGATGTCGGCGGAGAGCTCGGGAGGGGTCCGCTCGAGGGCGACGCGGACGGCGTCGACGATGATGCCGACGGTCTCGGAGAGCGACTCGCGCACCTCGGCGTCGGTCAGCGTGAGCGTCTTCGGGACGCCCTCCACGAGATCGCGCCCCTTGATCTCCATCGAGAGCGGCTCGTCGAGCGGGTAGGCCGAGCCGATCTCGATCTTGATCTGCTCGGCGGTCCGCTCGCCGATGAGGAGGTTGTACTTGCGCTTGATGTACTGGATGATCGCCTCGTCCATCTCGTTCGAGGCGACGCGCACGGACTTCGAGTAGACGATGCCCGCGAGCGAGATGACGGCTACGTCGGTCGTCCCGCCGCCGATGTCCACGATCATGTTGCCGGTCGGCTCGGTGATCGGGAGCCCGGCGCCGATCGCGGCGGCCATCGCCTGCTCGATGATGAAGACCTCGCTCGCCCCGGCCTGCAGGGCCGAGTCCTTCACCGCGCGCTTCTCGACCTGCGTGATGTCCGACGGAACCGAGATGACGATCTTCGGGCGGACGAAGAGCGAGCGGCCGTGCGCCTTCTTGATGAAGTAGTCGAGCATCCGCTCCGTCACCTCGAAGTCGGCGATGACGCCGTCCTTCATGGGACGGATCGCGACGATGTTGCCGGGCGTGCGTCCCAGCATCTCCTTCGCGGCGCTGCCGACGGCCTCGACCTTGTTCGTGATCTTGTTGACGGCGACGATCGAAGGCTCTCGCACGACGATGCCGCGCCCTTCCGCGAAGACGAGCGTGTTCGCCGTCCCGAGGTCGATGGCGAGGTCGCTGGAGAAGATCGAGAAGAGCGAGCGGAATGCCAAGGAGGAGTTTCCTTTCCCGCCGGTCTCAGTCCTGTACCAGGACGCTCTCCTTGCGGAGCGTTTCGAGGCCGGAGCTGCCGACGGCGCGGATGGTAATCGGTTTCACTCCCCCGCCGGGGAGATTGATGACCTTCCGGAAGACGCCCGTGGGGTCCACGTCGGCCTCCTCCCCGTTCACGGTCACTTTCGCCCCCGGCTCCGTCTTCCCCGAGACGATCACCGTGGTCCCGATGACCTGGGGCCGGAAGACGACGAGGTCGGGCGGGACCCCGGTCTTCTCGGCTTTCTCGGCCTCACCCACGACCTTGAAGCGCCGCGGGGCCGTCCAGCCGGACTCGAGAGGACGGGGCTCCAGCTTCACCGACTGGACCCGCCAGAAGTAGAGCCCCGGCTCGTCCACCCGGATCTTCGTCTCGGTCTTGGGCCGGGACTGCCGGACCGAGACCGAGTCGGGGACGAAGAGGCGGCTGCGGGCGATCTCGAACTGGTACTGGGAAGCGTCTTTCACGGCGGACCACCGGAGGACGACCTCGCTTCGGCCGAGGTCGAAAACGGCGTTGTCCTCCGGCTCGAGGGGCGTGGGCGCCTCGGGGAGGCGCTGCTTCTCGCCGATGCCGCCGCCCTTGGATGCGGCGGCGCGCTCGCGCTCGCCGAGGACGACCGCCGGGCCCTTCCCGGTCGAGAGCGTCGCCTTTCCCTTGAAGGTGGCGACGTTCGTCGTCGTCGCGTCGCTCTCGACGCCGACCGCCGAGTTCTTCGAGATGTCGGTCCGGGCGACGTCGGTCGTCAGGATCGAGCGCCCTCCTTCGCCGGTGGTCACGTCGCTGCCGCCGACGACGATCTTGGCCCCCGAGGCCTTCCCCTCGCCCGGGACGGTGACCGACCGGTGGACCTCGAAGAGCGTCTCGGGCTTGATCCGGTAGAGCGTGCCGTCCGTGGCCATGACCTCGGCCACGCCGCTCGCCCCGGTCTTCACGAAGTCCCCTTCGCGCAGGACGACGCCCGGCGGGAGCGTCTCCCACTTCGTCGTGTTGGCGCGCTGGAGCTCGACGCGCCCCGCGACTTCGATGACGTTCGCATCGCCCTTGTCCCCCAGCTTGCCCGATAGGATGCTTCGAAAGAGCTGCTGGGCCGTGACCGCCTGGCTCCGCGCCCGCTCGGCGTCGCCCACCGCGAGCGTCTTCTGTGCCTCCTCGATCCGGGCCGCACCCTGGCCGATCTCGTCGGTGTACCGGTTGGCTTCCTTCAGACGGCGCGCGTCTCCGAGGAGCTCCTCGGCGCGCGCGATTTCCTGGCGAGCGCGGCTCAGCGTGGCCGAATCGCGCGTCGACCAGAACCAGACGGCGAAGACGACGATCATGGCGACCGCGAGGAACCCCAGCACGACGCGATACAGGTTGCGCCGCGAGATGTAATACCAGTCCAGCCTGGAGTCGAAGTCGTGGCCGGGTTTCTTCGCCATAAGGTCCGCCCCAAGAGCATCTTGCGCGGAAAACAGATTCTAGCGTATCGTCCCCCGTTCGCCCGCCGGATATCGCGGCGAAACGCCGGCCCCCCGGCCCCGGAGTCAAGATGCTCACCACCCTTCGCCAGAACTTTCACAATCTGAAGTGGATCCTCTGGGCGGTCATCGCCGTCTTCATTCTCTTCGTCTTCGTCGACTGGGGCATGGGCTCCGCAGGGCGCCGGGGCGGCGACGATCCGACCTGGGTCGCGCGCGTGGGAGGCAACACGATTCCTGCGGCGGAGTTCCAGCGCGAGTACCGCGACGCCGAGGAGCGCCAGCGGCAGACGTTCGGCAAGAACTTCACCCCCGAGCTCCTGAAGATGATGAACCTCCCGGATCAGGTGCTGAACGCCCTGATCGACCGGCGCCTCCTCCGGACCGAGGCCGACCGGCTGAATCTCAGGGTGACCGACGCGGAGCTGACCGCGAAGGTCCTCGGCTTCAAGGACAACCAGGGGCGGCCGCTCTTTCTCCGGGACGGCGTCTTCGTCGGCGAGGCGCAGTATCGGCGGGCCCTCGCGGGGGCGGGCTACGTCCCCGAGAGCTTCGAGGCCTCCGTGCGCGAACAGGCCCTCCTCGAGAAGCTGAACCGCTTCTTCACGGACGCGGTGTTCGTTTCGGATCAGGAGGTCGAGGACGACTTTTCCTCCCGGAACGTGAAGGCGAAGGTCGAGTACGTTCTCCTTCCCCCGCCGTCTTCGGCCCCGGGCGGGGTTTCGGACGCGGAGGCCGAGGCGTACTTCAAGCAGAACCCGACGCCCTACCTCGCGCCGGAGCGGCGGAAGGCGAAGTACCTCCTCGTCGAAGCGGCGAAGTTGAAGAGCACTCTCACGGTCTCCGACGCCGACGTGCAGAAGGAGTACAACGCCAACGCCGATTCCTACCGCAAGGGCGAAGAGGTGAAGGCCCGCCACATCCTCTACAAGGTCGACGGAGGAAACGACGCGGCCGCGCGCGCGAAGGCCGAGGTGGCGGTCAGAAAGTTGAAGGCCGGCGCCGACTTCGCCGCGCTCGCGAAGGCCGAATCCGACGATCCAGGCTCGAAGGCGAGCGGCGGCGAGCTCGGGAGCTTCGGCCGCGGCCAGATGGTGAAGGAGTTCGAGGACGCCGCCTTCGCGGCGGCTCCGAAGCAGGTCGTCGGGCCCGTGAAGAGCGCCTTCGGCTACCACGTCATCCAGGTCGAGGAGAAGAGCGAGCCCCGCGTGCAGCCCCTCTTCGAGGTGGCGCCGGCCATCCGGGCCCGCCTCCTCGACCAGCGGGCCGCCGACGAGGCGCGGCGCCAGGGGCGCGAGCTGGCGGAGAAGGTCGCAAAGCTGGGCAAGCCCTCCGACGAGGATCTGCGCAAGCTCGCGACCGGGAACGTGACGTTCAACGAGACGGAGTACCTCTCGCGCGCCGACGCCCCTGCCGGCGTCGGCCCGAACCCGGACTTCTCGTCCGCCCTCTTCGCCCTCAAGTCGGGCGAGGTCTCGGGGCCGGTCGGGACCGTCCGCGGCGAGGCGATCCTGAAGCTCGCCGACACGAAGAAGGCCGGACTGCCGGCGTTCGCCGAGGTGAAGCCGCGCGTCGTCGCCGACGTCGCGAAGAAGAAGCAGGAGGACGCGGCGGTCCTGATTCTCAAGCAGGCGCTCGAGAAGAACGGCTCGCTCGAGGCCGTGGCGAAAGACCTGAAGCTGACGGTCGAGAAGCCCGAGGCGTTCGGGAAGAACGGCCCCGTCCCGGGACTGGGCGCGGCGAGGGCCATTCTCGACGCCGCCTTCTCGGGAAATGCCGGCGACGTGAAGGGGCCCGTTGCGATGGGCGACCGCGGAGCCCTCGTCCTCCGGATCGTCGAGAAGACTCCGTTCGACAAGATCGCCTTCGACGCGCAGAAGGAGAAGATCCGCGAGTCGCTCCGGGCCCAGAAGTCCGGGCGGCTCGTTCAGGCCCTGCTCCAGTCGCAGCGGGCCTCGATGAAGATCGAGGTGAACCGGGAGATGCTCCGGCGGTTCGACCCGAAAGGCTAGGACGGCTTCTGCCACAATGACGGCGTGATCGCGAAGCTGACCGGCACGCTCACGGAGATCCGTCCCGACCGGGTCGTGCTCGACGTGAACGGCGTCGGTTACGACGTGGCCATCCCGCTTGGCACGTTCACGGCGCTTCCCTCGGCGGGGCACAAAGCGGCGCTCTTCGTCCATACGCACGTCCGCGAGGACGCGATCCAGCTCTTCGGCTTCGTCACGAAACAGGAGAAGCTCGTCTTCGAGACGCTCATCGGCGTCTCCGGCATCGGCCCGAAAGTGGCGCTGTCGATCCTCTCGGGCCTGCCACTTCCCGAGCTCGTCGGCGCGATCGCCGCGCAGAACGCCCGCCTCCTGTCGTCGATCCCCGGCGTCGGAAAGAAGCTGGCCGAGCGGCTCGGCGTGGAGCTGAAGGAGAAGATGGCGAGCTTCGGGTTCGGCGAGATGCACGTGAAGGGGGCGAAAACCTCCGTCGTCGACGACGCCATCGCCGCGCTGAAGAACCTGGGCTACAAGGCAGCGCAGGCCGAAGCCGCCGTGACCGCCGCCGCGCGGAAGGCTTCGGTGGACGACCTGAACGCGATCCTGGAGGCCGCGCTGAAGTCGCTGGCCCGATAATCGCGGCCGATGGACGAACGAATGTTCGCCGGGGGCTTACCTACGGGCGCCCCCGGACCCCCGGCCAAGGAGCAGAGGTAGCGACAGCGCATGGACGAACGAATCCTCTCGGGGGTCCTCCAGACGGAGGAGGCGGACGGCGAGGCGACGCTCCGGCCGCGCACCTTCGACGATTTCGTGGGGCAGCCGAAGCTGAAGGAGACGCTCGGCGTCTTCATTCAGGCCGCGCGGCGGCGGCAGGAGCCGCTGGACCACGTCCTCCTCTGCGGCCCGCCGGGGCTCGGAAAGACGACGCTCGCGCACATCGTCGCCCGCGAAATGGGGGCGCAGGTCCGCGTCACGTCCGGCCCCGTCCTCGAGAAGGCGGGGGACCTCGCGGCGCTCCTGACGAACCTCGCACCCGGTGACGTCCTTTTCATCGACGAGATCCACCGGATGCCGCCTGCCGTCGAGGAGATCCTCTACCCCGCGATGGAGGACGGGAAGCTCGACCTCGTCATCGGAAGCGGACCTGGCGCACGGATGGTCGAGCTCCGGCTCCCGCCCTTCACGCTCATCGGCGCGACGACACGCGCCGGGCTCCTGTCGCAGCCCCTCACCGGCCGGTTCGGCATCACGCACCGGATCGACTACTACGACGGCACGGCGCTCTCCGCGATCGTCGTCCGCTCGGCGGCCATCCTCGGCTGTCCGGTCGAGGCGGCGGCAGCGGGCGAACTCGCGCGCCGGAGCCGCGGAACCCCGCGCATCGCGAATCGGCTTCTGCGCCGGGTGCGGGACTACGCAGAGGTGGCGGGTGAGGCGTCCATCACGCTCGCGGGGGCGCAGACGGCGCTCGACAAGCTCGAGGTGGACCAGCACGGGCTCGACGAGGTCGACCGGAAGATCCTCGCGACGATGATCGAGCGGTTCGGCGGCGGACCGGTCGGCCTCTCGGCGCTCGCCCACTCGCTCGGCGAGGACAAGGGAACGCTCGAGGACCTCTACGAGCCGTTCCTTCTCCAGTCCGGCTTCATCCAGCGGACGCCGAAGGGGCGCGTCGCGTCGGCGCTCGCGTACCGCCACCTCGGGCTGAAGCCGGGAACGGACACCCCGCTATTCGGGTGAAACGCGGATTGCTCGTCTACAACCCGGTCGCGGGAGGCGGAAAGCGCGTGCCGGCGCTCCGGGCCCTCGCGGCGCGGGCGAAGGAGCGCGGGCTCGACCTCTCCGAGGCCCCGACGACCGGGCCGGGGAGCGCGACGGAGATCGTCCGCCGCGTCCTGCCGGAACGGCCCGACCTCGTCGTGGCCGCCGGGGGCGACACGACCGTCGCCGAGGTCGCGGCGGCGCTCGTCGGGACGGACATCCCGCTCGCGATCCTCCCGACGGGGACGACGAGCGTCGTCGCCCGCGAGTACGGCCTCGGGGCGACGCCGGAAGCCGCCGAGCGGCACCTTCTCTCGCCATGCACGCGCCCGCTGACCGTTTTTTCGGCCGCGGGGCGGCCGTCGGTTCTCTGCGTGGGCGCGGGCTTCGACGCGCGCGTGATGACCCACTTCCCGCCGCTCCTGAAAAAGCTCCTCGGCCGCGTCGGCTACGCCTGGACGTCGACGCGGGAGTGGCTGTCGTACGAGTTTCCGCGGCTCGAGGCGGAGGGGCTCGACGCCGACGGGCGCCCGTTCCGGCGCGAGGCGACGTTCCTCGTCGCGGCGAACACCTCGCGCTACGCGGGGAACCCGATCCTCTCCCCGTTCGCCGACCCGTCGGACGACCTCCTCGATGTGGTCCTCTTCACCTCCTCCTCGAAGATCACCCTCTTCCGCTTCTACCAGCTCCTTTCGCAGAAGAAGGCGGGGCAGCTCGCGCTCGAGGGTGTCGTCCGCTTCCCCGCGCAAACGCTGCACATCCGCTCCCTGGCGGGCTACGAGGTCGAGGTGCAGGTGGACGGCGAGGGGTGCGGCACGACGCCGCTCTCCGTCGGCCCGGCGGTCGGGAAGGTGAACGTCGTCGTCCCGGAGTGAACGATCAGCTCTTCCGGTAGTGGCAGCCGCGGGAGACGGGGTTCTTGAAGGCGGACTGGGCGATGAGGCTGGCCGCGCGGACGCCGTGGAAGAGGTCGACGATCTCCCGCGAGACCTTCGTCACCTGGTAGAAGCGGAGAATCCTCTTTTCGAGGTCGCGGAGGTCGGCCATGGCGCGCGAGAGGCGCGCGGTCGTCCGGACGATGCCGACGTAGTTCCACATCGTCGAGCGGATCGTCGCCCAGTCCTGTGCGAGGAGGGCCGGGTCCTCGTTGAGCGCGTCGCCCGGCGAATGCCAGTCGGGGATCGACCGGAACGTCGAAGGCGGGAACGGGCGCCCGCGCTTCAGGCGGTCCGCGATCGAGCGCGCGGCGTGTGTCCCCCAGACCAGCCCCTCGAGAAGCGATGTCGAGGCGAGGCGGTTGGCCCCGTGGACGCCGGTGCAGCTCGTCTCGCCGACGGCATAGAGCTGGCGGATCGTCGTCTTCCCCTCGAGGTCGGCGAGGACGCCGCCGCAGAAGTAGTGCGCCGCGGGGACGACGGGGATCGGCTCCTTCGAAATGTCGATGCCGTACGTGGCACAGGTGGCGGCGATCGTCGGAAAGCGCTCGGCGATCGAGAGCCGCCGCTTCGTGCCCCAATGGTGCACGAGGTCGAGGTAGACGCACGGCTCCCCGCGGGCCGTCATCTCCTCGACGATGGCGCGAGTCACGACGTCGCGCGGAGCGAGGTCCTTCCGCCGGTCGTAGCGGCGCATGAAGGCCTCTCCGGCCTTGTTCACGAGGACCGCCCCCTCGCCGCGGAGCGCCTCCGAGATCAGGAAGCGCGGGGCGTCCTCGTGGTAAAGGGTCGTGGGGTGGAACTGGACGTACTCGAGGTTCTGCGTGGCGGCGCCGGCGCGGTCGGCCATGGCCAGCCCGTCGCCGATCGCCTGGGCGGTATTCGTCGTGTGGAGGAAGAGGCGCCCCACACCTCCTGTCGCGAGGACGGTGAAGTCCGAGAGGACCGTGTGGACCCGGCCGGCGCCGTCGAGGACGTAGGCGCCGAGGCAGGGGTCCTGCAGCGCGTAGCGCTGGGACACGTCGGTCGAGTGATGGCGGGCCGTGATGAGGTCGATGGCGGTGGCGTCCGCCCAGATCGTGACGTTCCGCTCCCGCTTCACACGGGCCAGGAGCGCCGTCTCGATGGCAAGGCCCGTGGCATCGGCCGCGTGGACGATCCGGGGGACCGAGTGGGCTCCCTCCCGCGCGAAGTCGAGGTCGCCGCCCGTCGTCCGCGAGAAGGGGACGCGGGCCTCCTTCAGGAGGACCTCCTCGACGACCCGCGGTCCCTCGCCCGCGAGGAGCGTCACCGCCTCGGGGTTGCAGAGGCCGGCGCCGGCCCGGAGGATGTCGCGGACGAGCGACGCGGACGAGTCGTTCTTCCCGAAGTAGATGATGCCGCCCTGGGCCCAGCCGGTGTTGCAGTCCGCCGGGTCTGCGGCCTTCGTGAGGACGAGGACCTTCACGCCGCGCCGGGCAAGGGTGAAGGCCGTCGCGAGACCGGCGATGCCCGAGCCGAGGACGAGGACGGGGACGCGGAAACGTCCGGGGAACTCCGGTTTCGGTGCTTCAACGGCGACGTGACCCGCCGCTCCGGCCCGAGCGCGGAGGGGGGAGGGGGGAACCCGGCGGTCGGGTTCCCCCAACTTCCAGTGCGATGTCGACGGCTCGGGCGGAGTGGGTGAGCGCGCCCGCGGAGACGAAGTCCACACCCGCCCTCGCCGCGGCGCGCGCCTTCGCGGGAGTCATCCCCCCCGAGGCCTCGACGGTCACCTCGCGCCCCGTCGCCTCGCGAAAAAGGTCGACGTCCTTCACCGCCCGGCGTATCGCCGGGAGCTCCATGTTGTCGAGGAGGATCCGTTCCGCTCCGGCGTCGAGCGCCTGGTGGACCTCGTCGATCGTCCGCGCCTCGGCCTCGATCAGGTGGCGACGGAGGCGCGGATTGAGGTCCCGGAAGTCGACGACACGTCGCGTCGCCTCCCACGCGCTTCCCGCGCCGTCCGCGTGGTTGTCCTTCACGAGGAAGCCGTGAGCGAGGCCGAACCGGTGGTTCGTGCCGCCGCCCGAGCGGACGGCGTAGCGCTCGAAGAGGCGAAGGCCCGGCGTCGTCTTCCGGGTGTCGAGGAGGACGGTCTTCGTCCCCCGGAGCGCCGCGGCGTAATCCCGCGTCCGCGTCGCGATGCCCGAGAGGCGCTGGACGAGGTTCAGCGCGGTCCGCTCTGCGGCGAGGACCGTGATCGCGGGTCCCTCGACCTTCGCGAGCACCGTGCCCGGCCTCACGCGGGTCCCGTCGGTCACGAGCACCTCGGCGCGCGCCGGAGGATGGAGAAACGCGAAGAGCTGCGGCAGAAACGCCGTTCCGCAGACAACGGCGCGCTCGCGGCAGACCATCCGCGCGGAGACGAGGGCGGCGGGGCCGAAGACCGCGAGCGACGTCACGTCCTCGCCGTCCTCCGCGAAGGCCCGCGTCAGCAGGTCGTCGAGGGCTCCCTGGAGGTCGCGCGGCAGGGCCGCGGGCGCGTGAGCCACGGGACGAGATTGTAGGCCCACGGCCTGATCGGCCCGATTCCGCGGTCGCGACGCGGACGGGGCGAGGGATGCGCGAAGCAAGCAAACGCATCATAAAAGTGCCCTTCTTCCGGCGGCATAATTCCGGATTGCCCCGGGTCCTCCGGGACGGAGGTCGTACCAGATGAAACGGACCGCGCTGGCTCTCGCTCTCTCCCTGCTCGCCCTGCCCGCCCTTGCCGACGAAGGGATGTGGATGCCCCAGCAGATCCCTGAGCTGGCCCCGCGCCTCCGCGCCATGGGATTCGCGGGCGACCCGAAGACGTTCGCCGACCTGACCGGCTTCCCGATGGGCGCGATCGTCTCCCTCGGCGGCTGCAGCGCCTCGTTCGTGTCTCCCGAGGGCCTCATCGTCACGAACCACCACTGTGTCCAGAGCGCCCTTCAGTACAACTCGAAGCCCGACAGGAACCTGATGGTGGACGGCTTCCTCGCAAAGGCACGCGCCGAGGAGCTCTGGGTCGGCCCGGGCTCGCGCGTGACGGTCACCGTCTCGGTGAAAGAGGTGACCGACGAGATCGCAGGGAAGATCGACCCGAAGACCACCGACCGCCAGCGCTACGACATCGTCGAGAAGCGCGTGAAGGAGCGGACCGCCCTCTGCGAGAAGGAGGGCTTCCGCTGCACGGTGTCGTCCTTCTTCGAGGGGAAGAAGTGGTACGAGCTGGCCCAGATGGAGATCCCGGACGTCCGCCTCGTCTATGCGCCCTCGGCCGGCATCGGCAATTTCGGCGGAGAGTCCGACAACTGGCAGTGGCCGCGCCACACGGGCGACTTCGGGTTCTACCGCGCATACGTCTCGCCTGCCGGGAAGGCAGTTCCCCATTCGAAGGACAACGTCCCCTACCGGCCGAAGCAGTTCCTCAACGTCTCGACGAAGGGCGCAAACCCCGGCGAGCTCGTCTTCGTCGCGGGCTACCCGGGCCGGACGTTCCGGCTGAACACCTACGCGGAGGTGAAGGAGACGGTCGGCTTCACGCTGCCCCGCGTCGTGAAGCGCTACGGGGAGCAGATCGCCCTCCTCGAGAAGCTGTCGAAGGAGGACAAGGAGACGGCGCTCCGCGTCTCGACCCGCCTCCGGGGCCTCAACAACACGCTGACGAAGGACAAGGGAGTCCTCGAGGGGATGTTGAAGGGGGGCCTCCTCGCAGAGAAGGAGTCGAACGAGAAGGAGCTGATCGCCTGGATCGACGCCGACCCGGCCCGGAAGGCCGCTTACGGTGACGTCCTCCCGGCGCTGAACGCCCTCGTCGCGGAGAAGGCGCGGACGCGCGAGCGGGACGCCCTGCTCGTCGAGCTCTCGGGAGGGATGGGACCGGTGCCCTCCTCGGCGCTCGGCGCGGCGCAGGTGCTCTACCGCTTCTCGGTGGAGAAGCCGAAACCGGACGCGGACCGCGAACCGGCCTACCAGCAGCGGAACTGGACCCGCCTCCGTGAGGCGCAGGAGCGCGCGCAAAGGAACCTCGACCCCAAGGCCGACCGCATCCTGATGACCTATACGCTCTCCGACGTCGCGAAGCTCCCGGCAGGACAGCGGATCGAGGCCGTCGACAAGGCCGTGGGCCTCGCGCCCGGCATGAGCGAGGTCGACGCCGCGAAGGCGATTTCAGCCTACCTGGACCGGTTCCTCGCACGGACGAAGCTCTACGACAAGGAGTTCCGTCTCGGGTGTCTCGACAAGTCGACGGCGGAACTCGTGGCGACGAACGACACCGCGCTCGCGCTCGCGGCCTCGCTCTACCCGCTCTCGGAGCAGAACCGGGAGAGGGTGAAGGAGCGGACCGGAGCGACGTACCGCCTCGGGCCGCGCTACGCCGACGCGCTGCTCCTGAAGAGCGGCGGCCTCTTGGCGCCCGACGCCAACTCCACGCTCCGCGTGACGTACGGCCAGGTGAAGCCGGTGGAGCCGCGCGACGGGATCCTCTTCCTCGCGCAGACGACGCTGGCGGGGATCGTCGAGAAGGCCACGGGGACGGGCGAGTTCAACGCGCCGAAGGCCGAGCTGGAGGCGATCCGGGCGCTCCGCGCCGGGAAGAAGAGCCCGTACCTCGACGCGAAGCTGAACGACGTTCCGGTCGACTTTCTCTCCACCGTCGACACGACGGGCGGCAACTCCGGCTCGGCCACGCTGAACGCGGCCGGCGAGCTGGTCGGGCTTCTCTTCGACGGGACGTACGACACGGTCGCCTCCGACTACCTCTTCGACGCGGAGAAGACGCGCTCGATCCACGTCGACTCGCGCTACATGCTCTGGGTGATGTCAAACGTCGACGGCGCGGCGAACCTTCTCTCGGAGATGGGCATCCACGAATCTGATCCTGTGCAGAAATAGATTCACGCGAGGAGGACGTCAGCGGGGAGCCGTCTCGAGCCCCGGAAACGACAGCGACAGAGCCTGAAGGAAAGCCCTCGGCTCCGCGGGGGAGACGACGACGACGCGGCGCGGGAGCGCGAGGACGACGGAGAGCTTCGGGTCGGTGACGAAGGCGCGGAACCGGCCGAGAGTCTTGTTCCAGAAATAGCCGGTGATGGAGTAGAGCCCGCCGTTCCCCCAGATCCGGATCGAGCACGCCATCGCGTCCGGGTCGGCCCAGGCCCGCGAGAGCCCGTCGAGCCTCACCGGCGTGCTCCAGAGGAGGCGCTGGATCCGGAGTTCCCGCGGTCCGATTTCGTAGCCCGTCACGACGAAAAGCAGGGCGACGACGGCGACGAGGGAGACGATCACCGCAAAGCCAGTTCCGAACGCTTCGGCGAAGGGGACCCGCGTCCCGCGCGGAATCACCCGCCAGGCGGCCCACGCGACCCCCGCGAGGACGACCGTCGCCGAGGAGGGACATGATCTTCAGCGATGTCGGCCACGGAGCGGCCCGGAACTGCTGCATCGAGGGTTACTTCATCTTAGCGCGGCATCGCCGGGCGGCCGCCGGCGGAACGGTGTCGATCCGACGTCAGCGGGAGAGCATCGAGAAGACCAGCAGAATCGCCAGGACGGCGAGGAGGGCGAGGACGACCTTGAGGGCGGACCACGGCGCCCGGCCCGAAACGCGGCCCGTGACTCCGTTGACGAGAAAGCGATAGGGAGTGCCGCGGTAGTCGTAGGCGGCGATCCAGATCGGGAAGAGGCCATTCTTGTAGGCGATTCCGGACCACGCCGTCCGGATCGAGAGCCCGCGGTGCATCGGCGCGGGAATCTGTCCGGCGCAGGCGGCGCGGATCTCCGCCTCCATCCGCGCCTGCGCCGTGCGGAGGGCGTCCGGCAGGTCGACGGCGTACTCCTCGGCGAGGAAGCCCGAGAGGAACGACGGGTCGTACGGGACGAGGTCCTTCGTCGGGAAGGGCTCGAGCCCGGGCAGCAGCTCGCGCGGGAGTCCCTTCGAGGCGGCGACCGGCAGGTCGTCGAAGAACTTCTCGAGGAAGCCGGAGACGTGCTCCCACCGGACCCGCGTCTCGACTCGCCCGTCGACCTGGACCTGGTGCGGTGTCCCCGCCTCGGCTTCCCACGCGGAGTGCGTGGCCGCGTCGAACGTCCAGAACGGGACGTAGACCCCTTGCAGCGCGGAGAGCGCGGCGGCCTCGCCGAGGTCTTTCGGACGGAACCAGAGACGCGAGAGCCAGCCGCGGAAGAGCTCCGCGGCGCGGCCCCGGTCGATCCGGAACGGGAGCAGCCCTTCCGGCCGGATCATCTTCCCGTCGGGCGGTGCCTCGACAACGGCGGGCGTCCCGCAGAAGGCGCAGCGCGACGCCGCGACGCCGGGTTCGAGCGTCTCGACGGCGCTGCAACGCTGACAGCGGACTCTCTTCCGCGCCACGCCCCAGCCGAGGTCGCGCGGCTTCCTGAGCCCCTCCTCGATCGGCTTCTCGACGACCTGTCCGGCGGAGCGCGGCACCTCGCGGACCGTGCCGCAGTACGGACACCTCAGGGCGTCGGCGACCGGATTCCAGACGACGTCGGCGCCGCACGCGGCGCACGGAAACTTCCGAAGCCCGGCTTCGGGCGTCAACGTCCGGGCGGTGGCGGTGGCGGTGGCGGTGCGGCTCCGGCGGCGCCCTCGAATCCGGCGTAGGTGGCGAGCGGCGCCCAGCCGCCCGCGCCCGGGTGCCACGCGAGCGTCGCCGGGGCGACCTGCCCCGCCGCGACCATCGCCTTGAGCGCGTCGTCGGTGTAGGGCCCGTACGTCTTGCCGTCGACGGTCAGCGACCAGCGCGGCGCGGCGCGGCCGCGGCGCCGGGAGGAGGCGGCGGCGCGACGCTTCCGGGCGGCGGCGGCGCGGCGGCGCCTCCGATCTGCTGGAACGCGCCCCCCATCGCCCCGCCGATCGCGAGGCCGGCGCCGAGGCCGGCGCCCGCGCCCGCGATGCCGCCCGGGTTCGCGGCGGCCGTCTTGATGGCGTCGGCCGCCTGGAGCTGCGTGTACTGCCCGAGCCGGTCGCCGAGGACCCCCAGCTTCGTCCGCTGGTCGATCGCGGCCTCGACCTCCTCCGGCAGCGAGACGTTCTCGATGAAGAACTTCGAGAGCTCGAGGCCGAAGCCCCCGAACTCGGAGCCGAGGATCGACTTCGCGTGGGTCGACAGCTCGTCGTACTTCGAGGCGAGGTCGAGCGCCGCGATCTTCGACTCGGCGATCGCGTCGGAGAGGCGCGAGAGGATCGTCGAGCGGAGCTGGCCGGTGATCTCCTCCGTCGTCGAGAGGCCGCGCGTCCCGACGACCGTCGCGAAGAAGGCCTTCGGGTCGGCGATCTTCATCGCGTACGTCCCGAACGCGCGGAGCCGGATCATCCCGAACTCGGCGTCGCGCATCATGACGGGGTTCGTCGTGCCCCACTTCAGGTCGGTGAAGAGGCGCGTGTTGAAGAAGTAGACCTCGGCCTTGAAGGGCGACTGGAAGCCGTACTTCCACCCGCGGAGCGTCGTCAGGATGGGGAGGTTCTGCGTCGAGAGCTGGTACCGGCCGGGTGCGAACAGATCGGCCGCCTTCCCCTCGTTGATGAAGAGCGCCGCCTGGTTCTCGCGAACCGTCAGCTGCGCGTTCATCTTGATCTCCTGGTTGTAGACGGGGAAGCGGTAGACCATCGAGTCGTTCGTGTCGTCGAGCCACTGGATGATCTCGATGAACTGCGAACCGATCTGTTGCTTGATGTTGTCGAGCAGGCTCATGGCGCGGGCCTCCTTCGGATGGGCGAAGTCTATCGAAACGGAGCCGACTCCCTCATACGCAGCCCCGGCCCCGGCGGTTTCGCACGAGATTCCAGCCGCCCGAGGTGCCCGGCCCCCGAAAATCGTGGTGCGCCCGCGAGGTGCGGGCGCGAGGCCTCAGGCGTGAGGTGGTCTCCGATGACCCGGCCCGGAAGGCCCTTGTACGTGACCCTCCCGGCGGTGACCGTGTGCGACAGGTCGAGAAGGTGCGCCATGGCCCGATTCTCTCCCGCCCGACGGCCGGCCCGGAGGTGGCGCCGGCCGGTATCCGGGTGACGCCGCATGTGCGGATCTCCGGTCGGCCTTCTCCTTCGCCCGCTGCCGCTCGCCCGCTTTCCGCGCGCGAATCTCCGCGATCCGTTCGTGAATCGGGATCTCCAGCCGCTCGGCCGCGCGCGCCGTGTAGTCGAAGTCGGGAAGCGTGATCCGGGGAAGGCGCGCGTTCACGGCGCGCTCGATGGCGCGGAGATCGGCTTCCTCGTCCGGCGCGACGAAGGTGAAGGCGTCCCCCGTCAACTCGGCGCGGGCGGTCCGGCCGACGCGGTGAATGTAGTCCTCGGGGACGTTCGGGACGTCGAAGTTGATGACGTGCGAGAGCGCCTCGACGTCGAGGCCGCGCGCCGCGATGTCGGTCGCGACGAGGACGGGAAACTTCCCGTCCTTGAAGCCGGCGAGGGCCGCCGTCCGCTGAGCCTGGCTCCGGTTGCCGTGAATCCTCTCGCACCGCACGCCCGACCGGACGAGCTTGTCGGCGAGGCGGTTTGCGCGGTGCTTGGTCCGCGTGAAGACGAGGACACTCCGGACGTTTCCGGCTTTCAGGAGCGCGAGGAGGAGGTCGGCCTTCCGGTCCTGCGGAACGGGGTAGACCGCCTGCGTAATGCCGGTCGCGGGCGCGGCCTTCCGCTCCAGGTTCACGGTGACCGGGCTCTTCAGCATCTCCCGCGTCAGCTGGACGATCGGCGGCGGCATCGTGGCGGAGAAGAAGAGCGTCTGCCGCTTCTCGGGAAGGTGTCTCAGGACGCGGCGGATGTCGGGGAGGAAGCCCATGTCGAGCATCCGGTCGGCCTCGTCGATGACGAGGATCTCGAGCCCCGAGAGCTTCGCATAGGGAAAGCGGAAGTGGTCGAGGAGGCGGCCGGGGGTCGCGACGATGACGTCGACGCCGCTCCGGAACGCGTGCTCCTGCGGCCCCATGCCGACGCCACCGAAGACGGCCGCGCCGGTGAGGGGCGTGTGGACCGCGAGCTGCCCGAGGTGCTCATCGATCTGAGCGGCCAGCTCGCGTGTCGGCGTGAGGACCAAAGCGCGCGTCGTTCGGCGCGGTTTCGCCATCAACCGGTGGAGGATCGGGAGGACGAACGCGGCGGTCTTGCCGCTCCCCGTCATCGCGCAGGCGAGGACGTCGCGCCCCTCCATCGCGGGAGGGATGGCGTCACTCTGGATCGGCGTGGGGCGCGTGAAGCCGAGCTCCTTCACGCCGCGGAGAAGGTCGGGATGGAGTCCGAAGGAGGAAAAGGCCATGAAGAAACTCTTCTGCGGCACGGGGCCGCGACGGTTCCGGCGGTGCCGAGGAACGATGGAGCCGCCGGAGGGCCATCGAGCGGACGCGCTGCCGTCGTCGTGAGAGGAGGGCGTCCCGTGAGGGTCGAGCCGGCGCCGCGTCGGTCACCCGGGGCGCCGGGAGCGCGCAGAGTCTCATGGATCAGCCGGATCGGCAAGTCGGTTACGGGCGCCTCTCGGGGATCTCGACGACCTCGACGAATGCGTTCGAGGCGACCGGAACGACCGGCAGGGACCGAAGCGCGGCGTCGAGGGCCGTCGACGCCCGAAGCCCTCTCGGCAGGACGAAGAGCCGCGGCCGCTCCTGCGCGGCAAGGAGGGCCAGCGCCTCCGAGCGAAGCCGCCCGTCGGAGATCTCCTCCTCGTGGGACCAGCCGGGATGCCGCTCCACGTCCGACGGGAAGAGGACCACGCGGCCGGGAAGGCCCGCGCGCGCGAGACGATAGTCCAGCTCGGGGCCCCAGAGACCGGGCACGCAGACCGTCTTTCCGTCGCGCATCCGGGGAACGAGGAGGGCCGCAAGCGTCTCGCCCGGAGACGGCGCCGCCGCGGCCCGCAAGGTAAAGACGAGCCCGACGGCGGACGCCACGGTGGAGAGGATCGGCACGCCATAAGGCGCGCCCGCGAACAGGAGCGCGACGAGGGGAAGGAAGAGCACCGCGGGGCGCTCCGGAAGGAGCAGCGAGCGGACGGCGAGGCTGGCGATCGCGAAGAGGAGGAGACCCGCGGAGAAGACCGAGGCGGCCGGCTTGAGCGGTCCCGTGAAGGCGGCGACGAGGGCGACCGCGAGCAGGAGGAGAGAGAGGGGGAGGAGAACGGCGAGGGAACCTGCCGGCGCCGCGAGTCCCAGGGCGAGATTCACGGGAACGTGGACGGGCGCGAGAGCGAAGTGCGGATCGCGGGACCACGCCATCGAGGAGCCGGGCTGCCGGAGGGCGAATGGAAGCCACGGCAGGAAAAGGAGCGCTCCGCCGGCGCCGCCAAGCGCAAGGAACATCCTTGCCTTCCGGCTCGCGCCGGCCGCGAGGGCGGCGAGGCCGGTGACGGGAAAGACCGCAAGGTAGTGGGTTCCGACGGCGCCTCCCGCTGCGAGCGCGAGGGCGGCGGCGCGGCCGAGGGTCGGGGCCTCGCGAAGCGCGAGGGCGCGTTCGAAGGCGACGAGCGCAAAGAGCGACGCAAGGGCGTAGCCGCGCCCCTCGGCGGCGTAATCCACGGCGAGAGGGAAGAGGGCGTAAAGCGCCGCGGCGGGCAGGCCAGCCTCGGGCTTCCCAAGGCGCCGCGCGACGAGGACGAGAAGCGGGAGGTGGAGGAGAGATGCGCCGAGTGACAGGAGGCGGACGACGACGTCGTGCGGGCCAGGCGACGACCTAAACGGCAGAAGGACGAGTCCCGAGAGGACGTAGTGAAGCGGGGGGCCGGAGTCGACGCGAAGCGCCTCCACAATCGACGCCACGGGCTGCCTGGCGAGAGTCAGCGTGAAGATCTCGTCGGCCCAGAGCGGCTTCTCGAGGACCAGGACGACGCGAACGCCGATACCGACCAGGACGGCGAGGAGAAAGAGAGCGCGGGCGGGGACGCTCCTCACTCTCGCGTCCGGAGCGCGTCGTCGTCGGCTCGCACGAAAAAAGTGTAGCGCACGGCACGGACCCACCGTGCGCTACATCAACCGAGGAGGCGGACCGAGGCGGCCGGAATCCCGCGGTCCGTGTCGCATCGGGCGGGAGGGTGAAGCTGCGAACGGGTCCGCGGTGCGGCGTTCGGGTCCCCAGTGCCTCCGGTCCGTCTCCTCTTCGTCAGTCTGCGGTACTTCCGCACCCCCAACTTAGCGCCGCCGCCGCCGCCGGACCTGAGACGAATGAATCACGACGACGTCCCGGCAGGCGGGAGTCCGGCGACGTGAATCAGATGAATCATGGACGGTGCCGGGCGGCCTGCCGCAGGGTGATCGCGCGTGGATCTCTCGACCGAATATCTCGGCCTCAAGCTCTCGAGTCCTCTCGTCCCGGGCGCGTCACCGCTGACGTGGGACCCGGACTCGGTCCGCCGGCTCGAGGACGCGGGTGCGCCCGCGATCGTCATGCGCTCGCTCTACGAGGACCAGGTCCGGCGGGGGGAGGCGGCGGGCGGGCACGTCGATCCCGAGAACTCCCCGGCGGCCTATCTCGAGCGGGTGCGGCGCTTCAAGGAATCGCTCGACATTCCGGTCATCGCGTCGCTGAACGGGACGACCGACGTCGGCTGGACGGGCTTTGCGCGCCTCATTCAGGATGCCGGCGCGGACGCGCTCGAGCTGAACATCTACCACGTCTCGACGAACCTCTGGACGCTCGGCTCGGCGATCGAGGCGCAGGCGCTCGACGTGATCCGGGCGGTGAAGCACTCCCTGTCGATCCCCGTCGCGGTGAAGATCTACCCGTTTTTCTCCTCGATAGCCTGCTTCGCGCGGCAGCTCGACGAGATGGGCGTGGCGGGGCTCGTCCTCTTCAACCGTTGTTTCCAGCCGGAGATCGACCTCGAGACGCGGACCGTGCGGCCCGACCTGACGCTCTCGACGTCGGGGGACCTTCCAGGGCGCCTCCACTGGATCGCCATGCTGGCGGGACGTCTGCAGCTGTCGCTTGCGGCGACGGGCGGCGTCCAGACGGCCCACGACGCGCTCAAGGCGATCTTCGCGGGTGCGGACGTCCTGCAGATGGTCTCTGCGTTGATGAAGTACGGGCCCGAGCACCTCGCGGCGGTGCGGGACGAGATGGCGCAGTGGCTCGAGGCCCACGGGCTTGACTCGCTCAACGAGGTGAAGGGCTGTATGAGCCTCGAGCGGTTTCCCGACTCCGGCGCCTTTCACTGCTCCGGCGCCGCGACGCTCCCGCCCGGCTGACGTCTACTTCCGGGAGCGCGGGCTCTTCGGTTCCCGGGCCTGCGGGCGACGCGGGGCCGCCGGGCGCGGCTTGGAGTCGGCCCCCTGGGCCACCAGATCGAGGAGGTCTGAGACCGTGACGATTCCGACGAGCATCCCCCGCTCCACGACGGGAAGGCAGCCGATCGTCCAGCCGCGCATCAGGCTGGCGGCCTGCCGGACGGCCATCTCGGGGCGGGCCTTGACCGCGTAGGGGGTCATGACGTTCGCGACCCGGTGGGTCTGGCGCAGGAGCTCCCGGTCGCGGCCGCCGAGGTCGCGCTCGGAGAGGACGCCGACGATCCCGTCCTCGCCAGTCACCACGAGATGGTGAATCCTGTTCAGCCTCATCCGGTTGTAGGCGGCCTCGGCCGTCTCGTCCTGGTCGACCGTCTCGACCCTCGCCTTCATGATGTCCTTGACTTTCAGGGTCATGAACCCCTCCTCGCGGCCTGGGTTGCCTGTCTAAAGCGTAGGCGGCGGGTGCGCCATTGCCATGGTGTATCTGTCCCAGAGAGCCGCCCACGCCGTTTGCATCATGGCAGCGCCCTCCCGCGGGTCCGATCTTTTCGGAAGACGTTTGTGCGGCCTCGCGGCCGCCGGCGAGCAGGCGGCGCGTGCCCGCGGAGACGGGGAGGGCGCGATGCTCCCGATCCGCCACGTTCTCTGTCCCACCGATTTCTCGACGTTCTCGGAGCGGGCCCTGCGGTACGGCACCATTTTCGCCAAATGGTTCGGCGCCGACGCGACGG
The DNA here is from genome assembly GCA_963721385.1 of uncultured Acidobacteriota bacterium. Taxonomy (GTDB): domain Bacteria; phylum Acidobacteriota; class Thermoanaerobaculia; order UBA5066; family UBA5066; genus DAOMFB01. The sequence goes on from CAVRJB010000001.1 coordinate 40,771, forward strand.
TTCTCCATGTGGACCACTTCAAGGGTGCGGACCGCGAAGCGCTGCAGGAGCGCCTCGAGGAGTTCGCCGCCCCGGCCCGGGCAGCTGCGGTCGAGGTGAAGACGAAGCTCATCGAAGGAGACGTCGTCCCGACGATCCTCGCGGAGGCGCGGCACCTCCCGGACGCGCTTCTCGTCCTCGGGACGCACGGGCACGGCGGATTCGAAAACCTCGTGCTCGGCTCCGTGACCGAGAAGGTCCTTCGGAAATCTCCCATTCCCGTCCTGACGGTCCCGCGCGACCCCGAGCGGAGCCCCGGAAACTCGCTGCCGTTCGGGACGATCCTCTGCCCGGTCGATTTCTCGACCTCTTCGCGGGCCGCGGTCGCCTTGGCCGCCAGCCTGGCGGCCGCCACCGGCGCCTCGCTCGTCGTCGTCCACGTGATGCGGGAGCTTCCGGTGACCGACGCGCCCGAGACGGCGCACTTCAACGTCCCGGAGTACCGGCGCGTCCTCGAGAAGGAGGCGCGGGACCGTCTGAAGGCGCTCGTTCAGGAGGCCGCCGCGGGCCGCGCCGTAGACATGAGGATCCTCTCCGGGAAGCCCTACCGGCGGATCCTCCACCTCGCCCATGAGGTGGCCGCCGACCTCGTCGTCATGGGGGTGCAGGGCCGGAGCGCCGCGGACCTTCTCCTCTTCGGGTCGACGGCCCACCACGTGGTCCGGGCAGCGCCCTGTCCGGTTCTGACCATGCGAGCGTGAGGCGTCCGAAGACAGAAAAAAGGCCCGGACCCTCCATTCCGAGGCGCCCATTGAGGTTGCCCGGCGACTCCGGAATTTGGGGGGAGAGGGTCCGGCGCCGACCCCAATCTGGCCCGGAGCGGCGTTCCTTATCTATGGTGCATGCGTACTATTCCGGGATCGTGGGAAAGCCGGTTCCTTCCGAGCAGTTCGAGCACGGGGCCGACGTCGGCGTCCGGGGCCGGGGGGCGACCCGGGAGGAGGCGTTCGCCGGGGCGGCGCTGGCCTTGGAGGCGCTTTTCGCACGCGATTTGGCGTCCGTCCGGCTCGAACGCGAGGAGATCGTAACCTGCCGGGCACCCGAGCCGGAGGGGCTCCTCGTCGACTTCCTCGATGAGCTGATCTTCCTGTTCGCGACGCGGCGGCTCGTCTTCGCGCGGTTCGACGTCTCGATCGAGGAGGGCGCTCCGGGCGACGTCTCGCTCCGGGCGAAGGCCTTCGGGGAGCGGTGGGACCCGTCCCGCCACGAGGCGACGGTCGAGCCGAAGGGGACCACGTTCACCGCCCTCCGGGTCAGCCGGGAGAGCGACGGCTGGGTCGCCCAGTGCGTCGTGGACGTCTGAGATGTTCCGCGAGGTCGGCGACCACGTCTGGGAGCTCCCGAAGCAGGGAGCGATGCGCGTCCCGGGGCGGCTCTTCGCGAGCCGCGGGCTCGTTCAGGCGCTGGACGCGAAGGTCGCCGAGCAGCTCACGAACGTCGCGTGCCTCCCCGGCATCGTCGGGGCCGCCTGCGCGATGCCCGACGCCCACTGGGGCTACGGCTTTCCGATCGGGGGCGTCGCCGCTTTCGACCCGGACGAGGGGGGCGTCGTGTCGGCCGGCGGCGTCGGCTTCGACATCTCATGCGGCGTCCGGACCTACCGGACCGGCCTCACGGGAGCCGCGCTCGGCGACCGGCTCGCGCCGCTGGTTGAGGACCTTTTCCGGAGCGTTCCGGCCGGCGTTGGCTCGGAAGGGGCGCTCCGGCTCTCGAAAAGGGAGCTCGACGAGGTCCTCGTCCACGGTGCGCGCTGGGCGGTCCGGAACGGGTTCGGGAGCGAGGAGGAACTCGCCTTCGTCGAGGAGGGCGGGCGGATGGCCGGGGCCGACCCGACTGCCGTGAGCGACCGGGCGAAGGAGCGGCAGACGGGGCAGGTGGGAACGCTCGGCTCGGGAAACCACTACCTCGAGCTGCAGGTCGTCGACCGCGTCTTCGACGCGGCGGCGGCACGGGCCTTCGGGCTCTCGGAGGGGGACCTTCTCGTCTCGATCCACTGCGGCTCGCGGGGGCTCGGGCACCAGATCGGGACCGACTACCTGAAAACGCTCGGGGCGGCGGCGTCACGGCTCGGCGTGAAGCTGCCGGACCGGGAGCTCGCCTCGGCGCCGATAAGGTCGGCGGAGGGACGCGCCTACCTCGGCGCCATGCGCGCTGCCATCAACGGTGCTCTCGCGAACCGGCAGGTCGTGGGACATCTCGTCCGGGAGGCGTTCGCACGGCGCGCTCCCGAGGCTCGGCTCACCCTCCTCTACGACGTCTCGCACAACACCTGCAAGGAGGAGACGCACACCGTCGGGGGAAAGCCGCGGCGCCTCTTCGTCCACCGGAAGGGGGCGACGCGGGCGTTCGGTCCCGGCCACCCGGACCTCCCGGCGCCCTACCGCGAGGCCGGACAGCCGGTCCTCGTCGGCGGGACGATGGGGACGTTCTCCTTCGTCCTCGCCGGGACGGCGGAGGCGGGAGAGCGCTCCTTCTCGTCGTCGTGCCACGGCGCCGGACGGGCGATGAGCCGGACGCAGGCGAAGCGGACCTGGCGCGGTGGCGCGCTGATCGAGGAGCTCGGCGCTCAGGGGATCCTGATCCGCGCGCACTCGGCCTCGGGCGCGGCCGAAGAGGCGCCCGGCGCCTACAAGGACGTCGAGGAGGTCGCTCGCGTGGCCGAGGCGGCGGGGCTGTCGCGCCGGGTGGCGCGCCTGCGCCCTGTCGCCTGCGTCAAGGGCTGAGACGGCTCACGCGGCGCGCCGGCGCGGCGCGTGCGGGAGGAGCGCGAAGAGCGCGGCGAAGAAGAATCCGGCGAGCGCTCCCGGGAAGAACACAGGGACGCCGGCGCCTGTGACGAGACCCGACACGAGGGCGAAAGGCGGCACCGCGACGAGGATCGCCGGCACTGCAGCCACGGCCAGGGCAGCCGCGCGAAGCCAGGGGTGTCGCGCCGGCTCGTGGAGCAGGAAGAGGACGAGAAACGCCGGGACGAGGAGCAGCAGAGGCCAGACGACGACCGCGCTCATGGCCGGAAAGGCGAATCCCGTGGCGAGCGACGCGAGCGCCCAAACGAGCAGCCCGGCCGAGGCGAGCGAGGCGTCGGACGCCTGCCTGCGGCGGACGACCGCTTCCGCCGCGAGCGCGACAGCCACGGCGAAGAGCGCGGAGAGCGCTGCAAAGAGGCCCGTGACATCCCCGGCGGGCCGGAGCGCGCGAGCGATCGCCTGGGCGGCGAGGCCGAGGAGGCCGGAGACGACGACGGCAGCGAGGAGGATGCCCAGCCCGATCAGGAGGCCGCCTGCCCGGAGCCGTCCGCGGGCGAGGCCGAAAGCGAGAAGGAGAACGGCGAGCAGAGCAGAGGCGAGGGCGAGCGGGCGCGTCCACGCCACCGGGTAGAGGAAGAGCTTCGATCCCGCGTGAAGGGCGATGGAGTCACCGGCGCGGAGGGAGCCGAGAGGCTCGTCGCCGAGCTGCCGGAGAAGCGCGAGGACCGTGGAGCCGTCGTCCTGCAGCGCGGAAAGGTCGGGGCGCGCGGCGGGTCGTCCTGAGAAGGGCCCGAGGGCGACACCGGGACGCCCGTCGGCGAGGAGGCCGAGCGCCCAGGCGGCGACGGCGCCGCCCCGGCCGCGGAGGTCGTTCAGGTGAAGGAGGACGAGCGGGTGAGGCGTGGCGGAGGCGACGCGCGACACGACCGGTCCACTCCCGGGGGCGGCCGCGAGCGTGGCTGACGGACTCGCCGCCCCGCTCCCCGCGAGGACGAGGACGACGGCGACGCCGCGGGTCGCCGGATCGGCGTCGAGCGGAGGGAGGGGAGCGACGCCGGTCGTCAGGAGGACGACGACGTCGTTCTTCGGCCGCGAGCCCGCCTTCAGGGCGCGCATCGCCTCGATGACTGCCAGGGTGTCGGAAACGTCTCCGGCGGGCGCGCATCGCGCCGCGAGGAGGATCGCTCCCGAGGAACTCATTCCGGGGAGACGGGCGAGCACCTCGCCACCCGAGGCACCCGGCAAGGCGGTCACGAGGAGGCCGAGGGCTCCGAGTTGGCTTCCGGCATGGACCGCCACCTCGGCGGGCGAGCCTGCGTTCGCGATTCCCTCGAAGTGGCGCATCGCCCGCCCGGTCGCGAAGTCGCGCTCCGGCGCGATCGAGGCGAGCGACGGAGGGGGCGCGAGGGGTGAGAGCCCGACGAAGACCGCAACGATCAGGAGGACGGCGACCGCGAGCTGTGCCGGCCAGGCTCGGGGCGTTTCTTCGGCTCCGGCGCCGTCGAGCAGATGGAGGGAGACGAGGTCCATGACATCACCTCCCCCGCGGGCTCGGGCCGCCCGAGCCACGCCCCCGCGGGATTCCATCCCGTCCGCTGCATCTTTCGTTCCAGCCAGGGTCTAGCGGCGACCGCCAGCACTCGCGTAGCCGAGGCGCATGAGGACGAGCGGCCAGTCCGCGAGGCCGAGGCACGACCTGAGGGCGGCGCGAAGCGCCCGCACCTCGATCGGCTGGTTCAGGAACGACGCGACGAGGCCGAGCCGCGTGGCCGACAGGAGGACGCGCTCGACTTCCTCGCCGGCCGAGAGCCAGCCGCAGGGTGTGTCCTCGCCGTGGACGACGGCCAGGAGCGGCGCCTCGGAAGCGACCCGGAAGTCGCGCTTGGCCTGAAGGCCCCCGAGATCGAAGCCGGAAAGGAACCAGGATGAGAGGCCCGGGAAGAGGTCCGGGACGGGAAGAAAGCCGTCGGAAGGTTCGGCGGCGCCGGCGTCACGGTCCTCGCGAACCCGGCCATGGACGCGGGCGCCCACCTCGAAGCGAAATGCCGGATCGGCGAAGAGGAGGCGGTCCCCGTCGGCGACGAGGCCTGCAATGGCCGCCCGCTCGGCGGTGTTCGTCACCCACCGGACCCCCACGGGCCCGCGCCCTGCGGCGCAGGCAAGTGAGAAGAAGACGTCGTCGGGGAGCGGCTCGGCTTCCACCGCGAGCCGCCATGCGCGGCGCCGGACGAGGGCGGGGAAGAGGGAAAAGAGATCGGGATCGCGCTCCTCGCTGGCCGAGAGTCGGACCTCGGCGAGGAGGTCGGCATCCCGCGGGTCGGGGAGGAACGTCACGCAGGCGGCGAGGCCGTAGAAGGCGGCGGCGACGCGCAGGTTGAAAACCACGGCGCCGGCGGCGAGCGTCATGAGCCGCCCTTCCGGATCGAAGGGGGAAAGGCCGCGCGCTCGGTCGGCCCGAAGCGACACACCCTCCGGGATCGGCTCGAGCCTCCAGGGCCGCGGGTGGCGGGCCGCCGGCGCCCGCTCCGCCCAGGTCAGGAGCTCGCGCAGCCGTTCGGGGAATGGCGTCTCCGGGGGGAATCCGGCGGGGGACGCGCTCCACGCCGGCTCGCAGGGGTCGTTGGCCACGTCAATGCGTTCCCTCCTCCGGGAGGAAGCAACTCGGGGGCCGCGCGCCATTGCTGCACGGCGCGAGGCGCGCCGCAGAACCCCGCTCCCTTTTTCCCACCGGGCGCGGATTCTTCCGCACCCTTGGCAAGCGTTGAGTTCCTCAGCGCCCGCAGGCGCGCGCGTCAGGAGGAGAGGCCGTAGGCGAAGCGCTTTATCTTGCGCGTCGGCGTCTTCTCGAACTCCTCGGGCCAGAGCTCGATCCGCGCGACCGCGGCCCACGATGGAAGGCCCCTGTTCAGGGCCACGCGGTTCTCCTCCATCCTGCGTTGGAGATCCGCCTCGCCGACGTGCTTCTCGTCGACGCGCTCGAGGTCGGGGTAGACGAGCGCGACGAGCCGTCCCCCCTTCTCGAGGACGAGCGACTCGCCGACGTAAGGGAGGGCGTTGAGCTTCGCCTCGATCTCCTCGGGATAGACGTTCTGGCCCGAGGGGCCGAGGAGCGTGGTCTTGGTCCGTCCGCGGAGAGTCAGCCAGCCCGCCTCGTCGAGAACACCGAGGTCGCCCGTGTGGAGCCAACCTTCGGCGTCGATCGCGTCGCGCGTCGCCTCTGGATTCCTGTGGTAGCCCGACATCACGTTCGGGCCGCGGACGAGCACCTCTCCCGGCTCGCGGCGAGGGTCCTTCGAGTCGATCCGGACCTCGAGCGCGTCGATGACCCGGCCCACGGTGCGCTTCCGATGCTCGGCCCAGCCCGAGTAGCTGATGAGAGGCCCGCACTCGGTCATGCCGTAACCCGTCGTCAGCCGGAAGCCCGCTTCCATCAGGAAATCCTCGACCTCAGGGGCCAGCGCCGCGCCGCCGACGATGATCTCGCGGAAGTTCCCGCCGAAAGCCGCGACGAGCTTGTTCCGGACCTTCGATGCCACGACCCGCCGGAGACCCGGCACCTTCATCAGCAGGCGCGTCGCCGGCTTCTCGAGGACGGGGCGGATCTGCTTCTTGTAGATCTTCTCGAGGACGAGCGGCACCGAGAGGATGAGACGCGGCTTCACCCGTCTCGAAGACGCGCAGGAGGACCTGCGGCGCCGGCATCTGCCCGACGAAGGTGATGGCGCAGCCCGACGGCGAAGGGGAAGAGGAACTCGAACGCGCACCCGAAGGCATGGGCGAGCGGGAGGAAGGAGACGATCGTGTCGCCCGGCCGAAGCGGCATGTGCCGCTGCGCAAACCGGATGTTGACGAGAAGGCTCCGGTGCGGGAGGACGACGCCCTTCGAGAAGCCGGTCGTCCCCGACGTGTAGACGATCGCGGCCGTCTCGCCGGGGGAGACCTCTTCGAACCGGACCGGCGCCGCAGGAGCGGCCAGGGCCTCCTCAATCGCGCGCGCGGTCCGGTCCCGGTCCGCCGAGACGACGCGGAAGCCCGCGAGGGAGAGCGTCGCCCGGAGCCCCTTCGTCGCCGCGGGGTCGAGCGAGGCGGCCAGCGCGTCCGCCGCGAAGAAGAGGACGGACTCCGAGTGGTTCACGATGTGGTGGATGTCGTCGCGCTTGAAGTCGGGGAGGATCGGGACGATCGCCGCGCCGTAGGTGACCGCCGCGAGGTAGACCGTGGCCCACGACGAGGAGTTCCGGCCGAGGAGGGCGATGGCGTCTCCCCGTTTCACGTGCGCCGCCCGAAACGCCGCGTGGAGGCGCGCGATCTGCCGGCCCACGTCGGCGTAGGTCAGGGTCTCGCCGCTGTCGTCCGAGAACGCGGGCCGCTCGCGGTGGGCCGCGAGGCTGTCGGCGATCGCGCTGACGAGCGTTTCGGTCACGGAAGGCCTCCGCTCAGGAGGGGTAGGCGGCGAGGACGGACTCCACGGCGCGGCGGGAGAGGACGTGCATCCGGGGCTTTGCCCCGGCGTAGACCTCCCGCGCGAGCGCCCGCGTCCGCGGCGTCGCACCGAGCGCGTTGTAGAGCGGCCGGAGGTACTTCATCCGGCCCACCGAGGCGAGCACCTCTCGAAGCCGCGGGAAGGCCGGCTCGTAATCCGAGGCGGCGGCAATCGCCAGCCACTCGGCGAGGAGCTCCCAGTTGCCCTGACTCGAGAGGCCCAGCAGCCCGTCGAGAGCCGCGCACGCCGCTGGGGGGGCCGGACGGGGGATGCGCTGCAGGTAGACGAGCTTTTCGGCCGGCGTCCAGCGCGCGACCTCGGAGGTCGACGGCCGCGCCCCCTCGGGGAAGCGCGCGGCGAGGCCCGAGAGCTTCTCGAGCGCCTCCGACTCGAAAACTGGCGCGTTCTCCGGGAGGCCGATCCCGTTCATCCACTCGTCCGCGCGGACCTTCGCCGCGAGCCCCGGCAGCTCCGCCTCGAGGAAGGCGAGGAACTCGCCGGACGTGATCGAGGTGAAGCGGAAGCGGGCGAGGTACGCCGCGAGGAACCGGTCGAACCGCTCCCGCCCGGCTGTCCGCTCGAGGAGCGCGAAGAAGCGCGCTCCCTTCTCATATGGGATCGAGGAGAACGCGTCGTCGGGGTCGGTCCCCGCGAGGTCGGTCTTCAACTTCGTCAGCGGCGACCCGGCACCGAAGCGGGTGAAGGAGTCCCTGAGCGCCTTCTCGCCGATGGCCCAGGACAGCACGGCCGCCGGCGCCCCGTGGAGCGCCTCCAGGATCCGCCGCTCGGCCCACGTCGTCGCCCCTTCGTTCAGCCAGAAGTGCTCCATCGTGGCGTTCGTCACGAGGTTTCCGGTCCAGGAGTGAGCCAGCTCGTGAGCGACGACGTCGACAAGGGAGCGGTCTCCCGCGAGGACCGTCGGCGTCAGGAAGGTCATCCGCGGGTTCTCCATCCCCCCGTACGGGAAGGAGGGAGGCAGGACGAGCATGTCGTAGCGATCCCACGGGTAGGGACCGAAAAGCGTTTCGGCGGTCCGGATCGTCTCTTCGACGCCGGCAAACTCCCACGCCGCCTTCTCGACGACCTCGGGCTCGGCGAAGACCCGCGAACGCGGCGACAGGTCGCGCGAGGCGAGTCGGCCCGCCGCGAGCGCGAAGAGGTAGGGCGGGATCGGCTGCGGCATCTCGAAGACGAACGTGCGGGTCCCGGGGCGCGGGCCGCGGCGGTCGCCGGCGGGCCCGGCCGACATGACGACCGAGAGGGGCTCGGGGACGGTCACCTCGGCGCGGTACGAGATCCGGACGGCGGGCGTGTCCTGAAGCGGCAGGACGGTCCTCGCGTGAATCGCCTGGCACTGGCTGTAGAGGAAGGGATGGGAACCGCCGGCCGTCTGGGCGGGGTCGAGCCACTGCAGCGCGACGGCGTCGGGCGACGTCGTGAAGCGGATCGAGACGGCGGGCGTTCCCGGCGGGAGGTCGAGGCGAAGCCTCCGGCCGAGGATCGGCGTCTCCTCGCCGAGGGCGTGCGGCACCGCCTTCCCGTCCGGCGTCGCGACCGCGTGGATCGTCAACCCCTTGGTGTCGAGGTCGAGCGGGCCGGAGCCCGGCGCCACGAAGCGGAGGTGGATCTCCCCGGTCACGACCCGGCGGGCGAAGTCGACGTCGAGCGAGAGATCGGCGTGGCGGGTCCGGGGCTGGGTGTCGTCGACGAAGGAATGTGGATCGATTCGGCTCATGGCGCTCGCGATTCTGCGCTAGCCGGGGCGCTCTTCGCCGATCTTCTCCAGGCCGAACTTCTCGATCCGGTACCGGATCTGGTCCCGGTTCAGGTGGAGGAGCCGCGCGGCCTGCGTCTGATTCCCCTGCGTCCTCTTCAGCGCCTGCGCGACGAGGTCCCGCTCGAGCTCCTCGAGATTGACGCCAGCGGGCGGGAGGCGGAAACCGTCCAGCGCCGTGCGCCCGGCGGGCCCGAACGAAAAGTCGCCGGGCGACAGGCGCTCCTCCTCCGCGAGGAGGACGGCGCGCTCGACCGCGTTTCTCAGCTCGCGGACGTTGCCGGGCCAGCCGTACGACTCAAGGACGCGCATCGCCTCGCCGGTCACACCCGCCACCTTCTTCCGGAACTCGGCACGGAACTGCTCGAGAAAGTGGTTCACGAGGAGCGGGACGTCCCCCGCGCGCTCGCGGAGCGGCGGGAGCGAGACGGGGACGACGCGGAGCCGGTAGTAGAGGTCTTCGCGAAAGCGCCCCGAGGCGACGGCCTCCTCGAGGTTCCGGTTTGTGGCCGCGACGACGCGGACGTTGACGTGAAGATCGCTCGTCCCGCCGACCCTCCGGAAGGCCTTTTCCTCGAGGAAGCGGAGAAGCTTGGCCTGGAGCATCGGCGTCATCTCGCCGATCTCGTCGAGGAAGACGGTGCCTCCGTCGGCCTGCTCGAGGAGCCCGGGCTTCTGGTGCTTGGCGTCGGTGAACGCGCCGCGCTCGTGCCCGAAGAGCTCGCTCTCGAGAAGCGTCTCGGGAAGCGCCGAGCAGGTGATGTTCTGGAAGACGCCGGACTCGCGCTCGCTCGCGAAGTGGATCACTTTGGCCGCGAGGTCCTTGCCGGTCCCGCTCTCGCCGATGAGGAGGACCGTGGACGCGGGCGAGGCGGCGACCTTCCGGAGCAGCTCCTTGACGGCGCGCATCGGGGCCGAGTCTCCGATGATCTGGTCGAACGAAAAGCCGGCGGACTCCCTCGCGCGGAGGCTTCGCACCTCGCGGCGAAGGCGTGTCGTCTCGAGGGCCTTTCCGACGTGGAGGAGGAGCTCGTCGACGTCGATCGGCTTGTTCAGGTAGTGCCACGCGCCGCGCTTCATCGCCTCGACGGCGTTCTCGACCGTCGCAAGGGCGGTGATCAGGATGACGAGCGTGTCGGGGTGCCGCTCGCGCATCCGCCGGAGCACTTCGAGGCCGTCGATGTCGGGGAGCTTGAAATCGAGGAGAACGAGGTCGGCCCCCTCGTCGAATCTTGCGAGCGCCTCGGTCCCGGTCTCCGCCTCGGTGACGGCGTAGCCCGCCCCCTCGAGGCGCTCCCGGAGCGTCCAGCGGATCAGCTTTTCGTCGTCGACGACGAGGATTCGGGGCCGCGCCACGCCGGCATTATCCCGTCTCGGCGAGGCCCCGCGAGGCCCAGGCCACCATCTCGTCCAGATCGAACGGCTTCTCGAGGACGGGGGGCCCGTCCGGGCGGGACGGAAGCGCTTCGGGAGGCTCGGCCGACGACATCAGGACGACGCGGCAGCCCGGGTCCGTCGCGGCGAGCTTCGAGCCGAGGGCGGCGCCGTCGAGATCGGGAAGGGTGACGGCCACGAGAGCGAGGTCCACGTGGCGCCCCGCCACGGCTTCGAGGGCCTCGAAACCGGCGCCGGCCTCGAGCACTTCCCATCCGGCGTCGGCGAACTTCTCCCGGAGGGACCACCGGAGGAGGTCGTCCTCGTCGACCACGAGCAGGCAGTGAGATGGGAGAGATGGGGCGCGCATGCCGGCCGAAAGCGCTGCAGGATTCGTACCGGCCCTTGTACGATTCGCGGGAAATCCCGAAACCGACGCCGATTCCGCCTTCCTTCGGTCCGCGCCCCGGCTCGGCGGTGGCTGGCATGTCCGGTATTCTCCTGACGGCGTCGCTCTTCTTCCTCGATTGCTTCATGCCGTACGGCGTCCTGGACGGGATCCTCTACGCCGTTCCGGTTCTTCTTGGAATCTGGGTTCCGGGGACGCGCTACGCGCCCGCGGCCGCTGGGGCGGCGACGGCCCTGAATGTCGCGACCTTCTTCGTCGGGAAGACGTCGCTCGTCCCTCTCGGCTTCGCCCTCGTCGACCGCCTCGTGGCCGTCGGGCTCGTCTGGCTCATCGCCGGGGCCGTCGTCTGGAAGAAGCGGCGCGACGAGACGGTCGAGCGGCTCTCGGCGATCGTCGAGTCGTCGGGCGACGCCATCATCGGCATCGCGCTCGACGGGACGGTGACGAGTTGGAACGCGGGAGCCGAGCGGCTCTACGGCTTTGCGGCGGCCGAAATCGTGGGAGGGCCGATCGCCGACTTTCAGCCCCAGGCCGCGCTGGAGTGGGAGGGGTATCTCAGCCGGGTCGCCCACGGCGAGGCCCTCGACCACGTCGAAGCGCGGCGCGTACGGAAGGACGGCCGCGAGATCTGGGTCTCCCTCCGCGTGTCACCGGTCCGTGACGCCGCCGGGCGCTTCGCCGGCGCGTCCGTCATCGCCCGCGACATCTCCCGACGACGCTTCGCCGAGTCGCGCCTCGGACTCGTCCTCTCGAACGCGCCCGTCGTCCTCTTCTCGCTCGACCGGAACGGGATCATCACCTTCTGCGAGGGACAGCCGCTCACCTCCCTCGGCCAGGCGCCGGAGAAGCTGGTCGGGCGCTCGTCGTTCGAGCTCTTCGGGCACCACGAGTGGGTCGTCGCGGAGACGCGCCGCGTCCTCTCGGGAGAGGCCTTCACGGGCGGTGGCGCGGCCGAGGGGCGCTGGTGGGAGAACCACTACGCGCCGATCCTCGGGGCCGAGGGTCAGGTGACCGGTGGAATCGCGGTCGCCATCGACGTCACGGACCGGAAGGAGGCCGAGGAGAAAGTCGTGCGGCAGGAGGCGCTCGCGCGGCTCGGCTCCATGGCCGCCGTGGTGGCGCACGAGGTGAAGAATCCGCTCGCAGGGATCGGCGGCGCCGTGCAGGTCCTCCGCGACCGGCTGCCCGCCGGCGCTCCCGACCGCGAGATCATGACGGAGGTGCTCGGACGGCTCGGCGGGCTGAACGCCCTCGTCCAGGACCTCCTCGACTTCGCCCGGCCCCGCTCACCGCGCTTCGCTCCGTTCGCGGTCCTGAACGCGCTTCGCGACACCGCGACTCTCCTGACCCGGGACCCGGCGTTCGCCGGCCTTCCGGTGACGATCGGCGGCGACGACGTGACGCTGACCGGCGACGCCGATCTTCTGCGCGACGTCTTCCACAACCTGCTCCTGAACGGCGCGCAGGCGACGGGGGGCGCCGGGCCGCTGGCCGTGACGGTTGCGGAAACGGGCGGGCGCTGCGTCGTCTCCTTCCGGGACAAGGGGCCGGGAATCCCGGAGGAGCTGCGCGAGAAGGTCTTCGAGCCCTTCTTCACGACGAAGCACCGCGGCACGGGGCTGGGCCTCTCGATCGCGCGCCGCATCGTCGAGGCGCACGGGGGAACGCTCGGGCTTGAGACGCCGCCCGACGGCGGCACCGTCGCGCGGGTCGAGCTTCCTCTGTCCCGGGGCTGAGGATCAGGCGATCGCGGCCTCGGCGACGGCCGCGAGGCCGCCCGCCGGCGCCGCGGCGCGGGCTCCGCTCGTCACCCAGGCGCGCCGGTAGGCCAGCGAAACCGCCTCGAGCTTCGAGTGGACGTCCAGCTTCGCGAGGATGTTCTGGACGTGGTTGCGGACCGTGACCGAGCTGATCGAGAGCTCGCGGGCCACCTCCTTGTTCTGGAGGCCCGTGGCGATCAGCTCGAGGATCTGGCGTTCGCGGCAGGTGAGGGGAGGACGATCCGGGACGGCGAGCCTCAGGGGTGCGGGGGCGGCGAAAGGCCGAGCCTGAGTGGAAGTGGAGGAGGAGGAAGAGGAGATCGGCTGGGAAGCCGACGTGAGGCTGTGCGCCTCGAGGGGCTGGAGGATGTGAACCACGGTGTAGAGATGGCTGCGCCGTCCCGGAATCATGATAAGGGTGACGTTCTGGCCTCGGAGGCCATGGGGGAAGAGGTCCCGATCGCGGAGAACACGGTGGGCCCGCCGTCCAAGAACTTCGTCCTGCGTCCGGTTGAGCAGGGTCGCGGCGCCCCGGTTCCAGAACACGATGCGGTCGTCCTGGTCCGTGGCGAACGCGGGCGGGTTCCCCTCGGCAAGTGCCCTCAGGATGTCCCGGCGGTCGGAAACGTCGAAGGTCTCCGGGGTCATCACGTCACGCCTCCCTTCGCCTGTTGACCTTTTCAGCGCAAGCCCAATGCCAGCACCGGGGAGCCGCCTGATGCGGATTTATCAGGCCGGATGGGGCAATTTCCCGCCGTGGCTGCGGACAATCCCGCAGTTAGGACATCTGCATCACGGACGGGGCCCGGCCCGTGCCACAACGTGCCAACGTGGAAGGCCACGTTCCCGAACTCCGCGTCCGGAAGCGGGTGGTCTGCGGAACCTGCCCCCGGGGCTGCTGCCTCGGGGAGCGGGAGTCCGGCGTCTGTGGCGCCGTCGAAAACCTCGGCGGAGAGATCGTGGACGTCCGGAATGGAGCACCGTTCCGGCTCCGGATGGCCCGGAAGACGTCTCCCTTCAGCCGGTTCCTCCCCGGCGCCCACTTTCTCTCGATCGAGAGCCGGGGATCGGGCCTCTGGCCGGCGAGGCCGGAGCCGGCCGAGGTCTGGTGGGAAGGCCCGGACGGTGCTCCGCGCCTGACGCCGGACGAGGCGCTTTTCCTTGCCCGCGCCTGGGGCTGCCGGGGAGTCTTCCTCGAGACGGACGACCCGTGGTTCGCCGCGGGGATCGGCGACGAGATCCTCTCCCGCGCCCGCGACTACACGCTGAGCCCGGCCGTGGCGACGTCGGGCTACCTTTGCGGCGGGGCACGCGAGCACCTGCTCGGCCTCGTCGACGCGGTGGAGCTGATCCTCTACGGCGTCTCGCCCGGCGTCTACCGCCGGCTTTTCGCGGTCCGCCCGGAGCCCGTTCTGGAAACGGTGGCGTCGCTCGCAGCGCAGTCCCGGGTCGCCGTCGAGATCGTCGTCCCGCTCCTCCCGGGAGAGAACGACTCCTCGGGCGAGGTCGGGGACCTCTCGCGCTTCGTGGCGGAGAGGCTGGGCCCGTCCGTCCCCGTCAGGTTCGTGCCGGAGGAGACGTCGCTTCCCGACGAGCGCCTCGCGAGCGCCTGCGCGACGGCGCAGCTGGCCGGCCTCTCCGACGTCAGCGCCCCGGTGCGCGACGTGCCGACCTGATCGGACCGCTCCGGAGCGTTGAAGACCCTGCATCATGGCCGGGGCGGGGTCGGAGTAGGATCGTGGGTCGCGCCCGCTCCGGGCGCGAGGAGAGGCCGTTGTTCAAGCCCGTCGAACTCGAGATCGAGCTGTTCTGCCGCGGGATGCGGATCGACCCCTCCTGCGAGGTCGAGGAGGACGCCCGCCGCATCGCGCGGACGCGCGCCGGGCTCGGCTCGGGGCTCGAGCTCGTGATCCCGTCGCCGAAGAAGAAGATCTGGGCAAACGTCCCGGTCCTCGAGTCCTTCGCCGCGGCGTCCCCCTTCGTCCTCCAGAAGAATGGCAGGGGCTACCACGTGGCCGACGAGCGCGACGGTACGGACTATCCCGTCGAGGTGCCGCCCGAGCCCGAATGGTACTCGTGGACAACCTCGGCGGGGACGACGATGAGCCGCGTTGGCGTCCTGCAGGGAACCTACCTCGGCATCTACGTCTCGAACGCGTGCCTCTACTGGGCGATCCCCGCGTCCCCCGCATGCAAGTTCTGCACGACCGGGCGAAACGTCGGCGAGGCCGAGGAGTCGCGCAAGAAGGTCGACGACGTCGTCGAGACGGCAATCGCGGCGCGCGACCGCTCGGGCTCGATCTTCACGCACCTCAACACGGGCTACCACTTCGAGGACAAGGAAAACCTCGAGGCGCTCCACGGCCTCAGGCAGTGCGAGCCGTACGTCCGGGCCGTGCGGGAGAAAGTGGGCGGCTTCATCGGCGTCCAGGCCGTCCCGGTGCCGAGGAAGATGTACCGCGAGTACGACGAACTGATCGAGGCCGGTACCGACCACTTTTCCTTCTGCTATGAGTTCGAGGACCCGGAGGTCTTCGCGCGGCTCTGCCCCGGAAAGGCGCAGACACTCGGCCAGAAGGCCTTCTTCGACGCCATGGAGTACACGTCCAGGAGGCTCGGGGCGGGCAAGACGTCGGGCGAGATCATCGCGGGGCCGGAGAGCGTCGAGGCCACGAAGCGCGGCATCGACCGGATCGTGGACGCGGGCGCCTTTCCGACGGTCTGCATCTTCCGGCCGACGGTCGGGAGCGAGATGGAATCGGTCCCGCCGCCGGACCCCGAGGCAATGAAGGACGTCTTTGCCCACCTCTGGGAGTCCGTCAAGCGCGCCGGCCTCCCCGTCGGCGTCTTCCCGGAGATCCAGGTCTCGCTCGTCGTCCAGCCGGAAGAGGCCGCGGAGCTCGCAGCGCCCTCCCTGTCGAACACCCTCTACGAGACGAAGCTCTCGGCCATCCGGGCCCTCGCGCGGCCCTACATCTGGTGGAAGCGAAAGCCCCGCGGGCCCCGGGCCCCGGCGAAGTAATCGCCTCAATACGGGCTTCTGACGCGAAAGAAGCGTAAGAAGCAAGTCAACCGATCTTCTCGAATGCCGTATGACGGGCGTCATACCGGCCATCTCTCTGCAAGTCCATCGTCTCGCCTCGGAGGTTCGGATGGCGGCTGCTCCCGGTGGCACGGTGCGTGCAAATCCTGAACGAGTGCGTCTGTCCGTTCGGGAGTCGCGTCGGTTCCTGCCGCGGAGCGCTGTGGCGAGGATTTTCGGGGTTTCGGTGTCGACGGTGACGCGGTGGGCCCAGCGCGGCCTTCTCCCGGCGGTCAAGACCCCCGGCGGCCACTACCGCTTCCTGGTCCCGGAAGTGAAACGCGTCGCCGAGGAGGCCGGCCTGACGAATCTCGGAGATCTCGTGAAGTGAGCATCTCCGTTCGCCTGCCGGATCTCGATCAGTGGAAGGCGCAGGTGAAGTGCCAGGCCGGCTGTCCGGTGGCGACGGACGCCGGACGGTACGTCCAACTGATCGCCGAGGGGCGCGACGAGGAGGCCTACCTCGTTGCCCGCGCGCCGAATCCGTTCGCGTCGGTGTGCGGCCGTGTCTGCGCGGCGCCGTGCGAAGACGCCTGCCGCCGCGGCTCGATCGACGCGCCGATTTCGATCCGCGCCCTGAAACGGTTCGTGACGGAGAAATACGGGGTCGAGTCGATCCACCCGGACACGCAGGACCGCCTCCGCCGGGAGCTCGTCTCCGAGGGGAACCGCTTCGAGGGGCACCTGCCGGTCCACCCGTTCGAGCACGCCCGCGCCGACCGGAAGAAGGTCGCGGTCATCGGGTCGGGCCCGGCGGGCCTCGCGGCGGCGCACGACCTCGCCCTCCACGGCTACGCCGTGACGGTCTTCGAGGCCAGCGACGAGCCGGGCGGGGCGATGCGCTTCGGCATTCCGGAGTACCGCCTTCCGCGGACTCTCCTCCGCGAGGAGATCCAGAAGATCGTCTCTCTCGGCGTCGACCTGAAGCTCCTGACGCCGCTGACGCCGTCCTTCGCTCTCCCCGAGCTCAAAGCTGCCGGCTTCCAGGCGGTCTTCCTCTCGGTCGGCGTGACGAAAGGTCGGGACCTCGCGATCCCGGGCATTCATCTCGCGGGCGTCGTCAAGGCGATGGAGTACCTCGTCGACGTGAACCACGGCCGCCGGCTCGACCTCGGCCGGAAAGTCGTCATCGTCGGCGGCGGCTTCGTCGCCTTCGACGCCGCGCGGACGGCGCTTCGGCTCTCGCGCGAGGAAGAAGTGGACGCCCTCGAAAAGGGCGAGACCGGGGCGGTCAAGGAGGCCCTCGACTCGGCGCGCGCGGCGCTTCGTGGCGGCGCCGCCGAGTTGACGATCGTCTCGCTCGAGAACTTCGAGGAGATGCCGGTTCTGAAGACGACGCAGGGGCACGAGGAGTTCGAGGAGGCGAAAAAGGAGGGGATCCGGTTCCTTCCGCGCCGTGGTCCGAAGCGCTTCGTGGGCGACGGTCGGCTCGCGGCCGTCGAGCTCCGGAAGGTCATCTCGGTGTTCGACGAGACGGGGCGCTTCTCGCCCTCCTACGACGACGAGGACGTCGTCACGATCGAGGCGACCGCCTGCATCCTCGCCATCGGACAGAAGGCGGACCTCTCCTTCCTGACGCCCGCCGACGGGATCGAGCTGACGCCGGGCGGGACCGTCAGGGTCGACCGCGAGACGCTGGCGACGACGGCGCCGGGCGTCTTCGCCGGCGGCGACGTCGCCTTCGGCCCCCGGAACCTGATCGAGGCGGTCGCCAATGGCAAGCGAGCCGCGCGCTCGATCCACGAGTTCCTCGCGAGGGATCGGGTCGGCACGAGCGCCCGGATGGAGATCGAGAAGATCCCCACCCGCGAGTACCGGATGATCGCCGGCTTCGAGCTCCGGGACCGCGAGGCCCCGCCGACGCTCGACACCTCGCGGCGCACGGGCATCGCCGAGGTGGAGACGGGCTACGACGAGCGGAACGCCCGGGACCAGGCGGCGCGCTGCCTCGTCTGCCACGTCCAGACGATCTACGACCCCGAGGCCTGCGTCCTCTGCAGCCGCTGTGTCGACATCTGCCCCGAATACTGCCTCGCCATCGTGCCGTTCGACGAGCTGGGCCTGCCGGACGCCGAACGCGCCGCGCTCCAGACGAGGGCAGGAGGCGGCGTCCTGCCGCTCTCGGCGATGGTGAAAGACGACGAGAAGTGCATCCGGTGCGGGCTCTGCGCCGTCCGCTGCCCGACCGACGCGATGACGATGGAGAAGTTCTCGATCACGGAGAGGTTCGTCTCGAGGGACGAGGTGGTGAGATGAGCGAGGAGAAGGACGCGAAGGCGCCGGCGCCTGAAGGCCGGCGGGAGTTCCTCTGGAAGGTCGGCCTCGGGGCCGGGGTCGCGGCGCTCGCGGGGCAGACCGTCGCCTCGCTCCGCTCGCTGGTCCCCAACGTCTCCTATGACGCGCCGACCACGGTCAAGCTCGGCCCTCCGCAGGAATTCCCGGACGGGTTGAAGTTCCTCCCCGAGGAGAGGCTCTTCGTCTTCCGCGACGGAAAGAGCTTCCACGCCGTCTCGGCCGTCTGCACGCATCTCGGCTGCACGGTCCGCGCCGAGGCGCTGCCGCAGACCGAGACAAAGACGATCGACGGCGTCCCGCTCCGGATGACTCACCGGTTCCTCTGCCCCTGCCACGGCTCGAAGTACACGGGGGACGGCACGAACATCTCGGGCCCAGCGCCCAAGCCGCTCGCCTGGTACCACCTCTCCCTCGCGACCGACGACGGCCAGCTCGTGGTCGACCTCGCGAAGGAGGTCGGCCACGACTTCCGGTTCACGCTGGCGTGAGGACGCGATGAAGCTGACCTTCCGGTTCCGCTCCGACGAGCCCTCCGCCCCCGGCGTCCACCCGAAACCGCTCTGGAGCTGGAACCCGAGGAGCGACCGAGAGGCGGGTGATGCCGTCGTCTCGAACTTCATGCTCCACTGGTTTCCGGCGAAGGTCTTCAAACCGTCGCTCGACTGGAACTACTCTCTCTGGCTCGGCACGGTGTCGGCGGCGCTCCTCCTGCTCCTGACCCTCTCCGGCCTGCCGCTCCTCCTCCTCTACATCCCGTCGGTCGAGCGCGCCTACGGCTCGGTGAAGGACATCGAGTACGTCGTCACGTTCGGCAAGTGGATTCGCGCGGTCCACCGGATCGGGGCCCACCTGATGGTGGCGGTCGTCTTCCTCCATCTCGTCCGGATCTTCTTGACCGGCGCCTACAAGAACGGGACCGGCCGCGGCCAGAAGCGGGAGTGGAACTGGGTCATCGGCGTCGTCATGTTCCTCCTCACCCTCTTCCTCTCGTTCACCGGCTACCTGCTGCCGTGGGACCAGCTGGCCTACTGGGCGATCACGGTCGGCACCAACATCGCGAGCTCGATCCCCGCGATCGGCCCGACGATCCGCGAGCTCCTGCTCGGCGGGCGCGCGATCGATCAGGCGACGCTCCTCCGCTTCTACGTCCTCCACTGCATCTTCCTGCCGGTCGGCCTCGGCGTCCTCTTCGCGTACCACATGTGGCGCATCCGGAAGGACGGAGGGCTGGCGCGGGCGGACCGCGCGGCGCTCCTCTCCGAGAAGCGCGAGACACCCGCCGGGCCGACGAAGACCTACACGCTCCTCGGCGTCGCGCGCGGGCAGGCCCCGACGATCCGCGCCGCGTCGCTCGAGGCGCCTGACGTGACCGTCAACGCCGTGAACGACCTCGTCCGGCGGATCGCCATCGTCGTCCTCGGGACGATCGCGATCGTCGGGATGCTGGCCGTCTTCGTCCCCTCTCCGCTGGAGGAGCCCGCGAACGCCCTGATCACGCCGAACCCGGCGAAGGCCCCCTGGTACTTCCTCTGGCTGCAGGAGATCGTGACGATCACGACGGTCCGAATCGGGAAGTTCACGGTCAACGGCGCCTTCCTCGGTGGCGTCATCCTGCCCGGGATCCTCGTGGCCGTCACGACCTTCTGGCCGTGGCTCGACCGGAGCGGCGCCGCCGGGGCCGGTGTCTGGTTCCCGGCCGACCGGAAGAAACAGAACGCCGTCTTCCTCGCGATTTGCCTCGTCATCGTCGTCCTCACCGTCGTCGGGACCTTCATGCGCGGCCCGTACTGGCACTTCTACTGGCCCTGGCAGGCGTGGCCCGAAATCCCGTCGAGGATCTGACATGGAAAAGCGGACGGATTCTCCCTACCCCAGGCGCGACCGGCCGGTCCTCGCCGCCGTCGGCGTCCTCCTGATCATCTCGACGGCGCTCTTCGCCTGGAGCGACCGCCGTCACGACTGGCGCTGGTACCAGGCCGAGTTCAAGAAGCTCGTCGGCGAGAAATTCGGCGCGGAAAAGGCGAAGGCGGTGCCGTCCGGAACGCAGCAGATCTGGGTCAAGAACCTGGGCAACGCGGACCGCTGCATCACCTGTCACCAGGCCGTTCTCTGGAAGGGGTTCGAGACGGCCGACCACCCGTTCCGGACGCACCCGCCCGAGCCGCTCAAGGCGCACCCGGTCGAGAAGTACGGCTGCACGTCGTGCCACGGCGGGCAGGGGTACTCCATCGACGCGGAGACCGCTCACGGCCCGGTCCCGCACTGGGAGGAGCCGCTCCTCGGAAAGTCGCTGGGTGAGCAGTACTCGATCGTGGACGACAAGAAGGCCCTGATGCAGATGAACTGCAACGTCTGCCACCGGTTCGACCGGGAGACGAAAGGGGCCGAGTTCGTCAACCAAGCCAAGAAGCTGCTCAACCAGAAGGGCTGCCGGGCCTGCCATGTCGTCAACGGCCGGGGCGGCACGATCGGCCCCGACCTGACGTGGGAGGGCGACAAGGCGGCCGAGCAGTTCGACATGAGCCGCCTCTCGGGCCAGCGAACGGCCTTCGCCTGGCACGTGGCGCACCTGAAGGACCCGAAGGCGCTCGTGGCCGACACGGTCATGCCGAATTTCTCTTTCGGCTCGAAGGACGCGCAGGCGCTCGCCATGCTCGTGATGTCGTGGCGGCACGCGCCGGTGCCGGTCGAGTTCCGGCCGGGTGTCGCCCGCACCGATCCGCAGACGACCGAGGAGATCGCCGAGGAGCAGCGGATGAAAACCGGCCCCGGCGCGTGGTTCGTGAAGACCGGCTGCTTCATCTGCCACTCGATCTCTTCGCTCGGAGTGAAGAGCGCGGCGCAGATCGGTCCCGACCTTTCGACGGCCGTTCTCGACACGCAGAGCCGGTTCGGAAGAACTGTCGACGACTTCTTCACTAGCCCGACGGGGACGATGCAGGTGGTCCTGTCGCGCCAGATCATCCTGTCCCCGGAGGAGAAGCTCGTCGCCATCCAGAAGCTCCGTGAGGCCTTCGCGGAGCACGAAAAGCAGAAAGCTGCGGCGGGGAAAGGGACCCCGACGCAGGCGGGCAAGGCCGCACCGGCGGCCGCGGCCGCGCACTGACATCTCGATTCGGACGGAACGAATCACAACAGCAGACGGAGGAGAGAACATGAACGAAAAGAAGGAAATCGATCCTGAGCTGGGGAGGGCTGGCGGTCCTCGTCCTCGCCGGCGTCCTCGTCGGCCGCTGCGCGCCGAGCGGTCCGAAGGGAGCCGCGAAGAAGGGGGGCGCGGAGACGAAGTCCGACGTCGCCGTCGCCGCCATGAAGACGTACGTCGCGCCGGGCGACCTCGACGAGTACTACCTCTTCTCGTCGGGCGGCCACTCCGGGCCAGATTTACGTCTACGGCGTCCCGTCGATGCGCCACCTCACGACGATCCCCGTCTTCACGCCGTACCCGGGCACCGGCTACGGCTTCGACGACGAGTCGAGGGCGATGCTCGGCAACCTGACCTGGGGCGACGCCCACCACCCGGCCCTCTCCGAGACGAACGGCGACTACGACGGCCGGTGGCTCTTCATCAACGACATGAACGGGCGGATCGCCCGGATCGACCTCCGCGACTTCAAGACGAAGCAGATCTTCGGACCCGTACCGAACATCTCCGGCAACCACGGCTCGTCGTTCGTCACGCCGAACACCGAGTACGCGATGATGGCGTCCCGCTTCTCGATCCCGATCCCGAAGGGGACGTACGCGCCGATCGAGAAGTACGCGACCGACTACAAAGGGGTCGTCGTCGCCCTCAAGGTCGACCCGAAGAGCGGCCAGTTGTCGCTCGCGTGGGAGATCATGACCCCGCCCTTCGACTGGGACCTCGGCGACGCGGGCAAGAAGGCCTCGGACGGCTGGATGTTCTGGACCTGCTACAACTCCGAGCGCGCCACGGGCAAGCTCGAGGTGACCTCCGCCCAGCGGGACCGCGACTACATCGCGGCCGTCGACTGGAAGGCCGTCGAGAAGGCCGTCGCCGAGGGGAAGGGCGACCTGATCGGCGGGGTCAAGGTGATCGACCCGAAGAAGGTGCCGGGACTCATCTGGCTGATGCCGTGCGGCAAGTCGCCCCACGGCGTCGACGTCTCGCCCGACGGCAAGTACATCATCGGCTCCGGCAAGCTCCAGGGCGTCACGACCGCCTTCAACTTCGAGAAGGTCAAGACCGCCATCCAGAACAAGGACTTCACGGGCGACGAGGACGGCATCCCCGTCCTGAAGTACGAGTCGATCAAGGACGCCGAGGTCCCGGTCGGCCTCGGCCCGCTCCACACGCAGTTCGGGCCGGACGGCATGGCCTACACCTCGCTCTTCGTCGACAGCGCCATCGCCAAGTGGAAGCTCGGGACGTGGGAGGTCGTGGACAAGATCCCGATGTCCTACTCCATCGGCCACCTCTGCGCGGCCGAGGGCGACACGGTCAGCCCCGACGGCAAGTACCTCGTCGGCCTGAACAAGCTCTCGCACGGACGGCACCTGTCGGTCGGCCCGTCGCAGCCGGAGTCGTCGCAGCTCGTCGACATCACCGAGGAGAAGATGAAGCTCCTCTACGACGCCTTCACCGAGCCCGAGCCCCACTACGCCCAGATGATCAAGGCCGACAAGCTCAAGCCGATCGAGGTCTACCCGAAGGAAGAGAACAAGCACCCGCTCGCGATCTGGGACGTCAAGGACGCCGGCGTCACGCGGCAGGGGAACAACGTCCTCGCCAAGGTCGTCCTCGTCCGCTCGACGATCACGCCGACAGACCATCGAGGTGAACGAGGGCGACACGGTCAAGATCGCCATGACGAACATCGAGCAGACGACCGACGAGCTCCACGGCTTCGGCCTGCTCGACTACAACATCAACATCGTCTGCGACCCGGGCGAGACGAAAGTCGTCACGTTCAAGGCCGACAAGAAGGGCGTCTTCCCCTACTACTGCACCAACTTCTGCTCGGCGCTCCACCAGGAGATGCAGGGCTATCTGATCGTCAAGCCGAAGGGCTGACAAGGGAAGCGAGGGTGCGGGGAGGTCCGCGCTACGGGCCTCCCCGCACAAATCCATGAAAGCTTTCTTCGAAAAGAGCAACCGGATCCTCGACCTGCCGCTTGACCTCAAGCCGCGGGCCTTCCTCGTTCTCGCCTTCCTTCTCCTGATCCCGTCGTACCTCTTCCCGCTCTGGACCCTGACGATGTTCGCGCCCCAGTACCCGGAGGGGCTCCGGATGGGGATCTACAGCTGGAAGCTCGAGGGGGGCAACAAGGGGCAGGACGTCAAGGAGATCAACGTCCTCAATCACTACATCGGGATGAAGGACATCGAGGTCCAGGACTTCACGGAGTTCAAATGGATTCCGTTCGTCGTCGGCGGCCTCGGCCTCCTGATCCTCCGGGCCGCGGTCCTCGGAAAGCTGGCCCACGCCGTCGACTGCTTCGTCCTCTACCTCTACTTCGGGGCTTTCTCCCTCTGGTCGTTCGGGTTCAAGCTCTGGTGGTACGGCCACAACCTCGCGCCGACGGCTTCAGTGAAGATTCCGCCCTTCATGCCGCCGATGTTCGGATTCAAGCAGCTTGCCAACTTCGGCGTCTATTCGTATCCGGGCCTCGGCTCGTACGCCCTCGGCCTCGCCGTCCTCGCCCTCGCCTTCGCCGTCTTCTTCGCCTGGAGGGAAGGACGGAGGAGTCTGAACGTCGCGCTGCGCTCCGCGGCATGACCCTCGCACCGTTCGTCCTGCTCCTTCCAGATCTCGGGAGAGATGCCCGCCATCGCTCCCGGGACGCTGGAGGGGAGGCCGACGGCGGTCGAGGCCTCTCCTCTTCAGGCGCGGATCGATTCGGCGGTTCGGTCTGTTCCCGGGGGTTTCTCGATCCCCCCGGGCCCCCCGGGAGAACCGCCCACGGTGGTCGTCGACGGTGGAACGTACGACGGTGACCTCTACCTCGATCGTCCGGTGCGGCTCATCGGCCGGAACCGCCCGCTCCTCCGCGGCTCGGGGAGCGGGAGCGTCGTCCGCGTCCGGGCCCCGAACGTCACGGTCGAGGGGTTCGACATCGACGGGCGCGACGGTGGCGACCTCGCAAAGGACTCCGCCGGGATCCACGTGGCGGCCTCCGGCGCGATTCTCCGGGACAACCGGATCCGGCGCTGCGTCTTCGGCATCTACCTCCGCGAGGCGAACGGCGTCCGGGTCGAGAACTGCGTGATCCGGGGGATCGCCGGCCGGGATCCCGGCGAAAAGGGCTCCGGGATCCACATCTACGACCTCGACGGCTACACGCTGATCGGGAACACCATCGAGGACGTGAGGGACGGCATCTACATCCAGTCCGCCGGGCACGGCTTCATCTCGAAGAACGTGGCCCGGGACCTCCGGTACGGCCTCCACTACATGTTCTCGGACGACAACGTCTTCGAGGACAACCTTTTCGAGAACGGCGCGGCGGGCACCGCGCTCATGTACTCGAGGCGGATCACGTTCCGGCGCAACCGCTTCCTCCACAACCGGGGCTTCGCCAGCGTGGGTCTCCTCTTCAAGACCTGCGACGACGTCGTGGCGGAGGACAACCTCATCGCCGACAACGCGCGCGGCATCTTCATCGAGGGCTCGTACCGGAACCGGTTCGAGCGGAACGTCATCGCCGAGTCCGACACAGGGATCGTCCTTTTCGACTCGTGCGGCGAGAACGTTTTCCGCGGCAACGCCTTCGTCGCAAACCTGACGCCCCTCACGCTGGTCGGACGGCGGACCGACACGGACTTCACCGGCAACTACTGGTCCGAGAACGACGAGCCCGACCTCGACGGCGACGGCCGCTGCGATCGCCCCTACACGCTGACGAACGTCTTCGACCACATCCGCGGAAACCTGACCGCCGCCGACCTCGTCGCACGCTCACTGGCGGCGACGGCCCTCGGCGCGGCGGAGCGGTCGTTTCCCGTCCTCCGGCGGATCGAGGCGGAGGACAAGAGGCCTCTCGTCCGGCCCCCGCACCTCCCGGACGTCCCGCGCGCGGGGGCGGAAAGGCACCGGGCCGACGCGAAGGGCCTTCTCGCCAGCGCCCTGACGCTCGGTCTCGGCCTCGGCGCGGTTATCCTCGGGCGCCGGGGGGAACGTGATCCGCTTCGAGGCGTTCGGGAAGAGATACGGGAAGCAAATCGCCGTCGAGGAGCTCACGTTCGCCGTCGAGACGGGGGAGGTCGTGGCCCTCCTCGGACCGAACGGCTCGGGAAAGACGACGTCGCTCAAGGCGGTGGCGGGCCTGGTCCGGCCGACGGCCGGCCGCGTCCTCATCGGAGCGCCGGGCTCGGCGCTCCGCTCCGCCGCCGAACCGGCAGCGCGGGAGGTCCTCTCGTATCTTCCGCAGCGCGTCTCGTTTCCCGACGCCCTGACCGGCCGCGAGGTGCTGGAGTTCTACCGGAGGCTGCGGGGTGCGCCCGCCGCGCGCACGGACGAGGCGCTTCACCTCGCGTCCCTGAACGGCTCCGCCGCGCGGGCCGTCGGGACCTACTCGGGCGGCATGGTCCAGCGGCTCGGCCTCGCGGTCGCGGTCCTTCCCGACGCGCCCCTCCTCCTCCTCGACGAGCCGACGGCGGCTCTCGACCCCGACGGCCTCTGCGCGTTCTACGGCCTCGTCGAGGCGAGGCGGCGGGCCGGGAAGACGGTGCTCTTCACGTCGCACCAGCTCGGCGACGTCGAGCAGCTGGCCGACCGGATCGCGATCCTCGTCGAGGGAAAGCTCGTAGCCCTCCTGACGGCGGGAGATCTCGCGACGCGCCTCGCCGAGCGGGGCGTGATGCGGGTCCGGATCCCCGGCCGCCCGGCGGGCCTGGTCGAGTCGATCCGGCTGCTTTCGCCGCAGGCCTCCTGGATCGGCGAGGAGCTGGTCGTCCCCGGACCGGCGCGGCAACGGCCCGCCGTCCTCGACGCGCTCCGGGCCGCGGGGGCGGAGATCGCCGGCCTCACGGCGCAGGAAGGGCGGCTCGAGGAGTTCTACCGCGAGCTCGTGCAGGAGCACTCGTGAGACGTCTCGCTCTGGCTCTCGCTTTCGGCTCCGCTCTCGCCGCCTGCGGGCGGGGGCCGGCGGCTCCCGCGCAGCCCGACACGAAACACGACGCCTGCGACTGGTGCCGGATGGCGGTGTCGGACCTCCGGTTCGCGGCCCAGCTCGTCGCGCCTTCGGAAGAGCCGCGCTTCTTCGACGACGTCGGCTGCCTCGCGACCTTTCTGAAGTCGGGGGGCGCGCCGGCGCGCGGCCAGATCGCCTGGGTCGCCGACCACCGGACGAAGCAATGGGTCCGGGCCGGCTCGGCCCTCTACACGAAAGTGCCGGGGCTCCTGACGCCGATGAACTCCTTCCTCGTGGCCCACGCGGACGCCGCCTCACGCGACGCCGACGAGTCGGCGAAAGGGGGGACGCCGTTGACCGCCGCGCAGGTCTACGGTTCGAACGGCGTGCCGGACGGTCGATGAGAGCCGACGCCGCCTTCTTCCTCTGCGCGCGCCAGGAGCTCCTTCTCGCCGTCCGCTCGCGCTGGACGCAGGTCTTCGCGACGGTCTTCGCGGCGCTGTCGCTCGCCGTCGCGGTCTCGGGCTACATCCTCTCGGGGGGGCATGGCGTTCAGGATTTCTCCCGCACCACCGCGTCGCTCGTCCAGCTCGTCCTGCTCCTCGTCCCGCTCGCCTCGCTCCTGATGGGCGTCCTGACGCTGGTCCCCGACCGGGGCGCGGCGGAGCTCCTCTTCTCGCAGCCTGTCTCCCGCCGGACGATCCTCTTCGGGCGGCTCGCGGGCCTCCTCGTCGCCCTGACGGCAGCGCAGCTCATCGGGTTCGGGGCGGCTGGCCTCGTCATCTACTCGAACGCGGGCGACGCCGGCCTCGCGGGCTTCGGCGTCCTCATCGCGGGCTCGGCCATCCTGACCGCCGTCTTCCTGGGCCTCGGGGCCCTCGTGTCGGTCGGTTCGGCGGGTCGCCGGCGGACGCGCTCTCTCTCGATTGCCCTCGTCGTCTGGTTCGCGAGCGCCGTCCTCGTCGATCTTCTGGCCCTGGGCGTTGCGTCGCTTCTCCCGTCGGGGCCGGCGTCGCGGGTCCTCATTGCCGCGGTCCTGCTGAATCCCTCGGGTGCCCTGCGGACCGGAGCGCTCCTCGCGATCGAGGGGACGGCGGCTTTCGGCGCCGGATCGCTCGCGCTCCTCCGGTTCACGAGGGGGCCCTTCGGCGCGAGCCTGCTCATCGCCCTCTCACTCCTCTTTTGGACAGCGGTCCCGACCCTTCTCGCCGCGCGGCGCCTCGATCGCGTCGACGTCTGACGCGGAACCCGTCTCCACCGACGCTCGTAGAATGGAAAGACGCGCGTCCGCGCGGCTCAGGCAAAGGAGTCTTCCCATGGAAAACAGGCCCCGGTCCTTCCCCGTCCGTTTCCTTTCCGGCTTCTGGCGCGGCGTCGACGAGTCGCGCCGGTTCGCCGTCAACGTTCTCTTCCTCGTCCTCGTCGTCGTCCTCGTCGGTGCGGCGATCTCTGGCGGGCCGAAGGTACCGAAGGGAGGCGCGCTCGTCGTGAAGCCGAAGGGAGCCCTCGTCGAGCAACTCACGGGCCGGAATTTCCGGGGCTTCCTCGAAGACGTGACCGGCGACGAGCGGCAGGAGACTCTCCTCAAGGACCAGCTCGACGCCATCCGGGCCGCGAAGGACGACAAGCGGATCTCGTCGATCTTCCTCGACACGTCCGACATGGCGGGCGGCGGCCTGACGAAGCTCGAGGATCTTCGCGCCGCGCTGCTCGAATTCCGGAAGAGCGGCAAGAAGGTGATCGCCTATTCCGACGCCTACCTCCAGGGCCCCTACGCGATCGCCTCCGCGGCCGACGAGGTCTGGCTCCACCCCGAGGGCGCGGTGCTGTTCGAGGGCTTCGGAAGGTGGCGGACGTACTACAAGGAGGGCCTCGACCGGCTCGGCGTCGACGTCCATGTCTTTCGCGTCGGCGAGTACAAGTCGGCCGTCGAGCCCTTCCTCCGGAACGACGCCTCTCCCGAGGCGAAGGAAGCGGACCTGAAGTGGCTCTCGGACCTCTG
Organism: uncultured Acidobacteriota bacterium; assembly: GCA_963721385.1. Classification (GTDB taxonomy): domain Bacteria; phylum Acidobacteriota; class Thermoanaerobaculia; order UBA5066; family UBA5066; genus DAOMFB01. Next base: position 68,831 of record CAVRJB010000001.1, read on the forward strand.
GGGCTCGTGGGTGGCCGACGTGGCGGCGAGCCGAAAGCTCAGGCCCGAGGAGGTTCGTGCCTACATCGACCGGATGGGCGAGCGGCTCGAGGCGGCGAAGGGCGACCTCGCGAAGATCGCCGTCGAGGCGAAGCTCGTCGACAAGCTCGGCTATCGCGACGAGATCCGGAAGCGGATGATCGAGATCGCGGGCGAGAACAAGAAGGAGCAGACGTTCCAGCAGGTGAACGTCGCCGATTACCTCGAGGCGAAGGGAGGCGACCGGACCGGCGCCCGGGGCCGCGGCGACGCGGTGGCCGTCGTCGTCGCGGTCGGGACGATCGTCGACGGCAAGGCGCCGGCAGGGACGATCGGCGGCGACTCGACGGCCGCCCTCATCCGTCAGGCCCGGCAGGACGACAAGGTGAAGGCCATCGTCCTCCGCGTCGACAGCGGCGGCGGGAGCGCCTTCGCTTCGGAGGTGATCCGGCGCGAGCTGTCGGTCGCGCGGCAGCAGGGGAAGAAGGTGGTCGTCTCGATGGGTTCCGTCGCGGCTTCGGGCGGCTACTGGATCTCCACGGCCTCCGACGAGATCTGGGCGAGCCGCGACACGATCACCGGCTCGATCGGCATCTTCGGCATGTTCCCCACGATCGAGAGGCCGCTCGCGAAATACCTCGGCCTCCACGTCGACGGCGTGGGCACCACGTGGCTTTCCGGCGCTCTCCGCGTCGACCGGCCGATGAAGCCCGAGGTCGAGAGGATGATCCAGCTCATGATCGACAAGGGGTACCGGGACTTTCTCGAGCGCGTCGCCGAAGCCCGGAAGATGACGCCCGAGGACGTGAACGAGATCGCGCGCGGCCGCGTCTGGAGCGGCGCCGACGCCCACGAGCGGAAGCTCGTCGACAAGCTGGGCAACCTGTCCGACGCCGTCGCGTCGGCGATCCAGATGGGCAAGCTCCCGAAGGACGCGCGCGTCTGGTACGTCCAGAAGGAGAGGACGTTCAAGGAAAAGCTGATTTCGAAGCTCCTCGAGGGCCGGGCATCGCTCGCCCGCGCGCTCGGCTTCGTGCCCGGAGAGGCGGAGACGCCGACACCGTCACCGGCGATGCGCGCCCTCGCCGAGCAGCTCCGCGAGACCGCGAAGCTCCTCTCCCTGAACGATCCGAACGGCGCCTACGCCTACTGTTTCTGCGAGGTCAAGTGACGGCCCGCGCGCACGATGGGGCCGGCGTGAAGACCGGGGGGATCGTTCTCGCTCTACTCCTTCTGGCGTGCTCCGGCGCGGGCACGGCCCGCGCCGCGCAGCCGCCGGGCGTCGACGACGCCGCCCTTCGGGCCGCGGCCGTCGCCAGCTTCCCGGAGCTCTTCGAGCTTCTGGCCCTGCCGAACGACTCGATCAACCCGGCGGACATCGTGAGGAACGCGGCGTGGCTGGAGGCGGCGTTTCGAAAGCGCGGCTTCAGAACGCAGGCGCTCGAGAACCGGGGACGGCCTCTCGTCTTCGCCGAGTACGAGGGGAACCGCCCCGGGCGAAAGACGGTCCTCTTTTACATGCACTTCGACGGGCAGCCCGTTGTGCCGTCGCAGTGGTCGCAGAAGGACCCGTGGCGGCCCGTCGTCAAGCGCAAAGGCGCCGACGGCGCGTGGGTCGAGGTGGACCGGGCGGAGGCGATGAAGGCCGACTTCGACCCCGAGCTGCGCGTCTTCGCGCGCTCGTCCTCCGACGACAAGGGCCCGATCGTCATGTTCCTCGCGGTGTTCGACCTGATGAGAGCACAGAAGCTCGTGCCGGCGGTCAACGTCAAGGTCCTCCTCGACAGCGAGGAGGAGGTGAACTCGCCGGGGATCGCGGCCGTGGTATCGGCTCACAACGCACTCCTCGCCGCCGACGCGCTCGTCGTTCACGACGGGCCGGTCCACGCGAGCGGGAGGCCGACGCTCGCCTTCGGGAACCGCGGCGAGGTCGGGGTGACGCTCACCGTCTACGGGCCGCGTGCCCCGCTGCACAGCGGGCACTTCGGCAATTACGTGCCGAACCCGGCGCAGCGCCTCGCCCGGCTCCTCGCCGCCATGAAAGACGACGACGGCCGCGTGACGATTCCGGGTTATTACTCCCGGACGACGATCACGGACGCCGATCGAAAGGCGCTCGCCGAGGTCCCCGACGACGAGGCGGCGATCCGGAAGCGCGTCGGCGTTGCCGCGGCCGACAAGGTGGGCGCCACGTACCAGGAGGCGCTCCAGTACCCGTCCCTCAACGTCCGCGGCCTCGCCGCCGCCGGCGTCGGCGAGAAGGCGGCGAACGTCGTGCCGGAGAAGGCGGTCGCGGAGCTCGACCTCCGGACGACCGTGGAAGCCGACGCGGATTACCTGCTGCCGCTCCTCCGGACGTTCGTCGAGGCGCAGGGCTATCACCTCGTCGACCGGGAGCCGACCGACGAGGAGCGTGCGCGGTACCCGAAGCTCGCACGGCTGAAGCCCGCGCTTCCGGAAAGGGCGGCCCGGCAGGAAATCGACTCGGCCGTCGGCCGCTGGGCGACGGCGGCCCTCGAGGAGGCGTTCCGTGACGGCGGCGCGTCGCCGAAGCCGGTCCGGATCCGGATGATGGGAGGCACCCTTCCAACCTACGAGATCGTGACACCGCTCGGGATGCCGTTCGTCCTCGTTCCGCTCGTCAACGCCGACAACAACCAGCACGCGTACGACGAGAACCTGAGGCTCGGCAACTATCTGAGCGGGATGCGAACGATTCTGGGGCTGCTCCTGACGCCCTATCGGGACTGACCCGGACGGCTCCATTCCACCCGGCCGTGGCCGGCTCTAGACTGGCAGCCGCGATGACCGAGACGGCTGCACGCTCCTTTCTGACGGCCGAATGGCGTTTTCTCGCGATGTTGAACTGGGAGGTGGAACGACCGCTGTTCCAGCCCCTGGTACCGGCTGGCACGGAGCTCGACGACTGGAACGGAAAGCTGTACGCCAGCGTCGTCGGTTTCCTCTTCCTGAAGACGCGGATCCTCGGAATCGCCGTGCCGTTTCACGCCGACTTCGAGGAGGTGAATCTGCGCTTCTATGTCCGCCGGAAAACCGACGGCGACTTCCGGCGCGGCGTCGTCTTCGTGAAGGAGCTGGTCCCGCGCCGACTCGTCGCCCTGGTCGCCCGGCGCGTCTATCACGAGAACTACGTCGCCGTTCCGATGGCGCACGACATCGGCTTCCGGGACGACGGATCGCCCTGCGCGGGTCGAGTATTCGTGGATCCAGGCCAGAGCCGAGGGGCGGCTCCGTCTCGCGGCCGGTTCCGGACGCCGCTCGCTCGAGGCCGGCTCCGTCGAGGAGTTCCTCGCGGAGCACTATTACGGATACGTGCGGCAGCCGGACGGGCACACGCTCGAATACGCCGTGGAGCACCCGCCGTGGCAGATCTGGCCGCGCCGAGGAGGCCGGCCTCGAGACCGACGTGCGATCGCTCTACGGACGACCGATACGCTGTCGGCCCTCGACCGCGCCGCCGGACGTCGCGTTCCTCGCGGAGGGGTCGGAGATTCGTGTCCGGCGCGGAACGAGGGTCCTCGCATGACGGCGCCCTCGCCGTTCGCGTGGGTCCTCTACGACGGCGCGTGCGGCTTCTGCAGCCGCTGGGTCCCGTTCTGGAGGAAGACGCTCGCGAAGCGCGGCTTCGGGATCGCGACGCTCCAGGAGCCGTGGATCGTCGAGCGGCTCGCCGCGCAGGGCGTCTCCGCCGGAGAACCTGCTCGACGATCTCCGGATCCTCGTCGCCGCGACGGGAGAGGTGATCGCGGGCGCCGACGCCTACCGGTTCGCCTTCCGCCGGATCTGGTGGGCCCGGCCGCTCTACCTGCTCTCGGTGACGCCCGGCCTCCGGGGTCTCTTCGACCGCGGCTACCGGACCTTCGCCGAGAACCGCTACCGGGTCTCGAAGGCCTGCCGGATCCCGGTCAGCCCCCCTCCTCGACCCGGGTCCACGCCGCGTGCGTGATCGTCCAGCCGCCCTCGCCGGGCTCGAGCCGGAGGTCGAAGCGCCAGCGCGAGGTCCGCGGCAGCCACCCCTCCAGTCCGCCGATCGCGCGCGGCGTTCCCGACATCGCGACCGTGAACCGTGCCTGCGCGCTCCCGGGCCCCCGCTCGATCACGAGGTTCGAAACCGTCAGTGACAGGCGCTCGTAGGCAGCGAGATACCGGCGCACCGTCGCCGCGGCCTCGTCCCGGCCCCCGCCGGCCGCGTCGCGGAAGCCGGGGGCAAGGAAGGCTATGACGGCGTCCGGGTTCCGCTTCTCCGCCGCATTCACGGCGCCGCTGACCGTGACCTGCACCGGGTCGCGAGGCGACCGGGAGCAGGCGAAGAGGAGCGCAACGAGGATCGGGCAGGCGAGAGATCTCCGCACGGGCCGATTCTTGCCGATCCGAGGGAACGGCGCCCGCGATATCGTCCCGTTTCACCGGAGGCCGCCTTGTGACGTCGTCTCGCATCCCCCGGACCGCGATCTACGCCGTCGTCTCGCGGATTCCGGCCGGCTGCGTCGCGACATACGGACAGGTCGCGCAGCTCGCCGGGATTCCCGGGCACGCACGGCTCGTCGGCTATGCGCTGAGCGCCCTGCCCGAGGGGAGCCGCGTCCCCTGGCATCGCGTCGTCAACGCGGAGGGCGAAGTCAGCCCGCGTTCGAACGACGCGGGGCACGACCGGCTCCAGGCCGTGATGCTCCGAAGAGAAGGAATCCGGTTCGACAGGAAGGGGAGGATCGCGCTCGGCGTCTTCCGGTGGCGGCCACGGCCGCGTGCCACGTAATCGTGGCGCGTCAGTATTCGACGACGACGTCGTCCGGATAGCAGTAGAGCCACCTCTCCCCCGGCTCGGCCGAGCAGATGACGGGATGGCCCGAGCTCCTGGCGTGCTTGCGACGCGTGCCGGTTCGGGGAGGAGTCGCAGCAGCGCGTGCCGCCGCACGTCTGGCACGTCCGGAGGTGGACCCAGGAGGACCCGGTCTTCACGCACTCCTCGCACTCCGGCTTCTTCGCCGGGACGACGGTCTTCAGGCCCGCGATGTGGGCGCAGGCCCCCGGGATCTTCATGAGTCCTCCTCGGCGCCGCCCGACGGGGACGGCGCGACACAGGGTCAGGGCGAATCTCGCGCCGTCGTCCACCCACCGGCGCTCGCAGCGGAAACCGGCTGCCGCCGCGAGCCGGTCGACGTCCTCCGGCTCGTACTTGTGCGAGCTTTCCGTCCAGAGGGTCTCGCCGGCCGCGAAGTCGGCCACGACGCGGGCCCCCGGGATCCGGACGCGCTGGTGGGTCAGGCTCACGAGGTGCATCTCGACGCGCCGGGCCCCGGCGTTCCAGGCGGCGCGGTGCCTCCACCTCGAGAGGTCGAAGTCGGCGCCGAGCTCGCGGTTCAGGCGGAGGAGAAGGTTGAGGTTGAAGACGGCCGTCAGGCCGAGCGGATCGTCGTACGCGGCGAGCAGCTCGCGCCGGGGCTTGACGAGGTCGGTTCCGAGGAGAAGGGCGTCGCCCGGGCGGAGACACCGGCGGACGGCAGCGAGGAGCCGCGTCGCGTCGCCGCGGTCGAAGTTCCCGATGTTCGACCCGAGGAAGAGGACGAGGCACGCGCCGCTTCCGCGCCGCCCGGACGCCGCCTCGAGGAGGCCTTTCTCGTAGGTGGCGCGGTGCCCGCGGACCCTCACGCCCGGGATCTTCGCGAGGCGCTCGAGCGAGGCTGCCACGGCGGGCGCCGAGAGGTCGACGACGTGGACATCCGCCTGCTTCCGGCGGGCGCGGAGGGCCTCGACGACGAGGGCGAGCTTCTCGCCGCTCCCCGAGCCGAGCTCGACGACGCGGACGGGCCCCTGGAGCGCACCGGCCACCGCCGGAGCGGCCCGCTTGAGGAGCCGCGTCTCAGCCTGGGTGATCCGGTACCACGGCAGCTGTCCGATCGCCTCGAAGAGCCGCGACCCGAGCGCGTCGTAGAAGTACTTCGGCGGCAGCGAGCGCGGCCTCCTGCCGAACCCGGCCTTCACGTCGCGGGCGAGGCTCACGGCGCCACGCACCGGAATTTCGCGTAGACGTACGGGTAGCGCGCCTGAAACCAGTTGCGGAACGTCCGGCGGACGAGGCCGGCGGGGGTCGCCGGAGACGCGCCCTTGAGGACGAAGTGGCGTCCGTCGAAGAAGTCGGCGGAGTAGCGCGGGTACGACGCCATCGGCGCGAAGCCGTCGAACCCCGCGAACGGCGTCGACGTCCACTCCCATCCGTTTCCAACCAGTTCCTGCACGCCCCAGGCGCTCGCCCCCTCCGGCCTCGAGCCGACGGGGATCGGATCGTCCCGGTCGCCGCCGAAGTTCCCGTGTACAGGTGCGGGTTGCTCGTCGCCCCAGGGAAACGGCCGCTCCGTTCCGTCGGCCGTCCCGAACGCGGCGCGGTGGAACTCGGCCTCGGTCGGGAGGCGCCTTCCTTTCCAACGCGCATAGGCCGACGCCTCGGCATGGCTGACCCAGACGGGCCACGATTCCGGCAACGGGACGAGGTCGAACTGCCCGATCCAGTACCGCGCGCCCCCCTCCTTCCGCCAGAACGGCGGCTGCGAGACGCCGTGCCGCGCGAGCCACTCCGCGTCGCCCGGCCGCCAGAGGGACGGTTTGGCATAGCCACCGGCCTCGACGAACTCGAGAAACTCTCCGTTCGTGACCGGGAGGACGTCGATCGTGAAGTCCGGAACGGGGCGGCACGCCCGCGGGAACTCGTTGTCCCACCCGAACCCGATCTCGCCGCGGTTCGCGCCGAGCGTCGCCGTTCCCGCGGGGATGCGCACCCTCTCCCCTCGCGCTGCTCGCCCGGACGTCTCGTGGGCCGGCGCTTCCGCAGAAGCGCGCTTCTCCCCGTACGGCAGCCGGTGGAGCATGTAGCGCAGCGTCTCCTGGTGCATCAGCTCGTGCTCGAGCACCGTGAGGACGGCTTCGTGATGCTCCGCGCCCGCGAGCGCTCCCGAGCCGAGAGCGTCCTCGACGGCGGCGTCGGCCTTCCGGGCGTATTCCCTCACGCCCTCCCGCGACGGCCAGTCGCTCCTTCCGGTTGCCCGCTCCCCTCCGCCGGAGGGTCGATCCCCCGCTCGAAGAGGCGCTCAAGAACCGCGTCGATCCCGGCCCGCCCCAGCGCTCCCCGGAGGAGCGTGTTGACGCCGAAGGCGGCGAGATGGCCCTCGTAGAAGACGAAGGGATGCCGGAGCGCGATCGGGCGCGCCTCGTACGCGCCGGGCGCCAGCGTCTCGTCGAAGAAGCGCTGCGTCGCCGCCCGCGTCGCGCGCCACCGGGGGAGGACCGGAGGAACTGCGGCAGGCCGGGCCGCGGACACCGTTTCCCGCCCGCTCATCAAGACTGATTCTAGCCCGCAGGAAGCGGCGATCCCGGCGGCACCGCCTCCGGCGGGTCAGGGCGACGTCACGAGAGGCAGCTCGATGAAGCTGGCCTGCCCCGGCGCGTGGTAGACGCGCTGCGTGGCCTTCCGGAACTCCTCCGGCTTCGCGAAGAAGATGCTCGGGACGAACGTCTGCGGGTTCCGGTCGTAGAGCGGGAACCAGCTCGACTGCACCTGCACCATGATCCGGTGCCCCGGCAGGAAGACGTGGTTCGCGGTCGGGAGGGCAAAGCGGTAGAGGAGAGGCCTGTCGGGCGCGAGAGCCTTCGGGATCTCGAGACTCTCCCGGTAGCGACCCCGGAAGATGTCGGCCGAGATCATCAGCTGGTAGCCGCCCATCGCCGGCTGTCCGGCGACCTCCGGTGGCCAAACGTCGATCAGCTTCACGACCCAGTCGGAATCCGTCCCGCTCGTCGACGCGATCAGGTTCGCGACCGGCTCGCCGCTGATCTTGGCGGGCTCCGTCAGGACGTCGGAGACCCAGACCGCCACGTCCGTCCGCCCCGAGACCTCCCGCTGGTCGGACACCAGCCACTCTCGCCACCCCTTTCCGCCGTCGTAGCTCCCGGCGACCGGGCGACGGATGAAGGGGACGGGCTTCGCCGGGTCGGAGACCCACTCCTGGAACTCCGCCTCACCCGCCTTGGGGGCGGCGAAGCCGAGCTTCGATCCGGCACCGAGGTAGAGCGGCGTCGCCTTCGGCGCGCAGCCGCTCGCGCAGCCGGCCGGCCAGGCGGGGAGGCGCCGCCACGCGTTCGTCCCCGTCTCGAACGCCATGACGGGGGCGATGTCGGCCTTCGGCGCGCCGTCCTTGAGGTACTGGTCGAGAAACGGACGAAGGATCTCGCGCCGGAAGGTCAGCGCGGTGTCGCTGTCGAACCGGATCGCGCCGAGCGAGCTCCCCTCGTGGATCTCCTGCGAGTGGTACCAGGGCCCCATCACGAGGAAGACCTTGTCGTTCCCGGTGTCCTTCGGCTTGATTGCTTTGTAGACCGCGGGAGCACCGTAGATGTCTTCCTGGTCCCAGAGGCTGTGGACCAGCATCACGGGCACCGTCAGCGGCTGGGCCGCGAGGATCCGGTCGACCGCCTGCTCCCTCCAGAAGGCGTCGTAGGACGGGTGCTCGAGGAGCTTCCGCCAGAAGCCGAGTTGCTCCATTCCGCGCTGCCGGCCGAGCTCGCCCGCCGTCCCGGCCGCGAGAAACATGTCGTAGTCGTCGTAAGAGCTCGTCCACCACTTCGTCTTGTTGTCGCGCGTCGCTTCCTGTTCGTAGATGTAGGGCATCCCCTGCTCGCGGAAGGCGCCGTTGTGGAACCAGTCGTCGCCCCGCCAGCCGTCCACCATCGGGTTCATCGGCACCGAGACCTTCAGCGCGGGGTGCGGGTTGACGAGCGCCATCAGCGGCAGGAAGCCGTCGTACGAGATGCCGAGGATGCCGACCTTTCCGTTCGACTCCGGCACGTTCTTCACGAGCCAGTCGATCGTGTCGTACGTGTCCGTGGCATGGTCGACCGGGGTCGAATTCAGAGGCCCGCGAAGCGGGCGGTTCATCACGTAGTCGCCCTCGGAGTCGTACTTGCCGCGGACGTCCTGCACGACCCGGATGTAGCCCCCCTCCACGATCGTCTCGACCGCGTTGTCGTAGCCGTCGAGGCTCGGGCCGAGGTGCGCGCTCTCGTAGCGGGTCGTGAGGGCCTTCGCCTCGTACGGCGTCCGCGTCAGGAGGATCGGCGCCCCCGTCGCTCCCTTGGGCACGAGGATGACGGTGTGCAGCTTCACGCCGTCGCGCATCGGGATCATCGCCTCGCGCCGCTCGTAGTCGAAGCCGACGTGCGTCGGCTTGAAATTCGCGGGGGTCTCGCTCGGGAGGCCGGAGCCCGGCGAGGCCGGTGCGGGCGCCTGCGCGGCGAGCGGCCGAACGCCGGCGAGCAGCATGAGAATCAGGGCGAGAGGCGCAAATCGAGTCGGGCGCATGGGGTCGCTCCTTTCGGGCGCGGTCGCTGAACGGTGAGACATCATCTCATCCGGCGCGGCCGCCTCCCCCCGGGTGCGACAATCGGACATGTTCGAAAAGAGAACGGCCCTCGTTTTGGTCCTCGCGCTCGTTGCCGCGTCACCTTCCCTCGCCCAGGAACGCCCGAATCCCGCCGCGCTCATCGCCGCCCAGCGTGAGGCGATGGCGGCGTTCGCATCGATGGACGGCGTCTGGCGAGGGCCCGCCTGGACGATCCTCCCGTCCGGCGAGAAGCACGCCATCACCCAGACGGAGCGGATCGGCCCGTTCCTCGAAGGGTCGGTGAAGGTGATCGAAGGACGCGGCTACGAGAGCGACGGCAAGGTCGGCTTCAACGCCTTCGGCGTCATCTCGTATGACCCGGCCGCGAAGGCGTACTCGTTCCGCTCGTATGCGATGGGCCGAGCAGGCGACTTCGTCATCAAGCCGACTGCCGACGGCTACACGTGGGAGATCCCCGCGGGCCCCATGACGATCCGCTACACCGCGGTCATCAAGGACGGCACGCTGAAAGAAGTCGGCGACCGCCTCGCGCCCGGCAAGGAGCCGGTCCGGTTCTTCGAGATGACCCTCACGCGGATCGGCGACACGACCTGGCCCGCCGGGGGAGCCGTCCCGCAGAAATGACAGCCGGGCTCGCCCCCGGCCGGTCCCGAACTCGGTGATTGCGGCTCTGTAGCTAGAGCTCCGACCGGAAGGGGGCGACGAGCCATCTCGGTCACCTTCTTCTTTACGGAGCGTTCCTTCCACATCATGTGCGTGTAGGGACGGCATCGCGACAGATCCCGCCGGTAGCTCTCCATCATCTGCCCGGCGAACGCGCCGTCGTAGACGAACAGGTTGATCTCCTCGTTCAGGTGGAAGGACCGTTCGTCGAAGTTTGCCGATCCCACCGTCGAGAAGACTCCGTCCACGACCATTGTCTTCAGGTGGAACATCGTCGGCTGGTACTCGAAAATCTTGACGCCCCCCTCGAGAAGCGGTCCGAAGGACGAGCGTCCCGCCGCTTTCGTCGCGGGCACGTCGTTCTGCTCGTCCGACGGAACGATCACCCGCACGTCCACCCCCCTCTTCACGGCCGCGACGAGGAGACCGACCGTCGCGTCGTCCGGAAGGAAGTAGGAGTTCGCGATCCAGATCTCTTTCGTGGCAGCGGCGAGCGAGATCGCGTAGACGCGGCCCGCTCCCGACATTGCTGCGAGCGGGGACGACGGCACGACGGCGATGGAGCTCGCGCCCGTCTGTGAAAGCACGGGGAAGAACTCGTCGCCGACGAGCGCCTCGCCCGTCACCTCCGACCAGTTCTCCTGAAACGCGCGCTGGAGGCCGCGGACGGCCGGCCCTTCCAGCCGCACCTGCGTGTCGCGCCAGTGCTCCTTCGAATCGGCGTTCCCTCGCCACGGATCGGCAAACCCCACGCCGCCGGTGAAGCCGAGCATGCCGTCCACCACGAGAACGCGCCGGTGGTTGCGATGGTTGAACACCCAGAGCATCCAGGGCTTCATCGAGTGGAAGAACTCCACACGGCAGCCGGCCTGGCGCAGGGCGTCGACGTCGCCCGCCTTCATCTTCCTGCCCGGGGAGCCGATCGCGTCGAGGAGGACGCGGACCGCGACGCCGTTCGCAGCCCGTTCGGCGAGCGCGTCGCGAAAACGAGTGCCGACTTCGTCCGACCAGAAGATGTAGGCCTCGAAGTTCACGGTCTTCCGGGCGGAGGAAATGGCGGCGAGCATGGCAGGAAAGATCGCGTCGCCGTTCTCGAGAAGCTCGATCCGGTTGCCGGACGTCATCGCGGCGCCGGGCAGCGCGGACGGCAGGAATGTCGGCTCGTTCAGCGTGAAGTCGTGAGGCAGCTCGTAGACGGTCTGCTTCGGAGCGCCGGCCTTCGCAATGGTGATGGCGAATGCGTAGCCCGCGGCGACCGAAACGAGGATGATCGCGAAGACGTGGCGCCGCTTCGGGCGCCGGGGTACGAGAGGCTTTCACCGATCTCAAGAGTACGCTTTCCCGCCCGGCTGACCGGGACCTTCGCCGACGGGCCTAGGCGCGACGCCGCGCCCGCGCGCCGGTTGCTGTCCCGGGAGACGGTGGTGCCGGCTCGACCCAGCGTTCCGCCCAGGCGGCCATGGCCTCGATCGCGGAAGCCAACGAGCGGCCTTTCTTCGTCAGCGCGTACTCGACGCGGACCGGCGTCTCCGGGACGACCGTTCGCTCGACGATCCCCTCCTGCTCCAGCTCCTGCAGCCGCTCGCTGAGCATCCGGTCCGTGATGTCGGGGATGGCGTCGCGCAGCGTCGCGTACCGGCACCGGGAGCGGAGCAGCACGTAGACGATGGCCCCGGTCCAACGCCGCCCGATCAGCTCGATCGCGCGGTGAAACCGGGTGCAGAGGGTCAGGTCGGGACGGGAGGCCGCTCGCGTCATCGCCGAAACGAGGATAACCGAGCGGATTCCTCGTGACAATCTACTACTTGACAAGTAGTAACTATATATAATATAGTCTTTGTTCGACGGTGCTTCGACTGATCTCGAGCTCCTCGAAAGGACTCCCTGATGAAAGGTCCCCAGACGACCCCCAAGCGCGTACTCGGTATCGAACAGGCCCCGCCTCGTCACTGGGTCGGGGACGGCTTTCCCGTCCGCTCGATGTTCTCGTACGACTCCGCCCCGTCGCTCAGCCCCTTCCTGCTCCTCGACTACGCGGCGCCCTCGGAGTTTCTTCCGGCTCTCAGCCCTCGCGGCGTGGGCGAGCACCCGCATCGCGGCTTCGAGACCGTGACCGTGGTCTATCAGGGCGAGGTGGAGCATCGCGACTCGACCGGGAACAAGGGCCGCATCGGCCCGGGCGACGTCCAGTGGATGACGGCCTCCTCGGGCATCGTTCACGAGGAGATGCACAGTCGTGACTTCACCGCGAAGGGCGGCACGATGGAGATGGTGCAGCTCTGGGTGAACCTGCCCGCGAAGCTCAAGATGTCCCCGCCCGGCTACCAGGACATCCTCGCCCCACGGACTCCCGTCATTCCCCTCGCGGGCGGCGCCGGTACGGTCCGGGTGATCGCGGGCGCTTTCGGGACGGCCAGGGGCCCGGCACGCACCTTCACGCCGATCGATCTCTGGGACATGAGGCTCGAGGCGAAGAAGGCGGCAAGGCTCCGGGTCCCGGAAGGACACGCGACGGCGCTCCTCTTCCTGCGCGGGGGCGGGCTCGTCAACGGCGTCGACGCGGTCGAGGAAGGGGAGCTTGCCGTGCTGGACCGGCACGGAGAAGCGGTCTCGATCGAGGCCGGAGCCGACGCCACCATCCTCCTTCTTTCGGGAGCGCCGATCGACGAGCCCGTCGTCGGTTACGGGCCGTTCGTCATGAACACCGAGGCCGAGATCCGGAAGGCGCTGGAGGACTATCGAAGTGGCCGGATGGGTCACCTGTGATCCCGGTCAGTCGAACGCGCTGACCCGCTTCCCGACCTCGATCGTCGCTCCAACGTTGATGACCATCAGGTCTTCGCCGACGACGAGCGGGCCGGAGTAGGTCTTTCGCGTCGGGTCCTCGAGGTCCTTCGCCGTGGTGGGCGGAGGGACGATGTGGGAGTAGACGGCCAGCCTCGGCTTCACGGCCGAGAAGATGCGGCCGGCGTCCTCGGGCGTCGTGTGGTGGTCGATGATCCGTTGGGTCAAGGCGGGGTCGCGCATCTGCGAGAGCCGGCGCTCGACGTCGGTGGCGACGACCTCGTGGATCAGAACGTCGCACCCTTTCGCATGCGCGATCAGGTTCTCCGAGAAGCGTGTGTCGCCGGAGAGAACGACGGACTTTTCCGCGTAATCGATCCGGTAGCCGTAGGCGGGCTTCACGGGGCCGTGGTCCACTACGAACGCCGTGATCTTCACGCCGCCAAGCTCGACGACGGCCTCCGGGCCGAGGTCCTTCGCGTCGATCACCGCGCCCGCGCCGGGAAGGCGCTCGTCCTTGTCGCGGCGCGTCTCGACGTCGAAGACGTAGGCCTTCTCGAGGTTGGCCGCCAGCGCGGCCGTCCCGGGAGGGCCGTAGAGGCGGAGGGGCGCCTTTCGCCCGAAGAGCCAGCCGGTGAGCCAGAGGTCCGGCAAGCCGACGACATGGTCGGAGTGGAGGTGCGTCAGGAGGACGACGTCGACGCCCGCGAGGAGGTCGCGCCCGCCGATTCCGTAGAGGCGCTCCGCGGCGCCCCGCCCCGCGTCGACGAGGACCTTCGTCGACCCCGCCTCGACGAGGATCGCGGGCCCTCCGCGCGCTTTCGACGGGCGCGGGGTTCCCGTCCCGAGGAGCGTGATCCGGAGCGGGGCGGCCGGCGGGGCCGGCTCCTCGGCGGGGAGCGGGCGCGCCAGCGCACAGATGAGAGCGATGAAAAGGGTCGTTCCGCGCCGTGGATTCATGCGCCGGAGTCTACGGCCTCGGCCCCGCGTGGCGGCGAGGACGGTCCCGGCGCGCTAGGATCGCGCCGGCCACCCGAGGCGCCGCCCGAGGAGGATCCGATGCCGACGTCGCGAAGGAATCGCGTTCCGGGAGCTCTTGCCGCGGCCGCTGCCGCTGTCGTAATGACCGCGATCGCGGCAAGCGCCGCGACGAACAAGCCGCCGCTCCACGCCAGCCACTGGCTGGCCGTCACGGGGAAGCCGCTCGCGGCCACGGCCGGCGCCATGACGTTCCAGAAGGGCGGTAACGCGGTCGACGCCGCGTGCGCGATGATCGCCGCAACCTGCACGATGTGGGACACGCTTTCGTGGGGCGGCGAGACGCAGGCGCTCATCTACAACCCGAAGACCGGCAAGGTCGTCGGCATCAACGCGCTCGGCGTCGCGCCGGTGGGAGCGACGCCCGAGTTCTTCCGGTCGAAGGGGATGGCGTACCCGCCCGAGTACGGGCCGCTCGCCGCCGTCACGCCCGGCACGCCGGGCGGGATCATGGTGATGCTGGCCGAATACGGAAAGCTCTCGCTGGCCGAGGTGCTCGCCCCCGCGATCGAGATGGCGGACGGCTATCCGATCGAGCAACAGATCATCACGACGATCTCGCGCCAGCGCGACTGGTTGATGAAGTGGCCGGAGTCGCGGCGGATCCTGCTGCCGCGCCCGGGCGACAGGCCGCCTGTGGCGGGGGAGGTCTTCCGGCAGCCTGACCTCGCGGCGACGCTCCGGAAGCTCGTCGAGGCCGAGAAGCAGGCGCTCGCGGCGGGGAATGGCCGAAAGGAAGCGATTCTCGCAGCCTACGACCGCTTCTACCACGGCGACATCGCGAACGAGTTCGCGCGCGGCGCGCAGGAAGCCGGCGGCCTCGTGACGGCCGAGGACCTCGCGCGCTGGCAGGTCCGGATCGAGGAGCCGGTCAAGACGTCGTACAAGGGGATCGACGTCTACAAGCTCGACTTCTGGACGCAGGGGCCGGCGATGCTCCAGGCGCTGAACATCCTCGAGCCGATGGACCTCAAGGGGATGGGCTACAACAGCGCGCGCTATATCCACGCGCTCTACCAGGTAATGAACCTGGCGTTCGCGGACCGCGACTTCTACTACGGCGACCCGGCCTTCCCGCCGGAGGAGCCGCGGAAGGGGCTTCTCTCGAAGGAGTACGCGAAAGCGCGGGCCGCCGGAATCGACTGGGCGAAGAACGACCCGGCCGTGAAGCCGGGAGACCCCTACCCGTACCAGGGGGAGAAGAACCCGTTCGCCGACCTGCTCGAGATGTGGAAAACCGCCCCGGCGAAGACGCGGGCCGCCGCGCCCGATTCTGCGCGCCTCCGGACGTTCGAGGAGGAGTTCACCGCGGGGACGACGTCGGTCGAGGCCGCGGACGCTGACGGGTGGGTCGTCTCCGTCACGCCGAGCGGCGGCTGGGTCCCTGCGGTCGTCGCCGGAAGGACCGGCATCGGGATGAGCCAGCGCCTGCAGAGCTTCGTCCTCGACCGGGCCGACGGCCCGTTCAACGTCCTTACGCCGGGCAAGCGCCCGCGCGTCACGCTGACGCCGACGCTGGCGCTCAAGGGCGGGAAGCCGTTCCTCTGCTTCTCGGTCCAGGGGGGCGACTCGCAGGACCAGAACCTCCTCCAGTTCTTCCTTAACGTCGTCGAGTTCGGGATGACCGTGCAGGAGGCGACGGAGGCCGCGAACGTCAACAGCGAGCAGATGCGGAGTTCGTTCGGCGCCCACGAGTCCCGGCCGGGGTATCTGATGATCCACGCCTCGACGCCGCCGTGGGTCCGCGAGGAGCTGACGAGAATGGGCTACCGGCTCGACGTCCGCGCGAAGACCTCCGGCCCCATCAACGCCATCTTCCTCGACCGCGAGCACGGCACGATGTGGGGCGGTTCGAGCGACCACGGCGAGGACTACGGCATCGGGTGGTGACGGGGGCTCCGACCTCCTGAGGCACGCGCCTTGCGTTTCCTCCCGGACGTTCTCCCGGGAGGACGATGGAAGGACGCCGTGAAACGAATCGCTCTGGCGGCTCTCGGCCTGCTCTTGCTCGCCTCGCCGGCGCTCGGCCAGCCCGAGACTTCGGACATTCCTCCTCCTCCGCCCCGGTTCGGAGGGGAACGATTCACGATCGGGGGCTCGTTCGGCTTCGGGTTCGGCACCGTCAACTGGGTGTCGATCACCCCGGAGCTCGGGTATCTCGTCACCGACCGGCTCTGGGCGGGGGCCTCGGCGTCGCTCCTGTTCTCGAACGACACGAGGTACGACCCCGACTTCAACTCGTTCAACTACGGATTCGGGCTCTTTGTCCGCTACTTCGTTTTCGAGGGGCTCTACGCGACCGCGCAGGGAAACTGGTCGAGCGTTGCGGTGAGGACGTTCGGCGGGGAGACCAGCCGGAGCAGCCAGTCGAACCTCTACCTCGGCGGCGGCTACGCGCAGCAGCTCGGCGGCGGCGCGGCCGTCGTCGTGTCACTCCTCTATGACGTGACCGGGAACGCCCGGGGCCTGTACGGCCAGCCGCTCGTGTTCCAGCTCGGCGTCGTCGTCGGTTTCTGACGCGCCGCCGATTGACGCGCGCCGGCCGTCCGGTCGCTCTCTCGCCGTGCACGACCTGCACTTTCGCATTCCGGCTGAATGGCCCGTCTCGGCCTGCGCGGCCATGCGAGGATTGGGCACATGGACGATCCGCTCCTTCTGCACCGGCTGCAGTTCGCCTTCACCATCCTCTTCCACTACCTCTTCCCGGCCCTGACGATGGGGCTCGCGCTCCTCATCATGATCATGAAGGGACTGGGGCTCAGGGAGAACGGCGACCGCTGGAACGCCGCCGCCCGCTTCTGGATCCGGATCTTCGGGATCAACTTCGCGATCGGCGTCGTGACCGGAATCCCGATGGAGTTCCAGTTCGGCACGAACTGGGCGCGCTTCTCGAACTACGCGGGAAACGTCATCGGGCACACGCTCGCGATGGAAGGGCTTTTCGCCTTCTTCCTCGAGTCGACGTTCCTTTCTCTTCTCGTCTTCGGCGAGAAGCGGCTCGGCAGGAAGGGCCACTTCCTCGCGTCGGTGGCCCTCTTTCTCGGAAGCTGGCTCTCGGGCTGGTTCATCATCGCGACGAACGCCTTCATGCAGCACCCGGTCGGGCACCGGGTGGCCGAGGACGGCACGCTCCGCCTTTCGAGTTTCTGGGCCTTCGTCCTGAACCCGTGGGCCTTCGTGCAGTACGCGCACAACATGATGGCGAGCGTCATGACGGCCTCGTTCGTCGTCGCGGCGCTCGGCGCTTTCTACGTCCTCGAGGGGCGGCATCTGCCGCAGGCGCGGCTCTTCCTGAAGATCGGAACGGTCGCGGGGCTGATCTCGAGCCTCCTCGTGGCCTTCCCGACGGGCGATCAGCAGGCGAAGCTCGTCGCGCGGCACCAGCCGGCCGCCCTCGCCGGGATGGAGGGGCGCTTCGAAAGCGGCCCGCGGGCCGGCTTGAACGTGATCGGACAACCAAACGTGAAGGAGCGCCGGATCGACAACCCGATCATCGTGCCCGACCTTCTCAGCCTCCTCGCGTTCGGGCACGTCACGAGCAGCGTGAAGGGGCTGAACGACTTTCCCGAGTCGGACTGGCCCGACAACATCGCGCTCCTCTACTACTCGTTCCACGTCATGGCGGGGCTCGGGACGCTCCTGATCGGGGTCATGGCCCTGGCGAACCTGCTGTCGTGGCGCGGGACTTTGGAGCGGTCGGGCCCGATGCTCTGGATCCTGATGCTGTCGTTCCCCTTCCCCTACATCGCGGTTCTCGCGGGCTGGATGACGGCCGAGCTGGGGCGGCAGCCGTGGCTCGTCTATGGTCTCCTTCGGACGGCGCAGGGGACGAGCCCCATGGTGAGCGCCGGGACGACGCTCTTCACGCTGATCGGCTTTTCGGGCATCTACACGGTTCTCTCGCTCCTCTTCTTCTTCCTCGTCTTGAGGGAGATCGCGCACGGGCCGGTCCCGCGCGGAACGGAGGAGGTGGCCCATGCATGAGGTCTGGTACGCGATCGTCGTCGGCCTCCTGACGGGCTACGTCGTCCTCGACGGGTTCGACTTCGGCGCCGGCGCGCTCCACCTTTACGTCGCGCGGTCCGACGCGGAGCGGCGGCGGGTCCTGGCCGCCATCGGACCGTTCTGGGACGGGAACGAGGTCTGGCTCCTCGCGGCGGGCGGGGCGCTCTTCGTCGGCTTCCCGCGCATCCTCGCCTCGGGGATCTCCGGCTTCTACTTCGCGATCTTCCTCGTCCTCTGGTGCCTGATCCTCCGCGGCATCTCGATCGAGCTCCGGAGCCACGTGAAAGACACGGTCTGGCGGAAGACGTGGGACATGGGCTTCGGCGTCGCGAGCGTCCTCCTGCCGGTCTTTTTCGGCGCCGCGCTCGGCAACCTGATCCGGGGCGTCCCCTTGAACAAGGAAGGGTGGTTCGAGCTGGCCTTGTTCACCGACTTTACGGCGACCCCGCCGGTCGGGATCCTCGACTGGTACACGGTTCTCGTCGGCGTCTTCGCGCTCGCGGCGCTCGTGGCGCACGGCGGAACCTACCTTTCGTGGAAGACGGACGGTGCCGTGCAGGAGCGGAGCCGCCGGGCCGCACGGACGTCGTACGCCGCCGTGGCGGTTCTCTGGGTCGTCGTCACGCTCGCGACCGCCTCGGTCAACGCGGATCTCCTTGCCAACCTGTCGCGGCGTCCGCTCGCGCTCTTCCTGGCGGCGCTCGCGCTCGCGGGCCTCGCCGGCGTCTTCGTCTCGCTCGGACGAGGCCGAGAGCTCCAGGCGTTCCTCTCGTCCTGCGCGTTCCTCGCCGGGCTGTCGATCGCGACGGCGGTCTGCGTCTGGCCGGTGATGCTCCGCGGAACGCCCGACGCGTCGCTTTCGCTCACGGCGGCGAACGCGGGAGGCGACCCCGCGGGCCTCGCGGTCGCGCTCCGCTGGTTCTTCGTCGGCCTCCCGCTCGTGGCTGTCTACTACGTCTTCCTCTTCCGCCACAACCGCGGCAAGGCCGCCGCGGCCGCGGAGGGGGAGGGGTACTGAGGCCAAGCCCCCGCGCGCTGTAGAGTCGCCTCGATCGAGGTGACGACATGCAGCTCCTGAACCCCCGCGCCCTCTCCGTCCCGGGGCTCGACCCGGGTTCCCTCGGCCTTCTGCGCGACACCGTCGGGTTCTTCGAGGCGAAGGGAAAGAAGCGCCTCAAGGACGACGACCGCGACCGCGTCTGGTACCGCGACTTCCTCGACTTCCAGAAGGGGAAGAAGATCTTCGCGACGTTCCTGACGCCGACGGCGCTCGGAGGGACCCGACGCCCGGTGGGACACGTACCGCAACTGCGCCCTGAACGAGATCCTCGGCTTCTACGGCCTCGCCTACTGGTACACGTGGCAGGTGACGATCCTCGGCCTCGGGCCGTTCTGGATGAGCCGGAACGAGGTGATGAGGAGGCGCGCCGCGGCTCTCCTCGACGCGGGAGGCATCTTCGGCTTCGGCCTCTCGGAGAAGGAGCACGGGGCCGACATCTACTCGACGGAGATGAAGCTCTCTGGGGCTCCCGGCGGCGGCCATCTCGCGAACGGCCGGAAGTACTACATCGGAAACGGCAACGAGGCGGCGCTCCTCTCCGTCCTCGGGAAGATGCCCGACGGGAAGGAGTGGGTCTTCTTCGCCGCCGACCCGAAGCGACCCGACGTACGAGCTGGTCCAGAACGTCTGCAACAGCCAGTCGTACGTGGCCGAGCTCGCGCTCCACGACTACCCCGGTGCCGGACGACGCGATCCTGATCCGCGGCCCCGAAGCGTGGGACGCCTCGCTCAACACGGTCAACGTCGGGAAGTACAATCTCGGCTGGGCCTCGATCGGCATCGGGACGCACGCCTTCTACGAGGCGATCACCCACGCCACGCGGCGCCGCCTCTACGGGATGAGCGTCACCGACTTCCCGCACGTGAAGCGGATGTTCACGGACGCCTGGGCGCGGCTCGTCGCCATGCGGCTCTTCGCCCTCCGCGCGTCGGACTACTTCCGGTCGGCGTCGCGCGACGACCGGCGGTACCTTCTCTACAACCCGGTCGTGAAGATGAAGGTGACGACGCAGGGAGAGACGGTCGTCGACCTCCTCTGGGACGTCATCGCGGCGAAGGGGTTCGAGAAGGAGATGGTCTTCGAGATGGCCGCGCGCGACATCCGGGCGCTGCCGAAGCTGGAGGGGACGGTCCACGTCAACATCGCGCTGATCCTGAAGTTCCTCCCGAACTACTTCTTCGCGCCGGCCGACTTCCCGGAGGTCCCGACGCGCTCAGACCCGGCCGACGACGCCTTTCTCTTCGACCAGGGGCCCGCGCACGGGCTCGCGAAGATCCGCTTTCACGACTTCCGGAAGGCGTTCGCGGCGTTCGACCTCCCGAACGTGAACCTCTTCGAGGAGCAGATCGCCGCTCTCGTCCGGTTCCTCGCGAAGCAGAACATCACCGAGGCACAGCAGAAGGACCTCGACTTCCTCCTGACGCTCGGCGAGCTCTTCACGCTCGTCGTCTACGGCCAGCTCGTCCTCGAGAACGCGAAGCTTCTCGGCGTCGCGGCCGAGATCGTCGACCAGGTCTTCGACTTCATGGTCCGCGACTTCTCCCGCTTCGCCGTCGAGCTGCACGGCCGGGCGGGAACAACCGCGGAGCAGGCCGAGGACTGCCTGAAGATGCTGAGGAAGCCCGCGCCGGACGCAGGCCGCGCGGCGCGGATCTGGACGAACGAGATCCTGCCCCTCGCGGGGCTTTACGAGATGCGTCCGTAGCAAGATTGACCGGGAATTCCCGCCCGCCTCGAGGAGGTGCCCCATGACCCTCTGCCCCATTGCCCTCGCCGTCACGTGCAAGAAGTGCCCCGCGTTCTCCTTCTGCCCGCTCAAGACCGTCATCGGAGACGAGAAGGCCGGGCCGCCCGCGGCGAAGAGCGGCTCCCCGTCCGTCCGTTCCGGCGGCGGCAGGAAAAAGTCCTAGGCGGCACTGCCAGCGTCGGATCGCAGACCCCTACGAGATGAACCTCCAGCCGGACGGCGGCAGGAGGCATTGATCGGAATCCCCGTCCGGGCATAGTCTGGCAGGTGGGGGGATCCTGCCGAGTTCGCCTATGGGGGGGAGTGCCGCTCTCAGGGTCGTGCTCGTCAAGCCGAGCAAGTACGGCGTGGACGGGTGCGTCGAGCGGTTCCGCCGCGGCTTCATGCCGAACAGCACCCTGCCGCATCTCAAGAGCCTGACTCTCGCAGCGGAGGCCGGCGCCGCCTGCGACGTCGTTGCCATCGACGAATACGTCGAGACCGACCTCGGCTACCTGAAGCTGCTCGCAAAGGAGCCCGGGAGACGGACCCTCGTCGCCTTCGTCGGCGTCCAGAGCCACCAGTTTCACCGGGCGCTCGACCTCGCCGCCTTCGCCCTCCGGAACGGCGTCGAGGGCTGCGTGATCGGCGGGCCGCACCCGATGACGTGCGACACGGCCGATGCTGCAGGACCGCGGCGTGTCGTTCTCGCTCTCGGAGGCGGAGGTCGTCTGGCCGAGGATCCTGGACGACGCCCGCAGGGGAAATCTCCTTCCGGTCTACGGCCGCGACCAACGGTGGGAGCGGGAGCTCTCGCCCCCGGCGCTGATCCCTCCCTCCCGCCGGGACCTGTCGCGGTACGTCGTCCCGATGCTGGGCGTCTATCCGGCGCGCGGCTGCCCCTTCTCGTGCAACTTCTGCTCGGTGATCAAGATCGCCGGCCAGCGCGTCCGGTCGCAGCCCGTCGAGACGACGCTCGCGAGCCTCCGGGCGGCCAAGACCGCCGGCGTGAAGGTCGTCATGTTCACGTCCGACAACTTCAACAAGGTGCCGGAGGTCGAGGAACTGCTCGCCGCGATGATCGAGGAGAAGCTCGAGCTGCCGTTCTTCGCGCAGTGCGACGCGCAGATCCACCGGCAGGAGGAGCTCGTCGAGCTGCTGGGACGCGCGGGGTGCTTCCAGATGTTCGTCGGCGCCGAGTCGTTCAGCCCGGAGACGCTCCGCGAGGCGCACAAGCTTCACAACGACCCCGGAAAGTACGCGCGGATCGTGGAGCTCTGCCGGCGGCACGGGATCACGAGCCACTTCTCGAACATCCTCGGCTTCCCGGGCGACACGGAGGAGGGGATCCTCTCCCACCTCCAGAGGCTCCGGGAGCTCGCCCCCGACGTGGCGTCCTTCTATCTCCTGACTCCGATTCCCGGGACGGAGCAGTACGAGGAGTTCCTCGGCGAGGGGCTCGTCACCGAGCAGAACCTCGACCGGTTCGATGGCAGCGCGGTCACGTGGCGCCATCCGCGCCTCTCCGCCGATCGGCTCCGGAGCCTCGTCGTCCGGGCCTACCGGGAGTTCTACGGTGCGGCTGATGTCGCGTCGAAGTTGGCCGGCGTCGTCCGGCGGACCCGCGATTTTCGGAGAGGGCAGGCGCTCTATGCCGTCTTCGGCTACTCGGCGCTCTCGCGCCTCGCCGTCCTCTCGGCGACGCACCCGATGGCGGGCGGCGTCGGAAGGGTCCGCCTCGACCGCGCGGAGGACTACGCGGCGCTCCGGCGGTCGATCTACGGCCTCGACCGCGCGCCGCTGCCGCAGGGGCTTTCCCTCTCGAAGGCGGACGAGGAGAGCAACCGGCGGCCGCGTGCCGCCGCGGGACCCCAAGTCATCTGACCCATGGACTCGCCGGCGCTGACGTAGTCTCGTCGCGATGAGGGGTTTCCGGATCGTGTCGTTCTTCGCCACCGTCCTGACCGTCTGGATCGCGCTTCACGTCTACGTCGTCTGGCGTGTGGCCTCGATCCCGTACGTCGCGACACGTATGCCGCGGAAAGCGCTGATCGCGGCCGCGGTTCTCCTCGGGTCGAGCTACATCGCGGCCCGGTTCGCGGAGCACTTCGGCGCCGGGCTCCTCGGGCGCGTCCTGGAGTTCGTCGGCTCGAGCTGGATGGGCGTCCTCTTCCTGACCTTCACCGCACTCCTCCTGGTCGACGTCGTGACCGGCTTCGGATATCTCCTGCCGCGCGCCGCCGGCGAGATGCGGGGCTGGGCGCTCATCCTTGCGGGCGCACTCTCGGCCATCGCCTTCGTGCAGGGACTCCGGCCGCCGGTCGTTCGCGAACAGGAGGTCCGGCTCCCCGGCCTTCCGGCGGCGCTCGACGGAACCGCCGTGGTTCTAACGTCGGACCTCCACCTCGGGACGCTGATCGGGGAGCGATGGCTCATGGGCCGGATCGCCCAGATCGACGCGCTGAAGCCCGATCTCGTCGTCCTCTGCGGCGACATCCTGGAGGGGGACGGGCCGCAGGAGATGAACCTCCTCCCGGTGCTCAAGCGTCTGACCGCGCCACTGGGCGTCTACGCGGTGACGGGAAACCACGAGTTCTACGCCGGTCTCGAGAAGAGCGTCCGCTTCCTTACGGAGGCGGGCTTCCACGTTCTCCGGGACACGGCGGTCGAGGTCAAGCCGGGCCTCGTCCTCGCGGGCGTCGACGACCTGACCGCGCGGCGACAGATGGCCAAGAACGGCGACCCGGTGCGGCGTGCGCTCGAGGGCCGGCCGGCGGGGGCGACGATCTTCCTCTCGCACACGCCGTGGCAGGCGGAGAAGGCGGCCGCGGCGGGCGCCGGGTTGATGGTCTCGGGCCACACGCACGCGGGGCAGATCTGGCCTTTCGGCTGGCTCGTCCGGCTGAACTACCGTCTCCTCGAGGGGCGGTACGACGTCGGCGGCCTGCCCGTCATCGTCTGCCGCGGCACCGGGACGTGGGGTCCGCGGATGCGCCTCTGGCGTCCGAGCGAGATCGTCCGGATCACGCTGAAAAGCGGGGAGCCGGTCCGGTGAGCCTCTCCACGGGGATGAAGCTGGGCCCTTACGAGATCCTCGGACGTCTCGGCGCGGGCGGAATGGGAGAGGTTTTCCGGGCTCGGGACACGAAACTCGACCGGGACGTCGCGATCAAGGTCCTTCCCGACGTCCTCGCCGACGACCCGCAGGCGCTCCACCGCTTCCGGCACGAGGCCAAGGTCGTCGCCGCGCTCTCGCACCCGAACATCCTCTCGATCTTCGATCTCGGGCAGCAGGAGGGGATCGCCTACGCGGTCATGGAGCTCCTCGAAGGGGAGACGCTCCGCGACAGGTTGCACGCGGGGCCGATGCGGGTCGAGGAGGTGATGAACGTCGCGCTGCAGATGGCGCGGGGGCTCGCGGCCGCGCACGAAAAGGGAATCGTCCACCGGGACCTGAAGCCCGAGAACCTCTTCCTCCGGCCCGACGGTCACCTCAAGATCCTCGATTTCGGCCTCGCCAAGCGAACCTCGATGCCGCGCGAGGCGCCGCCGGCGGACCTGCGGACGACGCTCCTCATGACGGAGCCGGGCGTCGTCCTGGGGACCCTCGGCTACATGTCCCCGGAGCAGGTCGCCGGCGGCCTCGTCGACGCGCGCTCGGACATCTTCTCCTTCGGGGCGATCCTCTACGAAATGCTCGCCGGGAAGATGGCGTTCCGCCGGGAGACGCCCCGGCAGACGATGGTCGCGATCCTTCGGGAGGAACCGCCGACGCTCTCGGCCACGGGACGAAACATCCCGCCCGGGCTCGTTCTCGTGGTCCGCCGATGTCTGGAGAAGGAGCCGGAAGCGCGCTTCGGGTCGGCGAACGACCTCGTCGAGGCGCTTCAGGCCGTTGCGACCGGTTCCGGCGGCGGCCAGCGCGGCGCTCGCATTCTCACCTCCGGGAGCCGGAGAGCGTTCACCCTCGCGGGCGCCGGCGCTGTGGTTCTCCTCGCGATCGCGTACGTCCTCTTCCTGCGGCCAGTCCGCGACGACCGGGGTCGGCGCGCGGGCCCGAGGCGGGTGGCCGTCCTTCCGTTCGAGAATCTTGGCGCCCCGGCCGACGACTACTTCGCGGACGGCATCGCGGACGAGATCCGCGGCAAGCTGACCTCGCTCCCGGGACTCGAGGTGATCGCCCGCGGCAGCTCGATCCCCTACCGGAAGACGTCGAAGACTCCGGCCGAGATCGCCCGGGAGCTGGGCGTCCGCTATCTCCTGACGGCGACGGTGCGGTGGGAAAAGGGAGAAGGGAAGGGCCGCGTGAAGGTCAGCCCGGAGCTGGTCGAGATCTCCGGCCCCGGGGCCCCCGCGGTGCGATGGCAGCAGCCTTTCGACGCGGAGCTGACCGACGTCTTCCGGGTGCAGTCGGATGTCGCGACCCGCGCCGCGCGGGCTCTCGGTGTCGCGCTCGGCGCCGGCGACGAAAAGCGCCTCGTCGAGACGCCGACGCGGAATCTCGCCGCTTACGAAGCGTTCCTCCATGGCGAGGAGGTGTCGAAGGCTCTGGGCGTGGGCGACCCGCCGACGCTCCGGAAGGCGATCGCCTTTTACGAGGATGCCGTCGCCCTCGACCCCGGATTCGCGCAGGCCTGGGCCCGCCTCGCCCGGGCCTCCGTCCTTCTCTACGGCGTCAGCACGCCCGCCCCGGCCCTCGCCGAGCGGGCCCGGGAGGCGGCCGAGCGGGCGGTGACGCTGGCTCCCGACCGCCCGGAGGGATACGGGGCGCGCGGGGCGTACCAGAACGCCGTCACGAACGACTACCGCCGGGCGCTCATGGACTATCTCGAGGGGCAGCGGCGGGCCCCCGGCGACGCGGACCTTCTCTCCGCCGCGGCCTCGACCGAGATGCGCCTCGGGCGGTGGGCGGCGGCGCTCGATCACCTCCGGGAGGCGGATCGCCTCGATCCGCGCTCCGTCGTCACGAAACGACGGCTCGGGTTCGTCCTCCTCTATCTCCGGCGTCCCCGCGAGGCGCGAGAGGCGTGCGACCGCGGCCTCGAGATCGCCCCCGCCAACCTCGCCCTCATCGAATGGAAGGCGATGACCCGTCTCGCCGAGGGGGACCTCGCCGGAGCCCGCGCGGTCGTGGGGGCGACGCCCGCCGAGGTGGAGCCGACGGCGCTCGTCGCCTACCTCGCCACCTATCAGGATCTCGTCTGGGTCCTTTCGAAGGAGCAGCAGGACCTTCTCCTCCGCCTGACGCCGGGCGCCTTCGACGGGAACCGGGGCGCGTGGGGGATCCACCTCGCGCAGGCGCACGCCCTGCGGGGGGACGCGGCAAACGTGCGGCTTTGCGCGGAGGAAGCGCGAAAGGCGTACGAGGAGCAGCTCAAGGAGGCGCCCCGGAACGCCCAGCAGCACACCCTTTACGGCGTGGCGCTCGCGTACCTGGGCCGGAAGGCGGACGCGGTCCGGGAAGGGGAGCGGGGCGTGGCTCTCCTTCCGGTCTCTCAGGACGCCTACGCGGGCGCCTACATGCAGCACCAGCTGGCCCGGATCCACATCCTCACGGGCGAGCCGGAAAAAGCCCTCGATCGGCTGGAGCCGCTCCTGACGATTCCCTATTTCCTCTCGCCCGGCTGGCTGAGGATCGACCCGACCTTCGATCCCCTGCGGGGAAACAGGAGATTCGAGAAACTGGCGGAAGGGAAGAAGTAGGCGGCCTCGCCGACCTCGTGCCGGGCCGGGACGCACGGGCCTCCACCGCAGGCGGCGTCACTTCGAGACGACGGCTTTCCGGCTCCGAATGAGCGCCCGGAGGCCGAGGGTCGCGAGGGCGAGCGCGACGACCGTAATACCGACGTCCACCGCAACCGGGAACGGCTCCGCGTCCTGCCCGCCCGCGAGGACCCGGTAGGGGTGCTTCCACGCGCTCCAGGGCGCCGGAGGACGGCCCGTCGAGATCGCCGCGATCTCGCCGACGAGGCGGGTCAAGGTCTTCACCAACGTCGGCCGCGTCAGGGCGCGGGCGATCTCGGTTTCGATGCGGCGCCGGTCGGCGTCGGAGAAGCGCCCCGACACGGAGTCGGCGGCGTGGAATGCGGCGGCCCTTTCGCCGGAGAAGACGCCGAGGATCGTTCTCCCGGGCCAGGCCGCAGCGAGCTTCTCCATCCGCTGCGCGACGGAATCGAAGCCCTTCGCAGGGTTCAGGACGAGGACGATCGGGTTCCCGGCCTCCCGCGAGGCGCGCTCCACGGCTTCCGAGAGCGCCCGGACGTCCGACTCTCCGAACGGCGGGTTGCCGTAGACGGGAGCGCCCGGGTCCGCCGGAACGGGCGGGGAGTCGAGATAGGTCTTCGGGAGGCCCGAGAGCGCCCGGTCGATCCGGTCGACGACCCTGACGAGACCCGGCTCCGGAGCTTCCCTGAAGATCGCGGCGAGGTCGTCGCCCACTCCGGCGGCGGCCTCCTCGAACCCCGGCGGCGCCCCCGGCCCGAGGAAGACGCGGGCTTCGTGCTCGTTCCCGAAGACGAAGATCGTGGCGAGGCCGTCCCCGACCTCGCGGTCCCTCATCTTCCAGCGCCGGTAGAGCTCCTGCATGACCTCCTCGAGCGGGCGCCCGTCCGCGCCGGGAAGCGTGTAGACGTAGACCCGGACGAACGGGTGCGACTCCGTCAGCTTCCGGAGGCGAGCCTCCACGCGCTCGCGGGATTCGGCCGGGAGGAGGCCGGCCCGGTCCGTGACGATCGACTCGGGCGCTGGCGGCGCCGGCCCGCCGGCGGAGAGCGGCGAGGAAAGCAGGACGCCAAGGAGAACCGGCCGGAGGGTCACCGCGATTTGGCGAGCTTACCCTGCCCGCTCGTCGTCCGGCGGCACCCGTTAGGATGTGTGTCGGATGTCCGTCCCGGCGGGAACCCGCTTCGGCCCTTACGAGATCCTCGCCCCGCTCGGCGCCGGGGGGATGGGAGAGGTCTACCGGGCGCGGGACACGCGGCTGGAGCGGGACGTCGCTCTTAAGGTGATCCATTCGCATTTCGCGGCCGACGCCGACCGCCTCTCGCGCTTCGAGCAGGAAGCCAAGGCGGCAGCCCGGCTGTCCCACCCGAACATCCTTGTCGTTCACGACGTCGGCTCGCAGGAGGGGAACCCTTACATCGTCTCCGAACTTCTGGAAGGAGCCTCGCTGCGAGAATTGCTCGGCGCGCCGCTGCCGCCGAAGAGGGCCATGGACTACGCGCTGGAGATCGCGGGAGGTCTGTCTGCCGCGCACGAGAAGGGGATCATCCACCGGGATCTCAAGCCCGAAAACGTCTTCGTCACGAAGGACGGGCGAATCAAGATCCTCGACTTCGGCGTGGCGAAGCTGACGCAGCCGTCCTCGGGCGGGCCGCTCGACACGGGGGCGACGACGGCCGCAGCCACGGAGCCTGGCGTCGTGTTGGGAACCGTCGGCTACATGTCACCCGAGCAGGTGCAGGGAAAGCCACTCGACGCGCGGTCGGATCTCTTCTCGCTCGGCGCCGTCCTCTACGAGATGTTGTCGGGGAAGAGGCCGTTCCATCGGGCGACGGCTCCGGAGACGCTGACGGCAATTCTCCGGGAGGAGCCGCCCGACCTCGCGGAGTTGAACAAGAACATCCCGCCGCAGCTTGAGCGGATCGTCCGGCACTGCCTCGAGAAGGAGCCGATCCGGCGCTTCCATTCGGCGGGCGACGTCATCTTTGACCTCGAGACGCTTCGCGGCCTCTCCGGGGAGAAGCCGGTGGCCCCAATGTCGGCGGCGAGAATCTTTCTGCACCGGCACCGCGCGGCGCTGGCCGTCGCCGGGCTGCTCGTCGCTCTCGCTCTCGGGGTCGGCTGGTGGTGGAGGACACAAGCGGGGCTGGCCGGCGGCCTGAAACGCCTGGCCGTTCTCCCCTTCGAGAATCTCTCCGGCGACCCCGGGCAGGAGTACCTGAGCGACGGGTTGACGCAGGAGATGATCGCGCAGCTCGGACGGCTGCACCCGGCGAGCCTCAGCGTCATCGCCCGGACGTCCGTCATGCAGTACAAGAAGACGACCAAGCCGATCGACCAGATCGGGCGCGAGCTGGGCGTCGACTACGTGCTGGAGGGGAGCGCGCGCCACGAGGCGGGCCGGGTCCGGATCACGGCCGAGCTGATCCAGGTACGGAACCAGGCACAGCTCTGGGCCGACACCTTCGAGCAGGATCTGGCCGGCATCTCGCCCTCCAGAACGACGTGGCAGGGAAAGTGGCAAAGGCGCTGGCGCTCAAGCTCCTTCCGGCCGAGCGGGCCCGGCTCGCGACGGCCCGCCCCGTCAATCCGGAGGCTTACGAAGCGTATCTCAAGGGTTTCCACCAATGGCACAAGCTGACGCCGGGCGATCTCGAGGCTGCCCAGCGCTACTTCGAGCTGGCGATCGCGAAGGATCCGAATTACGCCCTCGGTTACACGGGAATCGCCCTGGTCTGGCTCGGCCGCTCGCAATTGGGGTTGATCTCACCCGGCGAGGCCGCAGCCAAAGGGAAGCCAGCGGTCATGAAGGCGCTGGAGCTGGATGACACGGTCGCGGAGACCCATTTCACGCTGGCGGGCTTTCGGACATGGAGCGAATGGGATTGGGCGGGCGCGGAGCCGGAGTTCAGGCGCGCGATCGAGCTCAACCCCAGCTTTCCCGACGCGCCGGCCTACTACTCCCATTTTCTGATGACCCTGGGTCGGCCAGACGAGGCCATGCCGTACGCAAGGCGAGCCCTCGAGCTGGACCCGTTCAACCCGCTTATTCACAGTCCTGTACGGCGTGGACCTCTTCTACGTTCGCAGGTACGACGACGCCATCGCGCAGGCCCGCACCGCGCTGAAGACGGCGCCGGACGACCCGATCGCCCACGGGGTGCTCTGGTGGGCCTTCAGCGCGAAGGGGATGCACAAAGAGGCCTTCGCCGCGGCGAAAGTCTTCCTGAAACTCTACGACGACCGTGACCTGGACGACGCGCTCGAACGCGGCTACAGGGAGGCGGGCTATCAGGGAGCGATGAAACGTGCCGCCGAGGCGTTGATCGTCCACTTTCACAAGAGCTATGCCAACCCCACGGACATCGCATGCCTCTTTCTCGAGGCCGGCGAGAAGGAAAAGGCCCTCGACTGGCTGGAGAAGGGCTACGAGGTGCGCGATCAGAGCATGCCTTACGTCGGACTTCCGATCTACGACAGCGTGCGCGGAGACCCGCGCTTCATCTCGCTGCTTCGCCGGATGAACCTCCCGAAGGGTTGACGTAGACAGATGAGCCTCCCTGCCGGCACCCGGCTCGGCCCTTACGAAATCCTCGCCCCGCTCGGCGCCGGGGGGCATGGGAGAGGTCTACCGGGCGCGGGACACGCGGCTGGAGCGCGACGTCGCGGTCAAGGTCCTGCCTGAGGGGCTCGCGGGGAGTTCCGAGGCGCTCGCCCGATTCGCGAGCGAAGCGAAAGCCGTCGCCGCCCTCTCACATCCCAACATCCTCGCTCTCTTCGACGTCGGCGAGGCGGAGGGCGTCCGCTACGCCGTCAGCGAGCTGCTCGAGGGCGAGACGCTCCGGATGGCGATGGCCCACGGCCCGATGCCGCCGCGCCGGGCCCTCGACATTGCCCGCGACATCGCCGACGGGCTCGCCGCGGCTCACGAAAAGGGGATCGTCCACCGGGACGTCAAACCCGAAAACGTTTTCCTGACGAAGGACGGCCACGTCAAGGTCCTCGACTTCGGACTCGCTCGCCACGACGTCTCGCGCCGCGATCCGGGCGACACCGGCTCTCCGACGCTCGCGGCGATCAGCGAAAAGGGCGTCGTCCTGGGGACGGTCGCCTACATGTCCCCCGAGCAGGCGCGCGGCGGCGCCGTCGACTTCCGGAGCGACCAGTTCTCGCTCGGCACCGTCCTTTACGAGATGCTGGCCGGCGGGAAACCGTTCGAGGCCGCCTCTGTGCCCGAGACGCTGACGGCCATCATCCGCGACGAGCCGGAGCCGCTCGGAAAGAGAGCCCCCCACGTTCCGGCGCCGGTCTGCTGGCTCGTCGAGCGGCTGCTCGCCAAGGAGGCCTCCGGGCGCTACGACGCGACGCGGGACGTCGTGCGTGATCTGAAGGGCCTCCGCGACCACCTGTCGACCTGGACGCTGCCGTCGCCGGCGGCGAGAACGGCGGGAAAGGGCGCGTCCCGCTGGATCCCGCTGGCCGCCGGCGGGGCGCTTCTCCTCGTCCTCGGCGCCGTCGCCGGCCGGCGCACGGCCCCGCCTCCGCTCCCGCCGCCGCGCCTGACGTACATCACGTCTTCGGGACGGGACGGCGCTCCGGCGATCTCGCCGGACGGGCGCCTCTGCGCCTTCACGTCCAACCGCGACGGCGTCTCCCGAATCTGGCTCAAGCAGCTGGCCGACGGATCCGAGATCGCGCTCACTGAGGGCCCGGACGTGGCGCCTCGCTTCACGCCCGACTCGACGAGCGTCTTCTTCATTCGCCGGGAGGCTTCCGGGTCGTCCCTCAATCGGGTTTCCGCTCTCGGGGGCCCCCCTCAGCGCATCCTGGCAGACGTCGTCGAGGCCGACGTGTCCGCCGACGGCGCCCGCATCGCCTTCGTCCGGACCCGCGTCTCGGAGACGGGACGAATTCAGGAGCTCCGGGTGGCGGGGAGCGACGGCAGCGGGGAACGCCTCGTGGATACGGGCGTCGACTTCCAGATCCGTTCTCCGCGCTGGTCGCCCGACGGGTCGTGGGTGGCGACAGCTCGGGGCCAGCCAAATATCGGATTGCCCTGGACGGTCGTTCTCGTCAATCCCTCAACCGCAGAGAAGCGGGTCCTCCCGGCTCCGGGCGGCCTCGGAGAGTTCTCGGACGTCGCCTGGTTGTACGGAGGCCGCGCCCTCGTCTACGGCCGCCGGGACCAGGCGATCGTGCCGTCGAGCCCCGGCGCCTATTACCTGCAGGAGGTGAGGTCAGGCGCGTTGAAGCTGATCGCCTACTCGCTCGGCATCGGCCAGGGGCTCGACATTGCGGGTCCCGGACGCCTCGTCGTGGAATCCCTCGTCAATCCCGACGAACCTGCTCGAGGTCCCGCTATCGGGAGCCACGCCGCGGAGGTGGCTGACGCGCGGATCCCAGGTCAATTTCCAGCCGCTCCTCGCCGGAAACGGCGAAACACTCGTCTTCACGTCGAACCGGGACGGAAACAGCGA
Organism: uncultured Acidobacteriota bacterium; assembly: GCA_963721385.1. GTDB lineage: Bacteria > Acidobacteriota > Thermoanaerobaculia > UBA5066 > UBA5066 > DAOMFB01. Next base: position 100,737 of record CAVRJB010000001.1, read on the forward strand.
CATCTGGGAGCTGAACCGACGATCCAGCGCCGTGCGCCGGCTGACGAGCCATTCCGCAAGCGACGCCGACGTCTTCCTGAGCCGGGATGAGAAGACCCTGCTCTGGTCCTCGGCTCGCACGGGCCACTTCGAGATCTGGGGAGCGGGGGGAGACGGAAGCGCGCCCCACCGGATTTCCGACGACGGCGCCGACGCCGAGAATCCGTCGCTCTCGAGGGACGGCTCCACGATCGTCTACACCTCGTTCAACGAAAAAAAGGCCGGCATCTGGGCCATCCATCCGGACGGAACGAACGCCCGGCTCCTCGTTCCGGGCCGCAACATCCTGCCCGAGATCTCTCCGGACGGAGCCTGGGTTTCCTTCGTGAACCAGGGGTCGACCCAGGACATCCGGGTCGCGCGCCTCGTGGACGGGGCGCCCGTATTCCGGATCCCGAACGTCCCGCCGGGAAGGGGCTTCATCATCGGCCGTCACCGGTGGCTGCCGGATGGCCACCACATCGCTTTCCTCGGGGGCGACGGAGCCGGAACGGCGATCTACGTGCAGGACGTCGTGCCCGGAGCGGACACGTCTTCGACGCGCCGAAAGCTCGTGACCTTCGAGCCGGACGTCGAGCTTCACTCGTTCGGCCTTGCTCCGGACATGAGCTGCGTCGTCGTCGCGGCTCGGCAGGCCACCTCGAACCTGCTGGAGATCGACGGCCTTCCGCCCGAGGTCGTCCCCGGCGCGTCCCGCCGGCCCTGACGTCCCGGGCCTTCGAAGGGCACCGGGAGTGCGGTCAGTGGCCCGAGCAGGCCGGGACGGGGCCCAGGAACAGCTCGTCGCCGCGGCGGGCGAGCTTGCCCTTCGCCTCGAGGAACGCGAGCAGGCCTTCGAAGTCGAAGACGTCGCCGTGGCAATTCCCGTAGAACGCCGCATGCCCGAAGGCGGCGGCTGCCGCGAGGCGCAAATCGAGGAATGTCGCGCGTCCGCCGCATGCGGCGAGGATCGCGAGGACGTCGTGTCCGGGGATCACGGGCGCGGAGACTGCCGTGGACGTCTTCATGGTCGCTCCGTGACGCCCCCCTCCTCCAGCCGGATGGCGCCCGGGAAGAGGACGTCGTTCTCGAGTTGAATGTGACGTTGCAGGTCGTTTTCTAACTCCTGGAGGCCGGCATAGAGCGCCCGAAACGAGTCGCAGGCGTCGGCCGGAAGCGCGTAGCCCGAGGTAACCGCTCGCAGCTCCGCGAGGATGTCAACCACCACGTCGTGCTCGGCCATCATCATCCGGACGGGATTCCGCGCCGACCCGAAACACGAAGACGGCTGCGGCCCGCCGCGGAGGGCGGCCTCCTCGAGGGCCACGATGTAGGGAAAGAGGACCTGCTCTTCTTTCCGCATGTGGGGCGCCAGGTCCTCGGCGAGCCGGTGGACGAGCGATTCGACGGTCCCGGTCTCGGGATGGGTCTCGCCGTGCCGGCCGCGCACCTTCATCGCCAGCGGCGGGAGAGACGCCACGGCCTCGCGGGTGAAGACGTGGTGCGTCTCGAGGATGAACCGGACGAGCTCCGACAGCGACGCCGCGTCCGGCCCGGGCTCCACGGCGGTAGCAGTCTTGAAAGACATCATCGAACCTCCGGCCCTCCACGATAGGGGGCTGCGAGGCCGGGGCGTATGACGCCGGTCATAGCCCGGAGGTCTTTGGGCGGGGGCCGGATTGCAGGAGCTCACCCTATCCTCTTGAAGAAGTCGTTCCCCTTGTCGTCGACGAGGATGAAAGCCGGAAAGTCGACGACGTCGATCGCCCAGATCGCCTCCATGCCGAGCTCGGGGAACTCGATCACGTCGACCTTCTTGATGTTCTCCTCGGCGAGGATCGCCGCTGGGCCGCCGGGCGAGCCGAGATAGAAGCCGCCGTGCTTCCGGCACGCCTCGGTCACCTGCGCGCTCCGGTTCCCCTTCGCGATCATGACCATCGACCCCCCCTTCGACTGAAAGAGGTCGACATAGGAGTCCATCCGTCCCGCCGTCGTCGGTCCGAACGAGCCCGAGGCCTTTCCCTTCGGCGTCTTCGCCGGACCGGCGTAGTAGACCGGGTGGTCCTTGAAGTACTGCGGCAGGTCGTGGCCGGCGTCGAGACGCTCCTTGAGCTTCGCGTGGGCGATGTCGCGCGCCACGACGAGGCGCCCCGTGAGGGCGAGCGGCGTCGAGACGGGGTGCTTCGAGAGCTCCGCGAGGATCTCCTTCATGGGCCGGTTCAGATCGATCTTCACGAGCCCCGCGTGTTCCTTCGCGCCTTTGTGGACGGGGAGGAGCGTCTCGGGATGGCGCTCCAGCTCCTCGAGCCAGAGCCCCTTGGCGTCGATCTTCGCGAAGACGTTGCGGTCCGCCGAGCAGGAGACTCCGAGGCCGACGGGGCAGGACGCGCCGTGGCGCGGGAGGCGGATGACCCGGACGTCGTGGGCGAAGTACTTGCCGCCGAATTGCGCGCCGAAGCCGAGTCCCTGCGCTTTCACGAGGAGCTTCGCCTCCAACTCGGGGTCGCGGAAGGCGCGGCCGGTCTTGTCACCGGTCGTCGGAAGAGAGTCGTAGTAACCGGTCGAGGCGAGCTTCACGGTCTTCAGGCACGCCTCGGCCGACGTGCCGCCGACGACGATGGCGATGTGGTAGGGCGGGCAGGCGGCCGTGCCGAGGCTCTTCATCTTCTCGACGAGAAACGCCTCGAGATTGGCCGGGTTGAGGAGCGTCTTCGTCTCCTGGAAGAGGTACGACTTGTTGGCCGAGCCGCCCCCCTTCGCCACGAAGAGGAACCGGTACTCCATCCCCGGCGCGGCGTAGAGGTCGATCTGCGCCGGGAGGTTGTTTCCGGTGTTGACCTCGTCGTACATCGTCAGCGCGGCGGTCTGCGAGTAGCGGAGGTTTTCCTCCGTGTACGTCTTCCAGATCCCCTTCGAGAGGTGCATCGCGTCGTCGGCGCCGGTCCAGACCTGCTGCCCCTTCCAGCCGACGACCGTCGCGGTCCCCGTGTCCTGGCAGAAGGGAAGCTCGAACTTCGACGAGATGACGGCGTTCTTCAGGAGCGTGAAAGCCATGAAGCGGTCGTTCGGCGAGGCTTCCGGATCCTTCAGGATCGCGGCCACCTGCTGTTGGTGGCTCGGGCGGAGGAGGAACGAGACGTCCCGCGTCGCCTCGTTCGCGAGGAGTGTGAGCGCCTTCGGGTCGACGACGAGAACGGGTTTTCCGCCGAACCGGGCCTTCTTCACGAGGCCCTTCGCGCCCGCGACGAGGCGGTACTTGGTGTCGTCTTTCCCCTTCTGGAAGGTCTTCGCGTAGACGAACCTGTCTTGCTTCGGCGACGCCTTCTTCGCATCCTTTGCTTGCCTCGTCGGCATGGACCTCTCCTTGTCCGAAAATTGGAATCTAGACGGGCCGGCGGTCCGCTGGCTCTGATTCGGATGCACCAGTCCCCGGGGGAGGGGGGAGACGGGACCCGTCCTGAGGAATAGGTCCCATTGACGCGACAGCCCATTCGGACCCCACGTTGTGGCAGGTGGACCCTGCTCGGGCCGGGATCGGGGCCGACGGGGACGCCGCGACAACGAGGAGGCCGTATGCAGTTCTCGATCAAGGTCGACCCGTCGACCTGGCAGCGCTACATCTCGACGCCGGTCAAGGGGAAAGCCCTTCTGATGGACCCCTTTACGAACAAGGGAACCGCCTTCACCGCCCGCGAGAGGGACGAGCTGGACCTGCACGGGCTCCTCCCGCCCGCCGTCTGCACGATGGAGGAGCAGCTCGCGCGCGTCTACGAGAACTTCCAGTCGAAGCCGACGCCGCTCGACAAGTTCGTCTACATGACGAGCCTCCACGACCGGAACGAGACCCTCTTCTTCCGCCTCGTCCACGAGCGGATCGACGAGATGCTGCCCATCGTCTACACGCCCGTCGTCGGCGAGGCGTGCCAGAAGTTCTCGCACATCTACCGGCGGGGCGCGGGGTCTCTACATCAGCTACGAGCAGCGGAACGACATCGAGAAGGTCCTCCGGAACTACCACACGACCGACCCGTCGGTGATCGTCGTGACCGACGGCGAGCGAATCCTCGGCCTCGGTGACCAGGGCGCGGGCGGGATGGGGATCCCGATCGGGAAGCTCTGCCTCTACACGATCTGCGCGGGCGTCTCGCCCTACTCCACGCTCCCGATCACACTCGACGTCGGGACGGACAACGAGGAGCGGCTCAAGGACCCGCTCTACCTCGGCCTGCGGCACAAGCGGATCCGCGGTCCGGAGTACCAGGACTTCATCGACCGCTTCGTCGCGGCGGTGAAGAAGGTCTACCCCCACGTCCTCCTCCAGTGGGAGGACTTCCTGAAGGGGAACGCGATCAAGCAGCTCGACCGCTTCCGCCACTCGATCCTCTCCTTCAACGACGACATTCAGGGGACCGCGGCCGTCGTCCTCTCGGGCATCTATTCGGCCATGAGGATCACGGGCCAGCCGATGCGCGACCAGCGGCTCGTCTTCGCCGGGGCGGGAGCCTCGACGCACGGCATCGCGGCGCTCTTCGTCTCGGCACTCGTCGAGGACGGGCTCTCGGCCGAGGAGGCGCGCCGGCGCGTCTGGACGGTCGACACGAAAGGCCTCGTCGTCGGCGACCGGCCGGGGCTGGAGGACTTCAAGACGCTCTACGCGCGCGAGGCGGCCGAGGTCGCGTCGTGGAAGGTCCGCGACCGGTCGCGGATCACGCTCGAGGAGACGGTCGCGAACGCGAAGCCGACGATCCTCATCGGCGTCTCGGCGACGCCGGGCAACTTCACCGAGAGCCTCGTGAAGCTGATGGCGAAGCTCAACGAGCGGCCGCTCGTCTTCCCGCTCTCGAATCCCACGTCGAAGAGTGAGTGCACGGCCGAAGACGCCATCCGGTGGTCGGACGGGCGCGCCCTCGTCGCCACGGGGAGCCCCTTCGCGCCGGTGACCTGGGGAGGGCGGACGTTCCGGATCGGGCAGTGCAACAACGCGTTCGTCTTCCCCGGTGTCGGGCTCGGGGCCTGCGTCGCGCGCGCCCGGTACGTCAGCGACGGGATGTTCCTCGACGCGGCCAAGGCGCTCGCGGCGAAGGTCACGGCCGAGGACCTGGCCGAGTGCGCGGTCTACCCGAAGCTCTCCCGGATCCTGGACTGCTCGCACGCCGTCGCCTGCGCCGTCATCCGGCGGGCAGTGGCCGAAGGACATGCGGACCCGGACATCCTCCTGAACCTCGACGAGACCGTCCGGCGGGCGATGTGGTTCCCCGAGTACCTCCCCATCCGCTACGAGCCGGCCGGCGACGCGGGCCGCGCGAGCGTGCCGGCCGCGCCGGAGAAGATCTTCGCGAACTCCCATACGAAGGAGGCAGCCCTCGTCGGCGCTGATCCGGGGCGAGCATCGATCTCCAGCCGGCGACGACGACGGCAAGCGCCAATTGGCGGCCTTTTTCCGCATGATTCGGTAAGGCCGTACGATAGACATGTCTCGTGCGAAGGCGAAAGAACGGAGGAGTGAATTCATGTCACATACAAACTCGAGGTGGCTCGGAGTCGTCTCTGCCGTGGCGGCGATTGCCCTCGGGCCGAGCCTGATGGCCCAGCCGCCGGCATCGGACGCCGTCCTGAAGGCCAGGGCGGTGGCGCCGAAGGCCACGGAGATCGAGAAGACGGCGACTCTCGACTCGCTCCTGGCCAAGTCAAAGCCCGGGGACTGGTCCACGTCGAAGGGTGCCGTGCTCGAAGGCCACGTCATCCAGGTGATCAAGAGCTCGGACGACGACATACGGCTCTACCTGGCCGCCAAGGCGGAGGAGACCGACACCCGCAAGTGGGTCATCGTCGAGGTCACGCCCGCGTGGGCCGGGAAATCCCCCGGACTCGCCCCGGCGAAGCTCTGGGACCTTCAGGGCAAGAAGGTCCGTGCGACCGGATGGCTCTTCTACGACGTGAACCCGGTCAAGTACCCGCGCGGCACGAACTGGGAGGTTCATCCGGTCACCGAGATCGTCGCCGTCAACTAGAGGAAGCCTCGAAACCGGGCGTCCGATGAGGATCTTCCGGAGGACGCCCGGAGGGATCAGCCGGCCTCGACGATCTTCCGGAAGCGAACGACCCCCGTCTCGAGCGCGACGGCCTTGACCGCCTGTGCCACGGCCTCGTGCACGGAGCGATCCAGGATGTTGGGGACGAGATCGCCCTGCATGGCGTGCTCCGCGATTGTCGCTGCCGCCGCGATCTTCATCGCGTTGTTGACCCGCCGGGCGCGCGCGAGGAGCGCCCCCTTGAAGAGGCCCGGGAAGGCGCAGGCGTTGTTCACCGACTTGCCGTCGATGGCGTAGAGCGCACCGGCGGCGAGGGCGTCGTCGGGCTCGATCTCGGGATTCGGGTTGGAGAGGGCGAGGATCACCTGCTTGGGCTGGACCATCGCCGGCTTGATGAGTCCCGACACGCCCGTCGTGGCGATGACGATCTTGGACTTCTGCATGACCCCCGAAAGGTCGGTCGGGATCCCGCCCTGATCCCGGAAGCGGTCCGCCATGATCGGGTTGATGTCGGCGCCGTAGATCTCCTGGATCCCGTAGGACTTGAGGAGGTTGAAGATGCCGTTGCCGGCGGCGCCCAGCCCCACGATGCCGACGGGATTCCGCTTGAGGTTGATGTAGGTGTACTTCGCGATGTTGAGGAGCGCCGCGAGGACGACGACGGCCGTCCCGTGCTGGTCGTCGTGGACGACCGGGATGTCGAGGAGCTCGGTGAGCCGGGCCTCGATCTCGAAGCACTCGGGGGCGGCGATGTCCTCGAGCTTGATGGCGCCGAAGGTCGGCGCGATCGCCTGCACGGTCCGGATGACGACCTCCGGGTCCTTGCTGTCGATGAGGATGGGAATCCCGTTCACGTCCGGCCAGGAGCCGGAAGAGCAGCGCCTTGCCTTCCATGACCGGCATGCCGGCGACGGGGCCGATGTCGCCCAGCCCCAGAATGGCCGTGCCATTGGTGACGATGGCGACGCTGTTCTGGATGGACGTGAAGTCGAAGGCGAGCTCCGGGTTCGCCTTGATCTTGTTGCAGAGCGAGGCGACGCCGGGGGTGTAGACGACTGCCAGGTCGTCGGCGGACTCGACCTTCACGCGGGCTGTGACCTCGATCTTCCCGCCGCGGTGCATCTCGAGGACCACGTCCGTCACGTCGAGGAGGTCGACCCCCTCCATCTTGCGGAGCGCGTCGCAGAACCGGTCGAAGACCTCCTCGCTGCGGGCGTGGACGTCGACGTCCCGGATGCGGACGTTCTTTCCGATGTGGACCGTCTTCATCTCGCCGAGGCGCGCGCCGAACTCGTCGAGGAGGTGGGCGAACCGGGCCAGCCAGTCCGAGGTCTCCCGGAAGCGGATCCGAATACGCTTGATCGCTCGGTCGCGGGTTTCGTGCTTCATCGGAGACTCCTCTTCGGGTTCCGTCGTTCGCTGCGTCCGCGGCGCGTGCGGTTCGCGAGCGTGACCTCAGCCCTTCTCGATCAGTGTCGTGAGCGCCATGCGGTCCGGGGCGAGCAGCTGAGTCATGCGGTCCTTGTTCACCTCGGCGACGATGATCTGGCCCACCTCCTTGGCCACGGTGGTGAAGAGCCCGCGCTCCTTCATCCGCTCGACCTGTCGGTGGTTGTCCTCGGTGGGCGAGACGAAGTGGACGGAGTCGATCCTGTAGCGGTGGACCAGGAACAGGTGGGTGAGCGTCATGAGCCTCTTGCGCTTGAACGCGGGGTCGAAGGTGTTCTGGTCGCGCACCGAGAGGATGTTGCGCCCGCGGCGGTCCTGGATGACGGCGAAGATGATGTTCGAGGCCTTCTCCCCGGCCGGTTTCAGCGTGGCGAGCTCGAGGAGCTCGGAGCCCGCGGTGTGTGGACGCAGCAAGACCTTGAGCTTGTCGCCGATCGCGTGGTGCTTGCACCACAGCTCCAGCCACCCTTCGAGCAGCTTGGGCGGCACCTCGGTCTGGATGGCGTGCTGGAACTGCGTCGAGCCCTTGCCCATCGCCTTGGTCGTGGACGTTCGCCCCGAGATCGCCATCAGACCGGCGTCCGCGCGCGGCCCGCCCACGAGCGTCTGCGGCGTGCGGTACGGCGACTCGACGAGGCGGAACTTCCTCTGGAGGCGGGCGAGGGCGAGCATCCCTTCCTGGCGCAGCGCCGTCGCGAACTCCTCCGCCACGAGGCCGTCGACCTGGTGCCCGCCGTAGGTGATGAAGTTGAAGACGAAGCCCATCTTCCCGAGCTCCTCGGGGAAGCGCTGCATCTCCGCCTCCGTCATGCCCGTCGTGTCCCAGTTGAAGGACGGTGAGAGGTTGTAGGCGAGCATCTTGTCCGGGTACGCCGCGTGAATCGCGTCGGCGAACTTCCGGGCGTCGGAAAGGTCCGCGGTCTTGGTCTCCATCCAGAGCACGTCGGCAAAGGGACCGGCGGCAAGAGCCTTGGCGATGGCGTACTCGATGCCGCCGCGGATCTGGTAATAGCCGTCCGGTGTCTTGGCGTGCTCGCAGTCCCAGATGACGGTGATCCCCATCGCGCGGGCCTTCTCTCTCGCGGAGTAGAGCGACGCTTTCGAGGCGAAGGCGAGCCACTCGGGCACGCTCATGGGGAACGACACACCCTCGCCGGCGCGGAAGGTCATGACGTCCGCGACGGCCTCGCCGTACGTCTTCACGCCGGCCTCGGCCTGCCAGAGGTCCACGAAACGGTCGAAGACCTTGTCGAGAGCGGCGTCGATCGCCACGCTTCCGCTCCCGCGGTATGCGGCGAGCGCCTCCTCGAGAAGGGCGCCTAGACCCGCCCGGTCGATCCAGGCATCGGTTATGGCGTACTCCTCGTTGCTCGTGGCGTAGAGGGCATGTCCGCTCAGCTCCTCGATGCCGCCGCGATGAAAACGCCGGAGGATGGCCAGGAACCCGACCTTGAACGTGGGCAGGTTCACGTTCGTCGCGCCGAGGACGAAGGGCTGATCCCGTTCGTCTCCCCGGCCGTCGAGCAGCGTGGCCGACTCGGCGTCGGTGCGCGAGACGATGATGCCGGGCACCTGCATGATGTCGAGCTGGAAGCGCGCCGCGCTGAGGCGCTTGATGTGCTCGTCGACCGGGACGAGCACTTTGCCCCCCTGGTGCCCGCATTTCTTCACCCCGGGCTTCTGGTCCTCGATGTGGTAGCCGGGCACGCCGACCTCGACGAAGCGGCGAATCAGGTTGCGCACGTGGGCGTCGCCTCCGTGGCCGGTGTCCGCGTCGGCGATGACGAAGGGCCGATAGTCGATCTCGGGCGTCGCCAGGCGCTGCTCTTCGGCCATGCGGGCGCGCATGAAGAACTGGTTCTTGTCCGCGGTGAGCAGGGCTCGGACGATGAGGGCCGCCTCGTCGGGCACACGGCTCAGCGGGTAGCTCGCAAGGTCGGGTCCCGGGTCTTCGTCCGTCCAGCCCTTGGCGCTCGTGGCCCACCCGCCCACGTAAATGCCTTCGATCCCCGTGCGCTTCATGCCCACCGCCTGGCCCGGTGAGTAGGGACCGAAGGTGGTCATGGACTTCTTCTCCTCGAAGAGCTGGCGGAGGCGGGCGTGGAACGCCGCTGCCGCGTCGCGGGCCACGGCGTATTCGGCCCGGACCGTTCCGCGCTGCTCGACGACCTCGCGCGGCGAGTAGAGCCGCTGTATCCCCCTGAAGCGCGGGGAGTCGAACCAGCGGCGCATTTCGGCCACCTGCTGCTCGAAGCTCGTGGGGTTCGTCATGGCTCGACCTCCGTCCGCGGATACCGGACCGTCTCGACGTTCAACCGCCACAACGTTACCTCGACCGGCGGCGGTCGCCGGCGAGGACTGGGCGGTAGCGGTCGTTCGCCTCAGGCCGGCGGTGCGAAGCGAGCGTCGCTCAAGGGCGGGTTCACCTCGACCTTGTCCACCACGATTCTGAGGACCTGTGGCCGGCCTGCGGCCCTGACCTCGACGAGGTGGGGGAAGAGGATCCCTCCCGTCTTCCGGTAGTCGCCGAAGGTCGTCTCGATCCGGACCTGCTTTCCGCGCACCTGCCGGGTGGCTTCGGTCCGGACCAGGTTCGCGGATTTCACGTCGAGCCAGGCGGTGAGCACCCCGCCGCTCTTGAGGGTGAGCTTCAGCTTGTAGGCGTCGTGGCCGTCGACGGCTTCGCGGCCGACGAGCTCGACCTGACTCCCCTTGCTCTTCCAGTCGACGAGGGGCCCGTCGATGTCGGCCTGCTCTCTCGCATCGGTCAGGACCTCGTCCGGCAGGGGCTGGGGGCCCATCTCTCCTTCGAGCGGGGACACCTTCCATCCACGCTGGCCGTCGGAGGCGAAGACGCTGGTGACGCCCTGGACGGTGAACTCGAATCGGATCCTGCCGGGTCGCTTGATCTCGCGCGTCACGAGACCCTCGCGGCCCGCCCCGGCGTTGACACGCCCTTCCTGGCGCAGCGACCGGAGGGCCCTCAGCTTCTGGATCCCCCCCCGGGCCGTCACGTAGCGCCCGACGATCTCGTCGACGGTCGGGAGCGGCGCGGGTTTCGCGGAGGGCGCGGTCGGCGTGGGAGGGGCGGCCAGGGCGCCGGGAGCGGCCAGCAGGGCCCCGACGAGGATGGCAGCGGCCAGGCGCCCGTGGGGGGATCCGCCGCGCGGGCTCATCTCGGAACTCCCGCAGGATTCGGCCAGGACGTCACGCCATAGCCCCACCCACCCCAGTAAACGGGGTTGCGATTCGCCCGGTCCTGCTCCTCCTGTGCACGCTTCGCGTCCTCTTGCTTCTGCAGCCGGTCCATGTTGGCCTTGAACTCCGCGTCCGAGGCGCGCTTGTCGGCCTCGTCGCGCGCCTGCTCCCTCGCGGCGTCGGCTTGTGCCAGCTGCACCTCGGCGGGCGTCAGCCACTCGCCGTCGTACTTGACGAAACCGCGGGCACGGTAGCTCTCCTCTTCGGTGAGCCAGCGGCCGTCGACCTGCACGAACCCCAGCGCCTCCCGGGCCTCCTTGTCATCGGGCGCGACCGCGAGGACCCTCTTGTAGGCCGCGCGCGACTGGGCCGAGAGTCCCTTCATCGAAGCCCACTGGGCCAGGCTGCGCCAGCCGTTGACGTCCTGCGGTCCCAGCTTGCTCGCTCGCGCGTCGTACTCGTCCAGGGGTGAGGGTCCCTTCACGATCTCCTCGACGCGTTCCATCGAGAAGCCGATGACTCCGTCTCCGATGTCGATGACCATCCGGTCCGCGGTCTGCTCGACGATCCGGCCGGTGAACTTGCCTCCCCCCTTGAGATACACGACATCCGCGACGAGAAGTCCGGGCACCATGAACAGCAGGAGGAGGAGCTTTTTCACGGGAGTCTCTCTCGACCGGCCGCAGTCTGGGATCGGCCGTGTGGCGCTGTCAACTGCCGCGCGCGTTGAAAGAAAAACGGGTTAGCCCGTTTGAGCTAACCCGTTGATTCTTCTGGTTGCGGGGGCAAGATTTGAACTTGCGACCTTTGGGTTATGAGCCCAACGAGCTACCAGGCTGCTCCACCCCGCGTCAGGGAGGCGGAAGATACTCCGCCGCCGCGAAGGCGTCAAGGCGCGGGGATCCCCGATCGGGCCGCGGCGTAGAGTGCGGGCATGGGACTTCTCTCAGGCACCTCGCTTTCCCCCGGCGATCCCGCCCCCGACTTCGACCTCGAGGACCAGGCTGGAAAGACCGTGCGGCTGTCGGAGCTGCGCGGGAAGCGTGTGGTCCTCTTTTTCTACCCGAAGGCCGACACCCCCGGGTGAACCGTGGAAGCCTGTGCCTTCCGTGACGAAGGCCCGAAGTACCCGAAGGACGTCGCCGTCATCGGCATCTCGAAGGACACCGTCGAGGCGCAGGAGAAGTTCGCGAAGAAGAACGGCCTCTCCTTCCCGCTCCTCGCGGACGAAAGCGGCGAGGTGATCCGGCGCTACGGCGTCGACCTCGCGTTCGGCGTCGCGAAGCGGAAGAGCTTCCTCGTCGACTCGAAAGGGAAGATCGCGAAGGTCTACGAGACGGTCGTGCCGTCGAAGCACGCGGCCGAGGTGCTGAAGGACCTCGAAACCGTCCGCTGACCCGTCAGGGCTTCGCGGGGCGGACGCGCCGTTCCCACCCGTCGGGGAGAATCAGGACCACCTCGCCCGGCTTCACGAGGCCGAGCTTCTCGCGGGCGATCTTCTCGACGGCCTTCGGGTCGCTCTTCAGCGCCGCGAGCTCTCCTTCGAGCCTCCGGTTCTCGTCGGCCAGAATCTGGAGCTCGTTCTGCGACTTGACCAGCTCCTGCCGCTGCCTCCGGACCGACAGGAAGCCGCGGTCGCCGACGAGGAAGAGGCCGAAGAGAAGAGCCGAAAAGAGGAGCGAGACGACGAGATAGGACGCCGGGTTCACCGTCGGCCGATCGGGCCTCGCGGCCGGCGACGGCGTCGCCGCCTCCTCGGACGGCTCGTCTTTCCGGGCGACGTTCTGCCGGTCGGCGTATCGGCCGGGAAGCCGCCGAATGCCGACGGTCCTCGCTCCCTGGGCCGGCGGGCCGACGATCTTCGTGAAGCGCACGGTCCATTGTCTCGCAGGGGCGCGGGGAACCGAAGCGAAGGATCAGTTGGCGCGGCCGGGAGCGTCGGGCGTGACGCCCGAGATTTCCTGGATCAGCCGGAGCGTGGCGGCGTCGGAGCCGTCCTCGACCTTTCCCTCGAGCGTGTAGAGGGAGGCGTAGACGATCTCTCCGGCGCGCGCGAACTCCAGCCGGGCGCGCGGCTCGGCCAGCTCGGCGGGCGCGTCGACGGGGCGGAACTCGGCCCAGAGGGGGGTCCCGGTGCCGCAGTCCCAGGCGAGCTTTCCATGGGGCTGAGTCGCTCCCGCTGTCTCTCCGGACCCGAAGGCGGCCGCGCAGGCGCCGGTGCCGAGGTCCAGCGTCCGGAAGACGAGGCCGTCCGGCGTCGACAGGGACGGGGTTGCCGCCGAAATGGTCGGCGCCGCCGTCGCGGTGGCGTCACTGCTGCGGCGCTCGTCCGTCACGTCGCTCCCCGCGGCCGTGGCGCGGATCAGCTCCGTCGTGCGGCGGCCGTTCCGGACGACGACACGCACGGTTTCCACCTCGTCGAGAAGGAGAGTGCCGGCCGTGACGACCTGCGTGCGGGTCGTCCGGAGGTAGGTGCCGGAGAAGGCGGCCGTGTCGAAGCGCGCCGCGGCGCCGGCAAGGCGGACGGCTTCTTCGGCGGCCCGCGAGGTACCGGCGGCTGGAAGCGAGAGGGCGAGGAAGAGACTCAGTATGGCGACCATGAAGCCGCGGAGGGTAGCACAAGGGCGGCGGCCGCCCCGGGTCCTACGCCTTGACCGCCGAAAGTCCCGGCCAGACGCCGGTGTCGCCGAGGTCCTCCTCGATCCGGAGGAGGCGGTTGTACTTCGCGATCCGTTCGCTCCGGCAGAGGGAGCCGGTCTTGATGAAGCCGGCGTTCGTGGCGACGGCGAGGTCGGCGATCGTCGTGTCTTCGGTCTCGCCCGACCGGTGCGACTGCACGGTGACGTACTTCGCGGTCTGCGCCATCCGGACGGCCTGCAGCGTCTCGCTGATCGTGCCGATCTGGTTCACCTTCACGAGAAGACCGTTGGCGATGCCGTCCCGGATGCCTTCGGCGAGGATGCTTCGGGTTCGTGACGAAGACGTCGTCGCCGACGAGGTGGATCTTCGACCCGAGCTTCCGGGTCATCAGCTTCCACCCTCGCGGTCCTGCTCGGCGCAGCCGTCCTCGATGGAGACGATCGGGTAGTCGGCGACGAGCCCCTCCCAGAACGCCACCATCTCGGCGGGCGAGAGCTTCTTCCCTTCGAGCGCGTACGTCCCGTCCTCGAAGAACTCCGACGCCGCCGGGTCGAGCGTGATGAAGACGTCCTTCCCGGGCTTGTACCCCGCCTTGCCGATCGCCTCGACGATCAGGTCGAGCGCCTGCCGCGCGGTGGCGACGTCGGGCGCGAAGCCCCCCTCGTCGCCGACGCCCGTCGCGAGCTTTTTCGCCTTGAGGAGTCCCTTCAGCGCGTGGAAGACCTCGGCGCCGGTCCGAAGCGCCTCGCGGAACGACGGCGCGCCGGCGGGGAAGAGCATGAACTCCTGCGGGTCGAGCGGGTTGTCGGCGTGCGCGCCGCCGTTGATGACGTTCATCATCGGGACGGGAAGCGTGACGGCCCCCGGCCCGCCGACGTAGCGGAAGAGCGGCAGGCCGCAGGCGTCGGCCGCCGCGCGGCAGACGGCCATCGAGACACCGAGGAGCGCGTTCGCCCCGAGCTTCGACTTCGTCTCGGTGCCGTCGAGGTCGATCATCATCCGGTCGATCTCGGCTTGCATCCGCGCGTCCATTCCGGTGATCTCGGGGGCGAGGATGTCGTTCACGTTCCGGACGGCGTGGAGGACCCCCTTCCCGCCGTACCGCTTTTTGTCGCCGTCGCGGAGCTCGAGCGCTTCGCGCGTCCCGGTCGACGCGCCGGACGGGACCGCGGCGCGCGCCGACGCACCCCCCTCGAGACGGCACTCGACCTCGAGCGTCGGGTTTCCGCGGGAATCGAGGACCTCCCGGGCGTGGAGCGATTCGATGGCGTACATAGGGTGACTCCAATCTCTCCGCGGCGCTTGGCGTCGTGCGGAACGGCGGTTAGATTCTACGGGCGGGACAAGGGGGCCGGCGTGATGCGGAAGCTTCAGGGACGGCGCGCGGCCGCGGGAGCGCTGGCGCTCCTCGCGGGAGCCTGCGCGCGGGTCCCGCCGGCGTCGCCGGTCCCCCTGGTCCGCTACGGGCCGGATCGGGACCGGATCGCCTACCGGGAGCGGGCGCCGGAGGAGAAGAAGAAGCTCCTCGCGCGCCTCAACGAGGAGCGCCACGCACGCGGTCTCCAGCCGCTCACCTACGATCTCCTCGCGGCGAAGGTGGGAGACGCGTTCTGCCAGGACGCCGCGGCGAACTCCTATTCCGGCCACTGGGACCTCGAAGGGCGCCCGCCCTATCTCCGCTGGGCGCTTGCCGGCGGGATCGACTACCACGCGGAGAACGTCTCGTCCTTCTCGCGGACCGGCAGCCCGATCACGCCCTCCGAGATCGAGCGCCTCCTCCTCGAGGCTCACGCGCGGATGATGGGAGAGCGGCCTCCGGACGACGGGCATCGGCGAGCGATCCTCGACCCGAACTGGACTCACGTCGGCTTCGGCGTCGGCTGGGCGGACGGCGAGTTTCGGATGACCGAGGAGTTCAGCCGCCGCGTGGCCGAGTGGGTGGAAGTCCCGGCGGGGCCCGTCCGCCCGGCCGGGACGGCCCTCTTCGCCGCGAAGCTGCCGGCGGGCTGGACGGCCGGGGTGATCGAGGTCGCGTATGCCCGGACGCCGACGCCGCTCTCGCGGGAGGAGATCCGGCGGCGCGGCTCGTACGGCTACCCGAAGGCGGTGGCGCTCCTCCGGCCGCTTCTCTCCGGCTCGTACCGCTACCCCGACGGAAGCCAGGGACAGTACGACGCGGCGGGCGGGCGGATCACGGCGAGCCTCCCCCTCGCCGAGGGCGCCGGGCACTACTGGGTCCTCCTTTACGCCGGAGAAGGGAATGCCTCGGGGCGCCCGATGTCGCCTGTCATCGCCGCACTCGTCGTCGCGGAGTAGCGGATAAGATCGCAGGAGATGCCCGAGAGGTTTTCCGAGGACGAGCGGCGGACACTGTCGCCGTATTTCACGAACTGTGACCGCGACGTCTTCGCGCTGAAGCTCCCGCAGGAAGTGGCCGGCGCGCTCTTCTCGCGCTACAGCAGGACGGCCAAGAGCCTTCGGCGCGTCTTCCTCGACGAGTTCCACGGCGGGGAAGGGCTTTCGGCGGGCGTCCTCGGAGCGACGATGGGCCCCCCGCCACCCGACGACGCCGCTCTGAAGCGGGCCCGCGACTTCTACGAACGCGTCCTCGTCGGCTACGGGGACGACTCGGTCGCCCAGCTCGGCGGGGCGCACGTGGCGTGCGAGCGGATCTCGAACGTCGCCGCGAAGCGGATCGAGGACAGCCGCGTCGGCATCGCCTTCCTCGAGAAGTCGACCCGCTACGTCCGCTTCGACCAGAAGGACGAGGACGGGGGCTGGCTCTTCCACCGGGAAGCGCGCCTCATGGCCTCGCGACACCGCGACGCCACCCTCGCCCTCATGGAGAGGCTCTTCTCGACCTACGCCGCGCAGATCGACCCGATGATCGAGGGGATCAGGCGCCTCCTTCCGATCGAGGAGGTCGAGGTGCGCCACCCGAAGACGGGGGAGCCGCTCCCGTGGGCCGACGTTTCACGCGACGCCGAGCTCCTGAAGATGGCGACCCGCGCCTACGCCGCCACCGTCCGGGCCCACGCCTGCGACGTGATGCGAAGCTACCTCCCCGGCGCCACGCTGACGAACGTCGGGATCTTCGCCTCGGGCCAGGCCTTCGAGCACCTCATGAACCGGCTCCTCTCCGAAGACCTCGCGGAGTGCGCGAGTCTCGGAGGAGCCATCCAGCGGGAGCTCGACGACGTCATCCCCGCCTTCGTGAAGCGGGCGAAGAAGAGTGACTACCTCGCGGCGATTCGCGGGCGGGCCCGCGCGGCCGCGGCCGAGGTCCTCGTCTCCGCTGCGCCGTCGTCCGCGCCGGTCCGCCTTCTCGACGTCGATCCCGACGGGGAGGAAAAAGTCTTCGCGGCGCTCCTCTACCCGCACGCCGGCGCTCCGCTGGAGGCGGTGCGCTCCCGCGTCCGCGCGATGCCGGCCCCGGAGCGCGCCGCCCGGATGGCGGAGATGGCGTCTCTCCGGCGGAACCGTCGCGACAAGCCGCCGCGGGCGCTCGAGGCCGTCGACTACACGTTCGACGTCACCGGCAACTTCGGCATCTACCGCGACCTCCACCGGCACCGGATCCTGTCGCAGGAGCGCCAGCTCTTCACGACGGCGCACGGGTACGACGTCCCGCCCGAGCTGGACGAGATCGACGGCCGGGCGGCGTTCGAGGAGTGCATGGGGCGCGCGAACGACCTGCACGAGGCGCTCCGGAACGAGTTTCCCGAGGAGGCCCAGTACGTCGTCCCCTTCGCGTACCGCGCCCGCTGGACGATCCGGATGAACCTCCGGGAGGCGGTCCACTTCTGCGAGCTCCGCTCGATGCCGCAGGGGCACCCGGACTACCGTGTCCTCGTGCAGGAGATGTGGAAGCGGATCGAGGAGGTCCACCCGTCGCTCGCCTGCTGGGGCCGCTTCGTCAACCGCGACGCCTACCGCCTCGGGCGCCTCCAGTCGGAGATGCGCTCCGAGTACAAGAGGGCGCAGATGGAAGAAGCCCCCCGCTGACGTCGAGGACTGCGGTCAGGACTGCGTCTTCTTCAGCAGCTCCTCCAGTGTCTCCGCGACACCCAGCTCCTTCGCCCAGTGGCGAAGGTATTCGAGGTCGAGCGCCTCGCGTTGAACGCGAAGAACCCCGGCGACGTCGCGGAGCTGCTTCTCCGAGGCTGCGTTCCTTGCCCAGGAGAGCTTGCTCAGAACGAGGTCCTCCGGGGAAACGCCCGTGACGCGAACGCCGAGGGTCTCGATGGGACGGCGGCGTTCGAACTCTGTCCGGCTGAATGGACTGGACTTCAGGAGAACGAGATCGGCTTTCCACCCTGTCCGGGAATCGATGATGTTGAACGTCGTGCGATCTCGCAGGGCTTCGAGCGCGGCTTGGGAGTTCGCGTATGTCTCGGCGCGGCAGAGGTCCACGAAGCGGCCGAGTTGTTCCGCCGACGGGGCGATCACGACGTCGATGTCGGCCGTGAATCGTGGCTCGCCGTGCGCGAGAACGGCGGCGCCGCCGCTCACCATGTAGGGAATGCCGCAGATCTCGAGCCGCCCCGTGACGAAGCGAAGGAACTCCTCGAACGTCAGGGCTGGACCTCGACGTCGGGAAAGACCTCGCGAAAGAGCTGCTCTCCCAGCATGAGCCGGACCGTGGCGAGCCGCACCGTCCCGTCGTCGTAGCCAGGATGGCGGTTTCGTACGGCGGCCGCGAGGCCCTTCCTGACGTCCTCGCAGAGATCCAGGCCCGCGCGGAAGCGACCCGCGGTTCCCATCTGCCGAAGGACCCCGAACTGAACCTCAAGCGCCTTGCGGGAGGTGTCGGCGGGTACGCCGGTAAACGCGGCGACGTCTTCCATCTTCCGGGGAAATAGTAGCGCGTGCGGGTCGGTCGTGGAGGCCGGGAGGGGAAGGGTTGCTACGCCGTCACGCGGCCGTCGAGCGCCTCGAGGACGGCGTGCGGCCCCTCGTCGTCCGCGGCGAGGACGACGGGGAGCGTTCCGGGGATCTCGCTCTGGATCGCGGCCGCGATGCCGGGGTCGTCGGTGACGACCGCGTCGACGCGCGCCGAGCGTGAGAGCCGCTCGAGCGCGGCCTCGACGCCGTGAACGGCGTTGAAGACCGTCCGGCCGTCGGCCGCGGCTCGCAGCTCGTCGGCGAGCTGGGGGCGGTGAGAGGTGGCGACGAGGACGTGCCGCATGAGGGTTGATCTTGCACGGAACCGCCCGGCGTGCCTAGAGTGTCGCGGGGGGAACCGCTGAACGTCCCTGTCTACCTCGACTACCACGCGACGACGCCGGTCGACCCGCGCGTCTTCGAGGCGATGCGGCCTTACTTCACCGAGCATTTCGGGAACGCCGCTTCGCGGAGCCACGTCTTCGGCCTCCGCGCCGAGGCGGCCGTCGGCGCCGCCCGCGAGGTGATCGCGGCGGCCCTCGGCGCGAACCCCCGCGAGATCGTCTTCACCTCGGGGGCGACCGAGTCGAACAACCTCGCCCTCCTCGGCGCCGCCCGCGCCTACCGGGCGAAGGGCGACCACGTGGTGACCTCCGCGATCGAGCACCGCGCCGTCCTCGACCCCTGCCGGCAACTCGAGGCCGAAGGGTTTCGGGTGACGTTCGTCTCCCCGGACAGGTTCGGGGTCACGAGCGCCGAGGCCGTCGCCGCGGCAGTCGGGGAGAAGACGATCCTCGTCTCGGTCATGATGGCGAACAACGAGATCGGCACGTTGAACCCCGTGGCCGAGATCGGCCGGCTCTGCAAGGAGAGAGGGATCCTCTTCCACACGGACGCCGTCCAGGCGTTCGGCAAGGTCCCCTTCGACGCGAACGCCGTCGGGGCCGATCTCGTCTCCGTCACGGCGCACAAGCTCTGCGGGCCCAAGGGAGTCGGCGCGCTCTACCTCCGTTCGGTCGGGCCGCGCGTGACGCTTTCTCCGATCGTCTTCGGCGGCGGGCACGAGAGAGGGCTCCGCTCCGGGACGCTCGACGTGCCCGGGATCGTCGGCTTCGGCGCGGCGGTCCGGCTTGCGACGGAGGGGCGCGAGGCGGAGGCGGAACGCGTCGGGTCTCTCCGAAACCGTCTCCACGCACGGCTCGCGGCGCTTCCGGAGGTCTTCCTCAACGGCTCTCCAGCCGACCGCCTCCCGGGAAACCTGAACCTCCGGTTCGCCGGGGTCGCGAGCGACGCGCTGATGATGGACGTTCGCGACGTGGCCGTCTCCTCGGGCTCGGCCTGCACGTCGGCGACCGCCGAGCCGAGCCACGTCCTCAGAGGGATCGGCCTCTCGAAGGAGGAGGCGCAGGAGTCGATCCGGTTCGGCCTCGGGCGCTTCACGACGGAGGAGGAGGTCGACTTCGCGGCGGAGCGCGTCGTCGCCGGCGTCAAGAAGCTCCGCGAAAAGAGTCCCGCGTGGCAGCTCGCCCACGGCTCATCCGGGCGCGGTCCGGGTCCGCCAGGGACTTAGAATCGCGACGCAGGTGACACGCCAGACCGCTCTTTCGCCCCTCGCGGCCGTCGGGGTCGCGGGGCTCGTTCTCCTCGCCGGTCAGCGCCTTCACTCGGAGCCTCCGCCGGCGGCGACGGGGGAGATCCGGGCCGTCGTCCGGATGATCGCGCCCGGCGGCCACACCGTTCCGGCCTCCGGGAGCGTCGTCTGGATTGCGGAGCCGGGCCCCCCGGGGCGGGAGCCGGCGAAGCCGAGTCTCGCATCGAGGTCGAAGCGGTTCGACCCGCGCGTCCTCGTCGTCCCGGCCGGCACGACCGTCACCTTCCCGAACGACGACCCGATCTACCACAACGTCTTCAGCCCTTCGGGGAAGGACGCGTTCGACCTCGGCCTTTACCGGAACGGCGCCTCGAAGTCGAAGACCTTCACGACGCCCGGTCTCGTCCGGATTTACTGCAACATCCACCCGCAGATGGCGGCCTACCTTCTCGTCGTGGAGGGCCCGCTCTACGCGCAGGCGGACGCCGAGGGGAGCGTCGTCCTCGCCGGCGTTCCTCCCGGCCGGCACCCGGTTCGCGTCTGGGACGAGCGGGGGGGCGACTGGTCCGGCGCCGTCGACGTCGCCGCCGGGAAGGCGGCGGAGCTTTCCGTGATCCTGGACGGCTCCGCCTTCCAGGAGACACCCCACAAGAACAAGCACGGGCGGGACTACCCGCCACCGGGCGACGATGACAACCGATACTGAGACCGAGGAGATCCGCCCGCTCGCGCCGCCGACGGTCGCGCTCCCGCCCGCGACGGTGGCGCCGCCGTTCCGCCGCGGCCTGAAGCTGGGGACGAAGATCTTCCTCGTCGCGGCCCTCCTCGTCGTCGGCTCCCTCGGGCTCGCCCTCTCGGTCGCTTCGTGGCGCGCCAACGCCGCAGCCGAGACGAGCATCCGCGAGGGACTGAAAGCGATCCCGGGGATCTTCCGGAGCTATCAGGGAGGCCTGGCCGAGAGCCTCCGTGGCGCCGTGGCGTCGGTGGCCGACGAATCGGGGACGCGCCAGCTCTTCGCGCTGCCGGAGACTCCCGAGACGGCGGGGACGATCCTCGACTGGGCCGACGACAAGGCGGCGAAACTGGGAGCCCGGACGGTCTTCCTCTTCGATGCGTCGGGCGTCCTGATCGGGCGGAGCGACGCGCTCGTGACGGAGGAGAACCGGCGGTCGTTCGCGGGCGTGAAGTGGGTGGCGGGCGCGCTCCGGATGTCCGCGTCGTCGGCCGTCATCCGCGAGGGAAAGTCGCTCGCTCTCGTCGCGGCCGTGCCGGTCATCGCCGGCGACGTCTCGAAGGGCGAGGGGCGTCTCCTCGGCGTGGTCGCGGCGGCAGCGCCGTTCGACGAGGCACGCGCGGACGCCCTGAAGGGGATCACGAACGGACAGGTGGCGTTCGTCGTCGACACCGCACGGCGCGGCGAGCCACCCGCGCTGGAGCTCTCGGCCTCGACGAAGGGCGTGGACGGCGGCGCGCTCCTTTCGGCCCTCGACCGGGACGGCGCCGCGCGGGAGGCGCTCCTTTCGGAGGGGCGGGAGGTCGGCCCGCTGGACGTGGACGCCGCCGGCGAACGGCGGATCGCGGCGGCCGTGCCGCTCCGGAGCGCTTCGGGCGAAACGCTCGGGGCGCTCGTCGTCTCCCGCTCGCGCGACGAGGAGACGGCGGCGTTTCGCCGGATCCGGAACACGCTGGTCCTGATCGGCGTCGGCGCGCTCCTCGTCGCGCTCCCGGCGTCCTATCTCGTCGCCCGGCGGATCGCGCGGCCGATCGCGCAGCTCGCGCGGGGAGCCGACGAGATCCGGGCGGGAAACCTCGACGTGAAGCTCCCCGACGGGGGTTCGGACGAGGTCGGCGCTCTCGCCCGCGCGTTCTCGGCGATGGTCGGCGAACTGAAGGAGAAGGCGGCGCTGGAAGCGATGATCGCCGGGATGGCGCGCCGGCCCGGGGAGGAGCGGCCGGCCTCGGGCGAAACGCCGGCGGCGGCTCCGCCCGAGCCGTCGCGGCCCGGAGCGGGGCCGCGAGTCGGCCAGCTCTTCGCGAACCGGTACGTCGTCCGTTCGATCCTCGGCAAGGGGGGGATGGGGCGGGTCTACCGGGCCCACGACCGGGAGCTGGATGACGAGATCGCCTTGAAAGTCCTTGCGCCGGACGCTTTCGACGATGAGGCGCTGGCGATCCCGGCGCTTCGGCAGGAGATCCGCCTCGCGCGAAAGATCACGCACCGGAACGTCGTCCGGACGCACGACCTCGGCGAGTTCGGGGGCCTCCGGTTCCTGACGATGGAGTACGTCCCCGGGACGACGCTTCGCGAGGTGATCGACCGACGCGGCGCGGTGTCGCTCGGGCCCGGCCTGCAAATCGCGAAGCAGCTCTGCCGCGGCCTTGCCGCGGTCCACGAGGCCGGCATCCTCCACCGCGACGTGAAGCCGCCGAACATCATGGTGCTGCCGAACGGCGTCGTGAAGCTGATGGACTTCGGCATCGCCCGTCCGAGCGCGGGGATCGACCCGGCGAGCGAGCTGGGACAGACGGTCGGCACCCCCTACTACATGAGCCCCGAGCAGGCGCGCGGCCTCGCCCTCGACGAGCGGAGCGACGTCTACGCCGTGGGCGTCGTCCTCTACGAGCTCTTCACCGGGACGCGGCCGATCGAGGGGCGTGATCCCGCCGAGGTGATGCGGGCCCACGTCGCGGCCTCGCCGCCGCCTCCCGGGTCGCGCCGCCCGGACCTTCCGGAGCTCCTCGACCGGATCGTGATGTCCTGCCTCGCGAAGAGCCCCGAGAGGCGGCCTCCCTCGGCGAACGACCTCTACGGCGCGCTGATGCGCGTCGGGGGCTGAACCTCCCGCCGTGCCGCGAATCCGCTGGTACGAGGCCGCGGCGCTCGCGAACGCGGTGCTCGTCGTCGCCCTGATCGTCCGGCGCGCCGGCTTTCCGCTGAACGTCGGCGCGACGATCCGCGGACAGATTCCGATGTTCCTCTTCGTCGCGGCTCTTCTTCTGGCGGGGGCGGGCCTCCGGGCGCTCCTCCTCGCGCTTCGCGGCGGGAGGGGACGCGCGCGGCTCTACCTCCGGCGGATCTCGTCGCGCGCGTCGCTCGTCGACCTCCTCCGCTTCGCGGCGGTCGTGGCCCTGACGTCGTACGGCTATTCGTGGCTGAAGATCTTCGTTCCGCGGCTCCACCCGACGCTCTTCGACCCGCTGCTGGCCGTCCTCGACCAGAAGCTCCACCTCGGCGTGAACCCCGTCCGGTTCGCGGTGGAGCTCTTCCCGTTCCCGGCCCTCTGGCGCTTTCTGGACGTCTACTACGCGGGCTTCTTCGTGACGATGATGTTCGCCGCCGGCTGGTTCGGCTCGACGCTGTCGCGGCGCGAGCGGACCCGATTCGCGGCCGGCTTTGCCGTCCTCTGGATCGCGGGCGCGTGGTTCTACCTCGCGACGCCGGCGCTCGGCCCCTGCTACGTCTTTTCCGACGACGCGGCCGCCGCGCACCCTCACGTGCCGCTCCAGGCGAACACCCAGCGTCTCCTTCTCGAGCAGTACCGCGCGGTCACCGGCGCCGTCGAGCCCGGACGCCCGATGACCGTGAACGCCGCATTCGGCATCGCCGCGATGCCGAGCCTCCACGTGGGCGCGCAGGCCTTCGTCGCCTTCTTCGCGCGGCGGCGCCAGCCGCGGCTCGCTTTCGTCTTCGGGCTCTTCGCCGCGTTGACGTTCTTCGGCTCGCTCGTGACGGGATGGCACTATGCGGTGGACGGCTACGCGGGGATCCTCCTCGCCTGGCTCGCTCACCGCGCCGGCCTCAGGTCGGCGTGAAGGGACGGGAACGACGATGAGACCGGTGGACGTGAGGGAGAAACGGAGGGCGGGCGAGGCGGTGCACGGTCTCCTCTCCCCGGACTTCGAGCCGGCGCTCATCGAGACGCTTGGCCTCGTCGGTTTCGCGCTCTACATCCTCGACACCGAGCACGGCCCGGCGGGCCCGCGGGAGGCCGAGGCCGTCGTCCGCGCCTGCGAGGGCGCCGGAATCCTGCCTCTCGTCAGGCCTCGCGGCCTCGACCCGAAGCTGATCCTCCAGTACCTCGACGCCGGGATGGCGGGGGTGATGCTCCCGGGCGTCCGGAGCGCGGACGACGTCCGGGAGCTGGTGGCCGCCGTGAAGTACCCGCCGCTCGGCCGGCGAGGCATCGCGGCCGTCCGGGCGAACGAGTGGCTGATCGGCCGGGAGACGCAGGCGGAGTGGGTTGCGCGGTCGAACGCGGAGACGCTCGTCCTCCCCCAGGTGGAGACGCGCGAGGCGCTCGAGCGCGTCGAGGAGCTCGCGGCGGTGCCGGGCCTCGACGGCTTCATCGTCGGCCCGCGGGACCTTTCGATGGCTCTCGGGTTCTCCGACGGCCCCGCGCACCCGGAGGTCGAGGCCGCGATCGACCGCGTCGCCGAGGTCTCACGCTCGAAGGGCCTGATCGTCGGGACCGTGGCACCGACCGGCGCGCGGGCGAAGGAGCTCGCCGCGCGCGGCCTGACGATCCTCCTCCACTCGGTGACCGCGCTCCTGAAGACGGGCGCCGACGCCTACTTCCGCGCCGCGCGCGGCTGACAGCGACAACGCATCAGCGGCGGTACGCTGAATCGTGATCGGGGTGCAGGGAGATGAAGCGAAGGAAAGGGCCGTCTCGAAACGCGAGCGCGCGGACTTTCTGGCTCAGGCGAAGCGAGTAGATGCCGGCACCGTTGGGCGCTTTGAGATGCCTGATCGCCTCCCACTGGAAGCCCGTGTGCCGGTAGATCGCACTCCAGTCCAGCTCGGCGAGTCGGCGCAGAGACGCGACAACTTGCTTCAGCTCGGCGGTCTCGAGGCGGAAGAAGACGTCCTGGAACTCGGGGCTGTTGAGGTCGAGCCGGACTCGATCAGCGCCGGCGGCCACGCGAGCGGCTCACGGCCTTGGGGCTCTGTGCGACGAGAGCGTCGACGTCGGACTCGGCCGGAGTCGTTGCCGAGGCCCACGCGAGACCGCGCCTGATCCGCGAACGATTCGGCTCCTCGAGGGTCCAGAGCTGACTCTCGGGAATGACGGCCACGGCCGTGAGGATGATCGCGCCGTCCCGGCGGCGCTCGACCCGCAGAGCCTTTCCCGCATAGTTCTTCCCGAGCGAAATCTGACCGCTCTTCCCGACGACCTTGATTTCCGCTCCACGTACCTGAGGCATTGCCGCTTCCTTCCTGCCATCATGCTAGCATGCGGAGGTCAATCGAGGTTCAGCGTCCGCCTCCAGGTCCACTCCTTTGCGGCGGACTTGCCGCCGCGCGTTCCTTCGATGCGCGCCGTGAGCGTGCCATCCGCGTTCTTCCGGTAGGAGACGCGGCGCGGGAACTCGAGGACGCTCTCGAAGACGACGCCCGTCGCGTCGATCGCGGCGAGGGGGAACGGCGTCGCGGGCTTGCCGCCGGGGCTCGCGAGGTAGACGAGCGTCTCCCCCTGCTGCTCGATCCGCAGGAACTCGAACTCGACCGCCTTGCCGTCCCTCACGGTCCGCCCGAGGCCGAGCATGAGTCCGCCCTTCGGCGGCAGCCAGACTTCCTCGACCGCGGCGGTGCCGTCGGGGCCGCCCCAGGCACCCGCCATCCACGCGAGCTGGTCGAGCCGGGCGGTCGCGCCGCCGGGCGCGGGAGCCTGCGCCGAGGCGGCGATCGAACACGTGAAGAGCAGGGCGGCGGCGACTGTTCTCATCGGTTCCTCAGCTCTTGGAGACGAACCCCCACGGCGACGACTGGCGGGCGTGGGGGTCGAAGACGCCGCGCGGAAGGTCGGCGGGAAGGCCCTGGAGAGCCGGGCGCGCGGGGCGGACGACGGCGAGGATCGTCTCCCGGTGCTCCTTGACCAGCCGCCGGACCGGAACGCCGGCCGCGGCTTCCGCGAGGATCGGCCCCGACTCGAGCCCCATCTTCGCGAGGTAAGCCTCCCAGACCGCCTCGACGGGCGGCATGCCGCGGAACGTCACGTTCGGCATCCCCTTGAAGGCGTCGCCGAGGAGCTTCATCTTCCGTGCGATCTCGTCCGGGTCTTCGAGGGATTCGTTCTCGAACGGGGTGTGCGGCTTCGGGATGAAGGCGTTCACCGTCGGGACGAGGGTCCCGACGCGGCCGCGCTTCCGCCCCTCGGCGAGCACGATCATCCGGAGCTCGTCGACGAGCCGGACGAGGTCGGCGACGTCCTCGTCGGTCTCGCCCGGCAGGCCGATCTGGAGGTAGAGCTTCAGCTGGGTGATGCCCGACTCGGCGATGATCCGCACCTTCTCGCGGAGCATTTCGTCGGAGACCTTCTTGTTCAGGGCGCGGCGGAGCCGCTCGTTCCCCGCTTCCGGGGCGATCGCGAGCGCCCGCTCCCCCTGCGCCGTCAGGATCGCGAGAATCTCGGCCGAGATCGCATCGATCTTCACGGAGGAGAGGGCGATGTGGAAGTCGAGCGCCTGAAGGCCCCGCAGGATCGGAAGGATCTCCGGGTGGTCGGCGACGGCGGTCGCGATGAGGCCGATGCGCGACGTCAGCGGGCGGTTTCGCCGCGCCACGTCCAGGAGGCGCTCGGCCGGGATCCGGACCTGCGGCGCCATGGCGTAGGCCGCCCAGCAGAACCGGCACATCTCCGAGCAGCCGCGCGCGACCTCGATGAGGAGCTTGTCCGAAAGCTCGGTGTGCGGCGTCAGGAGCGTCGTGTGGGGCGGCTCGCGGGAGGCTCCCTCGGCCGCCTTGAACTGCTGGACGACGATCTTCCCGTCTTCGGCCGTCTCGGCGCGGAGCCCGTGGAGCGCCGGGACGTAGAGGCCGGGGAGCGCGGCGAACGCCTCGAGCGCCTTGTCGCGCGACAGGTCGCGGCGCAGGACGTCGCCGATGGCAGGGACGAGCTTCTCGCCGTCGCCCATGGCAAAGACGTCGACCCACGGCGTGAGCGGGGCGGGGTTGATCCGCGCGCAGTCGCCGCCGACGAGGACGACAGGGTCCCCCTCGCCGCGGGCGGTCCGATCGAGCGGGATCCGCGCGGCGGAGAGAAGCTTCAGGAAGTTCGCGTAATCCATCTCCCACGAAATGGAGAAAGCGACGAGCGGGAAGTCGCCGATCGGTCTGTCGCTCTCGAGCGTCCGCGGGCCGCGGCGGTCGTCGTCGTCTTCCTCCACGAAGAAGCGCTCGCAGGCGACGTCCTCCTCGCGGTTCAGGAGCCGGTAGACCCACTGGAACCCGAGGTTCGACATCCCGATCTCGTAGGCGTTCGGAAATCCGAGGGCGACGCGGTGGCGGCCGTGGCGCGACAGGGCCTCCGTCGGCCTCTCGGCGGCGAGGAGCGTCCTGCGGCGGTCAGACGGGAAGCGCGTCACTCTCCTCCGTGATCCCCTCGAAGAGTATCGTCGAAAGGTACCGCTCGCCGGTGTCGGGGAGCATCGCGAGGAGGACCGAGCCCTTCGGTGCCTTCTCGGCTACCTTCCGCGCCGCCGCGAAGGTGGCGCCGGACGAGATTCCGCAGAAGATTCCTTCCTTCTGCGCCAGAGCCCGTGCGGCGTCCCGGGACTCGACGTCGGTCACGAGGACCGCCTCGTCGTAGACCTTCCGGTCGAACACGGCCGGGACGAAGTCGGTCGTCCAGCCCTGGATCTTGTGCGGCGCCCATTCCCCCTTCGTCACCATCGGCGCGCCGGCCGGCTCCGTGAAGACGATCCGGATGTCGGGCCGGGCCACCTTCAGGATTTCGCCGGCACCGGTCAGGGTCCCGCCGGTCCCGATGCCCGAGACGAAGTAGTCCAGCCGCCGGCCGGCGAAGTCGCGGATGATCTCCGGTCCGGTCGTGTTCCGGTGGTACTCCGGGTTGGACGGGTTCTCGAACTGCTGCGGGAGGAACCAGCCGTGCTTGTCGGCCAGCTCCCTCGCCATCTTCACCATCCCCGAGGCGCGTTCCGCCGCCGGGCTGAGGACCACCGTGGCGCCGAGCCCCTTCATCAGCTTCCGCCGCTCCACCGAGAACGAGTCGGCCATGATCGCGACGAAGGGATAGCCCTTCACCGCGCAGACCATCGCGAGCGCGATCCCGGTGTTGCCGGACGTCGGCTCGATGACGGTCTGGCCGGGCTTCAGGACGCCCCGGCGCTCGGCGTCCTCGATCATCGCGATCGCGAGCCGGTCCTTCACGGAGCTCATCGGGTTGAAGGCCTCGCACTTGACGTAGATCGTCGTCCCCTCCGGCGCGAGCCGGTTGATCCGGATGACGGGGGTGTTGCCGATGGTGCCGAGGATGCTGTCGTGGATCACGTCCGCCTCCTGCCCCCCGATGATATCGCCTTGAGACTGAGCCGCTGTCTCCGCAACGGGCCGGGATCCGGAAGAAGCGGGGGCCAGGACTCCACGGCGGCGACGGGCGTCCGGCGGCGGATCACCCTAGAATGCGGGAACCGAACCCC
>CAVRJB010000002.1:0-17701 GCA_963721385.1 uncultured Acidobacteriota bacterium
TCGCTTCGTTTTCGCGTTCGCCATGGTCGGCTCCGACGGTTCCTTTCCGGACGAGTGCCTGACGGCACCCGCCATGCTACGTGACTCAGTTCCGGGCGCTTTCCGCACGAAGGCGGTCCCGGCGCACGATCATCCGGTGAGTCAGCGGCTCGACGGGGGCGCGGTCGTCCGTGAGGACGATTCCCCCGCCCGACACGGCCGTCCGGAGAGCGGCCGCCGTTTCGCGGGCGACCGGACGGATCTCGTCGGGGACCTCGGGGCTGGCGAGGAGCGCCCGCACCGTCTCGGGCGAGGTCGGCTCCCGGAACGCGATCAGCACGCGCTCCTCCTCCCGTTGGAGCTCGAAGACGGTGGGGAATACCTTCGCCAGGGTCGCGATGACGACCTCGGCGAGCGTGCGGTCGCCTCCCGGGGCGTAGACGTTCATGGAAAGGAGGCCGGCGGGCGCGAGCCTCGCCCGCACCTCCCCGAAGAACTCGGAGGTGAGGCAGTAGAAGGGCGCGTAGGGGCCGCCGGCGAAGACGTCGACCTCGATGACGTCGAAGAGCTCGCTCCTTCGCCTCAGGAACGGCCGGGCGTCCTCGACGTGGACGTCGAGGTCGGGCCCCCGCTCGAGGCCGAGGTACTCGTGGGCGACGCGCACGACGAGGGGGTCGATCTCGACCGCGGTGACGTGCGCTCCGGGATAGAGGCGCCGGTAGGCCGCGACGGTCGTCCCGCCGCCCATCCCCAGGACCAGGACCCGCCGCCCCCTTGCGAGGAGCGGCCCGAGATAGAGGTTGTCGTAGTAGCCACCGGTGAGGACGTCGCGGCCGGGCCGGACCGAATGGGAGCCCTCGCGGGGGTCGTTCAGGTAGAGCAGCCGGTCTCCGCCCTCGTCTTCGACGAGGACCGTGTTGTAGGGCGACTCCCCGGCAAACACGACGCCGGGGCCGGAGCGGCGGATCGGGGGCCAGAAGGGGAGGCCCGCCAGGGTGAGGGCGAGGGCCCCGCGCCCGGCTCGCGAGGCGGGCCAGGCGAGCCCCGCGACGCCCAGCGCCACGAGGGCCACGAAGAGGATCCGAAGGGTGTGACGGCAGCCGTAGTCCGGGATCCACCAGAAGGCGGTGACGAAGGTGCCGGCGAGGCTCCCGGCGGTGGAGAGGGCGAAGACGCGCCCGGCCGTGACGCCGAGCGAGGAGAACCGGCCCTCCAGCTTCACCACGAACGGAGAGACCGACCCCAGCACGATCATCGGCGGGCCGAGGAGCAGGGCGGTCGCGACGATCGGGCCCCGCGTGGCCCCCAGCCGTGCCGCCCCATCGAGCGCGGCCTCCATGATCAGGAGATCGGCGGCCACCCACGCGGCGCCCGCGAGGAGGAGGCCGAAGACCCAGCGCGGCCGCGGGCGGCGGTCGGCCAGCGCGCCGCCGGCCAGGTAGCCGAGGGCCAGCGCGGCCATGATCGTGCCGAGAAGCCCGCCCCACACGTAGGTCGAGGCGCCGAAGCGGGGGGCGAGAAGCCGGAGGCCGACGAGCTCGAGCCCCATGATGGCGGCCCCCGAGACGACGGGGGCCAGGAGCAGCACGAGCCGGGGCGCGGGGCCGGGAGGGGCGAGAACCTCGCTGGGGCCGAGACGAGTTTTCATGGAAGGTTTCACGAGGGCCGGAGGAGATTCTATCCGTGGGCGGGACGACCTCGAGGGTCTGGTCCGCTATTCTTCGGCGTCGTGTCCCGGGTCGATCCGTCAAGCCCCCCAGCCGAGCACCTCGAGAGCCGTCTCGAGTTCGAGATGCTTGCTGGCCGATCTCTCCTCGAGGTTCGTCAACCTGCCGCCCGCGGAGGTGGACGGCGAGATCGAGGACGCGCTGAGGCGTCTCAGCGAGCCTCTCGGCATCGATTTCGCGGTGCTTTGGCAATGGTCCGCGGCGGCATTCGGAGTCCTTCGCGGCCACCCACGTCTACGACTCCGAGAAAGCTTGCGGGTCTCCGAGGCACTGAAGCAGGAGCTCTTCCCGTGGGTTGCAAAGGAGATGCTTGGGGGCCGCAACGTCGTCATCCCTGCGGTGGAAGAGATGCCGGCGGAGGCCGCGGTCGACCGCGAGAACGCCCTCCTTCTCGGCCTCAAGTCGAATCTGACCCTTCCGCTCTTCGTGGGGGGCGAACTGCCCGTCGGCGCCCTCGCCTTAAACACTCTGCGGGCGAAACGCGACTGGTCGGACGCCCTGGTAAAGCGGCTGCAGCTGATCGCACAGGTCTTCACGAATGCGTTGGCCCGAAAGCGCGCCGACCAGGCCCTGCGTGAAAGCGACGAGGTCAACCGGGCCACGTTCGAGCAGGCGGCGGCAGGCATCGCCCACGTCGGAGTAGACGGCCGCTGGCTGCGGGTCAACGACAGACTCTGCGCCATCGTCGGCTATCCGCGCGAAGAGCTGCTGCCGTTGACCTTTCAAGACATCACGCACCCCGATGACCTGGAGCGGGATCTCGATCGGATGCGCGAGGTCCTGTCCGGCCGGATCAAGACCTACGAGATGGAGAAGCGCTACATCCGAAAGGATCGTTCCCTGGTGTGGATCAACTTGACCGTCTCGCTCGTGCGGACCGCCTCGGGCGCGCCCAAGCAC
Source organism: uncultured Acidobacteriota bacterium (assembly GCA_963721385.1). GTDB lineage: Bacteria > Acidobacteriota > Thermoanaerobaculia > UBA5066 > UBA5066 > DAOMFB01. The sequence continues at coordinate 2,607 of CAVRJB010000002.1, forward strand.
TTTATCGCCGTCGTCGAAGACGTCACGGAGCGCCGGCGCGCCGAGGACGCGCTCCACGACCTGAGCCGACGCCTGATCCAGGCTCACGAGGACGAGCGCGCGCTCCTCGCCCGCGAGCTGCACGACGACCTGACGCAGCGGCTCGCCGTGCTGGCGATCGACGTCGGCCGCGCCGAGCTTGGCGCGCCGGACGGGGCGCAGACCGACGCGATGCGGATCGTCCGCGAGGGGCTCGTGCGCCTCAGCGAGGACGTCCACTCCCTCGCGTACCAGCTCCACCCGTCGGTCCTCGAGGAGCTGGGCCTCGAAGAAGCTCTCCGGACGGAATGCGATCGCCTCGGCCGGCAGAGCCGGATCGAGCTTTCCATCAAGATAGAACCGCTGCCGGAGGCCGCCGGGAAAGAAGCGGCTCTCTGCCTCTTCCGCGTGGCGCAGGAGGCGCTGAGCAACGTCGTCCGCCACTCCCGCGCGCGCTCCGCGGCGGTCGCGCTCCGTCCGCTGGACGGCGGCCTCCTTCTCGGCGTCCGGGACGACGGCGTCGGCTTCGATCCGAAGGTCCGGGGAGCGGGGAGGAGCCTCGGCCTCGCGAGCATGCGGGAGCGCGTGCAGCTCGTGAACGGAACGCTCGACGTGGAGAGCGCTCCCGGCGAGGGGACTGCGGTCGTCGCCTGGGTTCCGCTGGCGGGAGAGGCGCGTTGAGTCCGCCGCGCCGCCCGCGGGTCCTCCTCGCCGACGACCACCTCATCGTGGCCGAGGCGCTGAAGAGCCTGCTCGCCGCCGATTTCGACCTGGTGGGCGTGGTGGAGGACGGTCTCGCGCTGGTCGAGGCGGCCAGGACCCTGCGTCCCGACGTGATCGTCGCCGACATCACGATGCCGCACCTCAACGGCATCGACGCCCTCGCCCGGCTGAGGCGGGACGGCGACCGGGTGCCCGTCGTGTTCCTGACGATGCATCGGGACGCGACCTTCGCGCGGCGCGCGCTCGACGCCGGGGCGTCGGGCTTCGTCCTCAAGCACTCGGCGCCGGCCGAGCTGATCTCGGCCATCCGTGCCGCGCTCGAGGGGAAGACCTGGCTCACGCCCCAGCTCGCGGGAGAAGTGCTGGGCGCCATGAAACAGGCGCCCGAGAAGGCCGCCGACCCCGTCGCCGCGCTGACGCCGCGGCAGCGCGAGGTCCTCCAGCTCCTCGCGGAGGGGCGCTCGGCGAAGGAAATTGCCGCCCGCTTCGGAATCTCGGCCCGGACGGTCGAGTTCCACAAGTACCAGATGATGGAGGCGCTCGGCCTGCACACGAACGCCGAGCTGACCCACTTCGCGATCAAGCACGGCCTCGTCGAGCTCTGAAATTCGGCCCGGGAGCCCCGTAATTTCCCGGCCGCGAGCCCGGTAATTCTCCGAGGTCACAACCCCGGGGGGCGCCACTAGCCTCCGACCCGAACCGGTCGACAACCGGAGCCGCGGCCGTGGCTGCGGACGAAGGGTCGCTCCCATGCTCCAGAAAGCCCTGAGCTGCGTTCTCCTCGCGGATCGTCACCACGGTCTGACCGAGGGCGTCCGCGGGCTTTTGGAGACGGCCTTCGGGACGGTGGTCATGGTGGCCGACGAGGCGTCACTCCTGGAGGGAGCGGGCCGAATCCGGCCCGACGTGGCGATCGTGGATCTCTCTCTGGCCCGGGACAGGAGCCTGAGCTGGCTGCAGGCACTCCGGGGTCGCAATCCCGGCCTCAAGGTGATTGTCCTCAGCGTCCACGACGAGCCGAACGTCCGCCGGGCGGCCCTCGAGGCGGGCGCTGACGCGTTCGTCCTCAAACGGTCCATCGTGACCGACCTCCTACCGGCGATCGACCGCCTTCGCGAACGGACGGGTCCCAAGGCGCCGGAGGACGTTGCGGATCCAGGTCGGGTTCCGCGAGCGGCGGAACCTGAATCTCAGGGGTCTCGAACGAAACCGAACGAAGAAGGAGGAAAGAGATGAACAGTCGGAAGAGTTGGGCTGCTGCTGCCGGGCTCGCCCTCGGGGCGATGACCCTGCTGGCGGCCGTACCTGTCAACGCCCAGGCCCCCGCGCCGGCGGTGGACCCGGCCGCCCTGCAGATCCTGAAGCGAGATGACCGACTTCATGGACGGGCTGCCGCAGTTCAGCGTGAATTCGCAGAACGTCCTCGAGGAGCTGCACTCGTCGTGGCACCGGGTCGACTACGTCATGGCGGCGAACGTGACGGTGAAGCGGCCGAACAAGCTGCGCGCCGTGCGGATCGGCGACCTGATGAACCAGAGCTTCTTCTACGACGGCAAGAGCCTGACGCTCTCCAACCCGCTCGAGAAGGTCTTTGCGAGCCAGCCGGCGCCCGGGACGGTCGAGGGAATGATCAACCTCGCCCGCGAGACGGTCGGGATCGTCCTCCCGGCCGCCGACCTGGTCTACCGCGGGGCTTATCCGCTCCTGACGAAGGACCTGACCCTGGCCGTGGTCGTCGACAAGGCGCTCATCGGCGGGGTCAGGTGCGATCACCTCCTCTTCAGCCACCCGGGCGCCGATTTCCAGGTCTGGGTCGAGGAGGGGACGAAGCCCTGGCCCAGGAGGTACGTCGTCACCGACACCAGCAGCCCGGCGCGGCTGAGCGTCACCTCGTTCTTCAGCGACTGGAACGAGAGCCCGGCCGCGGATGACGCCCAGTTCGCCTTCGTGCCGCCCGCGGGGACGCAGCAGATCAGGTGGATCCCCTATGAAACGGGCGGAAAGTCCGACCGCTGAGGCCGACAGGAGAAAGCCATGAAGCAAATCGTCAAGCTCTCGGGAGCGTTCCTCGTTCTGTTCGGACTGTCCCTCGTGCTGGCGCCCGAAGCGCAGGCCTTCCGGGGCCGGGGAGCGGCGTTCGTCGTCGGAGCGGCCGTCGGCTCGTCGAAGGCGGAGGGGGCGGAGGCCGAGGCCGCAGCGGCCCAGCAGCAGGCGGCGGCGGCGCAGCAGCAGGCGGCCGTGGCCCAGCAGCAGCTCGCCGCCGAGAAGGAGAAGACCGCAGCGGCCCAGCGGGAGGCGGAGGCGGCCAAGAAGAAGGCCGCAGCCCCGCCCGCGCCCGCGCCGGCCGGAGCCGCTCTTCCGCTGGGGACGGTCGTGGCAGCCCTTCCGGGGGGGTGCACCGCCACCCCCGTGGGCGGGGTGAACTACTACTACTGCGGCGGGAACTTCTACCAGGCCGTCTACGAGGGAAGCACGCTGAAGTACGTCACGACGAAACCGAAGTGAGCGCGTCGCGAGCCGGGTGAGCCGGGGCGCCCGGCCCGCCTCCCGCCTCGACGAATCGGGAAGGAGAAGACGTTGAAGATGACGAAATTCAGACGAGCCCGGGTGCGGGGCACCCTCTTCGCGGCGGCGCTCGTCGCGGCGCTGGGCCTCCCGGCGGGCCCGGTCCGGGGCGCGGAGCGGCATCGACCCCGACGCCGAGGAGGTCGTGCGGGCGATGTCGAAGTACATGGGGAGTCTCCCGGCCTACAGCGCCAGGGCCGAGATCGACACCGAGGTCATCGACACGGCGGGGCAGAAACTGCAGGTCAGCACCTCGGGGAGCTTCCTCCTGAGCCGGCCCGGCAGCTTCTACTCGACCCGTCACACGCCTTACGGGGCCTTCGAGGTCTTCATCGACGGGAAGACCGTGACGCTCTACAGCAAGGGGCGCGGCCTCTACTTCCAGCTCGCGGCGCCCGGGCTCCTCGACAAGGCCATCGACGAACTGGGCGAGGAGACCGGGTTCCAGCTCTCGGGCGCGGACCTGCATCCTCTCCGACCCCTACCGGGGCCTGATGACCGACGTGACGAGCGGCTCCTACCTCGGGACGACCTGGGTGAACGGGGTCGAGTGCGACCACGTGGCGTTCCGGGCGGCGAAGGTCGACTGGCAGCTCTGGGTGCAGACCGGCGACAGGCCGCTCCCGATGAAATACGTCATCACGACGAAGTGGATGACCGGGGCGCCGGAGTTCTCGGTCAGGCTCTCCGACTGGGACACGCAGCCGAAGATCCCGGCCGGCCGGTTCGCCTTCACGCCGCCGGCGGGTGTGAAGCGGCTGGAGTCGCTGCGGGTGAACGACGTCGGCGACGTCGAGTTCGACGGAGTGAAACCATGAAAGCGGTCAAGTCCCTTCGCAAGATCCTTCTGGTCCCGGTCCTGCTCGGCGCGGCGCTGGTCGTCGACGCCTGGATCCCCGGCGGTTTCCTCTCCCGCGAGGCCGAGGCGCGTGCGGGAAGAGGAGTCGGGGGTGTGGGAGGGCCGGGGCGGCCGGTCGCCGGCGTCGCCCGCCGGACGACGCGGCGCTGCATCCGCCGGACGACGATCTACGTGGCCACCCTGCCGCCTTCCTGCACGATCGTCGTCGTCGAGGACGCGAGCCTGCATTACTGCGGCGGAACCTACTACCAGCCGTACGGAACCCAGTACGTCGTCGTGAACGTCGACTGAGCGCGCACCGCCGCGGAAGAAGGGTCGTCCCCATGCTCGAAAACGCGCTCAGCTGCGTCCTCCTCGCGGATCGTCACCACGATTCGACGGAAGGCGTCCGCGGGCTGCTCGAGACGGCGTTCGGCACGGTGGTCATGGTCGCCGAGGTGACGTCGCTGCTGGAGGGGGCGGGCCGGCTCCGGCCCGACGTGGCGATCGTGGACCCCTCCCTGGCCGGGGAGGGCGGCCTCGGCTGGCTGCGCGCGCTGAAGGAGCGCTGCCCCGGCCTCAAGGTGATCGTCCTTGCCGCCCGCGACGAGCCGAACGTCCGCCAGGCGGCCCTCCGGGCCGGCGCCGACGCGTTCGTCCTCAAGAGCGCGATCGCGACCGACCTGCTGCCGGCGGTGGACCGGCTTCTCGAACGGACCAGCTCGGGGGCGCCGGGGAGCGGGGGCAAACCCTCGCCGGTCGGCGGGGAGGAGCCAAGATGAAGAGAGCTTTCCGCGCCAAGCGCGATTTCCTCCTCGCCGGGGCAGCCGTGGCCCTTTCAGTTGCGCTGGTCGCGCAATCCGCTGCCGCCCAGGAAGACGGCTTCCGGAACACCGTCGAGCTCTACTTTATGGGCGCGTCGATGTCGGGGACCGTCGGCGTCGCTCTGCTCGGGACGGAAATCGACGTCTCCGCCTCGAAGATCATGGAGAACCTGAAATTCGCGGTCCTCGCGGACTACCGAGGAGAGGCCCCGAAGTGGGCCGTGTCGGCCGACGTCGTCTACATGAACCTCGGGGGGAGCGGGACGGGCTCCCACGGCGCCGGTTCGGCGGAGGTGGGCGTCGAGGAGTTCCTCCTCGACCTCGTCGGCTCGTACCGGATCTCGAAGGCGTTCGAGGTCCTGGCCGGCGGGCGGTACACGCATATGAGGATGACGGCCACCCTGACGAGCCCCGTGAACACCCGCGAAGCGAAGCTGGATCAGGACTTCTTCGATCCGGTCATTGGCGCGCAGGCGTTCCTGCCCTTGTCGAAGGCGCTCCAGCTCCAGCTCCGCGGCGACGTCGGCGGCTTCGGCGTCGGCTGCGATTTCACCTGGCAGGCAATCGCCCGGCTGAACTGGCAGGTGTCGCGCGTCGTCAGCGTCGGCATCGGCTACCGGTGGCTCGACCAGGACTTCGAGACGGGCTCGGGAAGGGACTACTTCAAGTGGGACGTCCTGACGCAGGGCCCTCTCCTCGCCGTCGGTGTCACGTTCTAGGGACGCGATGAGACGGAAGACCGGGAAGAGCGAAGGAAGAGACAGCGTCATGGCCAAGGCAGTCAAGAGATTCAGCACCGTGCCCTTGAACTGGAAAGAGGTCTTCTACACGAACTGCGGAATGGTCTCGGCCAGCAATATCGACCAGGAGCTGGGCTGGTGCAAGACGGACTTCAAGGCGATCGGCGTCGACTATTCCTACTTCCGGAGCCGGCGCGAGAACGACTGGTACCCGCACTACATCCACAACCTCGACAACCTCATCCGCTTCGGCGGGCTCTATCCGCCGATCCACGTCGAGGCGGACCTCCGCCGCACCCGGCTCCTGGGCGCGACGCCCACCCACGAGGGCGGCTGCATGCTCGTGCGCGCGCGCGACCCGATCTTCAAGATGAGCCACCTGAAGGGCAAGAGGATCGGCCTCTCGAAGAGCCTGAACACGCTAAAGAACGACTGGTGGCGCATCACCGAGCACTACGGAATCCTAAACATGCTGATGCTGCACGACATGAGCATCGAGGATGTCGAGATCGTCGAGTTCCCATATGCCGACGACTGGTATTCCGACCCGAAGATGCTCGAGCCGCTTGACAGCGCGACCGAGCTCTACATGGGAAAAATGGACCACAAGCGCAACCTCGCCTTCCGCCCGCTCGAGGCGGCGCTGCTCGAGGGCAAAGTCGATGCGATCTACACGCACAGCAAGACCTGGCAGCACTTGCAGGAGGACACGGGCAAGATCGCGGCGATCGAGGACCTTTCCCGCTATCCGGACTGGCGGCTGCAGGCGAACAACGAACCCACCGTCATCACCTGCAGCGACGTGATGGCCGAGGAGCACCCCGAGCTGGTCGTCACCTTTCTGAAGGCGATGATCAAGGTCGGGCGCTGGGCCAACGACAACAAGCGCGCGGCGGCGGTGATCCTCGACCGCCAGACTTACTACCGCGACCCCGAGGACACGTATCAATGCATCAAGCACATCGACATGGTGCCGAGCCTCTCGCCGAGGAACCTCGCGCAGATCGAGATCGGCAAGGACTTCATGCTGAAGCACGGCTACATCCAGCGTGACTTCGACGTGCAGAAGTGGGCGGCTCCGGAGTTCCTCGAGAAGGCGGCGCAGGAGCTCATCCAGGAGCGCTGGAAGAGAGCCACGACCGCGAAGCTCCCGGCGGCGTCCGAGCTTCTCGCGTCGACGCGGCGCCTTGGATAGGGGGACGCATGAGAACTGGAAGGAGGGAACCAGGTTTGTCGAGGCGATCGGGTCTGGCCATAAACAAATCGCCATCACCGCCGGTCCGGTGAGGCACAAAGAAGGAGCGAACCATGCCCCATAAGAAACTGACGGACATGCACCCGGTAGACGACATCGTCACCCAGAACACCCCGGGCCTCAAGATCTGGGAGGAGAACTGGCACGGCATGCAGTGCGCCTACCACACCTTCATCCCGGGTACCGATTTCACGGAGATTCTGAAGGGGAAGGGACTGGCGCACGACCTGTGCGGGGTCGAGCACTGGGCCTACATTCTGAAAGGCTCGTTGAAGGTCATTTACGTCGACGGGACCGTTGAAGTCTGCCGCGCCGGGGAAGCCTGCTACTGGCCCGCTCCGCACAACTTCATCACGGACGAAGGGGCCGAGATCCTCCAGTTCAGCACCGCCGGAGGGTTGGCCGCGCAAGCCAAGGTAATCCAGGAGTTCTTCGCGAAAAAGATGAAGAAGTAAGTGTTGATGCGCCCTACATTCCCTAGACCAATGATCAGGGCGCGGTGCTCCCGCGCCCCGATTCCAAAAATGAGGAAACAACAATGAAACTGAAAACAGGTGTGGATCCCACGAGCAAGGTGAGCTTCAAGGACACCCGCGGCCTCGCCTTCCACGGGATGGGGGCCTTTGTCGGCATCGGGAAGACGCAGAGGGCCCACGTCTTCACGGCGGCATCGATCCCCGTCGACCCCGAGGCCTACAAGAAGATCGACCCCAAGAAGCTGGCGGCCGAGCTCGAAGTGGACATGTGCGCCGTGAACCACGGCCGCTTCTGGATGATGGACGAAATCGACTTCGTCGTCAGCGAGGTGCAGAGCTTCCACGGTGTCGAGTTGCGCTGGGGCGGGGACATGACCGGGGCCGAGATGGTGAGCCAGTTCGAGAGCGCCTACGTGCCCTCGCTGATCCGGCGCAACTCGGCCTGGACCTTCAAGGCGGGCAGACCGGTGTTCCTGCTGCGCGAGCCCGGCGGCGCCGTCTGGGTCCTGCAGGAGTACACCAAGGCCGTCGATCCGACGCTGACGCCCGACAACCTCGACACGGTGGGCGGCAAGCTCAAGAATCTCCCGCCAGGCTGGAAGTTCGAAACCAAGGTGCTGACCAAGGACCTGGTGCTGGACACGGGTCGCGCCGGCAGCTGGGCCGCCATCATTCGCGACGAGCTGCACTGCACCTACCAGGGCTGCGGATACGGCAAGGACACGAGCGCGAACTACATCCCGTAAGGCTCGAGACCCGTGGAACGCGGGGAACGGGGGAGGGCCCGTTCTCCGTGCGTCCGTCAGGGCGGACAGCCGGCACTTCAGGCTGAGACAAGGAGGTAACTCATGACGTCGAAGGCAGAGCCGAAGCCCGCGACTTCGGTCGACGGCGCAAAGCTCCACAAGATGAAGCAGACGACCCTCGGTCTCTACGTGACCGCCGCGGAGGCCTACGAGATGTGGAAGGCCGCGCCGGACAAGGTCAAGATCATCGACGTGCGGACTCCCGGAGGAGTTCGCCTTCGTCGGTCACCCGGAGATGGCGTGGAACGTGCCGATCGCCTTCGTGAGCTACCAGCGAAAGGACGGCAAGTTCACGTACGCCCCGCAGATGAACACGGCCTTCGTGGCCCAGGTCAAGGAGATCGCGAAGCCGTCCGACATCCTGCTCGTCACGTGCCGGTCCGGCGGCCGCGGCGCGATGGGCGTCAACCAGCTCGCGGCGGCCGGGTTCACGAAAGCCTGGAACATCGTCGACGGGATCGAAGGCGACACCGTGAACGATCCCGAGAGCGTCTTTCACGGCAAGCGGATGAAGAACGGCTGGAAGAACGTGGCGCCGTGGGTCTACGACATCGATCCCGAGAAGGTCATCATCGAGGAAGGCGCAGCCCAGCAGATGCGGCCGCCAACTCCGGCGGCACGGGGGAAGTAGCGGAGATGGCGATCCGCTCCCCGAAGCGCACGCTGACCCCGGAGAATCTACTGCGGACGGTCGCCAACTTCGCGACCTCGGTGCGCGTCCTCGTCCCGGCGTTCGTGAGCCCGAGGACCTCCGCGGCGCTGAGAGAGAAGGTCCTCCTCGGCGTGACCTCGGTCAACGACAGCCGCTACTGCAAGTGGCTTCACACGCATTGGTCGATCCGCGAGGGCGTGCCGCGGGACGAGATCGACCGGATTCTCGGTCAACGAATGGGGTCGCTGGAAAGGCTCAGACCCGCCGAGGCCGCGGCGATCCTGTTCGGCCGGCGGTACGCGGAGCGCCTGGACCGGGTCGACCCGGAATTGCTCGAGAAGCTGCGCACGCACTACAGCGACGCCCAGGTGGAAGAGATTCTCGCGTACGTCCACTTCATCACGTTCGCCAATCTTCTCGGAAACACCGCGGACGCCTTTTTCGATCGCTTCTCCGTGGGCGTCGTGGGCGCAGCCGCCGCTCCGCTCGCGCTCCTGATGCTTCTCGTGGCGCAATTCGACACGTCCGTCGGCATGGACGAGCCGTCTCCGTGGCGCCGGCGTCACCGGGCGGGCAGCCGCCGATGATCCCGGGCGGACGACGTGCGGCGAGAGCGAAAGCGCTCGAGCCGCGCCCGCCGGACGGCGAAACCGCGCCGCCGGGATCGCTCCGGGGCGCCAGGCGGACGCTGACGATCGACAACGCCTTTCGGACCGTCGCCGACGCCGTTGTCTCGAGCCCCGTCCTTCTCGCGGCCCTTGTCAGGCCGAAGACCTCCGCCGCGCTCCGCGAGAAAGTGATGCTCGGCGTGACCTCGATCACCCGATGCCGCCTCTGCCAGTGGGGCCACACCCACTGGGCGATGGCGAACGGGGTGTCGCTTCAGGAGGTGAACCGGATCCTCGGGAGCGAGCTCGAATCTCTCGAGGCCGAAGATCCGGCCGAAGCCGCGGCGATCCTCTTCGCACGGCACTTCGCTGAGCACCCGGGCCGGGTCGATCCCGACTCGGTCGAGAACCTGCGCAAACACTACGGCGACGGGCAGGTGGCCGAGATCCTCGCCTACGTGCGCGTCATCACGTTCGGCAACCTGCTGGGCAACACCGTGGACGCGCTTCTCGGGCGCTTTCGGAGACGGCGGCCATGACCATTCGCACGTGGATCTGGATTCAGGCTCCGGCGTTCGTCGTGCCGCGCAACTCTCGACAAATGGAGAAGACATCATGAAGGTCATCATCGTGGGCGGGGTGGCAGGCGGGGCGTCCTGTGCGGCGCGGCTGCGGCGGCTGGACGAGAAGGCCGAGATCCTGATGGTGGAGCGCGGGCCTTACGTCTCGTACGCGAACTGCGGCCTGCCGTACCACGTCGGGGGCGTGATCGAGAAGGAGTCGAGCCTCCTCCTCGCGAACGAGAACACCTTCAAGGGATTCTTCGCCGTCGAGGTCCGCACGGGTTGCGAGGCGGTCGCCATCGACCGGAAGAAGAAGACGGTCGACCTGAAGAACGTGGCGACCGGCCAGACGACGACCGAGCACTGGGACAAGCTGGTCCTCTCGCCCGGCGCCGCCTCGATCCACCCGCCGCTCCCGGGCATCGACCTCCCCGGCATCTTCCCGGTGAGGACCGTGCCCGACGCACGTTCGATCCGGGAGTGGGTCGAGAAGGGGACGGCGTTCCTGGCCGGGATGTACAACTACTCCGGGATCCAGTTCGTGAAGCCGACGACGCGCGCGGTGGTCGTCGGCGGCGGGTTCATCGGCCTCGAGACGGCGGAGAACCTCGTCGATCTCGGATTCGACGTCACCGTCATCCAGAGGGAGGACCAGCTCCTCGGGCCGCTCGACCCCGAGATGGCCCGGCTCGTCGAGGAGCACGTCAGGAGCCACGGCGTCAAGCTGGCGCTCGGAGACGAGGTGGCCTCCTTCGCGAAGTCTCGACGGCGGCGCCCTCGAGGTGAAGGCGAAGTCCGGCAGGACGTATCCCGCCGACGTCGTCATCCTCGCGATCGGCGTCCGGCCGGACACCACGCTCGCGAAGGCCGCGGGCCTCGAGATCGGCGAGCGCGGGGGAATCCGCGTCGACGAGCAGATGCGGACGAGCGACCCGGACATCTTCGCCGTCGGCGACGTCGTCGAGGTGAAGGACTGGGTGACCGGCCGGTGGGGCCTCGTGGCTCTGGCCGGGCCGGCGAACCGCCAGGGGCGGATCGCGGCCGACGTGATCGCCGGCCGGAAGTCCCGCTTCCGGGGGACGCAGGGGACGGCGATCATCGGGCTCTTCGGGGGCGCCATCGCCTGGACCGGCGTGAGTGAGAAGACGCTGAAGCGGAACGGCGACACCGACTACGAGAAGGTCTACCTCTTCCCGAACTCTCACGCCGGCTATTACCCGGGCGCGAAGCCGATCGCCATGAAGGTCCTCTTCCGGAAGTCCGACGGCCGCCTCCTCGGGGCGCAGGCGCTCGGCCACGACGGACCGGCGGTGGACAAGCGGATCAGCGCGCTCGCCATGGCCCTCCAGATGAAGGCGACGATGAGCGACCTCGAGGAGGCCGAGCTCTGCTACGCGCCCCAGTTCGGGAGCGCCAAGGACCCGGTCAACTTCGCAGGGATGGTTGCGGGCGACGTCCTCTGCGGCGACCAACCGCTCGCCCACTGGGGCGAGGCGGACGGCGCGTTCCTCCTCGACGTGCGCGAGCCGGTCGAACGCGTCGTCGAGAGCGTCCCGGGCGCCGTCACCATCCCGCTCCCCCAGCTCCGCGCCCGCCTCGGAGAGCTGCCGAAGGACCGGGAGATCCACACGATCTGCCGCTCCGGGGGGCGCGCCTACTACGCGACGCGAATTCTGCTGCAGAACGGCTTCAAGGCGCGGACCCTCTCCGGCGGCATGCTGACGCGGGCGATGGTCTCGCCGAGACCGTGAGCCGAAGGGAAGTTCTCGTGAAGGGAAGCGAGGCGAAGTAAGCCATGGACACCTCTCCGAACATGCTGACGCGCGGATTCGAGCAGCTCCTCGGCCGGCTGAGCGGGCCGCTGAACTTCCGGCTGGTGGTCATGCCCACCGTCGTCACCGTCCTCGCCTTGCGAGGCGCCTGGAAGGACGCCCGGGAAGGGCGACCGGCCTTCCTGGGAGTGTGGATCAAGGACCCGGTCGAGCGGAACCGCGTCTTCCGCAGCGCGCTCAAGGACATCGGGAAGATCTTCGTCGTGGCAACCGTGCTCGACATCACGTACCAGGTGTGGGTCTTCCGCTGGGTCTACCCCGGGCAGGTGCTGATCGTGGCGGTCGTCTGCGCCGTCGTGCCGTACGTCCTCGTCCGGGGGCCCATCGCCCTCATCGCGCGCACCGTTTACCGCATGGCCCGTCAGGAGAGTTGATTCCATGTCCCGAGCAGAGGACAGCCTTCGGGGCGGTCGCGATGCATGACGCATCCACGGCGAAGAATTGCGCGGAACATGGCGACGTCTGAGTCACATCTGCTGCCGACGCTCGCAGTTGCGCTGCTGTTCGCCGCCGTCTTCCTGTTCGGCGGCCGGGCAGCCGCGTCGGGCCGGAACAGCCACCGGCGGTTCCTCTCCTTCGCGGCCGGCGTGTCGGTGGCCTACACGTTCGTCCACGTGCTGCCCGCGCTGCACACGATCCGGGAGATCCAGACAAGCTCCCTGAGCAAATCCATGGTGTTCCCGGAACATGGCGTCTACCTGTGGACCATGGTCGGCTTCCTCGTCTTCTTCGGGCTCGAGAAGATGGCCAACGGGCCAGAGGCGCCGCAGGCGCACGAGGCCCATGGGGGCCACCAGACATCGCGGCGCCCCTGGCTGCAGATGAGCGGCTTCGCCCTCTATGCGTGGATCCTCTCCTACACGATGGTGTGGACCGGGAAGAACGGACTGACCCTGGGTCTCTTCGCGGTGGCCATGGGCCTGCACCTCTTCACGATCTCGAGCAACCTGAGCAGCACCTGTCGTGAGACGTATCACCCTCGGGGTGCCCTGTTGCTGGCCTCGGCCTCCCTGGCCGGCTGGGGAGCGGCCGCAACGCTGGAGATTCCGATTGCTTGGTTATTCAACCTGGTGGCGTTTGTGATGGGCGGGGTGGTCGTCAACGCCGCGATCGCCGAGCTCCCGAATGAAAAGGAAGGCCGGTACGGTTATTTCCTGATCGGCGCCGCGTCGTACACCGTCCTGCTGCTGACGATGTCGCACCTGGAGACCGCCGCGTGATTTACGACGCCGAGAGAACGCCGGCCATGGAGGCCCCATGAATGACACGGAGCTGAAAGCGAATGACATCCTGGCGCTCGACCGGACGCGTCTCGCCGCCGAGCGCACGCTCATGGCCTGGGTTCGAACGTCCCTCTCGATGATCGCCTTCGGGTTCACCATCTACAAATTCCTGGAGGTCATGCGGGAGGAGAGCAAGGTGCTCAGTCGGCATCCGCAGGCGCCGCGCAACCTGGCCATCGCCCTCATCGGCATCGGCACCTTCGCGCTCGTCGTCGCCTGCATCGAGTACTGGACGTACGTGAAACGGTTGAACGCCACGAGGGCCTACAACCCCTGGAGCCTGGCTCTTGTCGTCGGCGGCCTCATTGCGCTCCTTGGTCTTCTCATGCTCGGAAGCGTCGTCTTCAACGCGGGGCCGTTCGGTTGACGGCTTTGATCTGGAAAGGAAATCTGAAAGTCATGAAGACGAGACTGGCAGAGCTTCGGTTCGCCATCATCGCGCTCTCTGCCGCGCTGGTGCTCGTGGCTGCCGGGGCGCTGGCCCAGGAGGCGGCGCCGGCAGCCGGGGGCGACGAAGCCGCGAAGGCGCAGGAGCTGGCCAAGAAGCTCTCCAACCCCATCGCAAGCCTCGTCATTGTCCCCATTCAAATGAACTTCGACTACGGCCAGGGCGCCGACGGCAGCGGCTACAAGTTCGTGACGAACATCCAGCCCGTGATCCCTGTCTCCTTGAGCCGGGACTGGAACGTTCTCTCGCGGACGATTCTCCCTCTCGCCTACCAGTCCCACGTCGCTGGCGACGGCAGCCAGGGGGGCCTCGGTGACACGACGCAGAGCTTCTTCTTCTCGCCGAAGGCGCCGACCAAGGGCGGCATCATCTGGGGCGTCGGGCCGGCGATCCTGTTCCCGACCGCGACTGACGACGCGCTCGGAGGCGGGAAGTGGGCGGCGGGGCCGACGTTCGTTGTCCTGACGCAGAAGTCGGGATGGACCGTCGGCATGCTCGCCAACCAGCTCTGGTCGTTCGCCGGAAGCTCGGACCGCGCCGAGGTCAACTCCCTCTTCCTCCAGCCGTTCGCGGCGTTCACCACGAAAAAGGCGATGACCTTCACGCTGAACTCGGAGAGCACCTACAACTGGAAGGCTCCGACGGATCGCTGGTCGGTGCCGATCAACTTCACCGTGTCGCAGCTCATGAAGGTCGGGAAACAGATCGTGAGCCTTCAAGGAGGCCTTCGTTACTGGGCGGAGTCGTCCGTGAACGGTCCCTCGGGCTTCGGGTTTCGCTTCGTGGTGGTTCTCCTCTTCCCGAAATGAAGATCCGAACAGAGGCGTCGCGGCATCGCGCTTCCCCGGCCGCGTCGCATGACAGCGGGAGCGCGCGCGCGAAAGGAAAGGAAAGATGTTGATAAAGAAGTTGAAAGCAAGACACGACGCGATCGCGAGCACGAAGCTCCCGCCGGACGCCGTGGCGAAACTGATCAGGAACGGAGCGTTCGTGCTTGACGTCCGAGCAAGGCTCGAGGCGAAGATCGGTATGGCTCCGGGTGCGACGAACATTCCGCTCTTGAGGTTGAAGAGTCACCTGGATGAACTGCCGCGTGACAGAACGATCGTGACTTATTGCGGCACGGGGGCGCGCGCAGGTTTAGCAAAGGAGATTCTCGAGGCCAACGGTTTCAAAGCGGCGAACGGTGGCAGCTACAGGGCAATCCTGAAGATCCTGGGCACGAAATAGGCCTAGTTGGATTTCGAGCTCGGAGCGATCGTCCGGTTCTAATGAATCGGGACGCGATTCAGGCGGGCCGGACTGGCTAAGGGCGCCGTTTCGCATGCGCTCGAACGTCAGGGTGAATCCGCCCCGCGGCTCCCTCGGCTTCCTCTTCGCGATTTCGCTCCTTCCAAGTATCGTGGAATCGCCAGGCCCGGCCGCTGAAGCGAATAGGAGACGCCCATGGCAAGAAAGAAATCA
>CAVRJB010000003.1:0-38501 GCA_963721385.1 uncultured Acidobacteriota bacterium
TTGGCGCCGTCCATCACCGCGCGGAGGCCCGAACCGCAGACCTTGTGCACCGTGATGCAGCCCGCCGAGGGCGGGAGCCCGGCGCCGAGAGCCGCCTGGCGCGCGGGGGCCTGGCCGATGCCGGCCTGCAGAACGTTGCCGAACCAGACGTGCTCGACGCGCTCGGCGGGGACGCCGGCGCGCTCGAGTGCGGCGGAGATGGCGACGCTGCCCGAGCTTCGGGGCGGGAAGGGAGGAAAGGGAGCCGAGGAACGACCCGATGGGCGTCCGGGCCGCGGAGAGGATCAGGACGTCGTTCATGTGGCGCGCGCTCCGTTCAGGACCCGGCCGGCGGGACGCCGCGGGCGAAATCCCATTGTATCCGCACGCGCGGCCGGCGGCGGCCCGGCGGGGACCGGCTGCTACGATCTCCGCATGCGCGTCCTCGCGGTCGATTTCGGCGAGCGGCGAATCGGGATCGCGGTCTCGGACGAGAGCGGCGAGATCGTCCTTCCGGTCGGGACGATCGCGCGTCGAAGCGACGCCCAGGCGGTCCGGGAGATCGCCGAAGCCGCCCGGGAGCGCGAGGCCGGCCGAATCGTCGTCGGACACCCGCTCGGCAAGGACGGCGCCGAGGGCCTGATCGCGCGTCGCGCCCGGAACTTCGCGAAGCGCCTTTCGGAGCTGTCGGGCCTGCCGGTCGCGCTGCACGACGAAGGGCTCACGTCGCACGCGGCCGACTGGAACCTGGCAGACGCGGGCATCCGCTCCGGGCGGCGGGATGCCCTCCGCGACGCCGAGGCCGCGGCCGTCCTCCTCCGCGACTTTCTCTCCGACGAGCACGCCCGCCGGCCGGGCGGATGACGGGCGGGAGCCGGCGCAACGATGCTGAAGACCTCGACCGCCCGAAAACGGCACCTCTACCCGATCGCGGTCTGGGCGGCCGTCTCTCTCGTCGTGACCGTGCTGGCGCTCGCGGGACTCGTCCTCGTCGGCGTCAAGATGCCGTACCGGGGCTTCACGGCGGACTCCATCCTGATCCAGATCCCGCCGCGCACGCCGACGGTCGAGATCCTGACGACGCTCGAGAGGGCGGGCATCCTCCGCGACTGGAGGCTCGGGCTCGTGGCTCTCCGCATCGTCCATCACGGCAAGACGCTCAAGGCGGGCGAGTACCGCTTCACCGGGGAGCGGACGCCCGAGCAGGTCGTCCTCTCGATCGTCGCCGGAGACGTCGTCACCTACCGGATCACGGTCCCGGAGGGCTTCACCGCCGACGAGGTCTTCACTCTCTTCACGTCGCAGGGTTTCGGCTTCCCGGCCGACTACCGCTGGCTCTTCGAGCATCCGGCCGAACTCGAGGGGGTGCCGGCCGGCGCCCCGTCGCTCGAGGGGTTCCTATTCCCGGACACCTACACCGTGACCCGGTCGATGTCCGCGCGCGAGATCGTCACGACGATGACGCGCCAGTTCGCGCGGAAGCTCCCCGCCCGGTACGAGGAGCGGGCGAGAGAGAAGGGGCGGACACTTCTCTCGGCCGTCACGCTCGCGTCGCTCGTCGAGAAGGAGACGGCGATCGCCGAGGAGCGCGCGCTCGTTGCCGCCGTCTATGCCAACCGTCTCCGGAAGGGGATGCTCCTGCAGGCCGACCCGACGACGATCTACGCGCTGAAGCGGCTCGGGCAGTGGCGCGGAAACCTCCCTCGCTCGCAGCTGACCGTCGACGAGGTCTACAACACGTACGCCCGCGCCGGGCTGCCACCGGGCCCGATCTGCAATCCCGGCCTCGCCGCCCTCGAGGCCGCGGTGGAGCCGGCCGACGTCCCGTTCCTCTTTTTCGTGGCGCAGGGCGACGGCTCGCACCTCTTCTCGGAGAGCTACGAAGAGCAGCAGCGGAACGTGGCACGCTATTTCGAGGCGCGTCGGGCGGCCCGCGAGGCCGGGGGCGTCGAGCGCTAGAATCGCTCCCGACTTCGACATGAGCGCGTCTCTGCCCTCTCCGAGGCCGTTCGGGCCCTATCTGCTTCTGCGCCAGCTCGCCGCCGATCCGCTCGGCAGCCTCTGGCGCGCCGGCACGGAGGGGCGGCCCCGGCTGAAGCCCTTCGTCACGATCCGGCTCTTCGAAGGCGCCGCGATCGACCGGAGCGCGCTGCTGAAGGCGATGGAGTCCGCCGTCGAGGTGATCGACGACGTGAAAGGCCCCACCGTGGCCCGCGGAGCCGTCTTCGGGGCCGTCGACGACCTGCCTTTCGCGGCCATCGAGGACGTCCCCGGCCAGACTCTCGAGGCGTTCCTTGCGCCGCCGGCGCCGGAAGCCGGCCTTCCCCTCGAGCACGCTCTCCTCGTCGTCGAGCGCGTCCTCGCGGCGCTCGAGGGCGCGCGGCCCGTCGAGATCGTCACCGGCGCGCCCCATGGCTTCCTCGTTCCCTCATTCGTCCACGTCTCCTACGGCGGGGAGCCGCGGGTCTGGGGCTTCGGCCTCGGGCCGGCGCTTCTCCCCGCGCTGCGCGAGCCGGCGCTCCACGCGGCCTTCGCGCCCTACGTCGCACCCGAGGTCCTTCTCTCGGCCCGGCCGACGACGACGGGTGACGTCTACTCGGTCGCCGCGCTCCTCTTCGAAGCGCTGGTCGGGCGCCCTCCGGCGCCCGGCGGAACGCTCGCCGCCGTCGACGCGGCGCGCCTGGCCATCGACGGGCGGAGCGTCCCGGACGACGTCAAGCAGATTCTCCGCCGGGGCCTCGACCCGGACCCGGCCCGCCGCGAGAAAGACGTCGCCGAACTCCGCCGCGACGTCGGCCGCCTCGTCCACGGCGGTCCCTACGCCGCGAGCACGTTCAACCTCGCGTTCTTCGCGGAGAAGCTCTTCGAGAAGACGATCCTCGCCGAAAGCCGGCAGCGCGAAACCGAGGAGCAGCTCGGGATGGACAAGCTGCCGGCACCGCGAGCGGTCCCGCCGACAGTCCCCGCCCCCGGGCCTCCTCCGCGAAAGGACGTCGCCGGGTCCGGATCGGCGCCAAGGCCCCGCGTCGACGGGAGCGGTGCGCGCCGGGTCCCGGCCGCCGCCCCGCCGGAGCGCGTCGTGGCGCGGACCATGGCGGACCCGCCCACGAAGAGCACGATCGGCGGTCCTCCCCCCTGGCTCGTCGCCGGCGGCGTGGCCATCCTGCTCGGCGCCCTCGCCTTCGGCGTCTGGAAGCTGCGAGGCGGCGGCGCCCCTCCCCCGCCGCTGCCGGCCCCCGTCCCCACCACCGCCCCGACGGTGCCCCCTGAAACACCGGCTCCGGTCGTCGTCGGGAAGGACGACCCGCTCTTCCAGCAGGCCGTCCAGGAGCGGCTGCTGGAGGAGATGAAGAAACGGGACGCGCAGCAGCAGCGGGACCGGCAGATCGCGCAGAGAAAATTGCAATCCGATCTGGACCGCGCCGCCGAGGAGGCGCGCAAAGCGCGCGACGCCGACGAGGCCGCGCGCGCGGCTCGGGACCGGAACGACCGGGACGAGGCCCTGCGGCTCGCAAAGGAGGCCCAGGAGGCGCGCAAACGCGCCGACGAGGCCGCCGCCGTGACGGCGCGGGCGGCCGAGGCTCCCGCGGCCAAGGAAGGCGACCTCGTGGAGCTCTCGCAGGTCGACACCGAGCCGTCGGTCCTGCGTTCGGTCCGGCCGGACGTCTCGCCGCTGGCGCGGACCCGCCGCGTCGGCGGGACGGTCCTCCTTCGCGTCCTCGTGAACGAGCGGGGTCAATCGGAAGAGGTCGAGGTCCTCCGGGACACGACGCCGAAGGTCGGTCTCGGCGAAACCTCGAAGGCGGCCGTTCTGAAGTGGACCTGGACCCCCGCCTCGAAAGACGGCCGGAAAGTCAGAACCTGGATGACGGTTCAGGTCCCCTTCGTGGCGCAGTAGGCGCCGGCCTTACTTGGCCGGGGCGGGCGGCGTCGGAAGCGGCAGGCCTTTCCCCCCGAGGTAGGTCTTCCGGAGGAACTCCTCCATCAGGTTGTCGGAGAACCAGGAGACGGCGACGCCGTCGATGAAGAACGTCGGCGTGGCGCGGACCCGGACGGCGAAGCCCTCTTCGAGGTCCGCCAGGACTCTTCCGTTCGACTTGGCCTGCAGGTAGCACGCCTTGAAGGCCGCGTCGGGAACGTCGTTCGCGGCCGCGAAGTCGAGAGCGAAGGCGTCGACCGCCGCGACGTTCAGCTGCTCCTGCTTGGCGTAGATGTTGGACTTGAACCGGAAATAGAGCTCGGGATTCCGGTCGAAGAAGCAGCGGGCCGCCGACGCCGCGCGGAAGGCCCACGGGTGCGCCACCGTGAGCGGGAAGCTCTTGGCGTATCGCCTGATCTTCAGCTCTTTGCCCATCTTCGCGAGGAGCGCCTCCCAGTCCTGCGCCCGTCTCTTGCAGAAGCCGCATTCCATGTCCGAGTACTCGACGACCGTGATCTTCGCGTCGGCGGGGCCGGCCGACGGCGTGTCGTTGAGCTTGATGATCTCCCGACGCTGCTCGGCCGCGCTCTTGTTCCGGTCCCACGGACGCCCGATCAGGAGGATGGCGCCGTCGATCGCCGAAACGTAGGCGGTCATCGAGTACGAGCCGTAGCCCGTGTCGGGACGGATCACGACGCCCTTCCACCCCGTCCGGTCGAGCGACGGATCGAGCGCCATCCTGAAGTTCGCCTGGAAGTACTTCTTCAGCGACTCCTTCAGGCCGGCGAGATCGGCGTCGGTCCGGACGGGCGCCGGGTTCTTCAGCCTTTCCTCGTCGCCGAAGGCGTCGCCGATCAGGACGAACCGGCTCCCCTCCTCGAGCACCGCGAAGAGCTGGTCGTTCGCCCGCGCGTCGCCCGCATAGCTCTTCATCACCCGGACCAGCTTCCCGCCCGGGAGCCTGACCTGCGGGACCTCTTCGACCTTCACCTCGCCGGGGCCCCACGTGAAGAAGCCCTCGAGCCAGGCGGTCAGAGCGGCGTCCTTCACCTCGGGGGGCTTCGGCGCCGACGTGGACGCCGCTTTCGGAGGCGGTGCGGCTTTCTGAGGCGCCTGCGCGACGGCAGCGGGGGCGATGGCCAGGACGACGGCGACGGCACGGAATCGATGGAGCGTGGACATCTTCTCGAAAGCCCTCCTCGGACCGAATGCGACCCCGGAGCTTACGCGAACTGAAGCCCGGTCAGCCTTCGGGGTGGAGCCTGACGAGGACGTCGCCCGCGCTCACGGCCTGTCCGGCGGAGACGGCCACGGAGTCCACGGTGCCGTCCCGGGGCGCCTTGACCTCGTTCTCCATCTTCATCGCCTCGAGGACCAGGAGCGGCTGCCCCGCCGTCACGGCGTCTCCCGGCGCCACGACGACGCGGAGAACCCGCCCTGGCATCGCGGCCGGCACCACGTTGCCCTTCTTCGAACGGCCACGGCCGCCGCCGGCCTGGGCGAGTGCCGCCAGCTCGTCCACGAGCTCGAACGCCAGCACGGCGCTGCCGAACCAGGCGCGAAGCGTCCCGTCCGCGTGGGGCTCGAGGCTCACTTCGATCTGCCGGCCGTCCTCGAGGACGAAGGACCAGACCCCCGGCCGCAGGGAGGCGGCGTGACCCGCCACGGGGGTGCCGTCCACGATCACCGAGAACGCGGGAGCCGGGCGCTCCATCAGGAGCGGCGTCCCGGGCGATGCGCCGTTCGCGCCTCGCGCGCGGAACTTCACGTGCGCACCCCGAAGGTCGGCCGCGCGGTACGCCAGGCGGAGCCGCCGGCCCGGGCCGGCTCGGGCCGGGCGGCCGTCGCGCGCGAGGCGGCGTCGAGCGCCGCGGCGGCGAACGAGGCGTCCCGCTGCAGCGGGGTGGGAGCCGCCGGGCGGTAGGCCCACCCGTCGAGAAACTGCGTCGAGACTCGGTTGGCGAGGACGTCCGGGTCCTGGAGGAGCGCGAGGAAGAAAGGAATCGAGGTCTCGATCCCCTCGACGCGGGCCTCGTTGAGGGCGCGCCGCGCCCGCCGGATCGCCTCGTCGCGGTCTTTCCCCCAGATGACGAACTTCGCGACCATCGGGTCGTAGTCGAGGGGGACGACGTCTCCCTCCTCGATCCCCGAGTCGACCCGGACGCCGGGCCCCTGCGGCCGGCGCAGACGGTGGATCTTGCCCGGCGAGGGGGCGAAATTGTTCGCCGCGTCCTCCGCGTAGATCCGGCACTGGATCGCGTGGCCGCGCGGCTCCGGGCGCGCGGCGATCGACATCGGCTCCCCCAGGGCGATCCGGATCATCTCGGCGACGAGGTCCACGCCGTAGACGGCCTCGGTGACCGGGTGCTCGACCTGGATCCGCGTGTTCATCTCCAGGAAGAAGAACCGCCCGTCCTTCGCAAGGAGGAACTCGACCGTCCCGGCCGACACGTAGTTCACCGCCTTCGCCGCCGCGACGGCGACTTCCTCCATCCGGGAGCGGAGGTCGGGAGTGACGGCCGCCGACGGGCACTCCTCGAGAACCTTCTGGTGGCGCCTCTGGAGCGAGCACTCGCGCTCGCCGAGCGCCAGCACCTTCCCTGTGGAGTCCCCGAGGACCTGGACCTCGATGTGGCGCGGATTCTCGACGAAGAGCTCGGCGTAGACGGCCGGGTCGGCGAAATAGGACTTCGCCTCGCTCTGCGCCCGGGCGAAGGCCGCCGCGACCTCGTCGCGGCTCCGGACGACCCGCATCCCCTTCCCGCCGCCCCCGGCGGCCGCCTTCAGGAGGAGCGGATACCCGTTCGCGTCGCCGAACGCCGCGATCTCGGCGGCGTCCTTCGCGGCTGTCGTCATGCCGGGCACGACCGGGACGCCGGCCGCGAGCATCCGGGCCCGTGAGGCGGTCTTCGATCCCATCGCGGAGATCGAAGCGGGCGACGGCCCGACCCAGGTCAGGCCGGCGTCGAGGACGGCCTGCGCGAAGGCGGCGTTTTCGGCAAGGAATCCGTAGCCGGGATGGACGAGCGTCGCGCCCGTCGCCTTCGCGGCGTCCAGGATCTTCTGCGGCACCAGATACGACTCGCGCGCGGGGGGCGGGCCGATCGGGACCGCGTAGTCGCAGAGGCGGACGTGGAGCGACATCCGGTCCGTCTCCGAGTAGACGGCCACCGGAATGATCTCGAGGTCGCGACAGGCCCGGATGATCCGGGTGGCGATCTCGCCTCGATTGGCAATGAGCAGTCTGGTTTCGCTCACAACGGAATATTGCCGTGCTTTTTCGGCGGCATCGCCTCGCGCTTGTTCCCGAGCATGTCGAGCGCACGGATGAGGCGGCGCCGCACCGTCCGGGGCTCGATGACGTCGTCGATGTAGCCCTTTCGCGCCGCCGAGAACGGGTTCGCGAAACGATCCTCGTACTCCTCGACCCGCTCCTTCCGGGCGGCCGCCGGGTCGCCCGCGGACGCCAGCTCCTTGCCGTAGAGGATGTTCACGGCCCCCTCCGGCCCCATGACGGCGATCTCGGCCGTCGGGAAGGCGACGTTGTAGTCGGTCCGAATGTGCTTCGACGCCATGACGCAATAGGCGCCGCCGTATGCCTTCCGCGTGATGACCGTCAGCTTCGGCACCGTCGCCTCGGCGAACGCGAAGAGGAGTTTCGCGCCGTGCCGGATGATGCCGCCGAACTCCTGCTTCGTCCCCGGCAGGAACCCCGGCACGTCCTCGAAGACGACGAGGGGGACGTTGAAGGCGTCGCAGAAGCGGACGAAGCGCGCCCCCTTCACCGAGGCGTCGATGTCCAGCACCCCGGCCAGGTGGTCGGGCTGGTTCGCGACGACGCCGACAGGTTTCCCGCCGAGCCGCGCGAATCCGACCACGAGGTTCTTCGCCCAGTCGGCGTGGATCTCGAAGAAGTCGCTGTCGTCGACGACCAGCCGGATCAGGGCCGTCATGTCGTACGGCTGGTTCGGGGAGTCGGGGATGAAGCGGTCCAGCTCGGGGATTTCGCGGTCGGAGGGGTCCGTCGTGGCGCGGCGCGGCGGGTCCTCGCGATTGTTCGCCGGGAGAAACGAGAGGAGCGTCCGGATCTTCAGGAGGCCGTCGGCGTCGTTGTCGGCGACGATGTGGGCGACCCCCGACGTCCCCGCGTGCGTGTCCGCGCCGCCGAGCGCCTCCTTCGTCACGTCCTCGTGCGTGACGGTCTTGATGACGTCGGGCCCCGTCACGAACATCGAGCTCGTGCCGCGGACCATCAGGATGAAGTCGGTGATCGCCGGTGAGTAGACGGCGCCCCCCGCGCACGGGCCGAGGATCGCGGAGATCTGCGGGATCACCCCCGACGCGAGCGTGTTGCGCAGGAAGATGTCGGCGTAGCCAGCGAGCGACAGGACGCCTTCCTGGATCCGCGCGCCGCCCGAGTCGTTCAACCCGACGACCGGCGCGCCGACCTTCATCGCGAGGTCCATGATCTTGCAGATCTTCGCGGCGTTCGTCTCCGAGAGGGAGCCGCCGAAGACGGTGAAGTCCTGCGCGAAGACGAAGACGAAGCGCCCGTCGACCCGGACGCTCCCCGCGACGACGCCGTCGCCCGGGAACTGGTTGGACTCCGCCGCCATGCCGAAGTCGCGGCAGTTCTGGACGACGAACGGGTCGATCTCGTCGAAGGAGCCGGGGTCTCCCAGCAGCTCCACGCGCTCGCGGGCCGAGAGCTTTCCGCCGGCCCTCTGCTTCTTCAGGCGTTCCGGGCCGCCGCCGAGGCGGGAGGCCGCGCGGAGCTCCGCGAGCCTCTGGAGCTTCAAGTCGATGGTTTTCACGTGGCCTCTCTCACAGCGGGATCTTCTTCTTCTCGGCCAGCATCCGCTTCGCCTTGCGGAACATCTCGGCGTAGTCGACGCCCTGGCCTCGGATCGCCGACGCGTTTTTCGCGAGCAGAGCCTTCACCTCGTCGTCGAGCGCCCTTTCCCGGTCGCGGTCGAGCGCGAGAGCCGCCTCCAGCGCGCGCCGCAGCTCGGCCGGCGAGGCGGTCTTCACGAGGCCTTCGGCCAGGAGTCGGCGCGCCACGAACGCCGCCTGGGCGCGAATCCGCGAATCCGAGAGGGCCATGGCGCGGGAGGATATCGGAAGTCCGGACCCCACCTACAATCGTGCAGATTGATCAGCCCCGAGCGCGCGATCTCCGAAGACGCCGACGACGCGGTTCGCATCGTTTCCGGGCTCCTGCGCCGGGGGGATCACGGCGAGGTTTTTCGCGAGCGGCGGACGACCGTCGCCTGGAGCGCCTCCGAGGCCGGTCTCCTGCACCCGTCGCTTTCGGATGAGCGAGGCACGGCTGTCCGAATAAGGCGCGGGAGCGAGACGCTGCTGATCGCGCGCGACGGCGACGGGCCCGAAGCCCTGCGCGAGGTCGTCCGCGACGCCGCGCGCCGTGTGGGCGGCTCGCCGTTCTTCAAGGCGCGTCCGAAAGCCGCGCCGCCGCCGGCTCCGGCCCCCGAGGCCGGCGAGGAGGAGCGGACGGCCGCCCTCGCCGCGGCGATCGCCCGCGCCTTCCCCGACCCGCGCGGCCTCTCCCTGTCGCTTTCGATCGCCCGTGTCCGCGTGACACGGGCGGTCGTCACGTCGCGCGCCCTTGTCCTCTGCGGCTCGGCGTCGCGCCTCGTCGCCACGGGGCTCGTCCGGCGGGTCGACGGAACGCGCCCGTTCGCGTTCCAGTCGGCGGCGGCGTTCGCAACCGCTGTGGATGCGCTCTCGCGCGCGCTCGCCGACGCCGCGCGGCCGGCTGCCGCCGCCCCGCCGCCCGCCGGGAGCACGGACGTCGTCTTCTCCGCCGCCGCCGCCTCGGTCTTCTGGCACGAGGTCGTCGGCCACCCGCTCGAAGCCGAAGGGGGCGAGCGCCGGTCGGTCCTCGCCCGCG
This sequence comes from uncultured Acidobacteriota bacterium, assembly GCA_963721385.1. Taxonomy (GTDB): domain Bacteria; phylum Acidobacteriota; class Thermoanaerobaculia; order UBA5066; family UBA5066; genus DAOMFB01. Next base: position 9,810 of record CAVRJB010000003.1, read on the forward strand.
TGCCGAACGCCGTGGTCGGGCCGCCGGGCCTCTTCGTCACGGCCGACCCGACGCGCCGGGACCTGCCGGGGAGCTTCGACTACGACGACGAGGGGACGCCCGCGCGTCCCGTCCCCCTCCTCGAAGAAGGCCGGGTCACGGGGCTCCTCACCGACCGCCGGACGGGAGGGGCCGCCTCGAACGGACACGGCCGCTGCCCGGACTACAGGCGGCCGCCTCGCCCGCGCCTCTCGAACCTCGTCGTGCCTGCCGGCGGCCTCCCCCTCGGGGCGCTCCTCGAACGCTGCGGCTCCGGCCTCTACGTCCGGGAAATCTCTTCGGGCTCGGCCGACCCCGAATCGGGCCGCTTCCTGCTCGTCGTCGAGTCGGCGGACCTCGTCCGCCGCGGGCGTGCGGGCGCGCCGGTCGCCCGGTTCTCGCTCTCCGGGGACCTCCTCTCGGCGCTCCGCCACCTCGAGGCCGCACGAGGCGACGCCGCCCTCCCGGCCTCGGGTCTCGACCTCTGCCTCAAGGGCGGCGACCCCGTACCGGTCGGGGGGGCGTCGCCAGCGATCCTCCTTCGCGCTCTCGCCGTCGCTGGAGGCGGTTCGTGAGGGACCCGCTCTTCGACGGCCTGCTCGACGCCGCGCGCGCCGGCGAGCGGGACGGCGAGAGCGCCGAAATCTACGAGCGGCGCGGCGCCGCTCTCCAGGTCGCCGAGGACGACGACGGGGTCCGGATCTCGGAATCGCGCGAGCGGGGATTCGCGGTCCGCGTCTACCGGTCGGGTCGCACCGCCTTCGCGGCCGCCGGATCCGACGGCGTGGCCGGCCTCCTCGACCGCGCCCGCGCCGCGCTCCCCCGTTCCCGCACCCGCCGCGGGGCGCGCGCCGCCCCGCCGGTTCGGGGCGACGCGCCCGCTCACGAGGATGCGCCGGATCTCCCGCTCCCGGACGAGGCCCTCGCCCGGGAGCTCCTCACCGGCTTCCGGCGCTTCGTCGGCGCCGCAGGGGAAGGGGCCGTGACGCTCTCGGAAGCGTCGGTCGCCCTCGGCGAGCGGCGCGAGCGGATCGCGACGACGGCCGGCCGCGACGCGGCGTGGACGACCCGCGCCGCCTCACTCGTCGGCACGGTCGTCGGGAAGAGCGCGGGAGGGCGCTTCTCCGCCCGCGTCGTCGCCGCGGCGGCGCGCCCCGAGGAGCTGCCGCTCCACCGCCTCGCGCGCCACGCCGCGGATCGCGTCCTTCTCCCGCTCCACGGGCGGCCGCTCGAGGCGTCGCGCTTCGACCTCCTGCTCGACTCGCACGTCGCGGCGCACGTCGTCGCCCGACTCGCCCCCCTCTTCTTCGGCGACGACTTTGATGCGCTCCTCGCCGCCCGGACGCGCGACGGGCGCGATCCGCTCGCCGCACCGCTCCTGACGCTCGTGGACGACGCGTCGGCCCCCGGAGGTCCCGTCCGGACGGTCCGCGACGGGGAGGGGACGCCGCACGCGCGGCACGTCGTCGTCGAGCGCGGCGTCCCCGTCTTGCGGTTGACCGACGTTGCGTCGGCGGCGCGGTGCGGAACGTCGCCGTCGGGGAACGCGGTCCGCCGCGCCTGGTCCGAGCCGCCCGTCATCGGGGTGACGAACTTCTTCGTCGACCCGGCCGCGGGCGTCTCGCCGCTCGACCTCCTCGGCGGCGTCACGAAAGGCTTCTACGCGGCGATCCTTCTCTCGCGCCCGGCGGTCGACGTCACCGCGAACCGGTTCCGGCTCCACGCCGGCGGGTACCTGATCGAGAAGGGGCGCGCAGCCGGGCGGGTCTCTGAGGCCGTCGTCTCGGGGCGTCTCTCGGACCTTCTCCGGCGGGTCGAGGCCGTCGGCGACGACCTCAAGTTCGTGGCCGGCGCCGGGGGTGGCGCCGGCTCTCCGACTCTCTACGTCCCGCGCTGGAAGAACGACTGACGCGGCACCGCGATCAGGCCCCCGTGCCGGGGCCCGGGACGACGGCCGTCGGCACCACCAGCGGCGGCGTGCCTGGCGAGGTCTGCGGCGCGCCGGGTGCAGTCCGGGGCGCGCCGGCCGGCGCACGGGGCGTGGTCGGTGAAGACTCGGAGCGTCCCTGCCCGGCCTTCCGGCGGGAAGCGCTCGAAGCGCTCTCGGCGGGCTCGGCGCCGGTCGCCGCGGCAGGTTCGCGGGCCGGCGCGGGCTGGGCGCGATAGGGACTCGGCGATGACGAGGCGCTGCTTCCCCCCCGCGGCGCGGCCGAGGCAGAAGATGGCACGTTCGTGATGATGGGACCCGTTGCGACGGGCGCCGCCTCCTCCGGAGGGGTCTGCGCGGCGCCCCGCGGCGCGGCCTTGACCGGCTGAAGCAGCGCTGCGATCCGGTTCTCGTCCGCGAATTCCTCCGCCCGCGGCATGGCGGCCCGCGCGAGCCTCTTGTCGTACGTCGCGGTGAGAACGATCGCCTTCAGCCGCGAGTTGGCGGCGAACGGATTCCGCTTCAGGTCGAAGAGTGAGGTGTCCATCCGGAGCGACGTCTGGTAGGCGTCGACCGCGGCCTGCGTGTTCCCGAGCTGCTCCTCGGAATAGCCCAGCATCCACCATCCAGCCCAGTTCCCCGGCCCCCGCTTCACCGCCTTCTGGAACGCGCTCCTCGCGTTTCCCCACTCGCCCTTGTAGGCGTAGACGATTCCGGCGTTGAACATCGGCCGTGTGTCGCCCTTGTCGAGCTTCGCCGCGGTCTCGAAATTCCGGAGCGCGTCGCGCCAGAAGCCGTCCCAGGCGACGAGGCAGCCGAGGTCGTTGAAGAGGCTCGCATCGAGGGGATTCGCCTCGATCTGCGCCAGGATCTCCTTGATGGCGCGGTGATGCGGCACCTCGGGGCTGAGGAAGGCCTTGTAGACGTCCTTCCCGGATACGGTCCCCGCGGCGACGAGGAGGACGGCGGCGAAAGCGACGAGAAAGCGCCTCATGGGTTTCCTTTCGGGGAGGCCGGCCGGCCGACGAGGCGCACGCGGCCCTCGACGGTCTGGACCTCGAAGACGAGGCGGGAGGCCCCGGTCGCCTTCCGGATCTCGGCCGCCTGCTTTTTCAGGAGCTCCTCGAACCGCTCGTACTTCAGGCGGGAGACGTCCTCCCCCAGGGCGCGCCGGGCGTCGCAGAATCGCTGGAAAATCGGCATCAGGTCGGCTCGTCCCTTCCTGTTTACGGAGCCCGAGGCCTCCGCGTCGCGCCCCGCGGCCGGGGCCGCAGCCGGCCGGGCGGTGGGGGCGGGGCGGCCCGGGACGAGCTTTCCCTGCTCCCGCTGGAGGAGCCGCTTTTCCCACAGCTCCGTCAGGGACGAGAAGCGGCCCTGGAGGTTCTGGAGGCGGAAGCGGTCGGCGGCCCGGTCGACGTGCACGTCCTCGAGTCGCCGAAAGAGGTCCTCGATCCGCTTCTTCGTCTGGACGGGCGGCTTCTTCAGGTCGCCCGTGAAGTAGCGCTCGTATTCCACGCGAAGCGCCGTGAGGCCGCGTTCCAGCACCGCGAGCTCGTTCTCGATGGTGTCCGGCATGGCGACGCGACTAGTCTACAGTTTCCGATGATGGCCGCGCCTCGGGTCCGCCCCCCCGCGATCGACTCCCTCCTCCGCGACGTCGAAGGACGCCGCCTCTCCGACCGGTATGGCTGGACCCGTGTGAAGTCCGCTCTCCGGGAGGCCGCCGGGCGGCTCCGCCGGGGCGAGATCACGGCGGAGGGCACGGACGCCGCGCGGACGGCGCTCCTCGCCGACGCCCGCGCGGCGCTCGAAGGACGCCCGGCCGTCGGTCCGCGTCCGGTGTTGAACGCGACGGGCGTCCTCCTCCACACGAATCTCGGACGCGCCCCGCTCGCCGACGCCGCACTCACGGCCGTGCTCGACGCCGGCGGCTTCTGCACGCTCGAGTACGACCCGGTCGCCGGAACGCGCAGCCGGCGGGGCGAGCACGTCCGCCCGCTTCTCGTCGCCCTTTTCGCCCCCGGGCGCCCCGACGCCGATGCGCTCGCGGTCACGAACGCCGCCGCGGCCCTCCTCCTCGCGCTCGACACCGTGGCGAACGGCCGGCCGGTCGCCGTCTCACGGGGCGAGCTCGTCGCCATCGGAGGGGACTTCCGCGTCCCGTCGATCCTCGCGAAGAGCGGCGCCTCGCTGGCCGAGGTCGGGACCACGAACCGGACGACGCCCGCCGACTACCGCGAGGCGATCGAGGCCGGTGCCGCGGCGATCCTGAAAGTGCGCCCCTCCAATTACCGGATCGTCGGCTTCACCGAGGAGGCGGAGCTTCCCGCGCTCGCCAGGCTGGGGAAGGAGTACGGCGTCCCGCTCGTCTTCGACGCCGGCGCCGGCGTTCCCGAGCGCCTCGTGGAGGCGGGCCTCGCCGGCGAGCCGGTGCCGGCCGAGGCGCTCGACGCGGGGGCGGACCTCGTCTGCTTTTCGGGCGACAAGCTGCTCGGCGGGCCCCAGGCGGGACTCCTGATCGGCCGTCGTGACCTCGTGGAGCGGTGCACGCGGAACCCGCTGGCGCGCGCCCTCCGGCCCGACAAGCTGGTCCTCGCGGCCCTCGCCGCCACTCTCGACCTCCACCTCGCTGGACGCCGCGGCGAGATTCCGCTCTACCGGATGCTCGGGGCGTCCGTCGAGGAGCTCGGGCGCCGAGCCGAAAGCCTCGCCTCCTCCGCGCGGGCGGCGGGCCTCGCCGCCGACGTCGTGCCGTCCATCGCCGTCGCCGGGGGCGGTGCGGGCGCCGAGTCGACCCTCCCGTCGCGGGCGGTGGCTCTCCGGCACCCCCGGCTTTCCGCGGAAGAGCTCGCGGCGGCGCTCCGACGCCGCCCGCTCCCGGTCGTGTCGAGGATCGAGGAGGGGCGCGTTCTTCTCGACCTCCGGACCGTCGCGCCGGAGGACGACGAAGCGCTCGCCGCCGCCCTCGCGGGCCTAGACGCCTAGGTCGCGGATCCGTTGCGCGAGGCGGCGCAGCGGGATGCCCAGGTCGTCGGCCGCCTTCGCGCGGTCGCCCGCCGCCTCTTCGAGCGCACGGCGGATCCGGGCTTCCTCGCCCGCCCGCTTCCACCTCTCGATGACGTCGTCGAGCGGCCCGTCGAGAGGCGGGTGGGGCGACGCCGTCTCGCCCGGAAGGCCGACCACGACGTCGGCCGGGCGGATCGTCTCGCTGCGCGAGAGGATGACGGCCCGCTCGACGACGTTCTTCAGCTCGCGGATGTTGCCGGGCCAGTCGTGCTCGGCCAGCCGCGAAAGGGCCGCGGCCGAGAACTCCGGCGCCTTCTTCCGCATCTGCCGAGCGGCGTTCTCGGCGAAGCTCCGCGCCAGCGCCGGCACGTCCTCTTTTCGCGCGCGGAGCGGTGGCAGACGGACCGGGAAGACCTCCAGACGGTAGAAGAGGTCCTCCCGGAACGCGCCGCTCCTGACGAGCGCCCCGAGGTCCCGGTTCGTCGCGACGACGATCCGGACGTCGACCGAGATGGGAGCCGTCCCGCCGACCCGGAGGAACTGCCGCTCCTCGACGACCCGGAGGAACTTCGACTGAGAGGGCGCCGGCAGCTCGGAGATCTCGTCGAGGAACAGCGTGCCCCCGTCGGCCAGCTCGAAGCGCCCCGCCCGCCGCTCGACGGCGCCCGTATACGCGCCCCTCTCGTGCCCGAAGAGCTCGTTCTCGACGAGACCCTCGGGGATCGCCGCGACGTTGACGGGGACGAACGGCCCGGCCGTTCGCGCCGAGAGGGCGTGGAGGGCGCGCGCGAAGAGCTCCTTGCCCGTCCCGGACTCTCCGGTCAGGACGACGGTCACGTCCGTCTCGGCGGCGCGCCGTATCCGCTCGAGCGCCTCGGCGAGCGCGGGCGACGAGCCGACGATCGCGGGCATGCCGGAGAGGCCGGCTTCGGCCGCGAGGAGCGCGTGCGCGACCGCGCCCCGCCGGGCCGCCACGTGCCGTGCCACGAGGAGCTGCAGGAGGTCCGGGTCGACCGGCTTGCTCAGGAAATCCGCGGCGCCCGCCTTCATGGCGGCGACGGCCGTCTCCACGGTGCCGAAGCCCGTCAGCACGACGACCGGAAGTCCGGGGTCCGCCGCGGCGGCCGCGGTGAGGACCGCGAGACCGTCCGCGCCGGGGAGCTTCAGGTCCGTGAGGACGAGGGCGTAGCGGCGGCCGGCCTGCAGCCGCCGGACGGCCTCGTCGCCGGCTGCGACGGCCTCCACGCTGTACCCCTGCCGCTCGAGCGTCTCCGCCAGCATCGCGCGGAGCGACTCCCGGTCCTCGACGAGCAGGATCTCGGCCGGCATGGCGTCTCGAAGCCCGGCGTCCCTACCGCCGCGGCGCCTGCGTCATGGCCGCTCCGCCCCGTTCAGTTCCCCGACGGCGGCTTTGGCTGGTCGCCCGTCGGCTTCGGGATGAAGGTGCCCCCGGGCTTGTCGGGAGTCCCGACCGCGGCGTTCGGCGCCCGCGGCGCGATGTCGGGCCGCGGGACGGGTGTCGGGGAGGGAGCCTTCTCGCCCGGAACCTTCTCGGCCTTTTCTCCCACCTGCGACGCAATGACACCGGGCGTCGGCGTCGGGACGATCTGCAGCGCGCGGTCGGCCGGATTCGCGGGAGCGGCGCCCGATCCCGGCTCGCCCGCAGCCCCGCGGACGGCGATCCTCGCCTGCCACGTCGGAACGTAACGGAACCTCACGGCCTCGGCTTCGCTCGGGATCGTGGCCCGGAACGCGCTCTTCTCGCCCGGGGCCAGGGTCTCCTTGGCGACCTGGCCGAACCCGGAGACGAGCGTTTTGTTTCCCTCCCCGATGAGCTCGATCGTCACGCCGACGCCGGCGACCTCCGCCTTCCCCGTGTTGACGACCGTGCCGCTCACCGCATAGCCGTCCTTCACCTTCGACGCGACCGGGTTCGAGACCTCGACTCGCTCCGCACTCGCGTCTTTCTTGTCTGCGTCGTCCGACGGAAGGCCGCCCGCCACCTGGTCGTCCGTGAGAACAACGGCGGCCTTTTTTCCGCTCCGGAGCCGGGAGGCCTCGGCCGGGGTCAGCGGGCGGTTCGGCGTCGGCGTCGGAGCCGGGCCCGAACTCGGCGCGAGGCGCGCCGCGGCGGTCTTCTCCTGGTCGATCTCCTCCACGGGAACGGAAAGGAGCTGCCCGTCGGCCGTCTTCAGGATCGCGACGCGGCCCTTGAGGGCCGGAGGGGCGACGGTCCGGATGACACGCCCGTCCTTGAGGACCACGTCGTCCGCGGGCGCACCTGAGACCACGAGGAGGGCGGTCGCGAGGATCGTCGGCGAAAGCAGGCGGCGCATGGACACCTCCGCTGAACACCAAATCATACTCCGCCCTCCCTAGCGGGCGGACGGAAACCGCACCTCCACGACCCGGCTCTCCCGGGAGATCGCCACCCGTTGCCTCGGCACGGCCGACCACCCGATCGGCGAGAGGCCCGGCGCCGGCGGGGGGGCATTGAACGGCAGGGCCGCCACCGGGTCGTCGGCGGCCTCACGAGGCCGGCGCGGCCCGATCGCGACGAGGGCGCAGCGGACGGCGGTCAGGTTGGGCCGCCCCGGTGCCCCGGTCTCGTCGCCCGCGCCCGGCAAGGGCAATCCCGGACGGTCCCCCACCCACGTCTCGGCTCCGTCCGCGCCCAAATAGCCGAAGGCCACCTGCAGGTTCTCCACCCCGTCCGCGACGCGGATGACCTCCCACTTCCCGGAGCCCGCCGCCTCCGCGGCGGCGAGATACGGACGTGGATTCGCCATCGACGGGGGGTCGTTCATGGCGAAGAAGTCGGGAGGCCGGCCGGCTGGGCCCCGGGCTACGAAGAGGGCGATCTCGTCGTAGAGGCCGCCCGAGGCGAGCGGGCCCAGACGCCGGATTGCCATCGGGCTCTTCTCCTCGTTCCCGGCGACGGCGTCCGCGTCGGTGAAGTCGAGGGTCAGCTCCAGAAAGCACCCCTCGGGTGCCGCCGCGGCGCCGCAGGCTGCCGGCGCCGGCGAGTCGAACGCCGTGACGCGGGCCACCGCCCAGGAGCCGCCGGCGTCCTTCACGAGGAAGAGGCGCTTGGCAGGACCGGTGAGAGCGCGGGCACGCAGTCTCGCTGCCGTCGCGGCGATGGCTTCGTTTCCGGAGCCCGAAAGCCCCGGGATCCTCACGATCGCCGCTGCCGGCCGGCCGAGGATTCCCGCGGGATCGAGGGCGGAGAGCGAGAGCACCGGCGTCCGGAGAACGCCGCGGAGACCGAGGATGTCGGTCCCGGGGCGGACGACCGTGGGCTCTCCGAAAATGTCCGTGAAGAGCCGGCTCTCCACGAGGTTGTCCGATGGGGCCCGGATCGCGACGCCGGGGGGAAGGAGGCCTCGAAAAGCCGCCTCGATATCGCGCGTCAAGACGCGGGCTGCCGCGTCCAGCGTCCGCTTCAACACCGGCGCGGGCGCCGTCGGCGGGGGGATCTTCGTCGTCCGGTCGACGAGGATAAGGACGGCCGCCACCGCGCCGAGGCAGGCCAGAAGCGTCAGGAGAAGCGCGGGAAGGGAGAAGCCGCGGGAGAGGAAGCCGCCAGGAAGGAAGCCGTAAGGCTTCCTCCTCCCGGTCGGCGTTCGCACCGTCCGCATCCCAGCCTCATCTTAGGCCGCCCGGGCAAAACGCCGGCCCTGCGGACGCCGCCCTCCGCTACTTCAGCTCCCTCCAGAAGACGGGGGCGATGTTCCCGAGACCCAGGTACTTCGAGACGCTGAAATCCGTCTTCTCGATATCGGCCACTCCTCCCGCACCGACAGCCGACTTGCCCAGGATGATCGTGTCGCCCGCGAGCGCGAATCCGGACGCGGCGCCCGATCCCGCGTCGACGACCTCGACGGTGCCGATCGGGTTGATCGAGAAATCCGTTCCGCAGTTGGCGACGCCGAACGGAATGGGGATGATGTACGAGTAGCCGTTGCAGCCGTTGTCGGGGTCGAAGACCAGGAAGAGCGCGACCGCGGTGCCGGTTCCGGTAGCCGGAACGAGGAGGAACGGAGACGACGTCATCATCGTCCGCCGCCCGAGCTTCCCGGGCCCGGCCGGATCCCCGGCGGGGCGGTCGAACGAATCGAACCTCCCGGTCACGACCTGGGTGTTCGCGATCGTCGTGTTGAAGACCGGCGCGGTCTGGTGGTTGATGGCGAGGTAGAACTGCGGGGCGAAGTTCCCGGGGTTGCCGATGTTGGGGCCCGAGATCGTCGGGCTCAGCTCGTAGGCCGTCCCGCTCCCGAATGCGTAGATCTGACAGCCGCTCGTGCCGAGGCCGCTGACGTCCGTGGAGTAGTAGATCGGCTGGTGCTGGCCGGCCTTCGCCGAGGCGTCGATGCCGATCGAGACGTCCGGGAAGTCGGAGCCCGCGGACGAGTCGTAGTTGAACCAGACCCGTCCGTTCAGGTCGCCCTGAACCGCGAGGTTCGCGATGTTGTCGCTGAGGAAGCCGCTCTTCTGGGTCTGGAAGAAAGCCGAGTGTGCAAAGGCCTGCTGGCCGACGAAGGGCGCCGGAAGATCCAGCTTCGTCAGCGTCTTGTTCGAGCCGATCTGTGTCCCCGTCCAGGCGTCGAGGGTGAAGAAGTTCGAGTCCAGCTGGCCCGCGGCCGTGCTCGCCGGGTTGTACCCCTGCCCGAAGAAGAGCCGGTACTCGCTGACCGAGGAGGCGGCAACCGCCGGAATGCTCCAGGTGTTGAAGAGGCTCGGCACCGGAGCGAAGTCCGCCTGGCTCTTCGCCCAGACGATCGTCACCGGGTTCGACGAGTCGTAGAAGGGGTCGGTCGGCGCCGGGTGCGTGATGTCGATCGCGGCCAGAAGCGTCCCGGCGGGGCCCTCGGTGAGGTAGCCCATCGTGTGGTAATTCGTGCCGTCCCAGACGTCGGCGTAGCGGAGCGAGTTGGCCTGGCCCCACAGGTGGTTCGTCAGGTCGACGTTCTGGCCCGTGTCCGACTCGCCGGCAAGGTAGTTGTTGTGGAGGTCGATCTGTGGCTTCAGGAGGTTCGGCGGGATCAGCGCGAAGACCTCGCTCCCGGTCTCGAACTCGAACGCGTGGAGCATCCCGTCGTCGGCGCCGACCCACGCGAGGGGCTTCCGGGTCCGGTACGTTCCCTCGAACGGCCGGTGGTCCGGCAGCTGGGCCTGGCGGAATTCCGTCGGCGCCCCGACGACGGCCGGCGTCGAGTGGATCGGCGGGCCGAACCGCCACGAGCGGCCCGCACCCGACCCGTCGTTGCCGCGGATGAAGTCGATGACACTCGTGTTGAACGCAGAAGTGTTCGGTCCGCTCGGGTCGGGGAGTCCCGCAATGCTCGCCAGGGTGCTCTGGTTCAACGCGACGACCTCCACGAGCGCCCGCGTGCTCGGATCCCACGTGAAGATCTTCCGATCGACGGGCGCGACGTAGCCCGGCTGGGAGGAATCCGAGAGGATCTTCCCCGCGTCCCACTTGCGGTACTCGGTCGGCTGCGTGATCGGGTCCTTGCTGATGTCGATGGCATACATGTGCCCCTTCCACGACGGGTATTCCGCCGACGGGAGGAGGACGATGTTGCCGAGCGAGAGAACGGCGCCCGAGATGGGCGGTGCCGTCGTGTAGTCGCCGGTCGCGGTGGCCGCGATGATCGTCTGGAACGCCTTGGCCATGGCGACCGCGTCCGTGGCGAAGAAGGCCCAGTCCCTGCCCCCGGCGGCCACGGCCAGCCCGTACCGGTCCGGCGTGTTGCCGTCCTCGGCGGTATGCGGGATCCGCGGGTCGTTGTTCGTGTCGAAGCCGGCGTCCTTGTTCGGGCTGCCCGCGTCCGTGCGGCCCCGGTAGGCCGTGTAGTTCAGCTCGCACTTCCCGACCGTCGGGCTGATGCCGACGACGAACGTGCGCGGCTTGATCGGCGGGAGGGGAGCGCGGCCCGCGGTGTCCAGGTTCAGGTTGTAGATCTCCTCCGAGGCGCCGGCCGGGAAGAGGGTGTACGACGTCTTGTAATCCCGCGCGCAGTCGTAGCCGGAGCCCTGGGTTCTCGAGTACTGGTCGCAGCAGTGCCCGAAGAGGGGGCTCGCCGGGTCGGCGCAGCCGGGGTCGATGCCGTAATTCCCGGCGCAGGGGCTGACCCATTGCTCGCCCGAGCTGAACCAGGTGTCGGGCGGGATGTCCGGCGAGAAGTACGGGACGGGCGGATCGTGTAGGTCGCCCGGCGGGTTGCAGGTGTTCGACAGTCCGTCGGTCGCCAGGATCACGCCGTAGGTCCTGAGGCACTTGTTCTTCGGGTCGTTCGGGAAGACGTCGGTCGAAAGGTGCGTCTTCGAGCGCTCGAGCGCTCCCGTCGTCGGCGTCGCGGCCGTTCCCGACGGAAGGGCGAGCCCGCCGTAGTAGGCCAGCTGCAGCGCGACCTCGATCGTGGCGACGTCTCCCGTGTCGAGCGGGTCGATCAGTTCGACCCGTTCGTAGTTGGGGTTGAAGTCGCAGTTCGTGGCGTTGAACGTCGGCGCGATGTCGAAATACCTCAGCAGCCCCCAGTTCACGAGGTTCGCGTTCTTGCCGACGACGTTCTGCGGCGCGTCCACGGTCCACGTCCCCGGCGTCGTCCCGAGAATCGGCCGTCCGGTGACGCTCGGCCAGTTGTTCCCCCCGAGGTCCAGCGTCGAGTCGTAAGCGGTGAACGGAATGCCGGGGTCGTCGCGGTAGATGACGTCGAGCCCCGCCGGATCGCTGAAGCCCCACCTCACCGTCCACGCCCAGTCGTTCTGCCGAGCCGGGCTCCCCTGGTCGAAGCCGACGGTGTACGTGATCGATCCGCCGTGGTCGTAGTTGGGGAGCGTCCGCGTGGAGTAGTTCCAGTTCGGCGCCAGCGTCACGTCCGGCCAGTCGGACTGGAGACCCGTGCCGGGCGGCGAGTAGCTGGAGACGAGCGTCACCGCGTTCCCGAGCGCGTTCTTCATCATCGCGAGGCGGGACGGCAGGTCCCAGTGGAGGTGGTAGGTCCACGTCGCGCAGCCGGGGAAAGCGACGACCGTCGGGGTCGTCGGCGGCGCCTGGAAGATCGCGGCGACGGCCGGGAGGACGGCCGCGCTCATCCCGCGCGGCCCGTGCGGCTCGCGCGGGAGGAGCCCTTCGGGCAGGCTCGCACCGACCCCCGTCCAGAGCGGCCGCCCGTTCGGCGCGGCCGGAAGAGCCGGCTGCACCGACAGCGCCGCGAGCGCCGTCATCGCGTCGGCTCCCGGCGCCGGAAGCGGGGCCGGACGCGGGGCGTTCTGAGCCCACTGCTCGGGCGGACGCGGCGGGACGTCCTTCGGACGCGGCGGCCTGAACTCGCCGTGGCCCGGGCGCGTATCCGTCGGCGTCGCCGTCGGAGTTCCCGTCGCCGTCACGGTGGGTGTCACGGTCGGCGTCGGAGTCACGGTCGGCGTGTTGGTGGGCGTGTTGCTCGGCGTTTGCGTCGGCGACACCGTCGGCGTGTTGCTCGCCGTCCGCGTCGGCGTGTCGTGGGCGTGCGGCTCGGCGTGTTCGAAGCCGTGTAGGTCGCCGTGTTGGTGGGCGTCGAGGTCGCCGTCCGGGTCGGCGTCTCGGTCGGCGTCGGGGTGACGGTGGGCGTCATCGTCGGCGTGTTCGAGGCCGTGCTTGTCGGGGTGACCGTCGCGGTGATACGTCGGCGTCATCGTCGGCGTCGACCGTCGGCGTCACCGACGCCGTGCTCGTCACGGTGTACGTCGGCGTCACGGTCGGCGTCTTCGTGGCGTGTTCGTCGCGGTGGCGGTCGGCGTCGCCGACGGCGTGTTCGTCGCGGTGTGCGTCGGCGTCACCGTCGGCGTCCGCGTCCAGGTGAACGTCGGCGTCACCGTCGGCGTCACGGACGGCGTGTTCGTGACGGCGTGTACGTCGGCGTGATCGACGGCGTCTTCGTCGGCGTCCCGGTGAACGTGTAGGTCGGCGTGCTGCGTCGGCGTGATCGTCGGCGTCCGCGTCGGCGTCCGCGTCGGGCGTGTCGGTGTGGCCGTGCTGCGTCGGCGTTCTCGTCGGCGTCGCCGTCGGCGTGTCGGTCGGCGTGACCGTCGGCGTCCGTCGTCGCCGTGAGGACGGGGTGTAGGACGGCGTGCTCGATGCGGCGTCCGCGTCGGCGTGTTCGTGCCGTGTACGTCGGCGTGACCGTCGGCGTCACGCGTCGGCGTGTACGTCGCGCGTGTTCGTCGGCGTCTTCGTCGGCGTCTGCGTAACCGTCCGCGTCGGCGTGATCGTCGGGCGTCAGCGTGATCGTTGGCGTCAGCGTCGCCGTAGCGTCGGCGTGATCGTCGGCGTGACCGTCGGCGTAAGGTCGGCGTGATCGTCGAGGTGAAGGTCGACGTGAAGGTCGGCGTGACCGTGACGCCGTGGCGGGTGAACGTGTAGGTCGGCGTGGTCGTCGGCGTCTCCGTCGGCGTCGAGGTCGTCGTGTAGGTCGGCGTGACCGTCACCGTCTCGGTCGGGGTCGCCGTCGTCGTCTGGGTCGGCGTGACCGTCGTGGTCTCGGTCGGCGTCGCCGTCGGCGTTTCGGTGATCGTCGCCGTCGGGGTCACGGTCGGCGTCGGCGTCGGCCCCTGGTTCGGCTCCGAGCAGGTGGCGTACCAGATCAGGCGGCCGACCGAGTCCTCCCTGTCGTGGAGCTCGTTGCCGAAGACGTCGAGGCGCATCGAGGTGCTGTTGTCGAGGACGATGTCGAGATTGGCGCGGACGACCTGCAGGCTGATCTGGCGGAGCGGGTCGAAGCCCTCCGCGGCGAGGAGCGGCCACTCGCCCCCGACTCCGAGCAGCACGCCGAGCAGAACGGCGCAGCCCTTCCGAAGGCCCCGGGGTACGCGATGGAGAATCTGTCGTGGCGTCACGCTGTCCTCGCTTCTCTGCCGTCTTCCTGCCGCTGCTGTCCTAGCTGGTGTTGGCGGAGCCCGTTCCGCCGGCGTCCTGGTCCTTCTGTCCGCCGAACTCGACGCCGGTCTTTCCGACGATGAGCTGCTCTTCCAGGATCTTCGTGTAGCTGCCGCCCAGAGCGTCGATCCTGCCGACCGAGATCAGGTTGATGATGTTGTCCTTGTCGTCCGTGGCCGAGCCCAGGACGTCCTCCTGGTTGTTCCGGACGTAGAGCGAATAGGTTCCCCGGTCGACCACGCCCCCGGGGACGGGAATGACGATGTTGACGAAGTCCTTGTCGGCCGCGTCCTCGGGATCCGTCCCGCGGAGCATGACGGCCTGGGCTCCCCCGCCCGGGGGGATCAGCGGCGGTACGGCGCCGCCGTAGGTCAGCAACAGGTCGAGCGGGAACCCTCCGTAGGTGTGGGCCGAGATGACCATCTCTCCCCGCCTGAGGCCCGCGTCGGCCGCGTAGAGGGCCGAGCGCATGATCCGGGTGTTGCCCGACAGGCGGTCCTCCATCTGCGTGAAGTACGCGATGCCGACACCGACGACCGTCAGGATCAGGACCACGAGGATCACGGTGACGAGCGCGCTGCCACGCGACGGCCGGACCGCTGTTCTCTTCTGTCTCATCGTCAGTTCCCCAGGATCTTGTTGCGAAGCATGAGCGTCGTCGTCTGGCGCGAATGATCGAAGTTGTCGAACACGGTCGCCGCCACGTGGTCCTCGACGGCGGGCCGGAAGTGCTTGTTCCTCGTCAAACCGACGGTCCCGGCCTGGGAGACGTCCGTCTGGGTCCGGACGGGGAGGGTCATCGGCCGCGACCGGGCGACGACGCTGGCGCGGAGTCCGACGACGTTCCTGATGTCCAGGAGCGAGGCCGCCCCCGAAGGCCCGGCCTGGAACGGGATGTCGGTGAGACAGGGGGCGCAGTCCGCCATCGCCGCCGAGATCACATTCAGCCCGGTGTTCCAGACGGCGCCCGACTGGTACATGTAGGCGATCTGCAGATCCTCGATGTTCTCGATGACCGGGACGAAGAGGGCTCCGGGGTTGTCGGTCGCCGGGTCGAAGAGGCCGTTCTTCTGCTCCAGGTTCGGAATGCCGGTCGCCGGATCGGTTCGCACCCGGAACGAGTAGTACTGAAGCCCCGTGAACATGAACGCCGGGCTCAGCACGGCGGGGTTGCTCCACTGTCCGTTCGGAGGGCCGAGCGGGCCCCCCGACGCCTGGCTCTGCCCCGGGTTGACGAGGACGTGGATGGTCTGGTTCGGCGTCGCCGACCCGCAGTCGCTCGCGACGTACTGGGCGATCTTCAGGTAGGCCCAGTGCCCCTGGTTGTCGAAAACCGTCAGGTTGTTCGGGCTGACGCCCCCCGACTCCGAAGGTCGCCCTCTGGAAGAGACGCATGTTCTCCGTGTCGTCCACCGCGCACCCTTCCCGGAAGTCGAACCAGAGATCCTGATTCGCGCCGTTCAAGGGAAAAGGAGTGGTGAAGACGTTGTACCGGACGGGCATCCCGGTGGGAAAGGCGATCGAGATGATGTCGGTTCCGAGGTCGCCGAAGTTCGTGCTCGGGATCGTCCCGAGCGGCGTGACGAGGTTGACGTTCGCGTTGCCGGTCTCGTTCCCCCGGAGGTTGTTGTACGAGGCCTGGGTGAGGCTGGCGGGGTTCGAGGCGTCGGAGTTGTAGTAGGTGATGATCGCGTTCGGCATCATCGCGTTGTTCACGTTGTTCAGATCGGACGCCCCCTCCAGGAAGTACGCGAGGTAGTCCACCGCCCGCCGGGCGGTCTGGCGGGGCTCCATGACGAACTGCTGGCGCTCGGCGAAAGAGCGCATCGAAAAGAGGAGCGTCAGCGAAACGACCATCACGATGATCAGCAGCGTCAGCGAGACGCTCGCCTCGGCCAGGCTGAAGCCGCGGCGCCTATGGGATATTTGGAAACTGCGCCACATAGTCCACTCGCTTCGTCCCGGGTCCGACCCGGAGGAATCGCTCCGTCGCGGTCGTATCGTCGGTCGGCTCGGCGGTCACGGTGATCACCCAGACCGCGCGAGCCGAAGCGCTCGTGCGGTCGATCGAATAGGAGATCTTGTAGGGCCCCTTGTCCTGCTCCATCACGTTGGCGCCGAGCGGTCCCCAGTAGTCCCAGGTCAGGTCGGTCGTCGTGTAGGGGAGGTAGGTCTTGCCGATGGCGCCGATCGGGGCGGGAAGGGTGCCCGGTATCGCCATCGGAACGCCCGTGCCGGTCGCCGCGCCCGTGATCAGGGGAGGCGTCGGGGACGGGGCGAACTTCCGGCCGAGGAAGTAGAAGAACCGGACGTTCTCGACGACCTGCTGGCACTTGAAGAGGAGCTGCGTCCGGGCGCCGGAGCCGACGTTCACGACGAGCGCCAACGAGAACATCTGGAGGATCCCCACCATCATGATCCCCATGATCGCCAGGGCCACGAGGACCTCGACGAGGCTGGAGCCCTTCGCGCGGCGCGAAAGGGGGGCGGCGGGAGCGGTGGCGCACCTCATCGTCAGTAGAGCGACTCAACGACCTGGACGTTCCAGGCCGGGCTGATGCGGAGCTGGTAGTTCTTTCGTTTTTGGAGTGTCCCGGCGACCATGTCGACGTGGGTGACCGAGAGCGTCGCCGCCCCCGCGATCTGGACGGGCGGGAGCGGAGGGATGGGCGAGGTGTCGAGGGCACGACCCTGAAAATCGCACGCCAGGACCCGCTCCGTCCCCGCCGACGTCCCGTTGTAGGACCAGTTCGCGCTTTCCACCTGGTTCTTCGCGGCCGTCGAGAGCGAGATCCTCTGGACGTCGGCGCCGGCCGCATCCGTGAGCAGGATCGGAGAGTTCTCCACGAGCGCGTCCACGCTCGTGTCGAGCCTTCCGTCGCCGTCCACGTCCGCCCAGATCTGCACGGGAATCGACTTCGGGTCGGTCGCCGTCGCCGGAGCGATCCGGAGGAACGTGACGACGCCGCGCCGCTGGCTTTCGGTGAAGACCCGCTTGGCGACGATCTGGAGGGTCTGGGCGGTCACGGCCGGCTGCTGCCGCCTGATCGATTTCGCGGCTTCGATCCCGCCGATCCCGACGAGGAGCCCCACGATCGCCAGCACGACCAGCATCTCCACGACCGTGAAGCCGCGCGAACCGGACCGCCAAGCGGATGTTCGGATGCAGAACATAAAAACTCGACACCATCCTAGCGAGAACCGTGCCGCCGCGTCTTCGATCAAATGGAAGTCCCTCCGGGCCATGGCGTTTGGGTGGATGGCTCCCGGCGGCCCAGGCAACAGTTGACGGCCCGGAACGGCACTTTTCGTAACACCTGAGCTCCTTCACCCGCCGCGTTCCGTCGCTGGGACGACCCGTCGGCTACCATAGCGAAAAGGAGGCCACGTGGTCCTCGACAGGCTCCGGAAGGGGCTCAGGAGCGAGCCGGCGTTCGTCGCCCAGCTCCGGGAACATCGCTTCACGAACGAGAACCAGAAGAAGGAGCTCCTCGGGAAGTTCCTCGCGCTGGAGGACCCGGAGCCCGCGTGGATCGTCTGGGCGGCGGTCGACTCGGTGCCCGAGATCCGCTCCGCCGCGCTCGACCTCCTCCGGCGCCGGAAGGACCGGGCCGGACTGCAGGCGCTTCTGCCCCTGCTCCGCACGCGCTCCGACGCCGCGCGGCGCGCGGTGCAGCGCTTCCTGAAGGACCTCGCGGGCCCCCACCTCGCCGCCTTCCTCTCGGAGATCGCCGCCCACGGGGACGACTTCGCGAGGCTCGCCGCGCTCGAGCTGGCGAAGGAGGTGCCGGCCGAGACCGCCTTCGACATCGCCAAGAAGGTGATGCAGGCCACCAACCCGACCGTGAGGGCTCGCGCGCTCCGGGCCGTGAGCGAGATGTCGTTCGCGGGGAGCGCCGCCATGGCCGCGAACCTCGCGGTTCCCCTGCTCCAGGACGAGAACGAGGAGATCCGGTACTCGGCCCTCGCCGTCCTCGAGAAGAACCCGAACGAGACCTACTTCCCCGACGTCCTCCAGATGGCGCGGTCGGGGGGCGGCCGGGTGATGGAGGCCTCGTTCTCGGCGCTGAAGAAGCTCCTCGCCTCGGCGAAGCTGGACCACACGCCCGAAATCGTGCCGCTCCTCGCGGACGGGAACGCGAACGTCCGCGCCGGCACCGTCGGCCTTCTGCTTCCCTACGCGCCCGATCTCCTCGCGCGCCGGATCCTCGAGCACTTCCGCGGCTCCTTCGTCTGGGTGCGCGACCGCGCCGTGGAGACGGCCAAGGAAGGCCTCCCCAACTTCGTCCCGGCCCTGCTGAAGCTGACCGGCGAGGCGGACCCCGGCATCGCCAAGGCCGCGTCGGAGATGACGCTCGCCCTCGCGGACCCGACCGCGATCCCGGTCTGGCTGAAGCTCGTCGACGATCCCGACGTCTGGGTCAAGGCGCGCGCCGTCGAGACCCTCGGGCGGTTCGGCGCGGGGAACGATCAGGTCCTGACGCGGGTCTCGCGCGCTCTCGACGATCCGGATCTCACCATGCCCGCCGCCTCCGCGCTCGGCGATCTCGGCGACCCGCGCGCCCTCGGCCCCCTCTTCGACGCCTTCAAGAAGTGGATGACCCGGCCCGACGTGCAGATGGAGGTCCTCGACGGCATGGCGCGCCTCGGCGCGAAGGACCCCCGCGTCGCCCCCGCGCTCGCCAAGATCGTCCAGACGCCTCAGATCGACTCCCGCGTCCGCGGCAAGGCCCGGCGGCTGGTGGGCCGCCTGTCGGGCGAGGCGGCGCTCGCCTCGCTTCCCGAGATCGAGGAGGCGAAGATCGAGGCCCCGGCGGTCATTCGCGACTCGACCCGCCTCGTCGAGCTCCTGGCCGACACGGTCGGGCGGGGGGGCTCGGACTTCCACATCGCCACCGGTTTCGTCCCGCACCGGAGGGTCCAGGGGACGCTCGAGCCGCTCGACATGCCGACCGTCCCGGCCGAGCGGGCGCAGGTGTACATCCGCGAGGTGCTCGGCGACGGAGACTTTCGGCGGCTCGAGGCGGAGCGGCAGATCGACGTCTGCATCGCGGTGCCGAAGGTCGGGCGCTTTCGCGCGAACTTCTTCTCCCAGCGCGGGGGCTACGACGCCTCGTTCCGCGTCATCCCGGCCTCGATTCCGTCGATCGAGGAGATCGGCCTCCCCGAGTCGGTCGCCGACGTCCTCCGGCTCACGCAGGGTCTCGTCCTCGTGACC
Source organism: uncultured Acidobacteriota bacterium (assembly GCA_963721385.1). Lineage (GTDB taxonomy): Bacteria > Acidobacteriota > Thermoanaerobaculia > UBA5066 > UBA5066 > DAOMFB01. Next base: position 28,902 of record CAVRJB010000003.1, read on the forward strand.
GGCCCCTCCGGGTGCGGCAAGTCGACGACGCTCGCGGCTCTCATCGACCGGATCAACGAGACGCGCCCCTGCCACATCATCACCGTCGAGGATCCGGTCGAATTCGTCCACCCGGCCAAGGAGGCCCTCGTCAACCAGCGTCAGGTTCCGCACCACACGGCCTCGTTCGCGCGCGCGTTGCGCGCGGCGCTCCGCGAGGATCCCGACGTCATCATGGTCGGCGAGCTTCGCGACCTCGAGACGATCTCGCTCGCCATCACGGCGTCGGAGACCGGCCATCTCGTCTTCGGGACGCTCCACACGACAAATGCTTCGGCCACGATCGACCGGGTCGTCAGCTCGTTCCCGCCGGGCCAGCAGTCGCAGATCCGCGTCATGATCGCGGACTCCCTCAAGGCGGTCATCTCGCAGACGCTCCTGCAGCGGCGCGGTTTCGCCGGGCGCGTCGCCGCCTTCGAGATCCTCCGGTCGACGATGGCCGTCGCCGCGCTCATCCGCGAGGGAAAGACCCACCAGCTCCCCTCGATCCTCCAGACGGGCCAGAACGCCGGCATGACCACGATGGACCAGTCTCTCCTGAGGCTCTGCGAGGAGGGGACGATCGATCCGGAGATCGCGATGGAAAAGGCGTTGAAGCCCGAGCCTTTCGAGAAGCTGCTCTCCGAGGAAAGGCAGGCGCTCGAATGACGCTCCTCGAGAACCGGATCGACACCCTCCTCAGGATCGTCGTCGACAAGAAGGCCTCGGACCTCCACCTCGCAGTCGGCTCCCCGCCGATCGTCCGCGTCGACGGAGACCTCCAGAGGCTGAAGTGGCGGACCCTGACCGAGGACGACTTCGAAAGCCTGCTGTCCCCCATCGCGCCCGTGAAGCTCTACGAGGAGTGGAAGGCGACCGGCGACACCGACTTCGCCTACGCGATGGGAGACATTGCGCGCTTCCGCGTCAACGTCTTCCGGCAGGAGCACGGCTCCGGCGCCGTCCTCCGGATGATCCCGCCGAAGGTCCTGACGGTCGAGGAGCTCGGGCTGCCGCCCATCGTCGCGAACGTGGCCCGGCTGCCGCGGGGGCTCGTCCTGGTCACGGGGCCGACCGGCTCGGGCAAGTCGACGACGCTCGCGTCGCTCCTCGACTGGATCAACCGGACCCGCGCGCTCCATATCATCACGATCGAGGACCCGGTCGAGTTCGCCCACCGGCCGCAGAAATCGGTCGTCACCCACCGGGAGCTCGGCTTCGACACGCCGACCTTCTCCGGCGCCCTGAAGGCCGCGATGCGCGAGGACCCCGACGTCGTCCTCGTCGGGGAGCTCCGCGACCTCGAGACGATGAGCCTCGCCCTGCAGGCCGCCGAGACCGGGCTTCTCGTCTTCGGCACCCTGCACACGAACTCGGCGGCCAAGGCGGTCGACCGCCTGATCGACTCGTTTCCCGCCGAGGAGCAGGAGCAGACACGGACGGTCCTCGCGGAGGTCCTGAAGGCCGTCGTCGCGCAGGTGCTCCTCAAGCGGAAGGGGGGCGGCCGCGTCCCCGCCTTCGAGGTGCTTCGCTCCTCTCCCGCGCTCGGCAACAACATCCGCGAGGGGAAGACGGCGATGATCAACACGCTCATCCAGACGGGGCGGAACGCCGGGATGATCGGGATGGACCAGTCCCTCGCGGACCTCGTCGTCGCCGATCTCGTGGCCCCGGAAGAGGCCTTCGAGAAGGCCCTCGATAAGGAGAGCTTCAAGAGCCTCGTCGAGAAGCGGCGGGCTGCCGCGAAGGCGCCCGCCGCGGCAGCCGCTCCGTCCCGCTGATCAGGCGGCGGGGGTCGCGACCGGGACCGACAGGACGAAGCGGGCGCCCCCGAGAGCGGCCGAACGCTCCGCCGAGACCGAGCCGCGGTGGAGGGCCGCGATCTTCGCGACGAGCGCGAGCCCCAAACCGGTTCCCCCCTCCTTCGTCGAGAAAAAGGGGACGAAGAGCTTCGGGAGGACGTCCGGCGGAACGCCGGCGCCGTCGTCCTCGACGGCGACGCGGGCGAACCCGCCGTCGTCCCCCTCGCCGCGGAGGACCACCCGGGATCGCGCCGCCTCCACGGCGTTTCTGAGGAGGTTGACGATCGCCCTCCGGTAGAGCGCGGCGTCGAGCGGGACGGTCGCGAAGGTCCCCCCGACCTCGACGGTGACGCCGGGCGTGATCTGCCGCTGCTCCGCCGCGATCTCCGCGAGGAGCGGCCCGAGCGCCGTCGGCAGGAGCTCGAGCCGCTCGGGCCGCGCGAAGAAGAGGAAGTCCCCGGTGACCCTGGCGACGTGCTCCGCCTCGGCTCCGATGGCGGCCAGGTGCCGCGCCCGGGCGGCGGGTTCCTCCGACTCCGCGGCGAGGCGGGCCCAGCCCAGGATCGTCGCCGTGGCGTTCCGGAACTCGTGCGCGATGCCGGCCGACATCTCGCCGAGGCGCGCGAGCTCGCGCTGCGACGAGAGCTCGCGCTCCAGACGGCTCGCCGAGACCACGAGCGTCTCCGCGCGAAGGGCGAGGTCGTCGGCGCGCCGCTTCTCGCGCTCGCGCATGGCCTCCAGCTCGGCCGTCCGGCGTTTCAGCTCCTCGATCGTCCGCTGGAATGTCAGGAGGGCGCGCTCCGTCTCGTCGCGACCCGTGAAGTCGTGCGGCGCCTCCGGCCCGGACACGACCTCGCCCGCCCCCTTCGCGGTCTCGGTCAGCGCGTCGATCGGCCGCATGAGACGCCGGAAGAAGGGGACGAGCAGGACGGTCAGGATCACGGCCGAAGCGGGGACGACCCACGAGAGGATCCGCGCGCTCCGCCTGGCCTCGACGAGACCCGACCCGTCGTAGAGGACCGCCAGGATCCGCCGGCCTCCCGAAAAACCGACGGAGGCGGCCAGGCCCGGAGGGGAAAGGCCCGTGTCGTCGCGAGCGAGGAGCCCGTCGCCGGGAGGGCGGTCTTCCGCCGGGAGCTTTCGCGGGGCGAGGGCCGCGTCCGGGAGAAAGCCCGCCTCGCCGAGCCGGTTCCCCTCGGCATCGTAAAGGGCGGCGTACCGCGCCCGTCCGTCGCCGAGAAGCTTCGCGACGCCCGCGTCGCCGCCGAGCGACAGCGACGGGTCGCCGGCCACCTGGAGCCTCTCCACCACCGACCGGGACCTGGCGCCTGCGTGCGCGATCGCCTCCCGCTCGCCCCAAGCGACGACGTTCCGGAGGACGACGAGCGACAGACCCGCGAGGAGAAGGAGGAAGAGGACGCCGCCGACGACGGCGAGCCGGACCTCCCGCTCGAACGGGTGGCCTCTCACGGCAGGAGCCTCCCCGAAAGCGGCAGGTCCGGGGCGAGATGAGCCAGGATCGCGCGGCCGCAGGCGAACGCCGTCAGGCCGCCCGCCGCGAGGAAGACGCCGAACGGGATATCGGCCCGGGAGACGAGGACGAGGAGTCCGCCGTCCGCGGGCGCCGCGCGCACGGCGAGGACGCGGAAGAAGTCTCCCTCGTCGAGGGCGAGCCGGCCGAACACGGTGGAACGGCCCTGCCTCGCGCGGCGTCGCGCGAGGCGGATCAGCGCCGAGAGCGGGCGCGCAGCGCCGGTCGACAGGGCGGCGAGCTCCCCTTCCCGGGCGACCCCCGGAATCTCGGCGACGCGCTCCGAGATGGCGAGGACGCGGCCCCCCCGGTCGAGCAGAAGACCGAAGTGTCGCGCCTCGGCGGCCTGCGCCTCTCCCCCCGCCCGCGCCCGGCGGAGAGAAAGCGCCCAGCCGAGGTGCCGGACCGCGGCGGCGACGCCGCCGAGGACGGCCCCGCAGAGCGAAGCGAGGAAGAGCGCCACGACGACGCCGGCGGGACCCGTCAGGGATCCGATCATCGCGATCATCTTGACGTCCCCCAATCCCATCCCCTCCATGCCGCGAAACCGGAGATAGAGGGCCCGTACCGCGAGGAGGAAGCCGGCGCCCACAGCGGCCCCGAGAAGAGCCTCCAGCGTGACGCTCGTCCCGGCGCGGAAGGGCTGCCCGGGAGGGCGCCCGCCGACGTCGCGGACGGCGGCGAGGAGGAGCGCGAGAGCGAGCGTTCCGAGCGTGATCTCGTCGGGGAGGATCCGGCTCTCGAGGTCGGTCGCCACGAGGATGAGCGACGCGGCGCCCAGGAGCATTCCGGCGAGCGCCTCGGCCGATGGCCCCCACGTGAGCGACGCCCCGAGAAAGCCGAGCGCCATCATCCCCTCCACGAGCGGGTAGCGGACGGAGACCGGAGCGTGACAGCTCCGGCACCGGCCGCGGAGGACGAGCCACGAGAGGATCGGGACGTTGTCGTAGAACCGGATCCGCGACCCGCACGCGGGACAGCGTGACGGCGGCGTCACCACCGACTCGCCCCGCGGCAGCCGGTGGATGCAGACGTTCGCGAAAGAGCCGACGATGGCGCCGGCGGCGAACGCCCCCGCGTGGATCACGTCGGCGGGCGTCATCGCCGGGCCTCGAGCGGCGCGCGCCCGGAGAGCAGGAGGCCGAGAAGGACGAGGAGGGAGGTTCCCGAGATGGCGGCGCCGATGCGGTAAGAGCTGGGGGCATAGGAGAGCCGCACAGTGTGCTCTCCGGCCGGTACGAGAACACCCTGGAAGGCGAGGTCGGCACGAAGCAGCGGCACGTCCCGCCCGTCGAGCGACGCTTTCCAACCGCGGTCCCAGCTCCGCGTGACGACCATCAGCCCGGGTTCCGACGTGGAGGTTGCGACCTCGAGAGATTCGGCCTCGTCGCGGAGGACGCGGGCCACGGAGAAGCCGTTCCGCCGGCGCGGTGGCGGGAGCGGCCCGGGCGACCCGGCGACGAATCCGATCGCCTCCGGTTCGAACCCCGGCGCCTTCAGGGCCTGCCAGACGTCGTCGTCGCCGGCCACCCGCACCTCCCGGACGAAGAGGACGCGGCCCGCCCCGGCCGGCAGCGCGTACCGGAGAACGCCATCGGCGCGGCGCGGCAGGAGCGCGCCCGGGATCGTCGTCGGATACGGCGTGATCAGGGCGCGGACGTCCGCGAGGGAGAGCAGCGTCGCGGCGTCTCCGCCGCCGAGCGCCGCCCCGAGGAGCCGGGCCCGGCGGGGATTCTCGATCGGAGAGGCGGTGCCGGCCGTCGCGACCCCCGCGCGGAGGTTGCCGTAGCCGGCCATCGCCGCGTGCGCCCGGCGGACCTTCTCGACGAGGGAGAGCGAGGTCCCCGACGTCACGAACCGCGACAGGAGGTGAGCGTCGTGCACGGACACGAACAGCCGGCCGGCGTCGCCGGCCGAGGGTCCGGAGGCGATCCGGGCCGGGGTCAGGGCGTCCGACGCCGGCACCGCCGCAACGGCGTCGGCCGCGAACCACGGGAGCGGCGCCGCGACGAGAAAAAGGAGCAGCCCGCCGCTCCACGGCGCCGCCGCCGGCCCCGGTCTCCGGCGGAGAACGAGGAGCACCGCCCCTCCGGCAGCCGCCGCGAACGCCACCGCGGCGCGAGCTGCGCCGTCACCCGCGCGCCGCGCCGGATCCAGCAGGGCCAGGACGAGAAGGAGCGCGCCGAGCGAGAGCGCCGCCGCGCCGAAGAGCCGCTCGCGGGCGTCGGGGCTTTCCCGGCGCCACCCGTCGACGCCGGCGCCGGCGAGAAACGCGAGAACGAGGTGCGGGAAGACGACCCACCGCGCCGGAAACCGGAGTCCCTTGAGCACGCCGCTCTCCCAGAGAATCGCCGCGAGCCCACCCTTCGCCCCGAGCGACAGGACGAGGCCGAGAGCGGCCACGACGAGAAGGCCCCGGACGAAGAGCCGCCGTCCGTCGAGCCCCGCCGCGCCTCCCGCCGCGAGGAGAAACGCGAGCGGCCCCAGCGCGAGCGTCGCGAGATAGCCGCCGCGTCCGGGCGCCTCGCCGAGCGCGATCGAGGGCGGAGGCGGCCAGGCGATATCCGCGAGATCCGAACGTCCGACGGCGCGGGCGAGCGCCTCCTCCCGCACGACGTTGGTCAGGCGGCCCGACTGGAGCAGGAGCTCGACGAACGGAAGAGCCGCGATCGCCGCGAGCCCGCCGCCGAGGAGGAGCCCGGCGGCGAGCCGCCTCCGCGCGAGGCCGGGCACGACGCCGCCGAAGCCGGGCTCCTCGCGGCGCGAGCCCCACGAGACCGCCACTGCCGCGAGCGTGCCCGACGCCGCGAGGGCCGGCTCGCCGCCCAGGAACGCGAGCGCCGAGGCGGTGCCCAGGGTCGTCACGCCTTCCCCGCGCACGGCGCGTTGCGCGCCGAGAAAGACCCATGGAAGCCACGCGGCTGTCGCGAAGTTGTTCAGGACGGGGATGAGGGAGACGAACGCCCCGCCACCCGCCCAGACCGCCGCGCCCACGAGGGACGCGAGCCTCGACCTCCCCAGGTCCGAGAGCCACGCCGCCATTCCCGCGGCGGCGAGCGCAAGGTGGAAGGCGATCGACGCGAAGGGGCCCGCGACGCCCGGCAGGAGGAAAACCAGGTCGGGCGGATAGAAGACGCCCGTCTGGAGCTGGGCCATCCAGGGCTCGCCGCAACCGGAGAGCGGGTTCCAGAGCGGAACCTCCCCTCCCGCCCAACGCGCGCCGTGTAGGCCTTCATCGGCCAGAAAAAGTCCGGAAGGTCGCCCCGCGCCGGAAGGCCTCCGGAGAGCGCGGCCGGAAGGAGAAGCCCGGCACCGAGACCAAGCCCGAGAAGGGCTCCCGCCAGCGGCGCCTTCATTTCAGGAGGATTCTACGGAAGCGCGGCCGGCAGATCGGGCCACGGAAAGAGAAAGGGCCCCCGCGTGGCGAGGGCCCCTCTCCGCACGGCCGACGGCCGCGAGATGTCTACCTCTGGATTCCGTCCGGGAACTGCATGAACTGGCCGTCGACGAAGACGATGTCCGCGTTGAAGTCCGTCGTGGGGCCCTCGATGGTGCCGTTGGCCGTGGCTGTGACGCTGCCATCCTTGCCGGCCGACACGATGATGTAGTCGTTGAAGTTCACGTCGGTGGTGTACAGGAAATAAGAGTCCCAGCCGTCTTTCATCGGGATCAGCTTGATGTAGGTCGGAGACAGGGCCTTCTGCAGGTTGTTGCCCGCGTTGATCGTGGTCGTCGGCATGGTGAGGCTGGTCGGGATCGAGTACCCCGCGGCAGCCGGATAGCGGTTGGTGTCCACCGCGTACGCCTCTGCGGCCGTGCCGATGGTCCGCATGTCGCCCATCGTCCTCTTCTGCTTGGCGCGCTGGATCGCGTTCAGCAGGTTCGGAATCGCAATGGCGACGATGATGCCGATGATCGCTACGACGATCAGCAGTTCGATGAGGGTGAACCCCTTCTTGCTCCGATTGAGTCTCATTGATTACCTCCTGCCCCTGACATTCAATATCGCTGCCAGGCATTCAAGTCGAATTCCTGCAAGACTTACGGAAAAATCTTCTCAACGAGAACCTCGCACTGACAAAATTTGTCGGCCCCGGAGCGCCGCCCCTTCCATCGATTGTCGCCGGTGGGTCAGGTGAAGCAAGGGCTGCCGCCCTACTTCTGGGCCCCTTCGGGGAATTGAACGAAGGCTCCGTCCACGAGGATGATGTCGGCTTCGAAGCGGTGGGTGACCCCGAACGGAGGAGCCGATTCAGGGGCCCCGTCGGCTCCGTTCGAGCGGACCGCGTAGTCGGACTGGAAGGAGGTCGTGGAGTAAGTGAACCACGAGTTCCAGCCGTCCGTCATCGGGACCATCTTGATATACGTCGGCGTCAGCTGCGTCGCCACCGTTCCCAGCGTGGCCGTCGGGAGGTTCAGGCCCGTCGGCAGGACGAAGCCGGCCGCAGCCGGATAGCGGTTGAAATCCGTCGTGTAGCTCTCGATGGCGAGGGCCACCGTCCGCATGTCGCCCATCGAACGCTTCTGCTTGGCTCTCTGGACCGCGCTCACGAGATTGGCGACCGCCATGGCGACGATGATCCCGATGATCGCCACGACGATCAGCATCTCGATCAACGTGAATCCGCGCCGAGCCCTCACGACATGCGCACCTCGCCTGCGGCATCCGATTCAAGAAGTATGCCTCGTCTCCTGAAAACGGCGATACTTGCCGCGTGATTCCGCATCCGCCGTTCGCGTCCGAGCTGACGCTCGAGCGGGAGCTGGCCGAGTTCGAGCGGCTGAAGCCGCGCCTCCGGGAGGTCTGGAACGCCATCGCGCTCCGCGACGAGGAGCCCCACACCTCCGTCGTCGTCCCGTCTCTGACGCTCGACCAGGCCGAGCTCAAGAAGCTGGAAGGGTCGAGCTTCTACGAGGAGCGGCTCCTCTTCCTCCTGATCCGCCTCCGCAACCCGAGGGCGCGCGTCGTCTTCGTCACGTCGCAGCCGGTCCACCCGCTCATCCTCGAGTACTACTTCCAGCTGCTCGTCGGCATCCCCGCGAGCCACGCCCGGGCCCGCCTCACCCTGCTCTGCGCCCACGACGCGTCCCCCCGCTCGCTGACCGAGAAGATCCTCGAGCGGCCGCGGCTGATCGAGCGGATCCGGGCCGGCATCCCGGACCCGTCGCGGGCCTACCTCACGGTCTTCAACTCGACGCCGCTCGAGCGCAAGCTCGCCGTCCTGCTCGGCATCCCGCTCAACGGATGTGACCCGTCGCTCTCGCACCTCGGCTCGAAATCCGGGAGCCGCAAGATCTTCCGCGAGGCGGGCGTCCCGCTCCCGGCGGGCTTCGAGGACCTGGCCGACGGCGGAGACGTCGAGCGCGCGCTCGTCGAGCTGAAGCGCCGGAAGCCGGGGCTCCGGAAGGCCGTCGTGAAATTGAACGACAGCTTCTCGGGAGAGGGCAACGCGCTCTTCCGATACCCCGAAGAGGGAGGCGACCGGCCCGCCACGGTTCGTGACGCCCTGCGCCGGCTCGAGTTCTCGGTCGACTGGGAGACGGTGGACGACTACATGGACCGCTTCCGCCGCATGGGCGGCATCGTGGAGGAGTGGATCGAGGGTGCGGAGAAGAAGTCTCCGAGCGTCCAGCTGCGGGTCGACCCGCACGGCGCGGTCGTCCCGGTCTCGACGCACGACCAGCTCCTCGGCGGCCCGAGCGGTCAGGTCTACCTCGGTTGCCTCTTCCCCGCCCACGACGACTACCGGATGCAGATCCACGAGGCCGGAATGAGGATCGGGGCCGTCCTCTCCGCGAACGGAGTCGTGAGCCGCTTCGCCGTCGACTTCCTCGTCGCGCGGGACGCGCCGGGCGATCCGTGGCGCGCCTCGGCCATCGAGATCAACCTCCGGATGGGCGGGACCACGCACCCGTACCTCGCGCTCCAGTTCCTCACGGGCGGACAGCTCGACCCGTCGACCGGCCTCTTTCTCTCCCCGCGCGGCCGCCCGAAGTACTACCACGCGACCGACAACCTCAAGTCGGACGCCTACCGAGGGCTCCTCCCCGAGGACCTCATCGACATCCTGACGATCAACGGCCTCCACTACACCCACAACACCGAGTCGGGGGTCCTCTTCCACCTCATCGGCGCCCTGTCGCAGTACGGGAAGCTCGGCATGACCGCCATCGGCAACAGCCGCGAGGAGGTCGAGGAGCTCTACGGCCGGACGCTCGCGATCCTCGACCGCGAGACGTCATTCGGGC
>CAVRJB010000004.1:0-285083 GCA_963721385.1 uncultured Acidobacteriota bacterium
CCGATACCCGGCATGGGTCCGAGTAGCCGCCAGCTCCCGCAGGCGCCTTCTCAGCGGGCCCTGGTCCGGCTTGCGGCTTCGGTACCGCACGCTCGACCGATTCACCGCCAGCAGCCGGCACGCCCGGCACTGCGAAACCCGGTACGACGACTCGGCCCACGCCACCACCACCCGGCGCTGCGCGGGCCTCACCATTTTTTTCGGAGCGCCTCCTGCAGGATCGTCCGGTCCAGCGTCAGGTCCGCCACGATCCCCTTCAGCTTCCGGTTTTCCTCCCGCAGCTGACGCAGCTCCCGGAGCTCGGAGATCCCCGAGCCCCGCGTACTTCTTCTTCCACCGAAAGTACGTCGCCTCGGCCACGCCCATCTTCCGGCAGATCTCTTCAACCGGCGTCCCGGCTTCTCCCTGCCGCAGGGCCATCGCGATCTGCTCCTCCGTGTACCGGCTCTTCCTCATCGATCCGTCCTCCCGGCTCCCTCCGGAGCCTCAGAACGAACCGAAATCTACCCCCCTTTGTGAGAGTCGCCCCTGGCGAGAATTGGGGATCAGACCCCCTGGGTCCATGGAGAACTCCAGACCGGTCCCGGCTACTTCTCGGGGAGTACGTCAAGCGGGCGCAGGCGCTGCCTGGCCAGCCCGAGCATTGCCGCCACCGAAACACTCGGACAGAGATTCACGTCGTCTGGCGGGGCGCCCGTTGCTGTCGGCTGCTTGCAATGCAGTTGCCAATAACGAGAGACGCTTAGAAAGTCATCCAACGGTAGTCCGGCCGCATCCAGCAGCGCGGCCGGAAGCGAGCTCACCGCAGTATCGACCGGTCCTGTACCGGTGGCGCGGCTGCGCCAGAGCATGTAAGGCACCTTGCGAAGCGCGGGGTCCTGCCAGGGATTGCTGACGCCGAACGCGGCGAACACCCCCGGCATCGCCGGCGCATGATCGCCGAGAAATAGCAGCACACCGGGACGTTCTGCGTTTGCAAGGCCATCGATGATGCAGCCTGCCATGGCCGCCGCGTTACGAGCGTGGTAGAGATAGCGCTGAAGTTGCAGATCAACCTGCTCCGGTAAGTGCAACTCCTCGGTACCGCCAGGTTGCAACGCGCCTGTCTGGCCACGATCGAAACTCCAGGGACCGTGGTTTTCCATCGTAACGGAGAAAATGAAGCGCGGTCCGTGGCTATCCTCTAACAAACCGCGGATCTTCTGACACACCGCCTGATCGCTCACGTAAGGTCCATCGTGGGCGGCCCCCTGAAAGTCGGTGAGCGACAGAAGTGTTCGAATCCGAGCCGTGGGTAGGCCTGGTGCCGGCGCCAGAACGTGTCGTGAAATGGATGAATGGCTATCGTCTGGTAGCCGAGCGCTTTGAGGTGCCAGGGAAGAGCGGCTATCGGCGCCGTGACCACAGTCAGGTACGGATAGTCCATCTCTGCGCCGAAAAGACCGCCGGGACGCCGGTCAGGAGTGAAAACTCGGTACGCAAGGTTGCACCACCGTAGGTATCCACCGTCGCCATGCCGTATTGCGCCGTCGTCTTCATTTGATCCCACAACGCATAGGCGGACGGTGAAACTGCCGCATTCAGAAGGCGGAAGTCGAAGAATGCTTCGCTTTGAATGACGACGAGATTCGGCAAAGCTCCGACAATAGGTGTTGGCGTGCCTATCGATGCGGACAGCCGTTTGATAAGAGCCAGGTCCGCCGCCTCAGTCAACGGCGGCACGAAATAGCTTTGTCCGGCGGAATTGATCAGCGTCGCGATCAAGCCATGCCGCTTCACCGACGACATTGAATCCCGATGATCGAATGCCGGTAACAGGGCCCCGTATATCCGCTGCAGTGGGGCCCGGGCATCAACAGCACGCGCTGTATTTGCCACAACAGGAGGATACCTGCCGTGACGGAGATCGCCGTCCAGCGTTTGTCGGTGATGAGCGGTCGTTCGAAACGAATCGCCCACAAGGGTAGTGCCAGTACAACCAGGAACAACGGAATGAACATCCACTGTTCGCGCAAGTACTTTTCGAACAGGACCGGATTCGCCAGCACCTGGCCAAATAGGATGAAATCGGAGGCGACGACGGACTGGCTTATGATGGAGAACTTGAAGTTGTTACCTAGTGTAATTGCGAGGAAGACGACTACCGTCAGCATCGTCGCGGACAGTGAGCGCCTCAAGATGAGGAGGAATGCCAGGAGGAAATAGGCGACGGGCAAGCCGTTCAACAATAGTGCGGTCGGTGTTAGACGCTGAAAAGCCGGATCCGGCCTGGGTGACGCAATGGTCGTACACAGTACAATCGTGCCCAAAAGGGCGAAGACAACAATACGCTTGCGGTGATTGTGGAGAAACATCAGGGATCGGCTCCGATCACGGGTGCGTATTTTCCAGGTGGAAGCAGTCTATCGCGGGGCGAAGCGCCGCGATGGCCAGCAGGATGTCCCTTGACGTCAGGTTCTCGGAACCGAGAAGGCAGCGCTCGCCGAGTCGGTCCGGTTCAGGTGCGGGCCAGTGGCCTGCAGGAACATCGTCGAGATGGACGAGGTTCTGACCGGTGTCTACATAGTCTGGCATCCTGCCGTTCATTTGGATGACGATTATCGCACCGCGGTCGGAGGCTTGACGGCCGGCGGACCTTAGCCCCGAGGCGCGGCTGGGTGAGTGTGGAGACCCCGGGTTGAAAAGTCGCACTTCTTACGGCGGGAATCGACAAGCCGGGCGTGCGTATCGAGAATGGCTCCCGATGTCGGCGCCCGGGAAGCACCCCCTGTCGCAGATCCTCAGCCTGACCGTCTTCGTGGCGGCCCTCGGGTACTTCGTCGACATGTTCGACCTGCTCCTCTTTCCCATCGTGCGGCAGCCGAGCCTGACGGACCTCGGTATCCCGCAGGGGGACGCGCAGGTCTCCGCCACGTTCCTGCTGCTCAACTCCCAGATGGTGGGGATGCTGCTGGGCGGGATCTTCTGGGGCGTCCTCGGCGACAAGAAGGGCCGCCTCTCGACGCTCTTCGGGAGCATCGCGCTCTACTCCGTGGCGAACATCGCGAACGCCTTCGTGCACGGGATCCCCTCCTACGCCGTCTGGCGCTTCCTGGCGGGGCTCGGTCTCGCGGGCGAGCTGGGCGCGGCGGTGACGCTGGTCGCCGAGATCCTCCCCAGGAACCTCCGGGCCTACGGCACCGCCATCGTCGCGGGGGTGGGCATCTTCGGGACGGTCACCGCGAGCCTCGTCGGCAAGTACCTCCCCTGGCGCACCGCCTACCTCGTCGGGGGCGGGCTGGGCCTCGTCCTCCTGGCCACCCGCTTCAGCCTCCGCGAAAGCAGCATGTTCCGGAACCTCGGCGAGCAGGCCGGCGTCCCGCGCGGCGACTTCCTGAGCCTCTTCACCCGAGGTGAGCGCTTCCTCCGCTACCTCCGCTGCATCCTCATCGGCCTGCCGACCTGGTTCGTGGTGGCGATCCTCATCACCTCCGCGCCCGAGTTCGCCCCGAAGGTCGGCGTGACGGGACCCGTGGCCGCGGGGACCGCCGTGGCCTTCTGCTACAGCGGCATCACGCTGGGGAGCTTCGCGTCCGGCATCCTCAGCCAGGCCTGGGGAAGCCGCAAGAAGGTCGTCCTCCTCTTCATCCTCGGGACGCTCGCCGGCGTCGCCACCTACCTCACGGTGCGCGGGCTCAGCCCGACGGCGTTCTACTTCCTGACGGGGTACCTCGGTCTCATGGCGGGCTACTGGGCCGTCTTCGTCACCATCGCCGCGGAGCAGTTCGGCACGAACCTCCGCGCCACGGTGGCCACCACGGTCCCGAACTTCGTCCGGGGGGCCGTTCCTCTGATCACGGGCGGCTTCTCCCTGCTCCGGGGCCCTCTGGGCTACGTCGGGAGCGCCTGGACGGTGGGCCTGGTCTGCATCTCCCTCGCCCTCGTCTCCCTCTGGGGCATGGCCGAGACGGCGGGGCGCGACCTGGACTTCCTGGAGTGACGCCGGGCCGGATGTGACGGGGGCGGAACGGCCGGTCAGGGCGTCTCCGGCTCCTTCTCGGGGCAGCACGGCTCGAACTGGGACAGCTCGCCGGCGGCGATCCGGCTCTTGCGCCGTTCGTTCTCGCGCTCCATCAGCTCGATCTCGAGCTCCAGTTTCCTGAGCTCGAGCTTGATCCGCTTCTCCTCGCCCGGCTCGCAGGAGCTGCAGTGGGCCAGCTCGGCTTCGTACAGGAGACCATCCGTGGGGATGGCGATCTCGGTGCTTCGCTTCGACACCTGCCCGACGACGATCGGGCCGAGCTGCTTGAGGATCGCTTCCCGCAGGGCATCCGGCACCGCGCCGAGATCGATCCAGTTTCCGGCGATCTGCACCTCGATCCCGACGAGCCGGGTCGACAGGCAGTAGACCTCGAAGACCCGCCGGATGAAATAGGTCACCGCGTGGCAGTGGTTCGAGTTCTTGAGCGTGCGGAAGGTCGATTCGCCGCTGACCGTCTCTTCGAAGGTGCTCACGACGATGGACCGCTCGGTCTCGACGGCCTGCGAGCTGATCTCGGCCACGTGGCGGAAGGACTCGAAGACCGTTTCCACGTCGAGGTGGTTCTTGACGGAGACCGAGGAGGACGAGGAAGCCCCGCCCCCGAAGCTGACGATGCCGAGATCGATGCCGCCGCCACCCGAGGCCGCGACGGAGCTGGTGCTGGAGAACGCGGTGCCGAAATCGCTCTTGACGCTGGCCAGCGTGTCGTTGACCCGGCTGACATACGAGAAGAAGCTCGAACGCTGGCTGAACCGGGCCGTCGTGCTGGTGGTGCGGCGATAACGGTCGTATTCGAAGATCTTGATCTCTTCCAGCGGAAGCAGGGTGAGGCTGTGGACGATCATTCCCTGCTTGCGACCCATCGGGCACATCGCGTGCTCGAACCGGGCGCGAATCCTGATTCCCTGTCGGGCGGCCACCGCCGTCTGGCCGGTGCGCAGCTCGTATTCCCGGAACTCGTAGATCTTGAAGCAGTGTTTCCAGGAGAGCCAGGGAGTCGGCGGCGGGCCGTCACATCCCTCGTGAAGCGGGCCTGGATCGCACTCGGGACGCGGAGCCAGCACGACATCGTTCTTGAGATCCGACTTCGCTGCCATGTTTCACTCCTTCTGGGGCGATCTCGTCGCGTCCGCAGGCAAGGTGACGCCGAGAATCAGTCGGCGTCAAGGGTACGACCGGGAGAAAACGTGGCCGCCGCGGACAATTTCCGCGCGCGACTGCGTTTTCTGACGTTTCGATGTATCGGGAGCGGTTGAGAGCGCCGCCCGACTTAACGCATCCGGACCAGTAGCTCGGTAAGCAGCGATTGCGCTACGTCTTCGAAGGTGGGCGGCCGGCTCCAGGTCGTGTCCGGAGTCCCCCCTTGCTTGTGGCCGGTTATTCGGACGACACCCGGCCTGCCCGATCGAAGGCCGTATAGCGTGATATCGACATAGGGCGGCGTCGCGGGCGACACCCGGTCAGAGCGATAGGGAGTGAACTTATTCACGGTGCCCCAGATCAGTACGTCGGCCCCCAGAGCCTGCGCCGCAGCCTCAAGCCGCTTCTGGTCGTGCTCGGTCGGGCGGATCGCCTCGTGTTTACAGTAAGCGTCCACTTTGGAAGGGCTGACCAGCGAGACTCGATAGGATTTGACAAGCAGGGCAGTCGAGATCTCGCGCGCCGACTGGCCGGTGTCCGGATGCTCGGGTGCTCCGGAGAACGGAAGCACCGCTACCTTCGCACCGGACAGTGCGAGTGACTCGCTCCCGCGAACGGAGGAAACGGTGGACTGTATGAACGTGCAGCTGCTGGCAAGCGAGAGCAGGCCCAGCGACGTCAAACCAAGGACGAGGCGCTTCACGGCTCCGGTCGGGCTCACTTTCATTCTCGTTCCCTCTCGTCAAAGGGAAGCCTATCCCACGGACCGGATCGCGGCCGGCTTTGCCGAGAAGCGCTTCTCCAACCCTGCTTTCCAGAATGCCGCCAGGGCAATGGAGAAAGGCTGCGTTCTTGCCGATGGCGAACGTGTCAGGCGGCGTTGCAAGTTCGGCCAGCGGTGCGGGGCCTTTTTCGCACCAGTCCCGGCAACATCCTCTTCCGAGCGGGAGACCGAGGGCGTGACTCTGGTTCCTACACGCCACGGCACCTCGGAATTCCCATCGCGCCCCTACACCCCCGGGCTTATCCCGCTTTTCTCTGAGCCGATCAGTCGAGTTGGAGGTCGAGGACGTCCCTGTCCGCGATGGCCTCGCCGGGCGAAATGCTATCCGGCGTGGCGGAGGCAAACTCGGCAGCCTCGGACGTGGCGGCCTCGATGGAAGACGTCCCGTGCGTCGTGCGGGCGCCTGCCACGGAGAGAAGAGCTCCGACGAGCGCCAGGCCCATCACCGCACCCACGAGATGATTCTTCGATCCCTTTTTCGCCTGCGCCTGTTCGATTTTCATTGTGCCCTCCTGTCGCCTGATCGTTGAAGGCTGTAGTGCAAGCGCGGAGCCACGGGGGCGCGCGGACTCACGCGAAACGTAACTCTCTGTTTCCAGGGGCTTTATTGCTTTCGGACGCCCGACGCCGAGCCCATTCGTCCGTTCTCTGGACGACAGTTTCTAATTCCTGGACACGACGATGCCGTACTTGCGGATCTTCTCGTAGAGCGAGCTGCGCGAAATGCCAAGCGATTCCGCCGCACGGCCGACCCGTCCGCGCGCGGCCTCGAGCGTCTTTCGGATCAGGTCCTTCTCCGTCTCGAGGAGACTGCCCTCTCCTGCAGGCGACTCCGCGCCGGTCGAGGGTACGGGCTCGAAGGAGAATTCCTCAGGTCCGACCTCTCGGCCGTGCGACAAGAGAACGGCGCGCTCGAGCGCGTTGCGCAGTTCGCGGATGTTGCCCGGCCAGCCATGAGCGTGGAGCTTCGCGAGGGCCGCGGGTGCAAGCCGCATCGGTTCGCGATCGAGCTCGAGCGCGATTTGCCCGAGGAACAATTCCGCGAGCGGGGTCAGATCGTCGAGCCGCTCTCGAAGCGACGGAATCTTCAGAACGACCGTGTTGATCCGGAAGTAGAGATCCGCCCGGAATGTCTTCTTCTCGACGAGGGCCTCGAGGTTCTCGTGCGAGGCGGCGATCAGGCGGATGTCGACCTGGCGCTGGCGCACGTCGCCGAGACGCCGGAATTTCTTCTCCTCCAGCACCTTGAGGAGCTTCGGCTGGACGGAGAGCGGCACGTCCCCGATCTCGTCGAGAAAGAGCGTCCCGCGGTGCGCGACTTCGAGAAGACCCAGCTTGGTGGCGACCGCGCCGGTGAATGCGCCTTTCTCGTGCCCGAAGAGCTCGCTCTCCAGGAAATCCGGAGAAAGCCCGGCGCAATTCAGATCCAGGAAGCACTCCTCGCTGCGCGGCCCGTGCCGGTGAATCCAGGCCGCGAGGACGCCTTTGCCGGTCCCCGTCTCTCCGTGGATGAGGATCGGGATGTTCGCGTCGGCGACACGTTGCGCCTGATCGCGGAGGAGGCGAATTGCCGGACTCGAGCCGCGGAAGGGATCGATCTCTCCCCGCGCCTCTCGGGCTTCGTCCTGAAGGCGGTGGCGGCGATTTCGCTGGTTCTCGAGAACCCGATCGACGACGAGAAGTAACGCGGGCAACTGAACGGGCTTGGTCAGAAACTGCTCCGCTCCTTGCTGGATCGCCTGAACCGCCACGTCGAGCTCTTCGTGCCGGGCGAGAACGACACAGGCAACGCCCGCGTCGGCCCGCTTCACGTGCGCGAGGATGTCCAGCGCGGTCCCATCCGGCAGTCGCGCGGCGACGACGAAAGCGTCCGGTCTCGACGCTTCGAAGGACTGGATGGCGTCGCGGCAGGACGCCGCCTCCGTCGCTTCGTACCCGTCGATCTGGAGCATTTTCTGCAAATTCTCGCGGATCGCGGCCTCCGCGTCGACGATCAGGATCCGCCCCCGCGTCATCTTCGCAGCCGCGCGTCGGGCGCGAGGCGCCCCTGACCGAATCGATACCGTCGGTTGAGCCTGGCCTCCGCAAGCATGGGCTGGAAGCATAGACAGAAGTCGTACTTCCAGGTTGAAGTATTCGACGACGCTTGCTCGAGGCGAGGTTCAAGGTCGCGCCGGCGCGTAAGATTCCACGGGGAGGGAGGCCATGAATACGAAAGCTGGATTCGTCGTCGCCGCGCTTCTCGCCACGCCGTTCGTCCTTGTCGCGCAGACGCCGACTCCCACGCCGAAGCCGGCGCCGGCGGCGGGCGCCTACGCACCCGGCAAGAGCTTCTCGGGGGTCCAGCTGCAGCAGGGCCGCGTCCAGACGGACGCCGACTGGAACGAACAGGTCCAGGCCTGCCGACGCCAGAACGAGGCGCTCAAGAAACAGCTGAAGTCACGGGCGAACGAACTCGAGATTCAGCTGCGCCAGCTCCAGGCGGCCGCGGACAAGGCCGACGAGAGCAAGAAGAAGGCACAGGACCACAACAAGGCCATCAAGGACGCGATCCGGAAGATGCTGGACCAGGTCGCCGAGATCAACCGCGCGACCAACCTCTAGAGAGAATTCGGAGGTCGTTCCCGTCGGGACAGGTGATACGCCGCGGCGTCGGCTTCCGGGACGGGTCCGCATGCTCCTCGGCTGATTTCGTCCCCGGCACCCGCCGCTTCACCTCCTCGAACCAGTTCAGGACGACGTTGACGCGGGCGGGGCCGACTCGGCAGGGTCGTCTCTGATCATGAGGAAAGGTCTATGCCAGCATGCCTCACCGGGTCGGAGGACGGGGGCGGGTCGACGGGAACGCCCCCGTTTCAAAGCCTGTTGAAACGCTTACCGAACCCACGGTTGCGGCAACGACGGAAAGCGCCACTTCTCAATCGTTTCCGCCCGTTCGGTCCGGTCACTCAGCCGGCACGGCTCCTGCTTTATGGCTCTCGAGAAGGGAGGCAATGGTCATGGAAACCATCCTCATCGTCCTCATAGTGCTCTTCCTCTTCGGAGGCGGTGGCTATTACTGGACCCGCAGGCGCGGGTAGCCCCTCACAACCTGGCCGGCGACGGCAAGGTATCCGAATCACCGGTGCTGAGCAGGTCGAGACGGCTTTCGCTGTCCCTCACGGCAGGTTCGGGCATGGCAGTCTCGCAGCAATCGTTCTTGCAACGAAACAATGAAAGGGAAACTCCGCGATGAAGAAGCTGAATGTCCTCGTCCGCTACCTGATGCCGCTGGTGCTGGTCGCAAGCTTTGCCGGCTGCGCGTCGACGCCTACACACGAGAGCACGGGACAGTACGTCGACAACACCGTCATCACGACGGAGGTCAAGGCCGCTCTCGCCAGCGATGATTTTCTCAAGTCGTTTCAGATCAGCGTGACAAGCTACAAGGACACCGTGCAGCTGAGCGGCTTCGTCAACTCTCAGGCGGCCAAGGACAAGGCCGGTGAGCTCGCCAGGGGCGTGAAGGGCGTCAAGACAGTAAAGAACAATCTGATCGTGAAGTAGGTGATCACGACGAGGGCTACAAGGGAACAGTTACCCGCGCCTGAGGGTCCAGTAATAGCCACCGCCTCCGAAGAGGAAGAGCACTACGAGGACGATGTAGGGGCGCAATGGGAATTGCGGCTCCCCCGTAAGGGTGCAATGGGAAGCGTTTGCGCGAGCGCGATGGCAGCCTCTGCTCCCTTTGCGGTCATCACCGCCGATGCGGGGCCAGTGGGCATGGTGTTATCCTTACCGAGAGTCATTCTCAGTTGAACGTCGTACGCGGGCTTTAGCCCTCACGCCGCAGCGCGTCCCTTCCCCCACCATTTCCACAACTTGAATGAAAGAGGAGGTCCGGTGAAGAAACTCGTCATCAGCCTGCTGTTCGTCGGGTCCTGTCTCGGCGCCGCTGCGGCGCTCGCACAGGAGCACTACACCGAAGGCCCCGTCTGGGCGGTCAATTACCTCCGGACGAAGCCCGGCAAATTCGACGACTACATGAAGTACCTGCGTTCGAACTACCTCCCGTCCGCGAGCGAGGCGAAGAAGCAGGGCCTCGTCCTCGACACGAAGATCCTCCTCAACACCCCGCGTGATGCCAACGACTGGGACATCGCCATCGCGACTCTTTACCCCAGTTTCGGCAAAGCCCTGGACTTCAACCAGAGCGACGACGACAAGAGAAAGGCCATCGCCGAGAAGCAGTACAAGACGAAGGACGAGGCCAAGCAACAGGAAATCATCGCTCCGCGCTTCGCCATGCGCGATGCCCTCGGAACGCGTTACCTCCGCGAGATCGTTCTCAAGCCGCTGCCGTAAGAGTTCGGCGCGGGCAGGATCGACCATCCCGACGGCAGGCGTTGTTGCGGGTCGGTTTTCAAGAAAGGAGGTTCTGTCGGATCGACTGACGTACCCCGTGTCCGGCCCGGGCATGGGACACCCCCAACCTCCGTCCACCAGAGGGACGGACCCACTCGAGGAGACATTAGATGACGATTCGCACTGCGCTCGCCGCCGTGGCCCTGACCGGCGGCCTCATCGTCGCCCTGCCCACGAGCGCCCAGCAACCCAAGATGTCCGCCGCCGACGAGGTGATCGCGGTGGTGAAGGCCCAGTGGGCGGCCGAGAACGCGAAAAACGTCGCCGAGGCGATGAAGAACATCGCGGACGACTACACGGAGTTCAACAGCGAGTTCTCGACGCGACTCGACGGGAAGGCCATCGCGATGCGCCTCTCCGAGGCAAGCGCGAAGGACGCCGGCGTTTCGCTCGTGTCTGAGATGGCGAACCCGAAGGTTCAGTTCTACGGCGACGTCGCAATCCTCTCGTACAATTACGTCGGCCTCACGCAGGGAAAGGACGGCAAGAACGAGCCCTCCCGGGCGAAGTCCACCCGCGTCTACGTCAAGCAGGGCGGGCGTTGGATGCTCGTCCACGGCAACTTCGGCGCGGACCCGTTGCCCAAGTGACCCGGCAGGGTGGGCGCCAAGCGGTGGCGCCCGCCTCCCTTCCGGCCTCGAGATCGCATTCTCGCCGGACCTGCGATCGGAATTTGGAATCTCCTCGGGCTCGAGGCTGCGATGTGGCGCTTGGCTGGGGCCGATGCCGAACGATTCCGAAAGGATGGACCGCGGGAGATGACGGCCCGGGGCGACGCTAGAAGATCCACCGGTACCCGAGAAACCAGGCCGTCGCAATGTGAATGATGATCACCAGCACGAGGAACAGGGCCAGGACCACGTGAAAGCCGCGCCAGTAAGTTCATCACCGTCTTCGCCGTCCGGAACACGGCCGCCTGCCGTTTCAATCGAAGGAGCCGCGTGATCATCGTGCTGAACTCGTGATAGTCGTCCCGCACGGCGAAGAGGGACCGGCACGAGACGAGTGACAGGCGAACCCGGATCGCGTCCACGGGAAAGGAGAAGAGCGCGCGGAAGAAGCCCAGACCCTCGGGGGGCTCCGACGTCGCCCTCCGCAGGAGCCAGTGGATCTCCTGCGGCTTCCGGACTTTTTCCAGCAGCGGGTTCAGATTTTCTCTGAGCTGTACCATCCGGCTCCGGAGTTCCGTCAATTCGAGATAGTGGTCTCCCGCAATGGGAACCAGCCCGAAGAGAAAGCGCCCCACGAGCCCCGTCCCAACCACGCAGATGAGCGAGGTGTAACAGAGCGTCGCGACCGCGTTGTTCGAGCCGAAGGCCGAGTGAAAGAGGATCACGAGGGGGCTCATCACGCCCACGAAGACGTGGAACGTGAGCCAGTGGCGGATCGACTTCTTGCCCTTCAGCCGGCGCCAGTGCTTCCGCAGGGGGAGAAGGAAATTCGAGAGCATCACCGCGGTGGCGACGACGCCGATGCCGTGCCCCCACGCGCCCCCGGGCTTGAGGGCCTTGTGCAGCGGTGAATACACGCGTTGGGCCTTGGGGAGCCAGTAGTAGTTCCGTCCGACGTACCACAGGCCCGCCAGGATGACGAGGCCGAGAACGGCCAGCGCCGCGCCCAGTCGCAGGCGCTGGCGTTCTTCAGTCCTCTCGTCGGTCAGGACCCGGGAGGTCGTCGAAACGGGCCTCTTCCCGGGTTTCTCGATCGCCTGCCCGACATGGCGCTGAATGGACACGCCGAGGCTCTTGAGGAACTCCGTGGGCAGAACGCCGCCGACGTTGATGACGACGTAGTCGTTCGCGATCTCGGTCCGGGCTCCGGCGACGTCGAGCACCACCTTGTCCGAATGGATGGACACGACGTTGGAGCTCATGAGAGCGGTCACCCGTCCCTCCCGGATGTGCTTCTCGATGTTGTCCTTGTTGCGCTGCTTGGCCCTGCCGAAGGCCGGGGACCTGTAGGAGATGCTGACCTCCGTCCCCGGCTCCGCGGCGACCATCTGGGCGATCTCGAGAGCGGAATCGCCTCCTCCCACGACGAGGACTTTCTTTCCGGCGTACTGCTCCGGATGAAGGAGGAGATAGGTTACTTTCGGAAGATCCTCGCCGGGCACGTCCAGCTTCCGGGGGGTTCCCATCCGACCGATGGCCAGAACCACCTTCTGGCACTTGATCGTTCCCTTCTCGGTCAACACCTCGAGATTTCCGTCGTCGCCGTTGATTCCGGTCACCTTGACGCCGTGGTAGATCTTGATCGCCGCCTTCCGGAGAGCCTCCGCGAACATCTCCATCAGGGCTTCTTTGGAAATGAGCGGCTTGCCGAACTTCCCGTAGTAGGGGAGATCGACGGTTTCCGTCATGACGAGCTTTTGCCGCGGGTAGTTGGCGATCGTTCCGCCGAGAGAGGTCCCCTGGTCCACGAGAACGAACTCGAGGCCCGCCTCCTTCATGGTCAGCGCCGCGGCGATCCCGGCCGGCCCCGCGCCGACGATGGTGGCGTGAACCTGTCCCGCGGCCAGGGGCTTGAGGATGCTCTTGAAGCGACGGCCCAGCTGCATCCCCTGCCTCACGGCGTTCTTGATGAGCCCCATTCCGCCGAGCTCTCCGATGACGTGAACGCCGGCGCGGTTCGTTTCGAAGAACTCGTCGACCTCCGGCAGGTCGAGCCCGCGCTCGCTCGTGCCGAACACGAGCCGAATCGCGCCGACCGGGCATTCGAGCTCGCACCGGGAATGGCCGATGCAGTTGGCCGCGACGACGAGGGCGGCCCTCCCGTCGACGATGCCCAGGATGTCCCCTTCCGGGCAGACCTTGATGCACGAGAGGCTCCCGATGCAGGTGTTCGGGTCGATGACAGGGTGCAGCGAGGGGGGGAGATGGAGTTCCTTCTCGATCGAGGTCTTGAGGGTGTGCGTGTCCCGGGCCTGACGCCTCCGGCGTCGCAGGAAGAAGAGGTAGATCCCCACGCTGACGGCAAGGAACGACGCGACGAGGATCGCCGGGTTCTGCAAGGCCTGCACCTCGGAGCAAAGTCAGAGTTTCTTGCGAGGACGCCGCCCCACGAGGGGAGGATACCGTGCCCACGAGGGCTCTCGTCGATGGAGGTCCGGTCCGACCGAAGTCCCCGCCAAAGACAAATTAGGGGCGCTGTCGACGGTCCAGCAGCCACGAATTGTCGGCGGCTCCGGTGATTCACGGACCCCGTTGTGACGTAGATCACAAGGGCGGCCACTGGCAGCAGATATGTATACGAAAGGAGCTTTCTTGCGGCGGCGGGGCCTTTTTTTCTGGGTACTCGGCGTAAGTGCGCTCCTGGGAGCGTTCCGGGCCGACGCCCAGAGACTCGTTGACGAGAGGATCGTCACGGCCCTCGACGGGCCGTCACGCTGCAGGCGCCCGCATCGTCCTCGAGCCCCTCGCTCTCGAGGACGGGACGGAGGTGACGCTCGAGGTGTCGCCGCTCGAGGTCTTCGCGAAGGGGGCCGAGATCGTCGTCCACGGGAAGAACGGAGATCGCCGGGTCGCACCGCCGTCCGACCGCTGGTTCTCGGGGCGCGTGGCGGGAGACCCGTCGTCGTTCGTCGTGCTCGCGAGGGGGCGGGGCCTCCGCGGCCTCATCGTGACGGAGGGGCGGGTGGCCTGGGTTTCTCCGGAGGGGGGCGCCTACGGCGACGGCCCGGCCGGCCGGACGCTCGTCCGGACACTTTCGCCCGAGACCGACATGCCGGACGCGTTGCGCCACTTCACGTGCGCCACCGAAACCCTTTCAGGTCCCGCCGGAACGAGGCACCCTCGCGGCTCCGGTCCGGGAAGCCCTGAGCACCGTCATGTACTTCGCGGGGATCGCGATCGAGACCGACTACGAGCTCTACGCGAAGTTCAACTCGACGACGGGCCTCGCGAGCTACGTCGGCGACCTGTTTGCCTATTCCTCGCAGGTCTACCAGCGAGACGTCCTCGTCACGCTCCAGGTCAACTACCTCTCCATCTGGACGACGGCATCCGATCCGTGGACGGCCACGAATTCGTCGACGGCTCTCAACGAATTCGTCAACTACTGGAGCACGAACCGGACGGGGGTGCCGCGCTCCACCGCGCACATGCTCTCGGGCAGGAACCTCGGGGGCGGCATCGCGTATCTGAACGCGCTCTGCAGCAGCATCGGATACGGAGTCAGCGGAAACCTCTCCGGCGTCGCCCCGACGAACATCTCCACGACGTACTGGGATTTCATGGTCGTCACCCACGAGCTGGGACACAACTTCGGGTCGCCGCACACGCACTGCTACACCCCTCCGGTCGACCAGTGCTACGCGGGCGAAAGCGGCTGCTATTCCGGCGCGACGAGCGTCCCCCCCGAGAAGGGGACGATCATGAGTTACTGCCATCTGCTTTCCGGCGGGTACAACAACATCAAGATGTTCCTCGGCGTGACGGGCGAGCCGAGCGTCGCCGTCAAGACGAGGATCCGGACGTACGTCGAAGGGCGGACGTCCTGCTTCGGCACGGTGGCGGGACCCGTCGTCGCGGACGTCTCACCCAGCTTCGGCTCGACGTCCGGGGGGACGGCGATCACGATCACGGGGACGAACTTCGTTTCGGGCGCGACGGTGAAGGTCGGGGGCGTGGCGGCGACGGGCGTGACGGTGACGAACTCCACGTCCATCGCGGCCACCACCGGGGCTCATGCCGCCGGCCTCGTGGACGTGGTCGTGAAGAATCCCGACAACCAGGCGTTCACGGCGGCGAGCGCCTTCTCGTACACGAGTGGTGGAGCAACGCCGACGCCCACCGCGACACCGCGACGCCGACGCCGACGCGGACGCCGACGCCGACGCGGACACCGACGCAGACGCCGACGGCAACGTTCACCTTCACGGCCACCGCGGTTCCCACGCCGACGCCGACGTCGACGCCGACGGGCGCGCCGACCTCGACGCCGACCCGGACACCAACGGTCACGCCGACGCAGACGGCCACCTGGACACCGACTCAGGTGCCTTCGGCCACGCCGACGCCGACCCGGACACCGACGGTCACGCCGACCCCGACGCCGACCTGGACGCTCACGTCGACGCCGACGCCCACTCCAACAGCGACCTGGACTCCGACAGCAGCGCCTTCGTCCACACCGACGCCAACGCCCACTCCGACGGCGACCTGGACACCGACTCCGGTGCCTTCGGCCACGCCGACGCCGACTCCGACGCCCCCACCGACGCCGACGGCCAGCAACGGGGGGCCCTACTGCTCCGGGGCGACCATCTCGCTCTTTACTCCGACGGTCTCCGGCGCGACCTATTCCTGGACGGGTCCCAACGGGTTCACCTCGGCGCTTCAGAACCCGACGATCCCCAACGCGACGGTGGCGAATGCCGGCCTCTACAGCGTGACCGTGACGGTCGGCGGGAGCACCTCGGCGCCCGGGACCACGACGGTCGTCGTCAACCCGGTGCCGGCCACCCCCGTCATCACCGCCCCGGCCTCGGCCCTCCCGGGCGCGGCCGGGCTGACGGCGAGCGTTCCGCTCCACGCCGGGAGCGGCTACCTCTGGGGCATCACGAACGGCACGATCACCGCCGGGGCCACGACGAACCAGATCACCTTCACGGCGGGATCGTCCGGCGTCACCGGCCTGACCGTCGTGGAGACGACGATCGCCACGGGCTGCGCCTCAGCGACGGCCAACGCAAACGTCGTCATCAACGTCCGGCCCGTCGGCCTCGTCGAGGATGCCCACTTCTCCGGTGGCACGATCTCGAACGTCAACAGCGTCCTCGAGCCCGGCGAGACGGTCCTCGTCAATCCCTCGTGGAAGAACATCGGCGCCTCTCCGCTCGCCCTCACCGGCACGGCGTCCGCCTTCACCGGACCGGGCGGGGCGACATATTCCCTCCTCGACTCTGCTGCCGGATACGGGACCATCGCCCCCGGAGCCACGGCCGACAGCTTCTCGGCCGGCGGGCCCTCCTACCGCGTCTCCGTCTCCAACCCGGCCACCCGCCCCGCGACCCACTGGGACGCCACCTTCCTCGAGACGTTGAGCACCGGGATCGCGAAAACCTGGACGCTCCATGTCGGCCAGAGCTTCTCCGACATGCCCGTTTCCGACGGCGTCTACCCCTTCGTCGAGAACATCTTCCACCACGGGATCACCGCCGGCTGCGGCGGCGGCAAGTACTGCCCGGCCGGAAACGTCACCCGCGCCCAGATGGCCGTCTTCCTCGCCACGTCACTCCTCGGACCCGGCGTTCCCGTTCCGGTGTCGGGCACCGTGCCTGGTGTCGGTTCCTATAACTGCACCGGCGGTGGCACCTCGTTGTTTGGAGACGTGGCGCCCACCAGCGGGACGTGTCCCTTCATCCATTACATCTATGCCCAGGGGATAACCGACGGCTGCGGCGGCGGCAACTACTGCCCAGCCAGCAACGTCTCCCGCTGGCAGGTGGCCGTCTTCCTCGCCACGGCCATGGTGGGCCCCAGCGGCACCGTACCGACGAGCGGAACGGTTCCCTCGGTCGGCACCTACAACTGCACCGGGGGAGGGAACTCCCTCTTCAGCGACGTCCTGCCGACGGATGGCGGCTGCCGCTTCATCCACTACATCTACGCCAACGGCGTCACGGCCGGCTGCGGCGGCGGCAAGTACTGCCCCGCCGGCAACGTCACCCGCTGGCAGATTGCACCGTTCCTCGTCACCGCATTCAAGATGCCCCTCCTCTATTGACCTCCTGATCGGGCGGCCCGCCACACGCGCCCGATGAACTGCCGGGTGGGGACCAGGGTCGTCGAGGAACAGGTGGTCAAGAGAAGTGGGGGAGCACTCAGGGGTGCTGCCGTCTTCGTCGGTAGGAAACGGTGATTCTCGAAAGGTATATCGCCCGAGAACGATTCGAAGCTCAGCCCTCAGACCTGTGTCTGACCCGGGAAGCAGTTCGATTCCGGGCCGGGTGCGTCAGCTGGTCAGACGGCCGGCGCCGGTACCGGGTCCTCCGCCCAACGCTTCCAGAGGTAGAGGGCATTGATGATCCATGCGACGGGGTTGAAGCTGAGGACCGTGAGCGTGATCCAGGCCCAGCGGTGACGCCGTGCGAAGAACCATGCCAGGACCGCGTAGATGACGCCGCAGACGACGAGCGCGCTGACGCCGGAATCGAGAAAGGCGCCGAGAGCGATGCCGGCGACGAACGACTGAATGCTGAAGTAGTAGCCCCACCGGAACGGCCTCTTCCCCGGATTGCGCCGCCGGAAGCGGCGATTCAGAGCGAGCGCGGCGACGATCGGCACGACGACGACGATGGCGATGACCGCAAGAATGACGAGACCGGGTTCGATGATGTTCATGGAGCTCGCGGCGGGAGTGGCGCCGACCGGCGAGGTATCGTCGTTCTGTCCCGTCGTGATGACGACTTTTCCTCGAGCATGGCCCTTTTCCAGATACCGGATGGCCGCAGGGACCTGACTCAGCGGATACGTCCTGTCGATGACCGGCGTCACCTTTCCGGCCTGCATGAGATCGGCGAGGAAGATCAGGTCCTCTCTGCGGATTTCCGCCAGAAGGGGGACGAACTTCTGGCTCATGAACGGCGACATCAAGAGCGCCTTGACGAATCGAAGCGGAGGCCCGATCCACAGGCCGTCGTTCGGTCCTCCGCCTCCGATCAGGACGCAGGTCCCGTTGGGATTCAAGGCACGCCTGAATCGCAGCAACGGCTGATTCCCGACGCAGTCGAGGATCAGGTCGTAACGCTGACCTCTCTCGGTGAAATCCTGTTGGGTGTAATCGATGACCTGATCTGCGCCGAGGGATCGGACCAGCTCGACGTTTCTCGTGCTGCAGACGCCGGTCACGTCCGCACCGAAGGATTTGGCGATCTGGACGGCGAAGGTCCCGACGCCTCCGGACGCCCCGTTGATCAGGACCTTCTGCCCCGGCTGGACCTTTCCCTTGTCGCGAAGACCCTGCAATGCGGAGATTGCCGCCACGGGCACGGCCGCCGCCTGCTCGAACGTGAGGTTGGCCGGTTTCAGAACGATCTTCTTTTCGGAAGAAGACGCGTACTCGGCAAAGGCGCCGCCTCCGGTGCCGAAGACCTCGTCCCCGGGCTTGAACCGCGTCACGCTCCTTCCGACCGCTTCGACCTGCCCGGCCAGATCGACGCCCAGCCGCGTGGCCTTCGGCCTGCGCAGGCCGACCCCCGTCACGCGCATGAAGTACGGCGTGCCCCTCATGTAGTGCCAGTCGAGCGGGTTGGCGGAAGCCGCGCGAACCTTGACGAGGACTTGATTGTCGTTCGGGACGGGCTTTTCGATCTCCTTGAGTTCGAGAACGTCCGGCGAGCCGTAATCGGCGTAGACGATGGCTTTCATCTGAGGTTGACTGCTTCCGCCGGGCCGACCCGCTCCCGGTTTCTCGGGTTCCTGCCGGTCTTCACCGGCCGCGGCGACGAGGGCGAATGCTCCCGCGAGCACGACGACCAACGAGAAGGGACGGCGAATCGTGCTCCTAGGGGGCGGCGGCGCGGTTCCCGGGACCCGTGGAAGAGCCTTCACGTCTCCGCGGAAAGAGGGTCGAGCTCCCTGAGCTCGGCCCGAGAGCCCGGTTCGTGAAGCGGCGGGAGGTGGGAGCCAGTTCACTTTCCCGCGATCCTATCTCCGGGCCGCGGTCAACGGATGCCCCCGCGACGTCCCTCGCAGGGTTTCGCGTCTAAAGGCCGTGGACTCAGAACGATTTCCGGCTGGCGTGTCGGTGCTGGCCGGCTCTCTGCCGCTGGAACCGAGAACGGCGCGCCTCGCTCGGGTATCCGAATTCGCGCTTGACGGCGCTCTTTGACGGCCTGAAATGTCGAGAGCGGCTGAGAGCGGTTAGCAGGTCGGGCGCGGCGAGGCTCAAGCGCCCCTACAGGCCGAGACGAGTGCCGGGGGAGAGTGTCATGAAGGTCCGATGAGATTCTATCCGTGGGGGGACTGCCGCACCCGCCACCGGCCCTGCGAGTCTCAGAGTTCCGGGAGCGGCGTGAGGCCGCCGGAGAGGGCCGACGTGACTTCCGGCGGATGATGCGAGCGCCTCATTGCACCGGCTCTAAACCGACCCGATCCTTGTTGCAGGAGAGCGTCGTGAGGCCGCCAAAGAGGAGCGCCAAGCATGACCACTGAACCCGTGACCCGGCGCTACGAGATGGTCAACGTGCGGCCGGGCTACCTGATGATCGAGCAGGAGAACCACACCTTCGCCCGGCGCTCCTACTTCGTGGCCGAACAGACCCCGCCCCTGGAGGAATATCGCGAGGGCGCTCAGTTCTGGAAGCCCCAGGAGGCCGCTCAGACCTTCCAGTTCGACGTCCGCGACACCCACACCGGCGAGGTGGTGCCCTTCGGCGAGCTGGCGGGGCTGCTGTATTACGCCTGCTGCGCGAAGGGCAGCACCGTCTACCAGATGGGTGACCTGGCCCACGACCAGCGGGTCTCTCTTTACGTGGCGATCACCACCAAGGGCGAGGAGGGCCATGCGCCCATGCCCCTCGAGAAGGTCCGGGTCCTCAACGCGCTCTTCAACGAGCGCCTGACCAGCCCCCGGAAGAAGGTGCTGATCCTGCCCGACCTCTTCGGCCTCCACCGGGAAATCATGTACCAGCAGATCGCGGTCGACTTCGGCCTCACGTCCATGGAATGAGGAGCACACGATGAAGATTCAGGAACTCGCGGAGCGCCTCGAGCTCAAGCCGGCCACCAAGGTCTTCGATCGGGACGTGACGGGCGTCTACATCTCGGACATGGTCAGCGACGTAATCGCCAACGCCAAGGCGGGCGACCTGCTGGTCACCGCGCAGGCGCACGCCAACGTCATCGCCGCCGCCAACCTGGTCGACACCTGCGCCATCGTCATCACCCAGGGCAAGGCCCTCCCCGACGGTGTGGTGAAGATGGCGGAGAAGGCCGAGATCGCGGTCTTCACGACGGCCCTGAACCGCTGGCAGATGGCCACCAAGCTGTACGAGGCCGGCATTCGGTAGACGGCCGCCCGGGGGGCGGCCCCGAGGTGAGGGGATGCTTCTCGCGGAGATCGTCAGGCTGCTCGGCTGCAAGGAGCTGCTGGCCCTCGACCAGGCCGGCAGCCGGGAGATTGCGGGCTGTTTCGCGGCCGATCTCATGAGCGAGGTGCTGGCCTTCTGCGGCCATGGGCCCCTGCTCGTCACCGGGTTGACCAACGTGCAGTCGGTGCACGCCGCCGAGGTGGTCGACGCGCACGCCATCCTCTATGTCAACGGCAAGCGGCCCGACGCGCAATCGCTCGCCATGGCCCGCGCGCGCGGCCTGCCCCTGCTGTCCACCACCCTGACCATGTACGAGGCCTGCGGCCGTCTGCACGGGGCCGGCCTGCCCGTCTCCACCAATCAACAGGGAATCGCGCCCTGAGCGAGCCACTCTATGTCGAGACCTTCCGGATTCACGGCGGCGACTTCGAGCACGGGGGAGAGGTGGCCACCCGGATCAAGTCCATCTGCAAGGACCTGGGCATCCGGCCCGACCTCATCCGCCGGCTCTCCATCGCCAACTTCGAGGCGGAGATGAACGTCATCATGTACGCCGACCAGGCGGACCTCAGCTTCGTGGTCCTTCCCGAAGCGGTGCGGGTGGTGGTGGCGGACCGCGGCCAGGGAATCCCCGACATCGAGCTGGCCATGACACCGGGGTGGACCACCGCCACGCCCGAGATGCGCGCTCGCGGATTCGGAGCCGGGCTGGGCCTGCCCAACATCAAGAACAGCGCGGACGAGTTCCAGCTGGAGTCGACCCCCGGGGTCGGCACAACACTCACTTATGTCATACGACTCGCCTGACGTGCCCCAAGGCGACCGCCCCCGGAGCAAGCATTCGATCGTCTTCGACCGGGAGCGCTGCGTGGGCTGCGTCGACTGCTGCAAGGCCTGTCCGACCGGGGCGATCCGCGTGCGGGACGGGTGCGCGGTGGCCGACCCCGACCTCTGCATCGACTGCGGCGAGTGCATCCGCTGGTGCCGGCACGGAGCGATGCACGCGGCCACAGCCACTTCCGCGGACCTCAGGCGCTTCAAGTACACGGTGGCCCTGCCCTCGCTGACCCTGTACTCCCAGTTCGGCAAGGAGGTGGAGCCGGGCCAGGTGCTGCAGGCCCTCCGCAGCCTGGGCTTCGACGACGTCTACGACCTGTCGGCCATGTGCGACACACACGCCAGCGCCACCGACGCCTACCTCTCGGAGTGCCGGGGTCCCTGGCCCAAGATCTCGGTGACCTGCCCCGCCATCATTCACCTGATCCAGCTCCGCTACCCGGACATGATCGACAACCTGCTGCCCATCGAGACCGCGCGGGAACTGGCCGCCAAGCTGCTTCGCCGGCGGCTGGTGGCGGAAAAGGGGCTCGCCCCCGGCGACATCGGCATCTTCTTCATCACTCCCTGCAGCGCCATGCTCCAGTCCATCCACCACCCCGAGGCCCTCGAGGCGTCGTACCTTGACGGGGCCTTCTCCATCGCCGAGTTCTACGGTCCGCTGCTCAGGGCCATCAAGGCCCAGGGGACGGTGGAGAACCCCCCGCCCATCAGCGGGCGCGGGCTGCTCTGGGCGATGGCGGGCGGGGAGATCGCGGGCCTGCGCAACGCGAACACCATGACCGTGGCGGGAGTGCGCGACGTGCTGCGGGTCTTCGACCACATCGAGGAGGGCAAGCTCCAGGCCGTCGACTTCATCGAGGCCTACATCTGCCCGGACGGCTGCATCAGCGGGCAGCTCACGGTGGAGAACCGTTACGCCGCCCGGCGCACCGTGCAGCAGGTCGTGCGCCGGCACGGCCGGCAGGCGGGAGAAGGGGCGGTGGTGCCCGAGGAGAAGGTGCGCGCGATGCTGCGGGAGCACTTCTTCGACCTGGAAGAGCACCTGCAGGCCCGTCCGGTGCGCCCGCTGGGGCGCAACCTGCGCGAGTCGGTGGCGCGCAGGCGAGAGGAGGAACGGATGCTCGCGGAACTGCCGGGCAAGGACTGCGCGGCGTGCGGCGCCCCCAGCTGCGCCGCCCACGCCGAGGACGTGGTGCGCGGCCAGGCCGCGCTGGACGACTGCGTGTTCGTCCGGATCGAACGCCTGCGGGAGGCGATGGCCTCCACGAGGGAAGCAGCCCATGACTAAGCAGATGCTCGTGCTGGAGCTGTGCTGCCCGCAGTGCGGCGCGGCACTCACCGAGGGCACGCGCGTGCGCCTCGACGGGCAGGTGCGCCGCACCCACCAGCAGGGGGAGATCTCCCTGAGCGCCGTCTTCGGCGACTATGGAGTGGAGACGGACCTCGCCGTGGAGGAGGGCGACGCCGTCGATCTCAGCTGCCGCAAGTGCGAGGCCAGCCTGATGCTGCCGCTGGCCTGCAAGATCTGCGGCGCCGCCATGGCGTCGCTCAATATCGCCAAGGGCGGCCACATGGAGTTCTGCTCGCAGCGCGGGTGCAAGGCGAGCGCCCTCGGGGGCACCGGCAACATCGACGACATGATGAGCCTGATGAACCGCATGTTCGAGACGCCCTATGACTGACGTGGCGGCGGGAGCCCACGACCTGGAGGCTTCGCGCGTGTACGACTTCAGGAACCTCCACTACGAGGGGGAGGGCGGGGTCCTGATCCCGCTCCTGCAGAAGTTCCAGGTCGAGGACGGCTACATCTCCCGCGAGCGGATCGCCGAGATCCACAGGAAGACGGGGGTGCCCCTCTCGCAGATCTACGGGGTGGCCACCTTCTACGCGCAGTTCCGGCAGCACCCGGTGGGCCGCAACATCATCAAGGTCTGCCACGGCACGGCCTGCCACGTGGCGAATGCCGAAGGGATCTCCAGGACTCTGAAGGACCAACTGCGGATTGGGGAGGGGGAGACCACCCCGGACCGCGAATTCACCCTGGAGACGGTGGCCTGCCTCGGCTGCTGCAGCCTGGCTCCGGTGTTGATGATCAACAAGGACACACACGGCAACCTGAAGCCGACCGACCTCAGGAAAGTTCTCAAGCCCTACCGGGAGACGAAGGCGGCAGGCCCGTGAGGATCCTCGTGGGATTGGGCACGTGCGGGGCGGCGGCGGGCGCCGGGGCGACCTACGCCGCCATCCTGGCCGGGACGGGGAAACTCAACGGCAGCTGCAAGGTGGGGAAGACCGGTTGCGTCGGCATGTGCTATCGCGAGCCGCTGGTGGAGGTGCGCGAGGACGACGGGACGCGCTGGCAATACGGGCAGATGACGCCGGACAGGGTCGAGAGGCTGCTCGAGGAACACGTCGGGAAGGGCCAGCCGATCGAGGAGTGGCTGGTCTGGACCAGCGAAGGCAAGGGCAAGGAGAGGGCCTTCCTCGATCGGCAGCACCGCATCGTGCTGCGCAACTGCGGGCTGATCGATCCGGAGAAGATCGAGGAGTACCTGGAGGTGGGCGGGTACCAGGCCTTGAAGAGGGTCCTCGAACGGAAGGATCCCGACGGCCTCATCAACCAGATCATCGATTCCGGGCTGCGCGGGCGCGGGGGGGCGGGCTTCCTGACCGGGATGAAGTGGCGCTTCACCCGGCTCGCCCCGGGCACGCAAAAGTACGTGATCTGCAATGCCGACGAAGGCGACCCCGGGGCCTTCATGGACCGCTCGGTCCTCGAGAGCGACCCGCACTCGGTGCTGGAGGGGATGGCCATCGCCGGCCACGCCATCGGCTCGACTCAGGGCTACATCTACGTGCGCGCCGAGTACCCCACGGCCGTCGAGCGGCTGAACATCGCCGTCGGGCAGGCCGAGGCGTACGGCCTGCTGGGCGACGACGTCTTCGGCACGGGATTCGAGTTCCACGTCGAGCTGAAGGAGGGAGCGGGGGCCTTCGTGTGCGGCGAGGAGACGGCCCTCATCGCCTCGATCGAGGGCCGCCGCGGCATGCCACGCGTGCGGCCGCCCTTCCCCTCGGTCAAGGGCCTGTGGGATTGCCCGACCAACATCAACAACGTGGAGACCTTCGCCAACGTACCCTGGATCGTGCTCAACGGCGCGCAGGCGTTCAACAGCCTGGGGACCGCCAACAGCAAGGGCACCAAGGTCTTCGCCATGGCCGGCAAGATCCGGCGGGGCGGACTCGTGGAAGTCCCGATGGGGATCTCCATCCGGGAGATCGTCGAGGACGTCTGCGGGGGCATCAAGGAAGACCGGAAGTTCAAGGCCGTGCAGATGGGCGGCCCCTCCGGGGGCTGCATCCCCGCGGAGCTGGAGAACACCGTCATCGACTACGAGTCGATCAACAAGACGGGCGCGATCATGGGCTCGGGCGGGCTCGTGGTGCTCGACGAGACCACCTGCATGGTGGACGTGGCCCGCTTCTTCCTGGACTTCACACAGCGCGAGTCCTGCGGGAAGTGCACGTTCTGCCGGGTGGGCACCAAGCGGATGCTGGAGATCCTCGTCCGCATCACCGAGGGCAAGGGCCGGGAAGGGGATCTCGAGAAGCTGGAGAACCTCGCCTCCCTCGTGAGGAGCAACTCGCTGTGCGGCCTGGGCCAGACCGCTCCCAACCCGGTGCTCACCACCCTCAAGTACTTCCGCGCGGAGTACGAGGCGCACATCTCCAACCGCAAGTGTCCCGCCCACCACTGCCAGGCCCTGCTCACGTACAGCGTCAACGAGAAGTGCAATGGGTGCCAGGTGTGCAAGCGGGCCTGCACGGCCAAAGCCATCAGCGGCGAGAAGGGCAAGCCGCACGTCATCGACCACAGCCTGTGCATCCAGTGCGACGAGTGCTACCGGGCCTGCCGCTTCGAAGCGATCACGAGGGTGTAGGGGCATGGAACTCGTCAAGCTCCACATCGACGGCAAGCGGGTCATCGCCGACAACCGCATGACCATCCTGGAGGTGGCCCGCGAGAACGGGATCACCTCCATTCCAACGCTTTGCCACGACGGGCGCCTCGAGCCCTTCGCCTCCTGCTTCCTCTGCGTGGTGAAGGTGAAGGGGGCGCGCACCCTCACGCCGGCCTGCTCCACCAAGGTGGCGGCGGGCATGGTGGTGGAGACCGTGAGCCCGGAGATCCGGCGCTCGCGCAAGGCGGCCTTGGAGCTGATGCTCTCCAACCATTACGCGGATTGCATCGGTCCCTGCCAGCTGGCCTGCCCGGCGGGAGTGGACATCCAGGGTTACATTGCCCTGGCCGCCCTGAACAAGCACCGTGACGCCATTGCCCTCATCAAGGACCGCAACCCTCTGCCCGCGGTCTGCGGGCGTGTGTGCACGCGCCCCTGCGAGGTCAAGGGCTGCCGGCGCACCCTGCTCGACGAGGCCGTGGGCGTCGACTACATCAAGCGCTACCTCTCCGACCTCGACCTGGGCGACAAGGACCCCTGGCGCCCGAGCCTGGCCGCTCCAAATGGCAAGAAGGTGGCGGTGGTGGGGGCGGGCCCGGCGGGGCTGTCCTGCGCCTACTACCTCGCCTTGCGCGGCTACGAGGTTTCGATGTTGGAGGCCCAGCCCGAGGCGGGGGGCATGCTGCGCTATGGCATCCCCGAGTACCGCCTGCCCAAGGACGTGCTCGACCTGGAGATCAACCAGATCCTCGACCTCGGCATCCAGCTCTCGACCAACGTTCAGCTCGGACGCGACTTCACGGTGGCCAGCCTCAAGCTGGGCGGCTACGACGCCATCTTCCTGGGGCTGGGGGCCTGGGACAGCTCCAAGATGCGCGTCGAGGACGAAGACTCCCCGGGGGTGCTGGCCGGCATCGACTTCCTCAAGCAGTTCGGCCTCAAACGCAGGATTGACATCCACGGCAGGGTGCTGGTGGTGGGCGGCGGAAACACCGCCATCGACTGCGCGCGAACAGCCCTGCGCCTGGGCGTCGCCGACGTGCGCATCCTCTACCGGCGCACACGCAAGGAGATGCCCGCCAACGAGACGGAGATCGTGGAGGCGGAGCGCGAGGGCGTGAAGATGGACTTCCTGGTCGCCCCGGTGCGGGTGCTGCGCGGGGAGAACGGCCGGGTGGCGGGCGTGGAATGCATCCGGATGGAGCTGGGCGAGCCCGACCAGAGCGGCCGCCGCAGCCCCAACCCCATCCGCGGCTCCGAGTTCCGCATCGACTGCGAGTTCGTGCTCGCCGCCATCGGCCAGGGCACGCGCGTGCAGGAGCTGGTGGACGGGCGGGTGCCCAACTTTCTGCCCCTGGGCGAGTCGCTGAGCCTCACCCGCTGGCAGACCGTGGAGGTCAACGAGCGCACCTTCGAAACCACCGTGGACGGAGTCTTCTCGGGGGGCGACGTGGTCACCGGGGCGGCTACCGCCATCGAGGCCATCGCCGCCGGGCGCAAGGCCGCCTACGCCATCGACCGCTACGTGGCCACGGGCCGGGCCGAGCCGGAACCGGTGGAGGTGTACAGCCGCAAGGACGCCTACCACGAGGTCGGGGTCGAGGACCTGCCCCCTGGCTCCACCGACGGGCGGCGGAGCATGCCCGTTCTCCCCCCCGCAGAGCGCGCCCTCAGCTTCGCCGAGGTGGAGACCGGCTACAGCCGCGAGGACCTGCGCCGGGAGGCGGCACGCTGTCTGGAGTGCGGCTGCACGGCCCTCTTCACCTGCGATCTGCGGCGCTATGCCACCGAGTACGGGGCCGACGTTCAGACGTTCATGGGCGCGGCCGTCGAGCACCCCGTCGACCGGCGGCACCCGCTGTTGGTGCTCGACCCCAACAAGTGTGTGCTTTGCGGCCGCTGCGTGCGCATCTGCAGCGAGCTGGTGGGGGTCGCCGCGTACGGCTTCGTCAACCGCGGCTTCGACACCGTGGTCAAGCCCGCCCTGGGCGACTCGCTGCTCGACACCGAGTGCGTGAGCTGCGGGCTCTGTATCGGCACGTGCCCCACGGGGGCCATCGCCGAGAAGCTGCCCCTGACCAAGCCCGGCCCGTGGAAGACCACGCGGGTCGAGTCGGTGTGCCCCTACTGCAGCGCGGGGTGCCGGCTGGGCTACGAGGTCTCCGGCACCACTCTGGTGCAGGTCTCGCGTGCGGCTGACATGGTCGGGGGCTCCACGGGCGCTGCGCCCCCGCGCCCCGCCGGCAACGCGGGCACCGGCGGCAACCACTGCAAGAAGGGCCGCTTCGGCTACGGCCACGTGCAGTCGGCCGAGCGCCTGCGCTGGCCTCTGCTGCGCGTCGGGCGCGAGCTGCAGGAGACAAGCCTCGACGAGGCCCTGCGCTACTCCAGCATGCGGCTCAAGGAGCTCACCCGCCGCTTCAGCGGCGATCAGGTGGCGGTGTTCGTCTCCCCCCGCCTGACCAACGAGGAGATCTACCTCGCCCAGAAGCTGGCCCGGCTGGCCCTGCGCACGCACAACGTGACCTCGCTGGCCCACCTCGTCAACCGCGAACTGCAGGCCCCGGAGGTGGTGTCCACGGCCTCCCACGCGGACATCGGCGACGCCCAGGCCCTGCTGGTGGTCAACACAGCCCTCGACGAGGAGAGCTTCGCGGTGGACATCGCCTGCAAGCAGGCCATTCGCAAAGGTGCCCGCCTCGTCTACGTCGGCCCCGAGGACAACCTCACCTCACGCTTTGCCGAGCTGCACTTGCGCTGTCTGCCCGGCGGGCAGGCCTTTGCCATCCTCGGCCTGTTGAAGGACTACGCCGCCCTGCGGCCGGGCGCCCTTGACGACCGGCCGGAGCTGGCCCGGGCGGTGGCCGGTCTCTCCGAGGAGCGCCTTGCGCAGCTCTCCGGGGTGGCGCGCGCCGCCTCGCGCGAGGCGGCCGCCATCCTGGCGAAGACCATCCTCAAGGTGATGCTGTTCAACAAGGACTACCGCGGCTCGCGGCTGAACCACGACGAGCGGCTCTTCGCCCAGGCGGCTGCGGCTCTGGGCTGCTCGTTGCTCGCCCTGCGCGAGAAGGCAAACACCCAGGGGCTGCTCGACATGGGCGCCGACCCGCGCTGGCTGCCCGGCTACGTCGACCCCAACGGCGGCGAGGCCCTGGAGCAGATGGAGAAGGAGCTTGGGGTGGTCCTCTGCGATCTCTCCCCGCCCGGCCTGGACGTTGCCCAGCTCCTGCGCGACAAGAAGATCAGGGTCGCCGTCGTGCTCGGCGAGGACCCGGTGGGCGCCCAGGGGTTCCCGCAGGACCTGCGCGACGGCCTGCTGGCGGCCGACTTCCTGCTCGTGGGCGACCTCTTCCTCACCGCCACCGCCGCCTTCGCCACCGTCGCCTTGCCGCTGTCGAGCACGGCGGAGACGAGCGGCACCATGACCAACGCCGAGCGCCGCGTGCAGCGGCTGCAGCGCGCGGTGCCCCCCGCGGGCGGGATGGAGACCTGGGAGATCCTCAGCCGGCTCGCCAGCCTGCTCGGCTACCGGTTCAAAATGAAGTACGGGTCCGCCGAGGACGTGACGGCGGAAATCCGACGGGTGGTGCCGATTTGGGCGGGGCTCGACTTGGGCTCCGCGGATGGGGTCTGGGACGCGGACGGCCTCAAGCTGCCCAGGGTCCCGTTCACCGGGCTGGGGGAGGCGCTCACCCCCGTTCCCACCCTCGGGCTCGACACCCTGGAGGTCCGCTTCTCGACCTGGTTCGACAGGATCTTCGAGAAGGCCCGCCGGGAGCTGCCCGTCGTCTAGCCGGTCATGTTCGCTGGGCCACGGCGACCGGTCCGAAAGCGGTTCCGGGCCGAGAACGAGTTGACCCTTGACCCTCGGACCGGAGGATCCAACTTGTCCAGCCGACCGGAAACGCGGGAATACCCCTAAACCTCGAGGTGTCCGTCCGCACCCCGGGTCCGTTTCTTCTTGAATCTGCCCGGCGAGTCTTGCGGGACAGGCGGCCTATTTCGCGGGAACCGAGAGGTCCCCGAGAGCGGCGCCCTTCTTGGCGACATAGAACGCAAGTGCCTTGGCGGGCGCGCTGGCGCTGGCGTTCTTCACGTTGTGGACCTCGCCGACCGAGGTGTGGAACGCCTCTCCGGCCTTGATCGTCACGGGAGGCTTACCCTGCACCTCGAGGATGACGGAGCCCTCCTGGATGTACACGATCTCGGTGCCCGACTGGGTGTGCTTCCCGCTCTCGACTCCGGGCGGCAGGATGCGGAGCACGAGGATCGTTTCCATCCCCTTGACGTGCGAGAGCCCGGTCCGGGCCAGGACGGTCCCGGCTTTCAGCGGTTCCTGGGCGCTCGACGTCGCGCTGCCAGACAGGCCTGCCACAATGCTGGCGGCAAGGACAAACCTCGAAAACAGTTGAATGCGTTTCATGGAGTCGCCCCTTTCTTCGTGGTCTTGACTGTTATCGAGCCGGCCCCGAGGGCTATGTGTTCCCCAGCCTACCACCAGGGCGATTCGCCGAGGCCATCCCTCCCCAAGAGCCCCAGGGGTGTCCTGAACAAACGGCCTCCGAAAGCATGATCAGACACGCGTCTTCATGCTCGAGGGGAGGACCGTGAAGTCTTCCGTTTTCTCCAGTGAATTCATGGCGGCGAGGAGCGCCGGCGGCGGCACCACGAGCTTGCGCTCCGCCAGGTCCAGCCATCCGCCGACGCTCGTCACCCGCGCAGCGAGCTTTCCGTCCGGCCGGAAGATCTCGTGCCGAAGAAGGAACCGGCTGCCGTCCGCCGCGTGACCCGCGAGCGCATAGGTCACCGTGATCTGTTGCAGCAGCTGGACCTCCTTGAAGTACTCGACTTCGTCCTTCATGACCACCGGGCCGATCCTGAGGCGAACGAACTCCTCGACGGGAAATCCATGTTCGGCCAGGAAGAGCTGTCGCACGTCGGCCGTCTTGTCGAGGTACGCCGTGTTTCTCATGTGGGAGTTGAAGTCCATGTCGGACCAACCCGCGAGAAGTGTCTTCGTGTACATGTGGCGTCCTCCAGCCCGTGGCCAAGAATTGCCGTCAGGCGACGGCACGCGCGAGCTCTTCGACCCGCTCTTGGCCCAGGGTGCTCAGCTCGCGAAGGCTCCGGTCGAAGTTCGGGTGGGTCATGCCGCTCCCGAGGAACGTCCAGCGGTACGCCTTGGTCTGCGCCTCCGCGATCTCGGCCTTCTCCTCGGCGGACAGCGTGCGCCCGATCGCTTTCTGAAGGCTCTCCAGATCAAGCTGCACCTGCGCCGCCAGGCCGCCGTCGAGGAACTTGCCGATGTCCATGTAATCGTCGATGCCCGCCTCGATCTTCGCCGGCTCGAGCGCGCTGGCGATCTTGTCGACGATGAGCGTGTCGAGCTTGGCGTGCTGGCTCTCCTCGAGCCAGTGGTGCTTGAGCAGGCTGCAGAAGAGCGGATCGAGGCCCTCCGCGGCGTTGTCCTTCACGCTCTCCATGTAGTGCCTCTGCGTCATCCATTCGATGTGCAGGGTGGCGAGGAAGACGCCCAGCCGGGAGTGGTTGAGAATGGCGGCGGCGATTTCCTTCGCCGGACCGATGGCGCCGCAGGGCGTGCCGAACCCCCTCTCGAACTCCTTCACGAACCACTTGAAGAGCTGGATGTGCTTCGCTTCCTCCTCGGCGAAGCGCAGGAGCGCGCGCATCTCGTAATCATCGCCGTGCACGCTGCCTTCGGCGTGCTCGATCACCGACGGCAGGATGTACTCCTCGATCAGGCCGAAGAGATACAGGTAGGTGAAGCCGCGAATCTGGTTGAGCTTGAGCTTCTCGCCGGCGTTCAGGCAGCGGATGCCGTTCACGCCTGCGAGCGATTCCGGCAGGAGCGGCCTCCCGAAGTCGAAAGTCCGTCCGTCGATCACGTCCGCGATCTTCCAGTTGACCCTCTCCGACGCTTCGAGATTCGACCGGTAGTCGTAATTGTGACTCAACATGATTTGATCCCCCCTTGCGCCAAAATATGGCCTCCGGGCGGCGCTTTGCCAATGGGAACAATGTCCCGAACTGGCTATGATCGCGGCCGTTCGATGGGACGAATGTCCCGCTGCCGATGGACAAGACGCCGCGCCAGCGCATCCAGTTTCTCCGCACGCCGGACGGCGTGCAGCTCGCCTGGGCCGAGGCGGGGGCCGGCCCGCCGCTCATCAAGGCCTCCAACTGGCTGAGCCATCTCGAGTTCGAATGGGAAAGTCCCGTCTGGCGGCATTGGATCCGGTTCTTCACCGGCCACTTCCGCTTCGTCCGCTACGACGAACGAGGCTGCGGCATGAGCGACTGGAACGTCGGCGATTTCTCCTTCCCACGCTGGGTCGGCGATCTCGAGGCCGTCGCCGACGCAGCCCTTCCGCAGGGCGCGTTCTCCCTGATCGGCATCTCGCAGGGCGCGGCGACATCCATCGCCTACGCGGTGAAACACCCGGAACGCGTCTCACGGCTGGTGCTGTACGGCGGTTACGCGCGCGGCTGGGGACGCCGCGGCGACTCCGCCGAGAAGCGCGAGCACGAGGCCATCGTCGACCTCGCAGCCCTCGGCTGGGGCAAGGACAATCCCGCCTTCCGGCAGGTATTCACCTCGCGCTTCATTCCGGGGGCGACCAGCCAGCAGATGGACTGGTTCAACGAGCTCTGCAAGAGGACCAGCTCGCCGGCGATCGCCGCCGACCTGTTGCGCTCGCGCGCGGACGTCGACATCAAGGAGCTCGTGACGAAGGTCCGCACGCCCACGCTGGTCATCCATGCGCGCGAGGACGCCGCCGTGCCGATTTCCGCCGGGCGCCAGCTGGCCGCACTCATCCCCGGCGCCGAGTTCATCGAGCTGGACTCGAAGAACCACATCCTGCTCGAGGGCGAGCCGGCGTGGGAGCGGTTCTGCGGCGCCGTCGGCGACTTTCTGGGCATCGAGCACCTGAAGACGCGCGAGGAGGACGCCTTCGCCTCGCTCACCGCGCGGGAGCGGGGGATTCTGGCGCTGTTGACCGAGGGACTGAGCAACGCGGAGATCGCCGAGCGCCTCGGCCTCAGCGAGAAGACCGTCCGCAACCACATCTCCAGCGTCTTCGACAAGCTCGGCGTCTGGACGCGCGCCCAGGCGATCGTCTTTGCCCGCGACCGGGGATTCCGTACCTGACATGGCGGGCGTCCCCGGCCTGGCCGCCCCCGGCCCGCCCATTCCGGCATTCCTCTACGGCACGGCGTGGAAGGAGGAGGAGACCGAGCGGCTGACCCGCCTTGCTCTCGATGCGGGCTTCAGGGGCATCGACACGGCAAACCAAAGGCGCCACTACGTCGAGGCCGGAGTCGGCGCCGCGGTGAAGAAAGCGATCGCCGGCGGAGTCGTACGGCGCGAGGAGCTGTTCCTTCAAACCAAGTTCACCCACTCCGGCGGCCAGGACCATCGCCTGCCGTACGATCCGAACGCGGATCCGGCCACTCAGGTACGCCAATCCTTCACGAGCTCGCTCGAGCACCTGCAGGTCGATTCGATCGATTCGTACGTTCTTCACGGACCCTCGAGCCGCCGCGGTCTCACCGCGAGCGACCGTGAAGTGTGGCGGACGATGGAAGAGCTGCAGGCCGCCGGACGAACCCGGTATCTCGGAATCAGCAACGTCGCTTTGGACCAGATCGAGGAACTCTGGACGCACGCGGTCGTCCCGCCCGCGTTCGTCCAGAACCGCTGCTATGCGAGCCTCGGGTGGGACCGCGCGGTTCGTGCTTTCTGCCGCGCGAAGGGGATCGTGTACCAGGGCTTCTCCCTGCTCACCGCCAACGGCAGGGAGCTCCAGCATCCCGCTTTTCTCCGCCTCGTCGGCCGCGTCGGGAAGTCCCCCGCGCAGGTCGTCTTCCGCTTCGCGCAGCAGGTTGGCATGCTGCCGCTGACCGGGACGACGGACGTCGAGCACATGCGCGAGGACCTCGAAGCAAGCCGGTTCGAGCTGTCCGAGGAGGACGTCCGTTTGATGGAGACGATCGCCACGGTCGCCTGGAACTGAGAACGGCACGCAGTTCTCGGGGAACAGTCTCCCTCTCTGGCGCGCTTGTAACCCGAGCGGACAAGGTCGGGGAACAGAATGCGGCTTACAGCGAATGTGATTCCATGTCTGCGCGCCAACGCGATAGGCTGGATTCACGCAAGTTGAGTCACTCTCGATCGTTTTCACCGGAACCCGAGGAGAGAACCATGAGAATAATGAAGACGCCGGGAATCTGGATCGGCTCGGCGCTCTGTTCTTTGGCGACGGTAACGCAGGCCGGAGCGAGTCCGATCGACGGAATCTGGGAGGCCGTTCTCGCCGGCCATACCCACATGATCGCTCTCGTGGAGCGGTCGGATGGGCGCCTGCTGGGATACACGCCGTCTTCTCCGGGTTCCTGGGTCGTCGGGGGCCAGCGCATCGGAAGCGCCG
The DNA here is from genome assembly GCA_963721385.1 of uncultured Acidobacteriota bacterium. Taxonomy (GTDB): domain Bacteria; phylum Acidobacteriota; class Thermoanaerobaculia; order UBA5066; family UBA5066; genus DAOMFB01. Next base: position 33,635 of record CAVRJB010000004.1, read on the forward strand.
TGACGATCAACCTCGAGGCCCGCGACCCTGGGCTCTCGTCAGACCCAGCCACGTTTTCCGGGGTGCGCCGCGGGTCACATATCACAGGGACGCTCACCGACAGCACCGGGACGACCGCGGTAACGCTCCACGAGGTGCATGCTCCGCGCACCCTCACCCACTGGCTCATGGGCCCTTCGATCAGCGGTGATGTTCTCAACCGGGCGATCCGGGTGGAGAACAACGCGGGTCGTTTCGTGGCCGGCGGATTTGTCGGCCTGACCGATTGCAGCTTTCTGGCGTGCGGCGGCCACATCACGTCGTGGACGGTCGCGGGAATGGACCACACGATCCTCACCGACTCCGGCGGCGTTTGCCCCTCGACCTCGGCGCTCGCCGGAAGCTGGGATGTCACGACGTTACTCGTGAATGGGACGTACACGACGGCCGCGAGCTGTCTTCCTCCTCCCGCCGGTGGTCGTTTCTTCGGCGGCAAGGAAGGGCTGACGGACATGGGCGATATCCTCGACGTGCTCGGTTTGCTGCGCGATTTTGCCGACCGCATCGAGGCCGAGTCGCCCGCGGCGGCGAACGCGTTCGCGGCCACCTATCTCCACGATGGCAAGACCAGGGCAGACTGGCAAGCGCAGCTCGCCGCGATGTACGCCGCCTACGACGATCTCCGCGTCACGATCGATGCCGTGCGGCAGATCGTGACGTTCGCCGACGCCGAAGTGAACCCGAAGGCGATCCCCTCACCCCGTCTCGAGTGGCATCTCTCCGTCACCGGGGTGCCCGTCGCCGGCGGATCGAGAAGATCCGTTCTCGACGTGACGAGCACGTTCGAGGGCGAGCAGCAGCTCTACTGGATCGGACGCGAAGCCCGTCGGATCGTCTTCACGGGCAACGGCTATGCGGCGCCGTTCTCAATCGCACTGCCGATCCAGGCCGGCGACTCCACGCGCATTGCGTACGGGGTTTGGCCCTATGGTGTTCACGGCGGGGGACATCCCGACGGCCATCCGGGGTGGGATTTCGAGTTCATCCCCGGAAGAATGGTGCGCGCGGCCGCAGACGGTGTCGTGGACGAAATCACGGCCAACGGGGAGTTCCCCGGCCAGGTTGACGTGCGTGTGCAGCATCGTCCGGGGTACAGGACTCATTACGACCACATCGGAGTGCTCGAAGGGGGCATCGCCGTCGGAGCGAGCGTGATCGCCGGCCAGGCGCTCGGCGCGGCGGGCAACGTGGGACCTTTCAACATGACGCACTTCGGGGTGGACCGAAACACCGGCACCGCCTGCCCGTTGAGCTATCTGGACGCTTCCAGTCTCGCCCTGTTCAATCTCCTCTGGCAAACCGCGGCCTACGACGAAGAGCTGGCCGAGCCGTTCCCTTGCAATCCGATGGCGGTGACGTTCCCGCTCACGCGGGTGTGGACGAGGAGTAGCGGTTCCCTTCCGGCGGTCATCGAATTCACGCGGCCCTCTCCGCACACAACCGATTACCGTTACACGCTGCGTAGTATTGCGGGAGCTCTGCTGGAGAGCGGTGCGGTTGTCGCACTTCAGCCGTCCGTGACGCTCGACTCCGGCACGTTCGACCTCTGGCGCGATGGCTCTCTGATCGCAACACATCTTGCTCGCTATCGGATCGTCAGCGGTGACATGTGGGTCGCCTGGGGCCCGATCCGACCTGCGGATCTCTCGGGCGCTTCCGTCTATTCGACGACCGTGCCCTGAGCAAGAACGCAACAGGCCGTCAACGGCGCCGTTGACAGCCTTTTCGTTTCTCAGTTCGTGCTCAGATCCACGACGTGTTCGGGTCTTCTGGCGCGTGTGCGATGCGTCACAGGACCTCGACGAAGCTCTTCCGGACGTTGCTTGCGCAACTGGAACGCTTATCCTCCGGACATGTACCAGACCGAGAGAAGACACCACCACTTCAGGTTTCTCTTCATGGAGGTCACCGAGTTCGTACGCTTTTACATCCTCCAGCGCCAGGCCAGGAAAGGCTGGTTCCGGGTCCGCGACCGGCCATTCACCCGCCCCAATCCGGCGCTGCATGGGACCCGAGCCTGGCCACCGGTATCGAACGGATCGATCGGGAACACAAGGAATTGATGGTCGCCATCCAGCGCTTCCAGAAGGCCGTCCAGGAGGGTTCCGGCGACCGGATCGTGAATGGCACCGTGAAGCTGCTGGTCCGCTACTCGGAGGACCACTTCACCCTCGAAGAGTCCTACATGGCTCATATCAAATATCCGCACCTGCCCGCGCACCGGGAAGATCATGCCCGCCTACGAGCCAGGATCCAGTACCTCCAGCAGCGGGAAGCGGATCCCGCAAAGGCCCTCGAACTCTCCACCCAGCTCTGTCGGTACCTCCGGGACCATATCCTCAAGGAGGACGCCTCCTACGCCGAGTTCGCCCGAAACGCGTGAATCCCGTAACTGGGAGAATGCCAGTATGTGGGCCCGGATTGAGAAAGAAACCGAGGGCGTGACTCTGGTCTCTACGGGCCACGGGCCCCGCAATTCCCGTTGCACCCTTACACCTTGAGGGTTCACCTGAATCTGACTAGGTGTTCTACTTCCGGGGCGGCACGAGGTACGTTCCGTGAAAGCTGGCGCGGCGGCCGTCGCCGAAGATCCCGTTGCCTCCGATTCGAGGCTTCGCCAAAACTCGTGCCCGGAGCGCCAGCGGTCGAGCGCTCCAAAACGGAAAGCTAGAGCGTATTGAAGATCAGGCCAGCGAGATCGGCGGGAGGAAGGGCGCGCCCCTGGTATCCGGACTTTCACGCGCTGTGGGACCGGGTGCTTCACGAACACGCTTCGCCACGGCGCGTTGGGTTCGCGGTCGGGGTCGGCGTTCTGGTCGGCTGCAGCCCGTTTCTCGGTTTTCAGGTCGCGATTGCGGCGCTTCTCGCAATCGCTTTCCGGCTCAACAAGCTGGCGGTGTTCCTGGGGCTTCAGATCTCGGCCCCACCGCTTCTGCCTCTCGTCCTCTTCGTCGGAGCGCAGCTCGGGGAGCTCGTTCGGCATGGCCATCTTCTTCCGATGAACCTGGACGCCTTGCGAGCGATGCCGACGAGAGAGCTCGTCCATCTTCTCTTCTTCGACCTCCTGGCGGGAGGGACATTGCTCGGGCTCGTACTCGGGACAACGCTCGGAACGGTGGCCGCGAGAATGGCGACTCGCAGGGCCTCGCCAGAGTTCCGTCTCTCCCGCGACGAGATGGTGCAACTTGGTGCTCGACTCCCCGCCTTGCCCTTTCAGCTCCGTCAGTACGCCCGGTGGAAGATCCTCTTCGACCCGGTTTACGCGGTTGTCGCCTCCCGACTGAAGGGCGTCCGCGAGACCCTCGATCTTGGAGCAGGGTTGGGGATCATGGCCGCGGTGCTCGTTCATCGTGATCCGGAACGGCGTGTCGTTGCCGTGGAGTGGGATGCACGAAAGGTGGCCGGGGCCAGGCAATTCCTCTCGGGGCTGCCACGGATCGACGTTGTCTGCGCGGATGCACGGCTCTTCCCGGCCGCTCCTTTCGAGTCGATTCTCCTGCTCGACGTCCTTCATTACAGCGAACCGTTCGCTCAAGACGCCTGGCTTGGCAGGTGTGCGTCTGCGCTGAGACCCGGGGGGCTGCTGATCGTCCGAGAGCATGACGTGTCCTCCCGAGGGGCCTTGGCGGAAGGGTTCGAGAGGCTGGCGGTCAAGCTCGGCTGGAACCGAGGTCACGGTTTCCATCCTCGGAGGACGATCGATCTCGTCCATCGGCTCGAAAGCCTCGGTCTGAACGTCGAGACGATCAACAACGGTGCTGCAATGGCCGGTCTCACGCTGCTCGTCGCGCGCAAGTCGTTCGCGGCCGAACAGGCGCAGGCTGCTCGTTCATTCTCCAACTAGGCATGCCTGCCAAGCTCGCCCAGAGGAGAGACCTGTCTGCGTCTTTTCCCTGGTTCTTGGTCCAGGGAGACTCGTACAGAGGGCGTGGATTTCGTTTCGTTCGAAGGCTTCGCTTGGAGCTTGGAGGACCGCTCCATGAAGAGGACAAAAGGCGACTGTCGTCGATCAGACATGGACTGCCGAAGGCTTGGGAAGGACGTCTTGGAAGGGTCTAGAATCTTGCCGTGACTGAGGTCTTTCTCCACACCGTCGCCCGTCGGCTAGCACCGGCCGTCTTCATCCTCGGCCTGCTGCTCCCGCTCACCGCACGCGGACTGGAGGTCAGGATCACTCCCGGCGCCGTCAAACGCGCGATCGAGGTGTCCGCTTTCGTCAACGGCGAGCTCACCCGGGAAACAGCCAACGGTCTTCTCGGCGTGACCTTGCGCAATCTCCGGGTTCGGTTTGATCCCGCCTCGAGCCGAGTATTACTTGACGCCGACGCCGTCACGAGTCTTTCTTGGTCTGGCATCCTTACGATGTCGTTTCGGCCCAAAGCCGCCGGATCGAGACTGTGGCTCGAGGACATCAGAATCGAGGGTGTCGATTCAGACTTGGTTCGTAACACCCTCCGCGAACTCCTGAGCGCAGCGCTGGCAATTCCTCGCGTGGACCTCGAGGAGAAGGCCCGGTCACCCATCAGCGCATCTCCATACTCCCTCTACATCTCGTCGCCGACGGTGAGAGACCTCCAGGTTATGAGCGCTTACATTCTTCTCCAGCTCGACGGCAGAGTGACAGTCGAGTAAGTCTGCTTCCCTTCTCGTGATGCGCAGAGGAACCTGGATTCGGGTGAGGACCCCGCCGGCTCTTCCTCGACGCTTCAGGGCCCTTTCCCGAGGAGCTTCGGGAGAGCGAGCGACAGGGCGGTGACGTACGTGATCAGGAGGACGCCGACCCCGCGAATGAGGAGGAACGGCAGCACGTGCCGGTAGAGGGCCGTGAGGGGTTTGCCGAACCGCGACGACGCAAGGAGCAGGTTCAGACCCACGGGCGGAAAGAGGAAGCCGAGCTCGAGGTTGGCCAGGAAGACGACGCCGAGGTGGACCGGGTCGATCCCGAAGGCGGCTCCCATCGGTGCGACGAGCGGCGCCAGGATGATGATCGCCGAGTAGATCTCGAGAACGCTCCCGAGGACGAGAAGAACGCCGTTGAGGACGATCAGGAAGACGACGGGCGAGTGGATGTTGCGCCGCACGAGGTCGAGGAGGGACGCGGGAACCTGCGCGTCCACGAGCCAGCTGGTCAGCCCCATCGCAACGCTGAGGAGGAGGAGCACGGCGCCCATGAGGGCACCCGCCTTGAGGAGGACGCGCGCGAGCGGCCTGCCGAACGGAATGTCCCCCTGCACGAAGCAGCTCACCACGACGGCATACGCGCAGGCGGCCGCCGCGGCCTCGACCATCGACGTCACGCCGCTCGCGAAAAGGACGACGACGAGGACGGGGAGAAGAAGCTCCCACTTCGCTGCCCAGCCCGCGCGGGCAACTTCCCGGAGAGAGAATTGCGAAAGCGGGGCGCCGGCCCTCGCCGCCTTCTTCCCTTGCCGGATTCCCCAGGCGGCCGTGAGGGTGACGAGGAGCGCGCCGGGCACGAGCCCGGCGAGGTAGAGCGCGTCGGCCGGGACCTGCGCCACGACGGAGTAGAGAATGACCGGAAGGCTGGGGGGGAACAGGAGGCCCAGGCTCCCGGCGGCGGTGACGAGGCCGAGCGAGAAGCCTTCGGGGTAGCCGTCGTCCCGGAGGATCGGGTAGACGAGGCCGCCGAGGGCGATGATGGTGACGCCCGAACCGCCCGTGAAGGTCGTGAACAGGGCGCAGACTGCCGTCACCATCACCGCGAGGCCGCCCGGCATCCAGCCGAAAAGGGCGCGGAAGAAGCGGACGAGGCGCACGGACGCCTTACCCTCGGCCAGGATGTAGCCCGCCGCGGTGAGGAGGGGAATCGCCGGGAGCGTGGGCGAGGCCACGAGGCGGTAGATCTCGGCCGGGACCGCGGAGACCGGCGTGCCGTCGCGGAAGAAGAGGAGAAGCGCGATCCCGCCCATCGCGACGAAGACGGGGGCGCCCAGGAGCGCCGCGAGAAGAATGACGAGGGCGAGCGGAACGACGACGTGGGCCGCGAGCTGGGGGACGAGCCCGAGCCCGAAGGCCATTGCGACGGTCGCCAGGGCGACGAGCCGGCCAGAAAGCCTCTCCGAGGCCGCCCACGCGAAGTGCAGGGCGAGGAGCGCGAGTCCCAGCGGCATCACCGTCGTGAGGATCCACTCGGGAACGCCGCCCGGCAGGACGTTGCCCTCCTGGCGGCCGACCCGGACGAGATCGACGGAGGCGCGGGCCAGGACCGCGGTGACCGAAGCGGCCACGGAGTTCGAAAAGAGACTCGCCAGGCGGCGAGCGCGGCCGCTGCCGAGCAGTTCGGCCGTCGAGAGGGTGAGGTGCTGCGTGGCGCGGGCCGCGAGAAGCGCGCCGAGAAACGCCATGAAGAGCGTCGCCTGCCTCACCCACTCGGCCGAACCGGGGACGTGGAGGCCACCGAGCGGGCGGCCCACGGCGTCGAGGAGCGGCAGGAGGGTGGCGACGGCCAGGGCCAGGAGGAAGAGTCCCCCTTCGACCCGGTCGAGAAGGGCGCCGGGCTTCAACGCGGGCTCGCGGCCTGCTTTGTCTTTCGGAAATCGGCCACGTGGCGCTTCGCTTCGTCGAACGCCTCGGCGGGGATGATCTTCCCGCGGATCCGGTCGTAGGCGCTTTCCGCGGCGGCTCGCCAGAGGGCTTCGTCCTTTGCATCGACGGCGACCACGTTGAGTCCCCGCTTCTGCATCGCCTGAACGTCCGGCTGACCCGCCTTCCGCGTCTCCTCGCGCAGGCGCTTTCCCGCCTCTTGCGCGGCGGCCCGCAGGGCCGGGCGCAACGCCGCCGGGATCTTCTCCCACGTCGCCTTGTTCACGAGCGTCGCCCCGAGGAGAAGCGCCCACTTCACGTCGGTCATGTTCTTCGCGTGGGTGTACCACTGCAGGAGGACCGCGGCCTGCGGCGTCGTCGGCAGGGCCGAGACGAGCCCCGTCTGCAGGGCGGTCGAGATCTCGGTCGAGGGGAGCGGGACCGGGTTGAAGCCCGCCCCTTTCCAGATCTCGAGCGCCTCCGGGTCGCCCGCCCACGCGAAGAGCTTCAGGGGTTTCAGCTCGTCCGGCCGTGCCACGGGCGTCTTCGTGAAGAAACGGACCCAGCCGCCATCGACCCAGTTGAGGACGACGAACCCCTTCGCCTCGAGCGCGGCCTCGATTTTCGGGGCCATCTTCCCGAGGACGTAGTCGACCTCCTCGTACGAACCGTAGAGCATCGGAATCTCGCAACGCGTAGACGGACTTGTCGACGGCGGCGACGCCGACGCTCGTGAGGAGCGCGGCGTTCAGCGTTCCGAGGCGCATCTTTCGAATCACGTCGACGTCGTCACCCGCCACGCTTCCGGGGTAGAGGCGGACCTCGACCGCGCCGCTCGAGGCGCTCTTCCACTTCTCGGCCATTTCCCGGAGGATCAGGTGGTATTGCGATCCCTCGGGGGCGATGGTCGCCATCTTGACGACGACCGGCTCGCCCGCTGCGGGCCGGGTCGCGAGGAGGAGGAGGGGGAGGGCCAGCGTGGCTCGAAGCGGCATCGTGTTCAACGGACCGGTCTCCTTCCGGGGCGTCACTCGAGAAAGAGGACGCTGGTCCGTGACAGGAGCCAGCGCGCCCTCTTCTGGGCGACGAGGTTTTCGAGGCGAAAGCGGGGATCGTGGTCAGGGTCGATTTCGAGCGCCTTCTTCAGGGTTTCCTCGAACGCGGCGCGGTCCTGGGACGCGACGAGAGCCGATTCGGCGTACGAGACGAAGGGCGCGGCGCGCTGGCCGCTGGAGAGCACGAGGGCCCGATCCAGGTGCTCTCTCGCCCGCTCACGCGATCCGCCGGCGGACGGCGGACGCCCTCCGTCCCAGGCGATGAAGAAGTCGTGTATGGCGCCGGCATCGAAGGCCTCGTCGAGAGCGAGGGCGCGCAGGGCCAGCGCCTCGACGAGCCCCTGGTCGGCCGTCAGCTCGGCATCGCCCTTGGAAAGCGAGATCTCCGCCCCCCATGCGACCGCGGTCCAGTAGAGAAGTGGAACGTCCCGCGTCTGGGTCCCGGCGAGCACCGAGGCCGTGTCCCTCCGAAGGCGCTCCTGGAATCCGCGATGCCGTACCTCCAGGCCTCTCATGCCGTAGGCGCGGGCCCGCCGGTAGAGCCGCTTCGCCCGCGCCCGGAGCTCCGTGGCGCGGGCCAGGTCCTTCGCCTCGACGTAGTCGGCCTCGCACTGAACGAACGCGAAGGCGTACTCCGTGAAGCCGCTCGCCGCCGACAGGAGCAGCGTCTCGTTTTGCGGTGACGTTTCGAGGAGGCCCTCCGTCATCTTCAGCCCGAACGGGGCCGCGGCGGCGACGAGTTCCGGGTCGTCGTCTCGAGCGTAGGTCGTATCACCGTCGGCGACGGCCGTGCCGATCGTGTCCACCGCGGCCTTCCTGATCGAGCAGCCGGGCAAGGCCATGAGGAGGCCTGCGAGAACGGCCGGTATTAGAGAGGTTGCCGCCGGGCGCCAAGGACGGAAACTCACCGCCGGGGAGGATAGAACGTGCAGGGGTACAACGGGAATTGCGTCCCGTCCTGGCGCGCAGAGACCAGTGTGTCGACTTCGCTCTTCTGCTCCCTTCCGGAGAGAACACTGGAGAGGCTTCCGAAGGCGAAGGTGAAGGCGATCATCCGGCGGACGACGGACTACGACAAGGAGGTCGTCTACCAGGTCGACGTCGTTCCATCGGGCAGTTTTCTCGCCCGCGAGGAACCGGTGAAGAAAGGGAAGACCTACACCCCGATGTTGCCCACGCCGCCCCCGCCTCCCCGCTGACGGGCAAGTCCTTTCTGGTTGACAACCCTCGGCGCCAGGTTCGCCTGGTGAGGGCGCTACCGCGCTGAACGGCCGCGCGCGACCGTCACCATTGCCCCTCGAGGCCGCAGTCGCAGGGCTGGTCTGCGGCGCAGGAGGATGAAACGCAGGTGCAATCTGAAATCCCGCCACACGGGAACCTGACGACGCCGACTTCGCGGCAACTCACCAGATGCACGGCCGGCGGATGATTCGGCGGACCGCCGTTCCATACGAAGGAGAGCAACGTCGCCGAACGCGTTGATGATGAGCGAGTCCTGGGGAGTGTAGCCGACGCAATGGCGGGTCTCGGTGAGCGTGGCGTTCCAGGGGCCGTCGCTGGTGAAGCAGACGATCGTATCGAGCACCGACGTCCGGTTCAGCTCTCCTCGCCTGAAGGCCTTGAAAGCACTCGGACCCGCGCCTTGTCCACCTGCGCCACGTCGCTCCGAACTCGACGAGGAGGAGATCTCCGAGATTCGCGACAATGAAGTCTCTCAGGGGTCCGCACTTCGTATAGGCGAACTTGACCTTGAGGGACTTCGTGTCCGTACTTCCGCAGCAGGGCGCCAGCGCCGTGCCCGTAGCCTTTTCGGGCTGCGGGTAGGACGTCGAGACCTTCGTCGCCAGGGTCTTCGGGTCCAGAGTGGCGTCGAGGTCCTTCGGCAGCTCCGCCAGGTTCGCCGCAAAGTCTTCGATGCCTGGCTTCCTGCAATTGGCGAAAAGCAGGAGGAAAAACGCGGCACAGGTCAGGGCGACGACGGAAGTTCTATTTCTCATTGCACGGATCCTCAAGCAAGAAGGCAAACCTCTCAATCGCTGTCCAATAGGGACAGTCAGGTGAAAAATGGGGCGCGTTAACAGGAAGTCAAGGGAGTCAGGCTTCAAAATGTGGCCGCGGCGGACACGCCGGCGGCCGAAGGTGCCGCCTGACATCCACATTTCCTCGATTTCCACCGGGCGATGACTGCTAGGATTCCAGCCCGGAATCCCTCAACCCATTCAGGCCAGGTTCGGGGGCAGGGTCGTGTAAGCGCCTGAACTGGAGAGAGCCTCATGAGCGTCTTGACGACACCGGTCCTTCCATTCTGGATTGGCGGCAAGGAGGTCCTGGGGACGAGCGGGCGGGTCGGCGACGTTTACGACCCGGCGCTCGGCCAGGTGATCCGCCGCGTTTCGTATGCCGGTCCGGCCGACGTCGACCGTGCCGTGGCCGCGGCTGAGAAGGCGCTCCCGGCCTGGAGAGAAACGCCGCCTCTCCGCCGCGCCCGCATCCTGGCCCGCTACCGTGAGCTGCTCGAGGCCCACCGGACGGAGCTGGCACAGCTGATCACGCAGGAGCACGGCAAGACTCTGCCCGACGCGGCCGGCTCCCTCCAGCGCGGAATCGAGGTGGTGGAGTTCGCCGAGGGGATCCCCCACCTCTTGAAGGGCGAGCATTCCGAGGACGTGGCCGGAGGGGTCGACAGCCACTCGGTCCTCCAGCCCGTCGGCGTCTGCGCCGGAATCACCCCCTTCAACTTCCCGGCGATGGTGCCGATGTGGATGTTCCCGGTGGCCATCGCCTGCGGGAACACGTTCGTCCTGAAGCCCTCGGAGAAGGACCCGTCCTGTTCGCTCCTCCTCGCGCGGCTGTTCCACGAAGCGGGCCTGCCGGACGGCGTCCTGAACGTCGTCGTGGGCGACAGCGAGGCGGTGAATGCGCTGCTCTCTCACCCCGGAGTCAACGCGGTGTCGTTCGTCGGCTCGACGCCGGTCGCGCGGCACGTCTACGAAACGGCCGCCAGGGCGGGCAAGCGGGTCCAGGCGCTCGCGGGGGCGAAGAACCACGCCGTGGTCCTGCCGGACTGCGAGTTGGAGTTCACCGCCAATGCGCTCATCGGCGCGGCTTACGGTTCTGCGGGAGAGCGCTGCATGGCGATCTCGGCCGTGGTGGCGGTGGGAGAGATCGGCGACCGCCTGGTGGAACGGCTGCGCCAGAAGGCCGAGGCGCTGAAGGTCGGCCCCGGCACCGGGGCGGGCGTGGAGATGGGGCCCTCGTCACCTCCGCCCACCGCGACCGGGTCCGCGGGCTCATCGAGAAGGGGGCCCTGGAGGGGGCGAAGCCGGTCCTCGACGGGCGGGGCCTGAAAGTCCCTGGCTCGGAGAACGGGTTTTTCCTCGGGCCGACGCTCTTCGACCACGTGGCGACGTCGATGACGGTCTACCGTGAGGAGATTTTCGGGCCGGTGCTGGTCGTTCTCCGGGCACGCACCCTGGGCGAGGCGATCGCCATCGTGAACCAGAACCCCTACGGCAACGGGACGGCGATTTTCACGAATTCCGGAGATGCCGCCCGGACCTTCGAGCACGAGATCCAGGTCGGGATGGTGGGGATCAACGTCCCGATCCCCGTCCCGATGGCCTTCTACTCGTTCGGCGGATGGAAGCAGTCCCTCTTCGGCGACCTCCACGTTCACGGCGCGGAGGGGGTGAAGTTCTACACGCGAACGAAAGCCGTCACCACCCGCTGGCCCGAGCCCGAGGAAAAGGGGAAGGCCGGCTACGCGATGCCAACGCTCGGCTGAAGCCGCGGCAAATTCGACTGAAGGAGAAGGAGATCGTGATGCGCAAACTGGTTTCCTCGACCCTGGCGGCAATCGGCGTCCTCGTCTCGACTTCCGTGCTGGCGCAGCCGATCAAGATCGGAGCCCCCCAGCCGGTGACCGGGCCCGACGCCCCGTTCGGCGACAAGTTCAAGAAAGCTTACGGGATGGCTCTGGAGGAGATCAACGCGGCCGGGGGGATCAACGGCCGGAAGCTGGAGATCCTCATCGAGGACCACCAGGCCAAGAACCAGCTCGCGGCCACGGTGGCCGAAAAGCTGATCACGGAAGAGAAAGTGCTGGCGATGACCGGAGGCCGTGCGTCCGGCCAGGCCATGGAGATCGCCTCGGTCTGCCAGCGGCTGAAGACCCCGTACCTCGTCGACCACCCGTCGGCCGACATGATCACCGCCAAGGGGTTCGAGTGGGTCTTCCGCAACAACCCGACCGGGTCGATCTACCCGATGGCGTTCTCGGACTTCATCACGAACTACCCGGGCGCGATGCCGAAGTCGGCGGCCGTGGTCTACGACAACACGCTCTTCGGGAAGACCATCGGCGGTGCGGTGATCAAGATCCTGAAGGCGAAGAACATCCCCGTCGTGGCCGATGAGGCCTATCCGGTGAACACGCTCGACTTCAAGCCGACGATGACGAAGGTGAAGGGGACGAATCCGGACTACCTGCTCCTCGTCGCGGTGGCCCCCACCGACGCCGTCCTCCTCACGCGGCACGCGAAGGAGATGGGGATCGCGCCTCGCGCCTTCGTCGGCTTCGGCGGCGGTTTCGGAATTGCCGATTTCACGAACCAGCTCGGCCCCCTGGCCGAGAACGTCTTCTCCTCGGCCGCCTGGTCCGGGAATCCGAACGATCCGAAAACGAAGGGCTTTTACGAGAAGTTCCACGCGAAGTACGGCATCTGGCCGCACGAGCACGAGGTGGAGGGGTACTCGGCCATCTACATCCTGGCCGATGCCATCAAGCGGGCGAAGCTGACCGGCGATCTCGACGCCGACCGCGAGGCGATCCGCAAGGCGCTTCTCGCCACCGACATGACCACCGTCTTCGGCAAGGTGAAATTCGGCAACTGGGCCGGCCCTCTGGGCGACGCCTACACGAACCAGAACGTCAACTCGCCGGATCAGACGGTCATGGCCCAGTGGAAGGGCGGCCAGCTCCTGAACGTCTGGCCGAAGGCCTTTGCCGAGACGGCGCTCGTCTTTCCCGAGCCGGTGAAGAAGTAGCAGCCGGACCCGCCGATCTTCGGCGGGACGGGCCGGCGATCGCCGACCGATGGAGACGTTTGCCCAGAGCGTCGTGAGCGGCGTCCTGACGGGGGCCCTCTACGCGATGATCGGCATCGGGCTCACCGTGGTCTTCGGGGTGATGCGGATCATCAACCTCGCGCACGGAGAGATGGTGATGCTGGGGATGTTCGGGGCCTTCTGGGGCCTCAAGCTCTGGAACCTCGACCCCTTCGTGTCGCTCGTCCTCTGGGCCCCTGTCATGTTCGTGGCAGGGATGCTCCTCTACCGGCTCCTTCTCCGGAAGATCATGCCCGGCGGAGAGCTGAACACGCTCCTTTACACGGCCGGCCTGTCGCTCCTCATCGCCAATCTGGCCCTCTTCGCCTGGACCGGCGACTACCGGACGATCTCCCTGTCCTACGGGAGGACGGTCCGGCCGTTCGGGATCGCCATTGCGATTCCGCTGGCTGTCGCGTTCGTCCTGGCGATCCTCGTCACCGTCGCGCTCTGGCTCTTCCTCTCCCGGACCGATCTGGGGCGTGCCATCCGCGCCACGAGTCAGAACGCCGAGGCGGCCGTTCTGATGGGGATCGACGTGGAGCGCGTGGCCATGGTCACGTTCGGCCTGGGGACGGCTCTGGCCGGCGTCGCGGGCGTCCTGCTGGCACCGTCGCTCTACCTCTACCCGACGGTGGGGGAGCTACTCATCGTCAAGTGCTTCGTCATCGTCGTCCTGGGGGGACTCGGATCCGTCCCGGGAGCCATCGCGGGCGGGATCCTCCTCGGCGTCGTCGAGTCGCTGGGCGCTGTCTACGTCTCCGGCACCTACAAGGACGGGATCGGCTTCGTCCTCTTTCTGGGCGTCCTCCTCTACCGGCCGTCGGGCCTGTTCGGGGCAGGGAAGTGACGCGGCGGCTCTGGCCCGCGCTGCTCGGAGTGGCCGTCCTCGTGGCCATTCCGCTTTTGATCCGGAACTCGTTCCTCCTCCACGTCTGCATCCTCATCCTGATGTGGACGGTCCTCGGCGCGGCCTGGAACGTCCTCGGCGGCTTCGCCGGGCAGGTCTCGTTCGGGCACGCCGCGCTCTTCGCGGTGGGCGCCTACACGACGATCATCCTTTACCTGAAGGGGGGCCTGGCGCCGTGGTGGGGGATTCCCCTCGGGGGCCTGGCCGCGGCTCTCGTCTCGGTTCCGGTCGGCCTCCTCTGTTTCCGGCTTCGCGGCCCCTACTTCGCTCTGGCCACCCTGGCGGTGGCGGAGATCGTCAAGCTCGTGGCCCTGAACTGGGAGTCGGTGACGGCCGGTTCCGTCGGCTACCTCATCACGTCGCTTCCGCCGGTCCGCCTCTTCGGCCTGCCGGTGAATTGGGAAGGGAAGCTGCCCTTTTACGCGGCGGCCGCGGTGCTGGCGGTCGTGGCCCTCCTCACGACCGGGTGGCTGCGGAACTCCAGGCTCGGCGCGTACCTGGTGGCGATCCGGGAGAACGAGGACGCCGCCGAGGCGGTGGGGATCGACACGGTCCGCGCCAAGGTGGTGACGCTGGCGCTCTCCGCCTTCCTCGCCGGAATGGGGGGCGGCTTCTACGCGTTCTACTTCCGGTACGTCGACCCCGACGCCGTCGCCGGCATCGGGCTCTCGATGGAGATGGTCTTCATCGCGGTCGTCGGCGGACTGGGAACGGTGGGCGGCCCGCTGATCGGCGCCGTCTTCCTCACGGCGGTCGCCGAGCTGGTGCGGGATCGCTTCCAGATGGGCCATCTCATTTTCTACGGCCTCTTCATGATGCTGGTGATCCGGTTCATGCCGGAAGGGATCTGGGGCCGCGTCCGCCGGCTCACCACGGGCGCGAGGGCGGGAGCCTGACGTGGCGCTGCTCGAGGTCCAGGGCCTGTCGCGTCACTTCGGCGGCGTCCGCGCCGTCGCCGACCTCTCCTTTTCGGTGAACGAGGGGGAGATCCTGGGGCTCATCGGGCCGAACGGCTCCGGAAAGACGACGGTCTTCAACCTCGTCACCGGCTTCATCCGCCCCCACGGCGGAGCGATCCGGCTCGACAGGAAAAGCATCGTGGGAATGCGCCCTCACGCGGTGGCGCGGCACGGGATCGCCCGGACGTTTCAGATCGTCCAGCCGTTCCCCGGCCTTTCGGCGCTCGAGAACGTGACACTGGCGGCCTTTCTTCGCCACCCGGCGCGCAGGGACGCGGAGGCGGCCGCCCTGGCGGAGCTTAAGCGGGTCGGCCTCGCGGACCGGGTGAACGAGGTCGCGAGCCAGTTGACGTTGATGGACCAGAAGCGCCTCGAATTGGCCAAGGCGTTGGCTACGAGGCCCCGCCTCCTCCTCCTGGACGAGCCGATGGGAGGGCTGAACGCCACGGAGGTCGACGTCGCCTCGGATCTCGTTGCGCAGATCCGCACCTCCGGCGTGACGATCATTCTGGTGGAGCACGTCATGAAGGCGATCATGCGGATCAGCGACCGCGTGGTCGTGATCAACCAGGGAGAGAAGATTGCCGAGGGGCCCCCGGCGCACGTCGTGGAGGAGCCCGCGGTCCTCGCCGCCTACTTCGGGAAGCGGGTGGCGTGATGCTGCACGTCGAGGGACTGAAGGTGAAGTACGGGCAGGTGACGGCGCTCTGGGACGTCGGCTTCGACGTCAAGCCCGGCGAGGTCGTGGCGCTCGTCGGCGCGAACGGCGCCGGGAAGACGACGACACTGAAGGCCCTCTCGGGGCTGCTCAGGCCCGAGTCCGGGACGATCCGGCTGGACGGCGATCCGCTGGAGAGCCGCTCCACGATGGAGGTCGTCGAGCGGGGCGTGATCCACGTTCCCGAGGGGAGAAAGCTCTTTCCCGAGATGACGGTGCGCGACAACCTGCTCCTCGGGGGGTTCCACGCCTCCGCGCGGCCCCGTCAGGCGGAGCGGCTGGAGAAGGTCTTCGCCATCTTCCCGAGGCTCCGCGAGCGGCAGGGCCAGATGGCCGGGACCCTCTCGGGGGGCGAGCAGCAGATGGTGGCCATCGGCCGCGGCCTGATGGCGGGGCCGCGGATCCTGATGCTGGACGAGCCGAGCCTCGGCCTCGCGCCGGTCCTGGTGGAGGAGATGTTCCGGGTCGTGGAAGAGATCAACCGCCAGGGGGTGACGGTGCTCCTGGTGGAGCAGAACACCGAGCACGCGCTCCGGATCGCCCACCGCGGCTTCGTCCTGGAGTCGGGGCGCGTGGTCCTCTCCGGGACCGGAGCCGAGCTGCTCGAAAACCAGCGGGTCCGCGAGGCGTACCTGGGATTGTGATGCAGCGAAATTGGCGGCTCAAACCGCCACTCGGATTTCGCATGGTGGAGAGCTGAAACGGGACCCTGCCGATCCATAAAATGGGAAGCTGAGAAGCGGCCCTAAAGCCCTACCAGGGTCTTCCCTCCGATTCCTTGTCCACGCCGACTCTCGTAGGCGACGTAGATTCCGGTTCGCTCGTGATGTCGTCCGGATTTCGAAGCTACGGTTCCGCCGGCCGCTCCACCTTCGCTCAATAGAGGCCCCGCAGGCCGTTCTTGATCGGCGACGGCACGTTCGGCTGCTGCTCGATGGCGTTCAGGAAGTCCTCGTCGTCGGCGACGGTCAGGGGGTCGAGCCGGATCGGATTCAGGATCGTCGACAGCGGCGGCGACGCTCGGGCGGCCCCGCGCATGGTGCGCTCGGGACCGGTGAAGTCGCCCGGCCCGTTGAAGGGCAGACGCGGGCGCAGGTCGACGCCCCGGTCCTGGATCTCGTCGAGCACCAGGGACCAGACCGGGCGGGCGGGAGCATCGAGGGCGTGCTTCCGCGCGGCCGCCGGCTTCGGCGTCTCCGCCTTTTTCGCGAGCTTGGCGATGTCGCGGAGCGCGTCGTGCAGGCTGGCGGTGGCGGCGCTCAGCGACACGGCCGCCACGTCCGGGTCGCCCGTCTCCTGCTTCAGGTAGAGGCGTCGCGACTCGCCCCCCACGCGCACGGTCTGGTCCTCCGGCGCGAGCGCAGCCATCAGTGCGGAAACGCCATACCGTGCGATGCCGTTGATCATCACGAGCAGGAGATCCGTTTCCTTCGCGCGGATGAGCGCGTCGTACGCGTCGCCGGCCGTGCCCGCGATCACGAGGAGATCGGCGCGCTTGCCGGCATCGAGCGTCCCCACGGCCTCCCCCCACTTCAGGATGCCCGCCGCGTCCCGGGTCGCCATGGCCACGAGGTCCCGGGCGGTGAGGAGGCCGTCGAGCGCGTGCTGGCTGTAAAGCCACGCCACCTTCAATTCGCCGAGCAGGTTCTTGCTCCCCGTGGGCGACCAGTCGCTGCCCAGCCCGATTCTGACTCCCGCCGCCCGGGCCGCGTCGACGCGCGCGGTGCCGCCGTAGAGCAGAAGGTTGCTGAGGGGCGACCAGACCATCGATCCGTGACGCCGGGCGAGCACGTCGAAGTCCTCGCGTAACAGGCCCGCCGCGTGGATCCCTGTGAACTCGTCGTCGAGGGCCCACTCCCCGGGCGCGACCTCGAGAGCGAGGAAGTGCCGCCGGGCCACGGAGTCGGCCCGGCTCGGGTCGGTCACGCCCTCACTCAGGTGCAAAAGGAAGCAGCTTTTTTCCTTCTTCAGCTGTGTCAGAAAGCGCCGGGCGTCTTTGGCGTCCACGTCCGCAATGCGGCCTTGTGCCTCGGGCAGATCGGAATCGTCGGTCTGCTCGACGTTGCGCACGACCCCGCGGTAGAAGCGCTGGATGCCACTGTTGCTGGCGAGCATGACGCCCTGGCTCGTCGTGACGCCGCCGAGCAGGCACTTGCACTCGACGTACCGGACGAGGGCGGGCAGGAGCGCCGGCTGGCCGCTCGCGTCCCGGTACTCACCGATGACCGTCATGGGGCCGCTGATCATCGGGCGGTAGTCTTTATAGTCGGGCCACTGGCCGCGGTGCTCGAACCGCTTCGGCACTGGCGCCCAGAGCGGCAGCGCGTTGTAGCTCAGGTGGTTGTGCAGCTCGATGAGGCCGGGGAAGAGCGTCCCGCCGGTTTCGACCAGCCCCACGCCCTCGAAGCCCCCCGGGGCGGGCTGTGCGCGGTCCTGGACCGCGACGATTCGGCCCTTGTCGATATAGACGATCCCGTCAGCCCTGACGGTGAAGGAGTCGTCCATCGTCACCACGCGCCCGGCCAGTGCCTGTTTCGGACCCGTGAGCGGGTCGACGGGACCCTTCTTCTTCGGCGCGGCCGATACCCCCCGGCGCACGGGCGTGATGGAGCCCGTGAGCGGGTACCACGTACGAGGGGATCTCACTGGACGATTCCCTTCGGAACCGTGATCGTGATGTTTCGACGCTTCGCGAGGACGTCCGCGCCGGCTCGCTTCGCCCAGCCGTCCAGCTCGCGCATCCACGCCGGAAGGCCGGCCGGGAAGTCGATCTCCGGTACCGGCGGCCGATCGCCTTCGGCCCAGGTCGAGCCGTAGAGCACGAGAGGCCGGGGCGCGTCCGGGTGCGCGAGCGCGGGCGAGAGGAGCTGCAGGCCGGCGTTCCAGTTTTGGAGCAGCTTCTGGGTGGCCGCCGCGAGGAGGGTCTTTTCGCCCTTGGACGAGCTCTCCGGCTGGGTCGGGTGGGTGATAGCGGCCTGGGCGACGTGGGACGCCTGTCCGGCGGGTGTGGCCTTCCAGAGCTGCCACGCTTCGTCGGCGGCGGTGCCCAGCGTCAGGACGGCCTCGACCTGTCTGTCGACGAGCAGCGCATCGAGCCAGCGGTTGCGGTACGCGACGAGGCGCGGGTCCCGCGTCGTCTTCGCCTTCACGCTGCCGTAGACGCTGTAAAGGAACGTGTTGACGAGGACGTAGCTCCTCGTCACGCCGAGCTTTGCGAGGAGGCCCTGGAGACGGCGGCCCGCTTCCCCCACCAGGATGCGCCGGACGATGGTCTCGTGCTGTGCCGGGTCCTGACCAATGACCAGCACGCGCGCCGAGCCGTCCAGCCGTCCTCGGTGGAAGATCGGTCCCCACTCGACCCGGAACTGGTCTTTCGGGTAGACGTCGGCCTCCGGGTGGTCGGCGGCCAGGGTCAGGAATGGCTCCTGAAAGTAACCGGGATCGAATGGATGCAGCATGACGCAACCACCTCGCTGACTGTCAGCGTACGCCAGTCAAATGCGATTGAGAATCGAGATGTGGTTCCAGGGATTCGTGCGACCGCCGGTGAGGACCTCGGTCGCTTGCGGTCGACGCTCGCTCCGTCGGGGCGTCGAACCGATGAAGGCCGCGGGGCGTCACTTCCCGGCCGGCTCGCGCGCGGCCGCCGGCGCCCCGAAGACCTCCGAGTGGAAGCGAACGATCTCGGGGAAAGACGCCCTCCAGAAGTCCCAGTCGTGTCCGCCGGGGCGGGTCCGGGACTCGTACGGAATGCCTGCGGCATCGAGCGCCGCCTCCAGCCGGCGGACGCTTCCGTTCACGACCCAGCGCTCGGCGTCTCCCGCGACCAGTAGCAGAGGGGGTCGGTCGGACTGAGGCACACAGGGGCCATCCAGGATCACGAAGAGGGATTCGCTCCGGATGGTGTTCGTCTCGGCCGTCTTGCCGAAGACCCAGCCGAGCGTCAGCCGCGGGATGAAGCTCTGCGTCTTCTGGAATTCGAACGACAGGTCCTCGACCCAAGGGGAGAGGGCCGACACGGCGCCGTAGAGCTCCGGGCGCCGGAGGGCGATCTTCAGCGAGCCGTAGGCGCCCATCGAGATCCCGGTCAGGCCGCGTCCCGCGCGGTCCCGACGAAGCTGCGGAATTCTCGAGAGAAGCTCCGGGACGAGCTCGTCGACGAGGAAATCGAAGGCGCGGGCCTTGCCGAGGTAGTCGTTGCTATTGAACGTCCCAAAGGTCCGCGGCGACGCCACGACCATCGGGGGAACCTCGCCTCGCGCGATCATCCCGTCCAGGATCCTGTCCAGCTTCCGCCCCGAGAACGACTTCTCCGATCCGTAGCCATCGTGGAGGAAGACGAGAAGGGGGAGCGAGCCAGGAGGCGCCTCGTCGAAGCCGGCGGGAAGCCAGAGCTTGACGGTCACCGGCTTCGGCATCGTCGTCGTCGGGATCCGGATCTCCTCGGTCCGGGGGGACGGTGCCGGCGACGCCGCCTGGACCGTGGCCGCGAGGAGGAGCGGCGCGACCAGCAAGCCCGTGCGGCCCGGGGGCCGGTGACCACGATCTTCACAACCGCTCGCGGAGAGAGGCCGGTTCTTCTAGCATCCGGGACCATCATGGTACAGACGGGCGTCGCCGTGGTGATCGAGGCCGTATGGTGAGGGCGAACTTCGGCCGTCCTCTCTCGGGAATCCGCGTCGTGGACCTGACGTCGCTCCTGCCGGGCGGCATCGCGACGCGCCTTCTCGCCGACCTCGGCGCGGAGGTCGTCAAGGTGGAGCCGCCGGGGGGTGAGGCCGGGCGCCACTTTCCGCCGCTCGACGAGGGCCTCAGCGTCTACTACCGCCTCACGGCGGGCGGCAAGAAGGTGCGCTTCCTCGATCTGAAATCCCCGAAGGGCCGGGCGGCCCTGGACGGACTTCTCGGGAAAGCCGACGTCCTGATCCACTCGCTTCGGCCCGGCGCCGCCCGGAGGCTCTCGCTTTCGGAGGGCGACGTCACCGCACGGCATCCGCGTCTCATTCAGGTCCGTATCGCAGGGTTCCGTCGGTCGGAAAAGGCCGCCCACGACCTGAATTTCCTCGCCGCCTCGGGCCTCCTCGACCTGAACCGCGACGCGAGCGGCCGGCCGGTCATCCCCGGGTTCCAGCTTCCGGACGTCGCGGGCGGCGCGTGGCCCGCGGTGGCGGCGGTTCTGACCGGCCTTCTCGAGCGGGAGCGGACGGGCCGGGCTTCGGCGGTGACGGTCTCCCTCCACGAGGGAAGCCTCGCGCTCCTCTCGTTCGGCGCCGCCGAGTACCTGGCGACGGGACGCGTGGCGAGCGACGGCGCCCTGGTGACGGAGGAACTCCACCCCTGCTACGGCCTCTACCCGACGAAGGACGGACGCCTTCTCGCGGTGGCCTGTATCGAGTCCAAGTTCTGGACCGGCTTCTGCACGGCGATCGGCCTGCCGGAACTCGTCCCCCTCCAGTACGCCTCGGGCGCGGCGGGGCGACGGGCAAGGCGGCGCCTCGTGGCGGCGACGCGGCGCCGGACCTTCGCGGAGTGGACCCGGCGACTCGAATCGCTCGACGTCTGTGTGACACCCGTCGCGACGCTGGCCGAGGCTGTCGATGCCGAGCGGCGGGGGGAGAAGGGCCGGGGCGTCTTCCGCCGCGGCCGGGACGGACGGTACGAGATCGTCCCGAGGATCCGCTGAATGAGGCCGCTCTTCGAGGACCTCCGGACGGAGGAGCAGCGAGCGCTGGCCGGGACGGTCCGCCGATTCGTGAGCGCCGAGCTCAAGCCGTATCTCGCCTCCTCGCCGCCGGACGAGTTTCCCCGCCCACTCTTCTCGCGGCTCTGCGCGATGGGTCTGGGCGGCATCCCGTTCCCGGCCGAATACGGCGGGGGAGGCGCCGACTACGCGACGTACGCTCTCGTCCTCGAGGAGCTGGCCGTCGCCGGCGGCGCGCTCGCGGGGACGCTCTCGGTCCACGGCCTGCCGCAGCTCATCCTGAGCCGGTTCGGAACCGACGAGCAGAAGAGCCTCCTGCCGCGCCTCGCCGGCGGGGAGCTGCTCGGGGCCTTCGCCCTGACCGAGCCGGAGACGGGCTCCGACGCAGCGGCGATCGCGACGCGCGCGGCTGCTGACGGAGACGGCTACCTGATCAGCGGGAGCAAGGCCTGGATCACGCACTCGACCGTGGCCGACCTCTTCGTCGTCTTCGCCCGGACGGACGAGAAGGAGATTTCCGCGTTTCTCGTCGAGAAGACCGCGTCGGGCCTCACGCCCCTTCCGCCGGAGAGGAAGATGGGACTCAGGCGTTCGCCTACCGGCGGACTCTCCCTCGCCGACGTGCGCGTGCCGGCTGCGGCGCTCGTGGGCCGGCCGGGGGACGGGCTGAAGATCGCTCTGACGGCCCTCGACTCGGGGCGGATCACGATCGGCGCCCTCGCGGTCGGCCTCTGCCGCGGGGCTCTGGAGGCCGCGCTCGGCTACGTCCGGACGCGAAAGGCCTTCGGCCGCCCGCTGGAGAAGAACGACGTCGTCCGCGCCCGCCTCGCGGAGATGGCCGCGCGAACGGAGGCGGCGGCGGCGCTCGTGCGCGAGGCCGCGCGCCTCCGCGACCTGGACCGGCCGTTCTCGGCCGCGGCCGCGGCGGCGAAGCTCGTCGCCACCGACACGGCTCTCTTCGTGACCGCCGAGGCGGTCCAGCTCTGCGGGGCGACCGGAGTTTCCGAGGAGTTCCCCGCCATCCACCTCTTCAACGACGCCAAGATCGCGCAGATCGTCGAGGGCGCCAACGACGTGCAACGGATGGTCCTGGCGCGGGCGCTCCTGGCCTGAGGACCGTCGTCTTTCGGCTCGGCCCGGCGAAATAGAATCGCGTGCAATCAGGGGAGAAACGACAACCCGTCGGGCGACGGAGGAAAGGCAGAAGGGGGCAGCCGTGAGTTGCAAGCCGGAGACCTGTCGCCGCTGGTTCGACTTCGAGAAGGACGTGCACCGCAAGGTGCTGGGAGCGCTCTCCGCCGTGCCCCCGGACAAGCGCGCGGCGCCGGAGTTCCGGAAAGCGGTCGATCTCGCGGCACACATCGTCGGCACGCGGTGGTTCTGGCTGGAGCGGATAGGAGCGACGTCGGAGCGCCCCCTGAAGATGTTCACGAAGGATTTCCCGATCGCCGACCTTCCGGTGCGCCTCGCGGAGATGGACGCGGCGTGGGACGGCTACCTCGGGGGGCTGAGCGAGGGGGAGCTTTCGCGCACCGTGGAATGGGGCCGCGCCGAGGGCCCGCGCTTCTCGAACACCGTCGAGGACCTGCTGACGCAGCTTTTCGGGCACTCGGCGTATCACCGGGGGCAGATCGCCCTCCTTCTCCGTCAGCTCGGCAGCGAGCCACCCGAAACGGAGTTTCTTTTCTGGGCGCGGAAGCCTGCCGGCGTGAACCCGCCCCGCTTTCTGTAGAATCAGTCTCAAGGCGGGGTGCTATGTCGCTTTTCATCAAGTTCAACTTGATCCTCATTCTGGTGTTTTCCGTAGCGCTCGTTCCGGCTGGGTATCTTTCGTACAACCTGCTCCAAAAGAACGCACGGACGCAGGTCATCGAAAGTGCCCGGATCCTGATGCAGACCGCCCTCGCGACGCGGACCTACACGAGCAAGCAGATCAAGCCTCTCCTCGCGCCCCGTCTCGCGGAGGAGTTCCTGCCGCAGTCGGTCCCCGCCTATTCCGCGACGGAGATCTTCAATTACCTCCGGGAGAAGTACCCCGAATACACCTACAAGGAAGCGACGCTCAACCCGACGAACCCGCGGGACCGGACGGTCGACTGGGAGGCCGACGTCGTCAACGCCTTCCGCGCCGACATGAAGCTCCCCGAGATCATCGGAGAGCGCGACGGCCCGCTCGGGCGCTCGCTCTACCTCAGCCACCCGATCCAGATCCTGGACAAGGCTTGCCTCTGCTTGCCACACGTCGCCGGAGGAGACGCCGGCCTCCGTCGTCAAGGTCTACGGAACGTCAGGGGGCTTCGGCTGGAAGCTGAACGAGATCATCGGCGCGCAGATCGTGGCGGTGCCGATGGCGGTTCCGGTCGGGATGGCGGCGACGGCCTTCCGGACGCTTCTCGTCTCCCTCATTGGCGTTTTCGTCTTCATCCTTCTCTTCCTCAACCTCCTGCTCTACGGCGTCGTCATCCGCCCGCTCAAGCGGCTCTCGCGGATGGCCGACCAGGTGTCGACGGGCAACCTGGACGTCCCCGAGATCCCCGTCAGAGGGCGCGACGAGGTGGCGTTGCTGACCGGCTCCTTCAACCGGATGCGGATCAGCCTCGTGAAAGCGCTGAAGATGCTCGAGGACGAATGACGCGCGGCAAGGGGACCGGATGCCCGAAGGCGATCTGACCGGCCGGCGGTTCGGCGACTACGAGATCCTGGAGTCGCTCGGCTCCGGAGGGATGGGGAAGGTCTACCGGGCCCTCGACCTGACCCTCGAGCGGGTCGTCGCCCTGAAGATGCTGGCGGCGCAGCTCTCGACGGACTCCGGCTTCGTCCAGCGCTTCGTCAAGGAGGCCCGTGCAGCGGCCCGGCTGAACCACCCGAACATCGTCCAGATCTACAACTTCGGGAAGGTCGAGTCGACCTACTTCCTCGCGATGGAGTTCGTCAAGGGTCACTCGCTCGGCTACTACCTGAAGCACGGGCACGTCTTCTCCGAGGCCGACGGGCTCCAGATCGTCCGGCAGGTCAGCCGGGCCCTTGCCGTGGCGCACGCCGAGGGGCTCGTCCACCGGGACATCAAGCCCGACAACCTGATGCTGACGAACCGGGGCGAGGTGAAGATCGTCGACCTCGGCATCGCCAAGCGCGTCGACGAGGACCAGTCCCTCACGCAGTCGGGCACCTCGATCGGGACGCCGCACTACATCTCGCCGGAGCAGATCCGCGGGCAGAAGGACATCGACGCGCGCGCGGACATCTATTCGCTCGGCGCCACTCTCTACCACCTCGTCACCGGGCACACGCCGTTCCAGGGCTCCTCGGGCCCTCTCGTCATGTCGATGCACCTCGTCGACCCGCTCCCCGACCCGCGGACGTGGGTGCCGGCGCTCTCGGAGGGGCTCTGCCGCGTTCTCCGGAAGATGATGGCCAAGAAGCGCGAGGAGCGGTACGTGGACATGGCGTTCCTCGATGTCGACCTCCACCGGCTTCAGGCGGGCCAGACACCGATGACGGCGGAGCCGAGCCTGAGCGCGCTCGAAACCGCTGCCATGCCGGGCGGCGCGCCGACCGTCCCGACACCCCGGCCGCCGGTCTTCGACAACGCGGTTCTCGCCAAGATCGAGGAGAGCCTCTCCCAGTCGATCGGGCCGATGGCCCGGATCATCGTCCGGAAGACGGCGAAGACCGCGCCGTCTCTCGACACGCTCTGCGAGGAGCTGGCCCGCCATCTGTCTCCGGGGACCGAGCGGGACACCTTCTTTGCGAAGTGCCTCGCCTGCGGCAGGACGCCGCCTCCCGCCGTGAAGCCCGCGGCCGGGCCCGGAAAGACTCCCGCCGGCCCCACTCGTCAGCCGTCCAGGCCACAGACCGGGCCCACGGCACCGGCGCGCCCCGGGACAGCGCCGGTTTCGCAGGCGGCGGCCGTGCACACCCCGGCGCCGGGCGGCGCGACGCCGGTTCCTTTCAGCGAGGCTCATCTCGCGACGCTCGAAAACGAGCTCGCGAAGCAGATCGGTCCGCTCGCGAGAGTCCTCGTGAAAAAGGCAT
The DNA here is from genome assembly GCA_963721385.1 of uncultured Acidobacteriota bacterium. Lineage (GTDB taxonomy): Bacteria > Acidobacteriota > Thermoanaerobaculia > UBA5066 > UBA5066 > DAOMFB01. The sequence goes on from CAVRJB010000004.1 coordinate 58,701, forward strand.
CTCGGAGCGCCACGACGCTCTCTTCGCTCGTCTCGAAGCTCGAGGAGCAGATCCCGGGACACGAAGGGCGACGCGCGTTTCGCGAGGCCGTCCGCAAGCTGACGCACTGAACGCAAACGGCCCGCGATGGTGACCGACGGGGCAAGATGACCCGGACACGGTATTCTGGCGCGGCAGAGGAGCCCCCTGTCATGAGAGTCGTTCTCATCCATGTCCGCGATCCCCAGTTCTGCGCGATTCCCGGGAAGAAGCGCGCGAAGAACGGCCGGATCCAGGTCATGGGATTCCCGCCGATCGGCATCATGTCGCTCTCGTCGGTCCTCAAGCGGGCGGGTCACGACGTCGTCCTGTACGACCAGGCGCATCCGGAGACGCCGAACGACGTCATCGTGGCGGACGTCGTCCGGCTGAAGCCGGACCTCGTCGGGCTGAGCTTCCTCTCGACGACGAGCTACCCCTACGCGAAGATCCTCGCCCGCGCGCTCAAGGCCGCCCGCCCGGAGGGGAAGATCGCCTTCGGCGGCGTCTTCGCGACGCTCAACGCCGAACGGATCAAGAAGCAGGTCCCTGAGGTCGACTTCGTCTGCCGCGGGGATGGCGAACAGCTGATCCTCGATCTCCTCGCCCACCTCGAGGACCCGACCGGGGTTCTCGGCGTCACGTGGCAGGCGGCGGACGGCACCCTCCGCCACAACGCCGACCGCCCGCTGGACCGGAATCTCGACCAGTGGCCCTTCCCGGACCGGGAGAGCCTCGACCTCGACTTCGTCGAGTCGATGCCGCTCGACGTTCCGGTCGTCCTCTCGCTGGAGCGCTTCACGACGATGCAGACGTCGCGCGGATGCCCGTGGCCCTGCATCTTCTGCGACATCCCGATCTTCAACGAGGGGAAGTGGCGCTCGCGGAGCCCGGAACACGTCCTCGCGGAGCTGCGGCAGCTTCAGAAGGACGGTTACGGGTCGGTCTACTTCGTCGACGACCACTTCCTCCTGAAGCCGAAGAGGATCGAGGCGATCTGCGAGGGGATCGAGAAGGAACGCCTGACGATCCAGTGGGGCTGCGAGGGCCGAGTCGACTCGTCCTGCATGGAGCTCTTCCCGGCGATGGCGAAGGCGCACTGCCGGACCCTCATGTTCGGCGTCGAGAGCGGCAGCCAGAAGATCCTCGACCGGCTGAAGAAGGAGCAGACGCTCGCCGAGACGATGACCGCCGTCGTCGCCGCAAAAAAGGCGGGGATCGAGATCGTCCACGGCTTCTGCGTCGTCGGAAACCCGGACGAGACCGAAGAAGACATGCGCGAGACGTTCCGGTTCGTCGCGCGCCTGCCGCTCGACACCTTCGCCTTCAACCGGCTCTGCGTCTACCGCGGCACGCCGCTCTGGCAGGAGTACCTCGCGCGGGGGCTCGTGACCGACGAGGCCGACTGGTACAAGTACTTCAAGTGCTCGGCCATCGACCCGACGGTCCTCCCGGGCGAGACGATCCACCGGATCCGCGCCGAGGAGCTCAAGCGCCTGATCGTCTACAAGTTCCTCCACTTCCCGGTTCAGGCGTTCACGCTGATGGGGCGCCTCGCCCGCTCGATGTCCGTGCGGAACATCCTCCTCATGCTGGTGAAGCCCTTCCTCGGGGAGACGAAGGGACAGACGAAGGCGGAGGCGCTGTCGCGCGCGGTCGAGAGCGAGCGGATCAGGATCGATCCGGCCGACCTGACGCAGGTCCCCGACGAGGACCTGGCGGCGCGGTTCGCCCCGCCGGCCGCATGACTCCCGGGACGAACCGGCCCTGAAACCCGGAGCTAGACGAGCGCCGGAACGACGGGCGTGACGGCCGCCTGGTCTTCCTCGCCCGTCCGGATCCGGTAGACCTTCTCGACCGGGACGACGAAGACTTTCCCGTCGCCGACCTCGCCCGTCCGCGCGGCGCCGAGGATTGCGCGGACGGTCGGCTCGACGAAGTGGTCGGAGACCCCGATCTCGAGGCGGACCTTTTCGGAGAGCTCCATCTTCACGGTCGTCCCGCGGTAGGTCTCCACGCGGTCCATCTCCCCGCCGTGCCCCTGCACGCGGCTGATGGAAAGGCCCCGGACCTCGGCGTCGAAGAGCGCCGCGAGGACGTCGTTGAGCTTGTCGGGGCGGACGATGGCGACGACGAGCTTCACGCTCTGCCTCCTTCAGCTGCCGGCTCGGCCGACGCGAGGGGGACGGTGACCGTGCGGGAGGCGCCCGGCAGGACGAGGATGGCGCCTTCGCCGGAGGTGTAGGCCTCTTCTCCGTGCTGGCTGACGTCGAGCCCGAGCCCTTCCTCGCGCGTCCCGACCTTGATCGGGATCACGACGTTGACGAGCTTGAGGAGGGCCCATGTTCCCGCGGCGCTGAAGGCCATCGTCACGAGGACCGCGAGGAGCTGGACGAGAAACTGGCGCGGGTTCCCGAAGAGGAGCCCGTCCGCCGTACCGTTCCAGGCCTTCTCGGCGAGGACGCCGGTCAGGAGGGCGCCGACCGTTCCGCCGAGGCCGTGAGCGGCGACGACGTCGAGCGAGTCGTCGAGCCGCGTCCGGGCGCGCCAGAGGATCGCGAAGTAGCTCGGGAATGCGGCGATCGTTCCGAGGACGAGGGCCGACATCGGCGAGACGAAGCCGGCCGCCGGCGTGACGGCGACGAGACCGACGACGATGGCGGTCGCCGCGCCGACGGCCGTCGCCTTGCCGTTCCTAGAAAAGTCCAGAAGCGTCCAGGCGACGAGCGTCCCCATCGGCGCGAGGAAGGTATTTGTGAAGGCGAGCGCGGCAATCCCGTTCGCGGCGAGGGCGCTCCCGCCGTTGAAGCCGAACCACCCAAACCAGAGGAGGCCGGCCCCGAGGAGGACGAACGGGACGTGGTGGGGAAGCGTCGCCTGCCGCGCGTAGTCCTTCCGGGGGCCGAGCAGGATCGCGGCGACGAGCGCCGCGACGCCGGCGTTGATGTGGACGACCGTCCCGCCGGCGAAATCGAGCGCGCCGAGCTTGCCGAGGAAGCCGCCACCCCAGACCCAGTGCGCGACGGGGGCGTAGACGAGGAGCGACCAGAGGGTGATGAATGCGACGTAGGCGGAGAATCGCTTCCGCTCGACGACGGCGCCCGAGATCAGGGCCGCCGTGATGATCGCAAAGGTCCCCTGGAACGCCATGAAGAGCAAGTGGGGAATCGTCGGGGCCGCAGCGTTTCCCTCGAGGCCGACGCCCCGGAGGAACCCGTGGGACAGCCCGCCGATCACGGCGGATCCTGGCGCGAAGGCCAGCGAGTAGCCGAGGACCGCCCACGCCACGCCGACGAATCCGAGCGAGACGACGCTCATCATCATCGTGTTGAGCGCGTTCTTCGAACGGACGAGGCCGCCGTAGAAGAAGGCGAGCGCGGGAGTCATGAGGAGGACGAGGGCGGTGGCGACGAGCATCCAGGCTATGTCTGATCCGTTCATGCCAGAGACCAAGCAAAGCTTGTGCGCGGCATGAACTTGAGCCCAGTTTTCCGGCAGCTCGTTCATTCAAAACGACTTAGAGGGCACGCCTCCGACATGATGCAGGCCACAAAGATGTCAGATCGTGTTTCGCTCCAGACAGAAACGTCGGTCAGGGCTTGAATCGGTCGACGTCGATCGCGTGCCGCCTCAGCCGGTAGCCGAAGATCCGCTCCGTCGTCTGGACGAGGCGGGCGGCCTTCGCCCGGTTTCCGCGCGCGATCTTGAGCGCGTCGAGGAGGAGGTCCTTCTCGTAGGCGGCGAGCGCGGCGCCGAGCGACTGGCGGGGGAGGGTCCCCGAGACTTCCGCCGTCTGGAGCGTCGGAGGGAGATGGTGGGCGTGGAGAACGCCCCCGTCGCAGACGAGGACCGCGCGCTCGATGGCGTTCTCCAGCTCCCGGACGTTGCCCGGCCAGTGGTACATCATGAGGACGTCGATGGCGGGCGTGGAGATCCGCCGGACGTCCTTGCGGTGGCGGGCCGCGTATTTCTCGACGAAATGGTCGGCGAGGAGCGGGATGTCGGGCCGGCGGTCCCGGAGCGGCGGCACGAAGATCGTGAAGACGTTCAGGCGGTAGAAGAGGTCCTCACGGAACGCGCCCTTCGCCATGGCCGCATCGAGGTCCCGATTCGTGGCCGTCACGAGCCGGACGTCGACGGCGATCGGCGTGACCCCGCCCAGCCGCTCGAACTCCCGCTCCTGCAGGACGCGGAGGAGCTTCACCTGCGTCGCCGGGGAGAGGTCGCCGACCTCGTCGAGGAAGAGCGTTCCCCCGTCGGCCAGCTCGAAGCGTCCCTTTTTCTGCGCCCGTGCGTCGGTGAAGGCGCCGGGTTCGTAGCCGAAGAGTTCCGACTCGATGAGGCTCTCGGGGAGCGCGGCGCAGCTGACGCGGACGAAGGGCTTTCCGGCGCGGGGGGAGTTGTAGTGGAGGGCATGAGCCACGAGCTCCTTGCCGGTGCCCGACTCGCCGCGGATCAGGACGGTCGTGTCGCTGGGGGCCGCCTGCGCGACCTGCTCGTAGAGCTCCTCCATCGGGCGGCTGTGCCCGACGATGTTCTTCAGCTCGTAGCGCCCCTTCAGCTCGCGCTTGAGTTTCTGGTTCTCGTCGAGGAAGCGCTTCCGCTCGGCCTCGAGGAGCCGGTCGACGTGCATCGCCTGGCCGAGGAACGAGGCGACGACCATGAGGAACGAGGTCTTGCGTCCGAAGTCGCGCTGTGGTTCGTAGGGGAGCACGAGGCCGAGCGCGCCGACGGTCCGGCCGTCGACGGAGAGGGGGACCGAGACGAGGCTCAGCTCGCTCTTCGCGGCCGCCGAGGCGGGGAAGGCCTCGCGCGGCGATTTCAGAAGCGGCTCGCGGGAGACCTGCGGCACGACGACAGGCTTTCCGGTGGCGACGACGCGGCCGGTCACGGCCTCGCCCGGCTTCAGCGGCGCCGACGGGCGGCGGGCGGCAGGGAGGCCGGCTGCGGCCTCGAGCCGGAGCTCGCCCGTGGCGGGGTCGGCGAGCGTCGCCGAGGCGCCGACCGCGCCGTACGTCTCCCGGAGAACGGCGAGCGCGCCGTCGAGCGAGGCCCGAAAGTTCGGCGCGGCGCCGAGCACCCGCGCGAGCTCCAGCAGCGCGGGAAGCTCCCCGTTTGCTGAATGTCGCGGCGTCCGAAACCGGCGCATCGCCGGGATCCTACAATAATGTCAGAGGATCCGTCGATGACGACACGACTGTCTGGAAGGAGGTCTACCCGAAGCTCCGCCGGCCCATCGGGCCGACAGAGGCCGAAAGATTCAGCTCTGGACGCCAGGGCTAGTGATCAACAACCTCGATGCGCGGGTCGAGACTGTACTTGCTGTCGACTCCCACCTTCAACGTGACAGTGTAATCGTAGGCATGTGACGCCGTCCCTTTCTTGGGCGGTCCCGACTTCAGGATCCTTGTTTGAAATCGGAGTCGGCGGCTCGGCGAAGGGAGACTCCTTCTTGAAGACGACGCCGACCTCATTTCCGTCGAGGGAAATCCACTGAGCCCAGTCCTTACCCTCCCGCAGGTGAACATGGGATCCTTGTCGATCTTGACGACGAATTTTCCGTCCACCTTCGTCGAGCCAAACGAGGACGTTCTCGGGCTGCCGCCGGCCTGTCGGCGGGCACCGCGTCGCGCAGCCCGACACGGCCACGGCGGTTGCGGCGAGAAAGAGAGCGGCGACGGCGGCCTGGAGGGAGCGGGCGTTCGTTCTCATCGTTTCACTCCTGTGCTGGGGGTTGAGGTCGGTGCGGCGGGTGCGGCAGGTGCAGCGAGCGCGAGCTTCGCGAACTCGGGCTCGCCGCGGAGAGCGGCAAAGTCCGGGTCGCGCTGGATCTCGACGAGGCCATAGCCACGCGCGACGGCCTTCCGGAGCCACGCGAGGGCCTCGGCCTTCTTCCCGAGGACCATGGCGGCCGCGGCGGCGGTCTCGAGGACGTTTTCGTCCGCCGGGGCCAGCGCGACGCCCCGCCGGATCTCGGACCAGGCCTTCTCGGGCTCTCCCGTCCGTGCGAGACACCGGCCGAGGAGGACGATGTTCACGGCGTCGGAGGGGTTCACCGCGAGCTCCGCGGTGACGAGCGGGAGCGCCGCCTCGTAGGCGGCGCGCGCGCGTCCCGGCCTGCCCCGGAATCTGCCAGAGCGCGTCGCCGAGGTAGATGTGCCAGCGGAAATTCTTCGGAGAGAGGTCGACGGCGCGCTGAAAGGACGCTGCCGCCTCGGGGAAGTGGCCGAGGAGATAGTGCGCGACGCCGAGGTTGGAGTACGCCTGCGGCACGGGATGGATCCGGATCGAGTTGTCGAGAGCGACCCGCGCCTCATCGAACCGGTCGAGGCGCAGCAGAGCCGCACCGAGATTGAGGTGTACGGACGCGACGTCCGGGTTGAGCGCGATCGCCCGCTGGAAGGCTTCGGCCGCCTTTTCGTACCGGCTATTGAGGAAATAGAGCCAACCGAGCTTGTTGAAGGCCTCCCAGGACGTTGGACGGAGCTCCACGAGTCGGAGGGCGGCCCGTTCCGCCCCGGCCGAATCGTTCGATTTCTGGAGAGCCGGCACGAGCGCCATGAGGGCGGGAACGGAGCCGGGGTCCTTCGCGAGCACGTTCTGGATCACGGCCACCGCCTGGGCGTTCCGGCCTGCGGCCGTCAGCACCTGTCCCAGCGTGATCTGTGCCTCCGGGAGGCCTGGATCGAGCGAGCTCGCTCGCTCGGCGGCCGTTCGCGCGGCCTGTATCCGAGTCGTCTCGCGCGAGAGCTCGTAAGCGTTCAGGTAGGCCCGCCCCAGCGCCGCCTGGACGAGGGCCGAGCCTTCGCCGTTCGGAATCTTCGTGAGGAGATCGATCGCCTTCTGGACGGAGTCCTTGTCGCCAGAGCGCTCGAGGTATCCGAGAGCAGTGACGTAGTCGCTCTGTGAGGGCCCCTTCGCAATCTCCTCGCGTGGCGGCGTCCCGCCCCCGGCGAAGCGGAGCTGAAGGCTCGAGACGAGCTTCTTCGCGAGTGCATCCTGGAGCGCGAAGAGGTCGGACTCGGGCCCGTCTACGTCGCCTGCGTCGATCTGGATGGGAGACGAGTCGGAACGGAGCGAGTACGAGAGGCGCAGGCGATCGCCGCTCCGCTGGACGCTCGGCTGGACGAGGAGGTTCGCGCCCCGGTCGCGCGCCACCTTCGCGGGATCGGTCTCGCGGGCCGCCTCGGCGCCGGACGCCAGCATGATCGAGACGCCCGGCACGGGATTGAGCCTCTGCTGGAGGGACGTCGAGATGCCGTCGGCGAGAGCGCGGCCGTCGGGGCGGCCAGTGAAGTCGGTCGCCGGAAGGACGGCGAGGAGCTTCGTCGCGGGGAGCGCCTTGCTCGACCGCTCGCGGAACGCGACCCAGACGATGGCGGCGACGAGAAGAAGGACCGCGCCGGCGCCGAGCGCGAACGGAAGCGGCCGGCGGCGCGGCCGCGAAAAGGAGCCTGCGGCGGCCGGGATGAGCGTCGTCCGTCCCATGCGCACGAGGTCGAGCTGCTGGCGGGCGTGAGCGAGGTCGGGCAGCCGCTCATCGAGGCGCTTCGTGAGGCACGACTTCAGGAGCTCGACGACGGAGCGCGGCGTGTCGGGCGGCAGCGCGTCCCAGTCGGGCTCGCGGTCCAGGATCGCGACGAGGACGTCCGAGACGGAATCGCCCGTGAACGCTTTCTTCCCGGCGAGCATCTCGTAGAGGAGGCAGCCGAAGGACCAGACGTCGCTCCGACGGTCGAGCGTGCGGCCCCGCGTCTGCTCGGGGCTCATGTAGCTGGCCGTCCCGAGGACCATTCCCTGCTTCGTCGTGTCGATGCCGAGCGTCGGCGACTCGGAGCTGTCGATGGCGGCCATCCCGCCGGCGAACGCCTTGGCGAGGCCGAAGTCGAGGAGCTTGACCTTCCCCTCAGGGGTCACCTTGACATTCGCCGGCTTCAGGTCTCGGTGGAGGATCCCCTTGGCGTGGGCGGCGTCGAGCGCGTCTGCGATGTCCCGCGCGATGACGAGAGCGCGGGGGACGGGGATCGGGCCTTTTGCGAGGAGCTGCTTGACCGTCTCGCCCGGAACGAGCTCCATGACCAGAAGGCGGATGCCGTCCGCCCTCTCGAAGCTGTAGATGCCGGCGATATTCGGGTGGTTGAAGGCGGCGAGGAGCTGGGCCTCGCGCTGGAAGCGGGCCGCGCGCTCGACGTCGTCCACGAATTCTTCGGGAAGGACCTTGACCGCAACCTCGCGGCCGAGGCGCGTGTCGCGCGCCCGCCAGACCTCGCCCATGCCGCCGGCTCCGAGCAGGTCGACGATTTCGTACGGACCGAGGCGGGTCCCGGGAATGATCGGCATGGAGGCTACAGACCATTATCGCCCCACGGGTGTGCGCCCCCGGGGCGCGCGGACTAGACTTTGGCCCAGATGCCTCCAGGCGAAACCCGTCCTCCCGGCACCCGCCCCGCCGACGTTGTCGTCCTCGACGACGATCCGGCCTTCCGGGGAGCGCTCGCGGCCCACCTGTCGCGGGACGGCATGACCGTCCGCGCCTGCGAATCGATTGCCGCGGCGCGCGCCGCGCTGGCCGAACGGGTCCCCGACGTCCTCGTGACCGCGCTCTCCGTGTCGGGCGGGTCGGCCGCGCCATTGATCGAGACTCTCCGCGACCTGCCAGGCGGAGAAAGCGCCGTGGTGGCGGTCGTCAGCTCGGGCGCCGGGTTTCTCGACAAGGTGGAGACGATCACGAGCGGCGCCGATTTCTTCGCCGAACGGCCCGTTGACCTCGACGCGTTCCTCGAGCGTCTCCGCGCGGCCCTCGAGCGGGCGGGCGGCGAGGCGCCCCGAATCCTCTCCGTGGACGACGACCCGGACCAGAACCTGGTCCTGAGCTCGATCCTCGAGCCCGCGGGCTACGAAGTGCGCGTCCTCGGCGATCCGGGGCGCCTCGAGTCGGAGGTCATCACGTTTCATCCCGACCTCATCCTGATGGACGTCAACCTGCCACGGGTGTCGGGCTACGACCTGGTCCGCTACCTCCGTCACGACGAGCGCTTCGCCACGCTGCCGGTCGTCTTCCTGACGGTGGAGAGGCGCGAGCAGGAGCGGATCGCCGCGCTCCGGGCCGGAGGCGACGACCACCTCGTGAAGCCGGTGGCGCCGGCGCTGCTTCTCTCCACGGTGGCGGCGCGCCTCGAGCGAGCGCGGTTCCTGAAGAGTCTTCTCGTGCGCGACGGGCTCACGGGTCTTCTGACCCACACGGCCTTTCTCGAGCGCGCGCGCGCCGCGGTCCTGACGGCACATCGGGCACCGTCCCGTCCCCTCGCGCTCGTCGCCATCGACCTCGACCACTTCAAGCTCGTGAACGACACCTGGGGCCACCCCGTCGGGGACCGGGTTCTCGCGGCACTCGGCGCCCTCTTGCGCCGGCGCCTGCGGGCGTCGGACACGATCGGCCGTCTCGGCGGCGAGGAGTTCGCGCTGCTTCTCGAGGATCTCGGGGCCGAGGACGCCGTCCGGCTCGTCGAACGACTCCGAAAGGAGTTCGCGACGCTTCGGCACCGCAGCATCGAAGGGCGGATCTTCCACGTCGGCTTCAGCGCCGGGATCGCCCTGTACGAGCCCAGGAGGGTGACCCTCGAAGCGTGGCGTCAGGCCGCGGACGACGCGCTTTACGCGGCGAAAGCCGCCGGGCGCGGCCGCGTCGTCCTCGCCGAGGGGGGAACGGTGCCGCGGACGCCGTAACATTCGGCCCGATGGACGCCATGCCGAGACACGCCGGAACTCACGCGCTCGCCCTCGCCTTTTTCCTGTTCGCGTCCGCGGCCCGCGCGGAAGATCCCGCGGTCTTCACTCCGCAGGGTCTGTGGGACGCCTGGCCTGCGGCCCGGGTGTCGCCGCCGGACCCGTATGCCTTCAAGCATGCGACGCTGACGGCGACGCTCGAGAGGCTCGGGCGCGACACCCCGGGTCTCTTCTCGGTCGTCGACGAGGGGCGCTCGGCCGAGGGGCTGCGGCTCGCCGTTCTCAGGCTCGGGGACGGCCCGGTCAAGGTCCTGCTCTGGTCGCAGATGCACGGCGACGAGCCGACCGCGACGAGCGCGGTCGTCGACCTCCTCAGCTATCTCGGGAGAGCTCGGCGGAGCGAGGCGACCGAGCGTCTCCTCTCGCGCCTCACGATCTACCTCCTTCCGATGCTGAATCCCGACGGCGCCGAACGGACGACGCGGAGGAACGCGCAGGGGATCGACATCAACCGGGACGCGCTCCGGCTCCAGACCCCGGAGGGCCGGTACCTGAAGTCCGTCCGCGACCGGTTCGAGCCGTCGACCGGCTACAACCTTCACAACCAGTCGCCGCTGACGATCGCCGGTCCGGGCGGCAATCAGGTCGCCCTCGCTCTTCTCTCTGTCGCCTTCGACGAGGCGATGACCGAAGACGAGGGGCGCAGGAAGACGAAACGGCTCGCCCTCGCGGTCGTCGACGCGGTGGCGCCCTGGGCGAAGGGAAAGGTCGCGCGGTACGACGCCGACTACACGCCCCGGGCCTTCGGGGACTCGATGACACGCTGGGGAACCGCCACGCTCACGATCGAGACGGGGGGGTGGAATGGCCCGGACGAGGCGGGGACGCTCGTCCGGCTCAACTTCGTGGCGCTCCTGATGTCGCTGCAGGCGCTGGCCGACGGCTCGCTCGACGGCGCGCGACCCAAAGGGCTACGACGCGCTTCCGATGGTCAAGCGCGAAGGGCTCTTCGACCTTCTGGTCCGGGACGCGGCCGTCCTGAATGGCGGGGGATTCCCGCCCTACGTCGCCGACGTCGCGCTCAACCGGCCGATTCTCATCGGCGGGCTCGGGCCGCGGAGCCGCGCCGGCGTCGTCGAGGTCGGGGACCTGACGACCTTCCGGGGCAAGGAGGAGATCGACGCGAAGGGAATGCTCCTCGTCCCGGCGCCGCCGAGAGGCGAGGCGGGATGGACGAGGACCCTCGCGGACCTGAAGGCCCGCGGCCTCGCCGACGACGACGGCACGCTCCGGCTTCCGGCCGAGGACCTCTCGAAAGAGGTGAGGGCCTGGATGCCGGCGGGGACGCTCCTCGTCCCCGGCTTTTCCGGCGATCTCCTCTTTCTCAAGCCATCGGGTGCCGGGTGGAGGGTGGCGAGAAGACTGTCGGCCGGCGGGCGGTAGGCGCCCGGCGGTACTCTTCGCGCGTGGGAACGCTCAGCGACGGCGAAAGGCGCCGGTACGCGCGCCAACTGGTCCTTCCCGAGGTGGACCTCGAGGGGCAGGAGCGCCTGAAGGCCGCGCGCGTTCTCTGCGTCGGCGCGGGCGGGCTCGGGTCGCCGCTCGCCCTCTACCTCGCGGCGGCCGGCGTCGGGACTCTCGGCCTCGCGGACTTCGACTTGGTTGACGAGACGAACCTGCACCGGCAGATCCTCTACGGCACTCCGGACGTCGGGCGGCCGAAGCTCGAGGTGGCGGCAGAGCGGCTGCGCGGCCTCAATCCGGGCGTCAACGTCGTGTCGCACGACGGCCGGCTCAGGGCGGCGAATGCGCTCGAGGTCCTCTCGGGATACGACGTCGTGGCGGACGGGACCGACAACTTCGCGGCCCGCTACCTCGTCAACGACGCCTGCGTCCTCCTCGGAAAGCCAAACGTCTGGGCCGCTGTATTCCGCTTCGAGGGTCAGGCGTCCGTCTTCGATGCGGCGAAGGGGCCGTGCTACCGCTGCGTCTTCCCCGAACCGCCGCCCGCGGGTGCCGTGCCGTCCTGCGCCGAGGGAGGAGTCCTCGGCGTCCTCCCGGGCCTCCTCGGCACGATCCAGGCGACGGAGGTCGTGAAGACGATTCTCGGCCGCGGCACGACGCTCGCCGGCCGCCTCCTCCTCGTGGATGCTCTCGCGATGCGCTTCACGGAAGTGGCGCTCCGGAAGGACCCGTCCTGCGCGATCTGCGGCACGGCGCCGTCGATCACGCGCCTTTCCGACCTCGACGAATCGTGTGCCGTCGGGAACGCCGAAATTCCCGGGATCGCGCCGTGCGAGCTGAAGGCGCTCCTCGACCGGGGAACCGAGATCGTCCTCCTCGACGTTCGTGAACCGTTCGAGGTGCGCCGCGCGGCGCTTCCCGGATCGCACAACGTCCCGCTCGGCACGCTCCCGGGCCGCCTCGATCTCCTGCCGAAGGGGGCGGAGATCGTCGTGATCTGCCGGTCCGGGGCCCGGAGCGCGGCGGCGGTGGAGCTCCTCCGCGCGTCGGGCTTCGAGCGCGCGCGAAACCTCACCGGGGGGCTCGACCGCTGGAGGGGTGAGGTGGATCCCGGGCTTCCGCCCGCCTGACGCCCTGGTCAACGCGGCGTCAGCGCGGGGCGGCGGCGGCCGGCGGAAGAGCCGTGGTCTTGCGGTCGCACTGCTTCGCCCAGATCGTCGCGACGACGAGAAGGAGAATTCCGGCGAGCGCCGCGACGACCGCCGCCACCGGACGCGCCTTCCGCGTGGGCGGCAGCGAGAGCGTCTGGAGCAGGTGGCCGGATCCCGAAGCGCTCTTCTTGTCGGAGATCTCGAAGACCGCCTTCACCTCGCCGAAGCGGATGGCGTCGCCGTTCGACAGGAGCGTCTCGGTGACGCGTTTGCCGTTGACGAAGGTGCCGTTGATGCTGGAAAGGTCCTTGAGCATCCAGCCCGAAGCCGTCTGCTCGACGCAGGCATGCTTCCTCGACGCCGAGAGGCTGGAAAGAAGGACGTCGCAGTCGGCGTCTCGTCCGACGACGGCGCGCCCCGCGACTTCGTGCCGCGATCCGCCGCCGTCCGAAACGATGAGAAACGCGGGCATGGGTCTCGGAAGCCTATCTTAGACCGCGTCGGGGACCGCGTCCTCTCCGGGGGAGAGGACGAACGCCACGTCGCCGACGTTCGTGCCGGTCGGGCCGGGCGCGAAATCGTCTCCGAGGAGTGCGAAAAAGGTCCCGCTGTCGTTCTGGAGGAGCGCGAGCGCCGGGTCGAGACCCCGGGCTTCGGCGCGCGCGAGCGTCGAGCCGTCCACGAACGCTCCCGCCGCATCGGCTTCGTTGTCGACGCCGTCGGTGCCGGCCACGAGCGCACAGGCGCCCGGGACGCCCGCGAGCGGCCAGGCGGTGGCGAGGGCGAGTTCGCGGTTCCGGCCGCCATGTCCCTTCCCCTTCACCGTCACGGTCGTCTCGCCGCCGAAGATCGTGACCGTCGGACGGCGGGGGCCGGCGGCGCGTCGCCGGAGCGGCCCTGCCGTCGCGGCGGAGACGGCGAGGCGGCGCGCGGCGCTCCTCGCCTCTCCGGCGAGGAGCTCGGGAACGACGCGCGCCTCGACGCCAAGGCGGAGCGCCGTCAGGCGGGCGCCCTCCATCGCCGTCCGGATGTCCGCGAGGAGGACGCTCCAGCGGTTGCCCGTCGGGCGTGGCTGCGGCGGGAGCGCCCGGGAGAGAAAGGCGCGGACCGACGGGGAGACGAGAGGCGTCAGGCGATAACGCTCGAGGATCGCAAGGGCGGCCGCGCCGGTGGGCGGCATCCCGAGGGTCGGCCCCGAGGCGACGTGATGCCAGCCGTCGTCACCGAGGTCGGAGAGGACGAGCGTGACGATGTCGGCGGCGGCGGCGGTCGACGAAAGCCAGCCCGCTTTCACGCGCGAGAGGGCGCCGCGCACCGCGTTGATCTCCACGATCAGAGCGCCCGCTGCGGTCAATAGCGCTACCGTCCGCGCCTTTTCCTCGAGCGTGATCCCCTCCGCGGGAGCCGCCATGAGGGCCGAGCCGCCTCCCGAGAGGAGGACGAGCAGGAGGTCGTCCTTTCCGAGGGACGCCGCGAGCCGGAGGGCGAGCGAGCCCGCCTCCAGGCTTCCGGCGTCGGGCTGGGGGTGGCCCGAGAGGACGAGGCGCCACGACGGCGGGAGGCCGGTCGACGGGGCGTTCGACGGCGAGATCACGAGGCCCGTGTCGACCCGCGAGCCGAGGGCTTCGTGGACGGCGCGGGCCATCGGGACGGCCGCCTTCCCGACCGCGAGGAGCGCGACGCGCGACGGCACGAAGACAAACTCGCGCCGGGCGGCCGACAACACCGAGCGGACCCAGAGGGCATCGCCGCGGCGCCCGAGGGCCTGGCGGATGAGCCGGCCCGGCTCGACGGAATCCACGGCAGCGCGGAAGAGCTCGGAGAGAAGATCGCGGGAATCCAGAACCTGCGATCTTATCGGAAGAAAGAGGGACGTATGATGGCGACGCGGCGCCGAGTCCGTGACAGCAACCGAAAGAGGTTTCCCATGGGAAGAGACATCCTGGGCACGATGCGCGAAGGGCTTCAAGACGCGGGCACCCGCGGCCAGAAAGCCGCCGAGGTGATTGCCGAGAGGGTCGAGGACGCTCTCGAGGACGCCGGCCGCGAGGGCCGGCGGATCCGGAAGGAGCTGTCGCGCCGCTGGAGGACCGTGGACCGCGCCGGGCGCGACAACGCCTTCATGATGGCGGTCGGCGCCCTCGGCATCGGCATCCTGATCGGCTGGCTCGTCGCGCGCGGCCGCGACTGAGGCTCGCGGGCGGTTGACGCCGCCCGCCGCGGCCCCGAAGATCCGCGGGATCCCGTACAAGGAGGCCTGGTGGATCTCGCCGCCCGGTTCGCGGAACTGAAGTCCGGCTTCTCGAGAGCCTTCTGGATCGCGAACACGCTCGAGCTGTTCGAACGGTTCGCCTACTACGCCTCGAAGGCGGTCCTCGCGGTCTACATCGCGGACGGCATCGGCCTCGGGCCGACGACCGCCGGCCTCTTCGCCGGGAGCGTCTTCAACACGCTTCTCTACCTCCTCCCGCCGGTCGCCGGGACGGTCGTCGACCGCTTCGGGTTCAAGCGGAGCCTGATGGCGTGCTTCGCGATCTTCTCGGTCGGATACCTCCTCATCGGGCTCGCCGGGCTTCCCGCCGGCGCGCCCCTCGTCGCGGCGCTCGGAGGACCGAAGAGCTACACCCTCTTCGCGCTCGTCGTCGCGGCGGCCGGCGGCTCGCTCATCAAGCCGAGCATCGTCGGCACCGTGGCCCGGACGACGACGGAGGGGACGAAGGCGCTCGGGTACTCGATCTACTACACGCTCGTGAACATCGGCGGCGCCGTCGGGCCGATCCTCGCGATCCCCGTCCGCGAGAACGTCGGGATCGCCTGGGTCCTCGTCATGTCCTCGGCGACGACCTTCGTTCTCTTCTTCGCGACGTTCGTCTTTTTCAAGGAGCCGCCCCGTCCGGCCGACGCGGCGCCGCCCAAGTCGATGGGGGGCGTCCTCCTCGACATGCTGAAGGTCTTCCGGAACCTCCGCTTCGTCTCGTTCCTCGTCATCTTCTCGGGCTTCTGGATGATGTTCTGGCAGATCTTCTACTCGTTGCCGTTCTACGTGCGCGACGTCCTGAAGTTCCCCCGCTTCGAGCTGATCGAGACGGTCGACGCGTGGACCATCATCCTCGTGACGATCCCGATCACCGCGCTCGCGAAAAAGCTGAAACCGATCCGTGCCATGACGATCGGCTTTCTTCTGGCCAGCGTCTCCTGGCTCGTGATGGCCGCCGTTCCGACCCTGGCGATGACGATCGCCGCCATCATGATCTTCGCCCTCGGCGAAGGGCTCCAGTCGCCGCGCTACTACGAGTACGTCGCCGACCTCGCTCCCAAGGAGCAGGTGGGGACCTACATGGGATTCGCGTTCCTGCCGATCGCGATCGGCACGTTCGTGGCGGGCGCCATCGCGGGGCCGCTCGTGGAGCGCTACGTGGACGGGTTCAAGAAGGGAACCGTCGCGCACCCGGAGTCGATGTGGCTCTGGGTGGCGGGGATCGGATTCGTCTCCACCGCGCTGATGCTCCTCTACGACCGGTTCGTGGCGCCGAAGGCGAAGCCGGCGTAGGGGAGAATAGCGTCGGCCGCGGGGGACGGCCGGGAGGGACCGGATGTACGCAGGCGTCCTCGTCGCACTCGTCCTCCTGGCGCTCCTCGTCCTTCCGATCGTCTTCTCCCTGAACGCTCTCTCGCGGTCCCGCCGACTGGAGGCGGAGCTCGCCGCGCTTCGCGCAGCTCTCGACTCGCTCCGCGAGCGGCTGTACGAGCAGAAAAAGGAAGCACGGACGCCGGCGGCGGCCGCGGAACCCGAGCCTGTCCGGTCGGCGCCCGCTGTTTCCCCGAAGGAAGCTCCGCCCGCGCCGGCGGCACCGCCCATCGCCTTCGCGCCTCCGGTCGGGCCCGCTGCACCGGCGGCCCCGCCGGCCCCGCTCGCGCCGACCGCTCCTGCGGTAGCCGCCGCCTCCCAGGCGCCTCCGGCTTCGCCCGTGCCGGTCCCGCCCCGGGCGGCGTCGCCGGAGCCGCCGGTGCCGTTCGGAGGCGTCGTGGCCCCGCCGAGGACGTTGAAGCCCGACGGCGGGCCTGTCGACTGGGAGGGCTTCGTCGGCGTCCGCCTCTTCTCGTGGATCGCCGCGGTCTTCCTCGTGATCGGGGCGGTCTTCTTTCTCCGCTATTCCATTGAACGGGGCTGGCTCTCCGCGCCTGTCCGGATGGCGCTCGGCCTCCTCGTCGGGACCGGCCTCCTCGTTCTCTGCGAGTGGAAGGCGGCGCGGCGCTACGCCGTGACGGCGAACGCGCTCGACGGCGCGGGAATCGCGATCCTCTTCTCGACGTTCTTCGCGTCGCACGCGCTCTGGCATCTCGTCGGAACGGTGCCGGCTTTCGTCCTGATGGCGCTGGTGACGGCCGTCGCCGTCGCCCTTTCGATCCGGCGCGACTCGCTCTTCATCGCGCTCCTCGGTCTCATCGGCGGCTTCGCGACACCGGCCCTCCTCTCCACGGGGGAAGACCGTCCGTTCGGCCTCTTCGGCTACCTGCTCCTCCTGAACGCGGGCCTCGCCTGGGTGGCGTACCGGAAGCGCTGGGCGTTCCTGTCGATCCTGAGCCTCGTCTTCACGGTCCTCTACCAGTGGGGTTGGGTGGCGAAGTTCCTGACCGGCGAGAAGCTCGGCCTCGCGGCCGGCATCTTCCTCGTCTTCCCCGTCCTTTCGGTCCTCGCGCTCTTCCTCCTGCCGAGGGAAAAGGAGGAGACGTCGGGCTCTCCGTTCGGCTGGACGGCTGCGGCCAGCGCCGCGCTCCCGCTCCTCTTCGCGCTCTTCGTCGCCTCGGTCCCGGCCTACGGCGCGCGGTGGCCGCTCCTTTTCGGGTTCCTCTTCCTCGTCGCGCTCGGCCTTGCGGCCCTCGCGGCCGTGCGGGGACCGGAGGAGCTGCACGTCCTCGGCGGCGTCGCGACACTGGCGGTCTTTGCGACGTGGCTCGTTCGAACTTCCCACCGGCCGCCGCTCGGAGCCGTCATCGGCGTCACCGCCGCGTTCTTACTCCTCTACCTCTTCGCGGGGCGGGTGGCGAGGCGCGCCGGCCGGCCGTTCGGCCCGGCCGGCGTGTCGGCCTCGTATGTCGCGCCGATCCTCCTCTTCGTCTTCCCGGTCCTCGCGGGGATCGATCCCGCGTCGGCGGCTCCCTTACCTCTTTTCGGCCCGCTCCTTGGCCTTGCCGCCGTCGTGGCGGTCGTGGCGGAGCTCGAGGAGAGACCGTCACTTCACCTCGCGGCGGCGCCTTTCGTCGTGGGGGCGGAAGTCGTCTGGCTCGTCGAGCGGCTCGTGCCGGCGAACCTCCTCGCCGGCCTCTCGGTCTTCGCCGTCTTCGGCCTCTTCTACATGGCGGTCCCAGCCGCGGCGCGAAGGTGGAAATTGGACGGAGGCGAGTCGGGACCGGTCGGCGCCCTCGCACTGTCGGGGCAGGTGCTCCTTGTCGGCGTCGCGCTCAGGTCCGTGCTCACGGCGGCGCCGGCGCCCCTGCTCGGGATCCTCGCCCTGCTGACCGTGGCCGGAAGCCTGGTGGCGATCTACCTCCGGGAGACGGCGCTCCGGACGGCGGTTCTCGGGATCTCGCAGGTCGTTCTCCTAGTCTTCGAGCTCGGCGCGCCGGAGGCCCCCGGGCCGCAAGTGGCGGTCGTGTCGGCGGTCGCGGTCGCTCTCTGGGGCGCCGGGCTCTTTGCCGTGTCACGAGAGAAGGAGACCGGGTTCCCGGCCCTCGTCGGCCTCTTTCTCGCGCAGGCCGTCGCGATTGCGGCCACGATCGGCAAGGCCGCTCCGCCGATCGGCGTCCTCCTCGCCGCGCAGGTCGTCGCGGTCGGGGCGATGCTCGCGATCGCGTGGCGGACGGGCTGGCACGTCGTCGCGGTCCTCGCGGCGGCCTCCTCGGCACTCGCGGCGTTCGTTTTCCAGGCGGGGGGGGCGACGCGATCGCATTTCCGGGAGGACCTCCTCTTCGCCGGGACCCTCTTCGCGCTTCTTCTCCTCTACCCGCTCCTCCTCGGAAGGCGCGCCGGGAAGGAGCGCGAGCCGTACCTTGCGGCGGTTCTCGCAAGCGCCGCCTTCTTCTTCCTCGCGCGGAAGAGCTTCCTCGACGCCGGCTGGGACGGCGTCATCGGCCTCCTGCCGGTCGGCGAGGCGGTGCTCCTCGCAGTCCTCCTCATCCGGCTGCTCCGCCTCGGCATCCCGCCCTCCGAGGACGCCTCCCGGCTGGCACTCGTGGCGGGGGCGATCCTCGCCTTCGTCGCGGTGGCGATCCCGCTTCAACTCCACGACGAGTGGATCACGATCGGGTGGGCCCTCCTCGCGGCGTCGCTCACCTGGCTCTACACGCGAATTCCGCACGGCGGGCTCGTCGCCACGGCGGCCGGCCTCTTCGTCGCGGTCTTCGCCCGCCTCGCGTTCAACCCGGCGGTGCTCACGTACCACGCCCGGGCGGCGACGCCGATCTGGAACTGGTACCTCTACACCTATCTCGTGCCGGCAGCGGCCTTCTTCGGCGGAGCCTGGCTCCTGTCGCGGGCGAAAGAGACGCCGTCCCCGACGGTCGGGCCGCTCCTGACGGGCCTCCGGCGGCTGCTCCCGGCGGGGGGCACGGTCCTCCTCTTCCTCCTCCTGAACATCGAGATCGCCGATTACTTCTCGACGGGGCCGGCGCCGACGTTCCGGTTCCTCTCGGCGGCGCTCGCCGAGGGGCTGAGTTACACGCTGGGGTGGGCGGTTTTCGCCCTGGCTCTTCTCGTCGCCGGGATCGTCCTCTCGGCTCGCTCGGCGCGGATCGCCGCCGTCGTCCTACTTCTCGTCACCGTCTTCAAGTGCTTCCTCTTCGACCTCTCGCGCCTCGGCGGGCTCTACCGCGTCGGATCGTTCGTCGGCCTCGCGGCCTCGCTGGCGGCCGTGGCGCTCCTCCTCCAGCGCTTCGTCCTCGGGAGCCGGAAGGAGGCCGCATGAGACCTCGTCGCGCCGTCCTCGGGCTCGCCGTTGCGGTCGTTTTCGCGTCAGCGGCCGCCGCACGCGATGCGGAGGCGCCGTCGCGCTTCGAACGGCCGCTCTTGCCTGCAGGGCCCGGCGCGAACCGCGCCGCCGTCGACGTGCCCCTCCTCGCGGAGGCGTCGCCGATGCGCTACGCCAGGGTCCTCGCCGGCGGACCCGCCTTTCCGGCCTGGCAGGGAGGGCTCGAGGACCTGCGGCTCTTCACGGCGTCGGGCCGGGAGGTCCCGTACCTCCTCCTGCCGCCTCCCGTCCGGGAGGAACGCTGGGAAGCGGCCTCCCTTCTACCCATCCCCGCAACGAAGGCATCGAGCGGGTTCGAGGCGGAGCTGAAGGCCCCTCGAACGATCGGCCGTGTGAGGTTCGAGGGGCTCCCCAGGCCTTTCCTGAAACGTTTTCGCCTCGAAGGGAGCGGCGACCGATCGCGTTGGACGGTCCTCGTCCCGGAGGGGACGCTCTTCGATCTCCCGGACGAAAAGCTCCGCCGCGTCGAGGCGTCCTTCCCTCCGGGAGAATTCCGGTATTTGAGGGTCGCCTGGGACGACCGGATGAGCGGGCGCGTCCCATTGCCCGAGAGCGTCTCGGTCCGGGTGGAGGAAGCGTCGACGCCATTTCCGGCGGAACGAACGTCCATCGCGTTCTCAAAGGCGTCCAGCGAGCCGGGGAAGAGCCGGTATCACCTGAAGCTCCCCGGTGCCCGCCTGCCCGTCGTCGCGCTGGAGCTCGGCGTCGGGCCTGGTCACCTTCTGCGTGACGCGAAGGTGACGGAGCCGCGGCTCGCCGGGGGAGAGGTCCTGCCTCACCTGCTCGGAGCCGCGACGCTGCGGCAGACGACCCGCGAGGCGGGAACGGCGTCCGACCTCCGGATCCCGGTCGACTTCCCGTCGGGACCGGACCTCGACCTCGTGGTCTCCGACGGCGACAATCCGCCGCTCGACCTCCGATCGGTGGAGGCCGTCTTCGCGCCGCTCCCGGCGATCTGGTTCGAAGCTCCCTCGGCCGAACCGCTCGTCGCCCGGTTCGGAAACCCGGCGCTGGCGTCGCCCCGCTACGATCTCGAGGCCGCACGCGACGCCGCGGGACGCACGCCGGCGGCCGAGGCTCGCTGGGGGGCCGTGCGGGAAATCTCGGGCGGAGGGACGCCCGCTCCCGTTTCGCCTCTTCCGGAGTTCGGCGCGGCGGTCGATCGTGCCCGCTTCGAGCGCCTCCGGACGATCCTCTCCGTGAAAAACGGGCTGAACGCGGTGCCGCTCGACGCGGCGGTCCTCGCCCACGGGACGCTCGCGTCCCTCCGGATCGCCGACGGGCAGGGACGACAGGTGCCGTACCTCCTGGAAAGGCGCGAGGAGCCTCTGTCCCTGGAGCTCGGAGCGCCCGAGCGAAGCGGGAAGGAAGGCGAGCCGCGGCGCGTCTCGTCCTACCGCGTCACGCTCGGCCTCGCGGGTCTCCCGGCCTCCCGGCTCGTCCTCACGACGCCCGCCCGCGTGTTCGAGCGGCCGATCACCGTGACCGTCACGAGACGGGACGCGGGGAGGCGGGAGGAACGGGTCGAGGCGCTCGCGAAAGCGGTCTGGCGCCATGCGGACCCCGACACGGCGGCGCCCCCCCTGGTGCTCGACTTGCCGGCCCTCGACGTCGCCGCCGTGACGCTCTCGGTCGACGAGGGAGACAACAGCCCGCTGCCGCTGCTTCCGTCCCGGCTCCTCCTCCCGTCGTACCGCCTGCGTTTCTACGCGGCGTCGGACGAGGTCCGGACGCTCCTCTACGGCGAGCCGTCCCTCGAGCCTCCCCGCTACGACCTCGCACTCCTCGCCCCGCGGCTCGTCGGCGTGTCGTCGAACGACGCGTCGCTCGGGCCGGAGAGCGACCACGCGGTTCCGGCGGCGGGCGCGCGCGGCCGGACGCTTTTCTGGGGAATCCTCGTAGCGGCGGTTCTGGCGCTCCTCGTCCTCCTGGGACGGCTCCTCCGACCCGGCGAGAGGCCGCCCGCCTGAGGCGGAGGCCTCCCCCTCAGTTCGGGGTCGCCGCCAGCACCGCCTGGAAATACGTCGGGTCGTTCGTGCCGTTGTCGATCGTCGTGGCGTAGGCCGCGACGTTTCCGCCTGAGGGCGACACGCGGATCAGGACCGGGCCGAGGTCCGGCTTCAGGCCGCGCGCGTTGAAGAGATCGTTGATCTGGCCTCCTGCACCCTGGGGGAGCGACTTCGTGAAGCTGTCGACGACGACTCCCTTCCCGTCGACGATCTCGACACCGATCGTCAGCGGACCGCCGAGGTTGCCGGGCGGGAGGAGGTCGACGAGGGCGAGATTCGTCCGGAAGCCGGGGGCCTGCACGGGGCCGAGGATCTCCAGCGTCTCGCCGGCCGTGACGCTCTGGAACGAGTTGAGCGGCGGAACCGGATGTCCGTACGTGCCGACGCCGGAGGCATTCGAATAGCCGGGAGCGTTCGTATAGGTCCGCGACGTGACACGGACCCCCTCCGCGGTCTCGGGCGAGGCGTCGGACGTGAAGCTCACCTGAGCCACGCCGGTCAGCCCGAAAGCGCCGAGGAGCGCGTCCCGGATCACTTTCGACTCCTGCGGAAGGAGGACGAGGAAGAGCGACTTCGTCGTCAGCGGCGACGCCCAGTCGCGCGCCGTGAGAGTCACGGACCGCGCCTCCGGCGTCGGGTTGAAGAGGTAGAGGTCCGACCGGAACGCGGCTCCGTTCGCGCCGTCGGCGTGGACGAGCGCGGGAATCGAACGCGACACGGTGGCCGGAAGGTCGGGCCCGAACCAGGTCGGGTCGTTCGTCGCGTTGTCGATCGCGGTGAGCCCGGCGATGACCGCGCCCTTCCCGGGCGCGAGGGTGAGCGAGCCGCGGCTCCCCGCCGGGAGGCCGGCCGCCTCGCCGAGGCCGTTCAACTGCCGCTGCGTCCCGACCGGCACGTCGAGGTCGAGCGTCACCGGCGGAAGGTCGGCCGAGGAGGGCGCGAGCGTGAGGGAGATCCGCGAGCCCCGGACGCTCGCGTCGGTGGCGACGAGATTCGTCCGGAAGCCGGGCCCGAGCAGCGTGGCCGAGAAGGTGACCGGGAAGTTTGCGCTCGCCGCGGCGTAGACGTCGACGGCCCCGACCCCCATGCCGAAACTGCCCTGCTCGCCGAGGCTGTACGTCCGGCTCGTGGCGTCGACCGAGCGCCCGCCTGCCGGGACGACGAGGAGCGCTCCGGAGCCGGCGTCGAGACCGAAAAGCGTCTTCAGGACGTCCGGGACGAGTCGGATCTCTCCCGGCTCGAGGACGACGAGCACCCCGGTGCCGGTGGAGATCGTCTGGGGATTCGGGACGAGGCTCACCGAGACAGAGAGGGGAGTTTCGTCGGGATTGCGAAGCGTCAGATCGGTCCGCCAGACGCTCCCGTTCCGGCCGTCGGCCCGCGCCGCCGCAGGGATCAGGAGCCGCTGGACGAGCGACGCCTTCACGACACCCCACTCCTGCACGACGTCGGCGCCGCCGCCTCCGCCCGCCGGTCCGCCCCCGCCCGGGGCCAGGATCGAGAAAAACGACGCACCTGCGTCGAAGAAGAACGGCGCGCCGTTCGCGGCGGCGTCGACGTCGAGGTGGACGAAGCCCTTGTTCGATGTCTCGTTCAGGAAGAGCTCGTCGTACTGCCGAGGCGCGGGCTGGCCGACCTCCCAGACGGCGAGCGCGGGGTCGATGAACCGCCGCTCGGGCGTCGGCCTCGGGCGGTCGGCCTGGAGCAGGAGGCGGTTGCCCGAGACCGCGACGTGGATCGCCTCGACGTCGGGCCGCGTCGCGTCGGACCAGTGCGTCACGAGGCCATTTGCGGCCGAATGTGACATCAAGGTGGTCGAGCCGGCGTCGCGCTTCACGATCCAGGCACTTTTCCCGGTCGCGGACGAGACGCCGAAGAGGCGCGTCTCCGGGCTCGCGTCCGCGGTGACGAGCTCGGTGAAGGACCCGCCGCGGGCGACGCCGAACGACCTCGGCGCCGTGAACGGTGGCTTCACGACGCCGCCCCCTCCGTCGACCTGAACGTACGTCGAGTCGTCCGTCGCCATCCACGCCTGGAGCGTCGGCGGCACCGCGGCGAGGTCGAGGAGACGCGTGACGTTGCCCGAGAGATCGACGGAGAAGAGGCCGCTTGTTCTCGTGTCGCCGGTCGCGACGCCGCCCGGGCCGGGGCGAACCAGATCCGCCGCGACGAGGAAGCGGGCCCAGTAGACGTCGGACCCGACGAGAGCGGGCGCGGCCGTCGGGCTCTGCCCGCTGGCGAGAAGGCGAGTCTGGCCCGAGGCCCCGATGCCGACGAGGCTCCAGCCTCCGGCAGGAGTCCCGTCAGCCGGGAAGGCGGCGACGAACGGAAACGCCGACGTTCCGAGGCGCAGCGAGGCGCCCCGCTCCCGCGCGACCCAGCCGCCGATGTCGCTCATCCCCCCGGCGGCCAGCCCCTCGGGATGGAGGCTCGGGGGCAAAGCGACGGGCGTCCACGTCGCGCCGGTGTCGCGGCTGAAAAGGAGCCGCATCGCCGTCTGGGTCGGTTCTCCGGGCAGCGTCGCGTCGGTCACGACGAGAAGACGGACGTTCTTGCCGTCCTCGTACGACGCAGCAAAGAGAATTCGGCTCGGCGCCGCGCCGGGCGAGACGTCGCGGGGCTCGTCGATCCCCTCGGCGTCGTAGACGACGAGGCGTGACGTCGAAACGCACGTAAGACAGATGGGTCCCATCCACGGTCCCGGGGTCCCGCCGGTCCTCTCGACGAGGAGATGGTGTCGGTCGAGCCGGCTCTGCACGGCGGGAATCGCGGTGCGCGCGGTGACCGGGGCGTAGGAGATGACGCGCGCCTCCGCCGGGCCGCTGAGCCCGGCGAGGAGGACGGCGGTGAGGGGCGCGAGCCTCGTGAGCTTTGTCATGGAAACCTCCGGTGAGCGGACCTCAGGTAAGGGGGTAGTCCCCTGGGAGTGCCGCGAGACGGGCCGACCTTTCGCGAGACGTCAGTACTCCACGGCCGGGATCATGGTGAGGTAGCTCCCGTCTGAAGTGACGGCGTCGTTCAGGACCCCGTAAGCGAAGAACGTGTCGTCACCCGAGGTACGGGTGACGACGGCATAGGCCTTCGTCGTTCCCGGCGCCGCCCCCGCTTTCTCGAGGATGCGCGTCCACTGGAACCAGTCGCCGGCGTTCAGCGTCACCGAGAGGGGAACGCCGACGGCGGCGCCGGTCGCCGCGTCGTGAAGCAGGACGGACAGGCCGATCGGGCCGCCCGAACCGCCGCCCGCGTGGAGGACAGCGAGGTTGGAGCGGACGGTCGCGTCCTGCGTGAGGCCCGGGATGACCGCCGAGGTCCGCGCCCCGCCGCCGGAGGGGAGGGCGGGGTAGGAGACGCCGAACGTTCCGCCCGTCGCCGCGTCGGGGTTCGGAGTGGACGTGCGCGCGATCGCGACCGTGCGGGGCGAGTCGAGGCTCTGGAGCGATCGGAACGTGACGGTGAGCGTCCCGGCCTGCGGGCCGCCCGACACGGGGTCGGGGATCGAGACGCCATGGTCGCGCAGGTACTGGATCACGTCCGGGATCGTCGACTGCTGATACGCGAGGAGGCTCACGGTGACGACGGGGGCTCCGGCCGCCGAGCCAAAGCCGGGCGCGGGGCGATAGACGAGGTCGACCGGCGTCGCGATGAGGCCGTCGTTGGCGAGCGTCAGCTCCGTCGTGAAGTGCGAGCCGGCGACTCCGAACGCGTCGACGACGACGGGGACGATCAGCTTCCGTGCGGCGGAGCGGCCGCCGGGCCGAAACATCGGGAGGACCGAACCGTCGGATGTCGCGGCGTCGTTCACGACGCCGTAGGCGACGAAGGGCCCGGTCCCGGCGACACGGCGGAGGCGCGCGTAGCCGAACGCGCCGTCGGGGAGTCCCGCCTGCGCGAGGACGCCGTTCCACTGGAACCACTCGCCGGGCGCGAGAGTCCGCGAGAGGACCGTCCCCGCCGGTGAGCCCGACGCCGCGTAGACCTGCACCTCGAGCGTGATCGGGTCGCCGCTGCGCCCGGCCAGGTGCGTCGCCGCGAGATTCGAGCGCGACACGCCGGAGACGGAGCGGAGACCGTAGACGTAGGCCTCCTCCTCGGCGGCGTCGAGATCGCTCGTTCCGTCGAGGAAGACGCCGTAGCTCCCGCCGGCGACGCCGGGAGCAAAGGAACGCGCGAACGCGTAGAGGCCGGATGTGGCTGGCGAGGGCGCGCCGCCGGCATCGGCCGAGAAGGTCAGGCTCCCCGCGATCGGAGACGCGGGCGTCGCGGGCGGGATGGAGAGGCCGAGCTCGCGCAGGAAGGCGAGGGCGTCGGCGGCACGGATCTCCGTTCCCGACGGGAGCGGGACCGAAACGGTGCCCGCGGCCGAGGGCGGGCCGAACCCCGGCGCCGGACGGAACGTGACCGAGACGACGCCGTCGGGGCCGCTGTTCCCGAGGGTCAGCTCCGTCCGGAATCGGACGCCGGCGCCGCCCGTGACGTCGAGGACGACCGGGAGGGCATCGGCAAATGGCGCCGTTGCGGCGGTGAAGAGGCCGTGCCCGGCAGTGCCGACGAGGAGCGTGCTCCCGGGCCCGGCGCGGACGACGCGGGCGTCGACCCCCTTCGGGAGCCCGTCCGCCTCGGGCTGCCACGCGCCGGCCTGCTTGCGGGCGACGCCCGAGGTTCCCGCCGCGGCCCAGAGTGCTCCGGCGAGGTCGAGCGAGAAGATCGAGGCTGACGTGAGGCCGGCCGAGTCCTTCCGCCAGAGGGGGCCGTCGCGCCGGTAGACGCCGCCGCCGAGAAGCCCGGCGAAAGCGGGGCCCGCAGGCGCTCCGACGCCTCCGAGGGAGGCGACGGCCGCTCCGAAGGGGAGCCCCTGCGAGGCGTCGTCCCAGGTCCCGTCGGAGCCGCGTCGGACGACGCCGAGACCGGCGCTGGCGAAGAGCTCGGCCCCGACCTGCCGGATCGTGGCAACGGAAGCGTTGGGCGCGAGCCCGCCGTTGTCCGGGGTCCAGCTGCCCCCCGAAAAGCGGTAGACGCCGGCGCTCGGTGTCCCGGCCGCCACGTCGTGGGCCGAGGTCGGCGCGAGAGACGTCGGGATGACGCCGGCCGGAAGGCCCGTCGTCGCCGGCGAGAACGACGCTCCCGCGAGCGGGCCGCAGTTCGTCGCGACGAGAAGGCTGCGTCCGGTCGGGGGGGCGAGGTCGGCGACCGCGAGCGCGCCGCCGCAACCCGCCGGGAGGAGGTTCGACGGAATCGGGTCGCCGAGGTCGACGAGGCCGGCCCCGGCGGCAGCGACCACGGCGCGAATCTGGGGACCGGGCTGCGTGGTCACGGTGAGGGCGTCCGAGACGACGGTGGCGAAGAGGCCGCTCCCCGCCTCGCTCCACGACGAGCCGAGGAGGCGGTAGACGGGCCCGCCGGTGGTCCCGGCGTAAAGGTCGCTGCCGAGGAGGGCGAAGCTCTTCGCCGAGGCGATCGAAAGGCCGCCGTTCAGGGCGTTCCAGACCGAGCCGCTCTTCTTGAGGATTCCTGCGTCGAGCGTCGCGGCGTGAAGCGCGCCTCCCGCAACCGCGAGAGCCCTGGACGTCGTGGACTCCGAAGGCGAGGTCGAGGGACCACGCTGCGCCATTCCACGAGTAGAGGCCGACCGAAGTCCCGGCGTAAAGCGTTCCGCCGGAGACGGCGAGCGCCTGCGCCCCTTCGCCCGGTCCCATGCCGGCCACGAGCGGCGTCGCCACGCCGCCGCTGTACCGGACGGCGCCGTTCGTCGCGCGGCCGGCGACGACGTCACCGGAGAACGCCGCGAACGAAACGACGATCCCGCCCGGAGCCGGAAGCGCGGTCCAGACGCCGCCCGTCCGCTTCAGCACGGCATCGCCGCCCGCCCAGAGCGAGGAGCCGTCGAAGAAGACGGCGCTCACGACCGAGGGCGAGCCGGGAAGCGGCTCCCGGCTCCAGGTTCCGTCGGCCGCCCGCTTCCAGAGGCCCTCGCCCGTCGCGGCCCAGACCGATCCGTCCGCGACCGTGACCGAAGCAATCGTACGGTCCGAAAGCCCGTCGAACGCAAAGGCGCCGGCCGAGAGCTTCCAGACGCCGCGGCTCGTTCCGGCCCAGAGCGTACCGCCGTCCGCGGCGAGAGCGCGCGTGTCGGCTCCCGAAGGCGCGGCGACCGGCTGGAAGCGGACTCCCGCACGGCTTTCCGGAGCGACGAATGCTGCGAGAAGAGAGAGGATGCCGGCGAGAACGAAGGGACGGCGGAGGGGCGAAGGTGTCTCGGTCATGTTGATCGAAGTGAGTGTACCGTCGCGCGCCTGACGGACAGCCGTATCCTTTCGCCTGGGGAAACGAGCAGTTGTCGAAAATCACAGCGGGCGCCGGGCTCCTCCTCGCGCTCCTCGGGGCATGCTCGCCCGCGCCGCCGCCCGGCACGAGCTTCGTCCCCAAGGCGCCACCGCGCGAGGTGGTCGAGGACCCGGGCCCGCCGCCGGGCGACGGCTGGGCGTTTCTGCCCGGCCATCACGTCTGGAACGGCGAGCGCTTCGTCTGGGTGAAGGGGCGCTGGGAGAAGCGCCCGCGGCCGGACGCGCGTTGGCAGCCGGGGCGCTGGGTCTCGAGCCCGAAGGGGTGGTACTGGATCGAAGGAAGCTGGGACTGAGCCGTGATCGGCGAGACCGGCTTCGACGTCGCGCGCCTCCTGCCGGACCCTGATTTTCGTCTCTTCTCGGAAGCGGCCGTGGCCGCGCTCTCCGGAGGCACGGCCGCCCCGCTCCGCGAGGCGATCGCGCGGGACGACTCGCCGTCGCGCCGCGAGCTCGCGGCGTTCGCGGCGTCGATCCAGGGCGTGGCCCCCTTGCTCGCGACGCTTCCCGACGTCGGCTCGCTCCCGGCCGTCGTCACGGCGTTCCTCGGATCCGAGAGGGCGTCGTCGTCGACACGCGCGGCCCGGCTGAGACGGACGCTCCGGGAGACGGTGGCGAACCTCCGCGAGGCGGGCGTCGAGGTCGTGGCGCTGAAGGGCGCGGCGCTCGCGTTTTTCCACTACCCGCAGCCGGGGCTCCGCCCGATGGGGGATCTCGACCTCCTTCTCCGCGAGCCGCGTGATCTCGGACGGGCGACGGCGGCGCTCTCGCGAGCCGGCTGGAGGGCGCTCTTCGACACGCCGAGGCACCGGGTCTTCGCCCGGCCCGACGAGCGGGTCGCGCGCCCCGCCGCCGAGGACGCCGGGAACCCCGTCCGTCTGGAGATCCACACGTCGTTCCGCCTGCCCGTTCTCGGGCGGGTCTACGACGCGAGCGCGGCGCTGCGCGCGCAGGCGGAAACGCGCGACCTCGACGGCACGCCCGACCGCGATCGCGGCGGGGCCCGCGCTCCTGACACATCTCCTCTTCCACGCGGCCGAGGACTTCGCGGGGAACGGGATCCGGGGGATCCAGGCCCACGACTTCCGAGTCCTCGCGAGAGCGCACGGCGCACTTTCGCCGGAGATCTCAGAGGATTCGGAGGTTCCTTCGAAGGGGAAGAAGGGCAGTGCCGCTCCGATCCTGTATGCGGCGGACGCGGTGCAGCGTCTTTTTCCCAACACGTTCGAAGGGCTTTTTCTCTCGGCTCTTTCTTCTCGTGTCATTCCCGAGCTTCGACAGCGCGCTGCGGCGCTGCCGCCGCTCCGACACACCCGGCCTCCCCGCGGCTGGTCCACGACGGCGCTCTCGCTTGTCGAGTCGCCCGGAAAGAAGGCGCGCTTCCTCGCCCGGACGCTCTTCCCGACGCTGGGCGAGGTGAAAGCGAACGCAGCGCCGGACGCGGCGGGCGCGGCCCTCGTCAACGCGTGGCTGCGGGTCTTCCTCTCGCGGGTGGCCGGCGCCGTACGGCGTCAGCCTCCGGCCAGTTCGCCGTAGATCGACTCGAACGCCGCCGCCGTCGCGTCGGCGTCGTGCGCGACGGCGAACGCCCGGGCTGCGCGTCCCATCCGGAAGTGGCGTTCCGGATCGGAGAGGAGGGCGAGGATCCCCTCGGCGAGGGCACCCGGGTCCTGCGGCGGGACGGCGAGCGCGGCCTCCGGGGCGAGGTCGGCGACGAGGCCGACGGCCGTGCCGGCGGTCGGCGTCCCCGCGAGGGCCGCCTCGAGGACGGCGACGCCCTGCGCCTCCCAGCGCGAGGACTGGACGAAAAGGCTCGCGCCGCGGAAGAGCGGGGCGAGCCGGACCGGCGGGAGGAAACCGTGGAACGTGACCCGCGACGAGAGTCCGAGTTCGCCGGCGAGCCGCACGGAGGCGCCGCCGTCCACGTCTTCGCCGACCTGATCGAGCCGCGCTCCGGGGAGAGCGTCGACGACCCGCCGGAACGCCGCGAGAAGCGTCGGCAGGTCCTTGACCGCGTTCCGGCTCGCGACGTGGAGGAGCCGGGCGCCGTCGCGTTCCGTTTGGGGTCCCGGCGAGAAGACGGACGCGTCGGCACCGAGCGGGACGACGTCGGCGGTAACGCCGAGCGCCGAGAGCTTCGCGGCGAGGAAGCGGGAGCCGGCGGTGACGCGGGTGGCCCGCGACAGGGCGAAGCGTGTTTTCATTCGCTCGCGGCGATGAAGCCATCCGCCGTAGCCGATGTCGGGGAGCGCGGCGACCTCCCCTCCCGCGACGTGCACGGCGAGGGGCGTTCCGGACCGGAGCGTGGCGAGGGCCGCGAGCGCGGCCGCCGTCCCCGCCCAGAAGGCGTGGACGACGTCGAAGGGACCCTCTCGGGCGAGGAGGCGGGCGAAGCGCGGCGCGAAGCGGAGGAGGCCGCTTCCCGGCAGACCTTCCGAGGGCAGGCCGAGGTTGTGGACCGTCGCGCCGAGGAGCGGCCACATTCCCGGTTCGGGCTCCTGGCGAAGGGCGGCGACGTGGACGTGGTGGCGGCGCGCGAGCCGCTCGATCAGGGAGAGGAGCGCCGGGATCACCCGCTCCGTTCCGCTCCGGTCGACGCCGCCGGGGACGACGAGGGCGATTCTCACGCGGAGATCGTACGTCGCGCGGGATCTCCGCACGGAACGGCATAGCATCGTCGCCGTGGCCGCTCCGCTCCCTGTTCCGCCGTTCACGCCCGACGGGCTGCTTGGCGTGCCGCTCCGCGGACCGCACGAACCGCACCGGGTCGTTGTCATTCGACTCCACGCGTTCGGGGACACGGCGATCACCTTTCCGGTTTTGGCGGCGCTCCGGCGGCGCCTGCCCCTTGCGAAGATCGATGTCGTAACTGACATCCGCTCTGCTGCGCTCGTCAGGGCGCACCGCGACGTCGGCGAGGTCTATCCGTTCGACACACGGCAGCCGAAGCTCGCAAAAGGGGCGGCGCTGCTCGCCCTGGCGCTCGCCGTTCGCCGTCGGGACGTTCCCGCCGTACTCGACCTCCAACGAAACCGCTGGTCACTCCTTCTGACCCGCCTGCTCCGACCGGGAGCCTGGGTGGGCTTCGATCGGCACGCCCCGCGCAGCGCGCTGACCCGCTACCTCGACGCAGTGGAATGGCTCGGTCTGGGCCGCCTCGTCCCGGTCCTTGCCCCGCACGCGAAGGACGCGCCTCTCCACGAGGCGCGGGAGCGGCTCCGGGACGCCGGGTGGAACCCGGCACGGCCGCTGGTCTGCCTGAACCCGGGGGGAGGGTGGGAGACGAAACAGTGGCCGCTCGACCGTTACTCTGAGCTCGGCCGCCGGCTCGTACGCGAGGGATGCCAGCCGATGACTCTGTCTGCGTCTCCCGTTCCGGCCCGATTCGCGGAACTTTCCTCAGCGCTCGGCGGCCTCCTGCTCGACTTCGCGGGGAAGACGGAGCCGGAAGCAGCCCTCGCGCTCGTCGCGCACGCTTCCCTCGTCGTCAGCGACGATTCGGGCCTGATGCACCTCGCCTGGGTTCAGGGAGTCCCGACTCTCGCCCTCTTCGGCTCCAGCCGCTCGGTCTGGAGTCGGCCGGAGGGGGAGAGAAGCGCCGGCTTTTACAGCGAGGATCTGGTCTGCGGGGCGTGCCTGCAGCCGACCTGCGGCCGAGGAGACCTCCACTGCCTGAAGCGCGTCACCATCGACGAGGTGCTGGGAAAGGCGCTTGGGCTGCTCCGCCCTCCCGTGGTGGAACCGGCCCCTACCCCGTAGCGGATCAAGCGACTTCCAGTCCTGGCTCGAGCCTCACGGCGTCGCGGAGCCGAAGATATCGTGCGGCGCAGAGCTTCGGTTTCCCGTCGAGCCGGGCTGGGACGGCCTCCTCGCCGGCGGCGTCGAACCAGGCGGCGAAATCGGGGTCGGCGACGGCGGGGACGCCGTTTCTCACGACGGCGCGGAGATCGGCGCGCGAGGCCGAGACGAGCGCGTCGGCCGGGTCTCCGCCGGGATCGCGAAGCAGGAGGAAGTCGGCGGGTCCACCCGCCACGACGCGGCCGGCGTCGGGGGCTCCGAGGAGGCGCGCCGCCGAGGAGGTGACGAGAGGGATCAGCTCCCCGGGGGAAAGGCCGCTCGCCGAGGCCACGCGCAGCTCGGTCAGGAGGTCGAAGGCGCCGGTGAAACGAGAGTCGGTTCCGAGCGCGAGGGCGCCGTGCGAGGCGAGCGGGCGCGGGTCGAGCGTCCTTCCGAACATGAACAGGTTGCTGGACGGACACCAGACGACCCCGGCGCCCCGTTCGAGGACCCGATCCACGTCCCGGGCCGAAAGGCCGATCGCGTGGACGAGGACCGTGTTCGGCCCGAGCGCGCCGGCGGCCTCGAGCCGGGAAAGCTCCGAGCCCGAGATGTCGTCGATCCCTTCGGCGAGATGGATGATCCAGGGAGCGTCCTGCGGCGTTTGCGGGTAGCTTTCGGCGACCAGAGGACCGTACCGCCGCTCCAGCCCGAGAGAGTGGCTCCAACCCATCCGCCGCAGGACGCGCACCGGGAAGGACGGGTCGTCGAACACCGGCAGCCACGGGTCGTGATTCGCGACGAGGAGAGCTCCGGAGAAGAGGTTCTTGAGCCCGCCGTGCCACGCGCGGACCGCCTCCGGCACCGCGCGGGCCGCCACGACGGCCAGGTCGCGGAATCGGGGCTGGAACGCCTCGATCCAGGCGTAGCTGTTCGGCTGGAGGCCGATTCCCTCGGGGCGGGGCACTGCGTTCAGCGGGAGGTGGTCGTGCGCGTTGACGAGAGCCGGGAAGAGGAGGTGCCCTTCGAGCGGGAGGGCGAGTTTCGGGGCCTTCCCGGGGAGCGGCTCGGTGAACCGGCCGCCGTCGATCACGACCTCCTGCCGTCCGGCGAAATCAGGGTCCACGACGCGGACGCCGCGGAGCGAGAACGCGCATCGGTCCGCGGGCCGGCCGCTCACCGGAGCGCGAGCGTGCAGACGCAGCGGACGCAGGTCGGGTTCGTTGCCACGTCGAGAGTCTGCCGGAAGGCGAGGGCGCGAGGCGAGTTCAGGACGGCTTCGAGGCTCCCCTCCTCCCGGAGGTTCCCGAGGGGGGCGTGGAAGAAGCAGGGCCGGACGGTTCCGTCGGCCTCCACGACGCTCGAGACCCACGGCGCGTTGCAGACGTTCGTCGGGTACGGACCCTGCTCCGCGGCGGCCGTGAAATAGCCGAGCAGGCGCCGCCGGAGCTTCTCCGGGCTCTCGGCGATGAAGCCGGCGTCGAACTCGGCCGCGAACTCCCTCTCGAGAGCGTGGAGCTCGGCTTCGAGGAGGGGTAGCTCCTCCGCCGCGAGGGCCAGGGCGTGCCGTGGCGTCACCCCGACACCTGCCGGCCGGTTGAACGCCTCCGAGGAGACGTCGACCGCGAGAAAGCTGATCCGGTCGAGCCCGAGATCGCGGGCCGCGGCCACGGTGTCACGGAGCCGTCCGGCGTTCCGGCGCTGTACGGTGCAACGGGCCGTGATCGTTCCCGCCGGTCCTGCCGCGCGCACCGCGCGGACGCCGTCGGCGAGCCGGTCGAAGGCCTTCGGAACGTTGCGGATCTCGTCGTGCACCTCCCGGGGGCCGTCGAGGCTGACGACGAGGTCGTCGACGAACTCCGCGATCCCCGCCGCGTGCCGGGCGAGGAGAAGCCCGGAGCTGATCAGCGTGATGCCGATCCCGGCCTCCCGGAGGAGGCGGCAGAGCGTGAACGGATCGGAGTGCATCAGGGCTTCGCCGCCGCTCAGGACGACGCGCTCGACGCCGAGTCGCCGCCATTCGTCCGTCCAGCCGGAGACCTCGCCGGGTGTCAACTCGAAGATCCGCTTTTCTTTCCAGATGTCGCACATGAGGCAGCGACAGTTGCACCGGCTGTGCGGATAGAGGATCAGGATCGGGAGCCGGGTGACGGGCTCGGGTCTCGGGCACGGGACGTCGGCCCGCGAGTCGCCATCCGGCACCGGGCGGGGCGACAGGCGGGTCACGGCGGCGATCCCTTGCAAAATCGGAAGGCGAGCAGGAGGGGCGAGCCGCGCTCGCGCGCGAAGCGGTCGAGCGCGCCGGCCCTCTCCCAGAACGGACGCACCTCGCTGCCGATCCCGTAGTCGAGGCGCGCCTCGAACGCGAGGCCGGCGCCCGCCGCCTCGCGCTCGTGGGCGTGGGGCTCGTGGACGACGTGCGTGACCTCGTGGCTCTTCCCCGAGGCGTCGCGGAAGATCCGGCGGTGGCCCGCACGGATCGCCTCGGGGTGGAAGTCGGTGACGACCGCCCGGCCGCCGGGGGAGAGGACGCGCGCGAGCTCGCGGTAGAGCGGCGCGAGACGCTGGAGGTGCCCCGACGCGAGCCGGCACCAGACGACGGCGAAGCGCCCCGCGGGAAAGGGGAGCGCGCCGAGATCCGCCGCGGCAGTGCCGCGGGGGCGCCGCGCGTCCCGCCGCCCCCGGTGGAGCATCTCGAAGACGAGGTCGGCGCCGAAAACCCGGTCCGGCCGGTCGCCGTCGTGGAAGACGAGACGGCGAGCGGTCCCGCAGGCCGCGTCGAGAAGCGACGCCCCGGCGAGCGGCGGGGTGAGGAACGAGACGGCGAGCGTGTCGAGGGTCGAGAGAGGGTTTTCGTCGTCGTACGTCGCCGCCCAGAGGCGGTACGCCTCGCCGGTCGAAAGCGGAAGAGTCCCCGGCGCGCTCAGAGGGACGGCCTCAGGTGCCCGTAGGCCTGCCGGTCGGGCGGCGCCGGGAGCGCGACCCCGTCGAAATCGCGGGCGAACTCTTCGACGCGCGCCCGCAGCGCCGGCGTCAGCCAGGGGACGAGCGGAGCCTCGTGGGTCATCCAGCCGACCCACCCGGGCTCGATCCACTCCTCGAGCGTGGCCGGCGTCCCCGAGAGAGGGTCGACATTGCCGTACGTCCCGCGCCTCTGCGGCGTTGGCGTGTAGAAGTAGGTGATCAACTTCATCGCCGGGTTGACGCCCCGGAGCTTCCGGATGAAGTCGAGCGTCTTCTCGGTCTCGCCAGCGGGATCGTCCGGGTCGCCGAAGACGAACGAGAACTCCGGGACGATGCCGAACGACTTCGCCCTCTCGGCGAGCGCCAGCGTCTCGGCCGTCGTGAGGTTCTTCGACATCTTCCGGAGCGTTTCGTCGGAGCCCGACTCGGCGCCGAAGAAGACCATCGAGCAGCCCGCGCGCCGGATCGCTTCCCACGTCGCGTCGGAGAAGCGGTTCATCACGTCGATCCGCGCCTCGCACCACCACTTCAGGCCCAGGGGCGCGAGCCGGTCGCAAAGCTCCCGGGCGTGGTCCTCCTTCAGAAAGAAGTTGTTGTCGTAAAAGTGGACCGCGTCGACGCCGTGCTCGTGGACGAGCGTCGCGAGCACCCGCGCCGTCCGCGCCGGCGCAGCGAACTTCTCGAGGCTTCCGAAGGCCGCGATGACGCCGCAGAAATTGCACGTGTAGGGGCAGCCGATCGACGCCTGGTGGACGGCGTTCCGTGACCCGAGCGCCGTCGGATGGAGGTACGTCTCGACGTCGATCCGGTGGTAGGGCGGGTCGGGGAAGGCGTCGGGGCCGTCCCATGCGCGCTCGGGGCTCCGCCGCTCACTCCCGGCGTCGGCCCACGCGAGTCCCGCGACGTCGGCGGGCTCCTTTCGGCCCGCGAGGACGCCGAGGAGGTCGAGGAAGGTTCGCTCCCCCTGGCCGCGGACGACCCAGTCGACGTACGGCGCGCGGAGGACCGGCTCTGGCCAGAGCGTCGGGAACGCGCCGCCCCAGACAATCGGGACACCGGGGAAACGCGCCTTCAGGGCCTTCGCGATCGGAACCGCCGCGACCAGCTGCGGACCCGGCATGACGGTCATCGCCACGCAGGTGACCGGATCCACGCTCCCGAGCCGCGCCTCGATTTCGGCGGACGCCTCGGCGAGAGGGTCCGCATCGGGGAGGTTCCCGTCCAGGATCCTCCAGGTCGTCCCCTCGGGGAGGGCCGCGCCGAGGGCCATGACGGAGAGCGGGAAACGCCGGTTCTTCGGTCTCGTGGCCCGGGGATTGAGAAGCAGTATCACCCGGTGGCCATCATACGGCGGCGACCCAGAGGTCGAACCGCGACGGCGGCCGCGCGCGAGAGAGGAGCGCACGCAGGCCGCGGAGCTCGTAGGCCAGCGGATAGAGGACGCGGAGCCGCCGGAAGCGGAGGCCGAACGGGAGGGCGGCCGCGTCGAGCCGCGCGGGGGTCAGGTACTCGATCGAGCCGAGCGCGAGAAGGTCGTCGGCGAGGTCGGGATACGCGATCCGCGTGGTCCGATCGCGCTCGCGGAGCATCGTCTCTCCCGCTTCCGCCGTCCGGTAGAAGGGGGAGTCGAGGATCGCGACCGTTCCGCCCGGCCGGACGACGCGCCGCGCGTCGGCAAGGACGTTCGCGAGATCCGTCGCGTAGTGGAGAGAGGCGTTGTAGAGAACGAGGTCGAACGACGCGGCGGCGAAGGGAAGCTCCTCGAAGCGGGCCGCCACGCGGCCGAACGCCGGCGACCTTCGCCGCGTGAAGACGCGCGAGGCCGCAAGGCCGTCGACGGCGTCGACCCGGGCGTCGAGCGCGACCGCCCGGTGCCCGCGTGCGGTCATCCGGGCCGAGAGCCAGCCGTCGCCCGCGCCGAGGTCGAGGATCGCGAGCGGCCGACCCGCGGCGCGCTCCCTCGGCGCGAGGACCGCCGAGAGAAACCGGTCGAAGGTCCGAGCCCGGATTCGCCACTGGGGCGCGAAGGGGCCGGTCGTGACCCAGGGAAGCGCGAGACGGTCGGCCTCGCTCGTCCCGCGCCCTTCGCGCTCGCGAAGGGCGGCGTAGGCGGCTGCCCAGCGCTGGAACGGCGAGGCGCTCACGCCGCCGTCCGGACGAAGTCGAGGAGGACGTGGTCGCCGAGGAGGGCGAGCGGCCGCGCGGCGGCCCGGTCGAGCGCCTCGAGGGCCGCGAGGAGGCGCGGCCAGCGCGAGATCCCGGGCTCGGCGGAGCTGGGCGGGACGAAGACCCCGACGCCGACTGTCCGCTGAAGCGCGAAGTGCGGCGCGAAGGCGCGCGCGAAGGCGCGCGGTCCGGGATAGGTCACCGAGAACTCGTGGCCGCCGAGGCGCGCCGGAACCGGCCCGCGCGCGAGCCGCCGGAAAGCCGCACGGCCCTTGCCGCGGAGGAGCAGCACCGCGGTCTCCCCGGGTGAGAAGGGGCCGAAGACGACGAGGAGGACGCGCCCGCCGGGCCGGACGAGGCTCGCGAGGGCCCGGGCGGCGGCAGGGTGGTCCGCGACGCAATTGAACGCGGCGAAGTTGGAGAAGGCCCCGTCGAAGGGAGGCTCACCCGCGGCGGCGCGGCACGCTGCGAAGTCGGCCAGCTCCTCGATGGCGACCCGCTCGCCCCGCACGTCCTTCGAGAGTCCCGCCGCCGCGGCCTTCTCGCGCGTCCGCGCGACCATCGCGGGCGCGCCGTCGGTCACGAGGACCCGACGACCTTCCCCGGCCAGAAAGAGGGCGTCCTCGCCCGTGCCCCCGCCCAGCTCGAGAAGCGACGAGCCGGCGGGAAAGGCGGCCAGCAGCTCGCGCCGGACGGCGCGCCGCTGCGCGGCGACGCTTCTCCAGGGAGTGAAGCGGTCGTCGAACCGGTCCGCCACCGCGTCGAACGCTTGAAGGGGCGGGGGGAGGCCGGCCGTCGTCAGGAGGCTTCCGTCGCCGCGCGCGGAAGCGTCGCGGCCTTCAGGATCGAGCGCTCCGACCGGAACTCCGGCTCGCGCCGGCGGAGGTCCTGCCAGGCCTCCTCGATCTCCGCGCCGGTCATGGGCCCCGGCCGGCCGGCGAGGACGAGAGCCTCCGCGTGAAGGAGGTCGCGCACGGTCCGGTAGAAGGGGCCGGTGTACGTCCCCTCGAAGAGCATGGCGAGCTCGTCGCTGTCGCTCCAGTTCGTCTGCGTCCGCATCTGCTCGCGGACGCGCTCGTAAAAGGTGGTGCCGGGGAGGGGATAAGAGACCGAGACGCCGATGTCGTGGGGCCGCTCCTGGCGCATCAGGTCTCTCGTCGCGACGACGTCGTCCCACGTCTCGCCGGGATAGCCGAGCTGCAGGAACCACGAGGGGGCGACGCCGCTCGCGCGGAGGAGCCGCGTGGCGCGCCGGACCTGCTCGACGCGGGTTCCCTTCTCCATGGCGTCGAGGATCTTCTGCGCCCCCGTCTCGACGCCCATCCAGACCTCCTCGGCGCCGGCGTCGGCCAGGGCGGCAACGGAAGACGGCGTCATCAGGTCGACGCGCGACTGCATCGTGAACGGGATCCGGGCGTCCCGCGCGGCGACCTCCTCGGCGAACGACTCGATCCAGCGGGGGCTCAGGCCGAAGATGTCGTCGGCGAACCAGACGTGGCCGGGTCGGACCGTCTTCTTCAGGGCCGCGAGCTCCGCGGCGACGGCAGCCGGGCTCCGCTGGGCGTAGCGCGTCCCGTAGAGGGGCTTCGCGCACCAGTTGCAGTGAAACGGACAGCCCCGCGTCGTGACGACGTTCCACGAGAGCCGGCCATGGGCCTTCAGCCACACAGCGCGGTAACGCGCCACGTCGACGAGGTCCCAGGCCGGGAGCGGGAGCGAATCGAGGTCCTCGACGAAGGGGCGGGTCGGAGTCCGGTGGACGAGGCCGCCGGAGGCGGGGAGCGCGAGGCCGGCGATCCCGGCAAGGCCGGCGTCGTTCCGTTCCCAGGCCTCGACCAGCTCTGGAAACGTCCGCTCCGTCTCGCCGAGGACGACCGCGTCGGCCCCGGCGGCGAAGAAGAGGTCGGGGTGGTCCGAGACGTCGGATCCGTTCGCGGCGACCCGGCACCCGCGCGCCTTTGCGGCGGCGACCATGGCGAGAGCGGCTTCCCGCATCCGCGTCGTGCACATCTTCGTCAGGAAGTTGAAGTTGTCCTCGAGCAGGCCGACCACGTCGGGGTGGATTTCCTCGAGGCAGTGCGAGAACTCGCTCTCCCCCTTCGAGAGCATGGCGTCGAAGAGGTGGACGTCGTGCCCCCGGGCGCGCAGGACCGACGCCGTGATCAACGCCGCGAGGGGCGGGTAAGGCCGCATCTTCCTCGTCTGCTTGGCGTCGTAGGCCAGGAAATACGAATGCGCGAGCAGGATCCGCAAGCGCCCCCCTTCAAATAGTGACACTACCTCACGAGGGAGGCGAGGAGAGCCACCGCGCCCGAAAGGTCCCGCGCCCCGTCGAGCCGGAATCCTCCCGTCCGCGCCCACGACCGCGCGACCCCGTCGGGATTTCCGGCCGCCCGCTCCTGCGGAATCTCCCCCTCCCGAAACGCCGCCAGGAACTCCTCCTCGGAGAGCGGGACGAGAGCCGCGGGCGTCGCGTCGCGGTCGCCGAGGAGAATGGGCGCCACAAGGCTCGCACGGCGAAGCGCAGGCCGGCTTCCCTCGAAGAGGTCGAGTCGCCTCTTCGGCTCGCCGCCCGTGAACGCGAAGCGCGTCCGGGGCACGAGCCCGAGGAGCGCCGCGGCGTCGGGGCGGAGGGTGAGATCGCGGACGGCGGCGGATAGGTCGCAGGCATCGTCCCGCGCGACGAGGAGGCTCTCGTCCGCGAGGACGCCGAGGCCCGACGCGAACGCCGCTCCGACCAGCGTCGACTTGCCGGCGCCGGCGCCGCCGCGGATCACCGCCGCTCCGCGGGGCCCGGTCACGGCGCCCGCGTGAAGGACCTGCCAGCCGCGGCGGGAGAGGAGGACGGCGGCCGGCGCTTCGAGGGCACAGCGGGCCGCGAGCGCGGGCTCGGCGTCGAGAAGGCCGGAAGAGACTGTGCCGCCGACGCGGAACGCGGCGAGGTCGATCACGACGTCGAGATGGCCGGGGATCGTCACACGGTAGGCCTTCTCCGCGTGCTGCCAGACGACCTCGCGCTCGGCCTGGGCGGGAGGCGCCCCGCTCGGAAGGACGTCGAGGCGGAATTCGAGGACCGACGGACCGGGGTCTCCCTTGCTCCAGAGCCGCGCCGCCAGGCCGAAGAGACGCAAATCGCCCGTCGTCAGGACGACGTGATCGCGGGGCGGGGCGTATCCGCGCTGCGTCAGGCGGGTCATCGGAGCGCAACCTTTCGGCGGATGGCGCGTCCATACTCTCACGGAGGGCTCCGCCCGTGACGTACCTCTCCCGCTTCCCGTCGCGCTGCCTTCTCGCCGTTTCGCTTCTCTCCGCCGCGTTGCCGGCTGTCGCCGGCGAGATCCGGGGCCGCCTTGTCATGGGCGATGCGCCGGCCCCGGGCGTTGCCGTGTCGGCGATCCCGTACGAGGCGCCGACCGATGCCGCACGGCGGGAAGCCCGGGGCGGCGACGAGCCGGGACCGGTGGCGACGGCCGCGACCGGCGCCGACGGGTCCTTCGTTCTCGTCCTCGCCGAAGGAGGCAAGGACGTCGTTCTCCGGGCGTCGGGGGGTGGCGTCCGTGCCGTCCTCTTCGACGGTGTGTACGACGCCGGCGAGTCGGCGGACCTCGGCGACAAGGTCCTGGTCCGCGGCGAGGCGATCGCGGGGACGGTCGTGGACGGGAGGGGTGCGCCGGTCCCCGGGGCCGAGGTGACGCTTCGGGCGCCGACGCCGGGCGAGGCCGATCTCCTCCCGGCGCCCGTCCGGACGCTGACGGAGGCGGACGGGACGTTCCGTCTCGACGGCGCGGCGCCGTCGGGCAACGCTCTCTCGGTTTCAAAGAAGGGTTTCGCGCCTCTCGCGAACGCGAACGCACGGGCGGGAGCGCTCGCGAAGCCGGTCGTGCTGGCGCCCAGCGTCCCGCTTTCGGGCGTCGTGAGGCCGCTCGCGGGAAAGAGCGCCGTCGGGACGCTCGTCCGGTTCAATGGCCCGGCGGAGACGCGCTGGGTCGAGACGGCTGAAGACGGGGGCTTCACGATTCCCGACGTGCCCGCGGGGAAGGGAACCCTCGTGGCGGACGCCGGGGACGCGGGATGGGGGGAGGTTGCCGGAGTCACGGTCCCGCTCGCGGAGGGAAAGAAGCTCGTCGTCGCACTCGTGGCTCCGGCCGCGCTCGACGGGCGCGTCGTCGACGCGAAGACGCTTCGCCCGGTCCCGCGCGCAAAGGTCGACGCCCGCGACGGCGCATTCGTCCGGACGGTCCGCTCGGGGCCCGACGGCCGTTACCGGCTGGCGGGCCTGCCGCCTCGGACGTTTCGGATCTCGGTGGACGAACCGCGCTACGTGCCGTTCGCAAAGAGCGACGTCGCTCTCGCCTCCAGCGAGGCGCGGAAGCTCGACGCGCCGCTCACGCTCGCGGCGTCGATCTCCGGCCGCGTGACCGACGAGGGGGGCGCGCCGGTCGCGGGGGCGCGCGGGGCGTT
Organism: uncultured Acidobacteriota bacterium; assembly: GCA_963721385.1. Lineage (GTDB taxonomy): Bacteria > Acidobacteriota > Thermoanaerobaculia > UBA5066 > UBA5066 > DAOMFB01. The sequence goes on from CAVRJB010000004.1 coordinate 99,803, forward strand.
CTCGCGGGGGGGCGAGTCGAACTTCCGCGCGCTGATACGTCAGTTCCGGGGGAGCGGTACCGGGGCCTTCCGAACGTCGGCCGACGGGACGTTCCGCGCCTCGCGCCTCATGCCGGGGGACAACCAGCGGCTCACGGTGAGGCATGCCGATTTCGCGCCGACGACGCTCGCGGGTGTCTCGCTCGTTTCCGGGCAGACCACGGCGAACGTCTCGGTCGTCCTTCGCCGCGGCGCCGTGATCTCGGGTGTCGTCCACGACCCGAACGGCGAGCCGGTGACCGACGCCGAGATCGAGGTGTCGACGGCACTCGGCTTCCGCGGTGGCCGCGGCGGGGCGCAGGTGCAGATCGGCCTCGCCGGGGGGACAGGCGGCCCGAACGCGAAGAGGACGAAGAGCGGGCCCGACGGCCGCTTCGCCCTCAAGGGAAACTCGCCCGGCGATTACACGGTCGTCGTCCGGAAGCCGGGCCTCGCGACGGAGCGGATCGACCCGGTGAAGGTGCCGGAAGAGGGTGCGCCCGAGCCGCTCGCCGTGACGCTCGTCCCCGGCGCGGCGATCGCCGGCATCGTGAAGACGCGGAACGGAAACCCGGCCGAGGGGTGGATGGTGACCGCCACGAAGGGCGGCTCGTCCCCGATCGGCCCGCGCGCGCAGGGAGGCGGGACTCCGACGGGACCCGACGGCGCTTTTTTTCTCGACGGCCTGAAGGCGGGGGAGGCGTACGACCTGACGCTCCTCGGCGGGACAGGAATGAGCCCGGGCAGACGCGGCGTCGTCGCGCCCTCCGGCGACGTCGAGATCGTCGTCGCGGGAACCGGGCGGATCTCGGGCCGCGCGCTCGACGCGTCGACCGGGCGTCCTCTCACCGAGTTCCAGGTCGCGTACGAGCCCGGCCGCACGGGAGGCGGCGCCGTCTTCCGCTTCGCGAACCGCGCGGCCGGCCGGCGGCTGACGGGGATCGGCGAGCCGGCGCCCGTGAAGAGCGAGGACGGGACGTTTCTCCTCGAGGATGTTCCGGCCGGCACCTGGTCGGTCGTCGTGACCGCGAAGGAGTACCAGCCCGCGCGTGCAGGAAGCGTCCTCGTCGAGGAGGGGGGAACCGCGAAGGACGTCGAGGTGAAGGTGTCGCGCGGCGCCGCCTTGAAGGGGCACGTCACCGACGCGACGACCGGGCGGCCCGTCCCGAACGTGTCGATCAGCCACGAGGATGCGGGCGCGGCCGGCGGGCCGATGCGCATCGCGAACATGGAGGCGGGCGATGCCGAGATCACGACCGATGTCGACGGCCGGTTCGAGATCGGCGCCCTCGGCGCCGGACGCGTCCACCTGACGGCCAGGCACCCCGACTACGCCGACACGAGCGACACCGTCGAGGTCAAGGAAGCGGGCTCGGCCGTGGATCTGAAGATGACGGCGGGCGGCGCGCTCGCCGGGACGGTCGCCTCGGACACGGGGCAGCCGCTGCCGGGCGCCGACGTCGCGCTCGCCGCGGCGGGGGACGCGGGGTTCGGGCTCGGGATGCTGGGTGGACAGAACACCACGACCGACGCCTCCGGCCGCTTCCGCTTCGAGCACCTCGGTGCGGGGCGCTACAGCGTGACTGCGCAGCTCCGGAGCCGGTCGAGCGCGCCCCTGACCGTCGTCCTGCAGGCGGGGCAGTCGAACGAGACGCTGTCGCTCGCGATCGCCGCCGGGTCGACGGTGCGGGGGACAGTTTCGGGGGTCCCGGACTCGTGGAAGAACGGAATGACCGTGACGGCGAACGGGCCGGACGGCTTCTTCGCCTCGACGCGGACGGCGGCCGACGGGCGATTCGAGTTCGTCGGGGTGCCGGCCGGGGCGGTCTCGCTCCGGGCGACGGCGGGGGACTTCGCCGGCTCCTCGCGGAGCGTCCTGAAGCAGGTGACGGTCGACGACTCCCAGCCGGTCCTCGAGACTGAGCTCGTCTTCGAGCCCGGCTACTCGCTGTCGGGCCGCGTCACCCGGGCAGGTGAGCCGGTCGTCAACGCGACGGTCGTCGCGAATCTGCAGGGCGGGGGCGGCCGGCAGGCGGCCACGCACTCCGACGACGGCGGCGCCTACCGGCTCGAGGGCCTGACGGGCGGCACGTACCAGGTCAGCACGATGGCGAACCTCTTCGGCGGGGCGTCGAAGCGGGACACCGTCGCCGTGAACGGGGACCAGACGCTCGACATCGTCTTTCCGTCCGCGAAGCTCGGCGGAACCGTCGTCGATGCGGCGGGCCGGCAGCCGCTTCCGGACGCCGTCGTCGAGGTGACCGCGGCCGCCACGTCGGCCGCGGTCACGACCGACCCGGCGGCAGGCCCCTTCGTCCGAAGCGTCACGACCGACAGCAACGGGACGTTTCTCCTCGCGGACATCGAGCCGAAGAGCTTCACGGTCACCGTCCGGAAGGCGGGCTACCAGTTCAGCAAGAGGGAGATCACCGCGGCCGAGCAGGGCACCGACGCCCTCTCGTTCGAGCTGACGAGAGGCGACGGGATTGGCGTCGTCGGGCGCGACGGGCTCTACGGCGTGCCGCTCCGCGGCCTCTTCGTCCGCGTCACCGATGCGCAGCAGGCCGTCGTCTTCCAGGGCTCGATCTCGCTGGATGCCGACGGGAAGGGCGAGATCCCGTCGCTGAAGCCGGGGAGCTACACGCTCATGGCCGACGCGTCCGGATACGCCGCGGTGACGGTTCCGAACGTCAACGTCCCGTCGTCGCCGGTGACGGTCTCGCTGACGCCCGGCGGAAGCCTCGAGATCCACTCCGGCCCGAAGACGCTGGCCGCGGGAACCGCCCGCGTCCACCTGCGCACGGCCGCCGGCGGCCCCGTGCCGCTCTCGCTCTTCAACCCGACGGGCGACATCGTGATCTCGACGCCAGTCCGCCGCCTCGAGAACATCGCGTCCGGGAGCTACGTCCTGACGGTCGACGGCGGCGGCTCGAACCCCTTCTCGATCCAGGAGGGCGGCCTCTCGATCCTGAGCCTGCCGTGACGGGGAGCAGGGGCGGCTAAGATCGGGCCCGAAAGGACCTGAATGCGGAAGCCGCTTCTCGTCGCCCTTCTCGGTGTCCTTCTCCTTCCGCTCCGCCTCGGCGCTCAGCAGGCGGCAGACTCGCTCCTCGGGGAGCGCGGAATCTCGAGCGCGAACGGCAAATTCCGTCTCATGGCCGAGGTCAAGCTGAACTTCCGGTCGTCGTCGGACGTGTCTCTAACCGTCGGAGAGACCGGCACGCCGGCCCCGGTCGTCCTCCAGACGGTGGCGCCGGGGAACTCCTTCGAGGTCTCGAACCTGATCCTGACGGGCGACGGGGAACTCGCGGCGGGCCTGAACGCCCACTTCATGGTCACCGTAATCGATCTCTACAACCGCAATCCGACCTCGACGGACGACACGATCTTTCTGCGCGAGGCATGGCTCCGGTACGGGAAGAAAGTCGAGTGGATGGAGCCGAACACGTCGAGCTCCTATTACGTCCAGATCGGCAAGGCGCCGCGGTTCTCCCGGCGGCCGAACCGCTGGCTCGAGAGCTACGGCCTCTGGGAGACCGCCGTCGGCCGCTTCGAGGAGATCGGCGCCGAGATGGGCGGCTCGGCCGGCGGCATCTTTTACACGCGGCTCGCGATCTCGAACGGAAACCCGCTCTTCTTCCGCGACCCGAACGCCCTCGCGGGCGACGCTGGCGTGGCCGCGCAGGCCGCAGGCTCCACTCCGCCCTCCTACAACTCCGGATTCCCGATCCTCTACGACGGCAAGGCCCAGGACGTGAATTTCAACGGCGGCTTCCAGTGGGGGACCGCGCTCGGAATCAAGCTGATCGGGCCGCAGAGCAAGAACGGCGTCGAGCTCCTCTTCTGGTACTTCTCTCGGACGCTTTCCGAGAGCGCGTCGATCAACGGGTCGCTCCACGGAGGCGACCTCCAGCTGCTCAAGACGCTCGGCACGCCACTCCCGATCCAGGGGGACTCGAAGCAGGAGTGGGGGACGAATGCGGAGGCGCGGTTCGGCCCGCTCCGCGTTTTCGGCCAGTGGGCGAAGCAGGAGATCGCGGGGCTGAGGCGCGAGGGGTACGAGATCCAGGGGGCCTGGCGTTTCCCGCTCCCGGGGTTCTTCGCGGCGGGGGACCAGCCCGTCGGCAACTGGGTGACCCCGAGCGTCCGGTTCTCGAAGATCCACAACCTATTCGACGTCCCGTCCGCCTTCGTCGCGCCGTCGGTCGGCTGGGACTGGGCGAAATGGGACTTCGGCGCCCGCCTCGGCCTCGTCCGCGGCCTCGACCTGACGGTCGAATACGCGCTGAGCGACGCGACGACGAAGCAAGGGACGATCCACCCGAACGAGTGGCTCGTCACCGTCCGCACGGCGTTCTGAGCGACAAACGACAGCCCTGAGCGACGAGCGGCCGCCGGGCTACTCCCGGATCCAGACGTTCTTCTTCGCGTCCCAGCGGAACACGGCCGTGCCGCCTGACGGGCAGCAGTTCGCGTCGCCGGCGGCGTAGACGGGAAAGCGCCGGCGGAGGACGCCGGCCGCGGCCGTGAAGGCGTCGTGTCCCTGATGACCGGCGCGCTGTTCTTCGGTCAACTCGGCCACGATCCCCGCGGTGTACCGGCCGTGCTTCCATTCCCAGACGTCGACGTGGCCGTAGGCTCCGCTCCCGGCCGCCCGCGTCACGACGACAAGGTCGCGCTTCCCGTCGCCCGTCACGTCCTCGAAGAAGACGTTCACGACCGTCCCGTCGCGCTTCAGCCTGATCGTCTGCGCGGGAGCCCTCTTTCCCGCGATCGTCACCGTGTACGTCCCGATCGAGCAGGCCTCCTTCGGCGGGACGGTCACGTGGATCGACGTCCCGTCCGCGGAGAGCATCGAGTCATAGGCGCATCCCGGCGCGGGCTCGCCGGCGACCGGGAGGACCGGGACAGCGGAGAGGGCGCAGAAGGCAGCGAGGGCGGCGAGCGTCTTCATGAACTTCCTCGAAGGGCTTCGGGGCGCGCGAGTGTAGCGCCCCGGCGATAATCCGACCGTGCAGCGGCGGGGAGATCCGCTCGTTCACGCGATCGCCGCCGCGGAGCCGGTGGCGCGCCTTGGCGCGCGGCTCGAGGAGGGGGTCCTCGGGACGCGGACGGGGATCGTGTCGCTCGTCGGGGCGCCGCCGGGGCTCCTGCCGTATCTCCTCGACGCCGCCGGCGGGCCCCTCGGGCTCAGGTGGGCCGTCGTCTTCGCGCACGAGCGCGACGCGATGGCGTTTCGGCGCGACGCCGAGGCCGCGCTCGGCGTCTCGCGGGTCGCCTTCTTTCCCGCGCCCTCGCTGACGCCCTATCAGGGGATCGCGCCGTCACTCAAGGTGCGTCGCGAGGAGTTCGGCGCGCTCGCGCGACTCGCGGCGGGGGAGCCCGACCTCCTCGTCGTCCCGGCGCGGGCCCTCTACCGGATCCTGCCGGCGCCGGGCGACTTCGCGCGGCGGGCGCGCCGACTCGTGCCGGGCGACGAGACGAGCCCGGCCCGGCTCATCGGGCCGCTCCTCGCGGAGGGTTACGTTCGCGCTGACCTGGTGACGGAGTGCGGAGACGTTGCCGTCCGCGGCGGGCTCGTCGACATCTTCCCGCCCCAGCTCCCGGAGCCGGTCCGGGTCGAGTTCGACGGCGACCGCGTCGCGTCGCTCCGGACGTTCGACCCCGACACGCAGCGCTCGACCGGATCACTCGGAGCGGTTCTCCTGCCGCCTCTCGCGGCCACGTCCGACACCGAGGAGAGCCGGAGGCTCGCCTCCCAGATCCTGGACGCCTGCCGGAGGGCCGACGACGAACCGCCGCTTTCGCGCGACCCCGGCCTCGCGCGAAAGAACGACGGCCTCGAAGAGCTGCTGCCGCTTCTTGCCGGCGACGCCGCGCCGGCGCGGATTCTCGACCACGCGGCCTCCTTCGTCCTCGCGGTCGACGACGCCGAGGCCGTCACGCAGGAGCTCGAAGCGGCGGCCGACCTGCTCCGCCTCGACTACGAGAACGCGCGCGCCGCGCGCAGGACGGTGCCGGATCCGATCCGGCTCGGGGGCGACGTGGAGCGCGCGCGCGAGGAGGTCGCGCGCCGCACCCTCGTGGCGCTCACGCCTGCCGTCCCCACGGGAGAGGTGATTTCCCTCGGCGCCGAGTCGGTCGTCTCGTTCGAGGAGCGGCTCCCCGAAGCCGTCAAGGAGATCCAGCGCGCGCGGCAGGGCGGCCTCGCGGTCGTCCTCGCCGCCGCGACGAGGGGGGAGCGCGAGCACGTCGAGAAGCTTCTCCACGAGTACGACGTCGACTTCCAGACCGACGCCGTCTCGCCGCTCTCGCCGGGCGCGTGCCGCGTCGTCGACCGCGGGCCGCTGTCGGGCTTCCGCTTCCGCGCCGGCGGCCTTCTTCTCGTCACGGCGACGGACCTCTTCGGCGAGCCGCGCGCCTGGGCGCCGAAGCGGAAGTCGGCGTCGGAGGCGTTTCTTTCGGACCTCCGCGACCTCCGGACGGGCGACGTCGTCGTCCACCGGGACTACGGCCTCGGCACGTTCGTGGGCCTCGCCCGGATCGACGATGCGGGCGTCGTCCGCGAGATGGTCGACCTCCGCTACGCCGGCGACGCAAAGCTCCTCGTCCCGGTCGAACGGCTCGACCTGATCCAGAAATACGCCGGCGCGGGCGACGGGCCGCCGCCGCCGCTCGACCGCCTCGGCGGGACGGGGTGGGAAAGGCGGAAGGGCCGGGTCCGGAAGGCCGTGCGCGACCTCGCCGACCAGCTCGTGACGCTCTACGCGAAGCGGGCAGCGACGGCCGGCCACGCCTTCTCGAAGGACTCACCGTGGCAGAAGGAGTTCGAGGACGCGTTCGAGTTCACGGAGACGCCCGACCAGGCCGCGGCGATCCGCGACGTGAAGCGCGACATGGAGTCGGACAAGCCGATGGACCGGCTCCTCTGCGGCGACGTCGGCTACGGGAAGACCGAGGTCGCGATGCGAGCCCTCTTCAAGTGCGTCCTCGACGGGAAGCAGGCCGCCTTCCTCGCCCCGACGACGATCCTCGCCGACCAGCACTTCCGGACGCTGAAGCGTCGCTTCGCGGCGTTCCCGGTCTCGATCGACCTCCTCTCCCGTTTCCGGACGGGGGAGGACGTGAGAGGAGTCCTCCGGCGGCTTTCGGAAGGGACGCTCGACGTCGTCGTCGGGACGCACCGGCTCCTCTCGAAGGACGTCGCGTTCAGGGACCTCGGCCTCCTCGTCGTCGACGAGGAGCAGCGCTTCGGGGTCGCGCAGAAGGAGCGGATCAAGGAGTGGCGGACGTCGGTCGACGTCCTCTCGATGTCGGCCACGCCGATTCCCCGCTCCCTCCACCTCTCTCTCGCGGGGATCCGCGAGCTGTCGGTGATCGAGACCCCGCCCAAGGACCGGCTCGCGATCGCAACGCACGTCGTCCCGGTGGACGAGGTCGTCATCAAGGAGGCCATCCAGGCCGAGATCGAGAGGGGCGGGCAGGTCTTCTTCGTCCACAACCGGATCGACGGGCTCGGCGCCTGGCGCGAGCGGCTCGCGGAGCTGGTGCCGGGCGTGAAGGTCGTCGTCGGTCACGGACAGATGTCGGAAGGGGAGCTGGAGCGGGCGATGCGCGCCTTCGTCACCCGGGCGGCCGACCTTCTTCTCGCGACGACGATCGTCGAGAACGGCCTCGACATCCCGTCGGCGAACACGATGCTGATCGACCGGGCCGACCGCTACGGTCTCGCGCAGCTCTACCAGCTTCGCGGCCGCGTGGGCCGGAGCGACAAGCCGGCTTCGTGCTGGCTCATGGTGCCGCGAGGGGCGCCGCTCTCCGACGACGCACGCCGCCGGCTTCGCGTTCTCCAGGAATTCTCCGACCTCGGCGCCGGCTTCCGGATCGCGGCGAAGGACCTGGAGATCCGCGGCGCCGGCTCGATTCTCGGCGCGGAGCAGTCGGGGCACATCGAGTCGGTCGGCTTCGAGACGTACGTGAGGCTCCTCGAGGAAGCGATGGCCGAGGTGAAGGGTGAACCGGTTCCCGAGACGCGGGACGTTTCCCTGCAGCTCGGTCTCCCGCTCGCGCTCCCGCCCTCCTGGATCCCGGACGAGAGCCTTCGGATGGCGCTCTACAAGAGAATCGCCGCCGCGGCGGACGCGCCGGCGCTCGAGGCGGAGGCGTCGGCCGCGGCCGACCGGTATGGGGCGCCCCCGCCCGCGTTCGCACGGCTCCTCGACGCGGCGCGGCTCCGCCTCTTCGCGCGCGCCCTCGGCGTGAAGGCGCTGCAGCGGCGCGGCGACGAGCTGCACGCCACGCTCGAGAAGGACCACCGCCTCGACCCGGACCGCGTCCTGGCCTCTCTCAAGCGCGGTGATCTGTTCGCGGCCGGTCCCGACGCGTTCCGGCTCCCGGCGGCGTTCGCAGGCCTGCCGGCCGACGGGCGCGATGTCTGCGCGCGGACGGCCTCGAAGCTCACCGCCCTCGCGCGAACGGGGGCCGTCGAAGCCGCCCGGGCGCCGTCCTTCGCGAAGGAGATCGAATGAGATTCCGCGCGTCGCGGAGCGGAGCCGTTCCCCTGGCCCTCGCGCTCGTCCTCGGCGGTGCCGGGTGCCACCGCCGCCCGTCGAACCCGGCGGCGAGTCCGTCGGTCGTTGCGCTCCTGGGCGAGCGTCCCGTCGCGTGGGAGGACGCCGCCCTCTACGTCCGGAAGGCCACGGGCGAGGACCCGAAGAACGTCTCCCCGCGCGTCGCCTCGAGCCTCCTCGACCAGTACCTGGAGGAACTGCTCCTGGAGCGGGCCGTGGAGGACGCCGTGCCCCCGCCGAAGGGAGACTCGGCGGCCGAACGGCGACGAGAGCTGATCGCGCGAAGCGCCGGCCTCGACGCGCTCTCTGACGACGACTTTCGGAGGGAGTACGACGCGCGCCGGGCGCGGTACCGCCGGCCCGCGGTGATCCGGGTTTCCCAGCTCCTCTTCCGGAGCCGGGACGCGGCGGATGGGGCGCTGAAGAAGCTGCAGGCGGGGACGCCGTGGATGGAAGTCTCCCGGGCGCTCAGCGAGGCGCCGAACAGCGCGTCGGGGGGATCGCTCGGGCTCGTCGCCCGCGGGGACCTGCCGGCCGACTTCGAGAAGGTCCTCTGGAACGTCCCGGCCGGCCGGATGACGGCTGTCATCGCCGCACCGCACGGGTTCCACGTCTTCCGCGTCGAGGAGCGTTTCGAGACGCGGGACGTCCCGTTCGAGGAGGCGAAGGGGGCCCTGCATCTCGCCCTCGCCGAAGAGCGGAGCGCGAAGGCCGCGGCCGATCTCGTGGCGGCGTCTCGCCGGCGCCACCCCGTCTCCGTGATCGAGGAGCACCTCCCCTTCCCCTACGTCGGGACGAACGCGAGGCTCGCCGGCCAGCGGCCGTGACGCGGCGCAGATTTCGCTACACTCCTTCGCGTGATGCCCTTCCGGCGTTCTGCTTCGCTTGCGCTCGTCTTCCTGGCCGCCGCCCTCCTGTCGTCGCGGGTCCGGGCGACCGAGGTCGTCGATAGGGTCCTCATCCACGTCAACTCCCGCATCATCACGCAGAGCGCTTTCGACTCGCGGTTCGACCAGATCGTCCGCGAGGAGGGGCCGGCCGCGAGCCCCGTGAAAGCCGACGAGATGCGCAAGAAGCTCCTCGAGGAGCTCGTGAACGAGGCCCTCCTCGAGGACCGCGCGCGGGACCTCGACCTCATCACGACCGACAAGGAGGTCGAGGAACAGATCAAGCGCCTGAAGGAGCAGAACAAGGTCACGACCGACGAGGAGTTCGAGAAGGCGCTCGCGTCCTCCGGGCTCACGACCGAAAAGCTGCGCGACCAGTTCCGGCGGACGCTGACGCTCCAGCGCGTCGTCGGGCGCGAGGTGAACAGCAAGGTCGACCTCTCGGACGACGCGCTCCGCGTCGTCTACGAGCGCGAAAAGGAGACCTGGCGCATTCCCGAGAAGGCCCACCTCTTCGAGATCCTGATCTCGCGGAGCGCCGACGCCGCCGGCGCCGGCACGGCCGAGAAGAAGGCGCGGGAGGCCGCCGACGCCCTGAAAGCCGGCACGAAGTTCGAGGTCGTCGTGAAGGAGTACTCCGACGGCTCGACGAAGAGCCGCGGCGGCGACCTCGGGTGGGTGGCGAAGGGCGAGCTCGTCCCCGAGATCGACCGCGCGGTCTTCGCGCTGCCGGTCGGCGCCGTCTCGGATCCGATCTCGACGAAGTTCGGGTGGCATCTCGTCAAGGTCGCCGAGAAGTCGCCCGTGGCCTACAAGACCTTCTCCGAGGTGAAGGTCGAAATCCTCAAGAAGGAGCAGGAGAGCCAGTTTCAGAAGCGCCTTGCGGAGTACCTCGACAAGATCAAGCGCGACGCGGTCATCCGCGTGACGCCCGAGGCGGCCCCGTACTACACACCCCCCCCGCCGCCGCCGAACCTCACGATCGCCGAGGCGGCCGCCGGCAGCGACACGTACGGCGTTCAGACCGGGCCGGCGACGAAGGAGACGCGCGACATCGGGTTCGAGATCACGCCGACGTTCGGCTACCGCTTCGGCGGCACCACCTCGACGATCGCGGACTCGTACATCGACAAGATCGCCATTCCCTCCTCGTACAGCTGGGGGGCGACGATCGAGTACCGGCTGTCCCGCTCGCTGCACCTCGAATTGCTCTGGAGCCACCAGAACACGGAGCTGAAGGCCCAGTTCACGACGCCGAGGGTCGACGTCGACCGGAAGCTCTCGCACCTCAACATCGACACCTTCCAGATCGGGGGGATGTGGCTGTCGGGCGACCCGAGCGACTCAGCGCGGCTCTACCTCGACCTGCTTCTCGGGGCCTCGCTCCTTTCGCCTGCGCCCCAGTACCAGTCGCTTCTCCGGATCTCGGCCAGCGTCGGCGGCGGGATCAAGTACTACTTCGCGGACCACTTCGGCGCGCGTCTCGGGATCCGCTGGCTCCCCGTCTACATAAACTCGTCGGGCGGTACGGGTTATGTCTGCAGCCCGTACTATTACGGCTGCTACTACATCTATGCGACCAACTACCTCTCCCAGGGCGACGCGTACACCGGCGTGATCTTCCGGTTTTGAGCGACCTCTGACCGTCCGCGGGACTCAGCCGGCAAGGAGGCGAGCCCGCCAGTGAGAGATGCCGGCCCTGGCCGCCAGACGGTCGGCCGAGAGCGGGACCCCGTCGAGGAGAGCCCGCGCCGCGGCTGTCAGGACGGCTCTCGAGGCGAGAACGCCGGGGTCGAGCTTCAGGGTCGCGGCCTTGCGGTCTCGCCCCTTCTTCAGCTTCTCGACCTCGCGCTCGAGCGCCGGGTCCGCCTCGGCCGTGGCTCCCCGCCTCGGCTTCGGCCAGGCCTCGGGCGGGAGCGCCCGCGCCGCGTCGAGGGCGCGGCGGAGTTCCGCGGCGAGCGCGCCCGGAAGCGGGCGGGGGCCCGGGAAGAGCTTCGTGAGATCGGTCGAACCCGCGGCCGCGAGCTTGGCCGCGTGGAGGAGGCGCTCGTTGGTCAGGACGCGAAACGGCGGAACGTCGATCGCCCGGGCGCGGCCCTCGCGGGCCTCCCAGACGGCGCGGACGAAGGCGCGCTCCCGGTCGTTGAGCGCGTTCGTCCCCTTGAGCCGCCAGTCGTTCTCCGGATCGCCGGCCCGCTCCTCGGGGAACGGCGCGGCCGCGAGGCGCTCGCACTCCTCGCGGTGCCACTCGAGGCGCCCCGCCGCCTCGAGGTCGGCCCGGAGCGAAGCGACGAGCGTTGGGAGGTGGACGACGTCGGCAGCGGCGTAGGCGACCATCGCCGGCGGGAGCGGTCGGACGCTCCAGTCAGCGCGCTGATGCGCCTTGTCGAGAGTCACCCCGAGCCTCTTCTGGAGCAGCGCCGCCAGGCCGATCTCCGTCTCGCCGAGAAGCTGCGCCGCGATCATCGTGTCGAAAACGGCCCGCGCCCGGAACCGGAAGGCCCGGTAGAGGAGGCGGAGGTCGTAGTCGGCGCCGTGCATCAGGAGCTCGCGCTCCGCGAGGCGCGCGAGGAGCGGCGCGAGCGGAAGCCCGGCGAGCGGGTCGACGAGGAAGGCGGCGCCGTCCACGTCGAGCTGCAGGAGGCAGATCTTCTCGAAATAGTGGTGGAACGAGTCGGCCTCCGTGTCGACCGGAACGGCGGCGCGGTTCCCCGCATCGAGGTGGGCGAGGAGGCCGGCGAGGGAGGCGTCGTCGTCGACGAGTACGGGCGCGGAGGCGGGCAGAGGCGTCACGGGAGTCGGGAGGGTAGCACCGCGCAAAACCTTCCAGAGAAAGTCCTTCCCGAGTTTGAGCTTGACGGAGCCGCCGGAGGAGGCCGATACTCGCGGTGGAAAAAAGTGGTCAACGGTGGTGCATCGTGGGCTAGCGAGGCCCGCGAGGGCCCACCGGGGTCCTTTTTTTCGGGGGACGAAGATGGAACGCCTTCGGGGCAGCGCGGAGACGACGGTGGACGAAAAGGGCCGCTTCAAGGTCCCGGCCGTCTTCCGCGAGCCGATCGAGGAGATCTGGGGGTCGGAGTTCTTCCTGACCTCGATCACCGGAAGCGACGTCCTCGTCTACCCGATGCCCGTCTGGAACGTCTTCGAGGAGAAGATCGCCACGCTTCCGGTCGTCCACCGCGCCCGCGCGAAGTTCCTCGAGCGGTTCAACACGTTCGGGGGAGCCGCGCGGATGGACCCGCAGGGACGGCTCCTCGTCCCCGCCCTTCTACGCGACGTCTCGGGGATCGACGGTGAAGCCCTCGTCCTCGGACAGACCGACCACCTGAAGCTGGTCGACAAGACCAGGCATCTGAAGGCCCTCAGGGCCTCCACATTGACGGATGAGGACTACGACGCACTTTCCCGCCACCTGCTGTAGATGGACGAGCCCCGGCACGTTCCGGTGCTCCTCCGCGACGTCCTCGGGCTCCTCCGTCCCGAGCGCGGCGGGACCTTCGTCGATGCGACGCTCGGCCTCGGGGGCCACTCGGAGGCGCTGCTTCTCGCTTCGCCCGCCGTCCGCGTCGTCGGCATCGACGCGGATGGCGAGGCGCTCGCCTTCGCAAAGCGCCGCCTCGCGCGCTTCGGCGGGCGGCTCGTGGCGGTGGAGGGGCGTTACGAGGATCTCGCCCGGCACCTCGACGCCCTCGGGATCGCGGCGGTGGACGGCGTCCTCGCGGACCTCGGCGTCTCGTCGCTGCAGCTCGACCGGGCCGAGCGGGGATTCTCGTTCATGAAGGACGGGCCGCTCGACATGCGGATGGCCCGACAGGGGCCGACCGCCGCGGACCTCGTGAACCAGCTGCCTCGGGAGGAACTGACGCGGATCTTCCGCGAGTACGGGGAGGAGCGCATGGCCGGACGGATCGCCCGCGAGATCGCAGAGGCCCGCACGAAAGCACCCGTCACGACGACGGGTGAGCTCCGCCGGCTGGTCCTCGCCGCCGTCGGAGGGCGGCGCGAGGCGCACAGGGACCCGGCGACGCGCGTCTTCATGGCCCTGCGAATCGCGACGAACCGCGAGCTGATCGACCTGACGCGATTTCTCGACGACGCGATCGAGCGGCTTTCGCTCGGCTCCCGCATCGCGGTTCTCTCCTACCACTCGCTCGAGGACCGGATCGTCAAGCGCGTCTTCGCCCGGCACACGGCGGGCTGCACCTGCCCGCCCTCGTTCCCGGTCTGCGTCTGCCCGCGCCGCCGCGTGATGGCGCTCGTCACCAGAAAGCCGATCCGCCCCTCGCTTCCGGAAATCGGGGAGAACCCGCGCGCCCGCTCGGCGCGGCTCCGCGTTCTGGAGCGGGTGGCCGAGGAGGCGGGGCGCCCGGGGCCGCCGCCGCGCTGAGGGTCCCTCCATGGCGTACGCGGTCCGCCGGCCGGTCGAAAACGTCTACCTTGTCCGCGAACGCGATCGCCGACGCACCCGGGAATTCCTCGCCCTCGTCCTGGCCGCGATACCGCCGATGCTCGTCCTCTTCGGGGCGATCTGGGCGAACCTCGAGACGGTCCGCCTCGGCTACGGGCTCGCGAATGTCCAGAAGCAGCGGGAGGACCAGCTGGAGAGGAACCGCCAGTTGAAGATGGCCATCGCGCAGGCCTCCGCGCTCGCGCGAATCGAGGAGATCGCCCGGCGCGATCTGGGCCTCATCCCGCCCTCGCCGGCGCAGTTGGTCCTGATCCGCGACGCGGCCCTCGGCGGCGCCGCTCCGGCCCCCGCCCGGCCGCTCCGTCCCGCTCCCGCGGGGCCGGCGCCTGCGCCGGACTCGACGGAGGAGGGCTTCTGAGCGCCGCCATCCGCCCCGACCCGTCGCGCCGGGGGCTCGTCCTCCTCGGCGGCGTTTCGCTCTGGATCCTCGTTCTCCTGATCCGCCTCGTGCAGCTCCAGGTCGTGAACAAGGAGGAGTTCGTCCGGCGGGCGAAGAAGCAGCAGGAGCGGACCGTCGAGCTCGCGCCCTCCCGCGGGGCGCTTCTCGACGCGACCGGGAAGCCGCTCGCCGTCTCGGTCCTCGCCGACTCGGTCTTCGCCATCCCGTCGGACGTCGAGAACGTCTCGAAGACCGCCGCGGCGCTCGCGCCGCTCCTGGGCCTCCCGGCGAAGGAGATCGAGCGGAAGCTCTCGAACCTCGACCGTGACTTCGTCTGGCTCGCCCGGCGGGTCCCCGACGACACGGCCGCCCGCGTGCGGGCCCGCACCCTCGCCGGCATCCGGCTGACGAAGGAGTCGACCCGGCGCTATCCGGAAGGGAGCCTCGCGGCGGCGGTGCTCGGCTACGTCGGCACCGACAATCAGGGTCTCGGAGGTCTCGAGCACCGCTACGACACCGTCATCATCGGCCAGCCGTCCCGCGTTACGTTCCTGCGCGACGCGGCGCAGCGCTCCTACGCCGTCCGGAGCCGCGTCCGGACGGCGGAGGGAACCGAGGGGTCCACGCTCGTCCTGACGCTCGACGCGCGGATCCAGCACGTCGCGGAGCGGGAGCTCGCGCGGGTCCTCCGCGAGACGCACGCGAAGTCCGCATCGGCGGTGGTCCTCGACCCCGTCACGGGTGCCGTCCTCGCGCTCGCGACCGCTCCCGGCTTCGACCCGGCCCGCTTCGGGGACGTCGACGGCGACGGGCGGCGCTGCCGGCCGCTCGCCGATGCGTTCGAACCCGGCTCCACGTTCAAGGTCGTCACGTTCGCCGCGGCGCTCGACAGCGGCACCGTCGGCGAGAACGACGTCGTCGACTGCGGGAACGGGGCGCTCGTGATCGGGTCGACGACGATCCACGAGCACGGCCACAAGGCCTACTCGACGCTGCCGCTCTCGCAGGTGCTCGCGCGCTCTTCCAACATCGGGAGCGCGCGCCTCGGGCTCTCCCTCGGCCGGGGCCTGTTCTACAAGTCCGTCCGCGCGTTCGGCTTCGGGCAGCGGAGCGGGATCGACCTCGACGGCGAGACGCCCGGCATCGTCGAGAGCCCGCCGTCTTGGAGCGCGCTGACGCTGCCGACGATGTCGTTCGGGCAGGAGATCGGCGTCACCGTGGTGCAGCTCGCGCGAGCCTACGCCGCGATCGCCCACGACGGCCTCCTGCCGACGCCGTACCTCGTGTCGGAGATCCGGAGATCGGACCGGGAGATCCAGAGAATTTCGCTGCGCCCTCCCGAGCGGGTCGTCTCGTCCGCCACGGCACGCACGTTGCGCCGCTTCATGACGGGGGTGGTCGTGGCCGGAACGGGACAGCTCGCGTCGGTTCCGGGGTACACGGCAGCCGGCAAGACCGGCACCGCGCAGAAAGCCGTGCCCGGAAGCGGCTACTCGAAAGACAAGCACGTCGCGTCGTTCGTCGGCTTCGCGCCGGCGGAGAAGGCGCGGATCGTCGTGGCCATTGTCGTGGACGAGCCGAAGGGGAAGTACTACGGCGGCGACGTGGCCGCTCCGGTCTTCTCCGCGATCGCGGCCGAGGCGCTGCGCCTTCTCGGCGTGCCGGCGGAGCTGCCCGATCATGCCCCGGCGATCCTGGAGGCCGATCTGTCGCTCGGGACTCGCGTCGCGGGGCCCGCGGCCGCGCTCCTCGTCCCCGCGTCGAACCGCTTCGGGGCCGGCACGCCGACGGAGGCCAACGGCGCCATGCCGGACCTGACCGGCCTTTCGGAGCGCGATGCGGTGCGCACGCTTGCACGCCGGGGGCTCGCGGCCCAGCTCTCGGGGAGCGGCTTCGTCGTCGCGCAGGACCCGCCGGCGGGCGGAACAACTCCGTCGGACCGCGTCTGCGACGTGGCGCTCGCCGCCCTGAAGCCGCGGGCGGAGGAAGCGCCGTGAGGCTCTCCGAGCTGGCCTCCGCCCTGCCGCACCGCCGCGGCGGCCCTCCGGGTGACCCCGTCATCCTCACGGTGACCCACGACTCGCGCCGCGTGACGCCCGGCGCGCTCTTCGCCGCCTTTCCCGGCCTCAAAGCCGACGGGCGGAGATTCCTTCCCGACGCCGTCGCGCGAGGCGCGACGGCTGCGCTCGGTCAGCCGCCCGTACCGCTGAAGTTCGCGGTGCCGTACCTCGAAGTCGACAACCCGCGCCTCGCCGGGGGTCTCCTCGCCGCGCGCCTCGCGGGGAACCCGTCGGAACGCCTCTTCATGGTCGGCGTCACGGGGACGAGCGGCAAGACCACGACGACGGCCCTGATCGACCGGATCCTCGCAGCGAAGCACCCGAAGCGCGGGTTCTTCGGGACGCTCGGCTATCAGGGCGTCCCGGGAACCGAGGCGGCGTCCTCGCACACGACGCCGGAGGCGACCGACCTTCAGCCGATGCTGGCGGCGCTCGTGAGCGGCGGCGGGACCGCCGTGTCGATGGAGTGCTCGTCACACGCGATGTCGCTCGAGCGCGTCGCGGGCTGCGCGTTCGACGCGGCGGTCTTTCTGAACCTCTCGCGGGAGCATCTCGACTTCCACGGCGACATGGAGCGCTACTTCGAGGCCAAGGCGCGGCTCTTCGCGCTCCTGAAGCCCTCGGGGAAAGCCGTCATCAACCTCGCGGACGCCTGGGGGCGGCGGCTCCTCTCGCTCGTGCCGGGGCCGGCCCGGTTCGCGTTCTCGCTCGAGGGGCACGCCGCTGCGGAAATTCGCGGGCGCGTCGTCCCGTCGGAGTCCGGCACCGTCCTCGAGGTGGTGATCGCCTCGACCGACGAGCGAATCGAGATCCGCTCGCCGCTCCTGGGAAAGCCGAACGCGGAAAACCTCCTCGCCGCAGCGGCCGCCGGCCTTGCGATCGGTTTCGCGCCCGCCGAGATCGTCCGCGCGCTCGGGGCGGCGGACCGGATTCCGGGCCGGCTCGAACCCGTCCCGAACGACCGGGGCCTCACGGTCCTCGTCGACTACGCGCACAAACCCGCGGCGCTCGAGGGCGTCCTCCGGACGGTCCGCGAGCTGGCGGCGGCGGCCGGCGGGCGCGTGATCGTCGTCTTCGGCTGCGGCGGCGACCGGGACCGCGGCAAGCGGCCCGAGATGGGGCGAATCGCCGCCACGCTCGCCGACGAGGTGATCGTCACCTCGGACAACCCGCGAAGCGAAAAGCCCGAGGCGATTCTGCAGGAGATCAAGGTCGGAGTGCAGGCGGCGGGCCGCACCGCGACTTTCGTCGTCGACCGGCGCGAGGCGATCGCGGAGGCGTTCCGGCGGGCGCGGCCGAACGACGTCGTCCTGATCGCGGGCAAGGGGCACGAAACGGCCCAGATCTTCGCAGGGCACGAGGAGCCGTTCGACGACCGGCTCGTCGCGCGGGACCTGCTCGGAGCGCCGTCGTGATCCTCGCGCTTCTCCACTCGCTGGCGTCGAAGATCGCCGTCTTCAACGTCTTCCGGTACATCACGTTTCGGGCGGCGTGCGCGGCGCTGATGGCCCTCCTCCTCTCGATCTTCCTCGGGCCCGGGCTCATCCGGTGGCTCCGCGCCCGCCAGATCGGGCAGACGATCCGCGAGGAGGGGCCGCAGGCGCACCAGGCAAAGGCCGGGACGCCGACGATGGGGGGCGTCCTGATCAACGCGGCCGTCGCGGTTCCCACGCTCATCTTCGGGGATCTTTCGAGCCGCTACGTCTGGGTGGCGCTCCTCGCGACCCTCTTCGCGATGGCCATCGGCATCGGCGACGACTGGCGCAAGGTCTCCCGCCAGCACAACCGGGGCCTCTCCGGAAAGGAGAAGCTCGTTCTGCAGGCGCTCATCGGTCTCGCGGTCGGGGTGGCCTCGGTCACGCTCTTCTCCGGCCGGCCCGACCCGACGCACATCTCCTTCCCGTTTCTGAAAAACGTCCACCCCGACCTCGGCCTCGCCGGGTACGTTCTTTTCGCGGCCGTCGTCGTCGTCGGCTGCTCGAACGCCGTCAACCTGACGGACGGGCTCGACGGCCTCGCCATCGGCTCCACGCTCGTCGCGGCCGCGACCCTCGCGCTTCTCGCCTACATCGCGGGGAACGCCCGGGCCGCGAACTACCTCCTCGTTCCGTTCGTCCCCGGAACCGGCGAGCTGTCCGTCTTCCTCGCGTCGATCGTCGGCGCCTCCCTCGGATTCCTCTGGTTCAACGCCCACCCAGCCGAGGTCTTCATGGGCGACACCGGCTCGCTCGCGCTCGGCGCAGCGCTCGGGACGGTCGCAATCCTCATCAAGCAGGAGGTTCTCCTCGTCTTCGTCGGCGGCCTTTTCGTCGTCGAGGCGATCTCCGTCATCCTTCAGGTGGCGTCCTTCAAGCTGACGGGCCGCCGCGTCTTCCGCATGGCGCCGCTCCACCACCACTTCGAGCTCATCGGCTGGGCCGAATCGAAAGTGATCATCCGGTTCTGGATCGTCGCGATCCTCTTCGCCCTCTTCTCCCTCTCGACGCTGAAGCTGCGATGAGCCTGCCGCTCGGTACCGACCTGCCCGAGATCCGCCGCGCCGCGGTGTTCGGACTCGCGCGCTCGGGGCGCGCCGCGGTGAGCGCGCTCCTCGAGCGGGGCGTCGAGGTCGTGGCGACCGACGCGAAGACCGCCGAGCAGATGCCCGACCTCCCGATGCGTGACGGGCTGACCACCGTGCTCGGTGGCCACCCGGAGAGCCTCCTCGCCGGCGTCGATATCGTCGTCGTCTCTCCGGGGATCCCGCTCCTCCTCCCGGTCTTCGACGCGGCGCGGGCCCGGGCGATCCCCGTCGTCTCCGAGGTCGAGCTCGCGTCGCGGCTTCTCGCCGGTGTCGTCATCGGAATCACCGGCACGAACGGAAAGTCCACGACGACGGCGCTCGCCGCGGCCCTCCTCAGGGCCGCGGGCCACGCCGCGATCGCGTGCGGGAACTACGGCACCCCGTGGATCTCGTTCGCGACGAGGGCGGGCGCGAACGGCAACGGCTCGGCCCCGAAGACCTGGGTCGTCGAGCTCTCGTCTTTCCAGCTCGAGGGCGTCCGGCGTTTCGCCCCCGACGTCGCCGTCCACCTGAATCTCACCCCCGACCACCTCGACCGCTACCGCTCGATGGACGACTACGGGGCCGCGAAGGCCCGGATCTTCGAGAACCAGCGGGAGGCGCAGGTCGCCGTCCTCAACGCCGACGACGCGCTCGTCGCGAGAATCAGCCCGCGCGCGCGGCGCTTCGAGTTCTCGCGCGTGACGCAGCCCGCGCTCGGGGCGTGGCTCAAGGACGACGTCTTCGTCGCCGACGTGAGCGGCAAGGGGCCGCGCGTGATCGCGAAGCGCGGGGACCTCGCCCTGCCGGGCGCGCACAATGTCGAGAACGCCCTCGCCGCCCTCACGGCGACGCTGCCGCTCGGCGTGACGCAAGAGGCGGCGGTCGAGGCGTTCCGTTCGTTCCGGGGCCTGCCGCATCGGACGGCGCTCGTCAGGGTGCGCGCCGGCGTCTCCTTCTACAACGACTCGAAGGGGACGAATGTCGACGCGACGCTGAAGAGCCTCGAGGGCTTCCCGGACGGGTCGGTTCACGTGATCCTCGGCGGCAAGGAGAAGGGGGACGACTTCAGCCGCCTCCGGCCGCTCGTCGCCCAGAAGGCGCGCCGGGTCCTCCTCGTCGGCGCCGCCGGCCCCTCGATCGGCCGGGCGCTCGGCACTCTCGTTGGCGTCGAGGTCGTGTCGTGCGGGACGCTCGAACGGGCCGTCGAAGAATCGGCGGCGGCGGCGAGGTCCGGCGACGTCGTCCTCCTCTCGCCGGCCTGTGCCTCGTTCGACCAGTTCCGGAATTTCGAGCACCGCGGCGAGGTCTTCGAAGCGCTCGTGAAAGCACTGCCCGAACAGCCCGCGTCGGCCCCGGCGCGCGGAGGAGGTTCGGGGGAACCCGGCGACCGGGTTCCCCTGAGGCACTGATGGCGCTCAAGCTCGCCTCCGACCGGGTCCTCTTCGTGGCGGTCGTCCTGCTCGTGGCGACGGGCCTCCTGATGATCTACAGCGCGTCGGCGATGCAAATCTATCTGCGGGTGGCCGGGGCGCCCACCTTTCCGTACTTTTTCCTCGTCAAGCAGTCCATCGCCGTCGTCCTCGGCCTCGGCCTCGCGTTCCTCGCCCTCCTCATCGACTATCGGAGGCTCAACAACCCGACCGTCATCGGCGCCGGGCTCGCCGTCCTCGTCGTGGGGCTCGTGGCGGTCCTCTTCCGCGCCCCGATCAACGGGACGCGCCGCTGGTTCGACCTCGGCGTCCTGTCGGTCCAGCCTTCGGAGATCGCGAAGGTCGGGCTCGTCGTCGCCCTCGCAGCCCTCCTCTCGCGCCGCGACGGAGAGATCGAGAATCCGACCCGGACGCTCCTCCCGGTCGCAGGGCTCCTCGTCCTCCTGTCCGGGCTCGTCCTTCTCCAGCCCGACTTCGGCACCGCGATGACCTACTTCGCGATCGCCGCGGCGATGCTCTTCTTCGCGGGCCTCCGTTTCCGCTGGTTCCTCGGGGCGGCGCTCCTCCTGATCCCGACGCTCTCCGTCTACGTTCTCTCGGCGAGCTATCGAAAGGACCGGATCGTCGCCTTCCTCCACCCGGAGGCGGACCCGCTCGGAAAGGGCTTCCAGTCGCTCCAGTCGCTCATCGCCATCGGGACGGGCGGCCTCACGGGCCTCGGCCTCGGCGAAGGGAAGCAGAAGCTCTTCTTCCTGCCGTACCCTTACACCGACTTCATCTTCGCGATCGTCGGCGAGGAGCTGGGCCTCGTCGGCTGCGTCTTCGTCCTCGCCCTCTTCGGCCTCGTCTTCGCGCGCGGCATCCGTGCCGCGGTCGGCGCGCCGGACCTCTTCGGCCGCCTGCTCGGCGTCGGGCTCGCCGTGATGATCGTCTCGCAGGCGCTCGTCAACATCTCCGTCGTCCTCGCCCTCCTTCCCACGAAGGGAATCCCGCTGCCGTTCCTCTCGTACGGAGGCTCCGCCCTCTGGACGAATCTCCTGGCGGTCGGGATCCTCCTCAACCTCTCGCAGCACGCGTCATGACGAAAACCGGAGGATTCCTGATCGCGGGCGGGGGAACGGGCGGGCACGTTTTCCCGGCGCTCGCGCTCGCTCACGAGCTGAAACGCCGCCGGCCGGACGCGGCGATCGTCTTCGTCGGGACCCGGAATGGCCTCGAGGCGGAGCTCGTCCCGCGCGCGGGCTGGCCTCTCGAGTTCGTTCGCGCGAAGGGGATCGTCGGCAAGGGGCTCGCCGCACGGCTCAGCGGCCTTGCGGCGCTGCCGCTCGCGTTCGCCGACTCGATGCGTCTCCTCTCGAGGCACGCTCCGAGCGCGGTCGTCGGCGTCGGCGGATACGCGTCGGGGCCGGTCGTGGCGACGGCGTGGGTGCGCCGGGTTCCGACCGTCATCCACGAATCGAACGCGGTGCCGGGGCTGACGAACAGGATCCTCTCGCGGATCGCCACGCGCGTGGCGGCAGGGACGCCTGCGGCCGCGGCGGCGTTGCCGGGAGCTGTCGTGACGGGAAACCCCGTTCGCGATGCCTTCTTCGGGATCCCGTCGCTCGTGACGCGGCCGAAGGAGCGCCGACTCCGCGTCCTCGTGGTCGGCGGAAGCCAGGGGGCCCAGATTCTGAACCGGGTCCTTCCCGAGGCGCTCGCCAGGGTCGTGGCGCGCGGCTTCCCGTTCGACGTCCTTCATCAGGCGGGGAAAGGGCGCGCAGCGGCCGCCACCGAGGCGTACCGTGCGAACGGCCTCGGCCCGGACCGGGCCTCGGTGACGGAGTTCCTCGAGGACATGCCGGCCGCGTTCGCGGCGGCCGACCTCATCGTCTCTCGCTCGGGCGCGATGACCGCGGCGGAGGTCGCCGCGGCGGGCCGCCCGGCTCTCTTCGTGCCGTTCGCCGCGGCGACGCACGGCCACCAGGAGGCGAACGCGCTGGCGCTCGAGGCCGCAGGCGCGGCGATCGTCGTCATCGAGGCGGAGGCGGCCCCGGCCCGCCTTGCCGACGAGGTAGGCGCGCTCCTCTCCGATCCGGTCCGCCTCCTCGCGATGGGCGCGGCGGCGCGGAGGGCGGCGACCCCCGGCGCGGCCGAGAAGCTGGCCGACGTGGTCCTGAGCGCCGCGCGGAGGGCCGCATGAACTTCCTCCGCGTGAAGCAGATCCACTTCGTCGGCATCGGCGGCATCGGCATGTCGGGACTCGCCGAGCTGCTGAAAACCGTGGGTCTCCGCGTGACCGGCTCCGACGCGAAAGAGACCGACGTGACGCAGCGGCTCGTCGCGCTCGGCATCCCGATCTTCTCCGGGCACCGGTCCGACCAGGTCGCCGGGGCGGACGTCGTCGTCTACTCCTCCGCGGTGAGCGAAGACAACCCCGAGGTCGCTGCGGCGCGCACCACCGGGGTTCCCGTCATCAAACGGGCCGAGATGCTGGCCGAGGTCATGCGCTTCAAGCGGGGCATCGCGATCGGCGGGACGCACGGAAAGACAACGACGACATCGATGACGGGTTCGGTTCTTCTCGCGGCCGGCTTCGACCCGACGATCATCGTCGGCGGCCGGATGCGCGACGTGGGAAACGCGCGGCTCGGCCGGGGGGAGTGGTGCGTCGCCGAGGCCGACGAATACGACCGCTCCTTCCTCGAGCTGCGGCCGATCCTCGCCGTCGTCACGAACGTCGACCTCGAGCACCTCGACACCTACCGGGACCTCGCCGACCTGAAGGAGACCTTCACCCGCTTCGCGCGGAGCGTCCCGTTCTTCGGCGCGGCGCTCCTCGGCCTCGACGACCCGAACGTCCAGGAGATCCGACCGCTCGTCGGCCGCCGCGTCGTCACCTACGGTCTGACGCCGCAAGCCGACGTGACGGCGCGGGACCTCGCGCTCGAGCGGACGAGCTCGCGCTTCTGGGCGGTGGCGGACGGGACGGTCCTGGGCCCCGTGACGCTCCCGCTGCCGGGCCTGCACAACGTGAAGAACGCGCTCGCGGCGCTCGCCGTCGCGCGCGAGCTGGAGGTCCCGTTCCTCGTCTCGGCCCGCGCGCTCTCCGAGTTCCGCGGCGTCATCCGGCGTTTCGAGAAGAAGGGCGAACGGAACGGCGTCCTCCTCTACGACGACTACGCGCACCACCCGACCGAGGTGGCAGCGACGCTCTCGGCCGCACGGCAGGCCTACCCGGAGCGCCGGATCGTCGTTCTGTTCCAGCCGCACCTCTACTCGCGGACGCGCGACTTCGCCGCCTCATTCGGCGCTGCGTTCCTCGCGGCCGACGTTCTCCTCGTGGCGCCGGTCTACGGCTCGCGCGAGGCGCCGATCGAGGGGGTCACGGGCGCGCTCGTGGCCGATGCGGCCACGTCGCGGGGGCACCGGCACTCCCGGTTCCTGAAGAGACGCGACGAGCTCGTGCCGGCTCTCGAGGAGACGCTCTGCGACGGGGATCTTCTCGTCACGATGGGAGCCGGGGACATCCTCCACGTTGGCGAGGAGTGGCTGAAGAAGGGAGAGGGCGCGTGAGCAGCTTCTACCGCCCGCCCGCCTCGCGGGTCGTCCGCCCCATGCGGCGCCGGGCCGGCCGGCGCGCGCTTCTCCCGGGCCTCGTCGTCCTGACGCTCGCGGTCGCCACGCTCCTTGGGGTCCTCGTCCTGAAGCACCACACGCGCTTCGCCGTGACGCGAGTCGTGCTGCAGGGGGTGCCAGAGGCTCGCCGGAGCGAGGCCGAAGAGCTGACCGACGGTTTCCTCGGGCAGCCGCTCCTCTTCGTGAACCTCGATGCGGCCGTGGCCGAGCTCGCGCGGCGCCCGTGGGTGGAGTCGGCTGCGGCGCGGCGCCTCGTCCCGGGGACGCTCGTCGTCTCCGTCGTCTCGCGGCCGGCGGTGGCCCTCGCGCGGCGCGCGGACGGCCTCTGGACCGTCGACCGGAACGGCAACGCGCTCGGACCCTACGCCGGACGCGCGGTCTCCGCGGACGACGACTTCGTGATCCTCGAGGGGGACGACGAGCGCATTCGCGCCGCGGCCGCGTTTCTCGGCGCCCTGCGGGCCGAGGACCCGCCGCTCGTCGCGCGTCTCTCCGACGTCGCCCTCACCGACCGCGGCCTGCTCGTCACCGACCGGGTCGCGCGTGTCCGCCTCCTCTTCGCGTGCGACGCGGGCGAACCGGGCCGGATCGCGGCGGCCGCCGCGTCGTGGCGGGCCGCCCTCGCGCTTCTCCCGCAGCTGTCACGTCTTTCCCTCGCCTCGAGCGAGGCCGACCTGCGATTCGACGGCCGCATCGTCCTGAAGGCGCCCCCGGAGACCGCGGGGCGCGGGAAGACCTGAGGATTATCTTTCATGCCGAAGAACGCACCGTATCTCGTGAGCCTCGACATCGGATCCGCAAAGGTCTGCGCGCTGATCGCGGAGCCCCAGCCGGGCGGACGGGTCGACATCCTCGGGAAGGGGACCGCCGCCCACAAGGGGGCGCGCAAGGGCGCCATCATCGACGTCCCCGCGACGGTCGATGCGATCAAGCGCGCGACCGAGGAGGCCGAGATCATGGCCGGGGCCCAGATCGAGCGGGCCGTCGTGGGCGTCGCCGGGCCGTCGGTCAAGTCGTTCAACAGCCGGCAGGTCGTCGCCGTCACGGCGAAGAACCGGGAGATCTCGCGCGACGACATCCAGCGCTCGCTCGACGCGGCGCGCTCGGTCCCCATTCCGACGGAATTCGAAGTCCTCCACGTCCTGCCGCGCGAGTTCGTGGTGGACGGCCAGGAGGGGGTCGCCGACCCGCTCGGCATGGTCGGGAGCCGGCTGGAGGCCGACGTTCACGTCGTGACGATTCCGACGGCGACCGTGCAGAACCTGCTGAACTGCGTCAATCGCGCGGGCGTCGAGGTGATCGAGATGATCCTCGAGCCGCTCGCGGCGAGCGAGGCGGTCCTGACGCCCGACGAGAGGGAGCTGGGCGTCGTCCTCGCCGACATCGGAGGCGGGACGACCGAGGTCGCCGTCTGGCGCGGCGGTTCCCTCGCCCACACGTCGGTCCTCCCGGTCGGCGGCGACCATTTCACGAACGACCTCGCCGTCGTCCTGAAGACGCCGGTCCCTGACGCGGAGCGGCTCAAGCGAAAGCACGGCTCGGCCCTCGCCGCGCTCGTCTCCGGGGACGAGTCGGTCGACGTCCCGCTCACGGGCGGGCGCGGCGTCCACCCCGTCCGCCGCCGGGAGATTGCCGAGATTCTCCAGCCGCGAGCCGAGGAGCTGCTGCAGCTCCTCTGGGAGGACGCGGCCCGCGAGGTGCCTGCCAGCGAGCTCCGCGCCGGGCTCGTCCTGACAGGGGGTGGCGCGGACCTCGACGGAATGCTGGAGGTGGCCGAGCAGGTGCTCGGCGTTGCCGTCCGGCGCGGCCTCCCGCAGAACGTCGGGGGGCTCAAGGACATCGTCTCCGCGCCCGAGTGGGCGTGCAGCGTCGGCCTCCTGATGTACGGCCGCTCCGCGGCCTCGGCGCCTTCGCGGCGTTCGAAGGCCGGCGCCTCGGGTCTCTTCGAGAAAGTTCGCGCGTCGCTGAAGAATCTGTTTCCCTCGTCCGCCAGCCTGTGATATCGATGGAGGAAAGGACATGATCCTGTTCGACGACCCCGCCCCTGGGTCGCTGCCCATCAGCCTGAACGACGACGGCACGCCTCCGGCACGGATCCGCGTGGTCGGGGTTGGCGGCGGCGGCGGAAACGCCGTGAACCGGATGATCCAGGCCGGCATTCGCGGCGTGGACTTCATCGCCGCCAATACCGACCTTCAGGTCCTGAAGGTGAACCGCGCCGCCGCGAAGCTCCAGCTCGGCCTCACGACGGCGCGGGGGATGGGCGCGGGCTCGAACCCCGAGATCGGCCGGAGCGCCGCCCTGGAGGACGTCGAGCGGATCGCGGAGACCCTGAAGGGGTCGGACATGGTCTTCGTGACCGCCGGCATGGGAGGCGGCACGGGGACCGGGGCGGCGCCCGTCGTGGCGCGGATCGCCTCCGAGGCGGGCGCCCTCGTCGTGGCGATCGTCTCGAAACCCTTCGCCTTCGAGGGGCGGCGGAAGCTCCGCTACGCGGAAGACGGCATCGCCGAGCTGAGGGAGTACGTCGACACGCTCATCACGATCCCGAACGAGAGGCTCTACGCTTTCGTGGACCGCAACGTCACGACGTGGGAAGCGTTCCGGCTGGCGGACGACGTCCTTCGACAGGCCGTGCAGGGGATCAGCGACCTGATCGTCGTCCCCGGCGAGGTGAACCTCGACTTCGCCGACGTGAAGACGGTGATGGAGAACATGGGGATGGCCCTGATGGGGACCGGGACGGCGAGCGGCGAGCACCGGGCCGTCGAGGCCGCCCAGCGGGCCATCTCGAACCCGCTTCTCGAGGAGCAGTCAATCCAGGGGGCGCGCGCGATCCTGATCAACATCACGGGGGGCGAGGACCTGACGATGGCCGAGGTCGGCGAGGCCTGCGCCGTCATCCAGCAGGCGGCGGACGAGGAAGCGAACATCATCTTCGGCCTCGTGAGGGACGCTGAGGCGCGAGACGAGGTGAAGATCAGCGTCATCGCGACCGGCTTCGACGCTCCGGCGGCCCTCGCCTCGAGGCGCGAGGTCGCGATACCCGTCTCGCCGTCGGGCGTCCGGCCCGCCGAGAGGGGGAAGCCGAAGAGCGTTCCCGAGCCGCCGCCACCGGACGACTCGGGCTACGGCGTGAACCTTCTCGTCCAGAAGGACCCGCGCGAGGACATCTTCGACATCCCGACGTTCCTGCGGCGACAGATGGATTGAGGCGCGCGCGGCGCGCCTCAATCCGGACATGAACGGAACGCCCTCGCCCTGGCTCCGGGCCGGGGGAGTTCTCCTCGCCGTGCGGGCGCTTTCGCTCGCGCTCCTGTTCCTCCTCCCGGCGCCGGGTGGCGGCCGCTTCGCGCTCGAACCGGGACGGGACTTTCTGGCGGCCCTCTTCGCCGAAGCGACCTTCGCCGTGGCTTTGCTCGCCGGCTTCGGCCTCCTCGCGCGGGTCGGCGTATCTCTCAGTTCGCGCGTCGCTAAGGGCTGTCTCATGGCCTTCGCCGCCGTGGCGTCGCTCCACCTCCTCCTCGCCGAAGCGGGTCAGCAGCTCCTCAGGTGGGTGGGACAGCCGCTCCGCCTCGAATACCTGACCGCCTACGCCCCACTCGCCGACCGGGCCCTCGCGGCGCGCGTCGTCCGGGGGGATGCGGTCTCTTTCGGGGTGTCGACGACGGTGGTCCTCGCCGGCGTCGCGCTCCTCCTCGCCGTCGCCTTCCGGGAGCGAAACGCCGCAGCGCCCACGCGCCGCCTCCTCGGCGTATCGGGCGCCGCCGCGATCTCCCTGGCGATGATGTCGTCAGTCGCCGCGCCGGGCCGGGCGGCCCGCGAACGCGCGCGCCCCGCGACGTGGGCGCTCCTCGCCGACGCCGCGCAGCGTCTTGCGGGGGCGGGAGAGCCGCGGGACTTCGCCGCGGGGCTTGCCGAGCTGAAGACGTTCCTCGGAAACCGTGACG
Source organism: uncultured Acidobacteriota bacterium (assembly GCA_963721385.1). Taxonomy (GTDB): domain Bacteria; phylum Acidobacteriota; class Thermoanaerobaculia; order UBA5066; family UBA5066; genus DAOMFB01. Next base: position 127,728 of record CAVRJB010000004.1, read on the forward strand.
GCTTCGCGCGCGATCCACGCTATCCCCTCTGGCACGCAGCGCCGGACGAGGAGGCTGCATACGCGCGATTTCGCGCGCGCCCGCTGTCGGAGAAGCCCGACGTCGTTCTCGCGGTGCTGGAGTCCCTCCGCGGCTGGGAGGCCGACTTCCGGCGCGAGGACGGCGCCGCCCACCTCCCCGAGCTCCACCGGCTCTTCCTCGAGCGGGGCGTTCAGTTTCCGCGCTTCCACGCGAACGGCTATCCGTCGGTGGAGGGGTGGTGCGGCATCCATCTCGGGCTCTGGCCTCACCCGCTCCGGACTCTCCTCCACCGGCCGGACGAACGTTCACTCTCGCTGGCCGACATCCTCGGCCGGGCCGGCTACCACCGCGTCCTCGTCACGGGGACCGCTCCCGGCTTCGAGTGGATGGACCGGCTTTATGCCCGGTGGTTCGACGAGATCCGCTACAGCGCGGACGAGACGACCGACGGTGCCCTCGCTGCCCGGGCTCTCGAGCGGTGGGGGGCGCGGCCGGAGGGAAAGCCGCTCTTTCTCGTCCTCCTCACGGTCTCCACGCACCCGCCCGTCTGGTGGCCGCCGGACGGCCGGGCGCCTCCCGCCACCGCCCGCGAGCGGATCCTCCGGGCGACCGCCTACATGGACGCGTCGGTCGGGAAGTTCGTCGACGGCCTGCGCCGCTCGCCGCGCTGGGAACGCACCGTGGTCGTCGCCGTCGGCGACCATGCCGACCCGAATCCGTGGCAGTCCCGGCGCGGATCGCGCCTCGGAACGCCGCACGCGGGGCAGACCTGGACCACGCTCGTCGTCACGGCGCCGGGGCTCCGCGGGGGGACGATCCGGGAGGAGCTCGCGTCGCACGTCGACCTCGGCCCGACCCTTCTGGGTCTCCTCGGTCTCGACGTCTCGAACCACTTCCTCGGCCGCGATCTCCTCGCCGTCCCGCCAGCCCGGGAGGCGGCGGTCCTCGGCTTCCGCTTCGGCGGCCTCGCTCTCACCGACGGGGAGCGCCGCTGGCACGTCCGGCTCGACGACCCGGCCTTTCACCTGGTGTTCCGCTGGGAGGACCGCCCGGCGCGAGACCTCGATCCCGACAGCGGGTCGTACGGGCACGGAACGCCTCTTCCGTGGACGGCGGATGACGGCGAACGGGCCGCCCGCCTGAAGGCGATGGCGCGGGCCTACGGGTGGCTCCTCGACGCGGACCGGCTGATGCCGCCGACGCCGGGGCGTTAGGGCCCAGGCGTTTCCCCGCGGAGCTTCGCCTCCCTCGCCTTGCGCCGCGCGCGAAGCCAGACGCGCATCTTCGTCCAGGTCTGCTCCAGCCTCGGATGCTGCTGCCTGATAGCGGCGCACCTTTCGCTGGACCCAGCGGCTCTCGACGTAGAGGATCGCCGCGCCGGCGACACCGAATGGCCACCCCTGGAGGACGGGGAGGAGCCCTCCGACAAAGCCGATCGCGAGAAGGACCCACCCGAGCGTCAGGAGGGCGACTCGGACCGCGCGGTGGCGCCGCCTCACGAGCCCGCGGGGCCCTGTCGGGGCGGTCATCCCTTCTTCGGGAAGACGCCGCGCCGCGCCTGCCGCGCGATCTCCTTCGCGGGCTCCGGGAAGTCGCGGCGGATCATCCAGTCGAGGTAGTCGGGGTTCTGCTCCGCCACCCACGAGAGGCTCTTCCCGCGGTGGTCGCCGAAGTTGAAGACGGCCTCGCCGTCCCGCCATGCGAAGCGCTTGTCGGGGTCGACCCAGCGCCCCTCGGCCGGCGACGAGAACTCGTGCAGCCCGTCGATGTCCCTCGGGAGGTCCGCGTAGCGCGCGAGCTGCCCCGCGAGGACCTCCGCGGCCGCGACGACGTCTGCCATCGCCGCGTGCGCATCCGCGTGCTCGTGCCCCGCGAAGAAACGGACGGCCGCGGCGAGGTCTCGGGGCTCCTTCCGGAAGAAGATCGTCTGCATGTCGACGATCCGGCGCCCCGCGACGGCAAACGGCAGGCCTGCCCGCTCGAACTCGCGGACCAGGAGAGGCACGTCGAAGGCGCGAACGTTGTAGCCGGCGAGGTCGCCGTCCCCGAAAAAGGCGGCCACGTCCGCGGCGATCTCGCGGAACGGGGGCGCGTCCTTCACGTCGTCATCGGAGATGCCGTGGACGGCCGTCGCCTCGCGGGGAATCCTCGTCAGCGGGTTCACTCGCCGGTCGAAGAGGCGGGCGGGGCCTTCGGGGGGGATGGAGACCGCCGCGATCTCGACGATCCGGTCGCTCAGGCGGTCGGTGCCCGTCGTCTCGAGGTCGAAGACGACGAACGGGCGGCCCGCGCAGAGCGGGCGCAGCGCCTCGACCAGCTGTTTCGGAAGTGCTTCCGCTCCCACGCCGGGGATTCTGACGCATTCACGGTGACGGCGCTTCCCAGGTCCAGACCGTCCCGACGGGCGCACCCGGTGGGTTCCTCCAATCGAGGCGGACGGCCCGGAGCCACGGCGCCGGGTCTCCGGTTCGCCGCGCGACGTCGTAGGCCGGGTCGCCGAGGAGCGGAGTTCCGAGCGCGAGGAGGTGGACGCGGAGCTGGTGCATCCGCCCCTGCTCCGGAACGAGCTCGACGAGGGCGGTCGCGCCCCCGGCCTCGACGACGCGGTAGCGCGTCCGGGCGGGACGCCCCGCGGGGTGGAGGGCCGTCCGGCCGGGCCGGGGGACCTTCGGGATCGCCCGCACGGTGTGGCCGAGGAGGAGGTGCCCCGCCCGCGCCTTTCCGTACGCGGCGGCGAGCGCACGCCGGAGGAGGTCCGGCCTCGACGTCCGGTGCTCGAGGAGCGGCGCGTCGACGACTCCCTCACGGGGCGACGGAACGCCGCGCGTCCGCGCGAGGTAGGTCTTCGTGACATCGGCCGCCCACGCGCCGTGGGCGGCGCGGAGCGCGTCGGAGTCCTTCGCGAGAAGGAGGACGCCCGAGGTCTCCTTGTCGAGCCGGTGAACGAGGGCGAGGCCGCTCCCGTGCGCGGCCCGGAGCTCCGTGAGGAGGCCGCCCGGCCCGTGGACGGCGCGCCCCGACGGCTTGTCGACGGCGAGATACCGCTCCGCTCCGGCCGGAGAGGGGAGAACCCGGACCTCCGGGGCGCTCAAGGTCGGCTGCGGAAGCGGAGGGCCGAGAGGATGACGGCGAGGTTGCCGGCCAAGTTCGCGGCCATTCCGAGGACGACCGCCCACTCGCCGATCTTCACGCCGTAGACAAGCCAGACGATCTGGCCCACGAGGAAGAAGACGTACGTGAGGACGGAGACGTCGTCGGAGCTCTTCCGCTTCCAGATCCGGATCGCCTGGGGAAGGTAGGCGGCGCCCGATGCGAGGCCGACGACGCCGACGAGGGCCCGGAGAACCTCGAGGAAGGTGTCGGGCTGAGGCGCCGTGGCGAACGCGAGGACCATGATGCGGAGGGAGGATACTCGACTCACGGCGCCGGACTTAGACTCGCGACATGAAGAGTTTCCGCGCTCTCACCGTTTTCGCTGCTCTCTCGCTCGCCGTCGCGTTCCCGCTCGTCGCCGCCGTGGAGACGTTTGGCGCGCCGCTTGGAAAGGCCGAGAAGGTCACCCTCGCCGACCTCGTGAAGAGCCCCGACGCCTGGAAGGGAAAGACCGTCCGGACCGAAGGGACGGTGGCCACCGTCTGCCAGGAAAAGGGTTGCTGGATGATGCTGAAGGCCGGCGACGCTTCCGTCCGGGTCCGGTTCAAGGACTACGGCTTCTTCGTCCCGAAGGACTGCGCGGGCGCGACCGTCGCGCTCGAGGGAATCTTCGAGGTGAAGACGATCCCCGAGAAGACCGCCAGACACTACGCGGCCGAGACGCCGGGCGGAAAGCCCGACGCCGTGAAGGGCGACCAGAAAGAATTCTCCTTCCTCGCCAACGGCGTCGAGCTCCTCCGGCCGGTCAGATAGCCTCCGTCAGAACTTGAAGGTGACTTCCCCGTAGATACGCCGCGGCGTCGCCATGTAGTACTGGCTGTCGCCGATCTCGCTGTCGGTGATGGGGGGACGGCTGTCCGTCAGGTTCCGGCCCATGACGGCGAGGCGGAAGAGGGAGAAGTCCCACGAGACTCCGGCGTCCATCATGAAGAAGCTTGGTGTGTAGTAGGTGTTCCGGCGCGTCAGCGGCCGCTCGTTCTGGTGGCGCATGTTCACCCACGCGCCGGGCCCCTTCCCGGTCCCGTAGCCGAGCCGGATGTACCAGAGGTCGCGCGGGACCATCTCCACCCGCTTGCCGTCCACGACGCGCAGTTCACCGTCCGGCGTCAGGAAACTGAACTGGACGTACTTCGCGTTGTGGTGGGCGTATCCCCCGCCGAGGGAGAGGCCCGGCACAGCGGCCGGCTGCCAGGTCCCGTCGATCTCCATTCCTTTGAAGCTCTCCTCGCCCGCGTTCGTCAGGGCGGGCTGCCCGTCGGGCCCGAGGATCCCGACGACCATGTTCTTGAAGGTCATGTCGAAAAACGAGAGGTCGAGTGAGAGTTGCTGTTTCAGCCACCGCGTCTTCAGCCCGATCTCGCCCGAATACGTCCGCTCCGGCTGGAGAATGCGGGCCGACTCGGCTTCCGTGAGGTTCGGGGCAGCCGGTTTGAAGTTGCTCTTCCACGACGCGTAGAGGTTCAACGCGTCGAACGGGCCGACCGCCTTCGGGAGTAGACGGAACAGACCAGAGACGCCGCCCGACCAGGCCCCGTTGCTCTGCGAGTCGGTCGTCACGTCGGGAGCCGGCGTTCCGACCTCCTGCCCGGAGGCCTGGAGCGCCTCGCTCGTCAGGTCGTAGCGCGCGCCGGCCGTGATCGTCAGCCACGTCAGGGGCGTCCACTCGTCGTTGACGTAGAAGCCCCAGAAGGTCCGCCGGTCCTCGAACGATCGGTTGTCGCCGACCGGGATCTGGCCGAGCGACGGGACGACGGGAACGGGCGAGACGAGAAGGTTGAAGTCGAACCCCGTCCCCGTGGCCGTCGTCCGCCCCCAGGTCAGCCCGATGCCGCCGACGAGGTGGTGCGTCCCCGCGGCCTTGAACTCTCCGACGGCGCGGAGGTCGTTGAAGGCCGTCGACTCGACGGGCGTGAGCGACGTGCCGCTGGCCGACGCCGTGACGCCGTCGGTCGCCGTGATGAACGACCGGATCTGGATCTGTTCGTCTCGCGTCAGTCCGAGCGTGTCCTCGAGCTTCCACCCCGAACCGAGCGGAAGAGAGAATCCTCCCGAGATCGTGTTGAACCGGTGGTCCAGGCGAGCCCCGACGATCGCATAGTTCCGCTCGGCCACGAAACCAGGGATCGGCGCCCCCGCGTCGTACGGCAGGGGCGAGCCGAAGTAGTTGTACCAAAGCGCCGTCGTCAGGGCGAGGCGGAACGTCGCGTCCCCCACCTTGTGCTCGCCGGAGAGGGTGAGGCGGGTATCAGAAAACGTCGTCCGATCCTGCCAGCCCCCTTCGCGCGCGACGGCTCCGGCGACGCTGACCGATCGTGTCGGGGCCAGCGTTTCCCGTCCAGTTCACGCTTGCGTTCCATTCCGAGAACGAACCGCCTCCCAGGCGAGCCATCCCGTGCGGCGCTCCGCCGGTCCGGGTGAAGACCTGGATCATTCCGGCGAAGGCCGAGACGCCGTAGAGCGTTCCCTGCGGCCCTTTCACGATCTCGATCCGGTCGATGTCGTCGATCGGAATCTGGGCGAGCGACGGGTTGAACGGCCCCCCGACGGGAACGCCGTCGACCGTGATGAGGAGCGCGTCGAACTCCTTCAGCCCCCAGACACCGATGTTCGCCGCGTGCGCGCCGTTGTCCGAGCCGTTCCCCGTGTCGACCCCGGTGACGTCGTGAATCGCTTCGGCCACGGTCCGGACGTTCCGGCGCCGAAGCTCCTCGCCCGTGATGACCGCCGTCGAGGCCGGGATCTCGACGGCCTCTTGCGGGAGCTTCGTGGCCGAGACGACGACCTCGGCCGAGGCGGTCGGCGAGGGCGGCTCTTGCGCGGCGAGTGGCGCGGAGAAAGCGAGGAAAGCCGCCGCGTGGAGCGCGGCGGAAATACGAGACTTCATGGGACAGATTCCTTTCCGGAGGCGGTGCCTCCCCCAATCGAGACCGTCGGCGGTGACGGACCGGGGGGCTACTCGCGCCGGGGGAGGAAGAGGGGACCGCTCGAAACGGAGGGTCGCGTCTCGCGCGCGAAGCCCACGGACGGAGCCGAAGGCGACGCGGACGGGTCCTCCGCAGACGGCGACGAAACGGGGACCTCCTCGAGGTCCGCCTCGGGTTCTTCCGACGGTCCGAGGCCGGGCTGGCGGGGGGCCAGCGCGCCGCCCGCGGGAGGCGAAGCCTTCGGCTCCGGCGCGACGATCTCGAACGGGGCGCTGACGGCGACGACGCGCTCCTCCCGGCCACGCCCACCGGTGCGGACGCCGAGCACGGCGCGCGACGCGGAGAGGTCCGGCGTCGTCCAGACGGCGTGGGAGGCGCCGGGCGGGAGATCGCGCGAGACGCAGAGGGGAAACGTCTGGCCACCGTCGAGTGACAGGACGAGCTCCATCTCGTCGATACCGTCCAGCGGGACGCCGCTGAGGTCGAAGAGCGCGACGGCAGGAGCGCCGGCTGTGAGGCGCGAGCCCGCGGCCGGCCTCGCGATGCGCGGCGCGGCGGCGGACGGACCTGCCGCGGCGGACGGGCCCGCGGCGGCGGCGCAGGCCGCGAGAACGAGAGACGCGAGGCGGAGACGATTCCTGCGGTGAATGCGGGGATTCTAACTAGAATGAGCCGTGCGGCTTGGAATCGACTTCGGCACCACTCACACCGTCGTTGCGATGGTCGACCGGGGAAACTACCCGGTCGTCAGCTTCGAGGGGGTGGAGTACGTGCCGTCCCTCGTCGCCGCCCGGCATGAGGACGGGGCCCTCCGTTACGGCGCCGAGGCGGCCGCGGTCCGGCACGCGCCGGGCTGGTCCGTCCTCCGGAGCTTCAAGCGCCTCCTGAACGACGCCGGGCCCGAGACCGCGGTCGAGATCGGGCCGCGGCGCGTCCTGCTCGTCGACGTCCTCGCGGGGTTCTTCGACCAGGTCCACCGCGAGCTCGTCCAGTCCTCGAACGCCGGGCTCACCGTCGACGAGGAGTTCGAGGTGGCCGTGAGCGTGCCGGCCAACGCTTCCACGGCGCAGCGTTTTCTGACGCTCGAGGCGTTCCGGCGGGCCGGGTTCGAGGTGCTCTGGCTCCTGAACGAGCCGTCGGCCGCCGGGTTCGAGTACGCCCACCGCTACCGCTCGACGCTGACGTCGCAGCGCGAACACGTCGTCGTCTACGACCTCGGAGGCGGCACGTTCGACGCGTCGCTCCTGAAAATGGCCCGGAGGACGAACGAAGTCGTCACGAGCCGCGGCATCGTCCGCCTCGGCGGCGACGACTTCGACGAGGCGATCTTCGCGCTCGTCGCGTCGCGAGCCGGCCTCGGCGAGCTCAAGGCGGCCGAGCGGGAGCTCGTCCTCGAGGAGTGCGCCCGGCAGAAGGAATCGGTCACCCCGAACACGAGGCGCTTCGTCGTCGACCTCTCCGCCGTCGGCCGCGAGCCGATCGCCTTTCCCGTCGACGAGGTCTACAAGGCGTGCGCGCCGCTCGTCGAGCGGACGATGGACGCACTCGAGCCGCTCCTCTCGACCCCCGAGTCCTCCGCGTCGTGGGACGAGGTGGCCGGACTCTACATCGTCGGCGGCGGGGGCGCGTTCCCGCTGGTGCCACGGCGCCTCAAGGAGCGCTTCGGGGAGCGCCGGGTCCGCCGCTCCGCCTATCCCTTCGCCGCGACGGCCATCGGCCTTGCGATCACTCTCGACGCCGAGGCCGGGTGGGAGCTCGAGGAGAGGCTGACACGGACGTTCGGCGTCTTCCGGGAGGCGCAGTCGGGGGGCGACGTGGCGTTCGACCCGATCTTTTCGCGCGACACGCCGCTGCCAAAACCCGGAGAGCCGCCGCTCATGGCGATGCGCCGCTACCGGCCGGCGCACAATATCGGGCACTTCCGGTTCCTCGAGTGCAGCCGCGTGGTGGGCGGGCGCCCCGACGGTGACGTCGTCCCCTGGGAGGAGGTCCATTTCCCGTTCGACCGCTCGCTGCGGGATCAGGCGGAACTCGCGACCCTCCCGATCGTCCGGCAGGAGGGTGGCCCCGACGTCGAGGAGGTCTACAGCTGCGGCCCCGAAGGGGGGATCGCGGTGACGGTGACGAGCTGCGACGACGGGTTCAGCCGGACCTTCAGCGTCCGGCGCTGAGCCGCCTCAGAGGCGCCGCCGCGCCGCCGACGCGAGAAGCGCGAGGAGCAGGAGCGACGCCCAGGTCTTCATCGGGAGGAAGACGACGAGGGCCCCGCGGGAGAGGGCCGCGTACTCCTCCTTCGGGCCGAGAACGAAAGCCCAGACGGCGAACGAGACGCCGAGAAGAGCGAGCGGCAGGGGGCGTGCCGCCTCGCCCCGCCTCGCGAGCGACGCGAACGCGGCGAGGAAGCCCGGGAGCAGGAAGAGTCCGTAGTGCTCCCACGACTTCGGGGTGACGAGCAGCGCGAGGACCAGCGTCGCGCCGAACCCGAGGGTGGCGTCCGGTCCCGCGAGGCCGCGTGGCAGGAGCGCGGCGAGCGTCAGCGCCGAGGCGGCGAGGCCGAGCGCGAGGGCGAAGGGCTCGACGAGGGCCGGTGCGGGGACGAGCGGCGCCGACGCGGGTCCGGGCGCGAAGAGCGCGAGCGCCGCCGCCGCGAGGGAGTGATTCCTCGGCTCGAACGAGGTCAGGGCGTTGTGGAGGGAGACCTGCGCCCACCACCGGCCCCAGGCGCCAGGCCCGCCGGCAAGGACTCCGAGCCCGGCGAGTGCCGCGCCCCCGGCCCCGAGAGCAAGAAGAGCACGCCCGTCGCGCCGGAACGCGAACACGAGGGCGGGAAAGGCGAGGAACGGCTTCGCGAGGGCGGCCGGGGCGAGGAGAAGCCCCGCCGCGAGCGACCGACCCCGGACGATCGCCTTCAACGACGCGGCGGCCGCCAGGAAGAGGATCGCGTTCAACTGACCCGTCATCAGGCCGTAGTAAAGCGGGAAGAAGAAGGTGGCGGCGACGAGAAGGCCTGCGCCGAAGACACGCGCCTCCTCGGCATCTCGCGCGATCGCCTCCGCCGCGAGGCGGATCCCGAGCGCGATGGCCGCGACCGAGAAAAGGAACCAGACGACTCGCGCGGCGGCCCACGGCAGGAACGCGACGGGGAGGTACGCCGCCGGGACCCACGGCGGGTAGATGAAGTTGAGAATGGGGTCGCCGGGCCCCGCGGGGCCATGGAGCCCGATCCGCGTGCCGGCCGCGCCGACGGCCGAATCGTCGTAGAAGCGGCGGTCCCCTTCGAGGAGCATCCGCGCGGCCACGTACGGGGGAGCAAGGTCGAGGCCCTGCTTCGGGTGGAGGAGGGCGCGTCCGAGCTGATAGGCGGCCTGCGTCGCGACGACGGCGAGGAGAAACGCCGCGAGCGCGCGCGGCCTCGGCGCTGTCATGCGGGGAAAGCCCCCGTCCGAAGGACGACGAGCGTCCGGTCGTCCACCGGCTCGTCGCCTCCCGTAAAGGAGCGCCATTCGGCGAGGAGGAGGTCCCGGACGGCCGCCGCTCCGAGCCCCTTCACCCCGGCGAGGACATTCTCGACTCGCGCAAAGCCGAACTCCTCGTCCGCGCCGGGCCGCGTCGCCTCGACGATGCCGTCGGACATCAGGACCCAGACGTCGCCGGCCGCGAGCGGCGCCGTGACGGTCCTGAAGGTGGTGGGGAGCTCGAGCCCGAGAGGGCGCGCGGGGTTCGGCAGCGAGGTGACTGCGCCGTCCGGCGCGACGCGGTACGGGTAGAGATGGCCGGCGTTCGTGTACTCGACCCGACCCTCGGCGAGAAGGAACCGGAGATAAGCCATCGTCACGAACGTCCGGCTCTCGGTCGTCCTCCGGATCTCTGAGTCGAGCTCCGAGAGGAGCTCGGCCCCCTTCCGTCCCGAACGCGCGAGGGCCGTCAGTGACGCCTTCGCCGAGGCCATCACGATGCCGGTCGGGAGGCCGTGTCCCGAGACGTCCGCGAGGACGACCGTGAGCGTCCCGGGCGACTCGGCGACGAGGTCGTAGAAGTCCCCGCCGATCGCGGCGGCCGGGTGGAAGTCGACGGCGATCTCGAACCCCGCGCAGGCGAAGTCGGCAGGGGGGAGGAGGCGCCGCTGCAGGTCACGCGCGACCGCGAGCTCGCGCTCGAGAGTCGCCTTCGCAGCCCGCTCGGCGACGCTCGCCTCGAGGTGCGACGTCATCTCGTTGAAGCCGCCGACGAGACGCGAGAGCTGGTCGTCTCCCTTGAGGATGACGCGATGCGCGAAATTTCCCTTCTCGACCTCGGCGACGCCCTGCGTGAGCCGCCGCGTCGCGCGGGAGATCCGGAGAGCGAGGATCGCCGAGATCACGGTCGCGAGGACGAAGACGACGGCGGCGGCGATCGCCGAGGATCTTCATGATCGCGAGCGCGACGTCGGCCGAGCGGGTCGCCGACTTCCCGACCCGGATCTCGCCGAAGAGGTGGGCGGCTTCCTCGGCCACCGAGGAGTGGACGAGGAAGACGATGCGCTCGTCGGGAAGCGGCGTCCCGTCGTCCAGTCGACCGGTCGACGGTGAGCGAGACCGGATAGAGGATCCAGCGGCCGTAGATCGGGCCCGAGCCGCCGGCGAGGCCGCGCGCGGGAGGGCGTCCCGCGCGTCCCTCCGCAGGCCGCTCGAGCTCGAAGCGCTCCTTGCCGAGGGAGAGCGTCGCTTTCGGCGTGCCCCTCCGTCGCCGTCTTCGGCGGGGCGGGCTTCGCCCTCCGGACGTCGATCTCCATCCCGAGGTCGCGCTCGAGGGCGGCCGGAACGGGGGCCGGTCCGCAGGAGTCAGGACGAGCGTCCCGGCGGCCTCGCCGCTCGATCGCCGGCGAAGAAGTTCCGGGCCGTCAGTGGCCGATGAGAAGCGTCGGAACGTCGGGAAGCCAGGGCCGGGGAAGGAGCGAGGCGCCGCTCCGGCGTCCCGAACGATTCTCCTGTCCGCCCGGCCGCCAGGGTGTCGTACCCCGCGTCTGCCGAAGGCGGCCACGGGATCGCGCGAGCGCCTGGAACGCCGCCTTCCGTTCGGACGGCGTGGCGGTCTCCTCGAAGCCGGTCGGCGAGGCAGTCGGGCGGTCTTCTGGAGCGTCTCGCGCCGCGGTGCTCGAGCGCTCGCTCGAGCCGCTGCCCGGCCACCTGCGCGGCGACGAGCCAGACGCCCGCGTAGACGACGGCGACGAGGAAGAGGAGGGGCGCGACGAGGAGGAGGTACGAAACGAGAAGCCGGCTTCCGACGCGCCAGAGGAGGCCGCGCATCAGGTGCCGGAAGGCGCTGACGAGGAAGACGGGAAGGGCGAGGCAGAGGACGAGGCCCCCGATCGGCGTCAGCGGCCCACCGGAGAAGAGACTCCCGACGGCGGCGAGGAGCACGCCCGCGAGCGTCGCGAGGCCGCTCCGGCGGAACGTCTTGGTGAACGTCATGGCGCCTTCACGCGATTCTGACAGAGGCCTTCCTATACTGGCGCCGTGTGGGAGCGGACGTTTCTCCGGGATCTCGTCGTCGTCCTTTCGGCGTCCTTTCCCGTCCTCTGGATTTGCCGTCGGCTGAAGCTCCCGCAGGTCGTCGGCTTCCTCGTCACCGGCGTCGTCATCGGCCCTCACGCCCTCGGCTGGGTCCGTGAGGCGAGCCGCGTCGAGTCGATTGCCGAGTTCGGCGTGGCGCTCATCCTCCTCTTCGTCGGCCTCGAATTCCCGCTCCGGCGGCTGAAGGCTCTGGGGAAAACCTCGCTCGTCGGGGGAGCGCTCCAGATGGCGATGACGACGGCGGCCGCGGCGGCAGCGTCGCGGGCGCTGGGAAGCGAGCCGAACGACGCTCTCTTTCACGGCCTCCTCGTCTCGGTCTCCTCGACGGCGGTCGTGCTCCCTCTGCTGAAGGCCCGGGACGAGCTGGCGGCGCCGTACGGCCGCCGCTTCCTGGCCGTGGCGCTCTTCCAGGACCTCGCGGTCATCCCGATCCTGCTCCTTCTCCCGGCGCTCGCCTCGGGAACCGGACCGACGGGTCTCGAGGTGCTCGGCCGCGTCGCCCTCGCGATCGCGGGGGTCGCGGCACTCGTCGCCATCGCCCGGCGGGCGGCCCCGCGCCTCCTCGACCTCGTCGCGCGGATGGGGAGCCGCGAGACCTTCACGGGCGCGGTCGTCGTCGTCGTCCTCGCCATGGTCGCGGCCGGCGAGAAGGCCGGCGTCTCCGCGGCGATGGGCGCGTTCGCCGCCGGCATCGTCCTCGGGGAGAGCGACCACGTCCACGAGGTGGCGGCGACCCTCGCACCGCTCCACGATCTCCTGTCGAGCCTCTTCTTCGTGTCGGTTGGGATGCTCCTCGTGCCGTCGTTTCTTGTGGCCCATCCCCTCGCGGTGGGCGCTTGCGTGGCGGCGCTCGTCGTCATGAAGACAATGGCTGCCTTCGTGGCGCTGAGGGGGGCGGGGACGGTCCCGCGCACGGCGCTCCGGGCGTCCCTCGCGCTCGCGAACGTCGGAGAGTTTTCCTTCGTCCTCGCGACGACGGGGGCGTCGCTCGCGCTGCTCTCCGGCGACGCCCGGCAGCTCGTGGTCGCGGCGACCGTCGGGACGCTCGCCCTCGCGCCGTTCCTCGTGGCGGCGGGGCCGCGGCTCGCGGCGCGCCTTCCGGAGCGCGTGGAAGAGTCCCCCGAGGAAGACGAGGCGGGCTCGCCGCGGAAGGGGCACATCGTCGTCGTCGGCGCCGGGCTGAATGGCACGAACGTGGCGCGAGTCCTCCACGAGACCGGGATCCCGTACGTTGTCGTCGACGTCGACCCGGAGCGGGCCGCTGAAGCGCGTCGGGAGGGACTGCGCGTCCTCCGGGCCGACGCCACGGGGAGCGAAGGGCTCGGCGCCGCGCACATCGAGGGCGCTCTCGGCGTCGTCGTCACGATTCCGGACCCGGACGCCGCCCGCCGCGTCGCGAGGCTCAGCCGGATGAGGAACCCCGACCTCCGGATCATCGTCAGAACCCGCTACGTCCGCGAGGTCGAGGCCCTGCGCGCCGTCGGGGCCGACGAGGTGATCCCGGAGGAGTTCGAGACCTCGATCGAGCTCGTCGCGCGCGTGCTGCGGATCTTCCACATGCCGGGTAACGTCGTCGCCACGCAGATCCGCCTGCTCAGGGACGAGACCTACCGGAAGCTCCGTGATCCGGTCTCGCGCGTCGCGGGCGGCCGAAGGCTCTCGGCACTCGTCGCGGCCGGAACGAGCGAGCTCTTCCTCGTCATGCCGGAAACCGCCGCCGAGGGGAAGACGCTCGAGGAACTGGACCTGAACGCGCACCACGTCGCCATCCCGGCGGTTCTGCGGGACGGAAGGCCGCATGCGCCTCCTCCGCCGGACTGGCTCGTCGCCGCGGGGGACATTCTGGTCCTCGTGGGCGCGCACGAAGACCTCACGCACGCGCTGGCCCTGCTCGAGGCGCCGGGTCAGGCGCCGGGCGGCACGTCCTTCCCGAGATAGACGGTCCGGGACGGAAAGGCCACGCACGTCCCGGACGCCGCGACGATCTCCATGATCGCGAGGAGAAACTCCTCCTGAATCGTCAGGTACGAGGCCCAGTCGGGTGCCGTCACGTAAGCGATGATCTCGACGTCGAGCGACGACGCTCCGAAGCGGACGAACCGGACGCGCATCGATGGCGGGCTCGACCCGGGCGTCGCCCGAGAACCGCGCGCGGAGTCTTCTCCAGCACGGCCCGGAGCTGGGCGGGGGTCGTCTCGTACCTCAGGCCGATCGTGTGGTTGAACCAGAAACGGTCGCGCCGGCTCCGATTCTCGATCTGCGCCGTCATGAGCGTCCCGTTCGGGATGTAGACGAGCGTCCGCTCGAACGTCCGGAGGCGCGTCGCGTAGAGCGTCACGTCCTCGACGTCGCCGGTCGTATTCCCGATCCGGACGGTGTCGCCGACCCGGAGGATCTTGTCGCTGAGGACGAGGAAGCCGCCGAAAACGTTTTCCAGGCTCTTCTGGGCGGCGAAGGCCAGCGCGATGCCGCCGATGCCGAGGCCGGCGAGCGTCGCCGTCAGGTTGACGCCGTAAGAGGGCGAGGATCGCGAGGCCGGCGAAGACGGCGACGGCGCCCGTCAGGAGGCGCCGGGCGAGGCTCAGCGTCGGGGGCGCCTGGGCGCCCGCCGCCGCGAGGCGCTGACCGATGCTGCCGGTGAAGACGCCGATGAGGCGCGTCAGGAGAAAGGCCACGCCGACGACGAGGAAGACCTGGAACGTCCGGTGATAGCGGTAGCGCTGGAAGAGCGGCAGCGCGAGGTACGGGACGAGGAGCTGGTGCGCCCCTGTGGCCAGGAGGAACGAGAGCGGCGCGCGGAGACGTCCCGACGCCTCGCCGACCGCACCGGCGGAGAACTTCCGCGACAGGAGCGTCAAGAACGGAGGCGCCGTCAGGCGGAGAAAGAACCAGAAGAAGACGACGAGGAGCGGAAAGCCGACGACGAGCCCGGCGATCTGCCAGACGTGAAGGGAGGCGACCCTCCCCCTCAGAAGGCCGGGGAGCCGGTCCCCGAGATTCGGGCTTCCCGTCTCGGCCGCGAGGCGCGGAACGTCGCGCAGGGTGGCGGTGGAGACGAGCCAGATCGGGACCCCGTCAGACGGCGTGACGCGGACGAGGAGGACGTCGACCGACTCGTCCGCGGCCTGGATCTGGCCGGCCGTCTCGTACTCCTGCGGCAGACCGTCGTCGAGCGACCCGAGCGGCGAGCGGCTCAGCTTCTCGAGGTCGCCCGTGAAGTGCTGGTCGAGGACGGCCGTGAACTCCTTCGCCAGTTTCTCCCGCGCTTCTTTCGACGGGTTCCCCCGGAATTGCAGATACTCCGTCGCGAGGGCCCAGTTCTCCTTCTGCCCGGCCGAGATGAAGCCGAGGAAGGAGCTGCGCGGCGTCTCGCGCCGGTAGGGGTCGCCGACGGTTTCCGGCGCCGGCGTCGGCGACGGTGAGAGGCCCGGGATCTGCGCCGCGGCCGGGCCCGCGAGGGCAGCGACGAGGAGGGCGAGCGCGGCGAAGCGGCGTGTGTCGATCATCCGTCTTTCGCCGAGATTACCGCGTCGCCGTAATCCCCCGAGCTAGACTTGCCGCGGTTCCTTCGCCATGCACGAGGCCGGCATCGTCCAGTCGCTCCTGACCCTCGCCGAGGAAAAGGCCCGCGCCGCGGGCGCGGAGCGGATCGGCTCGATCCGGATCCGGGTCGGCCGGATGACGGGCGTCGTCCCGGAAGCGCTCGAGCAGGCTTTCACCATTCTCCGGACCGGGACGATCGCCTCGGGGGCGGCGCTCGACGTCGAATACGTCCCGGGGGCCTTCTGGTGTCCCGGCTGCGCGGGCGAGTTCGAGACGGCAGAGCTGATCGGCTCCTGCCCGACGTGCGGAGAGCCGAGCGCCGACCTCAGACGGGGTCGGGAGATGGATCTCGTTTCGCTGGAGGTCGACTGACGATGTGTCTCGAATGTGGCTGCGGCCGGCCCGGCCCGACGAAGATCGACGGAAAGCCGATGGAGGACCATGGCCACGAGCATCCGCACGACCACGACCACGACCACGACCACGGTCACGATCACGGTCACCGAAATCCGCACCGCGAGATCGAGGTCCACCAGTCGATCTTCGCTGCGAACGACCGGCAGGCAGAGCGGAACCGCGGCTTCTTCTCGGCGCTGAACCTCCTCGTCCTGAACGCGGTCTCGTCGCCCGGGTCGGGGAAGACGACGCTCCTCGTGAAGACGATCGAGCGGCTCTCGCCGGCCCTCCGGACCGGCGTCGTCGTCGGAGATCTCGAGACGGACAACGACGCGCGGCGGCTCCGGACGACGGGCGCGCCCGTGGTCCAGATCTCGACAGGGACCCTCTGCCATCTCGACGCCACGATGGTCTCGAAGGCCGCCGCGAGCCTGCCGCTCCGGGAGCTCGACCTCCTCGTCGTCGAGAACGTCGGGAATCTCGTCTGCCCCGCCGAGTTCGACCTCGGGGAGAACCTCAGGATCGCCCTCCTGTCCGTCACGGAGGGGGAGGACAAGCCGCTCAAGTACCCGCCCCTCTTCCGCGGCGCCGACGCCGTCCTCGTGACGAAGACCGACCTCGCCGGGCCGTGCGAGTTCGACCGCGACGCAGCCCTCGGAAATCTCCGGCGGGTGAACCCGAAGGCACGGGTCTTCGAGCTCTCGGCGAAGACCGGCGCGGGGATGGACGCCTGGTGCGACTTCCTGAGGGAGTCGCGCGCCGGCGTTGTCGCGTCACGCTGAGGCGACCCGCCTCGCGTCGGCGGGCGGAGGCCGCCGCCCGCCGTGGTCGTATATTGGCCGGGAGATCCCCCTCGGGAGGTGACCGAGATGAACGCCGAGCAGGCCCGACTGGACGAAGCCCGCGCCAAGGGAACCCCCTGGCGTAAATGGGGGCCCTACCTCTCCGAGAGGCAATGGGGGACCGTCCGGGAGGACTACAGCGAAGACGGAAATGCGTGGGACTACTTCACGCACGACCAGGCCCGTTCGCGCGCCTACCGGTGGGGTGAGGACGGGATCCTCGGGATCTCGGACGAGAAGCAGCGCCTCTGCTTCGCACTCGCGCTCTGGAACGGGAAGGACCCGATCCTGAAGGAGCGGCTCTTCGGCCTGACGAACGCCGAGGGAAACCACGGCGAGGACGTGAAGGAGATCTACTTCTACCTCGACTCGACGCCGACCCATTCCTACATGAAGGGTCTCTACAAGTACCCGCAGGCGGCCTACCCGTACGACGACCTCGTCGCGACGAACGGGCGCCGCGCGCGGACCGAGATGGAGTACGAGCTTCTCGATACGGGCGTCTTCGAGGGCGACCGCTATTTCGACGTTTTCGTCGAGTACGCCAAGGGAGGCCCCGAAGACCTGCTCGTGAGGATTACCGTCGCGAACCGCGGCCCGGAAGCGGCCACGCTGCACCTCCTCCCAACGCTCTGGTTCCGGAACACCTGGTCGTGGTCCGAGGGGGAGCCGAAGCCCCGGCTCGCGGAAGTCGAGGGGCCGGCGGGGACGCGCGCGATCGCGGCGTCTCACCCGACGCTCGGGGAGCGCTGGCTCTACGTCGAGGGCGGGGCGCCCCTCCTCTTCACGGAGAACGAGACGAACCTCCAGCGGATCTGGAACCTTCCGAGCCCGTCGCCCTTCGTGAAGGACGGGATCGGGGAGTACGTCGTCTCCGGCCGGCGCGAGGCGGTGAACGCCACGCAGACGGGGACGAAGGCGGCGGCGTACGCCGTCGTCACGGTCCCGGCCTTCGGGGAGGCGGTTCTGCGCCTCCGGCTGACGGACCAAGCCCCCGGCGTTTTCGCGGCCGCCGCGCCCTTCGACGAGGCGTTCGACGCGACGATCGCGGCG
The DNA here is from genome assembly GCA_963721385.1 of uncultured Acidobacteriota bacterium. GTDB lineage: Bacteria > Acidobacteriota > Thermoanaerobaculia > UBA5066 > UBA5066 > DAOMFB01. Next base: position 145,212 of record CAVRJB010000004.1, read on the forward strand.
CGGATCGGCGAGGCCGACACCTTCTATGCCGGGATCACGCCTCCCGCCGTCGGCGCCGACGCGCGGATCGTCATGCGACAGGCGCTCGCGGGGATGCTCTGGACGAAGCAGTACTACTACTTCGACGTCGACCGCTGGCTCGAGGAGCACGGGGCCCACCCGCTCTACCCGAACCAGAAGACACAGATCCGGAACCGCGACTGGTTCCACATGGTGAACGACGACGTCATCTCCATGCCCGACAAGTGGGAGTACCCCTGGTACGCGGCGTGGGATCTCGCCTTCCACTGCGTCGTCCTCGCAATGGTCGACCCCGATTTCGCCAAGCAGCAGCTCGCGCTGATGCTGCGCGAGCTCTACATCCACCCCAACGGCCAGATGCCGGCGTACGAGTGGAACTTCGGCGACGTGAACCCGCCGGTCCACGCCTGGGCCACGATCTTCCTCTACAAGAGCGAGAAGTCGCGGACGGGGACGGGCGACGTCGTCTTCCTGAAGAGCGCCTTCCAGAAGCTCCTCGTGAACTTCACCTGGTGGGTGAACCGGAAGGACATGACGGGGAAGAACGTCTTCCAGGGGGGCTTCCTCGGCCTCGACAACATCGGCGCCTTCGACCGGTCGGCGCCTCTGCCGACGGGCGGACACCTCGAGCAGGCGGACGGCACCGCCTGGATGGCGTTCTACTCGCAGGGGATGCTCGAGATCGCGCTCGAGCTCGCGATGCACGACCCGACTTACGAGGACATGGCGCTGAAGTTCCTCGAGCATTTCTTCTGGATCGCGGCGGCGATGGACCGGCCGGGCGAGCACATGGACGAGATGTGGGACGAGGAGGACGGCTTTTTCTACGATCTTCTCCGTCTCCCCGACGGGAGCGGCATGCGGATGAAGGTCCGCTCGATGGTCGGCCTCCTGCCGCTCTGCGCCTCGACGGTCTACCAGCCCGAGGTGCTCGAGCGCTTTCCGCGCTTCGCCGAGCGGGCGCGCCGCTTCCTCGAGTCGCGCCCCGAGCTTTTCGTGAACATCGCCTCGCCGACGAAGCCCGGCGTCGGCGGCCGGCGTCTCCTCGCGGTCGTCAACGAGGAGAAGCTCCGGAGGATCCTCGCGCGGATGCTCGACGAGGAGCGGTTCTTCTCTCCTTACGGCGTCCGGTCGCTTTCCCGCTGGCACCTCGAGAACCCGTTCGTCTTCTCGCTCGACCGCGGGCGCCAGGTCTATCTCGGTTCAGTACGAGCCGGCCGAATCGACTTCGGGAATGTTCGGCGGCAACTCCAACTGGCGCGGCCCGGTCTGGCTCCCGGTCAACGCGCTCCTCATCCGGGCGCTGCTCCACCTCTACACGTACTACGGCGACGACTTCAAGGTCGAGTGTCCGACGGGCTCGGTCCGGAAGGCGACGCTCTTCGAGGTCGCGAAAGAGATCGCCGACCGGACGGCCGCGATCTTCCTGACGGGACCGGACGGCCGGCGGCCCGTCTACGGCGGCTCGGAGAGGTTTCAGAAGGACCCGCATTTCCGGGACTACCTGCTCTTCCACGAGTACTTCCACGGCGACAACGGGGCCGGGCTCGGCGCTTCTCATCAGACCGGCTGGTCCGGCCTCGTCGCGAAGTCGATCCAGATGTTCGGCGCGCTGACCCCCGAGGCCGCGCTCGCCGAAGGGACCCCCTCGGCCGCGATGGTGTACCGGCGTTAGGAACGGAGCCGGTCCTCCTGATAGTCTGTCGCGAGGAGGCGGAATCATGCGCCACCGTACCGGTCTCGCCGCGACACTCTGCTTCATTGCCGGGAGCCTTCAGGGACAACAGCCGGCGCCTCAATCCGCGCCCCAGCCGACTCCGATCCCGGAAGCCCCGAACGTCATCTACCGGGTCGACCTCGAACCCACCGGGTACGGGTTCGCCATGGGCAAGCCGGTGCAGGAGGGAGACTTCTGGGTCATGACCACCCTTCCCGACAGGACCGTTTCACGGGTTCCCGTGGCGAGGGTGAAGAAGATCTCGAGGTGGTCCAACGACCTGAATCAGGAGGTCGTCTGGCAGATCGATGTCGTCCCCACCGGCGTCATGCTCTCCCGCGAGGAGCCGGTGAAGAAAGGGGCGCTCTACACCGCCAAGGCTTACAAGGGGGGATCGCTCGTCAGCCTGCGCGAAGCGGACGTCAAGAAGATCACCCGCCTGACCGGAATGGACGCGTTCAAGGCCCAGCAGAAAGCGCTTGGCCTCGTTCAGGTGGCGACCGGGCCGCCGCCCGGCCCCGCCGGCGGCACCGTGCACGTCATTGGAGGTTCCCAGAGCGCTCCTGCGCCCGCCCAGGGCACGTCGGGCGGCGACAGCAACTGGATTTACTACGGGGTTCCGGGAGCGTCGGACGCGTACGCCCCCGGCAACGCGGTGGTGGACGCCCCGGGGGGCACGCCGATGATGCCGACGGCCCCGATTCCTAATTGATCCGATTCGGGAAGAGTTGGTAGCGCATACGGGACTCGAACCCGTGTTACCGCCGTGAGAGGGCGGTGTCCTGGACCGCTAGACGAATGCGCCGTGTCCCGGGCAGCGAGGGCGTGCCCCCGCGCGGACCGGGGAATCTAGCATGCGGCAGACGGCCGGACAACCGGGGCCCCCTCCCGCGGCACCGTCCTCACCCAGCAGCCGAAGTGCTTCAGCTCCTCCATGCGGCACGACCAGACCAGCTCGCCGTTCCACATCGTCATGTCCGGGCAGCCGTCGCACATGTTCTGGGCGCCGTTCTCGAGGAAGTCGACGGGCTGGATGATCGCGATCGACTGAAAGTGCATCTTCCGGAAGAGGCGAAGCGGATTTGAAAGCAGCGACCCCGCCCAGCGCTTCGCGATCGACTTCACGCCGCCATCGATGGGGGAGAGAAGGAGCATCGTCCGGCCCTTCGACATCAGCTTAGGCGTGGCGTAGGCGAGGTACCTCCCGGTCACGAGGTGATGGCCGGCCTGCATGATCTCCATGTAACGGGAGCCCACGTATCCGTACGTCCGCTCCTTCGTCCCGACCCGGCCCGTGAGAAGCCACTTGAACGTGTCCGGCTTTTCCGTTCCGTTCAGGTAGGCGGACGGGGCGAAGTCCGGGAACCGCTTCCGGATCTCGGCGACGACCTCGGGCGCCTTCATGTCCACGCGCCGGCCGCCCGGATCGCTGTAGACGAGCGCATCCATGTCGACCTTCTTCGCGCCGGCGTACCAGTCGAAGGGGATCTGCGGCACGGCGGCGCGGTAGAGGATGAAGACCATGACGTGGACGATGTCGATGTGCTTTCCGGCCCAGTCGACGAGCTCGGGGACTTCCGCGAGGGTGTCCTCGTAGACCGTCGAGTTGAAGGAGCAGGTGATCCCGCCGACCTCGGCCAGCATCTCGGCGTACTCGAGGCGGAGGGCGTTCAGGTCGACCTCGCCCTTGCCCTTCCAGCCCGGACGGCCCTGCTTGCTGTCGACGTGAAACGTGAAACCGTACGCGCCGGCCTTCCTGAGCTCCCGGAGTAGGGGCATCGAGAGCTTGCCGCCGTTCGTGTTCAGGATCGGCTTCATCCCCATGTCGTGGACGGTCCGGACGATCTCGACGATCTCCGGGTGCATCAGGGGGTCGCCCCCGGCGATGGAGATGCCGTCCGAATTGCGCAGGCGGCGGAAGGCGGCGATCTCCTCCCGGATCTCCGATAGGGGCTTGTGGCTGGCCGGCACGTTCTCCCGGTAGCAGCCGTCGCACGCAAGGTTGCACGCCGACGTCGGCTCGAGCCAGGAAATGGCGTTGTCGGGGAGGGTCCAGGGGAGCCGGTACAGCGTTCGGTGGTCGATTGAGTCCGTGGTCGTCATCCAGATCCTCCAACGGAGTCGTCGGGAAAGGCAGGGCCGGCCATTCTAGTCGGAGACGCGCCCGCCCCGACAAAGACGGCGATGTTCGAGCCGACGAGGCACGCGCCCGCGACCGTGAAGTTCGTCGACGTCATCAAGTTCCGGGCCCGCGCTTGATCCTCGCGGCGCCCACAGGCGAGAATTTGTCGCTCCCGGACCATGCCCGGGCCTTGAACCGGGACCGGGCGGAGACCAGATTGATTCTCACTTAAGGTATGAGAGAAGGAGAGGCGCCATGACGAGATCCACCCGATTCGCACTCGCCATTGCCGTCGCCGCCCTTCACGCGCGTCCTCTCGCCGCGGCGGGCACGATCTTGTCCCTGACCGCCACTCCGAACCCCGCAGCGCCGAATCAGGAAGTGACGATCAAAGTGGCGGGAACCGGCGGTCCCTGCAAGGCGCTCCTCGTCTTCGGAGACGGCGCTTCGGAGCCGCTCCACATCTCGACGTTTCCGGCGGTCTCGAAGCACCGCTATTCCGCAGGCGCGTTCCTCTCGCGCGCGGAAGGGCGGACGACCATCGTGGGGAGAGAGAACACGAGTGCCGCCGCGCCGCCCTGTACGGGCGGGGCCGAGCTCAGGCTGAGCGTTCTCGCGGCCGGCGCCCCGAAGCCCGCAGGAGGGACGCCGGGTACGAGTCCGAGCGGTGGCAGCCCGGGCGGTGGCAGCCCGGGCGGCGGTAGTCCGGGCGGCGGCAGTAGCATCGGTGGTTCCGCGGGTCCGCCGTCCCTGGCGCCAGGCGGGGCGGCCAGCCAGTTGTCGGCAGCGCCGACCCGAACGCCGACACCTTCGACGGTGTCCCTGGCGCCCGTCGGCTCGCTCGCGTCGAAAGGGTCGATCCAGTCGGCCGCGCTCGACCTCAACAGCCCGTCGTTCCAGCGCGTCCAGAATCCGACGATCTCGAAGGTCGCGGACGGCTCGCAGGCGACACCCGGCGGCGTGATCGGCGTCGAGGGCAGCGGCTTCGGAACCTGGACGGTGAACCGCCGGCTGATCCTCAAGACCGGCGGCAAGGAGGTCGACCTCGTGATCGGCAACTGGGGCGACACGGCAGCCGCCGGCACCGTTCCCGACGACTTCGGGGGTGTGCCGGACGGGGCGGCGACGATCCGTCTCGTGAACGGCATCAAGCGGACGACGAACGAGGTCCCGCTCTCCTTCGCGGCGGCGCGCGTGACGATCGAAATCGTCAAGCGGCCCGTCGTGATTCGGGGCTGCTACAACGGCGGCATGATCTCAATGTGCAACGGGTGGGACACGGATAACACCGGGGGAATCCAGGACCTCGACTCCGCGCCGAGCGTGGAGGTCCTTCACGCATGCACCCACTGGGATTTCTTCCACACGGGCGACGACGGGAACGACCTCTTCGAAGTGCAGCTCAAGAATGGCTGGCTCTTCGAGGATGCGAAGGTCGAGAGGGTCTGCGGCGGCGGAGACCTCAACTATTCCGGCAACTGTTACCTGATCGACAACCTCCAGGCGACCGTGACGGGAAAGGGAAAGCCGACGGGGTCGATTGCGACCCGATGGCACGTCCCTCGCCTGTATTCCGGCAAGTACAACATCCATATGCTGATCACCGGGCCCGCCGGCGTGCCCTATAACTGAAGGAGCCAAGAGATGCGAACGCGAAGCTTCTTCCTGATCCTCCTCGCGGTCGTCGTTGCTTCGCCCGCGCTCCGAGCGGCGGCCGCGCCGGCCGGCGAACCCATCGACGCGTCGAAGATGAAGAGCGCCGAGATCCACAACCTCCTCGCGACAAAGCCTGACGACACGCTCGTGAAGCTGGGCGACAAGACGTATACGGTCGGTCAGATGAAGGCGCACGAGCAGAAGCTGAAGACGCATCAGCGGGCCGCGTACAAGCCGCCAGCGCCGGTGCGCGTGAAGCCGGCCGGCGTCGAGAGCGGGAATCAGAAAGTCGTGTCGCACGTCTCCCAGGTCAACGGCGACTCGAACGCCGCACACCAGGCGAAGCTCAGGGACGAGGCGTGGGACCTCAACCAGAAGCTCAAGACCGCCTCACCCACAGAGAAGGCGCAGATCCAGAAGCGGCTCGCGCAGATCAACGGCGAATTGAAGCACTAGTCCGACATTCGCGCCCAGCGGACGATCTCGGGGAGCGTCGGCTTCTTGCCGTACATCAGGATGCCGACCCGGTAGACGCGCCCCGCGAACCACGCGACGCCCCAGATCGTCAGGAGAAGCAGCGTCAGAGACAGCGCGATCTGCCAGAGCGGCGGCGTCTGGACCGTGATCCGCATGAACATGATCAGCGGCGCCGTGAAGGGGACGATCGACAGGACCGTCGCGAGGGTCCCGTCGGGGCTGTTGAACGCGAAGAACCAGGTCGTCGCCGCGAGGATCAGGAAGGTCATCGGGATCATGATGAACTGCTGCGCCTCGGCTTCGGTGTTGAAGGGGGCGGCGAGCGCCGCGTAGAGCGAGGCGTAGAGGAAATAGCCGAGGACGAAGAAGAGGACGAAGGCGCCGATGACGTGGAGCGGGAGGCGCGGCGCGTCGACGAACCCGATCATCGCCATCGCGGCCGGCGCGGAAAGGACGAGGGCGAGCGACGCCCAGACGGCGTACTGCGTCAGGCCGGCGAGGCCGATGCCGAGGATCTTCCCGAGCATGAGCGTCGTGGGCCGGACCGACGAGATGACGACCTCGACGATCCGGTTGTTCTTCTCCTCGATGACGCCCCGCATGACGGCGCCCCCCCACGCGAAGAGCGAGCCGTAGATGAGGAAGAAGAGGATCGCCGAGACCGCGAGGCTGAATCCGACGTTCTTCCCTGTCTCGCCGGTCTCCACGTCCTTCGCCTCGCGGACGTCGAGCTCCGCCCGGATGCGCGCGGCGTCATAGACGGCGGGGTCCACCCCCTTGTCCTTCAGCCGTTCCTTCGTGACCGCGCGCGAGAGCCAGCCCATGATCTGCTCACGCATGATGAAGTCCGACTTGACGGACTTGGCCCGGTACTCGGCCGTCCCTTTCTCGAGGGTCTTTCCGTCGAGCAGCATCCAGGCCTTCAGCTTCTCCGCCTGGACCTCGGCGTTCAGCTTCTTCCGGACGTCAGAGAGGGTCTCGGGCGTCGCGTCGACCTTCGAGAACTCCAGCGCCTCGCGCACCTTCACGGCCGCCTTTGCGGGGGCCCCCTCCGCCGCCTTCGCCTTCTCGTCGCCTGCGGCGCGGGCGCGCTTCTCCGCGACGAGCGAGTCGTAGAGGCGGCCCGTCAGGTCGACGACGGCGATCTTCCCCTTCGCGTCGAGGGAGCGGTTCAGGAGGACCTGAATGCCGACGATGCCGAGGCCGATGGAAGGAACGAGAATCGTCGCGATCCAGAAGGCCCGTCGAGTGACCTGCTGGAGGAACTCGCGGCGCATGATGATCAGGAGCTTGGGGTCCATCGGGGTCTCCTACCGCAGCTCTTCGGCGGTGGGGGCGGAGAAGCCCGATTCCTGGACCGCCTTGATGAAGATCTTCTCGAGCTCGGGCTCGGGCTCGACCGGAGGGGGAAGCGGGACCTTTCCGAGATAGGCGTGCTTGATCTCGCGGACCGTCCCGTCGAGGAGCTTCTTCGACCGGTAGAGCAGGCAGATCCGCTCGCAGAGCCGCTCGGCCTGCTCGAGGACGTGCGTCGAGAAGACGACCGTCTTTCCCTGCCGCTTGAACTCCTGAAAGAAGTCCTTCACGAGGATGACGTTGATCGGGTCGAGCCCCGAGAACGGCTCGTCCAGGATCAGGATCTCCGGGTCGTGGACGATCGTCCCGAGGAACTGGACCTTCTGCTGCATCCCCTTCGACAGCTCCTCGGTCTTTTTCTGGAGCCACGGCCGGAGGTCCATCGAGTCGATCCAGGGAGAGAGGCGCTTCATCGCGGTCGCGCGGTCGACCCCCTTGATCGCCGCGAAGAAGAGGAGCTGGTCGACGACCTTCATCTTCCGGTAGAGGCCGCGTTCCTCGGGGAGGTACCCGATCTTCTCCTGCAGCGCCTCGCTCATCGGCTGGCCGAGAACGGTCACGGTTCCGTCGTCGGGCTTCGTGATGTTCATGATCATCCGGAGCGTCGTCGTCTTCCCGGCGCCGTTCGGGCCGATGAGCCCGAACGTGACTCCCTTCGGAACGGCGAGGTCGAGCCGGTCGACGGCGGTGAACTTCCCGAAACGCTTGACGACGCCGTGCAGCTCGATGGCGTTCATGACGAGAGGTTCCCTTTCACGCGTGGAGGCTCATACGCAGGGGATGAAAGCCGGGTTTAGGCCCGGCCGCGGCCCGCTCCCCCCGACTTGAAAGCCGGCGCCGTCTCGGCTACGCTCCGCGGTCCTGCGCGATCTCGCGTGCGCCCATAGCTCAACTGGATCAGAGCGTTTGACTACGGATCAAAAGGTTGCGGGTTCGACTCCTGCTGGGCGCACCATCATCTTCCTGGGGAATTCGGGCGCTTTCGTCGCGATGGCGGCTTCGAGGAGGGTCCTCAAAACCGCCTCCGCTCGCCCGAGGGCGTTCTGACACGCCGGGACCGGCCCACGCGCAGCTTCTTGTCGTGGTACTCCGCGATGGCCTCCTTGAGGAAGGCGATCCCTTCCGGCGACGTGGCGAACCGAAGCGCCTCCTCGGGGGACAGCATGAGCGCCTGCCGGTGAACGACGGCCGCCGCGGCCTGCCGCAAGACTTCGCCCAACATCTCAGAGACGCCCAGGGCATCAGGGAAGGCGGGACAGCGACCGGCGCCGGCTCTCGCCGCGGATTCGCCGATGCTTTCGACGAGAGCCGGGGAGAGCGACGGGCCGACGACCGCGATGAAGGAATGGAGCGCGGCGCCGGTCCGGCGCTCTTTGCCCCGGCGTACGTTCATTGTTTCCTCCGCTCGCCCGTGAACGGGTTGACATGCGGGAACCGGACGACGTTCCGCGCCCCCTCCTGTTCCGCGACGGCGGCCTCGAGGACGCTCATGATTCTCTCTTCGGCGCGGGCATGGTGGCCAGGAGAGGTTAACGCCTCCGCCGAAACCGGCCGACATGCAAGTTAAGGACACGAAAAGCCGGGAGCGGTCTTCTCCCCGTCGTCAGATCAGTAGAGAAGAGGGATCCTGAAGGCGGTGACGAGGAACGGCGCCATCTGCCAGCGGGTGACGTTGCTCGCAGGGCAGTACTTTCCGCCACCGCATCCGGCCGTGACCCCTCCCGCATAGATGTAGTGGATGAACTTGCAGCCCCCGTCCGTCGGCAGGACGTCGTTGAAGAGGGAGTTTCCTCCCCCGGTGCAGTTGTACGAGCCGACGGAAGAAACGGTTCCGCTGACGGGGACCGCAGCTCCCGAACCGGCCATGACCGTGGCCAGGAAGACGGCCATCTGCCAGCGGGTGACGTTTCCGGCGGGGCAGTAATTGCCGCCGCCGCAGCCTGTCGTGAGCCCCTGCGCATAGATGTAATGGATGAACTTGCAGCCCCCGTCCGTCGGCGGGATGTCGCCAAAGAGCGAATTGCCGCCCGACGTGCAGTCATAGGAGCCTACGCTTGGGACAGTCCCGCTCGTCGGCACGGTGCCCGTCGGTCCGACCATGGCCTTGGCCAGGAAGACGGCCATCTGCCAGCGGGTGACAGCGCTAGCCGCACAGTAATTTCCGCCGCCGCAGCCAGCGGTGATGTTGTTGTGGAGCAGGGTCTCCACGAAGCGGTAAGCGCCGTCGGCGACGAGTACGTCGGAGAAGCTCCGGCCGACGTGAAGAGCCCAGCTCTTCGCGATCCCGTCGCTCAACGTCTCGAGGAAGGTAGCGTCCCAGTGGGTGGCGGGGCGGGAAGCCGGGTTCGAGACGGAGAGGCGGTAGGAGGGCCCGCCGGCCGAGAAGCTGTCTGCGGTGGCTCCGGGGGCGATGGTCCCGTATCCGGCAGCGGAGTCGAGGAGGGAATACGTCGCCCCGCCAGGCCCGGTGAAAGCGGACGCCGTGCCGGTGAGGGCGAGAGGGGAGGCGCCGATGTTCTTCCAGGAGGGGTTGACGAGGACCGTCTCGCCGGGCTCGAGGACGCTGTTGACGTTCGAGTTCGTGCCGCCGGAAGCGTGGACATCCTCGACGAGGCCGGCGGGCTCTGCGCCGATGATCACGCCACAGGCTGGCCCGGTGCAGCGCTCGTAGGCGCCGATGTCAGCCACTCCCTGGGAAACGCGGTACTCCGTCGCCTGGTGCGGCACATACTGCCGCTGAAGCAGGTTTGACGGGAAGGCGGCCGCGGGCAAGTCGGTCGCGGCGTCGATGGGTTGGGCACCAGCCACAAGGTGAAAGTCCTGGCCCGCGAGGTTGACGAACCCGGGAGAGTCGCCGAGAACGCTCGTGCCGTCGTCGTGGATCGTCCCGGCCAGACCACCGTGGCTCGCCACCCAACCGGGCTTGAGCCAGTTGTGGGACAGAAACAGCTCGCCCGTCGCGTCCAGCATCGCCAAAGCCGCGCCGGCAGCGCTGACGTAGACGACGTTGTTACGGACGTCTGCCTGCTCGTCGTTCGTGGAGAGCCGGAGCAACGTCGTGTTCCCGGCGCGCGTCGACACCACGGTGTTGTTGTAGAAGTAGAGCGTCCCCTTGCGATAGATCGCCTCGTTGCCGCTGTCGCCGCCGTAGTGGGCGATCTGGCTATTGCCGGCGCCGTCGGGCTCGATCAGGACGTTGCCGTAGACGAAGGTCTGGCGGTAACGCGGATCGTTGACGACGACGACCGAGTCCTCGCCGTCCACCAGGTCGAGCTGGCGGTTGCCGGCCTCGATCCAGTTGTAGCGCACCACGAGGCCCGCGGAGCGGTCCTTCAGGTTGTTGCCGCCAGCGCCTGCGCGGAGAGGCCCGAAGCGATTGCCCTGGAAGACGATCCCCAGAGCGGCGGTGTAGGAGTTGTGCTCATAGATGCTGCCGACGTTGCCGTTCCCGTGAATGAAGTTGCGCTCGACCCGAACGTCCTGGGTCGCACCGTCGAAGACGCCGACGAACAGCCCGTTCCCAGAGTCGTGCAGGTCACAGTTCCGGATGACGAGATGTTCCGCCTTCTCGACGTAGATCGCCGCCGCATTGGCCGAGTAAGCCATCACGGACCCGTCGTCGCCCGTGAACGTGTAGCTCGGGTGGCCCGACCGTATTTCCAGCCCCTCGATCACAACGTAGGCCGGCAGGCCGTCGGGAGGCACGTTGGATCCGCCGATCTTGATCACGCCGCGCTGCTCGTTCCAGAAGTTGAGCGGCGCCGGCGTCGTGGCGCCGTCCCCGGTGACCACGGGCCTCTCGCCGGCCGGCCCCGCGATGCCCCGCACAACGATGGGCGCCCACGGTGTACCACGCCTGTTGATGACCCACTTCGTGCGGTAGGGGGCGGAGCGCCAGTGGATCCGGACTTCGTCCCCCGCGGCGAGCTGATGCCACGGGACTTGACCAATCTCAGTCAGGGTCTGCCCTGGCCCGACGTCGTAGACCGTCGCCGTCGCGAGGCCTGAGCCAAGACACACGAAAAAGAGGGAAGATGCCAGCCGCCACAAGGGATCCCTCCGGTCGTCGTACGTTCCTTGTAGCAGTTTGCGCGGCTTCGCTCAGGAGTGCAAGATTGGCACTGGCCGGCGACGCCCAGTTGAGCGAGGTATCCTCGGGGGACCCGGTCCATGGCGAGAAGGGACGGCCCTGTGCCTCTAACCGCACCTGACTCTCGTACCGCCTCATCTCTCGACCCAGACTCCCGCGGCGCAACGCCGTCACCGCAGACGCCTCTTCTTCGGCTCTCGCGGGCAGGCATTTTGGCAACCCACGACGCCCCGCGCAGCGTCACACGCCACGCGGGCAGCCGCCGAGGCACCTTCACCGTGCCGACGCCCGGCAGCTCGCGGAGCCGCTCGTATCTCGCTCGGGCTCGCTCTGATGGCGGGAGCCGACCTCGGCGACACATTCGTGACAACACGACGTCGTTTTCACGAAGCTGAATCATGAAAAACATTACGGAGCTCGTGTCGTTCGCACTCGCCGCGCTCATGTTTCTCTACGCAGGCCTATCACCGGCCCTTGAAGGCCGCCCACTCAATGTCGTCTTCCTCGGCCTCGCCATCCTGTCCGTCATCCTTTTCATCGCCATCTTGAAGAAGGCCAACCGTGATTCGCGGCCGCGGAGTTAGTGATTGGTTCCGTGGAATTCCGACCGCTTAGAGTGAGACAGCTGCAAAACGAAGGAGGGCTCATGACACGGATTCTGCTGGTCGGCTACGTTCCGGAGACTGTGGATTTCTCCGACCCTGCCTTGCCACCAGGTATGACCGCGGAGAGGGTTCACGCCGGCATTGCAGTTGCGCTGAAGCAGTTCGCTGAGCGCGGATGGGAGGCCGATCTTGGCTACATCCGGCCGGATGAGACCGCTGGGCCGACAGTTGAGCGTCAATTAGCTGCCAAGCGCTATGATTGTGTTGTCATCGGAGCCGGGGTCCGCTTGCCGCCCCGGGGCCTTGCATTATTCGAAGCCGTCATCAACGCTGTTCATAAGGCTGCCCCAGGTTCGGCGATTGCCTTCAATACACGACCCGAGGATAGCGCTGATGCTGCCGCCCGATGGTTGCCGGATGGAGCGGGGCGATAAAGCCGACGTTCCGTGAACGCTTGGCCTTCGGTCGCCTGACCCGGGGGTGAAGCGGACTCGCTTTCGCTCGCCGCTGAGCGCGAGCAGACGATTTCAGAAGGGACAGGAGCACCGATCTTTCCCCTGAAGACGGGTCCTCGGAGGGTGTGAGTTCTCCATAGACGGGGAGAGGCCCGCTCCAATGGAGAACTCCAAACCGGATCCGGCTACTTTTCCGGGGGGCAGGTCACCCTACTTGAACGGCGCGATGCCACGCGGGCCGCTCACGGTCAGCGACAGGGTGTAGCTCGAGCTACAGGCGCTGCCGCTGTTCTTGAGGCTTTCGTAGAGCTTGACCGGATTGAAAGCCGCATTCACGATCGTCTCCAGCGTGCCACCCTTCTTGACGTACATGGAACTCCCCTGAAACGTCGCGAAGACACGTTTCTGCATCGCGTCGTATTTCGCGCTCCCGCCGTTTCCGACGGCCACCCACTGGACCTGCTGGGTGTCCCACGTCTTCGCGTCGGTCTCGTTCGTGTAGTTGACGCCATCCACGTCGAACCCGTTGGCGAGAAAGTCGACGCGCCAGCTGTCCGTCATCTGGCTGGGTTGATCAGACACTGCCGGGCAGAACCCCCCGGGGTACATTTGCGCCCGCGACACCCTGGTGAAGACGGCGCTGGTTGCCGTCGGAGCTGCCGCCCTGGGTCCGGCGACTGAACCGGTAGCTCGGGTTTTGCCACTCGCCGTCGGCGTGCCACCGGTTTGGGAATAGCTGCCGACGCTGCTGATTTTCGGCGTCCCATAGATGTTGGAATAGTTGCCGACGGCTTCGGGGGGCATCGCGAGGACGAACTGCGCCCGGGCCGCCTTGAAACTGTGGGTCTCTATCGAGCTGATGACGGGGAAGCCGTTCGGCTTGACGTTCACCTTGACGCCGCCAAAGTCCTGCAGCCCGCCGAGCGCAGGTTCAATTTGCGCGCGGATGTTGCTGTCACCCCACGAATCGATCTTCAGCTGTACGGTGGTGCCACCGCCGCTCAGGTAGGCCTGACCGCTTTTCCCAAAGCCGCAGCCGACGATGTTCAATTGGCTACCCGGCTGGAATACGATGCCCGATTGTGTGCCGTTGATGTTGCTGATGCGTGGCGTGGCGTTCGAGACGCAGGCGGCATCAGGATTGAGCTGGGCCACGCCGCCACCCTGCGGGGGCGGCGTGGGTAGCTTCTGAGCGGGGGCGACGACGGTCGCCGGCGTGGCGGTGGGCGGGGGTGGAGCACGCTTTACGACCTGCGCCGCAGCAGGCGTGAACGCGGCGCCGAGCAGCAAGAACGCCATGGTTCCTCGGGTGGCCACTCGGCAGTCGTTCGTCCGGCCCATGATGGCGCTCCTCATGGTTGTTCAGTGAATATTGGGACGACAATCAGTCTGATTCGACAAAGTACCACGAATGAGAGTCCGCTTACTTCGACGCCAGCGCCTCCACGAGGCGGACCAGCACCTGGGGAACGCGGTCCGGGTCGCTTTGAAGGGTGGCGAGCACGCTTTCGATGGACGCAGCGCCCTCGAGCCCCGCCCAGGCGGAGACGTCCTCGGCCCGGGGGCTCAGGTAGGCCATGCGCCACGTCGGGAACGTGCGGCGATCGCTCTCCTCCTCGTGGAAGACCTTGAGGTTGCGGTGCCGAGGATCGCGCCGGATGCTTTCCATCAGGTCCTCGACGTCGTCCCGCTCCCCCTCGAGAACCTGCAGGAAGACGCCGTCGACGAAGACGAGGGCGCCCGTGATGTCGCGCCTCGCGTTGCGGACCCGTGATTCCTCCAGCATCTGCTCGAGGTCGGCCCTCGCCATCTCCCCTGTCGCCTCGGACGAATAGATCAATCTGTAAGGCATCGGCGTTCCCCCCCATGGCTCCTCATTCCGGATTCTAAAGATAAACCCGGGTCCGGGCAGCGAGATGGTGAGCGAGGTCCTGTTAGGCTGTGGGCGGGCGAGACGGACGGGGCAGGTCAGCATCGTCCTGATTGGGGGGAGGCGTCATGAAAGATTCCGGTGTCGCAGAGCGATGGTGATCGTTCACCTGCCCGGTTGCGGTGGGCTGCGACCTGGCAGCGCTGGTTCGGGGCGTTGAATACCTTCCTGGAGCGGGCCTTTCGGACGGCGGACGTGGAGACCGGGTGTTGACCGCCCTGAGCGGGGGCGGTCGGCCCCTGATATCTCCTCGGTATTGACGATCGACGCGGCCCTGATGCGGCCCTCCTCTCGGCCGGCCCGCGGACTAAGCTAGGACGCATGCCCGGATCCGCGCTCTCCTTCTTCAAGGCCGTTCCTCTTTTTCAGAGCCTCAACGAGGCGGAACGGCAGTTGCTCGCGCCGGTCTGCCGTGTCCGCGTCTACGAGCGGGGCGAGGCCGTCTTCGAGGAAGGGGAGCCGGCGACCGATCTCTGCTTCGTCCTGATCGGGCAGGTGAAGATCGTGAAGGCCGCGCTCGGCCGCGACGTCATCCTTGGCCTCTTCGGGCCCGGCGAGCCCGTCGGCGCGGTGGCGGTATTCGAGGGAAAGCGGTTTCCGGCGTCGGCGATCGCGCTGGAGCCGTCGTCCATCCTCCGCGTCCCCGAGCGCGAGTTCTTCGCGACGATCGACGCCCACCCCGAGATGACGCGGCGGCTCCTGCAGGGCTTGATGCTGCGGCAATTCGAGATCTCGCGGCGGCTCGCGGACCTGGCAGGGCCGGTCGAGGGGCGGATCGCGCGCCTTTTCCTGATGCTGGCCGAGCGGCTGGGCCGGCGCCAGGGCGCCGCCGTGACGATTCCGCTCGCGCTCTCGCGGCAGGAGATCGCGGACCTGACGGCCACCACGGTCGAGTCGGCCATCCGCGTCATGAGCCGCTGGGGCCGCGAGGGGCTGGTGACGACGGAGGGCGACGGGTTCACGATCCCCGATGTCGGGGCGCTCCGCGGCGCCGCGCACGAAGACGGGTGACCTCCCCGCCCCGTCGGCCCGGAGCACCGCGTCCGCCGCGACAGGGCCACGGCTCGCCGGCAGATCTTCATTGACAGCCGGCTCAATCGGCCCAGAATCGAGTCTCACTCTCAAAACGCTCGAGGGAGCGTTCCCCCATTCCGGGGGAGGGTGCCTCAATTCGACGAGTGTTCGCGGGGACAGCCCGCTCGTCTTTGCCGCCACCGGTGGAGGCTTATGACCATGGGCGCCGAATACCGCGTCGTTCTCGGATTCCTCGTCGCCTCGGGTCTCGTCCTGCCGTCCCGGCTTCTGACGGGCGCGAACGTCTGGACGATTCCGGGCACGGTCAACGCCGCCGGCCAGAACAACACCCGGTTCGTCTCGGACCTCGCGGTGACGAATCCGGGAAACGCCCCGGCGGTGCTGACGATCTCGCTCGTCCCGCCGAACGGCACGGTGCCGAGCCAGGTCACGCTGGCGGCGGGCGAGACCGTCGCCTACCGGAACTTCCTCGATCGCGTCTGGGGCGCGCAGGGTTCCGGAGCTACGAAGGTCACGAGCGACGCGGCGCTCCTCATCCGGGCCCGGACGTACAACACGGCGGCCTCGGGCACCTACGGTGTGGCGCTGCCGGTCTTCGCGGAGCAGCAGCTACTTTCCGCCGGCGAGGTGGGCCATAGCCTGTGGGTGAGCCAGTCGGCGGATGGCGGGACCGGCTACCGGACCAACATCGCCGTCGTCTTCCCGGATCCCTCGGGAGGCGAGGCGACGGTGACCGTCTACGACGCCGACGGCAACGAGATCGGGTCGAAGGACTTCGCGCTCGCGGCGGGCGGTTTCCAGCAGTTCGGCGTCGGGGGCTTCGCGGGACCCGTTGCGATAGCCCGGGCGGAGCTCCAGGTTGTCCGGGGTAAGGCCGCTGGCTATTCGTCCGTCGTCGACAACGTCACCGGCGACAGCTCTCTCTTCACGTTCGACGAGCTGCCCGCCGGCTGGCAGGACGTCCTGATCAACGGCGTTGCCCACGCGGATGGCAAGAACTCCACCTTCTTCCGGACAGACGGACGCTTCTACAACCCGGCCTCCGAGGACGCGACGGTCACGGTCGCCTTTCATGAAAAGAAGAACGCCAACACCGCGCCCCTCTCGAAGGAATTCATCATCCCCGCGGGGAAGATCGTCGACGTCGTCGATGTTCTCGATTCCTTCTTCGCTCTGCCCGTCGGCTCGTCGGGAGCGCTCCGCTTCCGGTCCCAGACTCCGGTCGGCATCCTCTGCCGTACCAGCAACGTGGATCCGACGGGAGTCAGGCCAGGCACGTTCGGCGCGCAGCAGAAGCCCGTGCCGCTGCTTTCCTTCCTGATGTCGGCCGATGCGGGCGCGGTGGTCACGGGCATCCGGCAGGACGCGAGCGCGGACGCGGGCTTCCGCACGAACGTCGGCTTCGCGGCCGGGGACGACGGCGCCAGCTACACGCTGACGCTCAAGAACGCGGCAGGCGCGACCGTCGCCACGTCGACTCGCGCGCTCGGACCCTCGGGCTGGGAGCAGCCCGGCATCGGGTCACTCTTCACCGGCACGGCCATCCCCGAAGACGCTGAGCTCGTCGTCAAGGTCGTGTCCGGCAGCGTGGACGTCTTCGACTCGTCCATCGATAACCTCTCGGGCGACTCGGTCATCACTCGAATCGCGCCGCTCCCCGTGAACCTCCCGTCCTCGGCGACGATCGGGCCCGAGGGGGGCTCGATACGGTCGAGCGACGGAATCTTCACACTGAAAGTGCCGGCGGGAGCGCTCAGCACGCCGACGCCGATCTCGATCGCGATCACGACGAACGACGCCCCCGGGGCTCTCGGTTCGGGATACGAGGTCTCGCCGGGTGGTCTCGAGTTCGCGCCGCCTGCGCTGCTCACCCTCCGGTACGGGGCGGGAGGGCTGGCGGTGGATGCGATCGATCGCGCCTCTCTTGCCGTGCTCACGGACGCCGGCTGGGGCGGATTGACCGGCGGACGGGTGGACACGTCGTCCCGGGCTCTCCTGATCCGCCTCTGGAACACGAGCCCGTCGGCGGGGAGCGCCAAGACGCGAACCGTGCAGGCGGGATCTGTGTCCCGGTTCGGCACTCTCGCGGCGTTCGAAGTGCGCTCTCAGGACCCGCTCCTGCCGTTCAGCCAGGGGTCCCGGTTTCCGTGGCTCCCGACCGACGGCTCCACCTTCCTTGCAGCGTTCTTCAGGTTGCCCGCCTCGAGCGAATTCGAGGAGGGTCCCACCCTGCGCTTGCTCAACGTGCGGAACGTCACCGTAACGTGGTTTCGCCCGAGACTCGGCACGATATCTCGCAGTTCCGGCGAGACCACAATTTATAACGCGCCCCACAGCATCTCCCGCAATTTCGCCCCGGACACGTTGAGAGTGCGGCTCCTTGATTCCGTGACACGAGAGGTGCGCGAAACGCTCTACACGATGAACATCATCCGGAGGTACTGGAAGCTCCTGGTCAGTTTTTCAATGGATTTCAAGTGCAGCAGTGGCTCCAATGATTTCTCGCTGAATTACGCCAGGGTCGCGGCCCACGATTTCTTCATTGATAACGACCTGTTCCTCAACTCTCCTGACGATCAACCGAAGCCGGCCAAGATCGGCGAGACGCTCGTGGGCGGTTGTGGCCAATGTACGATCGTCACTCAGGGCGCCGTCGGCGACCTGGTGTTCACATCAGTCACGGGGAGGTTCAGACCCATTACTGATGCCCCGTACTTCTTCATCGATGGCTCGATGGCGCTCGAAACCGGATTCCCGTCCCTCACGACCCGATGCCCGAACACTCCCTACCCGGATCTCTACGACACTCCCTACCCTTCTGCCGACATCGGCCTCTTCCCGCCTCGCCCGGAGGATGGCCTCTGGTGGCTCTCGAACGGGCCGCTTTACTCCGGGAATCAAACCGACGACGGCATCACCACGCTGAGTGCCATCTGGACTTCGATCGTCCCCTGACGACCCCGTACCTTCCTGACGCGGCGCCGCCCCCAGCCGGGTCGTCCATAATCGCCCGGACGACCCGATGAGCCTCGCCCCGGGAGACAAGCTCGGCCCGTACGAAATCCGCGCGCCGCTCGGCGCCGGCGCGATGGGGGAGGTCTACCGCGCGCACGACCCGCGCCTCGGACGGGACGTGGCGCTGAAGGTCCTGCCGGCCGACTTCGCCTCCGACCCGACGCGGCTCGCGCGCTTCTCCCAGGAAGCGCGGGCGGCCTCCGCCCTGAACCACCCGAACATCATCACGATCTACGAGATCGGCGACACGGAGACCTCGCCGTTCATGGCGATGGAGCTGATCGAGGGGCGGACGCTCCGCTCGATGATCAACGGGGCGCCGCTCACGCTTCGGACGGCGCTCCAGATAGCGACGCAGCTCGCGGACGGACTCTCGAAGGCGCACGAGGCGGGAATCGTCCACCGCGATCTGAAGCCGGACAACGTCATGGTGACGAAGGACGGCTTCGTCAAGATCCTCGACTTCGGCATCGCGAAGCTCGTGGGGGGGCCCCAGGACGGCGACGCGGGCCCCTTCAACCTGATGACGCAGACCGGGTTCGTCGTCGGGACGACGAACTACATGTCGCCCGAGCAGGCCTCGGGAAAGACCCTCGACGGCCGCTCGGACCAGTTCACGCTCGGCCTCATCCTCTACGAGATGCTGGCGGGCCGGAAGGCCTTCGACCGGCCGACCGTGGTCCAGACGCTCTCGGCGATCATCCAGGAGGACGCCGAGCCGATCGAGCGCGTGAACCCCCGCGTCCCGGCGCCGCTCCGCTGGATCCTCGCGCGGCTGCTCATGAAGGACCCCGAGGAGCGCTACGCCGCGACGCGCGACCTCGCCCGCGACCTGAAGCAGGTGCGGGACAACCTGGCGACGGCGCAGGAGGGGACGCAGACCCGGACAGCGGCGACGCCGCTCCCGGCGGCCACCTCGGGCGACACGACAGCGGCGGTGCCCCACCGCGGGGCGCCCACGACGGCGACGCGCCGCCCGGCCCCCGCGGCGCCGAAGCGCGCGCGGGAGTTCCTCGTCCTCCTCGGCCTCGGCGTCGCCTTCTTCGCCGCCGGAGCGGGGGCCGGCTGGTGGTTCCGCGGCAAGACGGCCGATCCCGCGGCGAAGGACTGGAACGGCGAGCTCCTCCTCGGGGGTTCCACGGCCGTCTTCACGCCGCGCGTCTCACCGGACGGACAGACCGTCGCCTTCGTCACGCTGCAGGGAGGCGTGTCGCAGGTGGCGCTCCTCCGGCCGGACTCGGGCGACTGGACGGTCCTGACGCACCAGAAGGGGCTCGGGTCGATCTACAAGCTCTGCTGGGCCCGCGACGGGTCGCGGATCTTCTTCGACCGGGTCACCGACATTCCCCGCGGCGTCTACAGCGTGCCGGCCATCGGAGGGGAGGAGCGGCTCGTTCTCCCGGACGCCTCCGGGCCCGAGGTGCTTCCCGACGGGAGTCTCCTCGTCGTGAAGCTCGATTCGGAGCGCAACTTCCAGCCCCACCGGTTCCGTCCCGACTCGGGAAAGGTGGACGCGGTCGGCCTCCGGATCGCGGCGGAAGCGGTCGGGCTCAACTTCCACGCGTTCAAGGACGGCAGTGACGTCGTCTTCTGGGGGCGCCTCGCGAGCGAGCGCGAGAACCGGGTCCGCCGTGCGTATCTCCTCGATCTGACGAGCGGCCAGGTGCGGCCGTTCGCGCCGGAGCTCGCCCTTTCGCCGCCGCTCGCGGTGGCGCCCGACGGCGTCTCGGTCCTCGGGACGATTCTCTCCGGGGATCTCTCGCGCGTCTCGCAGGTCTCCCGGAACGAGGCGAGCGGCTCCGTGATCCTGACCCTTTCCACGCGCCCGCGGTTCCTGAGCGCGGCGGCGGACGGGACGCTCTACGTCGACACGAAGGAATACCCCGCCGACTTCCTCAAGTTCACCCCCGCGGGCGGCGTCCCGGAGCGTCTCGCGTCAGCCGGCAGCGTCGTCATGTGCCCCGTCGAGCTCGGCGACGGGCGACTCGTCGTGCCGAGCCGGATCGGCGGGCGCCAGCGGCTGCTCGTGACGTCGGCCGACGGGAGCCTGAAGCGGCTCGTCGACACGCCCGAGCAGGTCGGGCCGCCGGTCTCGTCCACCGTCGGGGGCGCGGTCGCCTTCCTCCTCGGCGGCCTGGAGAAGAAACCGCTTCTCGCGCTGGCCTCCGTGGAGGAGGGACGGATCCTCCGGCGCTTCGACGCGACGACCGGCGCCGCCCCGCCGACGCTCGCCGCCGGGCCGGACGGAAAGACGCTCTATTACCCGGATGGCGGCGACCTCTACGCACTCGACGTCGAGTCGGGGACCGTCAAGAAGCTCCGCCCCGGCCACGGTGTGTCCGTCGACGCGAGGAAGGGCGAGCTCGTCGTCCAGCTGAACGACCGGGAAGGGACGCATCTCGTGGCGGTCCCGCTTTCGGGGGGCAGCGAGCGGCCGATCCCGTTCCAGGGTCCGCTCCGCCTCGCGCCCGCGCCTCTCGCGCCCGGCGCGGTCGGCCCCGACGGACGGATCGCCGTCACCGTGGCGCCTTCGGACTCCTGGTTCTGGAGCGCGGGGCTCCTCGACCCGGCGACGGGAGCCGTCGAGCGGATTCCCGTCGCGTTCGAGGGCGACGTCCGGTTCCCGACGTTCGCCGCCGACGGCACTCTCCGTGCGGTCGGGGTCGGGACGCGGAGCGCCCTCTGGCGCTTCCGCGCCCGCGAGAGCGCGCCGGCGAAGTAGCCCCGACCGCCGTTTCAGGAAGGAAGGGCGCTCAGGAAAGGTGCTTCGCCGCGGCGCCGACCGCGGCGCCCGCCGGCACAGCGACGCCCAGCTTGCGCAGGCTCTCTTCGATCGCACCGAGGGTCTTCGCGACCTCGCCCGGCCCGATGTTCCCCATGTGTCCGAGGCGGAACGCCTTCCCGGCGAGAGGGCCGAGGCACCCCGCGATGACGACGCCGCGCGCGGCCACCTCCTTGCGGAAGGGGGCGTCCTCCACCCCCTTCGGGAGGAAGACGACCGAGAGGGTCTCGGCGCGGCAGTCCGGCGCGGTCACGAACGAAAGGCCGAGCGCCTCGAGGCCGGCGCGGATCGCCAGCGCGATCCGGCCGTGCCGCGCGAAGCGGGCGGGGAGCCCTTCCTCGTGGATCATTCGGAGCGCTTCGCCGAGCGCGACGATCTCGTTGACGCACGGCGTCGCGAAGTAGCGGCCCGGGTCCTCCATGATGGGGAGCCAGCGGAGGACGTCCGCGTAGTAGGCGGGGACGGTCGGAAACGACCGCCGGCGCGCGAGCGCACGGGGCGAAAAGAGGCAGAGCGCCAGTCCCGGCGGCGCCCCGATCGCCTTCTGAGCCGCCGTCAGGAGGACGTCGACGCCCCACCGGTCGAACGGCTCGTCGACGCCCCCCGTCGCGCAGACGCCGTCCAGGATCACGAGCTCGTCGCGCCCGCGGAGGAGGTCGCAATAGGCCTCGACGGGGGACGAGGTCCCTGTCGACGTATCGACGTGCGTGATCGTGACCGCCGCATATTTCCCGGAGCCGAGCCGCTTCGACACCTCCCCGGGCGGAACGGCGCGACCCCATTCCGACCGAAGGACGTCGGCCTTGATGCCGAAAGCCGAGGCCAGCTCGCCGTAGCGGTCGCCGAAGTAGCCGTGCGAAATCACGAGGACGCTCTCGCCGGGGGCGACGGTGTTGACGAGCGCGATCTCCATGGAAAGCGTCCCGCCACCGGAGACGACGACGGGCTGCGCGGAGGCGCTCTGCCCGAGCGCCTTGAAGTCGTCGAGCGCCTGTCGGAACGCCTTGACGAAGACGGGGGAGACGTGCGAGACGGTGGGGCGCGCGAGCGCGTCGAGGATGCGGGGGTGGACCGGCGTCGGGCCGGGGATCATGGTCAGCGTTTCGTCGATCACGGCTTCTCCTTGCGGCCGGTCCGGTGCGAGGACGACCCGCCCCTCGCGGCCGAGGCCGACAGTCTATGCGGCTTCCGGGGTCCGGACTTTCAGGGCACGTGGCCGACCATGTCGGCGCGGGCGAGCTGGGCGACGCCGGAGAGCGCCTCCTCGAGCGTCGTCCCCGTCGCCTCCTCGTAGTCGCTGCCGCGCTTGGCCTCGGCCCGCCAGGCGAGGCCCCACTTGACCTTCCAGCCGTCGTCCTCGAGCTGCTTGACCGTCAGCTCCCACCGCCGGTCCTTCTCTCCCCGGAGGGCGGCGAGCGCCTGGAACGTGGCCTTCAAAAGCTCGAGGTCGGTGCCGTCGAGCCTCAAATTCTCCGGAATCGGGACCTCGAGGATCCTTCGGGTGAGCATCGCGCCCTCCTCCGGCCTCTGCCTGCTAGAGGCCGTACCTCTCGACGATCTCGTTCTTCGACTTCCCGAGGATGTCGTGCCTCTTTCCGACCCGCCGGAACGCCTCGATCGCCCGGTCGAGCTGCTCTTTCGTGTGGGCGGCCGAGAGCTGCGTCCTGATCCGCGCCTGCCCCTTCGCCACGACGGGGAAGAAGAAGCCGACGACGTAGATCCCCTCGGCGAAGAGGTCGCGCGCGACGTCCTGCGCGAGCTTCGCGTTGTAGAGCATCACGGGGACGATCGGGCTCTCGCCCGGCTTGATGTCGAAGCCGGCTTCCGTCAGAAGCCGCCGCCAGTGCTTCGTGTTCTCCTCCAGCCGGTCGCGCCGCTCGGTCGTCAGGGAGACGAGGTCGAGCACTTTCAGCGTCCCGGCCACGATGACCGAGGCGAGCGTGTTGGAGAAGAGGTAGGGCCGCGCCCGCTGCCGACACATCTCGACGATCTCCCGCCGGCCGCTCACGCAGCCACCCGATGCCCCGCCGAGTGCCTTGCCGAAGGTCGTCGTGATCACATCGATCTTCCCGAGGACGCCGAACCGCTCCGGCGTGCCGCGCCCCGTCTTCCCGACGAAGCCGGAGGCGTGGGAGTCGTCGACGAAGACCATCGCGTCGTATTTCCCGCAAAGGGAGACGATTTCGTCCAGCTTCGCGAGGTCGCCGTCCATCGAGAAGACGCCGTCCGTGATCACCATCCGGAACCGCTTGTCGACATGCTCCTTCAGCTTCTCCTCGAGGTGGGCCATGTCGGAGTGCTTGTAGGTGTCCTGCATCGCCTTCGAGAGGCGCATCCCGTCCACGATCGAGGCGTGGACGAGCCGGTCGGCGATCATCACGTCCTTGTCGGAGAGGATGGCCTCGAAGATCGCCGCGTTCGCGTCGAGGCAGGAGGAGAAGAGGATCGTGTCCTCCGTCCCGAGAAACTCCGTCAGGCGCCGCTCCAGCTCGCGGTGGATGTCCTGCGTGCCACAGATGAAGCGGACCGACGACATCCCGTATCCCCGGCGGTCGAGCCCCTCGTGGGCGGCCCGGATCACCTCCGGGTGCGACGAGAGGCCGAGGTAGTTGTTCGCGCAGAGGTTCAGGACCTTTTTCGGAACGGCACCGGCGGGGAACTCGACCTCGATCTCGGTTCCCTGGGGGGCGTGGATGGTCCGCTCCTCCTTGTAGAGGCCGGACTCCCTGAGGCCGTCGAGCTCGCCGCGGAGGACGTCGCGGGCCGTGAGCGTGATCGTGCTGCTCATGGTCAGACCTTCACGGCGGCGAACCGGGTGACGAGCCGGGCGATCTTCTCGACCGTGTCGAACGCCTCGGGCGTGGCGTCGGCATCGGGGATCTTGACGTCGTACTTCCGTTCGAGGAAGCGCTTCAGCGAGACCATCGAGAAGGAGTCGACGATCCCGCCCGTGATGAGCGGGGTCATTTCTGTGAGCGGCCGATCGTCCCCCTCTTCGAGGTACTCGCGGCGGACGTAGTCGAGGATGGTCTTCCGGATGTCTTCCATGTCAGTCCTCCATCAGGGTGGAAAGGTCCCCTACAGGCTCGCCGAACTCCCGCGCGCGAAGGACCCGCCTCACGATCTTCCCGCTCCGCGTCCGGGGGAGCGTGTCGACGAAGGCGATCTCCTGCGGCATCGCGAGAGGGGAGAGCCGCTTCCGGACGAAATTCATGATCTCGAGCTCGAGGTCGGGGCCCGCGGCGAACCCCGGCTTCAGCGTGACGAACGCCTTGACGACCTCCATGTTCACGGGGTCGGGCTTCGCGACGGCGGCCGACTCGGCGACGGCGGGGTGCTCGAGGAGGGCCGACTCGATCTCGAACGGCCCGACGAGGTGGCCGCCGGTGTTGATGACGTCGTCATCGCGCCCCACGAACCAGAAGTAGCCGTCGGCGTCCAAGGTCCCGCGGTCGCCCGTGAGGTACCAGCCGTTTGCGAACTTCTTCGCGTACCCCTCCGGGTTGTTCCAGTAGCCGCGGATCATCGACGGCCAGCCGGGCGCAAGGCCGATGAGGCCGACGCGCCCGGTCTCCCTGACCGGCTCGAATGTCCTCGGGTCGAGGACCGCCGCCCGGATGCCGGGAAACGGCCGGCCCATCGAGCCCGGCTTGATCTTCATCCCGGGGAAGTTCGTGATGACGATGCAGCCGGTCTCGGTCTGCCAGTAGGTGTCGTGGAAGGGGAGGCCGAACGCCTCACGCGACCAGTGGACCGCTTCGGCGTTGAGCGGCTCGCCGACGCTCGCGAGGTGGCGGAGAGAGGAATGGTCGTGCCGGCGGACCGGCTCCATCCCCTCGCGCATGAGGAGGCGGATGGCGGTCGGGGCCGAGTACCAGACGGTGATCCGCCGCCTCTCGAGGAACGAGTACCACCGCTCCGCGCCGAAGCCCGAATCGAGGACGGCCTGCGTCACGCCGTTCGACCAGGGGCCGATGATCCCGTAGGACGTTCCGGTCACCCAGCCGGGGTCCGCGTTGCACCAGTAGACGTCGGTGGGCTGGAGGTCGAGCACCCACTTCGCCGTCAGGTACTGGGCCGGAAGCGAGCCGTGGACGTGCTGGGCCCCCTTCGGCTGCCCGGTCGTCCCCGAAGTGTAGTGAAGAAGGGACGGCGTCTCGGCCAGCGCCGGAAAGAGCGGGAAGGACTCCACGCGGGGCTCCGCGTCGAGGTCAAGGCCGACCTCCCGCTCCCTGAGCGTGAGCCCTGCCGCGTCGACGACGACGACGAGGCGAAGGCCCGGGAGCCGGTCGAGGATCCGCCGGACCTTGGGGAGGTGCTTGCGCTGCGTCAGGACGGCGGCGGTCCCGGCATCCGCGAGGCGCGTGAGGAGCGATTCCTCGCCGAACGCCGAGAAGAGCGGCTGGACGACGACGCCGAGCTTCAGGAGACCGACGAACGCGATGTAGAGCTCCGGCACGCGGTCGAGGAAGAGGCAGACGCGCTCGCCGGGGCCGACGCCGAGGCCGGCGAAAAATGCGGCAACGCTGTTGGACAGGACTCTGAGGTCGCCGAAGGTGTAGGTCCGCTCCCGCTCGTCAGCGCCTTCCCAAAGGAGGGCCGGCTTCTTCGCGAGGCCGAGCCGGCAAAGGCGGTCCGAGAGGTGCCATCCGATGTTGAACGGGCTGCCGCGGCCCCAGCCCAGCTCGGTCTCGGCGGCGGACCAGTCGAAGCCGCGGAGGGCGTCTTCGTAGGACCCGATGTTGTGGAGTCTCTGCTTCGTCTCGGGGATCTCGGCGACGTACATGGGCTCACCCCTCGAGGACGACGCTCGCGGTGGCGAGGCCGTCGGTGTGCGACAGGGAGACGAGGACGCTCCGGACTCCGAGCCGGTCGGCCGCGTCCTTCACGGCGCCGCGGAGGACGAGGCGTGGCGCGCCGGCGGCGCGCGCGACCTCGACGTCGAGAAAACAGCCGGCCGGGACCCGGCCCTCCAGGGCCTTGAAGAGCGCTTCCTTGGCGGCGAATCGCGCCGCGAAGTGCCGGGCGGGGCGGTACTTCCCCTCGCAGTAGGCGATCTCGGATGGGGTGAAGACGTCGTCCCGGAAGCCTCCCCCTTCCTTCGCCAGCTCCGTTGCCATCCGGGCGACGTCCAGGAGGTCGGTGCCGATTCCGAGAATCATCGCCGCCGCCTCGGAGAGGGCGGTCTCCGCCGACGCAACAGACAACCTCGTCGGGGGAGCCTCCCGCTCCTCTTGAATCGTGGGAGGGCGACCGCCGGGAAACAATGGGTCGAACTCCCCAGACGGCCCGCCGCGGGCGGGAAGCGGGTCCTTATACTGGCGGAAAGACGGGAGCGCGATTGAAGAAACGGAGAGGATTCCGGGCGCTCGGAGGCGCTGTCGCCGTTCTCGCGGCGCTCCTTTCCGCGGCCACGGCCCGGGGTGCGGAAGTCCGGGTTGCCGCAGCCGCCGACCTGAAATTCGCGCTGGACGCCGCCGTGGAGGAGTTCCGCGCCGCGCGCCCCGACCTCGAGGTCCGGGCGACGTACGGTTCGTCAGGAAGCTTCTTCGCGCAGATCTCGAACGGCGCGCCCTTCGACCTCTTCCTCTCGGCCGACGCCGACTATCCCGCGAAGCTCCGCGCGGCGGGCCTCGCAGTCGAAGGCTCGGAGTTTCTCTACGGCGAGGGGCGGATCGTCGTCTGGGTGCGGAGCGACTCCCGCCTGGACATCGAGGGGCGCGGCCTTGCGGCTCTCACCGATCCGTCGGTGAAGAAGGTCGCCCTCGCCAACCCGCGGCACGCGCCGTACGGCCGTGCGGCCGAGGCGGCGCTGAAGTCGCTCGGCGTCTGGGACTCCGTGAAGGAGAAGCTCGTCCTCGGCGAGAACGTCGCCCAGGCTGCCCAGTTCGTGGAGTCGGGCGCCGCCGACGCCGGCCTCGTGGCGCTGTCCCTCGCCCTCGCGCCGCCGATGCGGGCGGCGGGGCGCTACGTGGAGCTCCCCGCCGGCTCGTACCCTCCGATCCGGCAGATGGGCGTCCTCCTGAAGTCGGCGAAGGACCCGGCGGGCGCCCGGGCCTTCCGCGACTTTCTCGCCGGAGCCGCCGGGCGCGCGGTCCTCGTCGCGGTTCGGCTTCACGCCGCCGGAGCGCTGACGGTGGACCTCGAGGCGATCCTCCTCTCCCTCCAGCTCTCGGCGCTGACGACGATCGTCCTCCTCGCGATCGGGCTGCCGCTCGGTTGGTGGCTCGCGACGTCGACGCGCCGGTGGAAGTTCGCCGTCGAGGCCGTCGTGGCGCTCCCGATCGTCCTTCCGCCGACGGTGCTCGGGTTCTACCTCCTCCTCGCGATGGGGCCGCGGAGCCCGCTGGGCCGCGCCTTCGAAGGCCTCGTCGGGGCGCGGCTGCCGTTCTCCTTCGCCGGCCTCCTCGTCGCCTCGGTCCTCTACAGCCTTCCCTTCGCCGTCCAGCCCTTCGCGGCGTCGTTCGCCCGCGTGCCGAAACGCCTGCTCGAGGCGTCGGCGTCCCTCGGCGCCTCGCCGCTCGCGACATTCCGGCGCGTCGTCGTTCCGCTCTCGATGCCGGGCCTCGTCACGGGGGTGGTGCTCGCCTTCGCCCACACGATGGGGGAGTTCGGCGTCGTCCTGATGGTGGGCGGAAACATCGCCGGGGTGACGAGGACGGCGTCGATCTCGATCTACGACGGCGTCCAGGCGCTCGACTACGGCGCCGCCGGGGCCACCTCGTTCGTCCTCCTCGCTTTCTCGTTCGCCGTCCTCGCCGTCACGTACGCGCTGAAGCGAAGGGTCGGAGCCGCGTGGCCGACGGAGTGACGGGCCTTTCCGCCCGGTTCGAGAGGCGCTTTTCCGGCGGCGTCTCCGTCCGGGCGGAAATGGAGCTTCCGGCGGGTGAAGCCGCCGTGACAGTTCTCTTCGGCCCGTCGGGTGCGGGGAAGACGACGATCCTCAGGTGCCTCGCCGGCCTCGACCGGCCGGACGCCGGCACGATCCGATTCGGAGCGGAGACCTGGTTCGACGGGGAGCAGGGCGTCTTCGTACCGCCACAGGCGCGTCGCGTCGGCGTCCTCTTTCAGGAGTACGCGCTCTTTCCTCACCTGACCGCGGCCGGCAACGTAGCCTATGGGCTCTCGCGCGTCCCGCGGGAAGAACGCCGGCGGCGGACGGACGAGCTCCTCGAACTCGTCGGCATGGCCTCTCTGGCATCGGCTTTCCCCGCGGCGCTCTCGGGCGGGCAGAAGCAGCGCGTCGCGCTTGCACGCTCGCTCGCTCCCCGGCCGCGGCTGCTTCTTCTGGACGAACCGCTGTCGGCGCTTGACACCCCCACCCGCGAGGCGCTTCGGGGCGAGCTCCGCTCTTTCCTGGGCTCGCTCGACGTTCCGTCGCTCGTCGTCACCCACGACCGGGTCGAAGCGCTCGCTCTCGGCGACCGCGTGGCAGTCGTCGTCGACGGCGCGATCCGGCAGGTCGGTCCGGTGGACGAGGTCTTCAGCCGGCCGGCGGACGTCTCACGTGGCGCACGTGACCGGCGTCGAGACGCGTCCTCGCGGGACGCGTCGTCGCGGAGCGGGACGGCGTCCTGACCGTGTCCGTCGGATCCGGGACCCTCGCGGTGGCCGACCGCGACGGCACACGCGGCGAGGTTTTCGTTTGCCTGAGGGCCGAGGACGTTCTCCTCGAGCGGGGCGCGCCGGCGGCGCGCGAAAGCGCCCGGAACCACCTCGCCGCCCGCGTGACGTCCGTCTCCTCCGAGGGGCCGCTCGTCCGCGTCGCGCTCGACTGCGGCTTTCCGCTGGCGGCGCTCGTGACGCGACCCGCCCGCGACGAACTGGGCCTCGCACCGGGAGCGGAGGTGACGGCGGTCGTGAAGGCCGCGTCCGTCGTCCTCGTCCCTCGCGCGACGCGCCTGTAGACTCGGCTCTTCCCGGGGTCCTCTTGAAGGAGAGTCGCGTGAACAAGGGAATCGTCGCTTCGCTGGGTCTCGTCGCCATCTTCACGGCCGCTGCTTCGGCGCAGGCTCCGCCGGCCTCGAAGGCAGCCGCCGCCGGGGAGCAGGTCCCGAAGATCTTGAAACCGGCAGCGGGCGCAATGCTCTCCGGCGACGTGACGCTGAAGATCGAGCCCGGCCCGGGCTCCCGGACGAAGAACTTCGCGCTCGACTGGCAGGCGAAGGCGGCCGGCCAGTGGGCGCCGCGGGACGTCCTCGATTCTGCGGGCCTCGGCGACCAGAAGATCCCGAAGGCGGCCTTCAAGGGGGCGGGAGAATGGCGGGTCCGCGCGCGGGCGATCGAGGCCGAGAACGCGAGCTGGAGCGACTGGCGCGAGTTCCGGACGCCCGCCCCTGCCGCCAAGAAGGCGCCCTGTGCGAAGAAGAGCGCCTTCGCGGTGTCCTACGACGTCTCGGCGACCCCCACGACGCTGAAGGCCGGCGCGACCGTGACGGACATCGCGATCAAGGTGACGAATCTCGGCAACCGGACCTGGGGCGCGGATTCGGAGTACCGCCTTTCGTATCACTGGGTGAAGGCTGGCGCGACGGTCGTCAAGGACGGGGAGAAGACCCCGCTCGTGAGGGTGGTCCGTCCGTGCGGGACGGCCGCCCTGAAGGCCACGCTGAAGGCCCCACCCACTCCGGGGACCTACACGCTGAAGTGGGACATGCTCCGCGGAAGTACGGGCTGGTTCTCGGCGAAGGGCGTCGCGACCGGAAACCGGGAGGTCACGGTCACGCCGTAGACGCGGGAAGGCTTTCCTTGCGAGTCTCCCGTAAGCTCCCTTACGTGATGGCGGCCGACGAGCGCTGGATGCGGGAGGCCCTGCGGGCGGCGCGGCGCGCGCCGGTGCACCGGGACGTGCCGGTGGGGGCTCTCGTCGTGAAGGAGGGCGCGGTCCTCTCCCGCGCCCACAACCGGCGAGAGGTGGACGGCGACCCGTCGGCGCATGCCGAGGTCCTCGCGATCCGCCGGGCCGCGAAAAAGCTCGGCTCCTGGCGGCTCGACGGCTGCACGATCTACGTGACGCTTGAGCCCTGTGCGATGTGCGCCGGGGCGATCGTCCTCGCGCGGATTCCGCGGCTCGTCTTCGGGGCCGAGGACCCGAAGGCCGGATTCGTCGGCTCTCTGGGCGACCTCTGCCGCGACCCGCGGCTCAATCACCGGCTACGCGTCACGGAGGGGATCCTCGGCGCGGAGTGCGGCCGGGTCCTGAAGGAGTTCTTCCGCGAGAAGCGCGCGTCGGCGAAACGGGAGAATTGGAGAGCATGACCGACGTTCCGACGCTCCGCTGCCCGTCCTGCGGCGCGCCGGCCGCGGAGAGCGACGGCGCCTGCGCCCACTGCCGGTCGCTGCTCTCGACGCGGCGATGCGCCCGCTGCTTCACGCTCAACCCCCGGCAGGACCTGAAGTGCGGCCGGTGCGGCGCCGAGCTGCCGAGCGAGGAGCTGTCGGCGTCCGCTTCCGGGCAGCCCTGCCCGGAATGCGGCGTCCCGCTTGTCGCCCGGAAGGCGGGCGTCGTCGGGTACGCCGAGTGCGCCCGGTGCGGGGGCCTTTTCCTGTCGCGCGGCGCGTTCGAGACCGTGACCCACGGCGCGGAGGCGCACGCGACCGCGCTGGCCGTCGAAGGAGACCGGGCGCCCGAGCCGCAGAAGGTCCCGACGCGCTTTCGCTACCGGAAGTGCCCGGTCTGCCGCGGGCTGATGAACCGGACGAACTACGGAGCGGGCTCGGGCGTCATTCTCGACGTCTGCCGGAAGGACGGAGTCTTCCTCGACCGGGGCGAGTTGACGGCGGTCGTGGCGTTCCTCGAGGACGGAGGCTGGGAGCGGGTGAAGAAGCGCGAGCGGGAACGGCTCCGGGAGGAGGTCAGCTCCCTCGAGGCGAAGAAGCACGCCGCGTCGCTCGGCGGAGGCCCGATTCCGGCGGAGCCGGGCGGCGGCTTCCTCATCGACCTCCTGGCGTGGCTGGGGTCCTTCTTCAGCCGGCAGGTGTGACGGGGATCCTTGACCCGGGGACGACTTCGGGGCAAGGTACGCGGGCTTCCGACCGCGCGGACAGGTGTCCGAGTGGTTTAAGGAGCACGGTTGGAAGCCGTGTGTAGCCGAAAGGTTACCGTGGGTTCGAATCCCACCCTGTCCGCCAACTTCACCCAGGGACCGCCCATGAAAATGAAACCGACGTTCCTCGCTGCCTGCACCATCGCCGCCGCACTCGCCGGCGCCTCGGGTCCTGCCACTGCCGCGCAGGGCTATCTCTTCGAGCGGACCGTGGAGGCGCCGAAGGGGACGAGCGTGGCCGTCGACCTCTCGTACGAGAAGGTCGCGATCGTCTCCGTCGAGTCGCAGAACGACCCGAAGGAAGTCGACGTGAAGGACGCCGAGAAGCGCGACCCGCGCGACACGACGCTCGTCATGATCCGCTTCCGTTACCGGAACGAGGATTTCATCAAGCGGAAGGTGAGCCTCCGCGTCGTCCTCCTCGACGACTCGAACGGCGTCATCGCCGACGGCGGCCGGTCGGGGACGCTCGGCCCGAAGAAGACGGACGACACGTTCAGCTTCGTGGTGCCGGTCCGGACCGTGGAATGGCCGTCCGCGAAGCGGATGAAGATCGAGGCGATCTTCTACAAGTAGATGGCGGTGAGGGTGGGATTTGAACCCACGGTACCCTTTCGGGTACACCGGTTTTCGAGACCGGCCTGATCAACCACTCCAGCACCTCACCGCGAGCGGTCGAAGGCCGCGAAGTATAAGCGAACTTCCGGATTCACTGCGCACAGACGACGCCGACCCGGTAGCCCAGGACCGCTCCCTGCTGGTCGAACGGAATGACGCCGTCGAAGGGGACGATCTGGGGCGAGGAGAGCTGGAGCCGGATCGGGACTGCGGTGACGGGGATGTTCTTCGCCTCGCTGCAGCCGAGCGTCCCGGCCGCCGTGCCGTTGACCGTCACGTCGACGGCTCCCGAGGCGCAGCCGCAGAACCCGGCCACGAGCGTCAGGACGTTCGGGGACCCGTTGGCGGGGAGGAGCGAGATGCCGAGCGCGGGGAGCGGGAGCGGCGGAGAGACCGGCGTCTCCGTCTTGCAGCCGGAGGCAGAGAGGGCGGCGGCCAGCAGGAGCGCGAGGCGAATCTTCATCGGCTCCTGAGCTCCTCCTCGAAGAGCCGGTCTTTCTCCCGGATCGCAGCGGCGGCGGGATCGCCTTCCGCCGGGAGCCCCTCGTCGGCGAGCTGGGCGAGAGTCCAGAAATCGGCGACGTGCTCCGCGATCCTCCCGAACGCGTAGTCCTTCGAGACCTCGTTGTCGATCAGGAACGGCCAGTCGGACGAGTGGACGAGAAGCGTCTCCCGTTCGAGCGCCGCGAAGAGCGCCGGGTCGATCTCGTTCTTCCGGGCCTCGAAGCGCTCCATCTGCTTCTCGATGTCAGCGACCTCGCACCAGTAGGGAATCGTCTGCCCGTTCCACCAGACCCGGAAGTCGCCGCCGCGCCCCCACGTTCCGGCGGGGAGCGTCACCGCCGGCAACGGGCCGGCCGCGGCGAGCGCCTCACCCGCGGTCATGGCCACGGCGCGCGGGCTCTCCGCGACCTTCGAGAAGACGGTGCGGAGGAAGTCGACCCCCTCGTGCCACCAGTGCCCGAAGAGCTCGAAGTCGAACATCGCCACGGCCGAAGGTGGCGAGCCGTCGTCGAGCGGCGGGATCTCCTCGAGGAGCCGGACGAAGTGCGCGGCGTGCTCCTCGACGGCCTCGGCGGCCCGGCCCGCTTCCCATGGCTCCTTCGCCCCGAGGTCGAGGCGCGGGTCGGTGACGCGCCAGTACCGGTGACCGCCCGGCGCCCGGCGCTTGTGGAACTCCAGGTAACGGCCATCTCCGGGGTAGCCCACCGATCCGGACCAGACCTGCTCCGAAGACCTCGGATCGCGCGCGAGGACGGCCACCTCGAAGCCGGACTTCGTCCGGACCGCGTGCGGGCGCCACGGGGTGGCTCCGCTTTCCAGGCCCGCGGCGCGGCCCCCATAGGCCGGGACGTGAATGGCCGCCGCTCACGAGGTGCGTCTCGACGAAGAAGTAACGGACGCCGAAGGCCGCCAGGAACTCCTCGAGGCCGGCGCGCTCCTCGACGTGCCCGTCCACGGGGGACGGCCAGGGGCCGCCGGGACGATAGGCGCACTCGGGAAGCCAGATCCCTGCCGGCCTCTTCCCGAAATGGCGCTCGTGGGCGCGGAGACCGACGTCGAGCTGCCGCTCGACGGCGCGGTCGTTCGGAAGGAGGGGCAGGAGCCCGTGCGTCGCCGCGCCGCCGATCGGCTCGAGGACGCCGAGGTCGGCGAGCGCACGAAACGACGGAACGATCCGCGCGCTCCGACTCCTGAAGTCCTCGAGGAGGCTGTCGTAGAGGTCCCGCCAATACGCCGCGATCGACGCAGCGTACGGTTCCCCCTGCTCGCCGAGCCAGGCGCCGTCCTTGTCCGCGGCGTCAGCCCGCTGGGCGAGGTAGGTCGAGAAACCCTCGGCGAAGCGCGGGTCCTCGAGCTGCTCGCAGAGGACGGGCGTCAGGCCGACGGTCGCCTTCAGCGGAACGCCGTCCGCCACGAGGTGCTCGGCGGCGCGGAGGAACGGGAGGTAGCTCTCGGCGGCGGCCTCGTAGAGCCAGTTGGCGCCGTGGGGCCAGACGCCGTGTCCGAGAACGTCGGGGATGTGGCCGTGGAGGACGAGGACGAAGCGCGCCGGCGCCGTCATCCGGGGAGTTCCACGTCTCTCAGGGCGCGGGCGGCCTCCTCGGGGGCGGTGGGGTTGATGTGGAATCCGCTCCCCCACTCGAAGCCCGCCACGCGCGTGAGGCGGGGCAGGATCTCGATGTGCCAGTGCCAGTCCCACTCCAGCGAGAAGAAGTGCCCGGTCCGCCGCGGGAGGGCGTGAACGTTCGGCGACGTGTGGAGGACGAAGTTGTAGGCGGGATTCCGGAGAAGGACCTTGAGCCGCTTCAGTGTCTCGCCGAGGGCGGCCGCGAAGGCGGTGAGGAGCCCGTCCGGCATCTGGCCGAAGTCGTGCAGATGCCGCCGGGGCGCGAGGAAGATCTCGAAGGGAAACCTGGAGGCGTAAGGACAGAAGGCGACGAAGTGCTCGTGGACGAAGAGGATGCGCGAACCGTCGGCGATCTCGTGGTCGGTCAGGTCGCAGATGAGGCACCGCTCCTTGAGCTGGTGGTGGGCGCGCGACGCCTCGAGCTCGATGGAGATGGCCCGCGGGGTGACCGGCATCGCGATGATCTGCGTGTGGGCGTGCTCGAGCGTCGCTCCGGCCGACGGGCCGTGGTTCTTGAAGAGAAGGACGTACTTGAAGCGCGTGTCGCGCATCAGGTCGTTGATCCGGCTCTTCCAGACGCCGGCGATCGCGGCGAGCTGCTCGACCGGCTGGTCGGCGAGGCCGCGCTCGTGGTCGGGCGACTCGATGATGACCTCGTGCGCGCCGATGCCGTGCATCCGGTCGTAGGGTCCCGCGGCCCGGCGGTCGGGGGTCCCCTCGATCGCGAGGGCGGGGTAGCGGTTCGCGATGCAGCGGACGCTCCAGCCCGGCCCGTTCGGGGTCGAACCGTTCGGCCGGACGGCGTGGATCTCGTTCGGCGTCTGCGCCTCCTTCCCCTCGCAGAACGGGCAGGACTCGCGGCCGACGTGGTACTCGTGGACGATCTCGAAGTCGGCCGGGCGCGTGCCGCGTTCCGTCGCGACGATGACCCAGCGCCGGTTGAGGGGGTCGTGGCGCAGCTCGCTCATGGGGTGAACGGCATTCTACGGCGGGAAGCCGGGCATTCCGCTCGTGCGCCGCGGCCGGCGGCGCCCGAGGGCGCCGCCGGCGGGCAGGGAATCAGCGGGCGTGGACCTTGTCGGGAGACCAGTCCGAATTGGCGCCGTGGCAGGTGGCGCAGGCCTCGCCGAACGGTGCGGTGTTGAGGTACGCGTGAGCTTCGGCGTCGCGACTGTCGTGGCAGCCGAGGCAGGCGGCCGTCGCCGGGCCCTGCGGCGTGAAGTAGTCGCGGAGGGTCACGACGTTGATCTCGCCGGGTTCGACCGGCGGGTTGTACGTGGCGCCGTTGTGGCAGGCGACGCAGTTGCCGCGGTAGCCGGGGTACGTCACCTCGTTGAAGTTCGTCGGGTTCGGCGGTGCCGGCGGGGTGTAGAAGCCGTAGATGGTGAAGTTCTGCGTCAGCTCCTCCCCCGTGTGGATCCGGTGGATCATCCGCTGCATCGAGATGCTCTCCGGCGGGGCCTGGTCGGCCGGCCGGCGGGCGGCGTCGCTGCCGTTCCCGTTGTGGCAGATGACGCAGAACTGGGTCGCGATCCGCTGGCCGCCGTGCGAGAAGAGGAAGGAGAGGTTCGCGTGGCAGACGTTGCAGCGGTCGAGCGTCACGACGACGCGGCGCGGCACGGGGGCGGCGCTCGTCATCGAGACATACGTGATCGGGTTCATCGCGCCTTCGGTGTAGCTGATCGTCCCGCCGACGGCCTTCTGGAGCTGGACGGTCTGCCGGGACGAGGCGCTGACGGACCAGGTCCCGGTGGCGTCCGCCGGGAAGCCGTTCGTGAAGGTGTAGGTGTAGACGCCGGTGGCGGCGTCGTACGTGGCGTTCGCCAGAGTGCTCTCGCTGATCGGCTGCCGGAAGTAGCCCGTTGTCATGCCGCCGAGGAGGAGGGTGACCGTGGCTCCCGTGGAGGACTGCTTGATCGAGGTCCCGTCGTTCTGCTTGAGCGTGAACTTGACCGTCGGCTTCTTCCCCGGGCCCGCATTCGTGACGGAGAGGAGGGTGATGTTCAGGCCCTTGAGCTGCTTCGAGTCGTAGGGGAGCGTGTGGGCGCCCTTGACCGAAGCGTCCCACTCGGCGTCGCCCTGCGGAGCGTGGCAGGTGGCGCAGGAGTCGTCGTTCGCCTGCGGGAGGTTCGCGGCGCTGTGGTTCGCGCCCGTCGCGAAGTTGACGTCGGTGTGGCAGGAGCCGCAGGCCGCGCGCGACGGCAGGGTGTACCAGTTGCTTCCCTGGGGGGCCGTCGGGGAGTGGCAGCCGGCGCAGGTCCGGAGGTCGCGCGGGAAAGTGAGATCTGCTGCGACTTCCTCGTTGAGGCCTGCGTGGATCTGGTGCCAGAAGACCTGCCCGTTGTACTGCGAGCGCGGTTCGCCCGGCTCGCCTCCGGTGCCCGGAATCGTCCCCACCATGTTGTTCGGGTTGTGACAGAGGGCGCAGGTCTTCGCCTCGCGGTAGTTCCCGCCGTGCGGGCTGACCGTCGAGCCGAGATCCGGCGTGTGGCAGTTGTTGCACATCTGCGTCGTCGTGACGCCCCACGTGGTCGCCGCAGCGCCGGTCGACGGGACGAAGTCCTTGAAGACCTGGGCGTAGTAGTTCTTCCCGACGATGGCGGAGGTGTTCCGTACGAAGCCGCCGAAGAGGGTCATCGGCTTCGACGCGTCGAAGGTCGCCGGCATCGCGTTGAAGAACGTGTACTTGTAGTGGCCGATGTCGATCGTCTGCGTCGTGCCCGTGTTGTCGCGCCCCGGGTTCCCGCCGATGCCGATCTGGTCCGTGTAGTACGTCCCGTCCCAGACCGCGGGGACGAAGCGGTAGGTCACGGTGCCGACCGTCGCGGCGCCGGTCCGGTCGAGCGGGTTGCCGAAGTCGTCGGTGATCGAGAAGTCGACGACCGGCTTCTGGCCCGCGGCCATATTGGAGACGCTGTTGATCGTCGACCTTGAGGCCCGGCCGGATGTAGTCCAGCTGGTCCGGCGTCAGGTACGCCTCCCGCTGGGTGGCGCTGTAGGCCAGCGGCGCCTCGGGAGCGAGTCGCTTCACCGGAGAACCGACGTCGCCGGAGTCGACCGGGACTTGCGACGGAAGGGCCAGGGCCCCGGCCGCCATGAGGACGAGAAGGCCGCGCTGCACCGCTACCATGGAACTCCTCCTTGTTACAGCGTCGAGTTCGTCCACGAACTCGAGCCCGACGATACTGACGCCTCTGCGCTGCCACGGCGGCGGCCATTCGCCGGTGACAGGTTGCGCATTGCCGTGCTTGTCTGTAGAGTTCAAAAGGGGGGTCGTCGCCTCCCGCATCGGTCACGACGACGTTCGTCGGAAGCGCTCTCCCACCGGCTCGCGTGGCCGCGTCGCCTGCTCGAGAAGGAAGACGAACGAGCGGTACGCTTGCCCCGTGGCGCGGGTCATGCCGATCTCGCAGGTGCGGCTCGAGGACCAATAGCCCGCCGCTTCCGCGATCCGCGCCTCGCGCGCCTCGAGGCGGGCTGCGGAGGCCGTGAGCTCCGGGAAGAGAAAGCCCCGGTCGCCGGCGAAGCCGCAGCAGCCCGCGTCGAGCGGCACGATCACCTTGTCGGCGGCGGCCCGGGCGACCGCCTCGAGTTTCGGGGAGAGCCCCATCTTCGTGACCGAGCAGACGGGGTGCAGGACCGCGGAGGGCTCTTTCCGAAGGACCGTCAGCTTCGGCAGGAGCGTGTCGTGGACGAACTCGACGCCGTCGAGGATCGTCATCGCGTCGAATTTCACCCGGTTCTCCCCGGTCAGCTTCTCGGGGAAATGGAGGAGACCGTACGTGCACGGGCTCGTGTCGGTGAAGACGGGGAGCTTTCCTCCCGAGGACGCGCTGTAGAGGCGCTCGACGGCGCGGTTCGCGGCGACGGCATGCGCGGCTTCATAGCCCTTCGACGAGAACGGCACGCCGCAGCAGCTCCCGTTGACGTCGTCCGGGATGACGACGGGGACTCCGGCGCGGGCGGCGAGGGTGACGACGGCCTCGATCAGGGAGAGCTCCGCCGGCTCGCCCGGAAGCGCCCCCATCGTCCGGGAGAGGCAGGAAGGGAAATAGACGGCCTGCGCGCCTGCGGCGTCCGTCCTCGGGATTCCGCCGACGGCAGCGCGCGGCATCTCCGCGCTCCAGAGCGGGGTCGCCCCCCCCGAGAGGGCGCGAAGCGCTCTCGTGACCGCCACCATCGCTCCCGCCCCCAGGAGTGACTGGACGAAGTGCCCGGCGCGGAGAGCGGTCCGGAGGAGCGGCTCGACGAGAGCGAAGCGGCGGGCGACGAGTTCGGCGGTCCGCTGCGCCGTCCGGGAATGCCGGGCGGCCCGGAGGCGCTTCGTCAGCGATCCCGTGTCGATCTTCACCGGGCAGGCCGTCGCGCAGAGGCCGTCGACGGCGCAGGTATCGAGGGCGTCGTACGGGAAGTCGGCCTCGAGCGCGGCGCGGAGAGCGGGGTCGGCGCCGGTCTCGTCGAGCCGTGCGAGCTCTCGGCGGACGACGATGCGCTGGCGCGGCGTCAGCGTCAGCTCGCGGCTCGGGCAAAGCGGCTCGCAGAAGCCGCATTCGATGCATTTGTCGACCTCCTCCTCGACGGAGGGGAGCGGCTTCAGGTTCTTGAGGTGCGCCTTCGGGTCCGCGTTCACGACGACGCCGGGGTTCAGGAGGCCGTCCGGGTCCGCCAGCGCCTTCAGGCGCTTCATGACGGCGTACGCCTCCGCGCCCCACTCGGTCTCGACGAACGGCGCCATGTTCCGGCCGGTGCCGTGCTCGGCCTTGAGCGCTCCATCGTACTTTCCGACGACGAGCGTCACGACGTCGTCGAGGAAACGGGCGTACTGGCCGACGGCGGCCTCGTCGCGGAACGACTGCGTCAGGACGAAGTGGAGGTTCCCGTCGCGCGCGTGGCCGAAGATGATCCCATCGGCATAGCCGTGCCTTCCGAAGAGGGCGTTCAGCTCGACGGCGGCGTCGGCCAGCCGGTCGATCGGGAACGCGACGTCCTCGATGATGACGGTCGTCCCGCTCTTCCGGACCGCGCCGACCGAGGGGAACATCCCCTGGCGGATCCTCCAGAGCCGGGCCTGCTCGCCGGCGTCGTGCGTGAACGTCGGCGGGTCCAGGAGCTTCAGCCCGGCGACCGTGGCCCGCGCCCCGTTCTCGAGCCCCGTCCGTTCGCTCTCGCCCTCGGCCTGGAACTCGACCAGGAGCGCGGCCGCGCCGGGCGGAAGGGCGCGGATCGAGGCCGGGATACCGGGCTCGGTCTCGACCGAGCGGAGCGCGGCGCGGTCCATCAGCTCGAGCGCCTTCGCGCCGGCGTCGCGGAGCGGCGGGATCGCCGCGCACGCGGCGTGGAGGCCGGGGAAGAGGAGGAGCCCCGTGTATTTCACCGGGAGGTCGGGGACCGTATTCAGGACCGCCTCGGCGATGAAGGCGAGGGTCCCTTCCGAGCCGACGAGGAGGTGCCGGAAGATCTCGACCGGGCGCTCGTAGTCGAGGAACGCGTTCAGCGAGTAGCCGGTCGTGTTCTTCATCCGGTACTTCGCCCGGATCCGCCCGGCGAGGGCGGCGTCGTTCTCGAGCGTTCTCTTCAGGTCGAGGAGCCCCTGCCAGAGAGCGGGCTCCTTTTCTCGAAGCGCCTCGTCCCCGTCGGGGCGCGAGGTGTCGATCGCCGTCCCCGAAGGCAGCACGAACGTGAGCGAGTCGAGCGTGTGATAAGCGTTCTGCGCGACGCCGCAGCACATTCCGCTCGAGTTGTTCGACAGGATGCCGCCGGCCGTGCAGGTCGCGAGGGACGCCGGGTCCGGCCCGATCTTCCGTCCCCACGGCCTCAGCGCGCGGTTCGCGTGCACCCCGATGACGCCCGGCTGCAGGCGGATCTTCCGCCCCTCGTCCTCGACGATGAGGCCGCGGAAGCCGCGCGCCACCTCGACGAGGATCCCGTCGGTGATCGCCTGCCCCGAGAGGCTCGTCCCCGCCGCCCGGAAGGTCAGCGGGACGCCGTGCTGCCGCGACACGGCAAATAGGCCGCGGACCTCGTCGAGGCTCCGCGCGTGGACGACGGCTTTCGGGATGAGGCGGTAGAAGCCCGCGTCGGAGGCCCAGGCGATCCGGTCGATCGCGCGCGCGAGGACGCGCCCCTCGCCGACGACCGCGGCGAGGGCGGCGTGGAGACGGCCCGCGGCGTCGTCCTTCACGCGCTCCAGTCGGCGGTGACGGTCTCGAACCGGATCCAGCCGTTGTCGGGGACCGCTTCCTGCTCGTGCCCGTCGCCGTCGAGGAGGAGGACGCGGAAGGCGACGGCGCCGCCCGCGGTCTCTTTCGGCCGCGGCAAGGCGACCTCCACGAGACGCGCGACGCCGACGCGACACCCGTCGGCGTCGGAGACGCCCTCCTTGAGCGGCAGGTCGCGCGTCTCGCGGGTCTCGCCGTCCGGGCCCGCGAAGAGGACGCGGAGCGTGCGGTCGGCGAGAGAAGCCGAGGCCGGCACGACGGTCGGGTGCAGGCAGAGGAAGACGCTGGTCCCGGACGCGTCGCCGCCGAAGAGGATCTCGCGAATCGCTCCGAGGCCCCTCTCCATCGTCCCCTTCGGCCGTGCCGCCCAGTGCCCCGCGCCGAGCCACTCGAAGAAGTCCGCAGGATGGCCGTCGATCCGCGGCGAGATCGGCTCGGTCGGGAGAACCGGCGGCGCCGCGACGCGGCGCTCGATCGGGTGCTCGAGCTCCGCCGGCACCTCGCGCCCCAGGGCCCGGCAGGCGGTGACGAGGTGCCCGCGGAAGAGGGCGTCGAAGACCGCATCGTGCGCCGAGGAATGGTCCTCGCCGAACCACCAGAACCAGTCCGAGGCCTCGGCCGCGTAGAGCGCGGCCTTCGCGACGGCGGCGGGGGGCGCGTCGCCCCGGAGGACGTCGGGGGGCGAGAGCGCCGGGGCGTCCGCGACGTCGTTCGCCAGCTCGTCGCGCACCTTTACGAGGAGGTCCCACGCGCGGTTCTTCGCCGGCGCGCCGATCCACGTCCGGAAATTCCCGTCCACCCACGAGCCGGCGACGAGGTGCGGCAGCGGCCTCGGCTCCACCGTGGCCACGACATCGGATGGCTTCACGACCGCCAGAGAGTCGGCGCTCGCGAGGGCGGACGACAGGGCGCGGAGGAACGGCGCTCCATTCTCCGGGTAGGTCTCCCACGCGTTCTCTCCGTCCAGGATGACCGGCACGACGAGGTCCTCGCCGGGCGCAGCGTTCCGGATCGCGTGGAGGCGCTCGACGAAGTCGGCCGCGGCCTGCCCGGCGTCCCACGACGCGTACGAGAAGCCGATCCGGTCCGAGAGCGTCCGGTCGCGGAAGAAGAGGACGGGTGACGGGCCCGGGATGAGCCGGTAGGGGCGGAAGACCGTCCGTGCCTTGTCCCCTTCGCCGAACGCGAGGCTGGTCGTCCGGCCGAGCGACTGGAGGAGGACGTCCTCGTCCGACGCGGCCCACTGCACGCCCGCCTGCGCCATCAGGACGAGGGCGGGCGCCGAGATCGACCCCTCGGGGGGCCACATGCCGGCCGGGCGGAAGCCGAAATGCCGCTCGAACGACGCCAGGCCCATCCCGAGCTGGTCCCGCGCGTCCTCCACGCGGGAGA
Organism: uncultured Acidobacteriota bacterium; assembly: GCA_963721385.1. Classification (GTDB taxonomy): domain Bacteria; phylum Acidobacteriota; class Thermoanaerobaculia; order UBA5066; family UBA5066; genus DAOMFB01. The sequence goes on from CAVRJB010000004.1 coordinate 186,878, forward strand.
AGCGCCGCGTCGGGAGCGGGAGGTCGGGGACCGCCTCGCGCCCCGCGGCGGAGTCGACGAGGAGCGGGAGGATCGGATGGTGGTAAGGGCTGGTCGTCAGTTCGATCGACCCCGAGGCGATCGCCTTCCGCCACGCCGGGATCACCTCGCCGAGGAACTCCCGCTGACGCTCGAGGAGGGCGTCCTTCTCCTCCTCCGAGAAGCCGTGGCCGCGCTTCCGGAGCTTGACGAGGAGCGGGTCCTTCGAGAGGGTCGCGCCCGACCAGGCGAGGTGGAAGAGGACGACGAGGTCGCGGAGGTCGCCCGCCGAGAAGGTCCGGCGGATGACGCTCGTCCGGTCGGCGGACGTCTCGCGCAGTCGACGGTGGAGCTCCGCGTAGTGCGGAAAGGCGGCAATCATCCGCGGGTGGGCGGAGAAGAAGTTGTTGAGCGCGAAGGCGACGGTGGCGCCATCCCAGTCGGAGGCCGGCGCCTTCGCCACGTCGAGGAAGGCGTCGCTTCCGCCGCGGGAGAGGATCTCGATCTGGTCGAGGAGCGACGGCACGAGGTTGCACGCGTGCGGGACGCGCGGCTCCCTGGAGAGAATCGCGGGCAGATCGGCGTAGTCCTTGAGGGCGTGCAGGCGGACCCACGGCAGGTGGGTCGGGCCACCGCCGAAGTCGGCGTACCAGGGCTGGTGGAAATGCCACAGGAAGAAGAGTCGGAGCGGCCGGGTCACAGAGGCCCGTTTTAGACCTCCGGCGGGCGGCGGGCAAGGCGCCGGGAGGCAGGCGGAGGTGTAGACTCCCGCGCCCGGGCCCTCCGGTGAGTCCGGGTCCCGCGCGACGGTCTTCTTCGAACCGTGTCAGATCCGGAAGGAAGCAGCACTAAGAAGGCCGGACCGGGCGCCGCGGAAAAACCCGGACTCATCGGGGGGCTCGGCTTTCTTTTTCTGATAGCTTGTCGCCCGTGACCGAATCCACCTACATCCCTCTCGCCCGGAAGTGGCGGCCGCGGACGTTCGCGGACGTCGTCGGGCAGGGGGAGACGGTGCGGGCGCTGACGAACGCCGTCTCACACGACCGGCTCGCCCACGCCTACCTCTTCTCGGGGCCGCGCGGCGTCGGGAAGACGACGACGGCGCGGCTGCTCGCCGCCGCCATCAACTGCTCGTCGGCTCCGGGGCCGACGCCGACACCCTGCGGGACCTGCGTCTCGTGCGTCGAGATCTTCGAGGGGCGCTCGATCGACGCCCTCGAGATCGACGGCGCCACGCATGGCAAGGTGGACCAGGCGCGCGACCTGATCGAGGTCGTGGCCTTCGCGCCGGTCCGCGACCGCCGGAAGGTCTTCATCATCGACGAGGTGCACGCCATCTCGCAGGCGGCCTTCCAGGCGCTCCTGAAGACGCTCGAGGAGCCGCCGCAGCACGCCGTCTTCATCCTCGCGACGACCGAGCGGCACAAGATCCCCGCCACGATCCTCTCGCGCTGCCAGCGGTTCGACTTCGCGCGTCTGACCGACGAGGAGGTGGCCGACCGGCTCGCCGACGTGGCGACGCGGGAAGGGATCCCCGTCCCCGGGCGGGCCGCCCTCGCCGCGCTCGCGGCGGCCGCCACCGGCTCGCTGCGCGACGCCCTCTCGCTGTTCGACCAGGCGGCAGCGCGCGCCGGCGGCAAGGTGACGGCCGCCGACGTGGCGGCGCTCCTCGGCGCCCCCGACCGCGGCACGCTCGTCGCCCTGTTCGCGTCGCTCCTTGCGGGAGACCGGGCGGAGGTCCTGAAGCGGTGCGCCGAGCTGGAGGCGTCGGGAAGCGACCCGCGCGCGACGCTTCGCGACCTGGTCGCGCTCGTCCGGGGCGCCGTCCGCCTCGCGGCGGATCCGGCCGCGCCCGCTCCCGCGGGGCTCTCCGAGGACGCGGCCGCGCGCCTCGCCGGATTCGCGGCGGAGACTCCCTACCCGACGCTTCTCCGGATGCTCTCGCTCCTCTCCGAGGCCGACGGGCTCCTCCGCCGGTCGGACCTCCCGTCGCTCGCGTTCGAGGTGCTCCTCCTGAAGCTCGCCGAGCTGCCTCGGCTCGTGCCGATCGAGGATTTTCTTTCTGGTAAGAGCCCTCTCAATCCGGTTGCTCAGAGCGCGTCGACCTACAGTGGAGCGGGGGAGACGCCGGCTTTTGCTTCGAAGGGAATACAGAAAGAAAAGGAAGAAAAGAGAGAGAAAGAGAAAGCCAGCGGGAGCCCGGCGCCCTCGGCGGCCCCCTCGGCGCCGCCCCCCGCCGCTGCGAAGACCGCCTCATCGAAGAAAGCCGCCGACGAGGAGCGGCCGCGCTTCGTCGGCCTGACGCCGCTCGAGATCGAGCCGGAGCCGCTCACGACCCCCGACCCGGGCGGAGCGTTCCGGGCCGAGGTGGAGAAGCGGCACTCGACGCTCGGCGCCGTCCTCGAGGACGCCTCGATCCGGATCGAGGGGCGCGTCGTCCGCGTCGTCCTCGACCCCCCGAGCCCGCCGATGGAGAAGCGGCTCGCCGAGCCGGCGATGAGGAAGGTGCTCGACGAGGCCGCGGCGGCGCTGCTCGGCCGCTCCGCGCAAGTCGTCATCGACAGCGCGATGCCGGAGGGAGGCGATCTGACCGCCGCCGCGGCGGCCGCGGACCCGACCGCCCTCGAGAAGGAGAACTTCAGGAAGCGGGTGGCGGCCGACGAAAAGGTCCGGAAGGTGCTCGACCTCTTCGGCGGCGAGATCGCCGACGTGAAACACGACCGAAGGGACGGCTGAGTTGCCGCGCCTCCCGTCGTTCGCGCGGCTGATCGCGGCCCTCGAGCGGCTCCCCGGAGTCGGCCCGAAGAGCGCCCGCCGGCTGGCCCACTATCTCCTCGCCGCTCCCGGGCCCGAAGCCGAGGAGCTGTCGGGCGCCCTCGCGGCGGCGCGGGAAAGGACGCGTCCCTGTTCCGTCTGCCACGCCCTGACCGAGGAAGACCCGTGCGCCGTCTGCTCCGACCCGGGGCGGGACCTCCACCTCCTCGCCGTCGTCGAGGAGCCGGCCGACGTCGAGGTGCTGGAGAAGACGCATGAGTTCCGCGGCCGCTACCACGTTCTCGGTGGAGCGCTCGCGCCGCTCCGCGGCATCGGGCCCGACGAGCTCAACGTCGAGGATCTTCTCGCCCGGGTGGCGAATGGCGAGGGGGAGGGCAAGGTGGAGGAGGTCCTCCTGGCCACGAACCCGAACGTCGAGGGGGAGGCGACGGCGCTCTACCTGGCTCGGCGGCTCAAGCCGCTCGGCGTGAAGGTCACGCGCCTCGCGCTCGGGCTCCCCGTGGGGGCGGCTCTCGAATTCGCCGACGAGGTGACCCTCTCGCGCGCCGTCTCGAATCGGCGTGAGCTTTAACCGCGGCCCCTGATACACTTAACCACCCGGTTCTTATGTCGGATTTCATCCTTTTCGACGAAGAGTTTCGCCTCATCAAGGACGTCATCTCGCGTCTCAGAGCGGATGCGCAGGCGAAGGTCGTCTTCATCGTCGACAAGAACGGACAACAGATTGCGGCGCAGGGGGACATGGAGTCGCTCGACACGACGTCCCTCGCGTCGCTGACCGCGGGGAACGTGGCCGCGACGGACGGCCTCGCGCGGCTGATCGGTGAGCGCGAGTTTCCGGTCCTCTTCCACGAGGGAGAGCGCGACAACGTCTACATCTCGGTCGTCAGCCAGCGCGTCATTCTGGTCGTCATCTTCGACGAGCGCTCGTCCCTCGGCCTCGTCCGCCTCCGCGTGCGGAAGGCCAACGCCGAGCTGGAGCGGATCTTCGAGACCATCCAGCAGAAAGTGGAGGCCGAGAAGACCCGCCGCCTGGAGGGCTTCGACTCGCCGTTCGCCGAAATCACCGACGAAGACATCGACAACCTCTTCAGGGACTGACCCGGACCTGACATGACGTTCATCAACTACGCCGCCCGCGAGATCAACTGCAAGATCGTCTACTACGGGCCGGGCCTGTGCGGGAAGACGACCAACCTTCAGTACATCTACGACCGGACGAACCCGGCGGCGAAGGGGAAGCTCATCTCGCTGGCGACCGAGACCGACCGGACGCTCTTCTTCGACTTTCTGCCGCTCGACCTCGGGACGGTGCGCGGCTTCAAGACCCGCTTTCACCTCTACACGGTCCCCGGCCAGGTCTTCTACGACGCGAGCCGCCGGCTGATCCTGAAGGGAGTCGATGGCGTCGTCTTCGTGGCCGACTCCCAGGAAGCCCGGATGGACGCGAACGTCGAGTCGCTCCGGAACCTCGAGAAGAACCTCGCGGAGCACGGCTTCGACCTGCAGACGATCCCCTACGTCCTGCAGCTCAACAAGCGCGACCTGCCGACCTCCCTCCCGGCCGACGTCCTCTACCGCTCCCTGAACTTCAAGGGCGAGCCGACCTTCGAGGCCACCGCCCCGCTCGGCGTCGGCGTCTTCGACACGCTGAAGGCCGTGGCGAAGCAGGTGCTGATGGAGCTGCGGAAGAAGTAGCGGCGTCAGGGCTTCCGGTCCGGTCCGCCCTCCGGCTCCCCCGTGCGGTAGACGTCCTCGTAGAAGGCGAGCGTTCCGTCCACGCTCGCGGCCGCCGTCGTGTAGAGGAGCCAGACGGGGACGGTCGGCTTCAGGTAGACGACCTGCGGCCGCTCGGCGTCCATCGCCGCCGCGATCGCGGCGGCGTCCCAGCCGGGCGTGTTCCGGAGCAGGAACGCCGCGAGCGCCGGCGGATCGGACACGCGGACGCAGCCGTGGGAGAAATCGCGCCGCTCGCGCTCGAAGAACGACTTCGCGGGCGTGTCGTGGAGATAGACGGAATTGTCGTTCGGGAAGATGAACTTCACCCGCCCGAGGGCGTTGCGCGGGCCGGGCCTCTGGCGGACGCCGAGCGACCCCGCGCGGAGGAGCTCGATGTTCTCCGGCGTGGCCGCCATCCCCGGCTTGTCGTCGTCGCTCGTCGCCGTGAGCTCGAGCTCGTGCTTTTCGAAGTACGCCGGGTCCTTGCGGTACGCCGGAAGCATCTCCTTCACGACGATGCCTCGCGGGACGTACCAGTACGGCCGGAAGACGAGGTACTCGATCTCGGCGGCGAGGATCGGCGTCCGCGACCGCGCGGCCTTTCCGACGACGACGGGCATCGTGAGCGTCGCCTTCTTCCCCGCGTCGGCGGCCTTCCAGGCGAAGAGCTGGAAGGCCGGGATGTTCACGATGACGATGGACTCGGTGTCCGGCACGGGGATCGTCGCGAGCCACTTCAGCGACTCTTCGATCTGCTCGAGGCGCTCGGTATACGGGTGGTTGAGGGCGGTGATCGTGGACGGCCCGATGACGCCGTCGGGCGTGAGGCCGTGCCGGCGCTGGAACTTCTTCACGGCGTCCACGAGCGCGCCGCCGTACGCGCCGTCCGCAGGAACCGCGGCGCCTTCCGGCAGGTCGCCGATGTCGCGCAGGATCTCCGCGAGCGGCACGACGCCGGGGTAGGCGTCGCCCGGCGAGACCTTCTTGACGGCCGGGAGAGGACCGGGCCACTTCTTCCTGGCCAGAGCCTGGTAGCGCGGAAGGTGCGCGGCGAGCGAGTCGTAGACGGCGACGTGCTTCGGGGGGGGAGCCTGCGCGCGCCCGACCGTCGGGATCGCGCACAGAGCCAAAGTACTGAAAACAAAAGCGAGGCGGCGCATGGTGGCGAGAGCTTGTTCCTTCTGCTTTCCCCTGTCAAAATCCACCGGTTTGACGGCCCCCCTCGACCTCTCCCGGCGCCGCCTCTGCACCTCCGTCCTCGCCGCCGCGGCCGCCTCCCTCCTCCCGAAGCCCGTAAGAGCCTCGCTGGAGAATCTCGCCCGCGAATCGGCGGGTGAAGCTGGCGTGCGCACGCTCGCGTTCCACAACACGCACACGGGCGAGCGACTGGAGACCCCCTTCCGCGTGGGCGACCGGTACGCGGAGGCGGGGCTCACCGCGATCGACTGGGTCCTCCGCGACCACCGCACCGGCGACGTCGCGCGTATCGACCCGAACCTCCTCGACCTGCTCCACCTTCTCAGGGAGCAGGCGGCGGGCGCGGGGGCCTCGGGCGCAACGGCGGTCTACGAGGTCATCTCCGGATACCGTTCGCCGCGCTCGAACGAGGTGCTTCGCATGCACTCCGGCGCCGTCGCCCGGCACAGCATGCACCTCAAGGGTATGGCCGTGGACGTCCGCCTCTCGGGTGTCTCCCTCGCCGTCCTCCGCGACGCCGCGCTGGACCTTCGGAAGGGCGGCGTCGGCTTCTACCCCGGCGCGTTCGTCCACGTCGACACGGGGCGGGTGAGGCGCTGGTAGGGACCTGAAACCGGCCCCTCGGCGCTCGGTCGCGCGACTATTCGATTCGGTCGCGTTTCATCAAGTTGTGATGCGCACAAAGAAGCCGAATGTTCTCCGCTGATAGAGAAGTTCCACCTTTCGAAAACGGAAGGTCATGATCGTAGTGAAGATTGTCTGAGGATCCGCAGAGACAACAGCGGCCCTTGTCCCTCTTCCAGACTTCGAGCTTCACTTCGGAGGGAATCAGTCGAGAATGCTGGATTTCCGTCCGATGGCGGTCGTCCGTCTCTGCAATCGACGAATCTCGAAGTTCGAGACGGAACTTGAGGACAAGACGGTTCTGATCGCGTTCAGTCCAAGCGTCCGTCAAGGAGAAGATTCCGTTGAATGCCCAAATGCCGTCCTTGATTTTTCGTAGACCCGCACGAATTCAGCGGGCGCACCAAATTTCGCTTGCGCGGCCGCTCGAAAGAACCTGCCGTTTTGGGTGAGAGTGCCTCTCGGAGTTTCCTCGGGTTGATCAATTAGCTTTGGATTGAGGGCTGAACGGCCTCGGGGGGCATCGTGCCCCTCGTAGATGAGGACCCTGCCACCCTCCGCCAGGAGATCGCGGTATGGAGAACCGGGGCGTGTGCTCATCAAGATAACGCTGGGACGGCCACGGGAACGAAAGTTCATTCCGCGCTGAAGGCTCTGACCCTCGGCGAGGCACATTTGCTGGTACGAGATGATGTCGCCTGGTCTCATCTCGACCAGGCTGATGGATCAATCGGGGTTTTTCAACCAGGTTAAATGCTTTAGGTGCCCTTCTTGTACAGGTACGCCGACTCGAGCGTCCGGACGCCTTCGGTGTCGCCCACGACGTACTTGCCGCCGCTCCAGATGGCCGCGCCGGCGGTGCGGCCGGAGGCGTCGACGCAGTAGAAGCTGACGTTGAACTTCGGGCGCCCCTTCGCGTCGCGGTGGCGGGGGACGAGGTGGGTCTTCTCGGAGATCCGCTTCAGGGCGGCGAGGCAGGCTTCTTCGGGGCTCTTTCCCTGCCTCAGGAACTCGACGACGGTGTGGGAGCCGCAGGTGACGAGGTTCGCCTCGCCGCGGCCGGTCGACCCGCAGCTGCCGACGCCGTTCTCGGTGTAGACGCCGGCGCCGACGACCGCGGAATCGCCGACGCGGCCGGGGATCTTGAAGAAGAGGCCGGAGGTGGTCGTGACGCCGGCGAGGTTGCCGTCGGCCGCGCGGACGGACATGTGGATCGTCCCCTGCGGGCGGAAGTCGGCGTCGCCGTACTTCTTGATGAACTCCCGGATCGCCGGGTCGTCGACTTCGCCCGCGGCCTCGATCCAGTCGTCGTTGTCCGAGAGGCGCTCGCGCCAGTAGAGCCAGATCTTCCGCGTCTTCTCCGTCAGGAGGTCCTCGGTCGCGAAAGCCGTGCGCGGTCGCGAACTTCCGGGCCCCCGCGCCGACGAGGAAGACCCGGTCGGTCCGCTCCATGACCAGCTTCGCGACCTTCGAGGGCGTCTTGACCCCCTCGAGGGCGCCGACGGCGCCGGCGCGCATCGTTTTCCCGTCCATGACGCAGGCGTCCAGCTGGACGACCCCCTCCTCGTTCGGGATGCCGCCGTAGCCGACCGACATGTCGTCGGGGTCCAGCTCGTTGACGTTGACGCCCGCGATCGCGGCGTCGAGCGGGGCCTTCCCCTGGATCAGCGCCTGCCGCGCCACCTTTGCCGCCTCGACGCCGTTCGCCGAGGTGACGAGGAGGAAGCCGGGAGGGGCGGCCGGAGATGGAGCGGCCGCCTTCGGGTCCACCTGGGCGGCCTCGCCGGGGCCAGAAACGAAAGCCGCGGCGCTTGCGGCCGCGGCGGTTTCGAGAAACGTCCTTCGGGTCGTCTTCAAGCTCACTCCTCCGGCAGCTCTTTTTCGTCTTCCTCGGTGCGCGTACCGCCGGGGAGGGTGAACTTCATGATCAGGTCGCTGAGGTTCTGCGAGAACGTGGAGCGCGTCAGGACCTGGTCGCACCCCGCGGCCGTGGCCTTCTCCTGCAGGTCCTTCCGGACGTGCTCGTAGTAGCCGATGACCGGGACGCTCTTCGACTTCGCGGCCTTCTTCAGGGCGGCGATGGCCGCGAACGGCTCCTTCCGGAGGGCGAGGTCGATCAGGACGACGCTCGCGCGGGAGGGCTCGACGGCCTTCGCGAGCTCCGCGGGGTCGGAGAGGAAGACGATCGGCGCCTGAGCGCTCTTCGTCGCCTGCTCGATCTTGGTTTTCCAGAAGAGATCGTCCGCGAGGACGACGACCGTGCGATTCATCTCGAGCCTCCTAACGGAGATGGACCCCGCCCGTCTCTCGAGTCGTCTCAACGGGCGTTCGGGGCAGGCGTGAACAGTATAAGCCCGGGGACCTTTCCGGTTAGACAGGCGTGCGAGGGAATGGCAGACTCCGCCGCGGTGCCCCGGAATCGTCGAAAACCCCGCGGAACGGCCCTTACCGGCTCCGTATCCGCTGCGCAGGGAGGGTGTGCCCGCAATGAGTGAACAGGAGTTCAAGCCATTCGTTCCCGCCGAGTCGAAGATGACGGAATTCACGGGCCGCGCGCTGGTGCTCGGCCTGCTGATGAGCGTCATCCTCGGCGCCGCGAACGCCTACCTCGGCCTGAAGGCCGGCATGACGATCGCCGCGACCTATCCGGCCGCCGTCATCGGGATGGCGGTCCTCAGGATCTTCAAGGGGTCGCTCCTCGAAGAGAACTTCGCCCGGACCGTCGGCTCGATCGGCGAGTCGGTGGCGGCGGGGGCCATTTTCACGATCCCCGCGTTCGTCATCCTCGGGATGTGGAAGTTCGAGGGGTGGGACCCGAAGGAGTACCTGGTTGCGACCGCCCTGATGATCCTCGGCGGCTTCCTCGGGATCCTCTTCGTCACGGTCCTCCGGCGCGTCATGGTGGAGGATCAGTCGCTGCCGTTCCCCGAGTCGGTGGCCGCGGCCGAGATCCACAAGGCCGGCCAGCGCGGCGCCGAGGCCGCGAAGCAGCTCTTCAGGGCAATGGGCGTCGGGGCGCTGATCAAGTTCCTCGGCGACTCGGGCTTTTTCCAGGCCTCGAACGACTTCCAGGTCGCCGTCGGGAAGTTCAAGGAGAGCTTCGTGCGGCTGGGCCTGAAGGGCGAAGCACAGAAGATCGAGGCGGGCGGCATCACGACGATCTCCGCTCCCGCGGCGACACCCGCCTACTTCGGCGTCGGCTACATCATCGGGCCCGAGCTGGGCGCCCTGAACTTCGCGGGCGGCCTCCTCGCGTGGGGCCTCTTCGTGCCGCTCCTCGTCTTCTTCCTCGGGCCGTCGCACATCGGCGCCTACACGGCGGCCGACGGCACGCAGAACTGGGCGGGCCTGGCGGGGCACCTCTACCGCTACATCGTCCGGCCGATCGCGGTCGGCGGCATGCTCGTCGGCGCCTGTTACACGCTCTTCAAGATGCGGAAGAACCTGATCGCCGGCATCAAGCGGGGCGTCCAGGACGTCAAGAAGTCGGCGGCGGCCTCGGCGGCGACGAGCCGCACCGAAAAGGACCTGAGCCTGAAGGTCGTCGGCACCGGCATCGCGGCGGTCTTCGTCCTGATGGTCGGCCTCTACTTCTACTTCACGGGCGTGATGGGCGGGGCGTTCCTCGCCGCCGTCGTCATGCTCGTCACGGGCTTTTTCTTCGCGGCGGTGTCGGGGAACCTCGTCGGGATGATCGGCTCGTCCAACAACCCGATCTCCGGCCTGACGCTCGCGACGACGATCGTCGCCGCGCTCACGATGGTCATCGTCGGCGTGAAGGGGGCCGAGGGGGTCGCCGCAGTGCTGGGCGTCGCCGCCGTGGTCTGCGTCTCGTCCGCGGTCGCCGGCGAGATGCTGCAGGACCTGAAGGTCGGACACATCCTCGGCGGCACGCCGTGGAAGATGCAGGTGGGCGACTTCATCGGCGTCTTCGTGGCGGGTCTCGTCATGTTCTTCCCGCTCTACCTCCTCCACACCTCGGACCTCGCGTCGAACCCCGGCGTCGGCGGCTTCGGCGGCAAGAACCTGCCGGCCCCGCAGGCGGGGCTGATGGCGGCGCTCTCGCAGGGGATCGTCGGCGGCGAAATGGCGTGGCCGCTCGTTCTCGTCGGCATCGCGATGGGGATCTCGCTGATCCTGATCAGGGTCAAGAGCCCGATGCTCTTCTCGGTCGGCATGTACCTGCCGCTCGAGACGACGTTCGCCATCTTCGTCGGCGGCATGATCAAGGGCTTCGTGAACCGGTCGGCGGCGAGCCGCGGCTACAACGAGGCGCAGAAGGCGCGCGTCGAGAACGCGGGCGTCCTCGCGGCGTCGGGCCTCATCGCGGGCGAGGCGCTGGTCGGCCTCCTCGTGGCGGGCGTCGTGGCGTTCCGGTCGGACAACAGGTTCCCGCAGATCGGCGGGATGTTCGAGTCGATCGGCGCCTGGCTCGCGATCCCGGTGATGTTGATCCTCGCGGCGTACCTGATCTTCGTCCCGCTGAAGAAGGCGGGCGCCGCGGACGAGCCCGCTCCTCCGACAGCCGTGATGTAAGCCGTGTTGGACGCCGGACCCCCTGCTCCTACGCGCGCAAACTCGCTTCGCTCAGACAGTGCGCGCGGGCGTCGCAGGAGATCCGGCGTCCTCGGTTCAGCGCACGCGGGCGTCGGAGGGACGCCGGCCGCGCTGCTCCTCGTTACGCTGGCGGCGGTCCTCTTTCTGTTCGATCCCGCCACCGCGGGCTTCTATCCGCCCTGCCTCTTCCGGTCGTTCTTCGGCTTCGAGTGCCCCGGCTGCGGGAGCCTGAGGGCCGCCCATCAACTCCTCCATGGAAACCTCGAGGCGGCGTGGGCTCTGAACAGGACGGTCGTCGTCGCGCTGCCTCTCGCCGCCCTCGCGGGCGTGATCGGCGTCCTCCGGAAGTCACACTGAATCGGTTAGCTCGTGAGTGACGTCACGCGGCGGGGGCTCCGGAGAAACCCGGCCCGTTCCTTGCGATGACTGGTCTGTCCCGGAAACGAGAAGTCCGGGGCGGAAAGAGAGGCCGGTCATGAACAAGCTGACGAGAAACCTGATCCTCCCGGCCGCGGCACTCGCGGCCCTCCTTCTGGCCCCGACGTCCGAGGCGCAGGGGTTCGGCCGCGACCGTGGCGCCACTTCGAGGGGATACGACCGCGGGGACCGGAATCGCGGAAACGACAGGCGCGGATCCGCGTGGCGGGGGCACTCTTACAACGTGGCGCCTCGCTACGTCGCCCCTCGCTATGTCTCACCGTACCGCACGCCCTGGCGGGCGACGTCGGGCTACCGCTTCTACTCGGCGTATCCGGGCCCGGGCTACGTCTGGATCGCTGGGTACGGCTGGGTCCTTCCGCCGTTCTTCGGCGCCGTCTGGGTGCCGCCAGCCACTACGACATCGGCGGATTCTGGGTCGAGGGCTTCTGGCGCTGAACGACGCTGGCGGGCGGTCTCAGGGCCGCCCGCCTTCCCGTTCCAGGAGCTCCTGCTTCCGCTCGACGCCCCACCGCCAGCCGCCGAGCACCGCCGTCGGTCCGGACGATCCGGTGGCACGGCACGACGAGCGCCGCCGGGTTGTGCGCGCAGGCGTTGGCGACGGCGCGGACCGCGGTCGGCCGTCCGATCGAGGCGGCCAGCTCCGTGTAGGAGCGCGTCTCGCCGCGCGGAATCGCGCGGAGCGCTTCCCAGACCCGCCGCTGAAACGTCGTGGCGCGGAGGTCGAGCGGGATGGGGGAGAGGTCGACCGACTCCGCGAGCGAGCCGGCGATGAGGGCGGTCCACTCCGCGTGCGCTCCGGGCGCGTTCTCGAGGAGCGCCTCGGGGTACTCGCGCCTGAGGCCGGCTTCGAGCGCGCGGTCGGAGTCGCCGAGCGTCACGGCGCAGACGCCGCGCTCCGTCGCCGCGACAAGAAGGCGGCCGAGCGGCGTCGGTACCGTTGAAAAGCGGATATGAAGCCCCTGGCCTCCGCGGCGGTAACGCGCGGGCGTCATGGCGAGGTGCCGCGAGGCGTGCGCGTAGGCGCGGCTGCTCGAGCCGTAGCCGGCTTCGAAGCTGGCGGACGCGACGCCCGACCCGTCGCGGAGGAGCGCTTTCAGGCGGTCGGCGCGCCGCGCATCGGCGTAGCGCTTCGGCGTGACCCCGACGAGCTTCTTGAAGACGCGCGAGAGGTGGAACGGCGAGAGTCCGGCCGCGCGCGCGAGAACGGCGAGCGGGACCGGCGCTTCGGCGTTCGTCTCGAGGAACGCGATCGCCCGCTGGACGGCCCGGACGGCGGCCGCCGGCTCGGCGCTGGAAGGTCGGCACCGAAGGCAGGCGCGAAAGCCGGCGCCCTCGGCCTCGCCGGGGGACGCGAAGAACGACACGTTCTCGCGCTTCGGGTGGCGCGCCGCGCACGAGGGACGGCAGTAGACACCGGTCGTCGAGACGGCAAAGACGAACCGGCCGTCGGAGGCCGCGTCGCGGGCGACGACGGCCTTCCAGGAGCGAGCGGGATCGAGGGGGGCGGCGGGCATCGCGGTGATCATCATCCCCTCAATCTGGGCCCGCCGGAACCGGGTTTATCCCCGGATCTTGCGGTCAAATTCGGGTTCGGCTACTTCCGGAAGAGGGGCAGGAGCGTGGCGTCGAGGCGGCGGAAGAGCTCGGCGGTTGCTTCGACGTCGCGCCGGCAGTAGTCGGCGATCTCGCGCAGGCGCCCCTGCCGGTAGAAGACGTCGACGGTGTAGCCGTGGACCTCCTCGGTCTTCGGCGACGGGATGCCGAAGGCGACGCAGGCGGCGTGGAGCGTCGGCGTCTGGTCGCGCGAGACCGCGCCCTGAAATGTCAGGACTTCCATCAGATCGATGGCCGCGGCGAACTCGAAACGCCGTCCGACGAGGTTCTTCGAAGGGGCGATCCCGTGGACGGCGCTCCGGACCGAAAGGAACGGTCCGTCGAAGCTCCGCCCGTTGAACGACACGAACCGGTCGAACCTCTCCACTTTCTTCCAGAATTCCGTCAGCATCGACGCCTCATCGCAGCCGACGAATTCGAAGCGGCCGTCGTCGGACGGGTGCGAGGTCCGCTCGCCCGCCGACTCGTACCAGACAATTCCCTTCCTCGTCTCCGGATTCATCATCGCGATGACGACGACCCTTCCCGTGTAGGGGGAGAGGGCTCCCCCTTTCTTCCTTCGAAGAAAATCGTCGTGGTCTTCCGCGTACCGCGTCAGCTTCTCCCGCAGCATCGGGTCGAGGTCGAGCCACGGGAACGACACCGTCTCGATGTCGAAAACCACCGTCGTCATGGCGGGCCGGAGTCTATGACTTCGGCGCGGGGGTCGGGGAGGGCGTGGGGGTCGGGCCGGCGCTCATGGTCGTGACGGGCGCCGCGCCGAGTCGCTGGACGAGCCAGTCGAGCATCGCCTCCACCGCCTCGGGGTGCTCCTCGAGAAGGACGAGGTTGTGCGCCGAGCCGGCGACGAGGAGGAGCTTCTTCGGCTCGGCCGTCGTTGCGAGGAGGGCCTTCGCCGAGGCGGCGCGCTGCGGCGCCTCCTCCGAAGCGATGAAGAGCGTGGCGCGCGGCGCGGCCTGCTTCCCTCCGGCGAGCGGCTCCAGCCGCTCCGAGTTCGCGGAGACCACGACCGCCGCGTCGGCCCAGCCCCGGGCGGTGGCGAGGACGGCGAGGTTCCCTCCCAGCGAGAGGCCGACGACGCCCACCTTCGGCGCCTTCGTCCGGAGCCAGGCGCTCGCGGCCTCGACGTCCCGCGGAAACCCGGCCGAATCGGACATCTGGCGCGGCGAGATCTTCAGGACCGCCCCGTTCTTCTTCGTCGACTCGCCGTGGGCACGGAGGTCGATCGCGAGGGTGGCGAGGCCACGGCCCGCAAAGGCGCCGGCGAGGGCTTCCCAGTCCCGCCGGTCGCGGGAGAAATCGTGGACGAGGAGGACCGCCGGCGCGCTCGGCCGCTCGACGAGCGGGCGCCAGGTTCCGGCCAAGGCGACGCCGTCCGCGGTTGGAATCGTGACCTTGTTCGGGTCGGGAGGGCGCGGGACCGCGGTCGGCTCCGCCGGCTTCTTTTTCTTCTTCGAGGCCGCTTCGGCGCTCGGGCCGGACGAAAGGACCAGCGCGACGATGACCGCCAGGGCGGCGGCCGCGGCGGCCCAGGGCCGGGAGCGCGTCACTAGGAGGACGAGCCGCTCGCCTTCGTGCCCAGGGTGAAGAGCGCGGCGTCGTGCGCGTAGTGCGTCAGGAGGAACGACAGGACGACCGCGTAATAGCACTGCTCGATCGGCAGTCCCATCAGGTAGACGAGGATCCCGATGAGGACCGACGCACCGAGCGTCCAGAGGATGTTCCAACCGTAGAAGCGGTAGAACTTGCCGGGCTCGGCCATCTGTTTCACGAAGCCGAGCGTCACCTTCCCCATCGACTCGGCGCGGTTCAGGAGGAGGAACGTGAGGCCGAGGTACTGGAACGAGTGCCAGGCGTTGAAGCCCTGGAAGGCGACGGAGAGCTCGCCGATCCGCGTGATGATCGCCGCGACCCCCATCGTGAGGCCCATGAAGACCAGGTAGGGCCAGCGGACCTCGCCGCGGCGCCACTGGTTCCAGGTCTTCACGGCCCAGGCGGCGATCAGCGCCGCCGCGCAGAGGGCGAAGGCGTCGGCGAACCAGAACTGATTCTTGAGGAACGGCGGG
Source organism: uncultured Acidobacteriota bacterium (assembly GCA_963721385.1). Taxonomy (GTDB): domain Bacteria; phylum Acidobacteriota; class Thermoanaerobaculia; order UBA5066; family UBA5066; genus DAOMFB01. The sequence goes on from CAVRJB010000004.1 coordinate 201,889, forward strand.
AACCAGAGCGTCCTCTCGCCGATGACGAAGGTGCCCGCGACGTGCCGGTACATGGCGACGGCGTAGAGAGAGGAGGCGATGACGGCGAAGTCGAGGAGCCTCTCCCACGGCTTCGCCTTTCCGCCCTTGTCCCGGTAGAGGTAGCCGATGTAGGCGGCCTGGTCGCAGACGTGAAGGGACGCCACCGTGAAGAAGAACGTCAATAGCGCCGTGAACGCGAAGATCGCGCTCGTGACGACGAAGACCGGAACGAGGACGACCGGGATCCAGACGATGGCCGGGTGGATCCTCCGGAAGCCGGGCTCGAAGACGGTCCGGAGAAACGTGGCGTACATGTGCGGCCCGCCGATCAGGAGCGTGACGAGCAAGTCGACCCCCGTCGCCCCGACCTTCCAGTACGAATGGACGAGGAGCGGAACGGCCACGAGAAGAGCCGAGAGCGTCAGCCAGGAGAGATCCCAGCGGCTGCTGGTGATCCACGGCGACGACGCCGGAACGGATAGGGCGGGAGCCTGAGCGCTCATGGTTGTCTCCATAGCGGACGGCTCCTGCCGGTCCGCGCCGAAAAAGTCTAACAGAGAAGCGCGGGCGAAATCCGGCGCTAAGATGGTTCGTGATGGCCGCCGTCGATCCCGCTCTCGACCTTGCCGCCGACATCCGGCGACTGACGAAGGAGCGGGACGCCGTCCTCCTCGCCCACTACTACCAGGAGCCGGAGATCCAGGACCTGGCCGACTTCGTGGGGGACTCGCTGGAGCTGGCGCGGCGAGGACGGGAGGCGAAGGAGTCGGTCATCGCCTTCTGCGGCGTCCACTTCATGGCCGAGACGGCGAAGATCCTGACGCCCGAGAAGACCGTCGTCGTGCCCGACCTCGAGGCGGGCTGCTCGCTCGCCGACGGCTGCCCGGCCCCTCTCTTCGCCGAATGGCTGAAGAGATACCCCGGCCACACGGTCGTCAGCTACATCAACTGCTCGGCCGGCGTGAAAGCGCTCTCGGACGTCATCGTGACCTCGTCCTCGGCGGAGCACATCCTCCGGCAGATCCCCGACCCCGTCGTCTTCGCCCCCGACCGGAACCTCGCGGCCTGGCTCGAGAAGAAACTCGGGCGGACGTTCGTCGTCTGGCCGGGGACCTGCGTCGTCCACGAGACCTTCTCGGAGCGGAAGATCCTCGACCTGATGGCCCGCCACCCCGAGGCCGAGCTGATCGCCCACCCGGAGTGCGAGGAGAAGATCCTGCGCCTCGCGGCGCACGTCGGCCTCGACGTCGGGGCTCCTGAAGCACGTCACGACGTCGCCGAAGCAGTCGTTCATCGTCGCGACCGAAGAGGGAATCCTCCACCAGATGCGCCGGGCCGCGCCGGACAAGGAGCTGATTCCCGCGCCGCCGGACGACGGACTGCGCCTGCAACACCTGCCCCCACATGAAGAAGAACACGCTCGAGAAGCTGCAGGCCTGCCTCTCCCGGCTCTCCCCGCGGCTCGAGGTGGAGGAGGGAGTCCGGCTCCGGGCGAAGAAGAGCATCGACCGGATGCTCGAGATGACGGCCGGGCTGACGCTCGCCGCGCCCGGAAACCGGGGCTGACGGCACCCTCGATGCCGTCGTCCGCTCTCGTCGGGCCCCCGCGGGGGTCGCATCCCGCGGGACCCCCGCGATGCGCCGGCTTCTGCCGCTGGTTGATCCGTCAGCGCTTCTCCGCCGCGAGGTGACGGAGGAAGAGAAGGTCCGCGTAGAGCTCGGCCGGGGAGCGGTCGTCGGTGAAGACCCGACGCCCCGGGTCGAAAGGGACCTGCTCCATGCCGTCGCGCATTGCGGCGCGCCAGCCCTCGACGTCCTCGGGGACCGGGTTCCGGGCGAGGCGTGCGCGGAGGCCGGGCGCGTCCGAGGCGAGGATCAGGAAGTTCCTGTGGCCGGCGGGCCGGAAGACGGCGGTCTCGCGGAATACGGAGGCCGCGGTGTTCAGGAGGCCGGTGAGGAGCGGGTCGTCGCGCCCCATCGCCGCCACGTTCATCAGCATCGCCCCGCCGGGCGCGAGGCGGGCGGCGACGAGGCCGAAGAACTCGCGTGTGGTGAACGGGAACGGGACGTGAGGCTGCCGGAAGACGTCGACGGCGATCGCGTCGAAGCGGCGGCCGGCCGTGGAGAGGAAGAGCCGGCCGTCCCGGACGACGACCTCGAGGTTCGGGTCGGAGAGGGTGAAGTACTCCCGGCCCAGCGCGACGATGCCAGGGTCGAGCTCGACGCCCGTGACGCGGACGCGCGGCAGGTGCGTCTGAAAGACGTGGGCGATCGTGCCTCCCGCGAGCCCGATTTCCGCAAGCGTCAAGACGCCCCCGTCCTTCAGGGCGTCGGCGAGGAGGAACGCGTCGTACATCGTGCCCGAGAGCGCCGCGCCGGGGACCCAGGTCGAGTGGGCGACCAGCCCCTCGTTCATCCGGAGGAGCCGCGTGCCGTCGTCTGCCTCCTCGACGGCGACATACTGGTAGAGGGTCTCGCGCTCGGCGAGGAGACGCGCCGGGGAGCCGCGCTGGACCGGGACGAGGGCGAGCGCGAGGGGAACCAGGAGAGCGGGGGCGGCCTTCCGGCCGAGGAACGGGAGCGACGAGAGCACGAGCGCCACGCCGAGGAGGCGGAGCGTCGCGAAGGTTCCGAGAAACGGAATGGTCAGGAGCGCCGGCGCGAACGTGCCGAGGAGCGAGCCCGCCGTCGAGAGGGCGAAGAGCGATCCGGAGGCGCGGCCCAGCTCGCCGAGGTCCTTCGTCGCGAGCTTCAGGAGGAGCGGCGGCAGCAACCCGAGGAGGAGCGCGGCCGGCGCCACGAGGAGCACCATGGCGGCGAGGGAGCCGAGAAACGTCGAGACAGCGGCATTCTCGAGAGCGTTCCGGGCGAGAGCCAGAAGAGGGCTCGAGAGGTGAGGGAGGGCCGCGATGAAGACGCCCGAGGCGAGCAACGCCATCCCCGCTACCGGCGCAGGCGCGCGCCGGTCAGCCAACCGACCGCCGAGGACGTAGCCCGCGGCGAGAGCCGCGAGGAGAACGCCGATGACGTTCGACCAGACGAGAAGGCTCGCTCCGAACGACGGTGCGAGCAGGCGAGCGGCCGTCACCTCCAGTCCGAGCGTCGCGAACCCCGCGACGAACGCGGCGAACCGGATCCGGACGGCCACGCGCCGGGCGACGCTCAGTTCGGCTTGGCGGCCGCCTCGCGCACCTTCTGCACGGCGGGGACTTGGAGCCCGATCTGGATTCCCTTCGTTCCGTCCTGCGAGGGGATCTCGAGATTCAGCTTCTGTCCCTGCCGGCTGAAGCTCGGCCGGCTGTTCGGTCCGAAGCCGAGCTTCGTGAAGTTCAGGGCCACCTGTCCGGAGGGCGAGCCTGAGGCGACCTTCTGGGCGGCGGCGCCCTGTGACTGCACGGCGGGAACGCTGCTGCCGGCGGGCTGTGCGGCGGCGGCACCCTGTGACTGCACGGCAGGAACGCTGCTGCCGGCAGACGGTGCGGCCGCGGCTTCCCTGATGATCGCGATGACGCCGTTCGCCTCACCCGCCGACTTTCCGCTCTGGTCGAAGAAGCTGGCGCGGACGGAGCCGTCCCCCATGGAGAAGATCTCGACACGATAGGGAGTGCGCGGGCTCAGCTGGTGTGTTCCCTTGCACAGGGCGGCCTCGGGGAGGGTCACCTGGATGCTGAAGGTGTCCCCCCTGACGACCGGAACCTTCTGATTCGACTCCACGAGCGTGAAGGCGCCGAGGGGCGCCGCCGCGACGAGAGCCGCCGCCGCGACCAGGGAGACGATTCTGCCGGTGTTTCTCATCTTCTTTTCTCCTCTCTTCCTCTCGTCATCAAGCTAGTCCCGTTGCGACGGCGGCGCAACCGGGCGGGCTGGTCCGCCGGCGACAGAGGATGGCCCCCGGGCGAAAAACGTGAGCGAAGGCACCGCCGAGGGGTGGGATATTCTCCCGCCCGGCCATGAAGGTTGCCTTCATCGGAACCCACGGCGTCGGGAAGACGACGCTCTGTTACGACCTCGCCGCCGGGCTCAAGAAGCGCGACCTGACGGTCGAGCTGGTCCGAGAGGTGGCGCGCGAGTGCCCGCTCCCGATCAACCGGGACACCACGGTGAAGGCGCAGGCCTGGATCCTTCACACGCAGATCGCGTGGGAGCTCGTGGCCGAGGCGAAGGCCGACGTCGTCTGCTGCGACCGGGCGGTCCTCGACAACTTCTGCTACCTGAAGCGGGCGGCCACGGGGGACCCGCAGGTCGACGTCCTCGAGACGCTCGTGAAATCGTGGACCTCGACGTACGACGTCCTCTTCCGCGTCCCGATCGTCGGCGACCCCCGCTTCGACGGGGTCCGCGACACGGACCTCCTCTTCCAGCGCGAGATCGACGAGCTGATCGCCGCGACGCTCCGGGCCTGGAGCGTCCCCTTCGTCGCGCTCGACCCGGCGCGCCGGAGCGAGTGGTCGGCGGCGGCCGTCGAGACGCTCCTCCCGCGCCTGAAACCGCAGGAGCTTCTCTTCCCGGAGCTGGAACGGCCGGCCAACGGGCTAGGCGCCGGCTGAAGGAGGTCCCGTGGACGAGTCCGAACGCCGGCGCCATCTCGAGACGCTCACCGCGACGCCCGCCGCCCTCAAGGGCGCCGTGCGCGGCCTTCCGAAGAAACTCCTGCTCTTCACGCCGGCTCCCGGCAAATGGTCGATTCTCGAGATCCTGGGCCACTTGCGCGACATGGAGAAGGAGGCCTACCTCGAGCGCTACACCCGGATCCTCGCGGAGACGGATCCGCGCCTGCCGGACCTGAACGGCGAGGCGTTCGCCATCGAGCGGGACTACCGCTCCGCGAAGGCCACCGAGGTGCTCCGCGACTGGATCCGCCTCCGGCGGGAGACGCTCCGGCTCCTTCGAAAGGTGACGGCCGGCGAGTGGACGCGGGCTGGCGTCCACGAGACCGCGGGCCGCCTGACCATGGAGGACTTTCTGCGCCGCCAGGCCGTCGGGAACGACGAGGCGCACCTCGGGCAGATCGAGGCGATCAAGCGCCGGTTCGCGCTTCTCGAGACGCTCGCCGGCGCGCCTGCCGCGCTCGCCACGGCGTTGAAGGGCGTGGCCAACGAGGCCCTCCGCCGCCGTCCGGCGTCGGGCAAGTGGTCCATGATCGAGAACGCCGCTCACGTGCGCGACATCGAGCGCGTCTACCAGGCCCGCTTCTCGAAGATGGCCTTCGGAGACCGGCCCGCTTTCTGGATGCTGGAGAACGACCGCGCGGCGGCGGTGCTCCGGTACGGAGACGCCGATCCCGGGGCCGTCCTCCGGGAGTTCCGCCGCCTGCGCGAAGAGACGCTCGTGCTCCTCCGGGCGCTCCCGCATCAGGCCTGGCGGCGGACGGGGCTCCACCCGACGCGGGGCGAGCTGACGGTCGAGCAGCTGGCCGGCGTCCTCGCGGGACACGACGAGCGGCACCTCGAGAAGATCCGGTCCCTCCGCGGCTGAGGCGGACGCTCCTTCTTTTTTCGCCTCCCCCTTGACAGGATCTTAAATTGGTTTTATATTAAATTTAATTAAAGTCCGGCCGGACCCGGACCGAAAGGAGCATCGCAGGATGTCCCCCCGTCATTACGACCGGAGCCTCCGGGACCGGAAACGCGAGGAGACGAGGCTGAAGATCGTCGAAGCCGCGTTCCGCCTCCACGGGAGGCACGGGGGCCTGGCGACCACCTATCCGATGATCGCGCGCGCCGCCGACGTTTCGATTCCGACGGTCTACAACCACTTCCGGACGCGGGACGACCTCTTCGCCGCCTGCACGCGACATGTCCCGAAGGAGGCGCCTGCTCTCGACCCGAAGATCCTCGACGGGCTCTCCGGCGTGGAGGAGCGGCTCTTGGCCCTCGTCCGTGCGCTCGCGCGGAGCTACGCGTTCTGGGCTCCGTGGATTCGGTGGGGGAGCGCGGAGGCCGCCGTCGTCCCGGAGTTCCGGCGCTTCCTGGAGGACTCGCGGACGCAGCGGACCGACCTCCTCCGGCGCGCTCTCGCGCCGGGTTTCGGCGGACACCCTCCCGCGGATCTCGTCGACCTCGCCGGCATCCTCGTCGATTTCGGCTCCTGGGACCGGCTCGCGGTCATTCGGGGGCCCCGGCGGGCCGAAGCGCTTCTCAGCGAATCCCTGGTCGTCCTCTTTCGACACCACGCCCGATCCCGGAAAGGAGATTCACGGCCATGACGACGACAATGGCTCCGACTTCCACCCGCGTCGACGAGATCGCCGACGGCATCTACCGCCTCTCGACCCCCATCCCGTTGATCCCCGGCGGCTTCTCCTTCAACCAGTACCTCGTGGCCGACGACGAGCCCCTTCTCTTCCACACGGGGCCGCGCGGCCTCTTCCCGGCGATCCGGGAGGCGGTTGCGCGCGTGCTGCGGCCGGAGTCGCTCCGCTACGTCGGCTTCTGCCACGTGGAGTCCGACGAGTGCGGCGCGCTGAACGACTGGCTCGCGGCCGCGCCGCGGGCCGTCCCGGTCTGCAGCCGCGTCGCGGCGATGGTCTCGGTCACCGACCTCGCGGACCGGCCGCCGCGCGCCCTCGCCGACGGCGAGACGCTCGCGCTGGGACGCCACCGCGTGACCTGGCTCGACGCCCCGCACGTGCCCCACGGCTGGGAGAACGGATTCCTGATGGAGGAGACGACGCGCACGTTCCTCTGCGGCGACCTCTTCACGCAGCCGGGCGATGGCGCGACGCCCCTCACGAAGGCCGACGTCCTCGAGCCGAGCGAGGCGATGCGGAAGGGGATGGACTATTACGCGCATGCGCCCGCGACGCGGAGCCATCTCGAGCGGTTCGCCGCGCTCGCCCCGACGACGCTCGCCTGCATGCACGGCAGCGCCTGGTCGGGCGACGGCGGCCGGCTTCTCCGGGCGCTCGCGGACCGGCTCGAAGACCGCTGACGATTTCCGGGGACCCTCCCTTGACAGATCAATAAATCTAGATATATTGATCTGTATGGCGACGGGCCCGGTTTCACGGCAGCTGGCGAACGACGACGAGCTGGGGCGGCTGGCGCGGCTCTTTCACGCCCTCTCCGACGAGACCCGCCTCCGGATCGTCGGACGGCTTCTCGGCGGCGAGCAGTGCGTCTGCGACCTGACGGACGCGCTCGACGCAGGCCAGTCGCGGCTGTCCTTCCACATGAGGACGCTCAAAGACGCCGGCCTCATCAAGGACCGCCGCGACGGCCGGTGGATCCACTATTCGCTCAACCACGAGGCCCTCTCCGGGATCGGCGTCCTGCTCGGCGCCCTCGCGGAGAAGGCCGAGACCGTCTGCGGCCGAAAGTGCTGCGGATGACCTTTCGGAAAAGGGAGACCCAATGAACGAAGCCGATATCAAGGAGATCGTGAGGGAGAAGTACGGTGAGGCCGCCAGGCGCGCCGCGGTCGGAAGGGCGAGTTGCTGCGGAGAGACCATTCCTGCAGAACCGTCGACCTGCTGCGGAGGAACCGCCGCCGAGGGAATCCCCTCTGCCCACGACCCGATCACGTCCGACCTCTATGGCGCCGACGAGAAGGCGCTGCTGCCGTCGGCCGCTGTCAACGCCTCGCTCGGCTGCGGGAACCCGACGGCGCTCGCGACGCTGAATGCGGGGGAGACCGTGCTCGACCTCGGCTCAGGGGGAGGAATCGACGTCCTCCTCTCGGCGCGGCGCGTCGGCCCGACGGGAAAGGTCTACGGCCTCGACATGACCGACGAGATGCTGGAGCTGGCCCGGAGGAATGCGAAGGACGCCGGAGCCACGAACGTCGAGTTTCTGAAGGGGGAGCTGGAGGCGATCCCGCTCCCCGAGGGCTCGGTCGACGTGATCATCTCGAACTGCGTCATCAACCTCTCCGCGGACAAAGACCGGTCCCTTCGCGAGGCCTACCGGGTCCTCAAGCCCGGCGGCCGCTTCGCCGTCTCGGACGTCGTCGTCCGGGGCGAGGTGCCGGCGCCGATCAGGAAGAGCGTGGAACTCTGGATCGGCTGCCTCGCAGGGGCGCTCGAGGAGAAGGAGTTCGAGACGAAGCTCCGGAAGGCCGGCTTCACGGACGTCGAGATCGTCCCGACGCGGGTCTACCGCGCCGACGACGCCCGCGAGTTTCTCGCCGAGGCCGGCCTCGACCCCGCCATCGCCGCGCAGGCGGACGGGAAGTTCATGAGCGCATTCGTGAAGGCGCGGAAGCCGGCGAAGGGCTGAGAGAACGATGACCGAGGCAGGGGCGCCGAAGCGCCTCAACCTCTTCGAGAGGTATCTGACGCTCTGGGTCGGCCTTTGCATGGTTGCCGGGGTCGCCCTAGGAAAGCTCCTCCCGGGGGCGACCGACGCGATCCGAAAGCTCGAGTTCGGCGAGGGAAGCCAGATCAACGTCGCCATCGCCGTCCTGATCTGGCTGATGGTCTATCCCATGATGCTCAAGATCGACTTCACGAGCCTCGCTGGGGGTAAGGAAGAAACCGAGGGGCCTCCTCGTGACTCTCTTCGTGAACTGGCTCGTGAAGCCCTTCTCGATGGCCTTTCTGGCGTGGCTCTTCTTCAAGCACGTCTTCTCGGGCCTGATTCCGGAGGCCCTGGCCGACCAGTACATCGCCGGCGCCATCATCCTGGCGGCGGCGCCCTGCACGGCGATGGTCTTCGTCTGGTCGTACCTCACCGACGGCGACCCGGCCTACACGCTCGTCCAGGTCTCCTTGAACGACCTGATCATGCTCGTCTTGTTCGCCCCGATCGTGACGTTTCTGGTGAGCGGCGCGAGCAACCTGACGGTGCCGTTCAAGGTGCTGATTTACAGCGTGATCACGTTCATCGTCATCCCGCTCGCCCTCGGGAGTCTCAGCCGGACGTTCTTGCTCCGCGCCAAGGGCGTCGAGTGGTTCGAGTCCCGCTTCCTGGCCTTCTTCCACCCGATCACGGTCCTGGCGCTCCTCGCGACGCTCGTCCTCATCTTCGCCTTCCAGGCCGACAACCTCCTCGGCAACTGGTTTCACGTCGTTCTGATCGCCATTCCGCTCCTGATCCAGGTCTACTTCAATTCCGGCCTGACCTACGGCCTGATGAAGATTCTGAAGGTGCCCCACTCCATCGCGGCTCCCGGCGCGCTGATCGGCGCGAGCAACTTCTTCGAGCTGGCGGTGGCGACGGCCATCGCGCTCTACGGGCCAGGCTCGGGCGCGGCGCTCGCGACCGTCGTCGGTGTTCTCGTGGAAGTCCCCGTGATGCTCTCCGTCTGCGCGTTCTGCAACCGGACGCGGGGTGGTTCCCGGGCGAGACTCCGCTCGCCGTCCCGGAGCTCGCGGGAGGTCGGACGTGAGAACTCCCGGCCTCCTCTTCCTCTGCGTCGCCAACTCGGCGCGGAGCCAGATGGCCGAGGGGCTGGCGCGGGAGCGCTTCGGCGAGGCCGTGAACGTCCAGAGCGCGGGGTCTCAGCCGTCGCGCGTCAACCCGCTCGCCATTCGCGCGCTCGCCGAGATCGGGATCGACATCACGCGCCACCGGTCGAAGTCGGTCGCGGAGATCGATCCGGCGACGGTGGACCTCGTCGTGACGCTCTGCGCGGAGGAGGTCTGCCCGGTCTTTCTGGGCAAGGCCGGCGCCTCCACTGGCCGCTTCCTGATCCCGGGGCCGCGGAGGGGACGGGGGAGGAGCGGCTGCAGCGATTCCGGGACGTCCGCGACGAGATCCTGCGGCGGTTGTCCGATGTCTTTCCCGATGTCGAGTCGATTCGGAGGCTGGCATGACGCGTCTCGAAGTCTTCGATCCTCCGCTCTGCTGCTCCACGGGGGTCTGCGGCCCGGAGGTCGCTCCGGAGCTTCCGCGGTTCGCCGGGGACCTCGCGTGGCTCTCGCGGTCCGGCGTCGAGGTCGTCCGGTTCAACCTGGCCCAGCAGCCGGAAGCTTTCGCCCGGAACGCGGTCGTCCTCGAGGCGATGACGAAAGGGGACGATGCTCTTCCACTCCTCCTTGTCGACGGGAAGATCTCGTGTCACGGCCGGTACCCGTCGCGCGAGGAGCTTGCGGCGTGGACCGGCCTCGCTCCGGGGGGTGGCGGGGGCCGCGTGGCCGTGACTGACGCGCCGGCCGTCCGGGTCTCGCGCTTGCGCTTTCTCGAGCGCCCGACGCGGTTCCTCTTCTTCACGGGAAAGGGAGGGGTCGGGAAGACGTCCCTCGCGTGCGCGGCTGCCGTGGCGCTCGCCGACGGCGGGTCGCACGTCCTCCTCGTCAGCACCGACCCGGCGTCGAATCTCGACGAGGTCCTCGGCGTCCGGCTCTCGGGCGATCCGACGGCGGTCCCCGGCGTCACCGGCCTGGACGCGCTCAACATCGACCCCGAGGCGGCGGCCCGCGCCTACCGGGAGCGGGTCGTGGGTCCGTACCGTGGGGTCCTCCCTGAGGCCGCAGTGCGCGGAATGGAAGAGCAGCTTTCGGGCGCCTGCACCGTCGAGATCGCCGCTTTCGAGCAGTTCGCTCGGCTTCTGGGAGACGAAGCTGCCGCGGCACCCTACACCTACGTGCTCTTCGACACCGCCCCGACCGGCCACACGCTCCGCCTCCTCGCGCTTCCGTCTGCCTGGGACGGCTTCCTCCAGGTCAACACCACGGGAACGAGCTGCATCGGACCTCTTTCTGCGCTCTCCGAGCAGCGGACGCTCTACGCAGCCGCGGTCCGAGCCCTCGAGGACGGCTCGAAAACCACGATCGTCCTCGTGACGCGGCCCGAGACCTCCGCCGTGCTGGAGGCCGAGAGGACGAGCGCGGAGCTCCGCGCGCTCCGCATCTCGAATCAACGGCTCGTCGTGAACGGCGTCTTCCGGCCGTCGGTCCCGGACGATCCGCTCGCGGCCGCGCTAGCGCGGCGCTCCCGGGAAGCGCTGGACGCCCTGCCGGAGTCTCTCGCCGCCCTCCCGGGCGAGGAGGTTCCCCTGTTCGGGCACGACATGGTCGGGCTTCCGGCTTTGCGGGCCCTCGCGGGCGAGGGGAGCGCGTCCGGACCCGGAGAGACCGGCGCGGCGCCGTCCGTTTCGCTCCCGCCGGACGCGGGGCTCTCGTGCCTCGTCGACGAGATCGCGGCGCCGGGCCACGGGCTCGTGATGGTGATGGGGAAGGGAGGCGTCGGGAAGACGACCGTCGCGGCCGCGATCGCCGTCGCGCTCGCCCAACGGGGTCTCCACGTTCACCTGACGACGACCGATCCCGCGGCGCACGTCCTGGAGACGGTCGGCGGCGACATCGAGGGCCTGACCGTCGGGCGAATCGACCCGGAGGCGGCAACCCGGGCGCACGTAGAACACGTCCTCGCGACGTCGGGGGCGGGCCTCGACGCTGGCGCGCGGGCGCTTCTCGAGGAGGATCTCCGCTCCCCCTGCACGCAAGAGATCGCGGTCTTCCAGGCGTTCTCCCGGACTGTCGCCGAGGCGCGGCGGGGATTCGTCGTTCTCGACACGGCTCCGACGGGCCACACACTTCTGCTCCTCGACGCCGCCGGGTCGTATCACCGTGACGTCATGAGGTCGACCCGGGGCGGCCCCGGGCGGCTCGTCACGCCGCTGATGCGTCTCCGCGATCCGGCCTATACGAAGGTGCTGATCGTGACGCTGCCCGAGACGACGCCCGTCTCCGAGGCGGAGCGGCTGCAGGAAGACCTCCGCCGCGCCGGCATCGAGCCGTTCGCATGGGTACTCAACCGGAGCCTCGCGGCCGCAGGGCCGCAGGAACCGGTCCTCAGGCAGCGGGCGGCGGCGGAGACGGCGCACGTTTCGCGCGTGCACTGCGGGCTCGCGCACCGCGTCGCCCTGATCCCGTGGCTGGCGGAGCCGCCAGTCGGGGCCGACCGGCTGCGGGCGCTCGTCGCTTGAGCCGGGCGCCCCGCGGGGCCCGCGACGAACCTACTTCTTCCAGACCTCGAAGGTGACCTTGAAGGACTTCGCGACCTTGTACAGGTGCGTCTTCATCTTCATGCCGAACCGGTTCGTGTCGTCGACCTTCCCCTTGTCGAGGGTGCGCGTGGCGTCGTCCACCGCAAAGGGCTTGTCCCCTTTCGGGTCGAGGACGGAGACCGTGTACTTGCACTTGTAGTCGCGGTCGCCGCGGTTCGTGTAGGTGAAGACGACCCACATCGTCTTCGTGTCGTTCAGGTCCTTCTCGCCCTTCTGGAAGTCCTCGGCGTCGGGCCAGCCGAGGATCTTCACCGACTCGATGACGACGTCCCCGACCGTGATGCCGATCTTCTGCGACTTCTCGGGGACGAAGCTGAACGACTTCTCGAACTTCTGAACCTCGGGTGGGGGCGCGGCCAGCGCGGCGAGTGGCGCGAGAGCGAGAAGAACGGCGAGAGCCGCGGGCAAAGCGCGGAACGTGCGGTTCATGACGACCTCCTTCTGAGCGGGTGGATTCTACCGGGGCGGCAGCGCGGCGAGCTTCTCGTAAAGCGTGAAGAGCGCCTGCGTCCCGTCCTCGCCGCGCCCCTCGGCCTCGAGGGCGGAGAGGAGCTGGTGGACGAGGGCGACGCCGGGGAGCGGGACGCCCCGCTTCCTGGCGCTCGCCAGGATGATCGCGAGGTCCTTCTGCTGGTGCTTGATCGCGAAGGCCGGCTTGAAGTCGCGGTCGATCATCTTCTTTCCGAGCACCTCGAGCGCCCACGAGTTCGCCGCGCCCGCCGTCAGCGCCTCGTGGAGGGGCTCGAGCGGCAGGCCGGACTTCGCGGCGAAGACCATCGCCTCGCTGACGGCGAGGAGGTTCCCGGCGACGATGATCTGGTTCACCGCTTTGCCGAGCTGGCCGAAGCCCGAGGGGCCGAGATGCGTCAGGCGCTTCCCCATGGCGAGGAAGACAGGGCGGGCCTTCGCGACGGCGTCGGCCTCGCCGCCGATGAAGAACGTGAGGGTCCCCTCCGCTGCGCCCTTCTGCCCTCCCGAGACCGGCGCGTCGAGGAAGGAGACTCCTTTCGCGGCCAGCTCCCGCGCGACGCTTCGGGCGCGTTCGGCGGCGATCGTGGAGCAGTCGATGACGACGGTGCCCGCAGCCGCGCCCGAGGCGGTCCCGTTCTTTCCGAGGTGGACCTCCTCGACCTCGGGAGCGTCGGGGACGCAGGAGACGACGACGTCGGCGCCGCGGGCGGCCTCCGCCGCGGTCGGGACGGCGCGGACGGAGGCGCCCGCCTTCCGGAGCTCCTCGGCCAGCGCTTCGGCCTTCGAGAACGTGCGGGTGGTGAGGAGGAGCGGAAAGCCGGCGCGGGAGAGGTTCCGGGCCATGCCGAGGCCCATCGTCCCGAGGCCGGCGAAAGCGACGCGAAGGGAGGGAGTGCCGCTGCTCATGTCGGAGCGGAGTCTTCCTCCTCGGGCCGCCCGGGTCAACGGTGGGCGCTGCGCGGAAAGTGGGCTACCATTTGGCGTGGTTCCCGGTCCAGAACGGGGTCTTGCGGCGGCGGCGGCGGGAATTTGCGCGGTCGTCGCTCTCTCTTTCCTCCCGGTGGCGCGGGTACTTCACTACGCGAAGGTCGGTTTTTCGGAGCGAGGATTTGCGCTCGGCTGGATGGCGCCGCTCGCGGTTCTCCTCGCGCTCCTTTACGAGAGGATCGTCCGGGGCTCGCTCTACGGAGCGCTCGGGAAGCGGCTGGCCGTGGGCAACGCCGCACCCGTCGTGGCGCTTCTCGGCGCCCTCGTTCCGGCGGCGCTCCGGCTCGCGATCCTGCCGCGCGGGGGCGCTCCGCCCGTGGTCCTCGCGGGGCACGCGCTTCTCGTCGAGACCGGGCTCGGTCTGGCGCTCGCGCTCCTCGCGCTCGGGACGGGGAGCACCGTGCCCGGCGGCCTGGTCTACGGCGCGATCTGGGCCGTCCGCCTCGGGGCGGCCGTGACGTTCCACGGGGCCGTCGTGCCGCTCTTCGAGACGGCGGCGGCCTGGGCCTCGGCGCTCGCGGTGGCGCTCGTCCTCTCGCGCCCGCTCGCGCCGTTCAGGGAGGAGGTGTTCGGATGAGCGCGAACGCGCCGCGACAACTGGACCTCTTCGCGGACCGCCCCACGCCACGCGAGGTGCACGACGCCGAAGCGCGCGAGCTGCAGCGGGTCTATGACGAGCTGGCGGGCCTCTTCTCCCTGCCGCCGGCGCGCGTCGTCCTGACGAGCCGGCGCGCGACCGGGGGCGTCATCACGTACGGTCCGCCGCATGTCATCCGTATCTCGTCGCACATGACGCGCGAGGACCGGCTGCAGACTCTTCTCCACGAGTCCGCCCACGCCATCTGCCACGAGCGCTGGGGCCCGGAAGAGGGGCACTCGCGGCGCTTCTGGAGCGTCGCGAAGAAGCTCGGCGTCCGCAGGAAGGCCGCTCCCGAGACGGAGCGCCTCCACGCCGTCCGCGCGGCCAATGCGCGCTACTCGTACCGGTGCCCCGGGTGCACCGAAGAGTGGACCCGGAGGAGGCCGTTCGGGCGCGCGCGTCTCTGTGCGGCGTGTGAGCGGGACGGGCGCCCGTCTCGGCTCATCCTGATCCGCCGGCCGAAGCCGCGGCGCGGCTGAGGTCCGGCAGCGGCTTTTCGAGCCGGTAAACCGGCAGAAGCCCGAGCGAGTCCTCCCAGTAGGGCGTCCGCCGGTAGAAGAACTCCCACCGCGTCCGGCCATCCTCCGCGAACTTCGGGTCCTTCAGCTTTTCCTCCCATTCCGCCTTCAGCTTCGGGTCGTCCTTCAGCATCTTCTCCGCGAGCGGGTCGAGGACGCGAAGGTCGATGTACTCCTTCTGCTCGAGGGCGGTCGTCATCTCGCCCCACGAAAAGAGCGAGTCGCCTCCCTCCGGCTCCAGCAGGAAGACGGCGAGCGGCGCGAGCTCGGTGTCGAGCGGCACGTAGAGCGAGCCCGCGGGGATCTCGCGCGTCTCCGACTTTCGCTCGACGGCCGCCGAGACGCGCATCCGGCCCTGGAACGGCCGCGCGGCGTACTGCGGGCTCTTCACGCGGCAGGTGCCGACCTCGAGCGTCCTCGCAGTCGGCAGGACAGCGTACCGGATGCCGTGAACTTTCAGTCTCTCCTCGAGGTTCGGCCAGCCGGCCGGGATCAGGTAAGCCGCCGGCCGCGGGACCGTCACCACCGGCTTCGCGTGGCGGAAGAGCGGGACGCTGACCGTCGTCTTCTGCGCCGTGTCGTACCGGACGACCGGCTTCCCGGTTACGGGGGAGATCTCCTCCGCCCAGACGAAGGTCGGAAGGTCGACCGGCTCGGGCCTCCCGCGGTCGGTCGCCGCCTCGACGGTGACCGGAGTCCCGGCGGCCGCGCCGCGCGCCTCGGCCCGCGCCTTCTCGCGCGCCGAAAGGAGCGCCCCACCGTTCCGGCCCGTCAGGTCGAGGAGGGCGGTGAGGAAAAGGGCGTTCGCCTTCACCCGCCGTTCGAACGGCTTGATCGCGTGCGTCTCCACCAGAATCGACGGGACGTTCCGAAGACCGAAGTAGCCCGTGGCGTAGCGGGGTCCGAACGGGTCGGGGGCGATGCCGGAGAGCGGGTTTCCACGGTCCACGAACTCGACGTATGGCGCCGTGCCGAAGCCCCATTCCTCGACCCTGCGGAGCGCCTTCGGTACGACGAGGTCGAGCCACGATCGAAGCGGCGCCGGGGTGACCGGCTCGTGTCCGAAGGCGACGGTGAGCGTCGGCTGGAAGTCGGCGCCGTCGGTCACGTGGTTGTCGACGAAGAGATCGGGGCTCCATGCCGCCGCGAGCGCAAGGAGCGCCCGCGTCTCCGGGGCGTCGGCCTTTACGAAGTCCCGGTTCAGGTCGTAGCCTCGCGCGTTCGTCCGGAAGCCCATCCCGGCAGCCGGGCCGTTCTGGTTCGGCCGGTTCCACTTCCCCACCAGGGCGTAGCCGTCCACGTTGTAGACCGGGACCGCGAGGACGTTGACCGCGTCGAGGATCTCCGGGCGGTTCGTGAGGGCGATGTCGCGGAGGAGCTCCAGGATCGCCTCCGTGCCGTCCACCTCGCCGCCGTGGATCGAGCCGAGAAGGAGGACCCAGGGCTTTCTGCTCTTCCAGCGATTCGCCGGGTCGAACTCCTTCTCCTTCGAGACGAGGACGACCGGCATCTTTCGTCCCTGGCCGCTCGTCCCGAAGAACTCGAGCGTCAGGAACGGCGACGTCTTCGCGAGCCGACGGCAGAACGCGACGACCTCGTCGTACGTCGCGATCGACCGGAACCCGTCCAGCTCGGCGCGCGTGAAGTGGTCGGGCGGGATCCGGACCCGCGGCTCGTCGGCCGAAAACGCGGGGGCGGCGACGATGAGGACGGCGGCGAGAACGGCGCCCGCGACGGTTCGCATCCCGCGAGGTTAACGGAGGACCGGCCCCGGAGGGGCGCGGCATCGGGATTGCTCCGGCGCGGAGCGGACAGGTCAAATCGACGCAGCAGGCCCCGGAAATGAAGGAAAAGGAGCTCCTGACATGAAGAAGACCCTGGCATTTGGCGTGGTCCTCATCGTCGCCGGCGCGGCGGCAGTCGGTTTCGCCTTCGCGGGCGACAAGACCTCCATGGAAACGGCGGGAGACGCCAAGAAGTCGTGCTGTGCGGCGGGCAAGACGGCCATGGCGGGGAAGCAGTGCCCGGCCGAGGCCGCCTCGAAGGGTCAGCCGACGAAGGTGGGCCAGGAAGTCACGCTCGCCGGCAAGGTGCTCTGCGAACACTGCGACCTCGGGAAGGGCGAGAGCTGCGCGCCGGTGTTGAAGGCCGAAGGGCGGGACGGCTACCTGAAGATCTGCCCGACCTCGAACGACGTCAAGGGCCTGAAGAAAGCCGGCACCGTGGAGGTGAAGGGCTACGTCCGGCCCGGCACCGACGGGCAGGACGAGATCGAGGTGATCTCGTTCAACAAGAAGCAGGCGAAGGTCTCCTGACCCGTCTCTCCGATCTATGATCGCGCCCATGAGGCGCGTCATCCGGGCCGCCGCGATCCTCTCGGTCGCGGCGGCTCTTCCGCTTTTCGGGGCCGGGAAGCCCTCGCTGAACGCCTACTTCCAGAAGACGCTGACCGATACGGCCTACCAGAAGAAGGTCTTCGAGAAGGTGGCGAAGTCGTGGAAGGCGCCGCCGTCGTTTCCCGCGGTGGGGAAAAAGACGGTCGTCCAGGCGGTGATCACGAAGGAGGGGAAGCTCGCCTCGGCGACGGTTTCGATGGAGTCGGGCGCGAAGTCGTGGGATGACGCCGCGCTCGGCGCGGTCAAGGCCGCCGCTCCGTTCGACCCTCTTCCCGCCGCGTTCGCCTACCGCTCGGTGGAGGTCCACTTCCACTTCGCGGTCGTGCCGTAATCGGCATCAGACCGCGCCGAACTCCCGGCCGACGACCTGAAACGCCTCGACTGCCTCGTCGAGGTCGGCCTCGGAATGAACCGCCGAGATCTGGCAGCGGAGGCGCGCGTGCCCCTGCGGGACGACGGGGAAGCCGAAGCCCGAGACGTAGACGCCCCTCTTGAACAGGGCGTCGGACATCGCCAGCGCCTTCGCCGTGTCGCCGACGAGGACGGGGACGATCGGGTGGATCCCCTTCGGGATCGTGAAGCCGGCGTCGGTCATTTTTCTCCGGAACCTGACCGCGTTCTGCTGGAGCTTCCTCACCGGCGCCGGGTCCTCCATCAGCATCCGGAACGCCTCGAGGGACGATGCGGCGACCGCGGGTGGGAGCGAGTTGGAAAAGAGCGTCGTTCGCGATCGCTGACGGAGAAGGTCGACGACGGCGTTCGGGCCGGTAATGAAGCCGCCGGCCGCCGAGCCCATCGCCTTCCCGAGCGTCGAGGTGTGGATCGGGATCCGGTCTCTCACGCCGAGCTGCTCCGCCGTGCCGCGGCCCGTCGTCCCGAGGACGCCCGTGGCGTGCGAGTCGTCGACGACGAGGGTCGTCGCGTACCGGTCGCAGAGGTCGGCCAGCTCGCGAAGCGGGCCGATCTCTCCCTCCATCGAGAAGACGCCGTCGGTGATCAGGAGGCGATGCCGGCAGGACTGGGCCTCCTTCAGCGCCTTCTCGAATGCCGCGAGGTCGCCGTGCGGCACGATGTAGCGCTTCGCCTTGCAGAGGCGGATGCCGTCGATGATCGAAGCGTGGTTCAGGGCGTCGGTGAGGACGGCATCCTCGTCGAGGAGAAGCGGCTGGAAGAGCCCCTCGTTCGCGTTCCAGCAGGACATGTAGAGGATCGTGTCGCCGGTCCCGAAGAACGTCGAGATCGTCGCCTCCAGCTCCTTGTGGAGCTGCTGCGTTCCGCAGATGAAGCGGACGGAGCCGAGGCCGTTCCCCCACCGGACGAGCGCCTCGCGCGCCGCCGCGACGATGCGCGGGTGGTTCGCGAAGCCGAGGTAGTTGTTCGACGTCAGCAGCAGGACATCGCGGCCGTCGACGCGGATGCGCGCGCCGGTCGGGCCCTCGAGAACGCGCTCGGTCTTATACGTCCCCGCCGCGCGGAGCGAGGCGATCTCCGCGGCGCACCAGTTGATGAGGCTCGTGTCCATGGCGCCGAGGTTACCGCGAAAGCGGTAGCGACAGCGGTAACGACAGCGGTCATGGAAAAGAACGGGCCCCGAAGGGCCCGTGGAGGAGAGGCGGGCTCTGATCGGGGTCAGAACCCGGTCTTCGTTTTCTCGATCTTCTTCGCCGTGATCGCGAGCGAGATCGGCATGGAGACCGGCCCCAGCGTCGGGGTCGGGCCGGGCCCGAGCGTGGCGATGACGTGAACCGTTTCGCCCACCTTCGGGCTCCCGACGATCTCCGTCTGGGCCGTCACGTTCACGTCCTTCCCGCCGATTTTCCAGGTGCCGATCTGCGTGGCCGAGGACGGGATCGACTGGACCACGCCGTCGAAGTTGAACTCGCGGCCCGTGCCGGGCGTCGGCGGCACCGCCAGCGCCTTCGTGATCAGGAGCGCTACGATCCTGGAGGGCATTCCCATCCCGGGGTTCGGCGGGTCCTGCACCTTCGCGAGAACGTCGACCATGTCGCCGACCTTCGGGTCGCCGACGATCTTCGTCTCGTTCGTGATTCCGACGATCTTGTCGTCGATCGTCCAGGCGCCCACGGCGATGGTCTTGACGACGCCTCGGAAGGCGAAGGGAATCGGGGGCGGGGTGGGGAACCCGTGAGCCACGACGCTGACGGCCAGGAGCCCGACGGGGCTCGCGACGACCGTCGCCTCGGCGGTCTGGCCCGGCGCGAGGTCGGCGAGGCTCTTGATCAGGCTGCTCGGGGTCGCGCCCGAGAACTCCGTGTTCGCGTCGACGTGGACGACGCGGAAGAGCATGGAGAAGGCGCTGCCGGGCCGGTCGACGCCCTGGATCGTCCCGTGCAGGAGCGCGAACCGGGTCTGAGTGACGAGGACATTCGTGGCCACGAGGGGGGGCGGCGGCACGGTCGCCGGGATCACGTCGGGAAGCGCGATCGTCGCCACGATCCGGTCCCCGGGCCCGATCGCCACGGGCGTTTCCGAGGCCGACGACTCGAGCCCCACGAGGACGATCCTGGCGCTCGAGACGTCGATGTCGAGGTTCCCGGCACCGCCGAGGAGCGTGACGACCTTGCCGTCGGTCGAGACGGCCGTGACCACACCTTCCACGAGGGTCGACGGGCGGACGATCAGGTCGGCGCCGATCGCGACGTCCTGGGCGGTCGCGGAGAGGGCGGAGAAAAGGAGAGCCACGAGGCCGAGAGGCAGGAAGAGGGAGTGCCGGGCGGGCCTGGTCTGGAACTTGAGAGGGAGGAAGGGGAGCATCGTGACCCTCCTTTGATCATTGGGAGGTGACGCGGCCCCGAACAAGCTAACGCCGGCGCGGCCTCTTTGCGGCCTTTTTCGCGGGTTTCCGGGCCGTCTTCTTCGCGGCCTTCTTCGGAGCCGCCTTCTTCTTCGCCGCAGGCTTCTTTTTCGGGGCCTTCGGAGACCTTCTCTTCGCCGGCTTTGCGGCCTTCTTCGGGGCGGGCCTTCCGCCGCGGGCCTTCTCGCGCTGGCGCCGTGCCGCGAGCTTGTGACGGACCATCTCGTCCACCTTCGACATCGGCACCCACTCCTCGTCGGGATGGAGGTCCGAAGGCTGGAAGATGATGATCCGGTACCCGTCGGGGTCGAGGACTTCGGCCGAACGCCCGGTGAACTCGTCGGCCGGAGGGCGCGTGACGGTGACGCTCTTCTCCTTGAGCCGGGCGAGCGTGTCTTCGAGGCTCGAAGTCGAGAAGACCGCCGCGACCTGATTGCGGGCCGGGACCTCGCCGGGCCTGAGCGGGGTCAGCTTGAGGAGGAGCGGACCGAGGGCGAATTCGACCCAGTCGTTCTCGAAACCGCCAGCCTCGGGGAGGCCAAACGTGTCTCCGTAAAACCGGCGGGAACGCGGAAAGTCGCTGGCGAAGATGTGGATTCGCCTGATGGCTTTGAACATGTCACGTCTCCTCGCCCTGGATGAGCCGTCCGGCGAAGGGGAGGTGGGGTTTTTTCCGGACGCCGGATTATAGCTGGAAGTCCCTGCGTTTTCAATCAGTTTCGGCGTTCGGGCGACCACACGGCTCCACCCAGAGGGACCCACCCGGCCCCCATTCCCGCTTCCAGACCGGGAGTCGGGCCTTGATCGCCTCGATGCCGGCCCGGCAAGCCGCGAACGCCTCCTCGCGGTGTGGCGCCGAGGCCGCGACGACGACGGCCACGTCGCCCACTTTCAGGACGCCCAGCCGGTGCCTCATCGCGACGCGCGCGGCCGGATGCTCCCGCGAGAGCTCGCCGGCAATCCGCTCCAGCTCCTTTTCGGCCATTGGCAGGTAGGCCTCGTACTCGAGGCGGTCGACCGCGCGCCCCTCGTGGTGATCGCGGACGACACCGACGAAGAGCGCGAGGCCCCCGTCCGACGGGCGCCTGAGGTCCGCGATGAGGGGCCACGGGTCGATCGGTTCCGTCGTCAGTCCGCCCACCGAATCATGATAAGACCCCGCCCCGGGGAAGACGGTGGCGGCACGGCGGAGGATCCTCGCGGTCTCGGCCCTGAAGGGGGGCGTCGGCAAGACCACGACGGCCGTGAACCTCGCGGCAGCATCGGCCCGCGCCGGAAAGAAGACCCTGCTCATCGACGTCGACCCGCAGGGGGGCGTGGCGACGTCACTCGGGCTGCCGGAGGGGCCCGGCCTCGGCGCCTGGCTCCTCGGCGACGCGGATTTCGAAGACGCGGTCCGCCCGACCGGCCGAGAAAACCTCGACGCGGTGGCCGCCGGAACGGACCTCCTCGATGCCGAGGACGCGCTGCGCGAGAGGGGGGAGGAGAAGCGGGTGCGGCGCCTTTCGCGCCGCCTCGAGAAGGCGGATGGCTACGACGTCGTCGTCCTCGACTGTCCGCCTTCCGCGTCGCTCCTTCTCGCGAACGCCTACCGGGCGGCCGACGAGCTCGTCATTCCCGCCAAGCTGGATTTCCTCTCGCTCCCCGCCCTCGAGAAGACGCGCGCCTTCGCGCACGAAGCCGACGAGACCCGGGAAAAGACACTCCGGATCGCCGGAATCCTGCCGACGTTCTACGACCTCAGGACCCACGTCTCCGAAGAGCTCCTCGAGACGCTCCGCGGGCGCTTCACACGGATCCTCTCTCCGATCCGGATCAACGTCGCCCTCGCGGAGGCGCCGGCGAAAGGACAGACGATCTTCGAGTTCGACGGCTCCTCCCGCGGCGCCGTCGACTATGCGCTCCTCGCCGAGGACCTGAAGCTGGCCTGAGCCGCCGTCAGCCGCCGGCGACCGGAGGAAGGACCGCCACGACGTCTCCGGGGTGAAGGAGATCCCGCTCGTCCGCATAGACCTCGTTCACCGCGACGAGGGTCCGGCGGCTGAGGCGTGCGAAGGCAGGGTGAGCGGCCTCCAGCGCGCGGCGGAGGTCGGTCACCGTCGCCCCGTCGGCGAGGTCGACGCCGAAGCGCGGCCCGACCTCGTCCCTGAGCGACGCGAAGAGGAGGACGTCGATGCGCACGGGCGAATCTTAAGCCGGAGCCGCCACCCGAACATAGAATTCGCGGTCCGGAGAGGAGGGCGCATGAAGCGTCTCGAGGGAAAGAGAGCGCTGGTGACCGGGGCCTCCCGCGGGATCGGACGGGCCATCGCCCTCCGGCTCGCGGCCGAGGGGGCGCACGTGGCCGCCGGCGTCCGGAGCGAGAAGGACGCCGAGGGGATCCTGCGGGACCTCGAAGGCGCCGGACGCGCGGGGGTCGCGGTCCTCCTCGACGTGACCGATCCGGCCGCCGTCGCGACGGCGGTCGAGCGCGCGGCTCGCCCCGACCGGCGGCTCGACGTCGTCGTGAACAACGCGGGACTCGGCGGCGTGTCGCCGCTCGACGGCGACACCCGCTCGGACGAGGCGTGGGCCCGGATCCTCGACGTGAACCTGACGGGGACGTGGCGCGTCTGCCGGGCGGCGTCTCCGTTTCTCGCCGACGGCGGGCGGATCGTGAACCTCTCCTCGGTGACCGGACGCTTCGGCGTGGCGAAGAGCGGCGCCTACTGCGCCGCCAAGCACGGGATCATCGGGCTGACACGGGCCCTGGCGCTCGAGCTCGCGCCGCGGAAGATCACCGTGAACGCCGTCTGCCCCGGCTGGGTGGACACCGACATGGGGCGCACCGGAATCGGCCAGATCGGAAAGCTCGCGGGGGTGACCGAAGACGAGGCGTTCGCCCTGGCGGGGAAGATGGCGCCGCTCGGCGAGGTCCTGACTCCGGAGGAGATCGCGGCGATCGTGGCCTATCTCGCTTCGGACGAGGCCCGCAACGTGACCGGGCAGGCCATGGTCCTCGACGGCGGACAGGTGATGCCCTGAGCGGAGTTTCCGTGCCTCCGAACTCCGTGGGAGGGGGCCCGGGAGAATCCCCCGCAGCGGGGTTCCCCCGGAACAGGTTTCAAGCCGTCTCGTTCGACGCCGGGCAGACGCTGCTCGACGCGGATCCGGCGGTGGAGATGGTCTATCGGGACGCCTTCGCGGCGCACGGTCTTCCGCGAAGCGCGGGCGACGTACACGCGGCCGTCGTCAAGACGTGGGGCGACGTCGCCGTCCGGCGCGCCCGCGGGGAGGAGCGCTGGTCCATCGGGGGCGGAGAGCACGTCTTCTGGCGTGCCTTCGTCGCCGAGGTCTGGGCGCAGCTCGGCGGCAACGGCGCCCTCCCGCAGGAGCTTCTGCCGGTCCTCGTCCGGCACTTCCGGGAGCCGGGAAACTGGAGGGTCTACCCCGAGGTCCCCGACGTCCTCGCGGCGCTCCGGGCCGCGGGGCTGAAACTCTTCGTCGTGAGCAACTGGGACTCTTCCCTGCCGCCGCTCCTTTCGGCCCTCGGCTTGACGCCGTTTTTCGACGGCCTCCTCGTTTCGGCGCTCTTCGGCTCGAGCAAGCCCGCGCCCGCGATCTTCAAGGAGGCGGTCCGGCGGGCGGGCGTGCCTGCCGGCGCCGTGCTCCACGTCGGCGACTCGATGCACGACGACTACGACGGCGCCCGTGCGGCGGGGCTCGCCGCGCTGCTCGTCGACCGGCACCGGCGGGCGCCGGCCGGCGTCGAGGCCATCGCGTCGCTCGAGGAGATCCTGCCGCGGGTCCTTCCGGACCGCGCGCCGGGCGGCCCGCCGAGCCGGTAGACTCCCGCGCGTTCCCCCCGGAAGGAGTCGCCGCATGTCGCTGTTCCGGCGAAAGCCGCTCGACGTCCTCATCGCCGAAGGCGGCGACGAAGCCCACGGTCTGAAGCGGGCCCTGACCTGGGTCGACCTGACGGCGCTCGGGATCGGCGCCATCGTCGGCGCCGGCATCTTCGCCACGCTCGGCAGCGCGACGTCGGGAGGCGAGGGGCAGCCGCCGGCCGGGCCCGGCGTCGTCGTCTCCATCCTTCTGACGGCCGTCGCCTGCGGCTTCTGCGCCCTCTGCTACGCCGAGTTCGCGAGCCTCGTCCCGGTTGCGGGCTCCGCCTACACGTACGCCTACGCGACGCTCGGCGAGCTCGTCGCGTGGATCATCGGCTGGGACCTCATCCTCGAGTACGCCGTCGGGAACATCGCCGTCGCGATCTCCTGGGCGGCCTACTTCCGGCAGCTCGTGGCCGGCTTCGGCTTCCAGATTCCGCCCTGGCTCGCCACCGACTACCGCTCGACGCTCCTCGCCGCGAAGGCCGCGGCCGAATCGGGTGCGGCCTCGCTCTCGCCCGGAGGCGGCCCTCGCGTACCAGGCGCACCTCGCTCACCCGACGGTCGCCGGGATCCCGGTCGTCTTCAACCTCCTCGCGGTCGGCATCACGGCGCTCATCACGTGGATCCTCGTCATCGGCGTGAAGGAGTCGGCCCGCTTCAACAACGTCGTCGTCGTCCTGAAGCTCGCGACGCTCCTCTTCTTCATCACGGTCGGGGCGTTCTGGGTGAAGCCGGAGCACTGGACGCCGTTCTTCCCGGGGGGCTTCCACGGCGTCTGGACGGGCGCGTCGCTCATCTTCTTCGCGTACATCGGATTCGACGCGATCTCCACGGCGGCCGAGGAGTGCAAGGACCCGGGGCGCGACATGCCGCGCGGCATCCTCGCGTCGCTCGCCATCTGCACGGTCCTCTACGTCGCGGCGGCGCTCGTCCTGACCGGGATGATCCCGTATTCGAAGCTCGTGGGCGTCGCCGACCCGCTCGCGGCCGGCTTCGCCTTCGTCCACCAGGACTGGGCGGCGGGCCTCCTCGCGTTCGGCGCCGTGATCGCGCTGACGTCGGTCCTCCTCGTCTTCCAGCTGGGCCAGCCGCGCATCCTGATGGCGATGTCGCGGGACGGCCTCCTCTCGCCCTGGTTCTCGAAGATCCACCCGCGCTACCGGACGCCGCACGTCACGACGATCCTGACCGGGATCTTCGTGGCCTTCTTCTCGGCCATCGCGAACATCGACGAGATCGTCCAGCTGACGAACATCGGGACGCTCTTCGCCTTCATCCTCGTGGCGATCGGCATCCTGATCCTCCGCGTGAGGGAGCCGGACCGCCCGCGGAAGTTCCGCGTCCCGTTCTCGCCGGTCACGCCGGTCCTCGGGATCCTGATGTGCCTCTTCCTGATGAAGGGGCTGCCGGGGGTCACCTGGATCCGGTTCGGCCTCTGGCTCCTCGTCGGCCTCGTCCTCTACTTCGTCTACGGGATGCGGCAGAGCCGGCTGCGGAACTCGTAGCGGCTACTTCGGGCTGAGCGGGAGGCCGAGCGCGAGGTAGAAGCTGTGAAACCCCCCGCTCGCCCGGCCCCAGCCGAAATAGAGGGGGCCGAGGAGCGTGTCGGCGCCCAGATAGAGGCTTCCGGCGTACCGGATGTTGTCCCAGCGGACGTCGCTCGACGTCATCCAGGCGTTTCCCGTCTCGAACGAGGCGCCGACGTAGACGCCGGTCCCGACGAGTGAGGGGAGCTTCACCAGCCGGTTGTAGACCATGACGCGGCCGAGCGCCGAGTAGTTGCCCCAGAACTGGAGCGGCTGGGTCCCCGAGAGGTTCAGGAAGCCGCCGAGGAAGCCCGCCTCGACGAACGGGAGGGAGTTGTTCCCGATCTTCGACACGCCGCTCGCGGCGAGCACGAGCGTCCAGTTCCCCTTGCTCTTCGCCCACCCGGCGCTGGCGGAAAGCCGGTTGAACGAGTTGTCGCCCCCGAGCGCGCTCCCCGCCGAGATGAACTGCGCCTTGGCCGCCCAGCCCGAGCGCGGAAAGGCCACGCTGTCCAGCTGGTCGAAATTGACCTGCGAAACGAAGGCGGTCTGGTCGACGGTCGTGTCGGGAACGGGAAAGGCGGAGATGTTTTCCTTGAAGTTGTACCAGTCCCTCCGGAGCCCGACCGCAAGCTGGCCGAGCGGCCCGAACGAGATCCCTCCCTGCAGCGCGACGAAGACGTCGTCCACGAGGTAGCGCCCGATGGCGGTCTCGTCGATGAAGAGGTTGAAGGGCTGCCGCTGGATTCCGGCGAGGGGCATGACGAAGAAGCGACCGGCGTAGTCGACCGGCTGGTACCACTGCGTCGTCAGGTAGTCCGACTGCCCGACCTCGATCTGCGTCTTCCACTCGCCGCGGAGAGCGTTCATCTGCGTCTTGTTGAGGCTGGCTCGGAGGGCGAAGGCGCTCGAGCCGGAGAAGTCGGTGTTGAGGAGGAGGCCGAACCTGACGCGCGTCGGCGCCGGCCGCTTGGGGCGCGGCTCGATGACGAGCGTCGAGACGCCGTCGACCGGGATGATCCGGAAGTCGATGGTCGAAAAATCGTTCAGCTCGTAGATGTTCCCGAGCGTCCGGTCGACCTCCTTCCAGTCGACGGGCCCCTTCTTCGTGTAGTCGATGCGGGCCTCGACGACGCGCGGGTCGACTCCCGGAATCGGCGGCACCTTCACGGCGTCGACGTTCGGGATCGGGTGCGGGTACCGCTGCTTCTTCAGGAAGAGGGCGTACTCCTCCTCGGAGACGGAGAGGACCCGGAGCGCTTCGGAGGCCTTCTCGGCCGCTGCGACACCCCGCGGGATCCCGAGGGGGAACTGGGCGAAGTTGTCGTGCCGATCCCCTCGAGGTCGGGCGTGATGAGGACGTCGCCGGGCCCGAGCGTCTCGATCGACCGGAGGACGTTCAGACGCGTCAAGAAGCCGATCGTCTGGTTCGTGATCGCGAAGAGAGTTCGTCAGCTTGTCTTGAGGTTCGAGCGGCGTCGAGATGTCGATCGCGATGACGATGTCCGCCCCCATCGCACGGACGACGTCGACCGGGAGATTTCGGGCCGCGCCGCCGTCCGTCAGGAGCTTCCCGTCCAGCTCCACGGGGGTGAAGAAGCCCGCGATCGCCATGCTCGCCCGCATGCAGCGGGCGATGTCGCCCTTCGAGAGGACGACGGGGTTTCCCGTTACGAGGTCGGTCGCGACGGCGCGAAACGGAATCGGCAGGCGGTCGAAATTGCGTTCCTCGCTGAAGGGGAGGGTGAACTTCCGGAGGAGGATGCCCAGCTTCTCGCCGTCGAGGAGGCCGGTGGGAAGGACCATCTTTCCCTGCGAGAACCCGAGTTCGGCCTTGATGAGATAGAGATCGTCGTCCTCCTTCCGCCGGTACGAGATGTCCTTCCGCGCGGGGTCGTCTTCGATGGCGGCGTCCCAGTCGGTTTCCTTGAGGATCTTCTCCATCTCGTCGGGAGAAAGGCCGGTCGCGTAGAGGCCGGCGATGATGGAGCCGATGCTCGTCCCGGCGACGTAGTCGACCGGGATTCGGAGCTCTTCGAGGACTTTCAGGACCCCGACGTGCGCCCCGCCGCGCGCCCCGCCTCCGGCGAAGGCGATGCCGATCTTCGGGCGCTTCTTGGGAGTCTCCTGGGCGGCCGACGGGAGGGAGACGACGAGCGTCAGGGCGAGCGCGGCGGCGGCTTTTCGGTTCATGGCGCGCCGAGTCTAGCGAAGAGCCCGGGGCCGCGCCTGCCGTCGTCTCCGTATGATGCGCGGACCGGGATGATCGACGGACTTCGCGACCTCCTGCGCCACCGGGCGCTCATCGGCGTCCTCGTCTCGCGCGAGCTGAAGGCCCGCTACCGGGGGAGCGTCCTCGGCTTCTTCTGGTCGCTTCTGAACCCGCTCCTGATGCTGGCGGTCTACGCCGTCGTCTTCACGCTCGTCTTCCCGGGCCGGAGCGCGGCGACGAGCCCCTACGCCGTCTTCCTCTTCTGTGGACTCCTCCCCTGGAACTGGCTCGCGTCGTCGCTGACGGACGCCGCGGCGTCGCTCGTCGTCCACGGACCGCTCCTGAAGAAAGTCCTCTTTCCCGCCGAGGTGCTCCCCGCGGTCGCGATCCTGTCTCAGGGGGTCCACTTCCTCCTCGCTCTCCCCGTCCTCCTCGCGGCGCTGCTCGGCGGCGCGGCGGGGCTCTTCGGGACGCCCGTCCCCGTCACGGCGGCGCTCGTGCAGGTCCCGGCGCTCCTGCTCCTCGAGGGGCTCTTCCTCCTCGGCTTCGGGCTCCTCCTCGCGGCGCTGACGGTCCACTTCCGCGACGTGAAGGACCTCCTTGCCACGGCCCTCTCGCTCTGGTTCTTCGGCTCGCCGGTTCTCTACACCCTCGGGGAGATGAAGGACGGGACGCTGAAGGAAATCCTGTCGTGGAATCCGGTCGCGCCGCTCTTCGCGGGATGGCACGACGCCCTCTTCTACGGCCGGTGGATCGCGCCCGAGCGCTGGCTCGTCATGGCCGGTGTGTCGATCGCGGCGCTCGCGATCGGCGCGGCTTTCTTCGGACGGCTCCGCGACTCCTTCCCGGAGGCGGTGTGACGGGCGGCCGCGACCTCGCCGTCGTCGCCGAAGCGATCGGCAAGCGCTACCGGCGCTACGGGAAGACGCGCGCCTTCGGGACGCTGAAGTCGGCCTTCCTCGGCCGGGGGCTGACGGAGGCCCTCTCCCCGAGCGAGTCGGTCCAGGCGCTCTCGGACGTCTCTTTCGGCGTCCTCCGCGGGGAGACGTTCGGCGTGATCGGCGCGAACGGCAGCGGCAAGTCGACGCTCCTGAAGCTCGTGGCGGGGATCTTCAAGCCGTCCGCCGGCCACCTGTCGGTGAACGGGAAGGTCTCCGCGCTCATCGAGCTCGGGGCCGGCTTCCATCCGGAGATCTCCGGGAGCGAGAACGTCGTCATCAACGGCGTGATGCTGGGCCTCACGCGGAAGGAGATCGAGCGGAAGCTCCCGGAGATCGTCGCCTTCGCGGGGCTTCAGGAGTTCATCGACCAGCCGGTCAAGACCTACTCCTCGGGGATGTACGTACGGCTCGGATTCGCGGTGGCCGTCCATGTCGACCCCGACATTCTCGTCGTCGACGAGGTGCTCGCGGTCGGCGACGAGGCTTTCTCGCGCCGCTGCCTCGACACGATCGCGGAGTTCTCGGCCCGCGGGAAGACGATCTTCTTCGTCAGCCACGCGCTCGGCCTCGTCGAGGAGCTCTGCGACCGCGTCCTCTACCTCGAGCAGGGCCGCGTCAAGGGTCTCGGAGAGACGCGCGAGATGTTGGCGGCCTACCGCCTCGACGTGGCGGCGGGGGAAGGCGAGCGGCTGGCCGTCGAGCACGTCAAGGTGCAGGAAGAGCTCCGCGCCGAACCGGCGGCGGCTCCGCCGGCCGACACCGCGGCTGCGGTTTCGCCGTCGCCCGAAAAGCCCCGACGGTGGGGGGACCAGTCCGCCTCCATCACCGCCTGCCGCCTCCTCGGCGCGGACGGGAAGGAGCGCTACTCGTTCGCGTCCGGCGAGGCGATGACGCTCGAGATCGAGGCAGCACCCGCACGGCCGCTCGACGACTTCGTCTTCGGCGTCGGCTTCTTCACGCCGGAGGAGGTCTGCGTCCACGGGACGAACACCGAGGTGGACGGCTTCCTCCCCGGCCGTTTCGACGGTCCGGCGACCGTACGGCTGACGCTGCCGCGCGTGGAGCTGGGCGCCGGCTCGTACCTCGTCGACGTCGCGATCCACTCGCGGCGTGGAACGCCCTACGATTACTGGCGCGGCGCGTGCCGCTTCCACGTCGAGTCGCCGTCGCGCGACGCAGGCCTCTGGCGGCCCGAGCGCTCCTGGAGCGTCGCGGGCGCCGCCCGGATGTCGCGCTCCTGAATCGTCCGGGCCGCCCCTAGAATGCGGGCGTGGGCGGCTTCCTCTCCCGCGAGACGCGCGCTCTCTTCGTCCTCCTGCTCCTGACGCTCGCCCTGCTCGTCGTCCAGACGGGCCGGACGCCCCTTTTCGAGCCCGACGAGGGGCGATACGCCGAGATCCCGCGGGAGATGCTGGCGACGGGCGACTTCGTCACGCCGCGCCTGAACGGCCTCCTCTACTTCGAGAAGCCCCCGCTCTTCTACTGGGCCGTCGCCGTCTCCTTCCGGCTCTTCGGCGAGAGCGAGCTCGCGGCGCGCCTCCCGAACCAGCTCGCGTCCGTGGCGATGGTCCTGATGGCGGCCGCCTTCGCGGCGCGCCGCTGGGGAGCGCGGACGGGGCTCCTCGCGGGCGTCATCACGGGCAGCTCGGTTCTCGTCTTCGCGATGGCACGGATCCTGACGATCGACCCGATGCTGTCGTGCGCGCTCTCGGCTTCGGCGTTCGCCTTCGCGTCGTTCCAGGAGGCGGAGCAGAAGGGAGACGGACGGCGCGCGCGCCGCGCCCTCTGGGGCCTCGTCGTCGCCTGCGCCGCGGCGGTGATGCTGAAGGGGCTGATCGGCATCGTCCTTCCCGGCGGCGCGATCTTCTTCTTCGTCGTTCTCTCGGGACGCTGGCGGCTGGTGCCGAAGCTCTTCGCCCCCGGGCCGCTCCTCCTCTTCCTCCTCCTCGTCGTGCCGTGGCACGTGGAGATGGCGCGGCGCCATCCCGACTTCCTGAATTTCTACTTCGTCCACGAGCACTTCGACCGCTTCGCGAGGACCGAGCACCGGCGGCAGGGCTCACCGCTCTACTTCGTCGCCGTCCTCCTCGTCGGCTTCATCCCGTGGACCGGGTTCTTCGGGCGGTTCCGGGAGACGCTGCCGCTCCGGCTCGGGGCGTTCCGCGAGCGGGGGACGGAGAGCTTCCTCTGGACCTGGGCGGTCCTCGTTTTTCTGTTCTTCTCCGCCTCGCGGTCGAAGCTGATCCCCTATCTCGAGCCGATCTGGCCGGCCCTCGCCGTCCTCCTCGCCGTCGGGATCGAAAAGGCGCGGCAGCGGGGCGCCCGGTTCGCGGGGACGCGCCGGGCGACGGCCGTGATCTTCGGGGCGCTCCTCGCGGCGGGTGCGGCGTGGGGAATCGGCGCGGGGTTCCTCGCCGACTGGGGCCGGGAGCGGGTAGGCCTCGCAGCCCTCGCGGCGCTCCTTCTCGGTTTCGTCCTGAACGTCTCGCCCGGCTTCGTCGAGCGTCTGACGCATCCCGCCGCCGGGTGGTCCCGCGTCGACCCCGTTCCGTCGGTCGCCTTGCCGTGGGCGGCATTCCTCGTCGGGGCGGTTCTTCTTCTGCCGGCGGCGGCGCGGCGGATCACGCCGTGGCCGATGGCCGAGGTGGCGCTCCGGGAGCTGTCAGCGGGAGACGTCCTCGTCCAGAGAGGCGGCTACTTGCAGGCGATTCCCTTCTACACGAAGCGGACGACGCCGATCGCGGTTCTCGGCTGGTCCGAGCTCGACTTCGGGAGAACGCGGGACGGCTCCGCCGGCATGTTCCCCACCGAGGAGGAGTTCCTCGCCCTTTGGAACGGTCCGAAGAGGGTGCTGGCGGTCGTCCACAAGGAGCGGGTCCGGGACTTCTCCGACCCGAAGTCCGGGCTCCTTCCGGGGCGCGAGCTGACCCGGTTGGCGACCGGGAAATACGTCCTCCTGTCCAATCGCTAGACGCACCCGCTCGTGCGTCCCGGTCACTAGCCGAACGGCGGCGTCGGCTGTGGTACCTTTCCCACCAAGAAATCATGCGAATCGGAATCTGCCCGGGTACGGGGAAAGTTCCATTCATTTCTCTTTCCAATCAGGAGGTGTCTATGAGGTATCGGGCGGCGAAGCTGTTTCTCGTTCTCACGTTGGCCGTCGCGGCGGGTGTCTTCACCCTCCCTGCGGCCGCCCAGACGACGGGCGCCATCGACGGCACCGTCAGCGACGGCAACGGCGCCCCGCTGCCGGGCGTCAAGGTGGAGGTGAAATCCGCCTCGCTCCAGGGAATGCGAACCGTCGTAACCGACTCTCAGGGACGATTCCGTGTTCCCGTCCTTCCCCCCGGCACGTATACATTGACAGCGTCGCTGACCGGCTTTCGGTCGGCCCAGCGGACCGGCATCGTCGTCTCCCTCGACGGGACGGCGAACATTACGATGCGCCTCGACATCTCCAAGACAGCCGACATCGTCGTGACGGGTGAGATGCCGATCGTCGACACCCAGAGCACGACCTCGGGCCTCAACATCAGCGAAGCAACCGCCCGGAAGCTTCCCGAGGGGCGGAACTACGCGTCGAGCGTCCAGATCAACCCCGGCGTCTCGCGCGACAACGCCGACACGCAGGGGCGGGCCCAGTCCTTCACGATCTACGGCGCGACATCGGTCGAGAACCAGTACCTCGTCGACGGCATCAACACGACGAACGTCATCCGCGGCTTCCAGGGGAAGGCGCTGACGACGGAGTTCGTCGAGGAGGTGCAGGTCAAGGCGAGCGGCTACGAGGCCGAGTTCGGCCGCGCCATGGGCGGCATCGTGAACGTCGTGACGAAGTCGGGCGGCAACCAGTTCAAGGGCGACGTCTTCGGCTACTTCGACATGAAGAGCCTCATCGCCGAACGGAAGGGAAACGCGACGACCGACGTCAACTACACCGACCAGTCGCAGCGGGACGTGCAGGACTACGGCGCCGACCTCGGCGGCTTCCTGATGAAGGACCGGATCTGGTTCTTCGGCGCCTACAACCGGATCTCGCAGCAGGTCGACCAGGTCCCGCTCGCCGGGACGGGCCTTCCGAACGCGGGCGTGATCTTCCCGATCAGCTACGCCGCGAACATCTGGTCCGCGAAGCTGACGATCCGGCCGACCGAGTCAATGGTCCTCGTCGGCACCGCCTTCGGCGACCCGGAGACCCGCGAGGGGACGATCCGGAACTTCACGGCGGAAAACCCGATCATCCAGCAGGGAATCCGCGACATCGGGGCGACCGACTACGCGGGCCTGTATACGCAGCTCTTCGGCTCCGCGGGCCTCGCCAACGTCCGGTACGCCTTCCATCAGGACCGGTTCCAGTTGCAGGGCCTCGCGAACGGCGTCCAGTACCAGGATTACCGGATCAGGATCCGAACAACCCGATCTACTCCGGGGGCTTCGGAAACATCAGGGGCTACCGGGCGAACAACTTCTCCTCGCGGCAGAACATCGCGGGCAGCGGAGCGATCTACGCCGGCAACCACGAGATCAAGCTCGGCGTCGACTACGAGAACAACAAGACGACCGCGATCGACTACTACACGGGCGGACAGGCACGTCTCGATCTGGAACTGCCCGACGCCGGGCCCCGGCGTGACCCCCTGCGCCCCGGGGAAGACCTTCTACTACCAGCACTCCTACTACTCGACGTCCACCGACAATCCGGTCGGCCGGCTACCTCCCCGACGGCAACACGGTCGTCCCGCACATCTACCGGCTCGGGTTCTACGCACAGGACTCCTGGCGCGTCATGCCGAACCTGACGGTGAACGTCGGCATCCGGTACGACTCCGAGGACGTCCGCGACTACAACGGAAACACCATCCTCAACGAGAACGGCTATCCCTTCAAGCTGAAGAACGAGTGGCAGCCCCGGGTCGGCATCGCCTGGGACGTCAAGGGGGACGGCACGTCGAAGCTGGCCGCCTCGTACGGGCGCTTCTACTACGCCCTCCCGACCGACCTGACCGTCCGGTCGTACGGGGCGAAGGTCGACGTCAACTCGTTCAACTACAGCCCGACGTCCCTGGTCCAGGATCCGACCGCGCCGCTGGCCCTGCAGGCGCAGGGGGGCTTCGCGCCCGAGCAGTTCCAGAACAACCTGAAAGGCTATTACCAGGACGAGGTCACGCTCGGCTACGAGCGGGCCTTCGACCCGACCTTCTCCCTCGGCGTGAGGGGAACCTTCCGGTACCTTCAGAACGTCGATCGAGGACCGTTGCGACTTCGACACGGCGTACCCCGAGGCGAACGGGAACACCTGCGTCATCATCAACCCGGGCTCGGACAGCCCCTACGCGACGGGTCAGGGGGTCCACACCTGCACCGGCCTCGACTACGGCCCGCAGACCGGCCCGCCCTCCAAGTGCACCGGGCTAGTCGACGGTCAACGTCGCCGTCCCGGCCGCCCGCCGGCAGTACATTTCGGCGGAGCTGGTCGCGAAGAAGCGGATCGGCGACTCTCTCTGGACGCAGGCCAGCTTCATCTGGAACGCAGCTCAAGGGGAACTACGACGGCGCGGCCCGGATCGGCTCCCAGCCGGGCCCCGGGAACGGCCAGACCGACCCCGGCATCAACGCCGACTATGACTACGCCACGTTCCTGAACAACGCCTACGGCAAGCTGAACCTCGACAGGCCGTATGCCTTTCGCCTCGACGGCGCCTACACGTGGCCGTTCGGCCTGACCGCTCGGCGTCTCGGCTTTCGTCTACGCGGGCGCGCCGAGGAACCAGATCGGCTACTTCAACAGCCAGTACGGCTCGGAGCTCTTCCTGATTCCGCGCGGGACGAACGGACGCGAAGACACGTTGTTCGACGCGAACCTGTCGGTCCAGTACGCCCTCAAGCTGAGCGCGGTCACGGTCACGCTCTTCGCCCAGGGCTACAACCTCGTCAACGATCAGACCATCACGGGAAGAGACACGAACTACACGGTCGAGTCACCGGGCCACGGGACCAACCCGACCTACCTCTACGCCGCGGGCAACACGGGACAGAACGGCGACGCGGGAGTCGCGCGCCTCAACCCGCGCCTCTTCCGATTCGGCGCACGGATCAGCTTCTAGATCGATTCACAGTCTCCTGGAACCGCGGGGGAGGGCTTCGGCCCTCCCCCGTTTCGTTTCTCCGGCGGAGGCCGCGGACGCGCCGTCCGGTCCGGCGACGCTAGAATCCTCCGGAGTGTTGTCCTCCGTTCCCGTCGCGCGCGTGGTCCCGCGGAAGGTCTCCGTCGTGATCCCCGTCTACAACGAGGAGGCGAACCTCCCGGCGCTCTTCTCCCGGCTCCTCGCGGTCCTCGCGGCTCTCGGCCGGCCGGCGGAGGCGGTCTTCGTCGACGACGGCTCCCGCGACGGCTCGCTCGCGCTCCTCCGGCGCGCGGCCGCGGACCACCCCGGCGTCGTCAAGGTCGTCGAGCTGGTCCGGAACGCCGGCCAGCACATGGCGATCCTGGCGGCCTTCACGGCGACCGACGGCGAGTACGTGATCACGATCGACGCCGACCTCCAGAACCCGCCCGAGGAGATCCCGAGGCTCGTCGCGGAGATGGACGCGGGGCACGACGTCGTCAGCACGGTGCGGCAGAACCGGCACGACCCGTTCTTCCGCAGGATCGCGTCGCGGCTCGTGAACCGGACGACGGCGCTCATGACCGGCATGAAGCTGAACGACTACGGCTGCATGCTGCGCGGCTACCACCGCGACGTCGTCGACGTCATGCTCGCCTCCGACGAGGCGTCCACGTTCATCCCGGCGCTCGCGCAGCAGTACGCCCGGACGCCGGTCGAGATCGCCGTCGCCCACGCCGAGCGGACCGCCGGGACGTCGACCTACTCGCTCTACCGGCTCGTCCGCCTGAACTTCGACCTGATGACCGGCTTCTCGCTCGTGCCGCTCCAGCTCTTCGGCCTCCTCGGCTTCGTGACGGCGTTCTTCGGGGTGGCCTTCGGCGTCTTCCTCCTGATCCGCCGACTCGTGGTCGGCGCCGAGGTCGAAGGGGTCTTCACGCTCTTCGCCCTCGCGTTCGTCGTCATGGGCTTCCTGATGGCCGGGATCGGGCTGGTCGGCGAGTACGTCGGGCGGATCTACCATCAGGTCCGCGGCCGGCCGAGGTTCCTGATCCGCCACGTCTGGGGGGCGGCGGCGCCGGGCGCTTCGGCCACGAGCTCCGCGGCGGCGGAGCGGGAGCTTCTCGGGGTGAAACCGTGAGCGGCATCGTCGTCGGGGCGTATTCCGACGTCGGGTACCGGTGCACGAAGTGGCTGCTCGACGCCGGCGAGAAGGTCTCCCTCATCTACACCCACGAGGACGGCCCGACCGAGCAGCGCTGGTGGGAGTCGGTGGCGGACCTCGCCGCCGCCCGCGCCGTGCCGCTCCGCGTCGTCGAGGACCTGAACGACCCCGGCGAAGCGGAGCGCCTCACGTCGCTCGCCCCCGACTTCCTCTTCTCGTTCTACTTCCGGAAGATGATCCCGGCGCGGATCCTGGCGATTCCCGGGAAGGGCGCGCTGAACATGCACGGCTCGCTCCTTCCCTCGTTCCGCGGGCGCTCCCCCGTGAACTGGGCGATCCTGAAGGGGGCGACCGCGACGGGCGCGTCGCTTCACTACATGGTGGAGACGCCCGACGCCGGTGATCTCGTCGACCAGGAGAAGGTCCCGATCGGGCCCGAGGACGACGCGCTGACGGTGGCGCGCCGCGTCGGCGACGCGGCGGTGACCGTCCTCGCGCGCACCTGGCCGAAGCTGAAGGCGGGGACGGCGCCGCGAACTCCGCTCGACCTCTCGAAGGGGAGCTACTTCGGCGGGCGGACTCCCGAGGACGGCCGGATCGACTGGACCCAGAACGCGAAAGAGATCCACGACCTCGTCCGCGCCGTTGCGAAGCCGTGGCCCGGCGCCTTCACCGACCTCTTCGGCCCGAACGTCACGATCTGGAAGACACGCCTCTCGCCCTACGGCGGGCACGACACCTTCGCCGGCAAGCTCGAGATCACCGAAAACTCGGTCATCGTCTACGCGGGCGACGACCGGCCCGTCGAGATCCTCCTCGCCCGCCCGGACGGCGGGAAGGACCTCGACGCCCCGGCCTTCTGCGACTGGCTCATGAGACGGAGCGGCGCGTGAGAGTCCTGATCCTCGGCGTCAACGGATTCATCGGCAATGCGCTCACGCGGCGCATCCTGACGACCACCGACTGGGAGGTCTTCGGCCTCGACGTCGGGAGCGACCGGATCGGGGAGTTCCTCGCCGAGAAGCGCTTCCGCTTCCTCGAGGGGGACATCGCGATCAACCGCGAGTGGATCGAGTACCACGTCAAGAAGTCCGACGTCGTCCTCCCGCTGGTCGCCATCGCGACGCCGGCCGCGTACGTCAAGGCGCCGCTCTCCGTCTTCGAGCTCGACTTCGAGGAGAACCTCCGGATCGTCCGGATGGCGGGGAAGTACGGCACGCGCGTCGTCTTC
Source organism: uncultured Acidobacteriota bacterium (assembly GCA_963721385.1). GTDB lineage: Bacteria > Acidobacteriota > Thermoanaerobaculia > UBA5066 > UBA5066 > DAOMFB01. The sequence goes on from CAVRJB010000004.1 coordinate 238,734, forward strand.
CCGTCCACGTCCGAGGTTTACGGAATGTGCCCGGACGCCGAGTTCGACGAGGACGTCTCGCCGCTCGTCTACGGGCCGATCCGCAAGGAGCGATGGATCTACTCGGCCTCGAAGCAGCTTCTCGACCGCGTCATCTGGGCGATGGGACACACGCAGGGGCTGAAGTTCACGCTCTTTCGCCCCTTCAACTGGTACGGGCCGCACCTCGACAACGTCGACGCCCCGAAGGAAGGGTCGAGCCGGGTCCTGACGCAGTTCCTCCACAACATCCTCTACGGAAAGCCGATCAAGCTCGTGGACGGCGGAAAGCAGCGCCGCTGCTTCACGTACGTCGAGGACGGGATCGACGGCCTGATGAAGATCCTCGTGAACGAGAGAGGGAAGGCCGACGGCGAGATCTTCAACATCGGGAACCCGAAGGCCGACCTCGCGATCCACGACCTCGCCCACCAGCTCATCGACGCGGTTGCTCACTACCCGAAGTTCGCGCCGCTCGCGAAGAAGGCGAAGATCGTGACCGTCTCGGCGAAAAACTACTACGGCCCGAACTACCAGGACATCACGACGCGCGTCCCGTCCATCAGGAAGGCCGAGCGCCTCCTCGGCTGGAAGCCGACGACCGACTTCCCGACGGGCCTCAAGAAGACGCTCGACTTCTACCTGAAGGGCCGAAAGCCCCCGAAGTGTGAGCGACTCCCTCGCTCTCAAGGTCGACGTCGACACGTACCAGGGCACTCTCGAGGGGGTGCCGAGACTGCTCGATCTCTTCGCGAAGCTCGGCGTTCGGGCGACGTTCTTCTTCTCGCTCGGCCCCGACCGGTCCGGCCGGGCGATCCGGCGCCTTTTCCGGCGGGGATTCGTGAAGAAGGTGCTCTCCGCGAGCCCCGCCGCCTCGTACGGCCTGAAGACGATGCTCTACGGGACTCTCCTTCCGGCCCCCGACGTCGGCACGAAGCCCGCCGCCGTGGCGCGGATGCGCGAGACCGTGGCCGCCGGACACACGGTCGGCATCCACGCCTGGGATCACGTCGGCTGGCACGACCGCCTGCCGGAGATGACCCGGGAGGAGATCGAGGACGTCGTGGCGAAGGAACACGCGCGGTTCCGGGAGGTCTTCGGCTTTCCGGCGACGCTTTCGGCCGCGCCGGGCTGGACGGCGACGCCGCTCTCCGTAGAGGTCCAGGAAGCGCACGGCGTGACCGCCACATCCGACACGCGCGGCGGCCGGCCCTTCTTTCCGGTCCGGGCGGACGGCTCGGTCTCGAAAGTCCTCGAGATTCCGTCGACGTTCCCGACGCTCGACGAGCTGCTGGCCCTCCCTCTTCCCGGTGACGGCCCGGCGGTGGAAAAGGCCTGCGAATTCCTTCGACTGAGAATGAAAGAAGAAAAGAACGCGACGGCGGACTCCTTCGAGGTCCATTCGATCCATACGGAGATCGAAGGGGGCCCCGCCTTCTCGGCGCCGTTCGCGAGGCTGCTCGCCGCGTGGAAGGGCGAGGGTGTCGCCTTTCTCACCTTCGAAGAGATCCTGAAGAGCTTGCGGCCTGAACGTTCACCTGCAGGCGGTGCGCGGGAGCAAAGCGGATTCCCGGTCAGGCGCCTCTCTTTCACGACGCTCCCCGGCCGCGCCACTCCCGTGGCCACGGGGTGGGCCGGCGGCTGAGGCTGCGACAATGCAGAAGACGGAGGACGCATGACCTCATCGAGACTTCGGGGCGGACTTCGGATCGGTCTTCTGGTCGCCGCGGCCGCGCTATTTTCGGGCGGTCCCGGCCTCGCGGCGCCGGCCTCCGGCCGCGGAGCGATCGGCGCGCACCCCAAGGACCCGAAGGTCGCCTGGGTCTGGCAGGAGGCGCGCGGCCTCTTCGCGACGACCGACGGCGGCGAAACGTGGCGCCCGCTCGAGTCGCCCCGCCTCGTCTACCGGATCGTCTTCAGCCCGGCGGGCGACGTCGTCTGGCTGGCGACGGACGAGGGGGTCCTCAGGAGCGCTGACGGAGGAAAGACCTGGGGAAAAGCCGCGGTCGGCCGGGCGGGGAAGCACGCCCTCGACGTCGCCGTCGTCGGCGCCCCCCTCCGGGTCTTCGCGGTCTCGGAGGACGGCGTCTACCGAAGCGGGGACGAGGGGAGGACATTCTCGAACGCGGGCGTGGCGGGCCAGGCCTTTCATCTCTACCGGCTCCGCGTCTCCCCGCGGACGCCGAAGCAGGTCGTCGTGACGTCGCCGACGACGCTCTACCGAAGCGACGATCTGGGCGAGTCCTGGGCTCGCCAGCCGGCGGCCGGCGATGCCGATTTCAGCGCGCTCGCGTGGGGTGTCGGCGACCCGCCGGTGGCCCTCGCCGGAATGAAGCAAGGCCTCTTCGGCAGCACCGACGGCGGGGTGTCCTGGACGATCGTCTCGTCGGACATCCCTTTCATCCGGGCCGTCTGGGCGCCGAACCCGTCGAACGGAAAGGACATTCTCGTCGCGTCGCAGCCTTGGGCCAACGCCCGCATCGACGAGGTCCCGAATGCGAAGGTCCTCGCGAAAGGGCTCTTCCGGACGGTGGACGCGGGGTGGAAGTGGAGCCGGAACCTCTCTCCCGACGGCGGAGCGATCGTCGACCTCGCGGTCACCCCGGGGCCCCCGGAGACACTCTGGATCGTCACGGATCTTCGGGGAGTCTTCCGGTCCCAGACCGGCGGACAGAGCTGGAAGGCAGTCACGCCGCCTTCGCCCTGAGCGGCGGCGGAAGGAGAACGCGTTGAAGTGCCTTCAGGAGAACTATGCCCCCGAGAACCGCTGCTTTGGCTGCGGCCCGGCCAACCGGAAGGGCCTCGGGATCCGGAGCTTCGAGAGCGGCCGCGACGTCGTGGCGGAGTGGACGCCCGAGCCGCACCACCTCGCCTTCGAGGGGGTCCTCAACGGCGGCATCTGCGGGACCCTGCTCGACTGCCACAGCAACTGGACCGCGGCGATCCACTTGATGCGAGCGTCGGGAGCCGCCAAGCCTCCCTGCACGGTGACGGCCGACTTCCACGTGAAGTTGAAGCGGCCGACGCCCATCGAGGGACCGCTCAAGCTGAAGGCGCGCGTCGTCGAGTCGGCCGCGGACCGCGCGGTGGTAGAGGCCGAGATCGAGGTGGGCGGCAGGGTCACCGCCACCTGCCGCGGGACCTTCGTCTCCGTGAAGGAGGGGCACCCCGCCTTTCACCGCTGGTAGGCGGTCAGGCGGCTTGACGAGCGGTATAACTGAGGTTATACTTCCGTCATGAAGACCGCGATCTCACTCCCGGACCCCATCTTCAGGGCCGGCGAGCGTCATGCGTCTCGCTTTCACCTTTCCAGGAGCGAACTGTACGCGTCTGCCCTTCGGGAGTATCTCGCCCGCCATAGCGATGACGCCGTAACGGAGAGTCTGAATCGTGTGTACTCAGCGGAACCATCCGAGCTCGATCCGTCGCTCAGGGCTCTGCAACTGCGCGCCCTTGCTGCTGAAAGATGGAAGTAGCTCGTGGCGAGATCTGGTGGGTCGACCTGCCAGATCCGGTAGGCTCGGGCCCCGGAGGCACACGGCCGGTCCTCGTCATTCAGGCCAACGCATTCAATCGCAGCGCCATTGCCACCGTTGTCGTCGCCGCCATTACCTCGAATCTCAGGCTTGCAGACGCGCCCGGCAACGTGCTGATTTCAAGGGGCGAGGGCGGCTTGCGCAAGCCCTCGGTCGTCAACACTTCGCAGATCTTCACCCTGGATCGTTCCATTCTTCGCTCTCGCGCCGGCAAGCTTCGTACGGCAACCCTCGATGCCGTCTCACAAGGTATCCGTCTCGTGCTCGGACTCGGCGCCGGCTAATACGTTGTTTCAGCGGACGTCAAGTCTGGCCTTTGGCCAGCCCTGCCGCCGCTGAACTCCATATCCGTGAGGCCACGAAACGGCCGTCCTCCGCAATACTTCGAAACACAGCCATGACAGATCACGTGCTGCCTCTCGGCGACCCCCGACTTCGCCGCCTCTCAACGCCGGTTCCTGACGTGGGCGCCGCATCCTTCCGCACAGAGAACGAGCGTCTGAAGGCCGCTCTCGACGCCTTTCGCCTCGAGTATGGATTCGGCCGTGGCATCGCCGCGCCTCAGATCGGCATCCCAAGTTCATTCATTTCCTTGAACCTCGGCGCCGGGGCGCATTCCCTGATCAACCCTGTCATCACGTGGCGCAGCCAGGACACCTTCACGCTCTGGGACGACTGCATGTGCTTTCCGCACCTGCTGATCAGGCTTCGGCGCCACTCTTCCGTCTCGGTCGCCTTTCTCGACGAACAGGGTCGGCATCAATCCTGGGAGAGGCTTCCCCGGGCGGAGGCCGAGCTCCTTCAGCACGAAATCGACCATCTAGGGGGCATCCTCGCCACCGACCTCGCTCTCGACGCCCGGAGCGTCATCTATCGTTCCGCGTTCGAGGCAGACCCCGCCACCTTCAGGGCCCAGGTCGACTACGTCATCCAGCCAACCATTTAGGGGCGTTCTGTCCCGGTGTCCCTGGGCGGACCCGGGCGGTCAGGCACTCTCGGACGGAAAGGCGACGAGGTCGAAGTGCGGCCACGCCGTCATCCGGTCCTCGGTCAGCTCCTCACCGCGGAAGACAGCAGGGCTCTCCCACTTGAAGACCCGGTAACCGGCCGCCCGGAGGTCCCGGAGAAAGCCGACCCGCTCCTTCCCGGGGAGATGCCGGTAGACCTCGCACTTCAGAACCGGGCGCTGCGCGTCGAGGAGAGGCCGGAGGGAGGCCACGACCTCACGGTCGAACCCCTCGGTGTCCGTCTTCACGTAGCGGACGCGGCGAAGCTCGTCAGGGTACTCGCGCTCCATCAGCCGCACGAGGTTCCGCCCCTCCACGTTCAGCTTGAAGAAGTGGTGGTGCCTGAGCGGGCTGATCCCCCGGTGCAGGCCGCCGTTGCAGTAGCCGGAGTCCGAGTACTCGAACGTGAAGGTGCCGTCCTCGGGCATGGCCGCCACCCTCAGCGGGATGATCCGCGTCCGGCCGGGGTTGAGAGACGCGTTCACTGCGAGGACCTTGAAGGCGTAGGGGTTCGGCTCGAGGGCGAGGACGGCGCCTCGGGTGCCGACCGCGAGCGCCATCGGGAGCGCCGAGTCGCCGGAGTGAGCCCCGATGTCGATCGCCACGTCTCCCTCGTGGAGGAAGCCGCGCAGCGAATCGACTTCCTCCTGGTGGAACTCCATCGGGTCCTCGTTCGGGTGGCGCCAGCGCGCGAAGCTGAGGGCGCCCTCCTTCGGGAGCGTGACGGTGTCGATCTCGTACGGGTACTCGCGGGGACGAGGCCGGAAGCCGAGAGCGTAGAGAAGTTCCTTCGGTTTCATCGGCCGGCGCTCGCGGGCGGAGTCTAGCGGACACCCCGCCCCGCGCCGTCAGCGCGCGAGGTCGACGACGACCTGCGACGTCCCGGCGGGGACGGGGATCCCGATGAGGTGGACGTTGGCGACGACCGGCGTCGCCGGCTTCCGGTTCACGAAGGCGCGGACGCGCGGCGTGAAAGAGCGGTCCACGTGGAGCACCCCCGGAGTCGTCCCCGACGTCTCCACGACGAGGCGGTCGGGCGTCTCGGCGACGACGCGGCTCCGGGCCGTCGGATCGAGGGCGGAGGCGGCGAGGGCGTCGGCGTTCTTTCCGGCGACGGTCACGTCCGTCGCGGGGTCGAACTCCGGCACCTCGAAGACGCGGACGGCTTCGGTGATCGAATCGACCGGGACGACGCGCGTCGCGCGGCGGATTCCCGGAAGAGGGTCCGTCAGCCGGAAGAGCGTCGCAGGGATGCCGTAGAGGCCCTCGGTGAAGACGGGCGCGAGCCCGGCCGTCTCCGCCGGGACGTCGTCCGCGATCACGGAGCCGACGCCGGCCGAGCGGAGCCATTTCAGTCGCTGGGGCCAGTCGCGGCTCTTCACGACGTCGGATGCGACCCGGTTCAGGTAGGTGTAGCTCCCGTCGGGGTCCTGGTTCCAGGCGTACCTGAGGCCGAACGGGGCGCCGGCAAGAGACCACCCCTGCCGGTGCTGGGCGACCGCCACGGACGTGAGGTCGTCCACGGGCGCGCGGCCGAAGAGGCCGCGCCGGACCGGGTCGAGGTCCTTCGGAGCGCGCTCGTAGACGCGCCCCGGGATCGCGGCGGCCCGCGCGACGAGCGGCGGCGTGTCGGCGAGGCTGGCGGCGGGAATGCGGGGGATGAGCGGCCGCAGTTGGAGGAGCAGCTCCGCACCGCAGGCCACGAGCAGGAGGAGCCGTCCGCGCGGCTCGGCGCCGTTCCTCCGGAGGAGCACCGCAAGCAGGAGGAGCGCTGCGGCGGAGAGGGCCGCCTGGACGGGGACGCGGGTCACGACGGGGGCGAGGACGGCCTGCGGGTCGCTCGCCCAGGCCGGGTTCCAGCCGCGCATCAGGAGGCTCTGGATCTCCCCGGGGGATAGGAGGCCCCAGAGCGAGAAGACCGCGAAGAGCGCCGCGAGTCCGGTCAGCGTCCATGAGGCGCGGCTCCGGAAACGCGGGAGGCCTCCTTCGATCACGAGCCGATCGACGGCAAGCGCCGAGAGGGCAGCGACCGACAGCGTCACGGCGAGCCACGCCTTGACCGGGTAGCGGACGACGTGCAGGAAGGGGAGGGCCTCGTAGAGATGGCGCGCTCCCGGAATCCACGGCACGAGGCCGGCGACGAGGCCGAGCAGCGCCGCGCCCATCCAGAAGCGCCCTTCGTTCCGCTTCGCGGAGACGACGAGGAGAAGGGCGAGGGAGAGCGGAAGGACGCCGAGGCCCGTCCAGGCGAGGTACGGCGGGTTTCCCTGCGTCACGGCGAAGCCCCAGAAGCCTCCCGCGACGAGGCGCGAAGGGTCGCCGAAGAGAAACGGGAAGGGGGTCTCGAGGAGGCGGAACGGGTGAAGCCCTGCGGCGGAGAACTCCTCCCATGAGAAGCCGCGGACGCGGCGCGAGGAAAAGGCGCTCGCTCGCGCCACCTCGAGCAGCCAGGGCAGGAGGAGCAGCGCCGTGCCTACGAGCCCGCCCGCGAGTGCGCCGAGCGCGGGCCTCCGGGTTCCGGCGGGTCCCGCTGCGGCGAGCGCCGCCGCGACGAGGATGCCGATCGCCGCGAGCGCCGGCTCGCCGCCGAGGACGAGGAGCGACCCGGCCACGATCACGCCGAGTCCGCACCGGACGAGGGAGCGGCCCTTCGCCTCCCGCGCCGAGACGGCGAAGAAGAGAAGCCACGGGAGCCACGCGAGGGTGGTCGTCGCGTTGAGGAAGGCCGTCGAGGAGAGGACGTACCCCGACAGGCCGAAGGCGAGGGCGCCGAAGAGGGCGGCATCGGCACTTCGCCCGAGGCGCCGGAGGAGCAGGAAGAAGCCCGCGAGGCCGATCCCGAGGTGCAGGAGGAGGTGGAGGCCGAGAAAGCGCGGCGCCGTCGGGAAGGGGTAGGCGAGGACGAGGTTCGGGTTGCCCGTGTAGGGTTGTCCGAAGGAGGCATGCGGGTCGAGCGACGCGCGGCCGAGCGTCGAGGCGAGAGCGCGCGCCGGGCGCTGTGTCGTCCCGAGGTCGCGATAGAAGGGCGTCGCGCGGCCGGTGAGGAGATCGAGGTTCGGGAGGAGGGCGGCGGCCGCGAGGAGAAGGGCGGCGGCGGGCGCGGGCGCGAGGAGGCGCCGAAGGCCCGGCGGCGCGGAGGTCATCGGAAGATCGGGTCGTTCCGCCAGCCCCACTTCTGCAGCTTGTAGCGGAACATGACGCCGAGGATCGAAAGACCGTAGACCGACGAGCGGACGAAGTTGATCTGGGAGGCTTCGTCGAAGTAGCGCGTGACGATCGGCACCTCGCGGATCCGCATCCCCTTCCAGATCCCCGCCGCGATGATCTCGGTGTCGAAGACGAAGTCGTTCGAGAACGCCGGGACGTTCACGGTTTCCAGGTAATGGCGCGAATAGGCGCGGAGGCCCGAGTGGTACTCGGTCAGGTAGAGATAGAACGTGGCGTTCTCGACGGCGGTCAGGAAGATGTTCGCCAGGTACTTCCACTTCGGCATCCCGCCCTCGAGCGGGCGCCCGCCGAGCATGCGGCTCCCGAACATCGCGTCGACCGTTCCCGCCGCGATCGGTTCCACGAGCTGGGGAATGACGCGGGCGTCGTACTGGTGGTCGGGGTGGACCATGACGCAGATGTCCGCACCGCGCGCGAGCGCCGTGGCGTAACAGGTCTTCTGGTTGCTGCCGTATCCCGTGTTGCGCTCGTGGACGACGACGTGGACACCCGGGAGGGTGCGCGCGGTCTCGACCGTCCTATCCTTCGACCCGTCGTCGACGAGGATGATGTCGTCGACCCACTCCTTCGGGATCTCGTCGAACGCCTTGTGGAGCGTCTTCTCGGCGTTGTACGCCGGCATCACGACGGCGATCCGCTTTCCGTGGACAGGCATTTTTCGGATTCTGAACGAACTCAGGGTCCGCCGTCGACGCGGAAGACCCGGAAGCGGGGAACGATCCGGCCGTCCGGCATCCGGGCCGCCGTCCGCGAGTCGAGAACCCGCGTCAGGAACGGGAACGGTTTCGGGTCGGCCGACTCGTGAACGCGGACCGCGAACATCGCGCCCGGGTCTCCCGGCGGCCGGCCGGACGCGGCCGCGTAGAGCGGCAGGACGGGGCGAAGGTCCGTCGTGACGAGGTAACGGCAGCCGGCGCCGGTCAGGATCTGCCGCGCCTCGGCGTCGTCCGTAGCGGTGAAGAGGCGCGCCTGCCGCCGGAGGCCGTAGAGGAACGGATCGGCGGCGGCGGGCCGCTCCGCGAGCGCCGTCACGAAGTGGCCCATCGCCCAGGGCGCCATGACGCCCGGAACCGACCCGGGCGCGGGCGGCGGCAGGGCAGCAGGGTCGGGCGGCGGATCGAGCGCGCGGAGGCGGCGCAGTAGGTCGAGGAGGTCCGGTCCCGGGGCGTTCGCGTACGTCCCGAACCGAATCCAGGATTCGCGGCCCGGAACGATCACGAGAGCGAGTATCAAGACGGCAGCCGCGAGTGCCGCGGCGCCGCGAGCCGCGAGCGGGCCGGAAGAGCGCCGGAGCCGCCGTGAGACCGGGACCGCGACGCGGGCGACCAGTTCGCCGAGCGCGAGCGCGGAAAAGACCGCGAGGTAATAGACGTTTCGTCTCTGGACCAACGTGAGGACCAGGAATGCCATGCCGAAGAGGACGAGGAGCGCGCGGCCGGCGAGGCGACCCCGGGCCGCCCGGCCCTTCCAGCGCCGGAGCGGGGCGATCCAGAGAGCGAGCGCGAACGGCAGGAGGAAGAGCCCGGCTGAGAGCTCGCCCGCGGCGCGGACGAGAGCGGGTCCAGCCGGGCCGTCGAGGAGCGGATGCGACTCGGCGATCATCCGGAGGACGTCGGGCGCGTACGAGAGATAGCCCCCGTCGGCGAAGTCGTCGGCGCCGGCGGACGCCGGCAGGGCATTCCGGACGGCGAGATACGCGCCGCCGCGAAGCGTCGCGCCGGCAATCCGGCCCGCGTTCGGGACGACGGCGGCGGCGAGGACGAGAGCCGCGACGAGGGCGGCTGCGCGCCGGGTGCCGCGGGTCCGGACGGCGGCAATCAGAACGACCGGCAGCGCGAGCGCCGCGAGGAACAGGGGCTGGAACCAACCGAAGGAGACGTAAGAGAAGGGGACGGTCTCCCTCCCGATCGTCGCCACGGCGCCGAGCGCGACCACGAGCGCGGTGGCGAGCGCGAGGAGAGCGGAAGCCGGGCCGAGAAAGAGCGCGGCCCAGAGGAGCCCGAGCGCGGCCGACAGGAGGGCGCCCTGCCACGTCAGGACGAGAAGCGCGAGCGCGGCGCCCGCGAGAACGGCCGCACGCCCTCGCGCAGCGCCCTCGAGTGCGGCCGCGCGGGCTCCGGCAGCGAGGAACAGGAGGAAACCGAGCGTCTCGGCGACGTGCTGGTCGGCATGCCCGTAGCCGCTCCAGATCGCCGCGGCGGGGAGGAGCGCGTAGATGAGGGTTCCCAGGAACGCGCGCCGGCGGCCGAGGAGCCGGCGCGCGAGGAACCAGAGCGGCAGGACCTGAAGGGCGCCGAGCAGGGGCGGAACCGCCGCCGCGACGCGGGCGACGTCGTCCAGCGAGGCGCCGGGGCCGTACAGCATCCGGGCGGCGCCGCCGACCGCGAGGTCGAATGCCGGCGGCCAGATCCAGACGCCGCCGTCGGGGTGGTTCAGGTAGGGATCGCGCACGGGGACCCTCGGGAAGTTCCGGGCGATCGACGCCGCCCGCCGGAGATGGCCGTAGCAGTCGGGTGACAAAAGACGGAGGCCGTCTCGTGTCGCGGCGGGGAAGGGGACGAAGCGGACGGCCAGGGCGAGGAGGAAGACGGCGAAAAGGAGGCCTCCGTCGCGGAGCGAACGCGCCCGGTTCGCCGGCATGCGGAAAGGGTAGCAGGCGACCACGGCCTCGCCGCTAGAATCGCGGAGATGTCGTCCTTCCGGCGGGCGCTCTTCTGGCCGCTCGCCGTCGCCTTGGCTCTCGTCGGGTCGCTCGTCGCGCGGGACGCCTGCCGCCTGAACAGCGCGACGATGGACGAGCCTTTCCACTCCCTCGCCGCGGCCGAATACGCGATCTCGGGCACCTATTACGCGAACCTCGAACACCCGCCGCTGACGAAGCTGCTGGCGGGCTTCGCGCTCCGGGCGGCCGGAGCCCGCGCCCCGCACATCCCGGAGCCGTTCTCGATCCGGACGGCGGAGCAGCCGCGCCCGTTCACCCTCCGGAACACGCTGAACCCCGACGAGCTTCTGACCGCCGCCCGCCGGCCGTTCGTCATGCTGTTCGGCCTCCTGATCGTCGCCGTGGCCGCCGCCGTGCGGCACTGGGCGGGCGACGCGGCGGGCCTTGCGGCCGCCGCGCTCGTGGCCTTCGAGCCGACGCATCTCGCGCACGCGGGAGTCCTCCACACCGACCTCGCGGCCTCCCTCGGCTTCTTCGGGACCATCGCGCTCGCGCTTCTCGCGCTCGAGAAGCGTTCCTATGGCCTCTGGGCCCTGGCCGGCGCGGCGCTGGGGCTGACGCTCGCGAGCAAGTTCTCGGCCGTCCTTCTCGTCCCGGTGGTCTCGGCGATGGCGCTCGCCCACGTCCTTATTGCGCGGCGGCGGGCGCCGCGCGACGGGCGGACGGCCGACACGCGGCCCCTCTACGGCCTGCTCCTCGCCGGGGCGGTCTCGGCCCTCGTTCTCTTCGCGTGCTACGCCGTTGCGATGCGCTCGATGAGCCGCGCGAACGCGGCGGCGGCGGTCCGGGTCTTCCTGGATTCACGCGACGCGCTGCCCCGAACGATCGAGCGAGTCGTCGCCCTCTCGCGTCTCTCGCCCGAGATCGGACACTATGCGGCGGGGCTGGCGGGAATTGCCGTCCAGAACCGGACGGGCGGCGGCGTCAACTTCCTGCACGGGGAGCTGTCGCCGGACGGCTTCTGGGACTACTTCCTCGTCGCGTTCGGCCTGAAGAGCGCCCTCGGCTTCCTGATCCTTCTCGCCGCGGCCGGGATCGTTCTCGCCGCCCGCCGCGGCCGCTTCGACTTCCTCCTCGGCGCGCTTCTCCTGCCGGCGGCCTATCTCTTCGTCTCCGGGATGGCGACCTCCTACAACATCGGGATCCGCCACATGCTGCCGGCATACCCGCTGCTCCTCGCCGCAGCCGTCGTGATCCTCTTCCGGCACCTGCGGCCCCCCTGGGCCCTCGGCGTTGTGCTGGCCGCCGCCTCCGTCCAGTGCGCCGAGGTGGCGCGCGTCCACCCGCACGAGATGTCGTTCTTCAACGCGCTGGCGGGCGGGCCGTCGCACGGGGAGGCGTGGCTGAACGACTCGAATCTCGACTGGGGGCAGGACCTCCGCCGGCTTGCGCTCGCGCTGAAGGCCGAGGGACGCGATGCCGACCTGACCGTCGCCTACTTTGGCGGCTCCGATCCCGCGTACTACCTGCCGAGGGCGCGGATCTTCGACGCCGAGACCGGGGCCGTGCCGCCCGGCCTCTATGCGGTCTCGTCGTTCCTCCGTTGCTGCGGCCCGGAAGCGATGGCGTTCCACGGGCGACCCGCGCGCCGCGGCGGGCTACGAGCAGCCTCCGCCGGGCGCTTGTCGCGCGCGGAGAGTCCGTAGGGCGCGTGGGATACTCGATCAGCCTCTACCGGGTCCGGGAGGAAGACGAGATTCCGCGATGAAGCTGTCGATCGTGATGCCCGCCTACAACGAGCGGACGACCATTCGCGAGATCGTCGGGCGGGTGCTCGCCGTGAACGTCGGCGCCATCGAGAAGGAGCTCGTGATCGTCGACGACGGCTCGACCGACGGGACGCGCGACATCCTCCGGGAGATGGACGGCCGGGACGGCATCCGGGTCTTCTACCAGCCTCGGAACACCGGAAAGGGCGCGGCGGTCTGGGCCGGCCTCCGGGCCTCGACGGGCGACGTCGTCGTCATCCAGGACGCGGACCTGGAATACGACCCCGACGAGTACCCGCTCCTCCTCGGGCCGATCCTCGCGGGGAAGGCCGACGTCGTCTACGGCTCGCGCTTCCTCGGGAGCCCGCACGGGCACCGCGTCCTCTACTTCTGGCACACGGTGGGAAACCGGCTGTTGACGCTGATGTCCAACGTCTTCACGAACCTGAACCTCACCGACATGGAGACCTGCTACAAGATGATGACGCGCGAGGTCGTCGACCGCCTCGACCTCGAGTCGAAGCGGTTCGGCATCGAGCCGGAGATCACCTGCAAGGTCTCGCGGATGCGCGCGCGCATTTTCGAGGTCCCGATCTCGTACAGCGGCCGGACGTACGAGGAGGGGAAGAAGATCGGCCTGAAGGACGCCTTCCAGGCGGTCTGGGTCATCCTGAAGTTCTTCCGGTGGGAGGCGCCGAAGGGGGACGTCGGCCTCCAGACTCTCCGCCGGATGGCCTCGCTCTCGCCTTACAACCGCTGGCTGCACGAGCGCTTCGAGCCGCACCTCGGGAACCGGATCCTGGAGGTCGGCTCGGGCGTCGGCAACCAGACGCGCTGGTTCATCGACAAGGAGCGGGTCATCGCCTCGGACATCGAGAGCCACTACGTCCGTGAGCTGAAGGCGAACTTCGGCGGCCGGAGCAACGTCCGGATCGCGGGCTTCCGTTTTCCGCTCTCCGACGCGGACCGCGAGGACCTCCTCGCCGAGCGGATCGACACGATCGTCTGCCTGAACGTCCTCGAGCACATCGAGGACGACCGCGGAACGGTCCGAGATTTCGCGCGGGTCCTCCCGCCGGGCGGCCGGCTCTCGCTTCTGGTTCCGGCGATGCCGGCCCTCTACGGCTCACTCGACGTCAACCTCCGCCACTTCCGCCGCTACGACATGGAACCGCTCCGTCGCCTCGTGACCGAGGCGGGCTTCGAGGTCGACGAGATCCGGTACCTGAACCGCCTCGGCGTCGCCGGCTGGTGGCTCAATTCCCGCTTCCTCAAGCGGAAGGTCCTCCCGAAACACCAGCTCGGGGCCTTCCGATTGATGCTTCCGCTGCTGAAGGCCGAGGAGAAGACGCCCCCGTCCTTCGGCATGTCCCTCCTCGTCCTGGCCCGGAGGGCCTGAACCGCGCACGCCATGAATCAAGCGGCGCCGACGGAGCCCCGCGCCCGAACGTTCGCTCCCGCGCTGGCCCTCGGCGCGCTCCTCGGCCTCTTCGCCGTCCGGTTCGCCGCCTTTCTGTCGGGGGGCACGCTGGCCTTCCGGGACGCCGGGTTCTTCTTCACCCCGTGGCGCGCCCTCCTGCCGCGGCTCTGGAGGGAAGGGTTCCCGGCCTGGAACGACTGGCTCTCGAACGGGCGGGCCTTCGCGGCCGATCCGAACGCAGCGGTCTTCTGGCCGCTCTCGCCGCTTCTCTTCATCGCTTCGCCGACGGTCCTGGCGCTCGCGAACCTCGCTCTGCTCGTCCTCCTCTTTCTGGCGGCGCTTCGCTGGATGGGGCTCTCGCACGGCGCGGCGGCGGCGGGAGCCGCGGTGCTCCTTTTCTCGGGCGTCTTTCAGACGCTACCCGTCTTCATCGGCGTCCCCGCGGCCGCTGCCCCCGTCGCGCTCGCGATCGTCGCCTTCGGGAGGATCGGGTTCGGCCTCGAGACGCGCCCGCTCCGGAGCGCCGTCGTCGGCGGGGCCGCACTCGCCCTGTCGCTTCCTCGCCGGTGAGCCGGTGATCACGGCGACCGGCGCTGCCGCGGCCGGAGGGCTCGCTCTCGTCGGGATCGTCCGCGCCCGGGCTCCGGGGCGGGAGGCGGTCCGGCGCCTCGGGGCCGCGGCGGCGGGCGGCCTCCTCGCCCTGGGGCTCTCGGCCGTCCAGCTCCTTCCGACTCTCGGCGAGCTCCGGCGCTCCGCCCGCGGGACGGAGATGGCCGCCGAGCACGGCGCTCTCTTCTGGTCCGTCCGCCCGAGCCGCCTCCTGACGCTCCTCGAGCCGAAGCTCACGGGCGACCCCTTCGCAGCGGCGGACTCCGGCTACTGGGGAGCGGGAACGTTCGACGCGGGGAACCCGTACTTCTACGACCTCGCCTTCGGCCTCGTCCCGCTCGCGCTCGCGGGCGCTGCCTTCCGGGACGGACGCGGCCGGGCCGCGCTCGGCATCGCGGCGGCCGCGGCGGTCTTGTCGTTCGGCCGGTTTCTCCCGGGCTACGGCGCGGCGGCGTCGGGCCTTTCGATCTTCCGTTACCCGGAGAAGTGGTGGCTTCTCGCGACGCTCGGTTTCGCCGCGGCGGCCGCCGTCGGCGTCGACGGCCTCTTCGCCGGCGATCCGCGAGATCGGGAGCGCGCCCTTCGGAGCCTCGGCCGCACGGCGGCGACCCTTGCGGTGCCGGTCGCCCTTCTCGCGGCTCTCGCCTTCGTCTCGCCGGCGGCGCTCCGCGGCCTTCTCTGGTTCCTCCGGCTCGGCGCGGGCGATACCCCGGCCGACGTCGTCGTCGCCGCGCTCCGTCCGGCGCTCCTCCTCGGCGCGGCTTCGCTGGTCGCCGTCCGGGTCGCCGCGGGGCTCGCCGTCCGAGGCCGGCTGCCGCTGCCGTTCCTCGGCGTCGTCCTCGTCGGCGTCTTCTTCGTCGACGCCGCGGGGCGCGTGGCGGGGAGCTGCCCGGCCGGACCGCGGGATCTCTACACGAAGGAGACGCCCGCCGTCGTCGCGGTCCGCGAGGCGTCCGGGCCCGGCCGCTTCTACGACGACGGCGCCGACGACCCGGCGACCGCGATGAGGAGGACGCGAGACGCGGGAGGGCTCGACCGGCTCCGCCCGGCGACCGGAACTCTCTTCGGGATCCGGTACGCCCTCGAGAACGACATCGACCGGATGACGCCGCGGGCCTCGGTGCAGGCATTCTTCGATGCCGCCCGGCTCCCGTGGGGGGAGGCGAAAGCGGCGCGACTCCGGGCCGCGGGCGTCTCGGTCGCCCGGACGGCGGCGCCCCCTCCGGACCCGTTGGGCGCCACGGAAGTCCGGCGAGACGGGGACGACCGGATCGTGAAGATCGAGCCGACCCGTCCCGAGTTTCTCCTCGTCCCCGAGGCGATCCTCGTCCCCGGAGCGAAGGAAGCATCGGCCCGGATGGCCGACGCTGCCTTCGCTCCGCTCCGCTCGAGCGTCGTCGAGGTGCCTGGGGCGGTTCCGGGCTCGCGGACCGCGGGGCGTGGCGTCGTCACCGTCCGGGCGCGCTCTTCCTCTGGCGCGTCGCTCGAGGTCCTTGCGGCAGAGCCCGGCGGGGCGCTCGTCATCGGCCGATCGTTCGACCCGAACTGGAAGGCGACACTCGACGGCCACCCGTTGCCGCTCTTCCGGGCGGACGGTTTCCTGACCGCGGCGTTCCTTCCGTCCGGCCGGCACGCGGTCGAGCTCCGCTACGAGAACCCGCTCTTCGCGCTCGGCGCGGCACTCTCGCTCGTGACGGCCGCGGTGGCGGCGCTCCTCCTTCTCGGTGGAGCCGCGCGATGAACGGGAGCCTTCGCCGGCACCTGCCGCTCCTCTTCGTCTTCGCTCTGGCTCTCGTGCCGTATCGCGATTTCTTCACGGAGCGGGTCCCCGCCGCGCGGGACCTTCTCTTCTACTTCTATCCGGCGAAGGCCCATCTCGCCGAAGCGCTCCGGGCCGGACAGGCTCCGTGGATCGACCGATACCGATGGGGAGGAGCCCCGCTTCTTTCGAACCCGGGTTTCGCCGCATTCGATCCGGGAAATCTCCTCTTCGTCCTTCTGCCCCTCGGCGCCGCGGCGAAGGCCTGGATCCTCCTTCGGCTTCTCTGCGGTATCGCCGGCTTCTCGGTCTTCGCGCGGCGGCTCGGCCTTGCGGCCTGGCCGGCGTCCGCCGCCGGCCTCGTCTACGGGCTCAGCGGCGTCTCGGTCTCCCTCGTTCCGTTCCTCGGCGCGGTGACGGCGTGGTCGCTGCTGCCCTGGTTCGCCGTGGCGATCCTCGACTCCCGCCGGCCGGCGGGAACGCCGCCGGTCGTCCGGCTCGCTCTCGTGTCGGCGCTTCTCCTCGTCGCCGGGGCGCCGGAGTTCCTCTTCTACGCCGCCGCAATCGCGTTCGCGCTCGTCATCGGGAAGACCGGCGAAGGCGATCCGGAGCCGAAGGTTCCGCTCCGGCGTCGCCTCGTCCTGCTCGCGGCAGGCGCGCTCCTCGGTGCCGCGCTCGCGGCGCCGGCCGTCCTGTCCGGCCTCGCGACGGCCGCGGAGAGCTCCCGCGCGCCGGGAGGCGGCATGACGAGAGAATCCGCGGGCGCCGCGGCGCTTCCCGCCGCGCGGCTCGGAGAGCTTCTCCTCGACGGCCGCGTGGCGGACTGGACGCGTGTGGCGGCGGCGCCGTCGCTTCCCGGCTACTACCCCTATCTGCCGTCGATATCTCCCGGGCGCGTCGGGCTTCTCCTCCTCCTGCTGGGCGTGGCGCTCGGAGGACGCGGCCGCCTCGCCGCGGCCCTTCTCGGCCTCGTCGGCGTTTTCCTCGCCCTCGGGCCGCAGACCCCGGTCTGGAGCGGCGCCCTGACTCTCGTTCCCCCCCTCGGAACGGTGCGATATCCGGAAAAGCATCTCGCCCTCGCGGGCTTCGCGTTCGCGTGGCTCGCCGCCCTCGGGCTGAAGGCACTGTCGCGGCGCCTCGCGGAGGCGCGGACGGCGCTGGTCATGCCGCTCCTGTCAGTCGCGATCCTGCTCGACCGCGAAGGCGTGGCGCGGCGCCTCGCCTTCACGGAGGAGCCGGGAGTCCTTTCGACCCCCCCCGCGGCTATCGCCCCGCTCGCGGAAGCGAAGCCGTCGCCGGTCCGTCTCTTCCACCGGGACAGCTACGTGCCGGTCCCGAAGTTCCACCTCTCGGACATCGTCCTCTCGAACCGGACCGCGGCGCTCTCGCTGATGCCGGAGTACCCGTCGCTCTTCGGCGTCGCCTCCGCCTTCGCCCTCGACTACGACGTGACGCTGCCGCTCGAGGCGGTGGAGTGGACGCGCCTGCTCCGGACGGCGATTCCGCGCGGAGGGTC
This sequence comes from uncultured Acidobacteriota bacterium, assembly GCA_963721385.1. GTDB lineage: Bacteria > Acidobacteriota > Thermoanaerobaculia > UBA5066 > UBA5066 > DAOMFB01. The sequence continues at coordinate 256,258 of CAVRJB010000004.1, forward strand.
GATCCCGCTGAACTTCCTCCGGACCGCCGGGGTGGCGGCGGTCGCGACGAGCGAACAGGAGCCGGACGGTTCGTGGGCTCTCGCGCTTCGTCCGGTGCCGGATCCGCTTCCCGCTTTCAGGTTCGCGTCCCGCGTCGTCGCGAATCCCGACGGGCGGGCCCTCTTCAAGACGTTTCTCGACGAGCGGTGCGATCCGGACGCCGCTTACGTCGACGGGGAGACCGATATCGCGCCGCCGTCGGCCGGCCGGGTCCTCGCCGTGCGGGATCGCGCCTCCGGCCTCGAGCTCTCCGTCGAGGCCGACGGACCAGGCGACGCCTTTCTGATGGTCTTTCGCCTGCGACAGGCAACGAAGGAGGCGACGCTCGACGGGCGGCCCGTCTCCGTGTCGGACATCGGCTTCGGCTTCTCGGGCCTTCGCATCCCGGCCGGACGCCACGTCGTGCAGTTGCGGCCCGACACACGGTGGGTGAAGATCGGTTCGATGACGATGCTCGCGGCGGCGGCCGTCCTGGGCTTCCTCGGGTGGCGGGCGCGGCGCCCCGCGGCGTCCGCTTCATGACGGCTCTGTCGCGGAATGCGAAGCGGCGGCTCGCGCTCTACGGAGGGGCGGCCGTCGTGGCGGCGCTCGTCCTCGGCGTGCCTCGCCTCCTGTCCCGGCGGGAGCCCGCGGTGAAGGCCCGGAGGCTCGTCGCCGAGGCCGACGCCGTCATGGGGCACGAAGCGACGAAGCTCCTCGTGGAGTTCCTCCGGATCGACACGTCCAACCCGCCGGGACCGACGCGCGCGGCGATTCTCTGGCTCGCACACCGCTTCGACTGCGACGGAATTCCTTACGAGATCGTCGGCGACGACCCCGAAAGACCGATCCTCGTCGCGCGCCTCCGCGGCGTCTCGCGCGACGGGGCGCTGCTCCTGATGAACCACGTCGACGTGGTGCCTCCCGGAGACCTGTCGAAGTGGGACCGCCCTCCCTTCGCGGGCGAGCGAGGCCGCGAGACAGCCGCGTTCTGCCTGGTCGGTCGCGGGAGCCTGGACATGAAGGGGCAGGCGATCGCCGGACTCCTCGCGATGGCCGACCTGGCGCGTCACGGAATCGTGCCGCGCCGGGACATCGTCTTCATCGCCGAGTCGGCCGAAGAGTCCTACGAGATGCAGTACGGCATCGGCTGGGTCCTCGAGCACCGCCCGGACCTCCTCGCCGGCGTGACGGACGGGGTGAACGAGGGGGGCGTCAACGAGGTCCTCACCTCCGACATCGTCCGCTACGGGATCGAAGTGCTGCAGAAGGCGATCGTGAGCCTCTGGATCGATTCGCCGTCGAAGGAGAAGCTCGAGGAGTTCCGGACGTTCCTCGAGAAGAAGGACCGCGCGCTGCCGGTCCGGATGACGCCGACCGTCCGCGAGTTCCTCCGCTTCATCGCGCCGTCCCGCTCGGACGTCTGGGGGCGATACATGATTGCGGGCGACGATGCGAAAACGCCGATGCCGTCGCCCGGGGAGACGCCGGAGGTCTACCGGACCCTCGTCCGCGACGCGATCTACCCGGGGCTCGTCGGCCCGGGGCCGAACGGCGGCTACACGATCCGCGCCGTCCGCACCCTTCTGCCCGGAAGCCCGCCGCGGGCGGCCCGCGACGAGCTGGCCCGATGGGCCGTCGAAAACGGCCTGACGGTGCGCGATCACGTCGTCACGGAGGAAGCGGCGGCCTCACCGGCCGTCGGCCGGGCCTGGGAAACGCTCGAGACCGTGCTCGGTCTCGATCCCGTCGAGCAGGCGCCGGTCGGGATCTACGTCCTCAACGGCGCGTACACGTCGTCGTCCGTCCTCCGGGCGCGGGGGATCCGCGCGTTCGGTTTCTCTCCGTTCAACGTCAACTTCCACGACGCCTCCAAGATCCACCACCCGAACGAAAGGATCAGCCTGCCCCACTACGTCGAAGGGGTGGAGCGGATGCGCCGGTTCGTCGCCGAGTACGCGCTCGCACCCTGACGTGAACGGCGGCGGGCGCTAGACTCGGGGAGAGAGAGGAAGCCCATGCCGACCGTCGACTTCTACTACTACCGGATCGGTTGAACGAGCTGTGAACGCACCCGTGCGGTGCTCGAGAAGACGAAGTCACGCGTCGCCGCCGAGCGGCCGTCGAAGAAGCAGCCATTGACCGACGCCGACGCCAGGGCCCTGCTCGCGAGCGTCTCCGAGGTCGTCGTGGCGAAGGGGAAGGCCGTCCGGACCCTGCCGGCGAAGGAGGCCACCCTCGACGATCTCAGGGGACCGACGGGGAATTTCCGGGCTCCGATGGTCAGGCTCGGGAAGAGGCTTCTCGTCGGCTTCCACGAAGAGACGCTCCGGGACGGGCTGGCACGCGCCTCGCGATGAAGACCCGAGGAGGCTCCCCCGCGCCAGAGCGGCAGCGCCCCGACCGATGAGACCGACGACCTTCGCCGCCGCCCTCCTCACGTTGGCTCCGGCCACGGCGCCGGCGGCCGGGCCTCCGCCGCCCACGCCCTCGCCGGCGGGCATCCTCTGTCCGGCGATGTCGGGCCTCGAGGTCGGGCAGTCCCGGGAGGCGGCGTACGCGTCGATGTGGCGGAGCAACCCGCAGAAGCCGGTTCTGGGCCGCGACGTGAGCGTTTTTCACACCCCGCGCGACCGCCGCTACACGGTCCAGGTGACCTTCGACTCCGCCGCTTCCGACGCCCGCGTCGCCTCGCTCTACTACATCTTCGATCCGCCACCCGGTCTCCGCGACGGCATCTCCGAGCGGTACGGCCCGCCGACGGCTGTTTCGGGTGACGCGAACGTCGCGGTCTGGAACGTGCCGGAGTGCGGCGTCCGAATCCGTTACCGGGTCCACCTCTCCGACGGGAAGCGCCCGCTCGTGGAGGAGATGTGGGTGGAGCGCCTCTTCGAGAAGGGCGCCCGCCCGCCGAAGAAGTAGCCGACGCCGCTGTGCGATAGTCGGCGCCGCTCATGAAGCGGATCGTCCTCTGGTCGTCGGGGCTCCTGCTCGCGCTGCTCGTTGCCGCCGGGGGAGGTTTCTGGTGGCTCGTCCGCCGCAACCTGCCCGGACGGGGCGGCGCCGCCGATTCCCGGGCTCTCCGCGGAGGTCCGCGTCGCCTTCGACGACCGCGGCGTCGCGACGGTCTCGGCGGCGACCTGGCCGGACGCCCTTCGCGTGCAGGGCTACCTGACCGCGCGCGACCGCCTCTTCCAGCTGGAGCTTCAGCGGCGCGCCGGCGAGGGGACTCTCTCCGAGCTCTTCGGCAAGGCCGCCCTCGACCTCGACCGCCGCCGGCGGACATACGGCTACTCCCGGGTCGCCGGGCGGGCCGTCGGCCTCCTCCCCGACGACGAGCGGGCGAACCTCGAGGCGCTGTCCGACGGCGTCAACGCGTTTCTCGAGTCGCACGCCGGGCGGTGGGGCCTCGAGTTCGCGCTTCTCAGGACGCGGCCGAAGCCGTTCGTTCCCGCCGACGCGCTGCTCGTTCTGCTCCTGATGTCGGAAGACCTGTCCACGGTCTGGCCCGACGAGGCGGCGCGCGGAGCGAACGCCGGCCTCCCCGCCGATCTCCGCGAGTTCGTCTTCTCGACCGGCTCCGAGGACGACGTTCCGGTCGTCCCGGACGCGGCCCCGTTCCGGTCGCCTCCCGTCCCGGTCCTCGCGACGTCCGCCGCCGAAAGGCCTGCCGCCGTCCTCGAGCTGGCCCCCGGAGATTCGGCGGACGCCGAGATCGCGGGCTCGAACAACTGGGCCGTGGCCGGCTTCCTGGCCGCGAGCGGCAAGCCGATGCTCGCGAACGACCCGCACCTCCCGATCCAGATGCCCTCCATCTGGCTTCCGATGCGCTTCGACGTGGCCGGGATGCACGTCGAAGGGGTGACGCTCCCGGGTCTCCCGGGCGTCGTCCTCGGGCGGAACGACACCATCGCCTGGGGCTTCACGAACCTCTACACCGACGTCGAGGACCTCTACCGGGAGACGATCGTCGACGGCCGGGCGGCTCGCGGCGCGGGCTTCGAGCCGGTCGCGGTCCGCGTGGAGACGATCCCGGTCCGCGGCGGGCCCGCCGAGCGGCTCGAAGTCAAGGAAACGTCGCACGGCCCGCTCGTGAAGCCGGATCTCGCCTTGAAGTGGACGGCGCTCGATCCGTCCACGCTCCGGCTGCCGATCGTCGCCATCGACCGGTCGGGGAGCCGCGAGGAATTCGACCGCGCTCTCGACCGGTTCCTCGGGCCGGCGCAGAACGTCATCTGGGCCTCCGCCGACGGACACATCGGCTGGCGGGCGACGGGCCTCATCCCGCTCCGGCGCCCGGGGACGGACGGGTCGGCGCCCTACGACGGCCGCGACGCCGAGAACGACTGGAAGGGATTCCTGACCGCGGAACGTTTGCCGCGCATCGTCGACCCGCCCTCCGGCTACCTCGTGACGGCCAACAACCGCGTGATCGGCACGGGCTTCCCGGTGCCGGTCTCGTCGCACTTCTGGAGCGCGGCCCGCGCCCGCCGGATCCGCAACCTGATCGAGGAGGCGAAGAAGTCCGGGCGGAAGCTCGACCGCGCCGCGATGGAGGCGATCCAGCTCGACGTCCTCTCCCTCGAGTCGCGGGAGATCGCGCGGGCCTTCCTGCCCGTCCTGCCGCCCGACCTCGCGAAGCTTCTCTCCGACTGGGACGGCCGGGCCGTCCCTTCCGCCCCGCAGTTCCTCGTCGTCCGGACTTTGAAGAGGAAGCTCGCCGACCGGACGCTCCGGACTTGGCGGGTGCGCGGGGACCGCGTCCGGCTCGCCGACGAGAGGCTCCTCGATCTCGTCCGCGCCGACAGGGCGGCCTGGAAGCGCGCGGGGCTCGGGGAGAAGAGCGCCGTCCTGAAGCTGATCGTCGAGGAGAGTGTCCGGGAGCTCTCGGCGGCTTACGGGCTCGACCGCTCGAAATGGACGTGGGGCGAAGGAAACCGCCTCACGGCGCGCCACCCGCTCGGCCTCGTCCCGGGCCTCGGGCTCGTCTTCGATCCGCCGCACGTCCCGATGCCGGGAGGAAGCGGCGTGCCGCGCGTCTCCACCCCGTCGTTCGGGCAGTCGATGCGGTTCCTCGTCGACTGGGGCGCTCCCGACGCGGCGACGCTCGTCGTCCCGTTCGGTGTTTCGGGGCACGTCGGCTCGCAACACCGGATGGACCAGTTTCCGTTCTGGCGAGGTGGCGACCCGTCCGGAGCGGCCACGCGGCTCGCCCGGCCGCCGGCCGGAGCGCCGATGGTCTTCCGGCCGTGAGCCTTCTGGCGCCTGCGCTCGCCTTGGCCCTCGCGGGCGCGCCGGAACTGCGTGTGACGCTCGCGCCCTCTCGAGCGCCTCAAGGAGGCGTCGTCGAGGTCGCGGTCGTTTCGCCCGGCACGCCGCTCGCGTCGGCCGTCCTCGTCGACGGAGAGAAGCGGATCGTGCTCGAGCGCCTCGATGGCGGGAAACGGTTCGCGGGTCTCCTCGGCGTCGACTTCGAATCAGCCCTCGGCGAGCGTCCACTCGTCGTGGACGGGGTCGACGCGTCCGGGGCGGCCGTGACGGCCACGGCGACTCTCCGCGTCGTCCGGCGCGCCTTCGCCGTGAGCAAGCTCAGCGTCGATCCGAAGTTCGTCGAGCCGCCGCCGGAGGAAAAGGAGCGAATCGAGCGCGACCGGGAGGCGTTCCGGCGCGCGTTCGGGTCGCCGCTCCCTTCGCGTCTCTGGGAGGGGCGCTTCGCCCTTCCAGCCGAGGCACTCTCCCAGAAGAACTTCGGCGCGAAGCGGGTCTACAACGGGCAGACCCGCTCGCGGCATGCCGGTCTCGACCTCTCGGCCCCGGCCGGGACGCCCGTCGCCGCGCCGGCGGCGGGAGTCGTCGTCCTGGCCGGCGACTTCTACTTCTCGGGCGGCAGCGTCGTCCTCGACCACGGCGGCGGCCTGATGACGATGTACTTCCACCTCTCGCGGATCGACGTGAAGGAAGGGGACCGCATCGCGACGGGGCAGCCGATCGGCGCCGTCGGCGCGACCGGGCGCGTCACGGGCCCCCACCTCCACTGGGCCGCCCGCCTCGGCGGCGCGCGCGTCGACCCCGCGGCACTTCTGACGCTCCCGGCACGCCCCGCGCCCCGGCCGTAAGATCGTCTCCATGAGCGTCTCCATCTCCGGCCGGCTGACCTCTCCCACCGCGACGGAGCTGGTCCACGGCCCGTCGGGCGCCTCAATCGGCACGGTCGCCCCGAAGGACAACGGCGGCGACGGAAGCCGCTTCTCGCCGACCGACCTCTGCACGGCGTCGCTCGCGGCCTGCGTCGCGACGACGATGGCCCTCTGCGCGACGCGATCCGGCATCCCGCTCGACGGGATCGACTTCGCGATCGAGAAGAACATGACCTCCGAGCCGCCGCGCCGGATCGGGAAGCTCGTCGCTCGCTACCGGATCAGGACGTCCTGCGGCGAGGAGGAGTTCCAGAAGCTCGTCAACGCGGGGAAGACGTGCCCGGTGAGGCGCTCACTTCACCCGGACGTCGTCGTCGACGAGGTCTACGAGAGGGCCTGACCCTCAGGCCGGCTCGCGCCGGGCAACGAGGTCGATCTCCTCGACGTCGAAGCCGGCCGCGATCCAGGCGTCGAAGCCTCCTTCGAGGGGGCGGACCGCCGTGAACCCGCGGTCGATGAGGAGGCGTGCCACACGGGCCGCCGAGGCCTCCGTGGGTCACGTGCAGTAGAGGACGATCTCCCGCTCCTTCGGCAACGCGACGACGTGCTCGTCGAGCCGTTCCACGTCGATGAGCACGGCCCCGGGAATCCGGTGGGGGTCACGCTGGAGCGCCCCCTTCGACCGGACGTCGAAGACGAGCGGGCCCGCGTCGGAGCCGAGGACGCCGCGCAGCTCGTGGGGCGGAATCCGCGCCATCCGGAGCTCCTTGAAGAAGCGGCGCCGCTGCTCCCACTTCACGGCGAGGAAGACGACGAACGCCCCGACGAGGAGGACGAGCGCGCCGCTTCCGAGCCGGGAGAGGAGGTCGAGGACGCGGTCAACGGCGCCGTGGAAGAGAGCGCCGAGGAGGAGCGCCAAGCCGGCCCAGAGGGACGCGCCGACGGCGGAGAAGCCGAGGAAGGGGGCGAGGCCGACCCGCCCCGAGCCGGCGAGGGGCGGCGCGACGGTAGAGAAGCCCGGGACGAACTTGGCGACGAGGAGCGACCAGAGTCCCCACCGGTCGAAGATCGACTCCGTCTGCCGGACGCAGGAGTCGGGCGAGAGCGAGATGCGGCAGAGCGTCCGCAGAATCCGGTGTCCGTGCCGGCGGCCGAGGAGGAACCAGACGGTGTCGGCCGCGAGCGAGGCCGCGACCGAGACCGCGAGCAGCCCGGCGAGCGGAAGCTTCCCATCGGCGGCGAGCGCGCCGGCGAGGACGAGGGTCGGGAAAGCCGGGATCGGCAGGCCCAACTGCTCGAGAAGGACGTTTGCGCCGACGAGGAAGACGCCCCAATGCGTCAGGGCCGCGACGAGCTCGGTCATGGAAGGCGGATCATCGCTCTTTCTCCGTCGGAATGTTGGTCTCCGCCCGGGGCGCTTGAACTCGACCATAAAATATGGTCATATGACACATGATGATGGTCGGTATCTCGTCCCCCTTTGGCGGCCGGGCGCGGACCCGGGTTCTTGTCGCGCTGGAACTCCTGGACGAGAGCTATCCCCGGGAGCTGGCCCGCGTTCTCGAGACCTCTCTCTCGGGCGTTCAGGGAGCGCTTCGCGGCCTCGAAAAGGACGGCCTCGTCGCGGGGAGGCTCAGGGGACGAACGCGCCTCTATCGGCTCAACCCCGCTTATTTCGCGCTCGATGAGCTTCGGCCGTTTCTGTCGCGGCTCAGGAAAGCGGAAGGCCTGACGGGCTTCTTGCGACGGGTCGGCTGAGAAGGCGACCGGGTCCTTTTCGGAAACGAAAGAAGACCAGAAAACCCGACACCTTCGCGCTGAGGCCCCCTCAGCTCACACCGCCGGGGTAAGGCGTCACGTTCGCCGGGTTGACGCCGAGGTGCGCGAGGGCGCGCTCCCAGAGGTCCTCGGTCTCGTTCGTGAACGCGAACGCGTCGTCGTAGGGAAGGACGAGCCACGACCCCTCCTCCATCTCGTGCTCGAGCTGCTCCGCTCCCCACCCGCTGTAGCCGAGGACGAGGAGGCCGTCGGGCCGCACGGGCAATCCGGCGAAGAGCATCGGCAGGATCTCGGCCGAGGCCGAGACGTGCAGGCCGGGCGCCATCTCCATCTGCTCGACGCCCGGCACCTTGGTGCGGAAAAGCGCGACGAGCCCGTTCGTGACGACGGGTCCGCCGAGACGGAGCGGCGTCTCGGGGTGGATCGACTCGCCGAGCGGGGGCGCGAGGATCTCCATCGGCGGAACGCCGAGGAGCCGGTTCACGATCCACCCGAGCGCCCCGTCTTCGGTGTGATGCCCCATGAGCACGACCGTCTTCGCGAAGTTAGGGTCGAGCATCGCGGGCGACGCGAGGAGGAAGTACGGGGGCGTGAGCGTTTCCATCGCTGCGCCCCGAGGATATCGCGGGGAGGCGCGTCCGTTCGCCCGCCCTAATTCGAGGTCACGAAGGCGTCCCAGGCCACGCGGGCGACCCGGGCGATCGTCGCCTCGCGCGCCGCGAGGTCCCCACCGCCGCGGACGAAGACCGCGACGACGAGGTGGCTCCGGTCCGGGAGCGTCACGATCCCGACGTCGTTCGTGCAGCTCCCGGACGGTCCCCGTCTTGTCGAAGACCTCGGTCCCGGCGGGGAAGCCCAGCCCGAAGGCGCTTCTCTCCGGTCCGGCAGCGGCGCATCCCGTCGAGAAGGCGGTCCGTTCCTGCCTTCGAGAGCAGCTCGCCACGGTAGAGACGCGAAAGGAGCGACGCCATCGCGTCGGGCGTCGCGCCGTTCCAGGCGCCCTTCTCGAACGCGGCAAGCGTCCTTCCGGATCGCGCGCCCCCATCCCGTTCTCGTCGAGGGAAACCGAGATCCCCGGCGACGCCGAGCGCGTCGAGGGACCTCTGAACCGACCGCGGGCCCGCCGAGCATCGCGATGAGCTTGTCGGTGGCGGTGTTGTCGCTGTCGACGAGCATGACGTCGAGCATCCGCGCGACGCTGACCGTCATTCCCGGCTTCCAGCTATCGTCGAGCGGTCCGATCTTCCGGCGGTCCTCCGGACGGATCTCGACCATCGCGTCGAGGCTCAGCGTGCCCGGCGTCGACGGCGCGGAGGACCGCGATCGCGACGGGGATCTTGAAGACGCTCGCCATCTGGAACCGTTCGCTCTCGCCGACACCGGCGCGGGCTCCCGACTCGAGATGGATGATCGAGACACCGACGGTAGCCTTCGCCTCCGCGGCGATCGCGTCGATTCCGGCCTGTAGCGATGCCGCCCTGGAGGCTGCGGGCACGGCGGCGAACAGAGCGAGGACGAGGAGAAGGGTATCCATCGCGGGCCTCGTGGGAGGTTAACAGTGCGGGGCAGGGGGCACGGACCAGAACTGTCCCCTGCCCATCCCGTAGGATGGTCGAGCATGGAAACCGTCCTTCGGGTGACCGGCATCGCGAAGTCGTTCGGCGACGTGAAGGCCGTCGACGGGGTGTCGTTCAGAACCCTGAAGGGGACGATCACCGGCCTTCTCGGGAGGAACGGCGCCGGGAAGACGACGACGCTCCGGATGATCAACGGCGTCTTCCTCCCCGACCGCGGCGCCATCGAGGTCTTCGGCCGCGACGCGGCGGCCTCGCGCGACCGGATCGGGTACCTGCCGGAGGAGCGCGGGCTCTACCGGAAGATGAAGGTGCTGGAGCAGCTCTTCTTCCTCGCCGAGATCAAGGGACGCGCGCCGGCCTCGGTCCGCGACGCCGCGGAGAAGTGGCTCTCGCGCTTCGAGCTCTGGGACCGCCGCGACGTGAAGCTGGAGGAGCTGTCGAAGGGGAACCAGCAGAAGGTGCAGCTCGTCGGCGCGCTCCTCCACGACCCCGAGCTCCTGATCCTCGACGAGCCGATGGCGGGCCTCGACCCGGTCAACGTCGTCCTGGTCCGGAGGCTGCTGCTGGAGCTGAAAGGCGGAAGGAAAGACGATCCTCCTTTCGACGCATCAGATGGGCGAGGCCGAGAAGCTCTGCGAGGAGATCGTCCTGATCCACCGCGGGAAAGTGGTCCTCGAGGGGAGCCTTGGCGAGGTGCGCGGCTCCTCGGGACGGAACGCCGTCCACCTGGAGTTCGAGGGGGACGGCGGGTTCCTGCCGTCCCTGCCGGGCGTGGCGGGGGCGCGCGTCGACACGAACCGCGCCGAGATCGCCCTCGCGCCGGGCGCCGATCCGCAGGAGGTTCTTGCGGCCGCCATCGGGCGCCTCCAGATCCGCCGCTTCGAGGTCGTCTCCCCGTCGCTCGAGGAGATCTTCATCGAGAAGGTGGGGGAGTCGACCCTCGCGGAAGGAGCCGCCGCGTGAAAAAGACGTGGGCGGTCTTCAAGCGCGAGTACCTGCAGGCGGTCCGGAAGAAGTCGTTCCTGATCATGACTCTCCTGACGCCGTTCCTCTTCGCCGCACTCATGCTCATCCCGAGCCTCCTTGCGGTGAAGGGGCTCGGCGAGAAGACGATCGTCGTCGTCGACGGGACCGGGCGCCTGAAGGACGCCGTGGCCCAGGGGCTCGCCGCGCCCCGCCCCGACGCCGTCGAGGAGGCGAAGGCGAATCTCCGCGAACCGTCGCGCGGCGGCCGCGAGAGCCTCCGGGCCGACATCCGGGCCGAGTACGTCGATGCGTCGGGGCGCGACCCGAAGGAGGCCGCGAAGCCGTACCTCGACCGCCTTCACTCGGAGCAGAAGGACCAGCGCCTCGACGGCGTCTTCGTCGTCCCGACCCGCGCGTTCGAGGACGCGTCGCTCGTCCTGACCTACACGAGCCGGTCGTCGACGGACTTGATGGTCCAGGAACGCCTCGGCCGGATCGTGAACCGCGCGCTCGAGCGGCAGCGGCTCGCGGGCCGCGGCCTCGACCCGTCGGAGATCGACGCCCTTCTCCTGGACCTGCGCGTCCAGGCCGTGCAGCTGACGAAGGCGGGCGAGGAGAAGAGCGGCGGCGAGCTGAACTTCCTCGTCGGGTTCGTCTTCGTCCTCCTGGTCTTCATTCCGGTCCTCCTCTACGGGCAGGAGGTCCTCCGCGGGATCATCCAGGAGAAGACCGACCGGATCGTCGAGATCCTCGTCTCCTCGATGACGCCGATGCAGCTCCTCTCCGGGAAGATCCTCGGCATGGCGGCCGTGGGCCTCACGCAGATCGGGATCTGGGTGACGATGGGGGGCGCCTTCGCGGCCTGGGGCGCCGCGATGGCGTTGGCGGCGGGAGTGAACCTGGGGCAGTTCCTGAGGCCCGGGATCGCCCTCTGGTTCGTCGTCTTCTTCGTCCTCGGCTACCTGATCAACGTCTGCTTCTATGCGGTCGGCGGCTCGATCGTGAACTCCGAGAAGGAGGCCCAGCAGGTGCTCGGGCCGGTGATGATCGTCATGATGCTCCCCTGGTTCCTCGTCATGCCGATCATCATGAATCCCGATTCGACCCTCTCGACCGTCCTTTCCCTGATCCCGATCTGGACGCCGATCACCATGTTCATCCGCGTCCTCGTCTCCGAGCCGCCGCTCTGGCAGGTCCTGTTGTCGGTCGTGCTCGCCTCGGGGACGGTCGTCTTCTTCTTCTGGGTCACGGCGAAGATCTTCCGCGTCGGCCTCCTGTCGTACGGCAAGCGGCCGACGGTTCCCGAGCTCTGGCGCTGGCTGAAGGTGGCGTAGCCCGCGGGAGGCGCCTCCCGTGGTTCGTCCGCGGAGACGAATCGATGTAGTACAATTCTGTACTACGGAGGAGTCATGCCGACCAGTCTGAGACTTGACGACCGAACGAGACACCTCCTCGACCGGCTCGCTCGGCGCGACGGAAAGACCAGGAGCGACGTCATTCGCGAGGCGATCCACGAGTATGGAATGACGAGATCCGCGGGGGGCGTCCCTCTTTCTGTCCACGATTCGATCCGACATCTGGTCGGAATCGTCGAAGGCGGCGACCCCGCCCTCTCGCAGCGGACCGGGGAGCGTTTCGCCCAGATCGTCCGCGAGAAGGCGAGAAGGCGCTGGAGCAGGGCCGCCGTGCAGGAACGGAAGGCGAGACGCCCGTGATCCTCACCGACGCAGGACCTCTCATCGCTCTTCTTCGAGCGGACGACGCGTGGCACGCGAGCTGTGTGGAAGCAGCCCGGAAGCTCCCGGGGCCGATGGTGACCGTCTGGCCGGCGTTCACCGAGGCCATGCACGTGGTTGCGACGTGGCGGGCGCAACGCGCCCTGCTGCAGCTTCTCGAGGAAAAGGCTCTGACGCTTCTTCCGCTGGGCGAGGAGGAAATTCCGCGGATTCGGGAGCTGATGGAGCAATACCGGGACACGCCGATGGACCTCGCCGACGCCGCGCTCGTCTGCGTGGCGGAGAGAGAGCGCCTGACGAAAATCTTCACCCTCGACCGGCGAGGCTTTTCCGCCTACCGGATGCGGGACGGCCGGCGGTTTCGCGTGGTGCCGTAGCGGGGCCCACTCGGAGACCGAGTGCTACGATCATTGGATGAATCGGGTGGCGGGTTTGCTTGTAGATGACAGGGCCCTCGAGAGCCTCTGCCGGCGTTACCGGGTCCGCCGTCTCGCGGTGTTCGGCTCCGCGCTCCGAGGCGAACTCGCGCCCGAAAGCGACCTGGACATCCTCGTCGAATTCGAGCCGGGAGCCGCCATCGGACTGCGCTTCATCACTCTTCAGGCCGAGTTGTCGAAACTGTTCGGGAGAAGAGTCGATCTCCTGACCGCGGGGTTCCTCAGCCCTCACCTCCGACCCCGCGTCGTCGAAGAGGCCGTGCCGCTCTATGAAGCGGCCTGACGACGACGTCCTTCTGAGGGACATGGCCGATTACGCGCGAATGGCCGTCACGGCGGCGGCAGGGAAGACGCGGCAAGACCGGAGAGCGATCCTCTCCTACCGCATGCGCCCAAGCCTTCCAGCGGTATGGCGCTGGCTGAAGGTGGCGTAGCCCGGCCGACCCCGATATCAGTTCTGATATAGTCATCGCCGGTGACGAAACCGCTCCGGTTTCTCCATGGCCGATCAAAACACCTCCGATGTCGTCACCGCCGGAGAGAAATTGGATTCCTCCTGCGGCAACTCAGGAGGGCATTCCGCTTCTCTGCCGGCATCTCGCCCGATTCCGGAGATCGAAAGCGGCTGTCACGAGCTGAAGGTGAAGGACGAAAGGCATGATTGGCGGGTCGTCTACGCGGTCGAGTCGGACGCGATCGTGATCCTCGAGGTGTTCGGCAAAGGTTCGAAGCGGACGCCGAAACATGTCAAGGAGACGTGCCGCAGGCGGGTGCGGGAGTATCGGCGGCTGACTCAGGAGGAAGTATGAGCGACAGCAGGGAAGCCAGAAAAACCGCCCGCCTCGAAAAGGCCGGGTGGAAGACCACGACAGTCCAGGAATTCCTCGGACTCTCCGACGACGACATGGTCATCATCGAAGTGAAGGTCGCGCTCGCAAAACGGCTCAGGCAGCAGAGAACGCGCGCAGGAATGAGCCAGGTTGACGTTGCGAAGATCGTGCGGTCGAGCCAGCCGCGGGTCGCGAAGATGGAGGCGGCCGACAAGAGCGTTTCGATCGACCTTCTCGTGAAGGCGCTCGTGAGGACCGGGGTATCGGTTCAGGAAATCGGCCGGTCGCTCGAAGAGATCACGACCTCGAAAGTGAAGCACGGCCGGGCGCAAAGGTCGGCCCATGGCTGAGCTTCCGCCCCCTTACGCAGGACGTCCACCCAAGCTGGAGAGAGGTTCATGTCGAGGAGCAGCTTCAAGATGAAGCCAGCGGGACCTCGACCTCTTCAGACCGCCATGCCGCGTAAGACAGGGCCTGACGGATGTCCTCTTCCTCGAGGTAGGGATAGAGCTTCAGGATCTCCTCGCGATCGTGCCCTGTCGCCACCAAACCAACGATCGTTCCGACGGTCACACGCATCCCGCGGATACAGGGCTTTCCCCCCATCACCTTCGGGTCGGACGTGACGCGGGACAAGTCGTTCATGACGAGGGAATCATAGCGAGAACGGTCTCTCTCTGAAAATGCGCGTAAAGAATCGACCCCCCTCCGACTGAAGCGGCATCCGGCCGGCCTGCCGGCCCGCATGCCAGAATCCCGGCCCGGATGCGCCATCTCTTCCGTGGCAGCGAGTGCGACTGCAGCGACCGGACGTCGATATCAGGGACTACCACTGAAAGCCGAGGAACGACTATGAGTGACCGCCCGCGCCGCCGCAAGCCGACCAGTCCCGGTGAAATCCTTCGAGAGGAATTTCTCGTTCCTCTCGGGCTGAGCCAGAAAGTACTGGCCGACCACCTGGGGTGCGACGTCAAGGTCGTGAACCGAATCATCAACGGCCGGTGCGCCGTGACGGCCGAGATGGCGCTCAAGCTGGGGGCGGCCTTCCGGACGTCGCCCGATTTCTGGATGAACGCGCAGAAAGCGGTCGATCTCTACGAGGCTGCCGCGCAGGTTTCGAGCCTGCCGAGACCGCTCCTGAAGGCGAGCTGAGCTCGAACCCGGCAGGCACGAACTCGGGAAGTGCCTGACCTCTCTGTACGGTCGCGCATGCCAGAATCCCGGCCCGGATGCGCCACCTCTTCGTCACGCAGAACTTCCCGCCCGACATGGGCGGGATGGAGCGGATGAACGTGGAACTGGCGCGCCGGTTCGCGAAGGCGCCCGACACGCTCGTCGTCTCGACCGTCGCGGCCGGGCCGGCCGCCGCGGCGTTCGACGCCGGGGAGGCGTACGAGATCCACCGCCAGCCCTTCACCTGGAAGCGGGCGAAGACGACCGTGAACTGGATGCGCTGGGCCGCCTGGCTCTCGGGGCGCGCCCGCGAGGGGTTCGACGTTCTCCACGTCGGGAACATCCGGCCGGCCGGCTACGCCGGCTGGTGGGCGGCGAAGCGGCGGGGCCTGCCGTACGTCCTCTACGTCGTCGGGCACGACCTGATCAAGGACGTCCGGAAGGCCCGGACGAACGCGCTCCGGCGGACGCTGACCCGCTCGATCCTCGGCGACGCGGCCGGCGTCGTCGCCATCTCGGACTGGGTGGCCGATCTGGCGAAGGAGTCGATGCGGGAGGTCGGCGTCAAGACACTCCCGCCGATCGCCACAGTCGACCTCGGCACCGACCCGTCGCACTTCTCGCCGGCCCGCGACACCGGCGCGCTCCGGAAGCGTTACGGACTCGAAGGGAAAAGCCTCCTCGTCACGGTCTCGCGCCTCTACGCCGCGAAAGGGCAGGACACCGCGATCCGGGCCCTCGCGCTCCTCTCGGAGGAGTTCCCCGACCTCCGCTATCTCGTCGTCGGCGACGGGGAGAGCCGGCAGCGGCTGGAAGACCTGGCGAAGGATCTCGGCGTCGCCGAGCGGGTCGTCTTCGCGGGGCGCCTCTCGGACGCGGAGATCGCCGAGGCGTACGCCACGGCGACGGTCTACGTCGGCCCGACCCGGAACGAGGGGTGGCACGTCGAGGGGTTCGGGATCTCCTTCGTCGAGGCGGCGGCGAGCGGCGTCCCGTCCGTTGCCGGCGACTCGGGGGGCATCCGCGCGGCCGTGCGGGAAGGCGAGACCGGCTTCGTCGTGGCGCCCGAGGCGCGCCCGGTCGCCGATGCGGTGGCGGTCCTCCTTCGCGACCCGGCCCGGCGCGCGGCGATGGGGAAAGCGGCGCGGCGGGCCGTGGAGACCCACTGGAACTGGGACCGCGCGGCCGCCGAGGCGCGGGCCTTCGCCGCGTCGGTCGTCGAAAGACGGGAGGGAAGAGCCGATGAAATACCAGACGATCTCGATCGCCGAGAAGAAACGAATCGCCCTCGTCGCCCACGACAACAAGAAGCGCGACCTCGTCGAGTGGGCCCGGTTCAATCGGGAGCTTCTGGCCAGGCATGAGCTCTGCGCCACGGGGACGACCGGGACGCTTCTCGAAAAGACGCTGAAGGTTCCGGTTCGGAAGCTCCAGAGCGGCCCGCTCGGGGGCGACCAGCAGATCGGCGCCATGATCGCCGGAGGCGAGGTCGACTTCGTGATCTTCTTCTGGGATCCGCTCGAGCCGCAGCCTCACGACCCGGACGTCAAGGCGCTCCTCCGGATCGCGGTCGTCTGGAACATCCCGGTCGCCTGCAACCGCTCGTCGGCCGACTTCATGATCTCGTCGACGCTGATGGACGCGCCGTACGACCGGCTCCTCCCCGACTACGGCGCCTACCGCGAGCGGCTGGCGGGAGGGCCGAAAGGGTGACGCGGGGCCGGCTCGGCTTCGGGCCCGGGCTCTGAACTCTCCGGGAACCTGCAGTCCAGATCAGGGTCCAATCGTAGTCCGCGGCGACGGTCGCCGCCTCGGCGCTGTTCCGCGGAACAGGTTCAAATGAATCTGCCCGCCTGATCTTTTTTCGCCCACGTGACCAGTAGATGAAGAGTCACGCGACTTCTAGGGTTTGGGATGGATGGAACTCTCAGAAGAACGGCGTCCTCCGATCCTGGAAGCTCGGGCCTGCCGACGCAGCTCGAAATCTCTTTCGACCGCTCGGCTGTTTCTCGCGGGCCTTCTCTTTTCGCGCTCGTTCGTAGCGCCGACGGCGTGGGGGCTGGACTTCTACGTGTCGCCGACGGGGACGACGAGCACGGCGACCGGGGACCGGGACGATCACGAACCCGTGGGCGCTGCAGACGGCGCTGGCGCAGCCTTCGGCGGTGCATCCCGGGGACACGATCTGGCTGCGGGGCGGGACGTACACGGGCGAGTACACGAGCTATCTGACGGGGACGTTGCGAGCCGCCGATCATGGTGCGGCAGTATCCGGGAGAGCGGGCGACGCTCGACGGCGGAATCCGGCGGTTCTCGGCGACAACGACGCTATCGCGTCGTCCGAGTGGCACGGACACCTGGTTCTGGGGGTTCGAGATCTGACTCGACACTCGACGATGAGGCAATCTCCCAGAACGGCTCGGCTCGACACACGGATCTCGCCCGCGGCAGCGGCGGCGATCACCGCACAGGATACCGGTCTCCGGGGCTCAAGCTCATCAACCTGGTCGATCCACGACCCGGCGGCAAGGGATCGGCTTCTGGCAGCGGCGCGACGGACACTCGAGGTCTACGGAAACCTCATCTACTACAACGGGTGGGACGGGCGACGGACCGGGGGCACGGGCACGGGATCTACACGCAGAACCAGACGGGTACGAAGACATTCACGGACAACATCATGTTCAACAGCTACGGCGACGGGCTGATCATCGCGTACGGTTCGGACGACGGCGTACCTCGACAACATCACGGTCGAACGGGAACATCGATTTCCGACAACGGGTCGCCTTCGAGGTTCGGAGCGTTCGGCAACCTGCTGTTCGGAGGCGATCGGTCGCTCAGATCAACGGGATACTTCTGAGGAACTGCACCTACTACGCCGCTGGGTGACCAATTCCAGGCGTGCACACTGGCTATTCGGCGGGAGCTAGCAACTTGCATAGTTCAGAACAACGCCTTCGGGTCGCACTGGCGGCAACGCCTCGTATGTTCGCGGCACGTCCAGCGAACCTGACGATGACCGGGAACACGTTCTATCGAGGCATCTCGACGACTTGACACGAAGCGTGCGTATCCGAACAACACGTACTATCGACACGACGCGACCGACGGGGACCAAGGTGTTCATGCGGCCGAACGCCGTACGAGCCGGGGCGGGCGACACATCGTGGTGTACAACTGGGATCTGCACGCGACGCAGGCGGTGGACCTCAGCGGGGGTCCTGACGGTCGGGCGCGTCGTACGAGATGCGCAACGCGCAGAACTTCTTCGGGCTGCCGGTCGCTGAGCGGGACGTACGCGGGGGGCTCGCTGACGCTGCCGATGACGGGGCTGACCGCCGGCCACGCCCGTCGGCGTTGCGACCGCCCCGCACCGACCGGTCCAGAATTCAACGCGTTCGTCGTTCTGACGGTTCCGGGCTCCCCGACACCCACCCCAACGCCCACAGTTACGCCAACCCCGACCCCGACACCTGGAGTTACACCCACTCCAACTTCCACGCCGACACCGACGCCTACACGAACACCAACGGTCACACCGACGCCGACGGCCTCTCCGGTGCCCTCACCGACACCGACCCCCACGGCAACCCCGACGCGGACGCCGACGGTCGACGCCGACCCGGACGCCGACGAGCCACGCCAACTCCGACGCGACCTGGACACCGACGCACGCCCACGGCGACACCGACCCGGACACCGACGCACGCGACGCAGACGGCGACCGGACACCGACGCCGGTACCTTCAGCCACTCCGACGCCGACCTGGACACCAACAGCTGCACCGTCGTCCACTCCGACGCCGACATGGACGCCCACGTCGACGCCGACGCGGACACCGACGGTCACGCCGACCCAGACGGCGACCTGGACCTCGACGGCAGCGCCTTCGCCCACTCCTACGCCGACCCCGACGCCGACCTGGACGCTCACGTCGACGCCGACGCCCACTCCGACGGCGACCTGGACTCCGACAGCAGCGCCGTCGTCCACACCGACGCCGACGCCCACTCCGACGCGCGACCTGGACTCCGACAGCAGCGCCGTCGTCCACACCGACGCCGACGCCCACTCCGACGCCGACCTGGACCCGACAGCAGCGCCGTCGTCCACTCCGACGCCAACTCCGACGCCCCCACCGACGCCGACGGCCAGCAACGGGGGGCCCTACTGCTCCGGGTCGACCATCTCGCTCTTTACTCCGACGGTCTCCGGCGCGACCTATTCCTGGACGGGTCCGAATGGCTTCACCTCGGCGCTTCAGAACCCGACGATCCCCAACGCGACGGTGGCGAACGCCGGCCTGTACAGCGTGACCGTGACGGTTGGCGGGAGCACCTCGGCGCCCGGGACCACGACGGTCGTCGTCAACCCGGTTCCGGCCACCCCCGTCATCACCGCCCCGGCCTCGGCCCTTCCGGGCACGGCCGGGCTGACGGCGAGCGTTCCGCTCCACGCCGGGAGCGGCTACCTCTGGGGCATCACGAACGGCACGATCACCGCCGGGGCCACGACGAACCAGATCACCTTCACGGCGGGATCGTCCGGCGTCACCGGCCTGACCGTCGTGGAGACGACGATCGCCACGGGCTGCGCCTCTCCGGCCGCGGTCGCCAATGTCTCCATCGCCAACACCCAGCCCGCCGGTCTCGTCGAGGATGCTCACGCCACGGGCGGCACGAGCTCGAACATCAACATCATCCTCGAGCCGGGCGAGACGGTCCTCGTCAACCCCTACTGGAAGAACGTCACCGCCTCCCCGCTCGCCCTCACCGGCACGGCGTCCGCTTTCACGGGACCGGTCGGGGCAACGTATTCCCTCCTCGACTCCACTGCCGGGTATGGAACCATCGCCCCCGGCGCCACGGCCGACAGCTTCTCGGCCGGTGGGCCCTCTCACCGCCTCTCCGTCTCCAACCCGACCACCCGCCCCGCCCCCCATTGGGACGCCACCTTCCGCGAGACGCTCAGCACGGGTGAGTTGAAGACCTGGACGCTGCACGTCGGCCAAAGCTTCTCCGACGTGCCCATCTCCGACGGCGCCTACCGCTTCGTCGAGAACATTTTCCACAACGGGATCACCGCCGGCTGCGGCGGCGGCAAGTACTGCCCAAACCAAAACGTCACCCGTTGGCAGATGGCCGTCTTCCTCGCCACGTCGCTCCTCGGGCCCGGCGTGCCGGTTCCGGTGTCGGGCACCGTCCCCTCGGTCGGCTCCTATAGCTGCACCAGCGGCGGCAACTCGCTGTTCGCAGACGTCTCGCCCACCGACGGCACCTGCCCGTCCATCCATTACATTTACGCCCGGGGGATCACCGCCGGCTGCGGCGGCGGCAAGTACTGCCCGAACGGCAAGGTCACCCGGGACCAGATGGCCGTCTTCCTCGCCACGGCCATGGTCGGTCCCAGCGGCACCGTCCCCACGAGCGGGACCGTTCCTTCCGTCGGCTCCTACAACTGCACCGGGGGAGGGAACTCCCTCTTCAGCGACGTCCCGCCGACGGACGGCGCCTGCCGCTTCATCCACTACATCTACGCCAACGGCGTCACCGCCGGCTGCGGCAGTGGCAAGTACTGCCCCGCCGGCCACGTCACCCGCTGGCAGATGGCGCCGATGATCGTGTCGGCCTTCAGGATCCCCTGCCTCCGCTGACCCGGTGCGACACATCCTCGTCATCGGACTCTCGAACGGCCGAAACGAACCTGTTCATCCGTACAGGTTGAGAGCTGTCCAGAACCTGACCCTTGGTCTGGCACCATTGTCCAGTGGCAAAAGTCCCATTGCCGTAGTACCTTAACTTCATGTCCCGGCAACAGGGGTTCGTCTGGCGAGGGCCGTGGCGCGAACGCGAAGGCGGGCTCCTCGCGCTCCTTCTTCTCGCGCTCTTGGTAGCGCCGACGGCATGGGGGTTGGACTTCTACGTGTCGCCGACGGGGACGACGAGCACGGCACCGGGGACGGGGACGATCACGAACCCGTGGGCGCTGCAGACGGCGCTGTCGCAGCCTTCGGCGGTGCATCCGGGGGACACGATCTGGCTGCGTGGGGGGACGTACTCGGGCGATTACACGAGCTATCTGACGGGGACGTCGAGCCAGCCGATCGTGGTGCGGCAGTATCCGGGGGAGTGGGCGACGCTCGACGGCGGCGGACCGCCGACCTGACGCACACGTTCTGACTGTGTCGGGCGCGTACACGTGGTTCTGGGACTTCGAGATCATGACTCGATCCTCGACGATCGCGACGATCCTCGCAGGACGGCTCCTGGCCCACGGACATGCACCGCGGAGCGTGCGTCATCAACGCGCAGACGCGGCATCCGGGGACTCAAGATCATCAACATGGTCATCCACGACGCGGCGCAGGGGATCGGCCTCTGGGCAGGCGCGACGGACACGGAGGTCTACGGGAACATCATCTACAACAACGGCTGGAACGGCGCGACGGACCGAGGCCACGGGCACGGGATCTACACGCAGAACCAGACGGGGACGAAGACGATCCGAACAACATCGTCTTCAGCAGCTACGGCTACAACATTCAGCTCTACGGTCCGGCGACGGCCTACCTCGACAACATCGCGATCGAACGGGAACACGTCTTCTGACAACGGGGCGCCGTCGAGGTCGGGCGTGCGACGAACGTGCTCTTCGGCGGCGATCAGCGTCGGCAACAACGGCAATGATCCTGACGAACAACTACACTTCTATCCCGTCGGCGGACGCAACTCGGTCGTCGACATCGGACTACGGCGGCGGGAATCAGCAACTTCATCAGTCACGGACAACTTCTTTGCGCGATGAACGGCGTGCCGTCGACTTCGTGCGGCACGATCACGAATCTGACGATGACCGGGAACACGTTCTATCAGCAGCATCTGACGGCTTCCGGCACGAGTCGACGTACCCGTCGAACACCTACTACTCGACACGACGAGGCCGACGGGGACATAGGTCTTCGTCCGTCCGAACGCGTACGAGCCGGGGCGGGCGAACATCACGGTCTACAACTGGGACCAGCAGCGCGACCGTAGGCCGTGGACCTCAGCGAGCGTCCTGACGGTCGGGGCGTCGTACGAGGTACGGAACGCGCAGAACTTCTTCGGACCGCCGGTGCTCAGCGGGACGTATGCGGGAGGGCTGCTGACGCTGCCGATGACGGGGCTGACCGTCGGCCGCGCCGATCGGCGGCACAGCCCCCGCACCGACTGGTCCCGAATTCAACGCCTTCGTCGTACTGACGGCGGGAGGTGGGACGAGTCCCCCACCGACGCCGACGGCCAGCAACGGGGGGCCCTACTGCTCCGGCTCGACGATCTCGCTCTCGACGCCGACGGTCTCCGGCGCGACCTATTCCTGGACGGGTCCCAATGGCTTCACCTCGACGCTTCAGAACCCGACGATCCCCAACGCGACGGTGGCGAACGCCGGCCAGTACAGCGTGACCGTGACGGTTGGCGGGAGCACCTCGGCGCCCGGGACCACGACGGTCGTCGTCAACCCGACGCCCTCCCCGCACATCACCGCCCCGGCCTCGGCCCTTCCGGGCACGACCGGGCTCACGGCGAGCGTTCCGCTCCACGCCGGGAACGGCTACCTCTGGGGCATCACCAACGGCACGATCACCGCCGGGGCCACGACGAACCAGATCACCTTCACGGCGGGATCGTCCGGCGTCACCGGTCCTGACCGTCGTGGAGACGACGATCGCCACGGGCTGCGCCTCTCCGACCGCGACCGCCAACGTCTACATCAACGTCGAGCCCGCCGGCCTCGTCGAGGATGCCCACGCCTCGGGCGGCACGATCTCGAACGTCAACATCATTCTCGAGCCGGGCGAGACGGTCCTCGTCAACCCCTACTGGAAGAACATCAGCGCCTCACCGCTCGCCCTCACCGGCACGGCGTCGGCCTTCACGGGACCGGCCGGGGCGACGTATTCCCTCCTCGACTCCTCTGCCGGATACGGGACCATCGCCCCCGGAGCCACGGCCGACAGCTTCTCGGCCGGCGGGCCCTCCTACCGCCTCTCCGTCTCGAACCCGGCCACCCGCCCCGCCACCCACTGGGACGCCACCTTCCTCGAGACGTTGAGCAACGGAATCGCGAAGACCTGGACGCTCCACGTCGGCAAGCAGCTTCACCGACGTGCCCGTCTCCGACGGCGCCTACCGCTTCGTCGAGACCCTCTTCCACAACGGCATCACCGCCGGCTGCGGCGGCGGCAAGTACTGCCCGACCAGCAACGTCACCCGTTGGCAGATGGCCGTCTTCCTCGCCACGTCGCTCGCTCGGACCCGGCGTGCCGGTTCCGGTGTCGGGCACCGTCCCCTCGGTCGGCTCCTACAGCTGCACCAGCGGCGGCAACTCGCTGTTCGGAGACGTCGCGCCCACCAGACGTGACCTGCCCGTCCATCCATTACATCTACGCCCAGGGAATCACCGCCGGCTGCGGCGGCGGCAACTACTGCCCCGCCGGCAACGTCACCCGCGGGCCAGATGGCCGTCTTCCTCGCCACCGGCATGGTCGGTCCCAGCGGCACCGTCCCCACGAGCGGAACCGTCCCTTCCGTCGGCTCCTACAACTGCACCGCGGGAGGGAACTCCCTCTTCAGCGACGTCCCGCCGACGGACGGCGCCTGCCGCTTCATCCACTACATCTACGCCAACGGCGTCACCGCCGGCTGCGGCAGCGGCAAGTACTGCCCCGCCGGCAACGTCACCCGCTGGCAGATGGCGCCGATGATCGTGAACGCCTTCGAGATCCCCTTCCTCTACTGACCTCCTGATCCGGCGGCCCGCAGCAATAGCCGTCGCCGGCGAACAGTCCTCGCCGTTCCCCGTCAACGACTTCGACCGGCCCCGATCCGCTAAGATCGCGTCGTGAGGGCGAAACCTCTCCAGATCGACTGGCGGTCGTCCTTCTTCTGATTGTCGCGCGCCTCGCCTGGGGGCGATTGACTTCTTCGTGTCGCCGACGGGGACGACGAGCACGGCGACCGGGGACCGGGGACGGTTCACAGAACCCGTGGAGCCTCGCAGACGGCGCTCTCGCAGCCTTCGGCGGTGCATCCTGGGGACACGATCTGGCTGCGGGGGGGGACGTACGTTGGGCAAGTACACGAGCTACCTGTCGGGGACGGCCGAGCCAGCCGATCGTGGTGCGGTCGTATCCGGGGGAGTGGGCGAAGATCGACGGCGG
Organism: uncultured Acidobacteriota bacterium; assembly: GCA_963721385.1. GTDB lineage: Bacteria > Acidobacteriota > Thermoanaerobaculia > UBA5066 > UBA5066 > DAOMFB01. The sequence continues at coordinate 280,118 of CAVRJB010000004.1, forward strand.
TCGGCCGGACTCGGCGCGACGCTGATGCTCTCGGTGGGCGGCCAACACGCATGGTTCAGGGACTTCGAGATCTATTCGTCGTCGACGACGAGGCAGTCTCACGCAGGACGGCTCCGTGCGCCGACGGACTTCACCCGCGGGGCCTGGCTTCAGCATCGCACCAGAGACGCGACGCACCCGGGCATCAAGATGATCAACATGGTGCTGCACGACGGTTACGGAGGGGTACATCCGGCATGGATCACGTCACCGGACATGGAGGTCTACGGGAACCTGATCTATAACAACGGGTGGGACGGAGCGACGGACCGGGGACACGGTCACGGGATCTATACTCAGAATCAGACGGGGACGAAGAACTTCACGGACAACATCGTGTTCAACAACTACGGCGAGGGGATGCAAATCTTTGGATCAGACGTAGCGTACCTCGACAATGTGAATCTCGCAGGAAACACGATTTTCTCCAACGGGTCATCTTCGAAGTTCGGGTCTTCGCGCAACCTGCTCTTCGGAGGCGGTCGTGTTGCCAATAACGGGAAACTCCTGAATAACTACACCTATTATCCGGTAGGTGCGACGACCAGTTCGGGTGTAGACATTGGCTATTCTCCAAGTGCGGGAGTCAGCAACTTCGTTATTCAGGACAACTTTTTTGTATCGATGGGCGACAATGCGGCGCTCTTTGTCGGCACGATCACGAATCTGACCATGACGGGGAACAAGTTCTATCAGGACGTCAGTGGCGTGAGCGAAGCCGCGTACCCGTCGAACACTTATTACCGCACGACGAGGCCGACGGGGACGTGATCGTTTACGTGCGGCCGAATGCGTACGAGCCGGGGCGGGCGAATATCACGATCTTCAACTGGGATCACAACGCGACGGTCGAAGTAGACGTCAGCGGAATTCTCGCTATCGGCAGTCGCTTCGAGGTGCGCAATGCGCAAGACTTCTTCGCGCCTCCGGTCGTTTCCGGTGTCTTTCACGGGGCGCCGGTTCAACTCCCGGTGGCGGGACTTACGGTCGTGCAGCCCACGGGCGGGACGTTGCCAGTCTTTTCGACAGGCCCGGAATTCAACGTATTCGTTCTTCTTCCGTACTGGCTTGGCTGTTCCGTGGATTTCGGCGGCGGCCCTGTTTCGGGTGCTGCTAGCACTGGCACGAGGGTGTTTCGCCCGTGCCGCGTCGCGCCTACCGGTGATGGACTTGCCCGTCCGATCCGCCGTCCTTCCCGAGAGGGCAGTGTGGGCGAAGAACCGGATGAGAGTCGGTAGCGGACAGGAGAGCCGGCTCGGGCTCGTGCTGGGGCTGCTTCTGACATCGTCAACTGTCTGGGCGAGCGAGTTTTATGTTAGCCCTGCGGGGACTTCTAGCGGAAATGGCACCGAGAGACACCCGTGGAATCTCGCAACGGCACTCAAGCATCCGTCGATTGTGAAGCCCGGGGACACGATCTGGCTGCGGGGGGGACGTATGTCGGCAGGTACACGAGCTATCTTTCCGGCACGTCGAGCCAGCCGATCGTGGTGCGGTCATATCCGGGAGAGTGGGCGAAGATCGACGGCGGTTCAGCGTGCTCGGCGCGACGCTCACGCTCGTGGGGGCACGACACCTGGTACAGAGACTTCGAGATCTATTCGTCATCGACGATAGAGGCAATCCTCGCAGGACGGCTCGTCGCCAACGGACATCTCACCCGCGGGGCCTGCTTCAGTCATCGCCAGAGCGCGACGTCACCCGGGCATCAAGACGATCAACCATGGTGCATCCACGACGGGCGGAGGGGATCACGGACAGGGCGCGCCCCGATTGGGAGGCATACGGCAACCTCATCTACAACAACGGATGGAACGGCGCGACGGATCGGGGGCACGGCCACGGGATCTACGCGCAGAACCAGACGGGGACGAAGCGGTTCTCGACAACATCGTGTTCAACCAGTACGGCCGAGCGTACATCGCTACGGGTCCGCCGACGCCTACCTCGACCACATACGAACTGACCGGGAACACGTGTCCTCAACGGGTCACGTCGAGTTACGGGCTGTCGCGCGAACGCGCTTTTCGGCGGCGAAGGAAGCGCCACGACGGGAAGATCAAGAATAACTACATCTTGATCCCGTCCTGACCCAACACGGTCGTCGACATCGGATACGGGGCGGGAGCGGACGGTTTCACGGTCACGGACAAGCTTTGTCGACGGGCAACACTCCCCGACTTCTAGGCGGGTTCACGAACTCAACGATGACGGGGAACCACTTCTATCAGGACATCTGCGGTTCCGGCATCGAGTCGTCGTTCCCGTCGAACACGTACCATCACGACGTTCAGACCGACGGGGAAATCAGTTTACATCCGTCCGAACGCTTACGAGACGGGGCGTGCACACATCACGGTGTTCAACTGGGATCAGGCACCGCCACCGTAAGTGTGGACGTCAGCAGCATTCTGACGGTCGGCGCGTCGTACGAGGTAAGGAACGCGCAGAATTTCTTCGGACCGCCGGTGCTCAGCGGGGTATATGCGGGAGGGCTGCTGACGCTCCCGATGACGGGGCTGACTGTGGCCGCGCCGATCGGCGGCACGCTCCCGCACCGACAGGACCCGTTCATGTCTTCGTCGTTCTGACGAAGGCCGATGCAAGGGAAGAAGGGAGGTCCCGCTCCACCCGCTGACTCAGTCGCCGGGTCGAAGGACCGGTCGTTCCGCAGTAGCAGCGTTGAGTTCCGCGGACTTGTCTTTTCAGGCGGCAGTCGCCGGCCGTGTCGTCGAATCCTCACCTGTGGCGCTTCCTCCTCCGGCGGGCTATAGGCTGGAGCGGCTGTTCCCGTCCGTCGTCTCGCCGCGGTTGTTCAGCAACACACCGGGGTCGCAGACACGGCCTCGAAGCAGCTCGTCGCGGGCCCGGGTGACCTTCTCGCGGGGCGTCCGGCCCGCCCTCACGCAGAGGATCGCTCCGTCGGTGAGACTGGCGAGGACGACCGCATCGGTGACCGCGAGGACCGGCGGGCTGTCGAAGATTACGTGGTCGAAGGCCTCGACGGCGCGGCTCATGAATCGCTTCATCGCTTCGGAATGAAGGAGGCCGGACGGGTCGGGAGCGAGGGGCCCGGCGGGAAGGACCGAGACGTTCGGAATGCTGGGTCTGGAGAATCGCCTCGCCCGGGTCCGTCCGGGTGGCGAGGACCGACACGAGGCCGATCGCGATTGGACACGTTCAGGATCTCGTGGAGGCGGGGGCGGCGCAGGTCCGCGTCGACCAGCAGCACGCGCCGGCCGAGCTGTCCCAGGACGATCGCGAGATTCGTCGCGGTTGAGGTCTTGCCTTCCTGCGGCAGAGCGGACGTCACGACCAGCGGTCCGCACGCCGTCGGCTCGAGAAAGAAGCAGAGAGGTCCGGAAGGAACGGTACGCCTCGGCGACGCCGGAGTGGGGCAGGTCGTGGGGGATCAGCTCGATTGGAATCTTCTTCCTCGGCTTCACTGCCGACGGCTTCCCCCCCCCTGGCTCCGCCTGGATCTCGGTGTACCCGTAGCCGTAGCCGTACTTCGAATCCAGTGCCGCCTGCGCCGGTGGGATGACGCCGAGGACCGGAAGCCTCAGGTACTTCAAGACCTGCTCCGGCGAGCGGAGGCTCCGGTCCAGTGAATCCATCGTCATCGCCAGTCCGACGCCCTGCGGCAAGGCCGGCGAGCAGCCCGAGAAGGCCGTTCTTCGGGTAGGAGGGCTTGAACGAGGCCCTCGGGGGCAGAGCGGTCTCGACGATCCTGACGTTCGAGAGCCGCTCGCCCTGCAGGCGAAGGAGAACCTGCATCTCGGCCTCGCGCTTCAGGAGGTTGTCCACGAGGGCCCTCTGCGTCTCCACCTCGACACGAACGTTGTTGTACTCGACGGTGTCGCGGCTCAGCGTCATCGCTTCCCCGCGTTGGCGCTGGAGGGCGTCCTTGAGGCTCTCCTCGCGGCGCAGCGCCGTCTGGTAGTCGGCCTTCGCCGCTTCGCGCGCCTTTGGAAGCGATTCATGCTTGGCCACCTCGAGGTTCTGCGGGCCGCCTCGATCTGCGCCTTGAGGGCCAGCATGGCCGGCCATTCCGGCTTGAAGACGTTCAGCTTCTGCGCGTACTCCTGCTCGAGCTTGGCGAGGTCGCTCCGCATCTGCTGAATCGCGCCTGTCGAGAGCGAGTCCGGAGGAGCGTCGGGACTGTGCGGCCTGCAGCTCGTTGTATCGGGCCTCCTTCGTAGATCCGGTCCGCCATCGCCTCGGTCGCGTCCTGGCTCAGCGCCGCTCAGCTTCTGGAGCGTCGACACTCGACTGTGGGGCGATCGAGAGGATGTCCTTCTGCCGTCCGAGGGCGAGGAGCTTCTGCTCCTTCTCGGCAAGGGTTGTTTGGCTTCGTCGATCTGGGAGGCCAGGAACTTCGACGCTTGCCGAGGAGCCGGAACTTCGACTCGAGCTTCCAGTCGATGTAGGCGTCCGCCACGGCATTCGCCAGTTCGGCCGCTTGCTTCGGATCGGGCGCGACGTACGAAAGCTCGATGAGGTTCGTCCCCCGAACGGGTTTGACTTCGATGTTCCCTTTAATTTCCAGCGCGTCCGCCGTTATGGCTTCTCGGAGGCCGGTGGGAATCCAACGCTGCCGGTACCGTCGTTCCCTTTGACGCTTCTCGTGCGGCGCAACGCCACACGCTCAGCGACGTCGCGGCTCTTCATCAGCTCCATCTCCGTGGCCAGCGAGTCGGCGTCCGGGGTAAGTCGCGGGCGGGACCCGAGCTGAAGTCCAGGGGGTTCGGCCGCTCCCGGTCGAGGTTCAAAAGCGTCGTCCCCCGATACATCGGGCGAGAAATTCCACGAAACGAGACGGGTGATGACGAGTGCAGCCGCCACGCAGGCCAAGGGCAGCCAACGTCGTCGGAGGATCGATTCCAGCGTCTCGCCGACCGGATGGCCGACCCGGCCATGCTCTTCC
>CAVRJB010000005.1:0-221364 GCA_963721385.1 uncultured Acidobacteriota bacterium
TCTGAGGCACCGAACGATTTTAACGAGATATTAAAGCTGATAAAATAATCCTCAGAGAAGCAGACTATTTCGTGAGCAGGCGCAGTGAAATTGTTTTCATGACAGCTTTTTTACGGAGCAGCATATTTTCAATAAATCCACTAATTCTTCGGACTGACGTTTTTGCTATGTGCTGAATCGTCGAGCTGCCGGCTTTCAATATATTCCGATACAAAGTAAGATTCCCACACGAGGCGGCTCTTTGCCGCTCTATGAAAGCCAGCGTTTCCGGCACGGGCATATTCAGCGTTCTGAGCCGAGCGCCATTCAACCAGTTCCGCTTTGCAGGTGATTTTACCGCCGTATCACGCAGCGAAAAAACAAATCCTTTATGCTTATACTGCCTGACCATTATATCCCTGCCGTTCCATTTTAACCGACAGACAAGACAGTCCCTGTCGTCTTTTAGAATTTGTCCTTCCTTGCTGATGGCATCAATCTTCCCAAGAAAATCAAGGGGCTCGGCTTCACGACAAAAGCTTCTCACGAAGACAGCCGCTAAATCCCCAGCTTCGACCCGCAAATACCTGTAGTTTGTCTGCAAAGACCTCTTCATCGCTGGGCGGATTCTTGTTTTCATGTCTAATCTTTGAGCGGTTTTTTTGAGAGTTGCGGCTATCAGGGCTTTCCCTTTCTCCCTGCTCATACAATTCTGGGCGCGGTATTCGTTGAAAAATCTCATTCGGTCGGTGTTGCTCATGATGCCGTGCGGCCCCATATTAAGCTGCACAAGGTTTTTGAGGCGATACTAAAAGGCAATCCGGCAAATTTTCTTGTTCGCTCGTTATCGATGAGAAAGAACCGCCACGAATTTTCTTCACGCCGAGCCAGTATGTTGCCCAGTCGAAGGTCGCCATGGAAAATGCCACCGGCGTGCATTCTGCCCATGGTTTGTCCGAAATCGCGTATAAAGCTCGCGCCAATTTATCAGTTGCTGCGTTAGTCAGAATCTCGCGGGTTTCAAGGACAAGGCGGACTAAGGGGCCTGGCGTTTTCAATCCCAAATGTCGCGAGGAAACTTTTTGTACGCAAAAAACCGGCGCTGCGTTCGCCCATAGCGACCATTGCGGGGACATCAAAACCATTTTCGGCCAGCATTATTTCCGCTTTGAAGGCCTGTCTGGCCGGGCTGCCGCAGAAGAAAAGACATTTGAGGAAATGCAAAATTGACTTGTACGGATACTGCTTGATATAAACTTCCCTGTCAACGCCGTCCACTTTGATAGTGAATTTGTGAACGCGGCTGCGCTGCGGAGGAGGGAGAGTTTTGAACTCATTTTGTTCTGGACCACTTGTCTTCGCCGGCAAGAAGGATCTGCCGAGGACCGTGGTTAAGGAAAGCTATGCCTGATATATAGAGTCCAGTTATTGTGCCGTATTTTTTCGAAACCGCTGCTCATAGTTGCCCATAATGTACAAGTTTTATACTCGCGTCCTTGAAGTATTGTTTGGTTTTTTCGCTGCAAAGGGCCTCAAGCTCGATCTTCCCGCTGTTTGACGAGGCGGGTTTAGTCTGCGTCGAGGTCGTAGGCGTATCCCGGATGCGTCATTAGCTCTGCTGTCGAGGCGGTATTATACAGTGAAACGGCCCGCATAAAAGCGGCATTTATTGTTCCGACGTGGCGACGCCTAAAAGTGCGTCTGTTTTGAAGAACGCGGGATTTTGCCAGCGGTTAATTTTTGCCATTGTTCGCACGAGCGACGCCCGTTTTCTGCTTTCGCGGTCGGTTAAGGGCCAGGGCAATTGGCAAACCTGCTTTGGCTCGAAGGTATATCGGATTGCTGGTATGCCGAAGCGTTTGGCTAATCGGCAGACAATCGGAAATATGGTTGGGAAAGCTGTGAATGTGTTTGTGCGAATCGAGGTGCGTGGGTTTTATGCCTTTGTCGATGAGCCATTGAATCTGGGAGGCGAGTTCGGTTTCGATGGCGGTTCTGACTTTGCCGGTTATGAGGGACGCGAGGGCGAGTTTGCCCGGCGATAAAGCGAAATGTCCCTGTGAGTCGAGGATTAATTTTACGGTGTTATCCTGGCAGAGGGGTTTTCCGGCGGTGAGGTTGAGATGGACGCCGAGGCCGAGGGTGGGCAGATTTTTTGGCCAATTCGACGGCTTGCTCGGCGGCGGGCATATTGGCCATAATGGTCGTGCTTGTCAGGACACCTTTGGTGTGTGCCTCGACAATTCCTTTGTTGACGCTTTCGCAAAGTCCGAAGTCGTCGGCGTTTATTATTAGTCGTTGTTCCATTGCCGGCAAGTTTAAGGCGGCTTCGTATCGTCGTCAACTCATTTGGCTAAGTATGAATTTGCCGATGATAAAGCCGGCGGTGAGGGCGAGGGAGCCGATGAGGTGGAGGATAATAGTGATTGCGCAGGCGCGATGCTGGGTGGGGCCGGGGGTGGAGAGGTCTGTGAACATTTGACGAAATTTATCGCGGCGACAGAGGCGGGCAGGCCGAAGAGGAAATACAGCAGCAGTGGCCAGAGCCATAATCCGGCTGACAAATACGCCCGCGACCATAATCACGAAGGTGCTTATTACGGCGATTCGATAAATCCAGACGCCGGCAGGGATGCCGAGGCGGACGACGATGGTTTTCTTATTGACGGCGGCGTCGGCGGGGAGGTCGGGAAATTCGTTTACGAGAATTATGAGGAAAATCAGGATGCCGACGACGCAGGCGGCGGGCAGAGGGAATGATATCGATAGCGCCGGTTTGGAGATAGTAAGAGCCATAGACGGGGAGGATGCCGAAGAGGAAGGCGATGGCGATTTCGCCGACGCCGCGGTAGCCGAGTTTGACCGGCGGTGCGGTGTAGAAGAATCCGCCGAGCAGGCCGATGAGGCCGAGGATTAAAATGAACCAACTGTGAGTCAGATACAGGATGACTAAGCCGAGCAATGCGCCGAGGGCGAGGCAAAAAAGTGATGCGGCCAGTGTTGCTTTGGGCGAGAGGATATTTTGCTGGATGAATTGTCTGCCGCCTGAGAAGGGCGTGACGTTTTTGTTGGCCCAGTCGTTGCCGGATAGGGAGTCGAAGTAGTCGTTGGCGATATTTGCTCCTGCGTGCAGGGCCATCATCGCGAAACAGCGCCAGCAGAAAGAGGGGCCAGTTGAATGTTCCGGCGATTGCGAAACCGAGTGCTGAGCCGACGAGAACCGGGCTGATACGCTTGCGGTCAGGAACTTCGGCCTCGAAGCAAGAAACAAAGTTACCAAATTTTTCCGGTTAAGAGCCATAAGATTTAAACGGTTTACTTAAAAACGATTCGGAGATTGTATTATGCTGATTCGTCGGTGAGTTTACAAGATTATTGGCGGGTACGGACATTTTGAATTTTAATCAATTTTTAAGCGGACACTAATCAGCCGGTAACACAAATTATTTAAAAATATTTTTAGTGAAAGTCACAATAGGTTGGTCTTGTTGACGAACCTGGAATAATAGATGACAATAGCTCTTCCGGGGTGAAGGCCGGGGCTGATACTCCTAAGCCCGGCACACTGGATTCGGAAGATGCTTTGCGAATGGCGGCGACGAAATACGTATGGCTGTAGGAACGTTTGAAGCCGCAAGCCGGAGGGTAATGGGGCGATGCGGCCATGAGGGTGCCGTATCGCCCATAGCCGCCACGCACTTCTATATTTTCAGGATATTTTTGAGGCTGGGTTTGAGCGGAATTAGCAATAAATTCGTAAAAAATGCTTCAGACTATTGTAATTCCGATGAAGAATTTGATATTATTGCGGCAATGGAAGGCTTGGTTGCGTAGCCAAGCGTTTAGTCAGTTTAATGAATCCGTTGCCTAACAAGTCGCCGGAGCCAACCGCCGTTGGCGCTGTCAGTTCCGCTGTCGCGGTTCACGTCGCGAGTCGGCGGTGGCTCAGCTTTTTTCGTTAGGCCCTGAAAGTACAGATAGGAGAGCACGATGAGCAACGACTATGTGGCACCAGAGACGAAAGGTATTACAGTGAAGTTACTTTCAACACTTGATCTTGGCCCTGAGATCGAGGGCATGGCAGGGCGCCAACTTCGAATGCGTTTGGTGACCTTCGAGCCTGGAGGCGTCTTCGGCCCGATTCACGACCATAAAGACAGACCAGGTATTGTCTACATACTGCAAGGAACGATCACTGACCATCGATATGGAGTGGCTACGGACTATGGGCCTGGAGTGGGCTGGCCCGAGGATAGGAACACCACACACTGGCTTGAGAACAGAGGAACAATTCCAGCGGTGGAGATCTCAGTCGATATAGTCAGGCAAGACAAAAGGCCAGACAGATGACCCAGTTGCCTAACAAGTCGCCGGAGCCAACCGCCGTTGGCGTTGTCTGTTCCGCTGTCGCGTTTCACATCACGAATAGCCTTGGACATTCTATCGAGAGGCTCAAGACCGTCCCGGGGGTGGGAGAGATCGTGGCTCTGACGGCGATTGCGGTCTTTTCGGACGCCACACGCTTTCAGAGTGCCAAGCACGCGGCCAGCTACGTGGGCCTGGTCCCTCAAACCTACCAATCGGGCGAAACGAACCGCCAGGGCCACATCACCCGGACGGGCTCGTCCGAGCTGCGCGCCATGCTCGTGCAGGCGGTCCACACGGCACGCCGGTCGAACAGTCCCCTCCACCCGTTTCTGAGAGACCTTTCGGTGCGCCTCGGAACGCGGCGGGCCGTGATCGCCGTGGCGCATCGGCTCTGCCGCGTTCTTTACGCGATGCTTCGCGACAAGACGAGCTTCGATGCCTCGAAGCTGAAGGCCCACGAGCCTCGTACGACGGTCCCCGCTGCGCGAATCTATCGACTGACATCTCGAGCGGAAAAGAGTCGCTGAAGAACCGAGAAAGGAAGAGCACGCCGCAAGTCTTGCCGAGAATCGGATGGACGACCCCGCTGCTGAACGCTGAGCCCACAAGCTCGGGATATCGTCTGGGGCGCCATCCGCTGAAGTGATACGTGGGGCTCTGACCCCGAATGGACGCGTGGCCGGCAGCTTCGTGCGGCGAGAGAAAGAAATCTTCAGGCGAGGGGCTTGACAGGAATCTTCATGGGCGAGTTCAGCGGCGAGCGCTAGCGAGTCCGCTGCAACGAGGGGTTAGGCGCGGTTCTCGAGTGCGCCGTAGCGGGCCTGCGGGCCAAGCCAGCCCGGCGCCTCGCGCCATAAAAGCTCGCGGCCGCTCACAAAAACGCCGTCCGTGCCACTACGAGGGGGTGGTTCCTGGCCGGGCAGGAGGCGGATAGGACCGCCGATGACATAGGCCGCGAAGATGAACACGCCTGCCGACAAGGACAGTGTTGCGTGCGAAATGATGGCGTCGCAACCTTCGGGCGCGGGGCGAAGATGAAAAGAAGTGACCTGCGCGAACACGAGCTCAAGGGCGGAAATGGGCGAGCCCTGCCGCTGGAAGAGCAGGCGCGCCTTGTTATGCAGGGTGTCTGGACACTGCATGGCAAGATTGGAAGCGACGTACGCCTCCGTGGAGACGAGCGCTTCCTTCAGGCAGCTGTCGTGAAACGAGCCGAACGCCTCCAGCAATGAAGCCGCTTCGCTCTCCGAGGTGACCCGATGCCAAGCGCCGCTCATTACCGCGCCTAACGATACCGCGCTCAGCGGCGAGCGCAAGCGAGTCCGCTGCAGCGCGTTGTTAGCCGGCAATCTTGGATGCATAGGCATCGGCCGCCACGAGGAAGCCCTGCGACCCGGGGGCGATCAGCTCGTAAAACTGGTCGTCGAGCACACGAAGGGATCCCATGCCTTACGCTGTTGGCTGGGCCGCTACGAAGCTGAGCGACGCGAGCCTGCTGATCGCGAGGGTAAGGGGCAGGGAAAAAGGAAATGGCCTGAAGAGTGATGTCAGCCAGCGCGGCCATGCCGATTTCCCGAAACCCGGCTTCTGCTTCTGGCGCGAGTATGCCCGTGGGGTTGCCGAAAAACTGATGAAACCCTCCGTTACAGACCTCTGAATGGCACCAGTGCGCCGCAAGGAGGTGGCCGGACCCGACTGGAACGGCAGCAAACGTGCGAAGGAAGGCGGCGGGCGAGCCATAGATATTGACCCTTTCCCAGTAGGGCTCCACCAACTCCCAATAGCGATCACCTGGCTCCATACTCTGCCCTTTTGACGGCTAACGATACCGCGCTCAGCGGCGAGCGCAAGCGAGTCCGCTGCAGCGCGCTGTTAGGCGGCCGTTTGTGAGAAGCGGGCCTCAGCCCTGTAAGTGGCGAGCCCCCAGAAACCCTACTCAAATGGGGGTCAACATGAGTGAGTGCTCCGGTGAGCCAGGAGGCCCGTAGCGGACCAAGACCGAGGCTGACCGAGTTAGCGGATTAGCGAGAAGGGCAGGGTGCACGGCCCGAAACAAGAGGTCCGCGTTCGGGCCGTACATGAAGAGTTCCGCTTGCCCGCCCCCGACCTCATTCCCGTCAAACTCGCCGGCACCCGAAGCATCGATTGCGACGATGAGTTGATCCTCAAGTTGAAACAGCTCTGAAAGATCGCTTGACGAGTAGGGGAAGCGAACTTTGACGCACTGCTCTGACACGGTCACCTTCGGCCGCCTAACGATACCGCGCTCAGCGGCGAGCGCAAGCGAGTCCGCTGCAACGCGGGGTTAGCCAGCGCGCTCGAATTCGAGCACCGGCCCTCCGTCGCCCGTGCGGCCACCGCTTGGAAGGCCGGCGAAGTCCGAACGAAGGCCACGAATTCCGGCAAGGCCTCCACTGATTCGCACCAGCGGTCGCCCTTGCCAAGCTGCTGCAGAGCTGGGTCAGCGCGGAAGTAGAAGGTGAGGTGTAGCTGCCAGATGTGATCGTCTTCGCCTGGAGCCGAGGCTGAGTCGGCGCGTAGGTCGACTCGAATTGCGTGCCGTGGCCCAAGTCGTAGGTTCCCCACGGTCGAGAGCGTCGTTGTCGGGCACTGATCGAACTCAGCGCGGTCGTTGCGATAGACGCCAGCGCGAAGATTCAGGCGATCGGCCGGTGAAAGGGAACTGAGTCGGCGGACTCACGATGCGGTTGGCTCATGCCAAGCGCGGCAATGGGTGCCGGGAGCGATGAGCACGGCCGACGACGAGGAGATCGACGGCGATCGCGATGCTTACGCAGAAAGACGAGACCACCCCTTGGCGATGCACGCAGATTGATGAAGCAGCGGTGCGCGACGACCAAGTACACCGAGCGGACGATGCGACACGGGAGCCGCGGAGCCGGTGCGCGCGGCCCGACATGCCGGACCGTGGCCATCGTGGAAGCGACGGAACGACTTCGCATGCATGCTGGCCTCGTGCAGCCGCCTAACGATATCGTTTCAATGAAGACGAAGAAAGGGCTGTCCTCGCCGGCGTGGTCCCGATGGAATCGGGCCACAACAGACTGACGGGGTCAACCTCCGAGGAGGTGCCCCAAGTAAGGGAGGACAGCCCGATGAAATCTTATGTGGGAATGGACGTGCACAGCAAGTCGAGCGTGTTTGTGATTCAGAACGAGCGAGGAGAGGAGGTGGGGCGGGGAGAGGTGCCGACGTCTGTCGAGGGGTTTTCCTCGTTGCGGCTGCGTTTCCGGCTTCGAGGGTCGACGGCGGTGGCGCTCGAGTCGGGGACGATGGCCTTCTTTGCGGCGCGGCGGCTGATGGAGCTGGGGCTTTCCCCCGTCGTGGTGGACGCGCGGGAAGTCCGGATGAAGGCTCACCGGCCGCGGCAGAAGAGCGACACGCGCGATGCCGTGGAGCTCTGTGAAGGCCTGCGACGCGGCGTCTACCGGGCCATCGTCCACGTGCCTCCCGAGAGGATCGAACACCTGCGGAACACCCTGTCACGTCGCCGGCACTTCGTGCGGCTCGGGACCGCCGAGATCAACGCGGCCAAGAAGATGCTTCGGAGCGCCGGGCTCTCCGAGCTGAGTCGTCAGCACCTGGGGACCCGTCGTGCCTGGGAGCGTCTTTTGAAGGCCCTGACCAGCCACCCGCAGGTGCGGTGTTTCGTCGAGCTTCACCACCGGGCCTATCAGAGCGCGATGGAGCAGAAGGCCGCGTGCGAGAAGAGCCTCGAAGAACAGCAGGCCCACTTCGGCGAAGACCTCGAGAGGCTCAAGACCGTCCCGGGGGTGGGAGAGATCGTGGCTCTGACGGCGATTGCGGTCTTTTCGGACGCCACACGCTTTCAGAGTGCCAAGCACGCGGCCAGCTACGTGGGCCTGGTCCCTCAAACCTACCAATCGGGCGAAACGAACCGCCAGGGCCACATCACCCGGACGGGCTCGTCCGAGCTGCGCGCCATGCTCGTGCAGGCGGTCCACACGGCACGCCGGTCGAACAGTCCCCTCCACCCGTTTCTGAGAGACCTTTCGGTGCGCCTCGGAACGCGGCGGGCCGTGATCGCCGTGGCGCATCGGCTCTGCCGCGTTCTTTACGCGATGCTTCGCGACAAGACGAGCTTCGATGCCTCGAAGCTGAAGGCCCACGAGCCTCGTACGACGGTCCCCGCTGCGCGAATCTATCGACTGACATCTCGAGCGGAAAAGAGTCGCTGAAGAACCGAGAAAGGAAGAGCACGCCGCAAGTCTTGCCGAGAATCGGATGGACGACCCCGCTGCTGAACGCTGAGCCCACAAGCTCGGGATATCGTCTGGGGCGCCATCCGCTGAAGTGATACGTGGGGCTCTGACCCCGAATGGACGCGTGGCCGGCAGCTTCGTGCGGCGAGAGAAAGAAATCTTCAGGCGAGGGGCTTGACAGGAATCTTCATGGGCGAGTTCAGCGGCGAGGAAGAGCGCAGCGACGACGCGAGTCCGCTGCAACGAGGGGTTAGGCCGCCGCTCTGGCTGCCCGAGCGACAGCTAGGGAGCCGCCGAAACGCGTGCGCGTTCGGTGGGTCTGGGCCGAGAAGCGAAGGCAGAGGGCGTGATCGGACTGAGGATGGGGACTAGCCAACCTTGGGATTGCCCCAGCAGACGAACGGTCAACCGGATCTAGATGGCCGTACGAGGGAAGCTTCGCGCTGGTGTCCATCGAGCGCTCGCGTGCAGATTCGGGCCGCCATGGACGCGATAGACGCCGATGCGGCAGCCGTGATGCGGCGGTGGCCCACGACGACGAAGCCGATCGTGGCGTAACGAGCTACGAGCACAGTGACTCGCGGCTTCGGGCGACGACGCCAACGCTGAAGACGCGGTCCGCGCTCGATGCGGCCGAGGCGACTGTGGCGCCACCAGCCAGACAAAGCGACAAGCAGTGCGCGATAGCAGCCGTCTGTGCGGCGCCTAACGATACCGCGCTCAGCGGCGAGCGCAAGCGAGGGAACTTGCTTCGGTTTAGTTGACACTCGTGTGGTTAGGGACCTGGGCTTCGAACACGGCCGGGGGAAGGTATCCAAGGGAGGAATGGAGGCGCCGGCGATTGTAGAAGCCGACGTAGTCGAGGAGAGTGGCCCGGAGGTCGGAGTCCTTCTGGAACGTCATCCCGAAGAGCCGCTCGGTCTTCAGCGAATGGAAGAACGACTCCATGTGGGCGTTGTCGTTCATCTGCCGCGGGCGATTCATGCTCTGGACGAAGCCCCGGCGGGACAGTTCGTCTCCGAGGTGGACGGCCGAGTACTCGATCCCGCGGTCGCTGTGGAACGTCAGGCCGGCAGGCGGACGGCGCCATCGGACGGCGTGAGTGAGGGCTCGCCGGGTCAGCGAGGCGTCCCGATTCCGGCCCAGGCTCCATCCGAGGACCCTGCGGGAGTGCCGATCCATCACGACGGCCAGGTACCGCCAGCGTCCGCCGACCCGGACGTACGTGACGTCTCCCACCCAGAGCTGGTCCGGGCCGGTCGTCGTGAGACCGTGGACCGTGTTCGGATGCAGCCGATAGAACGCCTTCTGAGCCACGCGCGACCGGCGGTAAAGACGGGCCGAGCGGCCCTGGAGTTGCGCCAGGCGCATCAGACGCGCGACACGGCGTCGGCCGACCGAAATCCCTTGCCGCCCGAGTTCGCGAGTCACTCGAGGGCTGCCGTAAAGCCCTCTCGCCTCCTGGAACACCGCCAGAACCCGTTCGGTCATCGCCGCGTCAGAACACGTCCGGCGACTCGGACGACGGCGTCGCCAGGCGTAGAACCCGGCCCGCGTGACGACGAACTTCCTGCACATCAGGCTCACCGGGAAGAAGCTCCGGTTCGCCTCGAGGAACGCGAAGACGTCCCCCGTAACTCGCGGGCGAACCGGATCGCTCTTTTTAGGAGCTCATGCTCCATCTTCAGCCGCTTGTAATCGCGCTCGACTTCTCGTAGCCGCTGGAGCTCACCCACGGCTTTCAGGTCCAGAGCCGGCAAGGCACCGCGCAGCTGGCCGTCCCGGGCCTGCTTGCGCCAGCGCGACAACATGAAAGGGTGAATGCTCAGTGAAAGCGCCACGTCCCGGACCAGGACTCCTGGCTGCTGGCTCAGTTGAACGGCCCGCAGCTTGAACTCCTGGCTGTAGCTTCTGACTCTTCGAGGACCTGCTCTTCCCATCGTGACCTCTCTAGTTAGCTGAGAGTGTCAACGATACCGAAGCAACCTCCGAGTCCGCTGCAGCGCGTGTTAGACGGCCCCTAGTGCCTCGGCCGGCTCGATCGGAAGCCGTAACAACGCGAGGCTCGCTGGCGAAGTACGTAGCCAGGTGCGTCGAACCAGGTACGAGCTCGCACGAGTAACCGAGGAGTGCGGCAGCGACCACGCGAAGCCCACGAGCGGCGCACGCGACGTGCCGTCGGGTCCTGATGGCTTGAACCGCGATATGCAATGCACGCAAGTGGCGCCACCTCGCGCACGCCGAGCAGAGCGACGGGTACCGGCCCTGGAGAGGCGTTGCACAGCGAGGAGTACCGAGACGACGGTACTCCTGCGGCGCGAAGACGTAGCCGAGAGGTCAGCCTTCGCACAGGTCGAACGAGCGCTTCGAAGTAAGGCCGCAGCCGTCCGGGCTCAAGGCGCGTACAGCTGCGGATCAGTCGAGCTCTGACGTTTGGATGCCTCGCATCGAATGCGCCGAACTCAAGAAGAAGTCCGCGATCGCGAGCGCGAGCATGCCAGTGAACGGGATGGCAGGCGTGGGCCCTACCGACCGTGTCGAGCCGATGCGGCAGACCGGACGCACGGATGCCGATAGGCCGCCTAACTTATATTAGACGGCGACCTAGGTCGCTACTAATAGTGATTTTTCCCGTTGAAGGGGAGGAAGTCTCTGCAGGTAGGGACTTCGAGGTATCTACAGGTAGAGACTTCTTCGGGGTCGGTAGCGGGCGGATGCGCACCTTCAGTCCGAGTTTCAGGGCCCGGTCGTATCTCATTCTCCACAGCTTGTTCTCCGGCTCCCACCTTCCCCCCGCCTTCTTGACTGCCTCGCGGATGCTGATCTCCCACGGTCGAACGTCGACCCGGACGTGGCGGAAGGGCTTCGGCTTCCACGGCGCCTCGCTGACAACGATTTCGACGGTCGTGAAGCGCGTCTTCCGGCCTTCGTCATACCGGTAGCGGACGCAGACGAGGCGGTCGCCGAAATCGCGCACGAGCTTCCGCGTTCCCCTCTGGCCGGGCTTCATTTTCGAGCCGACCCGGCATGCGGAAAGAGCGGCGCGGGGAGGTGCGGCGGCGCTCACGGCGGGTCCAGCGGGCTCTTCACGCCCAGGCCGCCGGCGCGGTTCAGGACGTGGGTGTAGATCATCGTCGTGGCGACGTCGCTGTGGCCGAGGAGCTCCTGGATGGTGCGGATGTCGGTGCCGCTCTCGAGGAGGTGCGTGGCGAAGGAGTGGCGCAGCGTGTGGCAGGTCGCGGGCTTCGCGATGCCGGCCCTCGCGACGGCCTGCTTCATGGCGCGCTGGATCAGGGTCTCGGGAAGGTGGTGGCGGCGCGACGCCCCGGTGCGCGGGTCCTCGCTCGGGCGGTCCGCCGGAAAGACCCACTGCCAGCCCCAGGCGCGGGCGGCCGCCGGGTACTTCAGGCGGATGGCGTCGGGGAGGTAGACGTCGGCGCGGTTCGCGGCGAGGTCCGCGTCGTACCTCACGCGCACGGTCCGGAGGTGCGCCGTGAGGGCGGGCTTCACGGCGAGGGGGAGCATCGTGTGGCGGTCCTTCTGCCCCTTGCCGTCGCGGACGACGATCTGGTTGAGGGCGAAGTCGACGTCCTTCACGCGGAGGCGGAGCGCGTCGAGAAGCCGGAGGCCCGCGCCGTAGAGAAGGGTGGCGACGAGCTTCTCGCGGCCCGAGAGGTTCGCGAGGACGCGGCGGACCTCGTCGCGCGTCAGGACGACGGGGAGGCGCGCCGGGCGGCGGGCGCGGACGACGTCGCCGAGGGAGTCGACGGCGCGGCCGAGGACGTCGCGGTAGAGGAAGAGGAGGGCGGAGAGGGCCTGGTTCTGGGTGGAGGCCGAGACCTTCCGCGTCACCGCGAGGTCGGAGAGGAAGGCGTTGATCTCCGCTTCGCCCAGCTCGTCCGGGTGGCGCTTGCCGTGGAAGACGACGTACCTTCGCACCCACGCCACGTACGCCTCCTCGGTCCGCCGGCTGTAGTGCCGGGCGCGGACCGCCGCGCGGAGGCGGTCGAGGAGTCGGGGCGGGGGCATCGGTGTCGCTCTCAGTCGCTCACTTGAACGGGTTCTTCACGCGGACGCCGTCGTAGGTCTCGCCGTCCTTCAGGTCCTCGGTCCAGAGAGTCTTGCAGCCGAGTCGGGAGGCACTTCTAAGAATGAGTGCGTCCCAAAGGCTCAAGCGATGCCTTCGTGCGCTTCCGATGGCGGCGAGCAGGTCGTTGCGATCGGGTGCATGTAGTGTCCACCGTGCGAAGTCTTCCACGTATTCGGCTGCGGCTTCCGGGGTCAGGCGCTTTCGGAGCTTTCCGGTCGCGATGACGTAGAACTCCTGAAGAACCTGCAGGCTGAGGCAGCCGACCCCCGACTCCCACAGCTCCTCCAGGAGCTCCTGCGCGCGAGCAGCCTTTGCCCCGGTGTCCACGTCGTGCGCGTAGACGAGTATGTTCGTGTCTACGAACTGGCGGCCCGGGTCAGCGGCGCTCATGCAGCGAGTCCCGGGTCCAGGTGATGCGGCCCTTCGTTCCGAGGCTTCGGGCGTTTCGCATGCGGGCAAGCGCCCGTGCTTTGGCCTTTTCGTATTCGTCCTGCTCCCGAACGAGATCCTCGAGGGCGTCCACGAGGATTCCGGAAAGCGAGGTCTGCTTCTCGACGGCGAGGATCTTCGCCTTCCGGAGCAGGGGCTTGGGAAGGGAGAGGGTCACGTTCTGGCGGTCGGACGAAGTGGTCGTTTTCACGTAAATCAGTGTAGCACGCGTTCGCGTGATCTCCTTCGTGACCCTCTCCCAGCCGCCTCAGCTCTTGGCTCCGGCCTTCGCCATCTCGGCGGCGCGGCGGCCCATCTCCTCGGGGGTGACGTCCTCGATGTGGGTGCCGAGGTACCACTGGTGGCCGAACGGGTCCTTCAGGCCCCCCATCCGGTCGCCGTAGAACTTGTTCTCGACGGGGGAGAGCTGCGTGGCGCCCGCCTTCAGCGCCTGCTGGAAGACGGCGTCGACGTCGGAGACGTAGATCAGGAACGATGCCGCCGTCCCGCCGATCGTGACGGGGGAGAGGGCGTTCATGGCGGGGGACTCGTCGGCCAGCATGACGATGGCCTTGCCGATGGCGATCTCGGCGTGGCCGATCTTCCCGTCGGGGCCGTCCATGCGCATCCGCTCCGTCGCGCCGAAGGCGCGCTTGTAGAAGTCGAGCGCCTTCGCGGCTCCCTTGATGTAGAGGTAGGGGGTGGCGCCCTCGAAGCCGGGGGGGATCGGGTTGGGCTTGGTCGTGGCCATGGGGTCTCCTTTCCGGTGTTGGTGGTTGAGACGGGTTCTCGATTCTGCGCTTCCGACGCCGGGCAACCTAGTCGTAGACGCCGTCGGCGAACCAGTCGCCGGAGGCGGTGTTCCGGAAGATGCGGCAGAGGGGGCCGGAGGAGAGCTCGACGTCCCAGTACTCGCGCGTCACGGGGGCGTCGGACCACCACGCCTCCTCGAGGTGCCACGGCCCCGAGGCGACGCGGACGGCGCCCGCGAGGTCCGGGAGCCCCTTCGTGGCCTCGTTTGCCAGCGACTTCAGCGAGGCGGGACGGGACGTCGTGCCGGGATTGCCGTTCGGGCCGCTACTCCCGTCGACCAGCACCTCGAGCGGGAGCGGCGGGCGGAGGACGCGGACGGCGAGGAGGCCGCGCCCCGCGCGCGGGGGCTTTCGCTCGACGGGGGGAGGCGGCGGCTCCCACGGCACGAGGGCGAAGCGCTCGGGAAGGTGGCCGTCGACGGTCCGCGGAGACCCGACGCGCCCCTCGCCTAACAACGCAAAGAGCCGGGCGAGCGCGGTGGCGAGCCGATCGGGCGAGATCTCGGCGGGGCCGAAGAGGGTCAGCTGGCCGGGGCGCGGGGCGTCGGGGTGGGCGGTGAAGACGAAGCCGGCCACGGGGGCGCCGGGCGGGCGCCGTTCGAGGTCGAGGCGGACGAGGGAGAGGAGGGTCCGCGTGTCGCGCGTCGGCGCGGGGAGGGCGAGGGCGCGGACGTCGTGGCCGTCGGGCTCGAGACGGAGGTCGGTCTCCAGCTTCACGCAGCCGAGGGCGTGGGCGGAGAGGCGCGCGACGAGCCGCTCGAGCGCCGCCTCGGCCATGCCCAGGAACGGCTCCAGCGTGACGAGGGGCCACTCCAGCTCCATCCCCTCGGTGAAGCCGAGGGGCGGCTGGCGCGGGACGAGCGGGCGCGGGTCGAGGCCGCGGGCGGCGTCGTGCAGGGCGCGCCCCGCCTCGCCGAGGCGCCCGGCGATCTCGGGGGCGGGGAGCTTCGCGAAGTCGCCCACGGTGGTCAGGCCCCAGCGCGCGAGCGTGGCGGCGAGGCCGACCTCGGGCGAGAGGCGCGCGAGGGGCAGCGGCGAAAGGAAGGCCGCCTCGGCGCCGGGGGGGACGACGTGGGGGGAATCGGGCAACGACGCGGCGACGTGGGCCGCGAGCTTGCTCGAGGCGAGGCCGCAGCGGGCGGGGAGCCCGTCCTTCTTCGCCGCGGCGATCAGCGCGCGGCCGAGGTCGCGCTCGTCGGGGAAGTGGCGCTCGAGCCCGTCGACGTCGGCGTAGGCGAGCCCCTCGCCGCCGTCCTCCACGCGCGGCGAGAAATGGCCGGCGGCGTCGAGGAGCGCTTCCTGCGCGGCCGCCTCGCTGACGGCGTCGCGCGCGCGGGCGATGAGGCCGGGGAGGAGCGTCCGCGCCTGCGGCAGCGTCATCCCCGGGCGGACGCCGGCCTTCCGCGCGGCGCGCGTGGCCGCGAGGACATGGGCGGCGCTGCCGTTCCCGGCGACGACGACGGCGGCCGTCGCCGTGAGCTCGGGCTCGCTCCGGAGCCGCGCGGCGAGCGGGAACATCGGGACGAGGAGGCAGGCGATGCGCATGGTGCGGAGGTTGGCAATCAACGGGATCCCTCGGCGACGCTCGGCGCACGGAATGACGCCGGACCCGCAGGGCTCTCCTGCCGGGCAACGCTCGGCGCCGAGTGCGCTCGCTGCGACGAGACTCTGGGGCGCCTCGCTCGGCTCAGCTCGCGCCTGCGCATTCAGGCTCTCCCGCCCGTCTCGCGCCGCGCGAGCTTCGACGTGCCCGCACGGAGAGCCCCGCGGGTCGTCGCTTCGACGTGGCCGTACGAAGGACTCTGCCGATCGCTGTTGGTCGTTTTTTCATTCGCAGAAATGGTTTCCTCCAGACGCAGCGGCAGGAACTCCGCCGCGGCGGGGCGGTGGAAGGGGAGCTTCTCCGGGACGAGCCGCGCGGCGAGGCCGAGAAGGAGCGGGACGGAGGCCGCGTGCGGAAGGCGGCTCCACGCGGGGCGCGCCCCCGCCGCCGCGAGGACGACGCGGGCGGCGGCGCCCGTCGTCCGCCGCGGCGAGAGGACGGCGAGGGCCGTGTCGTGCGCCCGCGCCGCGCGCGCGAGGCGGAGGAAGGCGAAGTCGTGCCGCGCCCGCTGCCGGAGCGAGATCTTCGAGGCGGCAAGGCCGAGGTCGAGGAGGACGAACGGGATCCCCGCGGTGACGGCCGTCTCGGCGGAAAGGAGCGCCTGCCGGAGCGTCCGCGGCCGGAGCCAGAGAAGACGCGGCAGCGAGACCCCCGCCGCCTCGGCCGCCTGCGGGTCGAAGTGGTCACCGAGGTCGACGAGCGCCGCCGCCTCGCCCACGGAGGTTGCAGCGGCGAGAAGGGAGAGGGCGAGCGAAAAGCGACCGGTGGAGTAAAGAACTCTTCTTGGGGGGGCCGGGGGGATCGAGAAACCCCCGGAGAAACTGCAGATTTCGACTATCTCCCCTCGTGGCAGGCCGCCGGGGAGGAGCCCTTCCAGCGCGGGGACGGCGGTGGGAAGCGTCTTCCCGGCCGGCGCGGTGCGCGCCCGCTCGAGGAGCTCGGCCGCGCTCGTCAGGCCACGGGCCAGCTCCTCGGGGGCGTCTTTCAGGAAGTCCTTCAGGAGGAGAAAAGCGGCACTTTTCACGGCATTTCCGGGACCCAGAACGTAGGCGTAAAAAAGACGTAAGTCAAGGGTCCCGGAATGAGCCGTGATTCATTTAATTCAATGACGCCCGCTTCTCTCCGTGCTAGGTTTCCGCCGCCCTCGAGGGGGGTTTGCACATGAATCATGTCGTTCTGGTCGCGCACGTTCCCGACACCGAGACGAAGATCAGGATCGGCGCGGACGGGAAGTCGATCGACGAAGCCGACGTCAAGTGGATCGTCTCGCCGTACGACGAGTACGCGCTGGAGGAGGCTCTGAAGGCGAAGGAGGCGAAGGGGGGCACCGTCACGGTCGTGACGTACGGCCCGGCCCGCGCCGACACCGGCCTCCGCGAGTGCCTCGCCCGCGGCGCCGACGACGCGGTCCGCGTCGCGTCCGACGGGACCGGCGAGATCGACTCGCTCGGCGTGGCCCAGATCCTGGCCGGCGCGGTGAAGGCGCTGCCGCACGACGTCGTCTGGATCGGGAACAAGGGGGTCGGCACCGACGCGCAGCTCCTCGTCCCGATGCTGGCCGAGCTGCTCGACCTGCCGCACGTCACGCTGGTGACGAAGCTGGAGTGGGGCGAGGGGAAGGTCACCGCAAGGCGCGAGATCGAGGGCGCGGTCGAGGTGGTCGAGATCGACGCTTCCGGTCGTGATCGGCGCCCAGAAGGGGCTGAACGAGCCGCGCTACGCGTCGCTGAAGGGGATCATGGCGGCGAAGAAGAAGACGATCGCCGTGAAGCAGCCGGCCGAGGTCGGCTACGACGCGGCGGCGGGCGCCGCCGTGACCTGGACGAAGCTGGAGCTGCCGCCCGCTCGCGGCGCCGTGAAGCTGATCCCCGCCGACGACCCGGCGAAGGCCGCGGAGGAGCTGCTGAAGCTTCTGCGCGACGAAGCGAAGGTGCTGTGATGAGCAACGTCCTCGTCTTCATCGAGCAGCGGGACGGGAAGATCCGGAAGGCCTCGCTCGAGGCGCTGACGCTCGGGCGGACGCTCGCCGGAAAGACGGGCGGGGCGCTCGGAGCCTGTCTCGCCGGCTCGGGCGTCTCTTCTCTCGCCCCCGAGCTGGCCGCGTACGGCGCCGCGAAGGTCTTCGTGGCCGACGCCCCCGAGCTCACGCTCTACTCGTCCGAGGGGTACACGGCGGCCCTCGACGGGGCGGTCACCGCGTTTTCTCCGTCGATCCTCCTCGTCTCGGCCACGATGATGGGGAAGGACCTCGCCCCGCGGCTCGCCGCGCGCCGGAAGGTCGGGGTCCTCTCCGACGTCATGGCGCTCGACGTCGAGGGGGGGAAGCTCGTCGGATCGCGCCCGGTCTACTCCGGCAAGGCCCGGGTGACGGTGACGACGGACCCGGGCGTCGCGCTCGGCGTCGCCACGCCGCGCCCGAACGTCTTCCCGGCCTCGAAGGCCGGCGCCCCCGGCGCGGGCGAGGTCGTCCCTGTCTCGATCGGTGGCGCCGAAGATCCGCGCGAAGGTCGTGAAGCTCGAGGCGGCCGAGGCGGGCGAGCTGGACGTGGCCGAGGCCGACAAGATCGTCTCCGGCGGCCGCGGCATCAAGGGGCCCGAGAACTGGCCCGTCCTCCGCGCGCTCTGCCACGAGCTGGGCGCGGCGCTGGGCGCCTCGCGCGCCGCGGTCGACGCCGGCTGGATCGACCACTCGCACCAGGTCGGCCAGACGGGGAAGGTCGTCTCGCCGTCGCTCTACGTCGCCTGCGGCATCTCGGGCGCCATCCAGCACCTCGCGGGGATGGGCTCCTCCAAGGTGATCGTCGCCATCAACAAGGACCCCGAGGCGCCGATCTTCAAGGTGGCGACCTACGGCATCGTCGGCGATCTCTTCCAGATCGTCCCGGCGATGACCGAGGCGGCGAAGAAGATGAAGGCGTAGCGGCGACGGGAAGCGTCTTCTCTTTCCTCCGCGGAGGGGGTCGGCGCGAAGCGCCGAGGGGGAACCCGATGGCCGGGTTCCCCCATTGCTTACGGTACTACGGTCGCCTTGAATTCGCCGTACGCGTTCCCGCAGCCGTTCGTGTAGAAGACGCGGTAGATGTCGTTCCCCGGGACCGGCCCGGCCTGGTACGCGTAGAGCCCCGGCCCCACCGGCAGGAACGAGCCGCCCGACTCGTTCTTCGACATGACGACCCGGAGCCGCGACGGGTCGGGAACGCCCGTGACCGTGACCAGCGTCGAGGCGTTCACCGGCCAGATCTGGTTGTTCACGGCGGGGTCGATGATCGGGTACCAGGCGGTCAGGTCGACCGGCACGAGGAGCGTCGTCGAGACCGACGCCCCCGCGGCGTTGTAGGCCGTGAGCGTGAAGGTCGTCGGGATGTTGAGCGTCACGGGGACGGCGCCGTTCGCGGGAAGCGGCCCGAGCGTCGGAACGCCCGGCAGGTCGACCGAGACGACGTTCTGAGTCGTCCACGAGAGGAGGACGCTCGCGGGCGCGCACCCCTCCGGCGGCTCCGCCCTGAACGACGTGATGACCGGCTTGCCCGGGGGCGGCGGGGTGGCGGTGACGGTCGCCGTGAAGGTGGCGGTTACGTCGCCGCAGGAGCCGGTCGCCGTGAGCGTCACGATGTCGGTGCCCGGCACCGAACCGGCCGTGTAGACGAACTGGTTGTAGAGGAGCGTGAACGTCGAGCCGGTCGACTGCTGCTGCGTGAAAGCGTACGTGATCGTCCCGACGACGATGGTCGGCGGCAGGAGGCCGTTCACCTTCTTCCCGACGACCACCGTCGCCGTGGACGGGCGTCGGCGTGGGCGGGTCGGCGGGCGCCGTCAGGGAGACGCGGAGCGTCTGTGACGAACTGAGGCCGCTCGCGGCGTACGCCGTCAGGACGACGTCGCCGGTGGCATTCACGTTGAAGGTCTTCGAGCCCGTGGGCGGGAGGTCGCCCCCGACGCCCGAGATCGAGACCTTCACCGCGCCGGTCGTCGACCAGTTCGCCGTGACGGGAAGCGGAGCGCAGCCGCTGGTCGGTGTCAGCGTGTAGCTGTCGATGATGGGCGCCGTGGAGAAGGCGCCGCGCGTGACGGTGAGCGGGAGGAGCGAGGCGTCGCTCGTCCCGTTGTCGTTCAGGATCGCGTAGGGCTGCGAGGCGCCCGCGAGGACGCGGAAGCGGAGCGTCAGGACCGTCTTGCCGGACGCCGCCGGGACGAGGAAGCCGAGGCCCTGCTGCGCGGCGGAGCCGGGGGTCGCCGAGAGCGTGCCGGTGCCGAGGAGGGTGCCGGAGTCGAAGACCGAGAGCTCGGCCTCGCACGCCTGCGTGCCGTTGCCGCTGCAGAGGACGCCAACGTTCGTCCGGGAGCCGGCCGGGTCCGTCGACGCGCTGGCGCCGCCGCCCGAGGCCTCGTCGCCCGGGTTCAGGAAGTCGGCGGGGCCGAAGGCCGGGATGGCGAGGCCGAACCGGCCGCCGGCCGTGTCGTTGTACGTCTCGGACCAGGCGCCGACGGGAGAGTCGGCGCGGACGCGGATCAGAAAGGCGCCCAGTCCGTCGAGTGTCGAGGGCGTGGCGACGGCGGCGGTCCCGTGGGCCGGGATCGAGAAGGGAGCCGAGTCGAGGACGGCGCCGCCGACCCAGAACTCGACGGTGCCGGCCGCCGGGAACGAGCCCGTGACGAAGACGGTCGTGTCGAAGCGGGCGGAGAGGCCGGCCCCCTTCGCGCCCGGGCCGCCCCAGAGGTCGGTTCCCTGGGCGGCGCCCGCGGCGAGCGCCGGGCCCGCGAGCGCGAAAAGGAGGGTGAGCGCCGCTCCGGCGGCGACGAGGGTCGCCGGGCGGCCGAAAGACTCTCCGGACGGGCGAACGGTGTCTCTCATTCTCGAACTCCGCTCTGTCGAGACGTGCCTGAGGCCAAGGAGATGCACGTCACATGATACAGCAGACGCCCCGCCATGAGGCCTAGGGAGGAAGTGGCCTGGCGCCGCTACGGCCCGCGCGGCCTGAGCTATTCTGCGTTGCGCCATGACGCTCACGCCCACCGAGGTCCCCTTCTTCGGCGTCCCCGGCACCCTCCTCTTCGCCCTCCTCCTCCTCGCCTCGATCGTCTTTTTCGCGTACACGGCTTCGCGACGGGTCCAGCTCCTCCTCCTCGGGAACGGTGTCCCGGACCCCCGGTTCGACCGGCTCGGCCGCCGCTTCTGGAACGTCGTCGAGTACGGGCTCCTCCAGCGGAAGATGTTCCGGGACCCGTACGCGGGCCTCTATCACATCCTGATCTTCTCGGGCTTCGTCGTCCTCTCGGTCCGGACGGTCTCGCTCGTCCTCGAGGGGCTTTTCCCGGGAGCCGGGATGCCGTTCCTGCCCCCGGGCTTCTGGGAGGGCTACCTCCTCCTGAAGGACGTCGTCCTCCTGACGACGCTCGCCGGCGTCCTCCTCGCGCTCGGGCGGCGCCACGTCTTCCGCAAGGAGCGCCTCGACCCGTCGTTCGACGCCGACCTGATCCTCGGCCTGATCGGCCTCCTGATGGTGACCGATCTCGGCGCCGGCGCAGCGCATTTCGTGCTGCTCCAACAGGGAGCCGCGGGCGTCGCCGCCGGTGCCGGAAGCACGGCCCTCGCCGGGCTCGCGAGCTGGGAGCCGGTGACATATTCACTTTCCAAGCAGATCTTTTCTTCTTTTTCTTCGTCATCTCTTCAGTCCATCTACTTCGGCTGCTGGTGGGCGCACCTGATCGCCATCTTCGTCTTCGGGAACTACCTCCCGTTCGCGAAACATTTCCACGTCATCACCGCCCTCCCGAACCTCTTCTTCTCGAAGCTCGACGCGCCGGGAAAAATGGTCACCGTCGACATCGAAAAGGCGGCAGAGGCGGGAGCCTTCGGCGTCTCGAAGGTCGAGGACTTCACCTGGAAGCAGAAGCTGGACATCTTCACCTGCACGGAGTGCGGCCGCTGCCGCGAGATCTGCCCGACGCACCTGACCGGAAAGCCGCTGACGCCGAAGGGCTTCACCGTGGACCTCCGCCACGCGCTCTACACCGACGCGCCCGCCCTCCTCGAGGCCGCGAGCGGCGTCGGCGGCGGCACGGCGGCGGCGACGCTCGAGGGCCGCAAGCCGCTGATCGGCGGATGGGTCTCCGAGGAGACGATCTGGGCCTGCACGACGTGCCGCTACTGCGAGCACGCCTGTCCGGTCGGCATCACCTACGTCGACAAGATCACCGACCTCCGCCGCCATCTCGTCCTCGAGCGAAGCGAGTTCCCGAAGGAGGCGCAGACCGCCTTCAACGGCATGGAGCGGCAGGGGAACCCGTGGAACCTCGCGGCCGCCGACCGCGGCGCCTGGGCGAAGGAGCTGCCGTTTCCCCTGCCGACGATGGCCGAGGCGCCGGACGCCGAGATCCTCTTCTGGGTCGGCTGCGCCGGCTCGTACGAGGACCGCGGGAAGAAAGTCTCACGCGCTCTCGCGACGCTCCTCCACCAAGCCGGGGTGACGTTCGCGATCCTCGGCTCCGAGGAGACCTGCACCGGCGACGCGGCACGGCGGCTCGGAAACGAGTACCTCTTCCAGACGCTCGCGCAGGCGAACGTGGAGAGGCTCAACGGCTATGGCGTGAAGAAGATCGTCACGAACTGCCCGCACTGCTTCAACACGCTCGCGCGCGAGTACCCCGATTTCGGCGGGACGTACGAGGTCCTGCACGGGACGGAGCTGGTGGCGAAGCTGATCGAGGAAGGACGCCTCGACCTCTCGACGAAGATCGAGAAGTCGATCTCCTTCCACGACCCCTGCTACCTCGGCCGGCACAACGGCGTCTACGACGCGCCGCGCGCCGTCCTCTCCGCGATCCCGGGTCTGACGCTCCGGGAGCTGCCGCGGAGCCGCGAGAAGGGGCTTTGCTGCGGCGCCGGCGGCGGGCGGATGTGGCTGGACGAGACGCTGGGAACCCGCATCAACCAGGAGCGGTTCAGGGAGATCGAGGCCGCAGGCACGGACGCCGTCGGTGTCTCCTGCCCCTTCTGCATGGTGATGGTCGGGAACGCGAAGACGGAGCTTTCCGGGAAGACGGAGCCGTTCGACGTCCTCGAGCTCGCGGCCGCGGCGCTGCCGGCGCACCCCGGCCAGGGGGCTCCGACCCCGGCCTGAGCTACCCTTAGGGGGTCATGGCCGAGGATCCGAAGCCGATGGCGGGCGGTCCGAGGGGGCCTTTTGCGCCCCGGGTCTGGTCTCCTCCGAAGACCGCTCCCGAAGAGAAGACGGGCCGCGAAGGGCCGCTCGTCACCGAGGGGATGAAGGCGCGCCGCCGAGAGATGGACCGCCGGCGGCGCGAGAAGGCGCTCGAGCAACTGCAGCAGGAAGAGGACGCGATGGAGAGCTGGACGCAGGTGAGGCGCTTCGCCCTCGCCCTCTTCTTCGTCCTCGTGGTCGCCACCGCCTACTGGCGGATCCAGAACCAGTACGGCAACAGATGGCCGCTCGGCTTCGTCTGGGCGGCGATGTCCTTCGCCCTCCTCGGGACTCTCGGCTGGATGGTCTGGTACATGAACAAGGCCGAGTGACGGCGTTCGCCCCCTCTCGGATGCTGTATCGCCCGATGAAGCTCGCGCGGAGGGGAGTCGCCGCCGCCTCGGCCCTCGCGCTCGCCCTCGCGTCCTCGGGCTGCGCGACATCGGAGTCGGACGGCAACAAGAAGGCCTTCGCGGAAGCCGGGCGGCAGGTGCGCCTCAAGCAGCCGCCGCCGACAAATCGCGAGCTCCTCGAGGAGGTCGACCGCTACATCGCGGACGACCTCGCCTTCGTCCAGGAAAAGGCGAAGAGCCGGGAGGAGAAGCAGGCGAACCTCTGGAAGCTGGTCGGGTCCGGCGGCGTCGGCCTCGGGATCGCGGGGGCGAGCGTCGGCGGCGGCACGACTGCCGCGATCCTCGGGGGCCTCGGCCTCGCGACGGCCATCGTCGGTCTCGTCGAGTACTACACGCAGACGGGGAAGATGCGCGGCTGTCAGGCCTACGTCGCCGAGCGCGCCGCGTTCCTTCGCGCGTGGGCGCGGCGAAGCCTGAAGGACACGGACGACCCGGTCTCTCCCGACGTCTGGCACGAGTGGGTCGACCAGACCGCGGAGATCGAGGCTTACCCGAAGTGCCTCCCCGTGCGCTGAACGGAAGCGGGGGCCGGATTCCCCCCGCGCCTGTCTTTAATTAAATTTATATTGACTTTCTTTTTGTTGTTACTATATTGAAAGTCGGGTTTAGGAATGTGGATCGACCACCTGACCGACGAGGATCTGGCCTTCGTGAAGCGGTTTCTTCTGGCCTCAGGTTCGCTCAAAGAGCTCGCCCAGGCCTACGGCATCACGTATCCGACCGTCCGCCTCCGGCTCGACCGCCTGATCGAGAAGATCAGGATTCTCGACGACCAGGAGATCCGGAGCGAGTTCGAGCGTGTGCTCCGGGCCGCCTATGCAGAAGGGAAGATCGAGCTCGAAACGCTGAAGCTGCTTCTGAAGGAGCACCGAAAGGAAATGGAGGGTCGCGGTGAAGAAGTCCGTCGCTCTCGCTAAGGGCGCCCTCGCGGGCGTCGCTTTCGCAACGATCGCAATCCCCGCGCTCGCCGAACGAAACGTCCAGGAGATCCGGTGGTCCGCTCTGAAGGCCGAAGGCCGGCTCCTGGGGGGCGAGGTCGTCCCGCCGGGCGGGGGGATCGCGTTCGAATCGCTCCAGGTGACGAACCCGGACGGCTCGCCCCGCGTCGTCCCGCTCTTCGTCATCGAACAGCCGGGAATCGGCGGGCCGGTCTACGCGCTGCGCGGAGAGGTACGCGGCGAGAACGTCGAAGGGCAGGCTTATCTCGAGATGTGGAATTTCTTTCCCCGCGGGGGGGCGTACTTCTCGAGGACGCTCGCGCCGGCCGGACCGATGGCGAGCCTCCGGGGCACCTTCGCTTTTCGAGCCTTCGTCCTGCCATTCACGGCGGAGTCCGGAATGCAGCCGGAGAAGCTCGCCGTCAACGTCGCCTTTCCCGGACGCGGGACGGTGACCCTGGGTCCTCTTCGCCTCGTGGAGCTGGGTCCCGGCGACGACCCGCTCCTCCCGTCCGGAGCCTGGCTCACGTCTCGCCAGATCGGCCTCGTCGGGGGAATCGGCGGCGGGTTTCTCGGCCTTATGGGCGCGCTCGTCGGGATCCTCGCGTCCCGGGGAGAGGCGCGCTCCCTGGTCCTCGCGGTTCTCCGGGGGATGCTCGCCGTGGGAATCGCCTCCCTCGCGGCCCTCGCGGTCGGATGGTGGAGCGGTCAGCCCAGCGCGGTCCTCTTCCTCTTCTTCCTCGTCGGCGTGATTTGCTCCGCCGTCCCGGCGGGTCTGCTCGGGACGGTGCGGCGCAAGTACGAGGAGCTGGAGCTCCGCCGGATGAAGGCGCTCGACGCGAGCTGACGCGGGGACGCTACCGCATCGACTCCATGATGGCGTCGAGCGCCGCCTTCGGGGGCCGGAGGCGCTCCATCGGCAGGCTGTGGAGCGGCTCCTCCACCATGCCGAGGAGCCCCTTGAGGTCGGGCTTCGCCGGGTCGACGTAGAGGATCCCCGTCAGGATCTCCCCGGTCTCGTGGCTCTTGTGGATCGCGGCGAGCGCGCTCTCCCGGTCGGTCGGGTCGTACTCCCGGCCCACTCCGCGGAAGCGGAGCGTCGAGCCGTCGGGGAACTTCACGTCCTTCGTGTCGCCGGCCGGGATCTCCGCGAGCGTCTCCTCGAAGTAGGGGACGAAGCCGATCTCGTGGACCGGCGTCTCGTGCTCCTTCGACCACTTGTAGCTCTTCGTCGAGCCCTCGTGGTCGTTGAAGGTGACGCAGGGGGAGATGACGTCGAGGACGCACGTCCCCTTGTGGGCGAGAGCCGCCTCGAGGATCGTCTGGAGCTGCTTCATGTCGCCCGAGAAGGAGCGCGCGACGAAGGTGCCGCCCAGCTCGATGGCGAGCGAGCAACAGTCGATCGGGACGAAGTCGTTCACGGCGCCGTTCTTCTGCTTCGCGCCGACGTCGGCCGTCGCGGAGAACTGCCCCTTCGTCAGGCCGTAGACGCCGTTGTCTTCGACGATGTAGACGAGCGGGATGTTCCGGCGGACGAGGTGGACGAACTGCCCGATGCCGATCGAGGCCGTGTCGCCGTCTCCCGAGATGCCGATGCCGACGAGCTCGGAGTTGGCGACGAGGGCGCCGGTGGCGACCGACGGCATCCGGCCGTGGACGCCGTTGAAGCCCCAGGCGCGGTTCAGGAAG
The DNA here is from genome assembly GCA_963721385.1 of uncultured Acidobacteriota bacterium. Taxonomy (GTDB): domain Bacteria; phylum Acidobacteriota; class Thermoanaerobaculia; order UBA5066; family UBA5066; genus DAOMFB01. The sequence goes on from CAVRJB010000005.1 coordinate 25,768, forward strand.
TAGGCCGGCGTCTTCGAGGAGCAGCCGATGCCCGAGAACTTCGCCACCCGGTGGGGCGGGATCCCCATCTCGTAGAACGCGTTGATGATCTGCTTCGTGATGACGTCGTGGCCGCAGCCCAGGCAGAGGGTCGACTTCATCCCCTCGTAGTCGGCCTTCGGCAGGCCGAGCCGGTTCGTCTTCGGGGGGGCGGCCGCGCTCACTGCCGGGCTCCTTTCTCGTCGTGACCATTTCCGAGCACTCCGTCGACGACGGTCGTGGCGTCGAGCGGGAGGCCGTTGTACTGGAGGATCGAGACGAAATCGCCGGCCCGCTCCGGGAACTCGTCGCGGAGGATCGTCCGGAGCTGGGCGTCGCGGTTCTGCTCGACGACGAAGATCTTCTCGTGCCGGCCGATCCAGTCGCGTACGTCCGTCCCGAACGGGAGCGCCTTGAGGCGGCAGACGTCGAGCTCGACGCCGAAGTCGCGCTTCAGCCGGTCGCGTGCTTCGAGGACGCCGTACTGCGACGTGCCGAAGCAGAGGAGCCCCGCCGGGGAGCCGAACCGGTCGTCGATCTCGGGCTTCGGCACGAGCGTCCGGATCGTCTCGAACTTCACGAGCAGCCGGTCGACGTTGTCCACGAAGTCCTGCGGCTTCTCGGTGTACTGCGCCATCTCGTTGTGGCCCGAGCCGCGCGTGAAGTAGGCCGCGGCCGCCGAAGGAGTCCCGGGGAGCGTCCGGTACGGGATGCCGTCCCCGTCGACGTCCTTGTAGCGTCCCCACCCGTCCTTGAACCGCTGGACCGACTCCTCGTCGAGGACCTTTCCCGCCTTCCGGGGGCGCGTCGGATAGGGGAACGGGTCGGACATCCAGTTGTTCATCCCGAGGTCGAGGTCCGAGAGGACGAAGACCGGCGTCTGCAGCTCCTCGGCGAGGTCGAACGCGTCCATCGCCATCTCGAAGCACTCGGCGGGCGAGGAGGGGAAGAGGACCGGGTGGCGCGCGTCGCCGTGCGAGTTGTAGTAGGCGAGAAGGAGGTCCCCCTGCATCGTCCGGGTCGGGAGGCCGGTGGAGGGCCCGACGCGCTGGACGTCCCAGATGACGGCCGGCACCTCGGTGTAGTAGCCGAGGCCGATCGACTCGGACATGAGCGAGATGCCCGGGCCCGACGTGGCGGTGAAGGCGCGGGCGCCCGCCCAGCCGGCGCCGAGGACCATGCCGATCGAGGCGATCTCGTCCTCGGCCTGGATCACGGCGACCGCCCGCCGCTTCGTGACCGGGTCGACACGGTGGTCGTCGCAGAGGTCGATGAAGGCCTCGCAGAGCGAGGAGGACGGGGTGATCGGGTACCAGCAGCAGACGGTCGCGCCGCCGAAGAGGCAGCCGAGCGCCGCGGCCGTGTTTCCCTCGATGATGATCTTGCCGGCCGTCCGGTCCATCCGCCGGACCTGGTGCGGGATCTTCTCGGAGAAGTTCGCCGCCGCGTACTCGAGGCCGAGGCGCATGGCGGCGATGTTCAGGTCGATCGCCTTCTGCTTGCCGCGGAGCTGCTTCGCGATGGCCGTCTCGATCTCCTTGGGCTCGATCCCCATCAGGTCGGCCACGACGCCGACGTAGATCATGTTGACGACGAGCTTGCGGAGCTTCGCCATCTCCGAGCCGGCGGTGACCTTCACGACGAGCTCGCCGAAGGGGACCGGGTAGAAGCGCAGGTCGTCGCGTTTCGTCTCGACGCCGAGCTTCTTCTCGCAGACGACCGAGGCGCCCGAGCGGACCTCGCGGACGTCCTCGTCGGCCGTCTCCGGGTTCATCACGACGAGGACGTCGAGTTCCCGCTTGCGCGCGATGTACCCGTCGGCGTTCGCGCGGATCGTGAACCAGGTCGGGAGCCCCTGGATGTTCGACGGGAAGAGGTTCTTCCCGGAGACCGGGACCCCCATCCGGAAGATGGACCGCATCAGGACGCTGTTGGCCGTCTGCGAGCCCGAACCGTTGGCGGTGGCCACCTGCAGGGAGAAGTCGTTGACGACGACCTCTTCGCCGAGGCGCGCCCCGGCGGACGTTTCCCTCGCGACGCTGGACATCGGTGTGCGTTCCCCCTCGTCTCCGCGGGCGTTCAGGGCCCCCGTCCCGCAGACGACCAGCAGGGATTCTACGACGAGCGTGCGGCGCCCGGCCTCGCCGATAATCGGGGCGTGCGGCTCGTCTCCCTCTGCCCGTCGATCACCGAGAGCCTCGTGGCGCTCGGGCTCGCGGGGGACCTCGTCGGCGTGACGCGCTACTGCGTCCGCCCGCGGGAGGCCGTGTCGCGGATCCCGAAGGTCGGCGGGACGAAGAACCCCGACCTCGCGGCGATCCGGGCGGCGGCGCCCGACCTCGTCTTCGCGAACGGCGAGGAGAACCGGAAGGAGGACGTCGAGGCGCTCGCGCGGGAGTTCAGGGTGGACGTCTCGCACCCGCGGAGCGTGGCCGAGGTCCCGGCGCTCCTCCGGCACTTCGGGCGGCTGACGGGCACGGAGGAAAGAGCCGAAGATTTTTCTTCGAAGGTGGAAGAGGCGGCCGGGCGGATCGGCTCGGCCGGGAGGCGCCCGTTCCGGTTCGTCTATCTGATCTGGAAGGACCCCTGGATGACCGTCGGCCCGCGCACGTACGTCGCGGATCTGCTCCGCCGGGTGGGGGGTTCTCTTTCACTCGGAGAGTCTGCTGACGCCGGTGCCCCGGACTATCCGGTCACGTCGGAGGACGAGATCGTCTCCTCGCGTCCCGACGTCCTGCTCCTCCCCGACGAGCCGTACCGATTCGGCGAGAAGGACGCCGTGTTCTGGCGGGACCGCCTGCCGGCGTCGTGCCGCGTGATCCGCCTCCCGGGAGACGACTTCTGCTGGCACGGCGTGAGAACCGTCGAGGGCCTCTCCGCGGCCGAGGCGCTCTCGAAACGGGTCGGAGCGCGATGAGGCGGGGCGCGCGGGGCGTCACGCTTTTCGCTTTCGTCGCCGCCCTCCTCGTGGCGCTGCCGGCTCCCGCCGGGCCCGCGCCCACCGCGACTCCCGTCCCGACCTACCTCGTGATCCAGAAAGACGGCAGCACGGTACGCCTCGCAAAGGCCCCGGCCGTGAAAGGGTCGACTCTCGTCGGGAACCTCTGGCCGACGGGGCAGCTCGTCTCCTTTCGGGTCGAGACCGTCGACCTCGAGAAGACCGCGGCGGCGAACCGGGGCGGAAAGTCCGCGGCGCCTCCCGCGCAGCACGACGTCGGCACGCGCTACGCGACGGCGGGTCCGCAGACGCCGCTCGGCAACCAGGTCAAGCTGAAAAAGGGGCGGAAGGAGGCGGAAAAGAAGCTCTCCTCCGCGTCCGGGACCGCGAAGACGGGCGAGGCCGGCCTGCCCGAGCGGGCCGAGCCGGGGACGCGGTCCGACCAGGCGAAGGCGGCGAAGGTCGTCGACCGGGACGGGCGGGGCGAGTCGTACTGGCGGGGCCGCGCGAAGAAGCTCCGGGAGGACCTGTCCGATGCCGAGGCGGAGCTGAAGATCGCGACCGACGACCGGGACCGCTACGAAAGGACGGACCCGCCCCCCGGCGAAGGGGCGACGGCGACGTGGGCGTTCGAGCTGCAGCGCCGGCGGGATCGCGTGGACCGCGCTCAGCAGCGCGTCGACGCGGCGAAACGGCGGTTGGACGAACTTTCGGAGGAAGCCCGGAAGGCGGACGCGCTTCCAGGCTGGATCCGCTAGCCTCTCACTCCTTGTCCTTCAGCTCCCACTTCAGCTCGTCGATCATCGCCGTCCAGTAGTGGGCCATTTCGGGGGTGACGGTGACCTTCGTCTTGTCCGGGGCGACTCCGATGGCCTTGTCGGCCTCCTGGAGGTTCTTCCCGGTGGCCTTGTAGGCCTCCTCGACGGCGTTGTTCATGTCGACGTCGTTCAGGACGATCAGCTCGACGCCACCAGGCGTCTTCTTCAGGAGAGCGAGCGAGAGGAACTTCGTCCCCTTGTTCAGCTCGCCGAGCTTGAAGTAGGCCTTCTCGAACTCCGGCGGGGGCGACATCAGCCACTTGAAGTAGAAGTTGCCCTGCGGCGTCCGGTTGACGTTGTTCTTCGTCTCGGCGTAGGCCTTCATGCTGTCGAGGACGCCCCGCAGCTTCGGGGAGACGGTCTGCGGCTGCTGGGCGGGCGCGATAAGGCCGACGGCGAGGGCGATGGCGCTGAGGACGACGACGGCGGTCCTGCGCATTTCGATCCCTCCTCGCCCGTGGGCGATCGGACTCAGTCCAAAGAACATCTTCGCCCCGCGCCGGCCGGGCGTCCATGATTCACATGTATCTGGCGGTTCAGCCGCGGCGGCGAAGGAGATCCAGGAACTCTTCCCGGACCGCCTTTTCCATGAAGATCCCGCGGATCGCCGAGGTGACGGTCACGGCGCCGGGTTTCTTGACGCCCCGCATCTCGACGCAGAGGTGCCTCGCCTCGATGACGACCATGACCCCCTGGGGCTTGAGCTCCTCTTCGAGGACCGAGGCGACCTGCTCCGTCAGCCGCTCCTGGAGCTGCGGGCGCTTCGCGTAGAACTCCAGGAGCCGCGGGAGCTTCGAAAGCCCGACGATCCGCTCGTTCGGGATGTAGGCGATGTGCCCGTGCCCGTAGAACGGGACGAAGTGATGCGCGCACATGGAGTAGAAGGGAATCTCCTTCTCCATGACCATGGACGTGTAGTGCTCCTCGTTCGGAAACGTCGTCAGCCTCGGGCGCGTCCCCTCGTCGAGTCCGGAGAAGATCTCGAGGTACATCTTCGCCACGCGCTGGTCGGTGTCGACGAGGTTCGCGTCCTGCTCCGGCTTCAGGCCGAGGATCCGGATGATCTCGCGGACGTGCGAGGCGATCTTCCCGATGCGCGGGTCGTGCGTCTCGCCGTTCGCGAGCTCCACGTCGTGGGTGGCGGCGGGCTGGGTCATGACTTCATCATACGTGTCGAGGGAGACGCCAGATGTCCGAAACGAAGCCGCTTCGCGCGACGAAGATCGTCGCCACCATCGGGCCGAACGTCGAGAAGCCCGGAGCTCTCGCCCGCCTGCTTCAGGCGGGCGTCGACGTCGTCCGCCTGAACGGCGCCCACTGCCGCCCCGGCGACATCCGCCGCCGGACGGTCCTCGTCCGGAAGGTCGAGGCGGTGCGCCCCAGGCCCGTCGGCATCCTCCTCGACCTCGGCGGGCCGAAGATCCGGCTCGGCCGGGTGGACGAGGGGACCGTGAACCTCTCTGCGGGAGAGGCCGTCGAGCTGACGCCCCGCCCGGTCGGGGCGAACCGCTCCGGCGGCGCACGGCGCTTTCATGTCACGTACGCCGCGCTCCTCTCCGACGTCCGTCCCGGTGCCGAGGTGCGGATCAACGACGGGCGCGTCTCGCTCAAAGTCGTCGCGTCGTCACCGTCCGCGCTCCGCGCGAAGGTCGTCGTCGGCGGCCCGGTCCGGACGGGGGCGGGCGTGAACTTCCCGCACTCCGCGCTCTCGGCCCCCGCGCTCACGGCCAAGGACCGCCGCGACCTCGCGGAAGGTCTCGAGGCCGGCGTCGACTTCGTCGGCCTGTCGTTCGTCCGGAGCGCGAGGAACGTCGAGGCGCTCCGGCGGCTCCTCGGGACGGCGCCCGGGAAATCCCGGCCGTGGATCGTGGCGAAGATCGAGCGGGCCGAGGCGCTTGCCGACCTCGACGCCATCGCGTCGGCGGCCGACGCGCTGATGGTGGCGCGCGGCGACCTCGGCGTCGAGATCGGCCTCGCCGCGGTGCCGGCGGCCCAGCGGCGGATCCTCGAGGCGGGACGGCGGCTCTCGAAACCGGTCATCGTCGCCACTCAGATGCTGGAGTCGATGATCGAGAGCCCCGTCCCGACGCGCGCCGAGGTCTCCGACGTCGCGTTCGCGGTCCTCGGTGGCGCCGACGCCGTGATGCTGTCCGGCGAGACGGCCGTCGGCCGCTTCCCGCGCGAGGCGGTCCGGGCGATGGCGGAGATCGCGGTGGCGGCGGAAGTTCCGGGCCCCGGGGCCCCGCCCCCCCTTGCGACCCGCCCCGACGGCGCCGTCCGGTGCGCCGCGGACGCCGTCGCGCACGCCGCGGCGCTCGCCGCGCGCGAGGCCGGGGCGAAGGCGATCGTCGTCTACACGGAGTCGGGGCGGACGGCGCGGCTGGTGTCGAAGCTCGGGCTGCCGGTGCCAATCGTGGCCCTTTCGCCGTCGGTTCCGGCGCTCCGGAGGATGACGCTGTTGCGCGAGGTCGTCCCGTTCCGGATGCCGCGCGCCCGCTCGGTGGAGGAGATGATCCGCGCGGGCGACCGCTTCCTCAGGAAACTGGCTCCGCTCCGGGGCGCCACGATTGTCGAGGTCTCCGGGGCGTCGACGACCGCGGGCGCCACGAACACCGTCCGGATCCGGACTCTGGGCTGATCTGGATCAGCGGTCGTCGTCGAGCGCGGCGGGCTGCTGCGGCCGCAGAGGGAGCGGCGTGGGGAGGCGACCGGCGGTGATCCGAAGGTCGTCGCCGTCCATCTCGTCCGGGTCGAAAGGGACTCCGAGCCACCCCAGGATCGTCGGGGCGAGGTCCACCGTCCGCGCCGCGGGGCGCCGTCCGGGCTCGACGCCGGGCCCCGCGAAGACGAGCGGGACGACCATTTCGAGGCGCGCGAGTCCGCCGTGCCCCGCGGCTTTTCCGGACCTGAAGCCGACGCCGTCCGCGGGCGACAGGTAGACGTCGGGCGCGCGCGGCGAGTCGAAGAACTCGGGGAGCTGGACGACGAGGTCGGGGTACCGGGTGCCCGTCGTGGCGGGGAGCCACTCCTCGGCGGCGAGGGCCCGTCCCGTCAAGAAACCCGAAAGCGATGGGACGGCCGCGTAACCGAACGGGTCCTCGCCTGCGAGGACGCGGTAGGAGTAGAGCGGCGGCCCGCTTTCGGTCTCCTCGCGGGCGATCTCGGAACGCCCCCGCGGGCCGTAGACGAGGACGTGGCCCGATTCTGTCCCGCGGGTCGCGACGAGGGCCACTTCCGGCGCGCGGGCGAGCGTCGCCGCGAACTCCGAAGGCGCGGGCATCGTGATCTTCGCCGGCGGAGGCGCCCCGCGGCGCGGCTTCGGCTTCTTGCGCGGCTTCGCGGAGAAAGCGCTCGGCACGTTCTCGGGGAGGCGCGAGGCGGGGAGCCAGATCATGACGCCCCGGTACGCACCGACGGCGATCTGGGCGTCGCCGACGTCGTACGCCTTCTTCCGCTTTCCCTCGGCCGGGACGAGGACGCAGTTTTCCCCGGCGCAGTCGGCCTCGGTCGGATGCGACGTGAGCGCCCGGTGGACCAGCTCCTCGGCGTCCGCCGTCGTGTCGTAGGTCTCGTTCCCGTGGTCGGCGACGAGGACGAAGAGGACCCGGTCCTGGACGTGCCAGCGCTTCAGCCGCCGGACGAGTCGCGCGAAGGAAGTGTCGATGTTCTCCATCACGGAACGGAACGCCGCGCTCTCCGGCCCCTCGGCGTGGGCCACCTCGTCGGGGCCGAGGAGGTGCGCGAGGACGATCGAAGGGAGCCGCCCCGCCTCGAGGGCGCCCGCGTAGGCGTCGCCGGCGTCGTCGAGCGTCTTGCGGTCGAGGAACTCCCAGTCCCACTTCAGGTACGCGGCCACGATGGAGAGCGTGTTCTTCGCCCAGACGGCTGCGCCCTTCCCCATCGGCGAAGTGACGACGACGGAGTCGGCGGGGAGGTGCTCGTAGACGGTCCGGGCGTCGGGGGCGAGGAAGTCGGCCGCGCTGTGGATCCGGAAGATGTTCGTGTGCGTCTCGGCGAGGCGCAGCCTCCGGTCGAGCCAGATGTTCGCCGGGATGCCGTGGTGCCCCGGGTAAAGGCCCGTCAGCATCGCCCCGAGGTTCGGGTAGGTCTCGCTCGGGATGGAAGCGACCGCGGTGTCGAAAGAGAGGCCGCGGTCGACGATCTCCCGCTTCAGGTTCGGGAGCGCGTCGTCCGCGAGGAGGCGGTCGAACTGCCCGCGCGAGAGGCCGTCGAAGAAGAGGACGCAGACCGAACGGCCGGCCGGCGCGTCGACGAGCGACGCGGCGGTCCTCTCGCGCTGGTGGATCGAGCACGAGGCGGCGGCGAGGGCGGCCGCGAGCGCCGCGGCGAGACGGCTGCTTCGGGTGCGCATCGGGTCAGCGCTTCCGGAGCCGGGCCCTGAGGCGAGCGAGCTTCCGGGAGACGGCCGCGGGATCGCCGGCGTTGAGGACCTCGGCGGCGGAAAAGCCCGCCTTGCGCGCGGCGAGGAGCCCCCAGGAGACGTCCTCGAGCCCGGAGAGGTCGTGCGCGTCGGGATTGATCGACGTGAAGACGCCGGCGGCGCGCGCGGCGTCGCCCTGGCGCCAGTCGAGGTCGAGCCGGTACGGCGAGGCGTTCAGCTCGACGCCGCAGCCCGCTTCGCCCGCGGCGGCGAGGACGGCGGCGAGGTCCACGTCGAACCCGGCCCGGGCGAGGAGGAGCCGACCCGTCGCGTGCCCCAGCATCGTCACGCGCGGATTGGCGACCGCACGGACGAGGCGGGCGGTCTGCTCGGCTCGCGGGAGGTGGAATGCCGAGTGGACCGACGCGATGACGAAGTCGAAGCCGGCGAGGAAGTCGTCCCCGTAGTCGATCGAACCGTCGGGGAGGATGTCCGCCTCGGTGCCGCGGAAGACCGTGAGCGTCGGGAACTTCGGGCGGAGCGACTCGATCTCCTCCCACTGCTCCTTCACCCGCGAAGGCGGGAGGCCGCGCGCGTAGGCGGCCGCGGGGGAGTGGTCCGTGATCCCGACGTAGGCGTGGCCGAGCTCGGCGGCGCGGCGGAAGGTCTCCTCGAGCGTCGCGCTCCCGTCGGAGTAAGTCGTATGGAGGTGAAAGAGTCCCCGGATGTCGCCCGCTTCGACGAGCCGGGGGAGCCTTCCCGCCTCCGCGAGGGCGATCTCGCCGCGCCCCTCGCGGAGCTCGGGAGGGATCGGGGGCAGGCCGAGACGTTCGTAGAGATCCGGTTCTTCGACAGCGGGGGACTGGAGCGCGCCGCGGGCGCCGCGCTCCTCGAGAGCGGCCAGATGCGCGTCCGATCCCGTCGATCGGAGCAGGCGGTTTCCGAAATCTTCCTTCCTCCCCGCGTCCACGGTCACCGGCGGTGCGCCGGGCTTCGGGGGAATCGCCGGCAGCTTCTCGGGGCGATCACACGCCACGACGAGAACGATCTCTCCGATCGTCTCGCACCCCCTTCGAAGCTCTCCCGCGACCTCGACGCGCGAGAGGCCGGCGGCCTTCGCCGCGGGGGAGAGAAGGAACGCCCTCGCTTCCTCCGCGCGTACCTTGGCGTCGGGAAGCCGCCATCGCCCCTCGGTCGACCGGACGAAGCGGAGCCCCTCGTCGATCTTCTTCTGCGTCTTCTCGCCGAAACCGGGAAGCGTGACGAGGCGGTTCTCCCGGATCGCGTAGGCGAGCTCCCCGAGCGACGCGACGCCGAGGTCCTTCCAGAGGACGGCCGCCTTTTTCGTCCCGAGGCCGGGGATCCGGAGGAGGTCCGGGAGCGTGGCCGGGACCTCCTGCTCGAGCGACGCGAGGGCGGGCGACGTGCCGGTGGCGACGAGCGCGGCGATCTCGGCCGCGATCGCCTTTCCGATCCCCTTCACGGTCTCGAGCTTCCCTTCGCGGACGAGGGCCTCGAGATCGGGGATGCCGGTCACGGTCTCGGCCGCGTTCTCGAACGCCCGGACCTTGAAGGGGTTCTCCCCCTTCAGCGCGAGGAGCTGTGCGATCCGCTCCAGCGAGTCGGCGACGGCGGACTTTTCCACGCCGGTTAGGATAGTCGGATGAGCTCTTTCCGTGGCGCCGACCTGCACTGCCACTCGGTCTACTCGGACGGGGTCGAACGCCCGGCCGCGCTCGTGAAGCGGGCGCTCGACGCGGGCCTCTCGGCGCTTGCCCTCTCGGACCACGATGCGGTCCACGGCCTGCCGGAGTTCGAGGCCGCCGCGAGGGGGACCGGCCTCCTGACGGTGGCCGGGGTCGAGCTCTCCTCCCGGTGCGACGGCGATGACGTCCACGTCCTGGGCCTCTTCGTCGACCCGACGGAGCCGGAGCTGGTCGAGAGGCTCGCCGCAATGCGAGACGCGCGCGATCACCGGGCGGAGGCGATGGTGGAAAAGCTCTCGGCCATCGGCCTTCCGCTCGATCTCGCAAAGATCCGCGAGGTGGTCGGCGACGGCGCGTTCGGGCGCCCGCACGTAGCCCGGGCGATGGTCGAGGCCGGCTACGTGAAGGACTTCGACGACGCCTTCAAGCGGTTCCTGACGCCGGGCAAGCCGGGCTACGTTCCGAAGCCGAAGTGGACGCTGCCGGAGGCGATCGGGTCGATCCGCCGCGCGGGCGGCCTCGCGGTCGTCGCGCACCCGGTCTGGTACGTGGACCCCGAGAAGGTGGTCGCGCAGGGGTGCGCCGCGGGGCTGGACGGGCTGGAGACGCTCCACGTCGACCACAACGGGGCGAAGGAGAGCGAGTTCTCGCGCCTCGCGGCGCGCTATCGGCTCCTCGTCTCCGCGGGTTCGGACTTCCATGCGCCCGGCGAGGGACGCCCGGGCGTTGGGGCGCGCCGGCTGCCGGAGGAGCCGTGGAGCCTTCTCGTCGCGGCGGCGGCGAAGCGGCGACTGGAGGCCGGGCGCCCGCCGCTCGACCTGTCGGCCCGCTGATCGAAACGCGCTACGCCGGCTCGAGGGCGCTCTCGATCTCGCGGATCAGCACCTTCGTCGAGAACGGCTTCGTGATGTAGGAGCGCGCGCCGAGGCGGAGACCCAGGTCCCGCTCCGAGGGAAGGGTCCGCGCCGTCAGCATCAGGATCGGCAGGGCCTGCGTCCCCGGGTTTTCCTTCAGGATCCGGCAGACGTCGAAGCCCGTCAGCCCGGGCGTCAGCGAGACGTCGAGGAGAATCAGGTCGGGCTGCTCCTCGCGGATGACCCGGAGCGCCTCCTCGCCGGAGGTCGCCTCGTACGGGATCATCCCGCTCAGCCGGAGCTTGAACGAGAGGATCTTCAGGATGTAAGGCTCGTCGTCGACGACCAGGATCTTCCGGCCGACGAGCGCGCCGCCTATCGTGCTCAAGTTACCGGGATTCTAAGGGGTGGCGGGTCCCGGGCCGAGCAGGAGGACGACGGCGGCCGCCAGCTCCTTCGTGTGGGTGATCGTCACGTGGGCGGCGGCCGCGCCGAGGAGCTCGCCTCGCGCGGCGGCGCGCCCGTGGAGCGCGATCTGCGGCGGTCCCCCCGGCTTCCTGACGATCGAGATCTCGCGGAAGGCGACGCCGCGCATCCCGGTCCCGAGCGCCTTCATCGCCGCCTCCTTCGCAGCGAAGAGGCCGGCGACGTGCTCGGCGAAAGAGGGCGAGGAAGGGGAGCGGCGGATTTCGCCGTCCCGGAAGAGGCGCTCGAGGAAGCGGCTGCCGTGGCGCTCGATGGCCCGGGCGATCCGCGGCACCTCGCAGAGGTCGATCCCCAGGCCGAGAACCACACGCCCGTGCGGAAGGGCCCCGGCGAGTGGGAAAGGCGGGACGTCGCTCACGATTCCGCCGGCTTGGCGGGAGCGGCGTCCGCCCCGTGGACGAGCCCCCGTCGCCATCTCTCGAGGTCCCGAATCGCGATCCAAAGGTGGAGGACGCCGATCCCGACGATCAGGCTCCGGAAGTAGGGGGACGAGAGAAGCGGCTGGAACGCCTCGGGCGAACGGAAAACGACGCGGCGCATCCAGAAACGGCTCCAGGGCGCGAGGGTCAAGAGCGCGCCGGCTTCGGCGTAGTAGACGACGAACAGGAAACGGAGGAGCTTCGGTCCTCCGGCGGAGCCCATCGCGACATTCTAGAGGCGCTTCGCGGCCGGGGTCAGGAGCGCTGGCGCCCGCCGCGCGGGCCGGCCGGCGCCGCTTGCGGGGCGGGAGCCGGTGCCGAGTGCTGCGCCGGGGGTGCCGGGCGCGGCGCGGCGCGAGGCGCGGCCTGCGGCGCCGACGGCGCGATCCGGTGCATGGGGACGTCCCTCGCCGCGGGGGCATCCCGCGGGACGATGCGCTCCCGCGAAACGGCAGGCGCCTCGCGCCAGTCGGCGCGGCTCCGTGCCGTTGCCGAATCGCCGGTCCGATTCGGATCGGGGCGGCGGGGGGCGCGCCAGCCCGAGTCGTCGCGTGTCGGGCGCTCGGGTGTCCGCGGCTCCACGACGCGCGGCGCCGGAGACGACGGGGAACGCCAGCCGTCGTCCCTCACGACATTCGGCGTCCCGCTCCGGACGCCGCCCCGGACGGGCGCCTCGTCGGTCCGGGCCGTCGTCACGAGCCGGTCGGGCGTCACGGGACGAAACGCGTCATCCCGAGTGCGGAGCCCGGTCGTCCGGCGGAGCTCCTGCTCGGCCGCCGGGGAGAGACGGGCATCGCGCCGGAGGACGGCCGCCAGCCCTTCGCTCGGCGCGGGCGCTCCCGCGCGCGGCGACGCTGCCTCCCTCGTCAGCCGGCGGATCGCCTGCTGCAAGGCCAGCGGGGCCGACCCCGCCGCCCGGTCGATCCGGAGCGGATTCGTCGCGATGAACGCCGTCTCGCCCGGCCGGAACGGGACGCGCTCGCCTCTGATGATGTCGCGCGACGGGTCGAGCCTTCCGCCGAGGCGGCCTGCCGCCACGTAGTTCCATCCGCGCGGGTCGACCTGTGTGACGTCGACCCGCCCGCGAAGGTGCGGGGTGTGGCCGCCGCCCGCGTCCTGGCCCCACCAGAGGCGGGTCGACCGGTAGTAGTTGTCGTAATAGCCGTAGTAGCCGACCGGGCACCAGCCGATGTACCCCGGCGTGTAGCTCCAGTAAACCCACGCGGGCGAGTAGGCCGTGCCCGGCAGCCAGCACCAGCCGAACGACGCGTCGTGCGTCCACGTCCCGTAGTGGTAGGGGAGCCAGCCCCACGGTTCGTACGACATCCAGGTCAGGCCGCCGGGTGTCCAGCGCCAGGTGCCGGCGGAATACGGGCGCCAGTCGGAGGCCACGGTCGGGCGCCAGCCATTGCGTCCCACGGCCGCGACGTAGACCCAGCTGCCGTAGTCGTCGAAGGAGGCGACGTCGGCTTCGTACTCGTAGTCGGCCGCGACGTTGCCCTGCGCCCGAACGGTCTCGGTCCGCATCTTCCGGTCCTCGAGGAACCGGGTGAAGCGATCCCTCGGCAGGTCGAACGCCTCCACTTCGATCTCGTCCTGGCCGCTGACGAACGCGTACTCACCGGCCCGGAGAAGCACGCTCCCGGCCTGTCCCAGGACCTCGATCTCGCCGGCCACGGCGTAGACCTCGGTGCCGCGGCGGCCGGAGTCGACGCGGAAAACAGCCCGACCGGAGGCGACGACCGTGGCGTCGCCGGTGTCGAGGCGGAAGGCGAGATCCCTGGGCTCGGCGTCGCGGATCTCGACGGCGACCGCGCCCCGCTCGAGGACGAGGAGGTCCCGGTCGTCGTCCGCCTCGTACGTCCGCGCCATCCGCTCGAAGCGGAGGTCGCTCTTCCCGTCGACCCGGACGACGTTTCCGCTGGCGAGGACCGCCTCGGCCCGGGAGCCTGCGCCGGTCGTCAGCTTGTCGCCCGGAAGGATCGGCATGTTGACCCGGGCCGCCTCGCCTTCGGCCCCCCGGGAAGCGAGGGCGACCTCGGAGCCGGCGTACGAAAGAAACGTGTAGCCCTCGCGCTGGGCCTCCGCCGGGCCGGCCAGCAGCCCCGTGGCGAGGGCGGCGACCAGCAGCGTTGGCGGTGCGAGGTTCCTCACGTCGGGCCTCCGCCGTTTCCTATGCGACGTCCATACCACCCGCGCGAGATCGGTTCTCGTCCCCCGCCGGGGACGCTTGACCGTAAGCTGCTCTGCCTACAAGCTCCCGGGGCGGTTCGGCGGCTTCGAAAAGAGACGCCGGGAGGAGTCCGGTTGGCCATCCGCGACATCGTCAAGCACGGCGATCCGCGCCTCACCGCCCCGAACGCGGAGATCGCCGCCTTCGACGACCCGGCCCTCGCCGCCCTGATCCAGGACCTCAAGGAGACCTGCTGGGCCGCCCCCGGCCTCGGCCTCGCCGCCCCTCAGATCGGCGTCAACCTCCGGGTCGCCGTGGTCGACCTCTCGATCGGGAAGGAGCCGTCAAGGGTGATCGTCCTCGTGAACCCCGTCGTCGTCGCGTCGTCGGGACTCGTCCGCGAGGAAGAGGGGTGCCTCTCCCTCCCGGAGCTCGTGGAGGTCGTCGACCGGCCCGAATCGGTGACGGTCGAGGCGTACGACGGCTCCGGCGAGAAACGGAGCTGGACCGGGACGGACCTCCTCGCCCGCGCCTTCTGTCACGAGATCGACCACCTGAACCAGCGCCTCTACTTCGACCGGCTCTCCAGCCTGAAGCGCTCCCTCCTCATGCGAAAGGTCGCGAAGCGGAAGAAGGACGGGAGCTGGTAGGGGTCAGGGGATGCTCATCGCGACATAGCTGCCGTCGGAGTTGACCTGGTCGTTCAAGACGCCATACGCGACGAAGCGGGAGCCTCCCGAGATCCTCTCGATCCTGGCAAAGCCCGCGTCGGCGCCGCGGGACGAGAGCGGCTGGTTGATCTGGAACCAGACGCGAGGCCCCAGGGTCTGGGTGACGGGGTTCGGGAGCGCGTTTCCGCCGGCGTCGTAGAAGGTGACGCGGAGCGTGATGTCGCCTCCGGAATCTCCCCGGTTCACGGCGGCGAGGTTCGAGCGGAGCCGAACGTTTTGCTGGAGGCCGTAGACGTAGGCGACGTCGGTCGCGCCCTCGCTCCGCGAGAGCCCCGCGTAGAAGACGCCGAACGAGCCGCCGGCGGGCCCGGCCGTGAACGTGCGGGCCCCCGCCGCGAGGGCGTCGGCCGGCGAGCCCGAAGGACCGAGAACGAGGAGCGAGCCGCCGGCGTTGACGCCGGTCGGGATCGGCAGGCCGAGCGTCCGGAGGAACGACAGCGCGTCCGGTTCGACCCGCTGCTGGCCGGGAGTGAGCGTCAGCGGCGCCGTCCCGGATCCCGCGGTCGTGAAGCCTTGCTGGGGAGCCGCCGTGTAGGTGAGCGTCAGCGGCATCGGTGACGAGGTCAGGTTCGTCAGCGTCAGCTCGGACGAGTACCCCGCCGCGGAGAGGACGATCGGGACCAGCCGCTCTGCGGTCGACGGGTCGCCCGGGAGGAGCGGCGTCAGGAAGGAGCCGTCGGAGGTCGTGACGTCGTTCAGGACGCCGTAGGCCGCAAACGGCGACGTTCCGGCCGTTCGGGTGACGCGGGCGCGTCCCGACGTCACTCCTTTCCCGGCGAGAGGCGTCCCCTTCTGGTACCAGCCGTAGGGGCCGAGAAGGACGTCGAAGGGGTCGAAACTCTCGCCGGCCGGGCCGAGGAGCTCGACGTGCAGCGTCACGGGCGTCGCGCCGCCGTTCTGGACGGCGAGATTGGAGCGCTGCAACGCGTTCTGCTGGAGTCCGAAGACCGTGACGGAAGAGTCCGAGAGCGGCGACGCGGGGTAGAAGAGCCCGAACGTTCCGGTGCCGCCGGCCGGGTCTCTTGTGTACGTGCGCGTTCCGGCGAAGACATTCCGCGGAGAGGCCACGCCCGAGAACGTGACGAGGAGCGTCCCGATCATCGAGGAACCGCTGGCCGGAAGCGGAAGGCTGCGCGCGCGGAGGTACTCGATGACGCCCGGAATCACCTGCTGCGCCCCCGCGGGGAGCGTCAGGCGCGCGAACCCCGAGCCGCCGCCGGTGGTTGCGGTGTAGGCGAGGAGCACGTCGACCGTCGCGGCGGCGCGCGAGGCGAGCGTCACCTCGCTGACGTAGTGGCTGCCGCCGCTCCCGTCCGTGTCGAGGACGACGGGGACGAAGAGCGACGCGCCCGCGAGGCTCGGGGCGGAAACGGTCACGTTCCGCGTCGCCGAGGCCGCGGTCCCGCGAGAGTCGGTCACCGTCAGCGTCACGACGTAGCTGCCGGGCACCGCGAACGGGCGGGCGGGCGGGTTCTTCCCCGGGACCGAGGGCGTCCCGTCCCCGAAGTCCCATCGGTAGGAGATCGTGTCGAAGGGATCGGGGTCGGATCCCGTCCCGGCGAACACGACGTCAACGCCGGCCTCCGTCTGAACCGCAGAGGCCGGAGTCGTGATCGCCGCCGTCGGCGGGTTGTTCGGCACCGCCGTACAGCTCCCCGGGACCCGGACGTTCGTGACCGAGATGGCGTCGAGGAAGAAGCCGTCGTACTCCGCGCCCGGGTCGCTCGAGAAGCGCCAGCGGATCCGGACCGTCTTGCCGTCGTAGGCGGGAGAGAGATTCGTCTGGTACTGGGTCCAGCTCGTCAGCGCCGAGTTGTCTCGATGGACCGTTGAAGGCGCCGTGCGTCTTCGGATAGCCGCAGACGTTGACGGGACTGTCGGTCGTCTGGGCGAAGGAGCTGGGGTATCCGGCGGGGGTCGTCGGCGGCAGGTCGGTCCACGTGCTGCCGCCGTCGGTCGAGATCTCGACGACGACGCCGTCCCACTCGAATTCGAGGTTGTAGCGCGCGCTGTACGACAGCACCGAGCCGCTTCCGAGCGTCAGAAGCGGCGACGTGAGCGACGGCGCAGGTCAGGTTCGGATAGGTCGCCGCTGTCGGGGCCCGTGTGGTACGAGTGCGTTCCGGTGGCGGCCTGCGTCGCCGTGATCTGCCAGGGGGGCTCGCCCGACATCTGGATCGTGCCGTCGCCGCCATCGTCGGTCCAGGTGCCGAGAGCTCCGGGGACGCCGGACGCTGCCGCGAAGAAGGCGGGGTGAGCGGTTTTCTCCTCGGTTCCGCCGTTCGGCCCCGGGCCGCCCGCATCCCCTTCCTCGGCGCGAACGACGTACGCGTACGCCGTCCCCGAGGCGGCCGACACGTCGTCGAAGGCGAGGCCGGTCGTCGTCCCGAGGAACGTGCCGGGGGATGACGGGCTCGCGGCCGCCGAGCGGTAGACGTTGTAGTGGAGCGTCTGCGCGTTCGAGCAGCCGCGGGTCGCGGCCGCCCACGTGAGCCGGATCCGGCACTCCGTTCCGACGCCGGCAGCCGAGGTGAGGCCGGCGAAGACCGGGGGGAGGTCGCAGCGGCCGGCCGGGGTGATCGTGACGCAGCTCCCCTTCGGGCCTTCGCCGCAGCCGTCCGCGCCGCGGAGAACGTACGAGTACGTGGTGCCACCTTGCGCCCGCGCGTCGGTGAAGCGTCGAGCCAGCCGCCTGCCCGACGTACTGAAACGTGGCGGGAGCCGCGTCGCACCCGCCGGTCGCCCGGTAGGCCTGCGTGGCGGTCGACGTTGGGCGCGGGGGTGAACGAGAGGTCGACGCCCATGACCGCGTTGCTCGCGGCGGAGAGTCCGGCCGGGGCCGCCGTGACCTTCGTGGCGCAGGAGGCCATCGAGACGGCGAGGGCGTAGCCCTGCCGGTCGGTCAGCTCCCGTCCGTTCCCGGGGACGTGGCTGGCCGTCACCGTCACGGTGTAGGTTCCCGCCTCCGGGGCGGAGAGCTTCACCTGCTCGACGTTGTTCAGGTTGTCCACCTCGCCGCCGAGCCTCGAGTCGCCGCCCGTCGCGAAGGAGTTCCCGCGCCAGGTGCTCGTGCCGTCGGTGACCGTCAGGTCGAGGTCGTTCACGAGGGCGGCCGCGGCGCCGAGCGTCCCCTCTGCGTCCGACCAGACGAGCGTGACGCGAAACTCCTGCCCGGCGCCGACCGTGACGGTGTACCGGTGGACGTCGCCCGTCTTCACCCCCTGCGCGTTCGCGAGGTTCCAGACGCGGAGCTTTCGCGCGTCGCCCGCGAAATGGAGGTTGTTGTCGAGGAAGACCCGGCCCCAGCCGTACGAATTGTTCCCGAAACCCGGGTCGACGCCGAGGGGGAGTGTCCCGTTCAGGAGGGCGGCCTTCACGAGGGGCGCCGGAGGGTTCAGCCGGTCCCCCGCCTGCGCCGCCCCGGTCGGGTAGAAGCCGTCGGTGAAGTACTGGCGAAGGAGCGCCGTGGCGCCGGCGGCCGTCGGAGTGGCCATCGAGGTCCCGCTGAGGTTCTGGACGCCACAGTTGTTCGACGTATGGCTGTCGTCGCCGCGCGCCGAGGAGATGCCCGACCCGGGAGCCATCACCTCGGGCTTGATCCGCCCGTCGGCGGCGGGTCCTCGGCTCGAGAAGGAGATGACCTGGGTACTGCTCCCGTGCCCGACTGCGCCCACCGACACGACGTTCTTCGCGTTTCCGGGCGAGCTCCCGGACGTCGATCCCGGTCCTTCGTTCCCCGCGGCGGCGAAGATCGTCATCTCGTCGTGGTCGAAGAGAAAGCGGTCGACGTCCTGGTCTTCGGCTGTGTAGGCGCCATTCGTCGAGCTCCCGGTGGAGTTCGAGTGAATCCGGGCTCCGCCGGTCAGTGCCTGGAGGTAGACCGGGTAGCTGTCGATGCCGACGAGGCAGCCGCTCGAGTCGTTGCCGAAGTCCTGAAAGAGGAGTTGGGCGTTCGGTGCCATTCCGTCGCCGACGTCGATGCCGGGGAAAGAGGACGTCGACGGCGTGTGGTAGTCGTCACCGACCGCGGTCCCGCTCGTGTGCGTTCCATGGTAGCTGGTCGAGCTGCTCCTGCACGTGTTGTCGTTGTCGTAGGCGGTCGCGCCGGGCTGGACCCAGTAGGCGATCACCTTCTTGGCGGGCCAGAGATTTCCGACGGCCGGCGGTTCGGTGTCCTCGGCGTCGGTGACGTCTCCCGCCGCTCCCGACTTCCGGAAGAAGCAGATGTCGGTGTCGCAGCCCGAGTCGAGGACCGCGACGATCTGGCCCGTGCCCGTCAGGCCGTGCGCGAAGAGCGTGCAGTTCGTGCAGCCGCCGTTCGCGACGTTGCTGTCCTGGTTCGACTGGATGGGGCCGAGCGAGGCGTTGTTCAGCAGCTCGCGCGGAACGTACGGCTCCAGCCACGCCGTCCCCGGGATGGACGCCGCCTCGCGGAGGAAGTCGCGCCGGACCGAGAGGGGGACGGCAAAGCGGAGCCGGGGCGAGGCGGGATCGTCGTGGACGAACGTCCGGAACGCATCCGGGACGCGGGCGAGAAGTGTGGCCGTCACCTCCTCGGTCGACGCATCGGGAAAAAGGACGACCGTGATCTCGGCCGTGAACTCGCCCGAGCCGGAAAGGAGCCGCGGCGAGACCTTGAAGCCCGGCTCCCAGAGCCCCTGCCAGCGAACGGCGTCGCTCGCGTCGAGAAGCGCCTGCGTGCGGGGCGTCAGCCTGACCTGCCAGGCGTTCTCGGGCAGATAGCCGAAGAACCGGACGCCCAGCTTCGCGAGCCGTTCTTTCTCGGCGGTGCGCCCGGGGAGGAACTGGACGACGCCGTAGTCGGGTGAGTCGGGCTGGGACGGGAGGTCGACGGCTGTGAAGTCCGGGGCCTCGGCAGTCGGGTCGAAGGCTACCGTCCGGAGGAGAAGGAGCCTCCCGGTGCGGGGCGCCGCCCGGAGCTCGTCGGCGGCAGGCGCCCGGGGGGCGACCGGCTTTCGCGGTGCCGTTTCGGCCGCGAGGGGGCTCGCCGACGCGGCCAGAAGCAGAAAGAGGACCGTCACCCGGGGGCTCGAAGTCATGGCATCGCCTTCTGGGGGGACCCTTCGGGCGCCCCGTGATCCCCCTATTTTATCCGGAGGGGAGTGTCGGCCTCAGGCTCCGGCCTTCGCGCGGAGCTCGTCGGCCACGTGGACGCGGTGGAGCGTCCGGGCGAGGTGGCCGGCGAAGGCGACGAGGTGCTCCAGCTCGGGCGACTCTCCCGGCGGCGGCAGCGCTCCGCGGCGGTGGAGGCGGAGCGTGCCAATCAGCTCGGCGCCCGCCCAGAGGGGCGCGGCGCCCACCGCCCATTCGGCGCTTCCTTCGCGCGCCTCGCCGGGCACCCTCGGCGCGCGGGAGAGGTGGGGGTCCTCCTCCAGGGCGAGCGCGGCGATGTAGCTCGGGGGCTCGCCCTCCGGCCACGCGCCGGACGCCGCGGCGTGCAGGTCCGCGTGCCCCGGCCGGCGGAGGTGGAGCGTCGCGCCGTCGGCGCCGAACGTCGCGGCCACGCGGTCGAGGATCGGCGCGAGGAGCCGGCGCTTGACGTTGTCGAGCGTGAGGGCGTCCTCGTCCAGCCGCTCGGTGATCTCCTGCTGGAGCTCGAGGATCTGGGTCCGGGCCGTCAGGGCGTCGAGCAGGCTCTTGATCCGGAGCGCGTTCTTCACGCGGGCCTTCAGCTCGCGCGCCGAGAAGGGCTTCGTGACGTAATCGTTCGCCAGCGCCTCGAACCCCTGCAGGAGGTCCTCCTCCTCGGTCCGGGCGGTCACGAAGATGACCTGCGTGCCGGCTGTCTCGGGCGCGGTCTTGACCCTCCGGCAAACCTCGTAGCCCGAAAGGTCGGGCATCCGGACGTCGAGCAGGATGACGTCCGGCTTTTTCGACGTGACCTTCTCGAGCGCCTCGGTCCCCGAGATCGCGCTGTCGAACTCGCAGCCGAGCTCGAACGCGATGTACGAGGCGACCTCGGCCTGGAACGGATCGTCGTCCACGAGGAGGAGGAGCGGCGGTGTCGAGGGGTTCTTGAACATCTCCGGAAGTGTGCGGTCTTATCCCACGCTGGCAAAAGGGCGTCAAGTCATCGACAATCCCGCGCCGTGCCGATGAAGGTCGTCAACACGCTTTCCCGGTCTCTCGAGGAGTTCCGCCCGATCGAGCCGGGGCACGTCCGCCTCTACACGTGCGGCCCCACCGTCTACAACCGGGTCCACATCGGGAACCTCCGGACCTTCCTCTGGGAGGACCTGATGGGGCGCGTCTTCCGGGCTCTCGGATGGCGCGTCACGCAGGTGATGAACCTCACGGACATCGACGACAAGACGATCCGCGGCGCGGTCGCCGAGGGCCTGCCGCTCCGGGAGTTCACTCAGAAGCACGTCGACACCTTCTTCGAGGACCTGAAGACGCTGAACGTCGTCCCGGCGGCCCTTTACCCGCGGGCCACCGACCACGTTCCGGAAATGGTCGAGATCGTGAAGAAGCTCGCGGCGCGGGGCCACGCCTACGAGAGCGACGGCTCGGTCTGGTTCCGGATCTCGACGTTTCCCGGGTACGGGAAGCTCTCGGGGATCGACCTCACGTCCGTGAAGCGCGGCGCGCGCGTGGCCGACGACGAGTACGAGAAGGAGGACGTTCGCGACTTCGCCGTCTGGAAGGGGGCGAAGGAGGGCGAGCCGGAGTCGGCGATCTGGGCGACCGAGCTCGGCCGCGGGCGGCCCGGCTGGCATCTCGAGTGCAGCGCGATGTCGATGAAGTACCTCGGCGAGACCTTCGACATCCACACGGGCGCCGTCGACAACATCTTCCCGCACCACGAGAACGAGATCGCGCAGAGCGAGGGGGCGACCGGGAAGCCGTTCGTGAACTGCTGGCTCCACGCCGAGCACCTGATCGTGGACGGCGAGAAGATGGCGAAGTCGAAGGGTAACTTCTTCACCCTGCCCGACCTCCTCGCGAAGGGGCACTCCTGGCGGGCGGTCCGCTATCTCCTCCTTTCGGTGCCGTACCGGCAGAAGCTGAACTTCACGTTCGACGGCCTCAAGGCGGCGGCCTCGGCGCTGGAGCGGCTCGACTCGCTCGCCCGGCGGCTCGCGGAGCGGGCGGCCGCGGCAAGGGAAGAAGCGCCGACCGGGAGTTTTTCATCGAAGGTGGAAGAAACGAGGGCGGCTTTCCTCGCGGGCATGGAGGACGACTTCAACACCGCCGCGGCGCTCGGTAGGCTTTTCACATTCGTCTCCGAGACGAACGTCGACCTCGAGGCCGGGCAGCTCGCGCCCCCGGACGCGACTGCGGCGGCGAGGCTTCTCGAGGAACTCTCCGGCGGAATTCTGGGTGTCTCGCTTTCGAGGAAATCCCCGGGCGCGCCGGAGGCGCACTCGTCGTCCGAGGACGCGCAGATCGAGGCCCGGATCGCCGCCCGGCAGGAGGCGAGAAAGCGCCGCGACTTCAAGTCGGCGGACGCGATCCGCGACGAGCTGGCGGCCAGCGGAGTGGTTCTCGAGGACACTCCGGCAGGCGTCCGCTGGCACCGGAAGCCTTGACACGGGGCCGCCCCCGGGGTTCAATTCCGCCGGTGAAGCTCTCGCTCGGACACTGGCACGCGCACCACATCTGAGCCGGCGGAGCCTCTGCGCCGCCGGACAGGAGAAAGTCCGGAGGGCGCGAACGTCACCTCGCGAATTCCAACCCCTCCGGACGGAGGGGTTTTTCGTTTGGCCCTGACCGCTGAGAAGACGAGGATCGTCGGGTCGTTCGCCCCCGTCTCGATGGCGGAGGCGCGCTCGGGGGCCCCGCTGGCAGGGGACCTCACGGCGGTGGAGGTCCGGTTGGACGCCCTCCGCGAGCCGGGAGATCTCCCGGCCCTCCGGGCACTCTTTGCGGGGAAGACCCTCCTGGCCACCCTGCGGTCGAAGAGCGAGGGAGGCGCCTTTGCCGGAAGCGCGGCCGACGGGCGGGCGATCCTCGCGGCGGCGCTCGCGGCCGGCTTCGACCTGATCGACGTGGAGTTCCGGTCGGGCGAGAACGCGGGCCTCGC
Source organism: uncultured Acidobacteriota bacterium (assembly GCA_963721385.1). Taxonomy (GTDB): domain Bacteria; phylum Acidobacteriota; class Thermoanaerobaculia; order UBA5066; family UBA5066; genus DAOMFB01. The sequence continues at coordinate 48,339 of CAVRJB010000005.1, forward strand.
CGGATTCCCGCCGGAGAGGGTGGTCGTCTCCGTTCACGACCTCGAAGGGCTCCCGCCGGACGTCCCGGGCCTCGCGTCGAGGATGGGCGCGAGCGGCGCCCGCTTCGTGAAGATCGTCGGCACGGCGAACGACTCCTCGGACGCCGTCCGCCTCCTCGAGGAGCAGAAGCGACTCGCGGGATCGAACGTCGCGCTCTTCGCGATGGGCGAGGCGGGGATGGCGACGCGCGTCCTCGCCCCCTATCTCGGGGCGCCTCTCATGTTCGCGTCGTTCGTGCCGGGGGGCGCGACCGCGGCCGGGCAGATTGCGGCCCGGGACCTCGCCGAGGTTTACGGCGTCGGGCGCGAGCGGCGGGTCTCGCGCCTCGTCGCCCTCTTCGGCTCGCGGGTCTCGCACTCGCTCTCGCCGGCGCTCCACAACGCGCGATTCGAGGCGGTCGGCGAGGAGGCGCTCTACGTGCCGTTCGCGCTTCGCTCGCTCGGCGAGGAGTTCGCTCCGCTGCGGGCGGCGCTCACCCGGATCGGACTGCCGATCGAGGGGGCCTCGGTGACGATCCCGTTCAAGGAGGAGGCGGGGGCGCTCTTCGGCGCCCCGGGACCGGCGAACACGCTCGTCTTCGGGAGCGGAGGCACCCTCCGGGCGGCGAACACCGACGCGGCTGCCATGGAGATGCTGATCCCTCCGGCCGGGCCCGGAGGGCGCGCGCTCGTCCTCGGCGCCGGAGGAACCGCCCGGACCGCGGTCGAGGTCCTTCGAAAGAAGGGGTTCGAGGTGGTCGTCAGCGTCCGCCGCCCGGAGAAAGGCGAGGTGTTCGCGGCGAGCACGGGGGCTTCCTTTCTTCCTTCGAGCGATCTCTCGTCGCTCGAACCCTCCGTCCTCGTGAACGCGACGCCGCTCGGCCTCGACCCGGGGGACGTGCTCCCGTGCGACGCCGGGCTCCTCAAGCCGGGCCTCTTCGTCCTCGACGCCCCCTACCGCGACGGCGGGACGGCGCTCGTCCGCGCGGCGCGGGCCGCCGGCTGCCAGGTCGTCGACGGCTTCGCCCTGCTCCTCTCGCAGGCCGCGGGCCAGGCGACTCTCTTCGCCGGGCGCAGCACCTCGGCCGGCGACCTCCTGGCCGGTCTCCCGCCCCGCTTTCGCCCGCTCTTCGCGCCGGCCCGCCGCGAGGTCTCGCGATGACCGCTGCTCCCGACCCGAACCTGCCGCGCGGCGTATCGGCGTTCCTCTTCGAAGCGGCGGCTCGCCGACGCCGCGCCGAGGAGAGCGTCGTCTCACGCCTCGTGGCGGCCGGGCTCCCGGAGGTGATTCTCCCGGTCCTCGACTACGCCGACCCGTATCGCGGCGTGACGGCGGAAGGGGACGAGCGCCTCTACCGCTTCATCGACCGTCTGGGACAGACGCTCTCGCTCCGGGCCGACTTCACGCCGATGGCCGCGCGCGTCGTGGCGCCCCGGCTCGCTGCGGGCGGGCCGCCGGTCTCGCTCTTCTACCGGGGCGACGTCGTCCGCGACGAGCCAACGGGCGTCGGCCGCCCGCGCGAGTTCGCGCAGGTCGGGGCCGAGTGCTACGGCGACCCGTCGTTCGCGGCCGACGAGACGATGCTCGCGCTCGCCCTGACCTGCCTCTCCGACCTTCCGGCCGCGCGGCTGAACGTCACGCTGGGCTACGCCGGGCTCCTGCCACAGCTCCTCGCCGCGACCGCGCCGTCGCTGACGCGAGGCGACGGGAGCCTCTTCCGGGATCTTTCGGCCGCCGCGCGCGAGCGCCGGGTGACGGCGGTCGAGCGGACCCTCCGCGACGCGGGCGCGCCGGCCCCGGCGGCGGAAGAGATCGGCCGATCGCTGCTCGTCGGCTTCGACGCCGCCTCGTCGCTCTTCGCCGCTCCCGTCCTCCGGCGGGCCGCGGACGGGCTCCGGCGCGCCGCCGCCGCGGCGCGGAACGCCCGGCCCGGCGTTCCCGTCGTCATCGACCTCGCCGGAACGCCCGAAGCTCCCTACTACACCGGCCTGACGTTCGGCGTCGACGTGGCCGGCTCCCCGGCGCCGGTCGCGGGAGGCGGCCGGTACGACGGACTGCTCGCCCGCTTCGGCGTCCCGAGCCCGGCCCTCGGCTTCTCGATCGGCGTCGAGGCGCTGGTGACGGCGCTCGAGGCCGGAGCCACTCCGGAGTCGGCGGCGCGGCCCCTCCGGATCGCCGTCGGGAAGGGGAGGCTCCTGCCGAAGGCGCTCGAGGCGCTTCGCGCCGGAGGCGCCGACTTCGCCGACCCGGACGGGCGAAAGCTCCTCGCCGCGGACCGGTCGGGGAAATTCGAGCTCTTGCTCCTCAAGGACGACGACGTTCCCACGTACGTCGCCCACGGCGGCGCCGATCTCGGGATCGTCGGCAGCGACCGCGTGGAGGAGTCGGGCGAGGAGGTCTTCTCGCCGGTCGAGTTCCCGTTCGGCGCCTGTCGCCTCGCGCTGATCGGCCGGGCGGGCGAGGCGTTCCGGCCGAACGGCCACCCGGTCCGCGTCGGAACGAAATACGGGCGGAGCGCCGCCCGCTTCTTCGACGCGCGGAGAATCGCCTGCGAGATCGTTCCGCTGTCGGGCTCCGTCGAGCTCGCGGCGGCCCTGAAGCTGACCGACGTCGTCGTCGACCTGATCGAGACCGGCTCCACGATCGCGGCGAACGGCCTTGCCGAGATCGAGACGATCGCGCCGAGCCGCGCGACGCTGATCGCCGGGCGCGCCGCGTTCGTCTCCCGGCGGGCCGAGGTCGCCGCGTTCGTCGCGCGACTCGTCGCCTCGGGGGCCGCATGCTGAGGACGATCGACGCGAGAACTCCCGCGGGGAAGAGAGGACTCGAGGAGCTTTTGGAAGCGCGCCGGGCCATGCCGGATCTTGCGACGCTCCGACGCGTGCATCCGATCGTGGAAGAGGTTCTGCGAAAGGGAAGAAAGCCTCTCGCGCGGTTCGTCCGCCGCTTCGATCGTGTTTCCATTCCCTCGAAGGACCTCGTCGTCGATCCTTCTCGCGGGCCGCTGCCGGCCGTGGACCGGGCGTTCGCCCGTGCGTTTCGCCTTGCCGTGAGGCGGGTTCGTGCGTATCACATGAAGCAGCGACCGAGGGGTTTTTCCTTCACGGACGGCCTCGGCGTCCGCTTCGCCGAGAGGCCGTTTCCCCTCGACTCGGTCGGCGTCTACGTTCCGGGCGGGCGCGCTTTCTACCCGTCCTCGCTCCTGATGGGCGTCGTCCCGGCCCGCGTCGCGGGAGTCCCGCGGATCGTCGTGGCGACGCCGCCGAAGGCCTACGCCGGCAGCCCCGAGCTCCGCTGGGCGCTCCGCGAGCTGGGGATCGGCGAGGTCCTCCTCGCGGGGGGAGCGCATGGCATTGCCGGGCTCGTGTCGGTGGCTCACGTCGCCAAGATCGTCGGGCCCGGCAACCGCTTCGTCGCCGCGGCGAAGCACCTGGTCTCGTCGGCCGTCGCCGTCGATCTCCCGGCCGGGCCGTCGGAGGTGCTGATCGTGGCGTCGGCGGACGCGCCCGCGGGCCACGTCGCCTCGGACCTCCTCGCCCAGGCCGAGCACGACCCCGACGCCGTCTGCCTTCTCTTCACGCCGTCGGCCCGTCTTGCCCGGACGGTCGTCCGAGAGGTCGAAAAGCAGCTCGCCACCCTTCCGACGGCGAAGGTCGCGCGGCGGGCGCTCCGAAGGAACGGCCGTGCCGTCGTCTTCGGGTCGCTTGCGGACGCCTTTGCGGCGGGCCTCCGGGTCGCGGCGGAGCACGTCCAGGTGATGGGGGAGACGGCCGCGAGGCGCGGCGAGAGCCTCCTGCCGACGGCCGGCGCCCTCTTCCTCGGTTCGTCGACGCCGACGGCCTTCGGGGACTACGTCGCAGGGCCGAACCACGTCCTTCCGACGGGGGGCGCGGCACGGAGCTTTTCCGGCCTCTCGGTCCGCGACTTCGTCCGCTGGGGGCGCCTCGTGGAGATGGACGCCCGGGCGGCGAAGAGGCTGGGGCCCGCCGCCGCGGCGCTCGCCCGCTTCGAGGGGCTCGCCGCGCACGAGAGGTCGATCGCAAGGAGGCTGCGATGAGCGGGAAGAGCCCCGCCCGCCCCGGGATCGCGGCGCTGACGCCGTACGCGCTCGTGCCGGAAACGCCGGTCCCGATCCGGGCCAAGCTCGACTTCAACGAGTCGCCGTACGACGTCCCCGAGGCGGTCAAGGAGAAGGTCCTTTCGCGACTCAGGGCGAAGCGCTGGTCGCTCTATCCGGAGTTCGGCTCGGGGCGGCTCCGGCGCGCGATCGCGGCCGCGACCGGCCGGAACCCGGAGGAGATCGTCGTCGGGAACGGCTCGGGCGAGGTCTTGCTCGGAGCGATCAACGCCTTCGCGGGCGGCGGCGAGCTCCTGCTGACGCCTCCCACCTTCTCGCTCTACCCGCAGCTCGCGGCGATGACGCAGGCCGACGTCGTGAACGCGCCCCTGGTCGGCGACGACTTCGAGTTCGACGAAGCCGCGATCTTCCTCGCGGTCTCGCGGACGCCTCGGACGGTGCCGCTCATCTGCTCGCCGAACAACCCGACGAGCAACGCGGCCGACGTCGCCTTCCTTCGGAGGCTCGCGGACGCCGCGCCGGTCCTTCTCGTCGACCAGGCCTACGTCGATTTCGCCCCGGAGGAAACGAGCGCCCTCCCGCTCGTCGACGAGGGGCGGAACGTCGTCGTCTTCCGGACCCTCTCGAAAGCCTACGCGGCGGCCGGCTTCCGGATCGGCTACGCCGTGGCGAAGCCCGATCTCGCGCACGAGATCGGAAAGGCGGTCCTCCCGTTCAGCGTCGACCACGCCGCCGAGGAGCTGGCCGTCGCCCTCCTCGAGGATCCGGCGACCGCGAAGGAGCGCGTCGCCGCGATCGTGAAGGAGCGCGCCCGCATCGTCGTCGCTCTCCGGGCGATGGGCGGGAAAGTGGCGCCGGCCGCCGGGAACTTCGTCTTCGTCGAGCCGCCGGGAGGCGACGCGGATCGGGTCCGGAAGGAGCTCCTCCTCCGGGGCATTCTCGTCCGGGACCTCGGTCCCTCGGCGCCGGGCCGGCTGAGGGTGACGATCGGACTCCCCGGGGATAACGACCTCTTCCTCTCGGAGCTGGCGCGGATCGCCGGCGTCAAGGAGACGACATGAGCCGCAGCGGGACTTTCTCGCGGACGACGAAGGAGACGTCGGTCGACCTGTCGCTCGACGTCGACGGGACGGGAACGGCCGGAATCGCGACGCCGGTCGGGTTCCTGTCGCACATGCTCGAGACGGTCGCGAAGCACGCGAGGTTCGACCTCGTCGTCAGGGCCACCGGCGACACGCACATCGACGCGCACCACACGGTGGAGGACGTCGGGCTTGCCTTCGGCGAGGCGCTCGACCAGGCGCTCGGCGACCGGGCCGGGATCGAGCGGTTCGGGACGAGCCACGTCCCCCTCGACGAGGCGCTCGCGTGCTCGGTCGTCGACCTCTCGGGGCGCCCCTACATCGTCTTCGAGTCGCCCGTCGACAAGGAGCTTCTCCTCGTCACGAAGGAGTTCCCCTTCGCGCTCGTCGAGGAGTTCTGGAAGTCGGCTGCGTTCCGCGGCAGGTTCAACCTTCACGTCGACGTGATCCGCGCGCGGAACGGCCACCACGCCGCGGAGGCCGTCTTCAAGTCGGCCGCCCGCGCCCTCAGGCAGGCGGTCGCCCGGACGGGAGGCGAAGTCCTCTCGACGAAGGGGACGCTGACCGCATGACGATTCCCATGGCGTCTCCCACGAGGCACCGCGTGACGCTCCTCGACTACGGCGTCGGGAACACGGCGTCCGTGCGCCGCGCGTTCCTGCGACTCGGGGCGGAAGTCGACTTCACGTCCGAGGCGGCCCGGGTCGCGGAAGCCGACCGGATCGTCCTGCCCGGAGTCGGCGCGTTCGCACCGGCGCGCGAGCGGCTGCAGGCGCTCGGCCTCGACGCCGCGCTCGCCTCGGCGGTCGGACGCGGAGCGCGCCTCCTCGGCCTCTGCCTCGGTTACCAGCTCCTCTTCGAAGAGAGCGAGGAGTTCGGCGTCACGAAGGGCCTCGGGTTCCTCAGAGGGCGGGTCGTCCCACTCCGGAGTGGCGCCCGCGTGCCGCACGTCGGCTGGAACAGGCTCGACATCGCGAAGAGCGGCGGGCTCTTCGCCGGTCTCCCGGCGGGAAGCTACGTCTACTTCGTCCACTCGTTCTTTCCGGAGGGGACGGATCCGGCCGACGTCGCGGCCACGGCCGATCACGGCGGCCCCTTCGCGGCGGCCGTGGAGCGGGGAAACGTCTGGGGTTGTCAGTTCCACCCGGAAAAGTCGTCGGACGCCGGGCGCCGGATCCTGTCGAACTTCCTGAAGAGGGAGGCGACGTGAGCACGGAGAGGCTCGCGATCTGGCCCTCGATCGACCTCCGCGAAGGGCGCGTCGTCCGGCTGCTCCGCGGCGACTGGGACGCTGGCACCGAGTTCGAAGGCGACCCGGTGGAGATCGCGGAGCGCTTCGAGCGGGAGGGGGCGGACGGCCTCCACGTCGTGGACCTCGACGCCGCCTTCGGGAAGGGAACGAACGCCAAGGAGATCGGAGAGATCCTCGCGGCGAATCCGGATTCCGGTGCAGGTCGGGGGAGGGATGCGCACAGCGGCCGCCGTCGAAGATTTCCTGGAAAGGGTGGGTACCGCACGCGCGGTCGTTGGCAGCCTGCCGTTCCTCGACCGTCCGGGCTTCACACGCCTTCTAAGCAGACTCTCGTCTTCCTCTCCCTCTTCTCCTGGCTCTTCGTCTTATCTCGTCTCGTCGTCGCGCTCGACTGCCGGGACGGCCGGCCGACGGTGCGCGGGTGGACGGAGGACGCGCGGGCGGGAGACGCCGTGTCGGTCGCTCGCGACTTCGCCGCGCTCGGCGTCCGGGCGCTCCTCGTCACCGACGTGGCGCACGATGGGGCCATGGCGGGTCCGAACCTCGGGCTCCTCGCGTCGATCCGGGCCGTCTTCCACGGCGAGATCCTCGCGTCGGGCGGGATGCGCGGGCCGGAGGACCTGCCCGGCGTCGACCGAGTGCTCGGCGGTGGGCCGCGCGGGGCGATCTTCGGCCGGGCGCTCCACGGCGGGGCGACGACCGTGGCGGCGCTCGTCGAGGCGCGAGGCGCGGCCGCCGGGAGGGGACGATGACGCTCGCGGTTCGTGTGATCCCCTGCCTCGACGTGGCGGACGGCCGCGTCGTGAAGGGGCTGAAGTTCGAGAACCTCCGTGACGCGGGCGACCCGGTCGAGGCGGCCGTGCGGTACGAGGCCGAGGGGGCCGACGAGCTGGCGTTTCTCGACGTCGCGGCGTCGCACGAGGCACGGGGGACGCTCGTCCACCTCGTCGCCCGCGTGGCCGAAGTGCTCTCCATTCCGTTCACGGTCGGCGGGGGCGTCCGGTCTGTGGAGGATGCGGCGGCGCTCCTTTCGGCCGGCGCGGACCGGGTCACGGTCAACACGGCCGCCGTCGGGGACCCCTCGCTCCTCTCCCGCCTCGCGGAGAGGTTCGGGGCGCAGTGCGTCGTCCTGGCCCTCGACGGAAAGCGCGCCGCCCGCCCGGACGGGACGACGCGGATGCTCGTCACGACGCACGGAGGTCGCCGGATCACCGAGCGCGAGGTGGTGGCCTGGGCCTCCGAGGCCGCGAGCCTCGGCGCGGGCGAGATCCTCCTCTCCTCGGTCGATGCCGACGGGACCCGCGCGGGATTCGACATCGAGATGCTCCGCGCCGTTCGCGCGGCGACAGGCGTCCCGCTCGTGGCGTCGGGCGGCGCGGGAAAGCCGGAGCACTTCCCGCCGGCCGTCCTCGAAGGGGGCGCCGACGCGGTCCTCGCGGCCGGAATCTTCCACGACCGCGTCTTCACGATCGGGGAGGTGAAGCGGGCGATGGCCGACTCGGGAATCGCTGTCCGGATCGCGGCCTCTCGATCTCCCCGCACCCCCCGCGGAATCGAGCCGGAGGGGGTCGTATTCGACGCCCGCGGCCTCGTCCCCGTCGTCGTCCGCGACGCGAAGACAGGCGAGGTGCTGACCCTCGCCTGGGCGAATGCCGAGGCGCTGTCGAAGACGAGTGAGACCGGCTTCTCGCACTTCTTCAGCCGCTCCCGAAACGCGCTCTGGAAGAAAGGGGAGACCTCGGGGCACGTCCAGCGCGTCGTCTCGATCTCGGTCGACTGCGACGGCGACGCCGTCCTTTACGACGTCGTGCCCGAGGGGCCGGCCTGTCACACGGGCGCGCGGAGTTGTTTCCACGAGGTATCGCGGGGGCTTCTCGATTCCGGATCGCGGGGATTTCTCGATCCCCCCGCGACCCCCCCGGGAGAGGACCCAAACCCGCCTGGCCCGTCGCTCGACCTCGGGCCGCTCTTCGCCGTCGTCGCCGACCGGATGCGCAACCCGCAGCCGGGCTCCTACACGAACGAGCTTCTCGAGAAGGGGATCGGGAAGATGGCGAAGAAGGTCGGCGAGGAAGGGGTCGAGACCGCTCTCGCCGGAGTCTCCGAGGACGAGGACGCCCTCGCGGGCGAGGCTGCCGACCTCCTCTACCATCTCGTCGTGCTCCTCTCCGCCCGGGGCGTCTCTCCCGCCGACGTCGAGGCGAAGCTCCGTGACCGCCGGGGAAAGCGGAGAAAGCAGTGACGGTTGTCGCCGCCACCTCGCGCCGGCTCGTCTCGGTCGAGCGCCCGGCCGACCTGACGACGCCTGTCGCCCTGATGAGGACGCTGCTTCGCCGCCCGGATCCGTGCTTCCTCCTCGAGTCGGTCGAGGGGGGCGAGCGCGTCGGGCGGTGGTCGTTCCTCGGCACGGCGCCGAGGGCGGAGATCCCCCAGGCGGGCGAGGATCCGTTCGCCGCGCTGAAGACCGCTGCCGCGTTTCGCCGCGGAGCCGGGCGACGACGACCCCCCCTTCACCGGCGGGGCGGTCGGCTACGTCGGCTACGACGCCGTGCGGCGGCTCGAGCGGCTCCCCGACCTGCGTCGGGACCCGATCGGCCTTCCGGACGGGTGGTTCGGCCTCTTCGACGACGTCGTCGCGTTCGACCACCTGAAGCACCGGCTTCTCTTCGTCTCTCACGCGGAGAACGGCGGCGAGGAGGAGGCGCGCGCCCGGCTCGCCGGCTTCGCCGACGCCCTGCTCGCCGCGAACGTCCCGCCCGACCGGCCGGGGCCGGCGCCGAAGTTGGCCTGGAGCGAGACGCTTCCCCGCGCGGCCTTCGTCGGCGCCGTCGACAAGGCTCGCGAGTTCATCCGCGCCGGCGACATCTTCCAGGTCGTCCTCTCGCGGCGCTGGTCGGCGCCGTTCGCGGGCGACTCGTTCGCGGTCTACCGGGCCCTTCGCCGGATCAGTCCGTCGCCCTACCAGTACTACCTGAGGACGCCTCACGGCACCGTCTTCGGCGCCTCCCCCGAGCGGCTCGTCCGCGTCCGGCGGGAGGGTGCGACCGCGGAGGTGGAGACGATCCCTCTCGCCGGGACGCGGCGGCGCGGGCGGACGCGCGATGAGGACCTCGCGCTCGAGCGGGAGCTCCTCGCCGACGCCAAGGAGCGGGCCGAGCACGTGATGCTCGTCGACCTCGGGCGGAACGACGTCGGGCGCGTCGCCGTGCCGGGGAGCGTCGCCGTCAGGGAGTTTTTCGGCGTCGAGCGCTATTCCCACGTCATGCACCTCGCGTCCCGCGTGGTCGGGCGCCTCGCGCCGGGGAGGGACGCCGTCGACGCGCTCGCCGCGACATTTCCGGCCGGGACGCTCTCCGGAGCGCCGAAGATACGCGCCATGGAGATCATCGAGGAGCTGGAGCCCGTTCGGCGGGGCGCGTACGGCGGCGCGGTCGGCTACCTCGACGGCGCGGGAAATCTCGACGTCGCGATCGCGATCCGGACGGCGGTCGTGAAGGACGGCGTCCTCCACGTGCAGGCCGGGGCCGGGATCGTGGCCGACTCGGACCCCGAGTCCGAGGCGGACGAGTGCGAGAACAAGGCCCGCGCCCTGATGCGGGCCGTCGAGTCGGCCGGGGAGTACGGAGCGGACGGCCGATGATCCTCGTCGTCGACAATTACGACTCGTTCACGTTCAACCTCGTCCAGTTCCTGGCGACGCTCGACCCCGACGTCCGCGTCGTCCGGAACGACGCGTCAACGGCGGACGAGCTCCTGGCCTCGAAGCCGGACCGGATCGTCATCTCGCCCGGTCCGGGCCGCCCCGAGGACGCCGGAGTCTCGTGCGACCTGATCCGGAAGGACGAGGACATCCCGCTCCTCGGCGTCTGCCTCGGGCACCAGGCCCTCGGCCTCGTCTTCGGCGGACGCGTCGTCCGCGCTCCGGTCCTGATGCACGGGAAGACATCGGAGATCGCGCACCGCGGAACGGGGATCTTCGCGGGACTCTCGAGTCCCTTCACGGCGACGCGCTATCACTCCCTCGTCGTGGAGCGGGATTCGGTCCCCCCGGAGCTCGAGATCACGGCGGAGGCGGACGGTCTCGTCATGGGCCTTTCGCACAGGTCCCGGCCCCTCGCGGGAGTCCAGTTCCATCCGGAGTCGATTCTTACGGCCGAAGGGGTGAAACTCCTCAGGAACTTCGTCGAGCGAGGTGCGCCATGACGAGCCCCGAGGCTTCCCGGCTCCGCGAGGCCCTTCGCGCGGTAACGCGCGGGAGGGTGCTTTCGCGCGACGAGGCGCGCGAGGCCTTCGAGGCGCTCTTCAACGGTTCGGAACAGAGCGCGCTGGCCGCAGCGTTCATTGCGGCGCTCGCGACCCGGGGCGAAACGGCCGAGGTCGTGGCCGGGCTCGTCGACTTTCTCCGGGCGAAGGCGATCCGCCCGCCGGTCGAGGAGGCGCTCGCGTCGATCGCCGTCGACGTCTGCGGCACCGGGGGCGACGGCCTCCAGACCTTCAACATCTCCACGGCCACGGCGTTCGTCGTCGCGGCGGCGGGGGTGCCGGTCGCCAAGCACGGCGGGCGGGCGGTCTCGTCGTCGTGCGGGTCGGCCGACGTCCTCGCCGGGCTCGGGGTCGACATCGAGATGCCACCCGAGCGGGCGGCCGACGCGCTCCGCCGGGCGAACGTCAGCTTCTTCTACGCGCCGCTCTACCACGCCGCGATGAAGCGGGTCGCGCCGCTCCGCCGGGAGCTGGGGATCCGCACCGTCTTCAACCTCGCCGGACCGCTCTGCAACCCGCTCGGCGTGAAGCGCCAGATCGTGGGCGTCGACCGGCCGGAGCGGATCGACGTCCTGGCGCGGGCCTTCGCCGCCCTCGGCTGCGACAAGGTGCTCGTCTATTCGAACGCCTCGGGAGGCGACGAGCTCCTCCCGATCGGGAAGACGCGCGTCGCCGAGGTGTCCGGCGAGGAGGTCCGCCGCTTCGACCTCTCGGCGGCGGACTTCGGGCTCTCGGAGGGCAGGCCGGAGGAGCTGCAGGGATCGACCGTGGAGCGAAACGTCGAAATTCTCCGGAAGATCCTGGACGGCGAGTACGGGACGCCGCGCGAGACGATTCTGATGAACGCCGCGGCGGCGCTCGTGGCGGCCGGCCGGGCGGAGAACTGGCGCCACGGCGTCGGGATGGCGGTCGCGGCGATCGACGGCGGCGGCGCGCGCGAGGCGCTCCTGACGCTGAAGGCCGTCTCGCGGGGCTCCCTCGGGGGCCCCGGGTGAGCTCGCTCCTCGCGGAGATCCTCGCGGCGAAGCGGCGGCGCCTCGCCGCGGGGGAGCTCGCGCCGCGCGGATCGGCGGCGTTTCCCTCCGACGGACGGCGATTCCTCGCGGCGCTGCGGAACGGGACGAATTCCGCGGTCATCGCGGAAGTGAAACAGCGCTCTCCCTCCGCCGGCGTCCTTCTCCCGAACGCGGATCTGCGGGTCGAGAAGGTCGCCCGCGACTACCGGCGGGGCGGGGCGGCGGCGATTTCGGTCGTCATCGAGCAGGACTACTTCGGCGGCGACCCGGCGTGGCTCCCGCGCGTGAAGGCTGCGACCGGCCTGCCGGTTCTGATGAAGGACTTCGTCGTCGACGAGCAGCAGCTCGACCTCGCGCTCTCGCTCGGCGCCGACGCCGTCCTCCTGATCGTCGCCGCGCTCTCCGACGCCGATCTCGCGCGCCTGCACGCGGCGGCCCGGCGACGCGCCCTCGCCGTCGTCGTCGAGGCTCACGACGAGGACGAGGTCCGGCGTGCCCTCGGCGTCTCGCCGGAGATCGTCGGCGTCAACGCGCGGGACCTGACGTCGTTCGCCGTTGACCTCCGCGCCGTCGAAGCTCTCGGCCGCTCGATTCCGGATGGGATCGTCCGCGTCGCTGAGAGCGGGGTGAAGACGGCCGCGGACGTCTCGGCGCTCCGAGCCTGCGGCTACGGAGCCTTCCTCGTCGGCGAGTCGCTGCTCCGCGCTCCGGATCCGGCCGCGGCGCTCCGGATGCTCCGGGGCGAGAACCCGACCGAGGTGAAGATCTGCGGCATGACCCGGGAGGAGGACGTCGACACCTGTCTCGCGCAGGGCGTCGACTGGATCGGCATGGTTTTCGCGGCCGGCTCTCCGCGAAGGGTGACGGAAGAAAGGGGAAGAGTTCTTCGAATGAAGGCGAAAGGGGAGGCTGGGGCGGAACGGGGCGGCGGCGATTCGGGGGGCGAAACTCCGGGCGCCGTCAGAGGCGTCGTCGCCGTCTTCCCCGAGGACAGACCCGCGGCGGAGATCGAGCGCGTCCTCGACGTCGTCCGCCCCGACGTTCTTCAGATGGCCAACCCTCCTTCTTCCCTTTCGAAGCCATCCTCTTCGGGCACTTCCCTTTGGCACACAGTCCGCGTCGGGCGGGACGACCTGGCCCGCCTCGACGGGCTCCCCGGCGACGCGCTCCACTTCGACACGTCGGTCGCCGGCGTCTCGGGGGGCACCGGAACGACGTTCGACTGGAGCGTCCTCGACGCCGTCCCGAGGAGCCGCCCGATCGTTCTGGCGGGGGGCCTGACGCCGGAGAATGTCGCGTCGGCCGTCCGGCGCGTGAAGCCGGACGTCGTCGACGTCGCGTCGGGGGTCGAGTCGGCCCCGGGGATCAAGGACCGGTCGAAGATCGCCGCATTCGTAAGAGAGGTCCGCCGTGCCTGAGCGCGGGTTCCGGCCGCCGGAACCGGACGCCTTCGGACGCTTCGGCACGTTCGGCGGGAGGTTCGTTCCCGAGACGCTGATGGCGCCGCTCACGGAGCTGTCGAGAGCGTACCGCGAGGCGAAGCGCGATCCCGCCTTCCGGAGGGAGCTCGACCGCCTTCTGGCCACGTACGCAGGCCGGCCGACGCCCGTGACCTTCGCGAAGCGGCTCTCGGAGTCGCTCGGCGGCGCGCGGATCTGGCTCAAGCGCGAGGACCTGCTCCACACGGGCGCGCACAAGATCAACAACGCCCTCGGCCAGGTGCTCCTGACGAAGCGGATGGGGAAGAGGCGCGTCATCGCCGAGACGGGCGCGGGACAGCACGGCGTGGCGACGGCCACGGCCTGCGCCCTTCTCGGGCTGGAGTGCGTCGTCTACATGGGCGCGGTCGACGTGGAGCGGCAGGCGCTGAACGTCTACCGGATGAAGCTCCTCGGCGCCACGGTCGTCCCGGTGAGGGGCGGCTCGAGGACGCTGAAGGACGCGATCAACGAGGCGATGCGCGACTGGGTTGCGAGCGTCGCGACGACGCACTACGTCCTCGGCTCGGTCCTCGGCCCGCATCCCTTCCCGGCGATGGTGCGCGACTTCCAGGCCGTCATCGGCCGGGAGGCGCGCGCGCAGACGCGGAAGGAGCTCGGCGGGAAGCTCCCCGACCTCCTCGTCGCCTGCGTCGGGGGCGGGTCGAACGCCATCGGCCTCTTCCACGCGTTCCTCCGCGACGAGGGGGTCGAGATCGTCGGCGTCGAGGCGGGAGGGCGCGGGCTCGCTCCCGGCGAGCACGCCGCCCGATTCGGGCCGGGGAAGGTCGGCGTCCTCCACGGGACGCGGACGCTCCTCCTGCAGGACGAGGACGGGCAGATCCTGCCGACGCATTCCGTCTCGGCGGGCCTCGACTACCCGGCGGTCGGGCCGGAGCACGCCCACCTCGCGGCGCTCGGCCGGACCCGCTACGTGTCGGTCACGGACGCCGAGGCGCTCGCCGCGTTCCACCGCCTCGCCGAGGCGGAGGGGATCATCCCGGCGCTCGAGACCGCGCACGCCGTGGCCTGGGCGATCGCGCGAGGCGCCGCGCCGGCCCGGGCAGACGCTCCTCGTCAACCTCTCCGGCCGCGGCGACAAGGACGTCCCGAGCGTCGCGAAACTGGAAGGCGTGTCCCTGTGAGGCGGATCCGGAGGGCGTTCGCGGCGGCGCGGACGGCGGGCCGCGCCGCGCTCGTCGTCTTCGTCGAGGCGGGAGACCCTGACCTCGCGACGACGGCCCGGCTCCTGCCGGCTCTCGCGGCGGCGGGGGCCGACGTCGTCGAGCTCGGCGTCCCTTTCAGCGACCCGATCGCCGACGGGCCCGTGATCCAGCGGGCGCACGAGCGCGGCCTGGCCTCGGCGACGACGCTTTCCTCCACCCTCGACCTCCTCGCGCGCCTCCGCCGGGAGGGCTTCGGCGCCCCGGTCGTCCTTTTCAGTTACGCGAACCCGATCCTCGCCATGGGAGAGGAGGCGTTCGCGACGCGGGCCGCGGCAGCGGGCGCGGACGGCGTTCTCGTGACCGACCTTCCGCCCGAGGAAGGGAGGGCTTCTCGGCGCGTCTGAAGAGGGCCGGGCTCGACCCCGTCTTTCTCGTCGCCCCGACCTCGCCCGACGAGCGGCTCCGGCGGGCGGCCGCGCTCTCCCGCGGATTCGTCTACCTCGTCTCCCGGGCGGGCGTGACCGGCGAGAGGGCGGCGCTCCCCGAGGACCTCGCGGCGCTCGTCGAACGGGTGAAACGGCAGGTCACGCGACTGCCGGTGGCCGTCGGATTCGGCCTCTCGACGCCCGAGCAGGTGGCCGCCGTCGGGCGGCTGGCGGACGGGGTGGTGGTCGGGAGCGCGGTGGTGTCGCGGATGGAGGAGGCGCTGCGGGAGGGGCGCGACCCGGTCGACGCGGCTGCCGGGCTGGTTCGCGCCCTGGCCGCGCGTTAGCGAGGTGTCGGGCCAGCCGGGCGGCACGCCCGCGGCCAAGCCCGTCTCCTGGTCCCACCGGATCTCGCAGGCGGACCGCTCCGGTCTCGTCGCCCTCGTCACCGAAAACCTCCCCCGGTTCGGCGAGCGGGAGGTCCTGCAGATCCTGAGGCACCCACACATCTCCGAGCCGGTACTCACGGAAATCCTCCAGGCAAAGGCCTTCATCGGCCTTCGGTCGGTCCGGCGGGCGCTGGCGCTACACCCTGCGACCCCTCGGCCGGACGCGCTCAGATGCCTCGACGACCTGACCTGGAGAGACCTCGTCCTCGTCTCCCGCGAGACACGGACGCCTCCTCCCGTCCGGCAGGCGGCGAACCGGAAGATCCTCGACGCCCTTCGGCGGCTTTCGAAGGGAGAAAAGGTCGCGCTGGCCCGGCTGGCCGACCGCGACCTCTTCCTGCCGCTCCTGGAGGAGAACGACCGGGGAGTCCTCGAGGCTCTCCTTCGAAACTCCCGGCTGACCTCCGACGACCTGGTCCGGTGGATCACGGTGGGCCGGGCGGCGGCCGAGACTCTGGAAGGCCTCGCCGCCGACCCCGCCTGGGCGCGCCGGCTCCCCGTCCGGGAGGCGCTCCTCCACCACCGGCTCCTCCCCCGGGGAGCGGCCCTGTCGCTCCTCCTCTCGGGTACCCGGGCGGAGTGGCTGAGGCTGGCCGGGGACGAGACGATCCACCCCCTTCTTTCGGCCTGCGCCCGCCGGCTGTGTGAATCAGGCGCAGAATTCGTTGACAGGCCGGGGAGGCGCGGCATAACGTAAGTTGGGGCCATGACTGTCGAAACCCCGCGGGATTTCGGGGATGAGTTTCGCCGCGAGCGGGAGCTGAGGGACGTGACGCGCGAGCAGCTCGCACTCGTGACGAAGGTGTCGGTGCGCCAGATCGAGGCGCTCGAGACCGGCCGGTTCGAGCATCTCCCCGCGCTCGTTTTCTCCCGGGGCTTCGTCCGCTCCATCGCCGATCACCTCGGGCTCGACGCCGACCGCTCCGTCGCCGCGTTCCGGAGCGTCTACGAGAACTGGCAGGAGGAGCGCAGGAAGAGCGAGAACGCACCGCTGCCGCCGACGACGGCCGGGTTTCGGCTCTCGAAGCCGCGACGCTCGGTCAGCGCGTCGACGACGGTGCGCGGCCTCGCGGTGGCGCTGACGCTCGCGATCGTGACCGGCGCCGCGGCCCTGATGAAGTCGAAGAGCTCCGAGCCCCGCCGCTCCGCGGCATCGGCCGCTGCGCCCGCTCGACCCGAGACGGGCCCGGCATCTCTTGCCCTCCCTCCCGGGATCGCGGCGGCGACGGTCGCGCTCCCGTCGGGCCCCCCGTCCTCCGTCCGGGGCGGCTCCGCCGGCGGGGGAGGCGCAAGCACCCTCAGCCTCACGTTCCGCGACGACTGCTGGACCGAGGTGACGGTGGACGGCCGCGTCGTCGTGCGCGAGCTCGTCGCCAAGGGCGCCACCCGCGAGTTCGCCGGCGGGAAGACCTTCACGCTGACGCTCGGAAACGCGGGCGTCGTCGAGGTCGTCCTCAACGGCCGCTCGCTCCAGCCGATCGGCAGCCCGGGGCAGGTCGTCAAGAACTGGGTCATCGAGCCGGAGCCGGTCCGCACGAGCGGCTGAGGCCCCGGACCGCGCCGGGGCCGATGGGCTACATTAGGTCCATGGCCGGCGCCGAGCCCGAAAGCGAGCTCCTCTCCCAGATCGAAAGCGGAAAGGCCTCGGGACAGGTCCTGGAGTTCGCCGCCCGGGGCCTCGTGCCTCTGCCGCCCTGGGAGCTGGCGCGCGCCATCGCGACGATCCTGTCGCGGACGGAGTCGACCCTCGCGCCGCTCGCGGAGGAGAGCTTCAAGGAGCTCCCGCCCGAAGCGTTGAAGGACGCGGTCCTCTCCCTGGGGGTCATGTCCGGCCAGCTCGACGCGATCGCGCGGCGGACGCACGACCGGGGGGTCCTCGAGCCGCTCATCCGCCACAAGGCCGTCGCGGACGAGACGCTCGCCTTCCTGGCCGAGCGGGTCGAGCCCTATCTGCAGGACGTGATCGTCACGAACCAGGTGCGCCTCCTCGCGGCCCCGGTCATCGTCGAGAGGCTCTTCGAGAACCCGCACCTCTCCACCGACATCAAGCGCCGCGCCGACGAGTTCCTCGAGGAGTTCTTCCTCAAGAAGGAACGGGAGGCCGGGACGCTGGAGGAGTCCGTCGAGGAGGCGCCCGCCCCGGAGCCCGTGGCCGCGACGCCCGCCGAGGACGCCGAGAAGGCCGACGACCCGACGAAGAGCCTCTTCGCCCGCCTCTCGACGATGACCGTCGTGCAGAAGATCCGGCTCGCCTGGCGGGGCAACAAGGAGGAGCGGCTCTTCCTGGTCCGCGACTCGAACCGGCTCGTCTCGACCGCGGTCCTGAAGTCGCCCAAGACGCGGGAAACGGACGTCGAGACGATCGCGAACATGAAGAGCGTCTCGGAGGACGTCCTCCGCGCGATCGCGCTCCGCAAGGAGTGGATGCGGAAGTACTCGATCATGGCGGCCATCGTGAAAAACCCCCGTTCGCCGATCGACGCGACGCTTCCGCTCGTCCTGCGCCTGAGTCACGGCGACCAGAAGAAGCTCTCGCAGGACCGGAACGTGCCTGAGGCGCTCCGCTCCACGGCGCGCCGTGAAGTGGCGCGACGAGAGGTGTGACTCCCATCGCACCTTTTTTCCCGTCCGGCGCGGGCTGTGTAAAAATCCGTCGAAGGCTGTGCGTGGGAACGTCGAAGGTTGCCTGCCGTTGAGGTCGGGGTGACGAACTATTACGACATCCTGGGCATCGCCCGGGACGCGACCGATGCCGAGATCCGGGACCGGTTCCGGATCCTCGCGCGCGAGGCGCACCCCGACCGCCACCGGGGCGCCGACGAGAAGAAGTCCGCCGAGAGCCAGTTCCAGCTCCTGACCGAGGCCGTGAACGTCCTGACGAACCCGGTCCGGCGGAAGGCCCACGACTTCGAGCTGGACAAGCACAAGCCGGCCGCGGTCGACGCGCAGGCGATCGGCCGCACCTACCTCGCCCGCGGCGTGAAGGCCTACAAGGAAGGGAACTTCCCCCAGGCCGTGACCGAGTTCGACATGTCGGTGCGGCACTACGAGAAGGACGCCAAGGCCTGGCACTACCTCGCCCTCGCCTGCCTGAAGACGGTCGGGCAGGTTCGCCGGGGAGTCGAGGCGATCGAGGCGGCGCTCCGGCTCGACGCGAACAACGCGCTCTTCATGAAGGACGCCGGCAAGCTCTACCTCATGGCCGGCCTGAACTCCAAGGCCGAGCGCCATCTCGTCGAGGCGCTGAAGTGGCTGCCGGACGACGCGGAAGCCCTGACGCTCCTCCAGAAGGCGAGAGCGGGCTCCGGCGAGCGGAAGAAGCCGACGAGCGGCATCTTCGGGCGGAAGGGATAATCGCGACGTGACGCTCTCGGCCTTCGGTCTCACGGACGTTGGAAAGAAGCGGAAGCACAACGAGGACGCGTACCTCCTCGATGCGGAGCGGGGCCTCTTCGTCGTGGCCGACGGAATGGGAGGACACGCCGCCGGCGAGGTCGCCTCGCGCATCACCGTCGAGTCGATCCAGGAGTTCATCGCGGCCACCGAGGAGGGGCAGGACGCCTCCTGGCCCTTCGGATTCGGGGGCCGCGCGGCGGAAGGGAACCGCCTCACGACCGCCGTCGAGCGCGCCAACGAGAAGGTGATGCGCGCCGTCCAGAACCGCCCCGAGCTGAAGGGGATGGGGACGACGGTCGTGGCAGCCCTCTTCGACAACGACCGCGCCACGCTCGTCCACGTCGGCGACAGCCGCGCCTATCTCTACCGCGACGGCGAGCTCCGCCGCCTGACGGACGACCACTCCTGGGTCCAGGAGCAGGTCAACGCCGGTATCCTCTCGGAGGACGAAGCGAAGAGCCACCCTTTGAAGAACGTCGTCACGCGAGCCCTCGGCGGCTCGCCGCACGTCTCGGTGGACCTCATCGAGGTGCCGGTCCACGCGGGCGACCGCTTCCTCCTCTGCTCCGACGGCCTGACCGGCATGGTCGGGGACGAGGAAATCCACGAGCGCTTCCGATCGGGCCAGGCCGCGTCCGCGGCCGTGAAGAAGCTCGTCGACATGGCGAACGAGCGCGGCGGCGTCGACAACATCACCGCGATCGTCGTCGACGTGAAGGCCAGCGACGCGCCGAAGCCCGAGCCCCCGGGGCCGGCGCGGGCCAAGCGCGACTCCGGCGACAGCACGGCCGTCGTCCTTTCCGACCGGCCGGCGCGCCGGGACGACGTCGACGAGGACTAGCCCCGGCTTGTCCGCGGCGCCTCGCGCTGGACGCGCGCAAAGAACGCCGCCGCATCGCCGGCGACGTCATGGCTCGCGAGCTCCGACGGGTCGTCGCCGTACCAGTCGGGCGGCAGGTAGCTGCGGTAGGGCTCCTTGAGGAAGCGCCGGCAGGCGAGGACGATCACGCCCGTGTCGTTCTCGGAGCGGATGAGACGCCCCGCGCTCTGGACGACGCGCGTCATTCCCGGTACGACGTAGGCGTACTCGAACCCCTTCTCGAACCGCTCCTCGAAGTACTGGCGCATCCGCTCCTGCTCGAAACGGACCTGCGGCAGCGCCGGCGAGACGACGACGACGGCGCTCAGCATCTCGCCCGGGTAGTCCACCCCCTCGGCGAACGCGCCTCCCGAGACCGCGAGGAGGAGGACGGGCGCCCCGCCGTCCCGCATGGCGTCGAGCGTCGCGTTCCGCTCCAGCTCGGTCGAGCGGTCCGAAGGGCGGAGGACGCGCCGGCCGGGGAGCGGCGGCAGGTGACGGCGGACGTCGTCGAGGAAGCGGTACGACGGGAAGAGCGCAAGGAGGTTTCCCGGGCAGGCCCGCGCGACGTCGGCGACGAGCGCGGCGAGGCGCGGCGCCCCGGCGGCCCGGGCGGCGAAGGTCGTGTCGACGTCGGGGGAGATCAGGACCGCCCGGTTCTCTCGCGGGAACGGCGACGGGAGCCGGAGCACCGACGTCCGGTCGGGGTCGAGGCCGAGGAGGTCCCGGTAGAACGCCGGCGGCGCGAGCGTCGCCGACATGACGACCGACCCGGCCGCGCCGTTCAGGACCGGCCCGAGGAGGCGGGACGGGTCCTTGCAGAGGATGGAGAGCCGCGGCCCGGAAGACGTGCGGGAGCCGATGACGTCGAAGGCCGGATCGGGAGGGCCGTCGCCGCCCGCCGGAAATGCGAGCTTCGAGGTGTCGTGGAACGCCGCGAAGGTGAAGTAGAGGTCGAGGAGCGGGTCGTCGGGGACCCGCTCTCCGCCGCCGCGGAGGTGCGCGAGATGGCGGACGAGGAGCGCCTCGAGGTCGAGGCGGAGGTCGTCGAGGCGTGCGTCGTCGAGAGGAACGAGGCCGGCGTCGGTCCCCTCGGGGAGTGACGCGGCGGCGTCGGCGACGAGCTGCCGGAGACGCCTCGCCGCCTCGGAGCCGTCCCATGCGTTCTGCGCGGAGAACGACGAGATCCGCTCCGCGAGCGCCGTGAGAGCGGCGTCGGAGAGCTCGGGCGAGTAGTAGCCGCGCCCGCGCTCGACGAGGTTGTGCGCCTCGTCGACGAGGAGGTACGACTGGGCGAGCGCGTCTGGGTCCTTCGCGCCGGAAAGCGCGACGACGGGGTCGAAGACGTAGTTGTAGTCGCCGATGACGACGTCGGCCCGCTCGGCGAGCTCGAGGGAGACCTCGAACGGGCAGACCTCCTCGGCGCGCGCCTCCTCGAAGACGGCGTCCGGGTCGAGGTGCCGCCGCGACCCGAGGAGCCGGTCGAGCAGGTCCGACGCCTCCATCTTGGCGGCATAGTCCTTCGCGAAGCGGCAGTGCTCCTCGTGGCAGAGGACGACGTCGTTCGCGCACATCCGCTCCTTCGCGCGGAGGCGAACGGACCGCAGCGCGTCCGCGTCGAGGGCGGCGAGCGTCTTCACGAACATCTCCTGTTGCGTCGTCTTCGCCGTCAGGACGTAGAGCCGCCGCCCCGCCTCGAGCGCGGCGCGGAGGAGAGGGTGGAGGGCCGCCGCCGTCTTGCCGATGCCGGTCGGCGCCTCGACGAGGAGGTGCTCGCCCTGCGCGGCGGCTCGCGCGGCGGCCGCCGCCATCTCGCGCTGGCCGGGACGGAACGTCTCGAACGGGAAGGCCAGCGTCGCGGCCTCGGCGCGCTTCGCCTCGGCGAGGGCGTGCGCCGCGAAGAACTCCTCGAGCAGGAGGCGGATTCGGCCCTCGAGGTCGGCGAGAGTCTCGGCTTCGTCCAACTCGACCGGCTGGAGGCGCGTCCCGCCCGTCTCGATGTCGGCGAGGACGAGCCGTCCGGCGACCTCCCGCCCCTCCGCGCGGGCGACCGCCAGCATGTACCAGCGGAGCTGCGTCTCGAAGCGGGCGAGGCGCGGCGAGCCGGGGAGGCGCCCGAGGTCCTCGGCGAAGTGGAGCGACTTCACCTCGTCGACGACGATCCGCCCGCCCTCCTCGAACCGCCCGTCGAGGCGCCCCTCGAGGACCGCGGTGAAGTCGTCGACGGGGAAGGAGAGCCGGATTCCGCGCTCGACGGCGTAGCCGGGCACCGTCTCGAGGAACGAGCCGAGCACGCGCCGGTGGACCGCCTGCCCGATCCAGAGACGTTCGAAGCCGTCGCCCCGGTCGAAGCCGATCCGGCGGAAGGCGCCGGAGAGGAGCGTCCCCGGCGAGACGGTGACGATCCGGCGTTCGAGGTCGACCGAAAGTCCCACGCCGCATTCTAGGCGTCGCGGCGGCGGCGCGGATCGCCTAGAATGGGTGCATGTCGGTGGGACTCTTTGCCCATCGCCGCCCGCGGCGGCGGGCGGCGGCGGCCGGACTGCTGGTCGCTTCGGCGCTTCTCTTCGTCGCGCGTCCCGCGGACGCGAAGAAGCCCGCGCGCCCCGTGTCGCTCGAAGAGCGGCTCCTCGCGATCGCGAAACGCCCGCCGGTCCGCCCCAAGTCGGAGGCCGGCGTCTGGGTGGCGCGGGTGGGCGACCCGACGCCGGTCGTCGCGGTCAACGCGGACCGCCCGCTCGTCCTCGCCTCGACGACGAAGCTCTTCACGTCGGCCGCGGCGCTCGACCGGCTCGGCCCCGACTACCGCTTCCGGACGCGCGTCTACCGCGACGCGCCGGTCGCTCCCGACGGAACGCTTCAGGGCCCGCTGATCGTGGTCGGGGGTGGCGACCCGGCGCTCTCGGGCCGCCTTTACGACGACGACCCGCTCGCCGTCTTCCGGCCATGGGCCGAGTCCCTCAACCGGCAGGGGATCCGCGCCGTGAGGGACGGCCTCCTCCTCGACACGTCGTTCTTCGATGACGTGCAGGTCCATCCCGACTGGCCGACGGAGCAGGAGCAGCGCTGGTACCAGGCGCCGGTCTCGGCCCTCTCCTACAACGACAACGTCGTCCTCGTCCGCGCCTCGGGAGCCCCGCGGCCGGGCGCGCCCGCGCTCCTCGGCTTCCACCCTGCCGGGCCGTACCTCCTCTCGCTCCTTTCGCGGGTCTCGACCGCGATGTCCCGGACCTGGGTCGGAGTCCACCGCGACGCGGGGAGCCGAACGGTCGTGGCCGCCGGGACCGTCGGGCGGAACCGGACCTGGACCGGCGACGTCACCGTCCCCGACCCGCCGCTCTACTTCGCGTCGGCGTTCACGCGCGTCCTGAAGGAGGCCGGCATCCAGGTGCTGGCGCCACCGACGGAGCTGACGCAGGCTCCGCCCGGTCCGGACCCGTTCCCGGGCCGGGTCCTGCTTCACACGCACGAGACGCCCGCCGTCACCGTCATCTCCGTCGCGAACAAGCGCTCGCAGTCGTTTTTCTCCGAACAGATTCTGAAGACGCTCGGCGCGGAGAAGCGCGGCAAAGGCTCGTGGGAGAACGGCCTCATCGAGGTGAAGGAGTTCCTGAGGTCGCGCGGGCTCGACCCCGCGCGCTACGAGCTGGCCGACGGCTCGGGGCGGTCGCGGAACGATCGCGTGAGCGCCCGCGCGTACGGCGAGTTCCTGCAGAGCCTCGCGACGTCGTGGCCCCTCTTCCCGGTGTTCGAGCGGACGATGGCGGTCTCCGGCGATCCCGAGGGGACGCTGCGCCACCGACTCCTCGGCGAGGCGACGTACGGCAAGGTCTTCGCGAAGACGGGGAACATCGCCGGCGTCGTCACCCTCTGCGGCTACGTCACCGCCCGGAGCGGCCAGCGCTACGTCTTCACGATCCTCCTGAACGGTGGGATTTCGGAGAAGCGCGGTCACGCCTGGCAGGACCGCTTCCTCGTCGAGCTGGCGAACTTCGGCTGAGCGGGCGCGGGGGAAGGTCTCCGCCGTCGTCCCGCTACACTCCGGGCCGCATGAATTACCGTTCCCTTCTCCAGAACGTCGAGCGGACGCTTTCGGCCATCGAGGGCTCCGACGACATGACCGCCACCATCCTCCAGGTCGGCGAGGCAGTCGTCCGCAACTTCCGGAACGAGCTCGGCATCGTCGGCGGGCGCCTTTATGAGCGCCGCGACTACACGTACGTCCTGACGAAGGGCTTCGGCCGCTCGCGCGCCGTGCCGCCCGGCTTCACCGTTTCGGCGGAGTACGGGCCGATCCGCCGCGCGCTCGCAGACGGGATCGCGCTCGCCGACCTCGCGGACCCCGAGGTCGACCGCGAGCTGGAAATGCGCCTCGGTGTCCGGCGCTTCGCGGCCGTGATGGTCGGCGACGACCGCTATCTCCTCTCCCTCGACGTCAAGCCTCGTGTCCCCGCCGGCGACCTTCTTCTCGCCCTCGGCATCATCCGGACGGCCGTCGACGCCAAGCTCCGGACCGAGAAGCTGGAGGGGCTGATCCACGAGGCGCGGCGGATCCAGCAGTCGATCCTCCCGCGCTCGGTGCCGGTCGTCGGCGACTACGACGTGGCGGCCCTCGCGCGGCCGGCCGAGCTCGTCGGCGGCGATTTCTACGACTTCATCCCCCTCGGCGACCAGAGCTTCGGCGCGGCGATCGCCGACGCGTCCGGGCACGGGCTTCTCGCGGCCCTCCTCGTACGGGACGTCTACGTCGGCCTCCGGATGGGGATCGGTGGCGACTTCAAGATCGTCCGGACGATCGAGCGGCTCAACCGGATCCTGAACAAGAGCAGGCTCACGACGAAGTTCGTCTCGCTCTTCTACGCCGAGTTCGAAGCGGACGGAGAGGTCGTCTACGTGAACGCGGGGCACAACGCTCCGCTCCACCTGAAGGGCCGCGGGAACACCTTCGACGAGCTGGCGCCGACCGGGATGGTGCTCGGGCCGTCCGCCACCTCGACGTACGGTCGGCGGGGCCTCCGGATGGAGCCGGGAGACCTCATCTGCCTCTACACGGACGGGATCACGGAGGCGACGGACGCGAAGGGGCGCGAATTCGGCACCGGCCGCCTCCAGCGGCTGCTCGTCGAGATGAAGCGGCGCCCGGCCCGCGAGATCTCCGAACGGATCGTGCTGCAGACGGGGCTCTTTTCGGGCGAGCCGGCGCCGAAAGACGACCAGACGGTCGTCGTCGTCCGCAGAAAGCTCCCCGAGCCGAAGGCGCGCCCGCAGTCGGGCGAGCTCAGAGCGCCCGGGACGCCGGGTCCCGGAACCACGCCGCCGTCCGGCGGAGCCCCTCCGGGAGCGACACCGAAGCGCTGAATCCGAGCGCGGTCCGGGCCTTCGCGACGTCGAGGACGCTTCGGCGCTGCTCGCCCGGCTTCCCGGCCTCGCGGCGCGCGGGGGCGGCCGAGCCGCAGGCTCGCGCGACCTCGTCGTAGAGCGCGTTGACCGCCGTTTCGATTCCGGTTCCGATGTTGAAGACGCCGGCCGCCTTCCTCCGGAAGGCCGCGAGGTTCGCGGCAACGACGTCGCCGACGAAGACGAAGTCGCGGCTCTGGACGCCGTCGCCGTAGATGACGCCGTCGTGTCCGGTCAGGAGCCGCTTCATCCAGATGCCGACGACGCCCGCCTCGCCCGAGCCGTCCTGCCTCGGCCCGTAGACATTAGCGTACCGGAGGAGCGACACCGTGAGCGGCGTCCCCCAGGCGAGGCACTCGAGGTACTTCTCGCCGGCCAGCTTCGCCGTGCCATACGGCGAGACCGGGTTCATCGGGTGGTCCTCGTCCGCGGCGAATCCCTTCGGGTCGCCGTAGATCGCCCCGCCGCTCGAGGCGAAGAGGATCTGCCCGACGTCCGCCGCGAGGCACGCCCGCGCGAGGCGGATCGTGCCGAGGACGTTGACTTCGGCATCGAAGACGGGGTCCTCGACCGATTTCCGGACGTCGATCTGCGCGGCGTGGTGGAAGACTGCGGCGACCCTCTCCTCGCGGAGGAGCGGCTCGAATTCGAAGGTCCGAAGATCGCCCTTCACGAAACGGGCGGCAGCGGGGACCCGCTCCCTCTTCCCTGTGGAGAGGTCGTCGAAGACGACGACGCGGTGCCCGCCTTCGAGGAGAGCGTCGGCGAGGTGCGAGCCGATGAAGCCGGCACCGCCCGTGACGAGGACGGTCGAAGCGGTCTGATTCATGATCGGGGCGGAGGATAACCCGGTGAAGCCCCTCCCGCCGTCGTTCTATCGCCGCGACACGGCCTCGGTCGCCCGCGATCTCCTCGGCTGCCGGCTCGTCCGGCGGTTTCCGGGGGGACGCGAGCGGAGCGTCGTCATCGTCGAGACGGAGGCGTATCTCGGCGTCGCGGACCGGGCCGCGCACACCTGGAACGGCCGAAAGACGCCGCGGGTCCTTCCGATGTGGGGTCCCGGCGGCCACGCCTACGTCTATTTCGTCTACGGAATGCACCACTGCCTCAACGTCGTGACGAAGGGAGAAGGCGAGCCGGAAGCGGTGCTGCTCCGGGCGGGTGTACCCGAGAAGCTGTGGAACCAACCGGGAGGGCGGAAGGGAGACGGTTCTTCGAAGGTGAAGATCGCTTCCGGACCCGCGAAGCTCTGCCGATACCTCGGCATCACGGCCGATTCTCCGGGGCATCCCTGTCGGGCCCGGAGCTCTTTCTCCTTCCCCCTCTCGGAAGACTCCGATCCCTTCCCGGCTGGTCGGTCCCCGCGTCGGCGTTTCCTACGCCGGAGAGGCGGCGCTCTGGCCGCTCCGCTTCGGGTCGCGGTTGTCCGGCCGTGACGCGAAAGGGCGAGCTCTCTCCTCTTCTGTGACGTTCAGAACGCTCTGAGGTCCGCCAGCGACGAGGCCGTCACGAGGCAGTTCTTCCCGCTCCGCTTGGCCTGGTAGAGGGCCTGATCGGCGCGGTCGATCAGCTGGCGCTTCGACGTGCCGTCGTCGGGGAAGCAGGCGAGGCCGAGCGAGATCGTAATGGCGAGCGGATGGGGGAGCTCGGGCGAGACGAAGACCCTCGAGGCGACGCGGTTGCGAAGGCGGTCGGCCACAAACCACGCCTTCTCGGGCGTCGTCTCGGGGAAGACGATTGCGAACTCCTCGCCCCCGTACCGGGCGACCGTGTCCATCTCGCGGACGCTCTTCGTCATCTCGTCGACGAGGCCCCGGAGGACGACGTCGCCGACAGGGTGGCCGAAGTGGTCGTTGATCTTCTTGAAGTCGTCGATGTCGAGCATCACGAGGCCGAGCGGGTGCCCGCTCCGCTCGTGGCGCGTCAGCTCCTTCGCGAGCGTCTCCTGGAAGTACCGGTGGTTGAACGCCTCGGTCAAGGAGTCCCGCACCGACATCTGCTGCGTCGCCTCGTAGGCGCGGGCCGACTGGATGGCCGTGACGGCCTGGTTCGCGAAGATCTCGAGCGCCTGCACATCCTCGAGGCGCGGCACCTTGCCCGAGGACGGCTCGGTCACCTCGAGGACGCCGACGAGCTGATCGCCCGCGGTGAGCTGCAGGTAGAGCCGGTCGTCGTGATGCCACGTCCCCGCCGCGGCTGTCCGCCGGCGGCGGTCGATGCGGCCGCTCGACTCGACGTCCCGGGTCCGGTCGAGGTGGGTCACGAAGTACGATTTCGAGATCCGGTAGCGCTCGGCAAACCAGCGGGCCAGCTCGTCGCGCGGGATCCGGGTCGGCGGCAGGAGCGAATCAGGCTCCGCTCCGGCGCGCGCCCGACGCTCGAAGACGTTCTCGGTCCGGTCGTAGAGGGAGAGCGTGACGGAGCTCCACCCCAGGCTCTTCTGGACAGCACGGACGATGCTCGACACGACCCCTTCCGTCGAGAGACTGGCCTTCAATTCGTTCGAGACTTCGAGAATCCGCTGGAGAGTGTCGGCCCGCCCCTGGAGCCGTTCGTTCACGGCCTGCATCTGGCGGCGCAGGTTCCGGTCCTGAAGCGACAGCGCGACGTGGTCGGCCACGACCGAGAGGAATTGCAGCGTCTGGGGCTCTGCGATCGCGGGTTCGTCCGACTCGACGACGAAGAGCCCGGCGATGACGGCCGGAGTCTGGAGCGGCAGGAGCACCTGGTAGGTGCAATGCGAGTTCAGGACGAGCTCCCGCGCC
Organism: uncultured Acidobacteriota bacterium; assembly: GCA_963721385.1. Lineage (GTDB taxonomy): Bacteria > Acidobacteriota > Thermoanaerobaculia > UBA5066 > UBA5066 > DAOMFB01. The sequence continues at coordinate 75,984 of CAVRJB010000005.1, forward strand.
GGCCCCTTCTCGACCCGCGGCGCGGGCGAGACGGGGAGGAACGGTCCCTCGAGGTCGCGGCGGGAGGCGAGCCAGTCGAGGAAAGTGCGCCGCTCGAGCGTCACCTCGCCGGACAGCGACACCGAAGCGCGCCCATCGGGGTCCTCGTCGTACGAGACGGCCGCGAGAGCGCGGACGGGGAGCGTGGCGCGGAGAGTCTCGAAGAGGCGCGCGAAGACTTCCTCGTCGGGGCCGAGTCCGGAGAAGAGGACGGAGAGCTCGCGGAGCGTCCGGAGCTCCCGGTTCTTTCGCGCCAGATCGGCCGTCCGGCGCCGGGCCTCGCCCACCTTGCGGAGAACCGCCCAGCCGAGGAGTCCGGCGGCGGCGAGGACGGCCGCAAATCCGAAAGTCGTGATCGCATCCGGGCCGTTCATTTCATTTCAGCGTGACGAAGCCGCCGGTCTCGAGCTTCTGGAAGACGCGCAGGACCTCGATCTCGGGGAAGGGGCTGATCCGGGCGATCGACCGGACGTCCCAGATGCCGTTGATGCGCGAGACGATGAAGGCCTCGTTCGGCGTGAAGGAGCAGGACATCAGCTCCTCCATCGGCTTCGTCAGGCGGGGGACCGCGACGGGAGAGATGGTGGGCGGCGGGCCCGCGTCTTCCGTCGCCTCCAGCGCCTCCGGGAGCTCGGGCTCTGGCGGGGGCGGCTTGGCGGCGGGCATCGTCCCCGCGCTGTCCGGCGGTGTCTTCCGGGCCCCGGAGTCCGCACGAGTGAGAAAGCGCGCGAAATCCTGCGGCGGGGGAGTCGCAGGACCCGGCGGTACCAGGAGGTACTCCGCCGGCGCGGGGCCGCGCCCGGCGGCGGGGGGCTCGGGTTTCACCGTAACTCCCTTCGCGGTTCCCTTCCGCGCTCCGACCCGGGCGCGCGGCTTCGCGGCGGTCTCCTCGCGGGCCGCGGCTCCAGGGGCGAGGATCGTGATGTCGAGATCGCCGGCCGGCGGGGCGACGGCGCCGGTCAGAACGGGGAGCTTCGTCTCCGGATTCATGAAGACGGCCTCGGCGGCCAGCTCGGCCTCGCGCCGGGAGGCGGGGATGGCCTCCTCTTCCCGCTCGCCGCCGAGCTGCATGTGACCCGACTCGAGGAGATCGAAGGCGAACTTCGCCACGTAGAAGTCTGGATTGTGCGTCGCCATCGCGATCTGGTCGATGGAGCGCTTCCCGTCGATCGCGTTCAGGATCATCTTTTCGCGGTCGTTCAGCCCCTCCTCGACCGGGATGAGCACCGACGGGACCTGACGGAGCGACGTGATCCGAGTCCGGATGCGCTGCCATTCGTCGTAGCGGCGGAGCCCCTCCATGACGATGCCGGTGACGTCGGAGGAGATCGGGACCATCGAGAGGGCGGGGATGTCGCCGTCGATGAAGGCGAAGGACCCCTCCTCCCAAAGGAAGATGTCGTAAATCGTCTCGGCCGCCTTGAGGCGGATCAGGTCGACCAGCTCCTCCTCCCGGATCGCCCCGATCATGACGAGGATCTTCCCGAGCAGGATCTTCGACTCCTGCTGGACCTCGAGCGCGCGGATCAGCTCCTCCTCCGTGATGAATCCGAAGCCGACGAGAAAGCGGCCCAGGAACTCGCGCTCGACGGTCGAGGAGGAGGAGACGATCTTTCCCGCCGAGAAGTAGATGCGCTTCTCGCCCGGCGCCCCGCGGATGATCAGCGTCCCGGACTTCAGGCCGGTGGAGAGCCACTGAAGCAGCTCGGAAAACTGCATCGTCCGGAGACTTCCGGAGATCGCCATCAAGAGGATTCTAAGGGCTGGGCGTCACTCCGCCGGAGGGTTGTACGACGGGATGCCGGTGACGGCCTGCCCGATCACCAGGGTGTGGATGTCGTGCGTCCCCTCGTAGGTGAAGACCGACTCGATGTTTGCGAGGTGGCGGAACACCGGATACTCGCCGACGATGCCGTTCGCGCCCAGAATCTCGCGCGCCAGCTTCGCGCATTCGCGGGCCACCCAGACGCTGTTCCGCTTCGCCATCGAGACGTGGTGGGGCTGCATCGTCCCGGCGTCCTTCATCCGGCCGAGCCTGAGGACGAGGAGCTGCCCTTTCGTGATTTCGGAGATCATGAAGGCCAGCTTCGCCTGCACCATCTGGTGCGCGGCGATGGGGCGGTCCAAGAACTGCTTCCGGCTCTTCGCGTAGTCGAGCGCGCACTGGTAGGTCGCCATGGCCGAGCCGAGCGCGCCCCACGAGATGCCGAACCGGGCCTGCGTCAGGCAGGAGAGCGGCCCCTTGAGCCCCTCGACGCCGGGGAGGACGTTTTCCTCCGGGACCCGGCAGTCCTCGAACGCGAGTTGCGAGGTGACCGATGCGCGAAGCGACATCTTCATCCGGTGCTCCGACGTCGAGAACCCCTTCGTGCCGCGCGGGACGAGGAAGCCCCGGACGGGCCCGTCCGGGCCCCCGGCCTTCGCCCAGACGACGGCGACGTCGGCGATCGAGCCGTTCGTGATCCAGGCCTTGGCGCCGTTCAGGACCCAGCTCTTCCCGTCCTTCTTCGCCACGGTCCGCATGCCGGCCGGGTTCGACCCGAAGTCGGGCTCCGTCAGGCCGAAGCAGCCGATCGCCTCGCCCTTCGCGAGCTTCGGGATCCAGAGGTCCCTCTGCGCTTTCGAGCCGTACTTCCAGATCGGGAACATGACGAGCGACGACTGGACCGAGACGAACGAGCGGAGGCCCGAGTCGCCCCGCTCCAGCTCCTGCATGATCAGCCCGTAGGCGACGTTGTTCAGGCCGGGGAGCCCGTAGTCGGCGATCGTCGAGCCGAAGAGGTTCATCGCCGCCATCTTCGGAACGAGCTCCTTCGGGAAGCGCCCTTCCCACGCGCACTCCTCGATGATCGGAAGGACGTCGTCGTCGACGAAGCCGCGGACGAGGTCGCGGACGGCGCGCTCGTCGTCGGAGAACATCTCCTCGATGCCGAAATAGTCCACTCCTGGAAAGCCCACGCTTCGATCCTCCCCCCGGCGCCTTCCGGCGCGCTTTACAGCCCCTCGGCGAATGTAGCATCCTGCCGCCGTGGCGGGACCGGCGTGGAAGGCGGCGAGCGACCTGGCCGAGGGCTACCTGACGCTGAACCCGGTCTCCCTGAAGAAGTACCAGGGGTCCGAGCTCGACGCCCTGCAGAGGGAGCTCGAACGGCTGACACGCGACCTCCGCGGGCAGCTCATTCCCCAGGACGCGACCGAGGAGATCCAGCTCAAGAACCGGAAGCTGCTCCGGCTCTCGCAGGCCGCCATGGTGATCCAGTCCTGGCGGGTCAAGATGAAGCTCTGACGCCGAAACCGGCCTTCGGCTCCTGTATCCTCCGGCGCCGATGAGCGCTTCCACTCCCTCGATCTCGGACCTCCCCGGCCACGTCGGCGAGACGGTGACGCTGAAGGGCTGGCTCTACCACTGGCGGAAGGGGGGGAAGATCTGGTTTCTCGTCCTTCGCGACGGCTCGGGGTACCTGCAGGCGGTCGTCTCGAAGGCCGAGGTGACCGAGGCCGTCTGGAACGACGCGACGCGCGCCACGCAGGAGTCGTCGCTGGAGATCACCGGCGTCGTCCGCTCCGACCCGCGCTCACCCGGCGGCGTCGAGCTCGGGGTCACGGACCTGAAACTCCTCGACCTCGGGCACGACTTCCCGATCACGCCGAAAGACCACGGGGTCGACTTCCTCCTGTCTCAGCGGCACCTCTGGCTCCGCTCTTCGAAGCAGGTCGCCATCCTGAAGGTCCGGAGCGAAGTCGAGAGCGCCATCCACGATTTCTTCTACGCGCGCGGCTACACGAAGGTCGATTCTCCGATCCTGACCCCGAACGCGTGCGAGGGAACGTCGAGCCTCTTCGAGACGCAGTACACGGAAGAGGAGAAGGCCTACCTTTCGCAGTCGGGCCAGCTCTATCTCGAGCCGGCCGCGGCGGCGCTCGGCAAGGTCTACTGCTTCGGCCCGACCTTCCGCGCCGAGAAGTCGAAGACCCGCCGCCACCTGCGAGAGTTCTGGATGGTGGAGCCCGAGGTCGCTTTCCTCGAGATCGACGGGCTGATGGACCTGGCGGAGGAGTTCGTGAAGGAGCTCGCGGCGCGGGTCCTCGACCGGCGGAAAGACGACCTGAAGCGCCTCGAGCGAGACGTCACGAAGCTGGAGCCGTCGCTCTCGAAGCCCTTCCCTCGAATCGACTACCGGGACGCGGTCGAGATCCTGAAGACGAAGGGGATGCCGGTGAACTTCGGCGATGACCTCGGCGGCGACGAGGAGACCGCGCTGACCGAGGGGTTCGACACGCCGGTGATGGTCACGCGCTACCCGACTTCGATCAAGGCGTTCTACATGCAGCCCGACCCCAAGGACCCGGACGTCGCGCTCTGTCTCGACGTGCTCGCGCCGGAAGGGTACGGCGAGATCATCGGCGGGTCGCAGCGGATCCACGACCACGATCTGCTCTTGTCCCGCATCACACAGCACCAGCTTCCCGTCGAGGCGTTCCAGTGGTACCTCGACGTGAGGAAGCACGGCACCTTCCCGCACTCGGGCTTCGGCATGGGCCTCGAGCGGTTCGTCGCGTGGATGTGCGGCGTCCCGCACCTGCGCGAGTGCATCCCGTACCCGCGGATGCTGTACCGAATCTACCCGTAGTCGAGCGTAAGATTCCGGAGTGGACGCAGAAGTCCCGGTTGCCAAAGAGGTCCCGCCGACGGCGGTCGAGCGCGCTCGTACATTCGGAATCGATGTCACGTTGCTCCTCGAGAACCTCAACCTGACGCCGGAGCAGCGACTCGAGAATGCTCACCGAGCGGCGGTTTCACTGGCGTCGCTTCGAGCCGAGGCTGAAAGACGAGGCGAGACGGTTCGGAAGGCTGGATGATCACGGCCGACTTCAGGGCCATTCTCGAGAGCCTCTCCGCGAACCAGGTCGACTTCATCGTGATCGGAGGGCTTGCCGCGTCGCTTCACGGCTCGGCGTACGTGACGCAGGATGTGGATGTCTGTTATGGCCGGTCCGACGCGAGCATCGAGCGGCTCTGCCGGGCGCTCGTCGATCTCCATCCAGCTCTTCGGGGTGCGCCCGATGGGCTCCCGTTCCGATTGGATCCCGCCGCGGTCAGGGCAGGTCTCAACTTCACGCTGTCGACGGATCTCGGCCCTCTCGACCTCCTCGGAGAGGTCAGCCCGTTCGGCGGCTTCGACTCACTGAAGACGCATGCGATCGCGATGGATCTCTTCGGCCACCGGGTTCTCGTTTTATCGCTCCCCGCGCTGATCCGGTCAAAGCGGGCTGCGGGACGAGCCAAGGACCTGCTCGTCGTTCCCGAGCTCGAGGCGCTTTTGGAGATGTCGAAGAAGATCTGATCGCGTGCCAGACCCGGATTCAGCGTGGCAGGTCCATCAGCCAGATGTTCCCGGTCGTCTCGGCGTATTCGTAGACGATCTGATCGCCCCGGGGAGACCAGACGGGATAGCGGACGAAGGAGTGCCGGTTCGTGTAGGCGGTGAGCGAGTGCTCCTGCCCGCCATTCCGGGAGATCCAGTAGATGTTCCAGAGTCCGTCGCGTTGGCCGGCGAAAAGGATTCGGTCACCGTCCCGTGACCAGTCGTGCGGCCAGCTTGTTCCGGCCTGCTCCGTCAGAACCCGGGGCTCGCCCCCCTCGGCGGGGAAGATGGCCAGTGGAAAGTCTGCGCCCCGGATCAGATCCGTGGCGAGCCACCGTCCGTCGGGCGACCAGGTCGCGAAGCCCACGCCTTCCCGATCAAACGTCACCTGGTGCGGCTCGCCGCCATCCACCGGTCGGACCCAGATGTTGCGAATGCCGTTCGAGTCGGCCGTGTACGCCAGGAGTCTCCCGTCCGGCGACAGGCGAACGTTGAGGGGGTGGGTCGGCAGGTCGAGAAGCGTTGTCTCGCGCCGGTCAGGAAGCGTCAGAGACCAGAGGCTCATGGAGCCGCCCCGCGACGAAAGAAATGCGATCCGCTTTCCCCCGGGGAACCAGTTCGGCAGGTAGCTTGGCTCGGGACCGCTCGTCACCGGCTCCGCGCGCTCGCCGTTGGCGTCCATCACCCAGACATCGGTATTGGCCCCGCGACGGGAGGATACGAATGCGATTCGCGAGCCGTCCGGCGAGAACGTCGGCGTGGTGCTCCGTCGGCCGGCGGCTCGCGTGAGTGGAACGGGCGGTCCCGAAGCCGCCCTTCGGACCGGATCGACCGGCAGCGACCAGAGATTGCCCGTACTCATGGGCGCGCTGTATGCAAGCCTCGTCCCGTCGGGAGAGACGACGAGATACCGGATCGCCGATCCGTCGGCCCGACGGACGAGTTCGCGTTCACCCCAGGAATCGCCTTGTCGGACCGGTACGCGACAGCGGTTCAATTCGAAGTTGCGTGACTCCTCTGAGCTGCCGAAGTAGAGCCACTCCCCGCGGGGGGAGTATGCGGGCTCGTAGAAGAAGGGGCGTGATCCCGTTCGCGGGCCTGCCACACGTTCGAGAGCTTTTCCGTCCCTGGAGACGCGCCAGATCTCGGAGAGGTCTCGGCCATATGTCGCGAAAACAATCCACGCACCATCGGGCGAAAAGGACGGTCTTCCATGACCGCCAGCCGGTGACCCGGGGCGTGTGAGCGCCACAGGGGTCCCGCCCTCGGCGGCCACCGTGAAGAGCGAGGCGGGAGCGGGCGCTGCCTTGGTTTCGGTCCATACGTCGCCAGGTGCCGTGGACTGAAAAGCGATGCTCTTTCCGTCCGGTGACCACGCCGGATTCGAGCCGAAGTCGGTCAGGCGGCGAGGGGTGCCGCCGAGGGCCGGAACGAGCCAGATGCCATGAAGCCCCCGTGACGCAAGGGCGATCTCGCGTCCCGTCGGCGACCAGGCGGGCTGGAGATTGTCGTGGCCATCCGTCGTGATCTGAATCTCCCGGCCCCCGGCAGCGAGCTGCCGGACGAAGATCTCGAAACCGCCGCCGCGCTCGGAGGCGTAGGCGAACTGCGCGCCGTCGGGCGAAAAGCTGGGGTAGAGGTCGAGACCGAGGGAGTCAGTGACCTGCCGCGGGTGGGGCGACGCCGCGGGAGTGGCTGCCGGAGCCGGTTCGCGCCGCATCGCACCAAGGCCGATGAAAAAGGCGACGATAGCTGCGGCACCCGCTCCGAACCACAGGAAGCGGGGCGACAGCCGCCTGGGCGTGGGAACGGGCTCGTCGTCCGACGGCCTTGAAGACACCGCGGCCTCGTCCGGTGCTTTACGGACGTCGGCAATGAACCGGTAGCCCCTCGTCGGAACCGTCTCGATGTAACGGGCCCCGCGCGCCGAGTCGCCGAGCGCTTTCCTGAGGTCGGCGATCACGCGGGTCATGGCGCTTTCGGTGACGACGGTGTCCGGCCAGACCCGGTCGAGTAGCTCCTGCTTCCCAACGAGCCGGCCGGGGTTCTCGACGAGGAAGAGGAGCACCTCGAAGGCCTTCGGCTCGACGGCAACAGGCTGGCCGGCCTTCAGCACTCGGAAGGCGACCGGATCCACGCGAATGTCGCCGAACTCGTAGATGAGCAGGGATTTTACAGGCGCCCGGAAGTCCCTCGGAGGTTCCTCGGAGAAAGAGCGCGAAAGAGTCTGGATCTCATCACGACCTCCGGCGCCTCGGCGACCCACATTGCCTTCACGGTCTGGCACGAGGAGGTCGACATGAGATCAACGGCGGCGTTCCCGGTCCTCGGATCGGTCCTCCTTTCGGCGGCTCTTTCGGCGAACCCATCGGTGACCCTGCGAACCGTCGCCGGGGGCTACCTCCTGGTGCCGGTCGTGCTGAACGGCGCCGGCCCGTTCGAGTTCCTGCTCGACACGGGGACGACCACGACGTTCCTGGACCCGAAGCTGGCTTCCCGGCTCGATCTTCCGATGGGCCGGTCGGAGACGCTCGTGAGTCTCGCGTCGGAGGCGGTCGTGCATCGCGTCCGGGTCGAGTCGCTCGCTGTCGGTTCCTGGGTGGTCGGGAGGGTCGACCTCCTCGCGGCCGATCTGGGGGCAGTTCACCGGCTCAGTCCGGATGTCCGGGGGGTGCTGGGAAACGACATCCTGAGACGACAGAGCTTCCTTCTGTCTCACGAGAAGAGGCGGCTCGAGATCGACCTCGACGGGAATCTCTCCCGGCGCCTGACGGGGCGGGAGCTGCCGCTGCGGACCGTCGGGGAGACGGAGATGGTCGAAGCGGCCGTCCCGGGGATCGCGAGGCCCCTCCTCCTCGTCCCCGACTCCGCCTGCCTGGAGGTCGTTCTCTTCGAGAAGAGCTCGCGGCGAGTTCCGGGCGATCGACGGCGGCGGAAGCGCAGCCCTGTTGCAGACGGCGATCGGGGAGCGGCGGACCGCCCGGGGCCGCCTCGGCCGGCTGCGCCTGAACGGAAGCGACTTGCGCGACCTCGCTGTCGTGGTCCTCCGAGAACCTGCCGCTTTCGCAGAACGCGCCGAGGACGGCCTCCTGCCGACGAGCCTCTTCCGCGAGGTCTTCTTCGACCGGGACCGCGGCCTTCTCGTTCTCGATCCGCGTGCGGCCGCGGTGCCGGACGGCCTCAGCGCCTCGTTCCAAAGAAGGGGGTCTTCATGACTGCTTTCGGACGACTTCTCGCCTCGCTCGTTCTCGTGGCCTCGACGCTTCTCTGCCCGCGTGCGACAAGATCAAGTCGCCGACCGAGCCCGTCAGCGCGGTCATCGGACCGACACCGACACCGAGACCCCCATCCAGACGCCGACCCCCATCCCTCAGCCGGCGAGCATGTCCGGCAAGGTGACTTGGGCATACGGGGACGGGCCGGGTCGCCGGCGCGTACCGTCGAGTGCCAGGGCCGGTCGACAATCACGTCGAGCGACGGCACCTACAGTCTCACGGGGCTCATGTCCGGCAAGACGACGGTGATCGTGACTGGGTGACATGATCCGGCCCGATTCGCAACTCGATTTGGTACCCGATCGAATTGAAACCCGGCTCGAACACGGTGGATCTTGGCCTCCTTTGAAGCCGATCCTCTGCGCGATCACCCCGAAACGCTCTGACACCGGACAACAACGAAAGGAGCTCCAGATGAAGAAATCGACCATTTCCCATTCGACATCCACACTTGCTTGTCTCTTTTCAGCGGTCGCCCTCTCGGCGCCACTCCTGAGCCAAGCTGCAATGGCGGCGGGGCACGACCCGGACGCAGTCACCGTTTCCGTCTTCGCGACCGGGCTGAACAACCCGCGCGGGCTCAAGTTCGGGCCCGATGGCAACCTCTACGTCGCCGAAGGCGGTCTGGGCGGCACGAACTCGACCGTGGGCCAATGCGAGCAGGTGGTTCCCCCGATCGGGCCTTACACGGGCAGTCAGACGGGCGCGCGGATCTCGAAGATCGATCGATACGGTCAGCGCACGACGGTCGTGGACAACCTCCCCTCCAGCCAGACCAGCGCGGGCTCGGGCTCCCTGGTCAGCGGCGTGGCCGACGTGGCGTTCATCGGGGAAACGCTCTACGCGCTCGTCACCGGGGCCGGTTGTTCGCACGGTGTGCAGAACTTTCCCAACGGGATCATCCGCGTTCATCGGGACGGAACGTGGAACATGATCGCCGATCTCAGTGCGTTCTATAAGGCACACCCCGTCCAGAACCCCGAACCCGACGACTTCGAGCCCGATGGCACCCCGTACAGCATGATCGCGGTTCGCGGTGACTTCTACGTCGTCGAACCCAATCACGGCGAGCTCGACAGGATCACGCCCCACGGCGACATCAGCCGGGTGATCGACATCTCGGCGAGCCAGGGGCACATCGTGCCGACAGCGGTCGCCTACCACGGCGACTTCTACGTCGGGAACCTCAATCCGTTCCCGATCGTCCCTGGATCGTCCAAGATCTACAAGATCACGCCGAGCGGACAGATCAAGGCCGTCGTCGAAGGGCTGACGACGGTGCTCGGCGTGGCCTTCGACCATCGCGGCCGGATGTACGTGCTGGAGAACACGACGGACAATCCCTTCCCGACGCCGTTCACCGGGAGAGTCGTCCGCGTGGGCAGGTCGGGTGCGCTGGAAGTCATCGCGTCGAATCTGTTTCTGCCCACCGCGATGACCTTCGGACCCGATGGCAACCTCTACGTCTCCAACGTCGGGTTCGGTCCGCCGCCCGTCGGGTTGGGAGAGGTTCTGAAAATCGAACTCGGAGATTGCGCGGAGTGACCGCTTGAACGGTCGTGCGACTGACTCCTTCTAGACGGCCGGGCGGCGGCGGTGCCAGTCGGTCTCGCGCTGGTACGCCGTCGCCGCGGCGAGGCAGAGCGACTCGCCGCCCGCAGGGCCCATGAAGGTGACCCCGAGCGGAAGGCCTGCCTTGTCGAATCCGCACGGCACGGCCGCGGCCGGGAGGCCGCAGAGGTTCCCGGGCGCGCCGAGCGGGTCCTTCGGCAGCGCGTACCAGCTCTCGAGGTTCGCCTCGAGCGGGCTCGCGGAGCTGGGGAAGCTCGGGCCGGCGACGACGTCGACTTTCGAGAAGAGGGCCGCCATCGCGCGGATCGCGAGCGTCCGCCGCCGGAGCGCGTTCACGTAGTCGGGCGCGGGGATCGTCATGCCCGAGAGGAGACCCGTCTTCGAGAGCGGGTCGAGAAGTTCCAGGTGCCTTCCGCTTCGGACGAGCGGCTCGAAGCTCGCAGCGACCTCGGCCGCGAGGATCGTCATCAGGACCGCGTCGAACGGGAAGTCCGGGAGCTCCACGGGAACGAGCCGATGCCCTTTCTTCTCGAGGAGCGCGAGCGCGTCGGCCGCGAGGGCCACCGCCTCGGGCTGGTACCCGGTCCAGGTCTTTTCCGGGAGGACGCCGATCGAGAGGCGCGCCGGGCCCGGCGATGGCGTCCACGGATCGGGGAGCGCGGACGCGTCGGCGGGATCCGGGCCCGCGATCACCGCGAGGACGGCGCCCGTGTCCTCCGCCGACCGTGCGAGAGGCCCGATCTTGTCGAGCGTGAAGCAGAGCGGCATCGCGCCGCGGCGGCTGACCCGGCCGTACGTCGGCCGGAGGCCCGAGATGCCGCAGTAGGTCGCCGGGCAGACGATCGAGCCCCACGTCTCCGAGCCGAGGGCGAACGGCACGAGGCCGGCGCCGACGGCCGCCCCGGACCCGCTCGACGAGCCGCCGGTCCAGTGCGCCGGGTTCCACGGATTCTTCCCGGGACCCTGCGCGGAGGCAGAGGCGAAGCGGTATCCGGCGCCCCCCGCCAGCTCGACCATCGCGAGCTTCGCGACGAGAACTCGCGCCCGCGGCGTCGAGTTTCGAGATCGCGGTCGCGTCCGACTTCGGGACCCGGTCCGCGAAGAGGGGAGAGCCCCAGCAGGTCGGGACCCCTTTCGTGTCGAGGAGGTCCTTGGCGCCGTAAGGGATGCCGTGGAGCGCGGAGCGGACGTTGCCGGCCTTCCGCTCGGCGTCCGCCCGCCGCGCGGCCGCGAGCGCGCTCTCCGGCATCAGCGTGGCGACGGCGTTCAGCTTCCGGCCGATCGATCCGAGGCGGGAGAGCGAGAGCTCGGTCAGTTCGACCGACGTCGTCTTCCCCGAGGCGAGGGCCGACGCGAGCTCCGGAAGGGTGGCGAACGCGAGGTCGCTCAATGCGGCACCGGCTTCGCGAGGAAGATCGTGGCCGGCTCCGCCTCGTAACCGAGCTTCGCTTCGCGCGCTTCCACGAGCGCCTGCTGGAGGCTCCGGACGCCGTTTCGGACGTCGAGGCGCTGCTCCGCCGAGAGCGCCGCGGGCGTCGCGGCGAAGGCCGATGCGATTGCGGCGTTCGAGCGCCGGGTCGGCGACGACACGGCCGGTGCCGGCGTCTCGGCGGCAGACGGAAGGGACGGGAGACAGGCGGCGGCCGCGGCGCCACCAAGAGTCCGGGCGAGCGTGCGGCGGGTGAGGGCCGGTTCCTGGGTCTGGTTCGTCTCGCTCATCCCCCGATCCTAAGGGAAGGAGGTTCCGCCTCGTTACTTGCGCTGACGCCGGCGCAGCGCCTGGTCGGCGGCGGCGTCGTCGTAGGGATCGGCACCACCCGGAAGGGGCGCGAGCCACGTCCGGCCCCAGAACGTCCAGGAAAGCGGAGACGCGACGAGGACCGGAATGCCGCCGCGGGGGAGGAGCGGCGGGTCGAGGTCGGCGAGCGCTCCCGCAGAAAGACGGCCGGCCACGTCGCCGCCGCGGAGCCGCTCGCCGAGGAGCCGGGCGTGGATCCGGATCGGGCTCCACGCGGGGTTGCGGGCGAGGTGCTGGTACGGCGCGTGCGCCGCGGGAGTGTCGACGCCGCCGACGGCCGGGAGCGGCTCCGAGGCGGCGACGAGCGCGTCGACGCCGGGAAACGGGACGAGCGCCCCGAGCAGGTTGATCGCGGCGCCGAGGAAGGCGAGCGCGGCGAATGCGGCCGCGCGCCGGCCCCGGGCTGCGGTCGCGGCGGCCGTGCCGGAGGCCGCGAGGAAGACCGCGGCGGGGAGGATCGGGAGGAGGAGGCGCGGGCCCCAGCCGACCTGGCCATCCCACGCCCACCACATCGCGACGGCCGCGAGGAGCGATCCGGCCGAGAGAGCGGCCGCCCACGCGAGAGCGGCGTCGCGCCGCCGGAGCGCGAGAAACCCCGCGGGAGCGAGGACGACGAGCGGCGCGTAGAAGAGGATCCCCTTGTTCGGGAAGGCGACGAGCCGGAGAAGGCCGTCGCCGAGAGAGTGCGTGAAACCCTCTCCGGCGTATCCGCCGAAGAGCCGGCCGAACCGCGAGAGCTCGAGCGCGGCCCAGAGCGCCGCGCAGGCGCAGAAGACCGCGAGCGGGACCCTGCGAAGCCGCGGCGAGCCCTCAGGCCTCAGAGAGGCCGCGAGAAGGAGAGGCAGGGCCGGCAGCAGGAGGAGCGACTTCGTCAGGAGCGCGAGCCCGGCCGCTCCGCCGGCTGTGATCTCCCACCCGCGCCCGGCCCTCTTCTCGAGCCTGAGGACGGCCGCCGCCGCGACGAGAACGGCGAGGGAGGCCGCCTGAAGCGGCTCCGAGAGGTCGCTCGCGGCGTATCCCCAGAGAGGCGTCGCGAGGGGGAGGGCGAGCCCCGCGAGAATCGCGACGCGCCGCCCCACGCCCGCGGCCTCGGCAGCCCGCGCCGCGGCCCACGCCGATGCGGTGAGGCAGAGGATCGGGACGAGGACGAAGAGCGGAAGGGTCGGGGTGGACGGTGCGGTGGCCCGCCAAACGCGCGCCGCGAGCATCGGGGCCGCCTCCACGAGGGAAAGCCCGATGCCGTAACGGGGAATCGCGTCGCCTCCGGGCCGGATCTCGAGGCCCGGGTAGTTCGCGGAGACGCGGAGGCCGAGCCCTTGCGTGAGCGCGTACGAGACCGAGAGCATCTGCTGGCCGTCCGTCACGACGCCGTACGACCGCTCGTCGATCGTCAGGAGGAGAAGGGCGGCCACCGCGGCCGCCGCGAGCGCCGGGGCCTTCACCGCCGGATGATGGCACGCGGCCCGACGTGCCTCAGGCCCCTAGTCGAAGTCGTAGTAGTTCGCCTCGTACTTGACCCGCGACTGGGCCTTCTTCAGGAGCTCGATCACCTTCGGTGTCTCGTCGAGGAATCTTCTGGGTCGCCTCCTTGTAATGTCTGCAGGCCTGCGCGTGTGGCTCGTGTTCATGCAATGGAGAAAGAGCTTCTCCTTGCACTGGTCGAGCGTGTCGGATCCCTTGCAGCCGGCCGCCACCTGTTCGTCGACGGAGTACTTCTTGTTCTTGATTCCGGCACTGGGTGACGTCGTTCTTCATGAGCGCAAGCTGCGCGACTGTACGCTGGAGGAAGCGCTGCCCAGATCCTGCAGGTCCGGCGGCAGGGCGTAGTAGTCTGACCTTGGGCGGAACGACGCTCGAGCTTCTTGCCCGAGTCGAGCGTCAGGGGCCCCTTGAGAGGCAGCGGCGGGAAAACGGCGGGAGCCGGCGGCCGGGTCGGAACCGGGTCCGGCGTCCCGCACCAGGGGCGGCTCGGCGGAGGCAACAGGGGACGCGGAAAACAGAAGGGGCGAGAGGGCGAGCAAAGCCGACCACGCGCGGTACCGCTTCATGTCCCAAACCTCCTCGGGATTCGAATTCGAGACGGATTCTGCCGGCGCCCCGATACAATATCCCGTTTCCGGACGCCCGCTGGGCGTCCAACGAGAACCGGATGAAGTCCACCCTCCCCACCGTCGGCATCGTCTCGCTCGGATGCCCCAAGAACCTCGTCGACACCGAGGTGATGCTCGGCCACCTCCAGAAGGAAGGGCTGTCTCTCGCCGACCCCGAGAAGGCGCGAGTCGTCATCGTGAACACCTGCGGCTTCATCGACGCCGCGAAGGAGGAGTCGGTGAACGCCATCCTCCGCGAGGTCGCGCGAAAGGAAGCCGGCGAGGTCGACCGCGTCGTCGTGGCAGGCTGCATGGTCCAGAAGTACGGGCGCGAGCTCGCGGCCGAGATCCCCGAGGTGGACCATTTTCTCGGCCTCGACGAACTGGAGAAGGCGCCCGCCGCGGCGCTCGGCCTCCCGTCGCTCCCGCGCTTCACCGAGAAGCCGCTCGCGACGCGCCTTTACGACGACCTCTCGCCGCGCGTCCTGACTCAACGGAAGGGGTACGCCTACCTGAAGGTCTCGGAGGGGTGCAACAACCCCTGCACCTTCTGCACGATTCCCCAGATGCGGGGGCTCCTGCGCTCGCGGACGGTCGATTCGCTGGTTCGCGAGGCCGTCTCGCTCGAGGCGCAGGGAGTGAAGGAGCTCGTCCTCATCTCGCAGGACACCACCCGGTACGGCGAGGATCTCGGGCTCGGGCGCCGCGGCCTCGCATCGCTCGTCGAGGCGCTCCTCGCCGGGACGGCGTTTCCGTGGATCCGCTTCCTCTACGCCTACCCGAAGACCCTCGACGCGAGCGTCGTGGACGTGATGGCGGAAAGCCCGAGGTTCCTCCCGTACGTGGACATGCCGCTCCAGCACGTTTCCCGCCGCATTCTCGCCTCGATGCGGCGCGGGGGCGACGGGGATGCCTACCGGAAGATCTTCGAAGGCATGAGGGCGCGGCTGCCCGAGCTGTCGATCCGCTCGACGTTCCTCGTGGGCTTCCCGGGGGAGACCGACGAGGACGTCCGGGAGATCGAGAGATTCATGGAAGACGTGCGGCTCGACAACGCCGGCGTCTTCACCTATTCACCCGAGCCGGGCTCGGGCTCGGAGCCGCTCGGCGATCCGGTTCCGGCCGCGATCAAGGAAGAGCGCAAGGGCCTCCTGATGGAGACCCAGCAGAAGATCTCCCTTTCCAAGAATCGCGCGAAGCGCGGCAGGACCTTCGACGTTCTCCTCGAAGGTCCGTCGACCGAGACCGAGCTGCTCTTGGAGGGGCGGCTCGCGTCCCAGGCCCCGGAGATCGACGGCCGGGTCCTGATCAACGGGGTCCCCGACGGCTGGACACCGCGCGTGGGCGAGCTGGTCCGCGTGAAGGTCACCGAGGCGCATCCCTACGACCTCGTCGGCCGCGTCGTCGCCTGATCGCGTCCTGTAGCATCCCGCTTCCGTGATCGTCATCCGCGACCCGCTCAAGCCGGTGGACCTGCCGAAGGGGGGCGTCGTGACGGTTGGCAACTTCGACGGGGTCCACCGCGGCCACCAGAAGATGCTGGCCGACGTCGTCCGCCGCGCGAAGGCACTCTCGGCGCCGTCGGTCGTCGTCACCTTCGACCCGCACCCCCTCAAGGTGCTGCGGCCGGAGGAAGCGCCGAAGATGATCCAGACCCTCCGCCAGAAGGAGGAGGCCGTCGAGGCCTGCGGAGTCGAGGCGCTCGTCATCGTCCCGTTCACCCGCGATTTCTCCCTGACGCCGGCCGAGGGATTCGTCCGCGAGCTCCTCGTGAGGCGGCTCGCCGCGCGCGAAGTGCACGTCGGCGAGCGGTTCACGTTCGGCCGCGACAAGGGGGGGAACTTCGACCTCCTCCGCCGCCTCGGGGCCGAGGCGGGGATGGAGGTCGTCGGTCTCTCCGACGTCGTCGAGGACGGTGCGGCCATCTCGTCGACGGGCATCCGGGGAGCCCTCGAGGCGGGGGACGTCGTCCTGGCCCGACGGCTCCTCGGACGGCCGTACGCGATGGACGGCCTCGTCGCGAAGGGGGACAGGATGGGGAGGAGAATCGGCTTCCCGACGATCAACCTGAAGCCCGAGAACGAGCTCTACCCGCGGGACGGCGTCTACCTGAGCACGATCTACATCGACTCCTTCGAGCGGACGTTCGGCTGCGTCACGAACATCGGCAGCCGCCCCACCGTCTACGAGGATTTCGCGACGACGATCGAGTCGTACGTACTCGACTTCTCGTCGGACGTCTATGGCGAGCGGATCCGGCTTTCGTTCCTCGGCCGGCTCCGCGACGAGATGACCTTCCCCTCGATGCTCGAGCTGACGGCCCAGATCCGGCGCGACGTCGAGGCGACGCGCCTTCACTTCGAGAGGAACCCGGTTTCGTGACGACCGAGCTCGGCCTCCGGATCCTCGCGGCGGCGGCCGCGGTCGTGGCCGGGAGCCGCGGCGGTCGGGCCTTTCTCGCCGCTGCGGGCGCCCTGGCGGGATTCGCGGCGTTCGGCCTCTCGCGCCAGGCGTTGCCGGTACCGGCCGTCGCCGGCGCCTCGGTCCTCCTTCTGCTCGCCCTGATCGCGGCCTCTCAGGTCGCACGCTGGTCCCCCGTGACTGGCGATGCGGCGCTCGCGGCGGCGCTTCTCGGGGTCCCCGCGGCCGCCGTCGCGGCGCTGGCGCTCCGGGCGTCGGGGCCTCTCGCCGCCTTCGCCGGCGGCGCGGCGGTCCTCGGGGCGGTCTCTTTCTTCCTGGCGGCCGGCTGCCTCGCGGGCGCCGAGCCGGGCTGGCGGCGCGTGGCGCTCTGGGCCGGCGGGGCCGCGGCCCCCGTTCTCCTCGCGGCGCTCGGCGCACAAGGGCTCTCGAGGCCCGACGGCCGCGGCGCCGTCCTCGCGGCGGCGCTCGCACTCGCGCTGCTCGTGTGGCTTCCGGTCGTCCTCCTCGAGAGCCGGCGCGTCACGAACGAGCTGGCCGAGGAGGTGCAGCTGGGCCTTCTTCCTCCCGAAGACGCCGCGGCCCTCCGGTGGCCCTGGACGCGCGCGCTCGAGAAGCGTTTCGGCCGGCCCGACGAGCGCCGCGAGTATGTCCGGAGCGCGCTGCTCCTCGCGGTCGCGCGGCAGCAGCAGCGCCGCAGGACAGGCGAACCCGAGCGCCTGCGACAGCTCGAGGTGCTGACGTTCCGGACGCGCCTCCGCAGGACGCTCGAGGCACGCGCGATGCGCCACCGCCGGAGCGAGTCGGGCGAGTTCCCGGCCCTCGCTGCGGAAGCGGACGCGCCCCCGTCCGCGACCGACTCCGGACGCTCCTGAGCCGTCAGGGCCGCGGGCCGTCCGCGTCCCAGAGCGTCACCTCGCCGAGGCGCTCGAGGACCGGCCGAATCGCGGCGGCATCGCCGACGGCCGCGAGGACGCCGACGGACGGGTCGAAGAGGTCACGAGCCGCGTCGCGGGCCTCGTCCGGCGTCACGGCGGCGACGCGCTGGCGCCACGTGGCGAACTCGTCGTCGGGGAGGCCGTGAAGGAGCCGCGTCACCTCGTCCTGGAGGATCGCACCGGGGGTCTCCCGCCCGAGGACGAACGTCCCGAGCAGGTTCTTCACGGAGCGCGCGTGCTCCTCGGCCGTCGGCCCCTCGGCGGCGTAGTCGCGGACCAGGCCGAGGAGGCCGTCGAGCGCGCCCTTCGTCACCTCGGTGCGGCAGTCGATGGCCGCGCCGAAGTGTCCCGCCGAGACGCGCGGCGAAAGGCTGGAGTAGGCGCCGTACGTCAGGCTCCGCTCCTCCCTGAGGACGCGGAAGAGCCGGGACGAGGCGCCGCCCCCGAGCGACTGGTTCGCGACGAGCGCCGTGACGTAGCGAGGGTGGCTGCGGGTGAGCGCGGGCCGCGCGAAGAGGAGGTTCGTCTGGACCGATCCCGGCCGGTTCACGAGATGGACCGAGAAGTTGCCCACGGGTGCCGGTGGCGCCACCGCCGGGGGCGGGGCGCCGTCCCGCGGGACGTCTCCGAATGCCTGCTCGACGGCGCGGACCAGCCGGTCGGGATCCGCCGCGCCCGCGACGAGCACGGTCGCCGTCCCGAGCGAGAAGCGGGAGGCGGCGCCGCCCACGACGTCGTCGCGGGTCAGGGCGAGCAGCCCCTTTTCCGTCGCCGTGAGCCGACCGTAGGGATGGCCGGGGTAGAGTCGGTCGAGGAGCCTCTCGCGCGCGAGGAAGTCGGGCTCGGAGCGCTGCTCCGCGAGCGTGTCGATCTGCCGCCGCCGGTTCTTTTCGAATTCGTCGTCGGGGAACGAGGCCTCGGTCAGGACCTCGGCGAGGAGGCCGAGGCCGGCCTCGAGATCTTCCTCGAGAACGTAGAGGCGGGCCACGGCCGAGTCGGCCCCTGCCGAGACGTCGAGGATCGCGGCGAGGTCGTCCAGCGCGGCGGCCAGCTGCCGCGCGTTCTTCCGCCGGGTGCCGCCGAGAAAGGTCTCCGCGATGATCTCCGAGGCTCCCTCGTGCCCCTCGGGGTCGCCCGCGCCGCCCGCGCCCGGGAAGAGGATCGCGACCGCCACGGTGGG
This sequence comes from uncultured Acidobacteriota bacterium, assembly GCA_963721385.1. Taxonomy (GTDB): domain Bacteria; phylum Acidobacteriota; class Thermoanaerobaculia; order UBA5066; family UBA5066; genus DAOMFB01. The sequence goes on from CAVRJB010000005.1 coordinate 94,660, forward strand.
TCGCTTTCCCCAGCGCGCGGCGCGGACCAGGAGGCCGGACGGGAACCGCGCTTCGGTGAAGGGGGGCGGCGCGAAGGGACGGCGCGGCCCGGGGGTCGGCGGGGCGGCTTTCACCGCGCGCTCTCCGGGCGGACCTCGACGACCGACCGCCGCTCGGGCGTGAACGTCCTCGCGCAGCCATCGCGAACCGCGGCGCGGTCGAGGGCGAGGAGCCGCTCGACGTCGTCGCGCCACAGGCCGGGGTCGCCGTCGTAAAGGGCGTACTCGGTCAGGAGGAAGGCGATCGACTGCGTCGTCTGCGTGCCCCGGACGAGCTCCGCCGAGAGCATCTTCCGCGCCCGCTCCATTTCGGCCTCGGTCGGCCCCTCGCCGGAAAGGCGCGCGAAGGCGGCCTCGATCTCGGCCTCGAGAACGGCGAGCGGAACTCCCGGCCGGGCGATCGAGAAGACGCGGACGAGTGAGGGGCCGCGGCGCTCGTCGACGGAGACCGAGAGCGAGAGCGCCTTCTCCTCGTCCTTCACGAGCCGCCGCCAGAGCGTCGCGCTCTCCCCGGCGCCGAGGATCTTCTGGGCGTACGCGAGGGCGAGGAGGTCCGGGTGGCGCCGCTCCGGCGCCTTGTGGTTCACGTGGAGCGCCGGCAGCGCGGCGTGGGGGTCGGCGACGGACGCGCGGCGCGGACCCGACGGCGCCGGCTCCTCGACGCGGAACGCCGGCGGCGTCCCGCGGGCCGGGACCGGGCCAAGGAAACGCTCGATGCGCGCGAACGCGTCCTGAGGCTCGACGTCGCCCGTGACGCAGAGAAGGGCGTTCCCTGGCGCGTACCAGCGGCGGTAGAAGTCACGCGCGTCCTCGATCGACGAGGCGTCGAGGTCCTCCATCGAGCCGATGACGGGGTGCCGGTAGGCGAAGGCGTCCCACGCGATCCCGTCCGCCACCTCGAATGAGTGCGCGTAGGGCTGGTTGTCGATCCGGAGGCGCTTCTCCTCCTTCACGGCCTCGCGCTGGTTGTCGAGCTTCTCCTGGGTCAGGACGAGGGCCCGCATCCGGTCGGCCTCGAGGAAGAGCGCGAGGTCGAAACACTCGGAAGGGAGCGTCTCGTAGTAGTTCGTCCGGTCTTCGGACGTCGTCCCGTTCATCTGCCCGCCAGCCTCGGCCACGAGGCGGAAGTGCTCTCCCTTTCCGACGTTCTCCGATCCCTCGAACATCAGATGCTCGAAGAGGTGAGCGAAGCCCGTCTTCCCCTCGACCTCCACGCGGCTCCCGACGTCGTACGTCACGTCGACCGTGACGACAGGAAGCCCGGCCTGCGGCGCCACGACGACCCGGAGGCCGTTGGCAAGCGTGCGCGACTCGCACGGGATGTCGAACCCGGGCTTTCGGATGGAGACCTCCTCGCGCCCTCCCCGCGAGGGCGCCCGTATCATAAGGGCGGTTTGAAGGCCTCTGCCGCGGCCCTCGGGGCCGCTCTCCTCCTTGCCTCCCTCCCCGTCGCCCGCGCCGAGGAACCGGCCGACCCGCCGCCGGCGAAGCCACCTGCGGTGACGTGGAACGTGCAGGCGATCGTGGCGGCGGTCGCGCCGACGGCGGGGCCGGAGGTGTCGTCGGCCGAATTCTGGTACGGCGCGTTCTCGGCTTCGTTCGTCCGCGACGGGTTCGGCGCCAGGGCCGAGGTGCGGGGGACGCCGGGCGGCTTCCGCCCCTACTACGGCACCGACATCTGGCTCGAGGAGGGGTACGCCTTCATGGCGACGCCCGTCGGCGATCTCTTCGCCGGGAAGCGTGCCCGATCGTTCGGCCTTCGCGACGAGACGTTCGAGGGGAATCTCTTCTCGTGGAACGGTGTCTCGCGGGCGCCCGACTGGGGTGCGGGCGTCGCCGGCGAGGCGAGGACGGGCTACAACACCGTGACGTGGGCGCTCCGGTGGGTCGGCCAGGGGGACAAGACGTCCTACGAGCTGACCGGCCGCGGCGCGGCGTCGGAGCCCGGGACCGTCGTGAAGAACGGCGGCGAGGCGCGCCTGACCTACCTGATCTACAAGGGCCTCGTCACGTGGACGCCGGGCGTCTCGGTTTCGTCGGTCGAGGTGGTCCGGCCGCCCGGCCTGACGAGCTTCCGGATGACGGACGTGGAAGCGGACGTGACGGCCGCGTTCGGCCCCGTCGCCGTCCTGGGGCAGATCTTCTCGCGGAGCGGCGACGCCGCCGTCGCTTCGGCGTCGGGCCGCATCGCCTACGACGACGGCCTCGCGTGGCTGGCCGGGATCCGGGCCGAGTTCCCGACGGTCGCCTTCCGGTACTTCTACTCGCACTGGAGCTACCAGGGACTGGACGAAACGGAGACGTTGCAGCAGCCCGCGGTCGTCTGGATGCCGCGCAAGGGAATCGAGGCGACGATCGAGTATCGTGTCCACCGCCTGCCCCGGAGCCTCGGGGGAGGAAACGAGAACGCCTTCCGCTTCGGGCTCGCCCTGAGCTTCTGACCGGAAGGGGCGGGAAGGCGAAAGAATCCGGACCGGCGACGTCAACCCGGGAGCCCCGGCGCGCGTCGAACTTGTTTGAGGAATCGATGAAGAAGACCGTCCTCGTCCTGATCGTCCTGCTGCTCGCCGGCGCGGGCGGCTATGCCTTCCTCCGGAAGGAGAACGGCTCGGCGCCGAAGTACCGGAAGGCGAAGCTCGACCGCGGCGACGTCGTGGCGACGGTCTCGGCCACCGGATCGCTTTCGGCCGTCACCACGGTCAACGTCGGCAGCCAGGTTTCCGGAATCATCGCGAAGCTCCATGCGGACTTCAATTCCGCCGTGAAGAAGGGGCAGCTCCTCGCGGAGCTCGACCCGACGCCGTTTCAGCAGTCCGTGGACCAGCGGCGAGCCGACCTGGAAAAATCGAAGGTGGAGCTCCGGAACGCCGAGATCTCGCTCACGCGGGCGAAGAACCTCTTCAATCAGCAGCTCCTCGCCCCGTCGGATCTCGACGCCGCGCAGACGAACCGCGACGCCGCCGCGGCCTCCGTCGAGCAGTCCCAGGCGGCCCTCCGGCAGGCGGAGACGAACCTCTCCTACACGAAGATCACGTCACCGATCGACGGGGTCGTGGTGACGCGCTCCTACGACGTCGGCCAGACGGTCGCCGCGTCGTTCCAGGCGCCGGTGCTCTTCTCCATCGCGCAGGACCTGACGAAGATGCAGGTGCTGACGAACATCGACGAGGCCGACGTCGGCCGGATCCAGAACGGGCAGGTGGCGAATTTCACCGTCGACGCCTTCCCCGACAGCACGTTCAAGGGCTCGGTCTCGCAGATCCGGCTCTCGCCGCAGATCGTTCAGAACGTCGTGACGTACCCGGTGATGCTCGACGTGCCGAACCCCGACCTGAAGCTCAAGCCCGGGATGACGGCGAACGTCCTCGTCCCGGTCGACTCCCGTCCCAGCGCCCTTCGGGCTCCGAACGCCGCGCTCCGCTTCAAGCCCGATCCGGCCGACCTCTGGTCCGACCCGGCGAAAGGGGGCGCGAAGGCCGAGGCGAACACCAAGGGCGACTCCGCCCCGGGGAATGGGCGGCCTGCCGGGAGCCGGCCCGGCACGGGGAGCCCCGGCGGCGGCCGGGGGACCGGCGCGGGCTCCCGCGGCGGCGCGCACTCGGGCACCCTCTACGTCGAGGTGCCCGGATCGAACGGGAAGCTGAAGCCCGTGGTCGTGAAGACGGCGATCACGGACGGCAACTACACCTCGATCGAGTCGTCCGACCTGAAGGACGGCGAGGAGATCGTCGTCGGCCTCGCCACGGCCCGCGCGGGCGTCCCGGGCGGGACGCCGGCCGGTGGGACACCGGGCGGCGCCCGGCGGCCTTTCTGAGGCGAGGCCCTGCGTGAGCCGTCCCGTCATCGAGATCGAGAACCTGACGCGGATCTACCGGATGGGGGAGTCCGAGGTGCGTGCGCTCGACGGCATCTCGCTCTCCGTGGAGCCCGGAGAGTTCCTGGCCGTCATGGGGCCGTCGGGCTCCGGAAAGTCGACGTTGATGAACATCGTCGGCTGCCTCGACCGGCCGACGTCGGGGCGTTACGTCCTCGAGGGGACCGACGTCTCCTCGCTCGACCGGGACGCACGCGCCGGGATCCGGAACGACAAGATCGGGTTCGTCTTCCAGAACTTCAACCTCCTCTCCCGGACGAGCGCTCTCGAGAACGTGGAGCTCCCGCTCCTCTATTCGAAGAAGAGCAAGATGACCGAGGAGGGGGTCGTCGAGCGCGCGAAGGCGTGCCTCGAGCGCGTCGGCCTCGCCGACCGGTGGGACCACACCTCGGCGCAGCTCTCGGGCGGTCAGCAGCAGCGGGTCGCCATCGCCCGGAGCCTCGTGAACGACCCGGCGATCCTCCTCGCCGACGAGCCGACCGGAAACCTCGACTCCCGGACGTCCGAGGAGGTCATGGCCATCTTCCAGAAGCTGAACGACGAGGGGAAGACGGTCGTCCTGATCACGCACGAGCCGGACATCGCCGATCACGCAAGGCGCATCGTCACGTTTCGCGACGGGAAGGTCCTGAGCGACGTCCCCGTGACGAAGCGGCGCCGGGCCGCGCCCCGGAAGGTCCCGGGAGGGGAGATCGCATGACGAAGACCGGAAACATCCTGAAGGTCGCCTTCCGCGCCCTCTCGCGGAACAAGCTCAGGTCCCTCCTGACCGCGCTCGGCATCATCATCGGCGTCGGCTGCGTGGTCGCGACGATCGGGATCGGCGAAGGGGCGCGGATCCAGACCGAGAACCAGCTCAAGTCGCTCGGCACGAACTTTCTGATGATCTTCCCCGGCACGACGACCTCCTCGGGCGCGAAGTCCGGCATGGGCTCGAACTCGAAGCTCTCGGCCGACGACGTCGAGGCCATTCGCCGCGAGGTCTCGACGGTCTCCTACGTCTCGTCCACCATCCGGACGGTCGCGCAGGTGATCTACGGCAACCAGAACTGGTCGACGTCGATTCAGGGGGGCGAGGTCGACTGGCCCCTCATCCGCTCGTGGAACGTCTCCTCGGGGCAGTTCTTCACCGACGCCGACAACCGGTCGGCGAACAAGGTCTGCGTCCTCGGAAAGACGGTCGCGACGAACCTGTTCGGCGACGAGGACCCGGTCGGCAGGACGATCCGGATCAAGAACATTCCGTTCCGCGTCGTCGGCGTCCTCGAGCCCAAGGGGGGCTCGATGATGGGACAGGACCAGGACGACATCGTCGTCGCGCCCTACGAGACCGTGAGGAAGAAGATCATGGGGACGACGGCCGTCGGGGCCATCCTCGCGTCCGCGAGCTCGAACGAGATGGTCCCGCGCGCGCAGGACGAGATCTCGGCGCTCCTCCGCCAGCGGCACCGGATCAACAAGGCGGCGGGGCAGGACGACGACTTCATCATGCGGTCCCAGACCGAGATGCTCCAGCAGGCCGAGGAGCAGAGCCGGACGATGAGCCTCCTCCTCTGGTCCATCGCGGGCGTCTCCCTGCTCGTGGGCGGGATCGGGATCATGAACATCATGCTCGTCTCGGTCACCGAGCGGACCCGCGAGATCGGCGTCCGGATGGCCATCGGGGCGAAGGGGGGCGACATCCGCGCGCAGTTCCTCGTGGAGGCGGTCGTCCTCTCGATCACCGGGGGGAGCGTGGGAATCGGGGTTGGGATCGGCATCCAGCGGCTGGTCGCGAGCTACGCGCAGTGGCCCGTGGCGCTCCAGTCGAACGCCATCGCCCTCGCCTTCGCCTTCTCGGCCCTCGTCGGCATCGCGTTCGGCTTCTACCCGGCGCTCAAGGCCAGCCGGCTCGATCCCATCGAAGCGCTCCGGTACGAGTAGCGGTTAAGCTCTCGGGGACGTGAGCCGGCGAGCTTCGGACCCTTCCACGAGCACGAGCGGGGAGCGGGCGCTGCGCGTCCGCTTCGCCTCCTGGTGGAACCCCCGCCGCTCTCTCGGCGCGAGGCTCCTCTGGGTCCTCCTGGCCGTGACGCTCGTCCCGGTCGCGCTCTACTGGGTCCTCGCCGACCGCTTCCTCTCGAACGCCGAGGAGGGGGCGCTCGCCGTCCTCCTCGAGGAGGCCGCCGGCCGCGAGCGGGAGGCCGTTGCCGCCGCAGCGGACGCGCGCGTCCGGAGCCTCGGGGACGACGTCGCGCGGCTTCGCCGCATCCTCGCCGAGACGGCGTCCGCGGCCGCGCGGGCCCTCGAGGCCGGCGCGGCGGGCGGCGGGGCGCCCGAAGCGCTCGTGGAGGTCCCCGGGGGGCCGTATCGGACGAAGGGGGTGTCGTCGAGCGCAGTCCTCGTGAGCCGCGGCGCGATCTCGGATCCCCGCGCGCGTCGGGACCTCGCCGCGACGCGGCGGCTCGAGGCGCCGTTCTCCGCCCTGCTCGTCGGTCACCCGGACCTCTCGGCGGTCTCGATCGTGACAGCGTCCGGCGTCCTCCGGGTCGTGCCGGGAGGGGACATCGAGCGGTTCGTCGCCGAGGGGGGCGCCCCCGCGGACTTCCGCGCGCCGACCCAGACGGGCCGGCCCCTCGCGGGTCTGGCCGGCAACGGGGACCCGGTGGCGTGGAGCACCCTCTACGAGGACGTCTACGGACGGCGGGGCCGTCTGGTCACGGCGGTGACCCTTGTCAAGAACCGGGGCGGCGAGATCGTCGCCGAGGTCGGCGTCGACTGGACGGTCGCCGACGCTCTTGCAAAGGGAGAGGCCCGGGCGCACGGGGCGGATGCGGAGATCCTGGTTGGGGGCAACCGCCAGCCCGCGGTCGTGGCGCCTCCGGGCGCGCTTCAGGCCGACGAACTCTCGGCTCTGACCGCCGTTGTCGCCCGGGAGGGGGCGGGGGACTTTGAACCGATGGTGCACGGCGAGAGCCATCTCGTCGCCGTCCGGAAGATCGAGGGTCTGCCGTGGCTCTACGCGAGGGTCTCGTCGCTCGCGCCGCTCCGCGCGCGCGTCCAGTCCCAGGCGCAGGCGATCTTCGGCACCGAGCAGCAGAAGAGGAACCGACTCCGGATCGTCTACCTCGCCCTGATCGCGGGCCTCGCGGCGCTCGTGGCGGTGGTCACGCGGCGGACGGTGGAGCCGATCCGGAAGGTCGCGCGGTTCGCCGACGCGATCACCGCCGGCGAGACGCCACCCGGCCTCGAGGGCGCCGAGGGCCGCGCCGACGAGGTCGGGCGCCTCGCGGCGGCCATGCAGAAGCTCGCGTCGCGAATCCGGCGGCGGACCGCCTCGATGGAGAGCACGCACCAGCTGGCACAGACGGCCTCGGTCATGACGAGCCCGGAGGAGACGTTCGCGCGCCTCACGCGGCTCGTCGCCGGTGGGCTCGGAGCGACGAAGTGCTGGCTCTGCCTCTGGGAACCGGAGACCCGTTCGCTCGTCCTGACTCCGCCGGGCTTCGGCGTCGCCGACGAGGCGCTGCGGGGCCGTCGGCTCTCCCTGACCGACCGGTCGCTGGCGGTCCACTGCTACCGGACGGGCGAGACGTTCCTCGTGAACGACATCCTGTCGGACCCGCGAGTCTCGCTCTCTCTCGCGGAGGCCCTCGGCGTGAAGATGAACGCCGCCTTCGTCCCCCTGAAGACCGAAGTCGGCGTCCTCGGCGTGCTCGCGGTCGCCGACAAGCCGGGAGGCTTCGACGCCGAGGACCACGCGGCGCTCGAGAGCTGCGCCGACCAGGCCGCACTCCTTCTCCGGAACTCCCGGCTCTACGACGAGCTCCAGCGGAGCTACGAGCGCCTTCGCGACGCGCAGCGGAATCGCGACTACTTCCTTCAGAACGTCAACCACGAGCTCCGGACGCCGCTGACCGCGATCCTCGGCTGGAGCGAGATCCTGGCCGAGGACCGCCCCGACATCGAAACGGTCAAGACGGCGATGGACCAGATCCGGAGGTCCGCACAGTTCCTCCTGGCCCTCATTTCCGACCTCCTCGACCTGTCGCGATACCAGGACGGGCGGACGCGGCTCGAGCCGGAGGACGTCGACGTGGGGGCCCTCGTGTACGAGGCTGTGGAGCCGGTTTCGATCATGGCCGAGGGGAAGGGGATTGCCTTCACCATCTCGGCCCCCCGGCGGGGCGAGGCGGTCGTCCGGCTCGACCCGGTCCGGATCCGCCAGGTCCTCTGGAACCTCGTCCATAACGCGGTGAAGTTCACGCCCCGCGGGGGAAAGATCGAGATCGAGGCGTCCGTCGACGACGCCGGCGCCCGCTTCAGCGTGAAGGACAGCGGGGTCGGCATCGACGCGAAGGACCTCCCGTTCATCTTCGAGCGGTTCCGCCAGGCCGACGGCGGCACGACCCGGGCGTTCCGCGGAATGGGGATCGGCCTCGCGCTCGTGAAGGCCTTCGTCGAGCTGCACGGCGGCACGGTCCAGGTCGCGAGCACGCCGGGGCGCGGGACGACGATGACCGTCCGGATTCCGCGCCCCCCGGCGCCGCCGGCCTCGGCCTGATCCGCTTCGCCGTCAGACGAGCTTCAGGGACCGCGAGCCGACGAACGGATTGAGGCGGGCCTCCTCGGCGATCGTCGTCCTCTCGCCGTGGCCCGGGAGGACGAGGAGGTTTCCGGGAAGCGAGAAGAGCTTCGTCCGGATCGACTCGGTCAGCGCCTCCGCCGAGCCGCCCCAGAGGTCGGTCCGACCGACCGAGCGCCGGAAGAGGGTGTCGCCGGAGAAGAGAACGCTCTTGTCCCCCTCCATCCGGAAGCAGACGCTTCCAGGCGTGTGGCCGGGCGTGTGGAGGACTTCGAGAGCCCCGGCACCGCACGGGATCTTCCCGCCGTTCGTCAGGAACCCGTCCACGTCCGCCGGCGGCTCGATCTCGATGCCGAACATCCGTCCCTGCTCCTCGACGTACTGGTAGATCGGGACGTCGTCCTTGTGCAAGAGGAGCCGCGCGCCGGTGAGCCGCTTCAGGAGCGCCGAGCAGCCGACGTGGTCGAAGTGGGCGTGGGTGTGGACGAGCGCCACCGGATTCAGGCCGCTGGCGTGGAGGACCCCGAGGATCCGGTCCGGCTCGTCGCCGGGATCGAGAACGATGGCCTCGCGCGAGCCCGGGTCGGCCACGATCGCGCAGTTGCAACCGAGGGGGCCGACGGGAAACGTGTCGACGAGGACGAGCGCCATGGCCCGGCAATTCTGCCAGCGGCTAGACTGGGACGGCATGAAATCCTCCGACTTCCGCTCCGACACCGTGACGCGCCCCACACCCGCGATGCGGAAGGCGATGGCCGAGGCCGAGGTCGGCGACGACGTCTACGGCGAGGACCCGACCGTCCGGCGGCTCGAGGAGCGGACCGCCGAGGCGTTGGGCCTGGAGGCGGCGCTCTTCGTCCCGACCGGCTCGATGGGAAACCAGACGGCCCTCCGCGTCCACGGGCGCTCGGGGAGCGAGGTGATCCTCGAGGCGAAGTGCCACATCTTCCACTACGAGATGGGAGCCATGGCGGCGCTCTCGGGCCTCCTTCCGCGGCCCGTTGCGGCCGAGCGCGGCCAGGTGACACGGGCGCTGGTCGAGCCCTGGGTCCGGCCCGAGTCGACGTACTACCTGCCGCGGACGTCCGTCGTGGCGCTCGAGAACACCCACAATTTCGCGGGCGGCGCCATCCTCCACCGCGAGCGCGTCGACGAGGTCCTCGATCTCGCGAAGGAGCGGGGTCTCAAGGTCCATCTCGACGGAGCGCGCCTCTGGAACGCGGCGGCCGCGCTCGGGGTGCCGGAGGCATCTCTCGTGGCGGGCCTCGACTCGGTGATGGTCTGCTTCTCGAAGGGGCTTCGGGCGCCGGTGGGAAGCGCCGTCGCGGGCTCGAAGGAGTTCGTGGCCGAAGCGCGGCGCGTTCGGAAGCTCTTCGGCGGCGGGATGCGGCAGGCCGGCGTCATCGCCGCGGCGGCGCTCGTCGGTCTCGAGCACGAGCGGGCCCGCCTGCCGCTCGACCACCGGCGGGCGAAGCGGCTGGCCGAGGCGCTGGCGGAGATCAAGGGCGTCTCGCTCGATCCCGCTTTGGTCGAGACGAACATCGTCTTCCTGACCGTTTCCCGCGAGGTCTTCGGCGACGCGGCGGCCTGCGCCGCAAAGCTCAAGGAGAAAGGAGTCCTCGCGGGGGTCGCCGGGCCCGACACCATGAGGCTCGTCACCCATGCCGACGTCGGAGACCTCGACGTCAACCGCGCGATCGAGGCGTTCCGCGCGTTCGCGGGACGCCGCCGCGCGGGGGCGTGATCTCCCGCGGCGACGGTACACTTATTGCTGAGCCTCGCCGGTAGCGCCAACCGGCCACCCGGGGGGACAGGGGAAGATCGTCATGAAGCCATCCCGAGCACGTTCTCTTGCCGTTCTGGCCATTTCGGCCGTGCTGCTCACTCCTTCGACACATGCGTGCGACGACCAGGTGGCTGCCGCCGCCCTGAAGGCCCCCGAGTCCCCGAAGCCGCCAGCGCCCGCCGTTGGCGCTCAGGTGCTGCCGCGAATGGTCGTGACGCGTGACAAGGAGACCGGCCAACTCCGCGCCGCGACGCCCGAGGAGATTCGGGCGCTCACCGCCGGCCCGCGCGCAACGCTCCTCAGCACGACTGAGAGCCCGGTCTTGACGACGTTGCCCGACGGGACCAAGTCGCTCGACCTCGGGGATCGCTACTTCTCCATGGCGGTTGCGAAGAAGGGGACCGACGGAAGAATCCAGCAGCGCTGCGTCGGGAGCGAGAAGGAAGAGGCCGGGTTCCTGTCGGCGGCCGCGCCGGCCGCTCCCGCGAAACCAGTCGGGACCGCCGATGAGAAGTGACGTGCGGCGGCCTGCGGTTCCCGGCCTTCTCCTGGCCGCCGTTTTCCTTTCGGCGGCCGCGCCGGCCGCGACGATCACGATCGTCAACAAGAACAATCCCGGCGAGGGGTTCAACGAGACGACCCCGGCGACGCCCGTGGGCGGCAACCCCGGCACGACGGTCGGCGCCCAGCGGCTGAACGTCTTCAAGGAAGCTGCGCGGATCTGGGGGCAGCTCCTGCCGGCCGGTCCCGAGATCAAGGTCGACGCGCAGTTCACGGCGCTCGACTGTTCGGAGACGACCGCGGTCCTCGGCTCCGCGGGCGCGGTCTCGGTTCAGAGCGATTTCACGAACGCGGAATTCCCCGGCACCTGGTACCCGGCCGCCCTTGCGAACCAGATGGCGGAACGGGACCTCGCCACCGGCAGCTCCGAGATCAAGGCGAGGTTCAACAGCAAGCTGGGCCAGACCGGCTGTTTCACGGGGTCGGGCTTCTACTACGGCCTCGACGGGAACAGCGGTGCACTGGTGGACCTCCTCGTCGTCGTCCTCCACGAGCTGGGGCACGGCCTCGGCTACCAGAGCTTCGTCAACTCCGACGGGGCGTACCTCGGCCTGCCGGCCCAACCGGATGTCTTCACGCGCTTCATTTACGACGACTCGGCAAAGAAGGGCTGGATCGAGATGGCGTCGGATTCCGACCGCCTCACGTCGGCAACGAACCCCGAGAACGTCGTCTTCACGGGCGGCAACACGACCGCCTTTGGAGCGTCGTTCCTCGCGAAGATGCCGAGGCTCCTCGTGACCTCCCCGACGGCTGCCGCCGGGACGTACTCCGTCGGCCTCGCCTCCTTCGGCCAGGCGCTCGGCGCCGCTGGCGTCAGCGGCACCGTCGTCGCGGCGAATCCTTCCGATCCGGGCGGCTCCACCTCGACCGACGGCTGCTCGGCGCTGTCGATCTCCTCGGCGGTCGCGGGAAAAATCGCCCTCATCAACCGCGGGAGCTGCAATTTCACCGTGAAGGTGAAGAATGCGCAGAACGCGGGCGCGATTGCCGTCGTCATCGCCGACTACGATTCGACGCTGCCGCCGAACGGGATGTCCGGGACCGACGCCACGATCGTGATCCCTGCCGTCCGCGTCGGACAGAACGACGGGACGAAGCTCCGCGCGAACCTCCCCGCGACGGCCTCGCTCGGTCTCGACGCGACGCGATTCGCCGGGACCGATCCGCAGGGGCGGCTGCTTCTCTACACTCCGTCCCCGTACTCGCGGGCTCGTCGGTCTCGCACTTCTCGACCTCGGCGTCCCCCGACTTGCTGATGGAGCCGTTCGTCAGCTCCACCCAACCGGTGAACGTCGATGCCACGCTCCCGACACTGAAGGATCTCGGCTGGTTCGGCCCGAACGGCGGCGGGACGGGTGGCTCCTCGTCGACGGTTCTCCTGCCGTCAGTCGCCCATTCGCCCGGAAACAACGGAGCCGTCTACACCTCCGACGTTTTCGTCTCGAACCGCGGCACGGCCGACGCCACGTTCACGATGAAGTTCTTGGGTCACGACGTCGACGGGACGGCGGGCGTCGAGCAGACGTTTTCTCTCCCGGCGGGCCAGACCCGCGTCTTCCGCGACGTCCTCACCTCCGTCTTCGGGGAGACAGAGAATTACGGCCCCCTCCGGTTCGTCTCGAACGTCGGGACGCTCGCGATCTCGAGCGTCACCTCCACGCCGGCGCTCACCGGCCCCGGCGCCTTCGGTCAGAGCGTTCCGGCGATGACCTCCCTGGAGCTTGTCGCGGCCGGCACGTCTGCGAGGATCGCGGGCATTCGCGAGGACGGGAACTACCGGACAAACCTGGTCCTCGCGAATGCGACGTCGGCGGAACTCGAAGTCGACGCGACGCTCTTCGCGGACGACGGCCGCAGCCTGGGGACGAAGAACGTCACGCTCCCGCCGCTCGGGATGACGCAGGTCGGCCGCATCGCGGAGGAGATCACCGGCACGAGGTCGGTCGCGAACGCGACGCTCGTCCTCTCGACACCTACCCCGTCAGGGTCCTTCGCGGCTTTTGCCTCGCTGATCAGCAACGGGACGAACGACCCGGCAACCCTGCTTCCCCAATCGGGAATGGGCGAAGCGCCGACCGGCCTGTGGATCGTTCCCGCAGCGGCCCGTTCAAAGGGCGTCGGCAATTCGTACTTCACGACAGACCTCTTCGTAGCCAACCGGGACAGCCAGGCGGCTCAGTACACCGTTCAGTACATGGCCTCGGGGACGCCCGACGGCAACTTGGGCCCTTCAAAACGCTTTGACCTCGGGCCGGGAGAGGCCGACACGGTCCGGGACGTCCTGGGAAGCGTCTTCGGGCTCTCGTCGGATCTCGATTCCGGCGCCCTCTCGATTTCGAGTCTTTCTCCCAATCTGGTCGTCGACAGCGTCACGACGACTCCGAACCCGGTGGGGACCGGGAGCTTCGGCCAGAGTGTTCCGGGTGTCTGGATGCTCCGCTGGATCCCGAACGGAGTGAAAGCCACGATCGTGGGGGTCCGGGAAGACGCCACGGCGCGTACGAACCTCGTCCTCGCGAACGCTCACGCGTCCCTGACGATCGAAATCGAGATCGCTCTCTATGCCGACGACGGATCGCAGCTCGGCGCGACGCGCCATGAGTTCCTGCCGCCGCGCGGAATGAAGCAGATCAACAGGATCGTGGAGTCGATCACCGGAGCGCGAAACACATCCAACGCAACACTGGTCGTTTCGACGCCGACTCTCGGCGGGTTCTTCGTGACCTTCGCCTCGCTGGTCGACAACGAGACGAACGACCCGGCGACGCTCTTCCCGCAGTAGGCGTCAGGGAACGCGGGCGATCAGGTCGATTTCCACCTGCGCCCCGGCCGGCAGCCGCGAGACCTGGACGGTCGAGCGCGCCGGCCGGTGGGCGCCGAAGCGCGCCGCGAAGACCTCGTTCATCCTCGCGAAGTCGCCGAGGTCCGTCAGGAAGACGGTCGTCTTGACGACGTCGGGAAAGCCGCAGCCGGCCCCCTTCAGGATCGCCTCGAGGTTGTCGAAGACGCGCGCCGTCTGGACGGCGATGTCCCCCTCCACGAGCTTCATCGTCGTCGGGTCGAGCGGGACCTGCCCGGCGGTGTAGAGGAAGCCCCCGGCGACGATCCCCTGCGCATAGGGGCCGATGGCTTTCGGCGCGTTCTCCACGGCAATCGTCTTCAGGCTCATGTTTTCGGGTTCCAGACCGCCACATGCGGCAGGTTGCGGTAACGCTCGTTGAGGTCGAGCCCGTACCCGATGACGAAATCCGGGCCGATCGTGAACCCGAGAAAGTCGGCCTTGAGGTCGGCGTTCTCGGGGAGCTGCTTCTTGAGGAGCGCGGCGACCTTCAGCGAGCGGGGGCGCCGCGAGGACAGCAGTTCGAGGATCCGCCGCAGCGTCAGCCCCGTGTCGATGACGTCCTCGAAGAGGAGGACGTCCTGTCCCTCGATGTCCATCGACAGGTCGTGGATGAGCTGGATGTTTCCCGTCGACTGCGTCCCCGTGTAGGAGCGGACCTGGATGAAATCGACCGAAACGGGGGACTTGAGGCGCTTCAGGACGTCGGTCAGGAAGAAGACAGAACCCTTCAGGACGGCGATGGCCCGAATTTCTCGTCCCTCGTAGGCGGCGTCGATCTCGCGGGCGAGTCCCGAGAGCCGGGAGGCGATCGCCTCCTCCGAAATCAGGATATGATCGATCACGGTTCATAATTGTACGCGGTGGACGTAGTCCCGAAGGACGCCTCGGAAGTGCGGGCGGCGTATCAACGCCTGACGGAGAAGTTCCGCACACTCTGGCTCTTCCACCAGTTCCTGCAGGGGATCCAGGCCGTGCTTCCTGCCGGCGAGCCGGTCTCGGCCGGTCCTGCGTTCGGACCTCTCTACGAGCAGATCAAGGCCGTGAAGGAGTGGCGCGAGAAGCGGGAGAGCTCCGAGCTGCTCGCCGAGATCGACCGGCTCCACGTGACACTCGACGGCCTGCACGCGACGCTCCTCCTCGGCGACCGCCGGGTGCCGCCCCACGTCCTTCGGCAGTTCTTCGAGAAGACCGGGCGCGACGAGGAGAAGGACCTCGTGCCGCTTCTCCGCTTCTACTTCTACGCGAAGCAGCTCTCCCCCGACGACCTCGACAAGATCGACTTTCTTCTGACGCGCGTCGGAACCCGGCGTCTCCCGGATGGCGGCCTCGAGCTCCGCCCGGCCGTCGAGCTCGAGACGCTGTCGTCGGCCCTCCTGGCCCTGACCCGGCGCGAGCCGACGGACCCGGCCGAGGTCCGGTCGGTCGTCAACATTCTCGAAGTGCTCCGGCAGGACATCGAGGCCTGCGCCCGCTTCGAGGACCTGATCCGGAAGAAGCCGCTCGAGAACATCCGGACGCTCAAGCGCCGGATGGGGAACGCTTTCTTCAGCCCCGAGGTCCTGAACGCGCTCCTGGCCTCGAACGTGGCCGCGAAGCGGAAGTTCCTGGCGCTCTACGCGCGGGAGGAAAACCGGATCCTGGAGAAATCCCGCAGCCTCCTCGCGATGGAAAAGGAGCTGGAGCTCGACCCGCACTTCGCGACCGAGGCGTTCGCCGCGGAGTTCGCGCGATTCAAGCGCGAGAACGAGGAGTTCGAGCGGCAGAGCCGCCGGCGCGGCGTCCGCGCCCGCGACGTGCGGCGGCTCAAGGAGGCGATCCACCGGATTCTTCTGAAGGTGGAGCCGGGCGCCGCGGCCGACTTCGACGCCACGCTCGACTCGACCTCTGGCGGCGGCCGGCCCGCGGAGCCTCAGGCGGCCCCGGCGCCGGCCGCGCCGGCGCCGGAGTGGCGGGCCGAGGTGGACCCCCTGACCGAAGCGGTCGCCGCGACGATCCTCCACGCCGTCGACCTCGCCGGCGACGGCGTCGGTCCCGGACGGGCCTCGACGTCGGGCGCCATGCCGGACCTGAAGCTGGAGCCGTGGGAGTTCCGTGCCGCGCTCGACGTCGTGCGGCTCGGCCAGGTGCCGGGGCGGGAGGCCGATCCCGTCACGCGCCTCTTCTTCAACGCGGCAGCGCTCCGGCTCCGGATGGACGAGGAGGCCCGCGAGCTGCGCGGGCACGTCGCGGGGGACGGCACCGTCCTCCCGCCAGGAGTGCTCGACGCGACGGCGGCCTGCCTCGAACGGTCGCAGGAGATCGACCGGCTCTTCCGGACGGCGCTCCTCGATGCCGAGGAGGAAAACGGCGCGGAGCGCCACCGGCAGCTCACCCGTTCCCGATTCCGGCACCTCCGGGCGTTCACCGGACTCTGGCTTCTCGAGAACGCCTTTGGGGGATAGGGGAGGGGTGCTTTAATCGCGGCCGATGGCCGACGCCCCGACTCCCGAGCTGACCGTTCCCGAACAGATCGCCAACCGGCGCGCGGCGCGCGAGCGGATCGCGGCGCTGGGCCGGCCCCTCTACCCGAACCGGTGGGACCCGTCGCACCTCGTCTCCGACGTCGTGGCGCGCTGGGGGTCGACGGACGCGGCGGCGATCGAGGCCGAGCCGGAGGAGACCCGGACCGTCCGAGTTCCGGGCCGCGTCCTCGCGATCCGGAAGATGGGGAAGGCGGTCTTCCTCGACCTCTCCGACGGCGCGGCGCGCGTGCAGGTCTACCTGAAGAAAGACGCCCTGCCGGAGGCCGACTGGGCCCTCTACGGTGAGCTCGACCTCGGCGACCACGTCGGCGTGGCCGGCGCCGTCTTCCGGACCCGGACCGGAGAGCTCTCCGTGAAGGCCGCCCGCCTCGACTTCCTCGCCAAGTCGCTCCGCCCGCTCCCGGACAAGTGGCACGGCCTGACCGACGTCGAGCGGCGTTACCGTCAGCGGTACGTCGACCTCATCGTGTCTCCGGAGACGCGGAGGGTCTTCGAGGTCCGCGCGAAGCTCGTCTCCTTCATCCGGCGCTTCTTCGACGCCCGCGGCTTCGTCGAGGTCGAGACGCCGATGATGCAGCCGCTCGCGGGGGGCGCCGCGGCCCGGCCGTTCACGACGCACCACAATGCCCTGGACCTCGACCTCTACCTGAGGATCGCTCCCGAGCTCTACCTGAAGCGCCTCGTCGTCGGCGGCTTCCCGAAGGTCTACGAGATCAACCGCAACTTCCGGAACGAGGGGATCTCCACGCAGCACAACCCCGAGTTCACGATGCTGGAGTTCTACACGGCCTACGCCGACGCCCGGGACCAGATGGCGCTCACCGAGGAGCTCTTCGCGGGCGCGGCGACGGAGATTCTCGGCACGACCGAGCTCGTCTGGGGCGACGCCACGATCTCTCTGAAGGCGCCCTTCCGGCGCGTCAGCATGGTCGACGCGATCCTGGAGAGTGTTTCTGCTTCGGAAGAAGCGAAAGAGAAGAAGAGAGAGGAGATTTCTTCGAGTGGTCCCACTCAGGCGGGCGGCCGCACGTCTGTCACGAGGGAAGCCCTCGGCGATCTTCACCTTCTAAGAAAAATCGCCGGTGACGTTGGTGTGGAATCTGTCGAGAGGTTCGGCGAGTCCAAGGGGAAATTACTTGCGGAAATCTTCGGGGCCGTCGCGGAGCGACGGCTCGTGCAGCCGACGTTCGTCGTCGACTACCCGGCGGAGATCTCGCCGCTCTCGAAAACGAAGCCGGACGACCCCTCGACGGCCGACCGCTTCGAGCTCTTCGTCGGGCGGATGGAGGTCGCGAACGGCTTCTGCGAGCTGAACGACCCCGACGAGCAGGCCGAGAAGTTCCGGGCCCAGGTGGCCGCGAGGACGAAGGGCGACGACGAGGCGATGCTCTACGACGAGGACTACGTCGAGGCTCTGTCGTATGGAATGCCCCCGACGGCGGGGGAGGGCGTCGGCATCGACCGCCTCGCCATGCTCTTCACGAACAGCCCGTCCATCCGGGACGTCATCCTCTTCCCGCTGATGCGGCCGAAAGCGTGACCGCGCTCTTCCTCGCCCGCCGGTACCTCCGGGCCTCACGGAAGGAGGCGCAGGTGGGGGTCGTCGCGCTCGCGGCCTTCGTCGGCCTGGCGCTCGGTGTCGCGGCTCTCGTCGTCTCGCTCGCGCTCCTCGCCGGCTTCCAGACGCACATCCGTCACCGGCTCCTCGCCGAGACGCCCCATCTGACGGTCCTCCCGAAGGGACGCGACGCGTTCGAGGCGAGGGAAGGGTTCGAGGCGAAGATCCGCGGCGTGCCGGGCGTGGCGGCCGTCTTCCCGGTCGCCCGCGGGCGCGTCTGGATCTCGATCGCCGGGAAGACGGCACCCGCCGAAGCCGTCGGGCGTGCGGGAGTGAAGGGGCTCGTCCTCGACCTGAACCAGGCGCGGCCGCTCGGGGCGCTCACCGGCGACGCCGTCACGATCGTCTCTTCGCGGACGCGCCTTTCGCCCCTCGGGCCGGTCCCGATCGTCGTCTCGGGGACGGTGACGGATCTGGCCTCGCCTTCGTCGGCCCGCCGCGCCTCCGAAGCGGTCCTTCCTCTCGACGACGCGCGCCGGCTCTTCGCCCTGCCGGAGGGCGGGGCGACCGGCTACGAAGTCTTCCTCGCGGACCCGTCCTCGGCGCCTGCGCGGGCGGTCGCCGTCGCCGCGGCCCTCTCTGGCAACGTCTCCGTGACGACGTGGGAAGAGGCGAACCGGTCCCTCGTCATGGCGCTGAGGCTCGAACGGACCGTCCTCTTCGCGACCGTCTTCCTGATCGTGATCGTGGCCGGCCTGAACCTCGCGGCGACGTCAGCCGTCCTCGCTGCGACACGGGCCGGGGATGCGGCCGTCCTCTCGGTCCTCGGCGCATCACCGCGCGCGGTGGCGACCGTCTTCCTCGCGGCCGGCGCGGCGGTCGGCGTCGCCGGGACGGCGTTCGGCGCCCTCCTCGGGGCGGCGGGAGCGCTCGTTCTCGAGCGGACGCGGGCCATCCCGCTTCCCGCGCACCTCTACTCACTCACCCACGTGCCGTTCCGCGTCGACGCGCTCGAGCTCTTCGCGGTCGTCGGGCTCTCGGTCCTCT
Organism: uncultured Acidobacteriota bacterium; assembly: GCA_963721385.1. Lineage (GTDB taxonomy): Bacteria > Acidobacteriota > Thermoanaerobaculia > UBA5066 > UBA5066 > DAOMFB01. Next base: position 113,456 of record CAVRJB010000005.1, read on the forward strand.
GGTCGCTCGTCGCGGCGTCGATCCCGGCGCGCACGGCGGCGCGGAGGAACGTGGCAGAGGCGCTGCGTGGCTGACCCCGGGGGTTTCTCGATCCCCCGGGAGCCCCCGCCGGGGAGTTCGCCTCCTCTCCTCGTGGCCGAGGGACTGGCGAAGGGCTTCGGGACGGGGGAGGCGCGCGTCGAGATCTTTCGCGACGTTTCCCTTTCGGTCGCCCCGGGGGATGTCCTCGCCATCATGGGTCCGTCCGGATGCGGGAAGTCGACGCTCCTCCACCTCCTCGCCGGGATCGAGGCGCCCGACGCCGGTCGCGTCTGGGTCGGAGGCGAGGCCTGGGACGGGCTGGCGCCCGAGCGGCGCGCGGCCCTCCGCGGAGAGGCAGTCGGCTTCGTCTTCCAGCTCCACCACCTCCTCCCCGAGCTGACGGCGGAGGAGAACGTCGCGCTGCCGCTCTTTCTCGCCGGAGTCGTCGAGGCCGAGGGCCGAAAGAGCGCCCGGGAGGTGCTCGAGCGGGTCGGCCTCCTCTCCCGGGCCGGGGCGTTCCCGAGGACCCTGTCGGGGGGAGAGAGGCAGCGGGTCGCGATCGCCCGGGCCGTGGTCCGCCGCCCCCGGATTCTGCTCTGTGACGAGCCGACCGGGAGCCTCGACGCGGCCCACGCGACCTCGGTTTTCGGGCTCCTCCTGGAGGTGGCGAAGGAACGCGCGGGAGCCGCGGTCCTCGTCACTCACGACCCCGATTGGGCGCAGCGCTGTGCTACGATGAAAATGTTGACGCCGAAGGGTTTGACAGGCGTTTAGGCCATGTTCGAAAAGTACAACGAGAAAGCCCGGCGGGCCCTTTTCTTCGCGCGCTACGAGTCGTCGAAGCTCGGCTCGAAGGTGATCGAGTCGGAGCACATCCTTCTCGGCATCCTTCGGGAAGGCGAGGACATCGTCAAGGAGATCTTCAGCCGGTTCAACGTCAAGCCCGACGACATCCGGCGGGAGATCGAAGGGGACCGCGTCTTCGTCGAGAGGGTCTCCTCCACGCAGGAGCTGCCGCTCTCGGAGGAGTCGAAGAAGATCCTCGCCTACGCCTCGCACGAGGCCGAGTCGATGATGCACCCCTACGTCGGGACGGAGCACCTTCTCATCGGGATCCTGCGCGTCGACCCGTGCGTGGCGAGCCGCATGCTGATGTCGCACGGCTTCAACCTGTACGGCGTGCGCGAAGAGACGATCGCTCTCATCAAGGAGCGCGAGGCCTCGAAGCAGAAGAAGGAGCTCCCTTTCCTCGCCGAGTACGCGCGCGACCTGACCGCGCTCGCCCAGCAGGGATTGTTCGACCCGCTCGTCGGGCGCGACAAGGAGGTCGAGCGGATCATCCAGATCCTCTCGCGCCGGACGAAGAACAACCCGATTCTCCTCGGCGAGCCCGGCGTCGGCAAGACGGCGATCGTCGAAGGGCTGGCGCAGCGGATCATCGAAGGAAACGTCCCGCTCTTCCTCGCGCAGCGGAAGATCCTGGCCCTCGACCTCTCGCTCATCGTGGCCGGGACGAAGTACCGCGGCCAGTTCGAGGAGCGGCTGAAGGGGATCCTCAAGGAGCTGAAGGAGAACCACGACCTCATCGCCTTCATCGACGAGATCCACTCGCTGATCGGCGCGGGCTCGGCGGAGGGCTCGCTCGACGCGGCGAACATCCTGAAGCCCGCTCTCTCGCGGGGGGAGATCGCCTGCATCGGCGCGACGACGCTCAAGGAGTACCGGAAGTACATCGAGAAGGACCGCTCGCTCCTCCGGCGCTTCCAGGCCATCTCGGTGGCGCCGCCGAGCGAGGAGGAGACCCTCGAGATCCTGGAGGGCGTCCGCGAGCGGTACGAGAAGTTCCACCGCGTGAAGTACTCGAACGAGGCGATCCGGACCGCCGTCTACCAGGCGAGCCGCTACATTCCCGACCGGTTCTTCCCCGACAAGGCGATCGACATCCTCGACGAGGCCGGCGCGAAGGTGAAGCTCCGGAAGACCGCCGACACGCAGAACCTGCGCCGCCTCGAGAACGAGGTGAAGCAGATCGTCAAGGAGATGAAGAAGGCGATCTCGGAGAAGGACTTCGAGCGCGCCGTCTTCCTGCGCGAGCGCGAGATCGAGATCAAGGAGGAGATCGAGCGAACGAAGGCCATCGCGAACGACGAGGCGCATCCGGTCGACGTGACCCGGAGCGACGTCGAGGAGATCATCTCGAGCTGGACGGGGATCCCGGTGACCTCCCTCCACGTCGAGGAAGCCGAGAAGCTCCTCCACATGGAGGGGACGCTGAAGGAGCGCGTCATCGGGCAGGACCGCGCGATTTCGGCGATCAGCCGGGCCATCCGCCGCTCGCGCCTCGGCGTGAAGAACCCGAACCGTCCGATGGGCTCGTTCGTCTTCCTCGGGCCGTCGGGCGTCGGGAAGACCGAGGTCGCCCGCCGCCTTTCCGAGTTCCTCTTCGACCACCAGAAAGCGCTCGTCCGCTTCGACATGTCCGAGTACATGGAGAAGCACGCGGTGTCGAAGCTGATCGGCTCGCCCCCGGGCTACGTCGGGCACGAGGAAGGGGGCCAGCTGACCGAGCGGATCCGCCGGCAGCCTTACAGCGTCATCCTCTTCGACGAGATCGAGAAGGCCCACCCCGACATCGCGAACCTCCTCCTGCAGATCCTCGAAGACGGACAGCTCACCGACGCCTACGGCAACGTCGTCGACTTCAAGAACACGCTCATCATCATGACGTCGAACATCGGCACGAAGATCCTCGTCACGCAGTCGAAGATGGGCTTCGGCGAGGGAAGAGGCTCGATGCCGACACGCGAGGTCGAGGAGATGGTCCTGAAGGAGCTCCGGCGCGAGTTCTCGCCGGAGCTCGTCAACCGGATCGACGAGCTCATCGTCTTCAACCCGCTCGGCCTCGAGGAGCTCCGGGCCATCGGGCGACTCCTCCTCGACGACGTGGCGGCCACCCTGAAGCGCCGGAATCTCTCCCTGGTGGCGGATGCGGCGGCCATCGACTGGCTGCTGAAGGTCTCGGGGCACGATCAGCATTCCGGTGCGCGGCCGCTTCGCCGCACGATCCAGAGACACGTCGAGGACGCGGTATCGGAATTGCTGATCTCGTCCCGAGAGCCGCTGGAGTGCGTCGAAGTGACCGTGGTCGGGGACGAGCTGAGAGTGCAGGCCCGGACTCCGGAGCCGGTCGCGTCGGGTCGGTAACCGGGGTGAACTTCTTGACGGGCACCGGCGGGCGCGCCGGGACGTATCCGCGCACGGGTCTGCGCCGGGCGTTCCGGGCGGCGGCCCTCGCCGCCGGGCTCGGTGCCGTTCCGGCCTTCGGCCAGGCGCCGCCTGAGCCCACCCCGACTCCGGCCCCGTCTCTCGGGGGCGCCCCGGCCGGAAGCTCGCCCTTCGGCGGGGCGATGGGGAAGTCGCTTTTCGAGACGGCGCCGGCCCAGGCCGCGCCGGCGCCGACCGCCGCCGGCCAGAAGATCGTCGAGATCCAGGTCCGGGGCGGCAGGACGGTCACGAGCGAGACGATCGCCTTCTACCTCGGGGTGAAGCCGGGCGAGGTTTACGACCCGGCGATCGTGCGGCGCAATTTCTCGCGGCTTTGGGACTCCGGCCTCTTCGAGGACCTCCGGCTCGAGAGGGACGAGGTGCCCGGCGGGGTCGCGCTGATCGCCATCGTCGTCGAGCGGCCGACGGTCGCCGACCTCGAATTTCGCGGCAACAAGAAGCTGACGACGTCGCAGCTCAAGGACAAGCTGAAGGAAGGGAAGGCCGAGATCAAGGTCGGCTCGCCCGTCTCGTTCCGGGAGGTCGCGAAGGCGAAGTCGGTGCTCCTCGAGGCCTACAAGTCCGAGGGATTCCGGTCGGTCTCGATGGAAGCGTCGATCGAGACCGTCGCCGAAAACACGCGCCGCGTCGTCTTCCTGATCGACGAGGGCGACAAGCTGAAGATCGAGTCGATCAACTTCACGGGCAACACCGTCATCGGCGCGCAGACGCTCCGCAATGCGATGAAGAAGACCGCCACGCACCACTGGTGGCGGTTCTACGACTCGAAGTCGACCTTCAACCAGACCAGCTACGACGAGGACGTCGACCTTCTCCGGAAGGCCTACCAGGACCGCGGCTACAAGGACGTCGTCGTCAAGGACCCGATCCTCAGCGTCTTCGTCGTGAACCCCAGGGAGAAGAAGCCCGACAAGATCGTCCGCCGCGTCCGGCTCACGATCCCGATCGTGGAAGGGGACCGATGGTACTTCGGCACCGTCAAGGTCACGGGCGCGACCGTCTTCCCCGAGCCGAATCTCCTGAGGGTCTTCGAGTACAAGCCGGGGAAGCCGCTCTCGAGGGCCGTCATCGACGACGGGAAGAAGGCGATCGACGGGGCCTACCGCTCGCGGGGTTACATCTACGCCTTCCTGAACCAGGAGTTCACCGAGAAGCCGAACCACGTCGTCGACGTCACGATCCAGATTACCGAAGGGGACCAGTACCGCCTCGGCCGGATCGAGTTCACCGGGAACAAGACGACGCGCGACAAGGTGCTGCGCCGCGAGCTCGTCCTCTCCGAGGGCGACATCATGGACATGGAGATCTTCCGGAAGGGCCTCTACAAGATCACGCAGCTGGGGTACTTCAAGATCGAAGAGGACCCGGACTTCCGCGTGAACCCCGAGACGAAGACCGTCGACGTTCTCGTGAAGGGGACCGACACGAACCGCAACGAGGTCCAGTTCGGCGCGGGATACTCGCAGCTCGACGGCTTCTTCGGCCAGTTCCAGTTCAACACTCGCAACTTCCTCGGCCGCGGCGACACGCTCGGGGTCCAGTTCCAGAAGGGCTCGAACTCGAATTTCCTCGACCTGTCGTTCTCGGAGCCCTACTTCCTCGACCAGCGGATGGCGATCGGCGGCTCGGTCTTCAACCGGAACCTCTCGTACCTCGACGTCTCGGACCAGAAGACGAAGGGAGTCAGCGCGTCGCTCGGCTACGGCCTCGGGCTCTTCGACTCCCTCTCGCTCTTTTACAGCTTCACCGACACGAGCAGCAAGTACCAGGTCTACCCGCCGCCGCCGCCGCCGGGCGGCGGGGTTCCGCCGCCGGCGTACGCCTACTACGTGGGGCGGATCTCGTCCGTCACGCCCGGCTACCGGTACGACAGCCGCAATGACCCGTTCAACCCGACGGCCGGCAAGCGGTACGGCGCGTCGGTCACCATCGCGGGCGGCCCGCTCGGCGGCCAGTACTCGTACTTCAAGCCGAACCTGAGCGCGACGTGGTACGTGCCGGTGACGCGCCGGACGTTCTTCGCGTTCAACTTCGACGCCGGCTGGATTCGTCCGTACAACGGGACCCAGATTCCGATCTTCGACCGCTTCCGGATCGGCGGCGACCGCTCGATCCGGGGCTTCAACTTCGGCTCCATCTACCCTCTCGACGCGCAGGGCCGCGCCTTTTTCGACCAGAACGGCTCGCTCCTCGGCGGCGACAAGTTCTACTACTTCAACATCGAGTACTGCGTCTCGGTGGCGGGGCCGCTCACGCTGGCCGCCTTCTTCGACGCCGGAAACACCTGGATCGAGACGCAGCCGTTCACGCCGCTCAACGTGCGGAAGTCGACCGGCCTCGAGGCGCGGATCTTCCTCCCGATCTTCCAGGCGCCACTCCGGTTCATCTACGCGATCAACCTCCAGCCCGTCATCATCCTGGACGCGCAGGGGCAGCCCCTGCAGGGGGCCCAGGAGAAGAACTCCAGCTTCACCTTCACCATCGGGAGCACGTTCTGAACCATCTGCGGTAGACTTTGGCGCTCTTTCGAGCCGTCCTCCCCGGGGCCGGCTCCCCGAATATCTATTCAAAAGGAGTCGTGTTCATGAAAGGGACCTTCACATTCTTCGCGGCCGCCCTGGCCGCCGGTCTCGTGGCCGCCCCGGCCGCGGTCGCGCAGGTGGCCGCTTCCGCGGCCAGCACCAAGGTCGGCGTGATCGACGTTCAGCGAATCGTCGCTGAGTCTGCCGTCGGCAAGGAATCGCTCGCACGCGTTCAGAAAGTCCAGCAGGCGAAGCAGGAGGAGCTCGCGAAGCGCCAGAAGGAGCTCCGCGAACTCGAGCAGAAGATCACGGAGCAGGGCAAATCGCTTTCCGAGGAGGCGATGGAGAAGGTCCAGAAGGACTATCAGGCGAAGGCCGTCGAGCTGAAGCGCTTCCAGGACGACGCGCAGCGCGAGCTCGAGGACACCCAGCGCCGGGAGCTCGGCGAGCTCGAGAAGCGGATCATGCCGATCATCGACGCGGCCGCGAAGGAGCAGGGCTTCCAGCTGATCTTCAACAAGTTCCAGAGCGGGCTGCTCTTCGCCGGCGAGGGGACGGACATCACCGAAGGGGTCATCACGAAATTCAACTCGATGATCGCGGCTTCCGCGAAGCCGGCGGCCGCCGCACCGGCTCCCGCCAAGCCGGCCACGCCCGCGCCGGCCCCGGCCCCGAAGAAGAACTAGCCTCCGGACGCGACTGCGTGTCCGCGTTCTCCGTCGCCGACATCGCCGCCCGCTGCGGCGGGCGGGTCGTCGGCGACGGCGGCCTCCGGATCTCGGGCGTCCGCTCGCTCGAGGCGGCCGGTCCCTCCGACCTTTCCTTCATCGCGGACGGGAAAGCCGAAAAGAAGGCGGCCGCCTCGAAGGCCGGAGCTCTTCTCACCCGCGACGCAGCCCGGCATCCCGGGCGGACCGTCGTCGAGGCGGCGGACCCGGCCTTCGCGCTGGCCGCCGTCCTCGAACTCTTCTTCCCTCGCCGGACGGCCCGGCCGGGCGTCCATGCGGCCGCCGTCGTCGAGCCGGGAGCGGCCGTCGACCCGTCGGCGGAGATCGGGCCCTTTGCCGTGGTGGGGGAAGGGACGCGGGTGGGTGCGGACGCGATCGTCGAGGCGCACACGGTCCTCGGGAGGAACTGCACGATCGGCCCCGGCGCCCGCCTTCACCCGCACGTCGTCCTCTACGACGGCGTGACGCTGGGTGCCCGCGTCGAGGTCCACTCGGGCGCCGTCCTCGGCGCCGACGGCTTCGGATACGCTCCGACGCCGACGGGGATCGTCAAGGTCCCGCAGGTGGGCGGCGTGACCATCGACGAGGACGTCGAGATCGGAGCCAACAGCTGTGTCGACCGCGCGACGCTGGAGCAGACCCGCGTCGGGGCGGGAACCAAGATCGACGATCTCGTCATGATCGGCCACAACTCGACGATCGGAAGGCACGTGATCCTCTGCGGCCAGGTGGGGCTCGCCGGCTCCACGGTCGTGGGAGACGGGGCCGTCCTGGCCGGGCAGGTCGGCGTGGCCGGGCACCTGACGATCGGCCCCGGAGCGAAGGCGGGCGCGCAGACGGGCATCGCCCACGACGTCTCGGCGGGCGAGACTGTCTTCGGGACGCCGGAAATGAGCCACCGCGAGGCGCTCCGCGCCTACGCCGAGCTGCGCCGACTTCCCGAGACCGCCCGGGCCGTGCGCGAGCTCCTGGGACGCACTCCGAACCGAGAGGAGGAGAAACCGTGACCTCGACGAACGCCGCCGTTCCGGCGGCCGCCATGGACATCGGGCAGATCCTCGCCGTCCTGCCGCACCGCTATCCCTTCCTCCTCGTCGACCGGATCCTCTCGATCGAGCCGGGGAAGAAGGCGGTCGGCCTGAAGAACGTTTCGGTCAACGAAGAGTTCTTTCAGGGGCATTTCCCGGGGAATCCGGTCATGCCGGGCGTCCTCATCCTCGAAGCGATGGCGCAAACGGGCGGCTGCCTCGTCTTCGCCTCGAACCCGGAATACAAAGGAACCAAGCTGATGTTCCTGACCGGAATCGACAAGGCCCGCTTCCGCCGCCCCGTCGTCCCGGGGGATCAGCTCCTGATGACGCTCCAGGTCGTGGCGGTGCGGCCGAGCTTCGTGAAGGTGAGCGGCGAGGCCCGCGTCGACGGAGCGCTCTGTGCCGAGGCGGAGCTGCTCTGCACGCTCGTCGACCTCCCGAAAGGGATGGCCTTCTGATGGCGATCCACCCGACGGCGATCGTCGACGCGGCCGCGACCGTCCACCCCACCTCCGAGATCGGCCCCTACGCCATCGTCGGGCCGTACGTCAGGATCGGGCCCCGGACGACCGTCGGCGCGCACGCCGTCCTCGAGGGCCCGACGACGCTCGGCGAGGGGAATCGGATCCATCCGCACGCGGCCCTGGGCGGAGCGCCTCAGGACCTGAAGTACCGGGGGGAGCCGACGACGCTCGTCATCGGAAACCGAAACGTCTTCCGCGAGTTCTCGACGGCCCACCGCGGCACGGTGACCGGCCACGGGGCCACGATCATCGGCGACGACAACCTCTTCATGGCCTACTCGCACGTCGCGCACGACTGCGTCGTCGGGAGCCGGACCGTCTTCGCCAACGGCGCCTCTCTCGCTGGGCACTGCGTGATCGAGGACGACGTGATCCTCGGCGCCTTCGTCGGGATCCGGCAGTTCCTGAAGATCGGCCGCTTCGCGTTCCTCGGCGCCTTTACGGCCGTGAACAAGGACGTCCTCCCGTTCTGCTGGACGTCGGCGGACCGCGAGGTGAAAGCCTGGAAAGTCAACAGCGTCGGGCTCTCCCGGAAGGGCTATTCGGACGAGCGCGTCAAGGCGCTGCAGAGGGCCTACCGCGCCCTCCACCGGCACCGGCACGACCACAAGACGCTGCTCGCGGCTCTCGCCGAGCTCTCCGCAGCGTCGGAGGACGTGAAGTACCTCCACGACTTCGTCGCGGAATCGACGCAGGGAATCCACGGAGCTTAAGTAGAAGGCTACTCCTCGACGACTTCGGCCTTCCGGGACTTGGCGTGTTCGGCGATGAGCTTCTCCTGGATGGGGCGCGGGACCTCTTCGTAGTGGCCCATCTCCATCGTGAAGGCGCCGCGGCCCTGCGTGATGGAGCGGAGGACCGGAGCATAGGAGATCATCTCCGCGAGCGGCACCTCGGCCTTGATGACGGCCTCGTCGCCCTCCGTCTCCATCCCTGCCGGGCGGCCGCGGCGGCTCGTCAGGTCGCCCATCAGATCGCCCATGTACTCCTGCGGCGCCTGGATGGCGACCTTCATGATCGGCTCGAGGATCGTCGGCCGCGCCTTCTCCATGGCGTCCTTGTACGCGAGCGAGCCCGCGATCTTGAACGCCATCTCCGAGGAGTCGACGTCGTGGTACTGGCCGTCGTAGACCTCGACGCGGAAGTCGACCATCGAGAAGCCCGCCAGATAGCCGCGCTTGCGGGCGTCCTGGATCCCCTTCTCGATCGCGGGGATGAAGCCGCGCGGGATGGAGCCGCCGAACGTGTCGTCGTCGAACTGGAAGTCGGCGCCGCGCGAGAGCGGCTTGATCCGGATCTTGCAGTCCGCGAACTGCCCGTGACCACCCGTCTGCTTCTTGTGGCGCCCGTGCCCTTCGGCCGCGCGGGTGATCGTCTCGCGGTACGGGACCTTCGGCGGGTGGAGGATGACCTCGACCCCCGACTTCCGCTTCATCCGCGCGACGGCGATCTCGACGTGGAGCTGCCCCGCGCCGGAGAGAAGGAACTGGTGCGTGTCGGCGTCGCGCGAGAACTTCAGCGAGGGGTCCTCCTCGACGAGCTTGTGGATGGCGGTCGAGATCTTGTCCTCGTCCCCCTTCGACTTCGGCTCGATCGCGAAGGAGATGGCCGACTCGGCGAACTCGAAGGGGGCGAAAGTGAACGGCTTGTCCTTCCCGGAGAGAGAGTCGCCGCTCAGCGTCTCCTTCAATTTCGCGACGCCGCCGATGTCGCCGGCGGGAACCTCGGGGATGACCTGCTGCTGCTTCCCGAGCGGCGAGAAGAGGGGCCCGAAGCGCTCCGAGACCTCTCGCGCGGTGTTCACGTAAGTGCCGTCGGGCCGGAACGTCCCGGAGACGACACGGAAGAGCGTGAGCCGGCCCGCGAAGGGGTCCGAAATCGTCTTGAAGACGAAAGCGGCCGGGGGACCCCCGGCGTCGACGGCGAGGGCCTCACTCTTGCCGTCCTTCCCCTTCGCGACGGCCTGGAAGCTGTCGGCCGTCGGGAGGAGGTCGACGATCTCGTCGAGGAGCTTCTCGACGCCGGTCTCGTGGTTGCCGGCGGCGGTGAAGAGGACCGGGGCAATCCGCCGGGAGCGGATCGCGGCGCGGAGTGCGGGGTGCATCTGCTCTTCCGAGAGGTTTCCCTGGTTGAAGAAGACCTCCATGAGCTTGTCGTCGCCCTCGGCCACCATCTCGACGAGCGACTCGTGGAGCGAGGCGGCGTCTTTGGCGAATTCCTCGGGGATTGGCCCCGGCGCCGTCTTCCCGGCATCGTCGGTCAGGGTGCCCTGCATGGAGATCAGGTCGATCACGCCTCGGAACCCTTTCTCCTTGCCGATCGGCGCCTCGGCGGCCACGCAGACACGGCCGAACTTCTTCTGCAGCTGGTCCATGACCCGCCCGCCGTCGGCGTTCTCGCGGTCCATCCGGTTGACGACGACGAGGCGGGGGAGGCCCATCTCGTCGGCCACCTTCCAGGCCTTCTCGGTCTGCACCTGAACGCCGGCGACGGCGTCCACGACGAGGATGACCGCGTCTGCGGCGCGCATCCCGCAGATCATTTCGGAGACGAAGATGCCGTAGCCCGGCGTGTCGATGAGGTTGACCTTCCGCTTCTTCCATTCGAGGGAGGCCACGGCGAGGCCGATCGAGATCTTCCGTTCGATTTCCTCGGGATCGAAGTCGGTCGGCGCCGTGCCGTCTTCCACGCGGCCAAAGCGCGGCGTGGCGCCTGCCTCGTGGAGGAGGGCGGAGACGAGGGTGGTCTTGCCGACGCCGTTGTGTCCGACGAGGGCGACGTTGTGAATCGCGGATGCGGGGAAAACTTTCATGTTGTGTCGAATCCTCTCGCGCGCCTGAGGGGCGAGGGGCGATTATAGGAAGACCCGCGGCGTCCGGAGAGCCGAAAAGACGCCGAAAAACGGCTGATAGAATTCGGAGGCGGAGGGAATCGGATCACGGTTCCCGGACGTTTCGCGTCCGGGGGAGGGTTTCTGCCGACCGAAGCGGGGTCGTCCTTCACGGGTCTGCCGAAACGATTCGGCCGCTACGAGGTCGTCCGCGAGCTGGGCAAGGGCGCGATGGGCGTCGTTTACCTCGGGAAGGACCCGGTCATCGGCCGCCTCGTTGCGCTGAAGACCATCCGCGCGGCGGCCGAGGACGACATCGAGCGGCGAGAGTTCAGCGAGCGATTCCTCCGGGAGGCCCAGGCCGCCGGCACCCTCTCCCACCCGAACATCGTCACCGTCCATGACGTGGGGGAGGAGGACGAGACGTCCTTCATCGCCATGGAGTACGTCGAGGGGAAGAACCTCAAGCAGCTGATCCGGGAGAAGGAGCCGCTCTCGTGGGACCGGATCTCGGAGATCATCGCCCACGTCGCCGACGCCCTCGACTACGCGCATCGCCGCGGCATCGTTCACCGCGACGTGAAGCCCGCGAACATCATCATCACCCCCGACGGCGCGGTGAAGATCACCGACTTCGGCATCGCGAAGATCGAGACCTCGAGCTTGACGGAGACCGGACAGTTTCTCGGGACGCCGAACTACATGTCGCCGGAGCAGGTCACGGGCGAGGCGGTGGACGGCCGGAGCGACCTCTTCTCGCTCGGCGTCGTCCTCTACGAGCTCCTGACGAAGAAGAAGCCGTTTCTCGGCGACAACGTCACCTCGATCTCCTACAAGATCGTCCACGAGGACTACCTGCGGCTCCAGGCCGTCGACGCATCGATCCCGGCCGAGTTCAACTCGATCCTCCTCCAGGCGCTCGCCAAGGACCCTGCAGCGCGCTACCAACGCGGGTCGGACTTCGCGCGAGCCCTCTCCGAGTACAAGGCGCGGCAGGCCGAGTACGAGATGATCCGCGGCCTCGGGGAGATGGTCGCGCAGGCCGAGCGCCTGGGCCCCGTGGCGCCGGTGGAGGCGCCGCCTTCCGCGTCGCCAGGGCCCGAGGGGCCCGCGAAGCCTCCGGGACCGGCCGCGGGGGCGGGGCCGCCGGCGCTCGCGTCGCTGACGCGGCAGCAGCGCGACGACCTGAACCCGCAGCTCGCGGTCTCGGCGCCGAAGGCCGACCTCGACTCGTCCATCCCGGACTGGAGTCTCGACACGGACGCCATGAAAAAGCCGGTCCTTCGCGAGACGGTGCCTTCCTCGCCTGGAACGCTGATCTCCGATCCCGGCGTCTCGAAGGGCGAGTCCGCTCCCGCCGCCGCGCCCGCGGTCCCCGTCACCCCTTCGGCGTACGCGCAGGCCGACTTCAAGCCGGACGAAAAGACGCCTCCGCGCCCCCTCGCGGCGGTCCGGGCGGAGCCTCCCGCGACGCTGCGCCCCGTTCCGGCGCTCGATGTCAGCGGCCCGGTCCGTCCTGCCGAAGTTTCCGGCCCGATCCGCCGGCCCGCTCCCGCGCCGAAGCCCGAAGGGGCGCCGCCAGGTCCGAGACCGCCCGCGCTGCCGCCCGAGGCGACGGGCCCGGTCCCGCGCGTCGCCGCGCCTCCGCCCGCCTCGCCGTCCGCCCGGGCGGCGCCGCGTCCCGCCGCGCCGGCCCCTCCGAGGGAGAGGACGGCACCTTTCCGCGTCGAGGCTCCGCCCGCCGCGCCGGCAGAGCCCGAGGCGAAGGACCCCCTTGCCGTCGTCCTGCGGCGCGACGTGAACCGGCGCTGGGTCCTGATCATCCTGAGCGCCGCCGTCGGCATGGCGGCGCTCGTCGCCGGACTGATGTGGCAGCGAAGCCGGGCGATCGCGCCGTCGAAGTACCCGCCGGAGGCCGCCGCCTTCGAGGAGACGGTGGCGGCGAGCCGCCGCCTTCTCGACGACGGAAACCGTTTCTTGGCGGAGGGGAAGCTGAACGAGGCCCGGAGTTCGTTCGCCGAGCTCGTCCGGCGCGCGCCGGATTCGGCGCCGGCGCGCGACGCCCTTCGCAGGACCGAGCAGCTGATCGCCAAGAAGGCCGAGCTCGACCGCCGGAACGAGCAGGTCGCCCGGCGCCTCGAGGCCGCCCGCGCGGCGCGGGACGCCTCGCAATGGCCGAGGGCCGCGGCCGAAGCCGGGGCCGCGCTCGCCCTCGAGCCCGACAACGCGGAGGCGAAGGGCCTCGAGGCGCTCGCGCTCGAGTCGATCCGCAAGCTTCCGAAAGCGGCGAGGGTCCGGGCCGAAGCCGAGTTGCGGACGCTGAAGGCTGCGGCGCATGCGCCGCAGCCGGCCGCGGCGGCGGCACCGGCGGCAGCCGGGGCCGGGCCGGCAGCCGAGCTGCCGCTCTTCGTGTCGTTCCGGAGCCCCGTGCCTCAGGGCTGGCTCTTCGTCCGCTTCGGCGACCGCGAGGTCTTCCGCCGGGCCTTCGACTTCGGCCCCAGGTCGGGCGGCGGGCTCGTCGAGGGGAGCGCCGACCTCCCGCCGGGGAGCGGCGAACTCCGGGTCTGGGTGATCGCCGCGGACGGCTCGGTGCGTGACTACGCGACCCGCAAGCTGGATCGGTCTGGAGACGAGCGGCGGACCCTCGTCGTGGAGCTCGACGCGGCCCGCAAGCTTTCGCTGGCCGTGAAGTGAGTCCGGGAATCCGGCCGCGGCTCGCCACGCTTCTGCTTCTCGTCGCGGCCGTACCGGCGTCCTCCGCCGGACCCGCCGGCGTCCCGGCGGAGCCGTTCGGCCCCTCGCCGACCGTCCGCTCGCGGAGGGGCGTCGTCTCGTCCACGGAGGGGCACGCATCGCGCGCGGGCGCCGGCATCCTCGCGGACGGCGGCAATGCCGTGGATGCCGCCATCGCAACCGCGCTGGCGCTGGCCGTGACCTATCCCGAGGCGGGAAACGTCGCGGGGGGCGGATTCGCCGTCGTCCGGACCGCCGATGGACGCTTCTACGCGCTCGATTTCCGCGAGACGGCGCCGGCGGCCGCGTGGCCGGGCGCATTCCTCGGGCCCGACGGCAGCCCGCGCCCCTCGGCCTCCCTCGAGGGAGGGCTTTCGGTTGCGACGCCCGGGACGCCGCGCGGCCTCGAGGCGCTGCACCGGAAGCTCGGGAGGCTGCCGTGGCGCCGGGTCGTCGAGCCGGCGATCCGGCTCGCGCGCGACGGCTTTCCCGTTCCGGCCACGCTTCACGCGGACCTCCTCCAGAACGCGAACCGGATGAAAGCGACCCCGCCGACGGCAACCGTCTTCTTCCCGGACGGCGCCCCGCTCGCGACGGGAACGATCCTCCGCCAGCCGGAGCTCGCCGCGACGCTCGAGGCGATCGCGGAGCGGGGCGCGGATGGTTTCCATCGGGGGCCCGTGGCGCGGAAGGTGGTCGAGTATGTCCGGGCGAACGGCGGCCTCCTGACGGAAGAGGATCTGGCTTCCTACGAGCCCGTCTGGCGCGCACCGTTCGTCGTCGACTACGGCCGCTGGCGGATCGTCACGATGCCGCCGCCGTCGGCCGGGGGAGTCCTCTTCCTCTCGATCCTCGGACAGATCGCCGCCGCGCCCCGCGACGTCACCGCGATGGCCCCCGACGCGCGGATCCATTTCGTGGCCGAGGCCGAGCGTCGCGCCTACGCCGACCGGAACGAGTTCCTGGGCGACCCCGACTGCGTGGCGGCGCCGCTCGCGCGGCTTCTCGCCCCCGCGCGGCTCGCGGCGCTCGGGGCGTCCATCGACCTCGAGAAGGCGACGCCGTCCTCGTCGATCCGCGCGGGCGCCGTCCCGGACGGAGGCCCGAGCACCACGCACCTCTCGGTCGCGACCGCGGAAGGCGAGGCCGTCTCGCTCACGACGACGCTGAACGAGACGTTCGGAAACGGCGAGACCATCCCCGGGGTGGGCGTCCTCCTCAACAACGAGATGGACGACTTCGCGGTCGCCCCGGGCCGGCCCAACCTCTTCGGCCTCGTGCAGAGCGCGGCGAACGGCGTCCGCCCCGGCGCGCGGCCCGTCTCGTCGATGATGCCCACGATCGTGCTCGAGGACGGCCGGCCCCGTTTCGTCCTCGGCGCGCCGGGAGGCTCGACGATTCCCACTTCCGTCCTGCAGGTCTTCCTCAACGCCGGGCCCCTCGGCCTTCCGCTCGAGGCCGCGGTCGCGGCCGCGCGGTTCCACCACCAGCACCTTCCCGACCAGATCGAGGTCGAGTACGGCGTCTTCCCCGAGAAGCTCCTCGCGGCTCTTCGGGCCCGCGGGCACACCGTCCGGGAACGGGAGCTGACGAAGACCTGGGGCCGCCTCGGCGCGGTCAACGCGGCCGGCTTCGAGGCGGACGGGACGGTCGTCGGCGTTGCCGACCCGCGGCGGAGCGGCCGGCCGGCCTCGGTCGAGGAGGCCCTGGCGGACCGGAAGCCCTGAATTTGGCGCCGAACCCTCGCGGATGGTATCTTCCGCCTCCGCGTTTTCGGTCGGGGCGTAGCGCAGCCTGGTAGCGCACACGGTTCGGGACCGTGGGGTCGGAGGTTCAAATCCTCTCGCCCCGACCATCTTTCCTTCCTTCCGCGGCGGCCCGGCGTCCGTGGCGTCCGCGGCGATCGCGACGGGAGCTTGGATGTCGAAAGAGGTCCGGACGGGGCGGCGGTCCGAGCCGAGGCAGCCGTCGCCGCACGTGGCGAGGAAGCGGAAGCTGAAGCGCCACCTCATCCTCGAAAGCGCGGTCAAGGCCTTCGCCGTCCGCGGCTTCTATGGCACCTCGATGGACGACATCGCCGAGGAGCTGCATCTGACGCGGGGGAGCCTCTACTACTACTTCCGCGACAAGGAAGAGATCCTGGCGCTCTGCCATCTCTCGGCCCTCGAGGCCGTCCTCGAGGCGGCGGAGAGGGTCCGGGGAGCGGGCCTCCCTCCCGACGAGACGCTCCGGCGGCTCGTCGTCGAGCATGTCCGAATCCAGGTCGACAAGTTCCACGGGACGGCTCTCGCGCTGGAGTTCGACGCCCTCGAGCCCAAGGCGCGCGCCGTGGTCGTCGCCGCGCGCGACCGCTACGAGCGCGCGCTCCGGGAGATTCTCGCGGCCGGGATCGCCGCCGGGCTCTTCCGGCCCGTCGACCCGAAGCTGACTGCGTTCGCGATCTTCGGTGCGATCAACTGGATCGGCCGCTGGTACCGCGCTTCCGGAACGTCGTCCCCGGACGAGATCGGCGCGCAGTTCGCCGAGGTCTTTCTGGAGGGGCTCCGGGCGCAGCCCGGAGCGGCGCCGCGCGAAGCGGGCTCCACGCCGCGCTGATCAGGGCGCCTTGTCGGAGACGTCGAGGATCCCGACGAGGCGTCCGGCGTCGTCGCCCCCCCCGGTGGTCGACAGGAGGACAGCGGTGCGTCCCGCCGGGGGGAGGCCGATTGGCAGCCGGAGCGCCAGATCGCCCTCGTCGGATGGACCCGCGCGCTGGGGACCGCTCGCCCAGGTGAGCCGTCCGCCGTCGCGAAGCGTCACCTCGAAGTTCCGTGCCGCAACGGGGAGGAGCTGCCGCGAGAAGACGAGGAGGAGCGGTGTCCCGATCGGCCGCGCCACCCGGTAGACGGGCGCTCCCACCTCGCGGGGCACCGTGACGAGGACGGTCTGGGTGACGGGGACGACGCCGGCCTGCGCGGCGGGAGGCGGCACGACCGACGCCAGCTCGCGCGCGCGGAGCTGCGCCTTTTCGAGGTCGCTTTTCAGGCGCAGGGCGGACGCGAGCGCGGCGAGAAACAGCATCGCGAGGAAGGCGAAGGCCACCGTCAGCCCCGTCCGTCCCGGAGACGACTTCCGGCCGCCCGAGCGGACGGAGGGCGCGCCGCGCCGGAGCGCCCGATTCCCGGCGAGCTGAAGCTTGAAGCGAGTGGTCGTGTCGACCCGCTCCCGGTAGTAGGGCGTCTCGAGAAGCGATTCCTCGAAGCGCCGCTTGTCGGTCGCCCCGAGCCGCCCGAGGACGTAGTCCGAAACGAGGTCGTCTTCGGCCTCCTCCACCCGGTCGAGCAGTGCGTCGTCCGAGAAGTACGCTTCCTCGAACCGGGCTCGCTTCCCGTCCGGCAGCCGGCGGAGCAGGTAGTCGCGGATCTCGTCAGGGGAAGGCTTCGCCGCGCTCACGACGGCTCCCCGTCCCCGGCGCCCCGTCCGGTCCCCGGGCGCTCCGGCGTCATCCGCTTCTTCAGCTCGCGCTTCGCGCGGTAGACCCGCATGTCGACGGCGTCGGTCGAGATCCCTTCCTCTCGTGCGATCGTCCGCGACGGGACCTCCTCGACGAAACGGCGGACCAGAAGCGACCGCATCCGTTCCGGTAGGAGATCGAGCGCCCGGCGGAACCGGAGGGCCCGGCTCGAGACGATGGCGTCGTTCAACGGGTTCGTGTCGCCCGCGAGCTGGACGGCGCCGGTGATGCCGTCGTGCGTCGAGGCCTTCTGGACGCGGCGGCAGTACTCCAGAAAGACGTTTTTCGCGACGCCGAGCGCGTAGGCTTCGGCGGAATCGAGGAGCTCGCCCCGGCTCATCCGCTGGAAGACTCGAAGGAGCGTTTCCTGTGCGAGGTCGCGGGCGTCGTCCTCGGTCCGGACGCCGCGGGAAAGGAAGAACCGTCGGAGCTTCTCCGGCAGGCGTCCGAAATCCTCTCGGGACGGATCGTTCCAGTGCGTCGTCGGCATCAGTGCGGTCCTGAAAGGAACCGCGCCGATCTTACGCTGCCCGCCGTCCAGGGCCACCCGGGAGCTCCGGCGCCTTATGAAAATAGGTATAAGCGACTCTTTTCCATATGAAATCAGGAGATGTCCCTTCCTGGGTGCCTGAGTAGTGCCCGGCCGGTGAAAAATCTTTCAGAAAGGAGAGGCTTGACTCTCGGGGGCAGATGAATGATTATTCTTTGCCTTGAATACTCATTCTGGCGCCTCCGCGCTCCGCCGCCGCGACGAAATCCTGAAGGTGATCCGCGAAACGCCGGTCCACTCTCAGGAGGAACTGCAGCAGCGACTGCGCGACCGGGGGTTCCTCGTGGCGCAGCCGACGCTCTCGCGCGACCTGCGCGATCTGGGGCTCGCGAAGAGCGCGGGCGGGTACGTGGCGCCGGAGCCGGGCGGGGCCTTCGTCCCGCCCGACGCGGCCGCGCGGGAGCAGAAGGAAGAGCGGATGGAGCGGGCGCTCCGCGAGTTCGCGGTCGGGGTCGCGGCGGCAGGGACGCTCGTCGTCGTGAAGACGCCGCTCGCCGCGGCGCACACGCTCTGCCGTTCGATCGACGAGGCGGAGCTCCCCGAGTCCGTCGGGACGATCGCCGGCGACGACACGATCTTCCTTGCGACCCGTGACGCGGAAGCGGCCGGCCGGCTCGCGCGGCGGTTCTCCGCGGTCCTGGAGGGGCCCAGGGGCCGGAGGCCGCGAGCGTGAGGCGCGTCGCGGTCGTCGGCGCCACCGGCTACTCCGGCGCCGAGCTCTGCGCTCTTCTGGCCCGGCACCCCGGAGTCGGGATCGCCGCTGTCTTCTCCTCGGGAAAAAAGGACGGCGCCGTGCCGTTCGCCCGGCTCCACCCGTCTCTCGGAGCCGCGAAGGGCCCCGACGCCGTCCCTTTCTCGCTCGACGATCTCGCCGCCTCGGGCGCCGAGATCGCCTTCCTCGCGACGCCGAACGAGACCTCCGCCGAGCTTGCGGCCCCGATTCTCGAGCGTGGGATCCGCGTCGTCGACATCGCCGGAGCGTTCCGCCTCCGCGACGCGGCGGCGTATCCGACGTATTACGGGTTCGACCACCCGGCCCCGCACCTTCTCGCCGAAGCCGTCTACGGGCTGACCGAATGGGCCGGCGAGGCGCTCCGGCCCGCCCGGCTGGTTGCGAACCCCGGCTGCTACCCGACGTCCGTCCTCCTGCCGCTCCTCCCGATCGCGGCGCTCCTCGACCCCTCGCAGCCCGTCATCTGCGACAGCAAGAGCGGCGTCTCCGGGGCGGGGAAGAAGAGCGACGTCGCGTACTCCTTCGCGGAGCTCTCCGGAAACTTCAAGGCCTACGGCGTCGGCGTTCACCGGCACGAGCCGGAGATGCGGCAGGAGCTGGGCCTCGGCGGGTCGGCGCCCTTTGTCTTCGTGCCGCACCTCCTCCCGGTCGTGCGGGGGATCCTCTCCACGATTCACGTGGCGTTCGCGAAGCCCATGACCCCGGAGGCGCTCGCGGCGGCGTACGCCGTTTACGCGGAGACGCCGTTCGTGAACGTCCGGCCGGCGGGCGATCTCCCGGAGCTGAAAGACGTCGTCGGGACCCCGCGCGACGAGATCGGGTTCGCGGTCCTCCCGGGTGGAACGCGCGCGGTCGTCGTCTCGGTGCTCGACAACCTCCTCAAGGGAGCCGCCTCGCAGGCGGTCCAGAACATGAACCGGATGCTCGGCCTTCCGGAGACGGAGGGCCTCCTGTGACGGCGGGCGCCGTGGAATCCGCGAAAGCCGCGGCGGCTCCGACGGTCAGGAAGGGCCTGACGGTCGTGAAGCTCGGCGGGAGCCTGCTCGAGGACCAGGCCCTCAGGCTTCGGGCCCTCGAGTCGATCGCCGCCCGGTTCACGGCCGGCGGCAAGACCGTCGTCGTCCACGGCGGCGGCAAGCGGATCGACGCGACCCTTCAGGTGCTGAAGATCCCGAAGAAGACGTACCGGGGCCTCCGGATCACCGATCCCGAGACGCTCGACGTCGTCGTGTCGGTCCTCTCGGGCCTCGTCAACAAGTCGCTCATCGCCGAGCTCCGCTCGCTCGGCATCCTCTCCGCCGGCCTCTCGGGCGCGGATGGCGACACGCTCTGGGCCGAGTTCCACCCCCGGGTCGACGGCGTCGATTTCGGGTTCGTCGGCCGCGTCACCTATTCGAATCCGCAGCTCCTGAACGCGGTCCTCGGGGCGGGGCTCCTTCCGGTCGTGGCGTCGGTGGCGCTCGGGCGGGAGGGGACGCTCCTGAACGTGAACGCCGACTCGGCTGCTGCGGCCCTCGCCGCGGCGCTCCGGGCGGAGAGCCTCGTCTTCCTGACCGACGTCGCGGGGCTCCTCGACGAAGGCGGCAACGTGGTCTCCGAACTCGACCCTGCGAAGGCCTGGAGCCTCATCCGCTCCGGCGCCGTCGGCGGGGGGATGCGTCCCAAGCTGCTCGCCTGCCTCGACGCCGTCCACGCGGGAGTCAGGGAAGTCGTCATCGCCGGTCCGGCCGGCCACGCCGCCGCGCTCACTTCGGGAATAGGAGGAACCCGCCTTGCTGCCGTCTGATTCCATCGCCCCCTCCGTCGCTCCTGCCGCCGTCGAGGCGCGCGATGCCGCCACGATCCTCGGCACGTACGCCCGAACCTCCTTCCATCCGGTCGCCGGGAAAGGGGCGAAGCTCGTCGACGTGAGCGGCAAAGAGTACTGGGACCTCCTCGCCGGGATCTCCGTCAACGCGCTCGGTTACCGCCACCGGCGCCTGGTGAGGGCGATGAAGGCGGAGGCGTCGGGACTCTGGCACGTCTCGAACCTTTTCTTCATGTCGTCCCAGGGGCTGCTCGCCGAGCGCCTTCTTCGGGCCTCGGGGATGTGGCGCGTCTTCTTCTGCAACACCGGGACGGAGGCCGCGGAGGCCGCCCTCAAGTTCGCGCGCCTGAAGAACCCGGGCCGGACGCGCCTCGTCGCCCTCGACGGGGGCTTCCACGGCCGGACGTTCGGCGCGCTCTCGGTCACCGGCTACGAGCCGTACCGGACGCCGTTCGAGCCGCTCCTTCCCGGCGCCGTCTTCCTCCCGCCGAACGACGTTGCCGCGCTGGAGAGGGCCGTCACGCCCGACACCTCGGCGATCCTCCTCGAGCCGATTCTCGGGGAGGGAGGGATCGTCCCGCTCACGCCGGCGTACCTCGCGGCCGCGCGCCGCCTCGCTGACGCGACCGGCGCGGCCCTCGTCTTCGACGAGATCCAGAGCGGCCTCGGCCGGACGGGCCACCTCTTCGTCTTCCGCGAGGTCGGCGTGACCCCGGACATGGTGCTGCTCGCCAAGCCGCTCGGCGGCGGCCTCCCGCTCGGCGCCGTCCTCCTCGCCCCGTCGATGGAAGGGCTCGTGAAGGCGGGGATGCACGGGACGACGTTTGGCGGGAACCCGGTCGCCTGCCGGCTCGGCCTCGAGGTCTTCGACGTTCTCGAGAACGGCGGCCTCCTGCCGAAGGTGCAGAAGCTCGGGGCCTGGTTCGGCCGGGCCGCGAAGAAGCTGAAGAAGTCCCAGCCGGCGATCGTGGACGTCCGCGGGCGCGGCCTGATGTGGGGGATCGAGCTCGACCGCGAGGCCGGGCCCGTCCAGAGGAAGCTCCTCGAGAGGGGTTTCGTGGTCGGGACCTCGCGAAAGACGGTGCTCCGCCTCCTGCCGCCGCTGGTCGTCCCGAAGGCGGCCCTCGCGGAATTCCTCGAAGCCCTCGACGCGATCCTGAAGGAGAAGAGCCCGTGAAGAAGCCCGGCCGCGCGAACGTGAAGAAGGTCGCCCTCGCCTACTCGGGAGGGCTCGACACCTCGATCATCATCCCCTGGCTCAGGGAAAACTACGGCTGCGAGGTCGTGGCCGTGGCCGTCGACGTCGGCCAGAAGGAGGAGACGGACGGCCTCGCCGAGAAGGCGAGGAAGACCGGCGCCTGCGACTTCCACCTGATCGACGCGCGGGCGGAGTTCGCGAAGGACTACCTCTTCCCGGTCCTGAAGGCGGGCGCGGTCTACGAGCACGAGTACCTGCTCGGCACGGCCACGGCGCGGCCCCTCATCGCCCGAAAGCAGGTCGAGGTGGCCCTCGCGACCGGCTGCGACGGCCTCTCGCACGGCTGCACGGGGAAGGGGAACGACCAGGTCCGGTTCGAGCTGACGTACCAGGCGCTCGCGCCGGAGCTGGCCATCATCGCCCCGTGGCGCGAGTGGGAGATCCGTTCGCGCGAGGACGCGATCGACTACGCGGCGGCGCGCGGGATCCCGGTGACGGCGACGAAGAGAGAGCCGTACTCCCGCGACCGGAACCTCTGGCACCTCTCGCACGAGGGCGGGCCGCTCGAGGAGCCCGGCTTCGAGCCGGAGGCCTCGATGTTCCAGCTGACGGTCGACCCCGAGAAGGCCCCCGACGCTCCCGAGCGGGTGACGGTCGGATTCGAGAAGGGGTTCCCCGTTTCGGTCAACGGCGAGAAGCTCGCGCCCGTCGCCCTCATCGAGGCGCTGAACGGGATTGGCGGCCGAAACGGCGTCGGCCGGATCGACCTCGTCGAGAACCGTCTCATCGGGATCAAGTCTCGCGGCGTCTACGAGACGCCGGGCGGGACGATCCTCGTCGCGGCGCTCCGGGCGCTCGAGTCGCTCACGCTCGACCGCGACTCGTCGCACGAGAAGGCCCGCCTCGCCTCCCGATACGCCGAGCTCGTCTATTTCGGTCAGTGGTTCTCGCCGCTCCGCGACGCGCTCGACGCCTTCATGACCGCCCTCATGCCGACCGTCACGGGGAGCGTGACGCTGAAGCTCTACAAGGGGAGCTGCCTCGTCGTCGGCCGGACCTCTCCCTACGCGCTCTATTCGACGTCGCTCGCGTCGTTCGACATGACCGGCTTCACGCCGAAGGACTCGGAGGGATTCATCCGGCTCTTCGGCCTTCCGACGAAGGGGCGCGAGCGCCTCTCGAAGGACGGAACGCCGTACCAGGCGGTCGTCGGGGGCGAGGGTTGAAGAAGCGAGCGGCGCAGCGTGAGGCGCTCTGGGGCGGGCGTTTCTCCGAGCCCCCCGCCGCGGTCCTCTCGCGGCTGAACGACTCGTTCGGGTTCGACCGCGAGCTCCTGCAGGAGGACGTCGCGGGCTCGATCGCGTGGGCCGAGGCGCTCGGGCGCGCGAGAGTCCTCTCGCGCGCCGAGACGGCGAAGCTCGTCCGCGGACTCAGGGTGATCGGGAAGAAGGGCGTCGCCGGGATTCCCGTGGGAGCGGCCTTCGAGGACGTCCATTCGTACGTCGAGGGGACGCTCAAGAGGAGGCTCGGCCCGCTTGGGGGAAAGCTCCACACGGGGCGATCCCGGAACGACCAGGTCGCCACCGACTTCAGGCTCTGGCTGAGAGGCGCCCTCGACGAGGGGCGGGGCCTCGTCCTCGGCCTGGCGGAGTCGCTCGCGTCGCGGGCGAGGGCCGAGGCGGCAACGCCGATGCCCGGCTACACGCACCTGAAGCGCGCGGAGCCCGTCACCTTCGGGCACTGGTGCCTCGCGTACGTCGAGATGCTCCTCCGCGACGCGGACCGCTTCGCCTCGGCAAGGCGCCGCGGGAACGAGTGCCCGCTCGGTTCCGGGGCGCTCTCCGGCACGCCGGTTCCCGTCGACCGCGAGGCGCTCGCGACGCGGCTCGGCTTCGACCGGCCGACCGCGAACTCCCTCGACGGCGTCTCCGACCGGGACACGGCCGCCGAGTACCTCTTCGCCGCGAGCCTCCTCCTCGTCCACCTGTCGCGGCTGGGGGAGGACCTGATCTTCTTCTCGTCGGACGAGTGCGGGTTCGCGGTCCTTCCGGACGCCCTGGCGACCGGTTCGTCGCGGATGCCGCAGAAGAAGAACCCGGACCTCCTCGAGCTGGCCCGGGGCCACGCGGGGCGGGCGATCGGCGAGCTGGCCGGGCTGCTCGCGGTCCTGAAGGGGCTGCCCCTCGCCTACGACAAGGACCTCCAGCTCGACAAGGAGCCGGCGTTCCGCGTGCGGGCCGTCGTGGCGGCGGTGCTGCCGGCCCTGACGCAGCTCGTGAAGCGGCTGGAGGTGGACCGGCGCGCGATGAAGCGGGCCGCGGCCGACGACCGGCTCCTCGCGACGGAGCTCGCGGACGCCCTCGCGAAGCGGGGAATCCCGTTCCGCGAGGCGCACGAGATCGTCGGGCGCCGCTTCGCCCGGGCCGAGGCCGAAGGGACGTCGCTCGCGGCCCTGGGGCCGTCGGACGGGATCGGCGCACGGGACCTCGCCGCGCTCGACGTGGGGCGGGCGCTCGCGAAGCGCCGGTCCGTCGGGGGGACCTCGCCGCGCCGGGTGGCCGCCGCCGCCCGGGACGCCGCGCGGCGAATCGCCGCCGCCCGCCGCGGACGTGAACGGTGAAGCTTCCCAAGGGGTTTCTCGCCTCGGGCGTCCGCGCCGGCATCCGGAAAAAGGGGCCCGACGTGGCGTTTCTCGTCGCCGAGAAGGGGGCGAACGCCGCCGCGATCTTCACGAAGAACCGCTTTCAGGCGGCGCCTGTCGTCCTCGCACGGAACGGTCTGAATCGGAGCGGCGGCCGCGTGCGCGGCGTCGTCGTCAACGCGGGCTGCGCCAACGCCGCGACCGGCGCCGAGGGGATGGCGGCCGCGCGGCGCGTCCGGAGCCGGGCCGCCGAGCTGCTCGGCTGCCCGGCCGAGGAGGTCTTCGTCGCGTCGACCGGCGTCATCGGGGTCGTCCTGCCCGACCTGAAGATCCGGGCGGCGCTCCCCGACGCCCGGCGGCGGCTCTCAGCCTCGGGTCTCGCGGCCGCCTCCCGCGCGATCCTGACGACCGACGTCGGGCCGAAGGTCGCCCAGGCCACGTTCCGCGCCGGTGGCCGGCGCGGCCGTGTCGTCGGTTTCGCCAAGGGCGCGGGGATGATCCACCCCGACATGGCGACGATGCTGGCGTTCGTCATGACGGACGCGGCGGCGGGGCCTGAATTCCTGCAAAAGGCGCTTCGTGCTGCGGCCGCGTCGAGCTTCAACGCGATCAGCGTCGACGGCGACACCTCGACGAACGACACGGTCCTCCTGATGGCGTCGGGGACGCTCGGCAACCGGGCGCTCGGGGAGCGGGACGGCGCCGACTTCCTCCGGGCCCTCGCGGACGTCTGCCGCGATCTGGCCTGGAGGATCGTCCGTGACGGAGAAGGCGCGACCCGCGTGATGGAAGTGACCGTGGCCGGCGCGCGAAGCCGGAGGGACGCGGACGCGGCCGTCCACGCGATCGTGACGTCGCCTCTCGTCAAGACCGCCCTCCACGGCGGCGACCCGAACTGGGGGCGGATCCTCGCGGCCGCGGGACGGAGCGGCGCGCGCTTCTCCGAGCGGCGCGTGACGCTGAAGGTGGGCGACCTGACGCTCGTTGAGAACGGCACGATCTCGCCCTACCGCGAGAAGGACGCGGCCCGGATCTTCGCGAAGGAGCGGGTGCCGATCCTCGTCGACCTCGGCGCCGGGACGGCGTCGGCGACGAAGCTGTCGTGCGACATCGGGCACGGCTACGTCTCGGTGAACGCGGATTACCGGAGCTGAGAGGAGCCCCCGGCCTTACTTCGGCGGCGGGTTCCGCCGCGAGGCCTGCGCCTCGCTGATCTTCGTCCGGATCCCCTCGGCGTCGCGCTTCCAGTGGCCGTGGCAGACGATCGGCTGCGAGCCGCCCGTCGTCTCGATGATGACGTCGGCGAAGAGGAACCCGGCGCTGACCCGGACCGAGGCGATCTGGTCGATCGAGATCGTCTGCTCCTCGTGGCCGATCCACTTCGGCGTGTAGCGGACGACGCGGTCGGGGAATACGGCGATCTGCGTCGGGAAGAGGCGGTTTCCGGACGTCCACCGCGAGGCGGCGAAGACCGGCGCGTCCTTCGTGAACGGGCGGCTGGACATGAAGACGAATCCTCCCCAGAGAATCGCGAAGACGGCGATGGCGATGACGGCGTACTTGAGCAGAGGCTTCATGAGGTCTCTTTCCGCAGCGGCGGCTTTGTCCCGGCAGGATAGCGCGGGCCGATTCCGCTTGACTTGCGGCCGAGTTGCGCCTAAATTCGCTTGCAAGGTGGTCCGCTAGTGGCGGACCACCTATGGCAGAAGAAATTAGGAATTTATTCATTTTTTCCTAATTTCATTCGGCAGAAAGGGTAGTGGCGGGAGGCAAGTCTACCATGGTTACGACGCTGACGGAGCGGCAGAAGGAGATCGTCGACTTCATCCGGCGCTACCGCGAGCGCCGCGGCATCTCCCCGACCCAGCGCGAGATCTGCGAGGAGTTCGGCTTCTCGTCGTTCGGCACGCTCCAGAAGCACATCAAGCTCCTGATGGAGAAAGGCGTCGTCGTCAGGGACTGGAACAAGCGGCGCTCGCTCGTTCTCGCCGAGGAAGAGAACCGCCCCTTCGCCGTGGAGGTGCCTCTTTACGGCCGGATCGCGGCGGGGCGCCCGATCGAGGTGATCGCGGGCGACGAGACCGTCGCAGTGCCCGAGGTCCTGACGAAGAAGGGCGAGAACTTCGTCCTCCGGGTCAACGGCCAGTCGATGGTGGACGACGGCGTCCACGACGGCGACTACGTCGTCATCCAGAAGCGGGAGCGGGCGACGAACGGCGACATGGTCGTGGCGCTCGTGAACGGCGAGGCGACCCTCAAGCGCTGGTACCGCGAGGCTGACGGCCGCATCCGGCTCCAGCCGTCGAACGAGCGGATGCCGCCGATGGTCTTCGGCGAGCACGAGGTCGCCGTGCAGGGCGTCGTCGTGGGGCTCATGCGGCGATACTGACGTTTTCCGGGAAACCCGTCTGGCGGGTTTCCCGCGGCGCCTGCGGCGCCTCCCTTCCGCTCGGCGGCTCCGCCGCCTGCGCATGCAGAATGCGGGCGTGAGACTTCGTCGCCTCCGGCTTCCGAACGGGATCCACGTCGCCGGGCTGGACCTCGGCCCGCTGCAGCCGGCGGCCGGGCGGGCCGCGCCGCTTCTCGTCCTCCTCCACGGCGTCGGCGCCGACAAGGGGCAGTGGGCGCTGACGGCGCCGCTCCTCGCGCGCCGGCGGCGCGTCTTCGCTCCCGACCTCCTCGGGCACGGCGCCTCCGACAAGCCGGCCGGACCCGGAGTCGACTACCGGATCCGCCTCCTCGCGGACGTCGTCTTCGAAGCCCTGGAGCGACTCCCGGACGCGCCCCACCGGATCGACCTCCTCGGTCACTCCCTCGGCGGAGCGGTCGCGCTCGACCTGGTCCGGCGCCACCCCCGCCTCGTGAGGCGCCTCGTCCTCGTCGATTCGGCTGGCCTCCCGCCGAAGGAGGCGATCGACCTTCTCGCCGCCTCGCTTCCGTTCGCGCCGCGCGGATTCGACGACTCGCGCCGCCTTCTCGCGACGAGTGTGAACTCGAGATGGCTCGGCCACCCGCTCGTCGCGCTCGCGGCGTCCGCCTACAAGGGGCGGCGCCGGAACCGCCCGCAGCTCCTGAAGCTTCTCGCGGCGATCGCGGCGGGAGAGGACGCGCTGTCGGCGCGCGATCTCGGGCGGATCCCGCACCCCACGCTCGTCCTCTGGGGCGACCAGGACCGGATCTTCCCGGTCGCGACCGGCCGACGGCTCGCCGCGGCCCTTCCCGCCGCGCACCTGGAAATCCTGCCGCGGTGCGGGCACGTGCCGCCCACCGAGCGCCCGCTCGCGTTCGTGCGCCGCGTCGCCGCCTTCCTCGACGAAGCGTGAGGCCGATCCGCTAATCTGGGCGCATGGCCCGCCGCAAGCGCCTCCGCGCCGCCCCGCCCCCGCGCGTCACGTCCTTCACCGTCGCGATGCCCCGGCCCGAGACGCATCTCTTCGAGATCACGATGCGGATCGCGCCCTTCGAGTCGCCGGTCGACTGTTTCGACCTCGTCCTCCCGGTCTGGACGCCCGGCTCGTACATGGTGCGGGAGTTCTCCCGCCACCTCCGCGACCTCTCGGTGGAGGGCCCGTTCGGGACCCGTCTTTCCGTCCTGAAGGTCGAGAAGAACCGCTGGCGCGTCGGGTCGACGGACGACCCGTCGCCCGGCCCCTTCACGGTCCGCTACCGCGTCTTCGCGCACGAGCTGACGGTCCGGACCTCTCACCTCGACGCGACCCACGGCTACGGCAACGGCGCGAACCTCTTCCTCTACGTCGACGGCCGGAAGGAGGAGCCGCACCGCGTCGCCTTCGACCTGCCCGGCGGGTGGAAGGCCACGATGCCGTTGCCGCGCCGGGAAGGAGCGTTCCGGGCGGCCGACTACGACGAGCTCGTCGACTCGCCGTTCGAGTGTGGCACGCACCGGACCTGGGAGTTCCGGGTGGCGGGCGTCCCCCACACCCTCGCCGTCTGGGGTGCCGGCAACGAGGAACCGCGCCGGCTGGTTCGCGACCTGACCGCGCTCGTGAAGGCCGCCGCGAGGATGTTCGGCGGACTCCCGTACGAGCGATACGTCTTCCTCGTTCACCTCGCGCCCGGCGCACGCGGGGGGCTCGAGCACCGCGCCTCGCAGTCGGTCGCGATGGACCCGTTCACGTTCGCGCCGGAGTCGGCGTACCGCGACGCCCTCCGGCTCTTCGCACACGAGCTCTTCCATGCCTGGAACGTGAAGCGGATCCGGCCCCGCCCGCTCGGCCCGTTCGACTACACGAAAGAGGCCTACACGCGGGACCTCTGGGCGATGGAGGGGATCACCTCGTATTACCAGGAGCTCCTTCTCTGCCGGGCGGGGCTCCAGGAGCCGAAGCACCTGCTCGAAGAGATGGCGAAGGCTCTGAAAGGACATCGCGACACGCCGGGCACGGCCGTTCAGAGCGCCGAGCTCGCCTCCTTGGACGCCTGGATCCGGGCCTACCGTCCCGACGAGAACTCGCCGAACGTCTCCGAGAGCTACTACCGCCGCGGGATGCTGATCGGCTGGGCGCTCGACCTGACGATCCGGAAGGCGACGCGGGGACGCCGGTCGCTCGACGACGTCCTCCGGCGCCTCTTCCGTCGGTGGGGAGCAAAGGGGCTCGCCTACCCGGACGGCGAGGTGGAGAGGACGGCGTCCGCGGTCGGCGGGCGGGACCTCCGGGGCTTCTTCGACCGGTACGTCCGGGGCGTCGGGTCGCCGGCATTCGAGCGCCTCCTCCCGGCGTTCGGCTGGACCCTCCGGGAAAAGCCCGAGAGAGATGCCGACGGCGAGACGCCGACGAAGGTCCGGACGGTGGCCGACTTCGGCTGGAAGACGAAGGCGGAGAGCGGGCGCCTCGTCGTCGCGGAGGCCTGGACCGGACGCGCGGCCTACGAGGCGGGGCTCTCGGCGGGCGACGAGCTCGTCGCCCTTGCGGGTGTGAAGGCGAGCGAGGACGAGCTCCAGCGGCTCGTCCGCGACGGCAAGTCGGGGACGCGGGTCGAGGTCGCCGTCTTCCGCAGGGGCCGCCTGTTGACGATCCCGCTCACGCTCGGCGCCCGGCGCGCCTTCGCTTACGAGATCGTCCTCGACGAGAACGCCGCGCGGGACGCGCGGCGTCTCGGACGCGGCTGGCTGGGACCGGCGCCGGGCTGACGCCGCCCGTCAGCGCTTGAAGAAGCCCCCGGGGGGCGCCGGCGGGATCACTGCCGCGGCGCCGGAGCTGCCGACGAGGCGCTGGTTCAGCTCCTTGATCCGCTCGTTGAGCTGCGAGACCTTCGCGGCCATCTCCTGGCGCATCCGCTCGTGCTCTTGCTTCATCCGGTGGACCTCGTCCTCGGCGTCGGCTCCCTGCTGGGCGCGCATCTGGATCTGCCGCTCGCGCTCCTGGATGTCGGCCTCGAGCTGCGCGATGAGCTCTTCCTTCTCGGTGACCCGCTGCTTCCACTTGTCTTCCTGCTCCTCGTAGAGCTTTTTGATGTCGAGGAGCTCCGTGATGGCGGAGAAGTCGTTCGGTGTGGGCGCCATGATGCCTCCTCGGAACCGCTCTTCGATCTTGGGGAAGAGCTTGCGGAGCTTGAGGGAAAGGTCTTCGGGGTCGGCCGTCAGCTTCATCGCCGCCTCGAGATCGGTCACCCCGTTCACGAGGAGGGCGATGAGCGACTGGTTCATCGACTGCATCCGGTAGTAGGAGACGGAGCTCTCGACCTCCTCGAGGATCTCCTTCGTCTCGCCCGTTTCGATGCACTTCGCGATCTTCGGCGAGTTGATCAGGATCTCGACGACGGGCACGAGACCTCTGCCGTCGGTCCTCTCGATGAGCTGCATCGAGCAGATGCCGCGGAGGACGAGGGCCAGCTGGCGGCGGACCTGGTTCGACTGAGACGAGGGGCAGGAGTCCATGATCCGGTCGATCGTCTGCGCCGCGTTGTTCGTGTGCAGCGTCGAGAAGACGAGGTGGCCGGTCTCGGCGGCCGTGATGGCGGTCGCCATCGTCTCCCAGTCCCGCATCTCGCCGACCATGATCACGTCGGGGTCCTGGCGCATCACGTTCCGGAGCGCCTCTCCGAAGGAGATCGTGTCGGTTCCCATCTCGCGCTGCGAGACGGAGGCCATGTTGTCCTGGAAGAGGTACTCGATCGGGTCCTCGATCGTGACGATGTGGACGGGGTGGCGCTCGGTGATGAGCCGGACGAGAGAGGCGAGCGTCGTCGACTTGCCCGATCCCGTGGGGCCGGTCACGAGGACGAGGCCGGCGGGGAGGTCCGCGAGGGAGCCGAGGGCGTCGGGGAGGTTCAGGTCGCCCAACGCCGGGATGTTGAACGGGATCCGCCGGAAGACCGCGGTCCACGTCCCCCGCTGCAAGTAGATGTTGCCCCGGAAACGCGCGACGCCGGTGATTCCGTAGCCGATGTCGACCGCGTAGTTCTGCTGCAGCTTGTCGCGCTGGTAAGGCGTCAGGATCGGGAGGACCATGTCCTCGATCTCCTTCGGAGACAGCGGGTCCGTCTTCAGGGGGACGAGGCGGCCGCTGATCCTGAGGAGCGGAGGCCGGCCCGGCTTCAGATGCAGGTCCGAGGCCTCCTTCTTCGTGACAAATTTCAAGAGCTCGATGAGGTCCATCCCGTTTTCCTGTGTCTTCGACGGTAGCACCCGCCTCGCGTCGAATCAACGCGGCGCGCGGTGCCGGGGCGTCCGCCCGCGGCCCGCGAGGAGGCGGAGCGCGCCCGTCCGGGACCGGACCTCTCCCGCCGCGACGGCGAGGTCGAGCGCCTCGAGAGCGCGCCCCAGCTCCGGCCCGGAGGAGACCGTCAGCAGGGACGCGACCTCGTGGACATCAATCGGTCGCTTCGGCCGGAGAAGACGCGCCATGCGCCTTCGATCGCGCATGAGGGTGCGTACGGCCGATGCCAGCCGTCGCGACCGTGCGTCGGTGAAGGCGGAGAGGAAGAGAACGGATTCTTCGAAGAAGGGAGAAACGGCCCGGATGACCTGGACGATCTCCCGCCGCGTGGGCGCTTTCGACGGGCGACGGGCGCCGACCGCCCGGGACAGCGTGAAGAGCTTTTTCGCGAGCTGCCGCTCCTGTCGCGTCGTTTTCCACTTTCGAAGGATCTCTTCGGCTCTCTTCGCACCCAGCGGCAGGAGAAGCAGTGCCCGTGCGACGCGTGGGTCTCGCGAGTCGAGGCGGGAGACGAAGGAGAGACCGCGGCGGCGCGTTCGCGCCGCCGTGCCTCGAAGGAGATGGCCGAGCGCGCCCACCTTCTCGAGAAAGCGCAGCGCACGGTCGCGGTCCTTCGGCGGCGCCGCAAGGAGCTTGTTCATCTCGACGAGCCGCCGCTCTTCCGCTGCCATTCGAAGGAACCTCCCGGCGGCCTTGAACTCGGGCAGCGCCCGGCTCGCCACCCGAAATCCGGGCAGCTCCGCGAGAAACCTCGCGGCGCGGAGGACGCGGAGCGGATCCTCGCAAAGGACGCCGGGCCGGGGGAGGGCGAGCCGCCCGGCCCGAAGGTCGGCGAGCGCCCCCGCCGGCGCGGCGAAGGCCCCGGTTCCGAGGTCGAACGCCATGGCGTTGACCGTGAAATCGCGCCTGAGAAGATCTTCGTCAAACGAGCCGGCGATCTCGAAGACGTCCACCTCGCTTCCGGCGAGCGGAAGGCGGAGAACCCGCTTCCCGGGCGGTCCGACGGCGATCGCCCGTGTTCCGAGCCGCACCGCGAGCGCCCCGGCGAACGCCCCGGCCGCCGCGGCCGGCGCCGACACGTCGAGATCGCGACCGTGCCGCGCCCGAGCTCCGGCGGCTTCGAGGAGAGCGTCTCGAACCGCTCCCCCCACGAGACGCGCGGGAACGGCGCTCCTCCGGGCCACGTCGGCGGCCGCGCGGACCTCGGTCCGGGCGAAGAGCCGACGCCGCCCCGCCTCGACGAGGGCGGCGTCGCTCAGGCGACGGCGCCGGGGGGCCACGTCAGCAACTTCACGTTTGGCCCATCGGGCGCGGCTTCGGCCGTGAGCAGGGCCCCCATCCCTTCCGCGAGGCGGCGGGCGACCGCGAGCCCGAACTCGGCGCTTCCGCGGGAGATCCCGACGTCCTCGAAGAGCCGCGCGGCCCGCTCGGCGGAAAGCCCGGGCCCCCAGTCGAGGACCCGAATCACGGGGCGGCCCTCCTCGACGGAGGCGAGGACTTTTGCGAACGGCTGGCTCTTCGGCGAGACGCGGACGGCGTGCTCGACGAGGTTGTAGAGGAGGCGCTCCAGCCGCTCCCGGTCGGCGCGGACATGGGGCAGGTCGCCGGCGAAGTCGATCATCAGCGCGCAGCCGCGCCGCGACGCCTGCGCGCCGAGCTCCGGCTGGATCGCCATCAGCACCTCGGCGAGGTCGACGTCGGTGAGCTGGAGCGGGGAGCGCGGCCGGCCCCCCGCTGCGGCGTCGAGGACGTCGGCGATCAGGCGCTCGAGGCGGTGGAGACTCTCCGAGGCGTTCCGGAGGAGCCCGGCCGGGCGCTCCGGAAGCTCGGCGGCGAGGTCGGTCAGGACGACCTCGAGGTGGCTCTGGACGATTGCGAGCGGCGTCCTGAGCTCGTGCGCCGCCGCGGTCCAGAAACGCGCCCGCTGCGTGTCGGCCTCCCGCGCGGCGTCCTCAATCTCGCGGAGGCGCCGGGCCGTCTCCGCAAGGTCCTTCTCGAGGACGACTTCGCGCGCCCGGCGGGCCCGGTCGGGCCGGCGGTCGCGGATGGTGAGCGCGGACCAGCCGCTCTGGCCGTAGGTCTCGTCGGACGCGGGAAGCGTCAGAACCTCGACCGGGATCGTCTCGCCGCTCGCGGTCACGAGGCGGGCGCGCTCCACCTTCACGTCGGAGCCGGGCGGCGCCGAGATCGGCCCGAAGTCGTCCTCCGGCGGGCGGGGCCGGAGGAGGGAGCGGACCTTGAGGCCCGCGAGCTCGGTCTCGAGCCGTCCCGTCAGCGCGAGGAAGGGCGGGTTCGCGAGGAGGATCTCGCCGGTGGCGGAGAGGAGCGCGGTCGGCTCAGGAACCCCGCGGAAGAGGAGGTCGACCGTCCGGAGCCGTTTTCGCTCGCCGCGCTCGCCGCCGCGGGTCGTCCGGGAGTCCCGGACCGCCTGAAGGAGGCGCGCGGCCGCGGCGACGAGTGCGACGTCCGAGAGGCCGAAGGGGACCGTGTCCCGGACCGCGTGCAGGAAGAGGACGCTTCCCTCGCCCGGCAGGCGCTGACAGAGAAGAGACCGGAGGGGCATCCCGGAGAGGTAGCGGCTCGCGTCGTCCATCAGGGGGTCGCGCTCGACCTCCTCGACGAGCACGCCGCCCGTCCGCGACGCCGCCGCGCGGAGCTCGGGGTACCTCACGATCTCGACCTGCCGGCCGAGGACTGCCGCGCCGAGGCTCGAGCCGACCACCGTGGCCGAAGAGTCGCCCGGCTTCCACCGGAAGAGGCTGACACGCGAGGCGTCGAGTGAGTGCGCCAGCATCCGGAGGGCCCGCTCCGTCAGGTCGTCGGCGCGCGCGAAGAGGTCTTCCCACTGCGAGAGGAGCGAGACGAGCTGCGCGCGGGTCAGGAGGAGCGCCGACGCGGCGTCGCCGGCGCCCGCCGCGAGCGAGGCCGCGGCCTTTCGCCAGCCGCTGGCGGGCACGACCTCGAGCGCCGGGGAGCGCGCGTGCGCGTCGTCGCCGGCGAGGACGAAGACCGGGGGCGGCGACGGGTCGTTCTCCAGCCGCGAGAGGATCGGAACAGCGTCCGCGGCCCCGGCCGGCGGGAGGACGAGAACGACGTCGGGCCGCTCCGATGAGAGAAGCGCCACCGCGTCCTCGAGGCTCGCGGCGACGAGGACTTCGGCGCCGGCTTCCGCGAGCGCCTCCCGGATGCCGTCGGGCACGAGGCCGGACGGCGCGTAGAGGAGAAACGGCCGCATCCGCTTCTTGTCGAGAAACGGTAACACACCGACCGCTATAATTTTTCGGTGAAGATCGACCGGGAGCTCGTGTCGAAGGTGGCCCACCTCGCCGCCCTCGAGCTCCTGCCCGCCGAGGCCGAGGCGCTGGCGGGGCAGCTGACGCGGATCGTCGAGCACTTCGAGGCGCTGCGCGAGATCCCCGACGCGCTCCTTCGGGAGACGGACGATGCCCCGCCCTCGCCCCTCCGGGCCGACGCGCCGCGGGACGGCTCACCCGGACCGCTCGTCGGGGCGAACGCCCCGGAGTTCGCGCACGGCCACTTCGTCGTGCCGCGCGTCGTGTCGAGGGGCTGACATGGCCGGCGCCGGAGAGCTTCTCGACGGACCCTTCACCGCGCTCGCCGCGGCCGTCCGGACCGGCGCGGTGAGCGCGGGCGAGGTCGCGGAATCGGCGCTCGCCCGCGCCGCGCGGACGACGGAGCGGCACGGCTCGTTCCTCCACGTCGACGAGGCCGGGGCCCGGGCCGCGGCGGCGGACGTCGACGCGCGGGTGCGACGGGGCGAGGCGCCGATCCTCGCGGGCGTCCCGCTTGCCGTGAAGGACAACATCAACGTCGCAGGCCTTCCCTCGACCGCCGGCTCGAGGATCCTCGCCGGGTTCGTCGCGCCCGACCACGCGACCTGCGTGGCCCGGCTCGTCGCGGCCGGCGCCGTCGTCGTCGGGAAGACGAACTGCGACGAGTTCGGCATGGGCTCGTCGAACGAGAACTCGGCGTTTCACCCGGTCAGGAATCCCTGGGACCCTGCCCGGGTCCCGGGCGGGTCGTCGGGGGGTTCCGCCGCGGCGGTCGCGTCCCGGGCGGTCCCGCTCGCGATCGGGACCGACACGGGGGGCTCCGTCCGCCAACCGGCCGCGCTCTGCGGCCTGGTCGGGTGGAAGCCGACCTACGGCCGGGTCTCGCGCTACGGCCTGATCGCTTTCGCGTCGTCATTCGACCAGGCGGGGGCACTCGCCCGGACCGTGGAGGAGGCCGCGCTCGCCTTCTCGGTGATGGCGGGCGTCGACGCGCGCGACTCGACGTCGCTCACTTCGCCGGTCCCCGATGTCCTCGCCGGCCTCCGCGGCGGCGTCGCCGGGACGACGGTGGGCCTTCTCGACGAGGCCGCTTCGCCCGAGGGGGGCCTGCACCCGGACGTGGTTGCGACGTTCGAGACGGCGGCCGGGGCGCTGCGCCGTGCCGGGGCGAACGTCGTCAGGGTCTCGGTCCCCCGGGTCCCGATGGCGGTGCCTGTCTACTACCTGACCGCCACGGCCGAAGCCTCGTCCAATCTGGCTCGCTTCGACGGCGTCCGCTACGGCGCGCGGCGGGGGGAGGGGAGCCTCGCCGCGCTCTACCGCGGCACGCGCTCTCAGGGTTTCGGGCCGGAGGTGAAGCGGCGGATCCTCCTCGGAACCTTCGCGCTCTCCGCCGGGTACCACGACGCCTACTACGGCCGGGCGCAGAAAGTCCGCGAGCTCCTCCGGCGCGATTTCGAGGCGGCGTTCTCGCGCGTCGACGCGATCCTCTGCCCGACGTCGCCAGAGCCCGCATTCCGGCTCGGCTCGAAGACCGAGGACCCGCTCGCCATGTACCTCGCCGACGTCTTCACGGTCCCGGCCAGCCTCGCCGGCCTCCCGGCGATCTCGGTGCCGGCCGGGATCTCCCGCGACGGGCTGCCCGTCGGCATGCAGCTCGTCGGCCCCGGCGACTCCGAGCCCCTCCTCTTCCGACTCGCGCGCGCGGTCGAGGAGGCGGCGGGAGTCGCGGGGCGCCGGCCACCGGATGCGGTGTCTTGAGGGGAGGAGCCGCTCTCGCGCTCCTCGTTGTCGCGGCCGCCGCGGCCGCTCCCGCCCCTTCCACCCGCCGCGTCGAGGTCTCGCGAGACCTGACGGTCGTCCAGGCGGACGGCAGCATCTCGGTCGAGGCGCGGCCTCTCGAGGGCGAGACGCCGATCGAGTTCGCGGCCCGGATCTCCGCGAACGAGGAGACGGCACGCGAGATCCTGTCGCTGCCGGGCGGCCCGGCGCGGGACCGCGCCGTCGTCCTCTCGTACGCCGCCCTCGCCGACGAGATGAAACGCGCCGCAGTGGTGGCGCTCTTCCCCTCGGACGTCCGGGCCACGGCGGGCTGGCTCCACATCGCCGTCGGCGAGGAGAGCCTCGCGTCGATTGCGGCCTGGTTCACGGGCCGGCCGGACCTCGCCCGCGCACTCGCGGCCGAGAACGGTCTCGGCGCCGACGTCGTGGCGAAGGGGACGACGGTCCGGGTTCCGGCGGAGCTCCTCCTCCGCCCGTTCCGGGACGCCGAGGCGCTCGACGAGTCCGAGCCGCCGCAGCTCGTCTACGAGGAGGACGCCGAGGGACGCTACGCGATGTACCGCCTCCGGAAGAAGGAGGCGCTCTACTCGGCGGTCGTCGTCCGGTTCACAGGACGCGTCCATGCGGCGGATGTCATCGAGCTGGCCGGCGCGATCGCGAAGCGCTCCGGGATCGAGGACGTCCACGCGATCCCGGTCGGGTATCCCGTCAGGATCCCGCTGGACGTCCTCGCCGAGGAGTTCCTGCCGAAGGACGACCCGCGCTCGAAGGCCCGCGCGCTGGAAAAGGCCGAGACCGCGCAGTTCTCGATGCCGGCGCGCGCGAGAGGGCTGAAGGGAGTCCGGATCGTCCTCGACCCCGGCCACGGCGGGCGCGACACCGGGACGATCCACGGAGGCGTCTGGGAGGCGATGTACGTCTACGACGTGGCCGTCCGCCTCCGGAAGATCCTCTCTGAGAAGACGCAGGCCGAGGTCGTCATGACGACGAAGGACACGCGGGTCGGCTGGAAGGTCGCGGAGCAGGACGTCCTCGCCCCGAGGAGATCCCAGGTCCTCATGACCGACCCGCCCTACGAGCTCGAGGACCCCGTCCTCGGGGTGAACCTCCGCTGGTACCTCGCGAACAGCCTGCTGAAGCGGCCGGGTCCCGAGAAGAAGCGGATTCCCCCCGAGCGGACGGTCTTCGTCTCGCTCCACGCGGACTCCCTCCACCCGTCCCTCCGCGGCGCCATGATCTACGTGCCGGGGGAGCGTTTCCTCCGCGACCGGTACGGAAAGCGGGGAAGCGCGTTCGCGCCGTACCGCGAGTGGCGCGAGCAGCCGGTCGTCTCGTTCACCCGGAAGGAGCGGATGGCGTCGGAAGGGGCGTCGACGTCGCTCGCCGGGAAGCTCGTCGGCGCGATGCGGCGGCGGGACCTGGCCGTCCACCCGTTCTCGCCGGTCCGGACGCACGTGATCCGTTCGGGGCGGGAGTGGGTGCCGGCCGTCCTCCGCTACAACCTGATCCCGAACCGCGTCCTCGTCGAGATCGCGAACCTCGCCAACGAGGAGGACCGGGCCCTCGTCGCCACGCGGCGGTTCCGCCAGGACGTCGCCGCGGCCCTCGCCGAGGGGCTCGTCGAGTTCTTCGGCGGCGAGCTCGCGCCCGTCGTGCCGCCGCCCTCGGTGGCGGAGGCCCACGGGCCGGCGGACTTCGTTGGCCCCTGGCCGCCGTCCCCCGCCACGACGGCGCCCCCCGCGGCGAAGCCCACCGCCAGGAAGCCGGCGGCCAAGAAACCGGCGGCGAAAAAGCCGGTCACGAAGACGAAGCCGAAGAAGGCCGGGCCCCCGGGCTGAGCCTCTCCCCGGCGCGGGTCAGTGCGAGGCCGAGGAGGACGACGGCGGCCGAGGCGATCTTCGTGCCGCCGAAGGTCTCGCCCGTCCAGAGCGCCGAACAGACGCCGGCGAGCACCGGGACGAGGAATCCGAAGCTGGTCGTCGTCGCGACGCCCAGGACCTGGATCGCGCCCGTCCAGAGCCGGAAGGCGAGGACGAGGGGGAAAAAGGCTGAAAGGGCGCAGAGGATCCACGTTCCGGCCCCCACCGCGGCGTAGTCCTGCCGGACCATCGACGGGGCGCAGGTGGCGAGGAGGGGGATCGAGCCTCCGACGAACGTGGCGAACTGGGCCTGAATCGGCGTCAAGCGGCCGGGGAGGCGCGAGGCCGCCACCGTGTAGACGGCCCAGGTGGCGGCCGAAAGGAGGCAGAGGACGTTCCCGGCGAGGCTCCCGGCGCCGCCACCCGTCCCCGTCCCGATGAAGAGGGCGACGCCCCCGTACGCCACGAGCGAGCCGACGGCCTTTGGGGGCGAGAAGCGTTCCTGTCCGAGGAGGAAGACGAAGAGAGCGGAAAAGAGGGGCGAGGTCGAGTTGAGGAGGGCGGCCGAGAACCCGCTCGTCATCGAGAGGCCCCAGATGAAGAAGACCTGGTAAATGCCGACCCCGGCCAGCGCGAGAAGGAGCGCGAGGGCGCGGCGGCCGGGAGGAGGGAGGACCGGCCCGGGCCCGAGGGCGGCCTGGCCGGCGATCAGCGCCGCCGCGAGGACGAACCGCCACCCGGTCAGCGCGAGCGGGTGCATCTCGCGGAGGGCGACCTTCAGCGCCGGGTAGTTCACGCCCCAGATGGCGACCGTCGCGAGGGCGGCGAGGACCGCGGTGGAGCGCCGCGCCGGAGGACCGGACACGGCCCCACTCTATCGAACGGCCTGCTATATTCCCCCGGCTTTCGCGGCCGGGCCGGCAGCGTGCGGTCCCGGCGTCCGCGCGAGCCCCTGAAAAAAATGCTGGAAATCCAGAACCTCTCGAAGTCGTTTTACGGGTCGAAGGCGGTCGACGACGTGACCTTCCGCGTCGAGAGCGGCGAAATCGTCGGCTTCCTCGGGCCGAACGGGGCCGGGAAGACGACGACGATGCGGATGATCACCGGTTTCCTGCCGCCGACGTCGGGAAAGGTGTCGCTCGACGGCGTGGACGTGGCGACGCATC
The DNA here is from genome assembly GCA_963721385.1 of uncultured Acidobacteriota bacterium. GTDB lineage: Bacteria > Acidobacteriota > Thermoanaerobaculia > UBA5066 > UBA5066 > DAOMFB01. Next base: position 152,332 of record CAVRJB010000005.1, read on the forward strand.
CGCTCGAGGCGAAGCGGCGTCTCGGGTACCTGCCCGAGACGCTCGCCCTCTACCCCGAGATGCGGGTGGCGGAGTTCGTGAAGTACCGCGCGGAGCTCTGCGGCGTGCCCCGGCGAGACGTCGCCGCCCGGGTCGGCGAGGCGCTCGAGAAGTGCTTCGTCGACGACGTCGCGAGAAAACCGATCGGCAACCTGTCGAAGGGCTACCGCCAGCGGGTCGGTCTCGCCGGCGCCCTCGTCCACAAGCCGAAGGTCCTCGTCCTCGACGAGCCGACGATCGGCCTCGATCCGCGCCAGATCGTCAAGGTCCGCGAGTTGATCCGCGATCTCCGGCAGGACCACACGATCCTCCTTTCGACGCACATCCTTCCCGAGGTCGAGCTGGTCTGCGACAGGATCCTCATCATCGACAAGGGGAAGATCCTCGCGCAGGGGACGCCCGAGACGCTCCGGCAGGACATGTCACAGCAGCCGGGGCTCGTCCTCGCGCTGAAGGGGGAGATCGCCGAGGCCGACGCGGCCTTCCGGGAGATTCCGGGCGTCCTGCACGCCGCCCGCATCGGCGCCGGCGGCGAAACGCGCGTCGTGCTGGAGTCCGAGCGCGGGGTCGACCTCCGGGAGGCCGCCTTCCGCGAGGTCGTCGCGCGCGGCTGGACACTCCTCGAGATGACGCCGAAGCAGGCGTCTCTCGAGGACGTCTTCGTGAGGCTCGTCTCCCGGGAGGCCGAGCTCGCCGCCGCGGAGGCCGAGTTCCGCGAGCGCGCCACGACCGCCGAGGTCCCGAAGTTCACGGAGGAGAAGCCGTGAAGCCGCTCGTCGCCATCGTGAAGCGGGAGTTCCTGGCCTACTTCGTCAGCCCGCTCGCCTACGTCATCCTGACGGCGTTCCTTCTGATCAACGGGTACGTCTTCTATCTGATCGTGATGGCGCTGAACGCCCCCGAAACGCCGCGCACCGCGCTCATGTCGCTCTTCTTCACGAGCGTCTTCTACTGGATCTTCATGATGATCGTCTCCTCGGTGATCTCGATGCGCCTTCTCTCCGAGGAGAGGAAGTCCGGCTCGATCGAGAGCCTCCTGACGGCGCCCGTCTCCGAGGGGACGGTCGTCGTCGGGAAGTTCGTCGGGGGCTGGTGCTTCTTCCTGTTCCTCTGGCTCCCCACGGTGCTTTACCCGGTGCTCCTGTCGCGTTACGGGAGCCTGGATTGGGGGCCGATCGCCTCGGGCTACCTCGGCATTGCGCTCGTCGGGGGGCTCTTCGTCGCCGCGGGGACATTCGCGTCGTCGCTGACGAAGAACCAGATCGTCGCCGCCGTCATCGGCTTCGTGATCATCCTGGCGATCTTTCTCGTCGGGATCTTCAAGGACTTCGTGAGCGACCCCGGGCTCCGCGAGGCCCTGAGCTACCTGAACCTCCTCGAGCACATGGAGGACTTCGCGCGCGGCATCGTCGACACGCGCCGGCTCGTCTACGTCGGCTCGGCGGTGGCGTTCTTCCTTTTCCTCGCGACGCGGGCGCTCGACGCCAACAAGGGGAAGTGACGTGAACGGCCGCACCACCTACCGCGTCACCACCGGCGCCGCCATCGTCCTCGGCCTCGGCATCCTCGTTCTCGTGAACTACATCGGCGGAAAGCGTTTCGCCCGTTTCGACTGGACGAAGTCCGGCCTCTACTCGCTTTCGCCGAAGACGGTCAACGTCCTCAGGGACCTGAAGACGCCGGTCAAGGCGACCGTCTTCATGACGGAGAGCTCGCCGCTCTTCCGGGAAACGCGGGAGATCCTGAGCCGCTACCAGGCGAAGACGGCGATGCTGACCGTCGAGACGATCGACCCGGTCCGGAACCGCGCGCGGGCCGAGGCGCTCGTGAAGGAGTACGGGATCCGGGGCGGCAGCGTCGTCTTCACGGCCGGCGACCGGAAGAAATACGTCACCGAGGACCAGCTCGCCGAGTACGACTTCTCCCGCGCCCGGATGGGGGGCGAGCCGACGATCAGGGCCTTCAAGGGGGAGCAGGAGTTCACCTCCGCCCTCCTTTCGGTCACGCAGACCCGGTCGCCGAAGGTGCTCTTCACGGCGGGGCACGGCGAGCGGAAGTCCGACGGGCGGGGCCGGGACGGCTTTTACACGCTCGGCGAGACGCTCCGCCGCGACAACTGCGTCGTCGAGGAGTGGACGAGTCTCGGCGCGGCCGCCGTCCCGGACGGGACCGACGCCGTCGTGGTCGCGGGCCCGCGGACGGCCTTCACCGAGCCCGAGCGCGCGGTCCTCCGGAAGTACCTCGAGGGGGGCGGAAGGGCCCTCTTCTTCCTCGACGTCGAGTTTCTCCCGGGCTCCGGGCGGCAGATGTCCGACTTCGGCCTCGGGCCGCTCCTCGCGACCTTCGGCGTGACGCTGGACGCGGACGTCGTCGTCGACCCGAAGAACGCCCTCCCGATGTTCGGGCCGGACACGCTCTTCGCGCGTTCCTTCCGGCCGCACGCGATCACGAAGCTGCTGGAAGGGTCGCAGGTCGTCTTTCCGCTCGCGCGCTCGGTCAGCCCCGTCACGCCGGCGCCGTCCGGGTGGACGGACACGGTCCTCGTCGAGACGTCGGCCGACGGCTGGGGCGAGACCGATCTCAAGAACCTCGAGAGGAAAGTGGCGAAGGACGACAAGGACCTGAAGGGACCGGTGCCGCTCGCCGTGGCGGTCGAAGGAGCGCCGCCGCCGGCGGGGGCCGCGGCCGACGCGAAGGTCAAGGAAACCGAGCCCGGTGAAGCGAAGCCGGGCGAAGCCAGGCCCGCGGACGCGAAGCGGACCCGGCTCGTCGTCTTCGGCGACGTCGATTTCGCGACGAATGGCGGCGTCGCGAACGCGGCGAACCTCTACCTTCTCTCGGGCGCCGCCAACTGGGTCCTCGAGCGCGAGTCGCTCGTCGCGATCCCGCCGAAGTCGGCGGACCAGGTGGCCGTGACGCTTTCGCGCGGCGACATCGCCCAGGTCGCGGTCGTCGTCCTCCTCATCCTTCCGGCCGCGGCGATCGCCCTCGGGCTCGCCATCTGGGTCCGCCGGAGGAGCTGACCCCGATGTCGACGAGGAAGCTGCTCATCCTGACGGCCGTCTTCCTCGGTCTCCTCGCGTTCGTCGTCCTCTTCGAGCGCCACCAGCCGACGTCCGAGGAGCGGGCGAAGGCCGCCCGGCGGCTTCTCGACTTCCGGGCCGAGGACGTCACGGCGGTGCAGATCGAGCGCCCGGACCTGCCGAAGGTGGAGCTGAAGAAGAGCGGCGGACGATGGACGCTCGTCGCCGAGCCCGAGGGTCGGGCGGACGGTTTCACCGCGGACGGAATCGTCGCGGACCTCGGGCGGCTGGAGCTCGTCGGCGACCTGCAGACGTCCTTCGACCCGAAGGAGTACGGGCTGGACCGTCCGAAGGCGGCCGTCACGCTCACCTTCAAGGAGGGGCCGAAGCGGACCGTCTCTTTCGGAAAGGAGATCCCGGGCACGGACGGCACCGCGGCCGCCGAGGGGGGCCGGCTCGGCGCGGTCAAGGCCGCACCGATCGCGGCGTTCGTGAAGCCCGTCTCCGAGTTCAGGTCGAAGCGGCTTTTCGACGCGGCGGTCGGGGACGTGACGAAGGTGACGATCCTCAGGGGGCCCAATCGGGTCGTCCTCGCCCGAGAGGACGCGGCGGGGAAGGCCTCGGGTCCCTGGCGCATCGAGAGCCCGGTCAGCGACCTCGCGTCGGAGAGCTTCGCCGAGCGGCTCCTGTCGGACCTCTCGGCGGCCCAGGTCTCGGACTTCCCGGTCCTCTCTCCGACCGACCTCTCGCGCGTGGGCCTCGCGCCGCCGGACGTCCAGGTGACTCTCCAGAAGGGCGACGAGGTCGTGGCGAACCTCGCGTTCGGCGCCGCGAAGGCCGACGTGCCGGGCAAGCTCTACGCGAAGGACGGGGATCTCGCCGTCGTCGTGGACGACCGCGCGCTGGAGGAGCTCGGCAAGGAGTTCCTCGCGATGCGGGAGAGCCGTCTCCTCCCGGTCGACGCCTTCCGGGTCCGGAAGGTGCAGTTCGAAGCCGGCGACCTTCGCGCAGGGGCTGAAAGGGTCGACGGGGAGTGGCGCGCCGGGGGGCGGGTGATCCCGCCGGCGGCGGTCGAGAGTCTGGTGGGGCGGGTCTCGCGGGCCGAGAGCCGCGGGTTCGTCTCCCGGAAGGATTACGCCGCGCACGGGATTCTCTCCGGGCAGAAAGGGGCGAAGCCGCTCGCGACGCTGGAGATCTCGGAGGAGAAGTCGGTCGCCCCCGCAGGCGTGAAGTTCTGGACCGCGGCGCCCTTCGAGGGTCATCCGGTCCTCGCGGCCGAGGTGACCGGCCGCGCCGACGCCCTCCTCGTCGAGGCCGCCCTGCTCGACGACCTCCGGAGGGACGCGGAGAAGCTCCGGGACGCCGCGAAGGAAGAAATGGGGACTCCCAAGCTCCCTCCGGCGAAGCCGTCGCCAGCGGCGAAGCCCGCGCCCCCGGCGCCCCAGACGAAGTAAGCGGCGCTACTTCTTTTTCTGGAGCCGGGCGGTCTCGCTCATCCGCTTCGACTTCTCCCGCTCCGGGGACGACGGCTCCCGCGAGGCGACGGACCGGTCCCGCTCGCCGACCTTCCGCTCCAGTGCGGCGATCCGCGCCTGTCTCTCGACCTCGCGCTGATTCTCGAGCCGCTCGCTCTTCTGCTTGCCGGACTTCATCAGCGCACCGGCCGCGAGGACGAGCTTCAGGTGAAGGTGCCCGGTGAACTTCGCGCCGTCGCCCTGCGCGCCGACGAAACTCGAGCCTCCCAGCCGCGCCTCGGAGAAATCTGCGTGGGACAGGAGCGTTCCCTGGAACGACGCTCCATCGAGCTTCGCGCCGACCAGCTGCGTGAAACGGAAGTCGCTTTCGGAGAAGTCGGCGTCCTCGGCCTCGGCGCTCATCATGTTGCAGCCGGAGAAGTCGGCCCCGATGGCCGTCGCGCCGGAGAGGCGCGCGCGCTTCAGGTTCGCCCGGCGGAAGTTCGTCCGGATGAGCTTGGCGCGCGAGAGGACGCCCCCTTCGAGGTTCGCCTCGGAAAAGTCGCCGTTCGAGAGGTCCGCTTCGGCGAAATCGCAGCCCCGGAGGTTCGTGTTGATCCCGACGGCCTCGATGAGGCGCGCCTGCGTGAAATTCGGGTACTTGAGCTTCGGGGTCCTGAGGTCGAGCTTGTCGAGAATGGCACCGGTGAAGTCGCTCTCTTCGAACGACGCCCCGAGGAAGGTACACTGCCGGAAGTCGGCCCGGTGGGCGGCGAGCTTCCGCATTCCCGCGTCCGTGAAGTTCCCCCCGGAGACGAGCGCCCGCTCCAGGTCGGCCTCGGAAAGGTCGGCTCCCGCGAAGTTGCACTTCTGGAGGTCCGCACCGCGGAGGACGGCGCGGTTCATCATCGCGCCCTTGAACGAGGTCCCGGTCAGCTTCGCGTCGCGGAAGAAGGCGAGCCGGAGGTTCGCCTTGTCGAAGTTGCCGAGCTTGTAGGTGACGCCGTCGAAAATCGCCTGCTGGAGGTCGCATCCCTCGAAGACACAGCGGTCGATGTGCCCGCCCCGGAAGTTCGTGTAGAGGAGCCTTCCGTACGAGAAGTTCGTGGCGGTGAAGTCCGTCCCCTCGAGCTTCGCCCCGGTCAGGTCGCAGGCCGAGAGGTTCGCCTCCCGGACCGTGGCGCTCTTGAACGAGCAGTTGCGGAGCGCCGCTCCCACGAGCGAGACGTTGTTGAAGAACTGGAAGTCGAGATCGGACTCCGAAAGGTCGACGCGGTTCAGGCTCGAGCCCCGGAAGGACGCGCCCTGGACCGAGACCCGGGTCATCACGCAGCCGTCGAGGTTCGAATTCTCGACCTTCGAGCGCGACAGGTCGGCGGTGGAGAGGTTCTTCCCGAGCAGCTCGAGGCCCGTGAGGGCGGTGTCGGTGAGGTCCGGCGTCACGCCCGGGTGCTCCTCGCGCCAGGCGTTCCAGTCGGCTGATTTCAGCAATTCCACGTGCTCGGGATTCGCCACCAAAAACTCCTCGTTCCCTGACCTGCTAGATTCTAGTCGATGGCTGAAATCCCGATTCGCGGTCCGGAGCGGATCCGGCGAGCCCTTCTCGGTGCCTATCCGATCGTCTACATCCAGTCCTGGGAGGAAGGGCGGGTCGAGCGCGCGGTGACCGCCCTGTCGCAGAAGTTCTACGACAAGCCGGTCTCGTTCTTCACCTGGTCGTGCGTCGACGGCGTGGCGGCCGGCGCCGAGCGGTGGCCCGACACGGCCGATCCGCTGAAGGCCCTGGACGCGATCCTCGCCTACCCGCAGCCGGCCTTCTTCGTGATGAGGGACCTCCCGGCGCAGTTCGGCGGCCGGATCGACGTGGTGAGGCGCCTGAGGGACGCCTACCGGCAGCTGAAAGGGCGGGGGAAGTTCCTCATCCTCACCTCCCCGCGCCTCCTCCTTCCCGAGGATCTCAAGAAGGAGGTCCACGTCCTCGACTTCGACCTTCCGGACGACGCGGAGATCCTCCACGTCCTCTCCGTCGTCTCGAAGCGCTACTTCGGCGAGGCGGGGCTTCCGGAGGCCGATTCGAAGCGCGTGGCGATGGGGCTCAAGGGCCTGACGCAGGACGAGATCGAGCACACGGTCTCGAAGATCTTCGGCCGGCGGCCGGTCTTCGACGAGCAGTCCTACTACGAGATCCTCGCCGAGAAGGAGCAGGCCTCGAAGAAGGAGGGCGTCCTCGAGTTCGTCCCGCCCCGGACGACGATCGAGGACATCGGCGGCCTCGAGAACCTGAAGGACTGGCTCGCGAAGCGCCGGAGCCTCTTCTCGAAGGAAGCCGTGGACGCGGGCCTCCCGGTGCCGAAGGGAATCCTCATGATGGGGATGTCGGGCTGCGGCAAGTCGCTTTCGGTGAAGGCCATCTCGGCCCTCTGGAACCTTCCGCTCTTCCGGCTCGACATGAACCTCGTCTTCGGGACGGAGAATCCCGAGCAGACCTTTCATCGCGCGCTGAAGTCGGTGGAGGCGATGTCGCCTGCCGTCCTCTGGATCGACGAGATCGAGATGGCCATCACGGGGGGACGCGAAGCCGGGAGCGCCGACCCGTCGCTCGGACGGATCTTCTCGACGTTCCTGACCTGGATGCAGGAGAAGGACGCTCTCGTCTTCGTGGCGGCGACGGCGAACCGGATCCACCTCCTCCCGGCCGAGGTCATCCGGAAGGGGCGCTTCGACCAGGTCTTCTTCATCGACCTTCCGAGCGAGACCGAGCGGAAGTCGATCTTCATGGTCCACCTGAAGAAGCGCAGCGTGAACCTGAACAAGTTCGACGTCGTCTTCCTCGCCAAGGCGACGAAGGGCTTCAACGGCGCCGAGATCGAGGCGGCCGTGCAGTCGGCGGCCGTCGACGCCTACAACGAAGGGCGCGGAATGATCGAGGACGACCTGAACCGGATCATCTCGACGACGGTGCCTCTCTCGCGGACCATGGACGAGCAGCTCAAGGCGATCAAGAGCTGGGCCCACGACCGGGCGATGCCGGCGTCGAAGGCGTGACCCCGGCCTTGCGCCGGTTCCTGGGGCCTCCCTCGTCGGCCGCGTCGGCCGCGGTCCAGTCGCGGATCGTCCCGTCCGGAAGGACGAGTCCGTGCGGCCCCGGCTCCTTGCGAAGGCGGGCAGACTCGGGCCGGTTCCGGTCGAAGCTGTGCCACGGGATGAATCGAACGCGCTCGTCGCTCAGAAACTGGAGCTTGTAGGCGACCCAGTAGTCAGCGTGGCAGACGCTGTAGCCCCGGGCCTCGATCTCCCGGAGCAGCGGCCGCGGATCGGGCGAGGCGAGGATCTCCCGGACCGTCCGCGCGGCGCTGTGCTCCAGATGGAGAAGGCCTGCGAGCGCGAGGCCGCACGCCGAAAGTCCGGCGACGAGACGTGGAAGCCTCCGACGAACCAGATCGACGGTTTCGATGGCCGCGGCGCCGACCAGTGCGAGCGCCGCCGGAAGGACGGGAGCGATGTAGCGGAGCTGGACGGGGAGCCGGTCCGTCAGCGTGAAGAACCAGGCGCCTGCCGCGACGATGGCCGTCACCAGCTCGATCCCGCCGGAGCGCGAGGGCGCGAGAAGAAGCAGTGAGAGAAGCCTCCGGCGATGGCGGAAGAGAAGGAGGGCGACGAGAAGGAGAGCCAGGCCGAAAAGAGCCGCGCCGGCGACACCGTCCTCGAGTCCGAGGAGCCGGCGCAGGTCCGTCGTCAGGAACCTCCCGAGTCGCGAGAGCCAGCCGGCCTCGGGGAGGTACGGGGTCACGAACATATAGGCCGGCGCGTACCAGCCAAGAAGACCGCCCAGCCAGACGGGGAGATGGCCGATGGCGAAGCCGGCGGCGAGTGGAAGGGCCCAGCGAAGGGCCGGCCCTCGAGGGACCCGGAGGACCACGGAGTCCTCGTCGCGCGGCGCTGGCCGGCGGATCCGCTCCCGGAATCCGGCATACGCCTGCGAGCGAAGGAGAAGGATCAGGGAGCACGGCACCAGGACGAACGCGATCGTCTGGTTGACCCACCAGCCCGCTCCCGCAGCGACGCCGAAGACGAGCCGCGCCGCGGGCCTGTCGAGAAGCGCGGGCGACCGTGTCAACGAGTCGGCGGTCAGGAAGAAGAGGACCGAGCCGAGAGCGAGCGCCATCTCCGGACCGGAGTTCGGAACGGCCGAGAGCTGCACGAGAAACGGCGGGCTCACCGCGAGCCACGTCCCGGCGAAGAGAGCCACGGCAAAACCGAAGAGACGTTCGATGGCGAGAAACGAGACCGCGATTCCGAACGCCACCTGCGCCAGGCTCGCGAGGCGAAGGGCAAGCGGCCCCGCTTCGGGGCCAAAGCCGAGCGGATCGAGAAGGGCCCGGCGAAGAAGGGCTGCGAGCGCGGACGTCAAGGTACCGAGGTAGTTCTGACCCCAGAAGAAGACGTCGAATCCGGCCCCGTCGCGCATCCGCTTCGCCATGAGACCGAAGATGGCGCTGTCGCTGCTCCACCCCAGCCAGATGGCCGGCTCCTTCAGCAGGTCGAGCTTGAGGAGGATGCAGAGAACGACGAGGCCCGAAACCGTGAGGCCGCGTCTCGCCAGGACCCGCGGCGGCTCCCCGAGACCCATCATGGACGCGTCAGTGTAGAGGGAGCGCGACGATCAGTTCCACCGCGGCCCCCGCCATGGGTCGTAACGGAACGCCACCTCATGCTCCCCCGCAGGGAGCGGCACGAGGCGAAAGGCGATGTCGGCGGGAAAGATCCTCGCGGGGCGCCCGTCCACCTCCGCGCCCCACCCCGGGGCGTAGGTGTCCGAGAGGACGAGCCAGCCCGGGCCCTGGGCGCTGAGGAGGACCGTCCGCGCATCGTCCCGGACGAACGTGACCGGTCCCGGCGCGAGCACTTCGAAGTGCGGCACCGAGGCGACGAGCGCCGGTAGATCGGCCGCCTCCACGAGCGCGGCGCGCGCGAAGAAGTCGTCGGGCGCACCCGAGAGACGGCGCGCGATGTCCCCCGGGTCTGTCCAGGGCGCGAGCGCCGTGACGACCCGCGCGCGGGGAAGCGCGAGTCGGTTTCGGAGCACGCGGATCGGCGCGTCCGCCGAGACGTCCGCCCGCCCGATCTCCGGCAGCCGTTCATCGGAGAGGTCGCTGGCCGTCACGACGTGTGACACGCCGCTCGCGCCGAGCAGCATCGCCTGAAGCCTGGGAGGCGCGTCTTCCACGAGGCGCCGCAGAAGATCGTAGCGGCGCGTCGAGAAGGTCTCGAGGTCGACCGGGAACGCGAGGCGGAGACCGTAGGACAGACCGGAATACGCATCGAGGCGCTGCCGCCGCAGCCGGAGAGCCGTCTCCCCGAGAGGCGCGTCGGGGCGGATACGCGAGGCGATCATGCGTGTCGAGAGCCGATGGTCGACCCAGGTCCGGCCGGCGCCCGGGCCGTCGCTGCGCAAGATTCCGACGGCGGCCGGCACTGTCTGGTAGGCCGCGAGCGGCGCGAGCGGGATCAGCGCGCGGTTGAAGACCAGCAGGTCGGCCGCAACGAGAGCGGCGGCGGCCGCTCCTCGTCCGCGTCTCTGCGCCGCGGCGACGACGAGGAGGGCGGCGGCGAAGAGCGCGCTGGTGCCGGCGCTCTCGACGAGCCGGCTCCGGACGGCCGGCACGAGACGGGCGGCGTCGCCTCCCGGCCGGGCGAGCCGGGCGACGAGCTCGTCGAGGCCGAGAAGCGCGCCCGCCGTGACGGCGGCGAGAAGGCCGAGCACCGAAAGGGCGGCGAGGACGGACGGCCGGCGGAGGGGCGGCGCGTCCGTGTCGGCAGAAAGGACGTCGACACCGTCCCCGACGAGGAGCGCGAGAGGCAGGAACGCCGCCGTGATCCACTTGATCGGGTACCGGAGAGTGCTCATCAGTTGAAAGTGGAAAAGCGGCGCGAGGGGCCCGTGCGGCCCGAGCGCGAGGAGGAGGAGCGCCAGTGCCCAGAAGAGGAAGGCGAGGCGGCGCCGTCCCCGGGCCGCGGCGCCAAGAAGAGCGAGAGCGACCGCCGCGGAGCCGACGTAGAGTCCGCCGAAGAGGGCGCCGAACAGGACGACGTCCGGCCGCTGGAGGAAGCCGGCGAGCGAGGCGTCGCGGAATCGGCGGAACTCGTCGCCGAACGGGTCGGCGAGGACGGTTCCGAGGAGCTCGAGCGGCTGAAGGGACGGGGAGCCGGAGACCGCGGCGGGAAGCCCGCCGGCGCGGACCGTGGCCGGGAAGTAACGAAGCACCGCGACGAGGAGCGGTGCCGCGAGAAGGAGGCCGCCTACGAGGACCGCCGCTGCGCGGCCGGCCCGGTGACCGATCCCGGCCCCCGCCGGCCCCGGCGCGACCAGGACGAGCCCGCCCCCGAGAAGCCCGGCTGCGATGGCGAACGGCTCGGCCGAAAGAACCATCGACGCGAGGACGACGAGGCCTCCGAGGAGAGGGCGCCCGGCCTTTCCCGGCGGCGCCTCGCGGAGCGCGACCGCCGCGAGCAGGAGCCAGGGGAGCCAGCAGAACGTCGCGTGATAGAGCGCCGTGTAGGTCGCGACGGCAAGGGCGCCCGAGAGGGGATAGACGACCGCCGCAGCCGCCGAGCCGACGGACGAGATCCCGAGCCGACGAGCGAGGCGAAAGGTCCCGAGCAGCGCTCCGAGGGCGTGCGCGACGGTGAGCCAGGAAAGGAGGCGCGCCGGCTCGATGCCGGGGATGGCGAAAAGGAGATTCGGCGGGTAGAGCGCCGCCGCGAACGGGTTCGCCAGGAACGGCGTTCCGTTCGCGAGGTCCGGATTCCAGAGGGGGAGGCCCGCGCGCCACGCACGGCCGAGGCTGCCCCGAAGCGGTTCGAACGCGGCCTGGAAGTCGCCCAACCAGAAGACGCCTCCCGCGAGAACGCCGCCGAAGAAAAGGAGCCCGACGGCGGCTGCGGCCGATGCGGCCGCCGCGTCGCGGGAGGGCGCCGGAGCCTTCACGCCCTTCCCCCTCAATTCCAGCGCGGCTCGACCTTCGATCCCCGGTACGGGGCGAGGAGGTCGAGCCGGCGCTGCATCGACTCGATGAGCTGCGCGGCCCAGTCGTAGCGCTCGCCGAGGGCGTCCATCGTGAGCAGACGGTAGCCGTCGTCGGCGTCGATCCCGAGCCGGGTCAGGATCTCGTTCACGACGCCTTCGTCCGAGAGGCCGGGCGGGAACTCCTTGGCCTGCGAGCGGCCGACCGCATCGGCGAGACGCCCGACGTCGGCGAGGAGGCGCTCCCGGCGCTCGCCGGGCGCCGGGGTGCCGCTGCGGAGCGGCGCGATCGGGTGCTCGGTCACCTCGGCGATCCGGTACGGCTTTTCGCCGGAGACCTCGCGCTCGATCCGGTAGCGGTAGACGCCCATGAGGACGATGTTCGACCCCCCGTCCGGCAGCGGTTCGTGTTCCTCGATCTCGCCCGCGCAGCCGATCTCGTGGACGGCCGGCCGGCCGGCCGCGTCGGGACGGCCTGCAGGGTCGAGGAGCTGGACGCCGAGGATCCGGTCTCCGGCGAGCGCGTCCGCGAGCATTTCGCGGTAGCGCGGCTCGAAGACGTGGAGCGGGAGCGCCGTCTCCGGGAAGAAGACGACGCCCGGGAGCGGGAAGATCGGGATCCGGCGCGTCACTTCGCCTCCGGCACGGGCGTCCCGTGGGCGCGCCCCCAGAGCTTCAGGACGTGGGCCGCGACGGCGTCGATCTCCTCGGGGGAGAGGCGGTCTCGAAACGCGGGCATCGGGCTCTTCGGGTTTCCGTCGGCGATCAGGCGCCGGATGGACGCGACGTCGCCGCCGTGCTTCCAAGCGTCGTCCGTCAGGTTCGCATAAGGCCGCCCTATTGCGAAGCGCGTGTCCCCCCGGCCGTCACGGCCGTGACAAGCGGAGCACTTCCGGCCCCAGACCCGTTCGCCGGGGTCCTTCGGCCCGCATCCCGCCGACACGAGGGCCGCTGCGAGCGTGCCGAAAAGCACCTGATTCACGAAGGCGGGACGCCTCACCATCGAGAGCCGCATGGTATCTTTACGCGCGATGGCGAACAAAGACGATCGGTACGAGGACAACGTCGCCGGCAAGTTCTACGTCGACACGCAGTGCATCGACTGCGACGTCTGCCGCGTGACGGCGCCGAACAACTTCAAGCGGAACGAGGACAAGGGCTACTCGTTCGTCTCCAAGCAGGCCGAGACCCCGGAGGAAGAGGCCCAGTGCCAGGAGGCCATGGACTCCTGCCCGGTCGAGGCCATCGGAAACGACGGGGAGTAGATTTCAGGTGACGGCACGCCGGGCGTGGTAGCTCGACCGGACCAGCGGACCCGATTCCACCCGCGCAAAGCCCATCGCCTCGCCTTCCCGTCCGATGTCGTCGAACTCCTCGGGGGAGTAGTACTTCTCGATCGGTAGCCGCCGCTCGTGCGGCTGCAGGTACTGGCCGATCGTGAGGACGTCGGTGCCGGCGCTTCGAAGATCGAACATCGTCCGCGAGATCTCATCTCTCGTCTCGCCCAGCCCGACCATCACGCCGCTCTTCACCTTCAGCGAGGGCGCCGTGTCGTCGCGGAAGCGGGCCGCCCGCGCGAGGAGCTCGAGAGAGCGCTCGTAGACGGCGTCGGGCCGGACGCGCCGGTACAGGCGCTTCACCGTCTCGGTGTTGTGGTTCAGGACCTCCGGCCGCTCGTCGAGGACCGTCCGGAGAGCCGTCTCGCTCCCGAGGAAGTCCGGGATCAGCACCTCGACGGTGGCGCCCGGGTTCAGGTGGCGGATCTCCCGGATCGTCGCGGCGAAGTGGGAGGCGCCGCCGTCGGAGAGTTCGTCGCGGTTCACGGATGTGACGACGGCGTGCCGGATGCCCATCGCGGCGACCGCCTCGGCCACGTGGCGCGGCTCCGCCGGGTCGAGCGGCCGCCCGATTCCCTGCGCCACGGCGCAGAAGCCGCAGTGCCGGGTGCAGACGTCGCCCATCAGCAGGAAGGTCGCCGTCCGCTCGCGGCCCCAGCATTCGAAGATATTCGGGCAGCGCGCCTCCTGGCAGACCGTGTTCAGGCTCTTTTGCTCGAGGAGGGCGAGGATCTCCCGGGCGTCGTCCGAGTCGGACACCCGCACCTTCAACCACGCCGGCCTCGGCGTGACGCCGTAACGCGGACGGTCCGGAGTGGGGGAGAACGTGGGGAGATTCGCGCTCACGCGGCGAGTCTATCCGCGCCCGCGGACGCCCTGCCGCGCCGCCCATTGCCAGACGGGGTCCCAGGCGTGGAAGACGCAGGCGACGCCCTCGATCTCCTCTTCGGCGAGGGGCGCTGGCAGGCGGACGCAGGCCGTGTGCTCGATGGCGTCGCGAGCGGCCTCGCGGACGACGAGCCACTCGCGGGCGTCCTCGGGGCTCTCTTCGTGGTACGGGTCGACGCCGAGTGTCAGGAGGGTCGGGAGGTTCCCGGGGTTCGCCTCGACGTCCAGAATCCGGACCGCCTGGAGGCGGTTTCGGCCGTGCGGGTCGGTCAGGAACTCCCGGAGGACGGTGTGGAGGTCGCCGGGATCGAAGTAAGCGAACGCCATCAGGGCGTCGCAGCGGACGGAACCGTCGAGGTCGAGGAGGAGCTCGCGGACCTTCGTCTCGAGCGGCCGAAACGGGCCGAGGCGCTCCGCGGTCTCGTCCTGGAGCCCGGCGAAGACGAAGAGGCCGGCTCGGCGCGTCGCGGGATCCTCGTCGACGAGGCACTGGGCGACGAGACCGACCGTCTCGTCGTCCACAGGGGCGCGGACGATCCGGTCGAAGTGGAGCGACTCGCCGTCGCCCGCGAACGGCGCGATCTTCTCGGTCAGAAGCTCGTAGGCGTCGCGGGATCCCTTCCTTCCGGGCCTGACGTTTTCCGTCATCGTTCTCCTCCCGTGGCGACGATTGTCGCCTCCTCCACGGATGTGAGCCTCCGGAGCCCTTCGGGCCTCTCCTCCGGGGTCCGGCCGAAAACCTCTGCAAAACGTGCGACGAAACGCCGGGCGACCTCCGGGACCGGCGGCGTCTTCTCCTTTCCGAGGAGACGTTCGAGGGACGTCACCCCGCCGTCGGCGATCCCGCACGGGAGGAAGAGCGAAAACCGCGCCAGGTCGGGCGCGACGTTCAGCGCGACGCCGTGGCTCGTGATCCAGCGGGACAAGTGAACACCGATGGCGGCGAGCTTGTCGTTGCCGGCCCAGACCGACGACCAGCGCTTCGGAAGGCCGCTCCGCTCCGCCGTCACGCCGAAGTCGCCGACGGTCCGGATCAAGACCTCCTCGAGATCGTGGACGAAGCGCCGGACGTCGCGGCGGTCGGGGGAGAGGTCGAGAACGGGGTAGACGACGAGCTGGCCCGGGCCGTGCCACGTCAGCTTTCCGCCGCGGTCGGTGCTCCGGAGGGCGATCCCCCGGGACGCGAGGAACGCTTCGGTGACGAAGAGGTCGCTTCGGGACGCGTTTCGTCCGATCGTGATGACGTCCTCGTGCTCGAGGAGAAACAGCGCCTCGCGGCCGCCCGCCTTGACGCGCGCTTCCGCGGCGCGCTGGAGGGCGAGGGCCTCGTCGTACGGGACGGGGCCCCGGCCCAGGAGATCGAGGACGTCGAGCGTCCGGCTCAGAGCGACTCCAGCTCGCTCCACTTCTCGGTCTCGATCGTCTGTTTCACGAGGCCCAGGAAGGTGTCGCCCTCGGCGCCGTCGATGAGGCGGTGGTCGAAAGTGACGCTCATGAAGGCCATGGTCCGGACGGCGATCGTGTCCGACCCGTCGGGCATCGTCACGACCCTCGGCCTCTTTTCGATGGCACCGACGCCGAGGATCGCGACCTGCGGCTGGCTGATGACCGGCGTCGCGAAGAGCGAGCCGAACCCCCCGTGGTTCGTGATCGTGAACGTGCCGCCGGCCACCTCGTCGGGGCTCAGCTTCTTCGTCCGCGCCCGGCCGGCGAGGTCGTTCGCGGCGCGGGCGAGGCCGACGAGCGAGAGGTCGTCGGCGCGGCGGATGACCGGGACGATGAGGCCCCAGTCGAGGGCGACCGCCATGCCGAGGTTGACCTCCTTGTGGTAGACGATCTCGTCGCCGGAGATCGAGGCGTTCAGAAGCGGCCGCGCCTTGAGGGCGGCGATCACGGCCCGGAAAACGAACGGCATGTACGTCAGCTTCGTGCCGTACTGCTGGGCGAAGCGGTCCTTCACGCGGTCGCGGAGGCGGGCGACGTTCGTGAAGTCGACCTCGAAGACCGACGTGACGTGCGCGGAGGTCCGCTTCGAGTCGACCATCCGCTCGGCGATCTTCTTCCGCATCGAGGACATCGGCTCGACCACGACGGCCGAGCCCGGGGAGTACGGCGCGATCGGGGCCGGCGCGGTGGCGTAGGCCCTCGCGTCGACCTGCTGCGGCTCGGCGACCGTCATGGCCGCAGCGGGGGGTACGGGGGCCGCCGAAGCCGGCCCCCGATCCGTCGCCACGGGGGCCGCCGAAGCCGGCCCCCGATCCATGGCCGGAGCCGGTTTCCTTTCCACGACTTCGAGGATGTCCGCCTTCGTCACGCGTCCCGAGATCCCGGTCCCCTTCAGGCCGGCGATGTCGATGCCGTGCTCCTCGGCGATGTTCCGGACGACCGGCGTCGAGCGGCGCCGGAGCAGCTCTTCCTTCGACTCGCCGGGCTGCGGCCGAACGCTCGCCGGGATCGGCGCAGGCGGCGGAGCCGGAGCGGGGGGCGGGGGGGCCGCCGCTTCCGTCACCTTCGGCGAATCGGCCGCCGGAGGCGGCATTCCGACTGCGGCGGATTCACCCGCCTCGCCGAGGATCGCAACGACGGTGTTGATCGGGACGGTCTTCCCCTCCTCGACCACGATCGACAGGAGGACTCCGCTCGCGGGAGCGGGGATCTCGGCGTCCACCTTGTCGGTGGAGATCTCGAAGAGGGGCTCGTCGCGCTTGACCGCGTCCCCCGGCTTCTTGAGCCACTTCGTCAGGGTGCCTTCGGCGATCGACTCGCCCATCTGCGGCATGATCACGTTCGTCGGCATCGAATCGTCTCCTCAGTATTCGGCGAGCCTTCTCGCCGCCGCGAGAAGTGTACGGGTATTCGGCAGGAAGGCCTCTTCCAACTCCGGGGCGTACGGGACCGGTGTGTCCGGGGCGGTGACCCGGACGACCGGGGCGTCGAGAACCTCGAACGCCTTCTCGGCAATCGTCGCGGCGATCTCGGCACCGACGCCTCCCGTTCGCGTGTCCTCGTGGAGGATCAGGCACCTCGAGGTGCGCGCGACGGACTCGAGGATCGACTTCTCGTCGAGCGGCAGGAGCGTCCGCACGTCGACGACCTCGACCTCGATCCCGTCCTTCGCGAGCTCTTCTGCCGCCTCCAGCGCCGTCCAGAGCATCGCACTCCAGGTCAGGATCGTCAGGTCCCGGCCGGGCCGGCGGACGGCCGCCTTCCCGATGGGGACGACGTAGTCCTCCCGCGGGATCCGGTCGCGGACCCTTCGGTAGAGGAACTTGTGCTCGAGGAAGACGACGGGGTCCTCGTCGCGGATCGCGGCTTTCAGCAGTCCCTTCGCGTCGTACGCCGTCGCCGGGGCGACGACCTTGAGGCCGGGCGTGTGGGCGAAGGCGGCCTCGGGGCTCTGCGAATGGAAGGGTCCGCCGTGGACTCCAGCGCCCGACGGCCCGCGGACGACGAGCGGCACGCCGACGCCGGTCCGGTAGCGGCTCTTCGCCGCGTAGTTCGTCAGGAGGTCGAACGCGCGCGAGATGAAGTCCATGAACTGCATCTCGGCGACGGGCCGGAGGCCGCGCATCGCCGCGCCGATGGCGCCGCCGACGATCGCCTCCTCCGAGACCGGCGTGTCGATGACGCGCCCGGCGCCGAAGCGGGCGAAGAGCCCCTCGGTGGCCTTGAATGCGCCGCCGAACGCGCCGACGTCCTCGCCGATGACGAAGACGCGGCCGTCGCGCTCCATTTCCTCCCGGAGCGCCTGCCGGATCGCGTCGACGTAGAGCGTCCCGGGCCCCGCCGCCCCGCCGGCCTCCGGAACGTCGAGCGTCAGCGTGACCCCCTCCTTCGCACGCGGGTCGGCCATCAGACCTCCTCCGCGGCGGGGGCATAGACCCCTTCGAGCGCCGTCCCGGGCTCCGGGGGAGGCGAGGTCTCGGCCGCCGCGAGATCCGCGTCGAGCTGCAGCCCGATCGCCTCGCGCATCGCGCCGCGGGCCGCAGGTGGGAGGATCCGCCGTTCGTCGAGGACGCGCTCGAAGCGGGCCAGCGGGTCCCGCGCCTTCCACTCCGAGAGCTCCTCCGGAAGGACGTAGCTCTGCGCGTCATGCTCCGCGTGGCCCTTCAGCCGGTAGGTCTTGCACTCGAGTAGCGTCGGCCCGTCCCCCTGGCGAGCCCGGTCGACGGCGCGGCGGGCGGCGTCGAAGACGGCGAGGACGTCGTTCCCGTCGACGACCTCTCCGGCGATCCCGTAGCCAGGCGCCTTGTCGGCCAGCGTCCTCGCGGCGCACTGCTTCTCCGACGGCGTCGAGTAGGCCCAGGCGTTGTGCTCGACGACGAGGACGAGCGGCAGCTTCTGGACCGCGGCGAAGTTGAGTCCTTCGTGGAAGGCGCCGACCGAGGTGCCTCCGTCGCCGATGTAGGTCATCCCGACGGTCCGCTTGCCGCGGATCCGCTCGGCGAGGAGCATGCCGGCCATGACCGGTATGGCCGTGCCGAGCATCGCGATCGGGGCGTAGACGCCGCGCGCGACGTCGGTCACGTTGTGGTGCGCCTCCTTTCCCTTCGTGGGGGACGCTGCCCGCGCCATGTACTGGGCGAAGAGGTCGAACGGCGGAATCCCGCGCGTCAGGAGGGAGCCGAGGTTCCGGATCAGGGGCGTCAGAAGGTCGCCTTCCTCGAGCGCAAAGGCCGTCCCGACCGACGTCCCTTCCTGTCCGAGCGAGCGGAAGAGGCCGCCGACGATCTTGCCCTGCCGGTAGAGGTGGACGAGGCGCTCCTCGAGCAGCCGGTTGAGGAGCATCAGCCGGTAGAGCTCGGAAAGCCGCTCGGGGGAGAGATCCGTCATGTCGGCGTGGTCCGCCGGAAGGGCGGGAGCCGATTATCGGAGCGGCCTCGTCGAGGGGTCAAACGGGGGGCTCGGCCGCACGTGGTGACTTTACTCACCCCGCGGCCTGCCTCTCCGCCGATTTGTCGCGCGCGAGCCCCACTTCGTCGCCCAGCGGCCAGATCGCGCTCTGGCGGATCGACGCATCGGCGCCTAGATTGAATTTCATCCGGGGCGAGCCGCTCCGGGGGAGGCGTGCGATGACGAAGATAGGGAACTGGCTGGCGATCGGGCTGGCTCTGCTGGCGGGTGCGGGATTCCGGGACGCGGAAGCCGCCAGCAACTACTACCTCAGGCTGGATGGAGTGCCGGGAGTCATCGAGATCTCCAGCTTCAGCGTCGGCGCCGGCGTGCCGGCTCATACGGACGTAGGCGCGGGCGGTGCGGCGACGAGGTCGCATGGCCCCTCGTCGATCCACTTCGCGGCCCGGACGAGCCCGGCGATCGTCAGGCTGGCCGAGGCGAACGCCCGCGGAACCCACTTCCCGACGGCGACGCTGGAGGCCTTCAAGGGCGGCGGCGCATCGCCCTATCTCCGCTACAAGATGACGGACGTCATGGTGTCGTCCTTCCAGACGGGCGGTAGCGGGGGTGGGGGAGGAGAGACGTTCGATCAATTCGTCCTCAACTTCTCGAAAGTCGACCTCGAGTACCTCCAGCCGTCGCCGCCCGCCGGACCTAAGGACCCTTCAAGCAAGTGGTCGAAGAAGGCGGGAGAGGCACCGCTTGCGGCACCTCCGCCGTCTCCTCCTCCCGCCGGCTCCGGCGTCGCCTCGGCGGCTTCCCTGAAGGCCGGAGGTGTCGTGGCGGCGCCGCCCGGAACGATTACAGGAGTGAAGGTCCAGCCCGCAATCGGCCAATCCGGGCGGTTCGGTGACGATCACGGTGGAAGGGACGGGGGAATGCAAATTCGCCTGGCTCGACTTCGGAGACAAGTCCCAGGCCGAAGCGCAGCTCTTCGGGAGCCCATTCCCGAAGACGTTCTCCCACGCCTTCGCCTCGCCCGGGACCTTCACCGTCGTCGCCTGGGGGTACGACCCCGACTCGCCGCAGAAAGCGGCGGCGAAGCCCGGGACGTGCATCGGGAAGAAGACGGCGACAGTCCAGGTGCGGTCGCTGATGCTGGTGGCGCCCGCGATCAAGAAGTGAGGCCCGTCGCCTCGAGCCACCGTCGAGAGGACTCCTTGACACGCCTGCCCGGCGCGCCTACCCTTTCGCGCCAATGAACGCCGTCACTTCCCGAAAGCGGATGACCTCGATCAAGACGACGCCGCGACGCGGCGGGCAAGGGAGCGTTCTGTAGATCGCGGACAACCGAGGCGATCACCAGAAGACACCAGGGCCCGCCGGAAACGGCGGGCTTTCTGTTTTGAAGGAGCCCGAAATGACACGACCCGATTCCCGGATCCCGGTGGCGGTCCTCGGCGCGACCGGCGCCGTCGGGCAGCGGCTCGTCTCGCTGCTCGAGGGCCACCCGCGCTTCGTCCTCGCGGAGGTGGCGGCCTCCGAGCGCTCGGCCGGGAAGAGCTATCTCGAGGCGACCCGCTGGATCCTCGCGGGCGACGTCCCGAGGGAGGCGCGGGATCTCGTCGTGACGGCGGTGGACGCGGACTTCGCGTCGCCCGTCCTGCTCTCGGGACTCGACGCGGCCGTCGCCGACACGATCGAGCCTCTGCAGGCCGGGCGCGGGAAGATGGTGGTGTCGAACACGAAGTCGTTCCGGATGCGGCCCGACGTCCCGCTCGTCATCCCCGAGGTGAACGCGGACCACCTCGTCCTCCTGGACGGGCAGCCGACGCGCGCGTCGGGCGGCGGCATCGTCACGAACCCGAACTGCTCGGTGGTGGGCCTCGCGATGGCGCTGGCGCCGCTCCACCGCGCCTTCGGCGTCGAATCGGTCGCCGTGACGACGCTGCAGGCGCTCTCGGGCGCCGGATATCCGGGCGTCCCGTCGCTCGACGCGAACGCGAACGTCATCCCGTTCATCGAGGGCGAGGAGGAGAAGATCGAGCGCGAGCCGAAGAAGATCCTCGGCCACCTCGAAGCCGGGCACGTCGTGGACGCCGATTTCCCGATCAGCGTGTCGGTGAACCGGGTGCCCGTGCGCGATGGCCACACCGAGTCGGTCTTCCTCAAGCTCAAGTCGAAGGCCTCTCTCGCGGACGTGAGGGCCGCGCTCGAGAACTTCACCGGCGAGCCGCAGCGGCTGAAGCTCCCGTCGGCCCCCGTCCGGCCCATCGCCGTGCGCGACGAGCGCGACCGCCCGCAGCCCATCCGCGACGTCGACGCCGGCGCCGGCATGACGGTCACGGTCGGACGCCTGCGGTCCGACCCGGTCTACGACGTCCGTTTCACTCTTCTCGTCCACAACACGATTCGCGGCGCGGCGGGGGCAGCGCTCCTGAACGCCGAGCTTCTCGCGGCGACCGGGCGGCTGGCGGTTCCGACCCGGAGATGAACGTCCTCAAGTTCGGCGGGACGTCGGTGGGATCGGCGGAGCGGGTTGCCGGCGTCGCCGATCTCGTGGCCGCGCGCCGGGCGGACACGCCGCTCGTCGTCGTCTCGGCGATGGCGGGGGTGACGGACCTGCTGGAGGCGTTGAAGAGCTCCTCGAAAGCGAGGGACCGGGCGGCCGCCGAGGCGTCCATCGACGTCCTCGCGACTCGGCACCGCGTCGCGCTCGACGCCCTCGCACTGCCGAACGACGACGCGCAGGCCTGCGCGCAGAACCTCGAGGGGGAGCTCCGACGCGTTCGGGACCTCTCTTTGGGAATCTCCCTGCTCGAAGAGATCTCTCCTCGCACGTCGGATGCGCTCCTCGCCATGGGCGAGCTCGTCTCTTCGCGATTCGTCGCCGCCGCGCTCCGCGCGCGCGGCGCCCGGGCCGTCTGGATCGATCCACGCGACATCCTCGCGACCGACGCGGCGTACGGCGCGGCCATGCCCGACGAGAAGGAGACGACGCGCCGCGTCGCGGCCCGCGTCGTGCCGGAGCTTGCGGCCGGGCGGACGGTCGTCACCGGGGGCTTCGTCGGCGCGGCCCCCGATGGCTCGACGACGACGCTCGGCCGCGGCGGGTCGGACTTCTCGGCGGCGATCCTCGGCGCGGCGCTCGCCGATTCGGGGCAGCCGGTCGAGGCGATCGAGATCTGGACAGACGTGGACGGCATCCTGACCGCCGACCCGCGGGTCGTCCCCGCCGCGAAGCTCCTCGACGAGGTCGTCTATGCGGAGGCCGCCGAGCTGGCGTTCTTCGGTGCGAAGGTCCTCCACCCGGCGACGATCCGCCCGGCCGTCTCGCGCGGGATCCCGGTCGCGGTCCGGAACACGTTCAGGCCGGAGGCGAAGGGAACCGTCGTCCGGGCGGACGCGCCGGGCGCCGGCGTCCGCGCGGTCGCGATGCGGAAGGGCGTCGCCGCGCTCTTCCTCGGCAACCCGCGGATGCTCTTCGCCCACGGCTACGCGGCCCGCGTCTTCTCGGTTTTCGAGAGGCTCCGCGTGCCGGTCGACGTCATCACGACGAGCGAGGTCTCGATCTCGGTGACGGTCGACGGGAAGGCGCCGCTCGATCTCCTCGCGGAGCAGCTGTCCGAGCTGGCGGAGGTCACGATCCTCCGGCACCTCGCCGTCGTCTCGGTCGTCGGCCGGAAGATCCGGACGACCCCCGGCATCGCGCATCGCGTGTTCGGCGCCCTCGGCGGCGTCAACGTCGTCCTCATCTCGCAGGGGGCGTCGGACACGAACATCACCTTCGTCGTCGGCGAGGACGACGCGGCCGAGGCGGTCCGCCGCCTCCACCGGGAGTTTTTCGAATGAGAGCGCTCCTCGTCGGCTACGGGAAGATGGGGAAGGCGGTCGAGGCGGTCCTGCTCGAACGGGGCCACGACGTCGCGGGGCGGATCGACGAGGGGGACCGACCGGGAGATCTCTTTGAAAGTGAATCGGGCGCGAGGGCACGTGCGTCCGCTTCGAGCAGACCTGCCGCCGCGGAAATCGCGTTTGAGTTCACGACGCCCGCGTCGGCCGAGGAGCTCGTGTCGTTCCTGCTTTCCAGGCATCTTCCGGTCGTCTCGGGCACCACGGGATGGGATGTGGCACCTGCACTTCGGATGGCTCGGGAGCAGCAGACTCCTTTTCTTCATTCCCCGAACTTCTCGATCGGCGTCGCCGTCATGAAGCGCCTCGCGCTGCGCGCCGCGGAGCTTCTCGCTCCCTTCCCCGGGTTCGAGCCGGGAATCCTCGAGCGGCACCATTCGGCCAAGAAGGACGCCCCGTCGGGGACCGCGAAGCTCCTCGCGGCGGCGGTGGAGTCCTCGCGTCCGGGTGCGACGGTCCCGGTCGTCGCCCTTCGGCAGGGGGGACAGCCCGGCGAGCACGTTCTCTTCTTCGAGGGAGCCGACGAGACTCTGGAGATCGCCCACCGCGCGCGGTCGCGCGCGATCTTCGCGGCGGGTGCGGTCGCCGCCGCAGAATGGCTCCTCTCGAGCGGCCGCCAGGGCCCCGCGACGTTCGACGAATTCCTCGACGCCCTCTCGAGCCGTTCACGAGAAAGGAAACCCCGATGACCACGCCTCCGCTGCCCGCCCGGCTCTCCGGTGTCTTCACCGCCCTGATCACCCCGTTCGACGACTCCGGCGCCCTGGACGAGACGGCCCTCCGTCGACTCGTGAAACGGCAGATCGACGGCGGCGTCGCCGGCCTCGTCCCCTGCGGGACGACCGGGGAGGCGGTCACGCTCGACGCCGACGAGCACGAGCGGGTCGTGGCCGTCACGGCGGAGACGGCGCGGACCGCGGGCCGCGCCGTCCGCGTCATCGCGGGATGCGGGTCGAACGACACGAAAAAGGCGCAGAGGCTGGCCGAGCGCTGCCGGAAGGCCGGCGCCGACATGCTTCTCGTCGTCACCCCGTACTACAACAAGCCGACGCCCCGCGGCCTCATCGAGCACTTCAAGGCGGTGGCCGACGCCGGGAGGCTCCCGGTCGTCGTCTACAACGTGCCGGGGCGGACGGGGCTGAACATGCTCCCCGACACGGTCCTCGCCCTCGCCGAGGACCCGCGCATCGTCGGGGTGAAGGAAGCCTCGGGGAGTCTCGACCAGGCCTGCGAGATCCTCCGCGCGCGGCCGTCGGGCTTCTCCGTCCTTTCGGGCGAGGACTCGCTCGCAATACCCATGATCGCGTGCGGCGCCGACGGCCTGATCGCGGTCGTCTCGAACGAGGCCCCGCGGGCCACCGCGGAGCTGGTCCGGGCGGGTCTCGCCGGCGACCGCGAGCGGGCTTCCGCTCTCCAGGCGAAGCTCTTCCCCCTCATGCGCGCGAACTTCCGCGAGTCGAACCCGATCCCGGCGAAGTGGGCGATGCAGCGGCTCGGCCTCTGCCGCGGCACGTTGCGGCTGCCGCTCGTCCCGCTCTCGGCGGCGCATCACGCGGCCGTGGAGGAGGCGATGAAGTCCGCCGGGCTTCTCGACGCCGCGGGAGCGCCGCTTCCGGAGGCCGCATGACGCGCGACGAGGTCTTCGCCCTCCTCGACTCCCTCGAGCGCGGGGAGGTGCGCGCCGCCGCGCCCGACTCGAACGGGCGCTGGGTGCCGAACCGGGCCGTGAAAGAGGCGATCCTCGCCGCGTTCCGGATCGGGACCGACGTGGACCTGATCGCCGGGCCGCTCTCCTTCCGCGACCGCGACACGCTGCCGCCCCGGCGGCCGCTCCCTCATGGGGTGCGCGTCGTTCCGGGGGGCACCGCGATCCGGCGCGGGGCGTATCTGGCGAGGGGCGTCGTCGTGATGCCGCCGGCATACGTCAACGTCGGCGCTTATGTGGACGAAGGGTCGATGATCGACAGCCACGCCCTCGTCGGCTCCTGCGCGCAAGTCGGCAGGCGCGTCCACCTTTCGGCGGCGGCGCAGGTCGGCGGCGTCCTGGAGCCGGTCGGGGCCGTCCCCGTCGTGATCGAGGACGACGTCTTCGTCGGCGGCGGCGTCGGGATCTACGAAGGGGTCTGCGTGAGGCGCCGGGCCGTTCTCGCGTCCGGCGTCGTCCTGACGGGCTCGTCGGTCGTCTTCGACCTCGTGCACGAGCGCGAGCTCCGCGGCACGGCCGATACACCGCTGACGATTCCCGAAGGCGCCGTCGTCGTTCCCGGTGCGCGCCCGGCGCCCGGAGCGTGGGCGAAGGAGCGCGGCCTCTCGCTCTCCGCGGCGGTCATCGTCAAGTACCGGGATGAGAAGACGGACGCCAAGACGACACTGGAGGGAGCGCTTCGGTGAAGAGGTCGGGAGATGACACGCGGCCCGCGGCCGCGCCTGCCTAGAGGGATGACAGGCGATTCGGTCATTCGTCTCGCGGCGGAGCGGTTCGGGACGCCGTTCTATCTGTACGACTTCGACGTGATCGAGGCGCGCGTGCGAGCCCTTCGCGCCTCTCTCGGCGCGCGCTTCGAGATCGCGTACGCCGTCAAGGCCAACCCGTCGCTCGGGGTCCTCTCCTTCCTGAGCAGGTTGGGTCTCTCTTCGGACGTCGCATCGAGGGGCGAGCTCCTGGCGGCGCGGCGGGCCGGCTTCGCTCCCTCGAAGATCCTCTCGACCGGCCCGGCGAAAACCGATGCGGACCTCGAAGCGCTCGTCTCGGCCGGCGTCTCCCAGATCCACGTTGAAGGGGAATGGGAGCTGGACGAGCTGGAGAAGATCGGCGCCCGGCTCCGCCGGCGCATTCCGGTCGGGCTTCGCCTGAATCCGCCGTGGGGAATCGCCGAGAAGCGGGTCATCATCGGCGGCCCCGGCGCCGGGAAGTTCGGCTTCGACCTGGCCTCCGCCCGGAGAGTCCTTCGAAACAAGGAGAACTTCCCCCACCTGGAGATTTGCGGATTCCAGGTCTTCAACGCCTCGAACGTTCTCGACGCGCGGCTCCTCGTCGAGAACACGCGCCGCGTTCTGGCACTTGCGCTCTCGCTTTCGAAGGCATACGACGTTTCGCTCCGCTCCGTCGATTTCGGCGGCGGCTTCGGGATTCCCTACGCCGACGGCGAGAGACCGCTGGACCTCGGAATGCTGAGAAGGGGGCTTTCGGCCGTGGCCCGCGACGTAGCGCTCGAGCCGGGGCTTTCGGGCGTCCGGCTCGTGTTCGAGCCCGGCCGCTTTCTGGTCGCCGATGGCGGGACGTACGTCGTGAAGGTGCTCGGCAGAAAGCGGAGCCGCGGCGTCGACTACGTTCTCGTCGACGGCGGCGTCCATCACTTCCTGCGTCCGGTTCTCCTCGAGTGCCCGCACCGTGTCAGGCGCGTGCCGGCGAAGAGCGGAGCCCGCCCCCGCCCCTCTTCCCCTTCGAAGAAATCCCTGGTTCTCGCAGGTCCCCTTTGCACGAGCCTCGACGTTCTGCACCCGAACGCCCGCCTCCCGCTCCCGGCGCGCGGCGACTTCCTCGCATTCGAAAGCGCGGGGGCCTACGGTTTTTCCGAGTCGATGCCGCTCTTCCTCTCCCACGAATGGCCGGCCGAGGTCGGCCTCCGGAAGGGGAATCTCTCCCGCCTCCGACAAGCGCCCTCGGTGAAGTCTCTGCTCGACGCCCAGCGCGCACCGTTCTGAGGCGCGGACTCGACGGCGGCCCGCTCGCATACAATTCCTGACATGAGCGTCAAGGAAGAGGGAGCGCTCCCCCTCACACCCGAGCAGGAGCGGATCCGGAAAGCCAAGGAGGCTTGGCGCGAGAAGGCCGCCGCGGCCTTCGCGAAGACCCCGCCGTGGCGGAAGGACTTCACGACCGTCTCCTCGGCCGAGGTGAACGTCCTGGCGACACCGGACGACCTCCCGGGCTTCGACTACGAGCGGGACCTCGGCTGGCCGGGGGAGTTTCCGTACACGCGGGGCGTCCGGCCGACGATGTACCGCGGGCGCCCCTGGACGATCCGGCAATTCGCGGGTTTCGGCACGGCACGGCACACGAACGAACGGTTCCGGATGCTCCTCGCGCACGGGCAGACGGGGCTCTCCACGGCCTTCCACCTCCCGACGCTCTACGGCTACGACTCGGACCACCCGATGGCGGCGGGCGAGGTCGGGAAATGCGGCGTCGCCGTCGACACGCTCCGCGACTTCGAGGTCCTCTTCGACGGGATCGACCTCGGCGCGGTGACGACCTCGATGACGATCAATTCCACGGCGCCGATCGCTCTCGCGATGTACCTCGCGGTCGCTGAGAAGGACGGGACGCCGTTCTCGAAGGTGGGCGGCACCCTTCAGAACGACATCCTGAAGGAATACATCGCCCAGAAGGAGTACATCTTTCCGCCGCGACCCTCGATGCGGCTCGTGACGGATCAGTTCGCGTTCTGCTCGAAGCACGTCCCCAGGTGGAACACCGTCTCGGTCTCCGGCTACCACATCCGCGAGGCCGGATCGACGGCGCTCCAGGAGCTGGCCTTCACGCTCCGCGACGGGATGGAGTACGTGAAGTACGGCGTCGACGCGGGCCTCCCCGTCGACGAGTTCGCACCGCGGCTCTCCTTCTTCTTCAACGCCCACAACGACTTCTTCGAGGAGATCGCCAAGTACCGCGCCGCGCGCCGGATCTGGGCGAAGGTCATGCGCGACCGCTACGGCGCGAAGAAGCCCGACAGCTGGAAGCTCCGCTTCCACACACAGACGGCGGGGGTCTCCCTCTCCGCTCCGCAGCCTTACAACAACGTCGCGCGCGTGGCGATCCAGGCACTCGCAGCGGTCCTCGGCGGGACGCAGTCGCTCCACACGAACGCCCTCGACGAGACGCTCGCGCTCCCGACGGAGTTCGCCGCGAAGATCGCGGTCCGGACGCAGCAGATCGTCCTCCACGAGACCGGCGTCGCCAACTCGATCGACCCGCTCGGCGGAGCGTATCTCGTCGAGGAGATGACGAACCGGATGGAGGCGGGCGCCTTCGACTACTTCCGGCGGATCGACGCTTTCGGCGGGATGGTCGAGGCCATCGAGGCCGGGTTCCCCCAGCGCGAGATCATGGACGCCGCCTACCGCTTCCAGCGCGCGTTCGACGCGAAGGACAAGGTCATGGTCGGCGTCAACGGATTCCCCGAGTCGCTGCCGGGCGACGACGTCGCCATCCTGACGATCTCCGAGGAGACGGCCGACGAGCAGATCCTCGCCCTGAAGGAGATCCGGAGGACGCGCGACGGGCGGACGGCGATGCAGAAACTCTCGGACCTCAGGGCGGCTTGCCGCGACGGGGCGAACGTGATGCCGCCCTTGCTCGAGGCGGTGAAGGCCTATGCCACCGTGGGCGAGATCTCCGACATCATGCGCGAGGTCTTTGCGGTTTACGAAGAGCCGGCGGTCTTCTAGGGCATTTCCGGTCCCGGCGCGGATCTTGCGCGGTATCCTCAACACGATGTCGTTTCGGCGCATGCTTCTCCTTCTCGTCGCGCTCCTCGCCGGCGTTCCGGCAGCGGCCGAGCCCCCGGCCAGGCCGCTGACACCCGCCGAGGCGAAGAAGCGCGACGCGGTCCAGCTCTTCCTCGAGGCCAAGCTCCACGCACAGGAGAGCGAGTTCGAGGAAGCCCTGAAGTACTTCCGGAAGGCCGTGGAGCTGGACCCGCAGGACGCCGCGCTCCGGGCCGAGTTCGCCGAGCTGCTCCGCGACCTCTCGATCTTCCCCGAGGCCGAAAAGGAGGCGCGGAAGGCGGTGGAGCTCTCGCCCACGAACCCGGCGGCCCTCCGGGTGCTCGGCCAGGTGCTCCTCGCCACGGCGAAGGACAAAGCCGGCTACGAAGCCGCGGCCGGCGTGCTCCGGAAGGCGAACGAGGTGCTGCCAGGCGACACGCAGACGGCGATCTCGTACGCCCAGATCCTGCTCCGGCTCGACCGTCCGGCCGAGGCGGCAGCCGTCCTCGAGCGGGTCCTCGAAAAAGGCCGCGGCCCTGGGATGTACCTGATGTACGGCGAGGCGCTCTCCAAGAGCGGTCGCTTTGCAGAGGCCGAGGAGCTCTATCAGTCGCTCCTCAGGATGGAGCCGGAGAACCGCGCGGCCGCACTGGGGCTTCTCCAGCTCTACGAGCGGTCCCGGCAATGGGACAAGGCGATCCCGGTCGTACAGGGGTTCGTCAAGGCCCAGCCCCAGAACCTCGGCCTGAAGACGCAGTTCGCATCGCTCCTCCTCCGCGCGCGGAGGTTTCCGGAGGCAAAGAAAGTCCTCGACGAGGTGCTCGCGACGGACCCGGGAAACCGTGAGGCGCTCCGGCTGACCGCGGCGTTCCTCTCCGAGACGCGCGAGACGGACAAGGCGGACGCCACTCTCAAGAAGCTCGAGTCGCTCGATCCCGACGACCCCGACGTCACCTTCCGCCGAGCCCTCAACTTCGTCGAGGCGCGCCGGCTCGACGAGGCGGAGAAGCTCCTGAGGGAGCTGCGCGCCCGGCTGGTGGCGAACGGGGGGAAGGCGCCGGAGCTCGGGCAGGTGGACGGGCAGCTCGGCTACGTGGCGTTTCTGAGGAAGGACTACGACGCCGCCGCCGGGCTTCTCACGCCCCGCCTCGTCGATGACGACGGGCTGAACCAGCAGGCCTTCAACATCCTCGCCCAGATCGCCCGTGACCGCGAGCGCCCCGCCGACGGCGTGAAGCTCGCCGAAGAGGCATTGAAGAGGTCGAAGCGGACGCCGGTCGTCGTCTCGACGCTGGCGGAGTTCAAGCGGCGCTCCGCATCGGCCGCAGACAAGGCCGAGGGCGAGAAGATGCTCGTCGCGCTGGCCGCCGAAGGGCGCGAAGGGGCCCTCGCTTCCGCGGACGCGTGGCAGCGCCTCGAAGCCTACGACCGCGCGGCCGCGACGGCCGCGGCGGCGCTCGAGACCTACCGGGACGACCCCGAGCTCCTCTTCCGGCTCGCGGCGTCGCTCGAGCGCGAAAAGAAGACGGCCGAGGCGGTCGCCGCCTTCGAGCGGCTGATCACCGTCCGCCCCGACCACGCGCCGGCCCTGAACTACCTCGGTTACATGTGGGCCGAACGCGGCGAAAACCTGCCGCGCGCGAACGAGTTGATCAAGAAGGCGGTCGACCTCGATCCGAACAACGGCGCCTACCTCGACTCGCTCGGCTGGGTCTGCTATCAGTCGGGCCGGCTGAACGAGGCGGAGAAGTACCTGCTCGAGGCCGCGGAGCTGAACCCCGACGACCCCACCATCGCGGAGCACCTCGGCGACGTCTACGAGAAGCGCGGAGAGGTCGGGAAGGCCCGCGAGGCGTGGAAGCGGGCGCTTTCGCTGAAGCCGGAGGACGGCGGGAAGAAGCTCGAGGAGAACCTCCGCCGCACCTCCGGGGTCGCCGACAACCTCGAAAAGAAGTGAGGCGCGCGGCGCCGGCCGTCCTCGCGGCTGCCCTCCTTGCCGCCGCCTGCGCGACGGCGCCGCCTCCGGTCGCCGTCGGTGCGATCGAGGCGGCTCCCTACGTCGCGCGGTGGGAGGAGCGGCGCGCCGAGGCGTACGGGCCGCGTCGGCTCAAGGGGCTCTACAAGGGGGAGGCGGCGCCGAAGGTCGGGGCGATCGTGAGGGGGTACCTTTCCGTCTGGTGGGACGGGTCGACTCTCGTCTGGAGGGCCTCTGCCCCTCTCGCGGGCGACTTTCGCGCCGGCCGGATGAGCCTCGTTCCCGGCGGCGAAAACGTCTCGCCCTTCCCGGGACGGCTCGCCCCGGCGGACGCCATCGGCGCGCTGCTCGGTGTTCTCGACCTTTCCGCCGCCGGGCGGCCGGTGGAACGCGCCGGAGACGTCGTCACGATCCGCCTCGACGACGACGGCCGCGCGGCGCAGTTCGGAGCGGACGGGCGGATCGTCACGCTCCTCTTCCCGGGCCGGACCCGGGTCACGCTGGAGCCCGCGCGGCCGCTCCCGCTCCGCGTCGACGCTACGGGGCCCGGCGGAACGGCGTCGCTCGCCCTCGAGAGCTGGGCCGAGTGGCCGGCTGGCGAGGCGATCCCGGGAGGCGGGGCGTGACGCTCGCGCTCGAGGCCTTCGCCAAGGTCAACCGGAGGCTCGTCGTCCTCGGGAAGCGGCCGGACGGCTACCACGAGCTGGACACGCTCTACCAGACGATCGACCTCGCCGACCGGCTGACGCTGGAGGCGACCGAGGATGACGAACTCCGGCTGACGACGGACGACCCGGCGCTCCCTGTCGACGAATCCAATCTCATCGTGAAAGCGGCAAGATCCCTGAAGGACCGGTTCGGCGCTTCCCGCGGGGCCTCGATTCACCTTTCGAAGACGATTCCGAAGGGCGGGGGCCTCGGCGGCGGCAGCGCCGACGCGGCCGCGGCGCTCCACGGCCTCGCCGCGCTCTGGGAACTGCCCGCAACGCCCGAGGCGCTGCAGCCCGTCGCCGAGGCGGTCGGCTCCGACGTGGCCTTCTTCCTCCACGGCGGCCGGGCCCGGGGGACCGGACGCGGCGAGACGATCGAGCCCCTTCCGGACGGCCCGGACGAATGGCTCGTCCTGCTTTTTCCCGCTTTCGGCCTGGCGACTCCCGACGTTTACCGCGCTCTGGACGCGCCGCCCCTCGCGCCGCGAGGCGCGTCCGGCGTCTTCGCCCGGGACCGGAACGACCTCGAGGCGGCCGCCGAGCGGCTCCGGCCCGAGCTGCGCACCCTCCGCGAGGCGCTCCTGTCCGCTGGCGCCATCGCAGCGCGCCTTTCGGGCAGCGGCTCCACCGTTTTCGGTCTCTTCGGGAACGAGGCCGAAGCGCGCCTCTCCGCGGCCCTCCTCGAGGGGCGAAAGGACGCGCGGCCCGTCGTCGCCCGGACGGTTTCGCGGGCCGAATTCCGCCGGCGCGCGCTCCCGCAATCCGTCCGGTGAATGGCGTGGCGGGAAGCCTTAAGATGGCGTCCACGCTGGGGAGTCGACAAGCGGTAAGTCAGCGGTCTTTGGAACCGCCATTCGGAGGTTCGAATCCTCCCTCCCCAGCCAGATTCGTCGAGGAGCGAGGGCATGGACCGATTCGCGTACGGTGAGTTGAAGGTCTTCGGGGGTCGGGCGCACCCCGCGCTGACGGGGGAAATCTGCCGGAACATGGGCCGCGAGGCGGGGCGGGTCACCCTCTACAACTTCTCCGACGGCGAGAACTACTGCCAGATCGAGGAAAACGTCCGCGGGGCGGACGCCTTCATCGTCCAGCCCACCTGCCCGCCGGTGAACGCGAACCTGCTCGAGCTTCTGATCATGCTCGACGCCTTCAAGCGGTCGTCGGCCTCCCGGGTCACGGCCGTCCTGCCGTACTACGGCTACGCCCGGCAGGACCGGAAGGACAAGCCGCGCGTCCCGATCACCGCCAAGCTCGTGGCCGACCTGATCACGGCGGCGGGCGCCGATCGGGTCCTCTGCGTCGACCTCCACGCCGCCCAGATCCAGGGCTTCTTCGACATTCCGGTCGACCACCTCTTCGCCGCGCCCGTCCTCCTCGATGCGATCCGCGACTCGAACCTCGAGGCCATGACCGTCGTCTCGCCGGACGCGGGCGGTGTCGAGCGCGCCCGCGCCTTCGCGAAGCGCCTCGGCGCCCAGCTCGCCATCGTCGACAAGCGCCGGAAGGGGAAGAACGAGGTCGAGGTCCTGCACGTCATCGGCGACGTGAGGGACCGGAACATCATCGTCGTGGACGACATCATCGACACGGCCGGGACGCTCATCAACACGGTCATCGCGCTCAAGGAGGCGGGGGCGGGGCGCGTCTTCGCGGGCGCGGTCCACGGCGTCCTCTCGGGCCCGGCGATCGACCGGATCAACGGCAGCCCGATCGAGAAGATCTTCTGCGCCAATACGTTGCCCCTCGATGACAAGCTCGCCCGGTGCCCGATCCTGACCCCGCTCTCGATCGCGCCGCTCCTCGCGGAGGCGATCCAGCGGATCCACCAGGGGGCCTCGGTCTCGTCCCTCTTCGTCTGACCTCGACCGGGGAGCACCTGGTCGTCTACAATCCATAGCTCGATTACCGGACCGTCCGCCCGGTGAGGATCGCCCCGGACCGGACGCCCGACGAAGGAAGGATCTCAGATGATTCAGGACAATATCGTCGTCGAAGTGGAGCGCCGCGCCGAGACGGGCAAGAACGCCGCGAACCGGCTGCGCGCGAACGACGAGATCCCGGCCGTGATCTACGGCGGCGGGAAGGAGATGGAGACGCTCGCCCTGAAGGTGCCCCGCAAGAGCCTCGTGAACCTGTTGCGCAAGGGTATCGGCGAGAACACGATCTTCAAGCTGCAGCTGAAGGGGACCGACCAGCAGCGCCACGTGATGATCCGCGACATGGCGCTCGACCCGATCTCGCGAGCCCTTCTGCACGTCGACTTCGTCCGGATCCTCCTCGACAGGAAGCTCCGTGTCGAGGTGCCCGTCGAGATCGTCGGGACGGCCTTCGGCGTCAAGAACGAGGGAGGCCTCCTCAACATCGTCACGCACGACATCGAGATCGAGTGCCTGCCGGCCGACATCCCGCCGACGATCAAGGTGGACGTCACCGAACTCCACATCCACGGCGCGATCCGCGTCTCCGACCTGAAGTTCGACGAGAAGACCCGCGTCCTCGAGGCGTCCGACCGCGTCATCGTCCACGTCGCCGTGCCGAAGGCCGAGGAGGTCGCCCCGGCGGCCGCGGCCGCGGTCGAGGGCGTCGCCGCGGAGGCGGCTCCGGCCGAGCCCGAGGTGATCAAGAAGGGCAAGAAGGAGGCCGAGGAGGGCGCCGCGGAAGCGGCCCCGGCCAAGGCCGAAAAGGCCGAGAAGCCGGCCAAGGGCGAGAAGAAGGAGAAGAAGTAATCGGCGAGGCGGAGATCGTCCTCGTGGTGGGGCTCGGCAATCCCGGCGACCGGTACTCCGGGACGCGCCACAACGTCGGCTTCGACGTCGTGGAGTCGTTCGTGAAGAAGGCTGGCGGCGGTGCGGCCCGGATCGACCGGCTCGACTGCCGGGCGCTCACCGGACGCGTCCGCGTGGGGGACCGTTCCGTCGTCGTGGCGCGCCCGCAGACGTACATGAACCTCTCGGGGGAGTCGGTGAAGGGCCTGGCGACGAAGTACGCCGTCCCGCTCGAGCGCCTCATCGTCGTCTCCGACGACGTCGCGCTTCCCGTCGGTTCCGTCCGCATCCGCCCCTCCGGCTCGTCGGGCGGCCAGAAGGGTCTCCAGTCGGTCCTCGAGTGCTTCGGCACGAACGAGGTCCCGAGAATGCGCCTCGGCGTCCGCGGCGAGAACTTCCAGGCGGGGGAGCCGAAGGACGACTACGTCCTGGCCCGTTTTTCGAAGAAGGAGCGGCCGCTCGTCGACGAGGCGATCGGGACCGCGTGTGAGGCGCTGGAGACCTTCGTCCTCGAGGGAATCGACGCCGCCATGAACCGTTTCAACCGTTCGCCGGAGGAAGAGCCGGCGAACTAATTTCAACCCTTGGCCCGGCACCGGACCCGAGGGTCCAACGCCGTGCCTCGCGGGGGACCCCCGGGGCCGCCCGCGATCCGGAAGGAGGATTCACCCGTGACCCAGCGCCTTTACGACATGGTCTTTCTCGTGACGCCCGAGAAGGACGAGCAGGGGGCGGCGGCCGTCGTCGACGAGTTCCGCAAGCTCCTGCTCGAGAACGGCGCCCAGCTCCAGAAGGACGAGTCGATGGGCCGACGCCGGCTCGCCTTCACGATCAAGAAGAGGAACGAGGCTACGTACCACAACTTCCTCTTCACGGGCCCGGCGGCCTGCGTGAAGGAGGTCGAACGGAAGCTCGGGCTCTCCGAGAACGTCCTCCGCTACCTCACCGTCCGCGTGGACGAGGAGATGCGCCACGGACAGAAGGTCGCGAAGCGGACGAAGCCGCGGCTGCCTCGCCGTGTCGATACGCCGGGCGACTTCGCCGCTGCCCCCGCTGCCGCCGCCCCCCCCGCCCCCGCCGCGCCTCCGGCCGCCCCGCCCGCCCCCGAGGCCGGCGAGGCGGGCCGCGAGTGACGCGAGAGAGCGAAAGAGGTTGATGATGTCCTCCAGCCATTCGATGTCCTCCGGTTCGTCGTCGGGAGGCGCCCAGAAGCGTCCCGCAAAGAAGAAGTTCTTCGTCCGCCGGAAGCGCGTCTGCAAGTTCACGGTCGAGAAGATCGGCTACATCGACTTCAAGGACGTGAAGCTGCTGGGGCAGTTCGTCCCCGAGCGGTCGAAGATTCTTCCACGCCGCATCAGCGGCACGTCGGCCTTTTATCAGCGGAAGCTGGCGCGGGCCATCAAGCGGGCCCGGTACCTCGCGCTCCTGCCGTACGTCGCTGACTAGGAGGGTCCGGGGGGCGCCCGCCGCGCCTTCCGACCTTTCCGGTCCGCCGGAAGACGCTGCATGAGCCCGACGCCGACGTTTGCGGGGCGGTGGTTCCGCCTTGTCCTCGCCCCTTTCTGGGCGGGGCTCGGCGCCGCGCTCAGCGTCGCGGTGCCGCCGGCGGGGCTCCTTCTCGTGCCGCTCGGCGCGGCGCGCCTCGGGCGGTCGGCCCTCGACGCCCGCGTTCCGGACGCCTTCGCCATGGCGGCGCTCTCCGTGCCGGTCGCCCTCGTGCTCGGCGCCCTCGTCGCCCCGGGCGGGATCCTCGCGGCGCCGCTCCTTGCCATGGCGTTCGTCGCGCTCCCGGCCCTCGCGCTCTTCGCGGGGGCGCGTGGCGGACGCCGGCGCGACGCGCTTTTCCTCCTCGTCTTCGCGGCGACCGGGATTGGCGCCCTTGCCATCGTCCTTGCCTTCGCGGTCTCCACGGGACGCGATCCCGGGTCCTGGCTCGCCGCGCGATTCGACGACCGGATTCCCGAGATGATCGGCTTCTACCGGTCGGCGGGGTGGGAGGAGTCGTCGATCGAAGCGGCGGCCCGGGTCTTCCGCGTCGCCACCCGCCTCCTCGGGGCCCAGCTCCCGGGCCTCGCTCTCGCGGGGTCGATGCTCTTCGCGGCGCTCCTCGTCTATCCGCTCGGGCGGCTCTGGGGGGCCGACCGCGCCGAGCTGACGGAGACCTCTTTCGGCCGTTTCACGACGCCGCTCGTGGCGGCGGCGCTCTTCGTCCCTGCCGGCCTCCTCGCCGCGCTCGGGCCGGACGGGCTCCGGCGGCCGGCTCTCGACGTCCTCATTCCCCTCGGTGCCTTGTTTTTTCTGAGGGGGCTGGCCATAATCCGCGCTCTTCTCGACCGGGGGCGGGTGAACCTCTTCCTCCGGGCGTTCATCTACGTCGTGGTCTTTCAGATGCCGTTGCCGCTGGTGCTCGCCCTCGGAGGGCTCTTCGACGAGTTCGTCGACGTCCGGGGCCGGGTCGAGCGGTGGGCGGCGCGAAAGGAAGACGACTCGGATGGGCCCTGACCGGAAGCGCGGGAAAACGGAAACGAACGAACTCGCGGAGAAACGACCATGAAAGTGATCCTGACCGACGACGTGAAGGGGCTCGGGCAGCGCGGCGACGTGGTGACCGTGGCGGCCGGGTACGCCCGGAACTACCTCCTCCCGAAGGTGCTCGCCTTCGCCGCGACGCCCGGCAACATGAAGCGGCTCGAGCAGGAGCGGAAGCGCTACGACGCCCGCCAGGTGACCGAGCGCGAGAAGGCCCAGGAGATCGCCCGGGCGATCGAGGGGACCCGCCTCGTCCTGAAGAAGAAGGCGGGGGAGCACGACACCCTTTACGGCACGGTCACGCCGTCCGAGCTGGCCGAGGCGCTCGCCGCCAAGGGGATCACGGTCGACAAGCGGAAGATCGACCTCGAGGAGCCGATCAAGCGAATCGGCGAGCACACCGTCCACGTCAAGCTCCACCGGGACGTGACCGTCGGCCTGACGGTCGACGTCCAGCCCCTGACGGTCTAGCCCCGGTCCCGCCAGTACGACCGGCGTCGCCGCGTACAATGACGCTACAGAAACGATGTGGCGTCTAGACAGCGTCGTTCGAACGCGGGGCCGACTCCATCCGCTCGTCGGGCTCGACTGGCGGGTCCGGGTGTCGGGGCACCTCGTCATGGGGCTCATCGCGCTCTCGGATCTCTATGCGAGGCCGCACGAGGACTCTCATGGCCATCGCCCTCGTGGCGTCCGCCCTCGTCTGGCCCCACGTGGCGTGGCTGGCAGCCGCCAACGCGAAGGACAGCAAGGTCGCCGAGCTCCGGAACTTCCTCGTCGACGGCTTCATCGTCGGATGCTGGACGGCCGCGATGGGCTTCAGCCTCCTGCCGTCGATGGCGCTCGTCACGGCCATGACGACGGCGAGCCTGAGCGTCGCGGGCCCCGCCTACACGCTCCGGATCGTCGGCGCGATCGGCGTCGGAGCGGCTCTCGTCGGCGCGTCGACGGGCTATCAGGTCTCGCTCACCTCGAGCCCGCTCACGAATGCGCTCTCGGTCGGCGGAGACGCTCGCGTTCACGTCGATCATCGGCCTCCAGTCCCACGTACAGACCCGGCGGCTTCTCCTCGCGAAGAAGGAGCTCGGCGAACAGCACGCCCAGATCCAGGACCAGTACGAGATCATCAAGCGCGCGCTGCAGGCCGCGCTCGACGCCAACGAGAAAGCCCGGGCGGCGGACCAGGCCAAGGGAGCGTTCCTCGCGAACATGAGCCACGAGCTGAGGACGCCGCTGAACGCGATCCTCGGCTACAGCGAAATGCTCGCGGAGGACGCCGCCGCGAACGGGCAGACGGGTGCGCTTGCGGACCTGAAGCGGATCCAGGGGGCCGGAAAGCACCTTCTCGGCCTGATCAACGAGGTGCTGGACCTTTCGAAGCTCGAGGCCGGGAAGACGAAGCTCCTCCTCGAGACTTTCGAGGTCGGGCTGCTCGTCGAGGACGTCGCCGGCACGGCGCGCGGGCTCGTCGAGAAGAAGGGGAACCGGTTCGAGCTCCGGGTCGCGAGCGGGATCGGCACGCTCCGGGAGGACGCCACCAAGGTCCGGCAGGTGCTTCTGAACCTCCTGTCGAACGCGGGGAAGTTCACGGAGAACGGGGTCGTCACGCTCGAGGTGAACCGCGAGTGGACGACCGAGGACGAGTGGGTCGTCTTCACCGTGAGCGACACCGGGATCGGGATGACACCCGAGCAGCGGGATCGGCTCTTCGAGCCGTTCATGCAGGCCGACGCCGCCACGATGCGGAAGTACGGCGGCACGGGGCTCGGCCTCGCCATCAGCCGGAAGTACTGCCAGCTGATGGGCGGGGACATCCGGGTCGAGACGACTCCGGGCAAGGGCTCGGTCTTTACGGTCCGACTTCCGGCCCAGGTCGAGAATTTCGACGGGGAGGCGTCGTTGGTCCGGCCGTCCCCGCTCCGCCGTTCCGCGTCGGGCGCCGAGAAGGCGCTCCTCGATTCCGGGATCCAGCCCAAACGCCTGCTCGTCATCGACGGCGACCCGGCGGCCTGCGACCTGATGGTGCGGCTCTGTGGCCGCGAGGGCTACCAGGTCCTGACGGCGCGGACGGGCGACGAAGGGCTCCGGCTCGCGCGGGAGCTGACGCCCGACGTCGTCGTCCTCGACGCCCTCCTGCCGGGGCGCGACGGCTGGGATCTCCTTCGCGAGCTCAAGACAGACCTCGACCTCGCGAGAATCCCGGTCGTCGTCGTCACGATCTCGGACGAGCGAGAGCGCGCGCTCGCCCTCGGGGCCTCCGAGCTCCTCGTGAAGCCGGTCGACCGCGAACGGCTCGTGGCGGTCCTCCGGGCCTGCCGAAAAGGGATCGCCGCCTAGGGGCGTGCATGGCGAAGACGCGAAACGTGCGGGCCGAGATGAGGGGGCTTGCGAGCCTGTCGATTCTGCCGGAGTGCCGGGCCTTCGTGGAGAAGGGCTGCCGGAGTGCGGGCGCGGGAGAGATGGAGTGCTTCGCGCTGAAACTCGCCGTCGACGAAGCCGTGAACAACGTCGTCGTCCATGGCTACAAGAATCTCGTCCCCGGGGACGTGGCGCTGGTCTTCGAAGCGAATGCAGAGCGGTTCGTCGTCACGATCCTCGACCGGGGGCATGCCTTCGCGCCGTCGAGCGCTCCGCCGCCCGACCTCGAGTCCGACAGCGCGAGGCGAAAGATCGGCGGCCTCGGCTGGCACCTCATCCGTTCGGTCGTGGACGAGCTCGATTACGTCTCGGGCGAGGGCGGAGAGAACCGGTTGACGCTCGTGAAGAGGCGCGCGGAAGCGGCGCGGAGCTGAAGGGGAAGGAGGGGGAGATGGAAATTGTGGTCGAAGAGAGGGATCCGGTCACGGTGCTGGCGGTGTCGGGAAGCATCGACGGCGGGACGTCGCCGGCTCTCTCGGCGAAGTTCCACGAGCGGATCGCCGCCGGGCGGGTGAAGCTCGTCGGCGACCTGTCGGGCGTGGACTACATGTCGAGCGCCGGCCTCCGGGCGCTTCTCGAGACCGTCAAGGAGGCGCGGCAGCGCGGGGGCGATCTGCGCCTGGCGGCGGTGAGGCCGGACGTCCTCCGAGTCCTCGATCTTTCGGGATTCACGAAGATCCTGAAGCTGTACGACGACGCCGGCGCTGCGGCCCTGAGCTTCGGCGCGTAAGGAAGGAAGAGGCGACAACGCGATGGACACCCTCCCGTCGCCTGCCCGTTCCGGGGCTCCCGGCGTTGCCCTCGTCATCGGCTCCGGCAGCGTGAAGTGCGCGGCTGCCCTCGGTCTCCTCAAGGTCCTGTTGCGCGAGAGGATCGGCATCGACCTCGTCGTGGGTTGCAGCGGAGGAAGCCTCTACGCCGCCATCATCGCGCTCGGAATCGACGTCGCGGTCGCCGAGGAGATGACGATGCGGCTCTGGACGAAGGAGCTGACGGCGAAGAAGAGCTTCCGGGCTGCGCTCTCCGTCCTCCTGCCGCGCCTCTTCGGGTTCAGCGAGAGATTCGGGCTCGTGGACGACGGGCTGATCATGAAGCGCCTGAGCGACGCCTTCGGCGCGTACACATTCGACGACGTGAAGATCCCGCTCTACCTGACGGCGACCGACTTCTGGACGGGCGAGCAGGTCGTCTTCGACCGCGGGAGCCTCGTCGACGCGATCCGCGCCTCGATCGCGATCCCGTACGTCTTTACGCCATGGAGAGTGGGGGAGCGCGTCCTCGTCGACGGGTTCCTCTCCGACCCGATGCCCGTCGGCGTCGCGATCCGGGAGGGGGGAAACGTCATCGTGACGATGGGCTTCGAGAGCCCCTACCAGAACCGCATCGACGGCGTCCTCCGCTTCGCGTTCCAGCTTTCGAGCATCACCTCGAACAACCTCCTCCGGGCGAACTATTCGTTCCACAACCTCGCCCACCACGCGGAGATTCTCCCGATCATTCCGCAGTTCCGGGAGCGCCTCCACCTCTTCGACACGGACAAGATCCCGTACGTCATCGAGGAGGGCGAGCGCGCCGCCGAGAAGATCCTGCCGCAGCTCCGGCGACTCCTTTCGGCCACCGGCTCCGGAGAAGCGTGAGAGAGACGGCCCCGTTTCCCGGTGGCCCCGGCCACCTCCTCGTCGTCGACGACGTCGAGGCCAACCGCGACCTCCTCGCGCGCCGCCTGCGCCAGATGGGGCACGTCGTGGAGACAGCCACGAACGGCCGCGAGGCGCTCGAGCGGCTGCGGGCCGACGCGTTCGACCTCGTCCTCCTCGACGTCATGATGCCGGAGATGGACGGCCTTCAGGTGCTGGAGGAGCTGCGGGCAGACGGGGCGCTCCGGACGATCCCGGTCCTGATGGTCTCTGCCGTCCAGGAGATGGAGAGCGTCGTCCACTGCATCGAGATGGGCGCGACGGACTACCTCCCGAAGCCGTTCAACGTCGTCCTCCTGAAGGCGCGGGTCGACTCGAGCCTCGAGAAGAAGCGGCTCCGCGACCGGGAACAGCTCCACGCGAAAAGCCTCGAACGGGAGCTGGAGATCGGGCGCAACATCCAGGCGAGCTTCCTTCCCCGGGCGCTTCCGCAGCCGGTCGGGTGGGAGGTGGCCGCGCGGCTCCGGCCCGCGCGGCAGGTCGGCGGCGACTTCTACGACGCCTTCGAGCTGCCGGGCGGCTCCCTCGCGCTCGTCCTCGTCGACGTCTGCGACAAGGGGGTCGGCGCCGCGCTCTTCATGGCCGTCTTCCGCAGCCTCATCCGCGTCACGGCGGAGCGGGTGGCGGCCGCCGGCGCCCCGGCGGCCGCCGTCCTCCGCGACACGATCGTGCCCATCAACGAGTTCGTCACGAGGACCCACGGGGACGCCAACATGTTCGCGACGGCCTTCGCCGCCGTGCTCGACCCGGAAACGGGCGCGCTCGCGTGGCTGAACGCCGGGCACGAGCCGCCGGTCCTGCGCCGTGCGGACGGCCGCCTTTCGCGGCTCCTGCCGACCGGGCCCGCCGTGGGTCTCCTGCCCGGGCTGACGTTCGAGGTGCGGGAGGAAAGGCTCGCGAGAGGAGACCTCCTCTTCGTCTACTCGGACGGCGTCACGGAGGCGAGGGACGCCGGGGGCGCCTTCTTCGGCGAGGAGCGGCTCATCAGGCACGTCTCCGGTGCAGCGGCGACCGGCGCCGAGCTTCTCGAGAGCGTCGATGCCAGCGTCCGGGCCTTCGCGGGCGACGCCGACCCGTCGGACGACGTGTCAATGCTCGCCGTCCGCCGCGCTCCCTGACTAGCCGGGCGGTCCTCCCTCCTCGGTCGATTTCGGCGGTGGGGGAGGGGCGAGCTTCGGAGCGTCGGGGACGCGGATCTCGCTTCCGGCCTGCTCGCCCCGCTTCGGCTGGTAGACGGCACGCTGGAGGTACTGCGGCAGGTTCGAGACGGCGTGCGGCTTGTCGCCGCAAAGCTCGGTCGGCTGCGTGCCGCTCTGAAAGGACATCAGGACGACGTGGCTGCAGCCGGGCGTCGCGCGGTAGCCGGTCGCCTCGTCCACCGGGACGAAGACGATGTTCGGGGGCGTTTCGAAGTCGTCGGATTCCTTCACGAGCCCGAGCTCCTTCATCCGCTCGACGATCCTGATCCAGATCGGAAGCGCGACGTCGGCGCCGGCGGACTTCGGCCCGAGCGTCTTCTTCGTGTCGTGCCCGACCCAGACGGCGACGGTGTGCTTCGGCGTCATCCCGACGAACCAGGCGTCCGTGTAGTCGTTCGTCGTGCCGGTCTTGCCCGCGAGGTTCAGCCTCAGCCTCGCCGCGGCGGCGCCGGTGCCGCGCTGAGTGACGCCGCGCAGCATCCCGAGGAGGACGTACGCGGCCTGCGGCGTGGTGGCCTCGGCCGCCTCCGGCAGGTTCTGCTCCAGCGTCTGCCCGTCGAAGCTCCGGATCCGCTCGACGAGGCGTGGCTTGTAGACGAGGCCCCCGTTCGCGAAGGCCGCGTAGGCGGACGTCATCTCCATCGGCGTCACCTCGAAGGAGCCGAGGGCGAGCGAGGGGTACGCAAGGAGCGTCTGCCGGATGCCGAGCCGCTTCGCCGTCTCCACGACCTTCGGCGTCCCGACCAGGAGGTCGACCCGCACGGCGGTCACGTTGATCGAGTGCTCGAGGGCGTGCTGATAGGTGACGATGCCGGTGTACCTGTTGTAGTAGTTCCTCGGCTGCCACGGCTCCTGGCTCGGATCGATGACGATCGAGACCGGCGCGTCGAGCACGGTGTCGGCGGGCGTGAAGCCGTTCTCGATGGCGGTCAGGTAGACGAACGGCTTGAAGGCCGAGCCGACCTGCCGGAGCGCCTGCACGGCCCGGTCGAACTTCGAGCGGCCGAAGTCGTAGCCGCCGGACAGCGCACGGACGGCTCCGGTTGCGTTCTCGAGGACGACGACCGCGCCTTCGACCTGCGGCTCCTGCGAGAGGAACGTGTCGGGTTTCCCGGCGTCGTCCTTCGACGTCTCGATCTGGACGACGTCGCCGCGCTTCAGGAGCTTCGACGGGCTCTCGGCCCGGGTCCACTTCATGGCCGAGGCAGGGATCGTCATCCGCCGGTCCCCGATCCGGACCTCGGCGCCGGACTTCGCCACGTCGAGGACGACGGCGGTCGTCATGTCCGGCGCCGGGTCGTCCCACGCCGGGTCGCGGTACGTGTCGGGGTTGATCCCTTCGGCGATCAGGTTTCGCGGCTTGCGGAATCCCGCCCGCCGGTCGACGCGGCGGAGGCCCCAGCGGAGCGCTTCGTCCGCCGCGGCCTGGAGTCGCGGGTCGAGAGTCGTCTCGACCTTCAGCCCCTGCCGGTAGAGCTTCGTCTCGCCGTACTCCTTCTCGAGGTATTGCCGCACTTCCTCGCAGAAATACGGGCCGACGACCGCCTCCTTCGCGGCGCGGGCGACGGAGACCGGACGCCTCGACCGCCGAGGCGCGCGCGGACGCGTCGATATACCCCTCCTCGGCCATCCGGCGGAGGACGAAATCCCGGCGGCGCTTCGCCGCGACGGGGTTCCGGAGAGGTGAGTAGTCGGCCGGCCGCTGGATGATCCCCGCGAGAAGAGCGGCCTCGGGGAGCGCGAGCTGCCTCGCGTGGTGGCCGAAGTAGAACTGCGACGCCGCTTCGACTCCGTAGACCCCGTGCCCGAACGGGATCTTGTTCAGGTACAACGTCAGGATCTGGTCCTTCGAGAACTGCCGTTCGATCTCGAAGGTCAGGAACGCCTCGTTGATCTTCCGGGCCACGGTCTTCTCCGGCGTCAGGAAGACCGACCGGGCGAGCTGCTGCGTGATCGTCGAGGCGCCCTGCGCCATCCGCCCGCGGGAGAGGTCCTTGAGGAGGGCCCCGCCGATCCGGATGACGTCGATCCCGCTGTGGTCGTAGAAGCGTGCGTCCTCGGCCGCGAGGAGCGCCTTGACCATCACGTCGGGAATCTCCTTCCGGTCGACGAGGACCCGCTTTTCGATCGCGAAGCGGGCAAGGACGGTGCCGTCGGCGCCGGTCAGCTCGGTGACGATGTTCGGCCGGTAGGTCGCGAGCTCCGCGACGCGCGGCACGCGGATGGCATTCGACAGTGCGTATCCCGCGCCGACTCCCAGCCCGGCCGTCAGCGCCACCGGGAGGAGGAGAACGAGGAGTGCGGCGAGGCGGCGGAGCACCGGGAGGATTTTCGCACGTGCTAACGTCTTCTCCCGAGGCGCCGCATGAACGACGTTCCCGCCCCGAACAGGCCCGAAAGCCTGGTTTCGCCTCCGATCCCGCCGCCGGGCGTCCCGTTCCCGCTCCCGATCCCGCCGCGCGAAAAGCCGCGAAGCGGCTGCTTGAAGTGGGGGCTCGTCGGGTGCGCCGGGGCGTCGGTGATCACCATCGTCGGGCTCGTCTTCCTCATGACGAACGCGAAGAACCTGATGGACTGGGCCTTCGACAAGATGTCGGACCAGGTCTTCGCGGCCTGCTACTCAGGACGTGACTCCCGAAGAGAAGAACGACTTTCGCGCCGCGATCAAGGAGTTCAGCGAGAAGGCGAAGGCGGGGAAGGTGAAGACGGACCAGGTCCGCGCGTTTCAGTCGAGCGAGCTCTCCGCCCTCTCCGACGGCAAGGTCACGCCGGACGAGCTCCGCAGCATGACGGCCTGGCTGAAGGCGCAGTCGCCCTAGCCACTCCGTGTCCGACTTCCAGGTCCTCTCTCCGCTGACGCCGTCCGGCGACCAGCCGCAGGCCATCGAGGCCCTCGTCCGCGGTTTCCGCGAGGGGAAGCAGAAACAGGTCCTCCTCGGCGTCACCGGCTCGGGGAAGACCTTCACGATGGCGAAGGTCGTCGAGGCGCTGAACCTCCCGACGCTCGTGCTGTCCCACAACAAGACGCTCGCCGCGCAGCTCTACCAGGAGTTCAGGCGCTTCTTCCCGAAGAACCGCGTCGAGTACTTCGTCTCGTACTACGACTACTACCAGCCCGAGGCCTACGTCCCGCAGTCGGACACCTACATCGAGAAGGAGACCGACATCAACGACGAGATCGACAAGATGCGGATCTCGGCGACGGCGGCCCTCTTCGAGCGGCGGGACGTCCTGATCGTGGCGTCGGTCTCGTGCATCTACGGCCTCGGGAGCCCCGAGTCGTTCGGGAAG
This sequence comes from uncultured Acidobacteriota bacterium, assembly GCA_963721385.1. GTDB lineage: Bacteria > Acidobacteriota > Thermoanaerobaculia > UBA5066 > UBA5066 > DAOMFB01. The sequence goes on from CAVRJB010000005.1 coordinate 196,919, forward strand.
ATGGCGACCGAGTTCGTGAGGGGAGCGCGCTTCGGCCTGAACTGGTACCTGAAGCGGCTCGTCGAGGCGCAGTACGAGCGGACGGGGCTCGACCTCTCGCGGGGCCTGTTCCGCCTGCGGGGCGACGTTCTCGAGATCCAGCCGTCGTACGAGGACACGGGGCTCCGGGTGGAGTTCTTCGGCGACGAGATCGACAAGGTGTCCCGCTTCGAGATCGTGACAGGCCGGACGCTCGAAACGCTCGAGCGCTTCGAGCTCTTTCCGAAATCTCACTACGTGACGCCGGAGGAGACGCGCCGGCGCGCCCTCGGCTCGATCGAGGCGGAGCTGGTCGTGCGGCTCGAGCAGCTGAAGGCGGAGGGAAAGCTCCTCGAGGCCCAGCGGCTCGAGCAGCGGACCCGGTTCGACCTCGAGATGATGGGCGAGATCGGCTACTGCGCCGGGATCGAGAACTACTCGCGCCACCTCTCGGGGCGAAAGGCCGGCGAGCCGCCGCCGACGCTCCTCGACTACTTCCCCGAGGGGTACCTGACGATCCTCGACGAGAGCCACCAGACGGTGCCGCAGCTCCGCGCCATGTACCACGGGGACCAGTCCCGGAAGAAGACGCTCGTCGAGTACGGCTTTCGCCTCCCCTCGGCCCTCGACAACCGGCCGCTCCAGTTCGAGGAGTGGCTCCGACGGATCGGCCAGCGGCTCTTCGTGTCGGCGACGCCGGCGCCGTACGAGCTCTCGGAGACCGGCGGCGAGGTCGTGGAGCAGGTGATAAGGCCGACCGGCCTTCTCGACCCGCCGATCGAGGTCCGCCCGGTGAAGGGGCAGGTGGACGACCTTCTCTCGCGCGTGAAGGTGCGGGCGGCGAAGGGTGAGCGAGTCCTCGTGACGACGCTGACGAAGAGGATGGCCGAGGACCTGACGAACTACTTCCTCGAGCTCGGGATCCGCGTCCGGTATCTCCACTCCGACATCGAGACGCTCGAGCGCGTCCAGATCATCGGCGACTTCCGCCGGGGCGTCTTCGACGTCCTCGTCGGCGTGAACCTGCTCCGGGAGGGCCTCGACCTCCCGGAGGTCTCCCTCGTGGCGGTCCTCGACGCCGACAAGGAGGGATTCCTCCGCTCCGAGACGTCGCTCATCCAGACGGCAGGGCGCGCGGCCCGGAACGTCAACGGCATCGCCGTCTTCTACGCGGCCTCCGTCACCGAATCGATGCGCCGGGCGATCTTCGAGACCGATCGCCGGCGGACGGCGCAGATGAGCTACAACGACGCGCACGGCGTCATTCCGGAGTCGATCGTGAAGTCGGTCGACTCTCCGCTTCTCCGGATGTCGGAGCTCGACTACCTCGAGCCGCGGTCGGCCGAAGCGCGGCCGAAGCCCAAGGACGGAAAGTCCGTCGATGCCGAGATCCACGACCTCGAGAAGCGGATGAAGGAAGCGGCCCGCGCCCTGGAGTTCGAGACGGCCGCCCAGCTCCGCGACCAGATCCGCGAGCTGCGGGCGATGAAGCTGTTCGGCTGACGAGGTCAGCGGACCGCGGCGTCGCCCTCCATTCCGAGCTCCGCGAGGAGGCTCTCCCGGTCCCGGCCGACCGTCGCGACGGCGAGCGTCCGCGTCCCCTCGAGGTAGGCGACGCGCGCGTCCCGGGCGTCGAGGCTCCCGTCGACCTCCTCCCGGTCCCACGACTCGGCGTGCCCGACGTAGGCGATCGTCACGTCGTAGTGCGCGCTCCAGAAGAACGGCACGGCGCGGAACGGCTCGTTCGCGCCGAGCATGTTCCGGGCGGCGGCCCGCCCCTGGCGCTGCGCGACGACCCAGTGCTCGATCCGGACCGTCCCTCCGGCGGGGCCCGGGTATCGGGCGGCGTCGCCCGCCGCCCAGATTGCCGGGTCGGCGGTCCGAAGGAACGGATCGACCGAGATCCCGCGGTCGACCGGAAGGCCGGCCGCCTCCGCGAGGGCGGTTGCCGGCCGGACGCCGACGCCCATGACGACGAGATCGGCGGCGAGGGACCCGCCGCTCTCCAGCGTGACGGCGTCCGGGCCGATGGCGGCCGGCTTCTGTCCGAGGTGGAAGACGACGCCATGCTCCTCGTGCAGCCGCCGGACGAACGCGCCGACCGCGCGGCCGAGGGCCCGTTCGAGCGGGACGCTCTCGGGCGCCACGACGTCGACGGAGAGGCCCCGGGCCCGCAGCGAGGCGGCGACCTCGAGGGCGATGAAGCTCGCGCCGAGGACGACCGCGCGCTTCGCGCTCGCCGCGGCCGCGACGAGGGCGCGGCTCTCCGCGAGGGTCCGGAGCGTCCGGACGTGGGGGAGGTCGGCGCCCGGGAGAGGAAGCCGGATCGGATCGGCGCCGGGGGCGAGAAGGAGCGCGTCGTATCGGATGGCCGTGCCGTCTGAGAGGAGGACCTTTCGCGCCGCTCGGTCGAGCGACGCCGCCGGCACGCCCAGCCGGAGGTCGATTCGCTTCTCGTCGTAGAACTCGCGCCCCCGAAGCGGAATCCACTCCTCGGGCGCCGTGCCGGCGAGGTAGTCCTTGGAGAGGTTCGGACGGTCCACCGGGGGCTCCGGCTTCCCGTCCGACGAGCGTCAGCGATCCCGTGAAGCCCGCGCTCCGCAGCGTCTCGACCGCCGCGTTCCCGGCGGCCCCGCCGCCGACGACGACGATCCGGTCCGGGTGCGGTCCGGGCAGGGCGGGAGGGGCCGCCGGCGACTCGCGGCCGGCCACGACGATCCGGCCGCCGCGGCGCTCGACCCGCCAGCAGGCGATCGGATCCCGAGCCGGCGGACGGATCGCGGCTCCCGTTGCGAGGTCGAAGGCCGCGTGGTGCCACGGGCAGTGGACGGTGCCGCCGGCGACGATCCCGTCCGCGAGCGGCCCGCCGTAGTGCGTGCAGGTCGCGCCGACCGCAAAGATCCGATCGCCCTGCCGCGCGAGGACGACCGCCTCGTCGCCGACGCGCCCGGGGAGCAGACCTCCGTCCGGCAGGTGATCGATTGAGACGCCGGCCCGAAGGTCCGGGCCGTCCGGTGCTGCGCCGCCACTCCCCATGGCATCCCCCCGACTACAATCCTATTCCCGTTCGGGGGCCCGTAGCTCAGGTGGATAGAGCAGCAGTTTCCTAAACTGTTTGTCGGGAGTTCGAGTCTCCCCGGGCCCACCAACTCCCGCCCGCCGTCACTTCACCCGCTCCGCCCGGTCGTCGTCGAAGGCGCGGTCGAGGAAGTGGGTCACGCGGCCGCCGGGGCCGCGGACGAACTCCGCGAGGAAGGCGTCTCGCTTCGAGAAGAAGCGGCGGTTGTCCTCCGTGAAGAGCTCGTCCCGGGCGCTGCCGGCCACGGCGAAGAGCTTTGCGCCCTCCCGGACGAAGACGAGCGTATAGCCGTCCGAGAACCGATAGGTCCCCGCGCACCCCTCGGTCGCGGCCGGGTCGATCGGGACGGCCCGGCTCTCCTTCGGGCGGTTCCGCGCCCCGCCCCCGTGCTCCTGCCCGCACGCGGCGCAGCGGCCCACCGGTTCGGCCGCGTCGACCAGGTGGGGGACGCGCGGGACCGTGGCCAGGTACGCCGCGATCGCGCGGAGGTCCTCGTCGCTCATCTTTCCGAAGACGATCCAGGGCATGAGCGGACTCAGGGCCCGGCCGCGGACCTTGCCGGTTCTCATCGCCTCGATGAAGAGCGCGTCGTCGAAGTAGGGGATGCCCGAGGCGTCCTGCGTCAGGTTCCGGCTGAACGCCTTCAGGGGAGCGCCCGTGGCCATCGTCTCGACCAGATTTCCTCCGCCGTAGCGCCCCGGGTTGAGCGGGGCTTCCCAGGCCGTGTGGCAACCGCTGCAGTCGGCGATGCGCGCGAGGTAACGCCCGCGCGCCACAGGCGTCGAAAGGTCGGGAGGCGACACGGGGCCCGCGAGAGGCCAGAGGTTCTTCGTCGCCTCGGCGACCTCATCCGCTTTCAGGCGGGTCTGCCGGAGCGGGTTCCTGACCGCCGGGATCGAACGGAGGTAGACGACGACGGCCGCGACGTCCTCGTCGGAGAGATAGCGGAACGCCATGTACCACATCTGCGGATGGAGGGGCCGTCCGTCGTGGCCGACGCCTTCGCGAATCGCCCGGGCGAGCATGTCGTCGGTCCACGCTCCGGCGCCGGTTTCGCGGTCGGGCGTCAGGTTCGGCGCGACGAGGCGGTACGTCCCGTCGTCCCGCCAGACGTGCCCCGCGCCCTTCTTCCCCTCGACCGGAGGCGCCCCGGCTTTCGAGACGTCCCGGTCCGAGTGGCAGGCGAAGCACTGGAGGACGCCCTCGGCGAGGTACCGGCCGCGCTCGCGCCGCGCGTCCGTCCGCTCCCATGAGGCGTCCGACAGCGGGCGCGCGAAGGAACGCGGCTTCTCGCGGCAGCCGGCCGCGACGGCGAGCAGGGCGAGGGCCGTCCCGAGTCCGATGAGACGCTGTCGCATCCCGGGATCATCGCGCGAATGGCCGGAGGCTGCCCGACTCCCGGCGCCCTCGCCGCAGGATCAGGGAGCAGACTCCGGCTTCGCGAGCTCCTTCCGGAGGCGCTCCGCGTGCTTCCGGAAGAGGCCCGCGTTCGGGTCGCCGCTTGCCTCGCCGAGCTCCGCCGCCTTCGTGTAGCTCGCAAGGGCTTCCTCGCGCTTCCCGGACTTCTCGAGCGCTTCGCCGAGGCTGTCCCAGACGTTGGCCGACTCCGGGTAGGTGGCGACGTTGTACCGGAAGAATTCGATGGCCCTGGCGAAGTCCTCTTTCTGGAGCGCCTGGTAGCCGATCCGGTTGACGAGCGCCTCGGAAGGGCCGACGGCCCAGCCGAGCCGCTCCGAAAGACCCGCGAAGTGCTTCTTCACGTCGGAGAGGGATCCGGCGGCGATGTCTCCCGTGAAGGGATGGCGGGGAAGCTGCCACCCTTCGAAGATCCTCCTGAAGGCCGCGTCGTGGCTCCGCATGACGACCGAGCCGTGGTCGTCGTCGGGAAAGGTGACGGCGCCCCAGCGAAAGCCCTCGAGGTGGCTCTTGGCGAGGATCTTCTCGAACGCCTCGAAACCCCGCTGCATGTCGACGCCCTCCGAGCCGACCGTCGTTACGAAAGTCCGTTTCAGCACCTTCCGTTCGGCGAAGAACGTCTCGCCGCGCCTGATCTCGAGGCTGTCGTCCCACAGATAGGTCGGGCTGACGGCGACGACCGCGTTGAAGAGATCCGGCCGGGTCAGAAACGCGTGGACGGCGAGGAGGCCGCCAAAGGAGTGGCCGCAGAAGATCCGGAACGGCTCCGTCCGGTAGTTCGCGTCGACCCAGGGAATCAGCTCCCTCTCGAAGAAGTCGAGGAAGCGGTCGCCTCCGCCGCTCGTCGGGAAGGGGATCGACTTTCCTTCAGCCCCCTTGAAGTCGGCCCGGGTCGGCGTCAGGTCGCGCGACCGGTCGGTGTTCGTCACGCCGACGACGATCGCCGAAGGCATCAGGCCGTTCCGGGCGAGGAAGTCGACGGTCGCCTTCGTGTGGAGGAACTGCGTTTCGGCGTCCGTCAGGTAGATCACGGGGTAGCGCTGTCTCGTCCGCTCGTAGCCGGTCGGCGTCGCCACGAAAAGGGTCCGCTCCTCCCCGAGGATCTTCGACGGGATCTTCACCGTCTCGCCGACCGTGATCGGTGCGGCGGCGGCGGGAGGGACGAGCGCGCCGAAAAGCGGGACGAAGGCGAGGGCGACGAGGGCGTTGAGAGCCGGACGTTTCAAGAGCCACCTCTTTCCGCGACATGCCGGACGTTCATACGAGGGCCCGCGGCGCGGGGTTTTGGAGGAGAGGCTAAGTGGCGGCCTTCTCCACGCGGACGTGCTCCACGTGGATCACCTTGCTCGCCCGGACGGCCGCTGTCGGGCCGAGAGGGAGGAAGTCGTCCTCCTGCCGCGCCACGTACTTGGCGAAGCCGTCGGTCGCGTCCATCACGTCGTCGCTCTCGTGGAACATCCGGAACTCGACCGGCTCGGGAAGTCCCTCGACCGTGAGCCGGAAGACGTGCAGGAAGTTGTGCTCCATGAAGGCTCCTCCGGGCGGATTCTCCCCGATCCGCCCGGAGGGCCTCTCGCGTATCGTTGGGCTCCGTGACCGAGCCGCCGCGCCTTTCGGACGAGATCGAGTTTCTGGAAGGGGCGACGCGTCATCCGGGGCGGCAGGTCGTCGTGGACGGAATCCTCCGGCGCGGGGGCGACACGGTTCCCGTCGTCGTGAAGAAGACGCGGAAGAGCCTTTTCGAGCGGCTCTTCGGCAGCCGGTCTGAGCGGGCGCTCGCGGCGGCGAAGGAGCTCCTCGCGCGCGGCCTCCCGACGCCGGAGCCATTCGGGGCCGACGACCTCGGCGGCGAGACCTGGTACGTCTGCCGAAAGGTCGAGGGAGCCTCGCAGGTTCGCGACTGGTTTCTCGAGCGGGACGGCCGCGGATTCCCGCCGCCGCGCGTCTCCGTTCCGTTTCCGGGGCTCGTTGCCGGGCTCGGGATCCTCGCCCGGCGGATGCACGACGCCGGCGTTTTCTACCGCGACTTCTCTGACGGAAACGTCCTCGTGACGGCGGACGACGGAGCACCGCGCTTCTGGCTCGTCGACCTGACGAGGGCGCGCTTCTTTGTGGCGCCGGTCGGTTCCTTCCGTCGCCTCCGGGACCTTTCGCGCCTCGGCCTGAACCAGGCCGGGGACCGCAAGCTCCTTCTCGCCAGCTACTTCGGCTCCGAGGCCCCCCCGGCCTGGTTCGAGACGGCGCTTTCGGCTCTCCGGAAGCGGATCCTCCTCTGGGACGACTGGAAGGACCGCCTCCGCCCCTGGAAATGGAGCCGGCGCCGATGACGGTATCCTCGCCGGGGTGAGGCGGATAGCCGCGTAAACCGGAGGCGCTGCGGCGCGTCCAAGAGGTGTGGGTGTCGGTGCATTGGCGCGCGCTCTCGATTTCCCGGCGGCCAGCATGAGGCTGGCGGAGCCGGACGAGGCCCTGCTCGCGCGTCAGCGCGAGGAAGCCGCCGAGATCGCGAAGATCCTGGCGGGGGAAATCGACCGCTTCGAGTACTTCGTGAAGACGTACCAGAAGCGGATCTACCGCCTCGCCTACACGCTGCTCCGGGACCCGGCGGAGGCGGACGGCGTGACGCAGGACGTCTTCGTGAAAGCCTACCGCGCGCTCGCGGATTTCAAAGGGGAGTCGGCCTTCGAGACGTGGCTGACGCGGATTGCCATCAACACCGTCCGCGACGTCGTCCGCCGGCGGAGACCCGTGATCCTCTTCTCGGAGCTGCACGGCGACGGCGAGGACGACGGGCCGGAGCTCCCGGCCTCGCTCGACCCGGCCGACGGCACGTCGGCCGAGCGCGACCTGATGTCGCGGGAGATCCGGCGCCGGCTGGCCGACGCGCTCGTGACGCTCTCGCCCCGGCAGCGCGCCGTCTTCGTCATGAAGCACTACGAAGAGCGGTCGATTGCCGAGATCGGCGAAGCGACCGGACTCGATGAAGGGACGATCAAATCCCACCTGTTCCGCGCGGCCCGCAAGCTGCGCCAGCGGCTGGAGGACCTCCGATGAGAACGACTGGCGAACCCCACCTGACGCCCGACGAGATCGTCGAGCGGGTCTTCCCGTCCGGCGACCGGCCTGAAGCGGTCCCCGCGCACCTCGCCGTCTGTTCCCTCTGTCAGTCGAAGGTCGCGCGGCTCCGCGAGGCATGGCTCCTCGACCGGGGAGCCGTCTCCGGCGTCGTCGACTCGATCCCGGCCGGCTTCTGGGAGGCCCAGCGGGCCGCCATTCTCGGGAAGCTCGAGGCGAAGGAAGCGGACGCGGCGGAGACGCCCGGCGGCGTGACTCCCTTCCCGTCCCCCGTGAGGCGGAGAGCCTTCCTCCGGCATCCGCTCCTCGCGGCCGGTTCGGTCGCGGCGGCTCTCGTCCTGGTGGCCGGCATCACGGTGAGCCGTCTGAACGCTCCGGCGCCGGCCGGTCGCGTCGCCGTGTCGGGCACTCCGGTCGCCACGGCGGTGTCCACCGGGGATCACGCCGACGACGAGCTGCTCCTCTCGATCGACGGTATCCTCTCGCAGGAATCCTCGTTCGCTTCGCTCGTTCCGGAGGAGACTCTCTGAGGAGATCGCCATGAATGCGCGCCGTCTTTCCCTGGCCGTGGCCGCCTCCCTCGCGGCACTCCTCGGCCTCTCCGCGTCCGCGCGGGCGCAGATGCCCGAGATCCCGCCCGGGAAGTGGTGGAAGCGCCCGGCGATCGTCCAGAAGCTGGCGCTCACCGCCGACCAGCAGGAGAAGCTCGAGGAAATCTTCGCGAAGAACCGCCGCGCATTCGTCGATTTCAAGGCCGAAGTCGACCTGAAGCAGATCGACGTCGAGGAGCTGATGGCGAAGAAGGACAGCGACCCGAAGAAGGTCGCTGCGGCCCTCGACGCCAGTGAGCAGGCGAGGGCGAAGCTCCGGAAGGCGATGTCGATGATGGTTCTCGACATGCGCGGGGTCCTCACCGACAAGCAGTGGCAGCAGATCCTGGAGCGGCGCGACGAGTGGCGGCAGGAACGCCAGCAGGAGCTCCGCGACCGGATGCGGGATGGCGGGCCGCGCCGCCGCGGCCCCGGCGGGCCGCCCGAAACCTCTCCGCCGGCGTCGAAGGACTCTCCGAAGGAAGCTCCGAGGGAATAGCGCGCGGCTAAGGGGCCGGCGCGCCGAGGGCTTTCGGCGCGCCCCCTCGCCCCGGCGAGAGCGCGAGCGCCGCGAGCGCGAGGAGCCCGGGCAGCGCGATGAAGAAGGCGTAGGGAATCGCGGTCGCTCCCGAGGCCTGCAACTGGACCTGGAGAGCCGAGGCGCCGCCGATCAGGAGCGCCGCGGGGATCAGCCGGAGCGGCTTCCAGCGCGAGAAGACGACGAGCGCGAGGGCGAGAAATCCCCGGCCGGCCGTAATCCCCTCGATGAAGGTCGGCGAGACCGTGAGAACGAGGAGGGCGCCTCCCGCGCCGGCCGCCGCGCCGGCGAAGAGGGACGCGCCGGACCGGACCGCGACGACCGAGATCCCCTGCGCGTGCAGCGCCTCGGGCCGCTCGCCGGCGGCGGCGAGGCGAAGGCCCGGCCGGGTCCGCGCGAGGCCCGCGTGCAGGGCGACGGGAAGGAGGAAGGAGAGCGGCACCGCGAGCGGGAGGCCGAGAAGCGTGCGGGGTAAGGTCGCGACCTCGAGGACCGAGCCGGTCGCGCCCGCGACGAGGCGGTAGCCGAACGCCGTCGCCCCGAAGGCGACGAGGTTCCACGCGGTCCCGACGAGGATCGGGTCGGCCCGTCCTGCGATCGCCACGAGTGCGAAGGCGGCGCCCGAGACGATTCCCGCCAGGGCGCCAGCGACCAGCGCCATCCAGGGCCCGGCCCCCGCCCGCCCGGCCGCGAAAGCGGCGAAGGCGCCGATCAGCATCGTCCCCTCCGCGCCGATCTGGATCGACCCCGACCGCTCGAGGATCAGCTCGCCCGCCGCCGCGAGGACGAGCGGCGCCGAGAGAAGGAGGGCGATCTCGAAGAATCCGCTCACGCGCGCTCCGGCCCGAGCCGCCGCCGGGCGAGGAGGACGGCGAGAACGAGGAGGCCGGGAACGACGGCGGCGATCGCGGACGGGACGCCGGTGTCACGCTGCATCGCGCCGGAGCCCGCGCCGAGCGCGGCGAGGAGGAGCGCGGCGGCGGTTGCGCCACCGGCGCGCGTTCCGCCGAGGAGCGCCGCAGCGATGCCGAGATAGCCGACGCCCGCGGAGAACGGGTCGAAGAGACGGCCCGTGACGGCCACGACCTCGAGCCCGCCGGCGAGGCCTGCGAAGGCGCCCGAGGCGAGGAACGCTCCGGCGCGGAGGGCCGTGTCGTCGAGGCCGATGGCGCGCGCGGCGGCGGGCGAGGCGCCTGCGGCGCGGAGCTTGAGGCCGGCCGGGGTGCGGGAGAGGACGACCCCGGCTCCGGCGGCGAGGAGGAGCGCGATCGGGAACGCGGCCGTCGTCCGCCCTCCCGCGAAAAGGGGCTCGAACCGGACGGCGGCGGCGAGCGGCCGGCTCTGGGGATAGTCGGCCCCGGGGTCCTGGAGCGGCCCCCGGACGAGCCACGTCACCGCGGCGGCCGCGACGAGATTCAGGAGAATCGTCGAGAGAACGGGCGGGACGCCGCGTCGCTCCGCGAGCCAGACCGCGGGAGCCGCGGCGAGAGCGCCGGCCGCCGTGGCGGCGGCGAGAAGCGCGACGCGGGCGATTCCGGGCGCTCCGCCGAGCGCGGGCCCCACGGCGGCCGCGGCCGCGGCGCCCATCAGGAACTGCCCTTCGAGGCCGATGTTGAGCGCGCCCGCGCGGAAGGCGACGGCCGCGCCGATCGCGAGGAGGACGAGCGACGTGGCGCGGGTCATCGTCTCGCCGAGAGCGGCGCGCGAGCCGACGGCTCCCTCGACGAGCGAGGCGAGGGCGGACGCCGGCGAAGCCCCCGCCAGGAGGACGAGGCCCGTGAAGGCCGCCAGGGCTCCGGCTGCAACCGAAGCGGCGAGGGCGAGGCGGCGGGCGTTCACGCCGCGAGCCCCGCCATGAGCCGGCCCAGGACGTCGACGGGAGTGCTCGCGTCCAGCGGCCCGGACAGGACGCCGCGGGTGACGACGCGGATCGGTCCGCCGAAGAGCGCGGCCTCCTCGGGATCCGAGGTGACGATCAGAACGGCCGCGCCGAGGCGTCGGGCGTCGGCCAGGGCCGCGCGGACGTCGGCGGCCGCCGCGAGGTCGAGGCCGCGCGTCGGATGGACGGCCACCACGAGAAGCGGCGGCGGGCCCGGCGCGTCCAGCTCTCGCGTGAGGACGAGCTTCTGCTGGTTGCCTCCCGAGAGCTGGGCCGCAAGGTCGGCCGGCGAGGAAGCGCGGACGCCGAATCGGGAAAGGCGCTCCTCCGCGGCGCGCCTGAGGGCGGCCCGGTCGAGGAAGAACCGGCCGGGAGGGTGCGGCAGCGCGAGGTTCTCCTCGAGCGTCAGCGACGCGACGAGCCCTTCGGCCCGCCGGTCCGCCGGGACGTAGCGGCCGCCGGCCGCGCGGAACTCGCGGGGACGGCCGCTCCGGAGCTGTTGTCCCGCGACGGCGATCCGCCCCGACGCGGCGCGGAGGCCGGCGACGGACGCGGCCAGCGCGTCGGCCCCGTTGCCGTCGACGGCGAGGAGGACGAGCGCTTCGCTCGCGTCGAGCGCGAGAGAGCAGGGCGGGGGCGGGCGGAAGCGCTCGCCGGGGCGCGGGAGGGGAACGACGTCGCGGAGGTCGAGGGCGGGCGGGCCCCCGGGCGGAGCGCCGGCAGCGGGTGCCGCGGAACGAGCGGGCCGGGTCGACGCTTCCGCCCCCGCGAGGAGGAGCGAGCCGATCTCCTCCATGGTCGTCTCGCCCACCCGGCAGCTCCTCACGACGCGTCCCCGCGCGAGGAGCGTGAGGCGGTCGGCGGCGGCGAAGACCTCGGCGAGGCGGTGCGTAATCAGGACGACTGCCTTTCCGGACGCCGCCCGCCGCCGGAGCGCGACGAACAAAGAGACCGTCTCGTCCGGGGAGAGGACCGCCGTCGGCTCGTCGAGCATCAGGACGTCGGGGCCGCCGGCGAGCGCTCCGGCGATCTCGATCCGCTGCCGCGTCCCGACCGGGAGGTCCGCCACGAGGGCGTCGGGGTCGCCGAGGTCGAGCGCGAAGGCATCCGAAAATCGGCGGACCCGAGAGCGCCGCGCCCCGGCGCTCTCGAAGAAGGCGGCCGTCGGGTCGAGCAGGGCGAGGTTGTCGGCTACGGTCGCCGCGTCGACGAGGAGGTCGTGCTGGGGGACGAGGGCGATCCCCTCCTTCCGCGCCCGCCGGGGCCCGGTGAGCCGGACCTCGACGCCGCAGCGCCGGACCGTTCCCTCGTCGGGCGGGAGAAGCCCGGCCGCGATCCCCACGAGCGTCGTCTTCCCGGCGCCGTTCTCGCCGAGGAGGGCGTGAATCTCGCCAGGGAGGACCGTCAGCGAGGCGCCGTCGAGCGCCCGCGTCGCACCGAAGCTCTTCCGGATGTCGAGGAGCTCCAGAGCGGGAGCGGTCAGAAGTTTCCCCTCGGCACGACGAGCGCCCCGGACTCGATCCTCCCCCGCGTCGCCTCGACCTCCTCCTTTACGGCAGCCGGCACCCCGCCCGCGGCCGTCGGCGAGAAGACGAACGACACGACGCCTGAAGCGAGCCCGTACCGGAGCGGCTTCCCGTTGAAGCGCCCTTCCTTCACGAGGCGGGCCGTCTCGACGAAGGCGCGGGGGATGTCGAGGACCGCCGAGGCGAGAACCGCGGGCGAGAGGCCGTTCTGGTCCCGGTTCGAGCCGAAGGCCCGGATCTTCCGCTCCGCGGCGGCAGCGAAGACTCCGAGCGCCGCCGCGTCGGCGTTGTGAAAGAGAAAGTCGCAGCCCTGGTCGGCGAGCGCCAGCGACGCGGCCTTCGCCGCCGCGACGTCCTCGAACGACCCGGTGAAGACGGTCCGGACGTCGGCCGCGGGGTTCCCCGACTTCATTCCCGCCTCGAAGGCGAGAAAAGTCGACTTGATGGACGGGAGCTCGACGCCCCCCACCATTCCCGCTTTCCCGGTTTTCGACATCCGGCCCGCGACGAGGCCGCAGAGGTACGTCGCCTGCTCCAGCTCGAAGACGATTGGCGCGAGGTTCCGGGCCGTGCGGGATCCGGAGGTCGTGACGAAGGCGGTCTTCGGATACTCGGCCGCGACGCGGGCGGCGGCGTCCTGGAACTCGAAGCCGTGGCCGAAGCAGAGCGCGTAGCCCTGCGCGGCGTAGGCGCGGAACTGCTCCTCGAACTCCGACGGGGACTTCACCTGGACGTGCGACACCTTCGCGCCGAGCTGCTTCGCGATCGCCTGCAGCCCCTCGTAGGCGCCGGCGTTCCATCCCGCGTCGGAGATCGGCCCCGGGGTCAGGAGGGCCACCCGGAAGGAGACGTCGGCCGGGGCTGCCTCGCGCTTCCCGCCGCAGGAGCCGGCCGCGAGCCCGCCCAGAACGAAGAGGAAAACGGCGGCGGCGTTTTTCATCTGCGGGCAGTTCATTCTACGGTCGGAACCGCGGGTCAGACGCAGGAGCGGCCCGCGTCCACCGCCACGACCTGTCCGGTCATCGACCGGTTTCGAACGATGGCGACGGCCATCGCGACGAAGTCGGGCACCGCGACCTTTCGCTTCAGAGGCGTCCTCACGACGAGCCGGAGGACGACCTCTTCAGAGAGCTCCTCCGGCGGCAGGACGATGCCGGGCGCGAGGCCGTTGACGCGGACCTCCGGGCCGAGAGCGACGGCGAGGTTGACGACGAGCGAATTCAGCGCCGCCTTCGCGGCGGCGTGGGGAACGTGGTTCGGCCATGCCTTCGTCGCGGCGACGTCGGAGATCAGGAGAATCGAGCCCTCGCTCTTCCGCAGCGCGTCGGCCGCGGCCTGCGCCAGGAAGAAGGCCGCCCGGGGACCCGTGCGAAAGACGGCCTCCCACTCCGCGATCGTGACGCCGGCGACCGGTTTCGTGATCCAGGGCGCGGCCGCGTGGACGAGGAGGTCGAGCCGCCCGAAACGCCTGAGGGCGTCGGCGACGAGCTGCCGCGGCCCCTCGTCGGCCGCGAGGTCGGCGCGGAACGCCGCGGCAGCGGCGCCGAGGCTCTGCAGATCTCGGACTGTTCGATCCGCTTTGGCTGGATCGGACCTGAATCCGACTGCAACGGCGTATCCGGCGGCGCCGAGCGCGAGCGCCAGCTCCCGCCCGAGTCGATGGGCTCCCCCCGTGACGAGCGCGACTCCGGTGACCCCTTTCGCGTTTCCGCTCTGCGTCATGGTCGTCGTCTCCCCGATTGTTTCCCCGGCCGTCAGACCGCGTCCGCCTGCCTATAATCGTAAAACCCTCGCATCCCGACCTCGGAGGCAATCATGGCACCTCGGACTCTCGTCGACATTTTCCGCAATCTCGAGAACTTCCAGAAGCCCGACCTCCTCCTCCGGAAGAAGGACGGCGCCTGGCGCCCCGTCTCGACGCGCGAGTTCATGGACCGCGTCAAGGCGGTGGCGTCCGCGCTCGAGGGACTCAGCGTCCCGCAGGGGGGGCGCGTGGCGCTCCTCTCGGAGAACCGGCCCGAGTGGTCGATCGTCGATTTCGCCTGCCAGTGTTACGGAGCGGTCCTGGTGCCGATCTTCCCGACGATGGTCTCCGAGCAGGCCGAGTACCTCCTGAAGGACTCAGGCGCGGTCGTGGCGTTCTGCTCGAACGCGGATCAGGCCGCAAAGGTCCTCGACGCGAAGCGCCGGTGCCCGGGCATGAAGCACGTCGTCCTTTTCGACGAAGTCCCCCTACCGGGCACGACCTCGTTCGAGGAAGTGGTCGCCGCCGGGCGCAAGGCGTTCGCGGCCGCCCCCGAGGAGTTCGAGCGCCGGGCCGACGCCCGGAAGCCCGAAGACCTCGCCACGCTGATCTACACCTCGGGAACCACCGGAGAGCCGAAGGGCGCGATGCTCCTTCAGAGCAATTTCGTGTCGAACGTCCTTGCCGCCGGGCAGCTCCTGCCGCTGCCGCCGACGACCGTCGCGCTCTCGTTCCTTCCGCTGTCGCACGTCCTCGAGCGGATGCTCGAGTACCTCTACTTCCACTTCGGCACGACGATCGCTTACGCCGAGTCGATCGAGAAGCTCCGCGACAACCTGGTCGAGGTGAACCCGCACATCTTCGCCGCCGTTCCCCGTGTCTACGAGAAAGTCCACGCGCGCGTCATGGACAACGTCTCGAAGGCGCCGGCCGCGAAGCAGAAGCTGTTTCACCGGGCGCTGGACGTCGGCCGGCAGGTCCTCGAGCTCCGGATGCAGAAGAAGACGCCCGACCTCTTCCTGGCGGTGCAGCATTTCGTCCTGGACCGGCTCGTCTTTTCGAAGATCCGCGCCGCACTCGGCACGCGTCTCCGGTATTCGATCTCCGGAGGCGCGCCTCTCTCGAAGGAGCTCGCGGAGTTCTTCTGGTCGGCGGGCATCGAGGTGTACGAGGGCTACGGCCTGACGGAGACGAGCCCCGTCATCGCGGTGAACTACCCGGGCGCCTGGCGCCTCGGGACCGTGGGACGGATCCTCCCGGGCGTGGAATGCAAGATCGCTTCGGACGGCGAGATCCTCACGCGCGGGCCGCACGTCATGAAGGGGTACTTCAACAAGCCGGAGGCGACGAAGGACGCGATCGACTCCGACGGCTGGTTCCACACGGGTGACATCGGGCGGATCGACGAGGACGGCTTCCTCGCCATCACGGACCGGAAGAAGGAGATCATCGTCAACGCGAACGGGAAGAACATCGCCCCCGCGCCGATCGAAGGGCTGCTGAAGGGCCATCCGTTCATCTCGGTGCCGGTCGTCATCGGCGACCGCCGCAAGTTCCTCTCCTGCGTCATCGTCCCGAACTTCGAGAAGCTGGGTGACTGGGCGAAGGCGAACGGCCTCGGGAGCCTGAAGGCCGAGTCGCTCGTGAAGGAAGCGAGGGTCCTCGAGATCTACCAGAAGGCGATCGACGAGTGGAATGCGGGCAAGTCCCACGAGCAGCTGATCGTCCGCTTCTCCGTCCTGCCGAACGACCTCACGATCGAGGGAGGCGAGCTGACGCCGACGCTCAAGGTGAAGCGCCGGATCATCGACCAGAAGTACAAGGGCCTGATCGACGAGATGTACAAGGGCGGGGACTGAAGGGCGGCCGGCCCCGGACCTGCGAGACGCCTTGACATGCGTGTCGTCGTCGCCCTCGGAGGAAACGCGCTGCTCCGCCGCGGCGAGCCGATGACGGCGGAGAACCAGCGGGCGAACGTCCGACGCGCGGCCGAGGCGCTCGCGCCGGTCGCGCAGGAGCACCAGCTCGTCATCTCGCACGGCAACGGGCCTCAGGTCGGCCTTCTCGCTCTCCAGGCGGCGGCCGGCCTCGATGTCGAGTCGTTTCCCCTCGACGTCCTCGGTGCCGAGACCGAGGGGATGATCGGCTACATGATCGAGCAGGAGCTCGGCAACCTCCTCCCGTTCGAGGTCCCGTTCGCGACTCTCCTGACGATGGTGGAGGTCGACCCGCACGACCCGGCGTTCCAGAATCCGACGAAGCCGATCGGCGCCGTCTACACCGAAGAGGAAGCGCGCCGCCTGGCGAAGGAGCGGGGCTGGACCGTCGCGAAGGACGGCGAGAACTGGCGCCGGGTCGTCGCCTCGCCGCTCCCGAAGCGGATCTTCGAGATCCGGCCGGTCCGGTGGCTGCTCGAGAAGGGGACGATCGTCATCTGCGCGGGGGGAGGGGGGATCCCGACCGTCTACGGCGAGGGGGGGAAGCTCCAGGGCGTCGAGGCGGTCATCGACAAGGACCGCGCCGCCTCGCTCCTCGCCCAGCAGCTCGAGGCGGATTTTCTCGTGATGGCGACGGACGTCTCCGCGGTCGTCGCGAACTGGGGACGTCCGGACGCGCGGGCGATCCGGCGCGCCTCTCCCTCGGCCATCGGCCGGCTCGACTTCGACACCGGCTCGATGGGGCCGAAGGTGGAGGCCGCGCGCGACTTCGCCGAGCGGACGGGAAAGACCGCCGCGATCGGCTCCCTCGACGACATCCCGCGCATCCTTCGCGGCGAGGCGGGCACGCTCGTCTCCAACGAAGTCGCCACGATCACATGGGCTTGAGACCCTTCTTCGTCGCGGCGGCCTGCCTCGCCGCGCTCCTTCCCATTCCGCACGCGGCCGCCGACTGCGACGGCCCGGCCTTCACGATTTCCCGGAGCTTGAACGCAAACGTCGTCATCTACGAGGCCGTCCTCGACGAGACGGGGGCCATCGACCGGCACCACCCGCTCAGGGTCAACTGGCTTCTTCTGGAGCGGAACGGAGCGCGCGAAGGTCTCAACTTCTTGGAGCGGGGCGTTTACGGCTACACGGTCGACACGACGCCCGAGGGAGAGGTGTCGATCCGGCTCAAGGCCCGGCGCTCCCTCCCGGTCCGGCTCCGGATGGTGGAAGGCTGCCCGCGCGCCTTCGCCGTCATCGACGGCCGGGAGACGCGGCTCGACCGCGTCTGGGTACAGCTCGACGGCGGTGGGTTCCTGACGCCGAAGGTCTCCTACCTCGAGCTCATCGGCTTCGACCTCGAGACGTCCGAAGCGGCCCGCGAGCGCCTGACTCCCTGAGCCCTTCGCCGGCGGACCGCAGGAGACGAGCCGGATCGGCAGGGTCTGACTCTGATAGGATCCGGCCAGCTTTCTGAAAGGTGAGATGGACGTGGCCGTTTTCGGCCAGAAGTGAGCATTTCCTGAAATCCGAGCTCGTGATCGTTACGAACAACCAGAAAACCGGGTCACCGGAGATCTTCCGTTGAACCCACCAGAAGGAAAGGAGTCCAGGATGCTGAACCACAGGGTCCCGAGATCGCTACTTTCGATGGTCATTGTCCTTTTTTCCGTGAGCGCCCTCGTCGGGTGCACCACGCAATATCCGCCTGAGCTGGTCTCTGCGGACAAGGCCATCGCCGCGGCCAAGCAGGCCGGCAAGGACAAGGAGTGCCCGGAGCTGTTTGCGGCCGCGGAGAAGCTGAAGAACGACGCCTACGCCGTCTGCAAGCCCTGTGATGACGAGAAGGCGATCGCGCTGGCCAAAGAGGCCCTGAAGAAGACGGCCGCGCTCTGCCCGCCCAAGCCTACGCCCGCACCGGTCCCCGTGAAGGCGCCGCCGCCTCCCGTCGCCGTGTCTCTCGCCGCGGGTCCGGCCTCCGTCAACAAGGGCGAGTGCGCGACGCTGACGTGGGCGTCGGTGAACGCCTCCAGCGTCTCGATCGACCAGGGAATCGGAAAGGTGGATCCCAGCGGCTCGCGGAAGGTCTGCCCGGACAAGACGACGACGTACGGCGTCACCGCGACGGGCGAGGGCGGAACCCGCGATGCCTCCGCCACGGTGACCGTGGGCGCGGCGGCCCCCGATCGCCTGACACTTCACGTCAATTTCGACACGAACCTGGCGACGTGGAAGAAGGTGGACGACGCCGAAGCGCAGAAGGCCGTCGCCTTCGTCAAGAACCACCCGAATTCCAAGTTCTCCGTGGATGGTTATACGGACAGCACCGGCAGCAAGGCGTTCAACCAGGCTCTTTCGGAGAAGCGGGCCGCAGCCGTGAAGGACCACCTCGTGAAGAACGGCATCGACGCAGCGAGGATCAGGTCAGCGGGGCACGGGGATGCCAACCCCGTGGCGGACAACTCGACCGCGAAGGGCCGGGCTGAAAACAGGCGCGTCGACATCTCGATCGTTTCCGACTAGCAGCCGGCAGATTCCGGGATCAGGGCTCTGGAGGTCGAACGCGGCCTTCGGGGTCCTGGTTCTCGGTGGCGACCGTTCCCGGGGGGAATGCCGGAGTCGCAGAAAGCCACGGCTCCGGCCGCGAAAGCGGCGGCGGGCTCCCGACGCCCTCAGCCCTTCGGCGAAGACCGACAGGGGTTGCTCATTGACAGGCCGGCCGCCTCCGTCCTAGGCTATGAATGATGGCTCATTCATCGAGCCCGCCCGGTCCCGGTCCGGTTGGCGGCGCCCCCCTGGAGGCGCGGGAGCCGGCCCTCAGCGGAGCCGACCCCGAAAAGAGAAAGCGGATCCTCGACGCCTCGATCCGGACGTTCGGCCGGCGCGGATTCCACGACGCCCGGATCGCCGAGATCGCCGCGGCAGCGAAGGTGGCCGAAGGGACCGTCTACCTCTATTTCCGGAACAAGGAAGACCTCCTCGGGACGATCTTCGACGAGACCATGGACGACCTCCTCGCTCGCGGCCGGAAGCTCGCTGCGACGGGCGCGTCGGCCGCCGACCGGCTGACCGGCCTCGTCGACCTTCACATCCGGATCCTCGGCTCCGACCGAGACCTGGCCTCCCTTTTCCAGATCGAGCTCCGCCGGAGCGCCCGGCTCATGGAGCGGGTCATCCGGGAGAAGCTCGTCGACTACTTCCGGATCCTGGGCGGCGTCGTGAAGGAGGGGATCGCGAGCGGGGAGCTCCGCGCCGACCTCCAGCCCCGCCTCGCCGTCCGGATCCTCTTCGGCGCCGCCGACGAGATCCTCTCCGAGTGGATCTTCGCCGGGGGAGGCGAGCCGGTCGCGAACGCCAGAACGCTGGTTGGCGCTCTTCTCCGCGGGTTCGCGTCCGGGGAGACGGCCCCCCCGAAGAAGAACCCCCGAAGGCACTCCCGAAGGAGCCCACGCTCATGACCCGAGCCGCTTTCGTCGTCCACGGCGCCCGCACGGTGTTCTCCCGGGCCGGGACCGATTTCAAGGACGTCTCGCCCGTCGACCTCGGCCGCGCCGCCGCCGTGGAGGCGATGGCCCGCGCCCGCGTCGAGCCCGCCGAGATCGACCAGGCGATCTTCGGCAACATCGCGACGCCCGTCGACGCGGCGAACATCGCCCGGGTCATCGCGCTCCGCGCCGGCGTGCCGAAGGAAAAACCCGCCCACTCGGTCTCGAGGAACTGCGCGTCGGGGATCGAGTCGGTCGTCGAGGCCGCGCGCCTGATCGAGACCGGCGAGGCCGATGTCGTCCTCGCGGGGGGCGTCGAGAACATGTCCCAGATCCCGTTCCTCTACCGGGAGAAGGTCAAGGAGGTCCTGACAGCCGCCGGCATGGCGAAGAGCGCCGGCCAGCGTGTGGCCGCCTTTTCCAGGATGCCGTGGGGCCAGCTCTTCAACCCGGTCATCGGGCTGAAGGAAGGGCTGACCGACCCGGTCTGCGACCTGAACATGGGGGAGACGGCCGAAGTCCTCGCCAAGGAGGGCTCGATCAGCCGGCAGGCGCAGGACGAGTTCGCGCTGAGATCGCACCAGAAGGCGACAGCCGCGCGCTCCCGGCTGGCCGAGGAGATCGTCGCGGTTCCGGTGCCGCCGGACTTCGACC
The DNA here is from genome assembly GCA_963721385.1 of uncultured Acidobacteriota bacterium. Classification (GTDB taxonomy): domain Bacteria; phylum Acidobacteriota; class Thermoanaerobaculia; order UBA5066; family UBA5066; genus DAOMFB01. The sequence goes on from CAVRJB010000005.1 coordinate 216,848, forward strand.
GGGTCGCGCTCCTCGACAACGGCGTCCGGGAGAACCAGTCGCTCGAGGCGCTCGCCAAGCTGAAGCCCTACTTCGACCGGAAATTCGGGTCGGTGACTCCCGGCAACTCCTCCCAGATCACCGACGGCGGCGCCGCGGTCGTGGTCGCCTCGGAGGAGTTCGTCGCCCGGCGCGGGCTGACGCCCCTCGGCCGCGTCGCCGGCTGGGGCTTCGCCGGCCTCGAGCCGGAGCGGATGGGGCTCGGGCCCTCCCGCTCGACGCCCGTCGCCCTGAGGCGTGCCGGATTCTCGATGACCGGCATCGGCCTCGTCGAGATGAACGAGGCCTTCGCCGTGCAGGTCCTCGCAAATCTCGCTGCCTTCGAGAAGGACCCCGATCTCGGCCCGATCGACGAGAGGATCCTGAACGTCAACGGCGGCGCCATCGCCCTCGGCCACCCGGTCGGCAGTTCGGGGACGCGCCTCATCCTGACGCTGCTCCTCGAGATGCGGCGCCGCAAGGTCTCCCGCGGGCTCGCCACGCTCTGCGTCGGCGGCGGGCAGGGAGCTTCGATCCTGCTGGAGGCTGCGTGATGTCCACGGTCCTCGAAGAGAAGCTCGCCGCGGCACCGTACGCCGCCGGACCCTCGTTCCGCCTCGCGGTCGAGCCCGACGGGCTCGGCCTCGTCTTCTTCGACACGCCCGGCGAAAAGGTCAACAAGTACTCCGCGTCCGTCCTGAGGGAGCTCGACGGCTTCCTCGACGACCTCGCGAAGCGGACCGACCTGAAGGCCCTCGTCCTCGTCTCGTCGAAGCCCGACATCTTCATCGCCGGGGCCGACGTGACCGAGATCGCGACGGCGGCCCCCGGCCTCGTCGCCGAGGGAGTCCGGTTCGGCCAGCGCGTCTTCGGAAAGCTCGCGAACCTCCCGTACCCGACGGTCGCCGCCATCGACGGCGCCTGCGTCGGCGGCGGGTGCGAGACGACGCTCGCAATGGACTGGCGGCTCGCCTCGGACTCGAAGAAGACCCAGATCGGCCTCCCGGAGATCAAGCTCGGCATCCTCCCCGCCTGGGGCGGCTGCTCCCGCCTGCCGCGGATCGCCGGCCTGCCGGCGGCGCTCGACGTCATCCTCGGCGGCAAGACGCTCGACGCGAAGCGGGCGAAGCGCGCGGGCTTCGTGGACGAGGTCGTCCCGCAGCCGATCCTCCTCGAGACGGCGAAGAAGTTCGCCCGGTCGAAGTTCGGGACGGCGAAGCGCTCGAACGCGGCGCCGGACGGCGGCCCGGTCCGCGCGCGGAAAGCGACGCTGCAGGAATCACTGCTCGAGGGCCTGGGGAAGGGAATCGTCTTCTCGAAGGCGAAGGCGGCCGTTCTGAAGGAGACGAAGGGGCACTACCCGGCGCCGCTCGAGGCGCTCGAGGCGGTCCGCAAGGGCTATGGCGGCCCGCTCGAGAAAGCTCTCACGTACGAGGTCGAGGGCGTGTCGCGCCTCGTCGGCACCCCCGCGATGCAGAACCTCGTCAACCTCTTCTTCCGGATGGAGGAGGTCAAGAAGGAGACGGGCGTCGCCGCCGGCGTCATGCCGCGCCGCGTGAACCGCGTCGGCATCCTCGGCGCGGGGATCATGGGCGGCGGCATCGCGCAGCTGGCCGCCGACAAGGGCTACCCGGCGCGGATGAAGGACATCAAGGCCGAGCCCCTCGCTGGCGGGTTCGCCGCGGCCGCGAAGATCTGGAAAGAGAAGCTGAAGAAGCGCCGGATGACACGCGCCGAGTTCGCCGGGAAGATGTCGCTCCTCTCCGGAACGCTCGACTACGCCGGCTTCGACCGGTGCGACGTGACGATCGAGGCCGTCCTCGAGAAGATGGCCGTCAAGCAGGCGGTCCTGAAGGAGTGGGAGAGCGTCGTCCCCGAGTCGGCGATCTTCGCCTCGAACACCTCCACGCTCCCGATCACCGAGATCGCGGCGGCGGCGGTGCGTCCCGAGCGCGTCGTCGGAATGCACTTCTTCAACCCGGTCCACAAGATGCCGCTCGTCGAGGTGATCTACGGGGCGAAGACCGACCCCGAGGTGACCGCGACGATCTTCGACCTCGCCAAGCGGATGGGGAAGACGCCGGTCGTCGTGAAGGACGCTCCGGGGTTCCTCGTCAACCGGATCCTCGGCCCCTATATCGGCGAGGCGGTGCGCCTCCTCCTCGAGGGAAACCCGATGGAGGAGATCGACCAGGCGCTCCGCGCGTTCGGGATGCCGGTCGGCCCGATCGAGCTCCTCGACGACGTCGGCATCGACGTGGCGACGAAGGCGGGCGAGACGCTCGCCGCCGCGTGGCCCGAGAGGATGCCGACCGACCCGGCCTTCGGAAAGCTCGTCGGGACCGGACGGCTCGGGCGGAAGGCGAAGAAGGGCTTCTACCTCTACGACGGGGACAAGCGGACCGGCCCCGACCCGTCGGCCTACGCCGACCTCGGCCTCGCGGCCCCGCCGGGGCCAAAGGGGCGCCGAAGGCGCCCCGCGAGGAGCTCGTGAGCCGGCTCGTCCTGCCGATGGTCAACGAGGCGGCGTTTTGCCTGATGGAAAACGTCGTCTCGACCCCCGCAAAGCTCGACCTCGCGATGATCTTCGGGACGGGCTTCCCGCCGTTCCGCGGCGGCCTTTGTGCCCACGCCGACGCCCTCGGGCTCGCCGCCGTCGTCGATTCGCTGCGGAAGCTGGAGGCCGAAAAAGGCCCCCGCTTCTCGCCGTCGCCCTATCTCGTCGACCTCGCCCGGGCGGGGAAGACGTTTCACGCCCGATGACCTCGCGAACGAGAGGAGACACGAAGATGGAGACCAGGAAAGACCCCGTCGCCGAAGCGCCCGTCGCCACCGAATGCCCCTCGTTCCTGAAGTCGCTCTTCCAGGGAGAGTTCGCGGAAGAGATGGTCTTCCCGTACCCGGAGATCCCCGCCGACGTGAAGGAGACCGTGGAGGCCTTCAGCGAGGCCTGGCGCGACTTCGATGCCGCCAACATCGATTCGGAGAAGTTCGACCGCGAGCACTTCTTCCCGCGCGAGGTCGTCAAGGCGATGGGGGAGCTCGGGGTCATGGGGATGACGATCCCGGAGGAGTACGGCGGCAGCGGCTTCTCGTCCGCGGCTTACTGCCGGATGACGGAGGTGATCGGCGTTCTCGACGCTTCGGCCTCGATCGTCGTCGGCGCCCACCAGTCGATCGGCATCAAGCCGCTCATGCTCTTCGGCAGCGACGAGCAGAAGAAGAAGTGGCTCCCCGACCTCGCGACGGGAAAGCTCGTCGGCGCGTTCTGCCTGACCGAGCCCGAGGCCGGTTCCGACGCCGGCTCGCTGAAGACGACCGCGGTCTACGACCCGGCGACCGACGAGTACGTCCTGAACGGGACGAAGCAGTGGATCTCGAACGGCGGCTTCGCCACGTTCCTCACCGTCTTCGCCCGGATCCCCGGGAGCGCGGAGGGGAAGGACCCGCAGAAGGAGATCGTCTGCTTCGCGGTGGTGACGAACCCCGACGGGACGCTGCCCGGCCTCTCGCGCGGGGCCGAGGAGAAGAAGCTCGGCCTCTGCGCCTCGTCCACCTGCCAGATCATCTTCGAGAATTGCCGGGTCCCGGCCTTCAACCTCATCGGGGGAAAGGGGCGCGGCTTCAAGGTCGCCCTCGAGACGCTCAACACCGGCCGGACCTCGCTCGGCGCGGGCGCGGTCGGCGGGTCGCGGATGATGCTGAGGCTCGCGGCCGAGCACGCGACGCAGCGCCGCCAGTTCCGGACCCGGATCGCCGACTTCGAGATCATCCGCAAAAAGATCGCGCGGATGGCGGCGAACACCTACGCGATCGAGTCGATGGTCTACCTGACCGCGGGCCTCGTCGACCGGAAGAACGTCGACTATTCGCTGGAAGGGGCCTGCTGCAAGGTCTTCGGCACCGAAGTCCTCTGGCAGAACATCAACGAGGCCCTCCAGATCGCGGGCGGCAACGGCTTCATGAACGAGTACCCGTACGGCCGCGCGCTCCGCGACAGCCGGATCAACATGATCTTCGAGGGGACGAACGAGATCCTCCGGATGCTCATCTCGCTCTCGGGCTTCAAGGAGCTCGGGGACCAGCTCAAGGAGGTCCAGCACGCCCTCAAGAGCCCGCTCCGCGAGCGCGGCGTCCTGACCGGATACGGGAAGAAGCGGATGAAGGGGGTCATCACCCAGGACCGGCTCACGCAGGTGCACCCGTCGCTCGTGCCCGAGGCCGACCAGGTCGGCCGGTACGCCGGCGTCCTGGCGAACGCGGCCGAGACGATCCTCCGCAAGCACGGCAAGAAGGTCATTGACCGGGAGTACCAGCAGGAGCGGCTCGCCGACGTCGTGATCGATCTCTACGCCCAGGTTGCCGTCCTCTCGCGCGTCACCTCCTCGATCGCGAAGAAGGGGGAGGAGAAGGCGGCGGGAGAGGTCGAGATGGCCCGCTGGTTCTGTCACGAGGCGAAGCACCGGATGGTGGGGAACCTGAAGGCCCTCGACCGGAAC
>CAVRJB010000006.1:0-147321 GCA_963721385.1 uncultured Acidobacteriota bacterium
CCGCGACGGCCTGACCACCTCGATCAGCGACCGGGTCTACGAAGCCGGCGGGTATCCCTACGACGTCTGGAGCTGACCGCGACCTGATTCGCACGATCACCGTCCCCACCCCGTTCCCGGTGGGGCCGGTGAACGTGTACGTCGTGGCGAAGGAGCCGGTCACCCTGATCGACTCCGGGCCGCTGACGGACGACGCGTGGGACGGCCTGACGGCCGGCCTCGCGGCAGCCGGCCTGAAGGTCGGGGACGTCGAGCGCGTCCTCCTGACCCACGGCCACCACGACCATTTCGGACTGGCCGGGCGGGTCGCCGACCTCTCGGGCGCGCGCCTTTACGGGGGGCGCCTCGACCGCGAGCGCTTCCAGATGCGCCGGAACTCGAAGCTTCTCCTCGACAGCCTGGCGCGCGCGGACTTCGGCGTCGGCCCGCGGTTCCTGATGATGGCCTCCGTCACCCACGTCGACCACTTCGCCGCTCCGCTCGCCGCCTGGGACGAGCTTTCGGGCGGGGAGACGCTGCCGGGGGACGGCTGGTCCGTGGTCGTCCGGTCGACCCCGGGGCACACGCCCGGAAGCCTGACCTTCGAGATCCCCGAGGCCGGCCTCCTCTTCACGGGCGACACGGTGCTCCGCGACATCACCCCGAACGCCATCGTCGACGAAGACCCCGAACGCCCCGGCGAGCCGTTCAGGAGCGTCAGCCTCTACTTCGAGACGCTGGACGAGATCGGGCGGAGCAACGCCGCGTCGTCGCTCCTGACCGGCCACGGCCGTCCGATCCCCGACTACCCGGCCCACCGCGAGAGCGTGCGGCGCAAATACGACCTCCGGATCGTTCAGATCGAGCGCGTCCTCGCTGCGGGCCCGAAGACTGTCCGGGCGCTCGTCGCTTCCCTCTTCCCGAGGGTGAAGGCGGTCAACGTCTTTCTCGCCTTCTCCGAGATTCTGGGATTCCTGATGTACCTCGAGGAACAGGGGCGGGTAGAGAAGCTGGCGGGCCCGCTCCGGGACCGCTACCGGCTCTCGCCGAGGAAGCGGGTCGCCTGAGGGCGGCCCGCCCGCTCGCCTTCTTCACTGGCAGCGCAGGAACGCGACGAGGTCCGACACTTCGGCGTCCGTCAGCCCGACGCCGAAGCGCTCGTTGTAGAACTCGACGGCGTCGGCGAGGGTGGCGGCCGAGCCGTTGTGAAAGTAGGGCGCGCGCGCGGCGAGGCCGCGGAGGATCGGCCCCTTGAACCGGCCGATGTCCTTCCACTTGCCGGTCACGAGGGCCCGCCCGGGATCGGTCGTCTGGACCGTCTGGCCCGTGATCTTGTTCTTCAACGTGTAGAGGGGCATGTCGGGCGTCCGACGCGCGGCGTCGGCGATCCCGATGTTGAGCGGCGCCGGCACCGAGTGGTCGCCCACGTTCGGCGCGTCGTGACAGGTGCCGCAGGTGCCCGGGATGACCGGCACGCCGAGGTCGTCGTTGAGCCCGGCGACGCCCGTGATGTTGATCGGTTTGCTGTTGAACAGCGCCTCGCCCCGAGCGACGGCCAGCCGCGCCTCGGTGCGCCTTTCATTCTCATCTTCGTCACCCTGATCGTGACTGCTCTGCAGCGTTGCCCAGGCCGCGAAATTCGTGAAGACGATTGGGCTGAAGGGGATCCCGTTGGGGTTCTGCCCGAGCGGGTCGTTGATTCCGATGTAGAACTCCTGCCCGGAAAGGACCTTGGGACCGCCGAGGCCTCCTTCGGCGCGAAGGTGGCCCGCGGCGAAGTCGTACACCTGGGCGGTGAAAAGCCCGGTTTCGAAGTCGACGATCTGCTCCCGCTGCTCGGTCGAGAGCGGGACGCTCGCCTGGGCATGGCCCACCGTGGCGCTGTTCGCCTGGTTTAGGAGATCGAAGCGAACCGTCTTTCCGGGGAACGTCTCCCGGCCGTCGAACATGACCGTGCTGAGGAAGGCCGCGTTCGTGGAGGGGAGGGGACGGCGGAAGAGCGAGAGCTCGTGGCTGCTGGCGAAGCCGTAGGGATCGTCGACGGCCTGAAGCGTGAACTCGGCGTTGTCCGGGATGCCGATGCCGACGCGGATGAGGCCCTTCGTCAGGAGCATGCTGTAGGCCTGCCGCCGCGCCTCCTTGGTCGAGACGTCGGCGTCGGGCGAGTTCGACCCGTCGTTCGTCCGGAAGATCGGATCGAGGCCCCGGGTCGACTCGAACCGCTCCCGCACGCCGGCGGGCGTGATCGTCCACCCGCTCTGGGGCTGGTGACAGGTGAAGCACGTCCGTCCGTTGGTCCCGAGATCCTGGAAGAACGGGTTGTCCAGGTCGATGGGACCAGCCGTCGAGTAGCTCTGGACGGCGCCCGTCGGCGTTCGCGAAGGGCTCCAGAAGGCGCCGCCCGCTGTCGCCGGAGGCGATCCAGGCGATTGACGGCGCCGCGAAGAGCATCGTCGCGATCAGACAGGGACCTAGGGCGCGGTTGGCCGCTCTCGTCGAGGTGCGTTCGGACATCACGTGGCCCTCCTTTACTGAGACTCAGTTCATTTGTCTTCAGAGTGGAGGACCGGGCGGAACTATCTCAGCCGGGAGTCGGGCTTTCCCGGACGCCGGCGGCCGGAGAGCCAGCTACTTCCGGAGAGCTGCGCGGAAGCGATAGGTCGCGAGGTCGCGGGCGGACCCCGTTCCGAGCCCCTCGAGGGTGAGGACGTAGTCGCCTCTGGCGAGGAGGCTGGAGTGCAGGCTCACGGCCAGCATCCCGCTGGACGCCGCGCTCGCCGTCAGGGCATCTCCGACGGGGCGCCCTTCGGCCGTGGAGATCCTTGCACGGTAGCTCTCGAAGCCCGGGGAGTCGGGCCGGTCGAAGAGCAGCACGACCCACTCCGGGGAATCGCTCAGGACGATCCGGTTGTCCGGCGGCCCGGTGCCGGCCCCTCGCGTCAGATTCAGCGTGAAGACCGAGGCTGCCAGAGGCGTTGCGTTCCGCGCGCCCACCCGTGCGCTTTCCAGGGCCCGCGCGAGACCGGCGGACTCGCTCCGCGCTTCTTCGGAGGTCTTCAAGGCGCTTTCCAGCTCGCCCCGTGTTCGGCGGAGCTGCGCGAGGAAGAAAGCGGACGGCACGGCCGCCAGGACGAGGCAGGCGGCCGCCAGCAGCGGAACGAAGGGCCGGGCGCGGAACGCCAGCCGCCGGGCGAAGGGAGCGGACCCTTCCGACGCCCGCCCCGGCGCCACCTCCCCAGCAGGAAGCTGCTTCAAGGTCCGGCGCAGTCCTTCAACGGTCTCGAGATGCTCCAGACAGCGTGGGCAGTCGAGGAAATGCTCCTCGAAACGCGCGCTCTCCTCGGCCGCCAGTTTTCCCATGAGGTATCGGTCGGGAATCTGGTCCGCCTCGATCAGCGCGTGATCCATCTCACCAGGAAGTGCGGCGCGGCGGTCCATTATCCCGGCTCCTTCGAGTTCATTCTCGTCAATTCCTCGTACAGTTCCCGGTATCGGACACGGGCCCGGAAGAGGACCCGGTTGAAGTGGAGGCTCGTGAGCCCGAGGTCGCGGCAGATCGCGTCTTTTTCGTCTTCGGCGATGTAGAAACGAAAGAGGATCTCGCGATCCCGCCCGGATGGCAGCTCCCCGAGGACTCGCCGGACGATCGACGCTCTCTCGAGCCGGAGGAGATCCTCGAGCGCGTCCGGGGCCGGATGGGCGGCGCCGGTCTCCTCGACGCGGCCCGAGTTCCGGCGCGCGGAGACCTTCCTGAAGTGGTCGATGACGAGGTTTCGCGCGAGAGAGCAGATGAACCCTGAAAGCCTCTCCGGCTCCCGGAGGTCTCCCCGGCGAATCTTCTCGAGGGCGATCTGAAACGTCTCCTGGTAGAGGTCGTCGACCGCCGAGGCGTCGCCGCTGGCGCGGTTGAGGAGGATGGTCACCCCGCGGCGATACCGACTGATCAGCTCCTCCTCGGCGGTTCTGTCTCCCTCACGAATCTTCCGGACCAGCTCCGTGGCGCTGTCGCCGGAAGTCTCCTCGCGAGCCATCGTCCGATCAGTTCCAATCGCCCTGAAGTGTGAACGCGGCCCAGTAGTAGGGAGACGTCCATCGCTTTTCGCGCCGAATCGCGATCTGGGCCGCCCGAAGGGCCGCCGCCGGCCGGAGGTTTCTCACGAGGACTCCCTCGTAGAAGTGTGCCATCAACTCGGATGTCGCTCGGTCCGGCACCTGCCACAGGCTCGCGATGACCCTCGGCGCGCCGGCGTACATGAATCCGCGCGAGAGCCCCATTAGCCCTTCGCCTCGCACGTCCTTGCCGAGCGCCGTCTGGCAGGCCGAGAGAACGACGAGATCCGCCGACAGCCTGAGCTTGTAGATGTCCCGGGCCTGGAGGAAACCGTCTTTCGGATGCCCGTGCTCGTCGACCAGCGACAACACGACGCCGGAGAGCTCGGGGTGGCGGCTGTTCAGGAGACCGTGGGAGGCGAAGTGGACGACGCGCGCGCTCGACACCTCCGCGCCCATCGCCGCCGCCCTGCTGGCCTGGAAGTCCAGGGCGACATAGCAGTTTTCAGGCCCCGCCAGTGCGGAGATCGCCTGAGCCTCGCGCCGGCTGGCGCCGAGACGCTCGAGGCGCCGGAGCCCCGTTTCCTGCATGGAACGGGTGAGAGCGTCGTCGACCACGTCGGGCGCCGACCCACGCGACGCGCTCCCGCCGAGGATGCGGGGATCCCGGCGGTCGAAGACGGGATCCGCCAGTACAGCCACGCGCCATCCCGGCGCGCTCCGGCCGGGGGCCTCCTGCCGCAGGACGGCGAGGGTGGTGGCGGACGGAAGACTCACCACTTCGTGCGTGGCGATCAGCGGAACCGCTGTCGAGCCCCCGCGAGGCGACGGCAACGCCGCGAACGGGACGTACTGAAGCGCCCCTTCGGCCACGATGGCCAACCGCTTGTCGCCAAGCTGATCCGCTACCGGTCCGAGCAGCATCCGGCTCAGGGCGCGCGCCCGCCGGGCCGTCTCCGCCTCGTCGATGCCGCTCCCGACGCTCCACGCCTGGTAGAGCCGGCGGGCCGCGGCCTCGATGACCGCTCGCCTCGGCAGCTCGTGGCTGGTGAGCGTGTCTCTCGTCGCGGCCCAGACGAAGCTCCGCTTTTCTCCCAGCTCGAACTCGAGGAGCAGGGTTTCACGGTCGAGGACCTGCTCCCGGATCTCCTTCAAGCTGAGCGACTGCGGACGGGCGAGCGCGGCATAGCGAGGGCTTGCGGCCCTCAAGCGCCCTTGCACGTCCTCGTATTCCGCAAGGAGCGCGTCGAGCGCGCCACGGCTCGAGTCGGACGGCTCCGGGCTCGGCGGGTCGGCCAGCCGCCGCTGCTCTTCACGCCGCCGGTTCTCGAGCTGAGCCTCCAGGGAATGCTCCTTTGCGAGCAATTCCTCGTCGACCCCCTCACGGAGATTGATGTGCGCTTCGGCCAGAAGCTCGATGAGGCTGCGCGCTCTCGCACGCTCGCTCACATGCAGCGCCTCGGCATCCCATCCCTCCGCCGGCTGCTTCACGTGAAGATCCATCAGGATATCGATGAGTAGGTCATAGCGGTCCCGGGTCACGGCCGTGAACGACGCCCGCATGCCCACCGCCGGGATGGACTCACGGAGAGATTCCGTGATGCGGAGCGCTTCCTCCACGCGGGCCCGGGCCGCGCCCAAGTCGCCTTGGGCCCGCTCCCCGCGAGCCAGGTCTTCGAGTGCGATGGCTTCAAGAAAGCGCGCCTCGGTGGCCTGTACCAGTGGGAGGGCCTGCCGGAGGCGTTTCAGGCCTTCCGCCGTCTCGCCCATGTCGAGATGGGCTCGACCGATGTTGCCCAGGACCATGGCCTCGCCGCGGCGATCCTGGCAGGCGCGAAACAGCTCCAGGGCGAGCTGGAAGTCGGGGAGCGCGCGCCGAGGTCTGTGGGTGGCGAGGTGGGCGAGCCCCATCTGGTTGAGCGTGAACGCCTCGAAGAACTTGTCGCCGACCTCCCGCAGGACGGCCAGCGCGAGGCCGTACTGCCGCAGTGCCGCGGGCACCTCGCCTTTTGTGAGGAGGACGTTACCGATTTCGTACTGCGTGACCCCCTCCTCGCGGCGATTCCCCGTGGCCCGGAAGAAGGCCAGCGCGCTGCGGAAGTCCGCGAGCGCGCGGTCCGTCTCGCCGAGGGCCACGCGATTGGCGGCGCGGTTCTTGAGGTATATCGCCTCGCTGGACCGGCCACCGGCGGCGCGAGCCAGCTCCAGTGCCTCGGTGAACAGGGCGATGGCTTCCGGGAGCTGTCCGAGGCTGCTACGAGCGACCGCGATGTTGTTCAACGTCTCCGCCTGACCGAGGAAATTGCCATCGGCGCGCCGGAGCGCCAGCGCCTGCTCGAGGTACTCGAGGCCGAGCTTCTGGTGGCCCAGGTCCGAGTGGGTGCAGCCGACCTGGTCGAGGGCGGCCGCCTCGCCGTACCGGTCACCCTCCGTCCGCCACAGCGTCAACGCCTGCTCGGCGCGCTCCAGGGCCGGGCGCAGGTCGCCCTGCCAGGCCAGAGCATCGCTCATCCGGGCCAGGGTGGCGGCTTCCTCGCGGCGGTCCCCGATCTCGCGGAATACGGCTAGCGCCTTCTCGTAGAGTTGCAGAGCGCCCTTCGAAGAATCTGCCGAGCCCCGACCCAGAAGATGATCGGCCTCGGCTCGATATCGCTCAGCCGCGATGCGCTTGTCGTCGTCCGCAGAGGCGGCCCGCAACGGCCCGACCACGAGCCGGTAGCTTCCCGACGTCGACTTCCGGCTCCGCAGCCCGATCTCGACGCGATGGATTCCTCCGCGCGTCACTACGACAGAGAGCGAGAGCGGCTCTGCCCGGTCAGCCGCGTTTTCGACCGCCCCCAGCACGGCTCCCTCGGCTGACAGGATCCGGACCATGAGGTCTACGTGGTTCTGCTCCAGCTCCACGTGGAAGAACTGACCGGACGCCACGGGGATCTCGTAGGCGCGGGTCTCGCCCGGCGCGAGGATCGCTTCAATGCGCTCGCCGGGCACGATCCTTGCCGGCATCGTCCCGGCCCCGGATGCTTGGGAGCCAAGGAGCGATCCCAGGATCAGGAGAAGGCTCAGAAGCCGGTCAAGAGCCACCATCGGAGAGGCAACACTCCGGGGGCAGTCTCCTTTAAGCAGAGCAAGGGCGTCAACGCGGGGAACAGGATCCTCCCGGTAATGTCAGCGGCCGGAGACCTACTCCGTTTGCCCGAGCGGCCGCCGGCCGACTTCGAAGCCCGGGGCTGCGGCCAGCTCGCGGTGGACGAAGTCGAGGGCCGCCGCGACGGCTTCCGGCAGGGTCTCGCCGCGGGCGAGGTAGGCCGCTACGGCGGCCGAGACGAGGCCGCCGGCCCCTTCCGGGCGCTCCACCTGAAGCCGGGGATGCCGGAACGTCGACCAGGTCCGCCCGTCGAGCAGGCCGTCGACGACGACGTCCCCCTCCGCGTGTCCTCCCTTGATCAGGACGGCCCGCGGTCCGAGCTGCTGGATGGCCCGGGCGGCCCGCTTCGCGTCGTCCTCCCCCCGGATCGGGAATCCCGCGAGGAGCGACGCCTCGGGCAGGTTCGGCGTGACGAGGTTCGCGAGCGGGAGGAGTTCGCGGAGGAAAGCGGTCGCGGAGGTCGACCGGAGGAGTGGCGCCCCGGCGCGGGTTGCCACCGGTTGGTCGATGACGACCGGGACCCCGGCGGCCGACAGGCCTCTGGCCACGAGACGAATGACGGGAACCGTCGTGACGAAGCCGATCTTGGCGGCCCGGATCCAGCGGTCCGCGAGGGCCGCCCGGACGGCCTCCCGGACGGCCGCCGCCGGGATCTCGTGGAGGACGGCGAAGCCGTCGGGACCCTCGGCGCCGACGGCGGTCACGACTCCGGCTCCCCGGGCGCCGAGGCGCCAGAAGGTCCTGAGGTCGGCGAGGAGGCCGGAACGGCCCGTGCTCTCGAGCGCGGCGACGGCCAGAACCGGCGGCTGTTCCACGCCGCCAAGATACGCCGTTCGCGGGGCGTGAAACAGGTGCTTTCCTGCTATTCTCCCCGCCTCGGAGGAACGCGGTCCATGGCCGACTCGACGAGCACCCCGAAGGCCGGAAGCCCGGCGCCCGACTTCACGCTGCCGGCCCGTTCGGGGCTGGCGATCTCGCTCCGCGAGTTCCGTGGAAAGAAAACCGTCCTCCTCTACTTCTACCCGAAAGACGACACGCCGGGCTGCACGAAGGAAGCGTGCAGCCTGCGGGACGGCTGGAGCCAGCTGACGCGGCGCGGCGTCGAGGTGCTCGGCGTCTCGCGCGACGACGCCGTGTCGCATAACACGTTTGCCGCCAAGTACGACCTTCCCTTCGAGCTCCTGACGGACTCCGATCACCGGGTCCACGAAGCGTACGGGGCCTGGGGCCAGAGCGCCTGGGGCGTCGGTCCTCTCCGGAAGTCGTTCCTGATCGGGAAGGACGGCCGGATTCTCCACGTCTTCGATAAAGTCGACACCGAACATCACGCCGAGGAGGTCATGAAAGCGATGGAAAGCTCCGTTCCGCCCGGTGCGTCCCAGCCCCCCGCCCCCGAACCGAAACCCGTGGCGCCCGCGCCGGCGCCCACGATGAGCGAAGCGGTCGAAAAGGCGGCCCACGCCGTCCAGACGGCCATGGCCGTCGCGACGCAGGACGCCAAGAAGGCCGTCGAGAAGGCGGCCGTGGCCGTCGCCGCCAAGGCGTCCTCCGTGAAGAAGGCCGCGAAAAAGGCGGTGAAGAAGGTCGCCAGGAAGGTCACGCCCAAGAAGAAGAAGGCGGCACCGAAGAAGAAGAAGAGAGCCGCAAAGAGGGCCGCCCGCAGGCCTGCCAGGAAGCCCGTGAAGAAGGCCGTCAAGAAGGCCGCCCGCAGGAAGGCCGCTCCGAAGCGGAAGGCCGCGCGGAAGGCCGGCAAGCGGAAAAAGCGCTAAGGAGACCAAGGGATATCGCCGGGACCAGCCGGACGCGGCGTTCGCTGCGTTCTGCCGGGTGCCGGACGAATTCCCCGAAACACCCCGTCTATGGACAAGAAGCACCGACACGACCTGCAACACGACGGGCTGAAAGACGCCCTCATCGACGCCCGTGACTACGTCACCTCTCACCGCGGCCAGACGACGCGGACCGCCGCGATCGCCGTCGCCGCCGCGCTCGTCATCGGCGCCGTCTGGGGCGGCGTCTCGCTCCGGAACCGGCGTCTCGCGACGCGCTTCTCGACGGCGATCGGCCTCTTCGACGCGCCGCTCTCGTCGGAAGGGGCGGCCCCGCCGGGACAGCGCGTCTTCCGCGACGCGGCCGAACGCTCCGCCGCGGCGAAGGACGAGCTGCGGAAGATCGCCAAAGACGCCCCGTCATCCGAGCCCGGTCAGGCCTCGACGCTGGTCCTCGTGGCCCTCGAAGGGCCCGCGGCCGCGACCGGCGCGAACCTCGATGCCGTCAAGGCGTTCGCGAAGAGCGAGAAGGGCTCGATCGCGGGAGGCATCGCCTTCACGTCGCTTCTGGACGCCGAGGCCTCTACCGGACGGGTCAAGGAAGCCATCGATCTCGCGAAGAAGGCGCTCGACGGCGGCGACGCGCCGGTGACGAAGGACGTCCTCCTCGTTGCGCTCGGCCGCCTCAGCGAGAAGGCCGGACAAAACGCGGAGGCGAAGTCCTATTACCTGCGCGTTCTGACCGACTACCCGGACTCTCCGGTCCGCGCCGAGGCGCAGCAGCGCTCGCAGGGGCTGTAATGCTTCGGGAGAACCCGGCGATCGGGTTCCCCGACGACCGCTTCGCGTCCGTCCCCTCCGCGCGTTCTGAGGCCGCGAAGAACGACGGACGATGAGACGGCGCGCGATCGTGATCGTCTGCGACGGGCTCGGCGTCGGAGCGACTCCCGACGCGGATGCCTTTGGCGACGCCGGGGCTCGGACGCTTCAGAACATCCTCCGCGACGGAAGGCCGTCGCTTCCGCATCTGACGCACCTCGGACTCCTTCACACGCTCTACGACGATGCGCCGGCGGGCCTTCCACCTCCGTCGGGCGCCTTCGGCCGGTGCGCGGAGGCCGCGCCCGGAAAGGACTCCGTGACCGGCCACTGGGAGCTGATGGGCCTGACGCTCGACACGCCGTTTCCGCTCTACCCGGACGGCTTCCCCCCCGAGGTCCTGGAGCCGTTCGAGAAGGCGGTCGGGAAGAAGGCGCTCCACAACCGCCCGGCCTCCGGCACCGAGGTGATCAAGCGCTACGGCGAGGAGCACCTGCGGACGGGGCGGCCGATCGTCTACACCTCGGGAGATTCCGTCTTCCAGATCGCCGCCCACGAGGATGTCGTCCCGGTGGCGACGCTCTACGCGTGGTGCGAGATCGCCCGGAAGATCCTCGACGGCCCCCATCGCGTCGGCCGCGTCATCGCCCGCCCGTTCCTCGGGAAGCCCGGGGACTTCACCCGGACTCACCGCCGTCACGACTACTCCGTCCCCCCTTCGGGCCCCACGCTCCTCGACCGGGTGCTGGAGAAAGGGGGCCGGGTGCACGGGATCGGGAAGATCGAGGACCTCTTCGCCGGCAAGGGCCTCACGAGCGCCGTCCACACCGAGTCGAACCGCGACGGGCTCGAGAAGACGGCCGCGGCGATCCGCGGGCGGGACGACGACTTCCTCTTTTCCAACCTGGTCGACTTCGACACGAAATTCGGCCACCGGAACGACCCCGGCGGGTATGCGCGTGCGCTCGAGGAGCTGGACGCCTTCGTCCCGGAGCTCCTCGCGGGTCTTCGCCCCGGCGATCTCCTGATGCTCACGGCCGACCACGGCGGCGATCCCTCGGACGTCTCCACCGACCACACCCGCGAGTACGTGCCCGTCGTCGCGGCGGGTCCGCGCGTCCGGGGAGGCGCCGAGGTCGGGACGCGGACGACGTTTGCGGACGTCGGGGCGACGGCCGGCGAGCACCTCGGCGTCGTCGCCCCGGGCGGGACGAGCTTCCTCGGGATCCTCTCGGCGGATCGGTGAGCCGGGGCGCGATTGCGCTTACAATGGTCTCAGTCTCAGCGAGGAACCGCCTTTGACCTCCAAGCACCCGTCGAGTTGCGAGTTCGAAAGCTCTCGCCTGCTCCTTCAGATCGACCGCCGCCTTCCGGCCGACGTGAACGCGATTTCGCCGATCGTGGAGGAGGTCATGGGCATCGTCACCGAGATGGGGTGCGCGGCGGGGGAGGAGTTCGAGGTCGAGCTCTCGGTCCGCGAGGCCCTCGCGAACGCCATCCGGCACGGCACGAACAACGACCCGTCGAAGGAAGTGCAGATCTCGGTCGCGTGCGACCGCGACCGCGGGATGCTGATCGTCGTCAGCGACCCCGGCCCCGGATTCGACCCCGAAACGCTGCCGAGCTGCGTGCAGGGGGAGAATCTCTATTCCACGCACGGGCGGGGGATCTATCTGATCAACAAGTACATGGACGACGTGAAATTCGAGAAGGGCGGCACCGAAATCCACATGCGCAAGCGGCCGCCCGCCGCGGAAAAGGCAGGCTCCTGACCGATCCGATCGGGTGCATATTGGGGGCGTGAGGAAGGTACTCCGCTTCCCGGCCGTTTTTCTCGCCGCGCTCCTCCTCCCGCTCGCCGGCCCGGGCGCGGCCGAGGACTCGCGCGGGCCCGTCACCGACCACTTCGACGGGAAGCGCTTCCACAATCTGGAGCCGATCCCGCTCGGGTTCGGCGACCGGATCGAGCGGGAGTTCACGAAGCACCGCGGGGCGTGGGGCCCCTTCCGGCCCGGCGTCCCCGCCCCCTGTCCCGAGGACCGCGTCGGGGACGGCCGGATGCGGGTGACCTGGGTCAACCACGCGACAGTCCTGATCCAGATGGACGGCGTCAACATCCTGACCGACCCGATCTGGTCCGAGCGCTCCTACCCCCGCATCGGACCGAGGAGGCACCGGCCGCCGGGCATCGACTTCGACGGGCTCCCTCCGATCGACGCCGTTCTCGTCAGCCACGACCACCACGACCACATGGACCTCCCGACGCTCCGCCGGCTGGCGCGGGCCTTCGGCCCCGCGATCTACGCCGGGCTCGGAAACGGGGCGTTCCTCGCGGCGAACGGGATCCGCGGCGGCCGCGACCTCGACTGGTGGCAGTCGGTCCCGATCGCGCCCGGGCGTCGTCCTGACGGCCGTTCCGGCGCGGCACACCTCGGGCCGCGGCGCGTTTGCCGACGACAAGCGGCTCTGGTGCGGCTTCGTCGTGACTGGGGCTTCGGGCTCGGTCTACTTCGCGGGCGACACCGGGCAGGGGAGCCACTTCGCCGCGATCGGCGCGCGCTTCCAGGACCTCCGCGTCGCGCTCCTTCCGATCGGCGGCTATTCGCCCCCGTGGTACATGGCCGAACGCCACCTCGGCCCGCAGACCGCCCTCCGCGCGTTCGCCGACCTCGCCGCCGCGACGATGATCCCGATCCACTTCGGCACGTTCCCGCAGTCCGACGACGCCGAGGATGAGCCGCTGGACACCCTCTGCCGCGAGCTCGCCGAGGCGCCCGACCCGAAGCCGAACGTCGTGATCCTCGGGCACGGGGAGTCGTTCGAGGTGCCTCGGACGTGAGAGGATGTGGCGGATGAAGAAAAGCACCGCCGCCCTTCTCGTCCTCTCCGTCGCCGCCTGCTCCGGCGCGACGAAGATCGGCACTCACCTCGCCCCGGACGTTTCGCTCGCCGGGATGAAGTCCTACTCCGTCCTCGCCGCGCCGGAAGGGGTCGGCGAGCGGACGCCGGCGATCATCGACTTCATCGACAACCGGATCGTGCCGGAGGTGAAGAACGGCCTCTCGGCGAAGGGCTACCGGGAGGTGCCGCAGGGAGGCGCCCTGCTCGTCGCGATCCACGCCAGCCAGACCGGGAAGGTCGACGCCGTCCGCTGGGGCTATTCGACGGCCGGCTGGGATTTCTGGGGTCCGGCGCCGGGCTCCGGAGCGTCCGCCTACGGCTACATGGGTGACTACAACACCTTTGCGCTCGTCATCGACGTCGTCGACGCGAAGAGCCGGGCGATCGTCTACCGCGGCTGGGCGGACGCCGTCGCGAGGCTCAACGGGCAGCTGACGCAGGACCAGATCCGGGCCGAGGTTCTGAAGATGCTGAAGGACTTCCCGGCGTCGTCCTGAGGCATCTGACCCAGCGCACGCCCGGCCCCCTCTGCGTTACCGTTTGCACATGAGCGACTGGCCCCGTCTGGTCGACGCCACGTCCGGCCGCCCCCGCGGGCCGGTCGCCACCTCGTCGCCCGGAGAGGAGGCGGCGTTTCTCGAGCGCCTGAGGCAGCGCGTCATCGGCGCGGACGCCGTCGTGCCGGGGCCTTTCGGCCCGAAGCCCCTCCGGTACTTCGATTTCATCGCGTCGGGACGCTTCCACCGCGACGTCGAGGAGGAGCTCGCCGAGCGCGTCCTGCCGTACATGGCAAACACGCACACGGAGAGCAGTTACTCCGGCCGCTACATGACGGAGTGCTACGAAAACTCGTTCGCGAGGATCGCGGCGTACGTCGGGGCGTCGAAGGAGGACGTCTTCATCCCGGTCGGCTCCGGGTCGACGGGAGCCATCAACCGGCTCATCAACATCCTCGGCCTTCGGATCCCGGACCAGCTCGAGGAGCGGCACCACCTCCTCCGTCACCTGCCCGAGGCGAGCCGCCCCGTGATTTTCCGGTCGCTGATGGAGCACCACTCGAACGACATCGCCTGGCGAGAGACGATCGGCGACTCGGTCTATGTGGAGTTCGACCCGGACGGGCGGATCAGCCTCGCGGACCTCGACCTCAAGCTCGCCGCCTGGGCCCACCGCCCCTGGAAGATCGGGACCTTCAGCGCGGCCTCGAACGTCACCGGGATCCTGAACGACGTCCACGGTCTCGCCCGGATCCTCCATCGGCATGGCGCGCTGGCCTTCTTCGACTTCGCGGCCGCCGGCCCGTACGTCGACGTCGACATGCACCCGGCGGACCACCCGGACGACGGGTTCGACGCCCTCTTCTTCTCGGTTCACAAGTTCCTCGGCGGACCCCGGACGCCCGGGCTTCTGGTGGCGAACCGTCGCCTCTTCACGAACCGGGTCCCGGCCGAGCCGGGGGGCGGCACGGTTCTCTACACCTCGCCGTGGGACCACAGGTATCTCTCGTCGATCGAGCTTCGGGAGACGGGGGGCACGCCGCCTATCGTCCAGTCGATCCAGGCCGGGCTCGCCTTCGACCTGAAGGCGGCAATGGGCGCGGAGCGGATCGAGCGGATCGAACAGGATTATCTCGGTCGCGCGATCCGGGTATGGCGGGACCGGGACGACGTTTTTCTCCTGGGAAACCTCGAGACGCGTCGCCTCGGCGTGCTGTCGATGATCTTCCGCGACCTGCACCACAACCTCGCCGCCCGGCTCCTGAACGACCTCTTCGGGATCCAGGTCCGCGCCGGCTGCATGTGCGCGGGCCCCTACGGGCACCTCCTCCTCCACATCGACGAGGACCGGTCGAAGGCGATCCGGCACCGGCTGGACGAGGGGCACATCGGCGAGAAACCCGGGTGGGTGAGAATCAGCCTCTCCCCGACCGTGAGCGAAGAGGAGTTCCAGGCGCTCCTCGAGGCGGTCGATTACGTGTCCCGCCGCGGCCGCGAGCATCGGGACGACTACGAGCTCAAGGACGCGACGGGCGAGTGGGTGCGGCGGACGGCCGCCCCCGTCCCCGCACGGGAAGGATGACCCCATGACCGACGACCGACGAATGCACCCGGCCACGCGCCTCATTCACGCCGGGCAGCACCCGGACCCCGCCACCGGCGCCGTCTCGACGCCGATCTACCAGACGTCCACGTTCGCCTTCCGGAACGCGGACGAGGGAGCCGCCCGCTTCCTCGGAAAAGATTCCGGTTACAAGTACACGCGCCTCGGGAATCCGACGGTGGCGGCGCTCGAGGAGTGCCTCGCGGCGCTCGAGGGAGGTTGCGGTGCGCTCGGAGCGGCGACCGGGATGGCCGCGATCAACGCGGTCTACCTCACCTTCCTCGGGGAGGGAGCGCACGTCGTCGGGACGGATTCCGTCTACGGGCCGTCGCGTCTCGTCCTCGAGAACGAGTACCGCCGCTTCGGCGTCTCGTCGACCTGGGTCGACTCCTCGAAACCCGGCGAACGTCGCCGCCGCGGTCCGCCCGGCGACGAGGATGATTTACATCGAGTCGCCCGCGAACCCGACGATGAAACTGACGGACCTCGCGGCGTGCGCCGGGATTGCGCGGTCCGCCGGGGCCCTCTTCGTCGTCGACAACACGTTCGCTTCGCCTGTCCTTCAGCAGCCGCTGGCGCTCGGGGCGGACGTCGTGGTCCACAGCCTGACGAAATACCTGAACGGGCACACGGACGTCGTCGGGGGGGCGATCATCGCGAAGAAGCCGGAGCACCTCGAGCGGCTTCGGAAGGTCCACACCGCGTTCGGGGGGACGATGGACCCGCACCAGGCGTGGCTCATCCTCCGGGGGATCAGGACGCTGGGCCTCCGGATGGAGCGCGCACAGTCGAACGCTCTCGAGATCGCACGGTTCCTCGAGGCGCATCCCGGCGTGGCGTGGGTCCTCCACCCGGGCCTTCCGAGCCACCCGCAGCATGCGCTCATGCTCCAACAGATGGCCGGACCGGGGGCCGTCTTCTCCTTCGGCGTGAAGGGGGGGCTCGAGGCGGGCAAGGCGCTCATCGACTCCGTGAGGCTCGCGACCCTCGCCGTAAGCCTCGGAGGGGTCGAGACGCTGATCGAGCACCCGGCGTCGATGACCCACGCCGGCATGTCGAGAGCGGAGCGCGAGGCCGCCGGGATCTCCGACGACCTCGTCCGTCTCTCCGTGGGCTGCGAGGACGTGCGCGACCTCATTGCCGACCTCGAGCAGTCGCTGGAGAAAGCCGCCCAGGCGGTGCCGGCCGAGGCCGGGGTCTCGCGGTGGTAGAGCCACCCCACGCGGGCGACGTTTGGGGGCCGGGTTGACCTTCTATAACTTAATATTTATATTGTAATCGATGGGAATGGTTGATCCGGCTTCCGCGAGGCCCTAAGAGCGCTGATGAGAGACGCGGCGTGGTTCTGGGGATTTCTCGTCGTCTGGGTCCTCCTCCAGCGGTTCGTCTTTCCGCGCCTCGGCGTCCCGACGTGAGGGGCGCCCGGTCCCGCCGGCGGCGGGACGGGCTGCTCGCCCCGGCCGAGAAAGGACTTGTCCGAGACGACGAAGGCGACGGACGCGTAAGGGAACCCGGCGCAACCGCCGCCCCGGCCTCGCTCAGCGGGACTTCCATTCTTCCGGTACGTCGTCTCCGGAGCAGCGCTCCCGCTCGGGCTCCAGGGTCGCGTGATGGATGTCCCAGCGCTCCGCGAGGAAATTTCGGACCGCTGCGAGCTGCTTCTCGACGTCGTCCAGGCCGCCGCCTTCCAGCCTGACGTGCGCGGTGAGGGCGACCTGACCGGGGCCGACCGTCCAGGCGTGGACGTGGTGAAACCGGGCGGGGGCGAAGGCCGCGTCGAGGCCGGCCGTCAACTCCTCGACGTCGAGGCCGGAAGGCGCCGCTTCGATCAGAATCCGGAAGCTCTCCCAGATCAGCCGTCCCGCGCTCACCACGACGGCGGCGCCGATCAGGAGCGACGCCGCCGGGTCGAGCCACTGGCCCGACCGCGTTCCCGCGAAAAGAGCCGCCGCCACGACGACGAGCGAGGCGAGAGCGTCCTGCAGGAGATGAAGAAAAGCGCCGCGGACGTTCAGGTCGTGCTTCTCGTGTCGCCGCAGCAGAAAGACGGCCGCCACGTTCGCCCCGAACGCCACCAGGGCGACGGCCAGCATCGTGTTCCCGTCCACGGCCGAAGGGTGTCGAAGCCGATCGATGGCCACTCTCCCGACGAGCACCGCCAGGCCGACGAGGACCGCCGCATTGACGAGCGCCGCGACGACTTCGAGACGCCGGAATCCGTACGAAAAGCGCCCCGTCGGCGCCTTGCGGCCGAGGGCCCGGGCCCCGATCGCGAGCAGGAGCGCGGCGACGTCGCTCGCATTGTGAAGAGCATCGGACAGGAGCGCGAGGCTCCCGCTCGCGAGCCCGCCGACGATTTCTGCTGCGGTGATGAGGACATTGAGTCCGACGCCCGTCCAGAGTCTCTGGTCGAGGGAATCGGATCGCGCCGCGTGGCTGTGCGCGCGGTCGGGTGTCATCGAGGCTCCTTTCGCCCCGAGAGTACCGGACGACCCTTCGTCTGAGTTCGGGAGAGCAGGCGCGCCAGGAGATGGGCTCGTCGAGGACGACGGGCCCCCGGAACCAAATGACAGGGAGAAGACCCGGCGGCCTTGACAGGCATGAGGGAGTTGGAAATAATCTATCGACATGTACTCATAAAGAGAGGAAGGGGACGACGATGGCGATCTGCGAGAAGACCGAGAAATGCCAGTTCTTCAACGACAAGATGGAAAACATGCCCCCGACGTCGCCGATGATGAAGGAGTCCTTCTGTGGGACCGACAAGGAGAGCTGCGCCCGCTACATGGTGAGCACGGCCGGCCATAGCGTCCCGCCGGACCTCTTTCCTCACATGGCCGAACGTGCGAAGGGGATTCTGGGACGAGCGTAGTCCGCGAACCGTGACGATGAGGTGACGGAGGCCGTAACGGCCTCCGTCCGCCGTCAACTCAGACCGTGACGACCTCGATCGCCGGGGCCTCCATCAGGTGCTTCTTCACCGCGCACTGGTCCACGGCACGGAGGATCGCCGTCCGGTACTTCTCGGGAAAGCCCGGGGGGAGCGCCAACTCGATCCGGAACTTGACGATCCGCTTCGTGGCCGGGTCCCGCTCCCATGTCGTCGACAGGCCCAGCCCGTCGCTCGGGATTTGCCTTTCCTGGCAGAAACGGAGCGCGTAGTACCCGGCACAGGTGCCGATCGACGCGAGGAAGAGATCGAACGGCGCCGGCGCCGTCCCTCCTCCGCCGCACTTCTCCGGTTGATCGGTCCGGATCGTCGTCCCCGCGAGATGCGCCTCGACGGCGACGCCGCCCGGAAAGGTGATCTCCATGCCGCTGACCATCGTTCGTCCTCCTGTTCGGCGCGGGCCCGCTGGCGCGGGGTCCCGTGCAGCCGTCGACATTATATAACTATCTGCCTATATCACGATTTTTAGATCAAATAGGTCATCTGAAAAGACGGCTTCTGCATGCGTCCGGCACCGACACCGGCAGAAAGGTCTTTTTCGGCGATCGGCCCCAGAACCCGAATGAGAGCCCGAGATCGAAGAGCCACGAGTTCATCTCCAGCTCGATCGCCTGTTGCCCCGGCGCCTCGAGGGGGTTCGGGGAAGACCCCCGGCCGGAGCCTGAGACGGCTTCTCAGAAACCGTATACTCCCCCGCGATTCTTGAAGATCGGCCGACGAAAGGAGAACTCTCTTGAGAGCCGGGCAATCGCGCGTTTCGCTTGCATTCCCGATGGCGATGTCGGCCGTCCTCCTCTTCTTCGCGGCTTGCAGGCCGGGCGGCGAGAAGGCGGAGAGGCCGGCGAAGCCGGCCGCGAAGGCGGCTGCCCCGGCCGCGTCGAAGGATCCTTTCAACCTCGGAACCCATTCGTACAGGGTGACGACGCCGGTGCCCGAGGCGCAGCAGGCGTTCGACCGCGGGCTGACGCTGGCCTACGCGTTCAGCCATGGCGCGGCCGAGCGCGAGTTCCGGAAGGCGGCGGAGCTCGACCCGAAGCTCGCGATGGCGTGGTGGGGCGTGGCCCTCGTGAACGGACCCCACATCAACTTCCCGGTCGTCCCTCCCGACAAGGCGAAGGTCGCCTGGGAGGCGCTTGGAAAGGCGAAAGCCCTCGCGCCGGGAGCGAGCGAGACGGAGCGGGCGTTGATCGGCGCCCTCGCGAAGCGCTACGCCGACCCGCAGCCCGAGGACCGGCGCCCGCTCGACGATGCGTATGCCGCCGCGATGCGCGAAGCCTGGAAGGCCCATCCGAAGGATGCCGACGTCGCGACGCTCTTCGCCGAGGCGGCGATGGACCTGCGGCCGTGGGATCTCTGGAAAAAGGACGGGTCGCCGCAGCCCGGGACGGAGGAGATCCTCGCGACGCTCGAGGAGGCGCTCCGACTCGACCCCTCCCATCCGGGAGCGAATCACCTCTGGGTCCACGCCGTCGAGGCGTCTCCCGATCCGTCGAAGGGAGTCGTCGCCGCGGACCGGCTGCGGGGCCTCGTTCCCGGCGCAAGCCACCTCGTCCACATGCCGTCGCACATCTACGCCCGCGTCGGCCGGTGGGACGACGCGGCCGAGGCGAACGTGAAAGCGATGGCGGCAGACACGGTCTTCCGCGCGGCCAACCCGAAGCCCGGTCTCTACGCCATGTACATGGCCCACAACGATCACTTCTTCGCGTACGTCGCGATGATGCAGGGACGGAGCGCGGAGTCGGTCAGCGCCGCGCGGAAGATGGTCGCGGCCGTTCCCGACGACTTCATCCGAGACTACACCGGAATCGTCGACGGGTACCTGGTCTTCGTGCCCGAGACGCTCATGCGGTTCGGGAAGTGGGAGGAGATCCTGAAGGAGCCCGAGCCCGCCGCGAACCTGCCGCTCTCGCGGGCCCTCTGGCGCTTCACTCGGGCCGTTTCGCTGACGGCGCTCGGGCGGATGGACGAGGCGGCACGCGAGCGTGACGCCTTCCGGAAGGCCGCCGCCGCGGTGCCGAAGGACTACGTCTTCGGGAACAACAAGGCGTCGGAGCTCCTCGCCATCGCCTCGAACATGCTCGACGGGGAGATGGCCGCGAAGCGCGGCCGGTTCGACGAGGCCTTGAAGCACCTTCGGGAGGCCGTCCGGATCGAGGACGGCCTCGTCTACAACGAGCCTCCCGACTGGATCCAGCCGGCGCGGCACACGCTCGGGGCGGTCCTCCTCCGGGCGGGGAAGCCGGCCGAGGCGGAGGCCGTCTACCGGCAGGACCTCGTCCGGGCCCCGGAGAACGGCTGGGCGCTGTATGGTCTCGGCCGGGCGCTCAGACTCCAGAAGAAGGACGCGGAGGCCGACGACGCCGAGGCCCGGTTCAGGAAGCAGTGGGCCCGCGCGGACGTGACCCTCGGCTCCACCTGCTTCTGCCAGCCGGGCGTTTGAGAGAAAGGAATTCGTGGACGCGAAAACCCTCGACCTCTTCGACCGCAGCCTCCTGCGCTGCGAGACGCGCTGGGACTTCCTGGACCGGTTCTACGAGCGGTTTCTCGCCACGTCGCCGGAGATTCGCGAGAAGTTCGCGGACACCGACTTCGTCAAGCAGAAGCGGGCCCTCCGGGCTTCGCTCCATCATCTGCTGCTCGCCGCGCAGAACGAGGAGCGAGGGCCGGACGCCTTCCTGGGCGACGTGGCCACCCGGCACGGGGCCGGCCAGCTCGCGATCGGCGCGCACCTTTACGACTTCTGGCTCGACGCCCTTCTCGCCACCGTGAAGGAGTGCGATCCCGAATTCAGCCCCGAGGTCGAGAAGGCGTGGGAAGACGTGATGATGGTGGGGATCCGCTACCTCTGCGGGAACTACCACGGCCGGAGCGGTGAGTGAGCCTCGCGGCCGGCGCGAAGCTGGGTCCGTACGAGATCCTCTCGCCCCTGGGCGCGGGAGGAATGGGAGAGGTTTACAAGGCCCGGGACACGCGGCTCGACCGGACGGTGGCGATCAAGGTCCTGCCGCCGCGCTTTTCCGAGGACGCCGACATGAAGCAGCGCTTCGAGAGGGAGGCGAGGGCCATCTCGGCGCTGGCGCACGCGAACATCTGCGCGCTCTACGACGTCGGGAATCACGAGGGGACCGAGTACCTCGTCATGGAGCACCTCGAGGGGCAGACGCTCGCGGAGCGCCTGACGGACGGCCCGCTTCCACAGGAGCAGCTCCTGAAGGTCTCGGTCGAGATCGCCGCCGCCCTCGACGCGGCGCACCACGCCGGCATCATCCACCGCGACCTGAAGCCCGGAAACGTCATGCTGACGAAGTCGGGCGTGAAGCTCCTCGACTTCGGCCTCGCCAAGACGGCGCTGCCGGCCGTGAAGTCATCCTCGGCGACGTCGCTCCCGACCGAGATGCCGCGGGCGATCACGCAGCAGGGGACGATCCTCGGGACGTTCCAGTACATGGCGCCCGAGCAGCTCGAGGGGAAGGAGGCCGACGCCCGGAGCGACCTCTTCTCCTTCGGCGCCGTCCTCTACGAGATGGCGACGGGCAAGAAGGCGTTCGACGGGAAGAGCCAGGCCGCGCTTGATCTCGGCGATCCTCAAGGACGAGCCCGCCTCCGGTCTCGGCGGTCGCCCCGATGACGCCGCCGGCGCTCGACCGCGTCGTGAAGACCTGTCTCGCGAAGGACCCGGAGGACCGGTTCCAGACGGCTCACGACGTCAAGCTGCAGCTCCAGTGGATCGCGGAGGGGGGCTCGCAGGCGGGGCTCCCCGCCCCGGTCGCCCACGCGCCGGAAGAGCCGGGAGAAGCTCGCCTGGGGGCTCGCGGCGGCGGCGGCCCTGGCCGCGGCGATCCTGGCAGTCGGCTTCGTGAAGCGGGCGCCGGCGCGTCCGCACCTCGTCCGGTTCGAGATCG
Source organism: uncultured Acidobacteriota bacterium (assembly GCA_963721385.1). Lineage (GTDB taxonomy): Bacteria > Acidobacteriota > Thermoanaerobaculia > UBA5066 > UBA5066 > DAOMFB01. The sequence goes on from CAVRJB010000006.1 coordinate 21,622, forward strand.
CGAACCCGGAGGGGATCACGTCGATCGACGCGCCCCGCATCTCCCCGGACGGGCGGTACCTCGCGTTCAACGCGACCGACGCCTCCGGGAAGAGCCGCATCTGGATCCGTCCGCTCAACTCCCTCGTCGCGCAGCCTCTCGCCGGCACCGAGGACACGACGCGGCCCTTCTGGTCGCCCGACAGCCGGTTCCTCGGCTTCTTCGCGGAGGGGAAGCTGAAGAAGATCGAGGTCTCGGGCGGGCCGCCGCAGAAGATCTGCGACGCGCCGGGAGGCTCCGACGGCTCCTGGAGCTCGCGAGGGCGTCATCCTCTTCGACGGCACGGGCACCCAGCCCATCAACCGTGTCTCGGCCGCCGGGGGAACGCCCGTCGCCGCCGTCAAGGCCGACGCCTCGCGCAAGGAGGCGCAGGTCGGCTGGCCGGAGTTCCTTCCGGACGGCCGGCACTTTCTCTACATGGCGATCGGGCAGAAGGCGGAGGACAGCGCCTACCGGATCGGCTCGCTCGACTCGGCGGAGACGAAGCTCCTCGCGCCGGCGCAGACGCTCGTCACGTACGCGCCGCCCGGGATATCTCCTCTTCGTGCGGGACAAGACGCTCGTCGCCCAGCCCTTCGACGCGAAGGCCTTGAAGACGACCGGCGAGCCGGTCCCGCTCGCCGAGCACGTCGGCACGGACAGCGTCGGGCCTCGCGCTCTTCTCGGTGTCCCGCGACGGGACGCTCGCGTACCGGACGGGTGAGCGCGGGGACAGGTTCCTCTGGGTGGACCGCTCCGGGCAAGGAGGGCGAGACCGTCGGCGACCCGGGCGACTACCACAACCCGGCGTTCTCTCCGGGCGGCGACCGGCTCGCCTTCGACCTCGCCGATCCGCGGAGCGGGAAGACCGACATCTGGATCCGGGACCTGAAGCGCGGCGTCAGCTCCCGGTTCACGTTCGGCGCCGACGGCGCGCTCCGTGCCTCTGTGGTCTCCCGACGGCCGCCGCATCGTCTTCTCCGTCGGCGACGATCTCTTCGAGAAGGCCGTCGAAGGGCAGGGGGAAGCAGAAGCTCCTTCTCAAGTCGGACGAGCTGAAGTTCGTCTGCGACTGGAGCCGCGACGGGCGAACCGTCGCCTTCTCGAGCCTCGGGAAGGAGACGGGCTGGGACATCTGGGTCCTGCCGATGTCCGGCGACAGGAAGCCGATCCCGTTCCTGAAGACCCAGTTTGCGGAGCTGATGCCGCGTCTTCTCGCCCGACGGCCGCTTCCTGGCGTATCAGTCGAACGAGTCGGGACGCGATCGAGATCTACGTCCAGAGCTTCCCCGGCCCGGGAGGCAAGTGGCAGATCTCGACGTCGGGCGGGCGGGAGCCGCAGTGGCGGGCCGACGGCAAGGAGCTGTACTACCGCGCGTCTCGACCAGAAGGTGATGGCGGTCGACATCCAGACCGGAAGCGACGTCACGGCCGGAACGCCGCGCGCGCTCTTCCAGGGACGATTCGACTCGGCGATTGCCCGCAACCGCTTCCTCCCGACCGCCGACGGGAAACGCTTCCTCACCGTCGCCCCGCTCGGGCGCGAGACGATGACGCCGACGACGGTCGTCCTGAACTGGAACGCGGAACTGGGGCGCTGACGTGAGCCTCGCCTCCGGCACGAAGCTCGGTCCCTACGAGATTCTCTCCCCGCTTGGCGCGGGCGGGATGGGGGAGGTCTACCGGGCGAAGGACACGAAGCTGGGCCGGGACGTGGCGATCAAGGTCCTGCCCGAAAAGCTCTTCGAGGAAAAAGAGAGCATCGCGCGCTTCGAGCGGGAGGCGAAGTCGCTGGCGGCGGTGAATCACCCGCACATCGCCAGCCTTCACTCGTTCGAGGAAGCCTCCGGGAGGCATCTTCTGGTCATGGAGCTGGTCGAGGGGCAGACCCTGGCGGAGCGGCTGCTCAAAGGGACCGCTCGCTCCCGATCTGCTCCTGAAGATGGCCGTCGAGATCGCGTCCGCGCTCGACGCCGCCCACCGGGCCGGCATCGTCCACCGCGACCTGAAGCCGGGCAACGTGATGCTGACGAAGTCGGGCGTGAAGCTGCTCGACTTCGGGCTTGCGAAAGCCGCCGCGTCTCCCGTCCAGCCTTCGGAGCTGACCTCCCAGCCCACGCAGTTGCCGCAGAACCTCACGCAGAAGGGAACCATCCTCGGGACGTTTCAGTACATGGCGCCGGAGCAGCTCGAAGGGAAGGAGGCCGACGCGCGGAGCGACATTTTCGCGTTCGGCGCGTTGCTCTACGAGATGGCGACGGGGCGGAAGGCCTTCGAGGCGAAGAGCCAGGCGTCGCTGATCTCCGCGATCATGTCCTCGGATCCTCCCCCCATGTCCAAGGTCCAGCCGCTGACACCCCCGGCGCTCGACCGGGTCGTCTCGACCTGCCTCGCCAAGGATCCCGACGACCGGATCCAGACGGCGCACGACGTCCGGCTTCAGCTGCAGTGGATCGCCGAGGGGGGCTCGCAGGCGGGAGTGCCCGCGCCGGTCGTCCAGCGGCGCCGGAGCCGCGAGCGACTCGCCTGGACGATCGCCACGGTGGCGCTCGTGGCGGCCGCGGGCCTGAGCGCGATCGTCGTGCGCGCCGCCCGAAAGCCCGAGCGGATCTTCCGGTCCGCGCTCCCGCCCCCCGAAGGGACGAGCTTCTGGCTGGAGTCGAACGGTCCCGGACCCGTCGTGGTTTCGCCGGACGGCCGGCAGGTCGCGTTCACGGCCGCCGACACGACCGGAAAGGTCAACCTGTACGTTCGTTCTCTCGACGCCCGCGAAGCCCGCATGCTCTCGGGAGCCGAAGGGGCGATGTACCCCTTCTGGTCGCCCGACGGCCGCTCGCTTGGCTTCTTCGCGGCCGGGAAGCTGAAGACGATCGACGCAACGGGCGGCTCGCCGCTGACGCTCTGCACCGCTCCCGAGGGGAAAGGGGGGACCTGGAGCGCGGCAGGAGTCATCGTCTTCACGCCCGGCCCGACCTCGCCTCTCTTCAAGGTCTCCGACAAGGGAGGCGAGACCACGGCCGTCACGAAGATCGACGTGTCCCGCGGAGACGACTCGCACCGCCACCCCCGGTTTCTCCCGGACGGAAAGCACTTCCTCTTCGTCGCGCGCTCGACGAAGAGCGGATCCGAGGGTCACTACGTCGTCGCGGCTTCCCTCGACGGAGGAGCGGAAAAGGTCCTTCTGCGCTCGCCCGCCGCGGCCGTGTACGCGTCGGGCTTCCTTCTTTATCTGCGCGAGACGACCCTCATGGCGCGCCCGTTCGATCCCGCGCGGCTCGCGTTCACGGGCGAAGCCTCGCCGGTCGCCGAGAAGATCCTCATGCCGGCGGTCGGCACGGCGATCGGGGTCTTCTCGGCCTCGCAGAACGGCGTCCTCGCCTACCAGACCGCACGCGGCGAGACGACGTCGCGGCTCCAGTGGTTCACGCGGGACGGGAAGCCGGACGGTTCGCTCGGCGAACCCGCGGACTTCGGGCAGGCGCTTCTCTCGCCGGACGGCAAGCAGGCGGCGGCGACCATCCGGGACCCGGCGACCGGGACGCACGACCTGTGGATCTTCGAGATCGCGCGCGGCGTGCGCACGCGCTTCACGTTCGATCTCGCCGAGGACGTGTCGCCGCTCTGGTCCCCGGACGGCACGGCCCTGATCTTCGCGTCGAACCGCAAGGGGCACTACGACCTCTACCGCAAGGCTCTGGACGGTTCTTCCGAGGAGGAGGCGCTGTTCACGTCGGACGCCGACAAGTCTCCCGTCTCCTGGACGGCCGGCGGCCGCACCCTCGTCTTCGACGAGGCGGCCAAGGACGCTGGAGTCGAGGTCCGGACGCTTGCGCTCGACGGCGCCCGAAAGCCGGAGCCCTGGTCGAAGACGAAGTTCAACGCAGCGAATTCCCCCCTGTCCCCCGACGGCCGATGGGCGCCCTACAGCACCGACGAGTCGGGCCGGTGGGAGGTCTACGTCACGGCGTTCCCCCGCGCGGGACGGAAGTGGCAGATCTCGACCGACGGAGGGGCGTACGCGTTCTGGAGGGGCGACGGCAAGGAGATTCTCTACCACGACCTCAGCGGCATGATCTGGGCAGTCCCGGTCGCGGCCCGGGGAGAGACCCTCGAGATCGGCCAGGGCCGTCCGCTCTTCCGGGCCCCGGGGCCCAACCCGACGGCCCCGTCGATCTCACCGACGTCCGACCACCAGCGGTTCCTCGTCGTGGGCGAGGGGCAGAAACCCAACGCGCTCGTCGACCTCGTCGTGAACTGGACGACCGCGAAAGGTCCACGTTGACCCTTGCCCCTTCCACCCGGCTCGGCCCCTACGAGATCCAGAGCTTGCTCGGGGCGGGCGGGATGGGAGAGGTCTACCGGGCGAGGGACACGAAGCTCGCGAGAGACGTCGCGATCAAGGTCTTGCCGGGAGAGTTCTTCGATGATGAAGACCGAAGGCTACGTTTCGAGAGGGAAGCCCGCACCCTCGCGAGCCTTAACCATCCGGGGATCGCGGCAATCTATTCATTTGAAGAAGCTCCCGGGTCGTCGTCCTCCTCGAGCCGCCATCTCCTCGTCATGGAGCTGGTGGAGGGGGAGGGACTCGACGCGCGGATCGCCCGCGGCCCGCTGCCGGTCGACGAGGCTTTGTCGCTCGCTCGGCAAATCGCCGAGGGGCTGGAGGCCGCGCACGAGAAGGGGATCATCCACCGGGACCTGAAGCCGGCGAACGTGAAGGTCACGGGGGAGGGCAAGGTCAAGCTGCTCGACTTTGGCCTCGCCAAAGCCCTGGAAGGCGATCCCTCGAAGGCCTCCTCGTCCGCGGGGCTGACCGAGTCGCCGACGCTGACGGCGCGCGCGACCGCGGCGGGGGTGATTCTCGGAACCGCGGCGTACATGTCTCCCGAGCAGGCGCGGGGCCGGGCCGCGGACAAGCGGGCCGACGTCTGGGCCTTCGGGGTGGTCCTCTTCGAGATGCTGACGGGGAGGCGGCTCTTCGAGGGCGAGACGGTGAGCGACACGCTCGCCGCCGTCCTCCGCGAGCCGATCGAATGGACGGCCCTGCCGGCCGCGACGCCACCGGCTGTCAGGAGCCTCCTCGAGCGCTGTCTTGAGCGAGACCCGAAGCAGCGGCTGCAGGCCATCGGCGAGTCGCGCATTTCGCTCGAACGAACGATCGCCGGGTCCGGAGTCCGGGCGGCCGAGGGGGCGACGTCCGATTCGGCGCGTCCCGTCCGGCCCGGCCGGCTCTTCCCGGCGCTCGCGGCTCTCTTTCTCGTGTCGACGGCCGTTCTCGGGTTTCTCCTCGCTCGCCGCGGCGGGCGCGAGGAGCGCGAAATCCGCGCGACGATCCTTCCCCCGGAGGGAACGGCCTTCGTCGTCGACACGACGCAGCCTGGGCCGCCCATTCTCTCGCCGGACTCACGCAGGCTGGCCTTCACGGCTCGCGGAGCCGATGGGAAGGTGCGACTGTACGTTCGTGCCCTGGATTCCTCCGAGGCGCACCAGCTCGCGGGGACGGAGGGCGCCCAGTACCCGTTCTGGTCGCCCGACGGTCGCTTTCTCGGGTTTGGAGCCGATCAGAAGCTGAAGCGGATCGAGGCCTCGGGCGGCCCGCCGTCGATCCTCTGCACAATCACCGATTTCCCGAAGGGCGGGGCCTGGAGCCCGACGGGAGTCATCGTCTTCGCGCCCTCGGCCGGCGGCCCGCTCCACGTCGTCTCCGAGAACGGAGGCGAGTCGAAACCGCTCACGAAGCTCGACGGGAAGCGAGGCGACAACTCCCACCGATTGCCGTTCTTCCTTCCTGACGGGAAGCACTTCCTCTTTCTCGCGCGTCTCACGAGCGCGCTTCCCGCGGAAGGAAACCAGATCCTCGTGGGCTCTCTCGACGGCGGCGAGGCGAAGACTCTCTTTCGATCTCCGGCGGCCGCAGAATACGCGTCGGGGCACCTCCTCTTCATCCGCGAGCGAGCCCTGATCGCGCAGCGCTTCGACCCGGAGCGTCTCGCCCTCGAGGGAGAGCCGCACCCCGTGGCCGAGAACGTCAGCGTGATCACGGGCGCCGCCAAGGCCCTCTTCTCCGTTTCGCAGACCGGGGTTCTCGTCGTCCAGGTCGGAGCGCCCGTCGTCCTCGGAGCGCAGCTCGACTGGACCGACCGCTCCGGCAAGACGCTCGGCACGCTGGCCGACCGCGCGGCCTACGACGAGGCCAGCATCGCGCCGGACGGTCGAAGCGTCGCCGTCTCGGCAATCGACGAGAAGGCAGGCACGCACGACATCTGGATTTGCGACGTCGCCCGGAACCTCAAGACGCGTTTCACGTTCGAGCCGGCCGAGGAAGGAGCGCCCCGCTGGTCCCCGGACGGGCGTTCACTCGTTTACTTCGCCGCGCGCGGCTCGCAGCAGGGGCTCTATCGAAAGCAGCTGGGTGGATCGGGGGGGGAGGAGCTGCTGTACGCGTCGGAGACCATCAAGCGGCCGAACGGCTTTTCGCCGGACGGCAAACTCCTCGCCTTCTACCAGCTCGAGTCCGAAACGAATCTCGACATCTGGGTTCTTCCGCTGACGGGAGACCGCAAGCCGTATCCGTTCCTCAAGACCAGCTTCACCGAGTCCAATGCCGCCTTCTCCCCCGACGGGAAATGGCTGGCCTACCAGTCGAATGAGTCCGGCCGGACGGAGGTCTACGTGGCGCCGTTCCCCGGGCCCGGCCGGAAGTGGCAGGTCTCTGCCCAAGGGGGCGCGTACCCCGCTTGGCGGCAGGGCGGCAAGGAAATCCTCTACCAGGAGCTGCAGAGCAACAGAATCTTCTCCGTCCCGGTGGCCCTGAAGGGCGACGCACCGGACTTCGGAAAGGCGACGGAGCTCTTCGTGGCGACGCCGCCCCTCGCGGGGATCGCGGCGCGCTTCGACTCCGCGGCTGACGGAAAGAGGTTCATCGTCATCCGGCCGAACCAGACGCGGGAGACGGGGTCGCTGACGCTCGTCGTGAACTGGACGGCCGGACTCAAGGCGAAGAAGTGAGCGTTCCGGCGGGCACGCGCCTCGGGGCCTACGAGATCCTCTCGCCGCTGGGGGCGGGCGGAATGGGGGAGGTCTACCGGGCGCGCGACACGAAGCTCGGACGCGAGGTGGCGATCAAGGTCCTGCCGGAGGAGTTTTTCGAACACAAGGAACGGATCGCCCGCTTCGAGCGGGAAGCGAAGTCTCTCGCCGCGGTGAGCCATCCCCACATCGCCGCCCTCTACTCCTTCGAGGAGGTCTCCGGCCGGCACCTCCTCGTCATGGAGCTGGCGGAAGGAGAGACGCTGGCCGATCGGCTGGCGAAAGGGCCTCTCTCGACGGCCGCGCTCGTGAAGATCGGCGGCGAGATCACGTCGGCGCTGGACGCGGCGCACCGGGTCGGCGTCGTCCACCGGGACCTGAAGCCGGCGAACGTCATGCTGACGAGGTCGGGCGTGAAGCTCCTCGACTTCGGACTGGCGAAGGCGCTCGCTCCGGAGGGGCCGGTCGGGGACCTCACGTCCGCTCGGACGACCGCCCGCGAGGTGACGCGCGAGGGGGAGATCTTCGGGACGCTTTCGTACATGGCGCCGGAGCAACTCGAAGGGAAGAATTCCGATCCGCGCACGGACATCTTCGCTCTCGGCGCGACGCTTTACGAGATGGCGACGGGCCGGAAGGCATTCGCCGGGGCGAGCCAGGCGTCGGTGATCTCGGCGATCATGACGTCGGAGCCGCAGCCGATCTCGCTGACCCAGCCGATGACGCCGCCGGCGCTGGACCGCGTCGTCAGGACCTGCCTCGCCAAGGACCCGGACGATCGCTGGCAGTCGGCGCGAGACGTCGGGTTGCAGCTCCAGGTGATCGCCGAAGGCTCGGAGGCGGGCGTCGCGGCGCCGCTGACGACTCGCCGCAGTGCCCGGGAGCTGATCGCCTGGATCTTCGCAGGCGTCTCTCTCCTTGCCGCGTTTGCTTTCGCTCTCGATCATTTCCGACACGCACCCGTCGAGACGCGTCCGACTCGCTTTCTCGTTTTTCCTCCGGAGCAGACGACGTTTGCCCGCGGGCCAGCCGCTCCTCAGGTCGCCGTATCACCCGACGGCCATTACCTCGCCTTCCCCGCCACGACGTCGGATGGGAAGACTCACCTCTGGCTTCGGCCGCTCGAATCGCTCGCGGCTAGGAAGTTGGCCGGAACGGAAGATGCGGATCTTCCATTCTGGTCCCCGGATAGCCGGTCCATCGGGTTCTTCGCGCAAGGGAAGTTGAAGAAGATCGACGCATCCGGCGGTTCCCCCCAGACCCTCTGCGACGCACCCACCGGTAATGGTGGTACCTGGAACCGCGAAGGGGTGATTGTCTTCGCCCCTAATCGTGGAGGCGTCCTGGCTCGGGTCTCCGCGGTGGGTGGACTGCCGGCCGCCGTGACGGCAATCGACCGAAGTCGGCAGGAAGCCGCTCATTTATGGCCGCAGTTTCTGCCTGATGGCCGTCACTTCCTCTACCTGGCCCTGAGCGGCCAGCGAGAGAATCGCGGTCTCCATGTCGGTTCGCTCGGCTCCGACAGCCAGCGCCTTGTGCTGAAGACCGAGGTCAGGGCGGCTTTCGCGCCGCCGGACCATCTGCTCTTCGTGCAGTCGGGGACGCTGATGGCCCAGCCGTTCAATCCGGATCGCCTACAGCTCGTCGGCGAGCCGGTCGCCGTCGCCGAAGAGGTGGCTTACAACCCGACCAACGGCCGGGACACCTTCACGGTCTCGGAGAACGGCGTGCTCGTCTATCGGACGGGCCGCGTCGGGGGCCTGCCGACAAGCGAGCTCGTCTGGTTCGATCGGGAGGGGAAGCGGATCGGACTCGTTGACGGCCCCGGCTTGTACCTGAGGCCGGCGCTTTCCCCCGACGGAAAACGCGTCGCCATGGAGCGCCGCGATCCACAGACAGGGGCCGGCGATATCTGGCTCGTCGACGTGGCACGCTCCGCCGTCGTGCGCTTTACATTCGGTTCGCTCAACCAGAGGTGTCCTGTCTGGTCGCCCGATGGAAGTCGGATCGTCTTCGCCACCGATCGAGATGGCGGCGGCAGCCTGTACCAGAAACTCTCGAGCGGGGCGGGCAGCGAGGAGCTGCTGCTTCAGTCCGACACTGCGAAATCCGTCACGGACTGGTCTCCCGACGGGCGGTTCATCGCCTACGAGGAACAGGATCCGAAGACGCTATTGGATGTATGGGTGCTGCCGTTGACCGGAGATCGCCATCCGATTCCCTTCTTGAAGACCGAGTTCAACGAAGGTCAGGCGCAATTCTCTCCGGATGGCCGATGGATGGCTTATGTCTCGGATGAATCGGGAAGGAACGAGGTTTTCGTGCAGACGTTCCCCGTCTCCGGGGGGAAGTGGCAGATCTCGACGGCCGGCGGGTCCTTTCCAAGGTGGCGGCGCGACGGGACCGAGCTCTTCTTCATCGCTCCGGACCACAACCTGATGGCGGTGGAAGTACACGCCGATTCCACGTTTCAGGCGGGCCAACCTCGGCCGCTCTTCGAGTGCCATTTCTTTGCTCCCGTGATTCCATATGCGGTCTCGATCGACGGGCAGAGATTTCTCATCAACACCCCAGTCGGAGAGGACAACGCCGCACCTGTGACAGTGGTCCTCAACTGGCCGGCAGGGCTCGGGCCAAAGAAATAGACGTCGCCCCGGTCAGGCGTTGTCCGCCGCGGTGTCGCTGGGCCGGCGGCCGGCGGTCGCCGCGGGCGCCTTCTCGCCCCACTTCCAGTCGCGGATCTCCGGCATGTCGTCCCCGACGCGGCCGATGTAGCTCTTGTGGTCCACGAGCCTGTTCTGGATCGCCTGTTTCGCGTAGGCCCTCCGCGAGCCGAGCTGCGGCAGCCGGTCGATGACGTCCTGGAAGAGGTGGAAGCGGTCGATCTCGTTCAGGACGGCCATGTCGAAGGGGGTCGTCGTCGTCCCCTCCTCCTTGTAGCCGCGGACGTGCAGGTTCGCGTGGTTCGTCCGGCGGTAGGTGAGGCGGTGGATGAGCCACGGGTAGCCGTGGAACGCGAAGATGACCGGCTTGTCCGGCGTGAAGAGAGCGTCGTAATCCCGGTCCGGAAGGCCGTTCGGGTGCTCGTTCGCGGGCTGGAGCTTCATCAGGTTGACGACGTTGATTACGCGGACCCGGATCTGGGGCACGTACGTCCGGAGGAGCGAGACGGCCGCCAGCGTCTCGAGCGTCGGGACGTCGCCCGCGCAGGCCATGACGACGTCGGGCTCGCCGTCCTTGTCGTTGCTCGCCCAGTCCCAGATCCCGATGCCGGCCGAGCAGTGCTTGACGGCCTGGTCCATCGTCAGCCACTGCGGGGCCGGCTGCTTGCCGGCGACGACGACGTTGACCATGTCCCGGCTTCTCAGGCAGTGGTCGGTCACGGAGAGCAGGCAGTTTGCGTCGGGCGGGAGGTAAACGCGGATCACCTCCGCCTTCTTGTTCACGACGTGGTCGATGAAGCCGGGGTCCTGGTGCGAGAAGCCGTTGTGGTCCTGCCTCCAGACGTGCGAGCTCAGGAGGTAGTTCAGCGAGGCGACCGGCCTCCGCCAGGGGATGTGGTTGCAGACCTTCAGCCACTTCGCGTGCTGGTTCACCATCGAGTCGACGATGTGGATGAACGCCTCGTAGCAGGAGAAGAAGCCGTGGCGGCCCGTCAGCAGGTACCCCTCCAGCCAGCCCTGGCACTGGTGCTCCGACAGCATCTCCATCACGCGCCCGTCGCGGGCAAGGTGGTCGTCGCCGGGCAGGGTCTCGGCGTTCCAGGTCCGGTTCGTGACCGTCAGGACGTCTCCCCACCGGTTTGAGTTGTTCTCGTCGGGGCTGAAGAGACGGAAGTTCCGCGATCCGAGATTCTGCTTCATGACGTCGCGGAGAAAGCCGCCCATCACCTTCGTCGCCTCGGCGGTCGTCGCCCCGGGAGCCGGCACCGCGACGGCGTAGTCCCGGAAGTCGGGAAGCCGAAGGTCCCGGAGGAGCACGCCGCCGTTGGCGTGCGGGTTCGCGCTCATCCGGCGCGGCCCCGCGGGGGGAAGCGCCGTCAGCTCCGAGACCGGCGCGCCAGCCGCGTCGAACAGCTCCTCCGGCTTATAGCTCCGGAGCCACTTCTCGAGGATCCCGACGTGGCCCGGCTTCGACATGTCGCCCATCGGGACCTGGTGGGACCGCCACGACCCTTCGGTTTTCTGGCCGTCGACCTCCTTCGGTCCCGTCCAGCCCTTCGGCGAGCGGAAGACGATCATCGGCCAGCGTGGGCGCGTGGTCTCGCCCCCCTCGCGCGCGGCCACCTGGATCCGCCAGATCTTCGCGACCGCGTCGTCCAGCGCCGCGGCCATCTTCTGGTGCATGGCCATCGGCTCGTCCCCCTCGACGAAGATCGGGTCGTGGCCGTACCCGCGGAAGAGTTGCTCGAGCTCCTCGTGCGGGATCCGCGCGAGGACGCAGGGATTCGCGATCTTGTAGCCGTTGAGGTGCAGGATCGGAAGGACCGCGCCGTCCCCCTTCGGGTCGAGGAACTTGTTCGAGTGCCAGCTCGTCGCCATCGGGCCGGTCTCCGCCTCGCCGTCGCCGACGACGCAGGCGACGATCAGGCCCGGGTTGTCGAAGGCGGCGCCGTAGGCGTGCGAGAGGGCGTAGCCCAGCTCGCCCCCTTCGTGGATGGAGCCGGGCGTCTCGGGCGCCACGTGGCTGGGGATCCCCCCGGGAAAGGAGAACTGCTTGAAGAGCCGCTTCAGGCCGTCCTCGTCGAGGCCGATCTGCGGGTAGACCTCGCTGTACGTCCCCTCGAGGTACGCGTTCGCGACGAGCGCCGGCCCGCCGTGCCCCGGCCCGATGACGTAGATCATGTCGAGGTCGCGCGCCTTGATGACGCGGTTGAGGTGCGCGTAGAGGAAGTTCAGCCCCGGCGTCGTCCCCCAGTGGCCGAGGAGGCGCGGCTTGACGTGCTCGAGGGTGAGCGGCGCCTTGAGCAGCGGGTTGTCGAGCAGGTAGATCTGCCCGACAGACAGGTAGTTCGCGGCGCGCCAGAAGGCGTGGATCCGCGCAAGCTCCTCGGCCGACAGCGGGCCTTTCGGGAGCGGGGAGGCGGTGGAACGGAGGGCGGAAGCCTTCGCGGCTTTCGGGGTTGCGGCTTTCTTCATCGGGAACCTCGCTTTACGGGTGTCGTCTCCGAGAGCCGGAGCGTGTGGCGTGCGATCACGATTTCTTCGTCGGTCGGGATCACGAAGCTGGCGACGCGGGCCCCGGCGGGAGAGATCCGGAGTTCGCCGCGGTGGTTTGCGTCTTCGTCCAGCTCGACTCCGAGGAACGTCAGCCGTCCGGCGAGCCGGGCGCGCGTTTCGGGCTGGTTCTCGCCGATGCCGGCGGTGAAGACGAGCGCGTCGAGTGCCGCCGAGGGAGGCCGCCATGGCTGCGATCTGCTTGGCGGCGGTCCAGACGAAGACGTCGACCGCGAACCGCGCGGACGGGGCGTCGCTTCCGATCAGGTCCCTCATGTCGGAGCTGACCTCCGAAAGCGCGAGCAGGCCCGATTCGTTCCAGAGAAGCCGCGACAGGCGCTCGCGGTCCCATCCGCGGTCCAGGAGCCAGAGGAGGACCCCCGCGTCGAGCGTTCCCGGGCGCGTCCCCATCACAAGGCCGTCGAGGGCGGTGAACGTCATCGTGGAGTCGACGCTCCGGCCGTCCTCGAGCGCACAGAGGCTGGCGCCGTTCCCGAGGTGGGCGACCACCACCTTCCCGCGCGCGGCCGTCGGGTCGATCTCGCGGAGGCGTCCCGCGATGTACTCGTAGGAGAGGCCATGGAACCCGTATCGGCGGAGGCCGGCCTCGCGGAGAGCGCGGGGGAGGGCGATCGCGTCGGCGACCTCCGAGTGTCCTCGGTGGAAGGCCGTGTCGAAGCAGGCGACGTGGAGGGCGTCGGGGTAATGCGCGCGGGCGGCCGAGAGGGCGGCGAGGCTCGGCGCCTGGTGGAGAGGGTCGAGGGGGAGGAGGGCGTCGAGCTCGCGGGAGATCGAGTCGTCGACGGCGACGGGAGCCGCGAACCGCGATCCGCCGTGGACGACGCGGTGGCCGACGGCGAACGGCCTCCCGCCCGGCGCGGCCGCCGCGAGGCGCTCGTCGAGAAGGGCGAGGGCGCGCGCGGGGTCCGTCCCCTCCAGCTTTCCGCGCACGATTTCCGCAAGCCCGCCGCCTTCGGCGCGATAGGCGGCGTACTTCAGCGTGGACGACCCGGCGTTCAGGACGAGAAGGGATCCGGTCATGTGGCAGCGCGGCGTCGGGAGGCTGAGCCGGCCGGCGCCGCTCCCTGGATTTTCCCCCCGCAATGTCGGAATGGCGATGGGTCGTCGAACAGCCTTCCGGCCCTATACTCCCCCGCACCGAAGGCATGCCTATTTCTCCCGGGGATCGACTCGGCCCCTATGAGGTGATTTCGCTTCTCGGCTCGGGAGGGATGGGAGAGGTCTACCGGGCAAAGGACACGCGCGTCGACAGGCTGGTGGCCCTGAAGGTCCTCCCGGAGGAGTTCTTCGAAGAGGAAGAGAGAAGGGCCCGATTCGAGCGGGAAGCCCGCACGCTCGCGAGCCTGAACCATCCGGGCATCGCGGTTCTCTATTCCTTCGAGGAGATTTCCGGCCGCCACGTTCTCGCGATGGAGTTCGTCGAGGGGGAGACGCTGCGCGAGCGGATCACCGCGGGAGCGCTGCCCGTGCGGAAGGCCGTGGACCTCGGCGTGCAGATTGCGCGCGGCCTCGCGGCGGCGCACGAGAGCGGCATCGTCCACCGGGATCTCAAGCCTGAAAACGTCGTCCTCACGAAGGACGGGCGCGCGAAGCTTCTCGACTTCGGCCTGGCGAAGCAGCGCGCCGTCACGGCCGGGGAGGACACGAAGTCGCCGACGCTCGCAAAGGCGACCGACGCCGGCACTCTCCTCGGGACCGTCGGGTACATGGCGCCCGAGCAGGTGAGAGGGCAGCAGGCCGACGCCCGGTCAGACATCTTCGCGTTCGGGTGCGTCCTCTTCGAGATGCTGACGGGCAAGCGGGCCTTCAAGGGCGACTCGGCGGTCGAGACGATGAACGCGATCCTGAAGGAGGAGCCGGCGGAGCCAGACCTCTCGGGCGCGAAGATCCCGTCCGAGCTCGACCGGCTCGTCCGGCACTGCCTGGAGAAGAATCCCGCCGAGCGATTCCAGTCGGCTCGCGACCTCGCGTTCGACCTCGAGGCGGTCGCGGGGAGCTCCGCGACCGGCCGGGCGCCCGCACCGGCGTCTTCCCGCGGCGGCCGGCGGTGGGCACCCGCCGCCGCTGTCGCCATCGGCGTTCTCGTCGCCGCGGCGTCGTATGCCTTCGGGCATTGGAGGGCAAAGCGGTCGAACGTCGCCGTCGCGTCCTTTGCGCAGCTCACGTTCCGGCAGGAGCCGATCTTCAGGGCCCGGCTCGCCCCCGACGGAAAGACCGTCGTTTACAGCGCGGCAGCGTCCGGGAACACACCGGAGATCTTCTCGCTTCGCTCGGACTACCCGGGGGCGAGCCCGCGCTCCCTGCGCGCGGGACACCTCCTCTCGATCTCGTCCAAGGGAGATCTGGCGATCCTCACGGGCGCACGGTACAAGGGACACAGCCTCTTCGAGGGGACGCTTGCGCGCATGCCGCTGGAAGGCGGCGCGCCCCGGGAGATCCTGGACGGCGTGCGAGAAGCCGAGTGGGCTCCGGACGGGGGGGACCTCGCGGTGATTCGCGACGTCGGCGGGAAGGACCGCCTGGAGTTCCCGGCCGGAAAGGTCCTCGCCGAGACGGGCGGCTACTTCAGCGACCCGCGTTTCTCGCCGCGCGGGGACCGGATCGCGTTCTTCCAGCACCCGTTCAAGTTCGACGATCGTGGAGAGGTCGCCGTCGTGGACCTCGCGGGTAGAAAGACGATCCTCTCGGAAGGCTACTGGGGCGAGCAGGGCCTGGCCTGGTCGCAGGCGGGCGACGAGGTCATGTTTTCCGCCGGGAACGCCTACAACAACTTCCGGGTCTACGCGGTCAGCCTGGCGGGCAAACGCCGGGTCGCGCTGGAAAGCGCAGGAGGCCTGACGATTCACGATATCCGTGCCGACGGGCGCTGGCTCACGACGCGGGACGACTTCTTCCGTGAGATGCAGGTCCTCGCACCCGGCCAACCGCGCGAACGGGATCTCTCGTGGCTGGACCTCTCCGATCCAACCGCACTCAGCGCCGACGGAAAGACACTCCTCTTCTCGGAGGAGAGCGGGAGCGTTGGCGTCAACTACGCCGTTTGCCTTCGCCAGACGGACGGGTCGCCTGTCGTCCGCCTTGGAGAGGGAAGTGCCGGCGATCTGTCGCTTGACGGGAGGTGGGCACTCGCGAACGTGCCGACGGCGCCCCCGCAGCTCATGCTGTACCCCACCGGCGCCGGCGAGCCCCGCAAGCTCGAGCGCGGCAACCTCCTCAGCTACGAGTCGGCGCACTTCTTCCCGGACGGCAAGAGGGTCCTCGTCTGCGGTCATGAAGACGGGAGGGCCGTCCGGTGCTACGTGCAGGACGTCTCGGGCGGTCCGCCACGCGCCATCACACCGGAGGGCACGAGCCAGGGATTCGTGTCGCCCGACGGCCGGCAGATCATCGTCAAGGCGAGCGGCGGCGCTCTCGTGTCTTATCCAGCGGACGGGGGCGCGGCGCGGCCCGTGGCGGGTGCGACCTCCAACGATCAGGTCATCCGGTGGAGCGGGGGCGGCCGCTCCGTGTTCGTCTCGCGCAGCGGCGAGGTCCCGGCGCGCGTCGAACGGCTCGACGTCGCGACAGGCAAGCGGGAATTTCTGCGGACGGTCGGGCCCTCGAACCTCACGGGCGTCCTGAGCGTGGGGCCCTTCGCCTTCACCGAAGAGGGGAAGAGCTACGCGTACGCCTGCCGCCGCATGTCCTCGCATCTCTTTCTCGTGGAGGGGGCTCGATGAGCCTCGTGCCCGGCACGAAGCTCTGCCCGTATGAAATCCTCGGCGCCGGGGGGATGGGGGAGGTCCTCCGGGCTACGGACGCGCGTCTCGGGCGAACGGTCGCCCACGATCGATCCAGCTGAGAATGCCAGCGTATACTGAGTCTCAGGAGGACTAGATGTTCAAGCGGAGTGTCGTTGTTTTCGGAATCGTGTGCGTAGGACTTTTCCTGGCCGCCCCGCCCCTGTCGGCCCAGGAGGTCAAGGCCTCGGGCACGAATATGTTCACACCGAAGGTCGTCGAGACCTTTTCGCTGCCGGACGGTTCGGTCGCAAATCGCGTGTTCTTTCCCGGCTTCATAACGGCGGACGATCCGTCGAACCCGCTTCGACTGGCGAGCATGACCTGCGCGGGCACGGCGGTCACCACCAAGGACGGGAAGCCCATTCGATCCGCCGGAACCTGCGACTCCGTCGACGCGCAGGGCGATGTGGCGTTCTACTGGTGGCGCGCCGACGAAAAGAACGGAGGCCGCTGGGGCTTCCTGGGCGGAACCGGGAAGTGGACGAACGTCGAGGGCGGCGGCACCTACGAGCCGACTTTCAAGTGGAAGGACGGACGAGAGGGCAACAACTGGAAGGGGACCTGGAAGACGAAGTAGGCCGAGCCGGGCCTGCGAAACCCGGGCCTCGGGGTGAGCCCGCCGCACTCGCGGGGCACCGGGAATGATCGGCCGAAGCCTCGCCCACTACCGGATCACCGCCGCAATCGGCGCCGGCGGCATGGGCGAGGTGTTTCGCGCCACCGACACGAAGCTCGGCCGCGAGGTGGCCCTGAAGGTACTGCCGGCCGAGATGGCCTCGAGCCCGGAGCGCCTGGAGCGATTCCAGCGCGAGGCGAAGGCGCTCGCCGCCCTCGACCACCCGGGAATCGTCGGCGTCTACTCTGTCGAGGAAGTTGACGGAGTCCACTTCCTCACCATGCAGCTCGTCGAGGGCCAGCCTCTCGACCGCGTTATCCCCGCGAGCGGCCTGCCGCTAGAACAGCTGTTCGGGCTCGGCACCGCTCTCGTCGACGCGCTGGCCGCCGCCCACGGGAAGGGGATCGTCCACCGCGACCTCAAGCCCGCCAACATCATGGTAACGGCCGACGGACGGGTGAAGGTTCTCGACTTCGGCCTCGCCAAGGTCGCCGTCGCGGGGAGCGGCAAGGGGACCGAATCCTCCATACAGACCGAGATGAAGACGAGCGAAGGCGTGGTGATGGGAACCGTCCCGTACATGTCGCCGGAGCAGATCGAGGCGAGGCCCCTCGACCACCGGACCGACATCTTCTCGCTCGGCGTCGTGCTTTACGAGATGGCGACGGGCGGAAGGCCGTTCGCCGGCGATTCGTCGCCTGCGCTCATGTCCTCGATCCTGCGGGACGAGCCGAAGCCCGTCGCGAAGCAGCGTCCCGACGCGCCTGACGGCCTCTCCCGGTTGGTGGGTCGATGCCTCGAGAAGCGGCCGGACGACCGGATCCAGACTGCGAGCGAGATCCTCGCCGAGCTGAAGATGCTGCGCCGTGCGCACGAGTCCGGCGCCTCCGCGTCCGTTTCGAAGGCGGCGGCCGATTCGGGCGCGGCTCGCGCCGAGGAAGGCTTCTGGGTCGCGGTGTTGCCGTTCAAGTACAGCGGCGCCAACGCCGACCTCACGGCCCTGGCCGAGGCGATGTCCGAAGAGGTCGTCACGGGCCTGTCGCGCTTCTCGTACCTTCGGGTCATCTCGCGCGGCTCCACGTCGCGGTACGCCAACGCGGCTGTCGACGTGCGGGCGATCGGCAATGAACTGGGCGCGCGCTATGTGATGGAAGGCAGCCTGCGTCAGGCCGGGACCAAGCTGCGGCTCGCCGTTCAGCTCGTCGATGCGACCAGCGGCGCTCATCTCTGGGCCGAGAACTTCGAACGCACCTTCAGTCCCGAGACGGTCTTCGAGCTACAGGACGATCTGGTTCCGCGGATCGTCTCGACGGTTGCCGACATGTACGGCGTCCTGACCCGCAGCATGAGCGAGGCGCTCGGCGGCAAGGCCGATGAGGAGTTGAGTCCTCACGAAGCGGTGCTGCGCGCCTTTGGCTACATGGAACGAGTCACGCCGGAAGAACATGCGCGCGTGAGACGGATTCTGGAACGGGTCGTCAGCATTGCGCCCAATCAGAGCGATGCATGGGCCATGCTGGCGAACCTGTACTGGGAAGAGCATGCGCACGGATTAAACCCGCAGCCCGACCCGCTGGGGCGGGCGCTTGTGGCCGCGCGGCGCGCCGTGGAGGCGGCGCCCTCCAACAACCTTGCCCACTACGCTCTCGCGTCCACGCTGTTTTTCCAAAAGGACTTTCTGGCTTTTCGTTCCGCGGCGGAGCGGACGATCGAACTGAACCGCATGGATGGTTCCGTTGCGGCGTACATCGGAAATCTCATCGCCTATGCCGGTGACTGGAAGCGCGGCTGCGCGTTGGTGGAATCCGCCATGCAGCTCAATCCCCGCCATCCGGGCTGGTACTGGTTCGTCAATTTCAACGACGCGTATCGCCAGCGCGATTACCGCGGCGCCCTTGGTTTCGCCCTCAAGATCAACTTGCCGGGAAATTTCTATACCCACGCCGTGATTGCGATGGCCTACGGGCAGCTTGGCATGCGCGAAGAGGCCCGGAAGTCGCTGCAGGAACTGCTTGCGATCCGGCCCGACTTTGCCAAGACGGCACGCGAAGAATTTGGGAGATGGTTTCACGACCTGGCATTCATCGAACACCAGCTCGACGGCCTCCGCAAGGCGGGGCTGGACGTGCCGGCGCCGGAGCGAGCCGACCGGGCGGCAGCGGCGCGCGACGCGGCAGTCTCGATCGCGGTCCTCCCGTTCACCGACATGAGCGCGGCGAAGGACCAGGACTGGTTCTGCGAGGGGATGGCCGAGGAGATCATGAACGCGCTCGCAGGAATCGAAGGCATTCGCGTCGCGTCCCGGACGTCGGCGTTCCAGGCCCGGCGGCACGGGGCGGACCTGCCAGCGATCGGGCGCGCGCTTTCCGTGGGTCAGGTCCTGGAGGGAAGCGTGCGGACGGCGGGCGACCGCTTGCGGGTCACCGCCCGGCTGGTCGACGTGGAGACCGGATACCAGCTCTGGTCGGAGCGCTTCGACCGGAAGGCCGAGGACGTTTTCGCCGTCCAGGACGAGATCGCCGCGGGTGTCGTCAAGGCGGTCCAGGCCCGGCTCGCCCCGGGAGAACGGGCCGTCCGCGCCCGCCCGCGCGCCGCGAACCTCGAGGCCTACCGCAGCTACTTGAAGGGTCGGCACCTTCGGGGGAAGGAGGACCATGCCGGGGCCCTTCGCGCCTTCGAGGAGGCCGTCCGCCTCGATCCGTCTCATGCGCCTTCGTGGACTGGCCTCGCGGAGATCACCGTCCTCGCGTCCGTCTTCGGCCTGATCCCCGCACGCGACGCCTGCGCCACGGCGAGAAAGGCGCTGGCCACTGCGACACGATTACTGGGAGAGTCGGCCGACGGCCTCCATGTCGAGGCTTTCGTGGCCTGGATCGAAAGAAGATGGGCGGCGATGGAGGTCGCCTGGCGCCGGGCGATCGAGCTCCAGCCCGATCACGTCCTGGCCCTGGCCTCGTTCGGCATCGTCCTCTGCACACGCCAAAGGCTCGACGAAGCGTTGCCGTTCCTCGAGCGCGCACGGCAAGCCGATCCCCTCGCCTCCTTTCCCTATGCCCTCACCGGATCGGGCTTCCTGAACTGCGGGAGGCCTCAGGAAGCTCTGCGTTACCTCGAGGACGCGCTCTCCTTCGACAAGGAGGACGCCACGGCCCTGGACAATGCGGGCATGGCCAGGATTGCCCTGGGTCGCCTCGAGGAAGGCATCGCAACGCTCGAGCAAGTGGTCGCGGTTTCGCACCGCGGGGCCCACTTCCTCGGTACGCTGGGGTGGGCGCTCGCGACCGCAGGCCGGAAAGGCGAGGCCCGGACGATCCTCGAGGAGCTGCGAGCACGGCCGCCGGCGGCGCCCACCGTCGTCTCCGAGGCCTGGCTGCTCGGCGCGCTCGGGGAGGTCGATGCGGCCTTCGAGGTAGTCGCGCGAGCGGAAGAAGAGTGTCTGGCCTACCTCTACTTCACCGGACTCCCCGGCTTCGACCCGCTGCGCGGCGACCCGCGATTCGCAGCGTTGCAGAAGCTGCTGGGTCTGTCGTCATGAGCCTCGCGCCCGGCACGCAGCTCGGCCCGTACGAAATCCTGGCCCCGATCGGCGCGGGCGGGATGGGGGAGGTGTACAAGGCCAAGGACACGCGCCTCGAGCGGACGGTTGCGCTGAAGGTCCTGCCGGAGGCGTTCTTCGAAGACAACGAACGAAGGGTCCGCTTTGAACGCGAAGCGAAGCTGCTCGCGGCGCTGAACCACCCGAACATTGCAGCCATCTATTCATTCGAGGAAATCCCGGGTTCTTCGGGTTCCTCCGGCCGCCACCTTCTCGTCATGGAACTTCTCGAAGGCGAGACGCTGCGCCTTCGGCTTGAAGAGGGGCCGATCCCGCAGCGCAAGGCCTTCGAGTACGGAATGCAGATCGCGCAGGGGCTGGCCGCGGCGCACGAGAAGGGGATCGTCCACCGGGATTTGAAGCCCGAAAACCTCTTCGTGACGTTCGAAGGGCGGGTGAAGATCCTCGACTTCGGCCTTGCCAAGGCGGCGTCGGCGGCCGCCGAGGGAACGCAGTCGCCGACACTGACGGCGACGGAACCGGGTACGGTGATGGGGACGGTGGGCTACATGTCGCCCGAGCAGGTGCGCGGGAAGCCCGCGGATCGGCGCTCGGACATCTTTTCCCTCGGCTCGATCGTCTACGAGATGCTCGCCGGCGAACGGGCATTCCGCGGCGACTCGGCGGCCGAAACGATGGCCGCGATCGCGCAGAAGGACCCGCCGGAGCTCGCGCAGCCGACGGGCCGGTTCGCTCCCTCGATCGAGCGGGTTCTGCGCCACTGCCTGGAGAAGAAGCCCGAAGACCGTTTCGACACGGCGCGCGACCTCGCTTTTGCGCTCGAGTCGGCGATGAGCGGCCAGAGTGCGCCGAGCGTCGGCGCGACGGCGGGAAGTTCCCGCCGGGTGCTGCCGGCGGTGCTCGCCTCCGCCGCGATCGTCGTCGCGCTCGGGGCCGGGCTGTTTCTCGGCGGCCGCCTTCATCCGCCGTCCGCACCGCGCATCCGTCAGATCACGTATCACCGCGGCCTCATCGAGGACGCGCGGTTCTCGCCCGACGGACAGACCGTCGTCTTCGGGTCGACCCGGCGGGACGAGCCGCTGCGGACGTACGTGACCCGACTCGACTCGATCGAGTCGCGAACTCTCGACCTGCCCGCCGGCGCCACGGTGCTCGGAATCTCCCGAACCGGCGAAATGGCATTGCTTCTCGGCTGCGTGCACCGCGGCTACTGGATGCGCAGCGGCACCCTCGCGCGCGTGGCACTGGGGGGCGGCACGCCGCGCGAGATCCTGGAACACGTGGCGGACGCGGACATCTCCCCTGACGGGAAGGAATTCGCCGTCGTCCGGGAGGTCGGCAAGCTCCAGCGGCTGGAGTTTCCGGTCGGCAAGCCGGTTTTCGAGACCGACGGCTGGGTGAGCCACCCGCGCGTCTCTCCGGACGGAGCGAGGGTCGCCTTTCTCGAGCATCCGGTCTACGGCAACGATTTCGGTTACGTCTCCCTGGCCTCGGCCGGCGGGCGGGCGGCACGGTTGACGGGCGTCTGGGCGGGCGTGCAGGGTCTCGCCTGGTCGCGCGACGGAACGGAAATCTGGTTCACCGGGTCCTCGGAGGAATCGGAGGGGGTGGCCAACGGAGGGCGGCACCAGCTCTGGGCGGTCCGGCCGGGCGGGAAGCACCGGCTGGTGTACGGCCCTCCCATGGACCTCTCTCTCCGCGATATCTCGCCGGCGGGCACCGTCCTCCTCTCAGGCGAGGACCGGCGCGGCGAGGTCGGAGGGCTCGTGCGAGGCGAAACGAGGGAGCGGGACTTCTCCACCTGGAAAGACGAAGCGGTCAACGGGATCTCCGGGGACGGTGCCATTTACACCGGGATCGAGCAGAGCGCCCCGGGGGCGGGCCTCGAGCCGTTTCTCTACTACAGGCGGGTCGGTGAATCCGCGCCCGTCCGGCTTGGAAATGGCTCCTCCCTCGGGATGTCTCCGGACGGCCGGTGGATCCTGAGACGGGCCACCTCGGAGCAGGGCGCCGTTTCGCTGACGCTCCTCCCGACGGGCCCCGGAGATCCCCGCCCGCTGCCGATCGGAAACGTCCGCCCGCGCGCCGTCCTGCACGAGCCGGCGCGGTGGTCGCTCGATGGACGCCGGATCCTTTTTTCAGGGGCAGAACCGGACCGCCCGGCTCGGACCTTCTTCCTCGACCTCGCCGGGGGAGGCCCGCATCCCGCCACGCCCGAGGGGAGCAGCCTCGGTGTGCTTTCGCCAGATGGTGAATCGGTCGCGACACGTCGATGCCGCGGGACGAATCCTCGTCTATCCGGCCGCCGGTGGCTCGCCGACGGAGGTCCGCGGAGCTCTTCCCGGAGACCTCCCGCTCGAGTGGGAGCTCGGCGGACGGGCCCTTTTCGTCTGGGACCGAACCTGGCCGGCGCGCATCCACCGACTCGAGCTCGGCTCCGGACGCAGAACTCTCTGGAAAGAACTCGCGCCCGATCCGGTCGGACTCCTGTACGGCAACGTGATTCTCACCCGGGACGGCAAGCACTACGTCTATCGGCTCCGGCGCGTCTATTCCGAGCTGAACGTGGTGGAGGGCCTCCGGTGACGCTGTCGGCCGGCGCCCGCCTCGGCCCCTACGAGATCCTCGCCCCGATCGGCGCGGGCGGGATGGGTGAGGTCTACCGGGCGAAGGACCCGCGGCTCGGGCGAGAGGTCGCGATCAAGGTGCTGCCAGCGTCTTTCTCCGCGGACGCGGATCGGCTGCGCCGCTTCGAGCAGGAGGCGCGAGCGGCGGGCATCTTGAACCACCCGAACATCACGGCCGTGCACGACATCGGCTCGCACGAGGGCGCGCCGTATGTCGTTTCGGAACTGCTCGAGGGCGAAACGCTGCGCTCGGCGCTCGCGGGTGGGAAGCTGTCGCAGCGGAAGTCGATCGACTGGGCGCTTCAGATCGCGCATGGCCTGGCGGCGGCGCACGAGAAGGGGATCGTTCACCGGGACCTGAAGCCCGAAAACCTGTTCGTCCTGAAGGACGGGCGCGTGAAGATTCTGGACTTCGGGCTGGCGAAGCTCACGTACACGGAGGCGGGGCCGGAGGTCACGAGCCTGCCGACGGCGCCGGGCGGAACGGAGCCGGGCGTCGTGCTCGGGACGCTCGGCTACATGTCGCCGGAGCAGGTGAAGGGCAAGCCCACGGACGCGCGGGCGGACATCTTCTCCTTCGGAGCGATCCTCTACGAGATGCTCTCGGGAAAGAGGGCGTTCCACGGCGACTCGGCGGCCGAGACGATGTCGGCGATCCTGAGGGAGGACCCGCCGGATCTTCCCGTCACGAACCAGAGCGTCTCACCGGGCCTCGAGCGAATCGTGAGGCACTGCATCGAAAAGAGCCCCGAGCAGCGCTTCCACTCGGCGCACGACATCGCCTTCGCCCTCGAGGCGCTGTCGGGCCTTCCGCCAGGCAGCGGCGCGGCGAGAGTGACGGCGGTAGGCCCTCCTCGTCGGGCCCGCGCCGGAATGGCCGTCGCAGCCGGACTGGCGCTGCTCGCGGCCGGACTTCTCGCAGGATCCTGGTTCGCCGGCGGCAGGAGTCGCTCTTCTCCCACCTACCAGCGCCTCACCTACCGGCGCGGCTTCATCAGCAACGCCCGCTTCGCTCCGGACGGCCAGACCATTCTTTACAGCGCCGACTGGGACGGGGCGCCGTCCCGGATCTTCTCGACGCGCCCGGGAGGCCGCGAATCGACGGCGCTTCCCTTGCCGAGCGCCTCGCTTCTCGCGGTTTCATCGCGCGGCGAGATGGCCATCCTGCTCGAACCGACAATCGACTACAACCTCTACTTCCGCCGCGGGACGCTCGCGCTCGTGCCGCTTTCCGGCGGATCCCCCCGCGAGGTCATGCGCGAGGTCCGGTCGGCCGATTGGGGCCCCGACGGAAAAGACCTCGCCGTCGTCCGACAGGCCGAAGCCCGACAGCGGCTGGAGTATCCGCCCGGGCGACTCGTGTATGAGAGCCCGGCCTGGATCGCGTCGCCGCGCGTCTCCCCCCACGGCGATCGGATCGCCTTCTACGAGGGCCTGCCCTTCAAAGGTTACTCTCTGTCGGTCGTTGACTCTCAGAGCCGGAAGGCCGTGCTCGGGCCCGTTCGCCCCGACTTCTGGGCTTCTGCCTGGTCACCGGACGGCGAAGAGATCTGGTTCCCCGAGAGCATCTCCGGGACGGGGGTGGAGACGCCGATCATGGCAGCGGACCTCTCGGGCAGGCAGCGCCTCCTCGAACGTGGACCGTTGACCGCTGATCTCAACGATGTGTCCCGGGACGGAAGGGCCCTGATCACCCTCTTCGACTGGCAGGAATGGACGCGCGGCTTCCTCTCGGGTCAAAAGACCGAATCTCGTCTCGTGGGCCGAATGGACCTTCGGCTGGTCGACGTCTCCGAGGACGGCAAGCTGCTCGTCCTGCGAGAAGTCCTCTTACAGGGCACGCAAGGTGTTTGGATTGCAAAAGGGGATAGCTCGCCGCCGATTCGGTTGGGAGACGGCCTGGCGCACGGCCTCTCGCCCGACGGCGCCTGGGTGCTTGCGAGCCAACAGCAGGGCAAGCTCCTGGCGCTGCCGACAGCGGCCGGAGGGCCAAGACCGGTGAGCGAGGGATTCTTCGAGGCGATCCGATGGGCGAGCTGGTTTCGCGACGGCAAGAGAGTCCTCGTCTGGGGCCAGGCGAAAGGCGGGAAGACCGGCATTTTCGTCGTCGATCCGGATGGGCATGAACCGAGGCGCGTCGCTCCGGAAGGGTACGAGCTCGTCGCCGGGGGCAACGCGCTCTCGCCCGACGAGCTTCTGGTTGTTGCCCGCTCGCCCGAGAATCAGATCGTGCTGTGCCCCGTCGACGGAGGGCAGCCGCGCCCCGTCCCGGGCCTTGCCGGGCTCTTCGTGCCCGTTCAGTGGGCGGCCGACGGCAAGGGCTTCTATGTTTTCCGAATGGGCGAGATCCCGGCACGGGTAGAGAAGATCGACGTCGAAAGCGGCCGCGCAACGCTCTGGAAGGAGCTCGCGCCGCCCGACATCGCAGGCGTGTCCGTGCGCGCCGTCGCCATGACGCCGGACGGGAAGTACTACGCCTACTCGTGCCAGCAGTATCTGAACACGCTGTACCTCGTCGAGAACTTCGAGTCCTGGCGAAGACCGACCGTCGGGTCGCGCCTCCTCGGCCGCGGCCCATGAGCCTCTCGCCAGGTACCCGTCTGGGCCCGTACGAGATCCTGTCGCCGCTCGGCGCGGGCGGGATGGGGGAGGTCTACCGGGCAAAGGACACGCGGCTCGCGAGAGACGTCGCGGTCAAGGTATTGCCGGAAGAGTTCTTCGAGGACGAGGACCGCGTCGCCCGCTTCGAGCGCGAGGCGAAGTCGCTGGCGGCCCTGAACCACCCCGGAATCGCCGCCATCCACTCCTTCGAGGAAATCACCGGGCGGCACCTCCTCGTGATGGAGCTCGTCGAGGGAGAAGACCTCGGGCAGCGCCTCGCCTCCGGTCCGATTCCGCTCGACGAATCGCTCGCCTACGCAACGCAGATCGCCGAGGCGCTGGAAGCGGCGCACGAGAAGGGGATCGTCCACCGCGACCTCAAGCCCGCGAACGTCAAGGTGACGCCGGAGGGAAGGGTCAAGCTCCTCGACTTCGGCCTCGCGAAGATCTTCGAAGGCGACGGGGGGCCAGGTTCGGCGCCCTCCGTGACGCACTCGCCGACCCTGACGGCCCGGCGCGACGGCGGCAGGGGTGATCCTCGGGACGGCGGCCTACATGAGCCCCGAGCAGGCGCGGGGTAAGGCCGTCGACAAGCGGACCGACGTCTGGGCCTTCGGGTGCGTGCTGTACGAGATGCTGACCGGGAAGCGGGCTTTCGAAGGGGAGACCGTCAGCGACACGCTGGTTTCCGTCCTGTCGAAGGAGCCCGACTGGGCGGCGCTGCCCGACCAGACGCCGGCCGGAGTGAGGAGGGTCCTTCGAAAGTGCCTGCAGCGCGACGCGAAGCTGAGGCTGCGCGACATCGGCGACGCGAGGCTGGACCTCGAAGGAGCACGCCGGAGGCGGAGGATCTGGTTCTTCAGCCTTCGAAGCAATACGGGCGGTGACGAGCTCCGCTGTAGCTCGAAGTGCTTCGCCGAGCCAAGAGCAGGGGAGCAGAAAGTTGCTCTGGATTGCTTGGGCGCTCGCGGCCGCATTCGCGGCCGCGGCGGGGGCGCTCGCGCTGCGCGCTCGCGTCCCGGAGAAAAGGCCCGTGACGCGCCTCTCCATTCCGTTGCCACCGGGACAGGTTCTGGCCGGGAACGGCGGCCCCGCGATCTCGCGGGACGGCAGGACGATCGCCTACGCGGCTCGGGATGCCTCTGGCGTCGGCCGCCTCTACCTGCGAGCGCTCGATCGCTTCGAGCTCGGCATGATTCCCGAAAGCGAGGGCGCGCAGCAGCCCTTTTTCTCCCCGGACGGCAGCCGCGTGGCCTTTTTCGCGAGGGGAAAGCTGTTCACGGCTTCGGTGACCGGAGGTGCTCCGACGGCGATCGCCGACGCATCGGCGCAGCCGCTCGGAGGCACCTGGGGAGACGACGACACGATCGTGTTCGCTCCCGCACTGTCAGCGGGGCTCATTCGCGTGCCCGCCGCAGGGGGTGCCACGCAACAGCTCACCCAGCCCGACGAGGGGGCCGGAGGCTACGCCCACGGGCGACCGCAGTTCCTGCCCGGTGGAGGCTCGGTGCTCTTCACGATCTGGGGCGCCTCAAACTCCGCGGATCGGGGGCCGGCGCTCCTCTCCCTCGCGAAGGGCACGTGGCAGCACGCTTCGTCCGGATACTGGACCGGCCGCTACGCGCCGTCGGGCCACATGCTGATCTCGGGGCCCCGCGGCGTCAGGGCCGCGCCGTTCGACCCCGTCCATCCGCGGGTTGTGAACCCCCAGGCGTTCGTCGTCGACGACGTGCTCGGGACGATCGCCTGGTCCGACTCGTGGTTCGCGGCCTCGGACACGGGGACGCTCATTTACGTGCCGGGCAACTTCCTCCTCGGCACGCTCGCCTGGGTGGACCGGGAGGGCCGCGTGACGCCCGCCTCCGACAAGCCTGCGGCTCTCTCGGACCCCCTGCTTTCTCCCGACGGCGAGCGGATCGCCTTCCAGGACCGCGACGACGTCCTCTGGATGAAGGACCTCCGCCGGGGAGTGCCTGTCCGCCTGAGTCCCGAGAGTGGGGACGTGGCGGCCTATCCGGTCTGGAGCCGGGACGGCACGCACGTCGCTTTCGGGTCGAACGCCACCGGAGACTGGGAGATCTACGCCGTTCCCGCGGCCGGCGGGCCTGCGAAGCGGGTGCTCGTGCGAAAGGGAAACCAGTTCCCGCTCTCCTTTGCCCCCGACGGCACGCTCCTCTTCAACGAGCGCTCGAAAGGGAAGCCCGGAGCGGACCTCCTCACTCTGGCGCCGGACGGGACCGTGACGCCGTTCCTCGTCGCGCAGCCCGCGAGCAAGGTCGGCGGCCAGTTCTCGCCGGACGGCCGCTCCGTCGCGTACGTCTCCGACGAGAGCGGACGCGACGAAGTCTACGTGCGACCGTTCGGTCGGCCCGGCGACTCCCTGGCGGTTTCCAGCGAGGGCGGCTTCGCTCCCAAGTGGTCTCCCGACGGAAGAGAAATCATCTACAGACGGGGCGACGCCTTCCTGGTCGCCAGCGTGTCTTCGACGGGCGGCGTGCTCTCCGTCGGGGATTCGAGGAAGCTCTTCGAGGTCCGCGCTGCCCCCGGACGGAGCTCGTTCCAGGCTGGATTCTCCGTCTCGCCGGATGGGCGGCGATTCCTGGTGCAGCTCCTCGATCCGCGCGCGATTCCGACACAGATCAACGTCGTCCTCAACTGGTTCGACGAGCTTAGGGCAAAGGTGGGCGCGCCGTGAGCCATCAGGCCGCCGCCTTCACCGGGACGATCTCGTGGAGCGCCGCGGCGAAGGTCTGCACCTCGTCTGGCCTCCCCACAGTGACTCGAAGCCAGTTCGGGAGCGACGGGAACTTCCGGCCGACGAGGATGTTCCTTTCGCGGAAGGCCTGGATCACCGGCGTCACGTCGCCGCCGACGTCGATCATCACGAAGTTCGTCTCCGACGGGATCGTCCGTCGCCCCTGCCGGGCCATCTCGGCGACGAGCCACTTCCGCGTGTCGTTCAGGAGCTTCCGCTGGCGTGGCACGAGGTCGGGGTCGGTCAGGCTCGCGAGCGCGGCGGCGAGGACGGCGGAGTTCGCGTTCGAGAACGTCGCGTACTTCGACATCTCGTCGATCCGTTCCTTCGAGCCGACCGCGTAGCCGAGACGGAGGCCCGCCATCCCGTAGATCTTCGAGAAGGTCCGGGCGACGACGACGTTCGGGTGCTTCGCGATCAGGTCGAGGGCGCTCCGGTAGGAAGGGCTCTCGACGAAGTGGAAGTACGCTTCGTCGACGAGAATCGTCGTTGCGGATGGGACTCGCGCGGCGAAAGCCGCCAGTTCGTCGCCGCCGACGATCGTGCCGGTCGGGTTGTTCGGGTTGCAGACGTAGGCGAGGCCGGCGCCCCCCGCGCAAGCTTCGGCCATCTTCGGAAGGTCGTGCCGGAAGTCGGGCGTCAGGGGGACCGTGACCGGTTCGGCGCGGAGCACCTTCGCGTAGATGAGGACGGCCTCGAACGTCGGCTCCGCGGCGACGGCCCTGCGGCCCGGGCCCGTGAAGGCGAGGTCCGCCATCTGCAGGATCTCGGAGGAGCCGCAGCCGAGGGTGACCTGCTCGGCCGAGACTCCATGGTGCTTCGCGATCGCCACCCGGATGGCGTCCTCGGCGGCGTCCGGATAGCGGTTGGCGACCGGGTCGGCGGCGACGAGGGCCTCGACGGCTCTCGGCGACAGGCCGTATGGGTTTTCGTTCGAGTTCAGGAGGATGGCTCCGGCGGGCTTCGGGCGCCGTGCGGCCGCCTCAGCGGTCCGGGCCAGGGGAGTCTCGAGCAGGGCGGCGCCTGCGGCGAGGCCGAGGGTTTCTGCGAACATGCGGCGGGAGATGGTCATCGGCATCGGGCGCCTCCTGCGGTGTTTCTCGGGGCGTCGATCATGCCAGCAGTTAGACTTCGGGGACGGCCAATCCTGTGAAATGAGATTCATTCCATGGGCGTGCAGGAACGCGCCGACTCGAGGAGGAGCACGAAGATGAGGCAACTCACGGCGATCACCTTGGCGGTTTTTCTCGCGAGCGGTGGGGCGGCGGCGACGGCGCATCCGAGCGACGCCATCCCTCCCGACGCCGACCAGGCCAAAGCCGCGCTCGCGAAGTCTCCGCGGCACGGGGAGTGGGTCGACGTGAAGCTCCCGGACGGCGGGAAGCTCGTGACGTGGGTGGTCTACCCGGAAAAAAAGGAAAAGGCCGGAACGGTCATCGTCATCCAC
Source organism: uncultured Acidobacteriota bacterium (assembly GCA_963721385.1). GTDB lineage: Bacteria > Acidobacteriota > Thermoanaerobaculia > UBA5066 > UBA5066 > DAOMFB01. The sequence continues at coordinate 51,290 of CAVRJB010000006.1, forward strand.
GAAATCTTCGGCCTGACGGACTGGGCTCGCGGCGTGGCCGACCAGCTCGCGAAGGAGGGCTTCATCGCACTCGCCCCCGATCTCCTGTCGGGAAAGGGGCCGAACGGAGGCGGGACGGATTCGCTCGGCGACGAGGTCACGAAGGTGATCCGGACTCTCACGCCGGAGACCGTCAACGCGCGGATTGACGCGGTGCGCGAGTACGCCCTGAAGCTCCCGGCCGCGAACGGAAAGGTCGGTACGGTCGGCTTCTGCTGGGGAGGCACGACGAGCTTCGCGTACGCCGTCGCTCAGCCTAGGCTCGACGCGGCCGTCGTCTATTACGGCTCGGCGCCGTCGGACCCCGCCTCGTACGCGAAGATCGGCGCGCCCGTCCTCGGCCTCTACGGCGGCGACGACGCCCGCGTGAACGCCTCGATCCCACTGGCCGAGGCCGAGATGAAGAAGCTGGGAAAGCGCTACGTTGTCCACGTCTACGAAGGAGCGGGGCACGGCTTCCTCCGGCAGCAGACCGGGCGGGACGGCGCCAACATGAAGGCGTCGGAGCAGGCCTGGGCGGCCACGCTGTTGTTCTTCCGGGAGAGCCTGAAGTAAATGGGCCTCGACGCCGGGCAGAGGCTCGGCCTTTACGAAATCGTCGCGCCGCTCGGGGCCGGCGGGATGGGAGAGGTCTACCGGGCGCGGGACACGAAGCTCGGGCGGGACGTGGCGTTGAAGGTCCTGCCGGAAGAGTTCTTCGAAGATGAAGAAAGAAGGATTCGCTTCGAAAGGGAAGCGCGCACGCTCGCAAGCCTCAACCACCCCGGCATCGCCGCCATCTACTCATTCGAAGAAACCCCCGGTTCGTCTTCCTCGTCTTCCCGCCACATTCTCGTCATGGAGCTCGTCGAGGGAGAGACGCTGGCGGACCGGATCGCCCGCGGAGCCCTCCCGCTGCGGCAGGTGCTCGGAGTCGGAGAGCGGATCGCCTCGGCCCTCGACGCGGCGCACAGGAAGGCGATCGTCCACCGCGACCTGAAGCCGGGCAACGTCATGGTGACGGCCTCGGGTGTCAAGCTGCTCGACTTCGGGCTGGCGAAGATGCTGAGGCCGAAAGACGCCGCCGAGGCCCTCACTTCGGCCCAGACAGCCGCAAAAGACGTCACCCGCGACGGCGTGATCCTGGGGACGCCCTCCTACATGGCACCCGAACAGCTCGAGGGGAAGGATTCCGACGCGAGGACGGATATCTTCGCCTTTGGCGCCGTGCTCTTCGAGATGGCGACCGGCCGGAAGGCCTTTGCAGGCGCGAGCCAGGCCTCGTTGATCTCCGTCATCCTGTTGAGCGACCCGCCGCCCATCTCGACGCTTCAGCCGGCGACCCCGCCCGCGCTGGACCGGCTGGTCAGGACCTGCCTCGCGAAGGATCCCGAACAGCGCTGGCAGAGCGCCGGAGACGTCGCCCGGGAGCTAAAGTGGATTGCGGAAGAGTCGGCGGCGGGTGCGGTCGTTCCCGCCGCGGGCGGAGGCCGGAGAAGGCGCCGGGAGACGCTTGCGTGGGCCGTCGCGGCCGCAGCAATCGTGCTCGGGGCGCTTTTGGCGACTTTTCCCCGCCGTGCGCCGGCACCCGCAGAGCTCACGCGCTTCGCGATCACGCCCCCTTCCGGACAGAACTTCATCGGGTTGATCGAGCTCTCTCCCGACGCACGGCGCATCCTCCTGTTACTCCGGGACGAGGGCGGAAAGAATTCGCTGGCAGTGCGCTCGCTGGACAGCCTCGACCTGCGGCGGCTGCCAGGCACCGAGGACGCCCGGGGAGGGTTCTGGTCGCCCGACGGCCGCGAGATCGCCTACTTCTCGGAAGGGAAACTGAAGCGAGTGGCCCTCGACGGCGGCCCGGCTCGGACGGTCTCCGAGAGCGGGGCGGCCTTCTGCGGCGCCTGGAGTCGCGAGGGCACGATTCTCTTCGAAAGGGAATTCGGAGATCCCCTCTTCGCGGTCCCCGCCTCGGGAGGCGCGCCGCGACCGGTCACGGTGCTCGACGCCTCTGCGGGTGAGGTGGCGCACTCGATTCCCGCCTTTCTCCCCGACGGGCGGCACTTCGTCTATCTGGCGCGCAACATCGACGTCGAGAAGTCCGCGATCGTGCTCGCGTCGCTCGATTCGAAGGACTCCCGCCGCCTCTTCCCGGCGCAGTCGAATGCGGTGTTCGCGGAGCCGGGCTACCTCCTCTTCGGGCGCGACGACGCGGTCCTCGCGTGGAGGTTCGATCCGCGGACCCTGCAGCTCCTCGGCGAGCCCGCGCCCGCGCTCGAGCACGTCCACCTGGGGAGCGAGGACTGCCTTCTGGGGCTCTCCGCCGCCGGGAGCCGGATGGTGTACCTGGCGTGGGATCTGCGGCGGAGACTCGTGTGGGTGGACCGCAAGGGGCGCGAGGTCGGTTTCCTCGGCGAGACGGGGGGATACGCGGACGTCCGGATTTCGCCGGACGGCCGGAAGGTGGCGGTCGCCAAACGCGATCCGTCTCATGGGCGGAATCTCGACGTCTGGGTTCTCGACTCCTCACGCGGCACCGGCGTTCGGATCACGTCCGAACGCAGCGACGAGTTCGACCCCGCATGGTTCCCGGACGGCGCGCGGCTCGTCTACGTGTCCGACCGCTACGGCTTCTACGATCTCTTCGAACGCCCGGCGAGCGGCGGCCCCGAGAAGGTCCTGATCCGTTCGAAGAAAGACAAGCTGCTCCCGACCCTCGGGCCCGACGGCCGCCACCTTCTCGTGAGCGTCCCCGAGAAGGGCAACTTCGCGCGCGTCGTCCTGTCGCTTTCCGATCCGGCCGATTCGTCGAAGCTGAGCGGCGACCCCCGGTTCTCCGAGGAGCATTCCGTGATCTCGCCGGATGGCCGCTGGACCACCTTCGAGTCTCGCGAATCGGGGGAGAGGGAGGTCTACGTACAGCCGTTCTCGGGAGGTCCAAAGCGGCAGGTCTCGGTCGGCGGTGGACAGATGCCGGTCTGGAACCGCAACGGCTCGGAGCTCTTCTACGCGGCCCGGAACGGCGTTTTGATGTCCGTCTCGCTTCACGTCTCCTCAGGCAGCGCGGAGCCCGGAGAGCCGCAGCCCCTCTTTCTCCTCCAGGCCGGCATCGACGGAGAACTGCCATGGAACCGGCATCCCTATGACGTCTCGCCGGACGGCCAGCGGTTTCTCGTGATCCGCCGCGCGCCGGGCGTCGAGTCCGACGGCCTTGTCGTCGTCACGAACTGGACCGCGGTCTTGGGGAGAGCCCGGTGACGATCGCGACGGGCACACGGCTCGGGTCCTACGAGATCCTTTCGCCCCTCGGCGCGGGCGGAATGGGGGAGGTCTACCGGGCGAAGGACTCGAAGCTCGGGCGCGACGTGGCGCTGAAGGTCCTGCCGGAAGAATTCTTCGAAGACAGGGACCGCGTAGCACGTTTCGAGCGGGAAGCGCGTTCCCTCGCCGCGCTGAACCATCCGGGCATCGCCGCGATCTACGCGTTCGAGGAGACCGCCGGGCGGCATCTTCTCGTGATGGAGCTGGTGGAAGGGGACGGGCTGGACGCCCGGATCCTCGAAGGCGCGATTCCGGTCGCCGAAGCGCTCTCGATCGCACGGCAGATCGCCGAGGCGCTGGAGGCGGCGCACGACAAGGGGATCGTCCACAGGGACCTGAAGCCCGCCAACGTGAAGGTCTCTCCCGACGGACGGGTGAAGCTCCTGGACTTTGGCCTCGCGAAGGCATGGGAAGGGGATCCGGGAAGGGACAGCGCCTCGGGACTGACGCAGTCGCCGACGCTGACGGCGCGGGCGACCGCGGCGGGGATGATCCTCGGGACCGCGGCGTACATGTCGCCCGAGCAGGCGCGCGGCAAGCCTGTCGACAAGCGGGCCGACATCTGGGCCTTCGGCGTCGTCCTCTGGGAGATGCTGACCGGAAAACGCCTCTTCGACGGGGAGACGGTCTCGGACGTCCTCGCGGCCGTCCTCCGCGCCGAGCCCGACTGGGCGGCCCTGCCGGAGCAGACGCCGGCCGGCGTGAGGAGGGTTCTTCGAAAGTGTCTGCAGCGCGACGCGAAGCTGCGGCTTCGCGACATCGGCGATGCGCGACTGGACCTCGAGGAACTGAGCACGGCGGGTGCATCGAGCGCCTCCGGCCGATCACCCTTCGAAGAAGAGACCGCGGTGCCAGATCTCACTGTAGGTCGCACCGCTTCGGCGGCGTCTGCGCGAGGGAGCAGGAAGTCTCTTTATCTCTCCTGGGCGATTGCAGCCGCGTTCGCGGCCGCGCTCGCCGCCACCTGGGCGCCGGGTGTCCGGAAGGCCGGCGCGCCGGCGGCGGAGGTCTTCAGGCTCGACATACCGGTTCCGGAGAGGTCGTTGCTGACGCTTTCGCTGGCGCTGTCGCCGGACGGGAAGAGCCTCGTCTTTGCGGCGCTCGGGGCGGACGGGACGATACTCCTCTGGCTCCGTCCACTCTCGGCCGCGGAGGCCCGCCCCGTCCGGGGAACGGAGGACGCCCGCTTCCCGTTCTGGTCGCCCGACTCGAGGGCGATCGGCTTCTTCGCCTTCGGAAAGCTGAAGGCTCTCGACGTCGGAACCGGGACGGTCACGACGCTTTGCGACGCGCCGGACGGCAGGGGTGGCTCGTGGGGCGCCGGCGACGTCATCCTCTTCGCGCCGACGACGGTGGCTCCGCTGTCCCGCGTCTCCGCGCGGGGCGGCACGCCGTCGACCGAAACGGCCCTGGACAAGACCCTGAAGCAAGGGAGCCACCGCTGGCCGTACTTCCTGCCGGACGGAAAGCGGTATCTCTTCCTCGGGCTCTCTCCCGTCGACGACGGGCGGGGGATCTACCTTGCCGAGCTCGGCCGGGCCGGCTCGCGCCGCCTCACCCTGATCTCGGGTCGAGCGGAATGGGTGGAGCCCGGGGGGCTGCTCTGCGTCCGGGACGGGCGGCTCGTCTTCCAGAGGATCGACCTCGGGGCGGGCCGGCCCGCGGGCGACGCGGTGGTCCTCGCGGACGGCCTCGAGTACGTCCGCGACGTCGGGCCGACCGGCGCCTCGCCGTTTTCCGCGTCTCGAACGGGGATCATCGCGTGGCGCGAATACAACGAGACCGAGGGGCGGCTTCTCTGGCGGGACCGGGCCGGCAAGGTACTCGAGAGCCCGATCCCGCCCGGCTCCTACTCCGAGCCCTACTTTTCACCCGACGGAAGGAGCGTGACCGCCGGAGCGAGCTTTTCCGGGATTTCGGTTTCGAGCGTCTGGACGATCGACCTTGCGCGCGGTGCGACGTCGCGCCTGACGTTCGAGGAATCGAGAGACCTCTCGCCCTGCTGGTCTCCGGACGGCTCGTGGATCGCCTATTCCTCGCAGCGGGACGGGAAGTCGGACATCTACAGGAAGGCTGCGAACGGCGTCGGAGCGGAGGAGCTCCTCTGGAAGGCCCCCGAGGACAAGTACCCCGACGACTGGACCGCTGACGGCAAGGCGCTCGTCGTCGAGAAGGAGTCGCCGTCGGGAAAGAGCGAACTCTGGCTGCTGCCGGTGACCGGAGACCGGACGCCGGCTCCGCTTCTCTCGGCGGCCGGGAACACGGTCCACGCGGCGGTCTCCCCCGGCGGCAGGTACGTGGCCTACGTCTCGGATGAGACCGGGCGCGCCGAGGTCTACGTCCAGACGATGCCGCCCGGCGGCGGGAAATGGCAGGTCTCCACGTCCGGCGGCGACCAGCCGACGTGGCGCAAGGACGGGAAAGAGCTCTACTTTCTTGCGTCGGACGGGCGGTTGATGGCGACGCCCGTTGCGGCCGGTTCGGCATTCTCGTCCGGCTCGCCCGTCGCGCTCTTCGACGCCATGGCCGGCGAGCCGTCGATCAAGGGCGCCCGGAACTTCTACGTTCCGTGGCGCGACGGGTCGAAATTCCTCATGCAAACCTATCCGCGATTCGGAAAGGCCAACGTCATCCACGTCATCGTCAATTGGACGGCCGGGGCGGAACGGAAGTAGCGGCGTCCAGCGCCTTCTCGAGGTCGGCGGCCGCGGCGACCGCCTGCGGCGTCGGCGCGGCGTCGCTCGACTCGACGACGCCATAGAGGGTCGTCAGGTCCCGGTCCAGGTTCTCCAGCCGCTCGACGAGTGCCGTCCTCTCCTTCGCCGTCTTCGGAAGCGCGCGCGCCTTCGTCATCGCCTCGCCGGTCCGGGCGAGCAGCGCCGTGATCCGGCGCGCGAGGGCCAGTTGCGCCTCAAGCCCCTCGCCGGACGTTTCGATTCGCGGGTCCATCCGGAGCTTCAAGGGCTGCTCGACGGCGGTCCCGTCCACGGTCAGCCGCACCAGGTAGAGGCCCGGGACGGCCAGTGGACCCTGCGGGCCGCGGGGCGTGTCACCTGGGATCGCGCTGATCGGATGCTCGCGCTCTCCGGCCTGCGGATCGGGGTAGCGGAAATCCCAGACGAAACGGTGGAGCCCGGGCTCGGCAGAGAGGATCCTCGGACGACGGACCCAGGACGAGGCGATCCTCAGGTCCGCTTCGTCCGGACGGGGCATATCGGCGCTCGAATAGCGGCGGACGACTTCCCGGTGTGGGCTGAGAATCTCGAGCGTGACCGGTCCCTGCGGCTTCGCGCCCAGCCAGTAGGTCAGGATCGCGCCGTCGGGCGGGTTCTCGCCCGCCGGCTCTTCGGGGGGGAGCGGCGTATCGGTGTTCCGGCTTCTTCGGACCCGCGTCGCCGTCTGCGGCGCGAAGAGATGGAAGTGCGCCGCCGTGACGCCGGGCGTCAGCTGGCGGAGGGGCGTGACGTCGTCGAGAATCCAGAACGAGCGGCCGTGGGTCCCGACGACGAGGTCGTCCCCGTGGACGACAAGGTCCCGGACGGACGTCGTCGGAAGATTGATCTGGAGGGGCATCCAGGAGTCGCCGTCGTCGAATGAGACGCTGACTCCGCGCTCGGTGGCGGCGTAGAGAAGGCCCTTCCGGACCGGATCGGAGCGAACCGCGTTCACGGGCGCGTTCGGCGAAAGGCCGCTCGCGATCTCGGTCCAGCTCTTCCCGAAGTCGCGGGTCCGGTAGACGTGGGGGCGGAGGTCGTCGAGGCGGAAGCGGTTTACGGCGGCATACGCGGTCCACGACTCGAACGGCGACGCTTCCAGCATCGACACCTTGCTCCAGGGCGTCAGCGCGGGCGGCGTCACGTTCGCCCAGCTTTTCCCACCGTCCCGCGTGACGTGGATGAGGCCGTCGTCGGTCCCCGCCCAGATCAGGCTGCCGTCGCGCGGCGACGGCGCGACGGTGTAGATGACTCCGCGGCGCTTCTCCTTGAGCGACGCCTCGACTGTCGGCTTCCGGTAGACGCCGACGCTCGGCGGGACCTCGGGGGCCTCCCGGGAAAGGTCAGGGCTGATGACCTCCCAGTGGCGTCCGCCGTCGGCCGTCCGGAAGAGGAGCTGCCCGGCGTAGTAGAGGACACGGGGGTCGGCCGGCGAGAAGACGACCGGGGCGGTCCGAAGGAAGCGGTACTTTTCGGTCCGGACCGGCTCGGGAGAGACGTCCTGCGCGTCCTTCGTCGCGTGGGAGAAGCGCGTCAGCTTCCCGCCGTAAACGACGTCGGGGTCGAGCGGGTCGGGGGCGACGTAGCCCCACTCCTCGGCCGCGACGGGATGCCAGTCGCGAAACGTGATCGAGCCGTCGTCGCCGCGGCTCGCGATGCCGACGGAGCCGCTCTCCTGCTGGCCGCCGTAGACCCAGTAGGGGAAGCGGTTGTCGGTCGAGACGTGGTAGAGCTGCGCGGTCGGCTGGTTGTACCAGCTGCTCCAGGTCTCGCCGCCGTTGACCGTGATCGTCGCACCCTGATCCGCCGCGAGGAGCATCACCTGCGGATCGGCGGGGTCGATCCAGATCGTGTGGTAGTCGTCCCCTCCCGGCGCCCCCTTGACGGCGGTGAAGGTCTTCCCGCCGTCGCTCGAACGGTAGAGTGGACGTGTTCGCGACCCAGACGACGTCGGCGTTTCGCGGGTCGACCTTCACCTCGGCGAAGTCGGACGCCCGCCCGTTGACCCGCTCCTCGGCGTTGACGCGGCGCCAGCTCTCGCCGGCGTCGTCGGACCGGTAGAGCCCGTTGTGCTCCTCGTCCGCCTCGACGACGGCGTAGAGCCGCTTCGGCTCCCCCGGCGCGACCGTCATGCCGATCCGGCCGAGCCCCTGCTCGAACGTCGGGAGGCCCTTCCCGATCTTCCGCCAGCTCCTGCCGCCATCGGCCGACCTGTGAAGGCCGCTCCCGGGCCCGGTGAAGACGCCGTTTTCCCACGGCCCCTGACGGGACTCCCAGAGCGCAGCGTAGACGACGTCGGGGTTCGACGGGTCGCGAGCGAGTGCGATGGCGCCGGTGTTCTCGTCGCGGAACAGGACCTTCTTGAAGGTCTCCCCGCCGTCGGTCGAGCGGAAGACGCCCCGCTCCTCGTTGGCGCCGTACGGGTGCCCGAGCACCGCGACGAGGAGCGTTTTCGCGTCCCGAGGATCGACGGAGATCGCGGGGATCTGCTGGCCTTCGCGGAGGCCGAGGTGTGTCCACGTCCGTCCGGCGTCCCTCGAGCGGTAGATGCCGTCGCCGACCGAGAGGTCCGGGCGCTGCAGCCCCTCGCCGCTTCCGACGTAGAGGACGTTCGGGTCGGACGGGGCGACGGCGATCGACCCGACCGACTGCGTCGGCTGGCCGTCGAAGATCGGGACCCAGGTCTGGCCATAGTCGGTCGTCCGGAAGACGCCGCCGTTGCAGACCCCGATGTAGAAGAGGCCCCGCTGGCCGGGGACGCCCGTGGCCGCCACGGTCCGGCCCCCGCGGAAGGGGCCGATCATCCTCCACCGCATCTCGCGGAAGAGGTCCGGTGCGAAAGGTGCCTCCACTCCGAGCAGGGGAAGCGCCCCGAGGAGAAGCAGGGGCCAGGGCACGGCGCAGCTGACGCAACTTCGACCTCCTGCCGTCGGTTTCCGGACGATGACGGGCGACGCGATGATGCCCCGAGCCAGCCCGTTTCGTATACATTCAGCGCATCACCATGACGATCGCCGCCGGTACCCGCCTCGGTCCGTTCGAGATCCTCTCGCCCCTCGGGGCGGGGGGGATGGGGGAGGTCTACCGGGCGAAGGACACGCGCCTCGCGAGGGACGTCGCGATCAAGGTCCTGCCGGAGGAGTTCTTCGAAGACGAAGAGCGACGGCTTCGCTTCGAGCGGGAGGCGACGCACGCTGCGCGAGCCTCAACCATCCGGGGATCGCCGCGATTCACTCCTTCGAGGAAATCCCCGGGTCTTCGTCCTCTTCGTCCCGCCACCTCCTCGTCATGGAGCTCGTCGAAGGCGAGGGTCTGGACCAGAAGATCTCCGCCGGTGCACTTCCGCTCGAAGAATCTCTGTCTCTCGCGAAGCAGATCGCCGAGGCGCTGGAGGCGGCGCACGAAAAGGGGATCGTCCATCGCGACCTCAAGCCCGCAAACGTCAAAGTCACGCACGACGGCCGCGTGAAGCTCCTCGACTTCGGCCTCGCAAAGATCTTCGAGGGCGACGGCGGGCCCGGCTCGGCGCCGTCTGCTGACGCACTCGCCGACGCTGACGGCGCGGGCGACGGCGGCGGGCGTGATTCTCGGCACGGCGGCGTACATGTCACCCGAACAGGCACGCGGAAAGCCGCTCGACAAGCGGACGGACGTCTGGGCGTTCGGGTGCGTGCTTTTCGAGATGCTGACGGGAAAGAGGGCCTTCGAAGGCGAGACGGTCAGCGACACGCTCGCGGCTGTCCTGATGAAGGAGCCGGACTGGGCGCGCGCTGTCGGCGCAGACGCCTTCGAAGGTCAGAGACTTGCTGCGACGGTGTCTCCAGCGCGACGCCAAGCAGCGCCTTCACGACATCGGGGACGCGCGCATCGACCTCGAAGAGGAGACAGCCGCGCCCGCGAGCGCATTCGGCCGATCAACCTTCGAAGAAAAGACCGCGGCGCCAAACCCCACTGTAGCAAGCGCGGAACGAGCGAGTCGTGAGAGAGGGAGCAAGAAAGTCCCTCTATTTCTCCTGGGCGATAGCGGCCGCGTGCGCGGCCGCGGCGGGGGCGCTCGCGCTGCGCGCTCGCGCCCCGCAGCGTGAGTCCGTGATCCAGGGCCAGATCCTGCTCTCATCCGAAGACCTGATGGACGGCGGCGGCGCCGCCGTCGTCGTCTCGCCCGACGGGAGCCAGTTCGCGTACATGACCCGTGGCTCCCGCGGCCGCCTCTACCTGAGGAGGCTGGATCGTCTCGTCCCGGTCGAGGTGCCCGAGTCGGACGGCGCCCTGAGCCCCTTCTTCTCGCCGGACGGGAAGTGGATCGGCTTCTTTGCGCGCGGCAAGCTCCGCAAGGCGCCCGTCTCGGGAGGGGCCCCGGCCACGATCTGCGACGCGCCGCTCCCGCGCGGCGCCGCCTGGGTCTCGGATGACGCGATCGTGTTCGCGCCGCAGACGACGGGCGGACTCTCCCTGGTTTCGGCGTACGGCGGCGAGCCCCGGTCCCTGACGAAAGCGGACGTCGCAGCGAGCGAGCGCTCGCACCGGTGGCCCGCAGCCCTGCCCGGCGGCAAAGCGGTCCTCTTCTCGACGCAGCTCTCCGGCAGCGACTACGACGAGGGAATCGTCGAGGCCGTCGAGCTCGCGACGGGGAAGAGGACCCTGGTCCACAAGGGAGGTGCGTTCCCGCGCTGGGCTCCGTCCGGCCACGTCCTCTTCGCGCGGAAGGGGACGATCTACGCGGTGCCCTTCGACGCGCTCCGGCTCGTCCCGGCGGGGCGGCCCGTGCCGGTCCTCGAAAAGGTCATGTCGTCCACGGGAGGAGAGGCTCCGTCCGACGGCAGCGCGCAGGTCGACGTGTCGGCGTCGGGGGCCTGCGCGTACCGGACGGGCGAGAACGAGACGGTCTACAAGCTGGCCCTCGTCGACCGGAAAGGGACGATTCTCAAGAAAACGGGCGCGCCGCGCGGCTACTCCTGGACGCGTTTCGCGCCCGACGGGAATCGCGCCGCCGTCGTGATCGGCGCCGGGGCCCAGAGCGACGTGTGGGTCTATGACGTCGCCCGTGATGCCTTCTCGAAGCTCACGTTCGAAGGCGACAACCAGTCGGGCGTGTGGGGTCCCGACGGCCGCGACATCGCGTTCACGTCCGACCGGGCGCTCGGACTCGTGACGAGCCCCGGCGGCGCTCCCGCGACAATTCGCGGCGTCTACCTGAAGCGCGCCGACGGGTCGGGGCCGCCGCGTCTCGTCTTCAAGATGGCGGGGACCATCGGCGTGACGGGCTTCTCGCCGGACGGGCGGACGCTCGCCTTCCAGGTGACGAAGGCCGGGACCCAGCTCGATCTGGGCGTGATGCGGCTCCGGGACGGCGAGCCCGACGGAGAGCCCTCGATCGTGGTGGCCGGCCCCGCGAACGAGGGGGGCGGCGTCTTCTCGCCGGATGGCCGCTGGCTCGCCTACGACTCCACCGACGGGGGCCTCGGGTCCGTTTTCGTCCGGAGCGCCGCGGGCGGGGACGCGAAGTGGCAGGTCTCGGAGCAGATGGGGTCGAACCCGCGTTGGTCCCGGGACGGAACCCTGCACTTCCTGCGCCAGGACGGGTCGATCGTGGCGACCCGCGTGACCGCGGAGGGAGGCGCGCCCGTCTTCGGGAGAGAGGAAGTGCTCTTCCGGCTCGAGGCGTACGACATCGGGAGCCGGGTCGCGAATGGATGGGACGTTTCACCGGACGGCCAGCGGTTCCTCGTTCTCGTGCGCGAGGGGGCCGCGACCAGCCTGGAGGCCAACCACGTGACGTTCGTCTCGAATTTCGCGGAGGAGCTCAAGCGCCTCGCTGCCGGCGGGCGGGAAGTGATGCGGCTGGCGGGTTCGAGACTCGGCTTCTTCGAGATCCTCTCGCCCCTCGGCGCGGGCGGGATGGGAGAGGTCTACCGGGCGAGGGACTCGCGGCTCGACCGGTCGGTGGCGTTGAAGGTCCTGCCGGAGGAGTTTTTCCAGGACGAGGAGAGACGAGCCCGATTCGTCAGGGAGGCGAAGCTCCTCGCGACGCTGAGCCACCCCGGGATCGCCGCCGTCTATTCCTTCGAGGAGATCGAGGGGCGGCACGTCATCGCGATGGAGCTGGCCGAGGGGGAGACGCTCGAGGAGAGGATCCGGCGGGGCCCCGTACCTCTCGACGAGGCTCTCGCCCTCGCCCGGCAGATCGCCGAGGCTCTGGAGGCGGCGCACGAGAAGGGGATCGTCCACCGCGACCTCAAGCCGGCGAACGTGAAGGTCTCGCCGGACGGCAAGGTCAAGCTCCTCGACTTCGGCCTTGCCAAGGTGTCCGCGGCTCCCGACGCGAGTATCACGTCGTCGCCCACCCAAAGCCAGGGTCTCACCGTCGCCGGAGCCGTGATGGGGACCGCGCCGTACATGTCGCCGGAGCAGGCGCGGGGCCTGCCGGTGAACGAGAGAACCGACGTCTGGGCGTTCGGTTGCGTGCTCTACGAGCTCCTGACCGGGAAGAGGGCCTTTCCCGGAGAGACCGTCGCCGACACGCTGGCGGTCATCCTCCGCGGGGAGCCGGACCTCTCGCTTCTCCCGGCCGGGATGCCTCCGGGCATCGTTGACCTCCTGCGAGGGAGCCTTCGGAAGGATTCCGCGCGGCGCCTGGCAGGCGTGCGGGAAGCGCGGCTCGAGATCGAGAAGGCTCTGGCTCCGGACGAGACGCCGCCAGTCTTTCGGACTCGCCTCGTGCAGGTGACGTCTGCCGAGGAGGTCGAGGAATTCCCGACGTTCTTCCCCGACGGCCGCCACATCGTCTTCGCGCGGGGCGACGGCGGGCTCCGGCGTCTCGTGCGGCTGGATCTCGCCTCCGGGGCGGAGGAGGCGCTCACGACGGGCCGCAGCGACGACATCCAGCCCGACGTCTCCCCGGACGGCCGGACCGTCGTGTTCGTCCGGGCGCGCGCGGCGGGGAATCGGCTCGAGCCGAACGACGTCTTCGGCGCCTACGAGGGAGGGGACGTCTGGGCCCTCGACCTCGAGACGCGGCGCGAGATCCGTCTCACGGAAGGTGCATTCAACCCGTCCACCTCGCCGGATGGCGCGCGCATCGCCTTCGACGCTTCGTGGGCGGGGCCGCGGCGGCTCTGGACGGCGGACGCGCGCGGGCGAAACCCGGAGCAGGCGACGCGCGACGAATCCGAGGCGATCGCTCACATTCGGCCCCGGTGGTCGCCCGACGGACGGCGCCTCGTCTTCCAGAACATCGAAAGGACAAAGCTCGACGTGCGCGTCGTTGACCTCGAGACGAAGTCCCTGACCTGGATCACGAACGACCTCTCCCTCGACCTTCAGCCGGCCTGGGAGCCGTCCGGCTCCGCGATCGTCTTCTCGTCGCAGCGGAGCGGCGGCCTCAACCTCTGGCGCCTCCCCATCGGCGGCTCGGGGAGGCCGGGAGGCCGCCTCCAGCAACTGACGACGGGCGCGGGACAGGACGTCAGTGCCGCAGTCTCGCGGGACGGACGGAGGATCGCGTTCACGGTTCTCCGGCAGAACGCCGAGCTCTGGAGGCTGCCGGTCGACCCGACGAACGGACGCCCCGCCGGCAGGCCGGAGAAGGTGGTCGCGGGGACCCGCGAGAGCAGCCGGGGGTGCTGGTCGCCGGACGGGGCCCTCGTCGCCTTCAACTCGGACCGGAGCGGGGAGATGAACCTGTGGCTCCTCGACGTTTCCTCGCGGGAAGTCCGGGCCGTTACGCGGGGCGCGGGCGGTGACTACCAGCCCCGCTTCTCGCCCGACGGAGCGCGCCTGGCTTTCTTCTCCTGCCGCGAAGGGCCGCCCGACATCTGGACCGTGAACCTCGACGGATCGGGCCTGACGCGGCTGACCGCGAACGGTGCCGTCAACGTGAACCCGGTCTGGTCGCCGGACGGCCGTCACCTCGCGTACATGTCCGACCTCGGCGGGAGACTGGAGGTGTGGCTCATGGAGGCCGACGGACGTGGCCAGCGGCCGCTGACCGACAGCGGCGTCATGGGCCACTTCCTTCTCTTCACGAGGGACAGCCGACACATCGTCTTTCGCTGCCCGTCGAGCCCGCCGCGGACGATGCGCGTGAGCGTGGACGGCGGGGAAGCCGAGCCGGTCGGCGACGTGCGCGGCGGCGCCCACATGTCGTTCTCGCCCGACGAGTCCCGGATCGCGGACGTCGTGGCGCACAAGACGGTCTGGATCTCCCCGCTCGTCGAGGGCCTGCCCGAGGAGGTCTTCTCGTTCGACGACCCGGACGCGCGGATCGACTACCCGCAGTGGTCGCCGGCTGGAACGTCCCTTCTCTTCGATCGCGTCCGCCCCCGCGGCGGCGACATCTGGATGCTGGAGTCGGGATGACGACACGGATTCGACTCGCGCTGGAAACGCCAAGGCCGGACGAGTCTCCGCGGTACCCTCGCCTCGCGTGCTGACGGCTCTGCTCTGGTTCCTCCTCGTCCTCTGGCTCCTCCGCGCCGGAAACGTGGCGCTGTTTTACGCTCTCGTCCCGCACCTTCCGGCTGCCTCGCGGCGGGCGGCAGGCGGGGCGTTCGTCTCGGTCATCGTCCCGGCCCGCGACGAGGAGCGGGAGATCGGGCGGGCCACGGAGTCGAAGCTCTCCCTGGACGATCCGGACTTCGAAGTCGTCGTCGTAGACGATCTGTCGCGGGACGCGACGCGGGAGATTCTCCGTTCACTGGAAGCGGGCCATCCAGGTCGCCTCCGGGTCGTGGACGGCGTCGAGCCGCCTGCCGGCTGGCTTGGAAAACCGCATGCGCTCCACCAGGGGGTCGCGGCGGCGCGGGCGAGCCGGCCGACGACTGGCTCCTTTTCTCCGACGCCGACGTCTTCTACGAACCCGATCTCCTCGCGCGGGCCCTTTCGCACGCGGAATCCGAGCGTCTCGATTTTCTGACGCTCTTCCCCCGGATGGAGATGAAGACCTACGGCGAGTGGCTGATGGCACCGGCCGTCGGGAACACCTTCGCCGTCTACACGCCGGGGTGGCTCGTCAATGTCCCGGCCGCGAAGTTCATCGGCGCCGGAGGCGGCGTCTTCAATCTGATCCGACGCCGGGCCTGCGACGCGATCGGGGGCCACTCGGCGCAAAAGGCCTCCGTGGTCGACGACATCCTGCTGGGCCTCCGCGCGAAGCGCGCGGGATTCCGCTGCGGCTTCGCGCTGGCGCTCGACGCCGTCTCGGTTCGGATGTACCACGGACTCCGCGAGACGATCGACGGGTTCACGAAGAACCTCTATTTCGGGATGGGCTCCTCTCTCGCCATCGCGCTCCCGGCCATCGCACTCACGCTCCTCGACGGCCTCCTGCCAGCCACGGTTCTTCTCGCAGGTCTGGCGGGCCTGTGGCCCGGCCCAGGAACCGTGCCGTTCGCCCTCGCCCTCGCCGTCACCCTGCTCACCGCGGCAGTGCGAGCCGTCGCCCACCTCCGTCTCGGTTATTCCCCGGCGAGCATCCTCTTCCACCCCCTCTTCATCCTCGCCATGGCCCTGATCGGAGCGCGCTCGACATGGGTGAACGGCGTCCTCGGGCGGCACACGTGGCGGGGACGCGAAACAGACGCCAGGGCCCTCCGGTTCTGAGGCGCCGGGTTATCCTTCGCCGTTCCCACAGGATTCCGTGAGGGAGGGATGTTGGAGCGGTTCACGGGTCTGATCGGCCTGGCGGTCGTGCTGGCGGTGGCGCTGGCGCTGTCGAAGAACAGGCGGGCGATCAGGTGGCGGACCGTGGGCTGGGCGTTCGCGCTCCAGCTGGCGTTCGGGATCCTGGTCTTGTACTGGGAGCCGGGCAAGCGGTCGCTCGAGTCCTTCTCGAACGGCGTCTCGCACGCCATCGCGTTCGCCGACCAGGGCGGGGGCTTCCTGTTCGGATGGCTCGCCGGCCCCATGGATCCCCTCGGCGAGAAGACGGGCCTCCCCATTCGCGGCTTCATCTTCGCGTTCAAGGTGATGCCGATCGTGATCTTCATCTGCGCGTTCTTCTCGATCCTCTACTACTTCGGCGTCATTCAGGTGCTCGTCCGCGGGATGGCGTGGGTGATGCAGAAGACGATGAAGGTCTCGGGCGCCGAGGCGCTCTGCGTGGCGGCGAACGTCTTCATCGGGCAGACCGAGGCGCCGGTCCTGATCGCCCCGTACATCGCCTCGATGACGACGTCCGAGCTCCTGACCATGATGACGGGGGGAATGGCGCACGTCTCGGGAGCCGTGATGCTCGCGTACGTCACGATGGGCGCGCCTCTGAAATACCTCATCACCGCGTCGGTCATGGCGGCCCCTGGGACCTTTCTGATCGCCAAGATCCTCTGGCCGGAGACGGAGACGCCCGTGACGATGGGGACGGTGAAGATGCAGGTCGAGAAGACCAGCGCGAACTTCATCGACGCCGCGGCGACCGGCGCCACGCAGGGGATGACGCTCGTTCTCAACATTTCGGCGATGCTCATCGCGTTCATCGCGCTCATCGCGATGCTGAACGGGTTCCTCGGCTGGCTCGGGAGCTTCTGGGGTCAGCCCGGCTTCTCGCTCCAGACGATCTTCGGCTGGGTGCTCGGGCCGCTCGCCTTCATTCTCGGGGCTCCGAAGCAGGACGCCGCGACCGTCGGGAACCTGATCGCGAACAAGACGGTCATCAACGAGTTCTTCGCCTTCTCGATGATGAAGGACGTCGTGGGCAGCCTCTCGGAGAAGGGGAAGATCGTGGCCACGTTCGCCCTCTGCGGCTTCGCCAACTTCTCCTCGATCGGCATTCAGATCGGCGGCATCGGAGGGCTGGCGCCGACGCGGAAGTCGGACCTCGCGCGGCTCGGCTTCCGCGCGCTCCTGGCCGGCTCCCTCGTCAGCTTCATGACGGCGGCCATCGCCGGGATCCTGATGAACTAGGAAGGCAGCGCACATGGACACCAGGCTTTCGGCGGCGGCGGAATGGCTCCAGGCGAGGCTCCCGGAGCCTCCCGCGGTGGGGGTCATCCTCGGCTCGGGTCTCGGGGAGTTCGCCGGATCGCTTCGCGAGCCGCTGACGATCCCGTACGGCGAGATCCCGGGCTTTCCTGCCTCGGCCGTGGTCGGCCATGCCGGTTCGCTCGTGGCCGGGCGGGTGGGAGGCGTGCCGACCGTGGCGCTCTCCGGACGGGTCCACTACTACGAGGGGCACCCGATGGAGCAGGTCGTCTTCCCGGCCCGCGTCCTCGGCCTCATCGGGTGCCGCGACGTCGTGGTGACGAACGCCGCGGGAGGGATCTCGCGGGCGTTTCGCGCCGGCGACCTGATGCTCATCGAGGACCACATCAACCTCTTCGGCGCGAACCCGCTGATCGGGCCGCACGACGCCGACTTCGGGCCCCGTTTCCCCGACATGTCCGACGCCTACCGGAAAGACCTTCGCGAGGTGGCGCTCCGCGTCGCCAGGCGCGAGCGGATCCCGCTGAAGCGCGGCGTCTACGTGGGCATCCACGGCCCGTCCTACGAGACGCCGGCCGAGATCCGCGCCTTCCGGGCGCTGGGGGCCCACGCCGTCGGCATGTCGACCGTCCCCGAGGTCATCGCCCTGAACCAGATGGGCGTCGGCGTCGTCGGGATCTCCTGCATCACGAACATGGCGGCGGGCGTCCTCCCGAAGAAGCTCGTTCACTCCGAGGTGCTGGAGACGACGAACGGGTGAAGGAGCGCTTCGTCCGGTTTCTCTCGGCCCTCGTCGTGGCGATCGGCAGCGGCCGGACGGGAGAAGCGCCACCGGACGACGAGTTTCTCGTCCGACCGGCGCTCCTCCGAAAAGCGTCGCGACGCCGATGAGCCCGACGGAGCAGAGGCCGCTGACGCCGGAGGAGGAGGCACGGCTCGTCGCCGCGGCCCACGCGGCCAAGGAGCGCGCCGTGGCGCCGTACTCCAGATTCCGCGTCGGTGCGGCGCTTCTCTGCGAGGGGGGGACAATCGTCACCGGCTGCAACGTCGAGTCCGCGAGCTATGGCCTCACCGTCTGCGCGGAGAGGACCGCCGTCTTCAAGGCGCTCTCGGACGGCGTGGGCGGGTTCCGCGCCGTCGCCGTCGCGACCGACGCCGACACGCCGACGCCGCCCTGCGGCGCCTGCCGACAGGTGTTGTGGGACCAGTGCCGCGACATCGAGGTCGTCATGTCGGCGGGAGGCGCTGTGCTCCGCCGCCGCCTTTCGGAGCTCTTTCCGCAACCATTCGAATTCGGAGGTCCCCCCCGATGAAACGATTCCACCTGCGCGCTCTTGCCGCGTCCCTGCTCGCTCTGGCCGCCCTTCCGGCCGTCGCCCAGGCCCGCAAGGCTTCGACGCCGGCTCCCCCCGCGACGCCAGCGCCGGCCGTGAAGGGCAACTGCGACCTGATCGTCGTCGCCGGAGCCGTCCTGACGATGGACCCGGGCTTCCGGATCCTCGGAGAGACCGCGATCGTCATCAAGGACGGCGTCCTCGTCGAGATGGCGACGCCGGCGGAAATCGACTCGAAGTGGACGGCGGCGGAGCAGATCGAGCGGAAGGGCTCGGTCGTGATGCCCGGCCTCGTCAACACGCACACCCATGCGGCGATGACGCTGATGCGGGGAATCGCCGACGACAAGCCGCTCATGGAGTGGCTTCAGAAGTTCATCTTTCCGGCCGAGGCGAAGAACGTGACGCCCGAGTTCGTCCGGGCCGGCACGACGCTGGCCTGCATGGAGATGGTCCGGGGCGGCACGACGACCTTCGCCGACATGTACTACTTCGAGGGCGACGCCGCCGCCGCCGTCGAGGCCTGCGGCATGCGCGCCGTCCTCGGGGAGACCTGGATCGACTTCCCGGCCCCGGGGCACGCAACCCTCGCCGAGTCCCAGAAGGTGACGCGCGAGTTCATCACGAAGTGGAAGGTGAGCCGCCGGATCACGCCCGCCGTCGCCCCCCACGCGGCGTACAGCTGCAGCAAGGAGACGCTCCTCGCGGCGAAGGCGCTCTCGGACGAGTACTCGGTGCCGCTCCTGATCCACGTCTCCGAGACGCAGGACGAGCAGAAGCAGGTCCAGGCGAAGTACGGGACGACGCCCGTCCGCTGGCTCGACCAGATCGGCTTCCTCGGGCCGCGGGTCGTCGCGGCCCACGGCGTCTGGATGGACGCTGGAGACCTCCAGCTGATGGCGACCAAGAAGGCGACGCTCTCGCACAACCCCGAGTCGAACATGAAGCTCGGCTCGGGCGTCGCTCCGGTCGTCGCGGCCCGGAAGGCCGGGGTCGTCACGGGCCTCGGCACCGACGGCGTGGCGGGCTCGAACGACGACCTCGACATGTTCGAGTCGATGGACTTTGCCGGGAAGCTCGCCAAGGTCACCGCGCTCGACCCGACAGTCCTCCCGGCGCGGGACCTGCTCCGGATGGCGACGATCGACGGGGCGAAGGTGCTCGGCCTCGACAAGGTGACCGGCTCTCTCGAGCTCGGGAAGGTCGCCGATCTGATCGCGGTCGACCTCGCCGAGCCCCGGGTCCGGCCCGTCTACGACATCTCCTCGACGCTCGTCTACTCGTCGAAGGAGAGCGACGTCTCCCTGACCGTGGTCGACGGCAAGGTCCTCTGGGACGGCCGGAAATGGCGGACGGTCGACGCGAACGCCGTCGTCAAGGAGGCCGCCGACTGGCGCGAGAAGATCCAGAAGTCGCTGAAGGAGCCGGCGCCCGCGAAGTGAGCCTCTTCGTCCGCACCCTCGTCCGGAAGCGCGACGGCGCCGAGCTCACGGAAGAGGAGATCGGCGACGTTCGTCCGCGGCGTGACGGACGGGACGATCCCCGACGAGCAGGCAGCCGCCTTCCTGATGGCCGTCTGCTGCCGGGGGATGACGACGGCGGAGACGGCGGCCCTGACCTTCGCGATGATGCGGTCGGGGGAGACCTGGGACCTTTCGCGACACGGATTCGTCGCGGACAAGCACTCGACCGGCGGGGTCGGCGACAAGGCGACGCTCGTCCTCGCGCCGCTCCTCGCCGCCGTCGGTGTGAAGGCGGGGATGATGTCCGGCCGCGGTCTCGGCCACACGGGCGGGACGCTCGACAAGCTCGAGGCGATCCCCGGCTTCAGGACGGCGCTCCCGAGGGCCGAGTTCGACCGCCTCCTCGACACGGTCGGCTGCGCGCTGGTGGGGCAGACCGACTCCGTCGCCCCGGCCGACCGGCGGCTCTATGCCCTGCGCGACGTGACCGGGACGGTGGAGTCGATCCCGCTCATCACCGCGTCGATCCTCTCGAAGAAGCTCGCGACGGGCGCGTCTGCCGTCGTCTTCGACGTGAAGACGGGGAATGGCGCCTTCATGGCGAGAACCGAGGACGCACGCACCCTCGGCCGGGCCCTCGTCGAGACCACTCGGGCCGCCGGTCGGAAAGCTTCGGGCTGGATCACGGCGATGGACCGGCCGCTCGGCGAGGCGGTCGGGAACGCGAACGAGGTCGAGGAGTCGATCCGCCTTCTGGGTGGCGAGGGGCCGGCCGACCTTCGCGAGAACGTCCTGATCCTCGGCGCGGACCTCGTCGTCGAGGCCGGGCTCGAGAAGAGCGAGAAGGCGGCGCGGGCGCGCCTGAACGCGGCGCTCGCCGACGGGCGGGCCCTCGACGTTTTCGCGCGGTTGATCAAGGAGCAGGGGGGCGACCCGTCGGTCTGTGACGATCCGTCGCGCCTTCCGCAGCCGGTCGGCCGGCGTCCCGTGACGGCCACGGAAACCGGCGTCGTGACGGCGGCGGCGACGCGGGAGATCGGCCTTCTTGCCATAGAGCTGGGCTGCGGGAGGTCGAAGAAGGACGATGTCATCGACCCGGCATCGGGTTTCCGGATTCAAAAGAAGCCGGGTGACGTCGTCGCGAAGGGGGAGCCGCTCGTCACCGTCGAGCTTGGCCCTTCCGCGAGGCCGAGCTCGACGTTCGAGGCCCGGCTCCGAGCTTGTTTCACGGTCTCGGCCGCCGGAACGCCGGTGTCGGCGCTGCCGCTCGCTGTCGAAAGGCTCTGACGTCGAGCCGCCGATCGCGTTCTAGTTCGCCGACACCGTCGAGGAGCTGGCCGACGCGGCGTGAAAGACGAGGTCGACGTGCCCGAGACGGATGCTCGCACCGTCCGGGAGCGTGACGCGCCCTTCGAGGCGACGGCCCTCCACGCAAGTTCCGTTCTTGCTCCCGAGATCCTCCAGGGTGGCGATCTCGCCCTCCACGAGGATCCGGGCGTGCCGCCGCGAGACGCTCGGGTCACCGATCCAGATCGGGGCGTCCGGATCTCGCCCCAACACGTTCTCGCCCGCCGAGAGATGCAGAACGTTCAGCCCCCAGACGAGCCAGCACCGGACTCCCTCCCGTCCCGGTCTTGCGGCCGGTTCTGGCAGGACCTCGGCAGCGAAGGAGTACCCGAACCCGTGATGCGTTCTAACGAAAGTCGGATGTTTCGCATCGTCTCCGATGGCGGTCCTGACGTCGTTCACGAGGCTGGTCAGGTTCGACTCTGACACGAACGTTTCGCCCCAAAGGGACTCGATGAGCTGCTCCCGGGAGAGGGCACGGGGCCTTTCCTTCAACAGGATGGCCAGAAAGTCGAATGCTTTCGCCGTGAGGTGAACGGGCTCCGGCCCCCGGAGGAGCAGCCGGGCCTCCGGGTCGAACGTGATCTCGCCGAATCGGAGACGCATCGCAGCGTGCCGATTATCGAGCCGAAAAGGAAGAATTCCGCCACGTTTCCGGGAGGACTCGGCCTGCTTCGCAGAAGCACCTTTCCGCCATGCGGGAAGGAACATGAAGCAGGCCAGATCAGTCCACCGGCTCGCGGTTGCCGTGGCCCTTTCCCTCTTGTCACTGCCTTCCAGCCGTTCCCTCGGGGAAGAGCCGTCCGACCGCTCCTTCCGGGTCTCGGGGCATCTCCTGAAGAACATGGTCTCGCGGGCAGGGGAGATCGCCGTCGAGAAGCTCGAGAAGCGGGATTGCCGGATGGTCCTTTCGGATCTTCGGGACGACGGCGGCCATTTGCTGAGCGAGAGGCTGGAGGCTCGCGAGGTGTCCGCGGCGGAATTCTTCCTGCAGCTGACGTTCATCGACGGCACCGCCTGGTCCCGCTGCGGCGACGGCAGCGCGGCGGCGGGAACGAATCCGGGGGGCGCGATCGTCGCCGTCTGCCCGCAGGCATTCGGCCGCATCCTCGCGAAGAACCCCGGCCTCGCGGCGGACCTTCTCATCCACGAAATGCTCCACGCGCTGGGTCTCGGCGAAAACCCGCCCACGAGCGAGGAAATCACCGTTCAGGTCGTGAAGCGCTGCGGGGTGTAGCCCCTGAGTCCGCTCGCCGCCGAGCGGCTCCGACGGCGCGTCCCGGTTCGTCATAGATTCGGGCGGTGACCTTGCTCAAGGGCCGGCTCGCCGTCGTTACGGGAGCCTCTAGCGGCATAGGGGCCGCGACGGCGCGGCTGCTTGCGAAGGAAGGGACCCGAGTCGGACTGATGGCCCGGTCTGGAGCCGCGCTCGAAGAAGTCGCCGCAGGGATCCGCGCCGCAGGAGGAGAGGCGACCGCTGCCGCCGCCGATCTCGGCGACGCGGCGGCGGCCACGGCTGCCTGCGAGCGAATCGTCCTTGAGATGGGCGTCCCGGACCTTCTCGTCAACAACGCTGGGGCGGGGCGCTGGCTCTTCACCGAGGAGACGCCGCCCGAGGAGGCGGTCTCAATGATGGCTGCCCCATACTTCGCCGCTTTCTTCGCGACGCGGGCGTTCCTCCCCGGAATGCTCGCCCGCGGGAGCGGCCGGATCGTGAACGTCAACTCGCCGGCCTCGAAGCTCACCTGGCCCGGCGCGGCGGGCTACACGTCGGCGCGTTGGGCGCTCCGCGGCTTCACCGAGGCGCTTCGGCAAGAGCTCGCGGGTACCGGCGTCGGCGTCACCCATTTCGTCGCGGGGAAGACCTCGAGCGATTACTTCGCCCACAACCCTGGCGCCGAGGAGCGGATTCCGAAGATCTCGAAGCTCATCCCGACGCTGACGCCGGACGAGGCGGCGGCGGCGCTCGTCGGAGCCGTCCTCCGCGACGCCGACGAGGCCGTCGTGCCGTTCATGCTTCGGGTCTTCTGGATACTCGGAAGCCTGACGCCCGGCGTCACTGCGTGGCTCCTCCGCAGAACGGGCGCCCATCGGCCGGGCTGACGGAGTCGGTCCCTCCTTCGTTTATCCTCGCGCGGTGCTCTACCGCCTCGCGAACGTCGGGAAGAGTTTCGGCCCGAAGGAGGTCCTGTCCGGGCGCCACGTGGCAGCACGACCCGGGGCGCGTCGTCGGCCTCGTGGGGCGGAACGGCGCCGGGAAGACGACGGTCCTGAAGATCGTGCAGGGGCTCGTCGAGCCCGACGAGGGGGAGCGGCTCGTCGCGGGCGGGACGACGTTCGCCTCGCTCGAGCAGGCCGTCGAGCCCGAGGGGGACGAGCCGCTCCGCGCCTTCGTCGCCCGGGCCCAGGAGCACCTCGTCGCCGCCGAGCGGGAGATGCGCCGGCTGGAGGAGGAGATCGCGGCGCGGAGCGAAGGTGGCGGCTCGCCCGAGCTCGAGGCCCTGCTCCACGAACACGACGACCTGCGCGAGCGCTTCGCGCGCGACGGCGGCTACGAGGCCGAATCGCGGGTGGAGCGCGTCCTGACGGGCGTCGGGCTGCCGCGCGAGACGTGGGACCGTCCGGTCGGCCAGCTGTCGGGCGGACAGAAACACCGGGCGCAGATCGCGCGCCTCCTCCTGACGCGGGCCACGGTCCTCCTTCTCGATGAGCCGACGAACCACCTCGACGTCTCCGGCCTGGAGTTCCTCGAGGAGTGGCTGAACGAGCGGAAGCTCGCAGCGGAGCAGGCGGCGCTGGTCGTCTCGCACGACCGCCGATTCCTGAACGCCGTCTGCGACCGGATCGTCGAGGTGGCGCACGGCGCCCTCGAGGAGTATCCCGGTGATTACGACACCTACCGGCGGCTCAAGGCCGAGCGGGAGCGCCTCCGCGCCAAGGTCGCCGAGGAGCAGCGGAAGCTCGTCGAGCGGACCGAGGACTTCATTCGGCGGAACATCGCGGGGCAGAAGACGAAGCAGGCGCAGGCGCGCCGGAAGATGCTCGCGAAGCTCGAGCGCGTCGAGGCCCCGCGCGAGGACGCGAACGAGGTGACGTTCCGGTTCGAGGAGGCACGCGTCTCGGGCGGGCGCGTTCTCGAGACGGACGTGCTCGTCGCCGGCTGGCCCGAGACGGGGCCGCTCCTTCCGCCGCTGTCGCTCCTCCTCCGGCGCGGCGACCGGCTGGCGCTCTGGGGGCCGAACGGTTGCGGGAAGACGACGCTCCTGAAGACGATGGCGCGCGTCGCACCCCCGCTCGGAGGCTCGATGAGATGGGGGGCGGGCGTCCTCGCGGGCTACTACGACCAGGAGATGGGGGACCTTCCGGCGTCCGCCCGGGTCCTCGACGTCGTGATGGACCTCGACCCGACGATGACGGAAGGAGAGGCGCGGGACTTCCTCGCCCTCTTCGACTTCCGGGGCGACGAGGTCGAGCAACGGATCGCCACTCTCTCCGGAGGCGAGCGCGGGCGCCTGTCGCTCTCGCGCATCGTCTTCGGCGGCGCAAACCTCCTCCTTCTCGACGAGCCGACGAACCACCTCGACCTCGACGCGCGCGAGCGGCTCGAGGAGGCGCTCTCGGAGTTCGAGGGGGCGATGGTCTTCGTCTCCCACGACCGCTGGTTCGTCGACCGGATCGCCACGCGGATTCTCGAGATCGCCGGTCCGCCCGGCGCCCGGACCTTCGAGGACTTCGAGGGGAACTACTCCGACCTGCAGAGCAGAAAGGCGCGAGCGAGGGAACCCGAAACCCGCGATTCGTCGACGGGTCGAACCGCAAGGGGCGGGGGCGGCGCGGGGCCCGCGGCCCCGCGCCGCCCCGAGCGCGCCGCCGAACGACGGCGCCAGAAAGACCTGGCCCGCGTCGAGGCGCTCGAATTGGAGATCGCCGCGCTCGAGAAGGAGATCTCCATCCTTGAAGAATCCTTTGCCGACCCGATCGTGATACGGGACGGGGACAGGGTTCGCTCCGTCCGGAACGAGATCGAAAGCAAGAGACATTCGATTTCGCAGAAGATGACGGAGTGGGAAGAGCTGTCGCGGAAGCTTCACGAGGAGGCGGCCGCCCGATGACCGACGGAGGCGCCCCCCTCGACCGCGCCGCCTCGATCCTCGCCGTCGGGAGCGAGCTCCTCGGGACGACGCGCCTCGACACGAACTCGCTCTTCCTGACGGGCGAGCTTCTGACGATGGGGGTCCGGGTCGTCCGGAAGGCCTGCGTCGGGGACGATGCCGGGGACCTCGAGGCTGAGCTCCGCATCGCTCTCGAGCGCGCTCCCCTTCTCGTGGTTTCAGGGGGGCTCGGCCCCACCGCGGACGACCGGACGAAGGAAGTCCTCGCGGCGCTCCTCGGCCGGCCTCTCGTGAGGGACGAGAAGATCCTCTCCCGCCTCAAGGAGCGCTTCCTTCGCCGCGGCATGGAGATGCCGAAGGTGAATGAGAAGCAGTCGGACGTCATCGAAGGGGCGGTCGTCCTCGCAAACCCCCGAGGCTCGGCCCCGGGATTCATCGTCGAGGCGGCGGGGAAGACGGTCGTCCTCCTCCCCGGCGTGCCGGACGAGCTGAAGGCGATGTGGGCGGATGAGGCCGGGCCGCGGCTCGCGCGCGTTTACGGGACGACCGGGTATCACCGACGTACCCTGAAGGTGGGAGGACTCCCCGAGAGCGTCGTCGAAGAGAGGGTCAAGCCGGTCTATGCCGCCCACCCCGATTGCCCGACGACGATTCTCGCTGCCGGCGGCGAGGTCCAGCTGCAATTCGCGGTCCGCGGGACGCCGGAGGAGGCGGGGAAGGCGCTCGACCGGATCGAGAGCGACTTCAGGAAGTCACTCGGAAACGACGTCTTCGGCCGGGACGACGAGACGCTGGAAGGCGTCGTCGGCGGCCTCCTCCGCACCCGCGGGTTGACGCTGGCCCTCGCGGAGTCGTGCACGGGCGGGCTCCTGGCGGGCCGCCTGACCGACGTGGCCGGCTCGTCGGAGTACTTTCTCGGGTCCGCGGTCACCTACGCGAACGCCGCCAAGGCGGACCTCGTCGGCGTGTCGGCGGAGACGCTGGAGCGCCACGGGGCGGTCTCGGAGGAGACGGCGCGGGAGATGGCGTTCGGCGCGCGGAAGCGCTTCGGCGCGTCGGTCGGCGTCGCCGTGACCGGCATCGCGGGCCCGGGCGGCGGTTCGCCGGAGAAGCCGGCCGGCACCGTCCACGTCGCGCTGGACGCGGCAGATGGGACACGCAATCACCGGAAGCTCCTCCTGCCGGGCGGCCGCGCGCTCGTCCGCCGCTGGACGACGTCGATGGCGCTCGTCATGATCCGCCAGTACCTGATGGGACGGAACGAGGGAGGACGGAAGTGATCGCCGCTCACCGCGAGGAGATCGCGCTGGCCGCCGCCTACCTGGTCGGCTCGCTGACGTTCGCGACGATCCTCGTCCGGATCTTCCACGGCGTCGACATCCGGACGGTCGGATCGGGGAGCGCCGGAGGGACGAACGTCCTCCGGACGGCCGGAAAGCCGCTTGCGATCGCGACGGCGCTCCTCGACGTCGGGAAGGGAGTCCTCGCGGTCTGCCTGATGAGGACGATCACGTACGACCCGCGCTGGCTCGGCGCGGCGGCGGTCGCGGCGGTGGTCGGGCACGTCTTTCCCGTCTGGTTCGGATTCCGGGGCGGAAAGGGGGTCGCGACGGCGGTCGGGGGCTTCGCCGTCCTCGCGCCGCTCGCGGTCCTCGCGGTCGTCGCCGCGTTCGCCGCCGTCGTCACGCTGACCCGCTACGTGTCGCTCGGCTCGCTCACGGCGGCCTGCCTTCTGCCGGTCACGATGGGGCTCGTCTTCCGCGCGCCGGAAGGCGAGGTCGTGGCCGCCGTGGCGGCGGCGCTGATCCTGATCGTGTCACACCGCGGGAACGTCCGCCGGCTCCTGGACGGAACGGAGCGCCAGCTCGGAAGGAAGGACTCGTGAACAAGATCGCGGTCGTCGGGACGGGTGCCTGGGGGACCGCGCTGGCAATGCATGCGGCCGCCGCGGGGCATCGCGTCACGCTCCTCGGGCGCCGCCGGGAGTTCGTCGAGCGCCTCGTCGCCACGCGACAGCACCCGTCGCTCCCGGGCGCACCTGCAATCCCGGCGGGCGTGTCGGTGCTCACCGAGCCCGACGCCGCGTTCCGGGACGCGGCGGCGGTCATCTGGGCGGTCTCGGTCCAGGCGACGGCAGAGGAGGCCCGGCGCCTCGCCGTCGCCATTCCGGAAGACGTCCCCCTCGTCTCGGCGTCGAAAGGTCTGGAGGTCGGCTCGAAGCGGCGGACGAGCCAGATTCTCGGCCAGATGACGGGACGCGCAAACGGCCTCGCCGTCCTCTCCGGCCCGACGTTCGCGGCCGAGGTCGCGCGGGCCCTCCCCGCGGCGGCGGTCGTCGCGAGCGCCGACCCCGAGATCGGCATCTCGCTCCAGAAGCTCCTCTCGTCGCCGACGTTTCGCCTGTACCGCTCGTCGGACGTCCTCGGGGTCGAGATCGCGGGGGCCTCGAAGAACGTCGTCGCGATCGCCGCGGGGATCCTGGATGGCCTGAAGCTCGGCCAGAACATTCGCGCGGCGATGCTGACGCGCGCCCTCGCCGAGATCCGCCGGTTCGGGACGACGCTCGGAGGGCAGCCCGACACGTTCGCGGGGCTCGCGGGGGTCGGCGACCTGATCCTGACGGCCACGGGCGACCTTTCCCGGAACCGCCGCGTCGGCCTCGCCCTCGCGGCGGGGAAGACGCTCGCGGAGGCCGTCACCTCGCTCGGCGGGGAGGTGGCCGAGGGCGTCGCGACCGCGGCCGTTCTCGTGGAGCTGGCCCGCCAGGTCAACGTCGAGATGCCGATCGCGGAGATCGTCGTCGAGATCCTCTCGGGGCAGAAGACGCCGAAGGAGGCGATCGCCGCGCTGATGACCCGGCGCCTGAAGCAGGAGAACGTCTGAGCCCGCTCTTCTGGCAGAATCGGCGCCCCCGATGACCCGGCCCTACCAGCGCGTCGCGAACATCATCGTCCCGCCGGGCCTTGTCGCTCCACTACGCCCGCGTCGACGCGCCGGGCGAGGACCCGGAGCCCGAGCCGGGTCTCCTCGACGTCGCCGTGCTCGACATGCACCATGGCTACCCGAACCTCGGGCACGCCTCGATCGTCGAGACGGTACTCAACCTCGCCCACCTCGAGCGTCAGGAGCGCGAGGGGAGCGTGCCCGGCGTCCGGGTCATCAGCTACGACGTCCGCGGGCGCGGCGCCGTGCCGCGCGGCCCCGCGGCCCGCTTCCGCCTCGTCGTGGGGTCGGGCGGCCCGGGTGCCATCGATCCGCACGAGAACGACGGCGTCTCCCCGGGCTCGCAGGGGATCCACGAGGATCCGTCATGGCTGGCACCGCTCTTTCGGTTCTTCGAGGACGTCCATGCGACGCCGTCGACGTCGTTCCTTGCCATCTGCCACTCCTTCGGCGTCCTCGCCATGTGGTCCGGCGTCGCCGCGCCCGTCTTCCGGACGGAGCTGAAGGGGGGAAAGAGCCATGGCGTCGTCGGGAACGAGCTGACGGGCGAGGCGCGCCGGCATCCGTTCTTCGCCGGCTTCTGGAACGACAACGGCGGCCCCGAAATCCGCGTCCTCGACAGCCGGCTCTACGACCTGATCGTCACCGGCCGCCCGGGCGCCGAGCTGCTCGCGTTCGAGGAGGCCCCCGCGGACGCTCCGGCCGACGCGGTCACGATGATCGAGATCGCGCGCCATGCGGACGGCATCCTGCCGCGGATCTGGGGAGTCAACCACCACCCGGAGATCGGCGACAAGGGCCTGCAGCGCGAGCGCCTCGACCGGATGGCCCAGAACGGCGAGGTGAGCGAGGCGTGGGTGACCGAGCGCCGCGAGGCCCTCGAGGCGTGGAACCACTCCGCGGCGGCCGAGCACGGCCTCCAGCGCACGTCGGCCTGGACCTTCGAGATGCCGATCGCGGAGCTGCTCGGCCGGGCGCTTGACGACGGCTGCGCCTGAGCCTCCGGTCGTCCGGCCCTCGGGCTAGACTCCGCCCCATGCCCGACTTCACGCGACGCGACGTCCTCTCCGCGGCCGCCACCGCCGCCGCCACCCTCGCCCTTCCGCGCTTCGCCTTCGCCACCGAGGACCTCGGCCCCGTCTACGCCGAGATCGAGAAGACGGCACGGCGAGGCGCTGCAGCGGCTCCAGGAGTGGGTCCGCCAGCCCTCGATCGCCGCCGAGAACCGCGGCATGACGGAAGGGTGCGACCTGATGATGCGGCTCGCCCGGGAGGCGGGTTTCCAGAGCGTGGCGAAGGTCCCGACGGAGGGACAGCCGGGGGTGTTCGCGACCCTCGACGCCGGCGCGCCGCGGACCGTCGGCCTCTACTTCATGTACGACGTGAAGCAGGTCGACCCGTCCGAATGGTCGTCGCCCCCCTGGGCGGCCGATCTCGTCGACAGGCCGGGCGCCGGCAAGGTGCTGATGGGCCGCGGCGCCGTGAACCAGAAGGGGCCCGAAGCCGCCCTTCTCGCGGCGCTCCACGCGATCCGCGGCGCAGGGCGGAAGCTCCCGGTCAACCTCGTTCTCGTCGCCGAGGGGGAGGAGGAGATCGGCTCGCCCCACATCTCCCAGATCGTCCGCCGCCCCGAGGTCGCCGCCGCGCTCGCCCGGTGCACCGGTGTCTTCATGCCCTCGGCGGAGCAGGACGCCGACGGTACGGTGACCGTTTCGCTCGGCGCGAAGGGAGTCCTCGAGCTGGAGCTCGTCTCGAGCGGCGAAAAATGGGGGCGCGGACCGAGCAAAGACGTCCACTCCGCGAACCGCGCTCGGCTCGACAGCCCGGCGTTTCACCTCGTGCAGGCGCTCGCCACCCTCGTGACGCCGGACGGCGACCCGGCCATCGAGGGCCTCGCCGCCGCGGCGCTCCCGCCGACGCCGGCCCAGAAGGCGATGCTCGACGCCGCCGCGGCGCGCCTCGACGAGGCGACGGCGAAGAAGATGCTCTCCGCCGACCGGTGGGCGCACGACGTTTCGTGGCGCGCCTCGCTCGAGCGCCTCTGCTTCAGCCCGACGGTCAACATCGAGGGGCTCGTCGGCGGCTACACGGGCCCGGGGGGAAAGACGGTGCTGCCGCACAAGGCCGTCGCCAAGCTCGACATCCGCCTCGTTCCGGACATGACCTACGACGGCGCCCTCGCGGCGCTCAAGGCTCACCTCGCGAAGAAGGGCTTCGGCGACATCGAGGTGAACGCCTCCGGCGGTTACGACCCGTCCGAGACTCCGGCGAACGCGGCGGTCCTCCGCGCGGAGGAAGCGGTCTACCGGCGGGCGGGCCTCGACCCGATCCTCTGGCCGCGGAACGCGGGCTCCTATCCCGGCTACGTCTTCACGGGCCCGCCGCTGAAGCTCGGGGCCGCGCACTTCGGGCTCGGACACGGCGGCGGGGCGCACGCGCCGGACGAGTTCTACGTGATCGAGTCGACGAACCCGAAGGTGGCGGGCTTCGACGGCGCGACACGCTCGTTCGTCGACTACCTGTACGAGCTGGCCGTCATCGCGTGACGGGTCCGGCCGGCGCCCGAGTCCGGCCGGGACGATCGACGACGTCCTGGCCCGGCTGGAGCTGATCGTCGCGCGCTGCCTTCGCGACCGAAGCCGCGTCGGCTACTTCGCCGCGCTTTATCGCGCGGTGACGCGCCGGGTGCGCGACGGGATCGCGTCCGGCCGTTTCGAGAACGGCCCCCGCATGGAACGCCTCGACGTGATCTTCGCCAACAGGTACCTCGACGCGGTCGACCAACTCTGGCGCGGGGAGGAACCGACCCGCAGCTGGCAACTCGCCTTCCGCGCCGCCGAGCGGCGGTCGCCGGTCATCCTCCAGCACCTTCTCCTGGGGATGAACGCCCACATCAACCTGGATCTCGCGGTTGCCGCGGCCGAGGCGGCCCCCGGCGATTCGCTGCCGGGTTTGAAGCGCGATTTCGACGAGATCACCGTCCTTCTGGACGAAATGATCCAGGGCGTTCAGGACCGGATCGCGGGCGTCTCTCCGTGGCTTGCCGTGATCGACGTCGCGGGGGGGCGGACGGACGAGGAGATCGGCAGGTTCGCCATCGGAAAGGCACGAAGCCTCGCGTGGTGCACGGCCGGGAACCTCGCGCCGCTCGGACCCGAAGCGCGGGCCCGGGCGATCTCGGTTCACGACGACGTCGTCGTCCTCGTCGGACAAGGCATCCTCTCGCCTGGCCCGCTGCTCCGGACGGCGCTGCTCCTCGCCCGGGCCCGGGAGACCCGCCCCGTGCCGGAAGTGATCGAGGCGCTCACGACCTGAGCGACGCCGCGCGGAACGGTCGCGCGCCTAGCGCTTGGCGGCCGGCGGCTCCAGCCGCCCGTGAAGGTCGCAGTGATCGCCGTGCGGGTGGTGGAGCGCCCCCGCGACCTCGTAGTCGACGTGGCCGCCGTGCGGGACGGCGGCGTGGCCGCACGCGTCACCGTGGCGGTCCCCGCATTCGACCGGGGCGCAGACACCCGGCCGGACGCGGTCGACCTCGAGCCGGTGCTCGTCGGCGTGGGCGTCGTGGGGCGCATGGAGGTGGCCGTCGTGCAGATAGTCCGCGTGGTCGCCGTGTCGGACCGCCCGGTGGCCGCAGCCGGGGCCGTGAACGTGGTCGTGTCGGTCGTGCTCGCGACAGGCCATACCCGATCGTCTCGCCCGGCGGGGGCGGCGTCAACCTGTCAGAATCGTCCGGATGCCTCTGAGTCGCAGCCGGGCCGCGCGGACGGCCCTGCTCCTCGTCCTGCCCGTCGCCGCTGCCTGCGGGCGCGCGCCGCGTCCGGCGGAATCCGGGCCGCGAGTCGCAGCGGCGACGATCGCGCCGCTGGCCGACGTCCTCGCGCGCGTCGCCGGACCGTCGTGGGACGTCCGGACGCTCGTTCCGCCAGGCACGTCGCCCCATGTCTTCGAGCCGACGCCTCGCGAGGTGCGCCTCGCGGCACCGGCGCGGCTCCTCGTGACCGTCGGCGCCGGGTACGACCGGTGGGCGGCGAGGCTCGCCTCCGCCTGCGCGCCGGGAGCGGCTCTTTTCGACGCCGGCGCGGCCGTCGGCGTCGAAGCCCCGTCCAATGCGTCGAGCCACGATCACGAAGAAGGGGAAGCCGACCCGCACTGGTGGCTCGACCCGCGCCTCGTCGAGCGGGCACTGGGGCCTCTCGCGGAGAGGCTGGCCGCGTTCGACCGGGCCGGGGCCGACGGCTACCGGCAGCGCGCGGCGGCGTTCGCCGCGGAGCTCTCGGCGCTGGATGCCGAGATCGGCGCGTCGCTGGCGCCCGTCCGCGGAGGCGGGATCCTGTCGGCCCACAACGCGTGGCCGCGCTTTGCGGCGCGGTACGGGCTGCGGACGGTCGGGTCGATCGAGCCCGTCCCCGGCCGCGAGCCGTCGCCGCGCGACCTCGCGGCGCTCGTCACGACGGCGCGCCGCGAGGGGATCCGGACGCTCTTCACCGAGCCGCAGTTCCCGCTCTCCGCGGCGCGCGTCGTGGCGGACGAGGCGGGAATCCGGGTCGTCATGGCCGACCCGATCGGCGGCGTTCCGGGGCGCTCGGGTTACGCTGAGCTGATGCGCTGGAACGCCCGGGCCTTCCGCGAGGGGCTCTCGCCCCGATGAGCGTCGGGATCCGCTTCGAAGGGATCGACGTCCGGTTCGGCGGACGGCCCGTCCTCTCCGCCGCCACGGCGACTCTTCCCGCGGGGGAGCGGACCGCCCTGATCGGTCCGAACGGCGGCGGGAAGACGACGCTCGTCCGCGTCCTGATCGGGGCGCTCCGGCCGGAGGCGGGGCGCGTCGCGTTCGTCGACAACGCCGGCCGCGAGGTGCCTCGGCCGCGCATCGGCTACCTCTCCCAGCGCTCCACGCTCTCGGCCACGGCACCGGTCTCCGGACTCGACGTCGTCTCGTTGTCGCTCGACCCGCGCCCTGGCTTCGGGGTGCGCGCGGGGGCGCACGCGACGGCCGCCGCCGCCCTCCGCCGCGCGGGCCTGCCGGAGGAGGCCGTCTCGCAGCAGGTCGGCCGCCTCTCCGGCGGGCAGCGGCAGCGGGTCCTCCTCGCCCGTGCCATCGCGGGCGCGCCGGATGTCCTCGTCCTCGACGAGCCCGACACGGCACTCGACGCCGAGGGGCTGAAGACGCTTCGGCGCGTCGTGGCCGAGGAGATCGCCGCCGGGCGAACGGTCGTCTACGTCACGCACGACAGCGCGGCGATGGGAGGGGCCGACCGCGTCTTCCGGGTGGACCGGACCGTGGCCGAGGAGCCCCCCGGCGAGGAGAGCGCGTGAGCGAGTTCCTGGCGTTCCCGTTCTTTCAGCGGGCTCTCGCTGCCGGGGCGATCACGGCGGTTCTCTGCGGCGCGCTTTCGTTTTTCGTCGTCCTCCGGCGGCTCGCGTTCGTTGGCTCCGGCGTCGCGCATGCCGCGTTCGGCGGTGTCGCGATCGCGACGCTCCTCGGCCTGCCCCCGGGCGCCGGCGCCCTTGCCGCGGCGTTGGCGGTCGCAGGCGCCACAGCGCGGGCCTCGGGCTCGTCGGAGGTGACGGAGGACGCGGCCGTCGGTGTCTTCACGGTCGCCGCGATGGCCGCCGGGGTCGTTGCCCTCGGATTCCTGAAGACGAACGTGGATCTCTTCGGCCTGATGTTCGGAAACATCCTGACGGTCGCCCCTTCGGACCTCGCCCTCCTTGGCGGAGCCTCCGCGGCCGTTCTCGCGGCGCTCGTCTATTTCTTCCGGCCGCTCCTCCTCGCGTCGGTCGACGAGGAGGGAGCGGCGGCCGCCGGCGTCCCGGTCGGGGCGATGCGGCTCCTCGTCCTCGTCCTGATCGCAGTGACCGTCGTCGTCGCCCTGAAGGTGGTCGGGATCCTCCTCGTCTCCGCGCTCCTCATTCTGCCGGGGGCGATCGCACGGGCGCTTTCGGCGCGCTGGCCGGGTTTTCTCGCCGGCTCGGTCGCGGCCGCGCTCGTGATGGTCGTGGGCGGCCTTTTCCTGTCGGTCGCGATCGACGTCGCCCCCGGGGCCTCGATCATCCTCCTCGGTGCGGTTCTGTTCGTTGTCTCGATTCTGGTCGTTCGCGCCCGAACCGTCGGATAATCGACGCGCCGATCCGTCGGCGATTCTGAAAGGAGCTCCGATGATCGAACTTCCTCCGCTTCCGTACCCCGACAACGCGCTGGCCCCCGACATCTCCTCGAACACTCTCTCGTTTCACTACGGCAAGCACCACAAGGCTTACGTCGACAACACGAACAAGATGATCGCCGGCACCGAGCTGGCCGACCTGCCGCTCGAGCAGGTCGTCCGCGCGGTGGCGGGGAAACCCGACAAAGCCGGTCTCTTCAACAACTCGGCGCAGGTCTGGAACCACAGTTTCTATTGGAAGAGCATGCGGCCCAAGGGGGGCGGCGCGCCCTCCGGAAAGCTGAAAGAGAAGATCGAGTCCGATCTCGGCGGCCTCGAGAACTTCAAGAAGGAGTTCGCGAACGCCGGCGCGACGCAGTTCGGCAGCGGCTGGGCGTGGCTCGTCCTCGACGGCGGCAAGCTGAAGTGCGTGAAGACGCCGAACGCAGAGACCCCTCTCACGACGGCGGCGACGCCGCTCCTGACGATGGACGTCTGGGAGCACGCCTACTACCTCGACTGGCAAAACCGGCGCCCGGACTACATCACGGCGTTCCTCGAGCGCCTGATCAACTGGGAGTTCGCGGCGGAGAACCTGGCCAGGGCCCGCTGACGCGGCGATGACGGCGAGCCGGACGCTTCCGAACAAGCTCGTCCTCGTGCAGGCACGGGGAGAGCACCTGGAACCTCGAGAACCGCTTCACGGGCTGGACGGACGTTCCGCTCTCGCTCCGTGGCGTCGAGGAAGCCCGCGCCGCGGGGCGCCTCCTCCATGACGAGGGATTCCGATTCGACGTCACCTTCTCCTCCGTCCTGAAGAGGGCCATCCAGACTCTCCAGATCGCGCTCGAGGAGATGGACGCCGTCTGGCTCCCGGTGGAGCGCTCGTGGCGACTCAACGAGCGGCACTACGGCGCTCTCCAGGGCCTCAACAAGAAGGAGACCCAGGAGAAGTACGGCGAGAAGCAGCTTTTCGCGTGGAGGCGCGGCTACGCCGTCATGCCGCCCGCCCTGGCGGACGACGACCCGCGCCACCCGCGATTCGATTCGCGCTACGCCGGACTGCCGCCCGAGATCCTTCCGGCGACGGAGAGCCTTCAGATCGTCGTCGGGCGCTTCCTCCCGTACTGGTACGACCGGATCGTCCCCCGCCTCGCTCGCGGGGAGAACGTCCTCGTGGCGGCGCACGGCAACAGCCTCCGGGCTCTCGTGAAGCACCTCGACGGCATCTCCGACGAGGAGATCCCGGAGCTCAACATCCCGACGGGGATCCCGCTGGTCTACGAGCTGGACGACCGGCTCCGCCGCGTGTCGAGCCGGTATCTCGGCGACCCCGAGGCCGCGAGGAAGGCCGCCCTCAAGGTGGCGAAGCAGGCGACGAACAGCGCAGACTAGCCGGGGTTCCGCGCCGCGGGCGCGAGGCGGACGAGGCCGGTCAGGAGGAGCGCGGCGACGAGGACCGGCCCGAACGGCTGGTTGAGGCCGATCGCCGCCGCGAACGCGACGACGTAGGCCGCGACGGCGACGGCGGTGGTCCTTGCGAGGGCCCGCCGCCAGCCGTTCGCCCCGGCAAAGGCCGCCCACGGGGGCACGAAGACGAGGGCGAACGAGGCCATCACGCCGACCGACTGCGTCGCGAGGGCGACCGCGAAGGCCACCATGAGGTCGAACGCGAGGTGGATGCGGAAGGGGTTCTCCCCGTTCGCCGCGAGATGGTCGGGGAAGAACCGCTCGAGGAGGAGCCGCCGGGAGATCCGCGGCAGGAGGAGCGCGACGGCGGCGAGGAGGGCGGCCGCGCCCGAGAGGTGCGCGCCCGACGTGAAGTAGAGCTGACCGTCGAGGAGGGCGTGGCTCACCTCCTCGCCCTGCGCGCTGTTCGCGGCGCCGAGCAGGGCGACCGACCAGCCGAAGAGAAGAAGGAGGACGAAGACGTCGTTTCCCGAGCGGCGGATGGCCCCCTTTGCCGTCGCGGCGAGGCCGGCGGCGCCGAGGGCCCCCGCGATCGGGTGGATCCCGAGGAGAAGTCCGGCCACGCCCCCGGCGGCCGTGACCTGCGCCATCCCGAGCGACGCGAGCCACTCGTCGCGGAGGCGGACGTACGCGCCGAGGAGAGGCATCGAGATGGCGAGGAGGAGCCCGTTCAGGAACGGGACGCGGAAGAGCGGGTCGACGACGAGCTGCCACTTCATCCCTGAAGCTCCACGACCCGGTCGGCGACCTCGTCCACGAAGCCCCGTTCGTGGCTGACGACGAGGACGCCGCGTTCGCTCCGCTTCTCGTGCAGGATCGAGACGAGCGACTCGATCGTGGACGGCGCCATGTTGTTCGTCGGCTCGTCGAGGATGTGAAGGTCGGCATCTCCGCCGAGGCAGGCCCAGACCTCGAGGAGCTGAAACTGCCCCCCGGAGAGCTTGTCCGCGCGGAGGGCGAGGAGCGGCGCGAGCAGGGCCGGGGGCGCCGCGTGGTCCGCCCCCGTGAGCCGAAGCAGCTCGTTCCCGTTGAGCGGAATCCCTTCCGGCCGCGGCGGGAAGCTGCCGCTGAAGCGAGACGGTCAGCCCGGGGCGGCGCTCGATCCGGCCCGAAAGGATCCGGGAGCTCCCCGTCAGCGCGCCGATGAGCGTCGACTTTCCCGAGCCGTTCGGGCCGCGCAGGGCCACGATCTCGCCCGGGGTGACCTCGAACGAGATGGGGCCGACGACGGGCTGCCGCGTAGCCCGCCACGACATCCCGATAGGCGAGAAGCGGCGTCATTTCGAGGAGGCGATCGCCTCGACCCATCGGGCGATCATCGCAAAGTAGGCGTTCGCGTCGCCCTTCTCGCCGACCTCGACCGGCAGCCGGACCGCCTTCCAGCCGAGCTTGGACGCCAGAAAGTCGGGCCCCTGCGCCGATTGGTAGTCGGTGAAGAGAACGACGCCCTTCCGGCCGAAGAGCTGCCCGACGAGATCGGACAGGTGCTGGGCGGTCGGCGGGATGCCGGGAAGGGGCTCGACGTAGCCGAGGATCGGGACGCCGAGAAGGCCGAGCAGGTAGTTGGCGTCCTTGTGGTAGAGGATGACGCCGGGGGCGCCGCCGGCCAGCTCCTTCCACTTCGGGACACGATCGCCGGCCGTCTTCGCGAAGGCCTCGGCGTTCGCGCGGTACGCCTCGGCGTGCGGCGGGTCGAGCTTGCCGAGGCGCCCCGCGAGGGCGCGGGCGACGTCGGCCATCCGGACCGGGTCGAGAAAGAGGTGGGGGTTTCCCATCGGGTGGACGTCGCCGCGGGAGCGGTCGGTGTCGGCGCTCTTCTCGATGAGCGAGACCTGGGCGGCCGCCTCGAAGTAGCCGGGCTGGCCCGGGAGGAGCTTGCCGTTCGAAGCCCCCTGCAGCGCGGCCGGGAGCCATCCGACCTCCAGTTCCGCGCCGACCGAGACGAGGAGGTCGGCGTTCCTGAGGGCCACCATCATTGTCGGCTTCGCCTGGAGGAAGTGGGGGTCGCGGTCCGGCGGCGCGAGGACGGCGACGGAGACGTTGGACCCTCCGACGGTCCGGACGAGCATTCCCATGTTGGAGGTGGTGGCCACGACGTTCATGGCCGGCGTGCGCGACGGGCGCCGCGAGAGTTGCTGCGGCGAGGGCGGCGAGAGCGAGTCGTTTCATCACGATCCCTTCAGAACTTGTGCGCCCCGTGGACGCCGAGGCTGACCTGGAACTGCAGGAAGAACTGGTTGACCGATTGCCGGAGGCCGAGGAGCGGGATCTCGCTCCGGTCGTACTGCGCGCGGAAACGGGAGAATTCGGTCGGGTTGAACGTCAGCGCCGCCGTGAAGCGCTGAACGTCTCCGAAGCTCGTCTCCGTGCCGCCGACCGTGAGGCGGTTGACGCCGCCCGCCATGTCGTAGCGGAGCGCCCGCCTGGAACCGCGGAAGAGAAGCCCGTAGACGGCCTGCACGTAGAAGCCGGTCTGCTTGATGCTCCGCGGAATTCCCGCGAGAGGCGCGTCCGCCG
Source organism: uncultured Acidobacteriota bacterium (assembly GCA_963721385.1). Taxonomy (GTDB): domain Bacteria; phylum Acidobacteriota; class Thermoanaerobaculia; order UBA5066; family UBA5066; genus DAOMFB01. The sequence continues at coordinate 89,589 of CAVRJB010000006.1, forward strand.
TGACGCCGGTCTGGTTCCGTCCGCGATAGATGAACTCGCCCTGGAGCGTCAGGTCTCCCTGCCCGAACGGCCGCGGGTCGTCGTGCTTGTAGACGGCGTCAAGACCCGTGAACCAGCTTGTCCCCTGGCTGGCGACACCGCCGACCTGCTCCTGGAACATCGTGTCGTAGCCCCCCGAGGCTCCGAGCTGGAGCGCGTCCGAGTAGCCGACGTCGGGGGAGATCTTGAAGAACCCGGTGAAGAGGCGCGGTCCCGCCTTGGACGAGAGGGCCGGGTTCGCGTCCGGCGCCGAGGTAGTTCGCGACGCCCGGGTTCGTCCCCTGCAGCGCCTCGCCGCCGATCAGCATGTAGACGGGCGTCTTCGGGAGGTACGCGACCTGGACGCCGACCTCGTCGATCTGGCCGTCGAAGAACATCGCGTACGGGAGGTTCTGGTCGACGAAGTCCCACTGGTGCGGGTGCTGCTTGTTGATGTAGCCGATGTCGCTGAAGAACTTCCCGGCCTTGACCGAGAGGCCGGGGAGGAGCTTCCGGGTCCGGATCCACGCCTCCTCCATGCCGACCTCGTCGGTGCTCACGGTCAGGATCGCCATGGCGTCGAAGTACGGGTCGACCGCCGCCGGAGAACGTGAACTCCGTCTCGCCGAGGTTGAAGCCCGGCGAGAGGTCGCGGAAGCCTCCGGCGCCCGTCGCCGAGGAAGTTGTCCGACTGCGGGAAGAGGCTCATCCCCAGCCCCTTCCGGTCGTCGGCGTAGTAGAGCCCCTCCGCGACGACGGAGATGGCCGGATTGAAGGTGGTCCCCGACGTCACCTGTCCCGTCTCTCCCCACGAGGCGACGGGGAACGGCGTCAGTCCGGGACTCGTGACCGGGCCCGTTTCGCGCGCGGGCGCTGGTGGCGGCGTCGGAGCGGGCGCCGGCGTCGGGGCCGCCGACGGCGCCGCGGCGCGGGCGGACAGCTCCTTCTTCAGCTCCTCGAGCTGCCGCTGCATCTCGGCCTGCTGCTTTTCGAGGGCCTCGATCTTCTTCTCCAGCGCCTTTTGTTCGTCCTGGGACTGGCCGCGGGCGGACGCCGCCGCCAGCGCCAGAACGGCGAGGCAGGCGGCGAAAACCGGCGTTCGCATTCGCATGAGGAGGTCTCCTTGCCTGAGTCTCTGGGGGCTCCGGGCGCGGAGCCTGGAGCGCGAGGGGAGAGCCGTCAGGCGGCGGAGGGGGGGGCCCGGGGCGAGGCGCTCGAGACCGCTGGAGCGCCGGCGAGCCGCTCGATGGCGGGCTCGGCCGGCTGCGAGGGTCGGAAGGTCGGAGCGGCGAGAAGCGTGCCGTCACTCTGAGGCGCGTCGCCGACGTGCTGCCGGGCCGCCTGGCAGGCGGGGCAGCTCCGGTCGGCTGAGGCGCTCGCGTGCCGGTGGGGAATCGCCTCCAGCACGAAGACGACGAGGACCGACAGCACGCAGGTCAGCGCGACCCCTTTCGCCGTCAGCTGATCCGCTTTCACGGCGGCGAGAATAGCAGAGGGACGACGCCAGTCCGGTGATCGAATAGAATTCCCTGAAGATGGCGCGTGCATTGGCGGTCCTTCTGACGGCCATTTCTCTCGCGGTTTCGAACGCGGCGCCGCTCCATCCCGTGCCGACTCTCGTTCACCGTGCCGAGTGCTGCTGCGATCCCTCGACGCCGCTCGACAAGTGCTGCTGCCGGGGTAGCGGTGAGGCAAGCGACGGCAGAGTCCGCCTCGAAAAGAGCTGTCGGCTCCCCGAGTCGTCCTCCGAGGGGTGGGCCCCGCTTGCGGCCCGGCTGGCCGTCTTGAAGGCCGCGGCAGCGCTTCCCGCGCCCGAGGTCACTCGCCCCGTCTGCGCCGGTGCCTTTGGACGGCCCGGACTTCCTCTTCTTCCCGCGCCCGACCACGTTCCGCTCCTTCCTGCCTGATTCCGCTTCAATCCACAGTCCGACTTTCGGGAAGTCAGGCCTGCGCCCGCTGCGACGAGGGGGCGCCGGAAAGGAGTTCCAGAATGAAAGGGCCTCGTTTACGGACCCTGCTTTCGGGTTTGCTCCCCATGGGTCTTCTGGCGCTGATGGTGCCGTCCCCCGCGCTTTCTTGCTCCATTTGTCGCTGCGGAGACGCGGCGTTCAACGCCCTCGGGACCGACATCTACTCTCCGGGCGCCTTCCGGCTCGCCGTCGACTGGGACCGGTTCGACAAGACGCAGGGCCCGCCCGACGAGAGCGAATCCCAGATCCAGAACAGCGTGACCTTTACGGCCTCCTACTCGTTCGGGGACAGGGTCAATCTCGTGGCACGCGTCCCGTACAGCTTCAAGTCGCTGACGATGACGGCCGACGGCATGTCCGACGTCACGGACACTCACGGTCTCTCCGACCCGGAGTTCTTCGCCTGGATCCGCCTCTGGGCCTCGGACCTGTATCCGGGGCTGGGGCGGCGCTCGTGGTTCTCGGTTCAGGTCGGCGTCAAGACCCCGTGGGGCCAGGACGACCTCACCGGACCCGACGGGGAGCGGCTCGACCAGCACGCCCAGCCGGGGACGGGTTCGACGGATGTTTTTGCGGGACTTGGAGGCGTCTATCTCGTCGACGCCCGGTCCACGCTCTACAGTTCCGTGCAGTACCGTTGGACCGGAACGAACAAGTACGGCTATCAGTATGGCCGGATCTTCCTCGCCAACCTCGGTTATGAACGGAAGCTGAGCCGGACGTTGGACGCCGTCCTCGAGATGAATTACCGGTGGGCGGGGGAGGACACCGTGGATGCCGCCGGCATCCGGGACCCCGATACCGGCGGCGCGCTCCTCTACGTCACGCCGCGCGTCCTCGTGAGCCTCGGTGGCGGCTTCGTGGCGCGGGCCGCGGTCCTGATTCCGACCTTCAGGAACCTGAACGGCTACCAGACCGAGCGCCCCGTCGTGAGCGCGGGCTTCACGTACCAGTTCTGAACGCGGCGGGGCCTCGCGCCTTCCCTATACTCGACGCGTGGCGATCGTCGAGGCGCGCGGCCTCACCCGCGTCTACCGCCTCGGCGAGGAGAGGATCGCCGGCATCCGCGACGCGACGCTGGCCATCGAGCCTGGAGAGCTGGCCGTCCTCGCCGGCCCGTCCGGGAGCGGCAAGACGACGCTCCTGAACCTCCTCGGCCTTCTCGACGCGCCCGACGAAGGAACGCTCGTCTTCGAGGGGCGCGACGTCTCGCGCCTCACCGACCGGGAGCGCTCCCGGATCCGGCGCGAGCGGATCGGCTTCGTCTTCCAGACGCACCAGCTGGTGCCGGTCCTCTCGGCCGAGGAGAACGTCGCCCTCGCCCTCTGGATCCGCGACCTTCCGGAGGCCGAGTGCCGGCGGCGGGCGCGCGCGGCTCTCGAGGCGGTTGGCCTCGCGGGGCTCGAGGCGCGGCGCCCCGACCACCTCTCGGGCGGGCAGCGGCAGCGCGTCTCCGTGGCGCGCGCCCTCGTCGGGGAGCCGGCCGTCATCCTCGCGGACGAGCCGACGGCGTCGCTCGACTCCGAGACGGCGGAGAAGCTGCTCGACCTCTTCGACGCGCTCAACCGCGATCGCGGCGTGGCGTTCGTCTACTCCAGCCACGACCCCCGAATCGTCGACCGGACGCCGCGCCGGCTCCGGCTCCGTGACGGGCGGATCGTGCGGGACGAGCGGAACGGGGCGGCGCCGTGACCCTGCGCTGGTGGCGCCTCGCGATGCGAAATCTGAGGCGGCACCTCCGGCGGACGCTCCTGACGGGCTCCATCGTCGTCGTCGGCTTCGTCGCCGTGACGATGACGGCGGGCTTCGTGGTCCAGACGTTCGACGCGCTGAAGAAGGCCACCATCGAGGGGCTCGGCGGGCACGTCCGGATCCTCGACGCCCGGGCGGAGGGAAAGACGGAGGAGGAGGCGCAGGGGTTCCTGCTCGACGACTGGGAGGGGCTCTCGACCCTCTTCGCGAAGGACTCCCGCGTCGTGCAGGTGATGCCCAAGCTCTCGTTCTTCGGGCTCGTCTCGAAGGGGGATAAGAGCATCGCCTTCCTCGGCACAGGCACGGACCCGGCGCTCGAGGCCCGCGGCTCGTTCGCGAAGGAGATCGTGGCCGACGGCGCGTTCTTCTCGAACCCGGACGGCGACGAGGTGATGCTCGGCTCGGGGCTCGCCCGAGCGGTCGGGGCGAAGGCCGGCGACCTGGTGACCGTCCTGACGACGACGCCGGACGGGGCCCTGAATGCCGTCGACGTCGTCGTCGCGGCGATCGTCTCGTATCCGATCAGGGAGGTCGACGACCGGCTCCTCTACATGCCGTACCGGAGCGCGGCCCGGCTCCTGAAGTCGGAGGGGAAGGCGCACACGCTCGTGGTTCTCCTGAAGGACGACCGGGAGAGCGACGCGGCGGCGAAGGCGTTCGTTGCGACCGCCGCAGCCGCGGGTCGCCACGTGGAGGCGAAGACCTGGCTCGAGACGGCCGCCTTCTACAAGCAGGTGCGGCTCCTCTACGTCGGGATCTTCCTCTTCATGGGCCTCGTCCTCGCGACGGTCGTCATCCTCGCGGTCGCGAACACGATGACGATGTCGGTGTTCGAGCGGACCCGGGAAATCGGCGCTCTCCTCGCGATCGGGATGGAGCGGTCGCAGGTCCGGCGGCTCTTCCTCTACGAGGGGCTCCTCCTCGCGCTCTTCGGGACGGTCGCGGGCGCGGCCCTTTCACTTCTCCTCAGCGCCATCCTGAACCAGTCCGGGCTGCAGTTGCCGCCCCCGCCCGGCGGGACGCACGGGAGCCCTCTCCACATCCGGTTCTTCCTGCTGGCCTACGTCATCGGCTTCGCGATGATGACGTTCACCCTCCTCGTCGCCTCGTGGTGGCCGGCGCGCCGGGCGGCGCGACTGAATCCGGTCGAGGCGCTCGCGCATGTCTGACGCCGTCCTCGCGGCGCTGCTCGCCTTCGCCTCCACCGCCGCGCCCGCAGGCGACGCGGCGGCGCTCCTGGCGAGAGCCGAGCGGGTGCGGGCCGCCTTCCCGGAGGGAGTCCTGACGATCCGGGTGACGTCGTCGGCTCCGGGACAGCCGGCGAGATCCGGGACGTTCGAGGTGGCGGTGAAGGGGCGGGAGAGGTCGCGCCTTAAGTTCCTCGGAACGGAAGACGAGGGGAAGTACGTCGTCAGCGTAGGAAACGAGTCGTGGCTCCTCCTCCCGACCTCGAAGAACCCGATCCGCGTCCCGGCAAGCCACAGGATTCGCGGGGGCCTCGCGGTGGCCGACGTCGCGCGGACGAGCTTCGCCGACGACTACGATGCGGTCGTCGAGCGGGAGGACGATCTCGACGGGCGCCACTGCGCGGTTCTGCGGCTCGCCGCGAAGAAGGGGGCTTCCGTGTCGTATCCGGTGATCCGCCTCTGGGTCGACGAGAAGGAGGGCCTCTATCGGAAGGCGGTCTTCCTCGTCGCCTCGGGCCGGACGGCGAAGGAGGCGACCTTCGACGGCTACGAGACGCGAAAGAGTACGCTGGTCCTCTCGAAGATGACCGTCATCGACTCCCTCCGCACCGGCACGACCGTCGTGGAGTACCTCGATTACGACCGGCGGCAGGTGCCCGACGCCTTCTTCAACCCGAAGACGGCGCGGGGAGATTGAGGCGAGGAGGGGAGCGATGCCTGCACCGCCTTCGTTCCGGAGCGTGATGGGAAAGCTCGCAAAGCATTACGGGCCGCCCGGGCCGCCGCCGCCGAAAGGGCCCTTCGAGCTGATTCTCTGGGAGAACGTGGCGTACCTGGCCGACGACGATCGGCGTGGAGAGGCGTTCGCGCTTCTGAAGAAGCGGGTCGGAACGTCGCCGCGGAAGATCCTCGACGCCTCGACCTCGGCGCTCCGGGCCGTGGCGGCGCATGGCATTCTCGCGGAGCGGTCTGCAGGGAAACTGCGCGAGGCGGCGCGAATCGCCGTGAAGGAGTTCGACGGCGACCTGAACGCCGTCGTGGCCGGGCCGGTGGCCGCGGCCAGGAAGGCGCTCCAGAGATTCCCCGGCATCGGCAGGCCCGGGGCGGAGAAGATCCTTCTCTTCCTTCGGCGTCTCCCCTCTCTGGCGGTCGAGTCGAACGGCCTCCGCGTCCTGACGCGCCTCGGCATCATCCGCGGGGAGAAAAGCTACGCCGCGGGCTACGCGCTGGCCCAGAAGGCTGCGGCCGAGGAGCTGGGCGACGACGTCGACGTCCTGATCACGACCCACCTGCTCCTCAGGCGGCACGGACAGACGCTCTGCCGCCGCTCGGCACCCGCGTGCGGCCGCTGCCCGCTCGCGCCGGAGTGTCTGTACCTTGCGGACCGGCGGGCGCCGTCTTCTAATCCGGCCAAAGCGAGGCCGTCATGAAGACTCCCGCGATCCTGCTGATCCCTGCGCTTGCGCTTCTCGCCGGCTGCGCCGGCACGATGTCCGATCCTCTCCCTTCCCGCGATGCGGCCACCGCGACGTGCAGGGCCCTCGGGGGTCCTCCCGCAGAGGGAATCCAGCCCCCGAAGCTGGTCGAGAAGGGGAAGTCGTGGCGAGGGATCGTCCTCGGATCCGGCGGATATGCCTGCATCAAAGCGACGGTGACGCCGGAGGGAAATCTCACCGCACCCGAGATCCTGAAGACGGACAACAAGATGTTCGCGGACGCCTTCGCGAAGTCCCTCGCGACCCGGGTCTACGAACCCGCCCGGAAGGACGGAGTCGCCGTCGCGTCGCAGATCGTCCTGACGGGTTGGTGGGCCGACACGGACTCGGGGATGTCTCTGACCGACGACCCGGTCGTGATGGCGCCCGACAAGGCACCCTGAGGGAAGATCCTGATCGACCGGGCCCTCAGGCCGGCGTCGTCGGCCCGCCGCCCGTCGTGATCGTCTCGAGGCCGTGGCCATGCGGGCCGGTTTCGCGGCGGTGGAGGAGCCACGCGAAGAGGAGGCCGAAGAAGCCGAGGCTGGAGAAGAGCCACATCCCCAGCCGATATCCCGTCGGGTTCGTCGCGCTAGCGCCCGTGACGTCGTTCGCCCAGCCGATCAGGAGGTTGAAGCCGGCGAGCCCGATGTTCTGGATGAGGGTCATCAGCCCGTAGGCGGTGCCGAGCTTCTGCTCCGGGACGACGTACGCGACCGATGGCCACATTACGGCCGGGATGAGGGAGAAGGCGATCCCCATCATCGCCATCGGGACGTAGAGCGAGACGTGCGTGTAGCCCATGAGAAGGTAGACGGGAATCAGGAGAAGGGAGCCGTACATCATCAGTAGGGCCCGCTTGCCGATCCGGTCCGCAAAGAGGCCGAAGAGCGGCGTTCCGATCATCGCGAAGAGGGTCAGCAGGCTCGACAGGAACCCGCCGAACTCGCGGCTGACTCCGTGTGCTTCCATGAAGAACTTCACCGCGAACGTCTGGAACGGGAAGATGCCCGAGTAGAAGGTGATGCAGAGCGCGACGATGAACCAGTACGAGGCGCTGAAGTTGAAGACGTCCCGCCAGACGACCTTGTCGGTGGAGCCTTCCTTGCCCAGCGAGAACCGCTTCTCGGCCCTGGACTCGAGGGCGTAGTAGACGGCCGGCCCGAGGACGCAGAAGGTCGCAAAGCCGACGGAGATCAGGAGAGGGATCTTCCAGCTCGCGAACGCCGCCTTCGCCCAGCTCGGCGAGTTGAGCGCCGCGAAGGAGCCGAGGCGCGCGATCGTCAGGTTGACCCCGAAGGCGAAGCTCAGCTCCTTCCCCTTGAACCAGCGGGCGATGCCGGTGTTCGTCGAGACGATCATCGACTCGGCCCCGAGACCGAAGACGAGCCGGCCCGCGGCCATGAGCGGCAGCGCGTCGGACGACGCGGTGATCGCGGCGCCGACGAAGCAGAGCGCGCCGAAGAGAAGCATCGCCTTTCGCGACCCGATCCGGTCGATCAGAAGGCCGCCGAGCAGCACCATGAATATGTTCGGAATGGAGTAGATGGCCTGGAGCAGCCCGATGTTCGCGTCCGAGAAGCGGAGCTGCTCCTTCAGGATGTCGGCCATCGGGCTGATGCAGTCGTAGACGTAGTAGTTGCCGAACATCCCGACGCTGATGAAGACGAGCACGAGCCAGCGGAAAAAGCGGCTCGGCTCAGGACGGACGGCGATCTCGGACGTCATCGACTCCTCGGCGGATTTGGTCGTTCGGGAGAGTAGGGAGACTATACGGCAGGGCCCTTGAGGTACTTCACGAACCAGGCCGAGATGGCCTCCGTCGCGCGGATCCGGTTCGGAAGCCTCCGGAAGCCGTGCCCTTCGTCCGGAAAGAGAATGAACTCCACCGGCACGTTCCGCTTCTTCAGCGCCTCGACGACCTGCGTCGCTTCGACGACCGGGACGTTCGTGTCGTTCTTTCCGTGGAGGACGAGGACCGGCGCCCTGATCCAGGCGAGCTTGAAGAGGGGCGAGAGATTCTTCACGAGCTCCTTCTGCGTCTCGGGATCGCCGTATTCGGTCTTGGAGATCTGGGCCATCCAGGGTTCGGTCTCGGCAAAGAAGCTGAAGAAGTTGACGATGCCGAAGAGGTTCACGCCGGCGGCGAAGGAGTCGGGGAACGCGGTCAGGGCGGCCATGGTCACCCAGCCGCCGTAGGAGCCGCCCATGATCCCGATTCGCTTCGGGTCCGCGAGCTTCGACCCGGCGACGTAATCCACGCACGACTTCACGTCGCGGAGGACGTTCAGACGCTTGTCCTGGTTGTCGGCGTTGACGTAGGTCCGCCCGAAACCCGACGACCCGCGGACGTTCGGCGCGAAGACGGCGATTCCCTGAGCGAGGAGCGCCTGGTAGGTGGGGTTGAAGGACGGGACTTCCTGCGACTCGGGGCCGCCGTGGAACGACAGGACGACCGGGCCGGGCTTCGCATACTCCTTCGGAACGTAGAGCCAGCCCCAAAACGGCTTGCCGTCGAAGGCGTCCACCTTCACGAGCTCGGGGGCGACGAGCGCGTCGAGGTCGACCCCGTCGTGCCGGCTCGACGTGACCCGCGCGAACGTCCGGCTCTTCAGGTCGAGGACGAAAACGTCGCTCGGACTCTTCGACCCCGTCGCCGACATCGCGAGGCGCGTGCCGTCCTTCGAGAACGTCAGGCCGAAGGCCAGCTCGGCCGGAAGCGCGGGTCCTTTCTCGAGGCGCTTCTTCTTCAGGTTGTAGAACGCCAGCTCGCTCCTCCCGGCGACGTTCCAGAGGAGCGCGGCCTGCGTCCCGGCGTCGTCGATCTCGAAATCCTGAAGCTCCGCGTCGTCGCGGGCGGCGAGGATCTCGATCGGGCCGGGCGTCTCCTTCGAGACGTCGATCCGGCCGAAGGCGGTCATTTCCCGCCCCGCGTTCGTCGAGACGTAGACGCTCTTCCCGTCCGGCGCGAGGAGCCCCTGGAAGCTGGCGGGGCCCTCGTGCGGGGTGAGGCGCGTCTCTCTCTTCGTGGCGAGATCGACGAGGAAGAGGTCATCGTCGCCCCGCTGCGGCGTCCGCTGCAACAGCGCGGTCTTCCCGTCGCGCGAGAGGTCGGCGTACCCCGCCGAGCCCTTGCTCTCCGGGCCCATCGTCAGGGTGCCGGCCTCGACGTCGAAGATCCACGCGTCGATGTGCGCGCGGTACCTGCGGTTGGAGGCGATCGCGAGCGCCTTCCCGTCGGCGCGGAAGCTCCCGAGCCGGTTCGTCTCGGCGCCGCCGTCCGTGACGCGCTTCGCCCCGGTCCCGTCCGGCCGGACGAGCCAGACCTGCTGGTTCATCCCGCCGCCCGGCGCGACGGTGTAGGCGATCCACGTTCCGTCGGGGGACCACTTGGCGAAGCCGACGGGGTCTTCAAGGGCCGTCAGCTGGCGAGGCGCGCCCCCGGCGGCCGGGACGATCCAGAGCTGGGGGAGCCCCGACGCGTCCGAGACGTAGACGATCTCCTTCCCGTCCGGGGAAAAGCTCGGCGAGCGGGCCGAGCCGATCTTCATGTAGGCGGCGACCTTCGCCTCGAGCGCGGGGTCGGCGGCCGGGGCCGCCGCGGGCGCCTGCGCGGCGAGGGGAGACGCGAGGGCCGCAACGAGAACGGCGGCGGCGAAGCGGAATGACGCAAGGGGCATGGCGATCGTTCTCCTCACGGCGATTGTGCGGCAGCGGCCTCCGCTTCGGCGAGGGCCTTCAGGACGAGAAGCACCCACGGCGCGCCGTGGAGGCAGAGGTCGAACCAGTCGACCGGCCGCCGGAGCGTCCCCTGGAAGAGCATCTGGAGCTTCTCGACGATGTGGGGGGGCCGGAACGGCGCGAGGCCGAGGGTCAACGCGAGGAGGATCACGAGGCCCCACGGGATCTGGTCGAGCGTCTGGCGAAGGCCGGTCATCGTCCTTCCTGAAGCCGCCGCACGAGCCGCTCGGCCTCATCCTTCGTCAGGACGCGGTAGGCCGGACGCCGTACGGACGCATAGGTCCTGCTGTGATGGACGGCGGGGTAGCCCTTCGCCCGCATGGCCGTGTCGAGCCTCTGCCACGCGGCGCCGTTCAGCGGGCCGAGGGGTTGTGACGCAATCCGCTCCCCGAACGCGCTCCACGACTCGCGAAAGAGGCCCGGGTCCGGCTCGAGCGCCCGCGCGCTCCGGAGAAAGGCGTCCAGCAGGTCGCCGGGGCGGCCGCCCCGGTCCCTGTACGGCCGCAGATTCAGCCGCACGACCGCTCCGTCGGGCCGGAGCGGGACGACGAGGAGCTCTCCGGGAGACGTGGGGCCGAGCGAGGCCCATTCCCTCTCGAGCCACGTCCGGGCCGACTCCTCGTCGGGGACGGCATGCTCGCCGCCGTTCGCGGCCTGGAAGAGCCACTTGTAGGCGTCCTCGATCAGCGTTTCGGGGTCCGCGGCGAAAGCATCGAGGGCGAAGGGGAGAAGGGCGCGGGCAGAGAGGGCCGCGGCGAAGAGGATCCGAACGGCCGAGAAGTCGCGGAGGCCGGGCACGGGCGGATTCTCGCAGGGAGGGGAGGGGCGTGCTAACGTAAACGCGGCTCTCATCGGGTTTTCCCGAGGGAGACCGGCCCGACGTCTTCCGCGACGCTCCGTCCCGACGCCTCTCACTTCCCACGAAGGAGACAGCGCATGAGCACTCCCGCCGCCGCCCGCCTCCGCGTCACTCCGTCCTCCCTCCGGGCGAAAAAGGCGCGCGGCGAGCCGGTCACGATGGTCACGGCTTACGACGTCCCGTCGGCGCTCGCGGCCGACCGGGCGAATCTCGACGCGATCCTCGTCGGCGACTCTCTCGGCATGGTCGTTCTCGGATACGTCGACACGCTCCCGCGTGACGATGGACGAGATGCTCCACCACGCCCGCGCCGTGGCCCGGACGCGACCGCGGGCCCTCCTCGTGGGCGACATGCCCTTCCTCTCGTACCAGACCTCCCTCTCGGACGCGATCCGCAACGCGGGGCGTTTCCTGGCCGACGGCGGCATGGACGCCGTGAAGCTCGAGGGGGGAGCGGAGCGCGCCGCGACCGTCCACGCCCTCGTCGACGCCGGGATCCCTGTCATGGGACACGTCGGCCTCACGCCGCAGTCGATCCGCGCCCTCGGCGGCTACCGCGCCCAGGGGGGGACGGCGACGGCCGCCCGCGGTCTTCTCGACGATGCGCTGTCGCTCGAGGGCGCCGGCTGCTTCGCGCTCGTCCTCGAGGCCGTTCCCGACCGGGTCGCGGCTCTCATCACGAAGAGCCTCTCCATCCCGACGATCGGCATCGGCGCGGGGTCGGGCTGCGACGGGCAGGTGCTCGTCTTCCACGACGTCGTCGGGCTCCAGGACAGCCTCGAGCCGCGCTTCGTGAAGCGCTACGCGAGCCTCCTCGAAGAGGCGCAGAGGGCCCTCGAGGCCTACCGGCGAGACGTCGCCGAACGGCGCTTCCCCGGGCCGGAACATTCCTACTCGATTCCGGACGAGGAATGGGATCGGCTCAGGCGCGATCTCGAGGTGAACCCGCCCGCGGGGCTCTCGCGGAAGGCCCCCGTCGCTTGGTGACGCTCGTCGGCACCGGAGCGCTCGCGACGCTCTTTGCGGCCCGGCTCGGCGCAATCGTTCCCGTCTCGGTCCTCGGCTCGTGGGCGGAGGCGCTCGCCGCCTTTCGGGAGCGTGGCGCGACGATCGAGACGCCGGAGGGATCGTCTTGCGCCCCTGTCGACGCGACGTCCGATCCGGCCGACTGCCGCGGCGCGCGGCTGGCTCTGGTCCTCGTCAAGGCCGGCGCGACCGCGAGAGCGGCCGCGATGATCCGGTCGTTCCTCGCGCCGGACGGCGTCGCCGTGACGCTGCAGAACGGCCTGGGGAACTCCGAGACGCTCGCGGCGGCGCTGGGCCCGGAGCGGGTGGTGACGGGAACGGCGGAGGTCGGCGCGACGCTCGTGTCGCCGGGGCGCGCCCGCTCGGGTGGCGGGAGGCGGATCCGTCTTGCTGCTCATCCGAAGGTCGCGGAGGTCGAGGCCCTTCTCTCGCGGGCGGGCTTCGAGGTCTCGATCGATCCGGACGCGGCGAGTCTCGTCTGGGAGAAGCTCTCCGTGACGGCGCCGCTCCTGCCGCTGACGGCGCTCCTCGGCGTCCCCAACGGTGAGATCCTCCGTCGCCCGTCCGCCGCGGAGCTTCTCGACGCGGCGGCGCGGGAGGTCGTCGCGACGGCGGCCGCGGCCGGGATCGAGCTTCCGGCCGGCGATCCCGGGGAGGCGGTGCGGCGCGTGGCCAGGGCGACGGCCGGGAACATCTCGTCGATGCTGCAGGACGTCCGGCGCGGGGCGCCGACCGAGGTCGACGCGATCAACGGTGCGGTCGTCGCGGCGGCCCGGCGGCTCGGCGTTCCCGTGCCGGTGAACGAGACGCTCTGGCTCGCGGTCCGAGCGCTCGCCGAGAGGGGGGCGGCGTGAGGGTCGTCGCGGATCCTCACGAGGCCCGGCGCGTCCGGCGGGGGCTCAAGGGCTCCGTCGGCCTGGTCCCGACGATGGGGGCGCTGCACGATGGGCATCTGTCGCTCGTCCGGCGGGCGCGCGCCGAAAACGACTCCGCCGTGGCCACCATTTTCGTCAACCCGGCGCAGTTCGGCGCGGGGGAGGATCTGGCGACCTACCCGCGGAACCTCGCGGGAGATCTCGCGCTGCTGGAAGCCGAAGGCGTCGACCTCGTCTTCGTGCCGGAGGCGGCGTCCGTCTATCCGCCCGGCTTCCAGACATGGGTCGTCCCGGGGCCGCTCGCCGAGCCGCTCGAGGGAGCACGCCGCCCGGGGCACTTTCGCGGCGTCCTGACCGTCGTCGCGAAGCTCTTTCATCTGATCGAGCCGGACCGCGCCTACTTCGGCCAGAAGGACGCTCAGCAGGCGATCCTCGTCCGGCGGATGGCGGCGGACCTGGACGTCTCCGTCGGGATCGTCGTCTGCCCGATCGTGCGCGAGCGGGACGGCCTTGCCCTGAGCAGCCGGAATGTCTACCTGAAGCCGGACGAGCGACGGGCGGCGCCAGTCCTCTCCCGGTCTCTTCGAGCGGTCGCGGAGGCGTGGGGCGCCGGCGAACGCCGCGGCGACCGGCTTCGCGAGGCCGCGCGCGCGGTTCTCGCCACCGAGCCGCTCGCGGTCCTCGACTATGTCTCGGTGGCCGATCCGGGAACGCTGGCCGAGATCGAGACGGCGACCGGGCGCGCGCTCGTTTCGATGGCGGTCCGGTTCGAAAAGACGCGGCTTCTCGACAACGTCCTCCTCCCCGAGGGGAGCGAGCTCTGAAGCGGAGGAACCGATGCTTCTCGCGGTCGACATCGGCAACACGACGATCACGCTCGGTCTTTACGACGGGGAGACCCCGGGGCCCCGGTGGCGGCTCGAGACGGTCCGCTCACGCCTTCCGGACGAGTACGGCCTGATGCTCCTCGCGCTTCTCGCGAACGCGGGCCTTTCGAAGAGAAGCCTCTCGGCGGCCGTCCTCGCCTCCGTCGTCCCGCCCCTGACGGGGACCTGGGTCGAAGTCTTCCGGCGGTGGCTCGGCGTCGAGCCGCTCGTGGTCGAAACGGGCGTGAAGACGGGCGTTCGGGTCCTCTACGACGACCCGAAGCAGGTCGGCGCCGACCGGATCGTGAACGCCGCGGCCGTCAAGGCGCTCTGGGGCGGTCCGGCCTGCATCGTCGACTTCGGAACCGGGACGACCTTCGACGCGCTCTCCGCTCGGGGCGAATACCTGGGAGGGGCGATCGCGCCAGGGATCGGCATCGGCGCGGAAGCCCTTCACGCGCGGGCGGCCAAGCTCCCGCGGGTCGATCTGGTCCGCCCTCCTTTCGCCATCGGGCGGAACACCGAGCATGCGCTGCAGTCGGGGCTCGTCTTCGGCTACGTCGGCCTCGTGGAGGGAATGGTCGCGCGGTTTCGCGCCGAGCTCGGCCCGGAGACCAAGGTGATCGCGACGGGGGGCTACGGAGAGCTGATCGCCCGGGAGACGCAGGTCCTCGGAATCGTCGCTCCGTGGCTGACGCTCGACGGCCTCCGGATCATCCACGCCCTGAACGTCTGACGCGAGCGCCGCGTCCGGCTCTCCTCCATGGGCGTTTTCTTCACATCGTCTTAATGAGTGCGGGATAGACAGGTCTGGAGGCTGACGACCATGGGAAGGATGTCGACACCTGCGCACCGGGCAACGCGTCCGGCGGTTCCATAAGGAGCTCGAGCATGCGATCAGGGGAAAGTTACCCGGATAGCCCGAAGAAGCTGACCCTGCTGCCGCTGAATCCCGCCATGGAGGCTGTGCTGAAAGATCTTGGTCGGGCCGTCGAACCCATGTTCCAGGCTGACGAGCCCGAGGTCAGCAGAGCCGCGAGGAGTGTCTTCCGGCGCCTCCTGCCCGACGTCACGAAAACCCCGCAGCTCTTGGGCGAGGTACCGCGGTTCGTTGCGTCGCTTCTCTACTCACTCGACCACCTTTCTCCCAAGTACGATGTTCAGCGAAAGCCGATCGCAGCCGCCTGGAAAGAGGTCGAAAGAGTCGCCCGGATCTAGCCGCCTGCGGTCTGCGATCGGGTCGAGCGCCTGGCGACGACGGTTTACCCCTTCTTCCCGCCGAGAATCCGGACGACCCGGTCCATGACAGCCGCGGCGACGTCCTCCTTCGACATCAGGGGGAGCCTCTCTTCGCTCCCGTCGGCGCCGATCAGGATGACGCGGTTCGTCTCCTCCCCGAAGGCGGCGCCAGGCGCCGTCACGTCGTTCGCGACGACGAGGTCCAGCCCCTTGGCCGCGAGCTTCCGGCGGGCCTCGGCCGCGGGGTCGCCGGTCTCGGCCGCAAAGCCGACGAGGACGCGCGGCCGCTTCGTCTTCCGGCGGCGGGCGCTCACCGCGGCCAGGATGTCGGCGGTCGCGGCCAGCTTCAGCGTGAGCCGCTCCTTCGTTCCCTTTTTCAGTTTCTCGTCCGCGGGGCGCTCGGGGGCGAAGTCGGCGACGGCGGCGGTCATCACGAGAGCGTCGGCCTTCGCGGCGGCGAGGAGGACTGCGGCGTGCATCTCGGCCGCGGTCGCGACGTCGACCCGCTCGGCTCCGGCCGGGGTCCGGAGGCCCGTCGGGCCGGCGACGAGAACGACGCGCCCCCCGCGGTCGAGCGCCGCCCGCGCGATCGCGAAACCCTGCCGTCCCGAAGAACGGTTTCCAACGAACCGGACGGGGTCGATCGGTTCCTGGGTGGGGCCGGCCGTCACGACGACAGTCCTTCCCGCGAGCGGGCCGTTCGCGCCGAGGACCGTCCTCAGGCGGTCGACGATCTCCTCCGGCTCGGCGAGGCGCCCCGGGCCCGCTAGCCCGCTCGCCATCCGTCCTTCGGCGGGTCCGATGAAGAGCGCTCCCCGCGCGCGGAGCGTCTCGACGTTCGCCCGCGTGGCGGGGTGCTCCCACATTCCGGCGTCCATGGCCGGGCAAAGGACGAGCGGTCCGCGCAGTGCGAGGGCGGTGACGGTCAGGAGGTCGTCGGCGAGGCCGTGGGCCAGCTTCGCCAGGACGTCGGCCGTGGCCGGGGCGACCACGAGGAGGTCGGCGCCGTGGCCGAGGCCGACGTGGAGGACGTGGGCCTCTTCGCTCCAGAGGTCGGCATGCGCCGGGCGTCCCGTGACCGAGCGAAAGGTGAGCGGGGAGACGAAGCGCGCCGCGGCAGCCGTCAGGACCGCGTCCACGAGCGCGCCCTGCTGCGTCAGCCGGCTCGCGAGGTCGGCCGCCTTGTAGGCGGCGATGGAGCCGGTGACCCCGAGGACGATCCGCCGGCCGGAGAGGGAAGACATCGCCCCTCCTTTGTAACACGGCGGGGAAGCGTCAGGAGGAGGCGGCCCCCGGCGCGGACCCCTTGTGGCCGTGCTTGATGTTCTCTCCCTCGGCGATGAAGATCGTCTCCTCGGCGATGTTCGTCGAGAGGTCGCCGACCCTCTCGAGGTTCTTCGAGATGCCCATGATCTCGATGCAGCTCGAGATGAGAGCCGGGTTCTCGGCCATGTAGGTCAGGAGCTCGCGGATCAGCGACTTGTTCTTCTCGTCGAGGAGGTCGTCGCGGCGGCAAACCTCGAGAGCCAGCCCGGAGTCCCTCCTCACGAAGGCGTCGAGCGAGTCGCGCAGCATCCCCTGCGCGATCTCGGCCATGTACGGGATGTCGATCCAGGGCTTGAACGGCCGGACGTGCGACATTCGCTCGGCGGCCTCCGCGATGTTGACGGCGTGGTCGCCGATCCGCTCGAGGTCGGAGTTGATCTTGAGCCCGGCCACGAGCAGGCGGAGGTCGCTCGCGACCGGCTGCTGCGTCGCGAGGAGGTGGATCGAGTCCTCCTCGTTTTTCACCTCGAGCTCGTCGATCGTCCTGTCGTCCTCGATGACGCGCCGCGCCTTCGTGGCGTCGGCCTCGACGAGAGCCTCGATGGCGAGGCGGATCTGGTTCTCCACCTCGGCGCCCATCCCGATCAGCTGGCGGCGCAGGCTTTCGAGGAGCTCGGAAAAGTGCTCTTTCATGTCGTCTCCAGGATGGCCGCCCTTTGCGGCGTCGGCGCGGGGAGGGTCACGCTGAAGCGGCTCCCCTTGCCCAGCTCCGAGTCTACGGCGATCGACCCGTGGTGAAGGATGAGGAGGTGCTTGACGATGGCGAGGCCCAGGCCCGTTCCGGGAATGGACTTCGCCCGCGAGGGGTCGACCCGGTAGAAGCGCTGGAAGATGTTTCCCAGCTCGTTCCGCGGGATGCCGATGCCGCGGTCGACGACGTGGACGACGGCGCGGGGCGGCTCGCCCGCAGCCGCCGCGAGCGATTCCGCGAGAACGTCCACCCGGGCACGGGCCGGCGAGAACTTCACCGCGTTGTCGATCAGGTTCCGGAAGACCTGCGCGAGGCGCCGCCGGTCGCCCCAGACCTCGAGCCCTTCGGGCGCCTCGACCACCACGGTCACGCTTCTTGCTGCCGCGAAGGCCGCGAGGTCGTTGACGACGCCCGCGAGGAGGGCCCTGACCGGAATCTCCTCGGCGGCGAGGGTTACCGCTCCAGACTCGATCTGCGAAAGGTCGGTCAGGTCGGAGACGAGGTCCTGGAGCTGGGCCGACTGACGCTTGAGGATGTCGAGCAGCCGGGCGATGTCGGGGGGGAGCGACTCTTCGACAGCCAGCGTCTCGACGGCCGCCCGGATCGCCGCGACCGGCGTCCGCAGTTCGTGGGAGACGTCCGAGACGAACCGGCGCCGCATCGACTCGGTCTTCTCGTGCTCGGTCACGTCCCGGACGACGCCGACCGCGGCCGGCTCGCCGCTCTTCACGACGTGGGGGAGTGCCCGGACCGTCACCTCGAGGACACGCTCGGGCAGGGTGTCGAAGGCGACGCGGAGGGTCTCGCTCGCGTGGGGTACGCCGGTCGCCGCTGCGCTTCCGGCCTCGAAGAGCTTCAGGATGGCCGGTTCCCGGACGAGGTCGACCAGCGCCCGGCGCGGGACGCCGGCAGGCGCCCGGAAGAAGGCGAGCGCCGCGGGGTTGGCGTCGAGGAGGTCGAGCGCCTCGTCGACGACGATCAGGCCGACCGGAACCTGCTCGAAGACGGTCCGGGCGAGGAGGCGGGCCTTCTCGCTTCCGGCCCGCTCGGTGGCGACGAGCCGCGCGAAACGGGCCAGGGCGCCGAAGACCTCCTGGCTTTCCTCGGAGGCCGCCGAAAGAAGGACGGGCGGCCTTCCCTCCGCGGCTTCTGCGATTCCGTGCCTCACTCGCCGGAACTCGCTCCGCTGGCGGCGCCGGACCGCGAGGAAGAGAAAGGCGACGAGGAGGCCGGCGCCGAGCGAGACACGGACGAGGGTCTGCCGGAACGGCGCCTCCTGGGCGTCGAGGACCATCTGGCTGATCGCGAGCCTGACGAAGCCGGTCGGCACGCTCTCGGTTCCGAGGCGTCGCGCCACGTAGACGAACGGGATGTCCACGGTCGCCGAGCTGCGCCGGTCGAACCCGACGCCGGCTCGCCGCGCCTCGACGATTTCGGGACGGGCGCCGTGGTTCTCCATCGACGGCACCTTGTCCGGCGTCACGTCGCTGTCGGCGAGAACGGTTCCGTCGGAGGCGATGAGCGTGACCCGCGCCGCGGTCTGGCGGGCGACGGCGCGGACCTTCTCGTGGGGAAGGGCGCCGGGGAGGAAGTCGGTCGCGAACTCGACGGAGAGGTGGGCGAGCCGTTCCTCCAGATCGCGGCGCGTCCGCTCGGCGGCGGCGCCGTCGAGGACCCGGCCGAGGACGGCCGCGAAGAGACCGCCCAGGACCAGCCCGGCGAGAACCGGTACGACGGACCGCTTGAGGGCTCTGATCATTTCGCGAACTTGTACCCGACCCCGACGACGGTCTCGATCATCTCCTCGCCGATCTTCTTCCGAAGCGAGCGGATGTGGACGTCGACGGTCCGGGTCTCGATGTCGGCGGCGTAGTCCCAGAGCCGGGAGAGGATCGTCTCGCGACTCACGACACGCCCCCCGCTCCGGATGAGAAGCCAGAGGAGGTCGAACTCCTTCTTCGTGAGGTGGACGGGCTCGCCGTCGCGGAGGACGAGGTGGCGCGCCCGGTCGACCCGGAGCCGTCCGCTCTCGAAGACGTCCTCCGACGCCTCCCCGGAGCCCGCCCGGCGGAGCTGCGCGGCGACGCGGGCGAGGAGCTCCTTCATCGAGAACGGCTTCGTGACGTAGTCGTCGGCCCCCAGCTCGAATCCCGAGGAGCTTGTCGCGCTCCTCGACGCGCGCCGTCAGCATCAGGATCGGGATCTTTCGCGTCTCCTCGCCTTTGCGGAGCTCGCGGCAGATGGTGAGGCCGTCCACGTCCGGGAGGTTCAGGTCGAGGAGGACGAGGTCGGGAGGGCGCTCGAGCAGAGCGTCGAGCGCGACGAGGCCGCCGGCAGTACCGCTCGACCTCGTACCGGCCGTCCTTCTTCAGGTTGTAGGTCAGCGTGAAGGCGAGGTCGTCGTCGTCCTCGACGACGGCGATGGGCCGCGGGCGGGGCGCGCGAGGCCTTCGCGGTCATCCGAATCTCCCCGTGATGTAGTCCTCGGTCGTCTTCTGGCTCGGCTTCGTGAAGATCGTCTCGGTCTTGTCGAACTCGATGAGCTTGCCGAGCATGAAGAAGCCGGTCTCGTCGGAGACGCGCGCGGCCTGCTGCATGTTGTGCGTCACGATGACGATCGTGTAGCGCGACTTCAGGTCGAAGATCAGCTCCTCGACCTTGGCGGTCGCAATCGGGTCGAGGGCCGAGCAGGGCTCGTCCATCAGGAGGATCTCGGGCTCGACGGCAATGGCGCGCGCGATGCAGAGGCGCTGCATCTGACCGCCCGAGAGGCCGAGGGCCGAGTCGTCGAGCCGGTCCTTGACCTCGTCCCAGAGGGCCGCGGCCCTGAGCGAGCGCTCGCTCGCCTCGGCCAGGACGGCCCGGTTGTTGACTCCCTGGATCCGGAGACCGTAGACGACGTTCTCGAAGATCGACTTCGGGAACGGGTTCGACTTCTGGAAGACCATGCCGAAGCGCTTCCGGATCGCGGTGACGTCGACGGCCGCGGTCATTGATGTCAGTTCCGCGGATCCGGATCGACCCGTCGATCTTCACGTTGTCGATCAGGTCGTTCATCCGGTTCAGGCACCGGAGAAGCGTCGACTTCCCGCAGCCCGAAGGCCCGATGAGGGCGGTCACCGAGTTGGACTTGCACGACATCGTGATGTCGAAGAGCGCCTGCTTCTCCGCGTAGAAGAGATTGAGGTTCTTCACCTCGATGATCGGCGCGGCTCCGCCCGGTGCGGCGTCCGCAGGGGCTCCGGTCCCGAAGCGGAAGCGACGGCGGCGGTCGCGATGTTCGGCTGCTGCATGGAGACCTCGAAGCCCTCAGAACGTCGCGCTGAAGAGCCGGCGGCGGAGATGGTTTCGAATGAGGATCGCCGTCAGGTTCAGGGCGACGACGATCAGGAGCAGGAGGATCGTCGTCGAGTAGACCATCGGGATAGCCGCCTCGACGTTGGGGCTCTGGAATCCCACGTCGTAGAGGTGGAAACCGAGATGCATGATCTTCCGGTCGAGGTGGAGGTACGGGAAGATGCCGTCGAGCGGCAGCGTGGGCGCGAGCTTCACGACGCCGACGATCATGAGCGGCGCCACCTCGCCGGTGCCGCGGGCCATGGCGAGAATGAGGCCGGTCAGGATTCCCGGAGCGGCTGCGCGGCAGGACGACGCGCCGCATCGTTTGCCACCTCGTGGCACCGAGCGCCAGCGAGGCATGCCGCATACCGGCGGGAACCGCGGCCAGCGCCTCCTCGGTCGCCACGACGACGACGGGTACCGTCAGGAGCGCCAGCGTCAGGGCGCACCAGAGGATGCCACCCGTTCCGAACGTCGGCGTCGGGAGGGCCTCGGAGAAGAAGAACTGGTCGAGGCGCGACCCCGATTCCGTAGACGAAGAACCCCAGCCCGAAGATGCCGAAGACGATCGACGGAACGCCCGCGAGGTTGTTGACGGCGATCCGGACGAGCCGGACGGCCCGCCCCTGGATCGCGTATTCGCGGAGGTAGAGAGCCGCCACGACGCCGAACGGTACGGAGACGAGACTCATCATGACGACCATGAGCACCGTCCCGAAGATGGCGGGGAAGATCCCTCCTTCGGTGTTCGACTCCCGGGGCTCGTCGGAGACGAACTCCCAGATCCTGGAGGAGTAAACCGAGGCCTTGCCGAGCCACGAGAGATCGTTCGGCCGGACGATTCGGACGATGTCGCGGACGAGGACGGTCTTCTGCCTCCCGTCGGCGTCGGCAAGGACCGCCGACGTCCCGGAAACCTCGCGGCGGGTGGTCTCCAGGCGCTCACGCTCCGACTCGTACCGCTTCTTGAGCTCGGCGATCCGTCCCTCCGTGGCGACGCGGACGGCGCGGAGGTCGGGGGAGCGCGCGAGTTCGGCCTTCCTGAGGCGAAGGCGCTCCGCCTCGAGCAGGGCGTTGATGGCGCCGACGTCCTTCCGCTCCCGCTCGTTCAGCTCGGCGAAGCGGGGATGGAGCTCCTTCTGGAGGGTCGAAAGCGTCGCGAGGCCCTTTTCGTCCCCGCGTGCCACCACCTCGTCGCCTTTCCGGATCTCCTTCAGGAAGCCGTGGAAGTTCCCGTACTCCTGCCGCTCGAGAAGCAGGGCGTCCTTCGGCGTGTCGCGCTTCGCGATCTCAGCGAGGGGGATCCACCGGAAGTCGAGGCCGTTCAGGTCCCGGTTGCCGATCTTGACGCGGATACGGCTCTCGGCCGGCTTCCCGGCCTCCGCCGGCATCTTCTCCGTCGAGAGGATCTCTCCGAGCACCTTCTTGCCGTCCGACGTCTCGATCCGGACGAGGGGCCGCGGCCAGAAGAAGCCGAGCCCCTTGCACGGCGACGAGGCCGAGGAGGCCGAAGATCATGAGGAGCGAGACGGCGAGGCCGGCGCCCGTCAGCCAGATCATCGGCTCGCCCCTGCGGAAGAGGAACTCGGAAAGGCGGGCGGCCGCCGCGCGGGCATCCGTCGCCGGGGCGGGCACGGGAATCGGGGCGGTCGCGGCCATCAGATCACCGTGTACTTCTTGCGAAGGCGCTGGCGCATCACCTCGGCCAGCGTGTTGACGAGAAAGGTCAGGAGGAAGAGGAGGAGGGCCGAGAGGAAGAGGACCCGGAAGAGAGTGCCTCCCTCCGGCGCCTCGGAGATCTCGACGGCGATGTTGGCCGAGAGGGTCCGCATGCCGTTGAAGAGCGACCACTCCAGGATCGGGCGTGTTGCCCGTCGCCATCAGGACGATCATCGTTTCTCCGACCGCGCGCCCGAAGCCGACCATCAGGGCCGAGAAGATTCCGGCCGAGGCGGTCGGGAGGATGACGCGCGTGGCCGTCTGCCACGGCGAAGCCCCGAGGGCCAGCGAGGCCGCCTTCAGGTGCTGCGGGACGCTGGAGAGGGCGTCCTCCGAGATCGTGAAGATGATCGGGATGACAGCGAACCCCATCGCGAAGGCGATGACGAGGGAGTTCCGGGCGTCGTACCGGAG
Organism: uncultured Acidobacteriota bacterium; assembly: GCA_963721385.1. Taxonomy (GTDB): domain Bacteria; phylum Acidobacteriota; class Thermoanaerobaculia; order UBA5066; family UBA5066; genus DAOMFB01. The sequence goes on from CAVRJB010000006.1 coordinate 112,086, forward strand.
GTGGAGGGCCGAGTAGAGCCAGGCGTGGAAGTCGCCAGCGAAGAGCAGCCTCTCGAGCACAGGGTCCGACCGCGGCGCAAAGCGCGACTCCCGCCGCGGTCAGGAGGATGATGGCTCCGATCTCGTGGAGCCCGGTGATCCTCTGCCGCAGCTCGTAAGGGAGCCCCTCGCGGGCGAAGACCCCGGCGAGGACGACGAGCGGCACGACCGGGAAGAGGAGCAGCGACGTGAACGTGGCGTTCTGGATCAGCGGGAGCGAGCCAGAGCCCGGCGAGGAAGCCGATCACGACGGACGGGAGCGCCGCCATCATCTCGACGACCGGCTTCACGAAGCGCCTTCACCTCGTGGCGGTCGCGAAGACGCGACGTGTAGAGAGCCGCCGCGAGGGCGATCGGGACGGCGAAGAGGAGGGCGTAGAGCGTGCCCTTCAGCGTGCCGAAGATCAGCGGGACGAGCGACAGCTTCGACTCGAAGTCGTCCGTGGCGCCGGTCGACTGCCAGACGTACTCGGGCCGGTCGTAGCCCTCGTAGAGCTGCTTTGCCGAAGAGGCTGCGCCAGGAGATTTCCGGGTGCGGCGCGTCGAGGCGGAACTCCTTGAGCCCCGCCGTTCCGAGCGCGAGGAAGCCGTCCCCCTTCGGGGCCATGGCCAGCGAGACGATCTTGCCTCCGGACGCGACGTCGACGAGCGGACGCTCGTTCGTGGCGAAGGTCGCGTGGACGCGGCCCATCTCGTCGCCCGTCAGGAACGTCTTGCCGCGGGGCGACGCCGCGACGGCGGTGACGCGGGCCGCGTGGCTAGGGAACGTCTTCGTGACGCCGAGCGTCTTCCCTTCACCGCTCCCCTCGCTCCGCTGCCGGCCGAGGCCCGGCAACGCGCCCCTTCGCGTCTCCCGCGATCAGCGTCTGCCCGCCGATCAGGGAACCGAGAACGGTCACCGGCGCAGGGGCGCCGGGATGGACCACGGACCGCTCCGAGGGCCTTCGGCTCTTTCGGGTCGGCGACGTCGAACGAGAGCACCTTCCCCGAGACGGTGCCGGCCTCGAGGAGCCTCCCGTTGTCGTGGAACGAGAGAGCCGAGACCGCCTCCCCTCCGAGCAGGGGCGAGAGGTCGGAGGAGGAGGGGGAGGCGCCGGGCTCGTCTCCGCCCGCCGACGCCAGAAAAAGGACGTCCGGCGCCGGGGAGGAGGCCACGGCCGCCTCGCCTGATTCGGGGTGCGAGAGCGCGAGGATCCGCACCGGCCGGCCCTGCGGGTCGGGAGCGAGGGTCGCCGTGACGCTCGCGAAGAACTCCGATGTCCGCTTCCCCTCCGGGAAAGTCGTCTGCCATCGCGGGGCCAGGAGGAGGATCCCGCCGTCCTCGAGCCCGAGGGCCAGCGCGCCCCGGATCGTCCGCGCCACCGCCGTGACGGCCTTCCCTCCCGCCTCGGGAAGGGAGATCTCCTTCACGACGGACGCCGTCGCGAGGTCGACGACCTTGAGGCCTCCCGTCGCGGTCGCGACGGCCACGTAGTCGCGGTACTCGTTCGTGATCCCGTCCAGGGTCGGGCCGCTTCCTTCGATCAGCGCCGTCGAGGCCTCGAGGAGCGCCTCGGGGTTCCGGAAGAGCGGAAACGTCTGCGAGAGGATGAGAGCGAAGATCAGGACGAGGCTCGCGATCATGAGCCAGCCGCCGCCCGTGATGAAGACGGTCGACGCCTTGTCCGCGAGCTTCGTGAGGAAGCGCTGGGTCTTTTCGCTCATCGGGAAGGGGCGGCGCGACCGTGGAGCGGCGCGCCGCCCGGATCCTGCGTCAGTTCAGTTTGGCGAGTCTCTTCGCCGATGACCTTCGCCGTGAGGGGGAAGAAGCCGTCCTTGACGACGATCTCCTGACCTTCCTTCGAGAGAACGAAGAGGAGGAACTGCTTCACGAGCGGGTCGAGCGACTTGCCGGGGGCCTTGTTGACGTAGACGTTCAGGTAGCGGGCGAGGGGGTACTTTCCGGTCGAGGACGTTCTCGTACGACTCGCCGACGAACGGCCCGTCGTCCTTCGCCGAGATCGGAACGGTCTTGACCCCCGAGGTCGTGTACCCGACGCCCGAGTAGCCGATCGCGTACTTGTCCTCGGCGACGCCCTGGACGACGGACGAGGAGCCGGGCTGCTCCTTGACGCTGTTCTTGTAGTCGCCGTTCTCGAGCGCGTGCTCCTTGAAGTAGCCGTACGTGCCCGAAGCGCTGTTGCGCCCGAAGATCGAGATCGGCTTGTTCGCCCAGTCGCCCGTCAGGCCCAGGTCTCCCCAGGTCTTGATGTCCTTGCCGCCGCGCTTCCGGGTCGACGAGAAGATGCCGTCGAGCTGCTTGAAGGTCAGCTTGCTCGATCGGGTTGTCCTTGTTGACGTAGACCGCGAGGCCGTCGAGGGCGACCCGGATCCGCGTCGGTTTGTAACCGTACTTCGCCTCGAACCGGTCGATCTCGGCCCCCTTCATCTCGCGCGACATCGGGCCGAGCTGGGAGGTCCCCTCGATGAGCGCTGGAGGCGCTGTCGTGGAGCCCTTCCCCTCGATCTGGATGTTGACGTTCGGGTAGCTCTTCTTGTAGCCCTCGGCCCAGTACGTCATCAGGTTGTTGAGCGTGTCGGAGCCGATCGAATTGAGATTCCCGGAAACGCCCGAGACGCGCTTGTAGGTCGGGAGCGAAGGATCGACCTTGACCGTCTGCGCCACGAGAGTTCCCGTGACGAGGAGCGCGAGCGCCGCGGCCGCCGCCTTCTTCCGCTTGCTGTTCATGTTTCCTCCTTGCGTCCGTGATTTCGTCTTACGGCGCGGAGTCTCCGGCGGAGCAGCGGTGTTCATGTGAGGGCGATGTAAAGTCCGCGTGAAGATCGTATCTCTTCAGGGGCGAACGAGATAGAACCCGAACAGGCCATTGAGCGCGGACAATATCTTCCAGGAAACGGCCGCCACGATCGCGGCGGCAGGGATCGTCAGCACCCACGCCGTGATGATGTTCCGGGCAACTCCCCAGCGCACGGCGGAAAAACGGCGGACAGAACCGACGCCCATGATGGCTCCGGTGATCGTGTGAGTGGTCGAAACGGGAATTCCCGCCCACGACGCGCCGAAGAGAGTGCAGGCGCCGGCGAACTCGGCGCACGAGCCGCCGACCGGCTTCAGTGCCGTGATCCGCATCCCCATCGTCCGGACGATCCGCCATCCCCCCGCGAGCGTCCCGAGGCCGATCGCGGCGTGGCAGAGAAGGATGATCCAGAAGGGGATCTCGACGCTCTTCAGATAGCCGGCGGAGAAGAGGAGGACGGCGATGATCCCCATCGTCTTCTGGGCGTCGTTCAGGCCGTGGCCGAACGAGAACGAGGCGGCGGAGACGAGCTGGACCTTCCGAAAGAGGCGGTCCACGGGCTCGGGGCGCATCTTTCGGAAGATCCAGAGGACGGAGAGGAAAAAGAGGAAGCCGAGGGTCATGCCGAGGAGCGGCGAGAGAACGATGAAGACGAGCGTCTTGACGAGCCCGTGCGGGACGAGGACTCCGACGCCGGCCTTCATCACCGCCGCGCCGGCGAAGCCTCCGATCAGGGCGTGCGAGGAGGAGGAGGGGAGGCCCCACCACCAGGTCAGGAGGTTCCAGACGATGGCACCGGTCAGGCCGGCGAGGATCAGGACCGGGTCGACGACGGCCGGGTTGACGATGTCCTTCCCGATCGTCTTGGCGACTCGGGTCTCGAAGGCGAACGCGGCCACGAAGTTGAAGAACGCCGCCCAGATGACGGCGATCCTCGGGGTGAGGACGCGCGTCCCGACGACCGTCGCGATCGAGTTGGCCGCGTCGTGAAAGCCGTTGACGAAGTCGAAGACAAGGGCGGCCACGACGACGAAGAGGACGAAGGCCATGGCACTCAGGTCGACTTGAGGACGATCTGCTCGAGGACGTTCGCCACGTCCTCGCAGGCGTCGGTCGCCGTTTCCAGCACCTCGTAGATCTCCTTCCACTTGAGGAGCGTGAAGGGGTCCTTTTCCTTCTCGAAAAGGCGGCCGATGGCCCTCCGGTTCACGGCGTCGGCCTCGTTCTCCAGCCGGTTGATCTCGATGCAGGCGTCCAGGATGGCCCTCGAGTTCTTCAGATCGCTGAGGAGGCCGAGGGCGCGCTGGATGGCCTGGGCGGACTGGACGATCAGGTGCGTCTGGGCCCTGAGCTCCGGCGTCGGAGACTGGATCTTGAACAGGACGAGGCGCGCCGCGGCCGCGTCGATCAAATCGAGGACGTCGTCGAGCTGCTTCGTCAGGTCGTGGATGTCTTCCCGATCGATCGGAGTGATCCACGTCCGAGAGAGAAGGGCGAAAGTCTGGTGGGTGACCTGGTCTCCCTCGTGCTCGAGGTGCTTGATCTTGCCGACTTTCACCTCGACATCGGTGAAGTCCGTTGCGAGGCCGTCGAGGACGACGGCCGCCTCGAGGATGATCTCGGCGGTGCGGGTGAATTGCTGGAGGAAGTTCTCTTCTTTCGGGAGGAGCCTCATGGCGGGGGGAGGATATCCCAGCTCCTTCACACGGTCTTCATGCGGCGTTGCCGGTTCCGGGACGACTTCTTACACGGTCTAAACACCCGGTCCCCCGCGGTTTTACGTCCGGAGGCGAGAGTCCGGCCCGACATTTCAAGAAGGAGGAATCGGATGAAAGGGACTCTCAAGCGCTGGGCCTTCGGGGTCGTGGCGGCCGTGCTCGTCCTCACGGTCGGCGCCGCCTCCGCGCAGGGGCTCTGGTACAAGGAAGTCGAGAAGGATGGGCGGATCTACGTCTTCAACTCGGCGAAGAGGTACGACTCCTGGTCGAAGTCGGGTGACATGGGAATGGCGATTACGATCCTCGGCCACGGCCCGAACGGCGAGACGGTCATCGCCGAGAACGAGACGGCGATCGACCTCTACAACCTGAAGCACGACCGGCCCGGCTACAACCGGGCGGCGCCGCCGCCGCCTCCTCCTCCCCCGATGCCGACCCGCCTCCGGATCGGGAACAACGGCGAGCTCTGGTTCGGCGGCCTGTTTCAGGGCTGGTACGTCGGCGACACGTCGCCCGTGGGATCCGGTACGGACTGGCTCGGCAACAACACGGGCCAGAACACCTTCCGTCTCCGGCGTGCGGAGATGAAGATGGCCGGGAAGTGGAAGGACTTCGGCTTCGAGGTGATGATCGACCCCTCCAAGGCGATCAACACGGCGGCCGGAGCGGACGGGAAGATTCTCCAGGACCTCGCGGTCATCTACACCGGGTGGCACGACCAGGAGTTCGCCCTCGGGCAGAAGAAGATCGACATCACCGAGGAGGGGATGCGCTCCTCGTCCGAGCTCTGGTTCGGCGAGCGAGCCCAGGTCACGCGGACCTTCTCCGACGTCCGCCAGGCCGGATTCTTCTACAAGGGCGAGTTCGGCGAGCACGTCACGCTCTGGTCGGCCCTGACGACGGGCACCGTCACGAATACGATCAGCGACACCAACGACACGCTCTTCTACTCCGGCCGGCTCGACTTCAAGCCGATGAAGGGACTCGTCCTCGGCGCTTCGGGCGGCACTGGGGAAACCGAAGGCGGAACCGCGCACCGCAACCGGTCTCGGTATGGAGGCCACATCAAGTACGGCGGGTACGACGTCCCGGGCTCGAAGCTCTGGCTGGAGTTCGAATACCTCGCCGCCAACGACACGCAGACGAACCTCACGAAGCTGGAGCGGTGGGGTTATTACGCCTCGGCGCTCTACATCTTCGGCGACCACTTCCAGGTCGGCGTCCGATACGACCGGCTCAACAACAACCGGCTCGTCCCGCGCAACAACAGCACGCAGTGGACGGCCGGCTTTCACTGGCTGCCGCTCTGGAAGAACGTCAACATCAAGCTCGAGTGGTACAACATCGACGTCGAGGGCCGGACGGTCAACGGCGTCTCCCACTGCTGCTACAACGAGATCCTGCTGGCGGCCCAGGCCGCCTTCTGACGGTCCGCCCAAGGCTCTGATAAAAGGGGTGGCATGGCGGCCGGCGAGATCGTCGCGACGATCGATATCGGGTCCAACTCGGTCAAGCTGCTCGTGGCGCAGCTCGACCCGGACGACCCCGACCACTACGAGGAGGTCCTGCGCGAGAAGGAGATGATCCGCCTCGCCCAGGAGACGCTCTCCACCGGCGCACTCTCCGAGGAGGCGATGGCCGACGGGCTCGACTGCGTCGCGCGCTACGCGGCGCTGGCCCGCGCGGCGGGGGCCTCCCGGATCACGGCCGTGGCCACCTGCGCCGTCCGCGAAGCCGACAACGGCCCCGAGTTCGTGAGGCGGCTGAAGCGCGAGACGGGCGTCCGCGTGGCGGTGATCTCCGGAGAGGAGGAGGCGCGCCTGACGATGCGCGCCGTCCGCCTCGACCTCCCGGCATCGTGCGATCCGCTCCTCGTCGTCGACATCGGCGGCGGGTCGACGGAGGTCGTCGTCGCCGAGAAGGAGCGGATCGTCCTCGCCGAAAGCCTGGACCTCGGCGCGGTCCGGCTGACGGAGCGCTTCGTGAAGAGCGACCCGCTCTCGGGACGGGACGGGCGGCGCCTTCGACGCGAGGTGCGGAGCCGGCTCCGGCGGCTGCGGAAGCCGGTCGCGAAGAGCCGGTTCCAGACGGCGGTCGGCACGTCGGGGACGATCCTCGCCCTCGCGAACATCGCGGCGGCCCTCGGGAGCCGGCCCCGACCGGGGACGGGACACCTTTCCGTCTCGAGAAAGGAAGTCGCGCGGGCGGTCGACGTCTTGCTGAGGACGACGGTCAAGCAGAAGGCTCACGTCCGGGAGCTCGAGCCCGAACGGCGCGACATCGTCACGGCCGGAGGGGTTCTCCTTCTCGAGATCATGGAGGCGTTCGACATCCGGACGCTGCTCGTCTCCGAGCGCTCGCTGCGCGACAGCCTCGTCCTCGAGTCCCCGTCGGCGGGTCGCGCTGGTGAGGAGCGTGACGCGCGGCACGCGTCGGTGGAGCGCCTGGCCCGGCGTGCGGGCGTGCCCCGGGAGCACGCGGCGCGGGTCCGCGACCTCGCGGTCCGCCTCTTCGAGAAGACCCACAGCCTTCACCAGCTCACGCCGCTCGAGCGCGAGTGGCTGGAGCACGCCGCTTCGCTGCATGACGTCGGACTCTCGATCTCGTATCAACGGCATCACCACCACTCCTACTACCTGATCGTCCACGGCGGAATGAAGGGCTTCACGAAGGACGAGGTGGAGCTGATCGCGCTCGTCGCCCGCTACCACCGAAAAGCGTCGCCCTCCCCGCGCCATCAGGCCTTCCGTCGGCTCGACCCCTGGAAGAAGCCGGTGGTCGAGAAGCTCGCGGCCCTCCTCCGCGTGGCCGACGCGCTCGACCGGACGCACCGGGGACGCATTTCGGACTTGCGGGTGGAGGTGCGGCGAAAGAAGGTGATCGTCCGGGCGGCGACACGCGGCCCGGCCGACCTCGAGCTCTGGGCGGCAGGGGAGAAAGGCGACCTCTTCGAAAGGGTTTTCGGCCGGAAGCTCCTCGTTCGCGCCTCGAAGTCGGTGAAGGCGGCGAGGCCGTCGCCGCGCCCGCGGCTTCGCGCCGTTCCGCCGCTGGCCGCGGCATCCTGAGCCGCCGCGGGGGAAGGCGATAATGGCGGTGTGATCGCCCTCGCGCTCCTCCTCCTCCAGGCCACCTCTTCGGCTCCGACGCCGACGCCGACCCCCGCGGCCACGCCGACGCCCGTGGTTTCGACGGCGCGGACGCTGTCCGACGTCGCTCGCGAACGGCGGATCGCGAAGGAGAAGGACGGCGGAGCCGCGAAGCCGGCGAAGGGAGGGACGCTGAGCGTCCTGCCGAAGAGACCGGACAGCGCGGCGGACGCTGCGGCGACGCCGGTTGCCGGCGCCGACGCCACAAGTGACGACCGCCGGGCCCGGATCGTCGTCGACTCGGCCGCGCACAACGGCGTGGTCCAGTCGGGCGGGCAGGTGCAGGTCTACGGGAAGATCCGGAACATCGGGAGCGGCCCGGCCTGCGACGTGACACTGACCATCCGCATCTACGACAACAAGGGCGGCTACCTCGCGTCGGCGGTCGCGAAGGCCGACGAAGGCGTCATCTCTCCGAACGCGGTCGTCAGCTTCTACGCCTGGCTGCAGGCGCCGCCCGGCGTCGCCGGGGCGATCCGCGACAAGGTCCTCGGTTACGGTACGACCGGCGCCGGAGCGACGCTGGAGGGGCACTGGCGGATGCTCGGCGACCGGGTGGACGTGGAGGTCACGACGTATTCCGAGAGGTGCGTCCCCGTGAGGGACGAGGCAAAGGCGGCGTCGAACTGACCGTCAGGGCTTCGTCGGCGCGGCCGGCTGGGGCAGGATCATCCTCTTCTTCTGTATGTAGCCGCTCGAGATCGTGAGGGTCGCGGCCTTCGTCCCCGGGTTCTTGCTGAAGGCCGCCGCCGTCTCCTCGACGCCCAGCTTCTTGTTCTTCCAGAAGTAGTCGTCGATGAAGGTGTTCGGGCGGTCCGGCTTGCCCCATTCCGCGACCAGCGACTTGAAGACGGCATCCGCCGTCACCGGCGGGATCTCGACGAGCACCTCGGAGAGCCGCCCCTGCCAGAACTTGTAGACGATCCGGTCCACCGGGGCCCCGTTCACCGTCAGGTCGTCGTTCTTCAGGAGGCAGAAGCGATCCTCTCCGGTGTCGTCGAGGACCGTCATCTCCTTCTTCGGGAGATCGCCCCACTTCAGGTCCCGGAAGCCGGGCCTGAGTCCGCGCTCGTCGTCCTTCTTCGGGCCGCCGAAAAGGGCCATGCGCTCGCTCCTGAGGCTTCCCTGATCATAGCCCGGGGAGGCCCCGGGGAGGCTGGCTCCCCGGGGTGTCGCATGGGTCCGCGTCAGTTCAGATCTTTGTCCTTGAAGTACTTCGTCCCCGAGATGTCGACGCTGGCCATCAGGCCCTTGGTGTCGATCTGGTAGATCGCCAGGCCGTTCACGAAGTTCGTCTGCGCGCCCCCGCCCGCCTTCCCGGCGGCGGCGGTCGCGTCGGCGGTCGCCTCCCACCCTTTGTTCACGAAGTTGTTGAACGTCTTGCTGTCCTGGAAGAGGAAGATGATCTGGTATTTCTTCCCGCCGAACGAAAGGCCGATGCCCGCGGAGCCCACTCCCATGTAGACCTTCTTCCCGAGCCTGCGGTTCACGGCGACTCCCTTGCCGCCGCTGCCGGAGATGACGAAACCGAGCTTCAGGTTGTCGAAAGCGGCCCAGCCGTAGGACTTGTCGAACAGCTCCTTCGCCTTGGGGTTCTCTTTCACCAGCTGCTGGACGGCGTCGTAGCCGATCGAATAGATCTGGTCCTGCTTCGCCTCCTTCTTCATTGCCTTCCAGTCCTCTTCGCTCTTCGGGGCGTCCTCTGCGGGGAGAGGAAGGGCGCCAAAGACGAGGGCGAGAGCGGCGGCTCCCGCGAGCGCGAGTCGTGTCAGTTTCATGTCTGCTCCTTTTGTTTCGGTATGTTCCCTGATGTTTCCGGATGGACCGGGTGAGGTTCGGAGTCCAAGCTGAATTCTGTCACGACATCGCCCGGGCTGCACCATTTCGTGCACCCTCCGACCGAGGTCGTGCCCCCCGGCCGCCGCGGGCGGGGAGCCGCACCGTCGGGGCGCTCCCCACCGGATGATTCATGTGAACTACGGACTGGCACGGCGTTTGATGGGAACGTCCCGGGACCTGTTACGAGGACGATGAAAAGAGGAGGAGAAAAGATGAAGAAGACCACCGCCGCCGTCGTCGCCACCGTCGCCGCCATCGCGCTGGGCAGCACCGCCCTCGCCACGATGGATATCCAGAAGGGTTTCAAGGAAGCCAACAAGGACGCGACGCCGAACTGCCAGACCTGTCACGTCGACAAGATGCCGAAGAAGGACGGCCCGAAAGACCTGAACGACTTCGGGAAGACCGTCAAGGGCGCCATGGGCAAGGACGGGAAGGTCGACTGGACGAAGGTCAAGGCCCCCGCGGCCAAGAAGTAGCTCGAATTCAGGTCCGGCCGGGCTCGTCCCGGCCGGCAGCAGGCCCCCGGACAAGTCTCCGGGGGCGTTTTTTTTCTGCCGGCGGAATTCGAGTCGGCGATCTCCCGCCCGGAGGACCTTATTCCGGCTCCCAGTAGAGGTCGAGGCAGGTGTGCGTGGCGTCGTTTCCCGTCCGGAAGCGGGCCCTCACCTTGTCGCCGATCTTCACGGGCCCGGGCCCCACGAGGTAGCTCTTCAGGATCGTGCAGACTCCCTCGATCTTCACGTCGATCTGGAAGTAGGGGCACGGCAGCTCGAGGCCCGTGCCGCCGCGCTCGACGTACGTGTACGCATAGACGTAGCCCCTCGGCTCCGTGATCGGCTTCCACGCCATCGGCCGATGACAATCGGGGCAGTCGGCTCGTGGCGGGAGCCACGACAGGCCGTCGCCCCTGCTGACGGGACATCCGGGATCGAGGCAGCGGGTCGCCATCAGCCTCCCTTCGGAAAGTCCCTGAAAGTACGGCGTGAGGAGCCCGTAGGAGTGGTAGTGCGTCCCCTCCGGGCCGAAGCGGGGAAAGTGGAGGATCCAGGCGTCGCCCACGACGTCGATCTTCGAAGGCGGGATCTTCGGAACGGCCGTCTCGCTCATCTCGCCCCTCCTACCAGGCCTTCTCGAGGACTGCGCACGTCACGTGGCTCCCGACGCCGGCGTGCGAGATGGAAAGGCCCCGGCGAGGGTCCTTCACCTGAAGACTCTTCCAGTCGTCGGGCTTCTTCTTGCCGTACCGCGCCCAGATCCCGGGGTCGCCGTGGAACTTGTCGTACTTTCCCTGGAGCTGCCAGAAGACCTCGCCGCACTGGAAGATCCCGGTGGCGCCGACCGCGTGCATCGTGCCGAGGAGGCCGCCCGAGAGGTTGGCCGGGCACTTTCCCCTCCTTTTGGTACGGGGGTTATCCAGGTAGCACTCGCCGGAGGTGACGTAATCCTGTTCGCGGCCGTACAGCGTCAGGCCGACGTCGCCGTAGGTCTGGAGGTCGGAGATCGTGAAGGCGTCGTGCGTCTCGACGAGGTCCAGATCCTCGAGCGGGACGTTGATGCCCGCCATCCGGTAGACCATGTAGGCCGCGAAACGCGTCGCGCCGAAGCTCTCGAACCCCGGCCATCGCCCGTCCTGCTTCTCCATCTCGTCGTAGAGCCACTTGTAACCCTCCTCCGTCTCGTGCGGGAGAAGCGGAATCCGCATCGGACGGCGGTCGCCGGTTCTGAGCGTGTGGGAGCCTCCTGCGATGTAGAGGCGCACGGGTCTGTCGGTGAGGCGGAACGCCAGCTCCTCGGAGCAGAGGAGCACGGCGGCCGAGCCGACGCTCATGGCGCAGCATTCCAGGAAGCGCAGCGGGTCGGAGACGATCGCGCCGCGGAGGACCTCTTCGATCGTGTGCCTGCCGGGCTGCTGCGCGAACGGCGAGGAGCAGGCGTAGCCCCGGTTCTTCACGGCGATCTCGGCCCGTACCCTCTCGTCCACGTGGTACATCTCCTGGAAGCGGCGGGCCATCGGGGCGTAGTAGCTGGCGTAGATGCGGGCCAGCCGGGTCTCGAAGTCCTTGCAGGCCGCCGAGGCGATGTAGTAGTTGCCGGTCCAGGTCTTCACCTCGTCCATCCGTTCCCAGCCCAGAACGAGGGTGCAGTCGGAAAGCCCGCTCGCCACCGTGGTCGCGCCCACGAGCATCGTGTGAGCCTCCGGTGGCGCCGCCGGTCTTGACGCCGACGTTGGGCAAGGGGTCGAGGCCGAGGTAGTCGTGGACCTTCGCCTCGCAGAGAAGCTGGTCCTGGAAGTGGTCGGCGAACTCGCCGTAGGAGGCGAAGTTGATGAGGCCCTTCACCTCGAGCGGGTCCATCTTGAGGTCGTTCTCCTCGAGGAGCATCCGGAAGGCCATCATGCAGAGCTCGTCGAGCTTCTTCTCGGGATAGCGCTTGCGAAAGTCGGTCGTCCCGGCCGCGACCATGTAGACCGGCCGCGTCCACTTCGGGACCCTGAGGTTCCCGGGTGCGAACGTGATCATTCCGTTCCTCCTTCAGGCAGCGTCGACCCGTTCGTGGCGGGGCGCGGGGCCGTCTCGTGCATCTTTCCCGTTCCCTTCGGTCTTCCGAGAAACGTACAGATCCGGCTCGGTGCGGGGGAATGATGCAAACATCCCACGCGGAGACGCGAGAAGGGCCGGTACGTCCCGGCGAGACTCGAACCCGCGTTCTCCTTCTTTTTCTGCCGGCGCCGGGGTCAGGCTCCGGCGGAAACGCCGTGCGGCACCCGCGACTCGAGCAGTTTGGCGAACTGCGAGAGCCAGATCGGGTGCGCCGGCCACGCCGGGGCCGTGACGAGGTTTCCATCCGTGACGGCCTGCTCCACCGGAAGGTCGACGTAGCGGCCTCCAGCACGGGTGACCTCGGGCCCCACCGCGGGATACGCCGAGCACTTCTTTCCCTCGAGAACGCCGGCGGCGGCGAGGATCTGGGCCCCGTGGCAGATGGAGGCGATCGGCTTTCCGGCCTCTGCGAAGTGCCGGACGATCTCGAGGATCCGGGGGTTGAGCCTCAGGTACTCCGGCGCGCGCCCGCCGGGGATCACGAGTGCGTCGTAGGCCGCCTCCTTCACTTCGTCGAAGGAACGGTTGAGCGTGAAGTTGTGCCCCGGCTTCTCGCTGTAGGTCTGGTCTCCCTCGAAGTCATGGATCGCCGTGCGCACCTTGTCGCCCGTCCTTTTCCCCGGACAGACGGCGTGGACGGTGTGTCCGAGCATCTGGAGCGCCTGGAACGGCACCATCACCTCGTAGTCCTCGACGAAGTCGCCGACGAGCATCAGGACCTTCTGCGACATGATCGTCTCCTTTCGCCGTCGACCGCGACCGGCGCATTCGCGGATTATGCCGCCGGCGGAGAGTTCCAGAGCCGCCTCTCTCCTGTTGAGATCCTATCTCAACGGCGGGGAGGAAGCGCGGGAGGAAGGTGGTACCCCACGGCATTCCGACTTGGAACCAGTTTCGGGACTCTCTCGGGGAGTTCCGTGCCATACAGGACCTTGAAGGCCCTGACGGAATGGGCCTCGAAGGCCCGGGTGGCTCGACGACACTCCAGCCTCCCCCTTCATCCAGTGGGCATAGTCGGACTGGGTGGACGGTACTCCCCTAGGGTCCTCCATTGAACCGGGCGACATGGAGACGAGTTACGTTCCCCCGGAGGTCCACAAGGGCGGTGGTAATGATGGGCTCGTCGAGCAGCCAGCTCCGGCTCGCGGGCGATCCCCTTCTTCGACCACCTCTCAGCATCGAGTTTCCGGATTGCAGGCTCAGCCCGTCGAGTCCCATTTGCAGTTGGCGATTCCAGCCCACATGGCCCATATTATCCGTAGGCAAGCCAAGAGGAGTTCGGCGATGAAGTGTCGTGCACGCGGATTGGCTTGGCGTCTCTCCCCGGCCCTCGTGGGCCTGGCGATCACCGTTACGCTGCGGGCGCCGGCGCTCGCGGCACCGATCACCGGAGCGGAGGAGGACAAGCAGCAGAAAGGGATCGCCCTGATCGCTCGGGCACAGTCGCTGGAGAAACTCCTCGCATCGGACACCGGGCCCTTCCATCTGCGCGCTCACGTCACGCTCTTCGGCATGGTCGGGAAAACCGGAACCCTCGAGGGCGAATACCTGCTGTTCGCGGTCTCATCGGGACGGTGGTTCGAGCAGATCAGCTTCCCAGGGTATAGGGAGCTTTCCGGCCTGTACGACGGCGAGCGTTGGCGCAAGCGCAACGTCGTCGAGAAGCAGCTCCGTTTCCACGAGGTCGCGCAGACGCTGAGCCCCGCGTACCACCTCGAGTTGCCCGGAGGCGCACAGATCGGCGAACTCCAGCAGAAGGAGGTCGCGGGAACGAAGGCTATCTGCATCGAGGCTTCACCCACCGCGGCGCTCTGGCAGAGTGACCGTGCGGGCATGGCAGCGATCAGCCCAGTGGGGATCAAAAGAGACTCTCAGGTGACGCTCTGCTTCGAAGCCAACAGTGGCCTGCTCCGGAGCGCGACTTATAAGACCGACCTGCCCCGGTTCGAGTACGAGGGCCAGGTCACGTCTGGCAAGAAAGTGTTCCCCAAAGTCCTGCGCTGCTACGAGGGAAAGGACCTCGTGGTCGAAGCGACAGTCGAGGAACTCGTCGAGGAGGAGGTTCAAGACCCGGCCGGTTTCGCCCCTCCGGCGGGTGCGGACAAGTGGACGTACTGCGCCAACCCGGATCCGCCACAGTTGCTGGTGAAGAAGCAACCGAACACGGACATTCTCGCCTTCAGCAAGGCACGCCGCCAGTTCGGGACGGTCCACTGCCTGGCCGAGGTCGGAACCGACGGGCGCATCCATGATCTTGTCTGGTTGCGGTTCGTGGCCCCCGGCCCGGCGGCGGCCGCCAAGGAGGCGGTGCAGGGGTGGGTCTACAAGCCGGCCACATGTGGCGGCGTTCCGGTGCCGGTGACCATCAACCTCGCGTATCTCGTCCCCCCGTGATCCCCGTCTCTTTCTTCACTGCGTGACGCTCGCATTGTGCCCGGCGGGTAGAGGGCCGCTCGGCGCCGGTTCGCCCCCTCTCGCTGCGCGCGGAAACCTCTGGTGCGACGGTCCCGCGCCGCTCCGACCTCATCGCCGTCGCTCGCGACGCCTGGCAGCAGGTCGGCAGCGGGATGATCGACGCCAAGTCCAGCGGCGAAAGAGGAAGGGTTGGTACCCCCAGCGGGATTCGAACCCGCGATCTCTACCTTGAAAGGGTAGCGTCCTGGGCCGCTAGACGATGGGGGCACCCGGAGGAGACTTCGAAATGCTGGTGAGCCGTGCTGGACTCGAACCAGCGACCCCCTGCTTAAAAGGCAGGTGCTCTAACCGACTGAGCTAACGGCCCCCGTCGGGGAGTCTAGCAAGTCAGCCGACCAGACTGGGTTTCAGCCAGGCGTCGAGCGCGGTGCCGGGCCGGACGATCGTCTCCTCGCGCCTCGCCCCGTTCGAAAGGAGCGCCACCTTCGTCTCGACGATCTCCTCGAGCGCGAGGACGTACTCCTGCGCGCGCCGGGGGAGCTTCTCGAAGCTCTCGACCCCCGCCGTCGGCGCGTTCCACCCGGGAAAGGTGCGAAGAACGGGCCTGGCCCGCTCGTAGTGGTCCGCCCGCGCCGGGACCTCGGTTTCGCGCTTTCCGTCGATGTCGTAGCCGACGCAGATCTTCACTTCGGCGTGGTCGTCGAGGACGTCGAGCTTGGTGAGAGCGAGCGCGTCGATTCCGGAGAGCCTGACGGCGGTTCGCGCGACGACGGCGTCGAACCAGCCGACGCGCCGGGGCCGCCCGGTCACGGTGCCGAATTCGTTTCCGCGCTTCCGGATCCGCTCGCCCGTCTCGTCGAAGAGCTCCGTCGGGAAGGGGCCGGAGCCGACGCGCGTCGTATAGGCCTTCATGACGCCGATGACGGCGACGAGCGTCGAGGGGGAGATGCCGAGGCCGGTCGCCGCGCCCCCCGCGTTGCACGACGACGACGTCACGAAGGGGTAGGTGCCGTGGTCCACGTCGAGCATCGCGCCCTGCGCCCCCTCGCAGAGGAGCTTTGCCCCCGCCTTCAGGCGCTCGTCGAGGTAGGCGCTCGTGTTCGTGACGTAGCGGGCGAGCTGCCGCCCGCACTCGAGGTAGGTTTCGATCGTCTCCTCGACGTTCGGGGCGTCGAGGCCGTAGAAGTGCGAGAGGACCGACGCGTGGTGCGTCAGGAGCGGAGTCGCCACCTCCCGGAACCGGGCCGGGTCGACGAGGTCGGCGATCCGGATGCCGGTCCGGTTCGCCTTCGACTCGTACGCGGGTCCGATGCCGCGCGACGTCGTGCCGATGTTCGCCCCCGCGAGCGCCTTCTCGCGCGCGCCGTCGAGGAGGGCGTGCGTCGGGAGGATGACGTGCGCGCGGTCCGAGAGCTTCAGGTTGTCGTTGATCGTCACGCCGTTCGCGCGGAGCGACGCGATCTCCGATAGAAGAGCGCGCGGGTCGATGACGAGCCCGTTGCCGATGACGTTGACGACGCCGGGCCGGCAGATGCCCGACGGGACGAGGCGGAGGGCAAAGTGCTTGTCGCCGAACTTGACCGTGTGGCCGGCGTTGTGGCCGCCCTGGTAACGGGCCACGAGGTCGAAGGACGGGGAGATCAGGTCGACGACCTTCCCCTTCCCTTCGTCCCCCCACTGGCCGCCGACGACGGCGACGGCGGAGCCTTTGACGCGTTTCACCGGTCGAGTCTACCCGAGCGGGAGTGCGAGAATGCCCGGGCTTGGCCGACGACGTTCTCCTCACCGGCGACGCCCTGACGCTCGACGCCCTCGTGGCGGTCGCGCGGCGCGGGGCGAAGGCGGCGCTCGCGCCGGCGGCCCGGGGCCGGGTGGCCGCGTCCCGCGCCGTGATCGACCGGGCGGTGGCCGAGAACCGTGTCGTCTACGGCGTCACCACCGGCTTCGGGAAGTTCGCCGACGTCGTCATTCCGCGCGAGAAGCTGGCGACGCTGCAGCTCAACCTCGTCCGGAGCCACGCGGCGGGCGTGGGGGAGCCTCTCGCGGGGGAGGCCGTCCGTGCCCTGATGCTCCTCCGGGCCAACTGTCTCGCGAAAGGCTTCTCCGGAGTGCGGCCCGAGACGCTCGAAACGCTCCTCGCCCTCCTGAACGCGGGGATCCACCCCGTCATTCCGTCGCAGGGCTCGGTCGGGGCGTCGGGGGATCTCGCGCCGCTGGCGCACCTCGCCCTTGCGGTGATCGGCGAGGGAGAGGTCTTCGTCGGCGGGAAGCGGCAGCCGGCCGCCGGGGCGCTCCGCGCGGCGGGAATCGCACCGGTGACGCTGCAGGCGAAGGAAGGGCTGGCCCTGATCAACGGGACCCAGATGATGACCGCCGTCGGCGCCCTCGCGCTGACGCGGCTGGAGCTCCTCCTGAAGGCGGCGGACCTCGTCGCCGCGATGACGATCGACGCGCTGAAGGGGACGGACGCCGCCTTTGACCCGCGGATTCACGCGGCGCGCCCGCATCCGGGGCAGGCCGCGTCGGCGGCGAACCTCCGCGAGCTCCTCCGCGGGTCGGAGATCCGCGAGAGCCACCGCGGCTGCCACGAGGTTCAGGACGCGTACGCGCTGCGCTGCGCGCCCCAGGTGCACGGCGCCGTTCGCGACGCCGCCGCTCATGGGCGCCGGGTTCTCGAGATCGAGATGAACGCTGCCACCGACAATCCGATGGTCTTCGCCGGCCCCGCGCCGGGGGAGGGGGAGCTGATCTCGGGAGGCAACTTCCACGGCGCGCCGGTGGCGCTCGTCTGCGATCACCTCGCCGCGGCGGCCGTCGATCTCGCGTCGATCTCCGAGCGGCGGACGGAGCGGCTGGTGAACCCCTCGCTGTCGTTTGACCTGCCGGCCTTCCTCGTCGAAGAGGGGGGGCTCAATTCGGGACTGATGATGATTCACGTCACGGCCGCGGCCCTGGTCTCCGAGGGGAAGACAAACGCGTTTCCCGCGTCGGTCGACTCGATCCCGACGTCGGCCGGCAAGGAGGACCACGTCTCGATGGGGCCGATCGCCGCGCGGAAGCTCGCGCGGAACGTCGAGCTCCTGGAGACGGTCCTCGCGATCGAGCTCCTCGCCGCCGCGCAGGCGCTCGACCTCCGCCGGCCGCTCCGCTCCTCGCCGATCCTCGAGAAAGCGCACGAGCGGCTCCGCGCGAAGGTGCCGTTCTGGTCGGCGGACCGCCCCGCGGCGCCGGCCATCGAAGGGGCGCGGGAGGTCCTGTCGGCGGATCTCGCCGACCTCTTCGCCCCGCTCGCCTAGGCGAGCGCGTCCGCGAGCGCGGACGGCAGCTCCGCGGCCGGGAGGCCGCTCTCCCGGAACGCCCTGCGGGGGAGGCTCGAAAGCTCGGGGGGAAGGACTGGCAGCCGCGCGAGACCGGCGGGGAGGCGGTTGAGGAGGAGGCCCGGAGAGGCCTTCCGTCGGACCAGCGCCTCCGCGATGCCGCCAGCGGCTTCGAGCGAGGAAGCGTCGAGCGACGAGACGACGAGGAAGCGCCCCTTCGCGAGGAGGGCGGAGATCTCCCGGCTCCGGGTCTCGAAGCCGGCGTAGAGGCCGTCGAAGGCGCGGAAGAAGTCGGCGAGGTCCGAGAGGAAGCCGAAGCCGAGCGAGGAGTCGGCCAGCCTGAGGACGGCGGCGGCGCCGCGCGAAGCGCCCGAGAGCGCGCGCGATAGGAGAGAGTCCTCCCGGAGGAACCAGCGGAGGGCGTCGTTTGAGAGCAGCTCCACCATCCGGTCGGGGGCGGAGAGGAAGTCGAGGCCGCGGGACGCGGGGGGCGTGTCGAGGACGATGAGGTCGAAGGCCCCGTCCCGCGACTGCTCGTAGAGCGCTTCGACGCCCATGTACTCGAGGACGCCCGGGAGCGAGTCGACGAGCCCCGTGTAAAGCCGGTTCTCCCGGATCCGCTTCAACGCTGCGGGGGGCGCGACGCGCGCGAGGAGACTCTCGAACGTCGCTTTCGGGTCGATCTGGAGGGCGTGGAGCGATCCCCCCCGTGGCAGCCCGGAAGCCGGCACCTCGACGGGAGCGGCTCTCTTCCGCTCGGCTTCGGGAAGGCCGAGCGCCTGGGCGAGGCGGCGCGCGGGGTCGACTGTCAGGACGAGCGCCCGGCGGCCCCGGCGCGCGGCCGCGAGCCCCGCGGCGGCGGCGAGCGTCGTCTTTCCGACTCCCCCGGGGCCGGTCAGGGCGAGGAGGGGAGCGTCGGTCAGCCAGGACGCGAAATCGAGCCTGCAGGAAAGGGGAACTGAGGCCGAGAGATCTTCCGCTGCCCGTTCCGGTCTGGAACTCGTCGGCTCGACGGGAACGGCCCGCTTCGGCGCCGCGAAACTCTCTTCGAAGGTGGACAGAAAGATCTCGAAGAACGCCGCGCGCGCTTTCGAAGAGCGGTCCTCCCCGAACGCCTCGATCTCCGGAATCCGAATGATCGGCATTGCGGTCGCCGGCAGCGTCTCCGGCCTTCCACTCCGGCCGATCCGGTTGACGACGACGAGCGCCGTCGAGAGCCCGGCGTCCCTCTTCGCCGACTCCGAGAGCTCCTCGGCTTCGCGCGCCGCGAACTCGGCCGGCTCGGCCACGACGACGAGGGCCGCGGTGGCGGAATCGGCGAGGATCCGGTCGACGTCGGTGCCGACCTTCCGGAGCGGGCCGGCCGGCGTCGTCCGGAGGAGGGTCCGCGGGAGCGACAGGAGGGAACGGGCGTGGCCGGTCGCAGGCGCGTCGAGGACGAGGAGGTCGTACCGGGGCTCTGCTTTCGTCGACCTTTTTCGGCGGAACAGCTCGCGGGCCTTTCCGAGAAGGAGAAGGTCGGGGAGGCCGGGCGTCGCGCGGGTGAAGTAGCGGAAGGTCGAGGAGGCGAGGATCCGGTCCCCGACGAACCGGAACGGCGCGACCGTCCTGACGAAGTCGGCGAGGAGGTCTTCGAAGGTGGCGGTCAGCGTCCGAAGGTCCGGCGCGACCTCGGCCTCCACGTAGCCGGCGTCCTCCTTCCCGAAGAGCCGCGCCGCGTCGCCGCGGCCGTCGCTCGAGACGAGCAGGACGCTGCACCCCGAGCGCGCAGCCAGGGCCGCAAGGGCGGCCGCGACGGTCGTCTTCCCCACGCCCCCCTTGCCCGACACGACGAGGAGCCGGCGGGTGAAGAGGCCGGAGAGGCGGTCGTCCTTCACATCACGCGAGGAGGTGAAGCGGGCCGGCGGGGCGTGCTTCGGAATTCCTTCGCGCCCGTGAATGGGGACATAATCGTGACTCTAGCAGGCGCCCGAAGGAGACGATCGTGACCGACACTTTCTTTTCCCAGATCCGGTCCCGCGGTGAGGAGTTCTTCACCCAGGTGTCCAACAACCTGATGTCGAACCCGGCCTTCATCGAGGTCCTGAAGAAGGGCGTCGCCGCAAAGGAAGAGGTCGACAAGCGCGTCGCCGAGGCGTTGAAGACGATGAACGTCGCGAGCCGCAAGGAGACGTCGAAGCTGGAGCACCGGATCGAGGCCCTCGAGTCCGAGCTCGCCGACCTGAAGTCGAAGCTGAAGGCCGTTTCCGGCCGGAAGAAGAAGTAAGAAAAGAAAATGGCCGACGCGGCGGGCGAGTCGAAGAACGGAAGCCCCGGCCGCCGGAGGCGCGGCGGACGCGTCGTGGCCTTCGCCCCGGCGGTGAAGCGGCCGAAGGTCGTCGTGACGGGCGGCGCCGGCCCGCTCGGGGCCCGGTTCATCCGGGCTCTCGCAGCCCGGGAGACCCACGACATCGTCGTCTTCGACCTCGTCCCGATGGCGGAAGCGCCGGCCGACGTGAGGCATCGCTTCCTCGACCTGAACCTGCCCCATGCGGACGGCACCGTCTTCAAGCTCCTGAAGGAGGAGAAGCCGGACACGGTCGTGCACCTCGCCCAGATCCGCAGCCCCTCCCGGCAGTCGACGTACGTCCACGAGCTGAACGCGATCGGATCCCTCCACGTCCTCGCGGCGTCGGGGGAAGCGCGCGTCTCGCGCGTGATCCTCGGCTCGACGACGCTCGTCTACGGCGCGCGGGGCGACAACCCGAACTTCCTCACCGAGGAGCACCCGCTTCGGCCCGATCCGCAGGACCGCTTCGTCCGTGACTTCGTCGAGGCGGAGAGCCACGCCCGGACCCACGTCCGGCGCCACCCGGAGGCGAAGGTCGCCATCCTCCGGTTCGCGCCGTTCCTGTCGGCCGACGTCCGCGACTACCGCGCCAAGGCGCTCGCGATGCCGCTCGCCGTCTCGCTCATGGGCTACGACCCGCTTCTCCAGGCGCTCCACACGGATGACGCCGTCCAGGCGATCCTCCTCGCGCTCGACGACCGGGAGGCGGCCGGCGTCTTCAACATCGCGCCCGAGGGAGTGATTCCCCTCTCGACAGCGCGGCTACTCTTCGGGTCCCTCGCCGTTCCGGTTCCGCATGGCCTGGCCTACGCTCTCTACGAGGCCGCATGGGAGCTGGGCGTGGGGCTCTTCCCGGGGATCCACGCCCACTACCTCCGCTACCTCTGCGTTGCCGACAACCGCAAGGCCCGCAAGGTCCTCGGGTTCGCGCCACGGCGGACGACGCTCGAGGCGATGCTCGAGGCGGCGCGGGCCCGGAGGGGCGGCACGGGGCTTCTCGACTTCGACAAGCTGGACGCGGCGGCTCGCGTCGCCGCGTATCACTACCAGACGCGGGTGAAGCCCCCGGGCGTCCCCGTGACCGAGTGGGCGGAGACGCCGGCGCGGCCCCGCCGCCGCGCGGCGCAAGGGCCCGAGGCGGAGGTGGCGTCGTGAGCGCCTCCCGGAAGCCCCACGCGGCAAGGGCCGCCGGAAATCCTGCGGCGAAAGGGCCGGCGCCGGTCGTCGAGCACGTCCCGGACGCCGCCTTCGCACCGAGCCTCGTGCCGCTGGCGCCGGCCGGGCCGTACGCGTCGTGGCTCGGGGAGGCCGCACGCTTTCTGGCGAAGAACCCGCAGATCTCGTCGCCCCGCGCGGCGGCCGATCTCTGGAACCTCTTCCGGCACCGCGCGCGAAGCCTCGACCTCGACGACTTCGGGTTCGACGAGCCGGCCGCGAGGGAATGGTGGCCGCTCTTCGAGTTCCTCTACCGCGTCTGGTGGCGCGTCTCGGTGACCGGCCTCTCGAACGTGCCCGGGACCGGACGGGCGCTCCTCGTCGCGAACCACTCCGGCGTCCTTCCGTGGGACGGGGCGATGATCAAGACGGGCCTGAGGCTCGAGCACCCCGCCCGCCGCGACGCCCGGATGCTGATCCTCGACATGTTCACGATGCTGCCTTTCCTGCAGCCGTGGCTCCGCCAGATGGGCGAGGTGCGGGCCTGCCCGGAGAACGGCGAGCGGCTCCTGAAGAGGGACGAGCTGGTCTGCGTCTTCCCGGAGGGAATCAAGGGGGTCGGCAAACTCTACCGCGACAGGTACCGCCTCGCGCGCTTCGGGCGGGGCGGCTTCGTTCGCCTCGCGCTCAAGAGCCGCGCGCCGATCATCCCGGTGACGGTCGTCGGCGCCGAGGAGATCTACCCGAACCTCCTCCGCCTCGACTTCATCGGGCGCCCGATCGGGCTTCCGTACTTCCCGATCACGCCGTTTTTCCCGGCCCTCGGCCCGCTCGGGGCGATTCCCCTCCCGACGAAGTGGTGGATCGACTTCGGGAAGCCGATCGTCTTCGAGCACGGGCCCGAGCTGGCCGACCGGCCGATGATCGTGAACGAGCTGGCGGACAAGGTCCGGACGACGCTTCAGACGATGATCGACTCCCGCCTCGCGCGTCGCGGGGACGTCTTCACGGGCGAGTAGGAGCGCCCCGGCCCGGAGGCTGGTATCGTTCGATCGACTCCAGGCATGTCAGGCGAAATCGGGCGGCGACGCACGGCTCTTCTCGTCGGGGCGACGGGACTGGTGGGTGAGCAGTGCCTCCGGCTGCTGCTGGCGGACCCGGCGTGGGACGGCGTGACGATCTTCACTCGCCGCCGCATCTCGCTCACGAACCCCAAGCTCGTAGCCCGGATGGTCGACTTCGACCGGCTCGGACAGCTCTCCGGCTTCCCGCGTGTGTCGGACGTCTTCTGCTGCCTCGGCACGACGATCGCGCGCGCCGGCTCGCAGACCGAGTTCTACAAGGTGGACTTCACCTATGTGACCGAGGTCGCCCGCCTCGCCGCCGTCAGCGGAGCCCGACAGATCCTCCTCGTCAGCGCGATTGGGGCTGACCCCTCCTCGCACATTTTCTACAGCCGCGTGAAGGGCGAGGTGGAAGAGGCCGTCAAGCGGCTGCCTTTCGACGGGATCCACGTCTTCCGGCCGTCGTTCCTCGTCGGGGACCGGGCCGAGCGCCGGTCGGGAGAGCGGCTCGGAATCAGCCTCGCCTCGGCATTCTCGTTCGCCCTCGTGGGGCCCCTCCGGAGGTACCGCCCGGTGCCCGCCGCCGACGTGGCGCGGGCGATGGTCGTCGTCGCGCGGCAGGAGATCCGCGGCGCGGCGGTCTACGAGTCGGAACGGATCGCCGAGATCGCGCGTTACTCCGGGCCCTAGCGGGCGCGGAGGCCTTCGAGCCGGGAGAGGTTCCGCTCCAGGACTTCCAGCTGGGCTTTGAGGCGCGTCGGGGTCGGGCCGTCGCTCCGGTCCGCCTGCAGGTGGATCCGGTGGAGGGCGGGCGACGCGGGACGGAGCTTCAGGCCGTGGCGGGCGAAGAGGCGCCGGTAGCGCGGAAAGTCCTCGTCGATCGTCTGCATCGTCGTCTTGTAGGCGTACTCGGCGATCCGGGTCCGGCCCGACGTCCGCATGATGTTGCGCATGAAGCGCGGAAGGTCCTCGGCGCGCGGCTCGAAGACGAGGACGTCGGCGGCGGGGTCCTCATGCCGGTAGCGCGACAGCCCGTAGCGCATGCGGGAATGGAGGGTGACCCGGAAGACCTGATCGAGGATGATCGCGAGACCCCCCTTGCGGAGCGGGCCGTTGCCGTTCGCCGACGCGGCGGCGTGGGAGTACCGGAGCGGGACGATCGGGTTGATGCAGATCGTCAGGCCGCACCTCTCCCGGAGCGCCAGCGAGATGTGGGCGGTCTTCCGGACGCCGCCGTCGATGTAGTCGGCTCCGTCGATCCGGACCGGCCTGTAAAGACCGGGGAGAGCGCAAGAGGCGGCGACCGCCTTCGAGATCGGAACGGCGTCTTGGCCGGGGCGGCCGAAGGCCATCGTCTCGCCCGTGTCGAGGGCGACGGCGACGATCCGCAGCTCCTTGCCGAGCTTCCGGAAGTCGTTCGTCCGGCCCGGGTGCTGGAGCCATTCGTTCAGCCAGTCCTCGAGGCCGTCGTTGAGGAAGACCCCTGACGGGAGCAGCGTACCGAGAGACTGCACGAGGTCGGTCAGCGTCGTCTCGTGGCGGTTCTTGTAGTAGTCCCAGGCGGCATCGAGGATCGTCAGCGGCGCCTTTGCAAGCCTCCCCAGAATCTCCTCGAGGTTGACCCGGAAGAGCGAGAGGTCGTCGATGTCCGTCCTCAATCCGGCCGAACGCGTGACGTTCCGGAAGAGGACGCCCGGCGCGATGCCGTTCGCGATCAGCGCGCTGATGTAGGCCCCGGCCGACACGCCGACGAAGACGTCGAAGTCCGTGAGCGAGACGTCCTCGAGGCGCTCCTCGAGGGCGGCGAGGGCCCCGATCTCGTAGATGGCGCCGGTGACCCCCCCGCCGGCGCAGACGAGGCCGAGCCGTCCGGCGTCGGGCGGCGGGAAGGGACGGCTGTAGAGGTCCGGGAGAGCCGGGCCGGAGTGCTGCCTGGCCTGGGGCCTTTTTCGGGCGCTCACTGTCTCCAAAAAAAAGGGGCGCTGCTGATTGCAGTGCCCCGAGTGTATGCGATTTCGAGCCCGGCGTCAGGCGGCGCGGCGGGTCCGCTTTCCGGTGACGTGGGTACGGCGGAACGCGAGGCCGTCGATCTTCCTGCCGAGGGTGTCGACCTTCTGGGTCAGGTCCTTCAGCTCGCGCCGCGTCGGGACGTTGAAGCGGTGCAGGGCCTTCTCGATGACGGTCTCGACCGTGCCGGTGACCTTCTTCGAGAGTTCCTCCGCCATCTTCGTCGCGTCCTTCTTCGCCTTCTGAACGTCGAAGTTCACGCGGTTGGCGGCCGTGATGACCTGCTTCTCGACCTTCGCCGCGACGGACTTGGTCTCGTCGGCGAACGCCTCGACCTTGTCGGCGGCGGTCTTGAGGGCGCCGTCCAGCGTCGTGGCCACGGCGGTGCGGATGTCGGTGTTCTTCATCGGCTTCTTCATGCGGTTCTCCTTCGGATGTTCCCGGCGGGCTTTCTCCCGTGTGTCCGGTGATTGAGGTCGGTGTCGTTCGGCGCCCGGCGCCCGCGCGTCTTCCCGGCGAGGGCTTCGAGGTGGGTGAGTCGGAGCTTCAGGTCCGCGATCTCCCGGGTGAGGCTGGCCTCGTCCCAGCTCAGGCGGCCCTTTTCGACGAGGCCTCCGACGAGGCGCTCCACGTCGCGCCGGGCCTCGTCGAGGCGCCGGGCGATGGGGGAGAGCGTCTCGGCGAGGCGCTCGGGCTGGGCGGCCCGCCGCACGCTGGCGGCGACCGTCTTCCCCCCCACTTTCTCGACGACCTCCGCCACGGTCTCGGCCGCGTCGCTGCCGGCACGGAGGAGGCGTGCGAGGGTGTCGGTCGAGGCGACGGGGCCCTTTCCCGAGGCGAGGGCCCGGGAGAGGATCCTCGCTGTGATGTCCTCGCCGCTGTCGGCGTCGATCACCTCGACCCGCGTCCCGGCCGCGACGCTGGCGGCGAGATCGTGGATCGTGACGAAGCGGCGTTCGGCGGCCTCGTAGAGCTTGCGGTTCCGGTAGCGGACGATGCGTCTTCCGTGATTCGCCATAACGGGATCAATATAACGCATCGCGTAATTTTGTCAAGGGCGATTTGACGCGGCGCGTCAGGACGGTCTCCGGGCGACTAACATGAGCGCCATGAGTCCGATGAGCCCTCCCGTCTCCTCCCGGTACGTCCCGCCCTCCCTCCCGAAGGGGACCGTCCGGAGCTGCCGCTCCTGGCTGACCGAGGCCCCCTACCGGATGCTCCTGAACAATCTCGACCCCGAGGTGGCCGAGCGGCGGGAGGACCTCGTCGTCTACGGCGGCTCCGGCAAGGCCGCCCGGAACCCGGAATGCCTCGAGGCGATTCTCGCGGAGCTGCGGGAGCTGGGCGACGACGAGACGCTCCTCGTCCAGTCGGGGAAGGCCGTCGGCGTCCTCCGGACCCACGCCGACGCCCCGCGGGTCCTCATCGCGAACTCGAACCTCGTTCCGGAGTGGGCGACGTGGGACGAGTTCCGGCGCCTCGAAGCTCTGGGGCTGACGATGTACGGGCAGATGACGGCCGGTTCCTGGATCTACATCGGAACGCAGGGGATCCTGCAGGGGACGTACGAGACGTTCGCCGCCGCGGCGCGGCGGGACCTCGGGTCGCCGGACGGCTCGCTCGCGGGGCGGCTCGCCGTGACCGCCGGCCTCGGCGGAATGGGCGGCGCGCAGCCGCTTTCCGTGACGATGAACGGCGGCACGGCGCTCGTCGCCGAGGTCGACCCGGCGCGGATCGAAAAACGGCTCGCGACCCGGTACCTCGACGAGCGGGTCGACGCCCTCGACGCCGCGATCGACCGCGCGCTCGAGGCCCGCGGCCGCGGAGAGGCCGTCTCGATCGGCGTTCTCGCCAACGCGGTCGACCTTCTCGAGCGCCTGCTCGCCCGCGGAATCGTTCCCGACGTCCTGACCGATCAGACCTCGGCGCACGACGAGCTGAACGGCTACGTTCCGCACGGGTTCTCTTTCTCCGACGCGCTTCGGCTGCGTGCCGCGGACCCCGACGCCTACAAGCGGCGGGCATACGCGTCGATGAAGGCGCACGTCGGGGCGATGCTGGAGCTGAAGGCCCGCGGGGCCATCGCCTTCGACTACGGCAACAACCTGCGGGCGCAGGCGAAAAAGGCCGGCGAAAGCCGGGCCTTCGAGATCGAGGGGTTCGTCCCCCGCTACATCCGGCCCCTTTTCTGCGAGGGGAAAGGCCCGTTCCGCTGGGCGGCGCTCTCGGGCGACCCGGCCGACATCGCCGCCACGGACGAGGCCGTCCTCCGGCTCTTTCCGGAGGACGCGTCCCTCGCTCGATGGATCCGGCTCGCGCAGGAGCGCGTCGCCTTCCAGGGCCTTCCGGCTCGGATCTGCTGGCTCGGCTACGGGCAGCGCGCGAAGGCAGGCCTCGCGTTCAATGCGCTCGTTCGCTCCGGGCGCGTCAAGGCCCCGATCGTGATCGGGCGCGACCACCTCGACGCCGGCTCCGTCGCCTCGCCGAACCGCGAGACGGAAGCGATGCGCGACGGGAGCGACGCGATCGCCGACTGGCCGCTCCTGAACGCGCTCGTGAACACAGCCGCCGGGGCGACGTGGGTCTCGCTGCACCACGGCGGCGGTGTCGGCATCGGCTACTCGATCCACGCCGGCATGGTCGTCGTGGCGGACGGAACCGACGCGGCCGAAAGGCGCCTCCAGCGGGTGCTGACGACCGATCCGGCGACGGGCGTCCTCCGGCACGCCGACGCGGGCTACCCGGAAGCGATCGCGTGCGCCGGGAGGACGGGCCTCAGGGTCCCGATGCGGCGTTGACCGCTTCCGTCTCCCCGCGCCGGACCGCGCTCGCCGTCCTCGCGGCGGCGGCCGTTGCCGCTGCGCTCGCCGCACGCTTCGCGCCCGTGTCGGAGGCGGCGCGGGAGGCGCGCGGGCGGCGGTTCGTCGCCGCCGCGGCCAGGCGGCTCGAGGCCAACATGCAGACGCTCGTCCACGTCTCGGATCGGCTGCAGGCCTCGCCCGACTTCACGAGCATCGTCGACGCGGGAGGCGTCGAGGTCCGGCCGGCGCGGCTCTTCTCGATCCTCGCGTCGGCCCTTCCGCCGGGGCCCGGGTGGGGCGCCGTTTTCGTCGATGCGGGGGGGCGCGCCGTCGCCTGGGCCGGAGACGCGGCCGAGCTGCAGGTGGAGCTCGCCGCGGGAACCGGCGGGGCGGCCGCCTCGTTCCACGTCACCCGCTTTACGCTCGCGTGGGGGAGTCCTCGCGTGGTCGCAGGCGACCGGAAGGGGCTGCTCGTCGTCTCGCGCCGCTATCCGACCGGGATCCTCCGGCCGGACCTGGTCGACTTCTTCGCTCTTTCCGGCGGGCCTACCTCCGTTCGGATCCGGGCCCGCGAGGCGTCGGCTGCGGGCCGACTCGTTGCACTCCTCGCGGAAAGGCCTCCCGTCCGGGCGCTCGACGAGGACGTGGCGCGGGCGCGCGCCCGGTTCCCGTCCGCCGTTGCTGCGCTTGCGCTTCTGGCGCTCGCCGCTCTCTCGCGGAGTTCCTCGGCCGCGATTTTCGCGGCGCGACTTGCGCTCCTGCCCGGAACCCCGGCGGCGGATTCGGGAATCTGGCGCCGCTTCGATCCCGGCGCGGGGATGGATCTCG
Organism: uncultured Acidobacteriota bacterium; assembly: GCA_963721385.1. Classification (GTDB taxonomy): domain Bacteria; phylum Acidobacteriota; class Thermoanaerobaculia; order UBA5066; family UBA5066; genus DAOMFB01. Next base: position 140,145 of record CAVRJB010000006.1, read on the forward strand.
GGCTCCTCGCCACGCCGGCCGACGCGTTCCTGACGGGCCTGACGGCGCTCCTTCTCCTCCGGCTCGCCCTCCGCGGGCCGGCGTCACGCGCCGGCGGCCGACTGCTCGCGGTCGCGGCCGTCCCGTTCTCGCTTCTGCCAGTCCTTCTCGGGCGGGCTGTCGGGGCCGGGAACACCGGCCTCCTCGACTCGATGAACCTCGTGCCCTCCGACCTCGCGTCGTGGCTCGCCTCGACGGGCGGCGTGGGGCTCTTGGCCGCTGCGACCGGTGCGGCTGCACTCCTCCTGTCGCGGCTCGGGGCGCCGCGCCATCCCCGGCTCCTTGCCTCCGCGGGGATCGTCCTCCTCGGCGCCTGGCTTCTCCTGCCGTGGACGGCGGCCGCGGCACTTGCCGTCATCGGCGCGCTCCTCCTCCCGAGGGCTCTCGTGCCGCGCCTCGGCCAGCTTCCCTCGGCCGACACCCTCGGCCGCCTCGCCACCGTCGTCTTCCTCGCCGCGGCCTCCGTCTTCGCGGGCGCCGCAGGGCTCTCGGCGGGCCGTCTCTCGCGGCTCACCGGCGCCCTCGCCTCGGCCGCCGCCGGAGAGGCCTCCCGCGAGTCGGACGACGGGCCGCGCCGATTCGAGGCGCGCGTGCGGAGCGGGGACGACGCCGGGTGGCTCCCTGCGGGCGGGAAGACGCTCCTTTCGGACCTCGCGCGGGCCCTTTGGGTGCGGGGCGCCGACCCGTCGTTCCCGGGACCCGGGGACACCCTCCGGATCCTGAACGCGTCCCGCAAGACCGTGTCGGCGTTCGGCCTGACGCGCCCCGACCCCGAGGTGGAGGGCCGCGTGACGGCGACCAGGGTTCCGGCCGATCTCCTCGCCGAGTGGGTGCGCGTGCCGTGGCCGCGCGAGTCGGAGCGGGATCCTCTCCTGGCGGCCGCGGTCGAGGCCGACGTCCCGGAGCGGGTCCTCGTCGAGCGGATCGAATACGACGCCGCCGGGCGCGCGACCGGCCCGCGGCGCGCCGACCCCGCCGAGCTTCCGGCCGACCTTCTCGCAAGAGCACGGCTGGCCGGGAATGCCTCGGGACAGCGCCTCGCCGCCGAAGGGGCGATGCGGCTCGTCGTGAAAGCCCTGTCGCCGGGCTTTGTCGCGTACGTGGCGCGCGGCGAGTCGCCGCTCGTCTCCGCGGGGGCGGCGCTGGCCGCGGGAGAGGCCGCGCTGCCCGTCGTCCTTCTCGTCCTCCTCGCCGCGCCCCGGAGGCGGGGAGCGGCGGGACGGCGGGAGCCGTTCTTCGCGACCTACCGGGCCCGGCTCGTGGCGCTCGTCCTGCTCTTCGGCGCGCTGCCGCTCGCCGGCAGCGTCGCCCTCGTCCGGCTCACGCTCGAGCGCCACGCCGGGCGCGAGACGGAGCGGCGGGCCCGGAGCCTGATCGCGGAAGGACGTCGCGCCGCGCTCGAGGCCGGGAGCGGCGAGCTCGGTCCGAGGGAGCTCAACGCTGCGGCGGGCGTCATCGGCGTCGACCTCCTTCTCTACCGGGACGGGCGGCTCGAGTTCGCGTCGCGGGCGCTCCCGGTCTCGGCGGAGGTCGCCGGGGACCGGCTCTCGGCGCCGGTGGCCGAGGCTCTCGCCGAGGGAAAGCGGGAGGCGAGCGCCGGCGCTCGCCGCGTGGCGCCGGGCGGGCCGCGGGCCGTCGAAGCCGCGGAGACCCTTCCGGGCGACGGCCGCGACGCGATCGCCGTCGTCGTCGCCGAGGACGAGGCGGGGCGGGGGACTTTGGACGCGCTCGTCCTCCTCGCGGTCGCGGTCGCGCTCGGCGCCGTCGGCCTCGGCGGCCGCGCCGCGCTCGCGCTCGGAAAGCCCGTCGAGGACCTGATCGCCGCGGCGGACCGGATTGGCTCGGGGCAGCCGGCGCCCCCGATCGCTCGGCCGTCGAACGTCGATCTGTCTCGCCTCGTCGAAGCGTTCGAGACGATGGGGGAGCGCGTGCGGGAGCGGACGGAGTCGCTCGCCAGCGAGCGGGCGAGCGCGGTGGGCCTCCTCTCGAGCCTCACGGCCGCGGTTGTCCTCTTCCGGCGCGGGGATGGCGCGGTCCTGCTCGCGAACCCGGCGGCCGAGCGGCTCCTCGCGGGCGACTCGCTCGGCGAGCGGCTGGCCCCGGCGGCCTGGGCGCCGGTCCGCTCCGTCCTCGAAGCGTCCGGAACCTCGGGGGAGCCGGTGGAACGGCGGGTGACGGTCGCGCTCGGCGGCCGCGACCGGGTCCTCCGGGTGGTCGTCCGCCACCTCCGGCCCGACGATCCGGAAGGGCGCTCGATCCTCGTTCTCGAGGACCTGACCGAGTTCATGCGCGCCGACCGCCTCGGCGCCTGGGTCGACGCGGCGCGGGCGATCGCCCACGACGTGAAGAACCCGCTGACCCCGATCCGGCTCGCCGCCGAGCGGCTGCTGAGGCTCGAGGTGAAGAACGAGCCGGCGCCCCCCGCCGTCGTCGCCGAGGCGGGGTCGAACATCCTGCGGCAGGTCGGGATCCTGACGGAGCGGATCGGGCGTCTCTCACGCTTCTCCGACCCGGCCGTTCTCGAGCGGAGGCCGTTCGACGCGGCGGGGACGGAGGCGCTCCTCGAAGAGGTCGCGTCGGACTACGTGGGACTCCCGCGCGTGAGCGTCGAGGCCGACGTCGCGCCCGGCCTTCCGCCCTTCGCCGCCGATCCCGCCTTCCTCAGGGACGCGATGACGAACTTCGTCGTGAACGCCCTGGAAGCGTTCCGCGGGGCCGAAGGACGGATCCGGCTCACCGCGGCGCCTGAGGAGATCGGCGGAAGGGTGGCGGGCGTCCGCTTCGTCTGCGAGGACGACGGGCCCGGGATCCCGGGCGACGCGGTGGAGCGGCTCTTCGAGCCCAAGTTCTCGACCAAGTCGCGGGGCTCGGGGATGGGGCTCGCGGCGGTCCGGCGCGCGGTCGAGCGGCACGGCGGAACCGTCTTCGCGGCGGCGCGCCCCGGCGGCGGCCTCGCGATCGGCTTCGTCCTTCCTTCGCTTTAGGCCGGCGCCGGGCCTCGCCTTTCGGATAGGAGCTCATCGAAAGGCGAGACCTCGCGAGAACCATCCCGGCGGCAGCGCCCGTCAGCGGGGGCGCCGGGGTCCGCCAACTCCTTCCGACCCAGGAGCTTCCGCGCTGTCGGCGCCGGTGTCGGGCTGGCGGCCCGCGAGTTGCTAATCCCGTGTCGGGCCCGGAAGCCTTCGACCGGTCCGGCCCGGAGGTCCGATATGAACGACGCCCAGGAAACGCCAGCTCGTCGTCGCGAGACCTCGCCGCTCGCCGCGTTCCGGCGCGACCGCTCTCCCGACCTCCGTTCGCGCTGGCGCCGCTTCTCCTCGATGCTGGAGAGCGAACGAGCGAACGGGCGGTATCAGGCGCAGTACCGACTCGAGCTCCTAGGGCCGATCGATCACGAGATCGTCGTGCGCGACCCGTTCACGTCGCGGCCGCGGAAGATGATCTGCTTCGACTCGAACAGCTACCTGGGCCTGCACCTTGACCCGCGGGTCCTCGGCGCGGTCCGGCGCGTCCTCTCGGAAACGGGCTACGGGACGCCGAGCGCGCAGCTCCTCGCCGGAACGAACCGGTGGCTCCTCGAGCTGGAGAAGGTCGTGGCCGCGTTCCACGGCCGCGAAGCGGCGCTCGTCTTTCCCTCGGGCTATGCCGCCAACATCGGCATCCTCACGGGCCTGCTGGGGACCGGTGACTTCGCCGCGCGGGACCGGCTCTCGCACGCGAGCCTTCATGACGGCTGCCGCTATTCCGGCGCGCGAAGCGGGGTCTTCGAGCATCGGGACGCGGCGGGGCTCGGCCGGCTCCTCGACCGCGAGAGCGCGAACGGGGGCGCCCGCCTCGTCGTCACCGACGGAGTCTTCAGCATGCACGGGAGGGTCGCGCCGCTGCCGTCGCTCCGCGAGGTTGCCGACCGCTGCGGCGCGCTCCTCTTCGTCGATGAGGCGCACGCAACCGGAATCCTCGGAGAAACCGGTCGCGGGAGCGAGGAGTACTTCGGCCTCCCCGGGCGGATCGACGTCCTGATGGGCACCTTCTCGAAGGCCGCCGGGTCGCTCGGCGGCTACGTCGTCGGCTCCCGGGACATGATCGACTACCTGAGATTCCACGCCCACGCGGGGCTTTTCACCGCTTCGCTCCCCGCGCCGGTCTGTGCCGGAATCGCCGAGGCGTTCCGCCTGATGGCCGAGGAACCGGACGCGAGAGTGCGGCTCTTCGAGAATACCCGCCGCCTCGTCGCCGCCCTCGAGACCCAGGGCCTTTCCGTCGTCTCGCGAGAGACGCCGATCGTGAGCGTCGTCGCGGGGCGGGCCGAGACGCTCTCGAACGCCGGACGCGAGCTTTTCGAGGCCGGCGTCCGATGCGGGGTGGTCACCTATCCGGCCGTCCCCCCCGACGCGAGCCTCCTCCGCCTGACCGTGAACGCGCGCCATTCGAACGACGAGATCGACCGGGTGGCAGAGGTCCTCGGCCGGATCGCCAGACGCCACGGCTTCGGCGCGGGAGCAAGCGACCCCGCCCGGGATGAGAGCGCCGCATGAGCGCCATCGCTCCTGCCCCTCCGTTCGGGGTTTCCGCCGCAGGATTCTGGCGCGCGTTCGCCGTCACCCTTCGTCCGTATCTCCTCTTCGTGTCGGGCGCGGCGGGTCTCGTCGGCCTCGCCGTGGGGCCGCCGCTTCCGCGGCACGAGTTCCTGCTCGCCTTTGCTGCGTTCTTCTTCTCGTACGGGCTCGGTCAGGCGCTGACGGATGTCTTCCAGACCGACACGGACGCCCTCTCGTCTCCGTACCGGCCCCTCGTCCGGGGCGAGATTCGCCGTCCGGCCGTCCTCGCCGTCAGCCTCACCGGCCTCGTCGTCTGTGGCGCGGTGCTGGCCCTGCTGAACGGGTGGAATCTCCTCCTCTCAGCACTGGCGATCGCCGGCCTCGTCGGATACACGCCGCTGAAGCGGCGCTGGTGGGGCGGACCCATCTGCAACGCGGCCGTCGTCGCGCTCCTGCCGGCCATGGGGTTTCTCGCGGCCGGAGGCTCGCCCGAGCGACTTCTGCGGGAACCAGGTCCACGGGCCGCGATGGAGAGCGTCTTCGCCTCGTACGCCGTCTTCGTCCTCCTGGGGTACCTGAAAGACGTCGAGGCCGATCGGGCGACGGGCTACCGGACGATCGCGGTGAGATTCGGCCGGCGGGCGACGGTCGCCGCGAGCGCGGCCTTCGGTCTCGGTGCCGCCGCTGCGTCGGCGTGCCTCGTGTGGCGGCCGTTCGTAGACGTCTCTCCGGACAAGCTGCCCGGCGCCGCGCTCTGGCTGGCCGGACTCCTCCGCTGCGGCCGCACACATTCGGGCCGCTCGCGTCCGGACGGACGCCGAGGCCTTTCCCGCGATCGTGCTTTCGGTCCGCGGTTTCCTGGCGCTCCACCTCGGCGAAGCGTCGCTTCTCCGCCCCTCGCTGTTCCCGTGGGCGGTCGTTCTCTTCCTCGCGTTCGAGGCCGCGCTCGCGGCGCGGCCGTGCCGGGAACAGATATGAACCGGCCTCGCGCTCTCGTCGTCGTCAATCCTGCGGCGCGCCACGGCCGGGCGGAGGCCCTTTGGGGGCAAGTCCGCAGCGAGGTGGATTCGCGGTTCGAGGCGACGGTCGTCGCCACCGACCCGGCGGGCCGGTGGAAGGAGGCGATTCCTCCTGCCCTCCGCTCGGGCGTGCGGGTCTTTGTGGCGGCGGGAGGCGACGGCACCGTCCACGCGCTGGCGGACGGGGCTCATCCGGCTTTGCGACGGCATCCCGCTCGGCGACATCCGACTCGGCGCCGTGGGCCTGGGTTCGAGCAATGACTTCCACAAGCCGTTCGGTCTCGTCCGCTCCGGCGTCCCGCTTCGTCTCGACTCGGACGCTGCCCGGCCGCGAGACCTCGGAAGGGTCCGCTGGTTCGACGCGGACGGCCAGCCGCGGGAGAGCGTGCTTGTCGTCAGCGCCTCGGCCGGAGTCGTCGCGGAAGGGAACGACCTCTTTGCCAGGAGTCCGCTCGGGAGGCGACACACGGGCTGGGCGATTGTGTGGGCGGCCCTCCGCGCGATCGTCCGGCATCGCCCGTTTCCGCTCCACGTCCGGCACGAGGGCCGGGAGGAGGTGATCGACCTCTCCTCGCTCTCGATCCTGAAGACTCCGTGGCTCTCCGGCGCCTTCCGGTACGACATTCCGGTCCGGCCGGACGACGGGCGCTTCGGCGTCGGGATCTGCGAGGCGATGGGCCGGGGCCGCCTTCTCCGCACGCTCGCGTCGCTCGCGCAAGGCCGTTTTGCCGGGTACGCCGGAACGCGGAGCTTCCTGACGTCCACGCTCGAGGTGAGGTCGGACGCTCCCTTCCTCCTCGAGATTGATGGCGAAGTCGCCCTCGCCCGCGCGCAACTTTCGACTTTTGTCCCGAGAAGGTGCTGGCGTGCGCCTGAACGACGAGGTGGCCGAGAACCGCCGCCTGACGCGCTGGGCCGACCTCCTGCCGCGCGCTCCGGGACAGGTGGGAGGGATCCACTAGACCGACGCCGGCTCTCCCGCTCGGCGACGGCAGGCTCCTGGCCCTGACGGTCGACACCGTGGCCGAAGAGGTCCGGCTAGGGCTCTACCGGGATGCGAGGACGGCGGGACGAATCGCCGTCTCCGCTGCGTTGTCGGATCTCGCGGCGGTCGGCGCGGACCCGATCGGCCTTCTCCTCTCGGTCACGCTGGCGAACGAGGATGCCGACGCCTCGCAGGACGCTGTTGCGCACGGCGTCGCCGAGGCTGCAGCAGCGGCGGGGACGTGGGTCCTCGGGGGCGACACGAACGAGGGGCCCGAACTCTCGGTCGGCTGTACGGCCGCGGGGACGGTTCCCGCCGACACAGTTCTCACGCGGATCGGCGCGGCGCCGGGCGACGCGCTCTTCGTCGGGGCCCCTCGGCGCCGGAGCCGCCCTCGCGGCGGCCGCGTTCTGCGGCGAGCCGTTGCTCATGCCCGAGGAGGCTTTCCGTGCTCCGCCGCGTCTCCGGGAGGGGAGAGCTCTCCGCGGGGTCGCGAGCGCGGCGATGGACACGAGCGACGGCCTCGTCGCCACGCTCGACCAGCTCGGCGTCCTCAACGGGATCGCCTTCCGCGTCACGCGACCTCCGGCCGAGCT
>CAVRJB010000007.1:0-9239 GCA_963721385.1 uncultured Acidobacteriota bacterium
AGTGGCTCCGCAGGTAGGACTCGAACCTACAACCCTTCGGTTAACAGCCGAATGCTCTACCATTGAGCTACTGCGGATCGGTGGCCGTGGCAAAGAGCTCCAATGCTTCCCGCGGCGCGGCCACCCCGCGGGGAGCGGCGGATCGTAAGGTCCGCTTCCGCCCGCGTCAAGCCGGGGCGCCGGGCCCGCTTCCCTTACCGCCCCGGTGATGCAGCCGCATCAGTTGACAACGGGAGCGGGCCCCGCTACTTTATCGCTAATGAGACTCAATCGCAGATATCTCTTCCTGCCCCTGCTCGCCCTGCTCCTCGCCCCGGCCGCCGCCCATGCCGGGAAGCGGAACACCGTGTGGGCTTATCCCCCGGGGGCCGGGCCGAAGGGATCGGTCGAAGGCGAGGTCTGGATGACGGGGGCGAAGGAGACGTCCGACTCCTCCACCGAGTCCCAGTACAAGGTGGAGATCGAGAACGGCCTGACCGACGACGTCTCGCTCGACCTCTACATCGCCGTCCTCTCCCAGACGCCCGAGCAGGGGCTGAAGTTCGACGGATTCCAGGCCTCGCTCCGCGCGAACCTCCTCCCCGACAACCTGCGATCGCTCGTCGACCTGACCGGCTACTTCGAGATCAAGCGCGACGTCGAGTGGTCGAATCCCTGGGAGTTCGAGGCGATCCTGATCGCCGGGAAGGCGTACGGGCGCTTCAGCTGGAGCGTGAACCTCGTGGCCGAGTCGGAGCTCTCCTCGAGCGCCTTCGAGACGGGGACGACCGAATGGAAGGGAATCGCGACGGCCGGCTTCGAGCTGACGCGGAGTGTCTGGGCCGGGGCGGAGTTCGTCGCCGCAGAACGACAAGGGAAAATACGAGTACTCGCTCGGCCCAACGGTCTCGTTCGGCCTGACGCCGAAGACCTGGATCGCCGTCGGCCCGCAGTTCGGGCTGAACGACGGACGCGGACAAGCTGAAGGTGCGGGCCATCTTCGGGATGTTCTTTTGAGCCGGCGGAGGCGCTCGTCCGCCTCTCGGCTCTCGCCGGGGCGATCGTCGGCGGTCGCCTGCGCCAGCGTCCCCCTGCCCGAGCGGGAGGGGGTCGTCCTCTACCGGAAGAAGTGCGGCGCGTGTCACCGGCCCTACGCGCCGCAGGAGATCCGCGCCGCGGGCTGGGAGAAGACCTTCGCCGAGATGAGGAGCCGCGCGAAGCTGACGGATGCCGAGATCGCGACGATCCGTCACTACCTCGAGCCCGACCTCGCGCCGCCGCCTTTGCCCGCCTCCGCGCACCCCTGACCCTCCGTAGACTTGCGGGATGGTGCCGGACACCATCGGCCGCTTCGCCCCGTCCCCGACGGGGCCGCTCCACCTCGGGAGCCTCGTCGCAGCCGTCGGGTCGTGGCTCTTCGCCCGGGCCGGCGGCGGGCGATGGCTCGTCCGGATGGAGGATCTCGATGTGGTCCGCGTCGTGCCGGGCGCGGCCGACGCGATCCTCCGGTCGCTCGAGAGGTACGGCCTGACGTGGGACGGGGAGGTCGCCGTTCAGTCTCGGCGCATCGAAAGATACGAAGAGGCCCTTCGGGTTCTTCGAGCGAAAGAAGCTCGTGTTTCCGTGTGCGTGCTCGCGGGCGGATCTCGCGCGGGCAGCCTCGGCACCCGCTCCCGGCGACGAAGGCGACGCGGCCGACGGCGGGGGGTTGGTCTACCCCGGCACGTGCCGCTCGGGGCTGCCGCAAGGCAAGACAGCCCGCGCTTTTCGCTTCCGCGCCCCTGCTGGTCTATTCACTTTCAATGATCTTCTCTTCGGTTCTCTTTCCGAAGACGTCGCCGTCGCGGTCGGCGACTTCGTCGTGAAGCGGGCCGACGGCCCGTTCGCCTACCAGCTCGCCGTCGTCGTCGACGACGCGGAGCAGGGCGTCACCGGGGTCGTCCGGGGCGCGGACCTCCTCTCGTCCACGGCCCGGCAGATCGCGCTCCAGCGCGCGCTCGGCCTCCCGACGCCGTCGTACGCGCACCTCCCCCTCGTCCTCGGGCCGGACGGCGAGAAGCTCGGGAAGCGGGACGGCGCGCTCCCGCTCGAATCGCTCGACGACGCGCGCGTCCACGAGACGCTCGCCCTCGCGCTGCGGATTCTCGGGCAGCGCCCCGCCGACGGAACACCGCGCGAAACGCTGGAAGAGGCCGTCCGGCGCTTCGAGCCGCGGGCGATCCCCCGCCAGCCCTGGCAGGCGCCCGCCCGAGGCGCCCTCAGCCCGTAGGCGCGGGCGGCCCGGCCTCGAAGGGTTCGGCCACGGCCTCCGCGAGAACGGGAACCAGAAGCGCGGCGATCACGAACGCCAGCCGGTCCCACGACCAGAAGACGTGCCAGGCGGGGTCGAGCCGGGTGAAGGCGAACGACAAGACGAGCGCCGCCGCGTAGAGCCCGACGCCGGCGAGGACCGCGCGCCGGCGATGGAGCGTGGCAGGGGCGAGGCCGAGCAGGAGAACTCCCCCGAGGAGCCACGGCGCCTGCGGCAGGATCGCGTCGTGGAAAAGAGTGCGGCCGGCCGTGGCGAGGCTGGAAAGCGAGAAGCTCGAGAGGGCGAAGACCGGGAGCCGCGCCCCCGGATCGAAGCGGCCCACGACGAGCCGCCACGGCAGGATGGCGAGAAGCCCCGTCGAGACGGCCACGAGAACGCCGGCTCGCACCTGCCGGGATAGAACGAGGAGACCCGCCACTACGGCCGCGGCCACGGCCCCCTCCTGCTTCGTCCAGGCGGCGAGCGTCAGGAAGAGGGCGAGCCGGAAGGGCGCGAAGCGGGAGGAGCCGAGGCGCGGCACCTCTCCCAGCGCGGCCAGGAGGAGGACGGCGAGGAGGCCCTCGGCGTAGCCGAGGTCGATCTTCCAGTACGGGAGGAGCGCGACGGTCGCGGCGGCGAGCGCGCGCCCCCACGGAGGAGCGGCGGTCGCTCGCGCGGCGAGGAGAGCCGCCGCAAGCGCGAGGAGAGGCCAGAGGAGCGTCACGACGAGGTCGTCGTACCGCCCCCCGAAAAGGTGGGAAAAGGACGCGAGGACGACAGACCAGAGCGGCGGGTACTCCGGATGGGACGCCGCGCCGGTCGGGTCGATACGAAAGAGCGCGGCGACGTCGCCCGTCCTCTCGAGGGCCCGCGCCTTCAGCCCCCAGACGGCCACGTAATCGCCCGGCCCGAACGGTTGGCGAACCGCCACGAGGGCCACCGAGAGGACCGCGGCGGCGGTCAGAATCCAGAGCGCGGCGGCAGCGGCGCGCTTCACGGCGCGCCCTCCCGGGGCACCGGGCGGATTCGGAAGGCCGCTTTTCCCGTCTCTCCCCTTGCGAGAAGGACCCGCCGCGGCGCGAGGACGAGCGCCGCGGCGCGCCTCTTTCCCTCGGCCTCCGCTTCCGGCATGGCGGGCGAAAGGACGAGGCTCACGTCGAGGTCGAAGGGAGCGTTCCGGTCGAGCGCGATCACGGCGGCGGCGAACTCCGAGTCGCGCCGGAAAAACGGAGCATTCAGGAGGCGGGAGGCCGGCGACGCCCGCCAGAAGCGCCCGGCCGACGCCAGCGAGAGGCGTGGCGGCACGTCGAAGAGGAGCCCCCGAATCGAGAGCGCGACGAGGGCGGCTGCGCCGAGCGTCCCGGCGGCGAGACGCCGGACGGAAGGCGAGACGCCCCGCCCGCTCACCGGCGCCGGTGGAGGGCCTTGCGCAGGCCGGCGAGCGCGGCGTCGAGGCGTTCGGGCGGCTCGTGGAAGAAGAGCTTCCGCACCGCCGTCATCTCGCGCTCGAGCTGGAGGAGCGCCTGCTTCGCTGTGCGGATTCCCCGTCTGGATCGTCCAGGTCAGCTCGGCTTCCTGATCGAGGATCGGCTCGACGAGCTCGACGAGCCGGCGGAACGACGTCGACGCGCGCCCGTCGAGCTTCTTCATCTCCACCTCGAGGACGGCGAGCGCCGCCGCGACGCCGAGGGCCAGTGCGTGCGTCAGCCCCATCGTCCGGGCCACCCACGGGTCGTGCTCCGCGAGAGGCATCGCGGCGACCTTGACGCCCGAGCCGGCGAAGAGCGCCCGCGTCCGGCGAGCGGCGGCCGCGTTCCCGCAGTCGCAGACGATCAGGTCGTGCCCCCGGAAAGACGCGACGTCGGGCCCGAACATCGGGTGGACCGAGGCGATGGCGAGGCCGCGCCGGACGGCCTCCTCGAGCGTCGGAACGAGCGGCGTCTTGACGGAGGCGATGTCGAAGACGAGCCCTTTCGGATGCCGGGCGATGACCTCCGAAAGCACCACGGCCGCGCGGGAGAGCGACGCCGCCACGACGACGACGTCCGCATCGGCCGCCGAGTCGAGGCTCCCCTTCGCGAAGCCGGCCGGCGCGCCCGCCGGGTCCGCGACGAGGACCCGGTAGCGGCGCCCCTTCAGCCAGCGCGCGAAGAGCCGCCCCATCCGCCCGCGCCCTCCGACGACCAGAGCGGTCGGGCGGTGCCGCGGCCGGGCGGGCTTCGCGATCTTTTTCACGGGTTCACCCCCTTGCGAGGCGGACGAAGCGCTTTCCGAGTCGAACGAGGCGAGTGCCGTCGGGGCCGAAGGTGAAGCCGTCCGCCGGGTTCTCGACCTTCTTCCAGCTCCGGCCGTCGTCGGAGACGGCGACCGCCCCTTCCCGCATCTTCTGGCGCGCCACGTTCTTGCGACGGCACGAGCGCCGCGAGGACGAGGAGGGACGCGATCGCCGGGTCGAACGGCTCGGCGAGCGACACCGTCTCGGCGTTCACGGCCCCCGCGGCCCCGGAGAATCGCCGCTCGAACTCCTCGCCGGCGTTCCGCGGCGGATTCCTCGCCGTGGAAGTCGGCGACGAGGCGCGCCGCGAGGTCGCATCTTGAGCTCCTTCGGGTGGAGCGTCCCGGACGCCACCTCGGCCTTCAGCCCGTCGATCTCGGAGGGCCGGAGGTCGGTCAGGAGGGTCCAGTAGGTCCACATCGTGTCGTCGGAGATCGACATGACCTTGCCGTAGATCTCGTCGGGCGGCTCCGCCGACGCCGATCTGGTTTCCGAGCGACTTCGACATCTTCTCGACGCCGTCGGTCCCGACGAGGAGCGGCAGCGTCATGACGACCTGGGGCTCCTGCCCGTACTCGCGCATCAGGTCGCGGCCGACGAGGAGGTTGAAGAGCTGGTCCGTCCCGCCCAGCTCGACGTCCGCGGTCGAGCGCGACCGAGTCGTAGCCCTGGCAGAGCGGGTAGAGGAGCTCGTGGACGGCGATCGGCTTCTGCGCGGCAAAGCGCTTCGCGAAATCGTCGCGCTCGAGAAGGCGGGCCACCGTGTATTTCGCCGCGAGCCGGACCATTCCCGTCGGCGCCGAGGCGCCGAGAGCCAGCGGGAGTTGAAGTCGACGACGGTCGTCTTCGGGTCGAGGATCTTGAAGACCTGCGTCTTGTAGGTCTCCGCGTTCGCGCTCCACGTCCTCGCGGGTCAGCTGCGGGCGCGTCGCTTCTTCCCGGACGGGTCGCCGATCATTCCGGTGAAGTCGCCGATCAGGAAGACGACCTCGTGCCCCAGCTCCTGGAAGTGGCGCATCTTCCGGAAGACGACGGTGTGGCCGAGGTGGAGGTCGGGGGCGGACGGGTCGAAGCCGACCTTGACGCGGAGCGGCTTTCCGCGTCTTCGCCGCGCGGTGCGAGCTTCTTCTCCAGCTCGTCGCGCTGGACGCAGGCCTCCGTCCCCTTCAGGAGAAGGTCGAGCTGCTCGGGAACGGGAGGAAACGTCGCCACGCGCCGCATTGTAGGAGACGGACCCGGCGCGACGCCGGCGCCCCGGGCTTCGTACACTCCCCTCGTGGACACCGAGGAGCTGAACCGTCTGATCCGGTCGCTCAACGCGCCGGCCGGGGACGAGAGCCTGGAGCTGGTGCGGGGCGGACGAGACGAGGAACGGAGGCCTCGGCCGCGCCTCTCACGGCGGCCGCGGAGGCCGAGTCCGCCGCTCTCGCCGCTCTTCTCGCCGAGACCGTCCGGCGCGGCGCCACCGACCTCCTCCTCGTCCCCGGGGCGTCCCCCGCCGTCCGGATCCACGGCCGCCTCGAGCCGCTCCCCGGCGAGAGCCGCTCGGACCGGAGGCCGTCCGCGACCTCGTCCGGCCCGCTCTCTCCGCCGAGCGGCGGCGCCGCATCGCCGACGCCGGCTCGGCCGACCTGTCGCTCCGGGTCGCGGCGCTCGGCCGCTTCCGGATGAACGTCCACCGGACGCAGGCGGGCGAGGCGGCCGCGATCCGCGTCCTCCCGAAGCGGATTCCGACCCTCGCCGAGCTGGGGCTTCCCGACTCGCTCCACGACCTGACGCGCACGGCGCGCGGCCTCGTCCTCGTCACCGGCGCGACGGGCTCGGGGAAGACGACGACGCTCGCCGCCCTCGTCGACCGGGTCGGGCCGAGGAGAAGCTCCACGTCGTCACGATCGAGGACCCGGTCGAGTACGAGCACCGCCACCGGCGGAGTCGTCGTCGAGCAGATCGAGATCGGCGCCGACGCCCCCGACTTCGCGACGGCCCTCGTCGCGGCCCTGCGCCAGGACCCGGACGTCCTCCTCGTCGGCGAGATGCGCGACGAGGCGACGGCGCGGACCGTGCTGACGGCCGCCGAGACCGGGCACCTCGTCCTGACGACGGTCCACACGAACGACGTCGCCGCAGTCCGTCCACCGCGTCCTCGACCTCTTCCCGCCCGAGCAGCAGACGCAGGTGCGGCAGCAGCTCTCCCTCTGCCTCTCCGCCATCGTCTGCCAGCAGCTCGTCCCGCGGAAGGACGGCTCGGGGCGCGTCGTCGCCGTCGAGATCCTTCTCGCGACCGACGCCATCCGGGCGCACATCCGGAAGGGCCAGCTTCCACCACCTCCACAACGAGATGACGCTCGGCCGCCGGCTCGGGATGGTGACGATGGAGGAGTCGCTCGCGCGCGCTCGTCCGCGACGGGACGCTGGCCGAAGCGGAGGCGCGCCTGCGCGCCTCGCACCCCGAGGACCTCCGCGTCTAGGTTCGGGCGGCGGCCTTCTTCGCGTCCGTGACGACAGGTGCCTCAGGCCTCCTCCCGGAAGAGCTGCTCGAGGCGCGCGAAGAGAAACTCCATCGCGACGGTGTTCTCCCCCCCTTCGGGGACGATCAGGTCGGCGTAGCGCTTGGACGGCTCGACGAACTCGAGGTGCATCGGCCGGACGGTCGACTGGTACTGCTCGACGACGCTCTCGAGCGTCCGGCCGCGCTCGGCGATGTCGCGGCGGATCCGGCGGATCAGCCGGACGTCGGCATCCGTGTCGACGAAGATCTTCACGTCGAAGAGCTTCCGGAGCTCCGGCTCGGCGAAGATCAGGATCCCTTCGACGAGGACGACCCGCGTCGGCTCCACCCGCCGGGTCTCGGGGGCGCGCCGGTGGACCCGGAAGTCGTAGACCGGCGCCTCCACGACCATTCCCTGCTTCAGCGCCTTCACGTGGCGGATCAGGAGCTCGGTCTCGAGCGAGTCGGGGTGGTCGAAGTTCTTCCGGTCGAGGATGTCCTTCGGGAGGTCGGCGAAGTCGCGGTAGTAGGCGTCGTGGAAGAGGACCGACATCCTCCCGTCGCCGACGTGCTTCAGGATCGCGTTGGCGACCGTCGTCTTCCCCGAGCCGGTGCCGCCGGCGACGCCGATGATGACGGGGCCGGCGGCCAACTCAGCCAACCTTCACTTGAACGCGTCGAGCATTTCCTTGGCCGTGCTCACGTCGGCGCCCTTCGGGTCGAGCTTGATGTACTCGGCGAGGTGCTTCTTCATGTCCGCGATCTTGTTCGTGTTGACGCAGGTCATCCCGAGGAGGAACTGCGCCTTCGCGAAGTCCGGCTTGATCTCGACGACCTTCCGGAGAATCGGCTCGGCCCCCTTGAAGTCGTTCTTGTTGTAGAGGTCGACCGCCTGGTTGTAGAGGATGTCGGGGTTGTCCGGGTTCGCCGCCGCGAACTTCTTCTCGTACTCGGCCAGCTTCGCCTTGTCGCCCTTCGCCCGGTAGGCGTCCATCAGAACGGGGTAGAGGGCGACGTTGTCGGGCTCGATCGCGAGCGCCTTCTCGCCGTACTCGATCACCTTGTCCCAGTTCTTCGACTTGTGCGCGATCTTCGCGGCGAGGTCATACCCCGTCGCCTTCTCGGGCGAGATCTTGATCGCCTCCTCGGCCTTCGCGAGCGCGCCCGGGAGGTCGTCGGCCCGAAACAGCTCGACGGCGGCGTTGTACGTCTCGATGAACGGATCGACCTTCACCTCGACCGCGCCCGTCTGGATGGCCTGCTCCTTCGTGAGGAGCTTGACGTCGAAGGTCTCGTTCGAGCCGACCCCGACCTTCTTCTCTTCCTCGTACGGGATGTAGTCGGCCTTCTCGAAACGGTAGACGTACTTCTTCGTGGCGTCGCCCAGAATCGTGGCCCAGTGGCCGTTCTTGTCGGTCGTCGACTCCACCTTGAACTTGGTCAGCTCCTTCGTCGTGATGACGATCTTCACGTCCGGGACCGGCTTTCCCTGTCCGTCGGTGACGGTGCCCTGGATGCGCGCATTCGATCCGGCGAAGGCCGCGGCAGTTCCGAGAAAGAGGGCGGCGGCGAGCGCCGGCCCGATGAGCCTCGTGATGCGGGATTTCATGAGTTCCTCCGGCGGGCGCACGTTCCAAGAGGCGGCGCCCCGCCCTTACTTTATCCCTCCCGCCGGAGGAATGCGCGGCCCGGCCGCTCAGTTGTTCTTGACGAGCGGGCGGCCCCGGGCGTCCTTCATCGCGCCGGTCGCGATCAGGATCACGTCGACCAGCCACCAGATCCCGCAGCCGCCGAGCGTGAAGAGCTTGAAGAGCCCGAGCCCCACCTGGCCGAGGTAGAACCGGTCG
Source organism: uncultured Acidobacteriota bacterium (assembly GCA_963721385.1). Taxonomy (GTDB): domain Bacteria; phylum Acidobacteriota; class Thermoanaerobaculia; order UBA5066; family UBA5066; genus DAOMFB01. The sequence goes on from CAVRJB010000007.1 coordinate 8,880, forward strand.
ACGCCGAACGTCCCGAGGAAGACCGACAGGAGCAGCGTCGTGAGCCAGTCCTTCGGTCCGTCGGCGGATGCCGGCTGGGGCCCGGCGGCCGGAGTGGCGGCGGGGGCGTAGGCAGCCGGGATGGCCGCGGAGACCGCCGGCTGGGCGGCAAAAGAAGCCTGGAATTCGGCCCGGGTCGAAAGCGGGACCCAGCTGGCTTCGCCCGACAGGAAGGAAAGACTCTGCGCATTCACCCGGCCCTCGGCGATCCAGGCCCGGAGGGCCGCCTCGTCGACCGGACCGTACTGCTGACCATTGGCTCCGATGACGTAGTACATCGCGTCCTTTCTCGGCTCCCCTGAGTAACCTACGAAAGCTCGA
>CAVRJB010000008.1:0-185852 GCA_963721385.1 uncultured Acidobacteriota bacterium
GGAAGACAGAGGATCCGGCTGTGGACGGTCTCCGTGTCGACAAGGTCGTCGTCGGGCGATCTGAATCCCGCGTAGGCGGGCATGCCGTGAAGCGGACGAAAGTACTTCTTCGTCTGAATCCCGAGCTGTCCGAGATGCGCCGACAGCTCGTCACGCAACGCAGGGCAAAGAACGGCGAAATCCTTGAAGGTGGACCGGGTCTCCGGCAGCTCCGACTGGAACGCCAGACCCGCAATGCTCGACAGACCACCCCGGTAGCGGGCTGCGAGAGCGTTTCGTCGGGCCACGACGTCCTCGACGTCGCCGACCAGGAGCGTCCCCAGAGCGGCATGCAGCTCGGAGAGTTTCGCGTTCAGCCCCACCACCTCCGAGACATAGTCCCAACGGAATCCGTAGGCCCGAAGCGCCTCGATTCTCTCGGCGTCCTCCGGACCATTCGCGGCCACCAGCCCCCCCTCCGCCGACGTGATGGGCTTCGTGCCGCTGAAGCTGAACACCTGAAAGTCACCGAGGCCCCCCGCCCCGATTCGCCGTCCGCGATAGACCGAGCCGAAGGCGTGGGCGGCGTCGATGACGACACGGGCCCCCGCTTCCCGGGCGGCTTCGAGCAGGGCGTCGAGGTCCAGAGGGGTCCCGAAAATGTGGGTGCCCACGATCGCGGCCGCGCCGCCGTCGCGCAGCCGGCGACGAACGTCGGAGACGTCGATGTTGAACGTCGCCGGATCGCAGTCGACAAAAACGGGCCGTAGCCGGTTCCAGAGGATCGCATTGATCGTCGAGTTGAAGGTGAACGCCGGAACGAGGCAGGCAGCGCCGTCGGGTAGCCCAAGCGCCGCAAGGGAGACGACAAGGCCAAGGTCGCAGCTGGCTGCGGATCGGACAAAGGGGTTCCCGAGATACGCCTGCGCCCGCGCCTCGAACAGCTGCGCGAACGTGCTGAAGTTCGAGAGCTGACGTGTCTCCCAGATCTGTTCGAGGAGAGCGACGTAACGGTCCAACGACGGGAGCGACGGGCGCGCGACGGGAAGCACGGCGTCTGGACCGCCTTTCAGCCCGGCGGAGAAAGCGGAGGCCGGGCGCTCCGCGGGATGTACTGCCCGGAGGCGTCGTAAAGGGTCCGGCGCAGCTCAGCTTCGAGTCCGAGGATCCGGTCTCTCCGCCGCTGCCCTATTGGGCGCACCGGTGAGCCCGCATAGATGGTCCACGGCTCACAGTCCGACTTGACCAAAGAGTTCGCTCCAACGACACAACCCTCGCCGATGGTCACTCCGGGCAGAATGACCGTGTTGGCTCCGACAACCGCGTGCCGGCCGACGTGAAGAAACGACCGCTCGGCGACGCGAAACGGCGGCGGTACCGTCGGACCCGTAAGGCTCCCGCCAAGATAGTCGTCGTTCCCGGTGTAGACACGGCAGCCACTCGATATACCGGCAAAGTCCTCTAGAACGAGACGTCCCCCGCCGACGAAGCAGGAAAACGAAGCCAGGTGGACGAAACTTCCGATTCGCGTCTCCTCGCCCCCCATGAGAAAGACGAAATCATCGATGATCACCGAGTCGCCCAGGCTTATGTTCTCCGCCGAGACGACTCGAACCCACGGAAAGATCGTGACGTCCGCGCCACAGCGCCGGAACGGAAATCGCGACCCAGCCGTCTCCGACATACCTTCCTCCAAGACTCTGGCCCGGCAGACTTTAGCAGGAACAGTTCGAGCACGGCGAGAGCGCCGAGCGCCTCTTCTCGACCGTCAGGAATTCGCCTCGGGGCTGAGCCATTTGGCAGACCTCGATCGGCGATCCAGAATCTCCTCCAGGAAATCAACACGCTTCTCCCACGTCTGCTCTCGTGCAAACGCCCGTCTTCTCTCCAGGAGGTTCACACTGCGGTTCTCAAGCTCCGCTCGAATCTGCCGTTCGAATTCCGCCGGTGTCGACGCCAGCCGGACGAGGTCGCCAAACTCGACCATCTCGGGGAGGGGGACGGAAACGAGGGGAAGTCCCGCCGCCATGATTTCGTAGGCCTTGACCGGGTTTGTCGCTTCGGTGAGCGGTGTCCGTCGGAAAGGAAGGATGGCGACGTCAAACCGCGAGAGCCATCGGGGAAGCTCGGCATACGGCCGCTCTCCCACGAGCTGGACATTCACGAGGTTCCGAAGCCGGCTGACGTCGGCGGCGAAGGTCGAACCGATCAGGACGAAGTCCCATGCCGGCTGGCGTTCCGCCAGGTCCGCCACGAGATCCGAGTCGAACCAGTCCGCGATCGCGCCGTAGTACCCGATCACAGGCCGGTTCGAGCCTTGATGGGTGACCGACGCGAAGTGCTCGTAGTCGCAGGCATTTCGCAGAAGTACGGCCTCTCGATTGGAACGGGCGATCTTCGCCTGGAGCGGACGCGACGATGCCAGGATGAGGTCGGCTCCCTGAATCAAACCGGCTTCGAGAGCTGTTGTTTCGGCGGTGTGGAACGAGAACCCCGCGTGGTCGTCCATGCAGTCGTAGACGAGAGGCCAGCCCGGCTGTTCCCGGAGGCGCCGGGCGACGGGCCACCAGAACGGAAGCTGGACGACCTGGATGGCGTTACGAACCTCGACGTCGCGGGCCAGGTCCATGAGCCCGCTCAGGATGGCGTCTGCGGTCGCCCCGTCCGGAGCCGATCCATAGAGGTCCAGATCCGGCCCGCGCAGGGACACCTGCCAGACCCCCGGCGCGAGCACTTGGACGTCTGCGGGAGGGCCGGCGCCGCGAAACCACGGAGCGATCCAGAAGACGCGCCGCCCGCGCCGTCCCAGGCGGCTCAGGAGTTGCTGAGGCCTCTGGTATCGGTAGTGCCAGTCGATGATGGGAAAGCAGAAGATGTCGGACCGTCGCTCGTCCCGCTCCGCGGCCTCGGACTCGGCCCATGCCGGCCGAGGCAGCGTCTTCGGCGGGCCGGGGAGCGCTGCGGGAATCTCCCCGAGACGCCGTTCGACCTCGTCACGCAGCGTCCTTCCGAGCCGGCGCAGCGACCACGCGGCGGACCCTGCCGGACCGAACGCCGAGGCCCAAATACGAGACAGCTGCGCTTCCGCCCACTGGCCTCTCTTCGCCGTGAGAGCCAGCTTCTGCAACTCGTACTGCATCGATCGAAGGTCAGCTCCCTGGGCCGCCAGCTTCTGCTCGAGCAGGCGCAGACGGCGCTGCAGGCCCGCCTCGTCGTCGATCAAGCGCCACCGTTACGGGACGGGAGCGGTCGAAACGGCTCGTAGGCCTCGCCAAGCAGAATCCGGGCGATTCGCTCGGAAGCCCGACCGTCGCCGTAAGGATTCACGCAGGCGCTCATCGCACGATAGGCCGCCGGGTCCTCCAGAAGCCGCGACACCTCCCGCACGATGACCTCCCTGTCGGTCCCGACCAGCCGGGCGCTGCCGGCCTCCACCCCTTCGCGGCGTTCGGTCTTCTCCCTCATCACGAGAACCGGCTTCCCGAACGTCGGCGCCTCTTCCTGGATTCCCCCGGAATCCGTCAGGACCAGACGGCAGCGCCGGATCAACCGGACGAGAGAGCGGTAGTCCGTCGGCGGGACGATCTGCACATTGCCGATCCCGGCGTTTCTCCGGACGACATCGCGGACATTGGGATTCGGATGCTCGACGTGGATGAACTGCACGGCCCGAAACCGCTGCGCCAGGACGGCGATGGCCTCGACGATCTCTTCCAGCGGCGCGCCGAAGCTCTCGCGACGATGGACCGTCACGAGGACGACGTTCTCCGCCTCGACGGAGCCCTCCTGGGCCACGATCTCCTGGAGTGCGTCGACGACCGTGTTGCCCGTCAGGTGAATCGCCGAACTCGGGGCCCCCTCGCGTTCCAGCTCGTCCACGGCGCGTTGGGTCGGGGCAAACAGCGCCGTCCCCAGAATGTCGACGACCCGGCGGTTCAGTTCCTCGGGGAACGGTGCTGCCAGATCGCCCGTTCGAAGCCCCGCCTCGACGTGTCCGACCCGGAGGCGCCGGTGGAAGGAGGCCAAGGCCGTACAGAGCGCCGTCGTCGTGTCTCCCTGCACCAGAACCCAATCGGGCCGGATGGCCACGAGGCAGGCGTCCATCGCCGCGAAGACACGTGACGACAGCTCGTTCAGGGACTGATCCGCGCGCATCAGATCGAGATCCAGGTCCGGCTCGACGCCGAACAGCGTGACGACCTGATCCAGCAGTTCCCGATGCTGAGCCGTGACACAAAACGTCACGTCGAAGCGGGTGTCGTCCGCGCGCAGCCTTTTCACGACCGGCGCCATCTTGATCGCCTCCGGGCGGGTCCCGGCCACCACGAGCACTCTGAGCCGCGCCGTCATCCCCGCTGGGCCCATTCATGGTACGCGTCGCAGACCTCACCGGACGGACCATCCATCATGACTTCCCCTTGCTGAATCCAGACGGCACGATGACAGATACGACGGACCTCATCCAGGGCGTGGGAGACCACCAGAAATGTCCTGCCCGTCTCGCGCAAGGACGCCATGCGGACCTGACATTTCGCCCTGAATCTCTCATCGCCCACTGCGAGCGCCTCGTCGACCAAGAGGATCTCGGGATCCACGTCCGTCGCGACCGCGAATGCGAGGCGAGCCATCATGCCGGTGGAGTAGTTCCGGATGGGTGTGTCCAGGAACGACTCGAGCTCCGCGAACTCGGCAATCCGGTCCATTCGCTTCAGCATCTCCCGTCGCGAGAAACCCATCAGCGTGCCGTGCAGCACCACGTTTTCGCGGCCGGTCAGCTCGCCGTGGAAGCCGAGTCCCAGTTCGAGCAAAGGCGCGACGGCGCCCCGGACGACGACCCGTCCTTCGCTCGGCCGCCGCACCCGTGCGATCACCCTGAAGAGAGAACTCTTGCCGGCGCCGTTCGCGCCGACGATGCCGACCCGCTCGCCCGCGAGAATCGTGAGGTTCACTCCCCTGAGGGCCCGAAACTCACCGTGCTCGAGACGCCCCTGAACCTTCCGAATGGCGTACTCTTTGAGAGACGCAATGGCCTCTTTTGGGACACGGTAGCGAACACCGACTTCGCGCAGCTCGATCACGGGCTCAGAACCGCGATCCATAGTCCTCCATTTTCTGCGAGTAGAAGACCCAGCCCAAGAAGAGGCTCGCCAGCGAGGCGATGATTGCGAACGCGAGCGTGTTGGCGCCGGGAAGCCAGCCGTTGTAGAGCGGTGCCCGGAAGAGATCGACCAGGTACGTGATCGGGTTGTAGCGAATGATGAACCGGTACTTCTCTGGAACGAGCTTGGGCGAATAGACGATCGGCGTCAGAAAGAACCAGAGCTGAAGGAGAATGATGTACATTTCCTTCACATCGACGAAGCGGGACGCAAGGGTGAAAACCAGCAATCCGACTCCTGTCGTGAAGGCGGCGCCGATGAGAATTGCCACGGGGAGAAAGAGCCAGGACAAGTGAACGGGTGACCCCGTCCAGACCACGATGACGAGAAGAGGGACGAGGCTCAAGGCCATGTGAACGAGGGCCACGCCCACCGCGGACAGAACGAAGGCCGACCGCGGCAGGAAGATCTGTTTGCTCATCTCCAGGGCGTCGATCGTCAGAGAGGTCGCGTGACCGGTCGCCTGCGAGAAGAAGAGCCAGAAGATCGAGCCCGACAGGAAGTAGACGGGATAGTTTTGGATATCCTGCCTGAGGACGACGGAAAAGACCCAGGTCATCGTGAGCATCTGCAAAAGAGGGCTCAACATGGTCCAGCCGACCCCGAGAAAAGAGCGTTTGTAGCGGACGGTGATATCTCGCCGGACGAGCTCGACCACCAGGTGCCGATAGCGCCAGAGGTCACGCGCCTCCTCGACAAAGCGGAGGCCACGGCGTGCGGAGTCGTAAACCGGGGGTGCGGAGAGCATTCGGACCTTCGAAGTCTAACCGCTCCGAGGTCGGCGGGCACGACGGAGGGCGTAGAATTCTGGCTCGTTGAGCGACGCGCGAAACCTCGAATCCGAACTCGCGGAGCTGGAGGTTCGGCTCGCGGAGGCGCTCGCCGAGCGCGATCTCGCCCGCGAGATCCGGAAGCGCGCCGAGGAGGAAATCCGGCGGCTCCAACAGGAGATGGCGGACGCAAAATCCGACCTCGCGGCGGTCCGGAGCCGCCTCACCGAGCGTCTCGTCTACGTCCGGAATCTCCACGCGTCGTCGGGATGGAAGCTCCTCCAGGCCGTTCGCGGCCTTTTCGGGCGCCGCTGGTGACGATGGAAGAGCCACGGAGCGCGGCCTACTGGAAAGCCCGTGCCGAGGCGCTCGAGACGACGTGCCGGCGTCTCCAGGCTCGCCTCGTCGCCCTTGCCACGTCGCTGCCGCGGGAGTACCTCGACCTCCTCGAGGGGGACCCGTCTCCCGGCGCCCCGCCGTCTCCCGGACGGCCGATTCGGGACATCGCGGCGGATGGCTGGATCCCGGAGGCTTCGGACGTGGAACCGGACCTCCGGAGTCTCTGGGCGCGGACGGCGCCGCCGGACCGCGACTGACGCCGATGCCACGTCCCGTCACGGTCGTCATTCTCTGCTGGAACCACTGGGCGTTGACCGAGAGGTGCCTCGCGACACTCTTTGAGCACACGGACCTTTCGGAGATCGCGGTCGTCGCCGTGGACAACGGATCGACCGACGAGACGCCCGCACGGCTGAAGAGCGACGACCGGGTGCGAGTCGTCACCCTTCCCGGGAATCTCGGCTTCGCTCGCGGGAACAACGCCGGGATCGCCGCGGCCGACCCGAAGAGCGACGTCCTCCTCCTGAACAACGACGTCGAGATCCGCTCCTCTGGATGGCTCGACGAGCTGCGGCGCGCGGTGCACGGCGCCCCGGATATCGGCATCGCGGGTTGTCGCCTGGTCTTCCCTGACGGGCGGCTGGCGCACGCGGGGACGTACATTCTCCCCGACACGTTCTGGGGGCAGCAGGTCGGGTCCCAGGAGATGGACGTGAACCAGTTCTCCGCGACTCGGGACGTGGAGGGGATCGTCTTCGCCTGCGCCTACCTCCGGCGGGAGGTGCTCGACGCCCTCGGGGGCCTGTCGGAGGAATTCGAATCGTATTTCGAGGACACGGATTTTTGCCTTCGTGCCCGCGCGGCAGGCTTCCGGACCGTCTGCTGCGGAACAGCGACCCTCGTCCACCACGAGCACGGTTCGACGCGCGACACCCCGGAGCAGTTCGAGAAGCTCTTTCGGCGAAGCCGCATGGTCTTCCGGAAACGCTGGGGAGCCGCGCTGTCGCGGCGCCACGCGCGCGCCGTCCACTGGCAATCGATTCTGAACTTTCCCACGGGCTACGCCATGAGCACGCGAGAACTCCTGCGCTCCCTCGACGAGGAGGGCGTCCGGGCGAGCTACGAATACGTCTATGGACCGGGGACGCCTTTCACGATGCCCGAGCCTGACGGAACGGGCGACCATCGGCTCGATGCCATGACCCGGCGGCGCCGGGGTCGGACGCCGGACGTCTCCGTCGTCTATGCACAAGGCGACGTCTTCCGGAAGAACCGCGGGCGCCACCGGATCGGTTACACGATGCTGGAGGTGGACGGCTTTCCCGGGGAGTGGGTTCGACAGGCGAACGAGATGGACGAGGTGTGGGTTCCCTCTGCCTTCAACCGGGACGGCCTCGCCGCGTCCGGCGTGACGAAGCCGGTCCACGTGATGCCCCTCGGCGTCGATCCGGATCATTTCAATACGGACATCCGGGCCGTGGCGAATCCGAACGGCGATTTCGTCTTTCTCGCGAACTTCGAATGGAACGAGCGGAAGGCGCCGCAGCTTCTCCTCTCGGTTTTCAACCGGACGTTTCACGCTTCGGAGCCCGCGCTGCTGGTGTGCAAGGTTCTGAACCGTCAGTGGGAACGGAACGTCACGGCCGAGGTGCGAGCGCTGGGCCTTCGACCGACCGGAGGGCGGGTCGCCTTCCTGTTCAACCGCGAGTATCCCTATTCGCAGATGGGGATGCTCTATCGCTCGGCCGACTGCTACGTTTCGGCGAGCCGGGGCGAGGGCTGGGACATGCCCCTCATGGAGGCGATGGCGTGCGGCCTGCCTGCCATCGCCACGGACTGGGGGGCTCATCGGGAGTTCGTCCGCCACGGCATCGCCTACCCGCTCCGGATACGCGGCCTCGTCCCCGCCGTCTCGTCCAACCCGAACTACGAGGGATTCCGCTGGGCCGATCCCGACCCCGACCACCTCGCGGAGATTCTCCGCCACGTCTTCGAGAACCGCGACGAGGCGCGGGCGACGGGCGCCCGCGCTGCCGCCGAGATGGCCGCGCGCTGGACCTGGCGTCAGGCAGCGGAGCGGATCGCCACGCGGATCGGGGAGATCACCGCGCCGATGCGGACGTGACCGTGACCGGCATCGAGGCGGCCGGTGAGCCGTTCTCGCTGAAGCGGGCCACGCGGTCGGTGACGACGTCGAGTTGGAGAAGCCAGAGCCCGGGTTCCGCCGGGGCCGTCAGGTCGCCCCGGATGGTGGCTCGTCCTCCGGGTTCGACGCGCGCCGAAAGCCAGAGGCGTTCTCCCCGGTCGACGCCGGTGCCGGTGGCCGGGTCAATCCAGGTGGCCGCCACGCCCGTGGCGTATCCGGCGGGCGCTTCGGCACGGCCGAAGAAGACCGCCTCGGAGAGGTTTCCGACCTCGACGACGACCGGCATCCCCGAGGAGGCCGATACGAGAGCCGGGGCGTCGACGATCCGCACGTCTGCGCGGAAAAGGACGGGAGGCGCGCTTCCGTCCGCGCCGGGCCGGACGGCGTCGGCCGGGGAGAGCCCGCGCGCTCGCGAAAGGCGAAGCCACCCGTCGGCCGCGTCCTCGATCCGGTAGGCCCCATGGGCGAGGAGGCGCTGAACGTACTCGTAGTAGCTGGCCTCGGGCGACTGATCGCGCAGCGGGAAGAGGTGGACGGGGAAGATCCCGCCCGAGAGGTCGAGAAGCACGACGTCGGCGTTCCGCACCTGCGGGAAGCACCAGATCACGGGCCGATTCAGATGCGGCGCGATCGCGTCCTGCGCCGAGACGGTCGCCCCCGGCGGGACCGCGCCCAGGAAACGGGGCGCCATCCGGTGATGGTCCGTCACCCGGTAAGACGCACGGTACGGATCCGCGAGGATCCGGAGCGTGCCGTAGCGGGCACCCTGGAACGCCATCGCGCTGATCAGAACGAGCCCTGCCACCGCGGCGGCAGCCGTCGGAGGCCGAAGGCGAAGCCGGGGACCGACGCGATCCGCGACGGCCCGCACCCCCCACGGTGCGGCCAAAGCCGCCGCGGCCACGGGGATGGCCGCGTACTGGAAGTCGATCGTTCGCTGGAGCGGAAAGGACGAGATCAGGTTGAGGAACAGCTCGCTGGCTCCGACGACCAGGACCTGCGGTGCCAGAAGGGGGACGAACCCGAAAGGCCCGAGGAGCGAGAAGAGCCACTTGAGCGTCTGGGGCTCGAAGATCCGCGAGACGAGACGCTGCGGCTCGCGGATGAAGGCCAGGACGATGGCGGCGGGCGTGTCACCGAATTCCCGGTAGCGCGAGAACGCGTTGGAGCCGATCCCCGGGTTGAAATGCGGGAGGAGGACGTAGAAGCAGAGGACGAACCAGAAGACTCCGGCCGCTGCCACCGCGAGCCCTGCGCGGCGGCGACCGAGGAAGAAGATGCTGGCGCCGAGGCCGACGACCGCGAGCGCGACGTTCTCCTGACAAAGCAGGGCGAGGCCAACCGCAAGGCCGAGACTCCACGTGCCGCCCGATCGAGCCCTCCAGAATGCCCAGACGAGGAAGGCGGCCGCCGGGACGATCGCGTGGAAGTCGAACAGGTTGGCCGCGTGAAGAGCCGGGTTGAGGAGGTACGACCGCGACGAGGAGCAGCGCGGCCACCGAGCCGCCCGTGACGTCGCGTGCCACCCGGAAGAGCGGCCAGGCGGCGCTGCCGACGACGAGGGCCTGCAGGACGAGCAGCGTCGCGGCCCCTTCGTACAGCCAGTAGAAGGGGACCGCCAGAAGGAGAATGAGATTGACGTGGTCGCCGAGGAGGATCGGCAGGTCGTAGAGATCCGTCGAACGAAGTGTGTACTGGAAGAACCGCCCGTGAAGGGTGCTCCAGGTCGCCTGATGATGAAGGCCGAGGTCGAAGGTGTGCGTGTTGAAGGACTGGTGCCGCAGGATCGAAAGGACGGAAAGGGAAACGCCGTAAAGAACGGCGAGAGAGAGGGCCACGAGATCGCCCCGGTCGAGGTTCGTGTGTCGTGTCGGCATCGGACGCGGCATTCGAGGAAGATGATCCGGGAAACGGTCCCCGTCCATCCCCGTCTACCGCCGGCGGGCGGCCTTGATCGCCGTGCGTGCCTCGCGGTCGGCATCGCGGCGGCGGATCGTCTCGCGCTTGTCGTAGAGCTTCTTGCCGGTGACGAGCGCGATCTGCACCTTCACCCGCGCTCCCTTGAAGTAGACCGAGAGCGGGACGCAGGTGGAGCCCGTCCGCTGGATCTTCCCGGCGAGCCGGTCGATCTCTCGGCGGTGCATCAGGAGCTTCCTCTTCCTCTTCGGATCGGGGTTCGTCCAGCTGCCCGCCTCGTAAGGCGCGATGTGGACGTTCCAGAGCCACGCCTCGCTCCTCTCGACGGCGACGTAGCCGTCGACCAGGCTGGCGCGCCCCTCGCGCAGCGACTTCACCTCGGTGCCGGTCAGGACGACGCCGGCCTCCATCTTCTCCTCGATGAAGTACTCGTGGAACGCCTTCCGGTTCGTGGCGACGTTGCGGATCGCGTCCTTCGCCGCCGTGCCCTTCGCCGTCCCGCGCTCAGCGCGTCCTCCGCGCTCGCCGCGCTCGGGGTTCACTCGCGATCGCCCTGGATCATCTTCTTGAAGCGCGCGGCAAGGTCGGGGTCGAACTGCGTCCCCGCCTTCGACTCGATGATGTCCAGGGCCTGGTAGTCGGCGAGCACCGGGCGGTACGACGTCTGCGACGTCATGGCGTCGAAGGCCTCGGCGACGTGGATGATCCGCGAGCCGAGCGGGATCTGGTCTCCCTTCAGGCCGTCCGGGTAGCCCGCGCCGTCCCAGCGCTCGTGGTGGTGCTTCACGAGCGACGCGATCGGGTAGGGCCAGGCCATGTCCTCGAGGAGGAAGGCCCCCACGCGCGGATGCTGGCGGACGAGCTTGAGCTCGTCCTCGGTCAGGACGCGCTTCGAGTAGATCTCGTCGTATTGCAGCTCGCGCATGCCGACGTCGTGGAGGATTCCGGCCACGGTGATCTGCTCGACCTCGACCGGCGACAGTCCGAGGTACAACGCGAGCTTTCGCGAGAGCCGTCCGACGTTGAACGAGTGCGTTTTCAGCGCCGTGCGGCGCTTGAGCCCCGGCTCGAGGAGCTTGTTGACGAGGCCGCGATACGCCTCGCGGAAACGCGCCTCGGCGCGGGCCTGCGCGAGCGCGCTCTTCAGCAGGAGATGTGCGGGCCGCAGGCCCTCGCGCCCCTCGGGCGACGGGCCGTGTCGGAAGAGGAGGGAATAGACCGCCACCCCTTCCGCCGACCCCGCGAGGACCGAGGACTGGATGGCGGCGATTTCGGCGCGCTTGAGCGGCCGGACGTCCGCGACGGGGATGTCCAGCGGGCGGACGACGACCTCGGACGGGAACGTGAAGGGGAGGCCCGGCCGCGAGACGACCCTCTCCAGGTTCTCCTTCAGCGCCGGCTCCAGGTCGGAATCCACCGGGCGGCGGCTCGCGAGCGTGATTTCGAGCTTCGCCGGGGTGAAGACCGAGGCGGCGGCGGCCTCGACGTCGGGAAACGAGAGGCTCTGCTGCAGGAAGAGCCGCACGAATTCGACCTCCGCCGGGAGCGTCCCCGGGGCCGGAACCGGTGGGGCTTTCGGCCAGCTCGCGCGGGCCATCGTCTCCTCGACAAGGCGGAGAGCCTGCGCCGCGCTCGGGGCGAGAAACGCCGCGGCTCCGTCCCGCGGCTCCGCCGGAGGCGCCGGACGCGCCGCGGCCTCGGCGGCCGGCCGGAAGGAGGTCGTCGCGAAGGACGACGTCTCGAAGACCGGTGCCGAGTAGGACGAAACAGGCGCCTCCGCCGGGAGCTTCAACGCCGAGGTGATCACCGAGGGGCTGTCGAGCGCCGCCATGGGACCTGTCCCCCCGCCTTCGTCGTCCTGCGTGATCCCGGTCGGGCGGTACTGCGGGTGGCGCTTCAGCATCTGTGCGAAGCGCCGAAGGATCTCGGAGACCTCGTGAACGTCGTCGTGCGTGAACGGAACGCGGCCCGCCTTGTCGCGAACGTCGAGGATGCCGATGATCCGTCCGTCGAGGTAGATGGGCGCCGTGAGAATCTTCGTGGTCGAGGCGCTCTCGAGGAGGTCGGCGAGCTTGCCGGCCTGCCGAGGGTTGTTCACGAAAAACGGCTCGCGGTGCTCGTAGACGTGTGTGGCCAGCGGGTCCATCCGGACGAACCGGTCGGGCACGCGGTCGGTTCGCGTGAAGCCAAATTGGGATTTGAGGCGGAAAGCTCCCGCGGCGTCGATCGTGTAGACCGCCGCCTTCAGCGGCTGCCATCTCTTCCTCAGGGCGGCGAGAAGGTCCGCGTAGGGTTTCTCGTCTTCCGGCGCCAACATGGGCAGTTTTTCCCATGACAGGATAGCAGCCGGGGTGCCGGGAACCGCCGCCTGCTCTTCCAGCCGAATGTGGAGCCACTGCCTCAGTTTGTGGGGTGGACGCCACACGGGGACGCCCCCTCGTAGATCGGCAACCCCATAAAGAGCGGACGGCTAGCTCCGCCGATGGTTGGCACCGCTCCTGCACTTGAGTCAGACGTGAGGACTGCGTCCACCATTTCGCGTCCCGTCCGGGTCGCGGGCATCGGCCTGCATACCGGCCGGCACGTGGAAGCCGTCCTCCATCCGGCCGCGGCCGACGACGGGATCGTTTTTCACCGGACCGACGTGGGGGCGACGATTCCGGCGCTGGCCGAAGAGGCCGCCCGGTTCGACCATGCGACGTCCCTCGGCGAGAAGGGCCGCGACGTCGGCACCGTCGAGCACCTCCTCTCGGCCCTCGTCGGCGCCGGCATCGACAACCTCTTCGTGGAGGTGGACGGGCCGGAGATGCCGATCCTGGACGGCAGCGCCGCGCCCTGGCTCGCCGCCCTGGGCCGCGCCGGCCTCCGCTCGCTGGGCGTCGCGGTCCGGCCCTTCGCGCCGACGACGACGATCGCCATCCCGGCGCCGGCCGGCAAGCGCCTCGAGATCCGCCCCGCGCGGGATCTCCGCGTGACGTACACGATCGACTTCCCGCATCCGATCATCGGCCGGCAGTCGGTGACGGTCGTCGTGACGCCGGAGAGCTACGCGCGGCATCTCGCGCCCGCCCGCACCTTCGGTTTCCTCGCCGAGTACGAGACGCTCAAGGCGCACGGCCTCGCCCGCGGCGCCAACGCCGGCAACTGCATCATCGTCGGTGAGGACCGTGTCGAGAACGGCGAGCTCCGCTTCGCCGACGAATTCGTGCGGCACAAGGCGCTGGACCTCCTCGGTGACCTCGCGCTGGTCGGACGCCCCGTGGTCGGCCACGTCGTCGCCTACCGGGCGGGTCACAGCCTGCACGCGGCGCTCGCGAGCCGCCTGCGCGAGGAGATGCTCCGCGAGGCCCCGGCGGCGGCCGCGTCCGCGAGTTTCGGCTCCTCCCGCTAGCAGCCCCCGCCGGCCGGCCCGCCGGCTTCCCGCGCTAAAGTGAGGCGTGCCCGTCCGCGCCCGGACCCCGGCCGCCCTCAGGAGCCTTGCCCTTGTGCTCCTCGCCGCGGCCCTTTGCCTCGGGCGCGGCGCCCGCGCGCAGGAAGACCCCGAGCGGCCCCAGATCCCGAACGTCCTGATCTCCTGGAAGGGCATGGACATGCACGTGGAGACGTGGCTCGCACCGGGCCTCCCGAAGGACGTCGAGCAGCGGCTCTCCTCGGGCCTTCCGACGACCGTCACGTGGCGCGTCCGGCTCTTCGAGTTCCACAACTTCTGGCTCTGGGACAGCCTGAGGGACGAGCGCCGCTACGAGGTGACGGCCACGTTTCGCCCGGTCTCGGCCGACTGGCTGGTGGAGCGGCGTCTGGACAACCGGCTCCTCGCCGCCGACCTCGTCCCGACCCGCGAGGAGGCCGCCCGCCTCCTGACGCGTGTCCCGAAGGTTCCCTTCTTCACGATGGGCCCCCACGTCGCCGGAAAGCCTCTCGTCGTCCGCGTCCGGTGCCTCTACTCTCGAAGCGTCTCGCTCGGCGTGGTGCCGACCACGTTCGAAACCGACTGGAAGCGCTCGACGATCTTCGCCTGGAACGTGGGGCCCGAGCGGTGACGCCGACCTGGTCCCGCGACAACCGGGCCCTCGCGGCCATCGCGCTGGCGCTCGGCCTCGCTCTTGCCGGTCTCTACGCCCTGTTTCTGAAGACGCGCACGCTGACGCCCGCCGCGGCGACGAACCGCGTCCTCCTCTTCGTCCTCTTCTACTTCGTCGTCCTCCTGATCCTGATCCTCCTCTTCGTCATCGTCCGAAGCGCCGTGCGGCTCTTCCTCGATTCGCGGCGCGGCGTCTTCGGCTCCCGCTTCCGCGTCCGGGTCGTGGCCACGAACGTCGGGCTCGCGCTCCTCCCCATCGCCCTTCTCGTCCTCCCGACGACCGGCCTCCTCCAGAAGAGCGTCGAGCAGTGGTTCGCTCCCGCGGTCGAGGAGACCGTGCGGGCGGGCCGCGAGGTGGCCGACCTCGTCCGCGCCCGCGAGGGGGCGTCCGAGGCGCGGACCGGCGCACGCCTGAGGTCGCGGCTCGCGCGCGTGGATTCGGAGGAGGCGGCGGTGTCGCTCCTCCACGCCGTGCGGGAGGAGTCGGGCTCCGATCTCGTCGAATGGCGGCGGGCGGTGCCGCCGGGTGCGACACCGCTCGCGGTCAGCTCGCCGCGCTGGCCGCTCCACGACCTTCCCGACCCCGGGCCGGACTGGATCGCCGACGCGGCCACCCGGGGGGCCTCGCGGCGCATCGAGCAGGCGCGGGACGGCGGCCAGGCGGCGCGAACGGTTCTGCCCGCCCCGAACGGCGTCATCGTCGTCGGGACCTACGACCCTCCGGGAGAGGCGGGCGCCCTCCGCCGCCTCTCGGAGGCGACCTCGGCCTACGCGATGCTCCAGGCCGAGCGCTCGTCGCTCGCGGCGATTCAGGTTCTCCTCTTTCTCCTGCTCGCGTTCCTCGTCCTCCTCGCGTCGGTCTGGGTCGGGCTCCTCCTCGCCCGCCGCGTCACGCGCCCGATCGCGGCGCTTTCCGCCTCGGCCCGCCGGATCGGCGCCGGCGACTTCGACGCCGCCGTCGAGGTGGAAGGGGGCGACGAAATCGCCGCCCTCTCGGGCGCTTTCAACTCGATGACGGCTGAGCTGCGCCGGAGCCGCGCTCATCTCGTGAAGGCGAACGAGGAGCTCCTCGGAACCAATCGGCGTCTCGACGAGGAACGGCGGCGTGTCCGGACGATTCTCGCCCATGTCGGCGCCGGCGTCGTGGCCTTCGCCGACGACCGCACTCTCCTGGCGCTGAACGAAACCGCCCGCCGCCTCCTCGCCGCGCCGGACGCGGCCGAAGGAGCACCACTCGACGAGCTCCTCGCCGGCCCCGAGCTCGAGCCGCTCCGGCGGCTCCTCGGAGGCGTGGTCGAGGTCGCCGCGCCCCGCGAGACGACGCTCTCCCTGTCGGGGCGCGTCGTCGACGCACGCGTGGCTCGCGTTCCCGCGCAGCCCGGGGAGAAGGCCTCCTGGGTCGTCACGCTCGAGGACACGACGGCCCTCGTGAAGGCCGAGCGCGCCGCGGCGTGGGAGGAGGCGGCCCGGCGGATGGCGCACGAGATCAAGAATCCGCTCACGCCAATCCGCCTCGCTGCGGAGCGGATGCGCCGTCGGGCCGCGGCCGCAGGAGACCGCGAGCTGCACCAGGTCGTCGAGGAGGGGGCCTCGACGATCATCGACGAAGTCTCGACGCTCTCGGGCCTCGTCGACTCGTTCGGGCGCTTCGCGCGCCTCCCGGCCACGCGGCTCGAGCCGGCGGACCTCGGCGTCGTCGTCGCGCAGGTCGCAAAGCTCTATGGCGTCGTGAAATCCGGCGTCACGGTCACGGCCGACGTCCCGGCCGACCTTCCCGCGGTGCGCGCCGACGCCGAGCAGGTCAAGCGGCTCCTCGTGAACCTCGTCGACAACGCGGTCGCGGCGACGCCTGCGGGCGGGGTGGTCTCGATCCGGGCGCGCGTCGCCGACGGACGGGCCTCGCTCGCGGTGGCCGACGACGGCCCCGGCATCCCGCTCGCGGACCGCGGACGCGTCTTCGACCCGAGCTTCTCGACCAAAGAGCGCGGTACCGGTCTCGGGCTCTCGATCGCGGCGCGGATCGCCGGGGAGCACGCGGGGCGCGTGACGCTGGAGGAGAATGTGCCGCACGGATGCCGCTTCGTCTTCGAATGGCCCGCCGGGTGAGGCGATGAGAATCCTCGTCTGCGACGACGAACCAGGAATCCGGCGGACGCTTTCCCAGATCCTGGGCGACGAGGGGTACGAGGTGGAGGCCGTCGGCCTCGGGCAGGAGGCGCTTGCCCGCGCGCTCGCCCGGGACGGCGCGCCGCTCGACGCCGCCTTCCTCGACGTCTGGCTGCCCGACGTCGACGGCCTTACGGTCCTCGACCGGATCCGCGCCGGGGGCTCCGACCTCCCCGTCGTCATGATCTCCGGGCACGGCACGGTGGAGACGGCGGTCCAGGCGGTCAAGCGTGGCGCCGACGACTTCCTCGAGAAGCCGCTCTCGCTCGAGCGCGTCCTCCTGACGCTCGAGAAAGTGCTCGAGAGGCACCGGCTCGCCCTCGAGCGCGACGCCCTGAAGCGGGAGCTCCGGAGCCTCCAGGCGCGCGAGGCCGACGGGGAGACGCTCCTCGGCGACTCCCCCGTCTTCGCGAAGCTCCGCGAGGAGATCCGCCGGGCCGGCGCCTCGGACGTCCGCGTCCTGATCACAGGCGAGAGCGGCGTCGGGAAGGAGCTCGTGGCGCTCGCACTCCATCGCGCGTCGCCGCGCGCCGCGGGGCCGTTCGTCGAGGTGAACGGCGCCGCGATCCCGGAGGAGCTGATCGAGAGCGAGCTCTTCGGCCACGTGAAGGGCTCCTTCACGGGCGCCGTCGACGACCGGAAGGGGAAGTGGGAGCAGGCGCACGGCGGGACCCTCTTCCTCGACGAGATCGGCGACATGTCGCCGCGCACCCAGGCCAAGATCCTGCGGGCCATCCAGGACGGCCGGATCACGCCAGTCGGCTCCACGAAGACGATCGCGACCGACGTGAGGATCCTCGCCGCGACGAACCGGGACCTTCCGTCGATGATCCGGGCGGGGACGTTCCGCGAGGACCTCTATTTCCGGCTCGCCGTCGTCCCGCTCCGCGTCCCGCCGCTCCACGAGCGGCCCGAGGACATTCCGGCGTTCGCGACGCACTTCGCGGCCCGCCTCGCCGCCCGGCGCGGCCGGCGACCGAAGACCTTTACGCCGGCGGCGCTCGATGCGCTTTCGCGCCGGCGCTGGCCGGGAAACGTCCGCGAGCTGCAGAACGTCGTCGAGCGAGCGCTGCTGATGACATCGGGACCCGTCGTCGACGCCGCCGAACTCCCGGCCGAGGACGAGCCGCTGAAGCCCGGCGACAACGAGTCGCTTCCGCCCGGGCAGACGCTCGCGCAGGCGCGCGACGCTTTCGAGCGGCGGGTCATCACGAGGGTCCTCGCCGAGCTGAAGGGAAACGTCTCCCGCGCCGCCGAGCGGCTGGGCCTCGACAGGACGACGCTCCACCGCCGGCTCCGCGGCTGGGGTGTCGAGGCGGCGCGGGACGAGCGGCCCTAGCCCTCGCCGCGAAAGCGGCGCGAAGGGCCGAGCGGATCCAGCGGTCATTCCCCTTTCGACGAGAAGGCGAGGTCGAGGAGCTTGTTTTCGAGGACCTGCGGGCCGGGATCGGCCTCGAGCCTCAAATAGTGGGACGCGGCGCCGAAGAGAGCCGGGGCCGGGACGAGGCCGACGATCTCGCTCCCGACGACCGGGACGCCGTGGCGCTCGGCCTCGTTCCGCACGGTCTCGAAGACCCGGTGGAGCGGGGTCTTCTCGTAGTTCGTCATGTTGATCGAAACCTGCACCTGTCCCCGCGCCTCGAGCTTCACGCCCATCGCCTTGACGAACCGGTAGCCGCCCGAGAGGTGCCGGATGGCCTTCGCGATCCTGTCGGCGACCGCGAGGTCCGCCGTGCCGAGATTGATGTTGTAAGCGATGAGCGGGGCCCGCGCGCCGACGACCGTCGCGCCGCCGCGCGGGTGCGGCACGGCCGGCCCGAAATCGGGCGTCCACGCCGGGTTCTTCATCTTCGCGGCCAGCCCCTCGAACTCCCCCTTCCGGATGTTCGCCAGGTTCTGCCGCTCGGCCGACGACGCCGCGTCCTCGTAGAGATAGACCGGGAGGCCGTACCGGTCGGCCAGCGTCTGTCCCAGTTCCTTCGCGAGCGCGACGCAGTCGGCCGGCGTCGCGCCCCGGACCGGGACGAAGGGGATCACGTCGACGGCGCCGAGGCGCGGGTGCGCGCCGCGGTGCGTCACGAGGTCGATCTCTTCGAGGGCCGCCCCGACGAGCGCTGCCATCCCCCGGACGAGCGCGGGCCCGTCACCGAGATACGTGAAGACCGAGCGGTTATGGTCCCTGTCCGAGGTCCGGTCGAGGAGCAGCACGCCCGGGCCGGCCTTCAGGGCCGATTCGGCGAGCCGCGCGACGACGTCGTCCCGCCGGCCCTCGCTGACGTTCGGGATGCATTCAATCAGGCTTTTCATCGCGCCTCTCGTCTCCGGGCCGATCGTACCCTGCTAGCATTCCCGCGATGAATTCGTACGATGGCAGCCCCTCCCTCGCCCCGGAGGCCCGCGAGAAAGTCCTGCAGACGTTCCGGCACACGCTCCAGCTGGCGCGCGACGCGCGGAACGAGGAGGCGCTCCTCGGCTGCGACTTCATCCTGAAGATGGACACCCGTTTCGCGCCAGCGCGCCTGCTGCTCGAGAGCCTGCGAGGCGTGCCGTCGGGAACGCGGGTCGACCTCGCCCCCTTCGGGCCCTACCTGGGCGAGACGCCCGCGCAAGCCGCGCCTCCGGTGACGGCGCCCGCGCCTGGCCCCGTCTTCCCACCCCGCCCCGCGCCCGTCGCACCGATGGTCCCGCCGGGCCCGGTTCCGGCGGCGCCCGCGCACTCCGGCTCTCTCGACGACCTTGTCTTCGATGACTTCGCCGCTGCCGACCCGTTCAGGGCGGCCGCACCGGCGGCCCCCGGTCCGGCGCCGGCCGCCCCCGCTCCGCCCCCGTCGTTTGCCGAGCCCGAGCCGCACCAGACCGACGAGCCTCCCGAGGCGCAGTCGGGAGGATTCGACTTCGTGCAGGACCCGTTCGGCGCCGTCACCGAGCCCCCGCTGGCGGCGGCGCCGGCGCCGCCGCCAGAAGAACCGCCGCCTTCGACTTCGCGCGTCGGCCCGGCTCCGACCGCGGCGACCTCCACGGACCCGCGGATAGCCCAGTTCCTCAAACAGGGGGACGACGCCCTCGCGCGCGGCAACCCGCAGGAGGCCATCGACCTCTGGAGCCGCGTCTTCCTGATCGACCTTTCGAACGACGAGGCGTCGCGCCGGATCGACGCGGCGCGGGACCAGCTTGCCGATGCCTCCCGGAAGGTCGACCTGCTCCTCTCCGAAGGAGTGCAGCTCTACGAGGCGGGAGACCTCCCGGGCGCGCGGAGCAAGTTCCTCGACGTCCTCTCCCTCTCGGAGCACGACGCAACGGCGCGCTCCTATTTGAACCAGATCGAAGCGGCGCTCTCCGCCCCCTCGGCATCGCCGTCGGCCGCGACGGACTCGGATTTCATGCGCCACGAGCTGGAGGCGCCGCACCCCCCGTCCTTCGCCGACGGCACCGAGCCCAGCCTGGAGTCCGCGCTCTCGTCGCCCGACGGGTCCGGGAGCGAAAGGGTGGCCGTCGCTTCGGAGTCCTCGGCGCCCGAGGCGCGCGGCCCGAGGCGGGGCGGCCTGGACCTGCGGGTCGTTCTCGCCGTCGGGTTCGCCCTTCTTCTCGTGATTGGCGGCGGGGCCTGGTGGCTCTTTCGCGGGCGGCGCCCGCGCACCGTCCCCGAGGCGAAGGGGACGGCGGCTTCGGCCGCGGCTCCAGACGCCTCGAAGGCCAAGGCCTCGCCTGACGATCCCTTCGTCAAGGCGCAGCAGATCTTCGAGCAGGGGAAGGTGGACGCCGCGATCCAGACGCTTCTCGCCATCCCGGACAGCGACCCGCGCCACAACGAGGCGCTCACGAAGATCGACCAGTACCGGAACGCCGCCGCCCCGGCGCCCGCGGTCCCGGCGCCCGGCCCCGCGAACATCGAGGAGCTCCGTGCGCAGGGCTTCGCCGCGATGAGGGCGAACCGGTACATCGACGTCGTGAAGGCGCTGGATCCCGTCGTGAAGGCTCGGCCCGACGACGCCGAGGCCGGGCAGGCCCTCAAGAAGGCCCGCGAGCAGGTGGATGCCCTTCGGAGCGCCGCGAAGTCGTATGCGGAAGGGGACTACGACGGCGCGATCAAGCTCCTCTGGGAGCTCCGGAAGGTCGACCCGAAGAACCAGGATGTCGAGGAGTACCTCCTCAACTCCTACTTCAACAGCGGCATCCAGGCCCTGCAGTCCGGGAACATGGCCCGAGCCTCCGCGGCGTTCCTCGAGGCGACCAGGATTCGGCCGACGGACGCCGAGGCGCAGCGCCTCCACAAGTTCACGAAGCGCTACGCGAAGGGAACGAACGACCTCCTGTCGCGTGTCTTCGTCCGACACCTGACGATCCGGCAGTGACGCTCTGATGACCGAGCCCCCTCGCGACCCCCTCGCCGAGCACCCCCTCGGCGGTGAGCCGCCCCGCCGGGCCGCACGCGGCAAGACGCTCTCGCTCTTTCCGGACGTCGGCGAGAAGCCGCTCCGCCCGGGACCGGAGCCCGCCCCGGCCGCCGCGCCGGCGGCGGAGCCTGAACGGCTTTCCGAGGCCGTCGACGCGCGAGCCGCGGTGGACACCGACGCCCCGATCGTGAGTCTGCCGGTCGAGCCCGACGGGCGCGTCGTCTTCGCCCGCCGCTTCGCGGCCGGCCTCGCAGACCTCTTGATCCTCGCCCTCGGGGCGGCAGTGGAGCTGGCAGCCGGCGCTCTCCTCCTCGAGCTCCGCTTTCCACTTCGCGCTCTCGTACCGCTCGCCGCGTTCCTCTTCATCGTCGCCCTCGTCCTCCTCGTCCTCGCGCCATTCGTCTGGGGCACGACACCGGGAATGGCCCTTGCCGATCTTCGGATTCGCGCCGAGGACGGGGGGTCGCCGACGCTCCTCGCCTCGTTCCTTCGCTTCGTCGGCTTCCTCCTGACCGGCCTCCTCGCCGGCGTACCGCTCCTTCTCGCCGCGTTCGACCGGCGCGGCCGCACGCTCGCCGACCTCCTCTCGTCGACGACCATCGCCGCGGCCGAGCAGGCCGACGCCTGATGCGGCTGGCCCTCGCCCAGATCAACACGACGGTCGGCGACTTCGAGGGAAACGCCGCGAAGATCCTCGGGAGTCTCGCCCGCGCCGAGGAGGCTGGAGCGCACCTCCTGGCGGTCCCCGAGCTCTCCCTCTGCGGCTATCCTCCACGCGACCTGCTCGAGAGGCCCGCGTTCCAGCAGGAAGGCGCCGGGGCGCTCGCCGCCTTGACGCGGCGCGCCGGGGAGACGGCCCTCCTCGCCGGCACATTCCTTCCGAACCGGAAGAAGACCGGCAAGCCGTTCCACAACGCCGCCGTCCTCCTCCACCGCGGGAAGGTGAAGGCCGTCGCCCGGAAGCTGCTCCTCCCCACCTACGACGTCTTCGACGAGGGACGGCACTTCGAAGCCGGCGAGTCGTGCGCGCTCGTCCGGTTCGCGGGCGAAACGCTGGGCCTCTCGATCTGCGAAGACCTCTGGAACGACAAGGACTTCTGGCGCACGCGGCGGCTCTATCGCGAGGACCCCGGCGACGAGCTGGTCCGCCGGGGCGCGACGCTGATCCTGAACGTCTCGGCCTCCCCCTTCAACGAGGGAAAGCCCGCGCTCCGCCGGCGGATGCTCGCGCGCCTCGCCCGCGACGGCCGCGTCCCCGTCGCTTACGTCAACCTCGTCGGCGGGAACGACGAGCTGGTCTTCGACGGCGGCTCGATCGTCCTCGACGGCGCGGGTCGCGTCGCGGCCCGGGCCGCCCTCTTCGAGGAGGACTTCGTCGTCGTCGATCTCGGGCCGGGAACGGGGCGCGCGCGCCGCGTCCGAACCGTCGTGGATCCTCAGCCGCCCGATCTTCCCGACGACGCCGACGGGAACCCGCTCGAGTCGCTACGGAGGGCGCTCGTCCTCGGCATCCGCGACTACGCGCGGAAGTGCGGGTTCCAGACCGCGGTTCTCGGCCTCTCCGGCGGGATCGACTCGGCCCTCGTCGCGGCGCTCGCCGTCGAGGCGCTCGGGGCGGAGAGCGTGACCGGCATTGCCCTCCCGTCCCCCTTCTCCTCGGAGGGGTCGGTCGCCGACGCGCGGTCGCTCGCTGCGAACCTCCGGATCCGGTTCGAAATCCTCCCGATCGGCCCCCTCTTCGCCGCCGCGAAGGAGGCGCTCGGCCCGCTTTTTTCCGGACAGCCGGAGGACGTGGCCGAGGAGAACGTCCAGTCACGGCTCCGCGGCCTTCTCCTGATGGCCGTCTCGAACAAGTTCGGGCCGCTCGTCCTGACGACCGGGAACAAGAGCGAGCTCGCGGTCGGCTACTGCACGCTCTACGGCGACATGTGCGGGGGCCTCGCGCCGATCTCGGATCTGCCGAAGATGCGGGTCTACGCGCTCGCCCGGCACCTCAACGCCCGCGCGGCGCGGCCGCTGATTCCCGAGGAGAGCCTCACGAAGCCGCCGTCGGCCGAGCTCCGCCCGGGCCAGACCGATCAGGACTCGCTCCCGCCGTACCCTGAGCTCGACGCGATCCTCGAGTCGCTCGTCGAGCGGGGCCTCTCGGTGCGCGCGACGGCGGCGCGCGTGAAGGCGCCGCTCTCCCTCGTGACCGGGATTGCGAGGCAGCTCGACCGCGCCGAATACAAGCGGGCCCAGGCGGCGCCCGGTCTGAGGGTCTCGGCCAAGGCGTTCGGAACCGGCCGCCGGATCCCGATCGCCCAGAGGTCGCCCGTTTGAGCGCCCCCGGCCCCGGCCCGCGCTACCCGTGGAAGCCGATCCCCGGCTCCTCGCACGAGGTCCTTCTCTCGAAGATCGAGGCCTGCGGGACGGGGCTGCGCCTCCTCGACATCGGATTCGGCGCTGGCGAGCTGGCCCGCCGCGTGAGGGAGCGGTGCGCGTATCTCGCCGGCATCGAGCTCGACGCCGAGGCCGCCGCCGCCTCGGCCCACCTCTTCGACCGCTGCGTGGCCCGGGACATCCTCGAGTCGCTGGCGACGATGGACGCGCCTCCGTTCGACGTCGTCGTCGCCGGGGACGTCCTCGAGCACCTCCTCGACCCGGGCGCTGTGCTCGACCGGCTCCGGACCCTCGTGAAGAAGGACGGACGGCTCCTCGTGTCGCTCCCGAACGTGGCCAACGTGACGGTTCGCCTGTCGCTCCTCGCGGGCCGCTTCGAGTACGCCCCGCGCGGCATCCTCGACGAGACGCACGTCCGGTTCTTCACGCGGAAGACGGGCCGGCGGCTCCTCGCGACGCACGGCTTCACGGTCGTCTCGGAAACCGCGACCGCGATGCCTCTCGAGCTCGCGCTGCCGTTCCTCGGCCGCTCTCCGCTCGCCCCCGTCTCGCGAGGCGGCGCGATCGCGGCCGCGCGGCTCCTTCCGGGGCTCTTCGGCTACCAGTTCGTCTGGGAGGCGGTTCCGGCGTGAGGCCGGACCTCTCGATCGTCATCCCGGCCTTCAACGAGGAGACGCGGCTCCCGGCCTCCCTCGAGTCGGTGGCGGCGTTCCTCTCGCAGCGCCGCGCGCCGCTCTCGACCGACGTCATCGTCGTGGACGACGGATCGCGGGACCGGACCGCCGCCCGCGCCGAGGAGGCGGGACGCCGCCTCGGCCTTCGGCTGCGCGTGGTCCGCTTTCCCGAGAACCGCGGCAAGGGAGCCGCCGTCCGCGCCGGCGCGCTGGCGGCGGAAGGCGCGAGCATCCTCGTCTCCGACGCCGACTTCTCGACCCCGATGCCGGAGTGGGAGAAGCTGGCCGCCGCCGGCGCGCCCGTCGCCATCGGCTCGCGTGCCGTGGACGAGACGCTCGTGAAGGAGCGCCAGAGGTTCTTCCGCGTCTTCGCCGGGAAGCTCTTCAACCGCGTCGTCAGGATCGTCGCCGTCCCCGGCATTCGCGACACGCAGTGCGGCTTCAAGCTCTTTTCGCGGGAGGCCGCGCAGGCCGTCTTCTCCCGCGCACAGGTCGACCGCTTCGCCTGGGACGTCGAGGCTCTCCTCCTGGCCCGGAAGCTCGGCTTTCCGATCGCGGAGGTCCCGGTCCTCTGGTTCAACTCCGCCGACTCGCGCGTCACCCTCTGGGGCGGCGCGCAGGCGTACCTCGACCTCTTCCGGATCCGCCTCGGCGTCGCGCGCGCGCTGAAGAAGCGCTAGTACAGCGGGAACGCGGCCGTCAGCTCCCGGACCTTCGCGTGGACGCGGGCCTGGATCGCGGTGTCTTCCGGCGCGTCGAGGACTTCGCCGATCCAGCCCGCGATCGTTCTCATCTCGGCCGTCCCCATGCCGCGCGTGGTGACGGCGGGCGTTCCGATCCGGAGGCCGGAGGTCACCATCGGAGGGTTCGGGTCGAACGGGATGGTGTTCTTGTTCACGGTGATTCCGGCCGCGTCGAGTGCCTTCTCGGCGACCTTTCCCGTCAGGTTCTTCTTCCCGACGTCGACGAGGAAGAGGTGGTTGTCGGTTCCGCCGGAGACGATCCTAAAGCCCCGCGCGGCGACGGCGTCCGCGAAGACGCGGGCGTTCTCCACGACCTGCTTCTGGTAGGCGGCGAATTCGGGCGTCGCCGCTTCCTTCAGCGCCACGGCCTTCGCCGCGATGATGTGCTCGAGCGGGCCCCCCTGCTGGCCGGGGAAGACGGCCTTGTCGACCTCCTTGGCCCATTCCGGCGTGCAGAGGATCAGTCCCGCCCGCGGGCCGCGGAGCGTCTTGTGCGTCGTCGTCGTGATGAAGTGGGCATGCCCGACCGGCGAGGGGTGGAGACCCGTCGCGACGAGCCCCGCGATGTGGGCGATGTCGACCATCAGGAGCGCTCCGACGGCGTCCGCGACCTCGCGGAACTTCGGGAAGTCGAGCGTCCGCGGGTAGGCCGAGGCTCCCGCAATGATGAGCTTCGGTTTCTCCTGTTCGGCGATCCGGCGGAGCTCGGCGTAGTCGATCCGCTCGTCCTCCTTCGCCACGCCATACGCAACGACGCGGTAGAGCTTCCCCGAGACGTTGAGCGGGTGTCCGTGCGTGAGGTGGCCGCCGTGCGAGAGCGACATGCCGAGAAGGGTGTCGCCCGGCTTCAGGCAGGCCATGTAGACGGCCGCGTTCGCCTGCGAGCCGGCGTGGGGCTGGACATTCGCGTGGACGGCGTCGGGATTCCCCGGCGAGAAGAGGGCCTTCGCGCGCGCGATGGCGAGCGACTCCCCCTCGTCGACGTTCACGCAGCCGCCGTAATAACGCTTGCCGGGGTACCCCTCGGCGTACTTGTTCGTCAGGACCGAGCCCATCGCCTCGAGGACGGCGCGCGAGGTGAAGTTTTCCGAGGCGATCAGCTCGATCCCCTCCTGCTGGCGCGTCAGCTCGTTTGCGAGGACGCGCGCGATGTCGGGGTCGACCTCGGCGAGCGGGCGGTTCAGGAGGCGGGCGCGGGCGGCGACAGTCGTGCTCATGAGAGTTCTCCGTCCAGCATCTTCACGCGGCGCTCGTGGCGGCCGCCGGCGAAAGGTGTCATGAGGAAGAGGTCGAGCATCGCCTCGGCGAGCGGCGCCGCGGTCTGCCGGGCGCCAAAGGCGATGATGTTCGCGTCGTTGTGCTCGCGCATCAACCGGGTGGCGAAGAGGTCGTTCGGAACTCCGGCGCGGGCCCCCTTCACGCGGTTTGCGGCCATGGCGATCCCGATCCCCGTGCCGCAGCAAATGACGCCCCGCTCGGCACGCCCTTCGGCGACGGCCTTCCCGACCGCAAAGCCGAAGTCGGGGTAGTCGACGGAATCGGTCGAGCCCGCACCGAGGTCGGTCACCTCGTGGCCCAGCGAGGCGAGGTAGTCCTTCAGCTGCTCCTTCAGGGGATAGCCGGCGTGGTCGGCGCCGAGGGCAATCTTCACGCGGCGATCTTATCCCCGCCGATCACTCGGGGCTTCCGAGGCGGCGCCGCGGATAGGCCGAGACCATCCCGTCGTACTCCGCGAGGGCGTAGCTGTCGGTCATCCCCGCGAGGTGGTCGGCGATGGAGCGAAGGAAGAGCGGCTTGCGGCGGTAGTTGGCGGCGATCTCGGCGTCGAGCCGCTTGAGCGGGATGTCGCGGAGGTACGCCACGCCCGCCAGGTCGCGGTAACGCAGCAGGACGTCGTCCGGCAGGAGGCGCGGGTTGCGATACCAGGCGCCGAAGAGCGTCGTGACGACGAGATGCGCCCTCCCGTCGTGCTTCGAGACGAGGTGGCTGTGGATGACGTTCTGGTAGATGAAATCCTTCAGCTCGCGATAGAAGCGGTCGCCGGTCTTCGACGGGGTGACGAGCGAGCCGGGGAGCTTCCGCCGCTGCGCGTAGAAATCTTCGGGGGTCGCGATCTTCTTCGCCGTGAGCCACGTCTCGAGCGAGGCGCGCGTGGCGGTGATGAGGTCCGTGACGAGAAGGTGGATCATCCCGCGGATCAGCATGGCGTGCCGGACCGTCCGGTCCTCCGTGCTCTCCCAGCGCGGGCCAAGGGCCTCGAGAACGGCCTTCGCGACCGGCAGCGAGAGGACCTTCCCGAACTCCACCAGCTTCAACCCGTCCTCGAGGTCGTGAGCCTGCTGCGCGAACTCGTCGGCCCACCCCGTCACCTGCCCCTCGAGGTGGCCGGCGGACGAGAGGTTGAGTCCCTCGCCGTCGAGGTCGGGAAAGGGGAAGTCCCGGCGCCATGTCGTGTGCTTGAGGATCCCCTCGCGCGTGTCGTTCGTCAGGTTCAGGCCCGGGTGGGCGTACCGCTTTTCGAGAACGTCGACGACGCGGACCGACTGGTAGTTGTGCTTGAAGGCGCCGGCGAGCGCCGCGACCTTCGGCTCGATCGGAATCGACGGCTCGGTCCCCGAGAGGATCCGGTTCAGGACCTTCTCGCCCGAGTGGCCGAACGGCGTGTGCCCGAGGTCGTGCCCGAGGCAGCACGCCTCGGTCAGGTCCTCGTTCAGGCCGAGCGCCCGCGCGATCGTCCGGCCGATCTGCGTCACCTCGAGCGTGTGCGTCAGGCGGGTCCGGTAGTGGTCCCCCTCGAACGGAATGAACACCTGCGTCTTGTGCTTCAGCCGCCGGAAGGCGCGCGAGTGGATGATCCGGTCGCGGTCCCTCTGATACTCGGTCCGGTAGTCGTAGCTGCGCCCCTCCCCCTCGACCGGCCACCGACGCGTGGCGCGCGCCGCCCGCGACGCAAAGACAGCGAGGCTCCGGTCCTCCACCGCCTCGAGGTCCTTCTTGCTGAAGGTGACCACCCGGGGGATTTCGCGGCTCATGCCGGGGATATTAGAGCCAGGACCTCGCCCACGAGGTAGAGGGATCCGGCCGCGAGGGCGGGCGGGGCGGACGCCCCGGCGGCGTCCAGTTGCGCGACGGCTTCCGCGACGGAGGGGGCGGCCGCCGCGTCCTTCCGGCCAAGCCGCGTCACGAGCGCCTCGGGGGTCGCCGCGCGAGGCGACACCGGCGCCGCGAAGACGACGCGGCGTGCCCGGGCCGCGAGGGGCTCGAAGACCGCCTCCAGGTCCTTGTCGGCCATCCCGCCGAAGAGAAGGTCGACCCGCCCGGCAAGCCCCTCCGCGTCGAGCCACGCCGCGAGCGCCCGCGCGCCGTCCGGGTTGTGCGCACCGTCGAGGATCCAGCGGCGCGCGCCGGGCCGGTCGATCCGCTGGAGACGGCCGGGCCAGCGCGTCGCCGATAGGCCGCGCGTAATCGTCTCCTCGTCGAGTGGCGCCATCGCCCGGGCTGCCCCGACGGCGAGCGCCGCGTTCGCGCGCTGATGCGCGCCGGCAAGCGAGAAAACGCCGTCCCAGCGGTCGTCGGGGGGGACCTCGACGAGCCGCGCGCCGGTCCGGGCCGCCTCGAAGCGGAGAACCGCCGCCGCGTCGGGCGGGCTCCCCGCCGAGCCGACGAGGGCGGGCTGGCCGCGCCGGAAGATCCCCGCCTTCTCGCGCGCCACGTCGGCGGGCGTCGGGCCGAGGATCTCGAGATGGTCGGCGCCGATGTTCGTGACCACGGAGACGTCGGGCGAGAGGACATTCGTGGCGTCCAGCCTCCCGCCGATTCCGACCTCCACCACGGCGACGTCGACGCGCGCCCTCCGGAAGAGCTCGAACGCCGCGACGGTGAGCGCCTCGAAGTAGGTGGGGCCCCGCTCGCCGGGCCCCGCGACGGCGGCGACGAGGGCGAGAGCATCGTCGAGGGCGGCGGCCGGGACGTCGGTCTCCTCGACTCGGACCCGTTCGGTGACGCTGAGGAGGTGCGGCGAGGTGTAGAGGCCGGCCCGCACGCCTGCGGCCCGGAGGATCGCGGAGACCGCGGCGGCGGTCGAGCCCTTGCCGTTCGTTCCGGCGATCAGGACGGAGCGGAAGGCCCGCTCCGGGCTCCCGAGCGAGGCGAGAAGGGCCCGCGTCCTGTGGAGGCCGGGCCTCATCCTCTGCGGCCCGAGCGCGTCGAGCCAGCCGAGGCCGCTCACTCCCCGAAGAGCTTGAGGAGCGTCCCGATCGTCGCCTTCAGTTTTTCGCGCGGGACGACGGCGTCGACGAATCCGTGGTCGAGCAGGAACTCCGCGCGCTGGAATCCCTCCGGGAGCGTCTGGCGAATCGTCTGCTCGATGACGCGCGGACCGGCGAAGCCGACGAGCGCCTTCGGCTCCACGAGGATGACGTCTCCCTGCATGGCGAACGAGGCGGTGACGCCTCCTGTCGTCGGATCCGTCAGGACCGAGATGTAGGGTACCCGCGCGTCGGCGAGGCGGGCGAGCGCGCTGGAGATCTTCCCCATCTGCATGAGCGAGAGGATCCCTTCCTGCATCCGGGCGCCCCCCGAGGCCGAGACGATGATCATCGGCAGCCGCTCACGGAGAGCGAGCTCCGCGGCGCGGGTGATCACCTCTCCGACAACCGAGCCCATCGAGCCCCCGCTGAAGGCATAGTCAAGGACCGCCACGACGACCGGCCGCCCGTCGAGGGTCCCCGTCGCCGCAATGACGGCGTCGGGCCGGCCGGTGCGCGCTTCGTACTCCTTCAACCGGTCCCGGTACCGTTTGGAGTCCTTGAATTTCAGCGGATCGGTGGGACGAACGTCGCCGAAGAGGGGCTGCCAGCGCTCGCCGTCGAAGAGGAGCCTGAGGCGGGCGTCGGCCGAGAGGCGGAAGTGGTGCTGACACTTCGGGCAGACGGAGAGGTTTCGCTCGACCTCCCTCGCGTAGAGCGTCTCGCGGCATCCTTCGCACTTGAGGAACAGCCCCTCGCCGAGCGACGCCGACCTCTGGTCGCGCACCGGGCGAGGGCTCTTGTCCTTCTTGAACCAGATCATCGCGAAGGCTGCGATGTTACCCGAGCCGGCTTGTGAGCGAGACGACGGGACGTCCGCCCGGTCCGGGCGTGACCGAGGCCGTGACGCCGAACAGCTCGGAGAGGAGCGGTGCGGTCAGGACCTCCGCGACCGGTCCGCCGGCCACGATACGGCCGGCCGACAGCAGAACGCCCCGATCGGCGGTGGAGGCAGCAAGGTCTATCTCATGGGTCGAGAAAAGGACCGCGGCCCCCCCGGCCGCGCGGCGCCGGAGGGCCTCCATCACGAGGAGGCGGTGGCGCGGGTCGAGGTTCGCCGCGGGCTCGTCGAGGAGCAGGACTTTCGGCTCTCCCGCGAAGACCCGGGCGAGGAGGACGCGCTGCCGCTCCCCGCCGCTCATCTCGAGGAGATCGGTCCCCGCGAACGCCCCCGCGTCAACTTCTGCGAGCGCCAGCTCGGCGGCCGCGACGTCGCCCCGCGACGGGGCGCCGAGCGCCGGGAGCCATGGCGTTCTCCCGAGGAGGACCACGTCGAGCGCCCGCATCGGAAAGAGCGGGATGAAGGCCTGCGGCAGGTAGCCGATCCGCCGCGCCGCCTCGCGGCGCGGGACCTCCACGAGCGGCCGCCCCTCGAGTGTGACCGCTCCGGCGCGCGGCTGGAGGAGGCCCGCCAGGACCTTGAGAAGCGTCGACTTTCCCGCGCCGTTCTCCCCGAGGAGCGCGACCACCTCGCCCACCGCCAGCGCGAGATCGACGCCGAGGAGCACGTCGGCGCCGCCGTAGCCCGCGCGGACCTCGCGAACCGCGATCACCCGCGCCTCCGCATCAGGACGAGGAAGGCCGGCGCGCCGAGGAGCGCCGTGATGGCGCCCACCGAGATCTCGTTGGGCGCGAAGAGCGTCCGCGCCGCCGTGTCCGCGAGGACGAGAAGGACGGCACCTCCCGCGAACGAGAGAAGGAGGAGCGCCCGGTGCCCGCGAGAGACCGCGCGGACCGCGTGGGGAACGAGAAGGCCGACGAAGCCGATGATCCCCGAGAACGCGACCGCCGCCGCCGCGAGGAGCGACGCGGCGAGGTAGGCCGTCCGCTTCACCGTCTCCACCGGCACTCCGAGCGTGTACGCCGTCTCGTCGCCGAGCGCCAGGGCGTCGAACGCCCGGGCGAGCGGGACGAGCGCGAGGAGTCCGACCGCCGCGTAGACCGCGAGCGTCCGGACCGCGTCGCCCGTGGCGCCGGCGAGGGAACCGAGCATCCAGAAGACGAACCCCTGGGTTCGCGAGGCGTCGCTGAACGACAGCAGAAAGAGGAGGAGAGCGGACGCGAGGGCGTTGACGACGACGCCCGAGAGGAGAAGGCGGCCCCGGTCGAGCCGGCCGCGGACCGAGGCGCCGAGACCGACGAGGAGCACGGCCCCGAGCGCTCCGAGGAACGCCGCAAGCGGGAGCGCAGCCGCGCCGAGGGGCCCTGCCGCCGAGAGCCCGGCGATCCCGCCGACGAGCGTCCCGCAGGCCGCGCCTCCCGAGACGCCCAGGAGGTACGGGTCCGCAAGCGGGTTCTGGAGGAGCGCCTGCAGTGCCGCGCCGGAGAGTGCGAGCGCGCCGCCGACGAGCGCCGCGAGGAGCGCCCGCGGAAGGCGCAGGTCCCTCACGATCGTCACCGAAGCCGGATCGCCCGAGCCCAGGAGCCCGCGGAGGACGTCGCCCGCGGGGATCGGCGCGCTCCCGACGGTGAGCGAGGCGGCAAAGGCCCCGGCGAGCAGGAGGAGGAGGACGAGGGCGACGGCGGACGTTCGGGGGCGCACCGGCGTCAACCTGGCCCGGCGACACCGGCCGGCGGGAGCGCGGCGAGGATTTCCAGCGCTTCGACAAGGCCGGGGCCGGGCCGCTCGAGGAGGTTCCCCGGAATGGTCACGAGGCGGCCGTCGCGGACGGCCGGGACGAGCTTCCAGTGCGCGTCGCCCTGAAACGCTCGCCGGAACGCCGCCTCGTTCTCTTTCGTGGCCGGCCAGATCACGACGCCCGGGTTCCATGCGGCGAGCGCCTCGAGCGTGACGCGCGGCCACTCGGCGCCGCCCGGGGGGACGACGTTGGCGATCCGCGCGCGCGCGAGCAAGTCTCCGACGAACGTCGAAGGCCCGGCGACGACGGGCGGGTCAGGCCAGATGACGGCGACGGCGCGGAGAGGAGGTCCGGGGCGCGCGGCCGCCAGCGCCTCGGCCGCCGCGATCCGGACCGCGAGCGCCGCGACGAGCTTCCCGGCCGCCGCCGACTCCCCCGCCGCCGCGCCGACGGCGCGGATGTCGTCCAGGACGCCGTCCAGCGTCCGGCCGGACGTCACGACGACCGGAAGCCCGAGCGCCGTCAGCTTTTCCCACGAGGCACGGTCGGTGCCGTCGCGCGAAACCACCACGAGGTCAGGCTTCAGCGCCACGACGCGCTCGAGGTCGGGCGTGAAGCCGCCGAGCGTCGGCAGGCCCGCGGCCGCAGGCAGATCGGCGGCGAAGTCCGAGACGCCCGCAAGACGCGGACCGGCTCCGAGGGCCACGAGGATCTCCACGGCGGACGGGGCGAGCGCGACGATCCGGCGGGGCGCCGGGCCCCCGGCGGCGGCCGGTGCCGCGCCGAGCGCCAGGGCGAAGAAGAGCGGCGCGGCCCGGCGGAAGGTCAGGGCTCTTCCGGCTCTTCCAGGTCGTTGGGAATGCCGAGGCGCAGGCACGCCGCGGCGTACATCTGGCGGGCCGCCTTCTGGGCGTTCTGAAGGTCCGCGAGGCGCTCCTTCACCTTGGAGAGCTCCTCCTGGATCAGCCCCTCCATGTCGTCGATCTCTTTCTTCGTCACATGGAGCGTGTTCTCGTAAAACTTCCGCTGTTCGTCGGTCAGGCTCATTCGATCTCCTCGAAACGATGACCCGTCACGGCTTGACCGTGATGGGGAAGGTGGACCACATCTTGACTCTCACGCCGTCCTTCGTGGCCGGCGTGATTTTCGCACTTCGCAGGGAACGGATCGCGGCTTCGTCAGCAAATTTGTAAGCCGACGGCCGGATCAAGCGGATGTCGATGACGTTTCCGTTCTCGTCGACGAGGCCCATCAGGACGGTGATCCCGAGGCTGCCGTCGGACGACGTGTGCGCCATCTGGCGGGCCTGGGCCGGCAGTCCCGTGAAGCCGCCGAGCCGGACGAGTTTCGGTTCGACGACGCCCGCTCCGGGGCCGACGAGATCGCCGACGTTCGGCTTTTCGGCGACGGGCTCGGGGACGGGGGGCGGAGCCTGCGGAACGGACACCTCGGTCGGCACGGGGCGTGCCGCTTCCGCCGTCGGCGCCGTTGGCGGCGCGGCCACCGCCACGACCGTCGGCGCGGGAGCGGCCGCCGGCGCCGCCGTCGCAGGAGCGGCCGGAGCAGGCGCCGCCGTCGCAAGCGACGGCGCCTCCGCCGCCTTCGGCGGTTCGGCGGGCGCGTTCGCCGCGAGCGAGAGTGCCGGCGCGGTCGCCGCGGGCGTGCCGGTCTTTCCGGCCGCGGCCTTCTTCTCCGCCTCCCTTCGGGCCTTTTCTGTCTCGGCGGCGAGGCGCTTCGCCTCGGCCTCGACCGCTTTCGGATCGACGACCTTCATCGCCTCGGGCGCCGAAGCCGGAGCCGGGGCGGCCGTGGCGGGCGCGGCAACCGTCGACGGAGGGACCGGTGCCGGAACGGCCGGCGCCGGCGCGGACCCACGGCCCCGCGCGAAATAGACACCCGCTGCCACGAGGGCGACCGCCGCGATGCCGATACCGGCGAAAAGCCCGGCGCGGCTCTTCTTCGACTCGCCCCCCACGGGAAGTGCGGCCCGGGCTCCGACGACGGGGATCGGGCGCGGCGTCTCCTTTCGCGACGGAACTGCCATGGGCCGCGCCTCGGTCACGGGAGCGATCGTGGGGACGGTCAGGGCTGGCTGGGTGTGCTCGCCGCTCTTCGCGAGGACGAGCCCCCTTCCCTTCTTCGGCGACGGCGTCGTCTCGAGGGGCTGCTGCGCCGCGGCGAAGGCGGCGTCGATGTCGTCGTCGCTCGTGGAGTGCGGGGCTTCGAGGAGACGGTGGACGTAAATGGCGAGGTCGGCCGGGCCCGGTGATGGCTGGTAGCCGTAGAGGACCGAAAGGAGGTCCTTCTCGAGCTCCGAGGCATTCTGATAGCGGTCCAGCGCGTTCTTCGCGAGAGCCTTGAGAACGATCTGGTCGACCTTGCGCGGCACCTCGGGATTGCGCGCCGACGGCGGCTCCACCTGGCCGTCGCGCACCTTCTCGAGAATCGTCATGTCGTTCTCACCCTCGAAAAGGGGAAGGCCGGTGAGAAGCTCGAAGAGGACGGCGCCGAGCGAGAAGATGTCGCTCCGCCGGTCGATCTTCTTGCCCCACGCCTGCTCGGGAGACATGTACTGGAGCTTCCCCTTGAGCGCCCCGGACATCGTCGTGGAGACTTTCGTCGCGGCCTTCGCCACGCCGAAGTCACAGAGCTTGATGTCACCCTCCCACGAGATGAGGATGTTCTGCGGCGAGACGTCGCGGTGGACGAGGTTCAACTCGGTGCCGTCCGGAGCCACGCGGCGGTGCGCGTAGTCGAGCGCGTTCGCGATGCGGGACGCGATGAAGAGCGAGAGCTCGACGGGGAGCGGGAAGGAGCGGTCGCGCCCCATCTTCACGATCGATCGGAGGTCCTTGCCGTCCACGTACTCCATCGCGATGTAGTGCCAGGCGTCGACCTTGCCGAGCTCGTAAATGTGGATGATGTTGTTGTGCGAGAGCTGAGCCGCGAGCTTGGCCTCGTCCACGAACATCGTGATGAAGCCCTCGTTCGTGGCGAGATGCGGGAGGATTCGCTTGATCGCGACGATCTTCTCGAATCCCTCCTCGCCCGTCATCCGGGCCTTGAAGACGTCGGCCATGCCGCCCGAAGCGATCCGTTCGAGGAGCTGGTAGCGCCCGAAGGCGCCCGGCCCCGACGGCGGCCGCGGGGTGCGGCTCGGGATGCGAACCGGAGCGGGAGGCGGAGGAGCCGGCGTCGCGATCGTGTTCACGGGAAGCGGCGCGAGGGGCGTCGCGTCGGAGGGAAGAAGAGCGGGAGCCGGCGCGATGGGGGGCGGGACGACCCGCTCTCGCGAAGGCTCGGGCGCCGGAACGGCAGACGGAGAAAGGGCCGGAGCCGAGGCGCCGGAGACGGGCCTCGACGGAGTCGTGACGCCCGGGTCCGTCAGGCCGGAGCCCGTCCCGGGTTTCGATTTGATTCGAAGACCCGAGAGCGTGTCATGGAGGAGCTTGTCGACAGACGCCGCCGTGCCCGCGCCGGACTTCGCTCTCTCGGGCGGGCGGTCTCCGGGCGCCAGTTCGCCGAGGTTCACCTTCATCGTCTCGGCCGTTCCGGGGGCGGGCACCTCGCCCGATGTCCGTGGCGCGTCGCTCCGCGGCCTCACGAACCCGGGAGACGACTCGCCCTTTCGCGGTGGGATCAGCCCCGAGAGAGTCGTCTCGAGCCGCCTCTGGAGCGCCGGGTCGATTCCCGGCGGCGGCAACGGAGAAGGGGGGGGCGCCGCGGGCGGCGCCGCCACCGCGACGTCCTCGTCGATGCCGGAGAGGACGTCCGAGAAGATGTCGTCGGCCGAGAGAAGCGGCTCGCCGCTCTCGGGGACGCTCCCCGACGGCGGGAGGTCGAGCACCGGGTGAAGGCCGAGCGCGGCCTGGATCTCCGCGTTGAAGATCTCCTCGCCGAACGGCTTTTCGAGGATGCTCGTTGCGCCGATCCGCTGCGCATCGGCGCGCTTGTTCCGCCCTTTGTAGCCCGACATCATCAGGAGAATCGGCGGCGTCGAGCCGGCGGCCTGCATGCCGCGAATGACGTCGGGCGTCCGAAGGCGCGGCAACACGGACGAAACGAGGACGAGATCCGGTCGCGAGCGGCGGTAGTGCTCGAGCCCCTCGTCGCCGTCCCGGGCGACGACCAGCTCGAAGTCCTTGCCCGCGAGGTATCCGCGAATCCGTTCGAGATACCTCGGCTCGTATTCGATGAGGAGGATCTTCATGTCTCTCCGCGGAGGGGGCGCCCCCAAAACATCCCGCAAGTCTTTCCGGAGCAAACTATTATCGTCCCGGGTCCCGACGTGTCAACGGACGACTCCCGATCCTCGGGCGTGAGCCCCGTCACCGCGGCCGTTTTCGGCTGCAAGGTGAGCCGCATCGAGGCGCTCGCGCTCTCGGGAGAGCTCGCGAAGGGCGGTCTCCCGCGCGACATGATCGTCGTGCATACCTGTACCGTGACCGACCGCGCCGATCGCGACGTGAAGCGCACGATCCGCCGCCTTCGCCGGGAGCGGCCGGACGCCGCGCTCGTCGCCAGCGGCTGCCTCGCGCGGCGCGACCCGGAATCGCTGGCGCGGATGCCCGAGGTGGACCTCGTGGCCGGCTTCGCGTCCGGTGCCGAGATCGCCCGCCTTCTTTCGGAGCGCGAGGCCGGGCTGCTGCCGATGAAGATCGCCTGGCCCCCGCCCTCCGCACCCGTTGCCGGGGTCCGGGCGCTTGCCGTCACCGACCCCGACCGGACCCGCGCCTTCCTGAAGGTCCAGGACGGCTGTGAGCGACGCTGCTCGTTCTGCGTCGTCCCGTCGATCCGCGGCCCTGAGCGGAGCGCCGACCCGGGGGCGCTCGAGGACGAAGTCCGGCGCCTTGGCGCGGCGGGCGTACCGGAGGTGGTCCTGGCGGGCGTTCACCTCGCGAACTACGGAAAGGAACGCGGGACGACGCTCACGGCGCTCCTTCGGCGGTTCGAGGACTCGCCTCCCGGCTGCCGCGTTCGGCTCTCGTCGCTCGAGCCGATGGAGGCCGGCGAGGAGCTGATCGACCTCGTCGCGTCGTCCCGCCTCGTCGTCCCGCACCTCCATCTCCCGCTCCAGTCCGGCTCGGACGCCGTCCTCGCCCGGATGCGGCGCGGGATCACCTCCGCACGTTTCCGCGCGCTCGCGTTCCGCGCCCTCCGCGCCAACGGGCGGCTCCACCTCGCGACCGACCTGATCGCCGGGTTCCCCGGCGAATCGGACGCAGAGTTCGGCGAGACGAAAAGGCTCGCGGAGGAGATCCCGTTCGCGAGCCTGCACGTCTTCCCGTTCTCGCCTCGAGGCGGAACCCACGCCGCGGCTCTCCACTCGTCGAGCCCGGTTCCGCGCGCGGCGACGGCGGCGCGCGCCGCCGCGCTCCGGAGGCACGGGGAACGGCACGCCCGGGAGTTCCGCCGGCGTTCCGACGGGACGACCGCCGACGCCGTCGTCCTCCGGGGCGGAAGGGTCCTGACCGACCACTACCTCGAGGCCCTCCTCGCTCCTGGCCTCGCTGGCCTCCCGCCGGGGTCGCGCCTTTCCGTCCGACTTTCCGCGCACGGGGAGACGGCGGCCCTCACCGCTTCGGCCCCCGGCGAAGCTGGTACTATTTCGCCCCCCTGACGACGCCCGCGACCTTTCCGGGCCGACACGATCCGAGGTGAGGCATGTCCGGACACAGCAAGTGGAGCACGATCAAACACAAGAAGGGGGCTGCCGACGCGAAGCGCGGGCGCCTCTTCACGAAGGTGATCAAGGAAATCACGATGGCCGCGAGGGTCGGTGGCGGCAGCGTCGACTCGAACCCGCGCCTCCGCTCGGCGGTCCAGGCCGCGAAGAAGGCCTCGATGCCTTCCGACAACATCGACAAGGCGATCAAGCGCGGCACGGGTGAGCTGGAGGGCGTCACTTACGAGGAAGTCGTTTACGAAGGGTACGGCCCGGGCGGGGCAGCGCTCCTGATCGAAGTGATGACCGACAACAAGAACCGGACGACGGCCGAGATCCGTCACCTCCTGACAAAGTACGGCGGCAACATGGGCTCGGCCGGCTCCGTCGCCTTCCAGTTCCACAAGAAGGGCTACATCGCGATCGAGAAGGGCGCCGCGAAGGAAGACGTCCTCATGGAGCTGGCCCTCGAGGCCGGCGCCGAGGACTTCCTGACCGAGGACTCCGACGTCTTCGAGATCCTGACCGATACCGCCTCGTTCGAGGCGATCCGTTCGAAGATCGAAGAGAAGGGAATCGCGATCCAGACGGCCGAGATCCAGTCGGTGCCTCAGAACACGATCGCGGTCGCGGACAAGGGGCCCTCGCTCCTGAAGCTTCTCGAGATGATCGAGGATCACGAGGACGTGCAGAAGGTCTGGTCGAACGGCGACATCGAGGACAAGTACCTGAACGCGTGAGAATCGTCGGCGTCGATCCCGGCAGCCGCGCGACGGGATGGGCGCTCGTGACGTTCGCCCCCTCGCCCGCCCTCGAGGCCGCAGGCGTCCTCCGGCCGCCGGCCGGGCTGGACTTCGCCGGCCGCCTCCGGTTCCTCCGGGACGGCCTCGCCGCGGTCGTCCGCGAGCGCCGGCCCGACGTCGCCAGCGTCGAGCGGGTTTTCGCGGGCGTCAACCCGCAGAGCCTCATCACCCTCGGGGAGGCCCGCGGCGTCCTCCTTCTCGCCCTCGCCGAGGCGGGCGTCCCCGTGGCCGAGGTGACTCCGGCAGAAGTGAAGCGCGCCGTCACGGGGACCGGGGCGGCCGGCAAGGAGCAGGTGAGGCGGATGGTGACCGCCCTCCTCGGCCGGAGGCTCCCTTTCGACGCCTCCGACGCGGCCGCCGCGGCCCTCGCCCACGGCTTCGTCGAGGCCCCCCGGGGCGCCGTCCAGAGGGCGTCGAAAGGCCCCGCCGGGGGGCCTCGAAGCTGGAAGCGGAGGCCCTCGGGTTGAGCGGTCTGGACGCGGCTGTTATCTTCACAGCGCTCGAATGTCTTTTCAGGGCTCACTGACCGACCTTCCGCTCGCCGACATCGTCCAGCTCGTGGCGGTCTCCGGCAAGACGGGGATGTTCTCGCTGACGCGCGCGGCGGAGGCCGGGGCCGTCTACCTCTCGAGCGGGCAGATCGTTCACGCCCGCCTCGGAGAGGTCGAGGGAGAGGATGCGGTCTATTCGTTGGCGCTCTGGACGAGCGGCAGCTTCCAGTTCTCGCCCGGCGTGGAGGCCCACAAGCAGACGATCACCCGCTCGAACACGAACCTCCTGATGGAGGCGGCGCGGCGGAGCGACGAGTGGAAGATCCTCTCGCGGAAGATCCCGTCCACCGAGGGGGTGCCGCGCCTTTTCGCCTCCGAACGCCACTCCGGGCCGATCACGCTGACGCCGCAGGAGTGGACCGTGATCACCCGCTGCGACGGGCGCGCGACGATCAACGAGATCGCGCGGGTCCTCAAGCGCTCGGCGTTCGAGGTCGCGAAGACCCTCTTCGGCCTCGTGACGGCCGAGCTCGTCGAGATCGCGAAGCCGATCCCCGCGGCGCCCGGGCGCACGGTCGCGCCGCACCCGGTCCCGGGCGATGCCGAGATCCCGAGCGTCACGACGCAGACCGGTGTCATTCGCGTTCTGACGCGGGGGGACGAGAAGCGAAGCCTCCAGATTCTCTGCACCAAAGTGAAACAGGAGGCGGAGGGAGTCCTGGGGGCGCCGGCCGACACGGGAATCGACCGCCTCTACCGGAACGCCCTCGCCGAGCTGGACCGCGGCCGGGGCCTCGACGTCGTGAGGGACCTGATCCGCGCCCTCGAGGGGCACCTCGTCCGGGTCCGCGGCGGCGAGGCTGGATCGGCCTTCCGCGAGCGGATGTCCCCGCTTCTGTAAGGGGATCGGGGAATCAGGGGCCCAGGGTTTCGCCGCGCTCCTCTCCCGTTCCGGGGCGGCGCGAAATGACCCGATTTGGGGTTCCGGGCCGGAGCGCGGTAAACTCCATCGGCTATTCCCGTCCTCTTACGGAAGCGCTTTTTCGACGGTGACCCGGGCCGTTCCCGGGCATCGCCGAGCCAAAAGGAGATTCCATGCGACGGATGCGGATCGGACTCCTCCTTGCTGCGACGGTGCTCCTCGCCTTGTCGCCCTCGGTCCTCGCCCAGACGGCGCCCACGTTGACGGGCGACACCGGGTTGATCGAGACGGTGAACGCAGAGACCGTCCCGGCGGGGCGCTTCTCGTTCAGCCTCTTCGGCAGCCTCTGGCAGGACACGGCGGCTCCCCCGATCAACTATCCGGTCCTCTCGGAGAACCCCCTCCGCTACAGCTACGGAAAGCTCGGCCTGTCGGCGGCGTACGGCCTCACGCCGGGCTGGGAGGTCTCGGTCGTCTTCGGCGCGGTCCGCTACAGCGCCGGAGACCGGGCCTGGACCGGCAACATCAACGGCCGGGACGTTTTCGGCGGCTTCACCGTGAACGAGCAGGACAAGATCCGCCTCGGCTCGAAGTTCGTCCTCAATCCTCGGGACCCCGTGCGCGTCGCGCTCTTCGGCGGCATCTGGATTCCGATCGGCGGAGGCGTCGGCGACCCCGACTCGTTCTCGACGGGGCGTGCCGACTACGACTTCGGCCTTTCCTTCAACTACGACTGGGCGAGCGTCGAGATCCAGTACCGGGACAACTCCGATTATGGGACTCCGAACGCCAACCCGGCGACGGCGACAGTCGGAGCCGCCTTGCCGAGCCAGTGGATCTGGCGTCTCGCCGGAGCCTGGCCGCTGTTGGATGAGCACCTCCGCCTCATCGGCGAGGTCAACCGCATCTTCTACAGCGGCGGACAGACCGCTCCCGAGTCGTACTCCGAGGTCCTCCTCGGCGGGCGCTTCTTCTTCGGGAAGGACTCGGGGCTCTCGGCCACCGGCGCGGTCCGGGTCAACGTCGACCGCTGGGCCCGTTACGGCAGCTCGCCGTCAAGCGTCGGCGGCGTCGTCCAACTCGCGTGGATGCCGCAGCCGCCCGCCCCGGCGAGGCCTGTCGTCATGGTCGCGCCGCGCGAGGCCGAGGCCCCGACAGCCGCCGCGCCGTCCCCGGCGCCCGCCCCCGCGCCGGCGCCGGCCCCCGGCGAAGCCGCCGTCGCCGAAGCCGCGCCCGCCCCGAGGACGACGACCACGACGACCGATGAGGTCCTCTTCGACGCGAGCAAGAGCCGCCTGACGAACATCGCGAAGGCAATTCTCGACGGCGTCGCCCTCCGGCTGAAGAACAACCTCTCGGCCACCTGCTCGATCACCGCGACGACTGACCCGAAAGAGAAAGGCAACCGGCAGGCCCTCGCGATGGCTCGCGCCGAGGCGGCGAAGGACTACCTCGTCAAGCGGCACGGCATCGATTCCGGGCGGATCACGGTCTCGGCCATGGGCGACGGCGGCGCCACGGACGCCACGCGCAACCGCCGCGCCGTGGTCACTGTGACCTTCCCCTGATCCTCCCCGGTCCGCCCCGGCGAACGCCCTCCGTCCGAGTGACGGCGGGCGTCGTGTCGGGGCGGTAAACTGCCCGCGCAGTGGATAGCGGGCTCTTCTCGACCGGGACGTTCTCCACCGGGGGGGGGCCCGGAACGGGCGTCTTCCGCTCGCGTGCGCTCGTCGTCCTTGCCACGGCGGCCATCGTCGGGCTCCTCTGGGCGGGGAAGGTCCTCATCGTCACGTTCTTCTTCGCCCTCTTCATCTCGCTCGCCATCCAGCCGTTCGTCGCCCTCCTCGAGAAGCTCCGCCTGCCGCGGACGGCGGCCGTCCTCGTCGTCCTCGTCGCGCTCGCCGCGCTCGTCGTCTTCTTCCTCATCAACGCGCTCGAGCAGATCCAGGCGTTCTCCGGGAACCTCCCCGCCTACCAGTCGAAGATCCGGGACCTGACCTCGAGGCTCCAGGGGCTCTTCGCCCAGATCGAGGAGCGGACGCGGCTCCTCCTGCCCGAGGCCGACCGCTCGATTCGCTCCGTGAAGGTCGAGCAGGGCACGCTCGAGTCCGTCTCGAAGGTGGCGCTGCAGGTGCGGACGGTCTTCTCGCTGATCCTCTACGCCGCCGCGGTTCCGATGCTCTCGTTCTTCATGCTGAAGGACCGGGAGAAGTACGCCGGCGCCGTGACGAAGATCCTGCGGCTGAAGGGGGGCCGCGCGGCCGCGGACTTCGCCGAGGGCGTGGCGCGCGTCCTGTCGGGCTACGTTCTCGGCGAGCTCTTCGTCGTCCTGATCACGGCATGCATCTCGACGGCGGGGCTCCTCGTCCTCCGCGTCCCGTACGCCTACGTCCTCGGCCCGCTCGCGGGGCTCTGCGTGCTCGTCCCCTACGTCGGCGTGATCGTCTCCACGGTGCCCGCGCTCTTCGTGGCATTCCTCACCGGGACGGACGGCGCCCTTCCGCTGAAGGTCCTCATCTTCTACTCGATCGTGCAGTTCCTCGAAGGGAACATCCTGACGCCGTTCATCGTCGGGAGCCGCGTGAAGCTCCACCCGTTGGCGGTCCTCCTGGCGTTTCTCTTCTGGGGAATCCTCTGGGGCGTGCCCGGCGCGATCCTCGCGGTCCCTCTGACGGCGACGCTCAAGGTCGTGGCGGAGCGGTTCGACCGCTTCGCGCCGTTCGCCGCGCTTCTCGGCGAGCGGACGCCCGACCCCGAGCCGAAGGAAGACCTCGAGGCGGCCATCGCGGGGCCCGCCCCGTCGCCGAAGCGCTGAGGCGCCCCTAGGACAGGTTCCGGCGCCGGACGGCGATGCCGCCGCCGAGGAGGCCGGCCGCGAGCCCTCCCGCCACGAGGAGCGCCGCCGTCGAGGGAGGCAGGAAGCGGAGCCCGAGGAGTCCGGCGACGTTCTCCTGCGCGCGAGAGCTCCACCAGACGAGGGCCCGGAACGCGAGCGCGAGAAACCCGAGCGCGAGGACTCCGCCGAAGAGCCCCTGCACGAGTCCGCCGAGGAGGAACGGGCCGCGGATCAGGAACTCCGGCGCGCCCACGAGCCGCAGGATCTCGATCTCGTCGCGGTGGAGGAGGATCGTGAGGCGGACGACGTTTGCGATCGTGAAGGCGGCGCCGAGAACGAGGATCACGGCGAGCGCCGTCCCGCCCGTCCGGACGACCGCGACCACCCCGCGGAGGCGGCGGATCCACTCGACATCGAACTGGACCTCCTCGGCCGCCGCGTGCGACGCGAGGTTCTTCAGGAAACCGGGGAGCGCCTCGGACCGGACCGCGTCGGGGAGGAGGTCGAACTCCAGCGACTCGGGGAAGGGATTTGTCGTCATCCCCCCCGCGGCCGGCGCCAGCGAGCGCCACCAGGACGAGAAGCGTGCCCGCGCTTCCTCCGGGGT
This sequence comes from uncultured Acidobacteriota bacterium, assembly GCA_963721385.1. Lineage (GTDB taxonomy): Bacteria > Acidobacteriota > Thermoanaerobaculia > UBA5066 > UBA5066 > DAOMFB01. Next base: position 42,961 of record CAVRJB010000008.1, read on the forward strand.
GACGTGGCGGACTGCGCCGACGAGGCGCGAGTCGCGAGCAAGGCGCGCGAGATCCTCCCGGGCCTCGGCGGTCGCGCCGGGCCTCAGGAAGACCGTCACCGACGTCTCGCCCCGCACGGTCTCGACGAGGCCCCGGAGGTTCTCGGCGACGAGCAGAAAGACGCCGACGAGGAAGATCGAGACGGCGATCGTCAGGACCGACATCGTCGTCATCCGCCGCGCGCGGACGAGGCCCGCGCCCGCCTCCTCGACGAGCGCGGCGAGGGAGGCCGCGGCGTTCACGTCCGGTCCGCCTCGCCTGTCTCCGGGCGCTTCGCGGCGGCCTGCGGCGGGAGAGCGGCCTCGACGAGCCCCTCGACGATCCGCCCGCGGTCGAGCGTCAGGCAGCGGCGCGCCGACCGGCGGACCAGGTCCTGGTCGTGCGTCGCGACGACCACCGTCGTCCCGCGAATGTTGATCTCGGCGATCAGCTTCATGACCTCGCCCGCGAGGCGGTGGTCGAGGTTGCCGGTCGGCTCGTCGGCCACGAGGAGCGTCGGGTCGTGGACGAGGGCCCGCGCCAGCGCGACGCGCTGCTGCTCGCCTCCCGACAGCTCCTCCGGAAGCGCTCCGAGCCGGTGGTGGAGCTCGACGAGCCGCAGCACCTGGTAGGCGCGCCGGCGGCGCTCGGCCGCCGGGACGCCGAGAAACTTCTGCACGTACGTGACGTTTTCGAGGACGGTCCGCGTCGGGAGGAGCTTGTAGTCCTGGAAAACGATCCCGATCGACCGGCGGAGCGCGGGGACCCGCGACCCGGACATGGCCGACACGTTCATGCCGTTGACGATGATCTGGCCGTCGTTCGGCCGTTCCGCCCTGAAGACGAGGCGGAGAAGCGTCGTTTTCCCCGCGCCAGAGGGCCCGGTCAGGAAAACGAATTCCCCCTTCTTCACCTGGAACGTCACGTCCTTCAGGACGCGGCGCCCCTGGTACTCCTTGGCGACGCGGTAGAACTCGATCACGAGGGCTTCTCGAGCGCTTCCTTGAGGAGCCGGTTGACGACGGCGGGGCTCGCCTTACCCCCTGTCGCCTTCATCACCTGCCCGACGAACCACCCGAACGCCGCAGCCTTTCCGGCGCGGTACGTCTCCACCTGCTGCGGGTTCGCGGCGAGGATCCTCCCGAGGACCTCGAGGATCGGCCCCTCGTCGACGATCTGGACGAGGCCCCGCTCTTTCACGACGGCGTCGGCCTCCTTCCCTGTCGCGATCATCTCCGGGAGGACCTCCTTCGCGATCTTCCCGGAGATCGTGTCGCCGTCGATGAGGGCCACGAGCCGAGCGAGGGACGCGGGCGCGAGCGGCACGCGCCCGGCCTGCTTCTCGGCGTCGGTCATCCTGCCGAGAAGGTCCGAGAGGAGCCAGTTCGCGATTCCCTTCGGGTTCGCCGGGTGACCGGCGACGGCGGCTTCGTACCAGTCGGCGAGCGGGCGGGAGAGGCAGACCAGGTCGGCGTCGCCGGGCGGGAGCCCGAGCGACGCCTCGAGCCGCTTCGCCCGCGCCTCCGGCAGCTCCGGAAGCGCCGCCTCGACCTCGCGCCGCCACGCGGCGTCGACGACGAGCGTCCCGAGATCGGGCTCCGGGAAGTAGCGGTAGTCCATCGCCTCTTCCTTCCCGCGCATCGGCTTCGTCGCGCCGGCGGCCGGGTCCCAGAGGCGCGTCTCCTGGACGATCGTCCCGCCGGCGGAAAGAGCGGCCACCTGCCGCCCGATCTCGTGCTCGAGCGCCTTCTTCACGTGGGCGATCGAGTTCAGGTTCTTGATCTCCACTTTCGTCCCGAGCGCCTCCGCGCCCGCCGGGCGGACGGAGACGTTCGCGTCGCAGCGGAGCGACCCCTCCTCCATGTTCCCGTCCGAGGCGTCGACCCACCGGACGAGCCGGCGGACCTTCACGAGGTAGTCGTAGGCCTCGTCGGCGGAGCGGAGGTCGGGCTCCGAGACGATCTCGATGAGCGGCGTTCCGGCGCGGTTCAGGTCGACGAGCGAAACACCGGTCGGCACGTCGTCCCACGGAAAATCGTGCATCGACTTCCCGGCGTCCTCCTCGAGGTGGATCCGGTGAAGGCGGATGCGGCGCGCGGCGCTCCCCGCGAGGACCTCCACGACGCCGCCCGTCGCGAGCGGCCGGTCGTACTGCGAGATCTGGTAGCCCTTCGGCAGGTCCGGGTAGAAGTAGTTCTTCCGCGCGAAGATCGAACGCTCCTGGACGGAGCCGCCGGTCGCGAGGGCGACCCGCATCGCGAGGGTCACCATCTCGCGGTTCATCACGGGAAGGACGCCCGGATACCCGAGACAGACCGGGCAGACCGCGGTGTTCGGCGCCGCCCCGAAGACGACCGGGCAGGAGCAGAACGCCTTGCTCTTCGTCCTGAGCTGGCAGTGGACCTCGAGCCCGATGACGGGCTCGAACAGGGCGGGCGGCATCCGGAGAAGTCTAGCGAATCAACCCGGGAGGACTTTCCCGGGATTCAGGATCCCACGCGGGTCGAGAGCGGTCTTGACGGCCCGCATCGCGTCGAGGAACGCGGCATCGCGCCGGAGCGGCAGGAGGTTCCTCAGGATCACGCCGACGCCGTGCTCCCCGGTGATGGTCCCGCCGAGCCGCACGGCCTCGGCGTAGATCCCGTGGACCGCGCCCTCGAAGACCGCCGAGCTCGCCTCGCCGTGCCCTTCGCGGAGGAGCCGGACGTGGACGTTTCCGTCGGCGGCGTGGCCGTAACAGAACGGGTGCAGCTCCGCCGCCTGCGCGATCCGGCGAACGCCGAGGACGAGCGCGACCAGCTCGGAGCGCGGGACCGCGACGTCGATCTCGACCGAGACGCCGACGTCGTGGATCGCCTCGGCGATGCCGCGCCGGACGTCCCAGAGGGTCCTCCGCTTCGCCTCGTCCGTCGCGAGGGCGACGTCGAGCGCGCCCCCCTCGAGGAGGATCTCCCCCGCCCGCGTCACGTCCCGCTCGACCTCGCCGTCCGAGGCGCCGTCGAAGTCGAGGAGGAGCCGCGCCTCGGCCTGGGGATACGGCACGCCGACCCCCTTCTTCCGCGACGAGACCTCGACGCTCGGGCGGTCGATCATCTCGCAGGCCGACGGGACGAGCCCGCGCCGGTGGATCTCGAGGACGGCTCCCGCGGCCTTCTCGAGCGATCCGAACGGCGCGAGGACCGTGGCCCACGCGGCCGGCTTCGCGATGAGGCGGAGCCACGCCGCCGTGACGACGGCGAGAGTTCCCTCGCTCCCGACGAGGAGCGAGGTCAGGTCGTAGCCCGCCACGTCCTTCCGGGTCTTGCCGCCGGTCACCGTGACGCGCCCGTCGGCGAAGACGGCTTCGAGCCCGAGCACCCACTTCCCCGTCACGCCGTACTTGGCCGCGTGAGGGCCGCCGGCGTTCTCGGCGACGTTTCCGCCGATCAGGCACGAGCCGCGCGAGGAGGGGTCGGGCGGGTAATAGAGGCCGATCTCCTCCACCGCCTCCTGCAGCGTCTGCGTGACGACCCCCGCCTCGGCGATCGCCACGAAGTTCGCGGGGTCGATCTCGCGGATCGCGTTCAGGCGCTCGAGCGACAGTGCGACGCCGCCGTGGACGGCGAGGGCCCCGCCCGACATCCCGGTCCGCCCGCCCTGCGGCGTCACCGGGATCCGCCGCTCGTGACAGAGGGCGAGAAGCCGGGAGACCTCCGCCGTCGTGCCCGGCTTCACGACGGCCGCGGGGACGTGGACGAGGTCGCGTGTCCAGTCCTTCGCATAGGCCGAAAGGTCCTCGCCGCCGGCCAGGACGTGCCGTGAACCGACGACGCCGGCGAGCGCGGAAATCTCCCCGGGGGTCAGCTCGCGCCGGGCCATGACCGGGATCTTAAGTTCGGAGCCGCCCTCCTACGTGGCCGAAAATAAGGCGGCCCTCTCCCGGGATGCCCCGATAGAATCGTCTCCGGACCCCGGCGAAGGAGAAACGATGAGCACTTTCGTGGAGAAGGTCACGGAGGACGCCCGGCGCGACGCGGCCTCCTTTCGCAGCACGGGAATCGACGCCCTCGTCCGGCAGGCCGTTTTCGAGAGCGATGTCGCGAAGCGCGACGAAGCGCGTCACGCCATCCGGGCCGCCGCGGCGGCGTACGGCATCCTCCCCGCGTCGATTCACGACCTCTACATGGCGATCGGGCGCGGCGAGTCCGGCGGCTTCACGACCCCCGCCATCAACGTCCGGATGCTCGCGTACGACACGGCGCGCGCGATCTTCCGCGCGGCGAAGAAGCACGACGTCGGCGCGTTCATCCTCGAGATCGCCCGCAGCGAGATGGGGTACACGGACCAGCAGCCGGGCGAGTACGCCGCCGTGACCCTCGCGGCCGCCATCCGGGAAGGGCACGACGGTCCGGTCTTCATCCAGGGCGACCACTTCCAGATCAACGCCAAGAAGTACGCGACGAACCCCGACGGCGAGCGGAAGGCCATCGAGGCCCTGATCGGCGACGCGATCCCGGCGGGCTTCTTCAACATCGACATCGACACGTCGACGCTCGTCGATCTCTCGCAGTCCACCGTCGTCGAGGAGCAGCGCCGCAACTTCGAGAACGCCGCGCACCTCACCCGCTTCATCCGGTCCCGCGAGCCGAAGGGCCTGACGATCTCCGTCGGCGGCGAGATCGGCGAGGTCGGCAAGGACGTCTCCAGCCCCGAGGAGTTCCGCGCCTTCATGAACGGCTTCAAGGCGGCGCTGCCGCCCGGGATGACGGGCGTCTCGAAGATCTCCATCAACACCGGCACCTCGCACGGCGGCGTCGTCCTCCCGGACGGCACGGTGGCCAAGGTCTCCATCGCCTTCGACTCCATGCAGGCGATCTCGAAGATCGCACGGGCCGAGTACGGCCTCGGCGGCGTCGTCCAGCACGGCGCCTCGACGCTGCCCGCCGAGATGTTCCACGAGTTCCCGAACCACGGGGCGTGCGAGGTCCACCTCGCCACCGAGTTCCAGAACATGATCTACGAGCACCCGGCGCTGCCGAAAGAGCTCAAGGACGAGATGTACGCCTGGCTGAAGGCGAACGCCGCTGACGAGCGGAAGGCGAACGACACCGACGAACAGTTCCTCTATCGCTCGCGGAAGAAGGCGATTGGCCCGTTCAAGAAGGCGGCCTGGAACCTGTCGGAGGCGGTCCGCGCCGAGATCGGCGCCTCGCTGCAGGCCAAGTTCGAGTACCTTTTCGGAAAGCTCCGCGTTCAGGGAACGAAGAACGCGGTCTCGCGCTTCGTGAAGCCGGTCGAGGTCGAGCGAACGGTCGCCGGCGGCAGGTTCGTCCGCGACGACGAGGCGGGAGATTAGCCTCTCTCAGGAGGGCGGGCGCGGACGGAAATAGATCGCCGCGTCCGCCCGAAGCGCCCGAGGCCGCCCGCCCGGAGGCCGCTCGAGCGTCTCGACCCTCTCCATCTGGCGGCCAAAGACGCGCATGAAGTCGTCCAGATAGCCTCGTCCGAAGTACGGGCGCCCGTACTCCGGAAAGGAGCGGTTGACGATGAAGGCGGCCCCGGGGCGCGTCCGGTCGAGAGCCGTGATCATCTCCTTCTCGTCTTTGGCGCCCTGCTCGCCCGGATTGAAATGCTCGAACGCGAAGGGCGTGCGGCGTTCCGCGAGGAACAGGACGACGCCGGGCTCGGGAAATCCCGCCACGTAATCTCCCGGCTTGGTGTCGCGCGACAGTCGGGTCACGAGGCCGTCGATGAGGCGCGCCTCGGCGGCGGGTAGAAGCAGGCTCCCCCGCGGAGATCGCACCCACTCGCGGGGCGTGTCGTGGAAGTCACGGACGACCCCGGCGCCGTGCCCGAGCGCCAGCCCGAGAACGAGGGCTCCGAGGGGCTTCGTCCCGCCCGTCCACCGCGCCAGAGTCGTCAGGGAGATCGTCAGGGCGAGTGGACCCGAGAACGCGCTGTAGGGGCAGTACCTCATGAGGAAGAGCGGCTGGCGGGCGAGAAACGGAACCATCGCCGCTCCCGTGGCCATCACGGCGGCGTTCGCGCCTGGATCGCGCCAGCTTTTTCGGACGATGGCCCGCACACCCTCGACCACGAAGGCCGCGCTCGCAAGCGGCACGAGCACTTGCACGGCGAGATTCGACGGCATGAGAGAAGCCGCTATCCCCGAAGCGAAGAGCAGGGGCGTGGCGAGCTGGTTCCCGAGTGAGCGTGACAGAAACAGCGCCGCGGCGAAGAGCGCCGCCGAGGGGAGGTAGAGCCGGAGGCCTTCCCAGGAGAGGAGCTGCTCCCTCGTGAGGCTGCCCAGGAGAACGAAACGGTACAGGCCTTTCAACTCTTCCGACATATGAAAGGCCATGAGGAATCCGCGCCGGCCGAGCAGGTCGGTGTCGTACCGCGCCAGGGGGACGAGCCAGAAGAGGCTTCCGGCGGCAGCGGCCAGAAAGACCGAGACGAGCGCCTCGCGCCGCGGCCGGCGCCAGAGCAGCGCGACCCCGACGCCTCCGAGCGCCATCGGGATCATTTCGAGCTTCGTCCCGCAGGCGAGTGCCGCCACCGCCGCGGCGAAAAGGGAGCGGCGCGGGCCGGTCGACCCGAGCGCCGCTTCGAGGGCGACGAGCGATAGGACGATCCCCTCCAGAGCGGCGACCGTATACGGAAAAGCCCACGCGCCGCCTCCCGGCTCGAAGACGCAGACGCTCACGACCAGGCAGGTCGCCGCCGCCGCGAAACCCGGCGACGGGACGAGCCGGAGCACGAGGCGGCGGAGCGCCTCGACACCCGCGAGGGCCAGGATGGCGCGCAGGGCGAAAAGCGCCTCAAGCCTATGGCCGAGGACGAGGAAGGCCATCGCGTCGAGGGTGGGCGGGACGGACCCGAACCAGTAAGCGATGTCGCGGTAAATCGCCCCCCCGAGGAAGAACCGGCTCGCGACGCCCACCTCGCGCCCGCAGTCCTGGAACGGCATGACCCAGCGCCCGTACGTCGCGGCGTACAGGACGACGAAAAAGAGGGTCGGTCCCGCGGCCGGCAGCCAACGCAACACGACGGCGAGACCGCGGCGGCCCGCGGCCGCAACCTGCTCCCTCACGATCCCCGAATTATCGGCGGTAGCGCTCCCGGATGGTCGGGATCAGGTACTCGCTGAAGGCCCGGGAGAGGTCGTAGCGTGTCGCGAAGCCCCAGTCGCGCCGCGCCGCCGCGTCGTCCACGTCGGCCGGCCAGGAGTCGACGATCCCCTGCCGCTTCAGGTCGGGCTCGAAGGTGATCGCCGCGCCGGGAAAGGCGTTCACGACGAGGTCGCGGATCTCGGCCGCCGACGGGTTGAACGAGCCGACGTTGTAGATCCGGCGTGACAGGCGCTCGGCCGGGGCTGCGGCCAGCTTCAGGAGCGCGTCGACGCCGTCGGGCATCGCCATGAAGGGGATCCGGGCGTCGGGCCGGACGAAGCAGGCGTACGGCTTTCCCTGCGCGGCGGCGTGGATCATCTCGGGGGCGTAGTCCGAGGTTCCGCCCGACGGCACCGTCACGGCCGAGATGAGCCCGGGGAAGCGGACGCAGCGGAAGTCGAGCCGCGGGACCGGCTCGGCGGAGAGCTGCTTGTAGTGCCCGGAGTAGTACCGGCCGAGGTGCTCACAGTAGAGCTTGTTGCAGCCGTACATCGTCGTCGGCGCGTTGAACTCGTCCTCTTTCACCTTCCCCGCATGCGCCTTCGTCGCGAGGTCGGGCAGGCCGTAGGCCGCGATGGACGACGGGTAGATGAACGTGACCGGCCGCCCATGCGAGCAGCGCTCGGAGTAGGCGAACTCCAGGAGCAGGAGCGTCCCCTCGACGTTCACCTGGTGCGCCGTCACCGGCGTGAACTCGCTCCTCGTCGAGAGAAGCGCCGCCAGGTGGAAGATCAGGTCGATCTCGTACTCCGAGAGGATCCGCTCGAGGAGGTTTCGCTCGAGGATCGAGCCGGTGAACTGCCGTTCGACTCTCCGCCCGAGGTCCCCCTCGAGCGTTTTCAGATCGAGCGTCACGATGGCACGGGAGCCGTCGCCCGATAGATGAGTGATCAGTCCGTGCCCGATCTCGCCGCTGGCTCCGGTGATGAGGACGACGGTTCGCCGCATGGTCGCGTCTCCTTCCGAGCGTGAGGATCTTAGACGCTGGACGGCGCCGCGGAGCCTGCCTCCTGCATCGGTATCATCCCCGCCGCCGTGTCCGAAAGCCCCGCCATCGTCTCGCGCCTCACGCACCTGACGTTCGGGCTCTGGTTTTCGTTCTTCCGCTGGATGGCGAGGACGTTGCCGCCCGAGTGGGTGGCCCGGCTCGCGGCGGCGACGGCCGAGCGGGCGATCTGGGAGCGGGAGAGCGTCCACGACGCCATCGCCGACAACTTCTCGGCCGTCCTCGGCCTCCCGCCTGGGGACCGCCGCGTCGAGGAGACGGGACGCGAAATGGTCTCTCGCCATTCACGGCAGTGGATCGACTTCCTTCGCTACACGGGGCGCGCGGACATCGACGTGCGCGCACTGCGCGCAAGCCGCTCCGGGGACGAGCACCTTATCGCTGCGCGGGACGCGGGGAAGGGCGCGATCCTCCTGACCGCCCACGTCGGCAACTTCGAGCTGGGCGGGCTCTTCCTCCGCGAGCTCGGCCTTTCGTGCGCGGCGGCGTACGTCCCGGACCCGTCGCCCGTCATCGAGAGGCACCGCGAGGAGGCGCGGAAAGCGCTCGGCGTCACGGGCATCCCGGTGACGTCCTCCCCCTTCGCTTTCGTACCGCTTCTACGCGCCCTCCGCGAGGGTCGCTTCGTGGCGATGCAGGGGGACCGGGACGTCTCAGGCACGGGGCGGACCCTCCCGTTCTTCGGGAGGTCGGCCTCGTTTCCGGTCGGCCCGTTCCGCCTCGCGGCCTTCTCGGGGGCGCCACTCCTTCCCGTCTTCGTGCTCCAGGAGAACGACGGCCGGTACCGGACGCTCGCCGAGGAACCGATCCGCCTCGCGCTCGCCCCGGGATCGCGTTCGGAGCCCGACGAGGGGGAGCTGGAAGCCGCCCTGGCGCACTGGGTGAGCGTTCTGTCGAGGGTCATCCGCGAGAATCCCACGCAGTGGTATCTCTTCACCCGGTTCTGGGAGGCGCCAGACCCCGCGGAAGGCGCCTCCCTATAATCCGCGCGCGCCGCCGGACTCTCCCGCCGCCCCTCTTCGGCACGGGTGTTGCTGACGCCGCGGAGCCCGCGCCATGAAGATCGTCATCGCCACCGACCGCAACCAGCCGAACGAACGCTACCGCGGCGCGCTGCTCTGCGCGGGGGCGCTGCCCGAGGAAGTCGCCGTCGTCACGCCGGGGCAGAAGCTCCCCGACGAGTTCGACGGGCTGCTCCTCGCAGGGGGGCCCGACGTCGCGCCGGAGCGCTACGGGGAGGCGCCCGCCACCGACGCGCTGGCGATCGACGCCGCGCGCGACACGCTCGACTTCGCCCTTCTCTCGGCCACGGCCGAGCGGAAGATCCCGGTCTTCGGCATCTGCCGCGGGATCCAGGTGATCAACGTCGCCCTCGGCGGGACTCTGTGGCAGGACCTCGACACGCAGCGGCGGCGCGGCGTCGTCCACGATTGCGACCGCGACGCGGCGATCTTCCCCGACCACCTCGTCCGGTCGCGCGCCCCTTCGTCCGGCGGGTCGGCCTTCGCTGCCGCGCTCTTCTCCCCGAACGGGACGACGGTCAACTCGCGCCACCACCAGGGAATCAAGGACCTCGCGCCCGGCCTCGCCTCGCTCGCCGCCTCGCCCGACGATCTCGTGGAAGCCGTGGAGAAGCCGGGCGAGCCGTTCCTCGCGGCGGTGCAGTGGCACCCGGAGGATCTGGTCGCCCGGCCCGATCAGAAGCGGCTCTTCCGCGCCTTCCTCGAGGCCTGCCGGGCGCGGGTCCGGCGGACGGGGCGGCGCCCCTCAACGCTGATCGAGGTCGCGCTCACGGGGCGCATCCCCGTCGTCCGCTTCAACCGGCCGGCCGCCCGAAACGCCTTCACCACGCCGATGGCCGCGATGCTCGCCGACACGGTCGACGCCCTCGGCCGAGACATGACCGTTCCCGCCATCGTCCTCGCGGGAAACGGGGGCGCCTTCTCCGCCGGCGGCGACCTCGACGTGATGCGCGCCCTCGCCGCCGCCTCGGACGAGGAGGGTTTCCGCGACCTGCTCGAGGCGGGCGGCCGCGCGGTCCTCGCGATCCTCGACGCGCCGCGCCCCGTCCTCGCCGCGGTGGACGGCGCGGCGGCCGGTGGCGGGATGAGCCTCGCGCTCGCAGCCGACGTCCGAGTCGCCTCGTCGGCGGCCGGCCACGCCGCGCTCTTCGTCCCCTCGTATACCGCGGTCGGCCTGATCCCCGCGTGGGGAGCGACGCTCCACCTGTCCGAGCGCCTCGGCGCCGGCCCCGCGGCGGACGTCGTCTTCTCGGCGGAGCGCATTGGCGCGGTCCGCGCCCGCCAGTTGGGCCTCGTCGACGTCCTCGTCGAGGACGGCCCGAGCCTTCCGGCCGCGCTGGCGCGCGCGGAGACCTACGCCGAGCGCTCGCTCGCGGCCGTCGCCGCCGCCAAGCGCCTTCTCGCGGCCGAGCGGCGGCCGCGCCTTGTGGGCGCGCTCGGCCGCGAGGTGGAAAGCCAGATCGAGCTCTTCCGGAGCGGGGAGCTCCTCCGGCGACTGCCGGGAAACGAGCGAGTCCGCCCGGACGAACAGGAGACCTCATGACCAAGATTCATCCCGTCCTCCCCGCCGCGCTCGCGGCCCTTTTCTTCGCCGGAGCTGCAGCGGCCCAGGCGCCGGTAGCGCCGAAGGCCCCGGAGATCCCTCCGTTCGAGACGACGCAGAGCGACCCGCACTCGTGGGTGGGCCGCTTCGGCATCACGAACTGCGCGTGGTTCGACATGGGCGACGCCGTCCTCCTCATCGACATGGGCGCCTCGGAGGCGGACGGCCGGAACCTCCTCGCCGAGGTGAAGCGGACGGTTCCCGGAAAGCCCGTGAAGTGGGTCGTCATGACGCACCTGCACGGCGACTCGAACGGCGGCTTCAACGCGCTCATGCCGACCGACGTGACGGTGATCGTGAACGAGCGCGCGATTCCGAGCTTCGGCGGCCTCGTCCGCGGCGCCGGCAAGGCGCCGACGGTCGTCGGGGTGAAGGACACGCTCGTCCTCCTCGGAAAGACGCTGTCGCTCGAGATCCATGCGACGGCGTCACCCGCCCACACGGCGGACGACCTGTGGGTCTTCCAGCCCTCGGCGAACGTCGTCTACGTCGGCGACCTCGTCACGCCGACCCGCTGTCCGCTGATGTCCGACCCCGGGACCGACCCGAAGGGCTGGCTCGCGACGCTCGATCAGATCGACGCTGTCCACGCCGGCGCGCTCGTCCCGACGCGCGGGCCGTCGACCGTCAAGGTGGCCGAGCAGATTCTCGGAACGCGGTCGTACATCAAGCGGATGCTCGACATCCTGACCGCGATGAAGAAGATCAACGCGGCGGAGGCGCGCGTCTCGGGCGAGCTCGCGGCCCAGAAGATCGGCGAGTACTGCCCGAAAGAGCTCGACGTCACGAACGCGCTCTATCTCTACCGCCGGATGAACGACGACGGCACGTTCCGACAGAAGCCGGGCGGGCCGGCAGGCGGCCCCGCCAAGCCTCCCGCCAAGAAGAACTAGAGACGAAAAAGGGTCCCGGCGGAATCGCCGGGACCCGGTGCCGGGCGGCTCATGACTGCCGCCCCGTCTCAGGGCCGCGTCCGCAGCCCTTTGTTGTGGCCGGACCGTCGTCGAGGCGTTCTCCCGGTCGGGAGACCCGGACTCGGATCCGGCCGTTTCGCGCGCCCGGGTTCGAAGAGGGCAGCCCTCGGTGACGGTCTCTCGAACTCGTGCTCGGGTTGCCGTTCGAAAGCGGTCGCGCACCCCCAAGATGGTTTCCGCGGCCGCTCCTGTCAAGGGGGGACGCCGGCTCAGCGGCGGGACGCGCGAGGCCAGCCCGCCTCGACCGTGGTCTGGATCCCTCCGCGGGGAGTGAAGGCGCCGCGGACCGTCATCCGGCGCGGATCGAGGGCCGCCACGAGGTCCTCGAGCACCCGGTTGACGGCGTTCTCGTTGAAGATCCCGAGCGAACGGAAGGCGAGGAGGTACTCCTTCAGCGATTTCAGCTCGACGCATCGCTCCCGGGGAACGTAGGTCACGGTGAGCGTCGCGAAATCCGGGAGACCCGTCTTCGGACAGATCGACGTGAACTCCGGGACCGTGATGACGATCTCGTACTCGCGCCCGTACTGGTTCGGCCAGGTCTCCAGGGCGGGAAGCGGCGAGCGCGTCCCGGACGCGGCATGTTCGTCGGTGTAACGGGGCTTCGGCGGCCTTTTCATGGCCCGGAGGATAAACTCCCGCCCCTATGGCGTTCTCCAAGGAAAAGCGAGCGGCCCTCTTCCGCGACCTCCGGCACCTCGTCGTCATGGCCGCGGTCATCCTGACCGGCCGCTCGGTTCTGGCCGACTGGTACGTCGTCCCGACCGGCTCCATGAAGCCGACCATTCTCGAAGGCGACCGGGTTTTCGTCTGGAAGTCGGCCTACCAGATCCGCGTCCCCTTCTCCCGGATCAAGCTCTTCTCGACCGGGGTACCGCGGCGCGGCGACGTCGTCGTCGTGAGAAACCCCGACGGTGGGAGCATCCCCTTCGTCAAGCGCCTCATCGGGCTTCCCGGCGACGTCGTCGAGCTCCGGAACGAGACGCTCTACCTGAACGGCAAGCCGATGCCCGCCGAGTTCCTGCCCGAGCGAAAGGCCGACGACGGCGAGACGCTGCTCCTCGGCACGGAGGACCTGATGGGGCGAACGCACCCGATCCGGATCCTGCCGGACCGACCCGCCTTCCGGACCTTTGGCCCCATCACCGTTCCGGAGGGCGAGGTCTTCGTCATGGGGGACAACCGTGACGAGAGCCGCGACGCCCGCTTCTTCGGGACCCGTCCCGTGACAGACCTCCTGGGGCGGGCCGTCGGCATCATGTGGAGCTGGAACAACGAGTTCGCGAAAGGTCCGCGATGGAGTCGCTTTGGACGGGCGTTCATCACGGGCGCGAACGAGGTCAAGCCCTAATCTGCCCCCGGCTTGCGCCGGCGTCTTTTTGGACTTAATCTAAGATCGTATGGAAACTCGCGCCCGGGCCGAGGGGCGGCTCCGCGAAAAGGGGCTCAGGGTCACGCAGCAGCGCGTGGCCGTGCTGACCTATCTCGGCTCCGTCCGGCACCACCCGACGGCCGAGGCCGTCGGCGAGGCGGTGAACCGGCTCGTGCCGACGGCCCGCGCGTCGGTCTACAACGTCCTCCGCTCGCTTCGCGAGGCGGGCTTGATCGAGGAGCTGGTATTCGACGACGCCGTCGTCCGCTACGACGCGAACCTCGAGAAGCACCACCACTTCGTCTGCGCGGTTTGTGGCGGCGTGGCAGACGTGCCGTGGGACTCCCTGCCGCAGGCGCCGAAGCGGAAGCTGGCCGACGGCCGCACGGTCGAGGACTGGAGCGTCACGCTTCACGGCCGCTGCCCGGGCTGCCAGTAGCCCGGGCCGGCTCCGACCTCGGCGCTCCCCTTGCTTAGAATCGTCTAGATTCCGGGTGGCGCGCCCTTCCGGCGCTCTCCCCGCAAGGAGACCCGATGAACCTCCGGCGCCATCTGATCGAGACGGCCACGCTCGTCGCCGTGTCGGTCGTCGTCGCCCTCGTCTCGAACGCCATCGCGTCGAAGGAGCGGAAGCTGAAGCTCCCGGGCGACTACCCGAATGCGACATCCGTCCCGGGTCCGGCGGCCGCGGGAGTTCCTTCTGCTCCCGTGCAGGCCGACTCGAGCACCGTCGTCTCCTGCTACAGCGCAGTTCGGAACCGCCGGTATTGCTTCGAAGGGTGAATTGGAACCAGCTGCGGCACCGGGCCGCAAGGCTCCGCCGGGACTGCTGCGGTCCTTCGCCGTCTGAGAATCCCGGCGACATCTCCCTGCCGGCCGTCGCGGATAATCGGATCTCCTCGTCCGCTTCCCGCCCCACCCCGACAAGCCCTGGGTCGAGATCCCGGGTGACGACGCGGCGTTTCTGCAGGCCCGGGGCGTCCTCTTCCTCGACGCGCGTCGGACGAAGGACTTCGAGCAGGGACACGTCCGCGGCGCGCGGCCGTTCTCCGTCTGGGAGTCGGACATCGACGACAAGGTTCTCGCCCTCCTCGCTGAGGGGCGCGACATGAAGCAGCCCGTCGTCCTCTACTGCTCGGGAGGCGACTGCGAGGACTCTCACATGCTCGGCCAGAAGCTTTTCGGGGCCGGGTTCAACAACCTCCTCGTCTACAAGGACGGTTTCCCCGACTGGGCGAAGCGCGGCGGGGCCATGGCCCAAGGCGGCCCGTCGTGAAGGCAGTCCGCGACTGGCTCGCAGGCGACTGGCTGTCGACCCGCGTTTCGATCGCCCTCGGCCTCTTTTTCGTCGTCGCCGCGCTGCCGAAACTCGCCGACCCCCCCTCCTTCGCCCACATGATCTACAACTACCGTCTCGCGCCCGGCCCGCTCGTCAACGTCGCGGCGCTCGTCCTGCCTTGGCTGGAATTGACGTGCGGCGTCGCGCTGATCCTCGGGATCTGGAATCGGCCAGCCGCGGCCATCGGTGGAGGCCTTCTCCTCGTCTTCGTCATCGCGATCTTCGTGAACCTCCTCCGCGACCACGCGATCGAATGCGGCTGCTTCGACGTCAGGGACGCCGGGAAGTCGGTCGAGGAGCGGCTCTCCGACATGCGGATGGTGATCGTCCGCGACGTCGGGATGCTCCTGATGGTCGCGCAGATCCTCTGGGCGGGCGCGAGGCGCGAGGCCGCGGACGGCGCCGCCCGCGTCGGCTAGAGCGCGCCGACCTCCCGCGCCGCCGCGAGGACCTCGTCCACGGTCGCATCGGCGTCCGCGAGGGTCGAGCGCGGATTGACGAAGCAGGGGCGGATCGCGAACCGGCCGCCGACGCGCGTGTGCGACGGGATCGCGCGTCCCCGCGCCCGGACCCGGAGGAGGACCTTCTCGTTCAGCGCGTCGAGGACGGCGTCGTCCGCGGTCCCCGTCGGCCGCACCCGGAAGCAGCAGATCGAGAGGACCGGCTCGGCCAGGAGCTCCAGCTCCGCGTGCGCCTTCACGCGGGCTGCGACGCGGCGGGCCGCGTCATGGTGGCGGACAACCCGCGCGCGCATCCCGCTCGCCCCGATCTCCTTCAGAAGCGCCCAGACGGCGAGCCCGCGGGAGGGTGCGGAGTGGTCCACCGAGAAGTCCGGGTTCCCTTCCCCCCTCTCGTCGAACGGCGAGCCGAGGTCGCCCGTCCCGGTCGGCGCCATCTCCACGTAGGCCGCCGGCTCGAGCGTCAGCGCGCGCCCGAGGAGCCCGCCGTCACGGACGAAGCCGGCGCCGCAGCCGACGGCGATCGCCATCCACTTGTGCGGGTCGACGGCGAAGGAGTCGATCTTCGCGAGGTCCCCGTAGAGCGGCGCGACGCGGGGATCGAGAACGCCGAACCCCCCGTACGCGCCGTCGACGTGCAGCCAGACGCCGCGCGCGTGGGCAATGGCCCGCATCGCGTCGACCGGGTCGACCGCTCCGGTGTTCACGTCGCCGGCGGAGGCGACGACTGCGACCGGGGTCGCGCCGCGGGCGAGGTCCTCGTCGAGCATCCGCTCGAGCAGCGCGAGATCGGGCTGCCGCGCAGCGTCGACCGGTACGAGGCGGAGCGCCTTTCGTCCGAGCCCGAGGATGCCGCAGGCGCGGTGGATGACGTGGTGCACCTCGGTGGAAGCGTAGACGCGCGGCTCCGGGAGCCCCGTGAGGCCGTCGAGCGACGGGTCGACGCCGCGGCGCTCGCCGGCGTGCTGGCGGGCCGCGGCGAGGCCCAGCAGGTTCGCGAGCGATCCGCCGCCCACGAAGGCTCCCTCGAAGTGGTCCGGGAGGCCGATGAGCCGGGCGAGCCAGCGGAGGCCCAGCACCTCGAGGAAATTTCCGGGTGTCGCCCACCAGCGCTGGGCGGCCGTGAGCGACGCGGCGAGCTGCGCGACGGCAGGAACCGTCGTCGGCATCGTCGTCACCCACCCGGTGAAGCCCGGCGCGCCGATCCTGAGGCCGTTCGGGATCACGACCTCCCCGAGAGCCTCCAGGACGGCCTCGCGCCCGAGTCCGGTTTCGGGCAGCGGCTCGTCCAGCGCCGCCCGCCAGACGCTTCGCTTTGCGGCACCGTCGGGGCCCTCGAAGCGGAGAAAGCGCTCGAGGGCCGGCAGGAGCGCCGCGAGCGACTCGGCGAGGGCGTCGGTCGACGCGGCCTCGTCGGGCTCTTCCGGTTCCGCCACGCCCGCGCGGGCCCCCGCCGGGGAATTTGGGTCCATCAAGACCGGCCTATTATGATGCGGGCCTCCCGCCCATGGCGCCCGACCGCTCGACCCACGTCGTCCTCCTGAAAGCCTTCGAGGGCGCCCTCAAAGAGGGTCTCCTCCTCGACGAGGCGCTGGGGGGAATTCTGGGCGCCGCGCTCCATCTTTTCGACGCGCCGGTCGTCGCCCTCCTTCCCGGCCCCGGCGTGCCGCCGATGACGCGCTCCGGGCGGAGCGCCGGCGCCGCGGCGGCCGAGAGGCGCCTGTCGCAGCATCTCGAGGAGATCCTCGCCCAGGGGCGCGGGAAGAAGGTGTCCGAGGGGAGCTTCACCTACCTGGGCGCGCCGGTGAAGCTGAAGGAGAAGACGCACGCGGCTTTCGGGGTCGCGCTCGCCGAAGAGGGCGACGACGCGGACGAGGCCGTCCGGCTCTTCGCCCGGACGGTCGGCCACGTCCTCGAGCGCGACCGGACTCTCTCGACCCTCATGAAGCGCCGCGAGGAGGCCGTGGCCCTCTTCGAGCTCGCCTCGGGCGCGTTTCTCTCGCTGAACCCCGACGAGGTCATCCGCCTGACGGTCGCGTCCCTCTCGCGCGAGCTGGAGTTCGACCGCGTCCAGGCCTTCCGCTTCCGGCCCGAGACCCGCGAGGTCGAGGAGCTGTTGAGCCACGGTCCGGTCACGAGCGGAGAGCAGCCGCGGAGCTCCCGGCGCCCGCTCGACGCCGACGAGCTCCTCCTTCGCTGCCTCTCCGCGCACGGCCCGGTCTTCGACGACGAGCCCGGCACCGGTGGAGGCCCGCCGCGGCGCCGCCGGATGGCCTTGCCGCTCCACGCGGGCGACTTCGTCTTCGGCTTCCTGACGATGTCGCGGCGCGGCGGCTTCGCCCTGACCGCTCAGGAGCTGCGCCTCGCGCAGGAACTCTCGAAGCTGGCCGCCGGCGCGCTCGAGAAGGCGCGCCTTCTCGACTCCGAGCGCAAGGCGAACGAGAAGAACGCCTTCGTCTCTCGCCTGCACACGGCGCTCTCCGGCCTCACGGACGTCGTCGCGATCGTCCGGCGGACGGTGGAGGAGGTCGGCCCCCACTTCGACCTCGATCTCTGCGCGCTCCGGATCGTCCCGTCGGGCGAGCTGGCGGGCGCGCAGGCCGTCGCGGTCCGCGGCGGCGGCGGCGACTCGACACTCGAGGTGCCGGACGCGCTCCTTCAGCACCTCTCCTCCGAAGGGTCGCACGTCTTTCTGCCCGACGTCGCGGCCGACTCCGTCGTGGGTGCGCTCCTGCCGCGCGGCCCCGCGATGGCGCGCCTCGCGGCGCCCGTCAGCTTCGTCGCCGTCCCTCTCGCCTATCGCGGGCTCCCGGTGGGCGTTTTCGCCGGCGTTGCGTCGGGGCGGCCCCAGGGGCTTCCGCCGTCGGTCCTCGAGACGTTCGAGGCGCTTGCCGTCGAGGTCTCGCTCGCCGTCGCGTCAGCGCGACTCCTGCAGCAGGAGCGCGATTCGCACCGGTTTCTCGACCGCCTTCGCGAGGTGGGCCGCTCGCTCTCGACGACGTTCGACATGGACCGGATCAAGCAGACCCTCTGCGAACAGGCCGTCGCGCTCCTCCAGGTCGACTCCGCGCACTTCTGGGACGCCGACGCCGACGCCAAGGCTCTCCAGATCTCGGCCCGCTGGGGCGCCGACGCCGGCGAGGCCGGCCTCCGGTCGGTCTCGGCGGACCAGACGCGGCACCCCGCCGTCCGCGCCTTCCTCGAGAAGACGGCGGTGACGGTGCGCGGGAAAGACGCTGCGGAGCTCTTCCCCTCGGTCTCGCGCGCGCTCGTCCTGCCCCTCCTTTTCCACGACGAGCCGATCGGGGTTTTCTCCCTCGCCCAGCGCCGCGGAACGGACGATTTCGGGCCCGAGTTCCGGGGCCGGGTCGAGCTCCTCGCGGACGCGGCCGCCATCGCGCTCCACAACGCCCGGCTCATGCGGCTCATCGAGCAGCAGGCGGAACGGGACGGCCAGACGGGCCTCAACAACCGGACGTCGCTCGTGAAGCGCCTCGAGTCCGAGATCCGCCGCGCCGAGCGGAACAGCCAGTCCATCGGCGTCGCGCATCTCCGGGTCGACGGCCTCGCCGACGCGACGAAGCGCCTCGAGCCGGGCGTCGCCGACGCCCTTCTCCCGAAGATCGCCTCCCGCCTCGTCCGGTCGACCCGCGCCGTCAACCTCGTCGCCCGGGACGCCGGCGACCGCTTCTGGATCCTCATCTTCGAGGCGACGAAGCTCCAGGCGCACCGCGCCGTCCGCGCGATCCAGCGGAACTTCGAGTCGCAGGCCGACGCGCGCCTCGAGCCGGCGGGGATCCGCTTCGCGCTGACGACCGGGATCGCGGTCTACCCCGACGACGGCTTCGACAGCGCCGCCCTTCTCGCCAAGGCGGCCGAGGCCCTCGACGAGGCCGTTCGGACCGGCCCCGGCACCATCGTCGTCCGCGAGGCCCCGGCCGAGACGGAGCCTCGCCTCCCGGCCTGAGCCGTCAGGGGAAGACGGCGACGGGAAACTCCGGCGCCGCGTCCGACGCCACCGCGGCGATCTCCCGGAGCTCGTCATCCGCGAGCGGCGTGATTCCCGGCTCCATGGTCTCGCGCGCGACCGTGTAGACCTGCACGAGAGAGACACGTCCCCCGGCGTCCCTCACGTCTTTCAGCCGTGCGGCCCACGCCGCGATCTCGCGGGCCGGCGGCGGCTCGCCCCGGAACCGGAAGAACATCGACTGAACCACGACGGGGTGGCGCTTCGCCGCGGCGGTCAGGTTTGCGAGGACGCGGCCGAACGGAACCGACGTCCGGCAGACCGCACGGTAAAACGCCTCGCTCCCCGCATCGAGCTTCACCCAGAACGCCCCGCCGCGGGACGCGAAGAGGTCGTGCGCCTCCCGCATCCCGGCCCGGTCGAGGCCGCTCCCGTTCGTGATCAGGACGAACGGCACTCGACGGAAGCGCTCGGCGTCGCGGACGTCGAAGAGCCTTCGGGCGAGCGGCAGGAACTCCGGAAACGTCGAGGGCTCGCCGTCGCCGGCGAAGGCGATGTCGCAGAGCGGCTCCGGCTCCGCGCCGGGCCGGTCCCGGAGAAGTCGCAGCTCGGCGCCCAGCTCCGCCGCGACCTCCTCCGCGTCGATCGGCGGCCGCCCGGTCGCTTTCGCCATCTCGCGCCGGTCGACGACCTCGCAGTAGACGCAGTCGAAGTTGCAGGTCTTCTGCGGGTCGAGGTTGACCCCGAGCGAGAGCCCGCCGCTCCGCCGCGCCCGGACGAGGTAGACGTATCGGTTGAAGCGGCGCGACCGGGCGTGAAGGGCCGGTACGCGCGGGTCGTGCTCCACGCCGCGATTGTGCGACGCGGCGCGCGCGCCGTATATCCTTCCGCCATGCCCGTCACGTCCGGCACGCTCCTCGGCCGCTACCGCCTTCTCGAGAAGGCGGGGGCCGGCGGCATGTCCGAGGTCTGGAAGGCCGAGGACCAGACGCTGCACCGCACGGTCGCGGTGAAGGTGATCCATCCTCCGATCGCCATGGACCCGACCTATCGCGAGCGCTTCCTCCGCGAGGCGCGCCTCGTGGCCGGCCTCGACCACCCGAATGTTCTCCCCATCTACGACTTCGGGACGGCGGCGATCGACGGCACCGAGGTTTCGTACCTCGTCATGCCGCTCGTGGCGGGAGGAACGCTCAAGGGGCGGATCACGGGGCCTGTCCCCTTCCCGCTCGCGGTGTCGTGGCTCCATGCCGTCGCACTCGCGCTCGACCACGCGCATTCGAAGGGGATCCTCCACCGTGACGTCAAGCCGGGGAACGTTCTCCTCGACTCCCAGGGGCGGCCCATGCTGGCCGACTTCGGCCTTGCCCGCAGCGCCGACAGCCTTTCCTCGGGGCTGACCCAGACCGGGACCGTTCTCGGGACGCCGCTCTACATGGCCCCCGAGCAGGCTCAGGGCGGAGTGCTCGACGGCCGGGCGGACCAGTACGCCCTCGCGATCATCGGCTTCGAGCTCCTGACGGGCCTCGTCCCGTTCCGCGCCGAGTCGCCGCTCGCGGTCCTTCACCAGCACGTCTCGGCCCCGCCCCCGCCGGCCTCGAGCGTCGTCCCCTCGATTCCTGCCGCGGCCGACGCCGTCCTCGCCCGCGGCCTCGCGAAAACGCCCGCCGGCCGGTTCGGGTCGTGCACCGCCTTCGTGGAGGCGCTCGGCGCCGCGCTCGGTGTCCCCGTCGTCGCGACGACGCAGCCGGCGCCGCAGCCATTCCCGCCGGCGCCGCCGCCTGCGCCGCCCACCATCGGCACCGCCCCGGCGTCCGGCTCCACCTCACAGGCAGCGACCGTCGTCTCGGGCGGCGGCCTCGACCCGCACGCCCGCCTCGCGGCGCCCGCTTCGGTGCCGCCGCCCCCGGCCGCCCCCTCTCCAACCGCTGCAGCCCCGACCGCCGTCACCGTCCCGGCGGCTCCGCCGAGGCGAGGCGCGCGGACTCTCCTCGCGGCTGGCGTCGTCCTCCTTGCGCTCGCCGCCGTGGCGCTCTTCGTCCAGCAGCGCCGCGCCACGGCGCCGGTGAAGAGCCCGTCGAAGACGGAGATCGCCGCTTTACCGGCTGTCGCTCTGCCGACCGCCGTTCCTCCGACGCCTCTCCCGGCCGAGACCCCCGCTCCGCCGAAGGAGGAGAAGGCCGAGGCCGCTCCGGCGGCTCCTCCCGCGGCAACCCAGCTGCCGAAGCAAGTGCGCGACGTCTCGGCCTCGCGCGGGCCGGTTCCCTCGCCTCCGGCGCCGCCGGCCGTTCCCCGGCTCCCCCGCCCGGAGTCTCTCCTCGGCACCGCGGCGCAGTCAGGCGACACGCGCCTCGCCGAGGCGTATCACGCGCTCGACAACTCGCGCCGGCGCCGCCTGACCCGCGAGGACTTCGTCAACGCGATGGGGGCGGCGCGCGAGGTCCTCGCCACGCGCCCCTCGAACGAGGTGAAGGTCCTGGACGCCTTCACCCGCGCCGGCGTCGCCTTCAGCGACGGGAACGACGCGGAAGCGTGGCAGCTCCTGAACCGCGCCTTCGACCTGGCTCCCGGCCTCGCCCGGGGCCGCGTCCTCGGCTTCGTCGACCGCGAGATGCGGTCGCTCGGCCCCACCCCGGGTCCCGACGGAGCGTGGGTGCTGGGGCTCGCCTTCTGCGACGTGCGCGGCGACCTCTCCGAGGAGCTCGGAAAGGCGCTCGGGCGCTCCCCCGACTCCGCCCGCGCCCACTACGCCGCGGCGCTCGCCGCGTGGCAGGCCGGCCGCGCCGCCGACGCCGCGCGCGAGGCCCGAAGGGCCTGCGAGCACGGCCTCGGCGACGCCTGCAGCCTGATTCCCTAGTTCTTTATTGCGTCGCCCGGCTTGAACCCGGAGCCGGAGACAACCGTCGCCGTGGAGAGCCGCGGCCCCATGATCTTGTCGACCCTCAGGCGGCCGACCTTCGTCTCGTTCTGCCCGAGGACTTCGCCCGAGTCCGGGTCCTTGATCGGAGCGCCCATCCGCATCACGTTGAACTCCTCGCCTTCCTTCACGCCCGCCTCGGAGCCGACGTTCAGGTAGATCGTTCCCCGCCGTCGACCTTGGCGATCTTTCCGGCCACCCCCGACGCGTCGCCCGAGCCGCCGGTGCCGCTCGTCGCGAGCGACTTCTGGGCGAGCGAGTCGGCGAGCTTCGTGACGACCGGGCGAACCAGCGAGTCGAGCTTCCGCTGGTCGTCCACGCCGCCGCCGGCCCCCGCCACGTAGACCTTCGAGCTGGAGGTCTCCTCCTTGGCCGAGTCGGCCCAGAGGATCTCGCCCGTCGTCGTCGAGAAGGCGCGCGCGTCGATGGCGCACTCCATCTTCGAGACACCCACGTTGACGCTCGGGATCCCACGGATCCACGGCGTATTGACGTTCGTCTTCTGCGCGCCGAGCTCGGTCAGGGCGCCGGCGATGATGTACTCGACGCCGAGGAGCTTCCCGATCTTCATGGCCGTCTTCTGGTCAATGTCGCCAGAGAGCGTGAGGTTCTTCTCCTGCATGATCGCGGCGAGCTGCTCGCGCTCGATGACGCGGTATTTCCCCGACTTGACGAGCGCGGTCACGAACATGTCCTGGGCCTGGGTTCCCGCGTGGTACCAGCCCCAGCTCCAGCCCGAGACCTTGTTCTTGAACTCGATGACCGCCACGCGGGGCTTGGCCTGCGCGAAGGCCGGGCCCGCGGCCGCGAGGGCCAGGGCGCCTGAAACGAGGAAACCGGCAATCCGGGTCGCTCTCATGTCTTTCTCCTCCCTGTGGTGTTTCGAGACGCACATTCTAGACGCTTAGACTCGGCGGGTGGGAGAGAGCCGTGACGGCCCGCCCGGCGGACCCGGGGCGCCCCCGCCCCCCGTCGAGATCCCGATCGAGGACGCCCTCGACCTCCACCCGTTCCGGCCCGCCGAGACGGCTGCCGTCGTCGCCGACTACGTGGAGGCGGCCGCGGCGCGCGGCTTCTCCGAGGTCCGGATCGTCCACGGCCGGGGCGCGGGGGTGCAGCGCCGCATCGTCCGGGCAGCCCTCGCCCGCTCGCCGTTCGTCGTCTCGTTCGCCGACGCGACCCCCGACCGCGGAGGCTGGGGTGCGACCGTGGCCGTCCTCCGGCCGGGCCCGGGATGTCCCGCGTTGACGCGCGCCCGGTGAATTAGACTGCCCCTCGTGAAAAATCTGACGCCTGCGCCAGGGAAGCGGATGACGGCCATCCGGGGTTCCGGCATGCACGTTCCCTCTCAGGTGGTCACGAACGAAATGATGTCGAGGATCATGGAGACTTCGGACGACTGGATCGTCCCGAGGACCGGAATCCGCGAGCGACACTTCGCTCCGCCGGACGTCGGCTCGGCGGCGCTCGGCGTGAAGGCCGCCGAGGCGGCGCTCGCCGATGCGGGCCTGACCGCGTCCGACATCGACTTCGTCATCTTCGCCACGATGACGCCCGACCTCTACTTCCCCGGAAACGGCGGCCTTCTCGCGCGGGACCTCGGGATGAAGACGACGCACGCCCTCGACATCCGGATGCAGTGCGCGGGTTTTCTCTCGGGCCTCCAGACGGCCGACGCCTTCATCCGCTCGGGGATGTACGACCGGATCCTCCTCGTCGGCGCCGAGGTCCACAGCGGCCTGATGCCGTGGCCCGAGTCGGTCTGGGACGTGATGCTCGGGAAGTCCCCCGGGCCCTGCGATCCCGACTGGTACCGGAAGGTGACGGCGCTGCGCGACCGGGCCGTGCTCTTCGGGGACGCCGCCGGCGCCTTTGTCCTCGAGTCGAACGAGTCGGGCGACGGGCGCGGGCTCCTCTCCTTCGCGATGTACACCGACGGCGCGCACTGGGACAAGCTCCACGTCCCCGGCGTCGGCTGCCGGTTCCGTCCGTATGTCACCCACGAAATGGTCGAACGGCTGGAATCCGTTCCGATCGTCGAGGGCCGCCAGGTCTTCCGCCTCGCCGTTCAGCTGATGCCGACCGCCGTGATGGCGGTGCTCGGCGCGAACGGGAAGACGCTCGACGACCTCGACCTCCTTCTGATGCACCAGGCGAACCTCCGGATCAACGAGGCGGCCCAGAAGGCTCTCGGGCTCCCGGACGAGAAGGTCTTCAACAACATCGAGAAGTACGGCAACACGACGGCCGCGACGCTCCCGATGGCCTTCCACGAGGCGAAGCTCGAGGGCCGGGCGAAAGCCGGGGACCTCGTCGTCTTCACGGCTCTCGGCGCCGGGCTCCACTGGGGGGCGGCGCTGGCGCGCGTCTAGCCGGCGGGCTGCTCCCGGAGCTTCGCGACCGCCTCGGCGGGCTCGGCGAGGAGGGCGGCGCGGCGGCGGGCCCGCGCGGCCAGCTCGGGAGTGGTCCCGGGGACGCCGGCTCGGATCTCCAGCGTCTCCGCGGAGCGGGCGAGCGCTCCGGTCACTTCGAGCGCGAACGACTCGCCCGCCTCGGTCTCGAGGCCCTTCCGGTCCGCGATCCGGACGACGCCCGCGAGGCCGTGGATCAAGACCGGCAGCAGCGCCGGTTCGCGGTCGAGATCGAGGAGCAGGCGGCCGATCACCCGCTCGACGGGGTGCCAGAGGACGCGCGTGAAGGCACCGTCGTCCCGCTCGACGTCCTCCCGCATCCAGGCGACGAGCGCCGCGGTCCACGGCCCGACGCTCGCCGCCTCGGCCCCCGCCGACGTGACGATCCGGGCGATCGGGCGCATGGCGCGGTCGGCCGCGCCGTCGAAGAGGCCCGCCCGGGCCACGTCCCTCATCGCGCCGACGAAGGAGCGGGCGGCGTTCCCGACGAATTGCTCCATCCCCTTCTCCCGCCCGGCGAGGAGGAGGCCGCACCACCCGTCGAAGTAGGCGAAGGCGACGGAGGGAGACCCGCGGCGGACGACGGGCACGCGCAACTCGGCGAACCAGGGCGTCACGAGGAGCTGGTAGATCCGGTCGTGCGGTTCGCGCGCCAGCTCGGCGAGCCGCCGGGCGACGAGCGAGACCGACGTCGTCACGACGGAGGCGGGGCTCTGGGCGACCACGGTCTCCAGCACGTCATGGACGGTGACGAGAGGGTCGTCCGCCTCGCCCGGCGCGATCCGGAAGGCGAAGATGAGGTCGTTCAGCGTATCGGCGCGGCCGCGCTCGGTGGCGTCGACGCCGAGGAGCCGCCGCTCCCGCGCCTCGAGATACGGGGCGTCCACCTGCGCCAGCGCGGCACCGAGGAGCCGCTCCTGCGTCAGGAGGGTCGGAATCGTCCGGAAGAGGCGGACGAGGGCGACGATCACCGCCCCGAACTGCAGGTAGCCGCCGAACGAGAGGAGGAAGACCGTCGTGGCGCTGTGAGAGACCCGCGGCAGGTGCGAGAGGAGGAGCGCGAGGCAACAGGCGAGGATCGTCACGATCGCGCCCGTCTGCGCGAGGCGGAAATCGGGGTCCTTGAGGACGATGGCTCCGAGGTGCGAGCGCTGGACCGACGTGCCGAGCGTCATCGAGAGGATCAGCACCGAGCCCGCGACCGCCATGATCCCGGCGAGGACGGACGCCATCGTCGCGAGGAGGTAGGTGAACGGCGCCATGTCCTCGGCCGGGATCGGGCTCGCCGCAGGTAAGACGAAGACCGAAAGCGCCGAGGCGAGCTGGAGGACGAGCCCGCTCGCGAGAATCGCGAGGAGGACTTTTCGCGTCCGGGCGTCGGCCGCCTCTTTGGCGGTCCGGGCAGCACGCTCCGCCATCGGGCTCAGGCCGCCGGCCGGATCGCGACCGACGACCCGACCCACGTGAAGTCCTTGTTGAAGTCGACACCGAGCATCTTTCCGCGCGAGAGCCGACAGAGGTTCAGCCCCAGCGTCAGCCGGCTCTCCCCCTCGGGGCGGTAGAACATCATCCGGACCTCCACCTTCACGCCCCCTCCGTCGGCCGCGGCGAGGCACGGAGCGTATGAGATCTTCTCCTGCAGACACCATGCGTCGCGCTCGGAGGCGGGAATCCTCTCGACGTCGGCGCGCGTCGGCTCCACGTTGACGCCCCCGCCCGCGAAGGAAAAGAGGGGCTTCAGGACGTAGCGCTCCTTCACGTCGGCCGGGATCGCCGTGAGCGCGGAGAGCACGGTCGCCTTCGGGATCGCCGGGTGCGACAGGAGGGGAATCGACGCCTTCGACCAGGCCCAGTACCAGTTCGGATGCGGGACCCACGTCACGTCGAGCGGCTCCCGGTAGTCGAACGGAAGCGCGGCGTTCTCCTTGATCAGCTCGTCGAAGACGACCCGGTTGTAGATCCGCTCGACCGGCACCCGCTTTCCGTCCCTCACCCGGACGAGTCTCCGCCCTTCCTTCACCAGGTCTCGCGGGTCGACGGCATCGACGCCGAGGAGCTTCTTCGTCGCGGCGAAGTCGACGTACGTCTTCTGCTTCCCGGGATGAAGGTCGAGGAGGACGACGCGCTCCGGGTCGTGTTGGCCGACGATCGTCCGGCGAAAGAGATCGAGGAAGCCATCGCGCGACAGGCCGGAGAAGTAAGGGCTCCACGCCGTCTCCGGGAGGCCGGGGATCCCCTTCAGGCACTCGTCCCAGACGTCGGACTGGAGAACCTCGAAGGCGGAGAGGGAGGGAAAGCCCTGGAGCTCGATGAGGCGCGGGACCAGCCGGCCGGACGCGTCCTCGACGACCGCGAGGTCCACCTGCGCCACCTCGGGGAGCGCCTCCATTCCCGGAGCGTTCCACTCGGGTGGGATGTGCGCCTTCATCGCCAGCCATGCGGCCCGGGTCGGAGAGCTCGGCGACGAGTTCCTCGGCCGTCGTGACCAGCTGATTCTCGAGGTCCTTCGTCAGAAAGACCGGCGTCTCCGCGAGCCGGAATCCCGCCGCCGCGCCGGCGCGCGTGGCCAGCGTCTCCGCCTGGCGGCGGTAGAGGTCGTCGGTGAAGGCCGCGTTGAACGCGTGCCGGAACCCGGGATGCACTGGGGGCGGAGTCTAACCTCCGCCGTCCCCGAACCGGGTCCCGGAGGTCGCACGACCCGGCAGGCTCCGCTGACGCGGCGCGCCGTTCCGGCTTAAGCTCCCCGCATGGCGACAGCTCCGAAACCCCTCGTCGGCGTCGTGATGGGCAGCCGCTCCGACTGGGAGACGATGAAGTTCACGGATGAGGTGCTGACCCGGTTCGGCGTTCCGCACGAGTGCCGCGTCCTTTCGGCCCACCGAAGTCCGAAACTGACGACCGCATACGCCCTGGCCGCCGAAAAGCGCGGCCTCGCGGTGATCATCGCGGCCGCCGGCGGCGCTGCCCACCTGGCCGGCGTTCTGGCGGCCCACACCGTCGTGCCCGTTCTCGGCGTCCCGATGGAAAGCGCGTCGCTGAAGGGTCTCGACTCCCTTCTCTCGACGGTTCAGATGCCCGGCGGGGTTCCCGTGGGGACGCTCGGAATCGGGAAGCCCGGCGCCACGAACGCCGCACTCCTCGCCGTCGCCATCCTCGCGGCGGGTGACGCCTCCCTCAAGGCGAAACTCCGGAGGTTCCGTGTCGACCAGGAGAAAGCGGTCCGGACGCAGACTCTCCCCTGAGCGGGTCGAAAGGAAGGGGTTCATGAAGAAGCTCGTCCCGCTTGCCGCTCTCGCCGTTCTCGCGAGCGTCGCCGCCTTCGCCGCCGCGATTCCCGAGACGCTGAAGCCCGAGGAGGCGCCGAACTACTACCGCGTCTCCCCGCAGCTCGCGACCGCGGGCCAGCCTTCGCCCGAGGTCCTGAAAAAGGCGAAGGAGCTCGGCTTCGTCACGGCCGTGAACATCCGGACGCCGCAGGAAGGGATCGAGGCCGACCGAAAGGTCCTCGAGGCGCTCGGAATCCGATTCGTCAGCGTCCCCGTGACGCCCGACACCTTCAGCCTCGCCGACGCGAAGGCCGTGGCCGCCGTCCTCGACGACCCGAAGGCCGGGCCCGTCCTCTTCTACTGCAGCTCTTCGAACCGGGTCGGCGGCGTCTGGGCGGTCGTCCAGGCGCTCCACGGAAAGAGCGACGAGGACGCGCTGGCCGACGGGAAGAAGGCCGGGCTGAAGAGCCCGTCGATGGTCGACGCAACGAAGCGGGTCCTCAAAGAGGCCCGCTGACGCTTCAGGCGGCCAGGGCGTCGACGACGCGCTCGAGCTTCATCCCGCGGCTCCCCTTGACGAGCACGGCGTCGCCGGCCAGGAGACGGGGGCGCAGCCAGCCAAGAAGGGGCTCGATCTCGAGAAAATGCGCGGCCTCGGTCCGCCCGCCCTTTGCCGCCTCGAACGCGGCCGCGGAGCGGGGGCCGAAGAAGGCGAGGAGCTCCGCCGATTCCGCCGCCCGCTCGCCGAGCGCGCGGTGCTCGGCCTCCTCGCCGGTCCCGAGCTCCAGCATGTCGCCGAGAACGGCCACCGCGCGCCCCCGGCCCGCGACGGAGCGAAGCATCCGGAGCGCGGCCTCCATCGACGACGGGTTCGCGTTATAGCAGTCGTCGAGAAGAATGAGCCCGGACGCGGTCTCCACGATCCGGGACCGGTGGGAGTAAGGCCGTGCCGCCGAGAGCCCGGCGGCGATTTCTTCGAACGAACAGGAAAGCGAAAGGGCCAGCGCCGCCGCGGCGGTCGCATTCATGGCGTTGTGTTCCCCCACGAACGCAAGCCGAACGATGACTCTGCTCCGCTGTAGGTTGGAACCTCGCCGCAATCGGACTGCTCCGGTGTCCCCCTCCCCCTCTTCCCCTTCTAAGCAAATTTCCTGGCCTTCCACCCCGAGAGGCGTGACCCGAAGCAGACGGACGTCGGCCCCCGGACTCTTACCAAAAGAAATCCTCCGAACTCCCGCCCGGCCCGCTCCGCCTGCGCGACGCAGCGCGGGTCGTCGGCATTGACGACGGCGACGGCCCCCGGACGAAGCGCGCGGTAGAGCTCCCCTTCCGCCTCCGCAACGCCGTCGAGGTCCTTCAGGAACTCGAGGTGCTCTGCCGCGACGAGCGTGACGAGGCCAGCGTCCGGCTTCGCCATCGCCGCGAGCCGCGCGAGCTCGCCGGGATTCGACATTCCGAGCTCGACGACGGCGGCGCGGTGCTCTTCCCCGAGCCGGAGGAGCGTCAGCGGGACGCCGACCTCGTTGTTCAGGTTTCCCTCGGTCGCGAGCGCGGGGCCTCGCGTCCGGAGGATCGCCGCGGCCATCTCCTTCGTCGTCGTCTTGCCGTTCGAGCCGGCCACGGCGCCGACGGGGATTGCGAAGCGGGCGCGGTGGAACCGCGCGAGCGCGCCGAGCGCCGCGAGCGTGTCGTCCACCTCGACGAGCGCACCCGTCGCCGGTACGGCGGGGAGGGACGCGCCCCGCCGGACGACCGCCCCGGCCGCCCCTTTCGCGAACGCGTCGGAGAGGAAGTCGTGCGCGTCGAACCGGTCTCCCTGGAGCGCCACGAAGAGGGCGCCCGGCGTCACGGTCCGCGTGTCGGTCGAGACGCCGTCGAAGACGGGGTGCGCCCCGGGACGAACGAGCCGTCCGCCCGTCGCCTCCACGACCTCCTGCTCCGTGAAACGAGCCGTCACGGCGCCGCCTCACCCCTTGGGGACAAGGCCCGCCGCGCGCGGCCACGAGCCGGTCACCTCGAACGGCCGCGGGTTCCGCGCGCGTTCCATCAGGAGCTCGGCCATCGCCCGGACGATCCAGTCGAAGTTCTCCTTGCCGACGGAGTGAAGGTCCGCGTCGGGCGCGGCGTTCATGAAGTCGATCGCATACGGGACGCCGTCCCGCACGGCGAACTCCGCCGTGTTCAGGTCGTAGCCGAGGGCGTCGCAGAGCGCGAGCGCGTCGCGGGTGACCCGCTCGACCAGCGCGGCCGGCATCGCCTTTCCCTTCGCGGCGGCGTAGCGGAGGTGGTGCGGCTCCTTCGGGGCGTACGGCATGATCCGGACCCGCTTCCGCCCGACGACGTAGCAGCGGTAGTAGTCGGTGAACTCGATCGCCTCCTGCGCCATCATCGTCAGGTCGCGCGTCTGGTCGTACGCCGCGAAGAACGCCTCGCGGTCGTCGCACTTGTAGACGTCCTTCCAGCCGCCGCCGTACGCCGGCTTCAGGAAGATCGGGAAGCCGAGGTACGCGAAGACCGCGTCCCAGTCGACGAAGGAGAGGTTCCGGAACGACTTCTCCGTCGTGCTCGGCGGGTGCTGCTTGTGGGGGAGGATGACCGTCCGCGGCACGGCCACGTTCAGGCTCAGCGCAACGACGTTGTTGAAGAACTTGTCGTCGGCCGCTCCCCACATCGGGTTGTTGATCACCTGCGCGCCCCGGGCGATCGCGCACTTCAGCCAGGTCCGGTAGAAGGGGACCTCGTGGCTGATCCGGTCGAGGATCACGGCGTAGTCGGACGGCGCGTCCTGGCGCACCGCGCCGATCCGGACCGGCTCCGCCTCGATCGCCTCGCCGCCCGCCTTCGCGAGGCGGTTGATCTCGTCGACGAGCGCCCAGGGGAACGAGTCTTCCATCCCGAACAGGACGCCGATCTTCTTCTTGGACATGCCGCGCGTCTCCGTTTCTCCGATGATCCGCGGATCCTAGCAGGCAGTCCGCTAGACTCCGCCGCCATGAAGCGGACGTACGGCGCGTGGGACAGCCCCTCTCTCGGGCGCAACATGGAGTATCTCTGGTTCGGCGACCGCGGGCGGCCGCTCCTCCTCTTCCCGACCTCGATGGGGCGCTTCTACCAGAACGAGGACTTCGGCCTCGTCGGCGCCCTCGCCGAAAAGGTCGATGCCGGCTGGATCCAGGTGATCTGCGTCGACTCGGTCGACGCCGAGAGCTGGTACGACAAGCAGGCGCACCCCCGCGACCGCGTCCGCCGACACGATCAGTACGACCGTTACCTCAAGGACGAGATGTTTCCGCTGATCGTCCAGCGGACGGGGGGAAACATCGCCGTCGGCGGCGCCTCATTCGGCGCGTATCACGCGGCGAACGTCGCGGGGCGCTACCCCGGGCTCGTCACGAAGGCCATCTGCTTCTCCGGCCTCTACCACATGGGGCGCTACCTCGACGGGTACTGGGACGAGACCTGCTACTTCCACTCCCCCGCTGCCTACCTTCCCAACATGGACGAGGAGTGGTGCGGCCGGCTCCGCCAGGTCGAGTGGATCGTCGCGACGGGCGAGCAGGACTCGCTCATCGCGGAGAACCGCGGCCTCGCCGACATCCTCGCGAGAAAGAACGTCGGCTGCCATTCCGAATTCTGGCCCGGCGTCTTCGGGCACGACTGGCCCTTCTGGAACGAGGCGGTCAAGAGGCTGATCTGATCGTTTGACGGTGGCCGCCTACGTCGGGCCCGTCACCGGTTGCTGGCGCCGGCGATCTCCCTGTCGGCGGCGATGGCGCGCTGCAGCGCCTCGGCGGCGGCGTTCGAGCGGCCGAGGGCGGCGTTCACGTTCGCCAGCGAGCGCCAGAGCTCCGGCCGGTGGGGGGCGGCGCGCGCTGCCTCCTCGGCCGCCTCGAGCGCGAGGTCGAGGTTTCCCTGGCGTTCGTAGCCCGTCGCGAGGGCGTGGAGGATCTGCCACGACTCCGGGAAGACGTGCTTGGCGTCGGCGAGGACGTCGAGCGCCCCTTTCCTGTCCCCGTCCCACTCGTGGTAGCGGGCGAGGAACGCGAAGTCTTCCGGGCGGCGCTCGTCCAGGTCTTGCGTGACCGACTCGAAGAAGCGCCGCGCCGAATCGCCCGCGGCCTTCGCTCCTTCGAGCGACAGGCCGGACTCGAGGCCGAGGACGAGGGCCTGGGCGCCGGCGCGCTTCAGGGACGTGCTCTTGGGCCACGCCTTCATCCACGGATCGCACAGCGAGAGCGTTCGGCCCCATCCCCCCGTCTTCACGAGGCAGGAGACGTAGAGCTCGGCACGCTCGCGCCCCTTTTCGCCCGACCGGGAGAGGTTGACGGGGTCGCCCAGCTCGGCCAGCGCCTCGTCCCACCGCTCGAGGAGGACGAGCGTCTTCACGAGTGCCATCGGCGTGCCCGGGGAGGCGTCGGGCTTCCCCTTCGCCTCGCGGAAGAGGGCGGCCGCCAGGCGGAGGTCCTTCAGCCTTTCGGGGCGGTTCCGCTCGGAGGCTTTCATCGCCACCTTCACGAGGAGCGCCGCCGCGGTTTCGAGGGCGGGCGTTTCGCGTCCGGCCTTCAGCCGCTGCATCGCCGTTTTCGCGGCGTCGGCGCCGCGGTCGAGGGCGCTCTGTGCCCTCACGAGGACGTCGAGGAGGTCGCGGTCCCCGGCATGCCGCGCCGTCCCGGCGAACGCGAGCCGCTCGGCCTGGGCGAAGTCGCCGAGGGCGAGGCAGGCCTGAGCCGCGAGGACGAGCGACTCTTTCGGCCGCTCGGCGGCGCCCGACAGCGTGTCGAGCGTCTTCAGCGTCTCCGCGGGCCGGTTCAGCTTCAGGTGCGTCCGAGCCATGCCGAGGACGATCGCCTGCTGGAGCTCGTCGTCGGCCAGCTCCTTCACGAGCGACGGCATGTAGTGCCGCGAGTAGACGAGGTGGGCTTTCGCCGCGTCGCCGGCCGCCTCGAGCGCGGAGGCCTCCTCGAGGTCGCGGCGGGCCCCCTCCCAGGCGACCGGGGCGCGCCGGCCGTCGCTCCCGTCGGCCGTCACGAATCCTCCCGAGGCCATCCGCGCCTTCAGGGATGCGGCGTCGAGGGTCCGGCTGGCATAGCGCTGCTTCGGGAGGAACGGAGCGGCATCGACGCCCTTCAGGAGCGCCGCGTTCACGATCGCCTCGCCGAGCGCCTTGAAGTCCGGGAAGCGCTCCTCCCGGTCGTTCGAAAGGCACTTCTTGATCACGTCGTCCGCCCCGAACGAGGAGCGCCGGAAGATCCCCGACATCCTCCGCGGCGCCTCGAACAGCTTCTTCCTCCGGAGCTCGTCCCAGGTCGGTGCGTCGAACGGCGGCCGGCCCGTCTCCCACTCGTACATGATCGTGCCGAGGCTGTAGATGTCGCTCCGGACGTCGACCGGCACGCCGCCGAGGACCTGCTCGGGCGAGGCATAGGCGATCGACCCGAGGATGAGGCGCGCCTCGGCGCTTCCCGTCTTTACCGGGGGACCGGGCGGGGCGTGCTTCCAGCCGTCGGTCCCGACCTCGAGGATCTGGGCGATGCCCCAGTCGGAGACCTGCGCCTTGCCGTGCTCGTCGAACAGGATGTTCTCGGGCTTCAGGTCCCGATGCAGGACGTCCTGCTTCGTGGCCGCCCACTCCAGGGTGCCGGCCACCCGGATCATCGTGGAATAGAAGGCGGCGGCGTCCTTCTTCGCCATCTTCGACCGGAGGCTCCCCCCTTCCATCCAGCGCGAGACGACGACCGGCCGGCCGCGCCACCTGAAGACGCAGAGGGCCTCGAGGATCCCGTCGCAAGCCGAGAGGTTCAGCCAGACCCGAAGCTCCGTCAGGAACCGGTCCAGCGCCTCGGCGTCGTACGCGCCCGCGAAGACCGGCATCTTCAGCGCGAACGGGGCGCCGAGCATCGTCGGTCGGATCCGGAGACAGACGCCCATTCCCCCCTTGATGACCTCGTCGACCGTGAAGGTCGCCTCCTCGAGGCCCTGCTGCTTCGCCAGTTCGGGAAAGGTCAGGGTGTCGCCGACGCGGATCGAAACCACGACCTAATGATGCGACCAAAGTGTCCGATTTGCTTCACGAGGCGGACGGCACGGGCGGCCCTTCCCGGGCCGACCGCCGTAAACTCCCACCGGCTCGACCCCGAGCCCGAGGTGCTCATGAACCCCACCGTCCCCCGCCGCCCGCGGCCCGCTCGGGCCGCCGGGCTTCTCCTCCTCGCCGCCGGCCTTCTTGCCGGCGCGCTCCCGGCCTTCGCACAGGAGCTGAAGGTCGAGGAGCGGACCCTGTCGAACGGGCTGAAGCTCCTCCTCCTTCCCCGGAAGGACGAGCCGACGATCGCCTGCGGCTGGGTCGCGAAGGTCGGCAGCGTCAACGAGCGCCCCGGGATCACCGGCATCAGCCATCTCTTCGAGCACATGATGTTCAAGGGGACGCCGACGATCGGGACGAAGGACGCGAGGAAGGACCTCGAGATCATCGAGGAGCAGGAGAAGGTCCGTGCCGGGATGCACGAAGAGATCTCGAAGATGCGCGCCGCCTGGCGCCGCGGCGAGATCGACGACATCACGAAGCCCGAGAACAAGACCACGCGGTACAAGGAGCTCGAGGCGAAGTTCGACGCGCTCGTGAAGGCCCAGCGCGACCTCCTGGTCAAGAACGAGTTCGACCGGATCTACACCGGGCAGGGGGGCTCGGGGATGAACGCCTTCACGACGTACGACATGACGGGCTACTTCGTCACCGTCCCGAAGAACAAGCTCGAGCTCTGGATGTGGATGGAGTCGGACCGCCTCCTCTCCCCCGTCTTCCGGGAGTTCTACGCCGAGCGGGACGTCGTCTACGAGGAGCGCCGCCTGCGCGTCGAGTCGACGCCGACCGGAAAGCTGGAAGAGGCCTTCGAGGAGATCTTCTGGCACAGCTCCCCCTACTCGTGGCCCGTCCTCGGCTACCCCTCGGACGTCGCGGCCATCACGAAACAGCAGGCGGACGACTACTACGCGCTCTACTACGCGCCGAACAACGTCACCGCGATCCTCGTCGGCGACTTCGACCCGAAGGAGGCCCTCGCCCTCGCCGAGCGCTACCTGGGCCGGATTCCGCGAGGGAAGAACCCGCCCCCCGAGGTCATCACGACCCCGCCGAAGTGGGACGCCGAGGTCCGTTTTTCCGGCGAGGCGGAGACGAACCCCGAGATCGAGATCTCCTGGCACACCGTCCCCTTCCAGAACCGGGACAGCTACGCGCTGGAAATCCTGGCCGGCCTCCTGAACGGCCGGACGGGGCGCCTCGAGAAGGCGCTCGTCCTCCCCGCAAACGCCGTCGCCACGAATGCGAGCGCCTCGGCGGGAGGCGTCATGAGCGGGGCCCCGCTGAAGTACGCCGGCGCCTTCTCCGTGGGCGCCGAAGTGAAGGAGGGAAAGTCGCTCGGGGACGTTGAGACGGGGATCCTCGCCGAGATCGAGAAGCTCAAGGAGCAGCCGGTCCCGGCCGAAGAGCTCCAGAAGGTGAAGAACAACGTCGCCGCCGCCTCGTTTCGGCGGCTCTCGAGCAATTTCTACATCATGTTCCAGCTCCTCCACTACGAAGGCTTCGGCGACTGGCGCGAGATGAACGAGGCGCCGCGAAAGGCCGCGGCGGTCACCGCCGGGGACGTGCAGCGGGTCGCGAAGACCTACTTCCGAAAGGACAACCGCGCCGTCTATCTCGTCACCCGCAAGGAAGGGGCTGCCGCCCAGCCGTCGACGGTGAAGAAGTGAGGACCCCGAACGTGACAGACCACGGCCCTTCTCCTCCACGCCTCCTCTCCCTCCTCCTCCTGGCCTCGTCCCTTCCGGCCACGGAGATCGCCACCCACCCGGACAAGCTGACGTACCCGGCGTTCGCCTTCACGCCCCCGTCGGCGAAGGACCACCGGACCGTCCTCCCGTCGGGCCCCGTCGTCTACGTCGCCGAGAACCGCGAGCTCCCGATCGTGAACGTCAGCCTCGTCTTCCGGGGTGGGACGTACCTCGACCCGGCCGGCAAGGAGGGCCTCGCGTCCCTCGCGGGCACCCTCCTGACGCGGAGCGGGACGAAGGGCCGGACCCCCGAGCAGCTCGAGGAGCGGCTCGCCTTCCTCGCCGCCCAGCTCTCGTCCGGCTGGTCCGACGACCGCGGCGCCGTGACGCTCAACCTCCTCTCGAAGGACCTCGACGAGGGGCTCGCCATCCTCCGCGAAGTCCTGACCGAGCCGCGCTACGCCGAAGAGCGGATCAGGCTCCGGAAGGAGCAGCGCCTCTCGGAGATGAAGCAGCGGAACGACGACTCCGCCGCCATCGAGGCGCGCGAGCGGGACTTCCTCGTCTACGGGAACGATTTCTTCGTGACCCGCTACGACACGAAGGCCTCCCTCGACTCTCTCACGCAGGGCGACCTTTTGGCCTTCCAGAAGAAGTGGATTCACCCCCGGAACGTCCTTGTCGCCGTCTCGGGCGACGTCGACCGGGCCGCGATCCTGAAGAAGCTCGACGCGCTCTTCGCCGCGCTGGCCGACGCCGGGCGAGGCCGCGCCGCCCGTTCCGAAGCCCAGCCACACCCTGGCGCCCGGGACCTTCCTCGTCGACAAGGACGTCAACCAGGGACGCGTCTTCGATCCTGCTCCCCGGGATCTCGCGCGACGACCCGGACTACTTCCCCGCCGTCGTCATGAACGACATCCTCGGCGGAGGCGGCTTCACGAGCCGGATTACGAATCGCGTCCGGTCGGACGAGGGGCTCGCCTACTCGGCCAACTCGCAGTTCAGCGGCGGCGTCTGGTACCCCGGCACCTGGAGCGCCTCGTTCCAGTCGAAGGTCCGGACCGCGTCGTACGCAGCCGAGATCGTCCTCGACGAGGTGAAGAAGCTCCGCGCGGGCGGCGTCACCGACGAGGAGCTGAAGACCGCCAAGGCCTCGTTCGTCGAGACCTTCCCGCGCCGCTTCGCCACGAAGGCGCGGGTCGCGGGAGCGCTCCTCGACGAGGAGTTCACGGGCCGCTACAGGACCGACCCGAACTACTTCGCCGAGGTCCGCGGCCGGATCGAGAAGGTGACGGCCGCCGACGCGAAGCGCGTCGCGGACCGCCTGCTGTCTCCCGAGAAGGTGACGATCCTCGCCGTCGGGAACAGGGAAGGCCTCCTGAACCCCGATCCGAAGCACCCCGTGACGTTCGCCGACCTGACCAGAGGAAAGCTGACGTTCCTGCCGCTCCGGGATCCGATGACGATGCAGCCGATCACGGCTCCGGCGCCGGACGGGAGCGGAAAGTGAGGGTGCGGAAGGAGACCAGCGCTTCCGCCCTCTTCCTCCTCGCTCTTCCGTTCGTCCTCTCGGCCCAGGCTCCGGCCAGGAAGTCGCTCACGCTCGAAGCGATCAGCGGCCCGGAGTCCCTCGTCCCGCGCGGCGCGACCGGAATCGCGTGGCGGGACGGCGGCCGCGTCACCTGGCTGACGACCGAGGGGCGCGGGAAGGAGACCTCGACGACGCTCTGGCAGTACGACACGGCCAAGGGAAAGAAGACGGCGCTCCTCGTCAAACCGATGCTGCCGGCGGCGAAGGGCGTGGACGGAACGGACGAAGCGCCGAAGCCGCTGGCGCTCGCCGGCATGCAGTGGAGCCCGTCGGGGTCCGTCCTGCTCTCCTCGGGCGCTTCCGACCTCTGGATCTGGGACTTCGGCGCGAAGGCCGGGCGGGAGCTCCGCCGCCTGACGAACGACGCCGATGACGAGGAAGTCCCCGGGTTCTCTCCCGACGGGTCGCGCGTCGCCTACGTCAAGAAGAACGACCTCTGGGTTCTCGACCTCGCGAGCGGCAAGGAAACGCGCCTCACGACGACCGGAAGCGAGACCGTCCTGAACGGGAAGCTCGACTGGGTCTACGAGGAGGAACTCGCGCACCGGCGGAGCGGCCGGTCGTTCGAGTGGGCGCCCGATTCGAAGGCCATCGCCTATCTCCGCCTCGACGAAGGCCGCGTCCCCGAATACCCGATCGTCGACTACACCCCGACGAACGGAAAGGTGACCCGCCAGCGCTACCCGAAGGCGGGCGACCCGAACCCCGTTCCGTCGGTCCACCTCGTCGAGATTTCGGGCGCGAAGGCGTCGGCCCGAGACGCGACGTTCGCGAACGACGACGTCCTCGTCTACCCGGAATTCTCGTGGACGGCCGACTCCTCGGCCGTCTCGTTCGTGAAGCTGAACCGCGTCCAGACGAAGGCCGAGGTCTTACTCCTGCCGCGGGACGGCACCGCGCCGAAGCTCCTCCTTTCGGAGAGCGACCCCGCCTGGGTGAATCCCATGGAGCCGCCGCGCTTCCTCGCGGACGGCTCCGGCTTCCTCTTCGTCTCGGAGCGGACCGGCTTCCGGCACCTCTATCGCTACGCAATGGACGGGACGCTCCGGAACGCCGTCACCAAGGGCGACTGGATGATCGACGGCCCCGTGGAGGTGGACGAGAGGGCGGGCGTCGCCTTCTTCGCCTCGACGGTGAAGGACCCGCGCGAGCGGCAGGTTTGCCGCGTCAACCTCGACGGCAGCGGCTTCGCGGTCCTCGCCGCCGAGCCGGGAACGCACTCGGTCGTCCTCTCGCCGTCCGGGCGCAGCTACGTGGACACCTTCTCGAGCCTGAGCACTCCTCCTTCGCTCCGGCTCCGGTTCGCGGACGGCACGAGCGACATGGCCGCCGCGGCGCTCCACGAGGTGGCGCTTCCGTTCACCGTCGACTCGCTGGGAACCGTCGAGATGGGCTCCTTCCGCGGCGCCGACGGGACGCTCTTCTACACGTCGCTCGTGAAGCCGGCCGGCTTCGACCCGGCGAAGAAGTACCCCGCGGTCGTCTACGTCTACGGCGGCCCGCACGAGCAGGTCGTCCGCAACAGGTGGGGCAACGGGACGCTCCTCGACCGCCTTCTCGCCTCGAAGGGGATCCTCGTCTGGTCGATGGACAACCGTGGCTCGTGGGGCCGCGGCCACGCCTTCGAGACGCCGATCCTGAAGAAGCTCGGAACGGTCGAGCTCGCGGACCAGCTGTCCGGAATCGCCGAGCTGAAGAAGCTGCCGTTCGTGGACGGCGGCCGCCTCGCGATCCGGGGTTGGTCGTACGGCGGCTTCATGACGCTGACGGCCGCGACGCACGCGGGTTCGACGTTCACGTGCGCTATCGCGGGGGCGCCCGTCGTCGCCTGGAGGCTCTACGACTCCATCTACACCGAGCGGTACATGAAGCTCCCGAAGGAGAATGCCGAGGGGTACGCGGCGGCCTCGCCGCTCGAGACGGCGGGGACGCTCGGGACGAGGCTCCTGATCCTCCACGGCACCTCGGACGACAACGTCCACATGCAGAACACCATCCTCTTCGCCGACGAGCTGATGAAGGCGCGGAAGGACTTCGACTTCGTCCCGCTGCCGCGCCAGGCACACGGTCCCCGCGATCCCGACGCCCGCCTCTACACGGACCAGCGGATCGTCGAGTTCCTCCAGCGGAACCTCCTGAACCGGCCCTGACGCCTCCGGCGTGGCCGCCGCCTGTCCGCGGCGGCCACGTTGCCCCGTTGACAGCGGCCGGGCGCCGCCGCAAGCTGGTCTCAATGTCAGATCCGCGTCGCTCCTATCCGCTCCCCGGGGGGAGGCCCCTGAAGGTCTTCGCCATGGACCCGATGCTCGGGGACGCGGCGGGAAACCGGATCACGATCGCCCTTCGAAACGAGTCGCTCCGGCCCGGGCCGAGCGGCGAGCGGCTCGAGGTCGTCGACTACGACGGCGGGAGCCGCCGCTTCTACGAGCCGGTCGACCTCGACCACCCGGCGCTCCTGATGCAGGGGGGGCTCGACCCGGCCGAGTCCGACCCCCGCTTCCACCAGCAGATGGTCTACGCCGTGGCGTCGAGGGTGCTCGAGAACTTCGACGCCGCGCTCGGGAGGCGGTTCCGCTTCAAGGGAGGGGCGCGCCTGCGCCTCCTGCCCCACGCCTTCCGCGGCGCGAACGCCTTCTACGACCCCGACCTCTCCGCGGTCCTGTTCGGCTACTTCCGTGCCGACGAGGAGAACCCCGGCCCGAACCTCCCGGGCCAGACGGTTTTCACCTGCCTCTCGCACGACGTCATCGCGCATGAGGTGACGCACGCGCTCGTCCACCGCCTCCGGCCGCGTTACCTCGAAGCCTCGAACCGCGACGTCCTCGCCTTCCACGAGGGGTTCGCGGACATCGTCGCCATCTTCCAGCACTTCTCCTTCCCCGAGATCCTGACCGGGGCGATCCAGGAGACGCACGCCCGCCTCCAGTCGGCCAACTCGCTCGTGAAGCTGGCCCAGCAGTTCGGCTACGCCACGGGGTCGGGGCAGGCGCTCCGCTCGGCGATCGACGA
Source organism: uncultured Acidobacteriota bacterium (assembly GCA_963721385.1). GTDB lineage: Bacteria > Acidobacteriota > Thermoanaerobaculia > UBA5066 > UBA5066 > DAOMFB01. The sequence continues at coordinate 82,836 of CAVRJB010000008.1, forward strand.
CGAGGCCGACGATGGTGACGACGCGGCGGGAGAGAAACGGCGCAAGCGCGAGCGGCTGAAGCGCCAGCAGTACGAGACGGTCCTCGAGCCCCACGAGCGCGGCTCCATCCTCGTCGCCGCCGTCTTCGACTCCTTCTTCGCGACGTACCAGTCGCGGATCCGGGACCTGATCCGGATCGCGACCGGCGGCTCCGGCGTCCTCCCCGAAGGGGATCTCCACCCCGACCTCGTCGGGCGGATCGCGAAGGAAGCCTCGAAGTCGGCCCAGAACGTCCTGACGATGTCGATCCGCGCCTTCGACTATCTGCCCCCCGTGGACGTCACGTTCGGCGACTTCCTCCGCGCCCTGGTGACCGCCGACACCGAGCTCGTCCCGGCCGACGACCGAGGCCTCCGGGCCTCGATGATCGAGGCCTTCCGCGTCCGCGGCGTCTACCCGGAGAGCGTCGTCTCCCTCGCGCAGGAGTCGCTCCTCTGGGAGGACCGGAGCGGCGAGATCCCCGACCTGCCGGTGAACCTCCTCCGGCAGCAGCTCGTCCTCTCCGCGCGCGCCTTCGACCGGTACGCGCCCGGGCGCGAGAGCGACGACGACCCCGTCGGGCCTTGGGCACAGGCGCTCCGCGCCTGGGCCGCTGCGAACGCGCGCTCCCTCGACCTCGTCCCTGGCCTTCCCGTCGAGCTGGGGGGGTTCCACACGGTCTTCCGCGTCTCGCCGGACGGACAGCTCCTCGTCGAGCTCGTGGCCCGCTTCGTCCAGACGCCGAAGGGCCCGAGGGACGTTCCGCCCCTCCGGGGAGGGACGACGATCGTCGCCTCTTCCGAGGGGAAAGTCCGGTACGCCATCTCGAAGCCCCTGCCGTCGAGGAAGCTCCGCCCGGAGGCTCACCGCGAGGGCGAGCGCCGGACGGAGCGCCATGCGCGCCTCACTGACGAGATGGCTCTCCGCGATCCGTCGCTCGCCTGGGGGGACGCCCGCTCCGAAAAGCGCCGCCGCCTCGGTGTCAGCTTCGAGGCCCTGCACCGGGCCGTCTGGAGCACGCGATGAGCCCGGCAAAGAAGCCCTCCGGTGCGGTAACCGTCCGGATGTACAACGTCGGCTTCGGCGACGCGTTCCTCCTGACGTTTCCCGGCTCGCCGCCGAGAAAGGTCCTCGTCGACTGCGGCTCCCACAACGCCGGCCCGGGCCCCGAGCCAATCGGCGACGTGGCCGCCCGGATCGTCCAGGACGTCACGGGAGCCGACGGCGTCCCGAAGATCGACGTCGTCATCGCCACGCACCGCCACCGGGACCACGTCGCGGGCTTTTCGTCGCCCGTCTGGAAGGACGTGCGCGTTGGCGAGGTCTGGATGCCGTGGACCGAGGAGCCTGATGACCCCGACGCAAAGAGAATCCGCGAAGCACAGAGTTCCGGCGCGGCCAAGCTCCACGCGGCCCTCCGGCTCTCCGGCGCCCCCGACCACGTCCTCGACCTCGTCGCCAACTGCCTCACGAACGAAAAGGCGATGGCGACGCTCCACGGCGGCTTCGCCGGGAAGCCCCACCGCTTCTTCCTGCCGAAAAAGGGCGCGGAGAGAAAGCCCTTCACCCCGGCCGCACTTCCGGGCGTCACCGTCCACCTCCTCGGCCCGTCGCGCGCCCCCGACGTCATCCGCGACATGGAGCCGCCGAAGGGAAAGGGCTATCTGCGGCTCTCGGGCGAGGCCGACGGCGGCGCCGGCCTGCCGTTCCGCCGCCGGTGGGCCATGACGCCGAAGGAGTTCGACGCCACCGCCGCCTTCGCGCACCTCAGGCTTCCCGAGAAGTACCGCCGGGCCGTCGACGCCCTCGGCGAGGACGACGACCTCGCGGTCGCCGTCGCCCTCGACGCCGCGGTCAACGGCACCAGCCTGATGCTGATGTTCGAGGTCGGGAAGGCGTTTCTCCTCTTCCCCGGAGATGCGCAGTGGGGGACGTGGAACGCGGTCCTCTCGGACGAATCGGCCGTCCAGCTCCTGAAGAAGACCGTCTTCTGCAAGATCGGCCACCACGGCAGCCACAACGCCACGCCGCGGGAGTTCGTCGAGAACGACCTCTCGACGTTCTCGGCCATGGTCTCCACCCGCCCGATGCCCAATTGGAAGTTCATTCCGAAGCCGGCGCTGATGGCCGCGCTTCACAAGAAGTCGAACGCCGTCGTCCGAAGCGACCAGCTCTCGTCCGTCCCCTCCGGCTTCACGAAGCACGGAAACATCTGGGTGGAGACGAGGATCCCGGTCTGAGAGGAGCGCCATGGCCCAGTTCACCGTCAACGCCGGCCGCTTCGACCCGTACAAGAACTTCAAGTTCCGCGTAAAGTGGGATGGCAAGGTCGTCGCCGGCGTCAGCCGCGTCAGCCCGCTCCGGCGCGTCACGGAGGTCATCGAGCACCGCGAGGGAGGCGACCCGAACACGTCCCGGAAGTCGCCGGGAAGGACCCAATTCGACGCCATCACCCTCGAGCGGGGGGTCACGCACGACCCGGCCTTCGAAGAGTGGGCGAACCAGGTCTGGCGCCTCGGCGCCGGCGCGGGCGCCGAGGTCGCTCTGGCCAACTTCCGCAAGGACATCGTGCATCGAGTTCTGCAACGAGGCCGGGCAGGTGGCCCTGGCCTACAAGGTCTACCGCTGCTGGCCCTCGGAGTACCAGCCTCTTCCGGCCCTCGACGCCGACTCCGGGGCGGCCGCCTTCCAGTCGATCACCCTCCAGCACGAAGGGTGGGAGCGCGACACCTCGGTCCAGGAGCCGCAGGAACCCAAGTCGACGTGAGCGCCGGCGGCGCGGATCCGCCGGCGCGTCTCGACGTCCGGAAGACGCTCCGCCCGGGCGAGCGGGGAACGAGGAAGTTGCTCAAGCTCTACGGCAACGACCTCGTCTCCGTCCGCTACCGCCACGACGAGGCCGCCGGCGTCCGCCTGAAGACGGCCGAGATCGTCGTCGCCCGGGTCAAGCTCAAGCGGTCGAGGTCGCTCCCCCCGAGCGCCCTCGTCTACGCGAAGGTCGAGCCGTGGGAGAAGCCGCTGCACGAGAAGCTCAAGAAAGCTGGCGCGCGGTGGGACCCGGGACTACGATTGTGGCGGATGCGCTACGACACGGCCCTCGCCCTGGGGCTCCGACGGCGGATCCTGACGTCCCTTCCGAAGCCCGAAAGCGGTCACCGGTAGGAACTTAAATGCGGTCACCCGTAGGAACATTCGCCCGAAACAGACCAAAAGCGGTCACCGGTACCCACCTGGGGGTGCCGTCTAATACTAGTTAGGCGGCGAATGGACGAACGCGGCCTCGTCGCTGGCTCGACGTCCGACACCTTGGCTCGAGATTCGAAGCTCTACTCCGGCCGACCGCGTCGAGCACTGCGCCTTATCGCGCGGTGAGCCGGTGGAGCCGTCTCCTCGACAATTCCCCGCTGACCGGCTTACTCGAGCTTGCTGAGCGCACTCGCGCTCAGCTTTCTCCACGGCATCGACGGCGGCCTAGCCCGCGTCTCACTCGCAGATCTGGAGGTGGCGTCAGCCCGCCACAGTGTAGGCGTATCGCTCGTCAGCATCGCCTCGCAGGGCAGCATCGCGCCGAGCACTCCTTGCGGCCGTCGAGCCACGTAAGTCGCGGCACGCTACCCGAGGGCGAGCGGCTCGCGCTGCAGCGGCAGCTTGCGGCCGAGCGGGCGTGGCCACCTAACAGCGCGCTGCAGCGGACTCGGAGGTTGCTTCGGTATCGTTGACACTCTCAGCTAACTAGAGAGGTCGCGATGGGAAAAGCAGGACCCCGGAGAGTCAGAAGCTACAGCCAGGAGTTCAAGCTGCGGGCCGTTCAGCTGAGCCGGCAGCCGGGAGTCCTGGTCCGGGACGTGGCGCTTTCACTGAGCATTCACCCCTTCATGCTGTCGCGCTGGCGCAAGCAGGCCCGGGACGGCCAGCTGCGCGGTGCCTTGCCGGCTCTGGACCTGAAAGCCGTGGGTGAGCTCCAGCGGCTGCGAGAGGTCGAGCGCGATTACAAGCGGCTGAAGATGGAGCATGAGCTCCTAAAAAGAGCGATCCGGTTCGCCCGCGAGTTACGGGGGACGTCTTCGCGTTCCTCGAGGCGAACCGGAGGTTCTTCCCGGTGAGCCTGATGTGCAGGAGGTTCGGCGTCACGCGGGCCGGGTTCTACGCCTGGCGACGCCGTCGTCCGAGTCGCCGGACGTGTTCTGACGCGGCGATGACCGAACGGGTTCTGGCGGTGTTCCAGGAGGCGAGGGGGCTTTACGGCAGCCCTCGAGTGACCCGGGAACTCGGGCGGCGAGGCGTTTCGGTTGGCCGACGCCGTGTCGCGCGTCTGATGCGCCTGGCACAGCTCCAGGGCCGCTCGGCCCGTCTTTACCGCCGGTCGCGCGTGGGTCAGAAGGCGTTCTATCGGCTGCATCCGAACACGGTCCACGGTCTCACGACGACCGGCCCGGACCAGCTCTGGGTGGGAGACGTCACGTACGTCCGGGTCGCCGGACGCTGGCGGTACCTGGCCGTCGTGATGGACCGGCACTCCCGCAGGGTCCTCGGATGGAGCCTGGGCCGGAATCGGGACGCTTCGCTGACCCGGCGCGCCCTCACTCACGCCGTCCGATGGCGCCGTCCGCCTGCGGGCCTGACGTTTCACAGCGACCGCGGGATCGAGTACTCGGCCGTCCACCTCGGAGACGAACTGTCCCGCCGGGGTTTCGTCCAGAGCATGAATCGCCCGCGGCAGATGAACGACAACGCCCACATGGAGTCGTTCTTCCATTCGCTGAAGACCGAGTGGCTCTTCGGGATGACGTTCCAGAAGGACTCCGACCTCCGGGCCGCTCTCCTCGACTACGTCGGCTTCTACAATCGGCGGCGCCTCCATTCGTCCCTTGGATACCTTCCCCCGGCCGTGTTCGAAGCCCAGGTCCCTAACCACACGGGTGTCAACTGAACCGAAGCAAGTTCCCTCGCTACGCTCGCCGCTGAGCTCGATATCGTTAGGCGATTCTTAGGGGAGGACATCATGCGTTCACAGGCCTTCCTTTCGAGCAATTGTTCGCGACGGACGATTACCGGGCTCGCAGTGCTTGTTCTTCTGGCTGCCACTCCGGCGCACGCTCAGGTGTCGTGCAAGCTGCTCCAGCCGGTAGAGCTTGAGTCGATCCTGAAGGAGTGGGCCGCAGGAGGGAAAACGGCAAAGTTCTCCGGCTCCACCGACAACTCAAGCGGCATAGCCTTCGACGCCTGCAGCAGCGAAATCGTGAGACCGGGTCAAGGGAATCTGCAGATCAGGGTCGTCGTTGTCAAGAATCTCCCCATGAGCGGCGGCGACGCCATACGCACGCGAAACGCAGCTTTGGCACGCGAGGGCCAGTGGAAGGTCAAGGGCGCGCAATTTGAGGAAAAGGCAGTGGGCAAAGCGATGTGCACCCTGTATGGCAGGCCCGGAGTGGCAGCACATTCGGTGTGCGCCATCCCCAGCGCGAATGGTTATGTCGAGGTGGAGGTGATTACTCCTTTTCAGAAGGTGATCGTATCAATGGATGCCGTAGGGACGCTGGTGCAGAAGGCGAACAGCCGCTTGTGACTAACAAGGTCCATATTGACGTGAAACGGTCCCGGAACAAAAGTCGGGCGTCGAACAACACGCTGCAGCGGACTCGCTTGCGCTCGCCGCTGAGCGCGGTATCGTCAGGCCGACAGACGCGCGTCACCGCCGATAACGCCCCGTGTGGCCCATATCACTCGAACCCCAGGAGGAACACCATGATCGTTGAAGCACAGGTAACCATCAACGGATCCAAGGCGGCGATCTGGGCGGCAATCACCAACATCGAGAACGCCTCGGAAACCATCAGCGGAATCGAAAACATTGAGGTCCTCGAAAAACCGGCAAACGGGCTCGTCGGACTAAGGTGGCGAGAGACCCGAATGCTATTTCGGCAAGCCAGCTACCGCGGAAAAGTGGATCACCGATGCTGCTGAGAACGAGTTCTACAAAACCAAAGCAGAAAGTGATGGATTTGTATTCTTAACCACCAAGAGTATTTCAGAGAGCAGTGGCGGCATTACGTTGGCTGAGTCTCATGATTCCAAGCCTCAAGGCATCGTTGCAAAACTAATGTCGATCCCAATGCTGTTTCTGTTCAAGGGCGTGGTGAAGAAGGCCCTCCTGCAAGACCTAAACGATATTAAGTCCGCAGTTGAACAGAAATGATCGATTGCGGCCTAACGACGGCATGCAGCGGACGCGCTTCGCTCGCCGCTGAGCGCGGTATCGTCAGGCCGCAGAAGAAACATTCCTCTCACCACCACCGCGCATCGGAGGTCACATGAAACGAGTCACTGGTATCGGGGGCATCTTCTTCAAGGCGAAAGACGCTCCATCACTGCAGGCTTGGTACAAGCGGCACTTGGGAATCGATGTCCAGGCCTGGGGCGGAGCTGCCTTCGATTGGACCGACGCCGAGGGCAAGCCGGTTGCAGGCACAACTGCCTGGCTCATCGATCCGCAAGAAAGTAATCACTTTGCTCCGAGCTCTGCTTCCTTCATGGTCAACTACCGAGTGGAAGACCTCCACGCCTTGGTCAAGGTCTTGAAGGAAGAAGGCTGCAATGTGCTCGAGAAGATTGACGAATCCGAGTATGGGAAGTTTGCCTGGGTCATTGATCCAGAGGGAAACAAGGTCGAGCTATGGCAGCCGCCACAAGGCCAATGAGCAGGCTCGTTACGCACGGCCGCGAACTGCGGCCTGACACTTCGTTCAACCGGACGCCTTGCGGCGGGCTGCCGCAAGGCGCCGGTTAACTCGAACGTCAGGCAGCACACCGATCCGCAGCGCCTGAGGTACCACTCGTGACAAATATCCGCACGTCGAGTTCAGTCCTTCTTGCGGCAGCGATGAGCTCGTTCGCAATCGCTCTCGTTCACCTCGGCATCATGTTCATGGGCGCTCCGGGCTACCGTTACTTCGGTGCGCCGGGACTCGCCGTTCAAGTGGAGCGTGGGTCCTCGGTGCCCGCGTTTCTCTGTATTGGCGTCGCCGCGCTCCTTGGCCTTTGGGGTCTCTACGCCCTCGCAGGGGCAGGCCGGATCCGACCGCTGCCTCTGCTTCGCGCAGGCATCCTTCTCATCGGTACTATCTACCTCCTCCGGGGGTTGCTCGGGCTCCCGCAACTCGTCTGGGTACTCGCCGGGCGCAACGTGGCACCCCTCCGATACCTCCTCTTCTCTCTGGTGTCGGGCGTCACTGGCGTGCTCTATCTCGCCGGCCTCTTTGGACTTCGGCGTGCCACACGCGCCACCTTCGAGGAGCACCGTGCTGCCTGACCCCTCGCTCCAGCGGACGCGCTAGCGATCGCCACCGGCTCGTGGCGGGAATTTGCTCACGACGTGCTGGCGCGCAAGTGACGGTGGCGCCTTCGGGGCGCTCCTCCTGACCTCACTTCGCCGCGGGTGGCGCGGGAGGGAGCGAGGTCCGGGAGTAGAGGCCGACCGGGTGACCGGCCGGATCCACGACGAGGCCGATGGCCCCGGTGCCGTCCGTCAGATTGAAGGGAAATCCGGGAATGACCGTTCCCCCCAGCTCTTTCGCCTTCCTGCAGCTGGCCAGGATGTCGATCACCTGGACGTAGACGACGCCGTTGAAGGGGCTGATCTTCCCCTCCGCGACCCGCAGCGTCCCGATGGCGGTGCCGCTCGCGACGATCTCCGCCGCCAGGTCGGTGCCCGGCACCGGGTTGAATTTCCAGTCGAAGAGCTTGCCGTAGAATTCCTTCGCCTGTGCGAGGTTGGTCGTGGAGATGTCGAACCAGGCGATGCGCCCCGGTCCGACATCGGCGGGGGGAGCCTTCTGCGTCGCCGCCGGAAGCGGTCCGGTCAAGAGGGTCATGACCATGGTGATCGCCGAGATCGCGTTTCGCATCGCCGCCCTCCTGGCTCACATTCGCGGGGGAGGGCCCGAATGCTAGCACCGGGCAGAAAGCCCCTCTGCGCCGGGCGCGAGGTCGTCGGGCGTCACAAGTCATCCCTCGGCGCTCCCGTGGTCGGTCGAATCCTCGACCCCGGCCAAACGTCGAACTGAAAGGCGAGGTGATCATGCCCACAGGTACCGTCCGGCTTCACCGCGTGCTCCGTGCCAAGCCCGACCGCGTCTATCGGGCCTTCCTGGACGCCGACGCCATGGCCAAATGGCTGCCACCCTACGGTTTCACCTGCAAGGTCCACCACCTGGATGCCCGGGTGGGCGGCACCTACAGGATGTCGTTCACGAACTTCGGCACGGGTCACGGCCACTCCTTCGGCGGCGAGTACAAGGAGCTGGTGCCGAACGAGAAGCTCCGCTACACGGACAAGTTCGACGACCCGAACCTGCCCGGGGAGATGCTGACGACGGTGACCCTGAAGCCCGTGTCGTGCGGCACCGAGCTGAACGTCGTGCAGGAGGGTCTGCCGGAGTTCATTCCCGTCGAAATGTGCTATCTCGGCTGGCAGGAATCGCTCGAGCAGCTCGCGAAGCTCGTCGAGCCCGAGATTCCGGGGTAACGGGGTTCCGCCGGATTCCTTGCTCCGGCGGACGACGCGCGGGAGACCGAAGGAGGCAGGGGATGGATCCCGAGACGGTTCAGGAACTGCAGGCGTACAACACGTGGGCGAACGGGCGGATCCTGGACGCGGTGGCGCGCCTCGATTCAGACGGGTTCAAACGCGCCCTCGGCGGGAGCTTTCCGTCTGTCCAGGCCACGCTGACGCACATGGTCTGGGCGGAGTGGCTCTGGCTCGAGCGGTGGCAGGACCGCTCGCCGAAGGAACTGTTCGCGGCGGAGGAGTTTCCGTCCGTCCCGGACCTGAGGGCCCGGTGGAGCCCGGTCCAGGCCGCGCAGAAGACCTTCGTCGCGGCGCTGACGCCGGAGAGGCTTCAGCGGGTCGGCCGCTACACGAACCGGAAGGGGGAGACGTGGGAGTACGCCCTCTGGCGGCAGATCCACCACCTCTTCAACCACTCGACCTACCACCGCGGCCAGGTGACCAACATGCTCCGGCTTCTCGGCGCCCAGCCGGCGGTGACGGACTTCCTGGACTACTGGGACGAAGGCCGGTAGGCGTGCGACTCCGGACGACCGTGGACAGATCAACATGATCAGGAAGAGGATGAAGCCGTAGCTGACGGCCTCCGGTCCGCCGGGGGGAGGGCTTGATCCGTGCACATCCTGCAGGCCATCGGGAAGACGTCTCTCGTAAGGCTTCGCAAGGTCGTCCCGCCTGGCTGCGCGGAGATCCACGTGAAGCTGGAGTGGGAGAACCCCACGGGCAGCATGAAGGACCGGATGGCGCTGGCCGTGATCTCGCGGGCCGAGGAGGACGGGCGCCTCCAGCCGGGAGACACCGTCGTCGAGTACACGGGGGGGAGCACGGGCGCGTCGCTGGCGCTCGTCTGCGCCGCCAAGGGCTACCCGATCCGGCTCGTCACGTCCGACGCGTTCAGCCGGGAGAAACGGGATCACATGGCGGCCCTCGGTGCAGAGCTGACGATCGTCCCGAGCGAGGGCGGGCTCAGCACCAGAAAACTGTTCCAGGACATGATCGAGACCGCCCGCAGGATGAGCCTGGAGCCTCACACCTACTGGATCGACCAGCTCAACAACCGGGACAGCATCGCGGGCTACACCTCGCTGGGCGAGGAGATCTGGAGCCAGACGACCGGAGAGGTCGACGCCTTCGTTCAATCCGCCGGTACGGCGGCTTCTTCGCGCGGGGTCGCCACGGTGCTGAAGCGGTACAAACCGGGCGTCGCGATCGTCGTCGTCGAACCCGCGGAATCCTCGGTGCTGCGGGGAGGCCCGGCCGGTGCTCACGGGATCGAAGGAATCGGGATCGGCAGCACTCCCCCGCTCTGGGAGCCGACGCTCGTGGACGAGATCCTGTCCGTCAGCACGGACGACGCGGAAAAGATGGCGAGGCGGCTCGCGCGGGAGGAGGCTCTCTTCGCGGGGACCTCGTCCGGCGCGAACGTCGTCGCCGCGATCCGGGTCGCCGAGCGGCTCGGTCCGGGCGCACGGGTGGTCACGTTGATGGTCGACTCCGGCCTGAAGTACCTGAGCACCGACGTCTACAGGCGAAAGTAGCCCGCGATATCGTTCCCGAAGATCCCCGATGATCATCGGCCTCGCGTCGCCGCGCATCGCCTCGACCCTCGACGAGGGCCTGGAGAAGATCGAGCGGCTCCTGTCCGAAGCTTCGGCCCGCGGAGCGGAGATCGTCTGCTTCCCGGAAGCCTATCTCCCGGGCCTCCGGGGACAGGACTTCGAGGTCTTCCCCTTTGACGAGATGCAGCAGGAACGGGCGTTTCGGACCGTGGCGCAGTGGGCGCGAACGTACGCGGTCGCCACGATCCTCGGGATGGAGAGGCTCAGCCCGGCGGGCAGGCAGATCGTCGCCTTCGTCATCGACGCCCAGGGCGAGCTTCAGGGATATCAGACCAAGAACCAGCTCGACCCGACCGAAGACAGGTTCTATGTGCCCGGAGATACCCGGCGACTCTTCGAGATCAACGGGGTCAAGTTCGGAGTGGCGATTTGCCATGAAGGCTGGCGCTATCCCGAGACGGTGCGATGGGCGGCGGCGCGGGGCGCCAAGATCGTCTTTCATCCCCAGCACACGGGGACCGAGCGCGACGGCGTCCGGCTGACGGAGTGGGGCGCGGCCGGCGAATCCCTACTACGAGAAGGCGATGACGATGCGCAGCCTCGAGAACACGATCTACTTCGCCAGCGTCAATTACGCGTTGCGCTTCCAGGAATCGGCGACGAGCCTCATCGACCCGACAGGCAAGTGCCAGGCGTATCTCCCCTATGGGCAGGAAGGCCTGCTGGTGCAGGCCATCGACGTCGAGGAGGCCACCGGATTGCTGGCAATCCGATATGCCCCCGAGCGCCATCGGGAATTCCTCTCCGACGAAAGGAGGGGCTCATGACGGTTTCCTCACGCCAGATGGCGCTGAAGTCATCGTCGACCGTATGAGGCCTCGCGAGCTCGTCCGGGCCTGGGTCGAGGCCTTCAACCGGGCCGATGCCGACGCGCTCGCGGCCTTCTACGCCGAGGACGCCGTCAACCACCAGGTCGCCGAGGCCCCGGTGAAGGGCCGCGAAGCCATCCGCGAGATGTTCGCCTCCGGGTTCGCGTCGGCGACCATGGTCTGCCTCGTGGAAAACCTCTTCGAGGACGGCGAGTGGGCGATCCTCGAGTGGCGCGATCCGCTCGGCCTCCGGGGCTGCGGCTTCTTCCACGTGGTGAACGACAGGATCGTCTTCCAGCGAGGCTACTGGGACAAGCTCTCCTTCCTGAGATCCCGGGGCCTGCCGATGCCGGAAGATCCGTGAGCCCCGCAGGAGGTCCGCCATGGAACCGGTCAACCTGAAGGACAAGCTCGCTCTCTTCTCGACCCGTTGGGACCCCAAGATCGTCGGAGAGCTGAACGGCCAGCACGTGAAGCTCGTGAAGTTCCTCGGCCCGTTCATCTGGCACCGGCACGAGAACGAGGACGAGCTGTTTCTCGTCCTCCGGGGCTCGTTCGAGATGGAGTTCCGGGATCGCACCGTTCCCGTTCGGGAAGGGGAGTTCCTGATCGTCCCCCGCGGCGTCGAGCATCGCCCCGTCGCCGAATCCGAGGTCCACGTCCTCCTCTTCGAGCCGGTCTCCACGCTCAATACGGGCGACGTTCGGGGACCGCTCACCGTGAGCCAACCGGAATGCATCTGAGTCTCTCCGTCCCGGGACCCGTTTGCGCCGGCCGCTGTTCGCGGTATCGTCACGGGGCACCAAAACGCACCGCGGGGAGACAGGAGGGACCGAAGCATGTCCGAGGCCCAGAACGCAGCTCTCGCGCGGCGCGTCATCGACGAGGCCTTCAACAACAAACGCTCGGAGGCGGTCCGCGAGCTCCTGCACCCGAAAGCGGTCGGCCACCTCGAGGGGTTCGAGGTGCGTGGGCCGGAGGGCTTCCTCCCCGCGTGGGCCAGTTCTCTCGGCGCGTTTCCCGACCTCAAGGTCATCATCCAGGACCTCATGGCGCAGGGGGACTCCGTCGCGGTCCGGTGGACGGCCTCCGGCCTGCATACCGGGCCGCACCTCGGCATCGCGCCGTCCATGAAGCTCGTCGCGTTCCGCGGCATCACGTGGCTCCGCTTCTCGGAGGGGAAGATCATCGAATGGTGGGAATCCTGGAACCAGGGCCGGCTCTTCAGCGAGCTGCAGCAGGCCCGCAAGGACTGAAGGCGTGAACAAGGCCACCACCAGCATCCGCGTCTTCGGGATCTACCTCCTCGTCCTCGGCCCGCTCCTCATCCTCGTCCCGTCCGTCGTCCTCGGCCCGTTCGGCATTCCCGTGCCGTCCGATGTCTGGATCCGCGTCGTTGGCGTCCTCGCCGCCGTCCTCGGGTATTACTACCTTCAGGCGTCGCGGTTCGGGCTCGTCCCGTTCTACCGGGCGACGGTCGCGGGACGCGGCTTCGTCTTCGTCTCGTTCCTCGCGTTCGCGCTGCTCGGACTCGCCCCGGCGACGCTGGTCCTCTTCGGAGCGGTCGACCTCGCCGGCGCCGCCTGGACCGCTCTCGGCCTCCGCTCGGCGCCGGGCGCCTGACCCCCCGACGCAACCCGGAACTCGCCCCGTCCATGGCGGACGGGAACGGGCCTGTCCCATGCCGCGTCTGCATTTCGCCGTCGTCTTCGTCGCCCTCGCGGGCCTCGTCTTCGGCGCCTGCGTCGCGTCCGGGTCCCCGGCCCTTCCCCGCTGACGTCCAGGCCGATCTCGGTCAGAATCGGAAGCCGTCATGCCCGAGCCCTTCCGTAAGAGTTTCCGCGTCCGCTGGGGCGATGTCGACTTCAACGGCCACATGGGAAACAGCGCGTATCTCGACCTCGCGAGCGACGTCCGGATGCTCTTTTTCGACGAGCACGGCTTTCCCGCGCGGAGGTTCCAGGAGCTCTCGATCGGACCCGTCATTCAGCGCGACGAGCTGGAGTACTTCCGGGAGCTGCGCCTCCTCGAGGAGATCACGGTGACCCTGGCGCTCGCGGGCCTCTCGGCGAATGGCGCCCGCTTCCGGCTCCGGAACGAGTTCGTCTCGGCCGACGGGACGCCCGCCGCCCGGGTCACGAGCCACGGTGGGTGGCTCGACCTCGCGGCGCGGAAGCTTGCGCCTCCCCCGAAGGAGCTCGCCGACGCCCTTCTCGCCATGGCCCAAACCCCCGACTTCGAGGAAATCCTCCCGCGGAAGGAGAGCCGATGAAACCGAACCCTCGAACCGCCACGCTGCTCTTCCTCGTTGTGACGCTCGGCGGGGCATCGCCCCGGGCCCGGGCCGCCGAGCCCGCCGCGACCGCTCCCCCGGCTGACCGGCCCTACGTCGTCGAGTACTACTACAAGGCGAAGTGGGGGTACGCGGACGAGTTCTTCCGCCTCTTCCGGAAGAACCACCTGCCGGTCCTCCGGAAAGAGATCGAGATGGGGCGGATCCTGCAGGTGACGGCGGCGGCTCCCCGCTACCACGCGACCGAGGACGGCCGCTGGGACTACCGGGTCACGATCGTCTTCAAGAATGCCGCCGTCGCGACCGACGCCTTCGACCCCGAGACGATCACGAAGCAGCTCTACCCCGACCAGGAGACGTTCAAGCGGGAAGAGCAGCGGCGGTTCGAGATCCTGCTTGCGCACTGGGACCTCCCTTTGAAGGAAGTCGACCTGGGCAGGTAGCGGTCTTCGACGACGTCGAGTGGAACGAACCTCGTGCAGCCCGGCTCGCCCCGCTTCGCCGTGCGCGATATCGTCGGAGCCGGGGGAAACACCATGGCCCAGCGGCTCAACGTGTCGAGTGGCGGTCCGTGGGAAGCGCGCGTCGGCTATTCGCGCGCCGTCCGCATCGGGCCTCACGTCTTCGTGGCGGGCTCCACGGCGATGACGCCGGAAGGGCTCGTCGGCGAAGGAGACCCATATCGGCAGGCGGTCCAGGCTCTCCGGACGATCGAGGCCGCGCTCGCAAAGGCCGGGGCGGCGCTCGGGGACGTCGTGGCGACGCGGATGTACGTCACCGACATCTCCCATTGGGAAGCCGTGGGGCGCGCGCATGGCGAGATCTTCGGCTCCATCCGTCCGGCCGCGACGATGGTCCAGGTCGCGGCGCTCATCGACCCGAGGATGCTCGTCGAGATCGAGGTCCAGGCGTACGTGCCCGACCTCCGCGGCTGACGGCCGGGTCAGTCGACCAGCTTCGGCGTCACGAGGAGGTCGCGCCCCTCGCCCCGCACCGCCTTCGAGACGATGCAGTACTTCTCCGCGAGGGTGAGCGTCTTCTCGACGTCCTCCTGCCGCGCGGCCCAGACCGCCTTCGGGACGTAGGGGACGAGGTCGAACTTCGTCACCCGATAGCCTCCGTTCGGGTCCTTGTCCAGCTCGCAGCTCCCGTCGAGGACGGGGTTCTCGATCGGGACCTTCAGCTTCGCGAGGAAGATCGCCCACGTCTGGACGAAGCAGGTCGCGAGCGCCGAGAGGAGGAGCTCCTCCGGGTTCGTGACGCCGGTTTTCCCGCCGAGGCACGGGGCGGAGGAAACCGGGACCGCGAAGGTCCCGTCGGCGTTCTTCAGCCGCCCTTCCTTCGCCTCGGGGCTCCAGGTGGACGACACGTGAAAGACGTGCTCTTCGGACATCGTTTTCCCCCTCAGGGCGCCCGCAGCACGAGGAGCCGCGGTTCCGTGAACTCTTCCATGGCGTAGAGCGGCCCTTCCCGTCCCGTTCCCGACTCCTTGACGCCGCCGTACGGCATCCGGTCGGCCCGCCACGTCGGGACGTCGTTCACGACGACCGCGCCGACCTCGAGCGTCTCGAAGGCCGTCTCGATCCGGCCGAGGTCGCGCGTGAAGATCCCCGCCTGAAGGCCGAACGCCGAATCGTTCACGCGGCGCAGCGCCTCGTCCCACGTGTCGTAGGGCGAGAGTGTGACGACCGGCGCGAAGACCTCCTGGCACTCGACCTTCATCTCGCGCGCCGTCTCCGCCAGCACCGTCGGCTCGAGGACGGCGCCCGTCCGCTTCCCGCCGCAGAGGAGCTTCGCGCCCGCGGCGACGGCCTCCAGGATCCAGCTCTCCGCCCGGACCGCCTCGCTCTCGGCGATCATGGGGCCGACGTCGACCGCGTCGTCGAGCGGGTCGCCCGTCTTCAGCTTCCCGACGGCCGCGAGGAAGGCGCTCTGGAACGCCGCGAAGACGGGCCTGTGGACGAGGACTCGCTGGACCGAGATGCACGACTGGCCGGCGTAGAGGAAACCGCCCGTGGCGGCGCGCGCCGCGGCGTCGGCGACGTCGGCGTCCCCGTGGACGACGAAGCCGGCGTTCCCGCCCAGCTCGAGGCCGACGCGCTTTTTCGGCACCAGCTCCTTCAGCCGCCAGCCGACGGCCGCCGAGCCGGTGAATGACACGACCGGGAGCCGCGGGTCGGTGACGAGCGTCTCGCCGTCCCGGCCGGAAACCGGCAGGACCGCGTAGGCGTCCTCCGGCCATCCGGCCGAAAGGACGATCTCCCGGAGCGCCAGCGCCGAGAGCGGCGTCTGCGACGCCGGTTTCTGGACGACGGGGGCGCCGACGCCGAGCGCCGGGGCCACCTTGTGCGCCGTCAGGTTCAGCGGGAAGTTGAACGGCGTGATCGCGCAGACCGGCCCCAGCGGAAAGCGCCGGAGGACACCCCACTTCCCGAGCGAGCCGGCGTTGACGTCGAGCGGGAAATGCGTCCCCGTTCCCGTCTCGACGACCGCCGCGGCGGCCTGGAACGTCCCCGCCGCTCGGTCGACCTCGGCGCGGGCCGCCTTCATCGGCTTTCCCGCCTCGAGAGCGATCGTCCTCGCGAGCGCCTCCCTTTTTTCCGCAAGAGCACCTGCGACCGCGCGGAGGATCTCGGCCCGGCGGTACGTCGGCAGCTTTCGCGTCGTCTCGAACGCCCGCGCGGCCTTCGCGACGGCGGCCTCGACCTCGACGGGCGACGGGACCGCCACCCGGCCTACCTCGCGCCCGTCGTACGGAGCACGGACGACCCGCTGCGTCATTTCTTCTCCTCCTCCGGAAGCTGGTCGGGATTCCAGACCTTCGGCGCGGTCCAGGCCCGCGCCGTGAAGAAGGCCGAGAAGGCACGTCCGAGGAGCGGCGACGGCCGCCGCGCCTCGAAGGCGTCGACGAGGCGCTGCACCTCGGCCGGCGCCGAGGCGGGAACGGCGAGCCGGACGAGCGAGAGCAGCCCGGCCGGCGCCTCGAGACGCACCTTCTCCCACGCCTCCGTCAGCGCGCCTTCCTCCGCCGGCGCGAGCGGCGTGACACCGGTCAGCGAGAGCTTTCCGGAGAGGACCGCGAAGAGGAGCGGCAGGTCGCGGAGGACCGGCACCGCGGTCTCGAAGCGAAACGTCGTGAACGGCTGCCGTCCGGACTCCCCGTTTCCGTTGAGGGTCAACTCGCGTCGCGCGTGGCCGGCGTTGGCGATGAGCGACCAGACGAGCGCCACGGGCCAGAGGGGGAGCGAGAGGACGAGGAGAAAGAGAGCGACGCCCCTTCCACCGGCGGCCTGCTTCCCGGCGGCGGCCGGCAGCCGGTCGGACAGCTTCGAGACGGCGCCCGTCGCCGCGTCGACGACGACGTTCCCCGAGACGACGGCGCTTTCCAGCGAGACGCCCGGCGGGATCGCCGTCTTGGGGAGGACGCTCGTCTCCGCAAGCGAGGCGCCCGCGAAGACGACGGACTCCTCGCCCACCGTCGCGCCGGGAAGGAGCTTCGCCCCCTTCTCGACCTCGGCGCGCGGCGACACGGCCGGCGCCGCCCCCCGGTCGGCGGCGCGGTAGGACGCCACCGAGTCGAGAAGCGGGACTCTTGTCTTCAGCTCCAGCGCCACGTGATCCCGGTCGAGCGCCCAGTCGGGCGAGGCCGGCTCGCGCGGCAGCTCCTTCTTCTTGATGGCTCCCGGCAGGAGCCGCCAGAAACCGGCGGGCTTTCCGCCCGAAACGCCTGCCACGATCGGCCCGCGCTTCTCCTCCACCTCGCGGAGGAACTCGCCGAGGGCCTCGTGGGCGCCGACGTCGCCGCGGAGGACGAGTGTCTCGCCGTCGAGGCGGTGCTCGAGCCGGCGGAGGACGTCGCCGACGCTCTCCTCTTCCTCGCGCCGGAGTGTCTCGAGCGCGATTCCCCACCGGATCCCCTTGCCGAAGCGGCGCTCGATCCCGGAAGCACGGGGACCGACGACGAGGAGGGCGTCGCGGATGCCGGAGGCGACGAGCGACGTGAGCATCCGCTCGAGCGCCGGGACCCCCCCCAGCGGGAGAAGGGCCGGAACGATCCGGTCCGCGAGAGGCCCGAAGGCGGAGCCGTCGCGGTCCGCGAAGACGACGGTGGTCATGGGAGAGCGATTATCAACGAGGAACGAAGACGCGGAGGCCCGTCGTCCTTCCGGCTCGCGCGTCGACCTGCGCCGTGACGTCCCGGAGCTCGGCCATCATCGCCTCGCGAACCGCAACGGGCGGCGCAAGTGGCCCCGGCGGGGCATCTTCCTGGTAGATCCAGGCGCGGACCTTTTCGGCGCGGGCCTCGGCGACGAGCGCCTCGGGCGACGCCATTCCCTCCCACGAGCTGCCGGTCCGGAAGAGGAGGAACTCCAGCGCCTCCAGCTCGGCGCCCCGGAACGAAACCTCGGCCGGCCGCGCGGGGGCGACCAGCGGCGAGATCTGCGCGGCCGTCTCGCGCGCGCCCGTCCGGTGCCCGAGGAGCGCGAGCCCGATGGCCCTCACCGACTCGACGCCCGCCGCGACGAGGAGCCCCGAGAGGAAGACGGCCGCCAGCCGGCCCCCGAGGAGCCGGGCGCCGAGGCCGCGCAGGAGGAGCGCCGAGGCGAGCGCGACGCCCCCGATCGCGGCGAGCGCGGCGGTCACGTCCACGGGGCGTTCCTTCCCGCCGAAGAGAGGCTCCACCGGCGACGCCGCGAGGACGGCGGCGACGGCGAGGATGAAGAGACCCGCGAGCGCCGTCGCCAGCGTCTCGCGCTTCTTGCGCTCCAGATCGGCCGACGGCCTGAGGAGCGCGGCCCCCCCGAGGCCCGCGAGCGCCGCGATCGCGGGAAGGACCGGGATCGAGGAAAGCCGGAGCCGCCCCGCCACGGCGACGACGACGACCAGCTCGACGAGGTAGACGCTCCAGAGGACGCGGTGGTCGAGCCGCCGCGCGCCGCCGGTCGCGCCGGAGTCGACCTCCCCCTCGCCCACCGGCCGCGACAGGACGGCCACGCCCGCACCCGCGAGCGGCAGGAAGAAGAAGAGCGTGGAGACGAGGCTCTTCGGGTCCGCGGCGAAGGCCGTCGGCGCCGCCGCCACGCGGGCCGCCGCCTCCGACGCGCCGAAGAGCGTCGCCAGCTGGAAGCCGAAGAGGTCCGGCCGGAAGAGCGCGACCGCGAAGAGCCGCGCCCCGCCGATCAGGACGAAGGCGGCCGCGAGGAGCCCCAGCGCGCGCCACGTCCGGCCGAGACCGAAGAGGTGCGGCCTCGCGACGAGCGCAATCAGGAGCGGCAGCATGTAGAGGCCGACGGCGTAGCCCTTCGCGAGGAAGCCGAGCCCGAAAAAGAGCCCGGCGAGCGCCCCCTCGAAGGGCTCGTCCTCCTCGAAGGCGCGGAGGCCGAAGAGAATGCCGGCGAGGCCGCTGGCGGCGAGCGTCGGCTCGACGGTCGCCGCGCGCGAGGCCGAGACGAGGGGCGGGAGAAGCGCGGCGAAGGCTCCGGCGAGATGCCCCGCCGGCTGCCCCCAGCCGCGCCGGATGATCCGCTCGAGGACGAAGGCGCCGACGAGGCCGGCGATCGCCGACGGAATCCGGATCGCCCACTCCTCCGGCCCGAAGACGCGCACCATCACGGAGAGGACGACCGGAAAGAGGATCGGCGTTCCCGCCGGCGCGCCGAGCGGCGTCGCCGAGAGCGCGAGGGCCTGCGCCCCGTCTCCTTCCACCAGATTCCGCGCGCCGATCGCCCACGTTCCTTCGTCCGCCCCGAAGAGGTCGGGCCGCCCGAGGAGGATGAGGCGCAGAAGCGCGCCGGCCAGGAGAGCCAGCGCGAAGAGAAGCCGCCCCGAGGCTTCGGGATCGTCGGCTTTCGGGCCCTCTGCCGTCACGGCGACGAGTATACGGACGCCTCCCGGGCGGTCCATACTTCGCCGCCGTGCCGCGCCTCTCGGTCACGATCATCGCGAGGGACGAGGAGGACCGCCTCCCCGCGGCCCTCGCGTCGGCGGCGTTCGCCGACGAGATCGTCGTCGTCGTCGACGCCGCGTCAGCCGACCGGACGGAGAGTGTCGCGCGCGCCGCGGGGGCGCGCGTCCTCGTCCGCGCCTTCGGCGGCTTCGGCCCCCAGAAGAACGCCGCGGCCGACGCGGCCTCGCACCCCTGGGTCCTGAACCTCGACGCCGACGAGGTCGTGATGCCGCCGCTCGCGGCGGAGATCACGGAGACGATCGAGCGGGACGTGGCCGCAGCCTTCCGGGTCCCGATTCACCTCGAGTTCCTCGGCCGGGCGCTCCGCTTCGGACGCCACACCGTCTCGGCGCCCGTCCGCCTCTACCGCCGCGACCGCGCACGCTTCTCCGACGAAGCCGTCCACGAGAAGATCGTCCACGAAGGGCCCGCGCCTCGACTCCGGGGGACGATCGTCCACCGCTCGTACCGGGACCTCGCGCACTACCTCGAGAAGTTCGACCGCTACACGACCCTCGGGGCGGCCTCGCGTTTCGCGGACGGGGAGGCCCCGTCCCGCTTTCCGGCCCTTCGCTTCGCGTTCGACGTCCTCGACCGCGCCGTTCTCCACCTCGGCCTCCTCGACGGCGTCCCGGGCCTCACGTTCGCGGTCCTCTCCGCGGGAAACACCTACTTCCGTAACCGGAAGCTCGAAGAGCGGCGCCAGGCGGCGACGGGAAACGCCCCGTGAACGCCGCTGCGCTCGTCGCGGCCGGGACCGGCCTCGCCGGCCTGGCGTTCTCTCTCCGGTTCCACTGGTGGCGGCCTCGGCGACCCGGCGTCCCGATCCTGATGTACCACCAGGTCGCGCCGCACAAGGGCGGCTCCCCGCTCAACCGGTGGCGGGTGCCGCCGGCCGACTTCGAGCGGCAGCTCGACCACCTCGCCGCGCTGGGACTCCGCGGCGTGACTCTCCGGGAGCTGCTCGACGAGCCGGGCGGCAGCGAGAAGCGCGTCGTCCTGACGTTCGACGACGGCTACGAGGCGATCCGGACGGTGGCGCTTCCCCTGCTCCGCGCCCGCGGATTCTCCGCCACGGTCTTCGCCGTCAGCGGCCGGCTCGGCGGGACCAACGACTGGGACCGCGAGCGCCCCGGTGAGTCGCTTCTCTCGGCCGACGGGCTCCGCGAGTTGCACGCCGCCGGAATCGAGATCGGCTCGCACGGCGCGACGCACCGCGCGCTGACGTCGCTCCTGGACGCCGAGCTTGCGGCGGAGACCGCGGGGAGCCGCGCGGCCCTCGAGGAGATCCTCGGCGCGCCGGTCGTCTCGTTCTGCTACCCCTACGGCGCCTTCGACGCCCGCACGGTCGAAGCCGTCCGGCGGGCAGGCTATCGCGCGGCGACCGTCATCCGGGGCGGCATTCCGCCCGACCTCTCGGATCCCCTCCGCCTTCCGCGCGTCGCGATCCGCGGCACCGACACCGTTCTCGATTTCCGCCTCGCCCTGACGCGCGGCCGCTCGAAGTTCTGACTCAGACGTCGCGCCCGAGGGCGGCCGCCCGCTGGCGAAGCGCGTCGCGGGGCGCGTCGTCGGGGAGATCGAGGAGGACCGGCGCGACGGGAAGGTCTCCCGGGTCCCAGTCGAGGAGGGCCGCGAGGGCGGGGGCCACGCGCTCGGCGGGCTCCCACGCCCGGGCGGCGCGGCGCGCGGGGAGCGCCAGCGCCGCTCGCTCCTCGGCCTCGTTCTCCGGGTCGAAGAGCGAGCCCTCGGCGAGCCGCTTCCTCCGTGCCTCGAGAACGCAGGTGTATTCGGTCCAGTCGGGCAGCGGGACGTCGAGCCGCTCCTCCTCGGAAAGGCGCAGCACTTCGAGCCACCGGTCGACCGCGCGCGCGACCTGTCGCCGCGCGTCGGGTGCCGGGTCCCGTTCCTGGACTTTCTCCCGAGCCTCGACGGCGGCGTGGTGCCGGTCGAGGAGGTCGCGAAAGCGCGTCCACGTCATCCGCGCCTGGAAGCCCTTCTTCGGCCCCTCGTCGACTCCCCCCCGCCCGAGGTCCCGCAGGGCTTCGTCGCGCGCTCTCAGGCCGGGGACCCATCGCCCCGCCGACAGGAGCACCACCGAGCCGAGGTCGAGGTCCGTCGCCGCGACCGCGCGGAGGGCGGAGCGGGCCGGTTCTCCCGAGGGCGAGCGGTCGACGGCGCGCTCGGCCGAAAGGAGCGAAGCGCCGCAGCGGACGAGGAGGCGCAGCGCTTCGAGCGGAACCGGCGCGATCCGGGCGGGATCGGGCGCGCCCGCGAGGAGCGAGGACGGCCCCGCGACGACGCGGTTCGCGGCGACGAGCTCGAGCGTCGCCAGCGTCGGCGGGAGGAGCGGCAGCTCGGCGCGCGCCACGGTCGCAATCACGAAGGAGACACGACGCGCTTTCGCCGCCTCGGCGGCGACCTTCCGGACGCCCTTCGCGAGGGCGGAGGCCCTCCGGACGGAGGCGTCGAGGACGACGAGGAGTTCGAGCGGGTCGGTCAGCGTCACGGTGCCGTCCTCGCCGCGCGTCGCGAGCCCCTCCCCGGCAGCCGGCGGGCCGCCGAGCGCCGCGCCGAGGAGCGCGTCTCCCGCGGCGTCGCCCGCGGCCGAGACGAGTGCAGCGAGCGCGGCCTTCCCGCGTGCTTCCGCCTCGGGATCGCGGCAGAGCGTCAACGCCTGGAGGGCGGAACGGCTTTCGGACACGTCGGGGCGAGAATAGCGAAGTGAAGGAATCCAGGACGTCCCGGATCCTCCGCGCCACGATCGAGTACGACGGCGCCCGCTACCGGGGCTGGCAGTCGCAGATGAACGCCCGCACCGTGCAGGGGGCGCTTTACGGCGCCGTCAAGCCGGTCCTCGGCGAGGGGACGCGGATCTTCGGGTCCGGGCGGACCGACGCCGGCGTCCACGCGCTCGGACAGGTCGCCTCGCTCTCACTCACGCACTCGGTCCCGGTCGGCGAGCTGCCGCGCCTCCGGCGCGCGATCAACGACGGCCTCCCGCCCGACGTCCACGTCCTCGCCCTCCAGCCGGCGCCGCCCGGCTTCCACGCCCGGCACGACGCGGCGCTCCGGATCTACCGCTACCGGCTCTCGCGGCGGCGGACCGCCTTCGGCAAGCCGTGGGTCTGGTGGGTGAAGGACCCGCTGGACGCCGCCGCCATGAAAAAGGCCGCCACGCTCTTCGCCGGGCGGCACGACTTCGCGAGCTTCTGCGAGAACGCGCCGGGTCACGATTCGACCCTCGTGGAGGTCGCGTGGGCGAAGGTGGAGACGCCCGCCTCCGTCCCCGACCTGATCCTCTTCCGGATCGCCGCCTCGCACTTCCTCTGGAAGATGGTGCGCCGCCTCGTCGGGACTCTCGTCGAGGTCGGGGCGGGACGGATGAGCGTGCAGAAGGTCGCCTCGTTTCTCGAGGCGAAGTCCACGGAGCCCGCGCGGCTCACCGCGCCGCCGTCGGGCCTCTTTCTCGAGACGGTGGTCTACGAGGGAGACCCGCCGCCGCCCGAGATCGACCCGCTTCGGCCCGGCTGGTGACGAAGCGAGGCGCGTTGCGAAGCGCCCGGCGCCGTGGTCTCATGGCCTCGCCATGAGGTTCTCCCCGGCCGCTGCCTCTCTGCTCGCCGTCGCTCTCGCAGCTCTCGCAGCTCTCGCCCCCCTCCCTGCGGCCGCGGCCGCGCCCGCCGCTGTCGCGGCAGACAAGGCCGGCTTCACGGTGCCCTTTCTGCAGGGGAAGCCCTTCGCGGAGCTCCTGAAGAGGGCGCGCGCCGAGAACAAGCCCCTCATGGTGGACATGTACGCGGTCTGGTGTGGCCCCTGCAAGCTGATGGACCGGACGACGTTCTCGGACCCGGCCGTCGGCGACTGGGCGAAGCGGAACGTCATCTCGGTCAAGATCGACGCGGAAAAGGGAGAAGGGCGGAAGCTCGCGCAGCGTTACATGGTCGCCTCGTTTCCGACAATCCTCTTCATCGACCCGAGCGGTCAGGAGATCGACCGCCTCGTCGCGGCCTACCCGCCCGCGCTGTTCCTCTCGGAGGCGGCCGCGGTCGTCGGAGGGACCTCGCCGCTCCAGACGGGGCTGAGGGAGCTTCAGAAGAAGTGGGATCCCGAGGTCGCGGCGCAGGCCGCCAGCGGCCTCGCGCAGCGGCACAACACGGCTCGCCTCCGCCCGCTCGTCGTCCGCTACGTCACCGAGAACGGCGACGCCTCGCCCGACACGGCGCTCCAGCTCCTGACCCTCCTCGCGGCCCTCGAGGACTTCGAGGGCAAGCTGAACCCCGAGACGGCCGACCTCGTCGCGACCTTCCTGTCCCGCGTGGGAAGCGACCCGAGGCGGGGCGCGCTGGCCATCTTCCTCGGGCGCGAGCAGGTCCGCCGCGGGGAGCCTGCTGCCGCGAAGAAGACCGCGACGTCGGCACTCACGGCGCTCGGCGACTCGAGCCCCTACGCGCCGGAGCTCTGGGCCATCGTCGGTGCCGCCGAGAAGAAGGCCGGAAAGAGCGACGCCGCCATCGCCGCCTGCCGCCGCGCGGTGACGCTGGCCGAGGCCGCCGGCGTTCCGCCGTCCGCCAGGGGCGAGAAACAGATGGCCCTTGCCGAGCTCCTCGCCGACGCCGGGAAGGCCGACGAGGCCCGGGCCGCCCTGAAGGCGGCGCTCGAGCGCTGGCCGAACGACCCCGAGGCGTGGCGACGCGCCGCTCACGTCGAGCTGGTCCTCAAGGCGCCGGCGATGGCCGTCGAGTACGCGCGCCGCGCGGTCGACCTCTCGCAGGGCGAGGATGCCGGCGCGCAGGCGGCGCTCGGCGCGGCCCTCGGCGCGGCCGGCGACGCCACCGGCGCCGCGACCGCGTGGAAGCGCGCCGCCGAGTTGGAGCCGGACAACGCGGCCTACCGGAAGAGCGCCTCGTCCGCGAAGCCGCCGGCCAAGCCCTCCTGAATCCTCTCGCGCGCCTCCTCCTGACGTCGACGAGCCTCGTGCCCGATACGCCGGAGAGCCGCGCCCGCCGCGCGGCGCTCGAAGCCGCCTTCGCCGCGGGGCTGCGCGAGGCGGCGGGGCCGCGCGGCTTCGTCGAGACCTTCGTCCACGACGGGGATCCGCGCGAGAGGGCGCGCCTCGTCGCCCACGCGGCCTCACGCGGCCGCCCGGCCTCCCGGTCGACGCTTCTCTTCCTGCACGGCAAGGGGGGCTTCGCCGCCGAGTGGCGGCGGGACGCCGTCCGGGCCGTGCGCCTCGGCTACAACGTCCTCGTCCCGGAGCTTCGCGCTCACCCGCCGTCGGGCGGCGATCGGATCACGTACGGCTTCCTCGAGCGGGAAGACATCGGGCTCCTCGCCGAGGAGGCCTCGCGAAGGTTCGGGCTCGACCCCGCGCGCGTCGGCCTCGACGGCTGCTCGATGGGGGCGCTCGTTGCGCTCCACGTCGCGGCTTCGAACCCGCGCGTCCGGGCGCTCTGGCTCTCGGCCCCGTTCGCCGACCTGCCGGCCATGGCGGTCCAGTATCTTCACCGCGCCACGCTCCTCCCGCGCTGGCTGGTGGAGGTTCCGGCCCGGCTCGCCGTTGCCGCGCTCGCGAGAGAGACCGGGCTCCCGCTGGCCGACCTCGACCCCGTCGCCGCGGCGCGGCGCGTCACCTGTCCGGCGACGCTCGTCCACGGCGAGAACGACGAGCTCGTCCCGGCCGCTTCCGCTCCGGCGCTCTACGCGGCGCTCGGCGGCGAGAAGACGCTTTGGCTGGTGCCACGATGCGGCCACTGCCACCACGCCGACGAGCCGTCGGGCCTGCGGACCGCGGAGTATCGCCGCCGCTGGAGCCGCTTCTTCAGCCGCGCTCTTCCGCCGCCGTGACGGCGGGCGCCGTTGCCGGCGGCGCCGCCCCCTTCCCGGCCTGCGAGAATCCGATGAGGAAGGCCGCCGCCGCACAGACGATCCGGACGACGAGCGTCAGTGACGAGAGGCCATGAAGCCGTCCCCACGCCTTCCGGAGCGGGTCCGTCGCCGCGAGCAGGTCGAACTCCGGTCCCGCCTTCTGGCGGAGGCTCACCATCTCGGGCGTCACGAGGTAGAGCGACACGAACGCGGCGACCGCCCCGATCGCGAGGAGTCGGAGCGCGGCAGCGCGCGCGACCCGCCCCCACGGGCGGACGCGGTTCTCGAAGAGGAAGAGGACGAGGAGCAGCCCCGCGGCGGCGAGGGAAACGACGTCGAGGACGTCGAGGAGCGCCCGGTTCACGAGCCCGCCGTCCGCCCGCGTCGGCGACGTCCGGAGGACGATGCCCGCCGCCCCGGCGAAGAAGAGCAGCGCTCCCGCCCAGAGGGCCGAGAGGAAGAACCAGGCTCCGAGCGCCGGCCGGGGCGTCCCCTCCATCACGTCTCGCTCACCCACTCCGGAACGACGAGCGACGGCAGAGCGCCCGCCTCGAAGCCGCGCGCGAGGAAGAGGCGCACCGCCTCGCGCCCGCGTTCGCCGTAGGCGAGGGTCCAGTCGTTCACGTACATCCCGACGAAGCGGTCGGCCTTCTCGCGGGAGAGGCCGCGCGCAAAGCGCATCGCGTCGGTGAGCGCCTCCTCGCGATGGGCGAGCGCGTACGCGATGGAGCGGCCGAGCCCCCGCGAGATCTTCCCGATCAGCTCCGGCCCGAGGTCCTTCCGGACCGCGTTTCCGCCAAGGGGGAGCGGCAGGGTGGTCTCCTCCTTCCAGACGACGCCGAGGTCGGCGACGAGGTCGAAGCCCTCGTCCTGCCAGGTCAGCTGCCCTTCGTGGATGACGACGCCCGCGTCCACCTCGCCCCGGAGCACGGCGTCGCCGACCTTGTCGAACGGAATCACGACGGGATCCGCCGCCGGGGCGTAGAGCCGGAGCGCGAGCGCGGCCGACGTCAGCGCACCGGGCACGGCGACCTTGCGGCCGGCAAGCGCGGTGAGCGTCTTCGGTGCGCGTTCGACCCGGCGCGCGATGACGCACGGCCCGTAGCCGTCGCCGAACGACGCGCCGTGCGGCAAGAGGACGTACCGGTCGGCGAGCGACGCGTAGGCGTGGAACGAGATCGCGGTCACGGCGAGCTCGCCCCGGAGCGCGCGGCGGTTCAGCGTCTCGATGTCCGCGAGCTCGTGGCGGTAACGCACGCCCTCGGTGTCGACCGCGCCCGCGCGCAGACCGTAGAACATGAACGCGTCGTCGGAGTCGGGCGAGTGTGCGAGGACGATCACGGGTTCCGTCATGCTCTGTCTCCGCGCGCGATCGTAGCCCGGATGCGCGACGACGCGACGCGCGGTGCCTCGCGAGGCGGCGAAGGCGAGCGAAAAAAAAGTGCGCGCGTCAAGAAAAAAATTCTTGCTTCGGCCATGAGGTTGCTCTTACAATTCCGTCAGCAAGAAAAAAGCGGCGCTGCGAGTTCAAGTCGCAACGCCGCGCTCGGGTGACCCGGACTCTTTGAAACCAGTCGACCTGGATCGAACGAAAGGCAGTCGGCAGATCCCGGAGTCGCGAGCCCCCGTCCTTCGAGGGACAGGCAAGCTAGCATGCGGTTTCCGGCTCTGTCAATCCAATCTGCCAGAGGAGGTGACAGAGTACATGGCGACCAAGAAGAAAGGCAAGAAGGCTACCAAGAAGCCCGCGAAGAAGGGCAAGAAGTAGTTCCAAGTTTTTCAATCCACGGTATTTCCGGGAAACGGGGGCTGGTCAAGCCCCCCTTTTTTTTCCGATTCTCGGCCGCCTCCCGCCCGGGCCGGCTCCCCTGATTTCCACACTCCCTCTCCCACTTTTGCACCGCCGTATATAAAAGTTTATATACTCTCCGCGTGTCCCTCCCGCACCTCCTGCTCGGCCTTCTTTCCCGCGGTCCCGCGAGCGGCTGGGACCTCCACGCCCGGCTCGTGAAGGACCCCTCGTTCGGGTGGGACGCGGAGCTCGCCCAGATCTACCCCGCGCTGAAGCGTCTCCTCCGCGGCGGCTTCGTGTCGCTCCGGCGGCGGCGCTCGACGAAGGGGCCGGCGCGGAGTGAGTACCGGCTGACGCTCGCGGGCCGGAAGGAGCTCGCGACGTGGCTCGCGGAGCCGCCGTCGCTCCCCCGGGCGAAGGACCCGGCGCTCGCCCGGATCGCGTTCCTCGAGCGGCGCGCTCCCGAGGCGCGCGTCGGCGCCCTCCACGCCTATCGCGCGCTCGTCGCCGACGCGCTGAAGGGCGCGGGTCCCGGGACGACGGCGGCGCGGCGCCGGCGCCGCGCCCTCCTCGAGACGGAGCTGGCGTGGGCCGTCGCCGAGGCGGCGGTTATCCTCTCGCGCAGCCGGAGAGACGGATGAGACGAACGGGGCGGACGCGACGGCGCGGGCAGGGCCCGGCGCTTTCGGAGCTGGAGCAGATCCGGCTGGCCCACGGCCCGGAGGCCGCCGCGAGGAAGCGGGAGCTTCTCGCCGCGCTCGGCCGTGGCCGATGCGCCTCGGCGAAGGCTCTGGTCCGCTTCCACGAGCTGCTCTGCTTCTTCCAGGCGTTTCCGGACGACGCCGCGACGCTGGCCCTCGTCGACGGGCTCCTCGCCCGCTTCTCCGGCCGGGCCGACCTCCGGCGCTTCCGGCGCGCGCTCGCGGACACAGGCATCGCCGGGACCGTCCTCGTCCTTCCGTTCTACTTTCCGACGGCCCGCTGGCTCGCGCGGCGGTGGGGTCCGCGCCTCACGATCGCCTGGAGAGAGTTCGGGAAGAAGGACGATCTCGAGCGGCTCTTCCCGCTCCTCTCCCTCTTCGCGGAGACGCCTGGCCTCGACGAGATCGACCTCAAGCCCCGGGGCTGGACGAAGCGCCTCGCCGGAGCCGGGGAGACCGACGCCGCGTTCCTCGTCCGCCGCGTCGACGCGCTCCCGTTCGACGCGTTCTGGAAGGAGTACCTCTACGAGAGTCTCGAGATGCCGCTCCGGCTCGCGCCGGGGCCGACGACGCCGTCGAGGACGCTCGCTCGCGTCGCCGGTGCCGCCCCGGTCTTCCCGCGCGGCCCGCTCGTCCGGTCGCGCCCCGACATCCCGCGCGAGGTCGCGAGGCCGCCCCTGTCTCTCCGGACGGTCTCGGGCGCGGCGGCGCGCCGCCTTCTCGACGCGGCTCGCGCCTCGATGGTGACCCGCCAGCGCGACCTCGACATCTTCGAGTACGCCAGCGAGGCGGACGTCCGGCTCGCCACGTGCGGCGGCGGTCTCTCCTTCGCCGTGATCGGCGCGATTCCCGAGCGGCGCCTTCTTCTCGAGGGCGTCTACGCCTTCCTGACGCTGAAGAACGGCGTCCCCGTCGGTTACGTCCTCGTGAGCGCCCTCTTCGACTCGTCGGAGATCGCCTTCAACGTCTTCGAGTCGTTCCGGGGCGCGGAGGCCGGCCTCATCTACGGCCGCGTCCTGTCGGTCACGCGCGCCCTCTTCGGGTCCGACACCTTCACGATCTTCCCGTACCAGCTCGGCGAGGGGAACCCCGAGGCGATCGCGTCCGGCGCCTGGTGGTTCTACCGGAAGTCCGGCTTCGCGCCGAAGGCGAAGGAGGCCATCGCCCTGATGCGGGCGGAAGAGGCCGCCGCGCGCCGCCATCCGTCCCACCGGACGTCCCCCGCGACGCTCAGGAAGCTCGCGAAGCACAATCTCTACGTCCACCTCGGCAGGGAGCGCAACGACGTCATCGGCACCGTCGAGCTCCCGGACGTCGGGCTCCGCGTCACCGACGCCCTCGCCAAGCGGTTCGGCGCCGACCGCGAGCGCGCGGCCCGGGAGACGCTTCGCGAGGCCCGGACGGCTCTCGGGGTCGGGTCGTTTGCGGGTTTCTCCGCCGGCGAGCGGCTCGCGTTCGCCCGCTGGGCGCCCCTCGTGACGATCCTCCCGGGCCTCGCCCGCTGGAGCGTCGCCGACCGCCGCTCCCTCGTCCGGGTGATCCGCGCGAAGGGGGGCGTCCGCGAGTCCGACTTCGTCCGTCTCTTCGACGCGCACCGCCCGCTTCGCCGGGCGATCCTGGCGTTGGCCGCCGGGACCCGGACATGACGACGGGACGCCTCGGACTCCTCGTCACGTTTCTCGCCGGATCTCTCGCCGCCCTGGCCCTCGGTGAGCTGGTCCTTCGGATCCTGCGCCCGGCCGTCCTCGCCATCCCCTCGTCGGACCCGGCGGAGTTCTTCGCCTTCGACCCCGAGCTCGGCTGGAGGAATCGCCCGAAGGGTCACGGCAGGATGACGTTCCTCCCGGATTTCGACCATGAGATCCGGATCAATGCCGCAGGCCTTCGCGACCGCGACTTCGACGACGCGCGCCCTTCCGGAAAGCGTCGCATCCTCTGCCTCGGCGATTCCTTCACCTGGGGCATGGGCGTCGAGGCCGGGGAGACGTGGCCGAAAGTGCTGGAGAGGGCCCTTCCCGCAGCCGAGGCTCTCAATGCGGGCGTCAATGGCTGGGGGACGTCGCAGGAGTTCCTCTGGCTCCGCCGGGAAGGACTGACGTACCGGCCGGACGCCGTCGTCGTCGGCTTCTACGTCAACGACTTCTCCGACAACAGCGACGAATACGCCGGCCCCTACCGCCGGCCCTATTTCGTTCTCGAAGCCGGCCGCCTCGTCCTGAAAAATGTCCCCGTCGTCCAGCCGGACGGGACGCGCGGCCGGCCGCGGAGAGCCTGGCTCCAGAACCGCTCGTCGCTCGTCCGACTCGCGACCTTCGGCCTCGACTGGTTCCGCCGCGGGTTCGTCGAGCGGACCGACCTCTCCCCGCTCCGGAGGGGCGGCTGGCCGGCGCCCGCCGCCGACCCGTCGTCCGAAGAGCCGCCGGCACGCGACGTGACGCAGGCACTCCTTCAGCAGATCGACCGAACCTGCCGCGATTCCGGTGCCGTCTTTGCCGTCCTTCTGGTGCCGACGAAGCGCCAGGTCCGCCCCTCGTCGGGCGCGGGGCCTCAGGTCGCGGCCGACGCCGCGGCCTATGACGTCGCGCGAGCGATCTGCCGGGACCTCGGGATCCCGGCGGTGGACCCGCTCGACGACCTGAAGGCCGCCGAGCGGCAGGGGACCTCCGGCTATCACCGGATGGACATGCACTGGAACGCCGAGGGCCACCGCCTCGCCGGCGAGCGGCTGGCCCGGCAGCTCGGACCCCTCCTGCCGCCGGCTCCGGTCAGCCCGGCGACAGCTTCGCGTAGCGGGCGATGAACTTCTTCCGCCCCGCGCGGTCGAAGTAGACCGTCAGCTTCTCGTCGTCCCCCGACCCCTCGATCATCAGGACGACCCCGGGGCCGTACTCCGGGTGGACGACCCGTGCCCCGCGCCGGAAGCCGCACGCCGTCGGCGGCGGCGGGGTTCTCCGCATGACGGGGCGGAACAGGGGCGCAGGCCGCCGGACTTTCGTCTCCTGCGATTCGTTCTCGTAGTCGGGGAAGAGCTGGGAGGATCGCGGGGGGCCAAAGCCCCCCGCGCCGCGGAATTCTTCCCGTCCTGACGATCCGAGGTCCTCGCGCGCGAGGACGCGCTCCGGGATCGCGTCGAGAAACGGGGAGGGCTCGCGGTTCATCCACTCACCCCGGACCATCCGGCGCCGCACCCACGAAAGGGTCAGCCGCTCCTTGGCCCGAGTCATCCCGACGTAGGCCAGCCGGCGCTCCTCTTCGACCTCCTCCTCGTCCCCCTGCGACGAGACGTGCGGCAGCGAGCCGTCCTCCATCCCCGCGAGGAAGACCTCGTCGAACTCCAGCCCCTTGGCCGCGTGGAGCGTGATCAGGAGGACCCCCTTCCGCTCGTCCGCCTCGTCGGCGTCCGACCGGAGCGTGACCGCGTCGAGGAAGCCGGCGAGGCTCGGGTCCTCCCCCTCGGCGCCGCCCGCATTCGCCCGCTCGTGCTCCCGGGCCGCCGAGAGGAGCTCGTCGAGGTTCTCGCGCCGGGCCTCGTCCTCGGGGTCGGACGACTTCTCGTACAGCGCGAGGAGCCCGGTCTGCTCGAGGACCGCCGCGACGGCCACCGCGGCTCCCGTCCCCTCGCTCCCGGCCAGCTCCCGCAGCCCCTCGACGAGCGTCCGGAACTCCGCGAGCGCCTTCTTCGCCCGTTCGGTCATCCCGGGGGGGAGCGCGGCGAGCGCGTCGAAGAGCGACGACCCCTTCGCGACCGCCGCCGCTTCCAGCGCCTCGAGCGTCGCGGTCCCGATGCCGCGTGCCGGGACGTTCACGACTCGCCGGAACGAGACGTCGTCGCCGGGGTTCCGGAGGAGGCGGAGGTAGGCGAGGGCGTCCTTCACCTCGGCCCGCTCGTAGAACTTCGTCCCGCCGACGAGGAGGTACGGGATGTTCGAGCGGAGGAGCTCGTCCTCGAACGGGCGGGACTGGGCGTTCGTCCGGAAGAGGACGGCGACCTGCTTCGCGGCGTCCGCGCGGCGGGCGGCGGAAAGCCGGGAGACCACCTCGCGCGCCTCGTCGCGCTCCTCGTCGAACGAGAGAAGCGAGACGCGCACTCCTCCCTTCTTCGTCGCGCGGAGCGTCTTCCCGAGCCGGCGGCGGTTCTCGGCCACGACGGCGCCGGCCGCGTCGAGGATCGACGCCGTCGACCGGTAGTTCTGCTCGAGGCGGACGGTCTTCGCGCCGGGGAACTCCCGGGCGAAGTCGAGGATGTTCGAGACGTCGGCCCCGCGCCAGCGGTAGATCGACTGGTCCTCGTCGCCGACGACGAAGGCGTTCCCGCGGTCCCCGGCGAGCGCCTTGACGAGCCTCGCCTGGACGCCGTTCGTGTCCTGGTACTCGTCGACGAGGAGATGCCGGACGCTCCGGCGCATCAGGGCGAGGACGTCGGCCTTTTCGTCGAGGAGCCGGGCCGAAAGGACGAGCAGGTCGTCGAAGTCGAGGGCGGAGGAGGCGCGGAGCGTCTTCTCGTAGGCGCGAAAGAGGTCGGCGAGGCGCGGCCCGAGGGCGACGCCGAAGCGGCCCGCGAAGTCGGCGAGGGGGATGCCGGAGTTCTTCGCCTGCGAGATCTTCGCGAGGAGCGACCGGGGCGTCGCCATCTTCTCCGGCAGGGCGAGCTCCTTCATGGCGCGCTTCACGACGGCGAGCTGGTCGTCGGCGTCGAAGACGACGAACGACCGGGGGACGCCCGCCTCGGCCGGAAAGCGGCGGAGCAGCCGGACGCCGAACGCGTGGAACGTCCCGACGAAGGAGCGGGGACGGTCGGTCCGGAGAAGCGCCGCGACGCGCTCCTTCATCTCCCCCGCCGCCTTGTTCGTGAAGGTCATCGCGACGACGGCTTCCTGCGGGACGCCGTGCGCGACGAGCCACGCGAGGCGGCGGGTCAGAACGCGCGTCTTCCCCGATCCCGCGCCCGCGAGGACGAGGAGCGGCCCCTCGCCGTGCGAGACCGCCGCGGCCTGCTCCGCGTTCAGTCCTTCGAGAAGCCCGTTCCGGGGATCGCCCAAAGCCTGCGGATGGTAGCGCAGCGCGGCGGCTGCTTTCCTGGCCTTCCGCTACGATGCTGCTCCGTGAGCGACGGCCGCGGAACCGGCGGCGGATTCCTCCGGAGTCCGCGCCCCCTCCCCCTTCTCGCGGCGCTCGTGACCACACGGCTGGCGTTCCAGGTCCTCTTCGTCCCGCCGTTCGAGGGACCCGACGAGCCGTTCCACCTCTCCCGCGCCGCCGCCTTCGCCGACGCGCCATGGACACGCGCAATCGCCGGCCTGCCTCTCGACGGCGCCGTGGAGGCGGCCGTCCGAAGGAGCCCCTGCGGGCCCGACCTCCGCCGCGCCTTCGGCTGCCCGCCCTTCGGGGCTCGGCGAAGCTTCGCGTCGTACTGGAGCGCCGGGCCGCCCGGCGACGGATCCGCGGGATCCGCGCTCCCGAACCACGAGAACAACCAGCCGCCTCTCTATTACGTGACCGCCGGCGCCCTCCTTGCGGCGCTGCGGCCGATCGCCCCGGAGCCCCTCACGCGCCTGCTCGCGCTGCGCCTTTTCTCCCTGGCCTGCGTCCTCGCGGCTCTCTTCGGCCCGCTCCGGACTCTCTCAGCGCGGCGCCGTCCCGGATGGCGGGCCGCGGGGCTCTCGCTCCTCCTCCTCCCCGGAGCCTCCGAGGCGCTCGTTCGAGCGTCGAACGACGCCCCGCTCTTCCTCTGGGCCAGCCTCGTCGTCCTGCTCGTCGACCGCGAGCGATTCGGTCCGCTCACGCTCCTCCTCCCGTTCGGACCCCTCCTGAAGATGAACGCGCTTCCCGTCGCGGTCTTTGCCGTCGTCGTCCTCGCCAGGCGGCACGGGATCGCGCCCGCGCTCGCGGCCGCCTCCGCCGCGCTCGCCCCGGCCGCGCTCCTCGGCGGCTGGCGGTGGGCTGGCTCGATCGTGATGACGCGGGACGCCGGCGCGCCTCCCGACGCCCTTCCGGATCTCGCCGTCGGACTCGGCCGCTCCGCCTACACGGTCGCGAAGACCTTCGTCTGGCTCGGCGGCTGGAGCTTCACCCGTATGCCGCTCCCGCTCGTCGTCGCCGGGGCGGCCCTCGCCCTCGCGTTCCTGCTCCGCCTCCGGCTCCGCCGGCCGCCGCGGCGCGCTGCGGCACACGTCACGGGCCTCGCGGTCGCGGGCGCCGGCACCCTCGCCTTCGTCCTCGCCATTCGCCGCGCCTTCGGCGCCTGGGGCGGCGTCGGCGGCTGGTACGTCTGGCCCTGGGTCCCGTGGCTCGCCGTCGCGGGGGAGGACCTCTTCGATCTCCCGCGGCCGGCCCCGGGCTGGCTCGCCGCCGCCTTCGCCCTCTGGCTCGCCGCCGTCAACGTCGCCTGGCTCGCGACCTCCCTCGCGCTCTACTACGGCCTCGGCTGAGCTGCGAGCCCGCCTACTCGACCGTCACGGACTTCGCGAGGTTCCGGGGCTGGTCGACGTCGCAGCCGCGGCGGACGGCCGTGTGGTACGCGAGGAGCTGAAGCGGAATGACCGTCACCGCGGGCTGGAGAGCCGGGTGGACCGACGGCAGCTCGAGCGTCACGTCGGCGAACTCCGAGACTTCGGAATCGCCCTTCGAGACGAAGGC
The DNA here is from genome assembly GCA_963721385.1 of uncultured Acidobacteriota bacterium. Taxonomy (GTDB): domain Bacteria; phylum Acidobacteriota; class Thermoanaerobaculia; order UBA5066; family UBA5066; genus DAOMFB01. The sequence goes on from CAVRJB010000008.1 coordinate 117,086, forward strand.
GAAGAGGACGCCGTCGCGCGCCTTCACCTCGCGGAGGTTCGAGGCGATCTTCTCGTAGAGGGCGTCCTGCGGGGCGAGGCCGATCACGGGCATCGCGGGGTCGATCAGGGCGATCGGGCCGTGCTTCATCTCCCCGCCGGGGTATCCCTCGGCGTGGAGGTACGAGATCTCCTTCAGCTTCAGCGCCCCCTCGAGCGCGACCGGGTAGTGCGCGCCGCGGCCGAGGTAGAGGACGTCGCGGGCGCTGCTGGAGCCGCTCCGAGAGCTTTTCGACGGCGGGAGAGAGAGCGAGCGCCTCGCGCATCGCGGTGGGGAGGTGCGCCAGCCCCCTGACGAAACGGTCCTCGGGAGCGAGGGGCGCCCCGCCGCGCGAGACGCGCGCGTACTGCGCGAAGAGGGCGAGAGCGACGAGCTGGGTCGTGAACGCCTTCGTCGAGGCGACGCCGATCTCCGGCCCCGCGTGCGTCGCGAGGACGCCGTCGACCATCCGCGCGATCGCCGAGCCGGGGACGTTGACGACGCCGACGGTGCGCGCCCCGAGGCGCTGCGCCTCCTTGAGCGCCGCGACCGTGTCGGCCGTCTCGCCCGACTGCGAGATCCCGACGACGAGGATCCGTTTGTCGACGACCGGCGAGCGGTAGCGGAACTCGGAGGCGTAGTCGACCTCCGTCGGGATCCGCGCGGTCTCCTCGAGGAGGAACTTGGCGACGAGCCCCGCATGCCAGCTCGTTCCGCAGGCTACGACGTGGATCCGCTCGACGCCCGCCAGCAGGTCGGGAGGGATCCCCATCGCCTCGGCGTCGAACCGGCCCGTCTCGAGGGAGAGCTTGTTTCCGACCGTCTCGGCCACGACCGTCGGCTGCTCGGCGATCTCCTTCGCCATGAAGTGCGGGTAGCCTCCCTTCTCGGCGGCAACGGCGTCCCACGGGACGCGCTGGAACGCCCGCGGCCGCGGCGCGCCCGCGATGTCCGTGACGGCAATGCCGTCGGCCGTCACTCGCGCGAGGTCGCCATCCTCGAGAAAAAGGAGGTTGCGTGTGTAGGGGAGGAGGGCCGTCCCGTCGCTCGCGACGAAGTTCTCCCCCTCTCCCTGCCCGAGGACGATCGGGGGCCCCCACTTCGCCGCGTAGAGAACGCCGGGCTCGTCGGCGGAAAAGAGGACGAGGGCGTACATCCCCCGGAGGGTCCCGAGCGTCTCCCGGACGACCTCGCCGAACGGCTTTCGCGGCGCGCGGCGGACCGCGGCGCCGAGCGCCTGGGCGACGACTTCCGTGTCGGTCTCCGAGGTGAAGGCAACACCGTCGCGCTGGAGCGCCTTCTTCAGCGGCAGGAAGTTCTCGATGATGCCGTTGTGGATGACGACGATCCGACCGGAGGCGTCGCGATGAGGATGGGCGTTCTCCTCCGAGGGGCGGCCGTGCGTCGCCCAGCGCGTGTGGCCGACGCCGAAGCGGCCGGCGAGCGGCGCCTCCGCGAGCCTCGTCGCGAGGACGCCGAGCTTCCCCTCGGCCCGCGCGACGCGGACGGCGCCGTCGTCGCCGACGACCGCGACGCCCGCGGAGTCGTAGCCGCGGTACTCGAGGCGCTTCAGGCCGTCGAGCAGGATCGGGAGCGCCGGCCGCGGTCCCGTGTACCCGACGATGCCGCACACGGGCTCAGGCCTTCTTTTTCCCGGACTTCTTCCGCTCGCGGTACGCCGCGCCGCCGCCGGGCTTGATCGTCTGCGGCGAGCGCGAGATCGCGAGCGCGTCGGGGGGGACCTCCTCCGTCACCGTCGTCCCGGCGCCGACGATGGCTCCGTCGCCGATCGTGACGGGGGCGACGAGCTGGACGTCCGAGCCGATGAAGACGTTCCGGCCGATCGTCGTCTTGTTCTTGGAGAAGCCGTCGTAGTTGCAGGTGATGACGCCGGCGCCCACGTTCGTCCCCTCGCCGATCTCGGTGTCGCCGAGATAGGTCAGGTGGTTCGCCTTGACCCCCTTCCCGAGGACCGCCTTCTTCGTCTCGACGAAGTTGCCGACGTGGACCCCCGCGGCCAGCTCCGTCCCCTCCCGAAGCCGCGCGAACGGACCGACGACGGACCCGTCCCCGACGACCGCTCCCTCCATGACGCAGTACGGCCTCACGGTGACGTCCGTTCCGAGCACGGAATCACGGATCACGCATCCCTGCCCGATCCGCGTTCCGGCGCCCACGCGCGTCTTCCCGAGGAGCGACGCGAACGGCTCGACGACGCACTCGGGCGCGAGGACCGCCTCCTCGTCGAGCGTGATCGTCTCGGGGCGGATCAGCGTCGCGCCACCGGCCATCGCGGCCTCCGTGGCGCGCGCACGAAGGAGGGCGTCGACGCGGGCGAGCTCGGCCCGCGAGTTGACCCCGAGCATCTCGTCAGGGTCGTCCACCACGAGGCCGAGAGCCGGCCGCCCCGACTCCACCGCCATGGCGAGGACGTCGGTCAGGTAGTACTCCCCCTGCGCGTTCGTCGGCTCGACGCGCGCGAGCGCCGCCTCGAGGAAAGGCCGGTCGAAGGCGTAGATGCCGCCGTTCACCTCGCGGATCTTCCTCTCGTCGTCGGTCGCGTCGCGCTCCTCGACGACGGCCACCACGACGCCGTTCGAATCGCGGAGGACGCGCCCGTACGGCGAGGGGTCGGAGAGGACTGCGGTCAGGAACGCGACGGGAGTGTCGCGGCGGGCATCGAGGGCGGCGAGGAGCCGGCTCACCGTCCCGGGACGGAGGAGGGGGACGTCACCCGACAGAACGACGACCCGCGACGCGTCGCCAAGATGGGGCACGGCGGCGCGGACCGCGTCGCCCGTCCCGCGCGGCGGCTCCTGCAGGGCGACCGCGGCGTGGGGCGCGACCCGGGCCACGTGGGGCTCGACGGCCTCCCGTCCGACGCCGACGACGACGACGAGCCGGCCTCCCGCCTCCGACGCGAGAATGACGTCGGCGGTGTCGAGCACCCGGTCGAGGAGGGGGCGGCCGGCCGCGGAATGGAGGACCTTGGGAAGGCCGGACTTCATCCGGACGCCTTTCCCCGCGGCGAGGACGACGACGGCGGTTTTGCCCGTCACGCGCCTCCCGCGACGATCTCGGCGAAGCTCTGGTGGCTCCGAAGGGCCACGAGGTCGGTGTCGAGGCGCGCCTGGATCCGGTTCTGGTCGTCGGCCGCGATCGCCTTCTTCAGGTTCGTGATCGCCTGGTCGACGTCGCCCGAAAGCGCGTGGCAGCAGGCGGCGAGGTAGTGGAGGCGGCCGTCTCCGTCGCGCTTCCCGGCGGTCTTCTTCAGGAGGTCGAGCGCCTTCTCGAGGTTCCCGCGGTTCTTCTCGAAGACGGCCGAGTGGTAGAGGTCCTCGGCGTCACCCGGGACGGCTGCGCGTGTCTTCTTGCCGTTCCGGCAGGCGGCGAGGTACATCTTCGCCCGGTCGCGGAACTCCTTTTCGTCCGGGTACTTCTCGACGACGTCTTCGAAGCGGCGCGCGGCCTCGTCGAAGCGCCGCTTGTGGAAGGCGTCCATCGCCTTCTCGTACTCCCTGCGCGCCGCCGAGAGCTCCTTCTTCGCTTCCTTGAGGGACGTGGGCGCCTTGCGCGCCGCGGCCGGCTCCACGACGACCAGCTTCAGCGCCTTCACCCGCTTCTGGATCTCCTCGAGGGGAACGCCGAGCTGGTACGAGATCTTCTGGACGTCGAGACGGGCGAAGTTCGCCTTGAGCCAGCGCGTGTCGTCGTCCGTCCATTTCCTGTTCATGAAGAGCCTCCAGGGACCCGTCCTGCCCGCTCGCCGCGCCCGGGGCGCCTCGGCGAATGGCGGATTCTCCGCGCCTCTCCCCCGGGCGTCAAGGCGGCCAGAAACCCGCGCCGGGGCGGCTCTCGGACCACCGCGCCTCCCCGTCCTTCGGGACAGGCCCTACACTCGGCGGTGTGTACCCGCCGCCCGTTTTCTGCACCCAGTGCGCGGCTCCGCTCGAGGAGCGCGAGCATTCCCCGGGTGGAAAACGGGTCCTCACCTGCCCGCGCTGCGGCGAGATCCACTGGGTCGACCCTAAGATCGCCGCCGGCGTCCTGATCGTCGAGGGCGACCGCGTCCTTCTCGTCAAGCGGGGCATCGAGCCGGGGTTTGGGAAGTGGGCCTTCCCCGGCGGACACGTGGACCGCGGAGAGACGATCGAGGCGGCGGCCTTGCGAGAGACGTTCGAGGAGTGCGGCGTGACGGCGGTTCTCAAGGAGCTGGTCGGCCTCTACTCGTACCCCGGCCGGCCGGTCGTCGTGGCGGTCTACCGCGGCGGCGTCGCCGAAGGGAGCGCCGCGCCGGCCCCGCTCGACGAAACGCTGGAGGTCGGCTGGTTCACGGCCGACGAGGTGGCGGCCCTCGAGCTCGCCTTCAGGTCGGTCGCCGACTCCCTCTCGAGACTTTTCGGCCGCGTTTACCGCGTCTAGAGCCGCGTCCTCGAGAAGATGGCCGCGGCGATCCGCGGAGGCCACGTCCGCGGAGCGAGCCGCCCCGCCGCGATCCAGAGCCGGTCGTGCCAGTCGGTCACGGCGAAGCTCTTCCTTCTGTCGAGCGCGCGGAGGCCCGCCTCCGCGACGGCCTCCGCGGTCATCTCGAAGAACGGCGTCGCCTCCGCCTCCTTCATCCCCGCCGTCGAGCAGAAGCGCGTCCGCGTGTAGCCCGGGCAGAGGGCTGTCACGGCCACGCCATCCCGCTTCGCCTCCTCGTGGAGGGCCAGCGTGAAACTCAGGGTGAAGGCCTTGCTCGCGGCGTAGGCGGCGAAGTACGGCATCGGAATGAACGCCGACGTCGACGCCACGTTGAGGATCGCCCCGCTCCGGCGCCCCGCCATCACGCGGAGGAAGCGGTGCGTCAGCTCGGCCGTCGCCTCGACGTTCAGCCGGAGGAGCTCGAGGAATCGCTCGTCCGGGAACTCGACCTGCGGCCCGTTCCAGCCGAACCCGGCGGCGTTGACGAGGAGGTCGACCCTCCGGCCCTCCCCTTCGGTCCGCGAGAAGAGCGTGGCCGCCGCGCCGGGGCGGGCGAGATCGAGAGGGATCGCCTCCGCGGCGACGCCGGCGTCCGCGCGGATCTCCGCGGCGATGCTCTCGAGCCTCCCCGCCGAGCGGGCGGCGAGGAAGAGCCGCGTTCCCCGCGCGGCCAGCTTCCGGGCGATCGCCTCGCCGATCCCGGACGACGCGCCCGTCACGAGCGCCCACGCGTCTTCGGTGACGCGGATCACTTCGGGGCCGTCGTGGCTGTCGTCACCGCCGTCGCGGTCTCGGCTGTCGTGACTTCGGCGACGCGGTAACCGAGGAGGGTCTTCAGAACCTTCACGGGCGCGAAGAGGTCGAGGACCGGCGACGGCGCGGGCGACGGGAAGACCGCGAGGACGAGCGGGTTCTCTTCGTCGGCGAGGATCTCGAAGGTCCCGAACCAGCTCGAGGCCGGGACCGTCGTGACCTCGACGCTCTGCCCGTCGAGCCGGAGGGGGAAGCGCCGCGGCGCGCCCGCCTTCCAGACGTCCGCCGCCTCGGGCCCGCCGTCTCCCGTCGTCATCTCCGACGCGCGGCGAAGGAGGAGTGACGCGGGCTCCCTGAGGAAGCGGCCTCCGAGCGTGAGGGGGACCTTCGCCTCCCGGCGTGAGAGGAGGTCGCGAAAGGCGCTCTTCGCGATCCAGAGTGCCGTCGAGCCGGCGAACGTGGCGTTCCCTTCCGGCCAGAGTCCCGGCAGGAGGTACGACGTCGCCGACGTGAAATCGGGGAAGAAGAGCTCGCCGCCGACCGTCCGTACCTCGTAGTCGGGCGGGAAGGCCGGGAGCGGTGTCGCGCCGGCGGGCGCGTTCGACCGGGCGCGGACCCAGTCCTCCCGCCGCCGCGCTGACGCGGCCTTCTCGACGCGAATCGAGCCGGTCCAGAGGAGACGGAGCGCCCGGGCGTCGACGCCGAGCACCTCGACCTCGCGCCGGGCCGCCTCGGGCGTGTCCTCGACCTCGACACCCGGGAGGTTCGGGACGAGCGCCAACGTCAGCCCCGTCCGAAGTGCGATCGTCGCCACCGGTGGGAGCGGCGTCCTCGACGGGCGGGAGGAGGCCGTCTCGGGCTGCCCGCAGGCGGCCGCCACGGCGGCGGCTCCGAGGACGGCGAGCGGTCCACCCCTCATCCCGTCACCGGTTCGAGACGTCGTTCAGCCGCTGGTCGTACGGAAGCGCCTCGACGCGCGAGGCGAGGATCCGCTCGCGCCCCGGCCGATAGCGGTTGATCGCCTCGATCAGGAGACGGTCGCCCGAGACCGTCGCGGACTGCTGCTCTTCCCAGAGACCCCTCGCGTCGAGAATCACGCGCGTCACAAGGACGACCGGCGCGTCCGGCGTCCAGGCGACGTAGCGGGGGTTCTTCGCGAAGGCGCGCGCCGCCGCCTCGAGCTTCGGATCGAGGTCCTTCGGGTCCCACGCCTCGCGCGCGAGCGGAGGGCCGCCCCGCCGCCCGCGGACCATCGCGACGACCGGCCGCGGGTCCGGGTAATCCCTCCGGAGAAGGGCCGCAACCCCGAGGAGCGACATCCGGCGCCCGCCGAAGACGAACTGCATGTGGTCGAGCTCGGAGCCCTTCTTTGTAAGGTCCTTCGGGACGCCGAGAGTCAGGACGCCGCGGAGAGCGGCGGCGTTGTGGGCGTTGATCCAGTAGGCGAGCTGGTCCTCGACCGTCGGGAAGAGGTGCGGCTGGCCGATCGGCGAGATCCGCGCGACCTCGCCAAGGTAGGCTTCGAGCGTCTCGTTCTCGCTGGCGACGGCGCCGTAGTCGACGAGGCCATCCTCGCTCACGGCCTTTTCGAGGACCCGGCCGAGCATGGCGTGAGGGAAGCGCCCCGCCGACGGGACGTCACCCTCCGGCTTCTTCGGCGCCGGCGCGGCCGTGCTGCACGCGAGCGCGAGAAGCGCTCCCCAAAGTGCGACGAGCCCGGCCGCGGGAAGGGGGCTGCGGGAAGGCGTCACGGCGGCAGCTTAGCCGACCAGGTCTTCGGTGCCGTCGACGCCGAGGACGTTCCCCGTCATCCAGACGGTCTCCGGCCGGGCGACCGCCACGATGACCTTCGCGACGTCCTCGGGGGTCGTGAGACGGCCGGCGGGGTGGAGGGCGAGGCAGCGCTCGATCATCTGCTCGTTGCCGGGGATCTTCCGGAGCGCCGGCGTGTCGGTGACGCCCGCGCGGATGGCGTTGACGGCGATCTTCCGCTTCACGAGCTCCACGGCGAGCTGCCGGCAGTGGCTCTCGAGAGCGGCCTTGGCGGCCGAGACGGCGCCGTAGGAGTGCCAGATCCGGTGGCCGCCGGCGGACGTCATGGCGAAAACGTGCGCGCCCTCTTCCATGAGGCCCGCCGCGAGGACGTCCTGAACCCACCAGACGAGCGAGTGCGCCATGACGTCGAGCGTCATCTCCATCTGCGCGGGGACGATTCGGTCCGACGCGCTCCCGGCCAGAAACGGCTTCAGCGTCCCGAAGGCGAGCGAGTGGAGGAGGACATCGACCGCCCCGGGGTTCTCCTCCTCCTCGAGCGTCCTCGACATCGTCGCGATGACCTCGGCCCGTTTTTCCACGTCGGCAGCGTTGACGTTGAAGAACTCGGCCCGGGCGCCCGCCGAGTCGATCTCGCCCGTGATCCGTTCCACGTTCGGAAGCGTGGCCCGCCGGTCGAGGTGGACGCCGAAGACGTTGCGGCCCGCGCGGGCGAGCGCGACGGCGGCGGCCTCGCCGAAACCGGAGGAGGCACCGAGAACGAGGGCCCACTTCCTTTTTTCGGTCATAGGGGAAAAATACCACCGTGGGACCGCCGACGTTCCGGGAACGGCTTCGGGCTGCGCGGGCGGCCCGCCGGCCGCTGCTTCTCGACGCCGCGATGGGGACCGAGCTCGCGCGCCGCGGTGTCAATACGAGCCCGCCCCTCTGGAGCGCCCGCGGCCTCTACGGCGATGCCGCGGTCGTCCAGGCGATTCATCGCGAGAACGCCCGCGCGGGCGCCGACGTCCTGACGGCGAATACGTTTCGGACTCACGCGCGAAACCTCCTCTCGACCGAGGAGCCCCGCCGCGTCTCGCAGCGGGCCCGTGAGCTGACGCTCTGGGCAGCGACCCTCGCCCGCGAGGGGGCGGGCGCCGCGGGCCGGAAGGACGTCCTCGTCGCCGGCTCGCTTTCCCCGCTCGAGGACTGCTACTCCCCCGAGCTGGTCCCCGACGACGGAACCCTCGCCCGCGAGCACGCCCTTCAGGCCGCAACACTGGCCGAGGGGGGCTGCGACCTGATCCTCGTCGAGACGATGAACACCGTCCGGGAGGCCGTCGCGGCGGCCCGCGCCGCGGCTGAGACCGGCCTCCCGGTCGCGGTGTCGCTGGTGACGGACGGCGACGGCCGGCTCCTTTCCGGGGAGCCGATTGCCGCCGCCGCCCGCGCGCTGCTCGATCTTCCCCGTCCGCCCGACCTCATCGGCGTCAACTGCGTCCCGGCGCGTCTGATCGGCGCCGATCTCCGGCGGCTCCGCGAAGCCGCCGCCGGCGTTCCGCTCGGCGTCTACGCGAATACGGGGCGAGCTCTCGACGAGGCGCGCGGGATCTTCACCGAGCCGACGCCCCCGGAAACCTACGCGGACCTCGCCGCCAGTTGGCTCGCCGGCGGCGGCATCGCCCTCCTCGGGAGTTGCTGCGGGACCACTTCGGCCCACACCCTCGCCCTCCGCCTGCTCATCGACAATCAGGGAAAGTAACCTCTTATCGTCTTGGGCCTCAGCTTCGGGTCGCGGAGCTTCACCTCGACGGTGCGGAACTCGTCCTCTCCCTTCTTCGAGTTCGTCAGGTACGTGACGAAGTACTGCGCCCGGAGCTCCGTCTCGATCCTCTGGTAGATCGCCGGCAGCTCGGCCGCCTTCCCGACGAAGAAGGCGTCGGCGCCCGTGTCCGTCGCCAGCTCCTTCAGCTTTCCCTTGATCCCGACGTCCGTGAAGCCGAGGCCGAGCCCGATGACGTAGATGGGGATCCCGGCCGTCCGGGCGTAGCGCCGGAGCGTCGCGTAGTCGCTCCAGGAGTGGTTGTCGTCGCCGTCCGAGAGGACGACGATCGCCTTCCGCCCCGGCACGGCGCGGAACTGGTAGAGCCCGAGGACGACGGCGTCGAAGAGCGCCGTCGCGCCCGCCGCCCGCGTCTCCTGGATCGCGCGGACGAGGTCGCCGGGCCGCTTCGACATCGACGCGAGGAGCGCCGGCTGCTCGCGGAACTCGATGACGAAGCCCTGGTCCTTCTCCTTGACGAGCCGCTCGACGAACTCGCTCGCCGCCTGGTGGACGAGCGGCATCGAGTCGCGCATCGAGCCCGACCCGTCGATGACGATGCCGAGGGAGAGAGGCAGCGCCTCGGCGAACTCGAAGGCCGAGATCTCCTGCTTCGCGCCGTCCTCGAAGACGGTGAAGTCGTCCTTCGCCAGCCCCTTCGCAAAGCGCCCCTCGGCGTCGTAGACCGAGACGTGGAGCTCCACGAGGTTCACCTCGATCCGCGACAGGAAGCGCTGCTCCCCCTTCAGGAGCTTGACGTCGGTGAACTCCTTTCCCTCCTCGTCCACGGCGGTCGCGCGGATCAGCGTCGCCTTCTTCAGGCGGGCCGACGGCACGACGACGTTGTAGGGCGGCGCCGTCCACTCCTTCACGAGGTCCGTGTCGAGGTAGAGCTTCAGCGACTTCGCCGAGCCCCCCGCAATCGACTGGACCGTGACCTTCAGCTCGACATTCTCGGCCGTCGTCTTCGGCAGCTCGACGATTCGGACCGCGAGCCGCGAGTCCCGCTCGTTCAGGGCCCAGGCGTCGGCGTCGAGAAAGTTCCCCTGCGCGTCGAAGCCGAGGACCTTCAGCGTCTGCTTCTTCGGGATCTTCCCGAGGTCGAGCTCCACCGTGTAGGGGGGGCGGTTCCGGACGAGGATCCGCTTCTCTTCGAGGAAGAACTCGACCCGCGAGACCGGAGCGGCCACCTCGACCTCGACCCTGAGAAGGCCGACCGGGACCTCCCTCTTCGGCGGGACGATCTTCACGAGCCCCTGCGCGACGGCCTCCTTCGGAACGACGGGCCGGTTCTCGGACTCGAGGATCACCGCGGCGGCGCCCGGAAGCCCGGCCGCGTCGGTCCCGGCGTCCTCCGCGCGGAACTCGGCCGACATCTTCGGCACCGTCAGGTCGACCGCGCGCGTCGCGAGGAGGCGCCCCTTCGCTCCCTCGAGCCGGAACTGGATCGAGAGATCTCCCGGCGGGAGCGAGCGGAGGAAGGCCGCCTGGACGGGCTTACCGGCCTCGGCGCCGGAGAGGTCGACGTCGACCGGCACGCGGAAGGTCTCGACGCTCTCGCCCCCTTTCTTCACCTCGCCGAGCAGGAAGAACGCGAGCTTCTGCGGCGTGTCCGGCCCGCCGGCGCCGGCCGGCGCCCCACGGAGGTCCGACTTCGAGACGACGAGGACGAACCGGACGACGGTCTTGTCGCCGCTCCGGCCGAGGAACTGTTCGCGGATCTCGATCGGAACCGAGACGGGACCGGCGTCGACGCGCGTCTTCTGGGCGGCTGACGGGGGCGTCTGGGCCAGGGCCGGCGCGGCGACGAGCAGAAGGGCGGCGAGGAGGGCCCGAGGTCTCATGCGCGGATCGTAGACTGTGCCCGAAGCGACAGAATCTCCATGTCAATATCCCTCTCAGGAGCCCGCATGCAATTCCGTTTCCGTCCTCTTTCCTGGATTCTCTCCGGCGTTCTCCTGGCCGCCCCGCTCTTCGCGGCCGCGCCGCCCTCCACCGCGCCCCCCGCCCCGACCGATCCGATCCTCGACGCCGAGCGGGCCCGCTGGGAGGATGTCGCGGACCGGATCTGGGATTACTCGGAGACGGCGCTCAAGGAGACGAAGTCGGCCGAGCTCCTCGCGGGGATCCTCGAGAAGGAGGGCTTCACCGTGACGCGCGGCGTCGCCGGGATGCCGACCGCGTTCGTCGCGAGCGCCGGCTCCGGAGCGCCTGTCGTCGGCATTCTCGCCGAGTACGACGCCCTCCCCGGCCTCTCGCAGAAGGCGGGCGAGGCGTCGAAGTCACCGCGGGTCGCCGGCGCCCCGGGACAGGGGTGCGGCCACAACCTCCTCGGGACCGCCGCGGTCGCCGCGGCCGTGGCCGCGAACCGGGTCCGGATCGCGCGGAAGCTCCCCGGGACGATCCGGGTCTTCGGGACGCCCGCCGAGGAGCAGATCCTCGGGAAGACCTTCATGCTCCAGGCCGGTGCCTTCGCGGGGACGGACGTCGTCCTCGCGTGGCACCCCGAGCAGGCGACCTACGTCTACACGAAGCCCCGCCTCGCGATCACGGCGATCGACGTCGAGTTCTTCGGGAAGACGGCGCACGCCGCCGCGAACCCCTGGCTCGGCCGGAGCTCCCTCGACGCGCTCGAGGTCTTCGAGTTCGCGCTCGCCCTGATGCGCGAGCACGTCCTCCCGACGGCGCGCCTCCACCGGCAGATCAAGGACGGCGGCCTCGCGGCCAACATCATTCCCGACTACGCGCGCGTCCAGTGGTTCGTCCGCGACGAGACGGGCGCGCGCGTCGCCGAGATGCTCGGCCGAATTCGAAAGGCGGCCGACGGGGCCGCGCTCGCGACGGAGACGAAGGCAAAGGTGACGATCCTCGCCTCGACACGCGAGCCGATCTACAACGAGGTTCTCTCCCGCGTCGTCCAGAAGCAGCTCGAGCGCGTCGGGCCGCCGGCCTGGGACGCTGCAGACGTCGCTCTCGCGAAGGCGATCCAGAAGGAGGTCGGGATTCCCGAGACGGGGCTCGTGGATCTCGTCTTTCCATACGCCCCGGAACACGGGAGCGGCGCCTCGTCCGACGTCGGCGAAACGAGCGCGGCCCTTCCGCTCGCCGAGCTGGCCGTCGCGGCCGGGCCGGCCGGATCCCCCTGGCACCACTGGGCCGTGACCTCCTGCTCGGCGAACCCCATCGGCCGGAAGGGGATGCTGGTCGCCGAGAAGGCCCTCGCGGCCTCGCTCGTGGATCTCCTGAAGCAACCGGAAACCGTCGCCGCGGCGAAGGCGGAGTTCACGAAGTCGACGGGCGGGAAGCCCTGGGTCTCCCCCTTCCCCCCCGACGCGACGCCGAAGGTCTACTGAGCCGCGCTCAGGCCGCGAAACGCGGCGGGGAGACGGCGGCGAGGCCGTCCATCAGGGCGCGGAAGCCTTCGAACGTGAGGCTCTGGTCGCCGTCCGAGAGGGCATGGTCGGGGTCGGGGTGGACTTCCACGAGGAGCCCGTGCGCCCCGCAGGCCCGCGCCGCCCACGCCATCGGCGCGACGTAGGCACGGCGCCCCGTGCCGTGGCTCGGGTCGACGATGACGGGCAGGTGGGTCCGCTCGCGGAGGACCACCACCGCCGAAAGGTCGAGCGTGTTCCGCGTGGCGCTCTCGAAGGTCCGGATCCCCCTCTCGCAGAGGATCACCTGCCCGTTCCCCTTCGCGAGGATGTACTCCGCCGCGCCGAGCCATTCTTCGATCGTGCTCGAGAGGCCCCGCTTCAGGAGGACCGGCCGGTCGACCTTCCCGACCTCGTTGAGGAGCGGGAAATTCTGCATGTTCCGGGCGCCGATCTGGAGGATGTCGGCCTTGGCGGCCATGAGCCGCACCTGCTCGGGCGCCATCACCTCGCTGACGATCGGCATTCCCGAGGCGCGACCCGCCGCGGAAAGGAGGTCGAGTCCGTCCTCGCCGAGCCCCTGGAACGCGTAAGGGCTCGTCCGCGGTTTGAAGACGCCGCCGCGGAGGACGTGGGCGCCGCACTCCTTCACGAACCGCGCCGTCGTCTCGATCTGTTCCTTCGACTCGACCGAGCAGGGCCCTGCCATGACGACGAAGCTCGGCCCGCCGATCAGGAGGTCCCCGACCCGGACGATCGTGTCCTTTTCCCGCGCGGCCCGGTCCACCAGCTTGTAGTGCGAGCTCTTCCGGGTAGGCGTGGGCCGGACCGACGGCGCCGACGGCCCGGCAGGCGCAGGCGCCGTCGCGTCGACGGACGGCGCGGGGACGTCGGCCGACGTCAGGTCCTGGGGCGTCGCCCTGGCCGGGTACGAACCGAGGACCTTCATGTAGAGGGCCGCGACGCGCAGCTCGTCCAGCGCCCGGGCCACGCGTTCCTCGGCGGCGTTCCCCTCGAAGTCGACGAAGAACATGTACTCCCACGCCCGGTGCGGGCGCGGGCGGGATTCGAGCTTCGTCAGCGAGAGGCCGTTGTCCGAGAGGATGGCGAGGCAGCGGAGGAGCGCGCCCTGCTCGTGGCGCGTCGTCAGGATGAGGCTCGTCTTGCACGGGATCCGCGGATCGAACTTCTCGGGCGCGCGCGCCAGCGCGACGAAGCGAGTCCAGTTCTCCTCCTGGTTCGCGATCCCGCGCCGGAGGATCGTCAGCCCGTAGGCCGCCGCCGCCTCCGGAGGGCCGATCCCGGCCTGCGTCGGGTCGCCCGCCCCGGCGACCTCCTTGAGCGCCTCGGCCGTGTCGAACCGGAAGACGGGCTGGGCGTTCGGGAGCGACTGGAGGAAGAGGCTGCACTGCTCGAGCCCCTGCGGGTGGGAGAGGATCCGCGCGATCGACGTCAGCGGGACGTCGGCCGGCCCGGCGAGACAGTGGTCCACCTTCCACGTCTCCTCGCCGACGATCGCGACGTCGTGCGAGAGGAGCTGGTCGTAGACCTGGTTGATGCTCCCCGCGGTCGTGTTCTCGATCGGGAGGATGGCGAGGTCGGCCTTCCCCGACACGAGCGCGTCCATCGCCTCGCCGAACGAGCGAAACCCAAAGAGCTCTCCCTCGAGGTCGAGACCCGAAAGGTATTTCTGGGCCGCGAGCCAGCTGTTCGCATGCGGGACGCCCTGGAACGCCACCTTCACGGAGCGCCCCGGCGCCGCCCCGGAGAGGAACGCGGCCTGACGATTGACTGAGTGGGCGATGATCTCCGAGAAGATCTTCCGCGCGAGCGGTGCCGAGACGCCGAGCTGCCGCGCCGCCGCCTCGACTTTCGCGAGGACGTCCCGCTCCCGGGCCGCGTCGCGGATTCCTCCTTCGCCCGCGGCTTTCGTCTCGCCGATCTTCGCCACGAGCGAGAGCCGCTTCGCGAGAAGACGGACGAGGTCGGCATCGACGGCGTCGAGTGCGTCGCGGAGGCCGGAGAGGCCGTCGGGAGGGGAGGTCATGGCGGCCATGCCGGTCGGGCCCGCCGGCCGCTCAGGCCGCCATCGCGGCGCGCCGGTCGAAGAAGGCGTGCACCGCGTCGAGGAAGGCCTGCGGCGAGTCGAGGCCGTGGATCTGGCGCCGGAGCTCGGTCCCGTTCGGGAGGGAGTGCGTGTACCAGCCGGTGAAGGTCCGGAGCTTTCCCATGACGGCCTTCGGCGTGTCGCCGTCGTCTTTCATGATGAGCCGGAAGTGCTCGAGGATGACCGCGCGCCGGTCCTCCAGCGTCGCCAGGCGGTACGGCCGTCCCGCGAGGAGGTCGGCGGCCTGACGGAAGATCCAGGGGTTCTTCATCGTCGCGCGCCCGCACATGACGGCGTCGCAGCCCGTCTCGCGGAACATGGCGGCGACGTCCTCGGGACTGTTCACGTCGCCGTTGCCGACGACCGGGATCGAGACCGCCTCCTTGAGCCGCGCGATCCGGCTCCAGTCGGCGCGCCCGGTGTACATCTGCTTCGCCGTCCGGGCGTGGAGGGCGACGGCGGCGACCCCCTCCCCCTCGCAGATCCGCCCGAGCTCGAGGTAGTTGACCGTCTCGTCGGAGACGCCGAGCCGGAACTTGACGGTGAGCGGCGTCGTCGGGAGCGCCTTCCGGCAGGCCGCGATGATGTCGCGCGCCTTCCCGAGATCGCGCATCAGCCCCGCGCCGGCGCACCCCTTCAGGACCTTGTTCGCCGGGCAGCCCATGTTGATGTCGCAGACGTCGACCTGCATCTCCTCGACCCGTTCCGCCGCGCGGGCCATCCGCGCCGCGTCGGCGCCGTAGATCTGGACGGAGAGGGGGTGCTCGGCCGGGTCGAAGCGGAGGAGACGCTCCGTCCTCCGGTTCCCCCGCGTGAGCCCCTCCGACGAGACGAACTCCATCGTCACGAGTCCCACGCCGCCGAGGCGGCGCAGGAGCAGCCGGTACGTCATGTCCGTGATTCCCGCCATCGGGGCGAGGACCAGCGGCGGCGACACGACGCAGCGCCGCGTGCCGGCGCTCTCGTAGGCGATCGAGGTCGGAAACATGGTCAGTGGGCGGGCGGTCCCGCCTCGTCGACGATCTCGAACGAGCCGCGGTAGAGGTTGAACGGGCCCTCGATGATCTTCCCGTCCTTCGTCAGGGCGATGACGTAGGCGTGCTTGCCGGGGGGGAGGTCCGTCAGCCAGACGGGCTCGTCCTTCGTCAAGGTGACCTCCGGCCGCTCGTCGATCCGGTAACGGACGCGGCAGGAATCGGGCACCTCGTGATCCGCCACCTTGCAGCCGCGGACGAGGAAGTCGAGCATCACCTTGTGCGCCTCTCCCTTCGGATACTTCCCCTTGGGGCGATTGCCCGTCAGCAGGGGAACCTTCGGGTCGGGCGTGTGCTTGCCGTCCTTTTCGGCGACGTGGAACGTCACCATGGCGAAGGCGCCGGGCTCCTTGAGCGACTCGTGCCACGGCCGGACCGCGAACGCCCGGATCGTGTGCGTCCCCTTCGGGACGTTCCGGAAGACCCACGGTTTCGCGGGGTCGAAATCGACCATGACCGGGCCGTTGTCGAAGACGATGCCGACCCCCTGCCCGCTCTGCGTCTTCGGGTCCTGGAACGCCTCGTAGTTCTTCAGCTCGAACTTCACCTCGACGACCGCTCCCTTCGGGGGCGGCTGCCCCGGCGCCGCTTGCGGCATCGGGATGACCTCGTCGGGCTTCGGCGCGAGGATCTTCAGCTCCACGGGCCCGGTCGGCCCGCGCCCGTCGACGTGCTCCGGAATCGGGCTCTTCGGGTCCTTCGGCGTCACCTGATCGCCGAGCGCCGGAAGGGTGGTCAGCGCCACGAAGGTAGCCAGAAGGCAGCGAATGATACGGTTCATCATCTCCTCCAACACACGTCTCCCCGTCGTGGGCGGAGCCGCAAATGGTACCAGCCGGCGCAAGGCCGGCCCCGTCAGCGCGGAGCGGCCGTCGCCCAGCCCTTCGGGATCTCGAAGAGCTTCGGGTCGGCGCCGAGGCGGATCTCGGTGAGCCGCACGGACATTTTCGACTTCGTGCCGTCTCCCTTCGGCGTCTCGCGGTCCATCCGGATCGCGAGGTTCTCGAGGCTCGAGGCGACCCAGAATGTCGTGGAGGGCGAGGTCGGGTCGTCCTTCCGGTCCCAGAACTCCCAGAGGGCGCAGACGACGCCCGCGAAGATCTCGTCGCTCTCGCGCCGGTACTCCGTCACCCCGCGCCGCTCGGCCTCGGCGCGGTCGTCGAAATGGGGCGCCAGCGGGAAGCCCGGGAGCAGCTCGTCGGTCGCCTGCGCGTAGGACACTTCAGCGAACGTCTTCGCGGCCGGATCGAGGACGTACGCTTTCTGCTCCTTCCCTCTGAGGATCAGAACCGGTCCGGCGGCCGCCGGCTGGCGCCGCCGGTCGTCGCCGCGGACGGCGATCTCGAACGGCGTCCCGGCGACGCCGTCGACCACCGTCGTCACCTTCGCCCGGTAGCCGTCGACGCTGGCGAGAGGAGGGGGCGTGCAGGCGGCGAGCAGGAGGACCACGGCCGCCGCGGGGCGAAGCAGGTGTCCGCTCAACGGGCCGCCATCCGCGACGCCGGGGCTGACCCTTCGATCGAGAGGCCGAGGAAGCGCTGGAGCGTCAGAAGCGCGCGGAGCGTCACCCAGCGCGACATCTCGCCGGTCCGCTCGAGCGCGAACGGGAGCCGGCCGTCCAACTCGCGCTCCAGCTTCCACCGGCTCCGGTGGTCCGCGCGGGAGAGGAGGAGCGACAGCGCGCGCCCGAGGCTCCCGTCGCGCGGCGAGACCGACCCCTCCGGCGCGGCGAGCGCGAGCGCGTAGAGCAGCTCCGGGAGGTCGCTCGTCTCGCCCGTCGGAAAGCCGGCCCGGAGGTTCTCGCGCGAGGCCGTCGGCCCCGCGTCGCGCGGCAGCTCCGCGTCGAGGGCGCGCGCGACGAGGAAGTCCGTGGCGCGCACGACGAGCGGCGAGCGCTTCTCCTCGGGGAGCGCGGCGAAGAGAAGGAGGGCCTTTGCCGTCTTCGAGCGGCCGAGCGTCGCGGCGCGCGCAACGTAGTCGGCACCCGCGAGGACGCGCGGGTCGCCCGCGTGTCCGATCAGGGCGAGGGCGCGGCAGAGGGTCGCGAAGGAGCCGACCTCGATCGCGGCGTCCTGGTGCCGGGAAAGCTCGACGAGCTCCTTCTCCCAGCCGGCGAAGAGGACGTCCGCCGCGTGCCGGAGGCCCGGGAGCGAAGCGTCGCCTCCGGTCTCCGCGAGAAAGAGGGTCAGCCAGAGTCCTCCCTCGTACTTCTGGAGGAGGTCCGCGCGCGTCGCGCCCGGCTCGAGCCTCTTGCGAAGGACCCCGAGAACGTCGCGCACCCACGGGTCGCGAGGCAGGGCCTGCCGCGCCCGCTTCAGCTCCGGGTCCTTCGCGGGCCGGCCGAGCAGGTCGCGGAGGACGACGAACCGCGCGGCCGGGCTCTCGCGGGAGACGAGCCAGTCGATCGTGGAGATCGGGACCCTGAAGGCACCTCCCGGCAGCGGCACGACGCGTGGTCTCCGCTCGACCGGCGGGGCCGCGGCGGCGGCCTTGTGAAACGGCCGGGCGGCCCCGCGGGAGGCCTTCGGGCGGACCGGGAAGCGGGGCGACATGGACCGCGAGGATAATCCCACCCGCCATGAACTTCTTTCGAGAGGGAATCACCCGCGTCGTCGGCCACCGCGGCTCGCCGACGAAGGCGCTCGAGAACACCTTCGACAGCTTCGACCGGGCCGAGGCGGACGGCGCCGACGGTTTCGAGCTGGACGTCCGCCTGACGCTCGACGGCGAGGCCGTCGTCTTCCACGATCCGGAGATCGTCCTCGGCGACCGCCGATTCCCGGTCGCGCAGGTGACGATGCCGGAGCTCGCTGGGGCCGAGGTCGTCCGGGGCGAATTCCGCGGGCGCGTCCCGACGCTCCGCGAGGTCCTCGAGCGCTACGGCTCGGCCGGACGCTTCCTCGTCGAGCTGAAGCCCGGCCCGTCGCCTCGCCCGGGCCTTCTCGAGTTCCGGGTGGCCGCGCTCCTGGCCCAGATGCACGTCCTCGACCGGGCGGTCGTGCTGTCGTTCTCGGCCGACATGCTCCGCCGGATCAAGGAACACGAGCCGCGCGTCGAGACCTGCCTCAACTTCGACGCCACCGCGTTCCGGCCGACCGGCCGCTTCTGGCCCGACCTGCCGAAGGGGTGCGAGACGATCGGGCCGAACGTGGCACTCGCGTCCGGGCGCCTCATGGCCGAGGCGAAGGAAGCGGGGATCGGCGTCCACGTCTGGACCGTCAACGACCCCGAGGTGGCCCGCCAGCTCGCCGTCTGGGGCGCCGCGAGCGTCATCTCGGACGACGTCACGCTCGTCGGGCCCGCGATCCGCGCCTCGACCGGCGCGACCCCGCCGCTGACGCTGGTCTGACGAGGTCTCGCGAGGAGACGGCCCGCGGAGGTATGCTTTCCCCGATGGCACGCACCGCATCCGAAGCCTGCAGAACCGCGATTCCGCGCCGGTGCTCGTCGCCCGAGTCGCTCGCGGAGAGCGTGTGCTCGTGACGAAGGGGGGAAAGACCGTCGCGGCGTCTCGTCGCCGGCCGAGCCGGTCGCTCGCTGCCTCCGCGACCTGCCGAGGACTATCGTCGACGGCGTAGAGTCGCAGCGATCCGGGAAGCTTGTCCGAGCTCCGCGAGAAGGGCCGATCCGTGGGAGCGGGTGAAGCGCCGAGCTTCGATACCTGCGTCGAGCTATGGGCTGGCGCTGCGGCCCGCCGCGCCGTCGATCGAGCTGAACGCCCTCCGCGATCCCGAGCGCTCACGTGATCTCGGCCGCGCTCGACTCGGCTTGGCGACGAGCCCGCGGCACCCAGGGCGTCGTGAAGCTCGACCGGCTTCAGCGATCTCTACCGGGCGCGCATCGGGGACCTGCGCAGTCGTCTTCCGGATCGACGACCGCAGCCTCGCTCGTCGTCGTCCGTCGACGGCATCGGCCACCGACGGGACGATCTACCGAAGAGACGGTGGTCGGGGCGGGCGGATTTGAACCGCCGACCGCGAGCTCCCAAAGCTCGTGCGCTACCCCTGCGCTACGCCCCGTGTGGCACCATTCTGCGCGATGACGAAAGCGAAAGGGAAGCCCTCCCTCGTCCTCCTGCACGGGCTGGGAGGTTCGTCGGCCGACTGGGCCGAGTCCGCGAAGATCCTCTCGAAAAGCTACGGCGTCCTTTCGCTCGACCTCCCCGGCGCGGGGTCGGCGCCAAAGCCGGCGTCGGGGTACGACCCGGTCTCGCTCGCGCGGTACGTCGAGAACGAGATGGAGGAAGCGGGCTTCGGCCGCGCGCACGTGGCCGGGCACTCGCTCGGTGCCCGCGTCGCCGGCGAGCTCGCGGCCCGCGAGCCTTCTCGCGTCGTGAAGCTGGCGCTCGTCTCTCCCGTCGGCGCGGTGGCGTACGGCTTCACCGACCGCCTGAAGTGGAAGGGGATGTCCCGCCGGGCGATCCTCTCGAGCGTCCCCGAGAGCTCCATCAGGAACGCCTCCGGGTACGGCTTCGGCATCGACGGGCCGGGAAAAAAAGGGTTCGTCGAGCGAGCCGTCGCCTCTCGAAAGGGCCCCGAGGGAGACGCGATCGCGCGGGCCGTCGAGATGAGCGTCGACGGCGTTCTCGAGGCCCCGCCCCTCGTCGAGAGGCTCCGCGGCACGAAGGCGCCTCTCCTCGTCGTGGCGGGAGCGCTCGACCCGCTCTCCCCACCGGCCGACTCGCGCCAGCTCCTGAAGGCCCGCTCCGACGCGACGTTCGTCGAGCTGCCGCGCCTCGGGCACTACCCGATGCTCGAGGATCCGAAGAAGCTGGCCGAGACGCTGAAAAACTTCTTCGGCTGACATGTTCGCGGGGGTTTCTCGATCCCCCCGCGCCCCCCGGAATCAGAGAGCCTTCCGCTTCGACACGCTCCGTAGGCCGCCGTAGAGCGGCTTCCACCAGTCGGCGGGGAGCGCCTCGACGAGCGCCTGACCCTGCGCGGCGAAGAGAACGCGCAGCCCGCCGCGCGCGACGACGATCAGCTCGCGGAGCGCCTTCTCGTCGAACGGCTCCTTCTCGGCGGTCCCCTGCACCTCGACGTAGCGCCCGCCCGACGTCCCGACGACGTTCAGGTCGACATCGGCGCTGGAGTCCTCGACGTAGTTCAGGTCGAGGACCGGCGCGCCCCCGACGAGGCCGACCGAGATGCCGGCCACGGCTTCCCTGAGCGGGCTCGTCTTCACGAGCCGCCGCTTCTCCAGCCCCGCCACCGCGAGCGCGAGCGCCACGTATGCGCCGGTGACGGAGGCGCAGCGTGTACCGGCGTCCGCCACGAGGACGTCGCAATCGAGCGTCACCGTCCGCGGGCCGAGGAGCTTCCGGTCGACGACGCCGCGGAGGGCCCGCCCGATCAGGCGCTGGATCTCCTGAGTCCGGCCCGACTGCTTGCCGCGGGCCGCTTCGCGCGGCGACCGCTCGAGCGTCGCGCGCGGGAGCATCCCGTACTCCGCCGTGACCCACCCCTCTCCGGTGTCACGGAGAAACGGCGGGACCTTTTCCTCGATGGTCGCCGTCACGAGGACCCGCGTCCGCCCCTGGGTGATCAGGCAGGAGCCCTCGGCGTGCTCGACCGCGCCGGTCTCGATCGTGACGGGACGGAGCTCTCGGAGGGCACGACCGTCGGGGCGGGTGTGCTTCGTCATCGCCCGCGATTCTCGCCGATCCCGCTCAGGCGAGGTCGACCAGCTCGAGCCGCGCCGCCTCGCGCCCCAGGAACCGCCCGGCGAGGCGCGTGAACCGCTCCGAGGCGTCCGTGACGAGGAGGTGCGTCTCCCCCGCTTCCCCCTCCGTCCTGCGCGCCGCCCCGGGGAGCCGCTCGTCGAGCGCCATCGCCGCCGATTCGGCCGAGTCGACGAGGACGGTGCCCGGCGCGAGCGCCCCGGCGATCGTCTCCCGGAGGAGCGGGTAATGGGTGCAGCCGAGGATCACGACGCGGGCGCGAGACGCGCGGACCGGGGCGAGGTAATGCTCGGCCGTGGCGCGCGCGATGTCGTTGTCGGTCCACCCCTCCTCGGCGAGCGGGACGAAGAGAGGGCAGGCGGTGTTCAGGACCTCCCGCGCGGAGTCGAGCGCGCGGATGGCGCGCCCGTAGGCGTCCGAGGCGACGGTCGCCTCGGTCGCGAGGACGGCGATCGGCGACGCGGTTCCCGATTCCCGCTCGAGCCGGCGCGCCTCGTCCACCGCCGCTCTCGCGCCGGGGCCGACGACGCCGACGACGGGGACGGGGACCACCTCCTCGATGACGTCGAGCGCGAGGGCCGAGGCGGTGTTACAGGCGACGACGAGCGCCTTGACCTCACGGGCGGCGAGGAACTCCGCGGCCTTCCGCGCATAGCGCCGGACCGTCTCCGGCGACTTCGTCCCGTACGGCAGACGCGCGGTGTCGCCGAGGTAGAGGAGATTCTCGG
Organism: uncultured Acidobacteriota bacterium; assembly: GCA_963721385.1. Taxonomy (GTDB): domain Bacteria; phylum Acidobacteriota; class Thermoanaerobaculia; order UBA5066; family UBA5066; genus DAOMFB01. The sequence goes on from CAVRJB010000008.1 coordinate 138,815, forward strand.
ACGGAAACCGCCGAGCCACCGCGTCGAGGACCGTGAGGCCCCCGACCCCGGAGTCGAAGAGCCCGATCGGGCGCGCGTCGCTCACGTGGCCTCCGTCCGCGCTGCCGGAGCGAGGCGCCGCGGCGTCGGTCTGAGGGTGGGCACCGCCGTCGGCGCGGGAGATGGAAGCGGCGCGACGGCGGACGACGGCGGCGCCGGAGCTGTCGTGGCGGGCTCCGTCGCGGCCGGCGCCGGGAAGGGGGTCGGTACCTCGAGCGCGGGGGCGGGAGAAACGCGGCCGAGATCCGGCGCGAGCGGATGCATCAGGTCGACGTGCCCCGCCAGCGTCTCGGCCGGCTCGCCGGCGATGACGATCACGACCTTCGAGACGTCGGGGACATTCTTGGCGACCGTGATCAGGAGCGCCTGCGCCGCGGCCTCCTCCTCGTGGGAGCCGGTCTGCCAGCGGGGCACGAGGGCGGGCGTCTCCGGCGCCGGGGGGCCGACGGCCGGCGTCGGCACCGGCGAGGCCGAGCCGGGCGGGGCGAGGTCGAGGACGGCGAGGCCGTCCCGAAGCCGGTAGGCGCCGCGCAACGTCCAGCCCTCGGGAAACGCCGGCAAGAGGCCCGGCGCCCGGGGCCCCTCGAGGACGGCGGAGGCGATCGCGCGGAGAAATGCGACGTCGTCGGAGGAGGCGGGGATCTCGCGGGCCTCGGCGTGGAAAAGATCGTCCTCCGCCGATTCGAAGTAGATCGAGACCCGTTGCCCCGCGATCGGCGTCGGCGGCACCTCGGGCGTCGGGCGCGGCGTCGGCGGGATTTTCGACGCCGCGGTCGCGAGCGGCGTCAGGACGCGCCGCGCGACGACGAGGCCCCCGAGGAGGAGCAGGAGGAGGACGACGAGACCGACGGCAAAGCGGCGCGGCATGGGGCAGTGCGGGACCTACGGCCGGCCGGGCGCCTTCGGCGCGTAAGGGACGGGCGGCACGGCAGCGCCCGTACGGAAGAAGTTGTCGAGGCTCCCTGCGAGCGTCTCGGCGGTCTGGCGCCGGAACTCCTCGGAGCCGAGCCGCCGCTCCTCGTCGGGATTCGTGATGAAGGCCACCTCGACCAGGACGGCGGGGGCGTTGACGCCGATCAGGACGCGGAACGGAGCCTGCTTCACGCCGCGCGTCGTGACGCCGAGGAGCCGGTTGAAGTCCGCCTGGATGATCTCCGCCAGGCGCGCCGAAGCGGCGAGGTGCTGGTTCTGCGCGAGGTCCCAGAGGATCAGGTCGAGGTCCCGCACGGCGGCGTTCTTCTCGGCCGACGTTGCAGGGGCCTCGCCGGCACGGTTCTCGCTCTCGGCGAGAACGGCCGCGGCGCGGTCCGAGGCCTCGAGGGAGAGGTAGAAGACCTCCGTTCCGTGTGCGGTCGGCGTCCGCGACGCGTTGGCGTGGAGCGAGACGAAGACGTCGGCCTTCGCCGTGTTCGCCGAGGCGGCGCGGTCCTCGAGGCCGACGCCGGTGTCGCTCGAGCGCGTCGTGACGACGCGGTAGCCGCGCCGGATGAAGACATCCTGGACGGTCTTCGCGAGGGCCAGCATGGCGTCCTTCTCGAGGAGGCCGGCCGGGCCCTTCGCCCCTTCCTCCGTCCCGCCGTGGCCCGGGTCGAGGACGACGATCCGCGCCCGGGAGGCCGGAGCCGGGGCCGGCACCGCCGACGTGGCGGCCGCGTGCGTGACGTCGACGACGAGTCGCGGCGGCGAGCCGAGCGGGTAGACGTTCGTCGACAGCCCCTTTTCCCGGAAGGTCACCGACGCCTCGCTCCCGCGGACGTTGACGCGCAAGACGCGCGGGCTGTCGGAGAGCTTTTCCGGAGTGCCGGGGAGGAGCGTCACCCCCGGGAATTTCAGGACGACGGCGTCGTCGGTCTTCTCGACGCGGTACTGCGGCGGCTGCGAGAACCGGAAGACGACCTTCGTCGTGTCGCCGACGTCGGCCAACGTCATCTCGACCGTGATCTCCGCCGACTCGGCGCGGGACGCCACGAGCGTCCGCTTCCCGGCGTCCCACGCGAACGAGACGCCCGTCGCCGGCCCGAGGACGCGGGTCAGGAAGTCGGCGTCGGCGAAGGCGAGGGACCCCTGGGCCCGGGCGGGAGCCGCGAGGTTGACGAGCTTCGTGTCGACGACGGCCACGGGAGCGTCGGTCCCGAAGACGGCCGTGTGCCCCTTCAGCCGGACCTCGAACGACTTCGTCCTCTCGTCGAACGAGACCGTCCCTTCGAGCGCCGCGGCGACGTCGGCCACGGCGGCGAAGACCTTCCCGTCGGCTTCGAGGACGCGGAGGGGAACGCTGATGCCCGCGGGCGTGACGAACGTCGCCGGCCCCTCCGCCCCGAGCGGGCAGGCCACGAGCAGGACCGCGAGTACGGCGAGCGAACGCCTCACCCCGCGATTATCGGGGAAGGTTCCGTCAGACGGGGGTGAGCATTCCGCCGGCCACCGCCGTCCGGAAGAGCGTCGAGATCTCCCGCTCCGGCAGGTCGCGCCGCTCGCGCGCCGAGAGCGTCTTCAGGGCCGCTCCGAGAGGCCGCCCCGCTGCGAGCCGGCGGAGGAGCGTCTCGGCGCCCGGCGTGAGATCGAGCCGCCGGACGGAGGTCCCCGACCGCCAGAGGGCGATCCGTGTCCGCGCGGGGCGCGGGAGCCGGGGCGTCCGCTCCTCCCGGACGGCGTCGAGATACGGGCCGACCGGGTAGCGGAAAACGAGGAAACGAAGGGTCGGTGACGACCGGAACGCCGTGGTCTCCGAGATGGCGACCGGGCGGAGCCTCCGGACCGGCGCCGCGGCCTCGGCGTCGAAGATCTCCGTCATGGCCAGCTCGAGGCGCGCGAGCTCCGCGAGGAACGGCCCGTGCTGAAAACGGCGGGACCGGGCGAGGTACGCCGGCACGTGGTCGCCGAGGCGGTTCAGCGTGTAGCTCCTCGAAGGGTGGCGCTGCACGTAGGCCCGGACGAAGTCCCGGAATTCCTCCTCGCCGAGCGCGTGCAGAAGGCCCGGGTAGTCGGCCGCGAGGGCGTCGTGCATCCTGAGGAGGTACATCTCCTGGTAGATCCCGATTCGATCCACCGGCGTCAAGGTCCTCGACGGGAGGAGGACCGACTCGGGCCGCCTGCCGCCCAGCTCCCGCCGCGCAGCGGCCGCGGCGGCGCGCCGGGTTTCGCCCGGGGAGACGATGACCGCCTGGACGAAGCGCTGGACGCGCCGGAGCGGCGCGGCCTCAGCCACGGGCGGCTCTCCCCGCCTTCGGCGCGCCGCGGTGGCGGAGCGCCTTTCGCGCCTCGGCGTGGACGACGGAGAACGCCGGGATCTTCTCGTCCCACTCGAGGAGCGTCGAGACCGGGCCCGTTCTCTCCCAGGCGTGCCGGTAGAGCCGCCAGACCTCGTCGATCACGTGGTCGCTGTGGGAGTCGAGGATGTAGTCCCCCTTGTTCGTGTGTCCCGCGAGGTGGAACTGGACGACGCGGTCGGCCGGGATGGCGTCGAGGTACCGGACGGGGTCGAAGCCGTGGTTGAAGGCGCTCACGTAGACGTTGTTGACGTCGAGGAGGAGCCCGCAGTCCGCCTCTTCCGCGAGCCTCGCGATGAACTCCCATTCCGGCATCGAGGACGCCGCGTACTCCATGTAGCTCGACGGGTTCTCGAGGACGAGCGGCCGCTCGAGGATCTCGGAGACCGCCTTCACCCGCCCGACGACGTGGCGGAGCGTCTTCTCGTCGTACGGAATCGGGAGGAGGTCGTGCGTGTTCCGGCCCGCGACACCGGTGAAGCAGACGTGGTCCGAGACCCAGGGCGCCTTCACCCGCCGGGCGAGCGCCTTCACCTTCGCGAGGTAGGCCCGGTTCGAGCGGGTCGGTCCCGCCGATCGAAAGCGACACGCCGTGCAGGACGACGGGATAGCGGGAGGCGACGCGGTCGAGGACCTCGCGCGGACGGCCCCCCGTGTCGAGGAAGTTCTCGGTGATCGCCTCGAACCAGTCGACCGCCGGCCACGTCGACAGGATCGTCGGAAAGTGCGTCGTCCGGAGGCCGACGCCGATGCCGAGATCGGGGAATCCCCAGCGGTTGCCGCTCATGTTGCCTCGCCGGAGCCGGGCGGAAATGCGGGGGGCGCCCCCCAAGACGCCCCCCGCATGCGCCGTCAGCTCTTGGCGGCGCCGCCCTTCTTGTCGTCCTTCGCCGTGCTTGACGGGAACCGCGCAGCCGCCCTTCCCCTTGCAGGAGTTCTTGCCGGCGCAGCCGTTGTCGCCGCTCGAGCAGCCCCCCTGCCCCTTGCACGCGTTCTTCCCCTTGCACTCGTGCTTGGCCACGGTGGGGCAGCCCCCCTTCCCCTTGCACGCGTTCTGGCCCGCGCAGCCGTTCTCGGCCGTGTGACAGCCCCCCTGCCCCTTGCAGGCGTTCATCCCCTTGCAGACGTGCTTGTCGCTCCCCTCCGACTTCGGCTTGTCGTCGGCGAGCAGGACCCGGCTCGCCAGGACGCCGGTCGCCGCCGCTCCCAGGGCCATCTTCGTGAATTCCCGTCGATTCATGTCGTCCTCCTCCTGTCGGTATTTTTTCTCGATCTTAGTCTCAATCGCAATACGCCGTCCCCCTATTCCCTGCTTTTCGGGGGTCCCGCCGGGGGCCTGTTCCCCGGGGATACGGGCGGAGAGGCGGCGCCGGATCAGCGGGCCGCGGGTCAGCCGGCGAGCGCCGTCGCGAAGGCGGGCAGCACCGCCCGGCCGAGGGCCATCGTCTCCGCTTCGCTCCCGCTTCCAACGACGAGGAGGAGCCTGCCGTCACGCCCGTTCGTCCCGGCCACGGCGAAGCCGCCCTCTAGCCCGCCGCTCCGGAGGCCGGTCCGGCTCGCGGCGGAAGCGAGCGCGGAGCCTGGCCGCGTGGCGATGAGCGAGACGAGGCCCTCGGATCCGGCAACGCCGGCGCGCCGGAAAACGAGGTGCAGGACCGTCTCTCCCGCGTGCTGGCACTCGTGCACCGAGACCGGGAGGTAGCCCGGCAGCCGCGACGCCGCGGCCTCCACGGCTGCGGCGACGTTCGGGGCGAGGCCTGTTTCGAGCGACGCCAGCGGCGGGGCGTCCGCGGGCCACTCCCCGCGGAGAGTGCAATTCCGGTGGTTCAGGGCGGCGAACGCGGTCGCCCCCGAATCCAGCGACGCCGTCCGTGTCGCCACGCCCGTCGACCCGCCGCGGCCCAGGACCAGCCAGCCCGCGAGGCCGGCGCCGAGAAGGAGCGAGGCCGCGAGGAGGAGGCCTGCCGGCCACCGCCGGGTGCGAGGCGTCCGATCCAGAAGGGAGCGGACCTCTCCGTCGAATCCTTCGCGCGGCTCGGGCGCGGGCGCGAGGGCGAGGCGCGTCGCCGCGCGGAGCCGCTCGCGGGCTCCCAGCTCGGCGCGGCATTCCGGGCAGCGGTCGAGGTGCTCGAGGATCTCGTGCGAGAGGTCGACGGAAAGCTCGCCGAGGAGGTACGAATCGAGCCGCCGGCGCACCTTCGCGCAGGCGTAGTCGCGGACGTTCAGAGCGGCGGTCATGGTGTGTCGCTTCCTCCGGTGGCCCGCGCGGCGCGAATCCCGGCCGCCGCCGCCGTTCCCCGGACCTTCTCGCGGAGCGCGGCGCGCGCCCGCGAGAGGCGAGACATGACGGTGCCGATCGGCACGCGCAGGATCCCGGCCAGTTCCTTGTAGGTGAATTCCTCGACGTCCGAAAGAAGGAGAATCTGCCGGTGCTCGGCGCTCAGGGCGTCGAGCGCTGCGGCGACCTCTTCGTCGCGGATCTCGGTCGGCGTCGGCTCCTCGGCCGCGAGCGTCTCGGCGAGCCGGGCCTCGTCCTCGGCCCCGAGCGGCAGCGGGACCTTCTTCCGGAGCCGCTGGTGGTGGACGTTCCAGAGGATCCGGTAGAGCCACGCCCGGCAGTTCGTCCCCCGCTCGAACCGGTCGAACGACTTCCACGCCTGGAGGAAGACCTCCTGCGAAAGGTCCTCGGCCTCCGCCGGGCGCCGCGCGAGCCGGAACGCCGCCCGGTAGATCTCCCGGAAGTGCGGCCACGCCTCCCGGTCGAAGTCCTCGCGGACCCGGTCGGCGGCGGGAGCGGCATGGGGACGGAAGAGGGACATGCGGCGGCGGCTCTCCCCGGTGTATCCGGTCCGGCGCCGCGGCTATTCCGCCGGACCGGGTCGGATCGCTCAGGCTCCCCGGCTCCCCCGCAGCCGCTCGAGGGCGATCATCTGCTCGATCGCCCGGAGCGTCAGGTCGTCCTCCCCCAGCTCGCGGAGCGGCGCCCAGTCGCGGCGCAGCTCGCGCGAAAGGGGCTCCGGCAGCGTCCGGAGCCACCCCTCGATCCGGAGGTCGACGAACTCCCGCTTCTCCTCGATCGTCAGCTCGCGGGCGAGGAGGAGGCGCGGCGCGTCCTCGGTGTCGAGGACCGTCTGCAGGGCGCTCCAGCGGTTGCCCGGCCGCTCGGCGCAGAGGGCGGCGAAGGCGCCGCTCCCCGTCTCCCGGATCAGCTCCTCCTCGCGCGTCGTCAGGCTCTCGTGCTCCTTCGTCTCGTCCCAGCTGTCGGAGTCCTCGGCGACGTACCTGAGGTAGAGCATCGCGAAGAGGCAGGTCGGCGCCACGATCTCCTCGGGAACGCGGACGTCGGCCCAGACCGCCGCGGCCGCCCGGAGGCAGCGGCGCGCGGCCATCTCGGCGAAGCGCTTGCCGAAGACGAAGGCGACGGACTCGCGGACGAAATACGGGAGCTCGCGGGCGAGGATCTCGCGGTAGCCCGGGACGTGCCGTTCGAGGAGGACCGCCGCGCGCTTGTCGAGGGCGGCGAGATCGCTCGTGACCGCGGGGAGGCCCAGCGTCGTGCAGCCGAGGTTGTAGTTGATCGCGCGGGGCAACGTCACCCCTTCGGGCCAGGCGTCGCGGAGGTCGCGGTTGTCCGGCAGCGTCTTCCCGCCGCCCCATTCCTCGGGGTAGACCGGGATCGACCGCCCGTAGTTCACCGACCCGGTCGCCCGGATCCTCACGCGTGTCTGCGGGACGAGGCCGCTGAAGGGGGCGAGAAGCGGAGCGATCCGGAGGAGCGTCTCCGTGTGGGCTTTCACGCTGGTCTCGAGGAGCCCGAGCAGGATCTCCCGGTCCGACGGGCCGACCGCGGGCGCCGGGCGCTTCGCCGCCGCGGCTTCGCGGAACTTCGCCGCGAGGCGCACGGCCTCGTCCGGCGCGTCCGCCCGGATTCCCTGCATCGTCACGCCGTCGGCGCGCGCGAACTGCGCGATGACGCCCTCGTGCTCGGGGTCGAAGCCGCCGCGGAAGCCGGCCCGCCCGGCCCCGACGAGAAACGTCACGCGCGGCGGCGGCTCGCCGATCCGCCGGGCGCGCGCGGCCAGCCGCCGCTCCGCCTCGTCCCGCCCGCCGACGGCCAGCGTGTAGGCGACGTCGGTCGCGATCTTGCCGCTCTGCTCCGCCGTGTCCGACATCGCGACGAAGACCCGGACGATCGCCTCGGTGCCGTCGAACCGGGTCCGGAACGACTCCGGCGTCGGGAGACCCGCCGCGCCGCGGTTCCGCTCGAGAGCCTGGTAGTACGCCTCGAGGAGGTCCGGCAGGTGCGACAGCGCCCCGACGTTCTCCACGAGCGGCACGAGCCGGACGCGCGCGACGCGCGCCGAGAGCTCGGCCCGCCGCTTCTCGGGGATCCGCGCCACGAGGAACGCGTCGATCCGTTCCGGGAGGCCCCGGAAGAGCTCCTCGATCGCCTGCAGGTAGAGCGTCCCGATCTTGACGACCGCGCCCAGCTCCGCCCGGGAATTCACCTGCGGCACCGTCAGCTCCGCGATGGCGTTCTGGACCGGCGTGATGCCGAGCCGCTCGCAGGCGAGAAGAAAGAGGAAGTTCGCCCGCGCGACCGACGCGAGGATCTTGGAGATCTTCTCCTCGTCCGGCTCGATCCAGGGATTCGGGACGCGGAAGAGGAGGTGGCGGTCCTCGCCCGGGACGACGCCGTGCCGGAGAAGCGCGAGGACGACCTTCTCGGGAACGTCCACCCACTCCGGGCTGATCTGGCGCCCCTCGTAGTCGAGGAGCACCTCGCTGCACGGGCCGAGGAGGTCGGTGACCGACTCCTCGAACTCCACCCGAGCTTCGATCAGCGGGTTCCACTCGAGATGGGTGAGGGCCTCGTGGGCGCGGCCGGGCGTTCCTTCGGGCGCCGCGCGGAGCGCCCGCGCGAGCTGTTCCGCCCGATGGGCCGTCGAGTCGGGGTGCTTCGTTCCGGTCAACCGGACCGCCGAGAGCTGCGGCCGCGTCAGGAAGCGGCGCCTCTCTTCGGCGAAGGCTTTCGCATCGAGGCCGTCGAGAGCCGAGTAGCCCGCCTCGGTGCAGGCGCTCGTCCAGACCTCCTCCTCGATGCCCGGCGCCGCGGACGTCGCGGCAGCCGCCGGCGCGCTCGATCCGGCGCGCCCTGCCCGCTCGATCCGCTCGCGGACGCGGGCCATGAAGACCGCGAGCTCGCTCACGTCCTTCGACCCGTACGACAGGCGCTGCCACGTTCCGTACCGGGCCGCGTCGCTCCCGGCGAACGCGGCGAACGGAATCCCGCCGACGCCGCCCGAGAGGAGGAAGTCGAAGGCGTCGACCGAGCTCCTCACGACCGCCCGTTCGTGCACGCCGTTCCGGAGCCGGTCGAAGGTCTCGCCGACGAGCCCCGGGAAGGCGAGCGGGGAGTAGAACGTCCCGCCGAAGTCGGTCCTGACGACGCCGAGCGGCGCGAGGGCGTCCGCCGCCTCGATCATGTAGTCGCGCCGCTCCCGCATGTAGGGAGACGGCCGCCGGAGCGCCGCGAGCGGGCTCTGGAGCGCCGCGAGCGCCCAGTCCTGCGCCAGCGTCGACGGCGTCGCGACGAGCCACGCCGCGAGGTTCGCGAGGATCTCGCGGGCCCGGACGCTCCCCGCCCGGATCTGGTCGGAGAGGACGAGCCAGCAGGCGCGCGTCCCCGTCGAGGCCCCGAACATGTCCATCTTCGAGAGGCCCGAAAGCGTCACGACCCAGTCGCGCCACTCGGGGTCGGCGAACGCCGGGTTGACGAAGGAATCGACGTAGTCGAGCCGCTGGTAGACGCAGTCGTAGAGGACGTAGACGCGGTGCCTGACCGCGACCCGGACGAGCCCCTCCACGAGCGCCCGCGGGTAGACGCGGCCCGTCGGGTTGTGGGGGTTGTTGATGATGACCGACGAGATCCCGCCCTTCGCGAGGAGCCGCTCGAGCGCGGCCGGGTCCGGGAGGAACTCTCCCGGCGTCGTCGGCAGCTCGACGATCCGCTTCCCCGCCCGCTCGATGAACCAGTCGTACTCCCAGCTCGGCCTCGGCACGACGACGCCGGAGCCGTCGGCGCCGAGCACCTCGAGGACGGCCGCCAGGCCCGCCCGCGTGCCGGGCGTGAAGAGGACTTCGTCCGGAAGGAAGCGGACGTCGGACGCGGGGTAGTCGCGGAGGCCGTCGCGGTTGAAGAACTCGGCGATCTCGCCCCGGACGTCCATCCGGCCGACGGCGGGGCCGTAGCTGTGGACCGTGTTCCGCGTGATCCGCTGGGCCGCCCGGACGACCTCGGGGTGCGGGGCGAAGTCCGCGTTCTTGTAGTCGCCCTGCGTCAGGTCGAGCGCGCCCTCCTGCTGGACGCGGCGCGAGAAGGCGCGGACGAGCGGCTCGGGGGTGGAAAGCGCGCGGGTCGACAGGATCCGGTCGGGGGAGGCGATCCGCGCGGCTTTTTCCGGAATCGTCGGAGTGCTCAAGGCCTTGCTCCCGTCAGAGATCGAACCCGCTTCCCGGATCGTGATCTCGTTCGCGCGCCGATACTAGCGCGCGCAAGTACAACAAAATCTAGCAGGATGAAGTGCAGTGCCGAAGGTGATTACGAGGTAGTGCCGCACCCCCCGGCGGGGCTACCCGCCCATCGGCCCTTCGAGGAGTTCGCCTGGTGTCAGTTACGAAGGCTTCGGATCCCCGTCTTCCAGGAGCATCGAGACGACTTCGCGGAGGCTCTCGTGCAGCTCATCGAGCGTTTTCCCCTGCGAGTGCGCACCCGGGAAGCCAGGTACGTAGCCCACGTAGAGCCCAGTGTCCGGACACTTTTCGATGACAGCCGGGAAGGACTTCATACCCTGAATTCTACCGCCCGCCGAAAGCCGGCCAAGGCAGCCCGTTGAACCGGATGCGGTCCTCCCTCCCGGTCGCCATCTGACCATCTCTTCCGTCTACCTTCAGCCGTCAGGCAGGAGTAGCTCAAGATGATCCGGCTGCAGTGTCAACGTCACACCGGTGATCGCCCGCCCACGGCGTAAGCTCTTTCCGTGGACTACGACCTCACGAGGAAGGTACTCGCCGAATTCGAGCGGCACGGGGTCGCGTACGTGGTCTTCGGCGCCGTGGCGGTCAATCTGCAGGGCCTCGCGCGCGCGACCGAGGACCTCGACGTCTTCATCGCACCGACCCGAGAGAACGTCGACCGCCTGAAAGCCGCCCTGCGCGCCGTCTTCTCCGACCCGCACATCGACGAGATCAGCGCTGACGACCTGCTGGGAGAATATCCGGCGATCCAGTACGTGCCGCCCGAAGGTGCCTTCCACATCGACATCCTGACGCGCCTCGGCGACGCCTTTCGGTTCGAGGATCTCGAATCCGAGAAGTTGGACCTCGGCGGCGTCTCCGTCACCGTGGCCACGCCCGCTACCTTGTACAGGATGAAAAGGGGAACAATCCGCCTTAAGGATCGGGCCGACGCCGAGGCCCTGCGCCGGCGCTTCCGGCTCCCGGAGGAGTGATGGGCGTTCGCAAGTTCCGGGACGTCTCCGAGATGGAGGACACCCTCTGGCGCGAGCCGGGCGATGCGGAGCTTCTGTCGGCGATCGCCTCCGTGTGGGATTTCGCCGCGCGGACGGTGCCGCGCCGCTTCCCGCCAGGCGTCTACCGCCACCGCTCCATCGAGGAGGCCAAGGCCCTGAAAGAGACGTGGGACGAGGCCGACTTTGCCGCGTTGCACGAGAGGCGGCGAAGGGCACGCTGAAGGCTAAGCCAGGCCGGGAATGCAGGATTTGCGAGCCATGAACCCGCGCTACGAAGTCATCATCTCGACGCCTCGCCTACGCCTGACACGCGCCGGGACCCACCCCCCCTGGACACCATCTGACCTTCTCTTCCGGCTACCTTCAGCCGTCAGGAGGCAGCGGCCATTCCAGCCGCGTCGTCGTCTGGCGTCCTGCTTCTTCGCCTGACCGGCCGCTCACCTGCCCGGAAGGGCGCCCTCCTCGTCGCGTTCGTGTTCGCCCACGCGCAAGAACTGCTGCGCGCTTTCGCCGTGGCCTCTCCGGGAGGATTACGGATACGGCCCGGCGGCTCTCGTTGAAGGGCCGCGTCTCCAAGACCAGGCCCCTCCCGCCATAATAGAAAACACAGACCTGACCCCCATCGACGCCTTGACCCCCATCGACCTCGAAGGGAAAGCCGCATATGTCAGGATTGACATAGCCCGTCGATCGCTGTAGCCTTGTCTCGGGTGAGATGAAGCTTCCCGAGAAACCCCTCGCGTGGATGCACGGCGAAATCAAGTCCCCGCCCTTCTCGAAGGACGGACGGGTTCGCGCGGGATACCTCCTGAGGGGCCTTCAACAAGGAGACGTGCTTTCGCTCCCGGATTCGCGGCCGATGCCGGGGATCGGGAAGGGTTGCCACGAGCTGCCGAGTGCCCGACGGGAACGTCGACTGGCGGATCTTCTATGCAGTTCGGCCTGACGCGATCGTGATTCTGGGAATCGAGAAGAAGGGCACTCAACGCACGCCGAACGCCGTGATCGCAGCCTGCGCGCGGCGCCTCGCGGCATGGGACAGGGAGTAATCAGATGGACAAGACGAAGAAAGCGCGACTCACGAAGAAGGGCTGGACGTTCGGTTCCGCCAAGACCTTCCTCGGCCTGACCCCGGAGGAATCGGCCTACATCGAGATCAAGCTCAGCCTCGCCCGCGAGCTCAAGAAGGTTCGCCTGAAGAAGGGGCTGTCCCAGACGGCGCTCGCCTCGAAACTGGGCTCGAGCCAGTCCCGAGTCGCGAAGATGGAGGCCGCAGACGCGCAGGTCAGCCTCGATCTCATCGTCCGTTCGCTCCTCGCCACCGGGAAACGGCCCCGGGAGATCGCCCGCGCCGTGGCGAGGTAGCCCGCGGGCGCCCCACCCTCGGAGAACTCGAGGCCCGCGTTCCCCCGAATCAGCTCCCGCCACCGGAGAATCGCGTAATTCTCACGGTGTCTTCTGACACGACGACGAAGCTGCCGGGGATGTCCTTGCCATGTCCCCGGAGGAGCTTCTCCAGGACCGCCTTCTTGTTTGCGGGGCGTTCATCCTCGATTCGAAGCAGAACCACTCCTGCGTGACATTTCTCATCCCGGAAGACCAGTTCACCGAAGTCCTTGTCGTTCGTGATGAGAATCCGCTCTTCCCGCTCAGCCCAGCGCAGGACATCGTCGTCAGGCAGTCCGGGGTTCTCGTCGTATACCGAGAGCACGTCGTGGCCGAGGGTTCGAAGCCACCGCGCCACGTCCGGCCCCGTCGATTCGTCGACGAGAAAGCGCACTTACTTCGCGTTTGCGAGGGGGGCGAAGGTGTTGTCGGCCACGGCTTCAGCCGCGAACAGCAGGCAGGCCTGAACGTCTTCCTGGGTCAGCCCGCCATACTCGCTCAGCAGTTCCTCGATCGCGGACCCGTGAGCAAGACGGCCCAGGATGAAGGAGACGGTCAGACGCGTGCCACGGACCACCGGCTGCCCCACCATGACCTTGGGGTCCAGCGTGATTCGGGCGAGTAGCGGGTCTCGGCTCACGTGTGCATTCTATCGTGCGTGGGTGGGTGCCTTCCCCGGCGCGCCCCTCTCCCGAGCTCCCCGAACTCCGTCACCCGTGACGATTATCGGGTGTCAGGCAGCCCCTCTACGTCTTCGGTGCGACCGCCCTGGGTGGCACGGTCGTTGGCCTGACGACGGGCGTCCGCGTCGGGGCGCCCTCGACCTCGGATCTACCGAAGCTGAACTTCGCGCCGTGGTCGGCCGGGTTCACGTTGGTGACGATGACCTCGTGCAGGATGTAGCGGAGGTACGGCTTGCCGGCGGCCGAAGGATCGCCGCCGGCCTTCCTCATCTCGAGCGTCACCTTCTTGTAGTGCGCTCCCGCCACGCAGTTCCTGAAGAACGCCGGCGAAGCCGCGTCGGTCGTCTTCTTGATCGTGAACTCGTTGAATTTGATCTTGCCAGCGCCCGCGCCTCCGGTGGCCGATCCCAGGGTCGCAGGAGTCTCGCCGCCCAGATTGAAGTCCTGCAGCTCGATCGTCTGCGTCTGTCCCGCAGGCGACTCCAGCGTGAGGAACCAAGCGGCCGCCGCCGGCCCCGCCGCCAGGATCACGGCGGCAATCAAGCAAGTGAACAACGCTGCTCTTCTCGTCATGACACCCTCCTTACCGTTCCGTGAGCTAGTGCGTGCAGGCGACTTTGGTGAAGACGTTGCACTCGAAGTTCAGGCACGCCATTCTCTACTGAAAACGGAGCGGTTGGGGCGGGTTAGGGGTGCTTGCTCTGACCGTAGAGGCGACGCAGCTCGTCCTTGCCTTCATGAGCGTCCGCCTGCGCGAGGCAGGGACCGTGCCGATGCGGAACTCGACCACCACGGTCAGCGCGCGCACGGCCATCCGGCCGCGTCGGCGCTCGGAGGCACCGACCCGAACAGGGCCAGCCGCCGGATGTGGTGCTTCCGGCAGAAGTCCGCAACGGCCTCTCGAGGCACCGTAATCTGTCCGCTGGAAAGCACTTGCGCGGGGCTCATCCCCCCGGAATGTTACCCCCGAAATCCCTCCGCAGCCCCTCGGCCGTGTCCTCGCGGGGCTTTTCGGGCGGGGCCGCGAGGAGCGTCGTGGCGGAACTGACCAGGGAGGCGGTGCACAGCCGGGGGCGAAACGCTCCAGCGGTTTGACTGCCGAGGTAGCGAATTCCTACAATGAAAGTATGAAGAGTCGCGTCAGCGAAAAGGGCCAAGTCACCATTCCGAAGCCGCTCCGGATCAGCCTCGGCATCGTCGAGGGAACCGAGCTCGAATTCGAGGAAAAGGGCGGCGCCCTGATCGCCCTGCCGGTTACCCCGCAGGACCCGATCGACGCTTTGAGGGGCCTCGCGGGCCGCGGCGGTCACGTCGACCGCTTCCTGGCCAGGACCCGAGGGCCGGCTTGGAGCCGGGCGCGGGACGGAGAGAGCCGTTGATCACGGCCGTCGACAGTAGTTCTTCTGGACGTCTTGCTCGACGACCCGGCTCACGTCGAGACTTCGCTTGCGGCGCTCAAGGCTGCCCGCGGACGGGGCCGCCTTGTTGCCTGTCCCATCGTCTGGGCCGAAGTCCGCGCCGCCTTTCCGGCGGGCCAGGAAATGTCCCACGCCCTCGCGGCTGCCGGGGTCTCATTCGACCCGTTCGACGAGAGTTCCGCCGTCCTGGCTGGCGATCTCTGGGGCCAGTACCGGCGGCATGGCGGAAAGAGATCGCGCCTGGTGGCGGACTTCCTCGTTGCGGCGCACGCGAAGTGCCGGGCTGACCGCCTCCTGACGCGCGACCGGGGCTTCTACCGAGGGTGGTTCCGGGGTTTGACGCTCGTCGAGCCCTGAGGACACGCTCGCTCGTCACGCGTGAGGGCGAGCCGAACGCCTCGGAAACTCCTCGCGGATGACCCGCCGAAGCGTCGCCTCCAGCGGCTCGTCGGCACGTCGCACATGCTCCTCTTCGGATCGTATTGTTTTGCAAAAGGCCGGAGCCGTTCATTTGGCGGCACGTTCTTGACCGCTTTCCTCCAGCCGGTCGATGAAGATCGCGCCCCGGCCATTTCCTCAACTCCAGAATGGACCGGTCTATCGGCGAGACGGCGGCCTGACAAGAGCTCACACAGAGCCCTTGTTCTCGATTCGACTCACGCCATCACGCTTTCTTCTCGGGGGCGACCTTCTCGAAACCGAGCCCGACGACGATGCCGGATCCGCTGGCGGTCGTCACGCTGACTCCCTCCTCCTCGTCGGGGGGCTCGGTGACGCCGAGAAGGTTGCGGAGTGCCTCGCCGTCCGAGCAGAACGCGCCGCCGTAGCGCATCCCCTTCGGTCGGAACTGACCGTTCGCGATCGGACTCGCCTTGAGCCAGCGGCTGATGCTCGACGAGCCCTCCGAGCCACTGAAACCATTCCTCCCCGCACGCCGGGCAGACCAGGTGGCCACCTCCCTAGGACAGGAAGCCGCCGAACGAGACCATGTACGCGGTGGTCTTGCAGTCCGGACAGGCCTGCGCGTAAGGCGGCCCCGCCGACCAGAGCAGGAAGAGCGCGCCAACCGGCACGGGCCCGTCCTCCGGGCCGAACGAGAAGCAGCAGTGCTTCTGCGGGAACGGCAGCCAGGGGTCGATCTCGAGGCCGGCGTCCCGCCGCTCGAGCAGCAGGCGCAGGACGCGGGCGCGCACGGGCATCGGCCGGCTTCGTTTCAGGGGTTCGAGTTCTTGCATGGGATGGTCCTTTCGACGGCGAGATCACGCATCGATCGCACATGGTTCCGGACTTTCCGTCCGGCCGGCGGGGCCACCGTAGAGGACTACGGTCTGGCGGGCGGGTCGTCGAGCCGGTGCTCTCTCCGCCACTCTGCATGCCGGCAGCCCGAAGCGCAGGGCTGCCTGAGTTTCAAAGAACCGCGCCCACGGCGGGCGCGAGAAAAGACTATCACCTTGAATTCGTGCCGGGAGCCCCGCGAACGATCCGGCGCCCGGGCGCAATCCTGTTTTCACCCCAGGGACACATGGCGTCCTAGCCTCGGAGATTCGACTCATCGCCGTGTCCGACACTTTCGATCGGCTCGCGCGTAATAGCCGCTTGACCTTTCGAATTGCCAGGTCTAGATTGCTCTTGGTTCTTTGAGGCAATCGGCAGCCCGCCTCGGGCTGCCGGGCATGAAGAGAGACGGCGAGGAGATTCGGCTCCCTGGACCCGTCCACCACCCGTAGTCCCTGCGGTGGTACAGCCGACCGGATCGTCCGGGCCCATGCGCGATCGAGGCGAACCCGCTTCCCGAAAGGACGCCCCATGAACGACACCCGCTCGTCCCCGCCTCCCGACTTCCGTCTGCGCACCTCGGGTCTCCGCGTGCTCCTCGCGCCCCTCACGGCCCGAGGCCGGCCGCTGGCTGGACACCCGTCTCGCGCACAGCGACGACCTCCGCTGGTCCGGCGGGGCGCTCGTCCTCGACGCCGAGGGCGCCCCGGCCTTCGTCGCCGCCCTGCGCCGCGAGGGGCTGGAGGTGCAGCCGTGATGCCCCGGCCGCTCGCCAATCTGTTCAATGTCCTCGAGCAGGAAGCGCGCGAGGGCGACGCCTACGACGGCAGGAACTACTTCGGCTCCGACGTCGTCCGCATGGCCATGGCGTGGGCGCGCGAGAACGCGCTCGACGAAGCCGCATCCGTCGTCCTCGGCAGCCTTCCCGATCCTTCCGCCGGAGACGTCGCCCGCCTCATCGTCGAACGAAGAGAATCCCGCCCCTCGCCGGCGCGTTCGTGGGAAGGACGAGCCAATGAACCAGGCGGCACCCTCTCCCGCCCCCTCCCCCGGAACGCGGCGCACGAAAAGCGTCGGCCGCACGATGCTCAACAAGGTCTTCTGCGGCCTCTCGGCGTCGCACCGGTGGATCACCCGCGAGCGCGACGGCTTCACCTGGTGGGCCTCCGGCCACGCCGACCCGCGTCTGGGCCGAGCCCCCGGTCATCGCACGACGGCTTCGAGCTGACGCGCCTCCACGCCGAGACCGCCTTCATCCGCGGCGCGAAGACCGGCGAAAGGTCGACGCCGTCATCGCCCGCCTGAACCGCGGCGCCGTCGCTCGCCGCCATCGTCCGCGACGAGTCCGACCCCTCGCGGCTCGAGCTCCGCTCCGCGTCTTCGTCTACCGGGACGTCGCGAAGGACCACGGGCCTCCTCTTCCGGCAGGCCGTCGGCCTGCAGGCGCTCCAGGCCCACTACACGCCGACCTCGTCACGTCGCGCCTCGGCGGCGAGCCCGACGTCCGCCCGCATCCGAAGTCCGGCCTCCGGACCGGGCCCGAGACTTCGCTCCGCGCGCTCAATTCCCTCTCCCGGGACGCCGGCAAACGCCCCTCCCGGTTCGAGGGCGAGGACCTCGTCGCCCTCCGACATTTTCTTATCAGCAACTGGCGCGATTGCCGCGACCCGGCAAAAAGCTTCAATCCCTATTCTGGAAGCGGAAGCTTCATTTTCTCACAAATGGCGATGAACCGAGGATCCCCGAACAATCGATCGAAATACCGCGCCGGAGTGGTATTATAGGTCATGAGAGGGTCGTGCATCTAGAACCCCTTTTCGACCCAATCCATGGCCTTATCGGGTTCGTCCGCCACAAGATACCTGAAGGCCATATCCCAAAAGCCGATCGCGACGGCAGGCGGGGCTCAGCCGCGCCATATTCTGCTGCAGACAGGATTCGATTTCGTCGATGTCAGGAATGTCGGAGCTGCAAAATCTGAGGGCGTCGCCCATGCAGTCGGAGCGTTCCTGGGACGTGCCCTGAGCCCAGGCCGGGGTCGCGGCGAACGCCAGGACAAGGGAAAATGGAATGAGTTGACGCATGCTGTTCCTTTCACACCTATCGTTCTGAGAATTCGCAACACTGAGCGTAGAAATCGTTCCCTAAGAAAAGCAAAGCGGTTCAACTAAGCTTCTCTTGATAGCGCGAGGCCTTGCTCGGCAAGCGCGTCGCGCGTGAGTTGCAACAATTCGTCGAGCGAAGGATTCGACAGGGCGTCGCCGGACGGCTCGAAGCGCACGACGGGATCGCGGGTGCAGAGCCGCAGGCAGTCGCGCGTCGCGATCGAGAGTCTTGCGGAAGCCAATTCTTCCGAAAAGTCGCGCGCAAAAAATTTCTCAATCGAAGCGAGCAGCGCGCGGCCTTTGCCCGCGGCGTCGCAGCGCGGACCGACGCAGACGAGGAGACGAACGGGCGGAGAATTCACGGAGCGCCTCGGTAGATCGGATATTTGGCGCAGAGCGCCGCTGCGTCTTTGCGGACGGCGTCGATCAATGCGTCATCGTCAGGACTTTTCAGCACCCGGTCGATCCATCCGGCAATCGTCTTGAACTCCGAAACGCCGAAACCGCGCGTCGTGCCGGCGTTGCTCGAAAGGCGCAGGCCCGACGGCGCCTCCGGCGGTCTCGGATCGAAGGGAATCATATTCTTGTTGACGGCGAGGCCGGCGCGCTCCAGCGCCTTGGCGGCGACATCGCCGGTGAGGCCGCGCGCGGCGAGATCGACGAGCATCAGTCCCGTATCCGTGCCGCCCGTGACGATGCGCAGGCCTGCGTCTGCGAGCGCGCGCGCCAACGCCCGCGCATTGTCGATCACGGCGCGATTATAGGCGGTAAACTCCGGTCGCAGCGCCTCGCCGAGGCAGGCCGCCTTGCCGGCGACGCCATGCAACAGGACGGAGCCCTGCACGCCGGGAAAAATGCCGGCGTTGATGCGATTGCTTAGACCTTCGTCGTTCCACAGAACCAGTCCGCCGCGCGCGCCGCGCAGCGATTTATAGGTCGTCGTCGTGACGACATGCGCATGGGGCAGGGGATCGGGATAAAGCCCGGTCGCGACAAGGCCGGCGACATGCGCCATGTCGACGAGAAGATAGGCGCCGACTTCGTCGGCGATGGCGCGCATCGAAGCGAAATCGATCGCGCGCGGATAGGCGGAGCCGCCGGCGATAATCATGCGCGGGCGTTCGCGGCGCGCAAGATCGCGTATTTCGTCGAGGTCGATCAATTCCGTTTCGCGCGAGACGCCATAGGCGACGATTTTATAATCGCGGCCGGTGAGCGTCGCCTTATGGCCATGGCTGATATGGCCGCCGGCCGCGACATTCATCGACAGGATCGTCTCGCCGAGCTTCAACAGGCCGAGAAAGACGGCGGCGTTGGCGTTGGAGCCGGAATGCGGCTGGGCATTGGCGAAGCGGCAGTTGAAGACCTTTTTCGCGCGCTCGACGGCGAGCGCTTCGATCGCGTCGGCGAATTGCGCGCCGCCATAATAGCGCGCATAGGGCAGGCCCTCGACGGTCTTGTTGGTGAGGATCGAGCCCTGCGCTTCGAGCACGAGCCGCGAGACGATGTTTTCGGAGGCGATGAGTTCGACGCCGTCTTGTTGACGTCGCAACTCGCCGGCGATGGCCGAAGCGAGTTCGGGATCGGAGGAGAGGCCGGCGGTGAAGTAGTGATCGTGCAGGGTCGCGTTGGCAGGCAAAGCGCTATTGTCTCCCTTGGACTTCTTCCCCTTAACATCGTGCTCCGGGAAAATCGATCGACGAGCGACCCGACCGGGCCGGGCGCGTCGCACCGTCCGCCCGAGAGAAGGATTGGGAAAGCGGGCGTCGCCCGGCGCTGGCGGCGCGCATTGTTATGATCTATTATTAATAGATAAGATTTTTTCCGAAAGATGGGAGAATGCGATGGCGACGGTGACGATTTCGCTTCCTCAGTCGCTCAAGAAATTCGTCGAAGATCAACTGGCCGACAAAGGCTATGGAAACGTGAGCGAATATTTTCGCGGCCTGCTGCGCGAAGCGCAGGCAAAGGAACGCGACGCGCGGCTTGACGACGCTGTTGCTCGAAGGATTGGCGAGCGGCGAGGGCGTCCCGATTGACGAAGGAGTTCTGGGCGCGATGTGCGACGAAGCGAACGCCGTCAATTCGGCAAAGACCGCGTTTTCGATCCGAAACGAAGAAAGCATGAAGGCGTTCATTCAGCGGTCAGCGCGCGACGATATTATGGCCATGGCGATGCTCTCCAAGAGCTTTTCGCAAGTCATAGTTGGCGCGCAGCGTCTCGCGACAGGGCCGAATTTTACGGTCAAACTGCCAAGTAAACCATAGTCGCCGCTCGCCCAAGCAAGATGGAAATCGCTGGCGCTCCTCTTGCTGGTTCGCCGAGGCATTTTGCAAATCCTGCGCTCGCCGGCCTACGCATGTGGAGAATTGAAGGATTTGATCAGTTTCGCGTTTATTATGTCGTGCGAAACGATGTTTTCACAATCATCCGCATTTTGCACAATCGAAGAGACCTTGGCGTGATTTTCGAAGATCAAGATTTGGATGAGCCGGAAATGGAGTGAGAATTTCGCGATTGATTCCCGGCGAATAATTGGCGCCGAACGGCATCGTGGTGCGGATCGTCGACCGCTTCGGCGCGCCTTTCCGACCCTACACATCCAAATTCGCGACGTTCAGCGCATTCTCCTGAATGAATTCGCGGCGCGGCTCGACGACGTCGCCCATCAGCTTGACGAAAATATCGTCGGCTTCCGCCGCCTCCTTCACCTTCACCTGCAGCAGCGAGCGCGCGTCGCGGTCGAGCGTCGTCTCCCAGAGCTGCTCGGCGTTCATCTCGCCGAGGCCCTTGTAGCGCTGAATGGTGAGGCCCTTGCGGCCGATGGCTGTTCATCGCGTCGTAAAGCGCGAGCGGTCCGGAGAGCGGGGCCTCATCGCCGCGTCGTGAGCAGACGTCGCCGGCCCGGCGAAAACGTCGCGCAGGCTCTCGGCGCGCTCATGAAGCTTGCGCGCTTCGCTGGAATTCGAGCAGCGCCGCATCGAGCGTCACGGCCTGCGTCACGCCGCGCAACGTGCGCTTGAAGACATACGGACGGCCGCCGTCGCGCATCTCGCCCGACCAGCCGCGCTCGGTCTCTTCGGAGATCGCGTCGAGCCGGGCGGCGATTTCGTCGGCGAAGCGCTTCGCCTGCGCTGCGTCGGTCTGCGGCGTCAGCTCGCCGGCCATCGCCGCCTGTTCGACGACGGCGCGGTCGTAGCGCGAATGCAGGCTGAGCATCACATTGCGGAAGGCGCGCGCGTCTTCGAGCACCTTGCGCAGGTCGGCGCCGGCGCGATCTCTCCGAGCCTGCAGCGCAGCACCGCGCCGTCGAGCAGGCTGTCGATCAGATAGTCCTCGAGCGCGCGCTCGTCCTTCAGATATTGCGTCGACTTGCCGCGCGTCACTTTGTAGAGCGGCGCCTGCGCGATGAAGATATGGCCGCGCTCGATCAGCTCCGGCATCTGCCGGTAGAAGAAGGTCAGGATCAGCGTGCGGATATGGGCGCCGTCGACGTCGGCGTCGGTCATGATGATGATCTTGTGATAGCGCAGCTTGTCGGCGTTGAACTCGTCGCGGCCGATGCCGGTGCCGAGCGCGGTGATCAGCGTGCCGATCTGCTCCGACGACAGCATCTTGTCGAAACGCGCGCGCTCGACATTGAGGATCTTGCCGCGCAACGGCAGCACTGCCTGATACTCGCGATTGCGGCCCTGTTTGGCGGTGCCGCCGGCCGAATCGCCCTCGACGATGAAGAGTTCGGATTTGGCCGGATCGCGCTCCTGGCAGTCGGCGAGCTTGCCGGGAAGATTGGCGACGTCGAGCGCGCCCTTGCGTCGCGTCAGCTCGCGCGCCTTGCGCGCCGCCTCGCGCGCCGCCGCCGCCTCGCACACCTTGGAGACGACGTTCTTGGCTTCCGCCGGATGCTCTTCGAGCCATTGGCCGAGCAATTCGTTGACGACGTTTTCGACCGCCGGACGCACTTCGGACGAGACGAGCTTGTCCTTCGTCTGCGAGGAGAATTTCGGGTCCGGCACTTTCACCGAAAGCACGCAGGTCAGGCCCTCGCGGCAGTCGTCGCCGGTGAGATCGACCTTCTCGCGCTTGGTGAGGCCGGAGGATTCGGCATAGCCGGTGATCTGGCGCGTCAGCGCCCCGCGGAAACCGGCGAGATGCGTGCCGCCGTCGCGCTGCGGAATGTTGTTGGTGAAGGCCAGCACATTCTCGTGATAGCTGTCGTTCCACCACAGCGCGACTTCGACGTTGATGTGGTCGCGCTGGCCGTGGATGAGGATGGGCGCCGCGACGAGCGGCGTCTTGGCGCGGTCGAGCCAGCGCACGAAAGCCTCGAGCCCGCCTTCGTAAAAAAGCTCTTCGCGCTTGACCTCGGCGTGACGCGCGTCGGTCAAAAGGATGCGCACGCCGGAATTCAGAAAGGCGAGTTCGCGCAGACGATGCTCGATCGTCGCAAAGTCGAACTCGGTCATCGTGAAGGTCGCGGGGGAGGGCTGGAAGGTCACTTCGGTGCCGCGCTTGGGCGCGCCGTTCTCGATCGGCGCGTCGCCGACAACGGCGAGCGGCGCGACCGCATCGCCGTTGGCGAATTCCATGAAGTGTTCTTTGCCGCCGCGCCAGATCCGCAGTTTCAGCCAGACGGACAGCGCATTGACGACGGAGACGCCGACGCCGTGCAGGCCGCCGGAGACCTTATAGGAGTTCTGGTCGAACTTACCGCCGGCGTGCAGCTGCGTCATGATGACTTCGGCCGCCGAGACGCCTTCCTCGTGATGGATGTCGGTTGGGATGCCGCGCCCGTTGTCGGTGACCGTGCAGGAGCCGTCGGCGTTGAGCGTTACGGTGACGAGTTCGGTCGCATGGCCGGCGAGCGCCTCGTCGATCGCGTTGTCGACGACCTCATAGACCATGTGGTGGAGGCCGGTGCCGTCATCGGTGTCGCCGATATACATGCCGGGGCGCTTGCGCACCGCGTCGAGGCCGCGCAGCACCCTGATGGACCCTGCGCCATATTCCGCAGGGTCGTTCTGAACGTCTTTTTCGGTCATTTTGCCGTTTCGTAAGGGGCCGACAAGGCCCATGATTCGCAACCATTCATTTTAGCCCGGAACGGGCTCGAAATGCACGGATATAACTGCGTTTTCAGGCTTTGCCCACAATGGGCCCGGCCTTGGCCCGGATTGAGCGCCATGAAGGCGTCGTTGCGCGAGCGACGCGTCTTAGGTCGAAGAGGAGTCGTCGCCGCGGCGGGCAGATTCTTCTCGTCTTCAGCGCGTCGGCGCAGGATTTCGCGGGTCGTCACATCGATCCGCCACGCGACGAGCAATGCGAAGAACAGGCACGTCGCGCCGACATACCAGAAGTCGAAGCCCAGAAGCGCCCAGAGCGCCGCCCAAACCGCCAAAGCGGCCAGCCCAAGCAGCAGCAGGCGGGTTTTTGCAGGCATCATCGCCAGTTGCCAAGGCTTGAACAGGACATGGTTCGCTAAAGCTCCTCCCGGGTCTTTAATTATCACAAGTCGAATCAAATTATGCACCACGATTCGGGAAAAATGGTTTTCTAACTACTCAGTTCCTGTGCGTCTTGACTAGCTGTTTATTAATTGTTGTATAAACCGATACAGCGTCTGACTTTTTTCATCTTAAGGAGTTCACGGCCTAGCGTCGCTTAGCTCCAGCTGCGCAATCCAGCGCGCTAACGCCCCGTTAGCCTAACGCCTGCCTTCTCCGACGGGGATTGGATGGTTAGCGCTCAGACGCGCCTCACGCGCCCAGGAGTCACCAGCAGCATGTCGGCGCGGCCGCGCAGCGGCTCGAATAACGCGGGGTCGGCGCCAGTCATCCAGATTTGGCCGCCAAGCCCCTGAAGTTCCTGGTAGAGCGCCTCGCGACGGTTCACGTCGAAGTGCGCCGCGACCTCGTCGAGCAGCAGAATCGGCGCCTGTCCGGTCAGGACGCCCACCAGCTTCGCATGCGCCAGCGTCAACCCCATCAGCAGGGCCTTCTGCTCGCCGGTCGAGCAGGCGCGCGCGGCCTCGTTCTTGGGGCCATGTCGCACCGCAAGGTCGCTCGCCTGCGGACCGATCAGCGTGCGTCCGGCGGCGGCGTCGCGGCGCCGCGAGGCGGCGAGTTCGAGGCGATACCATTCCTCGACGGCGAGCGCCGGCTCCACCGCCAGCCGCCGCTCCAGTTCCCCCTCGATCGTCGACATCCGCCCAAGGGAAGGGCGACGCGTGGTCGCGCCCGGCCGAGATCAGCGCGACGAGCCGCGATACGGTCTCGCATCGCGCGGCGGCCACCGCGACGCCGAGCGCGGCGATTTCCCGCTCTGCGGCGTCGAGCCAGCGCCGGTCGGCGACGGCTTCTTCGAGCAGCCGGTTCCGGTTGCGCAGAGCGCGCTCCAGCCGGTTGGCGCGCGCGCCATGCTCGGCGTCTATGCCGAGCGCAAGCCGATCGAGAAAACGGCGACGATCGCCCGCCGCGCCAGAAAAGAGCCCATCCATCGCCGGCGTGAGCCAGAGCACTCGGATATGATCGGCGAAGGCGCGCGCAGAACTGGCCGGCATGCGGTCAATGCGATAAAGCCGCTCCCCTGAAGGCGTCAGGCCATGGCCGAGCTGCGACGCGGCGCCATTGGTTTCGACTTCGATCGACGCGGCGAAACCGCCGGCGCCGTCGCGTCTCGCGCATTCGGCGAGCTCCGCGCGGCGTAGGCCGCGGCCGGGCGAGAACAGCGAAAGGGCTTCCAGCAGATTGGTCTTGCCCGCGCCGTTCTCTCCAAAGAGGGCGATCATCCCCGAGTTCGAACCGGCAGTCGAGCGCCGGATAGGAGCGGAAGTCGCCGAGCGTCAGCCGGCGCACGCGCGGCTCGATCCTGGTCGCAGCGGTCATCATGACGCCGTCGCGTCAGCGCCACGCGGCGCGGGCGCGCGAGCGGTCATTGCGGTCGGGAAACGCGGCGGCCCGGCGAGAGAATGGCGTAGCTGTGAGGACCGGTGAACGACGTCATGATCGCTTCGATCAGAGGTTCGTCCGAGCCTTCAATGGTTGACCAATCGACGGTGAAACTGGCGCCTGTTCCGCCGCGAACGTCGTCTTGCGCGATCAGGACCTGCAACGAGGCGTATGGCTTCAGATACAGGGGATCGCTCAGGTAGCTTTCGATCAGCTGACCCGAGCCGTTGCGGTATTCGATCTTTTCGATTGCGAGAACATTGGTCGCCGAGGCGTTGTGAATCGACAATGCGCCGGAAAAGTTCAGCCGAGTCACGCCGCCTTGCCCAAGGAGCGTCGAATGGAGCGGGATGAACGTGCGTCCGCGGACGGCGAGCTTCTCCCGCGGAGCGGATGTCGTGGCGTCGGCGCTGACGACGACAGGCTGGGCGGCGGCCAGCGGCGACCGAGCCGCGCACTCCGTTGCGCAGACGCTCCCAACCAGAGCGAGCGCGAGAACCGGCAGGGCAGGGCTAAGC
Organism: uncultured Acidobacteriota bacterium; assembly: GCA_963721385.1. GTDB lineage: Bacteria > Acidobacteriota > Thermoanaerobaculia > UBA5066 > UBA5066 > DAOMFB01. Next base: position 163,988 of record CAVRJB010000008.1, read on the forward strand.
GGCGTTGCGCGCATCTTTTCCTTTCGATTAGACATATGCAGCGGCGGCGCACACTACCATCGCTCGGCAAAAGGACTAAGCGACGTCATCGGCGGTTCAGCCGAATGACCGAGCGCGCGCGACGACGAGTTGCACGGCGGGAACGCCATCGCAAGTTCTGCGATCCAGGAAACGCGTGACGCGGCGCTCTTGCCGGAACATCTGCTTCGGCGCAATTCGCGCGAGGGCGTCGCAAGCGGTTTGGTTGCAGAGCGACAATTGAATGCGCAGCCGAAGTCGTTTGGCGTTGCGCATAAAATCTGTATTCTCCGCCTGCGGCGATCGGAGTTTCTTCAGTGGCGGGCGTGGGTCGTGCGCAAAGCCTTGCGGCTAAGCGCATCTTGTTGATCGTCGGCGGCGGAATCGCCGCGTACAAGTCGCTCGATCTCGTGCGTCGCCTGCGCGAGCGCGGCGCTTTGGTGCGGGTCGTCATGACCGCGGCGGCCAAGGAGTTCGTGACGCCGCTGGCCTTCGTCAGCCTCGCCAACGAAAAAGTCTACGACGATCTCTTCTCCGCGACCGACGAGCAGGAGATGGGCCACATTCAGCTGTCGCGGGATGCGGACCTCATCGTGGTCGCGCCGGCGACGGCGCATCTCCTCGCGCGAGCGGCGCGCGGCCTTTGCGACGATCTTGCGACCACCCTGCTGCTCGCGACCGATAAGCGCGTGCTTTACGCGCCGGCGATGAATGTGCGCATGTGGCTTCATCCCGCGACGCAGCGCAATGTCGCGACTCTGCACGGCGACGGCGCCTGGTTCGTCGGTCCGACCGTCGGCGAAATGGCCTGCGGCGAATATGGACCCGGGCGCATGTGCGAGCCGCTGGAGATTGTCGAAGCGATCGAGACCGCGCTGAAGCAGGATACTCGTTTGCCCACTCCCGAAGGGCTATTGACGCACGGCGGGGGGCTTGAAGGGCTGCATGTCGTCGTGACATCCGGCCCCACGCATGAACCGATCGATCCGGTTCGCTATATCGCCAACCGCTCGTCCGGACGGCAGGGCCATGCGATCGCGGCCGCGGCGGCTCGCGCCGGGGCCCGGGTGACGCTGATTTCGGGGCCCGTCGCGCTCTTTGATCCGCCCGGCTGCGAGGTTGTACATATAGAGAGCGCGCGAGACATGCTGACAGCCGTCGATGCGGCGCTTCCGGCGGACATATTCATCGCTGCGGCGGCCGTGGCCGACTGGCGCGCGGAGCCGGCGGCAGACAAGATCAAGAAAGACCAGAGCGGCGCGCCTTCGCTGTCGCTCATTGAAAACCCCGACATTCTCGCGAGCGTGTCGCAGGGCCCCAGGCGTCCGCGCCTGGTCGTCGGTTTCGCCGCGGACACGACGTGATCTCATTCGCCATGCGCAGGAGAAGCTCGCCCGGAAGGGATGCGATCTCATCGTCGCCAATGACGTGAGCGCGGGATCAGGCGTATTCGGCGGCGCGACTAACGAGGCGCATCTCGTCTCTCGCGCCGGCGTCGAAGAGTGGCCGCGGCTGCGCAAGGAGGAAGTCGCGGAGCGGCTCGTCGCACGGCTGGCGCAGATGATCGGCGAAGAGAGGGCGCCATGAAAGTTGCGATCCGCCGACTGCCGAACGCCGCCGGCCTGCCCTCTCCAGCCTATGCGAGCGAAGGCGCGGCCGGCATCGATCTCTATGCCGCGCTGGCGCCGGGTCAAAAGCTTGTGCTGGAGCCCGGCGCTCGGGATCTCATCGCCACCGGCCTCTCGATCTCGATGCCCCGAGGCTATGAGGGACAAATTCGGCCGCGGTCGGGGCTCGCCGCAGAGCACGGCGTCACCGTGCTCAACGCGCCTGGCACCATCGACAGTGATTTTCGCGGCGAGATCAAGACGATCCTGATCAATCTCGGGGCGCAGGCCTTTGAGATCGTCCGCGGGATGCGTATCGCGCAGCTCGTCATCGCGCCGGTGACGCATGTGGCGCTTGTCGAGGTCGACGACCTCGACGCGACCGAACGCGGCGCCGGCGGCTTTGGGTCGACCGGACTCGGCGGAGAACGCGCGCGATGAAGCTCCTGTCGCGCTCCGCCCGTCTCGCGCTGATGGCGACGCTCGACGTCGCGCTTCAGCGCGCGGGGCCGGCCGGTGTCGTCGAAGCAACTCGCCGCGCGTCACGGTCTGCCGCCGCGACGGTTGGAGACGATCTTGCAGGCGCTGGTGCGCGCGGGGATTCTGAAAAGCGTCAGAGGACCCGCGGGCGGTTATGCACTGGCGCGTGAAAGACGGCGTCTCTCGGTCGGCGAAATCGTTCGCATCGCCCTGCGCGCGGAGGAAGAGGCGCCTGACGTTGCGCCGCCACTGCTTTCGGCGGTGCTGGAGCCGGTCGTCGCCGAGGCCGAAGAGCGCGCGCTGCGCCGGCTGGACGACGTGACGCTGGACGATCTGCACGCTCGCGCGCTCGCTCACGGTTTTGGAGAAAGGCCGGACGCGAGCGGCGATTTCGAGATATGAAGCGCGCGACCCGGCAAGGCGCTGGATTGGCGAGGAGGCGCGCATGACTTATGAGACGATTGAAGCCGAGACGCAGGGCCGAGTCGGATTGATACGGCTCAATCGACCTGAAGCGCTCAACGCGCTGAACGCGCGGCTCATCGCCGAGCTTGATGACGCGCTTTCGGCATTTGAATCACGCGACGACATCGGCTGTGTCGTTCTGACCGGCTCGGAAAAGGCCTTCGCCGCCGGCGCGGACATCAAAGAAATGCGCGACAAGAGATTCGTCGACGCCTTTCTCGACGATTTCATTGGCCGATGGGACGTGGTGGCGCGGGCGCGCAAGCCGATCATCGCGGCGGTCGCCGGATTTCGCGCTGGGCGGCGGCTGTGAAATCGCGATGATGTGCGACTTCATTCTCGCGGCCGACACGGCGGTCTTCGGCCAGCCGGAAATCAGGCTTGGCGTCATTCCCGGCGCCGGCGGCACGCAGCGGCTGACCCGCGCCGTGGGGAAGGCCAAGGCGATGGACCTGATTCTGACCGGTCGGATGATGGGCGCCGACGAGGCCGAGCGGGCCGGCCTTGTCGCGCGCGATCGTGCCGGCCGCGGATCTTCTCGCCGAGGCGATGAAGACCGCTGCGACCATCGCGTCCATGTCGCTTCCCGCGGTGCTCATGGCTAAGGACGCGGTCAATCGCGCGTTCGAGACGACCCTCGCCGAGGGAATTCGCCACGAGCGAGGCCTCTTCTATTCCTTGTTCGCTACAAGTGATCAAAAAGAAGGCATGAACGCCTTCGTGGAGAAGCGGAAGCCGGCGTTCCCACCAGCCGATAGGCGGCCATTGACGAGAGCCCGCGTCGCGCCTATAAACCCGCCACTTGGCCGCGATTTCGCGGCCCTTTGGTTTCTGGGCGGCTCGACGCCGTCGCTTTCGAGGATACGAAAGCATGGCCAATACGAGTTCGGCCAAAAAAGCCGTTCGCAAGATCGCGCGCCGCACCGCAAATAATCGGGCGCGTCGCAGCCGCATGCGCACCTTTGTGCGCAAGGTCGAGGAGGCGATCGCCGCGGGCGATCCGGCGGTGGCGGCGGACGCGCTGCAAAACGCGGTGCCGATCGTGATGCGCGCCGCCCAGCGGGGCGTCATTCACAAGAATACGGCGTCACGAAAGGTTTCCCGGCTGACCGCGCGGGTGAAGGCGCTGGCCGCACAGGCGTAAAACGCGTCGCCGCGCTACAAGACGGACACTCTTCGAGCCCGGCGACCGCCGGGCTTTCTTTTGACCGATTGTCGTCCGCCAAATCGTCGCATGAAGCGCAGATGACACGTTCAAAAATTTTTTTTGCGCCCATAAACTGTGATCATTCAAAATTCTCGCGATTCAATCTCTTGCAATCAAGTTGTCACGAACGTGAAAAACTTGGGCTCTTGACACTAATATTGTCGTTTGTTTGGCCAGGCGCCGGAGCGTGTCGCGCGACGCCGACGGGCATTTCGCGACCGAAATTTTAAAAGGCGACGAATCATCGGCTTATGGCCAAATGCGACAAAAAATTCAGGGTTCCGCGCTGGAAAGCTGCAATCAATGTGACAATTGTCGTCATAAGCGTCGTTGCGCGTGATCGCGCTGGCGTGTAGCTTAAAATCGTCGAACGAAAGGCGGTCGGCGTCAGTTTTTTAGCGGCGCGCAAGAGTGAGGGGAGCGATCTGCGTTCTCCGGCGCGGATAGGCCGTAGAGCGCGACGCATTGCCGCCTTCCAGCCGTTCGGTTGAATTCAAAGTGATCAGTTCGCAAGGGCGTAGCGTAAAGTCCGTTTCCTGCGACGCGCATTAATCCGGGATTCGTCGATCCCGGAGTAGGGGAGGCTTTGTCATGGCGAATGGGCGGTTGGCCGAGACAGTCTGGGGAGTGCGCAGCGTCAACGATCGTTTCATTGTGCGATCGCTCGCGGCGCCGAGTGCTTGTTTTACGCGTGAGGCCAACGTCGGCAGATGCGCGCGGCTCGCTATTGGGCCGCCTTCGATATTTCTGATTTAGCGCCGTTCGCAGCGGCGCGCCTACTCGATCCAACCAGGTTCCTTTCGATCAGCGCCTGCGGCGACCTTCGCCGGAGGGCCCCTTTTTTGGCGCTCGTTTCGGAAAAAAGGTCTGATATGTCCGATCACAGAGAACAATTGGCAACCGACGGAGTTTCCGCGGAGGATCGCTCGAAATGGGATCGAGTTCGACACAGGCTAAGAACCGATCTCGGCGACGCGGTCTATAATTCCTGGTTTACGCGATTGGAGCTTGAGCGCATCGATGGCGGCGCTGTGCATCTGACGGTGCCCACCAAATTTCTTAAGAGCTGGGTGCAGTCGCATTACGCGCCGCGGATAAAGGCGCGCGTGGCGATCGAATTTTCAAAAGTGGAGCGGGTGGTCATCGACGTGCGTTCGCCGATGCGCAAGTTGCGTTTGCGCGAGGACGGCCCGGATCACCGCGATCTCGGCGCGCCGCCTTTCGTTGAGCGGCAAGGTCGCATCATTCGCGCCTGCGCTCGAAGCGGTGGGCGAAGCGAACGGACGGCGCAGCGCTCGCTTGCCCGCATCGCGTTTCGAATCCGACGCATTCGTCGGCTCTCCGCTCGATCGCCGGCTGTCCTTCTCGACCTTTCTCGTCGGGCCGTCAAACCAGCTCGCCTATGCCGCCGCCTGCCGCGTCGCGGAGGCGCGCGTTGGGGATCTTCCCATGTTCAATCCGCTCTACGCCCATGCGGCGGTCGGGCTCGGAAAGACGCATCTTCTGCAAGCGCTCGCGCACGCGTCGAACGACAACCGCCGCCGTACGATCTATCTGACGGCGGAGCGCTTTATGAGCGGCTTCGTTTCTTCGCTGACCGCTCATACGTCGCTGGCGTTCAAGGAGAAACTGCGCGGAATCGACATGCTGATCATCGACGACGTGCAGTTCCTGCAGGGCAAATCGATCCAACAGGAATTTTGCCACACGCTGAATGCGTTGATTGACGCCGGCCGTCAGGTCGTCGTCGCCGCCGACCGGCCGCCGTCGGAGCTCGACACGCTCGACGAGCGCGTGTTGTCGCGGTTCAAAGGCGGGCTTTGCGTCGACATCGGGCCGCTCGACGAAGCCTTGCGCATCAAGATACTGACTGCGCGCATTGCCGCCGCGAAGGAATCGCAACCCAATTTTGGCGTGCCGCCGGAGGTCATTTCCTACGTCGCGCGCACGATCATGACCAACGGCCGTGATCTTGAGGGCGCCGTCAATCGGCTGCTTGCCCACACCACGCTGACCGGCGCGCCGCTGACCGTCGAAACCGCGGAAACGGCGATTCGCGATCTCGTACGCTCCCAGGATCCAAAACGCGTCAAGATCGACGATATCCAGAAGCTGGTGGCGAGCCATTACAATATTTCGCGCGCCGACATTCTATCGTCCCGTCGCACCGCCAACGTCGTGCGGCCGCGTCAGATCGCCATGTATTTGTCGAAGGTGCTGACGCTGCGCTCATTGCCGGAGATCGGCCGCCGATTTGGCGGCCGCGATCACACGACGGTGCTGCACGCGGTGCGCAAAATCGAAGAACTCGCCGCCAAGGACAAGGGGCTCGCCGAGGTCATCGATCTCCTGAAGCGGATCTTGAGCGAGCAGTAAAGCTTGCGGCGCTCGGTTGAACTTGCAGATTGCGCGAGGCGCCGTCAGTTGGTCTGACCGGCGCGCCACTATGCGTCTCATCGTCCGGTCTTCACCGTCGTCCACATTCGGGTGATCATCTTTTGAACCGCCTGATCGGGCGCCGTGACTGTGAACAGACGTCGCATCGTAGCGTCGTTGGGGTAGACCGAGGGATCGTTCGCCACCGCCTTGTCGATCAGCGGTCGCGACGGCGCGACGCCGTTGGCGAAATTGGTGGCGACGGAATTGCGCGCCGCGATGTCGGGCGAAGCAGATAGTCGATGAAGCGATAGGCTTCCGTCGAGATGCGGCGCATCCTTGGGAATCGCGAGATTGTCGATCGACATCAGCGTGCCTTCGTTCGGTATCACATAGGCGATATCGACATCGGCGCCGGCCTCGCGCGCGCGATTGCGCGCTTGCAGACTGTCGCCTGACCAGCCGATCGCGAGGCAGATGTCGCCGTTGGCCAGCGCGTTGATATATTCAGAGGAGTGGAATTTCTTGATATAGCGGCGCAGGTTCGCCAGGATGGTCGGCGGCGCGCTTGAGATCCTTCGGGATTTTTCGAATTCGGATCGAGCTTCAGGTAATTGAGCGCGATCGCGAACATGTCCTCCGGGACTGTCGAGCACATAGACGCCGCAGTCGGCGAGCTTCTTCAGGGCTTCCGGCTTCAGCACCTGATCCCAGCTCGTGATCGGCTTGCCGAGCCGCTTCTTGATCTTGGCGACGTTGTAGGCGACGCCGGTCGTGTACCACATGTAATTCACGGCGTGCCGGTTGCCGGGGTCGTAACGCGCCAGCCTCGCCGTCGATCTCGGGCCAGATGTTGCGCGCATTGACGAGCTTGCTTCGGTCGATCGGCTGCAGCACGCCCGCCTTGATTTGGCGCTGCAGGAACGTCGCCGACGGCACGACGACGTCATAGCCGGTGTCGCCGGCGAGCAGACGCGCCTCGAGCATCTCGTTGGAGTCATAGGTGTCATAGACGACCTTGATGCCGGTCTCTCGGGTGAAGTCCTCGAGCACGCTTGGATCGATGTAATCGCTCCAATTGATAGACATTGACGACGCGCTCGCCGGCCAGTGCGGCCGGGTTGCGGCGAGAAGCGCGAGAAAGCATGCGAGCGAGAACTTTCTTCATGCGGCAAGCCGTGTAGTGGATCAATCGATCAAACCTATCATGGTTGCGCGCGATTTGGCGACGCGCCAAGCTGGGCGACCATGCCCGCGGAGAGAAACATGAGGGTCCGCCGAACAGGCGACGGCGCTCCAAGGGCGACCCGACGCCACGAGACAGGTGGCCCGCGGCGCCCGGCGCTATCTGCAGGCCTGCGGCTTCGCGGTTGTTTGCGAAGCTGCCTCTGCCCAACGGGCGACGCGCCGATCTCGTCGCGCTCGCGCCCGATGGCGCTTTGCGCATCGTCGAGGTCAAGTCGAGTTACGCGCGGATTTTCGGGCCGACCGCAAATGGCCGGATTACCGCGGCTATTGCGACCGGTTCTATTTCGCGATCCCAGCATCGCTCGATCCCGGGCGTTTCCCGGCGACGCCGGACTTATCTTCGCCGACGCGCATGGGGCAATGCTCGCGCGCGAAGCCCCGACGACGCCACTCGCGCCCGCAAGCCGACGTTCGCATGCTGGTACGCTTCGGCGCGCTGGCGGCGGATCGCTATTGCGCTCGCCTTCGGGGACGAATGCTGGCCGATTGAAGTCCGGCGTCTACCCGGGGCGCGCGTTTCGGCGAGAATGCGCTGCAGCGTGCGGCGATGCATGTTGAGCCGCCGCGCCGTCTCGGAAACATTGCGGTCGCAGGATTCAAAAACGCGCTGGATGTGTTCCCAGCGCACGCGGTCCGCCGACATGGGATTTTCCTGAGCGTCCGGCTTGTCGATCTGAGTCGCCATCAGCGCGTGATAGATTTCGTCGGCGTCGGCGGGCTTCGCCAGATAATCGAAGGCGCCGAGCTTCACCGCGGTGACGGCGGTGGCGATATTGCCGTAGCCGGTGAGAATGATGCCGCGCGCGTCCGGACGTGAGGCCTTCAGCTTGGAGATGACGTCGAGGCCGTTGCCGTCGCCCAGTCGCATGTCGATGATCGCGAAAGCCGGCGGGCGACTTCCAGCGCGGCAAGACCCTCGGCGACCGTTTCGCACGGCGTGACCACAAAGCCGCGCGCCTCCATCGCGCGCGCCAGACGATCCCGAGGAACGGCTTGTCGTCATCGAGGATCAGCAGCGAACGATCCTGCGGCAGAGCTGCAATATGACTCAGCCTGCGAAAGGTCATCCCGATCCTGACTTCTTCGTCGGCCGATCATGGCGCGTATCCACCCGGTGACGTTTGTCAAAACTAGCTTATGTGCGCCGTGAGCGTCGATCTGTTTGACCTGCCAGCGAGCTTCGGCCGACGGCAGGCCGCTCGAGCGCGCCCGGGGCCAGGTCACCTTAACCGACGGCGCCGGTTCTCGGCGGCGACACATTGTAGGTTTCGACGATCGCGCCCGAGCGCTCCAGCAGCGTCTTGGCGATGAAAAGACCGAGACCGAGGCCCGAGTTCAGGCTTCGTTCTTGGTTCGGCGATCCGTCGACCGGCCGCTGAGATAGGGGTCGCCGAGCCGGTCGAGAATGGCGGGAGAAAAGCCGGGTCCGTCGTCTTCGATCGAGATCGTGACGAGACTCTGCGTCTCCACCAGCGTCAATTTTTACGTGGGAATTGGCGAAGTCGATGGCGTTTTCGACGAGGTTGCCGAGGCCGTAGAGAATCGCCGGGGTTGCGCGCCAGCACCGGCGCGTCGAGGCGGTCCGCTTTTCGACATCTCGAGCGTCGACGCCGCTTTCGAATTGCGGCTCGACGACCTCCTTCGATCAGCGTGTCGATGAGAGCAAGATTCATGACGCTGCCTGATCCATCGCGCCCAGCGAGGCGAGCTTGCCAAGAATTTCGCGGCATCGGGCCGCCTCCTGCGCAAGAAGCGCCAGATCGTCGCGCAGCGCCGGCGCGTTCTCGGGCACCGCCTTTCGCAGCTCCTTGATGATCAGTGTGATGGTCGCGAGCGGCGTGCCGAGTTCGTGCGCCGCCGCGGCGGCGAGGCCGTCGAGCTGCGAGAGATGCTGCTCGCGCTCGAGCACCAGTTCCGTCGCGGCGAGCGCCGTCCGCAAGCAGGCGCGCTTCATCGGACACGCGAGCGGCGTAAATGCCGATGAACGCCGCGCTGAAGCGCCAGCGCGCCCAGAATGCTCGGCGCGATAGAGGAGCGGGAAAGTCAGCTTTTCGTTCGGGATACCAGGGCAGCGGGTAGATATTCGACTGCAAGCAGGGTCGCGCCCCCAATCATGACGATGCCGAGCAGCAACGTCAGATTGCGCGGCAGCGACACCGCCGAAATCGATCACGGGCGCCAGCAGCAGCATGGCGAAGCTGTTGGTCAGGCCGCCGGTGAGATACAGCAGGAATGCAGAGCTGCAGGATGTCGTATCCGAGCAGCACGGCGGCTTCGACGTCGCTGAGGCGGAAGCTGCGCGACGTGCCAAAGCGCAGTGCCGATGTTGAGCGTCGCGGACGCCGTGATGAAGACGAAGCAGAGGCCGACGGGAAAATCAAATCCAAGAATAAAATAGACGCCGAGACAGGCCGCCGCCTGGCCGGTGATCGCGATCCAGCGCAGCATGAGCAGCGTGTCGACGCGCAGGCGCCGAGCGTCGTATTCATATTCGAGGGTCGTCATTTCGGTACAATCCTGGATTACGCCGCATGTGGACGAAATCGGCGAAATGCAGATAACGGATCGATCTTATATTTCGCGAGCCACGCTCGATAGGCCGCTGTCCGGCGCGTCGTTACATCCCAACGCCGCGCGACGCGCGCCAGATCCGCCATTGTCGGCGCAACGGCGAGGGTTCGTCCGGCGCCCGACGAGAATTGTAATCGCTTCGCGCCAGCCGTTCCAGATAAAGCGGAATCGTGGCTGCCGGCAAGCAGAGCCGCGCGGCGCGGCGCCGAGCTTGAGCGGCCAGGACGGCGCGCTTCGTCATAGTGAGACTGCGCCAGCGTCCGCATCTCCTTCAAGGCGAGGCGGAGCTCTTTGCGACCGGCGTCGGCGGCGCCGTCTGTCGCGAACGCCTCGTCGGGCAGAAATTTCTGCTGACCGGGGCGTTCGGCGATGGCGCGCGCGATTCGGGTCAGACCGAGCGCGACGCCTGCCTCATCGAGCGCGCGCGCCGACGGTCCTTCAAGATCTGCGCCGAGAATGCAGGCCGCCCACCGCATCGGGGCCGACGACGTGGCGCGGCAATAGTCTTCGAGGGTCGACCAGCTCGGCATTCTGTCGTCGTAAAGATCGAAGATATGCGCTTCGGCCAGCTCGATGAATTCGTTTCGGGGCAAAGCAAAGCGCTCGATCGTGTCGATCAACGCGTCAGCCAGGGGATTGCGCGCGCGCCCCTTCGCCTGGCGCGGCGGCGCCCTCCAGCGCGTCGACCCACCACTGCAGCCGCATCTCGCCCAGCAGCGGTTGCGTGACCTTGCCGCTGCACGTCGGCGGCTTCCTGCGCAAAGGCGTAGAGAGCGTGAATGTGCTTGCGGGCGTCCGGCGGCGTAAAGAGACAGGCGAGCCATAGGTCGCGGTCGCGCGCCCGCAGAAGCTCCTCGCACTGCGCATAATGCTCCTGTGAGACGTCGGTCATGTCACACGGCGATCAGCAGCGCGCCGACTCGGCGATCTTCGTCGACGAGCATATTGTAAGTGCGCACGGCGGCTCCGGTCGCCATCGTCTCGCAACCGATGCCCGCTGCGCGCAGCCGGGCGCGCAAGCCTTCGGCAAGCGGCAGCAAATCCTGTCCCGTTCCGACGACGAAGACGTCGAGGCCGCCGCTTTCGGAAAGCGCGCGGCTCGATCATCGCTTCATCGATGTCGCGGCGGCGGTGAGAGGCATGGCGCGCACGCCGGAGGGCAGCGCGAGAATAGAGCCGCGGTGCGACATGTCGGCGAAGCGAAAGCCGCCGCCGCCATAGTCGTCGATCTTGTGGCGACCGGGCACATAGCCGCTGTCGCGAGCGGTCAAGCCGGCCTCGTCTTGGCCCGCTTGCCAGTCGCCTTCCGAGCGGGCGCGGGCGTCTTTTCGGCGGCTGCAGCGGCGCGGGCGCTTCAGCCGCTTCGTCCTGCGCAGAAACGGCGTCTTCGGCTTTGCGCTCCGTCTCGTGCTTTTGCATTGCCGCCTTGTCGGCGTCTTCGTTGCGCAGGCCGAGATAGATCAGCATCGGCGAGCAGATGAAGATCGACGAATAGGTCGCGACGAAAATGCCCCAGATCATCGCCAGCGAGAACGAGCGGATCACCTGGCCGCCGAAAGCAACGAGCGCGAACAGGGCCAGCATACACCGTCGTCGCCGTCATGATCGTGCGCGGCAGGACGGCGTTGATCGACATGTCGATCATCTGCGCGGTCGCCATTTTCTTGTATTTGCGCATGATTTCGCGAATGCGGTCGAGCACGACCACCGTCTCGTTCAGCGAATAGCCGACGATGGTCAGAATCGCCGCGATGGAGGTGGTGTTGAATTCGAGTTGCGTGATCGAGAAGAAGCCGACGGTCAGCAGCAGATCGTGCATCGTCGCGATGACGGCGCCGATCGCGAACTGCCATTCGAAGCGGAACCAGAGATAGGTCAGCACCGCGATGATCGAGAGCACGACGCCGAGCGTTCCCGACTGCACGAGTTCGTTCGAGACGCGCGGGCCGACGACTTCGACGCGGCGCAGATCGTAATCGGCGCCAACCGCGTCGCGAACCCTCTCGACCGCCGCCTGCTGCGCGACGTCGCCGCCGGACTGCAGGCCGAAACGCAAGGTCGCGTCGGCCGGATTGCCGAACGCCTGCACTTCGATGTCGCCGAGATGCAGGCTTTCGCCCAGCGTGCGCAGCGTCGCCGACTTCCGCAGCGCCGGATTTGGCGCGCAGTTCGATCACCGTGCCGCCGGCGAAGTCGATGCCGAAATTCATGCCCTTGAAGATGAAGAGCGCGACCGCGATGAGCGACAGCAGCGCCGAGAACGGATAGCTCACGCGGCGGAACCGCATGAACGGGAATTTGGTGTTCTCCGGGGCGAGGCGCAGAAGTTTCATAAATGTCGCCCCTTCAGATCGGCAGTCTCGTCGGCCGCGCGTAATGATACCAGACCGCGATCATCATGCGCGTCATGGTCACGGCGGTGACGATGGTCGTCAGAATGCCGAGCGCCAGCGACACGGCGAAGCCGCGCACCGGACCCGAGCCAAGAAAATACAGGATGGCGGCCGCCACGAACATCGTGACGTTGGAGTCGACGATGGTCGCGAAGGCGCGGTTGAAGCCGGCGTCGAGCGAGGCGAGGATCGAGCGGCCCGCGTGATTTTCCTCGCGGATGCGCTCGTAGATCAGCACGTTCGAATCGACCGCCATGCCGATCGTCAGCACGATGCCGGCGATGCCGGGCAGCGTCAGCGTCGATCCGAGCAGCACGAGGCCGGCGAAGATGAAGGCGATATGCACGAACAGCGCGAGATTGGCGAAGACGCCGAAGACGCCGTAAGTGATCAGCATATAGACGACGACGAGGCCCGCGCCGACATAGGCGGCGCGCTTGCCGGCGTCGATCGAGTCCTGGCCGAGGCCGGGGCCGACGGTGCGCTCCTCGACGATGTTGAGCTTCGCCGGCAGCGCGCCGGCGCGCAGCAGGATCGCGAGATTGTTCGCCTGTTCGACGGTGAAGCGGCCGGAGATCTGGCCCGAGCCACCGGTGATCGGCGTGAGGATGCGCGGCGCGGAGATCACCTTGTTGTCGAGCACGATGGCGAAGAGACGTCCGACGTTTTTCGAGGTGACTTCGCCGAAGCTTCTGGCGCGCCGCGAATGTTGAAGCGGAAATTGACGACCGGCTCGCCGCTTCTCTGCTGGTCGAAGCCGGGCTGTGCGTCGGTGAGGTCCTCGCCCTTGCACCATGACCTGCTTTTCAACCGCGATCTTGCCTTCCTGGTCGACCTGGTCGAGCTCCTCGACTTCGGACGGATTTTGGCCGGGTTCGGCGACGAGGCGGAACTCGAGCTTGGCGGTCTTGCCGAGAATTTCCTTGAGCGTTTCAGGGTCCTGGAGGCCCGGCACCTGCACGAGCACGCGGTCGTCGCCCTGCCGCTGGATGCTCGGCTCGCGCGTGCCGAGCGCGTCGACGCGCCGGCGAATGACTTCGATCGATTGATCGACCGCCTTGCGGGACTTGTCGCTGAGTCCCGCGTCGGTGATGGTCACGCGGATGACGCCGTCCGGCGACGCCTCGACGTCGAGCGGCGAAGGCCCGCCCATGAGCGCGCTGCTGAAGCTGTTGCGCAGCTGCCGCAGCTTCACAAGAATTTTCTCGCGGTCCTCGGCGTCGGCGACGCGCACCTGCACGCCGCGTGCGGTCGCGCCGATGCCGCCGGAGATGGCGACCTTTTCCTCGCGCAGGATGCGGCGCACGTCGTCGCGCAGGTTCTTGATCTGCGTGGCGACCAGATCCGCCTGATCGACCTCGAGCATCACATGCGAGCCGCCTTGCAGATCGAGGCCAAGCACGATGGTCGGCGGAACGAGCCAGGAGGGCAGCCGCGATTTCAGCTCTTCATAGTGGGACGCCGACAACATGCTCGGCGCGACGACAAGCATCGCGGCGAGAGTCATCGCCACAATGGCGATAAATTTCCAGGTCGAGAATCGCAGCATCGTCCTGCTATCGGCTAGGGGATCGAAAGGACGGCGTCAGCTCTGCGAGCCGGACTTGGCGTCATCGGCCTTGGCGTCGCTCGACTTATTTTCGCTCGGCCTGGTCTCGCCGGTCTTTGCCGGCTTTGCGCCGCTTTTTGCGCCTCCAGTCTTGGCCGGCGGCGGCTCCTCCTTCACCGGCTCGCCCTTGGCGCGCACTTCGGCGATGGCGGTGCGCAGCATTTTCACCCGCACATTGGGCGCGAGCTCGACCTCGACTTCAGTATCGTCGATCGCTTTCGTCACCTTGGCGACGAACCCGCTCGTGGTGACGAGCGTGTCGCCGCGACGGACGTTGCGCAACTGTGCGAGCGCGTCCTTCTCGCGGCGGGAGCGCGGGCGAATGACCAGGATATACACAATGCCCATCACCACGAAGATGGGAATAAGCTGGCCGAGCATCTCCGGCATGGTCGGAGCCTGCGGCGCTTCTGGCTTGGATTCGACCAACTGTCCCGTTTGGGTCGAGGCGGGCGGATGCGGCGGGCTCGGCGCGGCAGGGGCGATCGGCTCGGCCGGCGGTGAGGCGGGCGCGTCGGCGGCGGGCGGTGACGGCTGGGCTTGCGCCATAGCGTCCGGGATCAGCTTCATCGCGAAAATCTCTTTAAAGGCTCGAAGCCCGGCGCGATTTGTTTTTCGAAGCGCCGGAACGGGCGCGGACTATAGCCGCTCACTTCACGAAAGCAATGGCGCGCAGGCGACTTCCAGCGATCCCCGCACATAAGCGCGAGCAACCGAATGTGCGGCCCCGCACCGCCCTTCGCCGCTGGAGAGCTTAGTCGGTTCGAGGCGTCCTACAGCACCCCCTTCTGTCAGGAGATACATCATGTTGAAGAAACTTTCTTGCGCCGCGCTTTTCGCGGGAGCGCTCTTTGCCTCTTCGCCTGCCGCCGCCGGCCACTGGCACGGCCACGGCCGACACGGCTGGCATGGCGGCTGGCATGGCCACGGCTGGCACGGCGGCGGTTGGCATGGGCCGTGGGGAGGCGGTGGCTGGCATGGGCGCGGCCACTGCTGGCGCTGGTGGTACGGCCGATGGCATTGGGTCTGCTGATCGTCCGGGCGACGCCCGGTTCTTTCCGGGTCTCTCTGGCGCTCGTCGCTGGAGAGACCGCCTCCTCGCTCGGACAAGGCCGTTCAGCCAAGACGATGTTGTAGCGAATTCATGATTGGAGCTGTCGCGCGAGCCCGCGCAGGAACTCAAGACAGGCGGCCAGCTCTGCGATCTCGATATATTCGTCTGGCTGGTGCGCCTGGTCGATGCGGCCGGGGCCGCAGACGACGGCGGCCATTCCCGCGCGCTGAAACTGACCGGCTTCCGTCGCGTAGGGAACGGCGATCGTCGCATTGCGCTTGGCGAGCCGCAGCGCCAGGGTCTCCGCCTCGGAGCCCGGCTGCGGCGCGAGGCCCGGCACCTCGTTTTCCATCGTCGTCTCGATCCCTGCGTCGGGGAAGCCAACAAAGGCGGATCGCCTCAACCCGTCGCAATAGGCCTCAAGCCGATCCCGGACGAAGCTTGCCGGGGCGCCGGGCAATCCTCGAACCTCCCAAAGAAATTCGCAATCCTTGGCGACGATGTTGCGCGCCGTTCCGCCGTGAATGACGCCGACGTGAATGGTGGAGAAGGGCGGATCGAAGCGCCCGCTCGGATCGCCCGTCGTGCGGAGCTCCTCGCCGAGGCGATCGAGTTCGCACACGAGTTTGCAGGCGATATGGACGGCGCTGACGCCGCGAGTGAGATTGGCCGAATGAATTTCGAAGCCGCGCACGCGCGTTACAAAAGTGGTCACGCTCTTATGCGCGTCGGCGACCTCCATCGACGTCGGCTCGCCGACGATGACCGCTGACGGGCGCGGCAGGTCGGCGCCAAACCGGGCGATGACGTCGAGCGGGCCGAGACAGGTTGTCTCCTCGTCATAACTCAAGAGAATGTGGATCGGGCGGGACAGCCGCGCCGCTCTGAATTCCGGGATCATCGCGAGACAAGCGGCGTCGAAGCCCTTCATGTCCACCGCGCCGCGCCCGTAAAGGCGCTTGTCGTCGCGCCGCAGCGTGAAGGGATCGGCGCTCCAGTTTTGCCCCGCGACCGGCACAACGTCAGTGTGGCCGGACAGTAGAACGCCCCCATCGGCGTCGGGGCCGATCGTGATGAAAAGGGCGGCCTTGTCGCCGGCCGCGTTCGGCGCGCGCACGAAGCGCACGTCCTGTTCGCGCAGATAGGATTCGACGAAGTCGATCAGCGGCAGATTCGACTTGGAGCTCACCGTGTCGAAAGCGACCAATCGGGAAAGCATGTCGGTCGCAGTTTCAAGGCGATCCATCTCGCCCGCCTAATTCAAAGTCGGACGCGACAGCGGACTGTCGAGCGAGAAAGCGGGCACTTCGACGTCAAAGGTTTCGCCGGAATCGGTGACCATGCGATAGCTGCCCTGCATCATCCCCGAGGGCGTGGCGAGCGGGCAGCCGGAGGCGTAGCGAAACGTCTCTCCAGGCTCCAGCACCGGTTGTTCGCCGACGACGCCCGGCCCGCGCACTTCCTCGCGGCGGCCATTGGCGTCGATGACGATCCAGTGACGCGACAATAGCTGCACCCGAACGCGTCCGAGATTGGCGATCTCGATCGTGTAGGCCCAGAAGTAGCGATCCTGATCAGGGTCCGAGCGGTCCGCCAGAAAGTCGGGAAGCGCCGTGACCTGAATGTCTCTCGTGATGGCGATGTACATGGGGGCAAGATTAAAGCCGGCGCCAGCAAAGGGAAACGTCTTTGATTAGGCACTGCGGTCGGCGGCCGCGACACTAGCGCCAATCCGCCACTTGTTACTCAAATGTTACACTTCGGGCTTTTTTGGCGCGGCGAGCCCTGCGCGCCTATCCAAGAGGCGCGTAACTGTAAATATTGGACCGTCTGATTTGTGCTGGGATGAAAATGCCGCTCACGACGCTTCGTACGCTGCTGCTTGTGCTGGCCATGGTCTTCCAGACCGTCGCCGGCGGGGCCGGGCTGGCGCGCGCCGCTTCGATCTCCCCTGAGGCGACGCTTTCAGGCAAGTGTCACTACATGCGCGCAGCGGAGCAGCCTGCGCCCGACGACCGGCCTGGCCACCGGCACAACTGCCAGTCGTGTCTCTTGTGCGGCGAACCGCCGCCGGCCTGGGTTTCGCTGGCCTCGGACGATGTTGTCGCGCTCGGCGAATATGCGCGGTTCGACTCGCCCATATATGCCGAGCGACCCCACTCCGAGCGACCGTCGCGGGCGCATAGCGCGCGGGCGCCGCCCCTCTCGCGCGGCTGAGGCCCGGCCGCTGGGCGCGCAAGAGCGCGTCGCCGGTCCTCGATCTGCTGCGCCAAGCAGCCCCCTACGTCTTTCATCCGCCTGCGCGTTGCCTTCAACGCTGCGCCGCTTCCTGTCCTGCCGACTGGCGTCGGCGTCCAAGGAACATCGTCATGATTCGTCGCTCTCGCCTCCTCGGAGGAGCCTCTTTCGCCGTGCTCAGCCTGTTCGCCGCCTCGGCTGCCGAGGCGCAGCAGGCGCTGCCCACGATCAGCATCGGCGGCGCGCGCGCCGCCCCCCGGCCGGGTCCCGTGGGTCGCCCGACCGGCGGACCGGGACGCGTGACCACCGCGACGCCGACGCCGGGGACGGGGTCCGGGACCGGGGCGGCGGATCGTTACGCGGAGCCCAAGCCCGCGCCGTTCAGCCGCACATTGCCAACGAACATTCCGGCGGTGATCGAGAGCCGCACGCGAGCGCAAATCGAAAAGACCACGAACATCATGACCTCGTCTGACGCCTTCCGCTATATGCCGTCGATCTGGATTCGCGACCGTTATCCCGGTGACCGGAACGCCCCCGTTTCGGGCCGCACGACAGGCACGGTCGAAAGCGCCAAGACGCTCGTTTACGCCGACAACGTGCTGCTCTCGAATCTGCTCGGCAACGGCTTCGGGTTCTCGCCGCGCTGGGGCATGGTGTCGCCCGCCGAAATCTCGCGCGTCGACGTGATCTACGGGCCGTTCTCCGCGCTCTACCCGGGCAATGCCATCGGTGGCGTGCTGACGATGACGACGCGGATGCCGGATAACTTCGAAGTGCGCGCTTATGGCACCGGAACCGTGCAGCCATACAATTTGTTTGCCCGCAGAGAAACTAATCTTGGCGGCATTATGAATATCCTGGTGGGCGACCGGATCAACGACTTCAGGTATTGGGTCGGCTACGAATATCTCAACAATCAGTCTCAGGCCCAGTTCTTCCCCACTTTCCCGGCCCCTACAATCACGCCGGGCACGACGGGCACGCCGGTTTTCGGCGGCGTTCTCGATTTCAATCAGGAAGGCCTGCCAAGCCTTTACAGCGGCGCGACCGGCGCCGAGCATGTGCAAAGCCACATGGCGAAAATCAAGCTCTCTTACGACATCGCGCCGCTCGTGCGCGCGAGATATCAGCTCGGCTTTTGGAACTTGAACACGGACGCGCATGTTCAAACTTTCGTTTCTGACAAGAACGGCGTGCCGATCTACGATACGCAGAACGGGCTTCTTGGCGTCGGCGGCAGATTTCAGAGCCGTCCGGGCGGCATAAATCCTGCGCATGACGGCGCCAGTCATCTGATGCAGGCGCTGGAGCTGCGAAGCGACACTGGCGGCCAATTCGACTTCGATCTCTCGCTGACGTCATATAATTTCCTGCGCGATTTCGACAACAGAGCCCAGTCATACGGACTTCGCCCCAACAACAATCTGAACAACTATTTCTACAACATCGATCCGCGAGGGCTGAACACCAACAACGGCGGCGCCTATTGGCGGACGGTCGACGCGCGCTTCATCTGGCGTCCAAAGGACGAATTTCTAAGCAATCACGAAGTGTCCTTCGGCGCGCATGGCGACCAATACAGCCTCGCGACCACCCTGACGAGCACCGTGGTGTGGCCAAGCAATTATCCGCTGTCGCTGCAGGCGGTCAATTACGGCAAGACCCAGACGGTGGCGACCTATATCCAGGACGTTTGGAAATTCATGCCGGACTGGAAATTGATCGTGGGCGGGCGCGGCGAATATTGGCGCGCCATGGACGGTTCAACTAGCACCGGAGGGTTTGGCAATGTGACCAATCCGGTGGGGCAGCCGATCGTCAATCTTCCGCTGGCGACCGCCAATGGGAAACTTTACCCCGATGCCAGCAAGAACGCCTTTTCGCCCAAGGCTGCCCTCGAATGGCAAGCGACGCCCGAATTCAATCTGCGCGGTTCGATGGGGCGCGCCTACCGCTTTCCGACAGTCACCGAATTGTTCCAGGCGATCACCAACCAAACAAACACGGTCATCGTCAACAATCCGAACCTTCAAGCAGAAATCTGCACCTGCTACGATTTGACTGGCCAGTACAGATGGGTGGACGCGTTTAACGGCTCCGTCGGGCTTTTCGTTCCGCGCGTCAGCCTGTTCCTCGACGAACGCTGGAACGCCATCTACTCTCAGCGAACCACAGGTCCCTTCGGCGTTAGCGTCACTTCAAACGCGAACATCGACAGGGCGCGGTTCCGTGGCGTCGAGGCGGCGACGGAGATGAAGGACATATTGACCCCAGGCCTCGACTTCTCCGGCGGCGTGACCTTCACCGACTCGAAAATCCTGTCGAACCTCTCATCATTCGACTTCACCGGAGCTCCAGCGCTCCTCAACTTCAACAGCGGAGTTGCCGGCATTTTCTTCGCGGGCCGTCAGTATCCGCGCGTACCGCGCATCCGCATTCGCGGCGCGGCGACCTACAGCCCCACCCCGGACCTCTCCTTCGCGCTCGGCGTGCGCTACTCGTCCGCCGCCTTCGTCAATCTCTCCAACACCGATTGGAATCACAACACCTACGGCAACTCGGACAGCGAGATCTTCTTCGTCGACACCAAGGTGCGCTACAGGTTCGCCCCCAGCTGGACGGCTTCCGTCGGCGTCAACAACATAGGGAACTGGAAAGCCTACACCAATCCCAACCCTTATCCGCAGCGCATGTTCTTCTTCAGCCTGAATTACGATTTGGGCGCGCCTGAAATCGGCGGCGCGACTGTCGCGGGCCTTGGCGGCGGCGGCGTGGGCGCGCCGGCAAGCGGTCCAGGGGGGCGTTAAACTGCAAACCGCGCGCAGCGAGCTCTGAACGAGCGAAGGCCTTGCGTGGTAATTCCTTCGCTCGGCGATTGTCCTGCTGAGACGCTTTGCCGCGGCGGGCCGGTCGCCCCAAGATTAACTTGTCGCGGCCCTCGCTTTTTGCTTACATCGAGGCGCGCATGTGAATTCCGCATGCGCGCCGACTCCTGGGCTTAAGATTTAATGCGTCGCAACTGGCTGACAGTTCTGCTGTTCGCGCTCGCGCTGACCGTTCAGGCCTTCGCGCCTGCGGCGGCGCATGTCGCGACGCGAATGGGCGCCGGCGACTTCGTCAGCGAATTTTGCGTGACCGACGTCGCCTCGAGCGACCAATCGCAGGCGCCGGCCCACGCAAAGGGCCACCGGGACGTCTGTCTGTTTTGTCAAA
Source organism: uncultured Acidobacteriota bacterium (assembly GCA_963721385.1). Taxonomy (GTDB): domain Bacteria; phylum Acidobacteriota; class Thermoanaerobaculia; order UBA5066; family UBA5066; genus DAOMFB01. The sequence continues at coordinate 184,470 of CAVRJB010000008.1, forward strand.
ACCATTGCGATGGCGTTGCGCCGCTTGCCGCGCGCGTCATTTTTCTTGGCAAGGCGCCCGTCCAATGGACAGCGCTTGATTGGACGGTGGCGGACCGCGCCCTGCCGACCCCCCCGCTGGATTATTCAAGACAGGCCCGAGCGCCGCCCGCCAACTCCTGATCCTTCGCAGGCTGTCGCGTCGCTTTGCGCGCCGCCCGGACTCCGGGCGCGCACAACATGGGGCGCAGCTTAAGGACAACGCCGCATCAAAGCGGCGGATCGGGAGTAAGCCCATGTTTCGCAAACGTAAGCCGAGCGGCAAGGAAAGCGTCGTCGCCGGCGCGACGCTCGAATCTCTCATCGAGGGCGAGCGCGCGCAGCCGGGTCATGCGCCCGGCATGGCGGCGCTCGCCGCCATCGTGCCGTCGACGCCGCTCTGGCGCGGCAATGACCAGCGCGTCATTCGCCTCATCGACCTCGAACGCCGCGCGAGATTTTCGCGGCCTTTGACCGACGCGACCTGAACCGATGTCGCCGTCGGCGTCCAGATTCGCGTCGCCGCCTCGCGCGGGCGCCCGGTTCGGCGCGACGCTGCTGTTTCTGGCGGCGTCGCTCTTCGCCGTCGCGCCGCTCGCGCGGGGCGTCGCCGAATCGGGCGTCGGCGGCCGTCTGGTCGCTCAACTCTTTATCTGTTTCGCGTCGGGGTCCTCCCAACCCGACGCGCTTGCGGGGCGGCTGGGCCCCAAAGACGATCGCTCCGCCTGCAACCTCTGCCAGGCGTTTTGCAGCGGTCTTGCGCCTCTTGCGGCGCGGCCCGGCCCGATCGGCGCGACGCCCGTCCCGAGCTTCAAGCTCGCGCGGACGGTGGCGGACTGCGTCGCGCCGACGCCCCGTCCCAGCCCAGCTCACCGCCCGCGCGCGCCGCCGGCGGCTTAGTTTGTGTCGCGAACGGCCCGCGTCGGCGTCGATCTCTTCTCGCGCCGCCGCCGTGGGCCGCCGCGTCGATTTTTTCGCATTTCCGCAGCGAATGCTTCTCGAGGGCATACTGATGAACGAACTGATCACTGGCGTCGTGCTTGAGACGCTTTGCGCCATACTCGCCGCATCCTACTTCGTCGCCGAATGCGCGATGCAGGAGGCGAAAATTCCAGTCCGAAAAGAAAGGCGGGCCAGCGCGCGGCGGTGATGCTCAGGCGCGCGCGGCGGCCCATAGCCCCCGCGCGAGATCGTCGATGAGATCATCGGCGTCCTCGAGACCCACCGAAAGACGCAGCAGACCGTCGCCGATGCCGAGCGCGGCGCGCGCTTCCGGCGTCAGCCGCTGATGGGTCGTCGTCGCCGGGTGGGTGATGAGGCTTTTCGCGTCGCCGAGATTGTTTGAAATCTTGATCACGTCGAGCGC
>CAVRJB010000009.1:0-42156 GCA_963721385.1 uncultured Acidobacteriota bacterium
ACACGGTGCGGGCCCGTTCGGCCAGCGGCCCGGCGGCGCCCGGTGCGGTCCGGTGCGGCGGGAAGCTGGCGTCCTCCGCGAGGCCCGCCAGGTTTTTCTTGAACCGGTCGTCGATGAGGTGGTTGTAACGGGGGGTGGCGTACTCGAGGAAGCGGTTCCGGTCCGTGTTCAGGACGATTCCCGGCCGGGCGGAGAGACGGGTGACGTCCTCCGGCGCGAGGAGCCGGCACGCGAGGAGCTCCGCCAGCCGGTCCGGCGCCTCCGCGGGGGACCAGCCGAGGCGCTGACCCTGCGCGGCAATCGCGTCGAGAAAGACCCGCCCGATCTCCTGGGGCCCGTCGCTGGCGATGATGAGCCCCTGTCCGCCGACGACCCAGAAGCTCACGAAGGGAAAGACGGAGCGCGCGGTGGCGATCGCGGAACGGACCTCGGCGAGTCCGATGTGGTGCACCTGGATCCACTGCTGAGCGACGCCGCCCGGCGCGAGGCGCCCCTTCAGCAGTCGATAGAACTCGCGCGAGTAGACGTTCGTGGCGCCCGAGAACCAGACGCCCGACACCTCGATCGTGACGAGGTCGAAGCGGTTCGTTCACGGGCGAGGAGATTCCGCCCGTCCTCGAGGCGGACGGTCGTCATCGGGCTCTCGAGCACCTTCCCGTTGATGTGGCTGAAGAATCCCCGAGCGGCCGCGACGATCGCCGGCGCGATCTCGGCGACCTCGATGCGGCGCGAAGCCGAGCTCCGAAAGGACATGGACCGTCTGCCCCGTCCCGAGCCCGATGACGAGGGCCCGCTCGAGCCCCGGCGTGTAGAGGGACGGAACCAGCCCGAAGGCGCTCTGCGCGACCGTCTCTCCGACGTCGCTTCCCTGGAATTTCCCGTTCGTCAGGAGGACCCGCGCCGGCGGCCCCGAAGGATTCGGATTCTCGACGACGGTCGTGATGCCTCCGAAGGCGTCCTCGGCGAAGAAGAGGAGGCGGCTGAAGGGGCGGACGTGCCCGCGCCGGAAGTAGACGTGAGCCCCCGACGTCAGGGCGACGCGGTTCCAGGGCGGCCGGAGAGCGGCAAGAACGGACGAGGACGGATGCGGCCACGACGGCGAGCCATCGGCGTCTCGAACGGCCGTAGGCGACGGTCAGGAGCGCCCCCGACCCCGCGGCGATCGTCACCAGGGCGAGGAGCGTTCGCTCCGAGCCGAGGGACGGGATCGCCGCGAAGGCCGTGGCGAGAGCGCCCAGGACGCACCCGACGGCGTTCGCGGCGCCGATCCGGCCCGCCCAGGTTCCCCTCTCGGAGACCGGGAAGAGCGGCAGCCGGAAGAGGAGAGGGTAGACCATTCCGAAGACCGTGGAGGCGGGAAGGAGCATGCGAAGCGCCTGCTTCGCGCGGGCCCACTCGGCGGCGCCGAAGCTCCGCGCACCGAATCCGGCCTCGGCAACGCGCGCTGGAATGTCGGGCCAGAGGCCGGCGCTCGAAGCGAGGAGGGAGGCGCCGAGAAGGAGGAGGATGCCGGGGAGCCACGCGGGGACGACTTTCCGACTCCGGCAGGAGGATCGCGGAGAGGAGACTTCCGACGAACAGGCCGAGGAGAACCGTCGCCAGCATCGTGGCGAAGGCGAACACGCTGTTCCCGAGGACGGTGGCGATCAGGTGGGTCCAGACGACCTCGAGGGAGAAGAAGAGAAAGCCGCAGAGAAACGCAACGAGGAGAAGCGGAACGGAGCGGAGCGAGAGCGGGGCCGCTCCCGCCGCCTCCCGGGCCGCCTCCGGCAGTCTCCCCCCCTTCGCCAGGCGGAAGGCGGCCAGCGCCACCAGGCCGTCGAGGACGAAACAGAGGCCGAGCGAACCGTCGATGCCGAGGGTGGGAAAGAGAAGATAGGGTCCTGTCGCCGCCGCCGCGATCGCACCGCCGAGATTGAGAGCGTAGAAAGCGGCCATCGCCCGCCCCGGGCGGGGAAGATGGAAGCGGTCCAGCGCGTCGACGACCGCTGGAAACGAAGCCCCCATCGGGATCGTGGCCGGGAGGATCCAGCCCGCCGCGATCAGGAGACGCAGTCCCTGGAGCTTCAGCGCGTCGGCCCCGGCCAGCGCGAGGACGGGTGCGGAGAGAGCGGAGAGACGGTCCCAGCCAAGGGCCATCGCGAGGCTCCAGAGCGCGACCGAAAGCTCGAAGGCGCCGTAGAGGACGAGCGGCGACACGGCCGTTCGCCTCCGCAGCGGCCCGTAGAGCGCACCGCCCAGGGTCAGGCCGAGAAAGAAGACGGCGAGGACGATGGCGGCCGCGGGCGTCGAGGCCCCGACGACCGTCGAAAGCTGGCGCTCGAAGGCCTGTTCGGCGATCAGTCCGACGGCGCCGGTGACGACGAAGGCCGCTCCGAGAACCCGCAGCGAAGCGGAGCGTCCGCGCGCGGGGAGGTCCATTCGGGCAGGATAAGCGAGGGGCGAGAGGCGCGCCGTCGAGCGGCCGGCGTCGGGGCGTCTGCCACGCGCCCGAACGCTCAGAGGTCCCGGGGAATCAACCTCGGCGCGCCGCGAATCCGTACGGCGCCGAAGTGTCTCAGGTCGAGCGTGGCAATCGCCTCGGCGCCGAGCCGCTCGGCGCAGGCGATGACGACGGCGTCCACGAGGCCGAGCCGCAGTGACCGGTGCCGGCGGCAAATCCGATGCGCGGCGAGCAGGTCGGTTTCTCCGCCCCATTCGACTGCAAAGACTCCGGCCGCGAGATCGGCGAGAAACGCCTCTTGGGCGCGGGGGCCAACGTGAGTCTGGACCAGGTAATCGACCTCTGGAAGAACCGCCCAGGGGAGTATCCACGGGACGTCGCTTTCGAAGACCGCCTTCAGCTCCTCGTGGTGCCTGTCGTCGGCGTCGATCAGGGCGAGGACCGCGCCGGTGTCGGCGACGATCACCGCGGCCGACCGAGTCCGGTCAGAAGCTCCTCGGCCCGCTCGGAGAGATCCCGGCGCCCGCTGCGACCGGCCCCGACACTCTTCGCTTTTCGCCTCGGGACTCGGCGGGCGGCGTATTCCGACACCGCTTCGCGGATGAGCGCCGCGGGCGGCCGCCCTTCCACTGCCGCGAGGAGCTTCAGGCGGCGGTACTCCTCCGTATCGAGGTAAACGGTGGTTTTCTGGGTCGAGGACATATGGTAACAATATATGGTTTATGACCGTCCGTCGAGGGGAAGAGCCAGCGGTTCTTCAGAATCGATTGAGCGCGGCCGCCCGTGCGCGGCGCCCGGCCGCACGCCAAGCGCCCCACGGTTAAACTCCCCGCGTGGCCACTCTCTTTCCCGAGTCGGAGCCGTACACGACCTTCCGGCTCCGGGTCTCCGGCCTCCACGAGCTGCACGTCGAGGAGACAGGGAATCCGGACGGAAAGCCCGTCATCTTCTTCCACGGAGGCCCCGGTGCCGGGATCTCCCCGATCCACCGGCGGTTCTTCGATCCCGCGTTCTGGCGCGTCGTTCTCTTCGACCAGCGCGGGTGCGGGCATTCGACTCCGCTCGGCGAGATCCGGGAGAACACGACGTGGGATCTCGTGGCCGACGCCGAGCGGATCCGCGAGAAGCTGAAGATCGACCGCTGGCTCGTCTTCGGCGGCTCGTGGGGCTCGACGCTGGCCCTCGCCTACGCCGAGATGCACCCCGAGCGCGTCCAGGGGCTGATCCTGCGCGGCATCTTCCTCGGGCGGCGGCTGGAGATCGACTGGAGCTTCACGGACGGCTGCCGCCGGATGCTGCCCGACGCGTGGGACGCGTTCGTAGGCGAGCTCTCTCCGCGCGAGCGCGGCGACGTCATTCATGCGTACTTCCGGCGTCTGACGTCTCCTGAAGGCGCGACCGTGCGCTCCGCGGCGCGCGCCTGGAACCGCTGGGAGGACGGCGCGAGCAAGCTGGTCCCGAAGCTCGAGCCTCCGGACGATGCCGATTTACCGAAGGAGATCGCCCTCGCCCGGATCGAGGCGCACTACTTCGTGAACGACTCCTTCTTCAACCCGGACGACCAGCTTCTGAAGAACGCCGGGAGAATCGCTGCGATCCCGGGCGTCATCGTCCAGGGGCGCTACGACCTCGTCTGCCCGCCGCAGTCGGCGTGGGACCTGCACAAGGCGTGGCCGCTCTCGCAGATTCACTTCGTTCCCGACGCGGGGCACTCGGCCGACGAGCCGGGGATCGTCTCGGCCCTGGTCGAGGCGACCGAGGAGTGGAAGGCGAAGGTCGGCCGCTGACGGAGGGCCCGGGCCCCGGCGCGTCGGATATTCTCCCTCCCATGAAGCTCGACGGAAAGAAAGCCGGCTATCTCCTCCTCCGCCTCGCCCTCGGCGTGGTTTTCCTCCTCTACGGCGTCAACAAGCTCCAGACGGGGGTCGGGGCCACGATCGACCAGATGGGGCGGCAGTTCGAACGGACGTTCCTGCCGTCGATCGCGGTCAAGGCCTTCGCCGGGGTGCTTCCGTTCCTGGAGGTCCTGATCGGGCTCCTCGCCGTGAGCGGCCTCTTCACGCGGGCGGCGCTCGTCCTCGCGGGGCTCGAGCTGATCGCCCTCTCGATCGGGCTCGCCCTGCTCGGCAACACGGCGACCGTCGCGACGAATCTCCTCTTCCTCCTCGTCGTCTACGTCCTCCTCTCGCACGAGGAAGACAACGCCTTGAGCCTCGACGCCGCGCGTAAGAGCGCCTAGGGCCCGGCCCGGCATCTGCTACGGTTCGGGGAGATGGGCGCGCCGCTCTCGCTGAGGCTCCTCTCGCTCTACCCGAAGAAGCTCGGGTCGGCCGCCGTCGGAGCGGCGTCGCGCTGGACGCTCCCGGAGGAATGGCGCGAGCCGCTCTTCGGGCGGTTCGCCAAGCGCTTCGGTGCGAACCTCGAGGAAGCCGGACGGCCGCTCCGCGACTACCGCTCGTTCCTCGACTTCTTCACGCGGACGCTGAAGCCGGGGCTGCGTCCGCAGGCGCCAGCGGTGCCGGGCGGGGTCAACTCGCCCGTCGACGGGGCGCTGATCGCGGGCGGGCGGGTCGAGAACGGGACGCTGATCCAGGCGAAAGGGCTGCCGTACCGGCTCGACGAGCTGCTCGATGGCGACCCTCTCGCCTCGGCGTTCGAGGGCGGGTCTTACCTGACGCTCTACCTCGCGCCGAAGGACTACCACCGGATCCACGTCCCGATCCCCGGCGTCTGCGTCGGCGTCGGGCGCGTGGAAGGGGAGCTCTGGCCGGTGAACGAGGCCTCGACCGCCTTCACGCCGCGCCTCTACGTCCGGAACCGGCGCGCCTACTGGATCGCGGAGGGGACCGGGTCGTGCGCGGGCCTCGCGGCGGCCGTCGTCCTCGTCGGCGCGACGCACGTGGGTGGCGTCGTGATCGAGGAACGGTGGCTCTCGGGCCGGGCGCTTCCGGCGCGCGGGCGGCTGGCCGTCGATCGCCTCCCCGCCGCACCCGGCGACCCGCTCGGGGTTTTCGAGTTCGGCTCCACGGTCGTCCTGCTTCTCGGAGGAGAAAGAAAAGGCGAATGGAAGTCCGCCCGTCCCTTGGGCGCGGTGCGCGTCGGGGAACGACTCGGGAGCTTCTAGCTGGTATTTTCTTCGAAGGTGAAAGACAAGCTGAACGCGAGGGCCTCGCGGAAACGGTCAGCCCTGTGATTTCGGCGAAGGCCCTCTTTCTCTCTAAGAAGAATAAACGGCGAGTCCTCTGCGCCACCATGGCAGGCGTTGCGACTCTGGCGCTGGCGCGCTTGCTGAGTGCTGAGCCGCCGGCCGTGGAGTTCCGGTGGGGAGGAGATGCCGAAGGGGGCGCGCCGATCGTGGAGGCCGACCCTGCCGACCCGTCGCGGGTCCGCGGGTTCGACGTCGACATCGCGGCCGAGATCGCAAAGGGGCTCGGGCGGACGCCGCGGTTCGTCCAGGTCGCCTTCACCTCGATCGACCAGTCGGTCGCGCGCGGCGACTTCGACGTCGGCATGAGCGGCATCGAGGAAACGCCCGCCAGGCGCGAGGCCCTCGCCGTGACGGTGCCGTATTTCGAGTTCCGCGAGGTGCTGACCGTTCGCGCCGCCGACCGGGACCGTTACCGGACGCTCGCCGACCTCCGGGGCCGGCGCGTCGGGACGCTCGGCGGGACGATTGCTTACGAGATCCTCCTCCGCGCGAAGGCTTCGGACGGGCTCGAGCCGGTCTCGTACGACGACGACGTGAACCCCTTCGCCGATCTCGCGCGCGGACGGCTCGACGCCGTTCTCCTCGACCACATCCTCGCGGAGCGGTCGGTCAGGCGGAACCCGGGGCTCGCGATCCAGCCCGGGATCGTCGAAACCGGTCACTACGTCGGCGTTCTCGCGAAGGAGAACGGCGAATTTCGCGATCGCGTGGACGCGATCCTGAAGGCGCGGATGCGCGACGGGACTCTCAAGAGGATTCTCGAGCGCTGGGGGGTCTGGGACGAGGGGCAGCAGCGGCTCTTCGACCGGGTGGCGGCGGCCCCGGCGGCCGGCACGGACGCCGCGACTCCTCCGTCGCTTGCCGCGCTGACGCTCCGGTACCTCCCGTCCCTCTTCTCCGCAGCGCTCGTGACGATCGCGCTCTCCTGCCTCGCGATGGCGCTCGCGGTCGGCGTCGGCGTCGCCATCGCCACGGGTCGGATCTACGGCTCGCCGCTTCTCCGCGCGCTCCTGATCGCCTACGTCGAGATCACCCGCGGGACGCCGGTCCTCCTCCAGCTCTTCGTTCTCTATTACGGTCTCTCGTCGGTCGTGAGGCTGCCCGCGTTCGTTGCGGCGCTCCTCGGCCTGGGCCTCAACTACGCCGCGTACGAGAGCGAGATCTACCGCGGCGCGATGGAGGCGGTCCCGAAAGGGCAACTCGAGGCGGCCCGGACGCTCGGCCTCACCGAGGGGCAGGTCCTCCGCTTCGTCCGCGGCCCGCAGGCGTTCCGGCTGGCGCTCGCGCCGATGACGAACGACTTCGTCGCGCTATTGAAGGACTCCTCGCTCGTCTCCGTCATCACCGTCGTCGAGTTGACGAAGCAGACGTCCATCTTCGCCGTCAACGTCGGGAGTTGGGTCGTCCCGGGCGCGCTCTGCGCCGCGCTCTACCTCGCCATGTCCCTCCCGCTCTCGCGGCTCGCCCGGCGGCTCGAGGCGCGCTGGAAGGCGCCCACCGGATGAGCGCGGTCCTGTCGATCCGGGGGCTCGTCCTTTCGCGGGCGGGGCGCCCGGTCCTTTCGGGCGTGAGCTTCGAGGTCGGTCGCGGCGACTTCGTGGCGTTGATGGGTCTCTCCGGAGGCGGGAAGACGACCCTCCTCCGCGCCATCGCAGCGCTCGACCCGTTCGACGCGGGCGAGATCGACGTCGACGGCGTCGCGCTCCGTCCCGGCGCGCCGGCCCGGGGCGGCGCCCTCCGGGAGCTCCGCCGGAAGGTCGGGATGGTCTTCCAGAATCCGTCCCTCTTCGAGCACCTGACCGCGCTGGAAAACGTGACGCTGGCTCCCGTCCACGTCCTCGGCGAGCCGCGGGAGACCGCGGCAGAGCGCGCCCGCGCTCTTCTCGCCGCGCTCGGCGTCGCGGTCCCGGGTGTCGGCGCTCCCGCGCGAGCTGTCCGGCGGCGAGGCGCAGAGGGTGGCGATCGCCCGGGCCCTCGCGATGGACCCGCCGCTTCTCCTGATGGACGAGCCGACAGCCGCGCTCGACCCCGCTCGCCGGGCGGAGCTGGGAGAGGCGCTCGAAGCGCTCCGGCGCGACGGACGGACTCTCCTCGTGACGACGCACGACGACGATTTCGTCCGTCGCTTCGCGACGCGGGTCGTCATCCTCGGCGGGGGAGCCGTCGTCGAGGAAGGCGATCCCGGACGGGTCCTTTCCGCTCCCGAGCACCCCGAGACGCGCCGCCTCCTCGCCTCGGAGGAGGGGCCGCCGCGCGGCCGGTGCTAACCTTTCCCCCGGGAATCCGATGACCGAGCTCGCCCGGCTGAAAAGGGAGATCCTCCGCGAGGTCGTCCGCGACAACGTGGACCTCGTGGAGGGGCGTCGCCACGAGCCGCTTCGCCCCGCGCAGCGGCTGCGGCGGACGCTCGTCTTCGCGCTCGGCTTCGTCGTCGCCCCGCTCGCCCTCTTCCTCTCGCTGAACGCCCTCACGACGGGGAAGGGGGAGCGGACCGACGTCCTCGTCGTCGGAAGCCCGGTCGCGCCGGCCGCGGCGCCCGCCGCCGCCGTTCTCCCCGCGCCGAAGGGGATGGAGCCGTCCCTTTTCCGGCTCGACGTGAAGACGGTCGTCCTCGACGCGGGCCACGGCGGCTCCGACCCGGGCGCACACGCCACCGGGGGACTGTCGGAAAAGGAGATCACGCTCGACATCGCCCGGCGGGTCCGGAAGCTTCTCGCCGCCGCGCAGCTTTCCGTCGAGATGACGCGGGAGAAGGACGCGGGCCTCTCGCTCCGCGAGCGGGCTCTCTTCGCGAATGCGCGGAAGGGAGACCTCTTCGTCTCGATCCACGTGAACTCGATGCCGATGGCCGACGCCGCCGGCGTCGAGACGTTCTTCCTGGGCGAAGCCGCGGACGCGCGGACCGAGCAGCTTGCCGGGGACGAGAACCGCGACTCCGGCTACGCGCTCCACGACTTCAAGAGGCTGCTCGAGGGCGTCTACACCGGCGTGAGGCAGGGCGAGTCGAGGACGCTGGCGTCCTCGGTGCAGGAGAGCCTCGTCGCGGCGCTCCGGGCACGCAATCCGGGGCTCGAGAACCGGGGCGTCAAGAGCGCCCCCTTCGCGGTCCTCGTCGGGACCGAGATGCCCGGCATCCTCGCCGAGGTGTCGTGTCTGTCGGAGCCCGAGGAGGCCCGGCGGCTCGGCGACCCGGCGTACCGGCAGACCATCGCGCGCGCGCTGGCCGACGGCGTCCTCGCGTACGCGGAGTCCCGCAATCACCCGGCTGGCGGAAGGAGTTGAGGAGCATGGCGGCAGGCAAGGACGTTCTCTGGGTCGGGGTCGACCTCGGCACCTCGCGAAGCTCGATCTCGGCGTCCAACGGGAAACGCCACGTCATCGAGAGCTTCGTCGGCTGGCCCGTCGACATGGTCGCGCGCAAGGTCGTGAAGAAGCCGGTCCTCTTCGGGCACGAGGCGCTGGAGAACCGGACGATGCTCGAGCTTCACCGGCCGCTCGAGCGGGGTCTGATCAAGGAAGGGTCGGCGCGCGACGAGGAGGCGGTCCGCGAGCTCCTGAACCACCTCTTCGCGCTGTCCGAGCCGGCGGCGGGGCAGAAGGTCCATGCCGTCATCGGCGTCCCGGCCGAGGCGCTCCGCGTCTCCCGGCAAAACCTCCGGAACGCGGTCAAGGGGCTCGCGGACTCGCTGATGATCGTCTCGGAGCCCTTCGCCGTCGCCTACGGGATGGACGCGCTCCTCCACACGATGGTGATCGACATCGGCGCGGGGACCACCGACTTCTGCGTCATGATGGGGCGCTTCCCGTCCGAGGACGACCAGCGGACGCTCACGAACGCGGGGGACTCCGTGGACGAGCAGCTCCAGGGCCTCATCAAGGCGCGGCACCCGTCGGCGCGCTTCTCGATCTACATGGTCCGCGAGTGGAAGGAGAAGTCGAGCTTCGTCGGGGACCCGCCCGCGCCGGTCGTCGTGAAGTTGACGGTGAACGGGAAGCGGACCGAGGTCGACATCACCGCCGAGATGAAGCGGGCGTGCGAGAGCCTCCTCCCCCCGATCACCGAGACGATGCTCGACCTCCTCTCGCGCGTGGAGCCCGAGTTCCAGGAGAAGGTGCAGAAGAACGTCATCCTCGCCGGCGGCGGCTCGCAGATCCCCGGCCTCGCCGCGGCGCTCGAGAAGGCGCTCGGCGAGTTCGGCGGCGGCCGCGTCCGGGCCGTCGAGGACTTCGTCTTCGCCGGCTCCAACGGAAGCCTGGCGATTGCGACCGACGCACCCGAAGGCGACTGGGAGCCGCTCTCCGCATGAGCCCGCGCGATTCGGGCGCCGGGGACCGCGGCGGCGCGCGCCGGATGCTCCCGTCGGTATCCGAGGTGGCAACCGAGCTGGGACGGCTGGTCGCGGCCGACCCGGCCGTCCTCTACAAGGTCGCGCGTCAGGTCGTCGCCGAGGAGCTGGCCAAGGTGAAGCAGGGCCTCGAGTCGGCGCCGCTCGACACCTTGGTCAAGCGAGCCCGGCGGCTCGTCACCTCCGACGACGCGGCGACCTCGGGCGTGAAGCAGCCCGACCTCTTCGTCACGGGCGGCGATCTCTCGGCCGACGAGAAGGCCGGGCGCGACCTCTCGGCCCCGTTCGAGGTCGTGGCGGCGCCTCCGGCGCCGCCCGAGATCCCCGCTCCGCCCGCCCGCCTCCGCTCGGAGGAGCGCGGCCTCGTGGAGGCGCCATCGCCCGCCGGCCGCAGGTTTGACCGCGTGAGCGCCGAGCTGCCGGCCGAGGCCGTCGGCCTGACCCCCTTCGCACCGTCCGCACCGGCGGCGCCGGAACCCGAACTGAAACCCGCTCCCGCCGCGGAGGCTCCTTCGCCGCCCCCGTCGCTCGAGTCGTACCTCGTCAAGCCGACCTCGCCGAGCCTCATCCGGCGGATTGCCGGAGAAACGCCGGTGGAGCCCGTCCCCCCGCCGCCACCGCTCGTCGGCGGGGGAGGTCCCGAGACGCCGGCACTCGAGGGAGTCTCAGCGCTGCCGCCTCCCGAGCCGGAGGCGCATGTGCCGTCCGAAGACGAGGCGACCCTCTCGGCCGAGTTCAAGTCGTTTTCGGACGAGACGCTGGAGAGGCTCCACGGAACCCCGCCGCCGCTCCCCGCCCAGGTGCCGGTCGAGGCCGAGGTGCCGCTCGCGGCCGCGGCCGTTGTCGACCAGAGCGGCGCGACGAGGCCGGTGGAGCCGGCGCCCGCCCGCCGCAGCCGGAGCTGGCTCGTGGCGATCCTGGCGTTCGCGGTCGTGGCCGCGGCCGTCGCCGGCGCCGTCTGGTGGCTGATCTCGCAGAGCGGTCGCGTCGTGCGCCCCGAGGCGGTGAAGGTGGAGGCGCCTCCGAAGCCCGCGCCGCAGGAAGCCGCGCCGGCCCCGGTCCCGACGCCCGCTCCGGCGCCGCCCGCGAAAGCCCCGCCCGAGAAGGCGGAGCCGAAACCGGCGTCACCATCGGCTTCGGCGTCGGGCCGCTCCCGCGCCGCGGTGATGGTGACGAAGGACTGGGCCGGGAAGCCGCCGGTGTTCGTTCTCCACTTTTCTTCGCACAAGGACCGCCCGTCGGCTGAGAAGGAGGCGAAGCGCCTCGCCGCCGCGCTCTACAAGCCGGGGCACGCCGTCGAGGTGGACCTCGGGGACAAAGGCCTCTGGTACCGGGTCGTCATCGGGGAGTTCGGCCGGATCGAAGAGGCCCGGGCCTTCCGCGACGACCTGGTCTCGAAGAACACGCCCGGCATGGGCTTCGTCTACGAGATGCGGGGGAAGTGAGCGGCGTCGTCTACCTCGTGAAGGTCGAGGTCGACCCCGGGTCGGCGGCGGCCTGGGACAGCTGGAATACCGCGCAGCACATCCCCGACGTCCTCCGCCAGCCCGGGTTCGTCCGGGCCACGAAATGGAAGGTCGAAGGCGCGGCGAAAGACGGGTGGTCCGAGTACTGGATCCAGTACGAGCTCTCATCGCGCGAGGCGCTGGAGGCCTACCTGAACGGCGACGCCGTGAAGCGCCTGCGCGCGGATCAGCTCGCCCGTTTTGGGCCCTCCGTCCGGCTGTCGCGGGCGATTCTGCTCCCGGTCGCGACGGTGGAAAAGCCGGCGGGCTGACGCCCAGGCTCCCGAGGCCGCCGCGTCAGCCGGAGATCAGCCTGGCGAGCGCGAAGGCGGCGCCCGAGGCGAGCGCGCCGACGAAGACGGTCCGCCCCGCCTCCCGAAGCGGCGGACGGCCGGTGAGGCGCCCTTTCACGGCCCCGAAGAGCGCGAGGGCGGTCAGAGTGACCGCGGCCGACGCCGCGAGCGCGGTGAGGACCGGGACGTGGAAGAGGTAGGGCGCAAGGGGAATGGCTCCGCCCGCGACGTAGGAACCTCCGATCGTGAACGCGGAGACGCGCGCGCGCGCCGGATCGGGCTCGTTGAGGTTCAGCTCCTCGCGCATCATGAAATCGACCCAGCGCTTCGGCTCGGCGCAGATGGCCGCCGTCGCCGCCTCGAGCGTCTCTCCCGAGAGCCCCCAGCCGGCGAGGATCTTCCGGACTTCGTCGCGCTCGTCGGCCGGGATGTCGTTCACTTCGTCGTGCTCGCGCTTCAGCTCGCTGGCCCAGGTGTCCGCCTCGCTTCGGGCCGCGAGGTAGCCGCCGAGTCCCATCGCGATGGCACCGGCGGCAAGCTCCGCGACGCCGGCGATGACGATGACGCCAGAGGTGGTGGCCGCCCCCGTGAGGCCGGCCGCGAGGGCGAAGGGAACCGTGAGGCCGTCCGACATCCCCAGTACGACGTCCCGAACGATCTCCGAGCCCGAAAAGTGCCTCTCGACGTGGTGGTGGCGCGGCCGCGTCAAGGATTCGTCTGCCAGATCTCGATGCTCGTCGGGAGCGCGCGGTCCTCCATCTTGACGACCGAGACGACGGCGTGCGCGACGTCGTCCGGGAGGATGGCGCGCGCCGGATCGAAGCTCAGCCCCGACTCCCTCACGAGGTCGGTCGCGACGGTGGACGGAAAGACGCACGTCACGCGGACGTCGTTCACGCGCGCGTCGTACCGCATCGCCTCGCTCAGGCCCACGAGCCCGAACTTCGACGCGCAGTAGGCGCTCCCGCCCGCGAAGCCGCGCTTTCCGGCCGTCGAGGAGATGTTGACGATGTGTCCCCGCCGGCGGCTCTTCATCCCCGGGAGGACGGCGCGCGACATCAGGAACGGCCCCCGCAGGTTGACCGCGAGGATCCGGTCGAAGACGAGGGCGTCGATCTTCTCGATCGGGGCCTGGGCGAAGATCCCGGCGTTGTTGACGAGGACGTCGATCGGACCGAGCTCCTGCTCCGCCGCCGCGACGCAGCGGGAGACCGTTCCTTCGTCGGCCACGTCGCCGGGGAGGATGGCGGTCTTCACGCCGTGAGGCTTCAGCTCCTTCTGGACGTCGAGCAGGTTCTTCTTGGTCCGCCCCAGGAGGGCAACGTGCGCACCCTCGGCCGCGAAGGCCAGGGCGAGAGCGCGTCCGATGCCGCGGCCGGCACCCGTGATCAGGACGACGCGGTTTTTGAGCTCCATTTTCTCTCCGGCCGGCGATTCTAGACCCGGGGCCACACGGGGCTCCTGCTAGGCTCGCGCTCCGATGGCCGCCGAATCCGCGTCGCGCCAGGACCCGCGCCGGCGGCGGCGGGTCACCGCCGCTCTTTTCCTCGTGACGTCGCTCGGCGCCTTCGAGTCGACCGTCGTCGCAACCGCGATGCCGACCATCGTCGCCGACCTCCGGGGCCTCGACCTCTACTCGTGGGTCTTCTCGATCTTCCTCCTTGGCTCGACCCTCGCTATGCCCGTCTACGGACGCCTCGCCGACCTCTGGGGGCGGCGGCGCCTTCTCCTCGGCGGGATCGCGCTCTTCACGACTGGGTCTCTCCTTTGCGCCGTCGCACCCTCGATGGGCGTCCTCGTTGCCGCGCGCGGGCTGCAGGGGCTCGGGGCCGGCGGCCTCGTCCCGCTCTCGCTGACCGTGGCAGGCGACCTCTACACGCTCGAGGAGCGGGCGCGGGTGCAGGGCTATTTCAGCAGCGTCTGGGGGCTCGCGAGCGTCGTCGGCCCGTTGGCCGGCGCGTTCCTGACGATCCAGTTCGGCTGGCGGTCGATCTTCGTCTCGGTCCTGCCGCTCGCCCTGGTCGCCGCCGTCCTCGTGGCCACGCAGTTGGTCGAAGCGCGGCGCGCTCCGGCGACGGGAGGCGAGCCGCTCTTTCCCCGGGGCCTCCTGACCGACCGCGCGACGGCGGCGCCCTACCTCGCGGGGCTTCTCCTTGGGACGACGATCTACGGCGTGACGGCGTGGGTGCCGCTCTTCGTGCAGGGGGCGCGGGGCGGGACCGCGGGGGCGGCGGGCGCCGTCATCACGCCGCTGATCCTCTGCTGGGCGTTCTCCGCGGCGGCGGCCGCCCGAGTCCTTCCGCGCGCCGGGTTCCGGCGGACGGCGCTTGCGGGAGCAATCCTCGTCGTCGCCGGCCAGGCGGGCCTCCTCGTCGCGGCCCTCGCCGACCTCGGCGTCGCCGCGTCCAGCGTCGCCTGCGCCGTCATCGGGCTCGGGCTCGGGCCGTCGGCTCTCGCGCAGCTCCTCGCCGTTCAGCACGTCGTCTCCGAAAGCCGCCGCGGCGTCGCGACCAGCCTCGTCCCGTTCTCCCGGACCGTTGGAGGCTCGATCGGCGTCTGGGCGCTGGGCCTCCTGCTCGCGGCCGGGCTGGGCGGACACGCCTCGGGCGGCCTCCCGGCGCCGGGCGCGGGCGCGCCCGTCTCCGCCGCCGCGCGCCTCGCGCTCGAACGGGCCCTCGCCCCCGTCTTCGCGGCGATGCTCGCGGTCGCCGCCGTGAATCTCGCGGTCGCCGCCCGGTACCCCGGCGTCCCCCGCGGCCCGGACGCCTGAGCCCGGGGTGCGTTGGCGCGCATCGCCGTTTTTTGCCATGCTGCGCGCTTCATGAGAGGGCGCCCCCTGCTGTCGACCCTGCTGCTGGCCGGCGCACTCGCAGCGGAACTCCGGGCCGACGAGGGGCGCGAGCGCGGGGTGGTTCTCGTCGACTCGCTGCCGAAGAGCCTCGCGGGAAAGGTCGAGTTCGCCTTCGGCGATCCTCCCGGCGGAATCGCCGGTGTCGACGGGTTGACCTGGACGCGGATCGCCGTTCCCGGAACCTGGCAGTCCGCGGGGATCGCTGCGCACGGCTTCGGGTGGTACCGGTTCCGCTTTCGCGTGACGCCCGAGGTGGCGTCCGTCCCGCTCGCGTTCGTCGTGCCGCAGATCCGCGACGCAGACGAGGTCTTCCTCGACGGGGCCTTCGTCGGACGGTGCGGAGGCTTTCCGCCCCGGTACGACAAGGGGACGCTCCAGCCGAGGCTCTACGAGCTGCCACCGACGGGAACGACGGTGCCCGGGGTTCATACCCTCCTCGTCCGCGTTTACAACCCGGGACCCCGCGCGGGCGGTATCACGGCCGTGCCGGTGCTCGACGCCGTCGGCGCGGCGTACTGGAAGCAGATTTTCCGGGAGGCGCCCTTCGCGCTCGTCGCCTCCGCGATCTTCGCGCTCGGCCTCTTCGCACTCTTCGTCTTCCTGCGGGACCGCCGGCAGTTCGAGTTTCTCTTCTTCTTCTTCTTCACGTCGGGCGTCGCCGTCTACATCTCGACGTGGCTCTCGGTCTGGACGGTCCTCAACGTTCCGCTCTCCCTCGTCTTCCGCCTGAACTTCGCACACGCCTTCGCGCTCTCGGCTCTCTTCCCGATCTTCTTCCAGCACTTCCTCACCATCCCGATACCCGGGTGGGAACGCGCGGTCGTGGCCGTCCAGGGGGCGGGGGCCGTCGTCTCCCTCGCCTGGCCGCGCGTCGACGACCTCTACTACTTCCTGCCGGTGCTCTATGTCACGCTGGCGCTGACGGGGACCCGGATCGCCTGGGCCCTCGTGTCGCGCTGGAGGCGGCGCGTCGAATACGCAGGCGCGAGCCTCCTCGGCTTTCTCATCATCCTCGGCGCCGTCCTCCACGACATCCTGCAGGACCTGAGTATCGTGCCGGAAGACGGGAGGCTTCGCCTCGTCGGGCCCGGATTCCTCGTCTTCGCGGCCATCTTCCTGACCGTGGTCGCGGACCGGATGGCGCGTCTCCGGATCGCCGCGTCGACCGACCCGTTGACGGGGCTCGCGAACCGGAAGACCCTCTGGGACCGGATCCAGCTCGAGCTGGCGCGCTCGAAGCGCGGCGGAAAGCCGCTCTCCCTCGCCGTCCTCGACCTCGACCGGTTCAAGGAGTTCAACGACCGCTACGGGCACCTCGCCGGCGACCGGCTCTTGATCGCCATGGGCGAGACGCTGACGCGCGGCATCCGGGGAACCGACCTCGCCTCCCGGTACGGAGGCGAGGAGTTCGTCGTCCTCCTTCCGGAGATCGGCCGCGAGGAGGCGGCCACCTGCCTCGAGCGGATCCGCGAGGCCGTCTCCCGGATCCGCGTGCCGGGGGCCGACCGCGCGACGACCGTCTCGATCGGCCTCGCGGTCCACCTTCCGGGCGACGAGACGCCGGTGACGACGGCGGGGCTGCTCCGGGGCGCAGACTCCGCCCTCTACCGCGCCAAGGCGGACGGGCGGAACCGAATCGTCGTCCTCGACGGGTCGCCGGCGGAGACTGACGGAGTAAGATTCTCGGCACCATGAAATACCAACTCGCCGTCGCGTTTCTCGCGGCCGGCCTCGCCGCGGGCCCGGCCCTCGCGCAGGAGCCCTCCCTGACCACCGCCGGCCAGACGGTCGTCATTCCGAACCTGCCCGGAATGGGGAACAACCAGGAGCTCCGGATCGCCGGCCAGGAGATCGCGAACGCGGAGGTCATCGGGCCCGAGGTCTCCGTCGTCGCCGAGGTCGTCCAGTGGGAAACGGGGCGCTCGATCACCGTGCGCCTGCCGGACGGGACGACCCGCGTCGTGCCGGTCCCGTCGAACATCATCTTCCCGCCTGATCTCAAGCCCGGGCTCCGCGTCACGTTCTTCGCCCGCCAGACGAGCGACGGCCGCTTCCGCGTCACCGGGATGACGACCGGCGCCACGTCGGTCGCGCCCCTCCAGCAGGCGCCGCCCCCCGCGGCCGCGCCGGCGCCCCCCCCGCCGGACACCACCGTCCCCGCCCCGCCGCAGATCCCCACGCCCGGGCCGTTGCCCCCGAGGGGAAAGGCAGTCCGCGAGGCCTCCTACCTGACGGTCCGTGGGACGGTGACGGCGTACGAGAAGGGAGCCTCGGTCACCGTGACCCAGAAGAGCGGGAAGGTCTTGACGATCGCGATCGCGAAAGCAGCGAAAGTACCGGACGACCTCGCGGTCGGAGAGAATGTCTCCGTCCGGGTGCCCCTGGAGAGGCCCTGGGACGGCCGGACCGCCGACAAGATCACCAAGGCGACGCCGCCGAAGACGCCGATCCCGTCGAAGTTCAAGGCCGCCGAGTCGCCGAAGTACTGACGCCTCCAAGCGTCGTCTATCCTCCGCCAGCATGAGGCGCGTTCTCCGGATGGGGGCCGGCCTGGCGGTCCTCCTCGCGGCGGTCTCGGCGGCCCACGTCGGACTGAACCGCGGCGGGCGGATCCGAGCCGCTACCGCCGCGCGCGGCGACCTCGCTGTCGGCCACCTCCCCGTGACGTGACATCTCACCTGCCCCGTCACCAGTTGGGTGACGACGCACTCGGAGAAGGGCTCGGTCTTCCAATCGAAGCGCTACACGAACTTCTCGGCGATCACCGAGGACATGACGGCCGGCACCCTGAAGGCCTCGTTCATCCTGGCCCCGCTCGCGATGGTCCTGAACCGGAAAGGCGTCCCGGTGAAGATCGTCCACCTCGGCCACCGGGACGGGACGACCTTCATGGTCCGTAAGGATTCGCCCTACCACTCCTTCGCGGACCTGAAGGGAAAGCGGATCGCGATCCCGCACCGCTACTCGAACCAGCGGATCCTCGTCGAGCGGCTGAAGGACCGGTTCGGCTTCGGCCCCGACGACGTGACGCTCGTCGACTACCCGCCCCCCGAGATGCCGGCCGCGCTTAAGACGGGGCAGATCGACGCCTTCGTCGTCGGCGAGCCGATTCCCGGCGAAGGCCGAGATGGAGGGGTTCGGACGCGTCCTCTACTTCACGAAGGACATCTGGCCCGATTTCATCTCCTGCGTCCTCGCCGTCCACGAGGAGCTGATCCGGACGAACCGCCCGCTCGTCCAGGAGCTCGTGAACGGTATCGGCGCCTCGGGCGAGTGGATCGACGCTCCCGGGGAGGACCTCGCGAGCGGCGTCGTCACGGAGCAGGACGCCCCGGTCCCGGGGACGCCGGGGCGGGAGCTCCTGACGATCCTGAAGGACGGCTTCGGACGGACGCACCGGATGCAGGCGGCGGCGATCGCGGCCCGCCGCGAGTACTACGCGCAGGATCCCGACCTCCTGAAGTTCGTCCTCTCGCATCCGCCCGATCGTGTTCGCTATTCGAATCTCCTCCCCGCCCGCAAGGACTTCGAGGAGATCCAGCGGTACGCGGAGAGGCTCGGCTACTTCTCGTTCCGGCCGGTGACGAAGGAGGACCCGTTCGGATTCGACGACTACTGCGACCCGTCGTTCGCCGTCGAGCGCCTGAAAGAGAAGGAGGCCGCGAAGTGACGACGCTCCGGCGACTCCTCCGGCCGTTCCTCGGCCTCGCCCTGTTTCTCCTTCTCTGGCAGCTCGCGACGCTCGGCAACAAGCGGACCGACATTCCCGGCCCCTACCTGACCTGGATGGGACTCCGGGAGCTTCTCGTCCAGGGAGTCCTCGTCAAGAACGTCGTCGCGTCGGTCTTCCGCGTCGCGTGGGGCTTCTCGCTGGCGGCGGTCGTCGGCGTCCCGCTCGGGATCGCCCTCGGCCGCTTCCCGTACCTCAACCAGCTCTTCAACCCGCCGGTCCAGCTCCTCCGCCCCATCTCGCCGATCGCCTGGCTCCCGATCGCGACGCTGCTCTTCGGCCCGGCGCGCTGGTTCGACCCGAGCGACCTCGCGGCGATCTTCCTGATCTTCCTCTCGTCGTTCTTCACGATCACGACGGCGACGGCGTCCGCGGTCGCCTCGATCGACCAGAAGTACCTCCGGTCGGCGCGCGAACTTCGGCGTCACCGGCTTCGCGCTCGCGACGAAGGTTCTCTTCCCGGCGGCGCTACCGCAGATCCTGACGGGCCTCCGCCTTGCGCTCGGCATCTCGTGGGTCGTCGTCGTCGCGGCGGAGATGCTGGGCGTCTCGTCCGGCCTCGGCTTCCAGGTGAACGACGCGCGGAACAACCTCCGCTACGACCTCGTCGTCGCCGCGATGGTCGTCATCGGGATCATCGGCATCGGGCTCGACGCCCTGATGCGCGGGCTCGAGCGCTTCGAGCTCAAGCGCCGGGGAGCGGGGCGGGCGTGAGCGCCGCCGCCCCGAAGATTCGCGTCGCCGGCGTCACGAAGTCCTTCCGGAAGGGGAAGGAGACGGTCGAGGTCCTCTCCGGCATCGACCTCGACGTCGCGGCCGAGGAGTTCCTCGCCATCGTCGGGCCGTCGGGGTGCGGCAAGTCGACGCTCCTGAACTGCATCGCCGGCTTCGAGGAGCCGACGTCGGGGACGATCGAGATCGACGGCGAGCGCGTGACGCGCCCCTCGAAGAAGCGGGTCTTCGTCTTCCAGGAGACCGGCATCTTCCCGTGGCTCCCGGTGCGCGACAACATCGGCTTCGGGCTCTCCGACAGGACCGAGAGCGAGCGGCGCGAGATCGTCGCGCGGTACGTGGCGCTCGTCGGGCTCGAGGGCTTCGAGAGGGCCTACCCGGCCGAGCTCTCGGGCGGGATGAAACAGCGCGTCGAATTCGCCCGGGCGCTCGCGGTCGACTCGGACGTCCTCTACCTGGACGAGCCGTTCGGCGCCCTCGACGCCTTCACGCGCCTCGAGTTGCGCCGCGAGATCGCGCGGATCTGGAAGGAGACGCGGAAGACCTGCCTCCTCGTGACGCACGACGTGGAGGAGGCGCTGGAGCTGGCCGGCCGGGTGGCGGTCATGACGCGGCGCCCCGCGACCCTGGCGACGATCCTCGAGAACCCGCTTCCGCGCCCGCGCGACCCGGACGCGCCGGAATTCCGGGCGCTGAAGGACCGGATCTTCGGGATTCTGGGCGTCGAGCGGAAGATATGAGCATGAGGGTCGCACCCGTCCTCGCCGCCGTCCTCGCAGCGCGCGCCGCCGCCCAGCAGTACGACCCGGGGCAGAAGGCGACGCCACCCGCCGGAGTCGTGGTGCCGGCGGAGCAGAAGGCCGTCGTCCCGTCGTTCGCTGAGCCAGGAGAACCGGACGATCGACGTCAACGCTCCGCCTCCCGTCCCTACGAAGATCCCCGACGCGGGCCCGTCGCCCGCGGACGTGCCGGCCCCCGGCGTCTCGGTCGCGCCCTCCCCGACGGTCACGGGCTCCCCGCGGACCGAGGTCTCGAAGAAGAAGGCGACGGCTAGGGCAGCGAAGACGCCGAGGAATACGAAGAAAAAGCCGGTGAAGAGCACGGCGGGGCCGGACGGCAAGGTCGTCCTCTCGAACCAGCGCTGAGCGCCGCGGGGTACGCTTCGCGGGTGATCCTCTTCGAGAGCGCGGACGTCCTCGCGCTCGACAAGCCGGCCGGCGTCTCGATGGCGACCTCCTCGAAGGCGGGGAAGTCCGAGGCCGAAGTGATCGCACGGCTGATCGCGGCGTGCAAGGCGGCGGCCTGCGGACCGCTCTTCCTCGTCCACCGGCTCGACGCGGGGACTTCGGGCGTCGTCCTTCTCGCGAAGAGCGCGGAGGCGCATCGCGCCCTCTCGCTCGCCTTCCAGGAACGCCGCGCGTCGAAGACCTACCGGGCGCTCGTCTGGGGGCATCCCGTGCCGGCGGCCGGGGTCCTCGACGCGCCGCTCGCGCGGGATCCGAAGGACGGCCGGAAGATGCGCGCGGCCGCGGTTGGGAAGCGCGCCGTCACGCGCTACCGGACCCTTCGCCGTCACCCTTCCGTGACCGACCTCGAGCTGTCACCCGAGACCGGAAGGACGCACCAGATCCGCGTCCACCTCGCGGCGAAGGGGCATTCGATCGTCGGTGACGACCTCTACGGAGGGGCGGCCCGCTGGAAAGGGGTCCGCGACACCGCTCTGCGGGAGGCCCTCCGCGCCGTCCCGCGCCCGCTTCTCCACGCCGCGCGCATCGCGATCCCGGAGCTGGGCCTCGACGTCGCGGCGCCCCTGCCGGAAGACTTCGCCCGGCTGAAAGCGCGGCTCGAAGGCTGACGGGAGGAGCGCGGCGCCAGCCGGCTCAGGTGAAGAGCCAGAGCGCCACGGCGCCGAGCGCCAGGAGCGCGGCGACGGCCGCCGCGATCCGGGCCGCACGCGGAAAACGGCGGGAAGGAAAGACCTCGGCCGGCGCCGTCCGGGGAGTCCGCTCGTCGGGGCCCACGGGTGCCGGGACGGCCCGGGAGGCGATGCCCGTGCCCGCCCCTGCACCGCCGGCGGGCGCCGCCGCGGCGCGGGTCTCGGCCACGCTCACGCGCTTCGCCATCCCGAGGAGCTTGTCGGTCCGGCTGACGCTCCCCAGCTCGCGCCGCGCCACCATCAGGTCGAGGAGCATCTGCGCCGCGCTCCCGTAGCGCTCGGAGGGGTCCTTCTTCAGCGCCTTGGCGAGGATCTGGCGCAGGACCTCGGGGACCGGCGCCGAATCGGGGATGACGTGCGCCTCCTGCGTCATCATCCGGGCCACCATCTGGGTCACGCTGGCGCTCGCGAACGGGTGCGTCCCGACGAGCATCTGGTAGAAGACCACTCCGAACGAGAAGAGGTCCGCGCGCTCGTCGAGAGGGTTCCCGAGCGCCTGCTCGGGGCTCAAGTAGTCGAGCGTCCCGACGATCATCCCCTCGCCCGTCTGACGCGGGGAGGCGGAGGAGTCCTTCGCCCCCTCCATCATCAGCTTGGAGAGGCCGAAGTCGAGGATCTTCACGCGCCCGTCGGGCGCGATCATGATGTTGGCCGGCGTCACGTCCCGGTGGAGGATCCGCCGCTGGTGGGCGGCCTTGAGGCCCTCCAGCGTCTGGATGCCGATGTCGATGCACTCGTCGAGCGTCAGCTTCCGCTTTTCCATGATCTCGTCGACGGCCAGCCCCTCGAGGTACTCGAGAACGAGGTAGAGGATTCCCTTCGCGAAGCCGACGTCGCGTTCTTCGGTGACGCCGACATCGTGGATCGTGATGACGTTCGGGTGATTCAGGCCGGCGACCGCGCGCGCCTCGTTCATGAAGCGGCCCCGCATCTTCGCGTCGTTGGCGAGCGCGACCGGCAGGATCTTGATGGCGACCTGCCGCCCGAGCGCCGGATCCGCGCAGAGGTAAACCTCTCCCATGCCGCCGCGCCCGAGGAGGCGGCCGACCTGGTAGCGGCCGATGCTCGTCGGCAGCGTCTCGGAATTCATCCGGCAGGGGCAGTATAGGGGCCGGGGCGCGCGGCGTCGGCCCCCGGGCGACCGGGGTCACACCTTTTCGGCGATCGCGATCTCGAAGAGGTACCGGTCCCCCTCGGTCCGGCGCTCGAGGCGGCACCCGGACTTCTCGAAGACGCGGATCATTCCCGCGTTCGTCGTCAGCACCTCGGCGTCGAAGACGGCGACGCCAAACCCGCGGGCGATGGCGGCGAGCCGGGTGAAAAGAAGCGACCCGATCCCCTTCCTGTGAAACGTGTCGGCGACCGTGAACGCGACCTCGGCGTGATCGGGCTGCGCCGCCTGCCGGTGATAGCGGGCGACGGCCACGATCTCACCTTCCTTCAGCGCCACGATCGCGAACTGATCGTGGTAGTCGACGTGCGCGAGGTAGTCGGCCTTCGCGGTGTCCTTGGCAGGGACGACGAAGAAACGCTGGTAGAGGCTCTCGTCCGAGAGCTTGTCGTAAAGGCGGAGGAGGGCGGGGCCCTCGTCCGGCCGGATCGGGCGGAGGTGGAGGGCCGTGCCGTCCTTCAGCGTCACGTCGCACTCGTAGCCGTCCGGGTACGGCCCCGGCGGCTGCGCCAACCGTTGGCGCTCTTCCTCCTCGGACGGGATCCGCCGGATGGTGCCGCTTCCCACCCTTCGAACGATACCGCGAGGGGACCTGGGTGCGACAGCGCCGCCCAGGTCGGCCTCGACGGTACCCTCCGCCGCGCCGTCAGGCGGCGGACGGCGGCGGGCGGTGCCCGCACCGCCGCCCCGTGAGCTCGACGAGGCGGCGGAGGCGGGCCGCCGACGCCTCCGAGAAGTACTCGGGGCGGGCCCGCCACGACCAATTCTCCTCGGCGCGTCCCGGCACGTTCATCCGCGCCTCGCTCCCGAGATTCGCCACGTCCTGCATCGGCACGATGGCTCGGTCGGCGACGGAGGCGAAGGCAGTGCGAAGGAGGTCCCAGGAAACCTGGGAACCGTCGGTTCCGAGGTAGTCGACGACACGACGGCGCCTCACCTCGTCGAGGGTCTCCCACCAGCCGCGCGTCGTGTCGTTGTCGTGGGTACCGGTGTAGACGACGGCGTTCGGCACGTGATTGTGGGGAAGGTAGAGGCTGTCCGGCTCGTCGAAGGCGAACTGGAGCACCTTCATCCCCGGAAAGCCGGTCGTCGCGAGGAGCTTCCGGACGTCGTCGTCGATCGAGCCGAGGTCCTCCGCGATGATCGGCTTTTCGCCGAGCGCGCGGTGGATCGCGCGGAAGAGGGTTTCGCCCGGGGCGGGGACCCACCGGCCGTTCAGCGCCGTCGGCTCCCCGGCCTTCACCTCCCAGTAGGCCGCGAAGCCCCGGAAGTGGTCGATCCGGACGATGTCTGCGAGCCGGAAGTTCTGGCGGAGGCGCTCGATCCACCAGCGGTAGCCGTCCTCCGCGAGGACGTCCCAGCGATAGAGCGGGTTCCCCCAGAGCTGGCCCGTCGGGCTGAAGTAGTCGGGCGGCACCCCGGCGACGGTCTCGGGCCGCCCGTCCGCGTCCACCGTGAAGAAGCGGCGGTTCGCCCAGACGTCGGCGCTGCCGGAAGCGACGTAGATCGGGACGTCTCCCATGATCCGGATTCCCCGGCGGTTCGCTTCGCGCCTGACGCGGTCCCATTGCGAGAAGAAGAGCCACTGGCGGTAGACCCGGAACTCGATCTCCGCCGCCAGTTCGCGGCGCGCCGCCTCGAGGGCTCCGGGGTCGCGCTCGACGATTTCGCGGGGCCACGAGGTCCACGAGATGTCCCGGTTCCGGCCGACGAGCGACGCGAAGAGCGCCCAGTCGGGGAGCCACTCCCTCTGGGCCGGATCCCCGGCGAACGCCCGGAGCTCGTCCCGGAGAGAGGGCCGCCGGGCGAGAGCCTGCCGCCATGAGGCCCGCAGCAGGTGCCGCTTCCACGTGATGATCGGGCCGTAGTCGACGTGGTCGGCGGGGAAGGAGGGCGTTCCTTCGAGGTCCGCGGCGTCGAGGAGGCCATCCGCGACGAGCTGTTCGGGCGAGATGAGGAGCGAGTTGCCGGCGAAGGCAGAGAGGCAGCCATAGGGGGAGTTCCAGTACCCCGTCGGCCCGACCGGCATCGTCTGCCAGAGCGTCAGGCCCGCCGACGCCATCCAGTCGAGCAGCGCGTCGGCGGAAGGGCCGAGATCGCCGACGCCGAAGCGGGACGGCAGGGAGGTGGGATGCAGAAGGAGGCCCGCCGCCCTCGTCGACATGCGCGGATGGTAGACGAAGAGCGGCGCGGCGCAGTCTAGAATCGCCGCCGGTGGGAGCCAGTCGCCGAGCGTCACTCGCCCTCGGGGGCGTGGTTCTGGTGGCGGCCTTCCTTCTCCGGATCGCGAACCTCAGTGCGGCCTTTCAGGATGGCGTTCCAATATCTCGCGCCGCTCGACGACCTTTATCAGGCGAAGCGGATCGTCCACTCGGCGCAAGCATTTTCCTTCGGTTCTCGATTTCGACCCGGACCGGGGCGTCTCCGGGGCCTTCTGTCCCTGGCCGCCGCTCTATCCGCTCGCGGCTGGCGGCCTCGCGGCGCTCCTCGGTGGCCGGTCGACGACGGAGATCCTGGTACGGGCCGCCTGGATTCCGCCCGTCGTCTCGTCGCTCGTGGCGGGCCTCCTGGCCGCCGCTCTCGCCCGGCGGCTCGGCTTTCTGGCGGGCAGCGTGGCCGGGAGTCGCCGTTGCGACTTCGATCCCCCTCGTCGCGGCCTCCCAGGTCGGCGCCATCGACCACCATTTCCTGGAGTCGATCCTTCTGCTCGGCCTTCTCGCGGCCACGCTCGGGATCGTCCAGGGGAAGGGACGGCCTGCGAGGCCGTTTCTCGACGGACTGCTCCTCGCGCTCGCGCTCGTCGCGGCCCTCTTCGTGCAGCCCGCGCTGCTTCTCGGGGCGGCACTCTCGTTCGTCGCGCTCTTCGTCGTCTGCGGCGATGATGACGCCCTCCTCGCGGGCGCAACGGGTTTCGGCGTCGCCGCCGCGGCGGTGGCGCTCCACCTCGTCGGACGGCCCGAGGGAAGCCCACCCGACGTCTGGTTCCTGGGCCTGCCTCACCTCGCGGCGCTCTTCGGGGCTGCGGTCGCGTGCGCCCTTCGTCTCGAACTCCGCCGGAACTGGAACGATCGGGCGGCGGCGATCGTCGCGCTGGCCGGCGGAGTCGGGGTCGCCTTGTCGCTTCCGGACGTTCCGTGGGCCTGGCTCGGCGGGGCGTTGTTCTTCGGCCGTGCGTCGTGGCTCGACACGATCGCGGAGTTCCAGCCGCTCTTCAGGGCAGGCCCTGGAAGCATGAACTTCGACGTCCTGAGGCTGGGCGGGGCGGCGTTCCTGGTCGTCCCGCTCGCCCTCCTCGCGCTTCGCTCCCCCTCCCGCACCCTCCGGACCGTCGCGCTCTTTTCGGCGACGTATCTCGTCATGGCCGTGAGGAGCCAGCGCTTTCTGATTCCGGCCGCCCCTCTCCTCGCGGTCGCTGCGGCGCTGGTCGTGAGCCACGAGCTCCGGGCCGGGCGGCGGCTCGCGGCCGTGGCCTGTGCGGCCCTCGTCCTCGTCCCTTCCGCCCTCGGACTGCCGGCGCTTCTCTCCCCGGCCTCGGCGATCCCCTTGTCCGGCCTGCCGGCCATTCGCGCCGCGAACTGGCTGAAGCGGAACGCCGACCGGCCCGGGCGCGTCCTCGCCCCCTGGTCGTGGGGTCACCTCTTCGACTTCGTGGGAGAGCGGCCGGTTCTCGTCGACAACTTCGGCCCCTTGATCGAGAGCGTCGAGGGCAATGCCGCGATCGCGGCACCGCTCCTCCCGGGCGAGGAGCGATTCGCGGCATTCTGCCGCCAGGCCGGAGTCCGGTTCGTCGTTTTCGACAACCCGTTCGGGACGATATCGGGGATGGTCACCACGCTCGGGCAGCCGGCCGCGCCCTATCTCCGGCCGGGATCGACGAAGGAAAGTCCTCCGGCGTTCACGAGACTTGCGCAGGCGAGCTTCTGGTGGCGGGCGTACTTCGATGGCGGCCGCGCACGGCCCGAGGCGGGTCGCTCGGGCCGACCGTTCCGGCGATTCCGCCTCGTCTGGGCCGACAAGGAAAGCTCCGGCTACCCGGCTCCCTATGCCGGTCCGGCCCTGCAGATCTGGGAGCTCGTCGAGGCGCCGGCGTCCTGACGGCACCGGAGCCGGATCAGAAGTAGTAGCGGATGGCCGCGTTCGTCGTCACGAAGGATGACGTGAGGCCCCCGACCGACCCGAGACCGTGGACGAGCACCTCGCCGGTGAGGGCGATCCGGCGGCGGAAGTAGAACGCCACCCCCCCGCCGGCATGGGCGCCGACACGGAACGTGGTGCTTCCGTAGGGCGGGTCGACGAAGTAGAAGCCGAAGCCCCCGATCGCGTACGGCACGACTGTCCCGTGCGAGAACTCGTAGAAAGCGGAAGCGAGGAAGTAGCCCATCGAGCGAGAAGGGTCGCCCGCGAGGTCGGTGCCGGAGTGGGTATAGGCCATCGTGCCGCGGAGGCCGGCCTGCTTCGAGAAGAGGTAGTAGTCGAATTCGGCGCCGATGTCGAAGCCGGTCGAGACGCCGCTTTGGAAGGGGAACGCCGCGCCGCCGCCGAGGCCGAGGGCGGCCTGCCCCTCCTTCGGGATCTGGGCGTCCGCCCGCGACGGGGCGAAGGCGAACAGGGCGAGAGCAGCTCCGGCGGCAAGGAGGAGGACACGGCGGGGGAGCAAGGGGTGGTGTTTCATTGTGGAGAGTTTAGGGGAGGCGGCCGCCGGAGCAGCTGTATCGCTTGACAGCCGACACGGCCGCCGTATCCTGACAGCCTGTGAAGGACCGTCGCGTCTTCGGGCTCGTCCTCCTCGTCGTCGCCGCGGCGCTCGCCACGGGGCCGTCGCTCAGGCTCGAGGCTGCTTCGCCCTGCTCGGCGGGGCCCCCGATGGCCTGCTGCGGCGGGATGGACAAGGACGGTGTAGACGCCTTTCCCCCGTGCGGCTGCACGCTGAAGCCCGTGACGCCGCTCGGCCGCCGTCACGGAACAGACGGCGCCGCCCGTCGTCCTCGCCGAGGCGCCCACGGCGGAAGCGCCGGCGCCCGACGTCGCGTCCGCCCTCTCCGAGGCGGCGGTTCCGCCGCGCGCCCGCGCCGGCCCGCTCTTCCTCCTCTTCTCCGCTCTCCTCAACTGACACCCCGTCGTCCGCGTCCTCGACCGCCCGCTTCGGGCGGCAAAGGTGAAATTGCGTTCGACGAGGTGACATCATGTTTCGACCCTCATGGGCCCCGCAGGCCCGCATCCAGTCCTGCCGGATCGCCGGCTCGCTGATCCTCCTCTTCTCTCTCGGCGCTCGCGTGGCGCCGGCGGAGGAGCCGGCACCGCCGGACGACGCGGGCGCCGAAGTCGCCGCGCTCGTGGCCGAGGCGCTGCAGAGGAATCCCGACGTCCTTGCCGCTAGACAGGAGGCCGCCGCGGCCGCCGCGCGCGTCGATCCGGCGGGGGCGCTTCCGGATCCGATGATCACCGTCGGCTACGAGAATGACGGCGCCGCCCCCTCGCTCGGGACCGAGCAGATGTCGCGCCTCGCCTTCGTGGCGCAGCAGGCGTTCCCGTTTCCGGGGAAGCTCGGCCTCGCCCAGAAGGTCGCCAGGGCGGATGCCGCCCGGTCGGCCACCCGGCCGGAGCGCGTCGCCCTCTCTCTCGCGGCCAGCGTCAAGCGCGCATACGCCAGCCTTCTCGAGGCTCGCGAGGACCTCAAGCTCGTCGACGAGCAGCTTCAGACATGGCGCGACATCGAGGACGTCACGCGGGCTCGCTACACGGCCGGCATGGGGACCCAGCAGGATCTCCTGAGGGCCCAGAGCGAGAGGACCCGGCTTCTCCAGCAGCACCGCCGCGACGAGGCAGCCGAGAGGACCGCGGCGAGCGAGCTTCGGCGGCTCCTCTACAGGCCTCTGGACGCGTCCGTTCAGACCGAAGGGCGTCTCGTTCCGGGGCAGGTGCCGGCGCCGCCCCAGGCGGAGGAGGTGCTGGCCCGCGCGCGCGACGTCACGCCCGAGCTGAAGGAGGCAGTCCTCTCGAAGGAGCGAGCGAAGCTCTCCGCCGACCTCGCCCGGAAAAACCTGAGACCCGACTTCGTCGCGTGGGGCGGGTACATGAACCGCGGAGGGCTGCCGCTGATGTGGTCCGCAGGTCTCGGGGTCTCGATTCCGCTCTGGGCCGGACAGAAGCAGCGGCCGCTCATCGCCGAGGCGGAGAGCCTCTACGAGTCGGCTTCGGCGGCCGAGGCCTCGCTCTGTCGCCGGATCGAGGCGGTCACGGAGGAGAGGCTGATCCGGATCGATTCCCTCGCCGCCGAAGCGAAGCTCGACGCGGAGGGAATTCTCGTCCAGGACCGGCTCTCGGTCGACGCCGCGCTCGCCAGCTATAGGACCGGCTCCGTTCCGTTCGTCACCGTTCTCGAAGCGCTCGGCACGTACTTCTCCGACCGCCGCGCCGCCGCGTCGCGCCTCGCGAGCCTGATCCGCGCGGAGGCCGACCTCTACGAGTTCTCCATCGACCGGATCGCTCCGGCGCCCATGGCTTCGACGACGGCCGCGGCCGCCGCATCGGCCAGCCCGAAGATGTAGGAACAGAAATGAAGAAGAACCGCTTTCTTGCAATCGTCCTCACCGTTTCCCTCTCCGCCATCGCCGGGGGAGCCGCTCTGGTCTCCTCCGGATGCCAGAAGAGCGGCGGTCCCACGGCTGCCGCCAAGCGGTACCACTGCCCGATGCACCCCGACATCATCAGGGACAAGCCCGGCGACTGTCCGATCTGCGGCATGAAGCTCGTCCCGATCGAGGAGGAAGCCCACAAGGCTGCGGTGGCGGGGACGAAGGTGACGTCCGGCGAACGCAAGATCCTCTTTTACCGGTCTCCCATGAATTTGCAGGAGACGTCGCCCACCCCGAAGAAGGACTCGATGGGGATGGACTTCGTCCCGGTCTTCTCGGATGAGGTCGGCGCGGCCGCGAAGGGGCCCGAGGGCCTCGCCGCGGTCACGATCGACGCGCAAAAGCAAGAGTTGATGGGCCTGAAGACGATCGAGGTGAAGAGGGCTCCCTTCGAGACGTCCATTCGGACGACCGGACGCATCGCGGCCGACGAGCGGCGGGTCCACCACGTCCATACGCGGTACGAAGGCTTCGTCGAGCACGTCACGGCGGACTTCACGGGCAAGTTCGTGACGAAGGGGGAGGTCCTCGCTCTGATCTACAGCCCGGAGCTCTACGCGACGCAGCAGGAGTACCTGCTCGCCATGAGGGCGTCCCGCTCGCTCGGACCGTCCGGGGTCCCGTCCGTCGCGCAGGGGGGCCGCGACCTGCTTGCCGCCGCGCGCCAGCGGCTCCTGCTCTGGGAGATCACGCCCGCCGACATCGCGGAGATCGAGAGACGGGGAGAGCCCATCCGGGCGATGCCCGTCTACGCGCCCATTTCCGGCTTCGTCACGGGGCGAACGGCCTACCACGGGATGAAGGTGATGCCGGCCGACACACTCTTCGACATCCTCGACCTCTCCGCGGTCTGGGTCCTCGCGGACGTCTACGAGTACGAACTTCCACGCCTCTCGCTCGGCGAGAAGGCGACCATGACGCTCTCCTACTGGCCGGGCCGCTCCTGGGCGGGCACGGTCACGTATGTCTATCCGTCCGTCGACGAGAAGACGCGCACGGTCAAGGTGCGGGCCGAGTTCGGAAATCCGAAGGGCGAGCTGAAGCCCGAGATGTTCGCGGACGTCACGATCCACGCCCGCCCGCGTACCGTGCTCCAGATCCCCGACGACGCGATCCTGGAGAGCGGGACGCGGAACATCGTCTTCGTCTCCGAGGGTGAAGGTCGACTCGTGCCGCGCGAGGTCTCGGTGGGCGATCGCGGTGCCGGCGTCGTGGAGATCCGGGACGGCCTGAAGGAGGGCGATGTCGTCGTCTTGGGCGCGAACTTCCTCGTCGATTCCGAGTCGCGGCTCAAGGCGGCCATCGGCGCGATGGGGGCCTCGAAATGATCCAGCGGATCATCCGGTTCTCCGCCGAGAACAAGGTTCTCGTCATCGCGATCTACGCGATCGTCATCGTCCTCGCGGTTGGCGTCATCAAGAGGACGCCGCTCGACGCCATTCCCGACCTCTCGGACACGCAGGTCATCATCTACTCGCGCTGGGACCGCAGCCCCGACATTCTCGAGGACCAGGTCACCTATCCGATCGTGACGTCTCTTCTCGGCGCGCCGAAGGTGAAGACGATCCGGGGCTTCTCGGACTTCGGCTTCTCCTACGTCTACGTCATCTTCGAGGACGGCACCGACATCTACTGGGCGCGCTCGCGAGTCCTCGAGTACCTCTCGAAGATCCAGTCGCGTCTCCCCGCCGGCGTGAAGACCGAGCTCGGGCCCGACGCGACGAGCGTCGGCTGGATCTACCAGTACGCGCTCGTCGACGAGAGCGGGCAGAACGCAACCGACGACATTCGTTCCTACCAGGACTGGTTCCTGCGATATGCGGTGCAGTCGGTGCCGGGCGTCGCGGAGGTCGCCAGCGTGGGCGGCTTCCAGAAGCAGTACCAGGTGACGCTGGACCCGAACACGCTGGCGGCCTACGGCCTGCCGCTCGAGTCCGTCGTGGAGGCGATCCGGAAGAGCAACAACGAGATCGGAGGCCGTCTCATCGAGTTCTCGGGGCGTGAATACATGGTCCGGGGCCGCGGCTATCTCAAGACGGTCGAGGACATCGGAAAGATCGTCGTCAAGACCAACGAGAAGGGGACGCCGCTGACGGTCTCTGGCATCGGACGCGTGGCGCTCGGTCCGGAAATTCGGAGGGGGATCTCCGATCTCGACGGCAAGGGGGACGCCGTGGGCGGCATCGTCGTGATGCGGAGCGGCGAGAACGCCTTGAACGTCATCGAAAGGGTCAAGACCCGACTGAAGGAGATCGAGCCGTCGCTCCCCCCGGGCTTGAAGATCGTCACGACATACGACCGTTCGGACCTGATCAAGCGCTCCGTCGACACGCTCCGGAGAAAGCTCATCGAGGAGATCATCGTCGTCTCGATCGTCATCCTGATCTTCCTCTGGCACATCCCGAGCGCGATCGTTCCGATCCTGACGATCCCGATCTCCGTCGTCCTCGCGTTCATCCCGTTCAACGCGATGGGCCTGAACATCAACATCATGTCGCTCGGCGGCATCGCGATCTCGATCGGCATCCTCGTGGACGGCGCGATCGTGGAGGTCGAGAACGCGTACAAGAAGCTGCAGCTCTGGAACGACGGCGGCCGGCCCGGGGACTTCCACAAGGTGCGGCTCGCGGCGCTCATGGAGGTCGGCCCTTCGGTCTTCTTCTCGCTTCTCGTCATCGCCGTCGCGTTCCTCCCCGTCTTCACGCTCGTCGACCAGGAGGGCAGGCTCTTCAAGCCGCTCGCCTGGTCGAAGAACCTCGCGATGGCGATTGCGGCGTTCCTCGCCATCACGCTCGATCCGGCCATCCGGATGCTGTTCGCGCGGATGGACGGCTTCTCTTTCCGTCCGAAGTGGCTGGCCTGGGTCGTCAACCAGATCACGGTGGGGAAGTACTACGCCGAGGAGAGGCATCCGATCAGCGTGGTCCTTCACCGGCTCTATGAGCGGCCCTGTCGGGCCGTGCTGCGGCATCCGAAAAAGACGATTGCGATCGCCCTCCTCGCGATGCTCTCCACGGTCCCCGTCTTCCTGAAGCTCGGCTCCGAGTTCATGCCGCCGCTCTACGAAGGCTCGATCCTCTACATGCCGACCACGCTGCCGGGGATCTCGGTGACCGAAGCCGAACGGCTGCTTCAGGTACAGGACAAGATCCTCCGGACGTTCCCGGAGGTGGAGCGCGTCTTCGGCAAGGCGGGGCGGGCGGAGACGTCCACGGACCCGGCGCCGTTCTCGATGATGGAGACCACGGTCATCCTCAAGCCCGAGTCGGAATGGCGGAAGAAGGAGCGCTGGTACTCGTCGTGGGCGCCGGAATGGGTGGCCAGCGTCTTCCGCCACATTTGGGGGGACCACATTTCCCATGACGAGCTCGTGGACGAGATGGACCGCGCGCTGAAGATTCCCGGGACGACGAACGCGTGGACGATGCCGATCAAGGCGCGCATCGACATGCTCTCCACGGGAATCCGGACGCCCATCGGCATCAAGATCTTCGGCGCGGACCTCAAGGAGATCGAACGGATCGGCGCGGAGGTCGAGGCGGCCGTGAAGGCCGTCCCAGGCACGCGATCCGCCTTCGCCGAACGGGTGGCCGGCGGCTACTTCATCGACTTCGATCTCAACCGCGACGCTCTCGCTCGCTACGGTCTCACCGTGGACGATGCGAACGCCGTCATCATGACGGCGATCGGGGGCGAGACGGTCACGACCGTCATCAAGGGCCGGGAACGCTATTCGGTCAATGTGCGCTACTCGCGCGAGCTGCGCGAGGACCTCGACCGGCTCGCCCGGGTCCTGGTCCCCACGACGTCTGGCGCGCAGGTGCCGCTCGGCCAGCTCGCCGCGATCCACCAGGTGCGGGGGCCGGCGATGATCCGGAACGAGAACGGTCTCCTGTCGGGCTACGTCTACGTCGACTTCGACACGTCGAAGGAGGACGTCGGCGGATACGTCGAGAAGGCGAAGAAGGCCGTTTCCGAGAAGGTCAAGCTGCCGCCCGGCACGACGCTGCTCTGGAGCGGCCAGTACGAAAACATGATCCGCGTCAAGGAGCGGCTCAAGGTCGTCATTCCGGTCACGCTCGTCCTCATCTGGCTCCTCATGTACGCCAACACGAAGTCGGCCATGAAGACGATGATCGTCCTCCTCGCCGTGCCGTTCTCGATCATCGGCGCCGTCTGGTTCCTGTACCTCCTCGGCTACAACCTGTCGATTGCGGTGTGGGTCGGGATGATCGCCCTCATGGGCCTCGACGCCGAGACCGGCATTTTCATGCTGCTGTTCCTCGATCTCGCGCATGCGGAGGCGAAGGCGAAGGGGCTGCTCCGGAATCGTGCGGACCTGATCGAGTCGATCATCCACGGGGCCGTCAAGAGAGTGAGGCCGAAGGCCATGACGGTCTGCGCGGCCTTCTTCGGACTCCTTCCGATCATGTGGTCGACGGGCGCGGGCGCTGACCTGATGAAACGGATCGCGGCGCCGATGGTGGGCGGCCTCGTCACCTCGTTCGCGCTGGAGCTCCTCGTCTACCCGGCCATCTACCTGCTCTGGAAGGAGCGGGAGCTGGCCCGGGGCGAGGGATAATGCAGACGATGCTTCCCATGAGGCCGGCGCTCGTTTCGCTTGCTCTCGGGCTGGCTTCGAGCGCGGCGGCCGCCCCCGCACCGGGAACCGGAACGCTCATCGTCCTCAACAAGTCCGAGGCGACGGCCTCGCTCCTTCACCTGGCGTCCGGGAAGATCGCGGTGACCGTACCGGTCGGTGAGGGCCCGCACGAGGTGGCAGTCTCGCCCGACGGGCGCACGGCGGCCGTCTCGAACTACGGCGTCGCCGGGCGGGACGGCAGGACGCTGACGCTGATCGACGTCGTCTCGGCATCCGCCGAGAAGACGATCGACCTGAGCCCGTACCGTCGCCCGCACGGCATCCGCTTCACCCCGGATGGCAGGCGGCTCGTCGTCACGTCGGAGACGAGCCAGGCGCTTCTCGTCGTCGATCCCTCAGAGGGGAAGGTCCTTGCCGCAATCCCGACCGGTCAGAAGGTCTCTCACATGGTCGCCCTCTCGCGCGACGGGAACCGCGCCTTCGTCGCCAACATCGGCTCGGGCTCGGTGACGGCCGTCGACCTCGTGAGGGCGGAGCGCGTGGGGACGGTCGAGACCGGGGCCGGGGCCGAGGGGATCGCCGTCAGCCCCGACGGCCGCGAGATCTGGGTGACGAATCGCGCGGCCGACACGGTGTCCGTTCTCTCTGCGTCGACGCTCGAGGTGACGGCGACACTTCCGTCGGCGACCTTCCCGATCCGCGTCGCCTTCACCCCTGACGGAAGGCGGGCGCTCGTCTCGAACGCCAGGTCGGGAGAGGTCGCCGTGTTCGACTCCGCCTCCCGCAAGGAGATGGTGCGCATCCCGCTGAAATACGCTGCCGACCCGAAGGGGCGCCTCTTCGCAGACTTCGGCGGAAGCCCCGCTCCGATCGGGATCCTCGTCGCGCCCGGCGGCGACGTCGCGTGGGTGGCGAACGCGAACGCCGACGTGATCGCCGTCCTCGATCTCGCGAAGAACGAGGTCGTCGGCGTCCTCAGGGCGGGCCGGGAGCCGGACGGCCTCGGCTTCTCGCCGCTGTCCGTCCTTCGATCGGTCCCGGCCCCGGCGACTAACGAAAGCGCCGGGTCATCGCCCGAATGACGTCTCGCGGTCGAGGATCCCGAGCGTCCGGCCGTAGAGCGCCTCGACCTCGTCGCGGCTGTTGCCGATGGCGGTCATCCCGAGCTTCCCGAACTGCGACAGGGCCCCGATGAGGTGAAAGAGGACCCCCGACTCGGTGTTATGGCTGTAGTGGAGAGAGTTGATCGTGAGGATGTCGGCGAGGTCTTCGGGGAGGAGCCCTCGATAACCGTCCGAGCGGAGGTTGTCGGTCGCGTGGTAGTACTTCGGGCGGCCGCGCGGGGAGAGAAAGAGGCCGGTCGACGGGTCGAGCTGTCCGCCCGTGAGGAACTGGAGCGCGAGGTACGGGTGCGTGGTGCCGCCCATCCGGAGGTTGATCTCGATGGCCGAGGCGCGCCACGGATCGCCCGGCGCGTCCCGCGCGACGAGGAAGTCGACGGCGAAGCGGCTCACGACTCCGTTCGCGGAGAGGACGGCCCCGATCCTCATTCCGGCCTCGTGGATTTGCATCCGGTAGTCGTCGTGAGCGGGGAAGAGGCAACCGAGGTAGACCTGACCGCTCGGGCCACCGAGGAGCTGGTCGTGCGTCGAGACCGGGACGACCGCGCCGTGCGGGTCGACCCGCAGCTGGACACTCGGAGACTTCTTCTCCACACCCTCGATCCACTCCTCCACGATGCCGCCCATGCGGCGGAAGCGGTCCATGTAGTCGTCCACCGTCTCCCAGTCGACCGAGAACTCGAGCCGGCGCAGGGCGTCACGAACCGTGGCGGGCCGGTCGCCTCCCTCTTCGGGGTATCGGAAGAGCGCGTTGCCTTCTCCCGAGAAGCTGTCGTTCAATTTCACGACGGCCTTCCGGAGCCCCGGCTTCCGGCGCTTCAGCTCCACGAGCGCGCGCTCGACATCTCCGCCGTCGGCCAGGTCCTCGAAGCCCGCCGGGGGCGGGACGCCCGCCTCGCGGAAGATCTTGCGGCTCCCGGATTTGGAGCCGAGATGCGAGAGCGACGGGTCACATCCGTTGAGCGGGATGCCGAGCAGGACGGCGAGCTTGCGCTCGAGCGGCGTCGAGTTGAAGACCGTGAGGTAAGCCCGCGACGGGTCCGGGATGCCGGCCCGGATCCTCTCGATCAGCCGCGGCCGCTCGAGGATCTTCTCGGTCAACGAGCGGGGGGACGCGTCGTGGGCGCAGAGCAGGGTGAGGCGGGCCCGGGCGTGGCTCGCGGGGATGCCGACGAGCAGCTGGAAGTAATACTCGAGGATGAGCGGGTGGACGGGCTGCGACGTGACGAAGACGACGCGCGCCCTCGGGTTGCGGAGGCGGATCAGAAGGAAGAGGAGCCGCTCCTCGTAGAAGCTCGACCCTTCCAGCTTCTTGAGCTCGGCCTGGTCGAGTGTGAGAGACGGGACGACGACGGAGGTGTGGGGCTCCTCGTCGCGGAGCGCGATGGCGTTCCAGACCTCCCGGAGGCGCGGCTTCAGCCGCTCGAACTCGGCCAACTCCCGCTCGAGCGTCAGCTCGGACGCGAACGGCGGATGCGGAATCACGCGGCAAGTATCGCCGTTTTCAGGAGACGAGGCATACTTCTTGAATCGGATGCCGCAGGCGAGGTGCGCATGTCGTGAGGGCTCGGCGCGGATTCACGTTGATCGAGATGCTGATCGTCGTGGCGATCATCGGGATCATCGTCGCCATGGCGGTCGCCAATCTCGTGAGCGCGGTCCAGAGAGCCAAGCAGAAGCGTTCGATGGGCGACATGCGGACGGTGGCCCTCGCCATCGAGAGCTACACGACGGATTTCAACCGCTATCCGGCTGCGGCCGGCTTCGTCCTGCCGACGGGACTGAACCTCCCGACGGCCACGCTGGGAACGGTGGCGACGCAGCTGACGCCGACGTATAT
Source organism: uncultured Acidobacteriota bacterium (assembly GCA_963721385.1). Classification (GTDB taxonomy): domain Bacteria; phylum Acidobacteriota; class Thermoanaerobaculia; order UBA5066; family UBA5066; genus DAOMFB01. The sequence goes on from CAVRJB010000009.1 coordinate 36,415, forward strand.
CAAGATGGTCCCGATGACGGACGGCTGGAACTCGTGGTTCACTTACTCCACGACCTCCTTCCAGTCCGACTACGCGGTCCGCTCGAACGGAGCCGACGGGGCCCCTGAATCGGCTCCTCCGTTCGGGGTCACCCACCGCTTCGAAGCCGACATCATCCTCGTGGACGGAGCCTTCGTTCAATTCCCCGAAGGAGCCCAGAAGTAGGGCGGCAGCCCTTGCTTCACCTGACCCACCGGCGACAATCGATGGAAGGGGCGGCGCTCCGGGGCCGACAAATTTTGTCAGTGCGAGGTTCTCGTTGAGAAGATTTTTCCGTAAGTCTTGCAGGAATTCGACTTGAATGCCTGGCAGCGATATTGAATGTCAGGGGCAGGAGGTAATCAATGAGATTCAACCGGAGCAAGAAGGGGTTCACCCTCATCGAACTGCTGATCGTCGTAGCGATCATCGGCATCATCGTCGCCATTGCGATTCCGAACCTGCTGAACGCGATCCAGCGCGCCAAGCAGAAGAGGACGATGGGCGACATGCGGACCATCGGCACGGCCGCAGAGGCGTACGCGGTGGACACCAACCGCTATCCGGCTGCCGCGGGGTACTCGATCCCGACCAGCCTCTCCATGCCGGGGACCACGATCAACGCGGGCAACAACCTGCAGAAGGCCCTGTCTCCGACCTACATCAAGCTGATCCCGATGAAAGACGGCTGGGACTCTTATTTCATGTACGGCACCGACGTGAACTTCAACGACTACATCATCGTGTCGGCCGGCAAGGATGGCACCGTCACCACCACGGAAACCACCATCGAGGGCCCCACGACGGACTTCAACGCGGACATCGTCTTCGTCGACGGCCAGTTCATGCAGTTCCCGGACGGAATCCAGAGGTAGACATCTCGCGGCCGTCGGCCGTGCGGAGAGGGGCCCTCGCCACGCGGGGGCCCTTTCTCTTTCCGTGGCCCGATCTGCCGGCCGCGCTTCCGTAGAATCCTCCTGAAATGAAGGCGCCGCTGGCGGGAGCCCTTCTCGGGCTTGGTCTCGGTGCCGGGCTTCTCCTTCCGGCCGCGCTCTCCGGAGGCCTTCCCGCGCGAGGCGACCTTCCGGACTTTTTCTGGCCGATGAAGGCCTACACGGCCGCGCGTTGGGCGGGAGGGGAGGTTCCGCTCTGGAACCCGCTCTCCGGTTGCGGCGAGCCCTGGATGGCCCAGCTCCAGACGGGCGTCTTCTATCCGCCCGACCTGGTTTTCCTCCTGCCGGGCGTCGCGGGCCCCTTCGCGTCGATCGCCTTCCACCTTGCCCTCGCCGCCGCGGGAATGGCGGCGTGGCTCTCGGACCTGGGGAGGTCGAGGCTCGCGTCCCTCGTGGGCGCGGCGGTCTGGGCGGGTGGCGGGGCGTTCGTCTCCCTCATCCCCGTCCTGAACAACTTCGCGACAGCCGCGTGGCTTCCATGGGTCTTTCTCGGCGCGCAACGCGCCGTGCGCGGGGAAGGCGTGACGACCCTGGGCACCGCCTCGGCGCTCGCGTTCCTGGGCGGCGAGCCGGCCCTCGCGGCGTCGGGCACGCTCGCGGCAGTGGCGGTCTCGTGGGGCTCGCGCCGCGAGGAGCCCGGCTTCGGCGGCGTCGTGCCCGGCCTCGCGCTGAGGCGGCTCGCCGCCGGGCTCCTCCTCGGCGGCGGGCTCGCGGCGATCGCGGCTCTTCCGTTCGTCGAGCTCCTGCTCCAGTCGGGCCGCCTGACCAACGTCGTGCGGGAGGAGGCGCTCGCCCGCGCCGTCGGACGTTCGGATCTCGCGGATATCGCCTGGCCGCCTCCGCCCTCGATCGCGCTCGGCGAGGCGCCCGGACGCGGCGGCTATCTCGCGACGCTCGCGCTGGGGCCGCTCGCGTTTCTCCTCGCGGCGGGAGGCGCGGCGGGGCTCGACGGACGGCGGCTCTTCGTCCGGGGCCTTCTCGTCGTGGCCGCTCTCGGCCTCGTCCTGTCGCTCGGGGCGAAGGGTGGGCTCGCGGCGATTCTCTGGGAGAGCGGCGTGCTCAAGGGACTCCGGTTTCCGGCGCGGTGGGTCGTCTTCCCGCACCTCGTTCTCGCGTTTCTCGCCGGCGCCGGCGTCGACGGGTGGCGCCGGGAAAGCCCCGACGCCCGCGAGCGGCTCTTCGGCGCGGCGGCGCTCTCTCTCGGCGCGCTCCTTCTCGTCCTGGCCCTCCTGGATCCGGCGCGGCGCGCGGGTGACGGCGCAGCTCGCGCCGCGGTGGCGTTCGCGGCGGCTGCCGGAGGGGCGGTGCTCCTCGTTCTCCGCCGGAGACCGGGGCCGGCGGCGGCGCCGTGGAGCGGCGGGCTGCTCCTTTTTCTCGTCGCGGCGCCGCTCCCGTGGTTCGCGGCCGACGCCGTCGCGGCGGTGCCGGCGTCGGGCGCCCTGACCCCGGCCCGGATCGCCTCCGGACCCTCGGCCGGCGACGCCGGCCGGCTGTTCGTGTCCGTGCACGACGCTCACCTCCTGTCGCGGTTCGTGACGTCGGGGACCTCGCTCTCCCTCGTCGAGAAGGTCCGCCGGGCGCACGCGGCGATGGCCGGCTACGGCAACCTCCGCGCGGGGGTCGCGACGGCCGGCACCGCCTCTCCGATCGAGAATCCCCGCCGGGCCCGGCTCCTCGGGGCGGCGCTCGGCGGCGGAGACGCCGCGACGCTGCTCTCCCTCGCGGACGTCCGCGCCCTGATCACGCCGTATCCGACGACGATCCCGGGCGCGCTCCTCCTGCGCCGCGCCGATGGCGTTCTCCGGTACGCGCTGCCGGCCGGGGCGGGCCGCGTCCTCTTCGTCCGGGAGGTGCGGGTGGCCGGCGACGACGACGTCTGGCAGGTCCTGAAGGCGCCGGGGTTCGAACCGGAGGCGATCGGATTCGTCGCCGGGTCGCCCGGGCCGCTCCCGCCACCGCGCCGGCGGAACGGCTTCTCCGTGGCCCGCGTCCTCCGCGACGAGGCCGAGTCTCTCGAGGTCGCAACCTCCACGTCGGAACCCGGGCTGATGGTCGTCACGCGGAGCTGGGACCGCGGTTGGAAAGCGTCGCTCGACGGGCGGGACGTGCCGCTGCTTCGTGCCGACCTCGCCTTCCAGGGTGTTCTCGTACCGGCCGGAGAGCACACTGTGCGGCTCTCCTATGCCCCCAGCTCTTACCGCATCGGCGCCGCCATCTCGGGAACCTCCCTCCTCGTCCTTCTCGGCCTCCTGCTCTCCGGGCGCGCGCCGCTCGAGGCCCGGCGATGACGCCCGCCGACGTGATCCACGCGGGGGCGTTCGCCGCCGGCGCCATCGTCGGCTCTTTCGCGAACGTCTGCATCCACCGGCTGCCGCGGGGCGAGTCGGTGGTGACGCCGCCGTCACGCTGTCCCGCGTGCGGGTCGCGGATCCGGTTCTACGACAACGTCCCGATCCTCTCGTGGCTCGTCCTCCGCGGCCGGTGCCGCAGCTGTCACGCTCCGGTCTCCGTCCGCTACCCGCTCGTGGAGGGGATGATGGCGCTCGGCTTTCTCGGGGCGTCGCTCACGTGGGGGCCATCGGCCGAGGCGCTCGCCGGAATGCTCCTGGGCGCCGCGTCGCTCATCCTCGTGGCGACCGACCTCGAGAGCCGGATCCTCCCCGACGAGATCACGCTCGGAACGCTCGCTCTCGCGCTCCTCCTCGCCGCCGTCCGCGACGTCGGCGGGCGCCCTCCCGGGCAGCCCTTCCGCGCCGGGACGAGCGTCACGCTGGAGGCTCTTCTCGGGGCCGCTGTGGGCGCCGGCTTCCTCCTCGCGGTACGGGCCCTCTATCTCCGGTTTCGCGGCATGGAGGGGATGGGATTGGGGGACGTCAAGATGATCGCGATGATCGGATCCCTGACGGGTCCCGCCGGCGTCGTCGTGGCGCTCTTCCTCGCTTCGCTCTGCGGGGCCGTCCTCGGCGGCGTCGCCGCCGCGGTCCGGCACCTCGGCTGGGCGCTTTCTCTCCGCCGGGCGCGGGCGGGGGAGAGGCGCAGGCCGCCGAGGCGCGACACTTCGGTCTTCTGCTCGACCGGGGGGGCCGCGTCCTCGCCATCTCGGAGCGCGTCGCCGAGATTCCGGGGGTCGCCCGGGAAGGGGAGCTCGCTGCCCTGTCGACCGGCGCTGCGCGCCCGCTCTCGGCACTGATCCGCCTCGCGCGACGCCGCGCGAGGCAGGGCCGTTCCACCGTGTTCGGCCGGCTCGCCCTCGACGAGGGCGACTTCTTCCGCGTCCTCGCCGTGCGCGCGGCGCCTGCGGACGGCGGGCTCCTCGTCCTCGTCTCCCGGGCCGATATCCCGTTCGGCGTCTTCCTCGCGGCGGGCGGCCTGACGGCGTTCGCCTGCGGCCGCGCGATCCTGGCTCATCTCGCCCCGGACCTGCCGCTTTCGGGGAGGCTCCTGCCGTGAGAGGCCACCCGTTCGAGCGGGAGGTCCGGCTCGCCGTCGTCGGCGGCGTCCTCTTCCTCCTTCTCCTCGCGGGTCTGTCGCTCGTCGTCCTCCGGAACGTCGTCGCTTGGGGCGAGCGGGAGGCGATCGCGTACGCAGGCGCCAGGTCCCGGTCGGTGGTGGAGAGGCTCCAGGTGGCCGGCGACCCGTCGCTGTCGCTCGGCGGCGACGCGGGCGTCGCGAAGCTTCTCGGCGACGGACGGGCGCGGTACGCCGCCCTTTATGATGCCGAGGGGAACCGGCTCGGCGAGGCGGGCTTTCTCCCGGACGCGGCCCTCGCCCCGCGAAAGCTCCCGGCGGAAGACCGTCCTCCCGGCGACGGGCTCCTCGCTCGCGACGACACGGGCCTTTCCCCTGGGCCTGGCCGCCTCCGTCGGTTTCGGGAGGCCGGCGGATCTTGGCGGTCCTCTACGACGGGTCGGGTCTCGTCGAGGCCAGGCGGAGCGCGCGGATCCTCTCGTGGGTCGTCCCCGCTTCGGCCGTGATCCTGACCGTCCTGCTCGTCCCCTTCTTCCGGCGTCTCATGCGGCCGATCGACGCGCTGACCGAGACCGCGAAGGGGGCGGGTGAGGTCGTGTCCGGGCCGGAGGCGCCGCACGACTTCACGGGTCGCGACGAGACGGAGCGCGCCCTCCTGACATTCCAGCGGACGATCGAGGAGCTGAAACGCCGGACGGCCGAGCTGGAGGCCCTGCGCGAGCGCGAGAAGCGGCGCGCCGACGACCTCGCCCTTCGCGCGGAGACGCTCGTGGTCTCGGCGAGCCGTCTGGAGCGCGAGCTCTCGTCGCAGCGCGAGCTCGCGCGCCCTCGGCGAGATGTCGGCCGGCATCGCGCACGAGTTCCCGGAACGCCACGGCGACGATCCTGGGCTGGGCCCGCCTCGCCGCGGAGTCGGAAGAACCCGCCGCCCGGGCGCGGCACCTGGCCGCCATCGGAGCCGAGGCGGAGCACGTCGCCAGGGTCACCGGGGACTTCCTCTTCTTCGCGCGGCCCGAGCGGCTCGAGCTCCTGCCGACGGCGCTCGGGCCGCTCCTCGCGGAGATCGCGGCGGAGCAGCGGCAGATCACGCCCGGCGTCACCGTCGAGGTCGGGGGGACCTTCGCGACCGTCCCGCTCGACGCCGCGCTCTACCGGAGGGCGATCGTCAACCTCCTCAGAAACGCCGTGGAGGCGGCGCGATCCCGGGTGGTCCTCCGCGGCGAGGGGGACGACGGCGGGTTCGCCCGCGTCGCCGTCGAGGACGACGGCGCCGGCGTTCCGCCGGACGTCCTCCCGAAGCTC
>CAVRJB010000010.1:0-20503 GCA_963721385.1 uncultured Acidobacteriota bacterium
GGGTCGCCCTCGAGGTGGGGGGTGCCCGCGGAGTGGGTATAGGCCATCGTGCCGCGGAGGCCGGCCTGCTTCGAGAAGAGGTAGTAGTCGAATTCGGCGCCGATGTCGAAGCCGGTCGAGACGCCGCTCTGGAAGGGGAACGCCGCGCCGCCGCCGAGGCCGAGGGCGGCCTGCCCCTCCTTCGGGATCTGGGCGTCCGCCCGCGACGGGGCGAAGGCGAACAGGGCGAGAGCAGCTCCAGCTGCAAGGAGGAGGACACGGCGGGGGAGCAAGGGGTGGTGTTTCATTGTGGAGAGTTTAGGGGAGGCGGCCGCCGGAGCAGCTGTATCGCTTGACAGCCGACACGGCCGCCGTATCCTGACAGCCTGTGAAGGACCGTCGCGTCGTCGGGCTCGTCCTCCTCGTCGTCGCCGCGGCGCTCGCCACGGGGCCGTCGCTCAGGCTCGAGGCTGCTTCGCCCTGCTCGGCGGGGCCCCCGATGTCATGCTGCGGCGGGATGGACAAGGACGGTGAAGACGCCTTCCCCCCGTGCGGCTGCACGCTGAAGCCCGTGACGCCGTCTCCGGCCGTCGTCGACGTGGCGGCGCCGCCCCTCGTCCTCGCCGAGGCGTCCACGGCGGAAGCGCCGGCGCCCGACGTCGCGTCCGCCCTCTCCGAGGCGCGGGTTCCGCCGCGTGCCCGCGCCGGCCCGCTCTTCCTCCTCTTCTCCGCTCTTCTCAACTGACGCCTCGTCTTCCGCTTCTTCGGCCGCCCGTCCCGGGCGGCTCCGCTGAGATTGCGTTCGACGAGGTGATTTCATGTTCCGACCCTCCCGGGCCCGACCCGCCCGCGCCGGTTTCCACCAGTTCACCGGCGCGCTAATCCTCCTTTTCACTCTCGCCGCGCGCGTCGCGCCCGCGGCGGAGCCGGCGACGCCGGACGACGCGAGTGCCGAAGTCGCGGCGCTCGTGGCAGAGGCGCTCCAGAAGAATCCCGACGTCCTCGCCGCGAGACAGGAGGCCGCTGCCTCCGCGGCGCGCGTTGGCCCTGCCGGCGCGCTTCCGGATCCGATGGTCACCGTCGGCTACGAGAACGACGGCGCGGCCCCGTCGCTCGGGACGGAGCCGATGACACGCCTCGCGTTCGTGGCGCAGCAGGCGTTCCCGTTTCCCGGGAAGCTCGGCCTCGCCCGCGACGTCGCAAAGGCGGACGCCGCCCGGGCCGGCACGAGGCCGGAGCGGGTTGCACTCTCTTTGGCGGCCGGTGTCAAGCGCGCGTACGCCGACCTTCTCGAGGCCCGCGAGGAGATCCGGCTGGTCGACGAGCAGCTCGAGACGTGGCGCGACATCGAAGGGGTCATCCGCGCCCGGTATGCGGCTGGCATGGGCACCCAGCAGGACATCCTCCGGGCCCAAAGCGAGAGGACTCGCCTGCTTCAGCAGCGCCGGCGCGACGAAGCCTCCGAAAGCCGGGCGCTCGCGGCCCTCCGGGGCCTTCTGTTCCGGGCCCCGGAAGCGCCGATTCCGACCGCGGGCCGGCTCTCGGCCGCGCTGATTCCGGCGGCTCCGGCGGCCGCGGACATCCTGGCCAGGGCGCTCGAAGTGACGCCGGAGCTGAAGGACGCGGCGCTCGCCAAGGAACGGGCGAAGCTCGCGGCCGAGCTCGCCCGCCGGAACTTGAGACCCGACTTCGTCGCCTCGGCGGCGTACATGAACCGCGGCGGCCTTCCCCTGATGTGGTCGGCCGCCGTCGGTGTGTCCATTCCTCTCTGGGCCGGGAAGAAACAGCGACCCCTGATCGTCGAGGCGGACAGCCTCTTCGAATCGGCCTCGGCGAGGGAGACCTCTCTCTGCCGGCAGATCCAGGCGCTCACCGAGGAGAGGCTGATCCGGATCGATTCCCTCGCCGCCGAAGCGACGCTCGACGCGGAAGGGATTCTCGTCCAGGACCGGCTCTCGGTCGACGCCGCGCTCGCCAGCTATCGGACCGGCTCCGTTCCCTTCGTCAGCGTTCTCGAAGCGCTCGGCACGTTCTTCTCCGACCGCCGCGCGGCCGTGTCGCGCCTCGCGAGCCTGATCCGGGCGGAGGCTGACCTCCACGAGTTTTCCCTCGACCGCAGCGCTCAGACGTCCATGGCCTCTTCGACAGCCGCGATCGCCGCATCGGCCAACGCGAGGATGTAGGAATCGACATGAAGAAGCACCGTTTCCTCACGATCGTCCTCGCCGCCTCCCTTTCCGCGGTGGCTGGCGGTTCCGCCCTGGTCTCGTCCGGATGCAAGAGGAGCGGCGGACCTGCAGCTGCAGCCAGGCGGTATCAATGCCCGATGCACCCCGAAATCGTCCGCGACGCACCGGGCGACTGCCCGATCTGCGGCATGAAGCTCGTGCCGATCGAGGACGGGGCTCCGAAGCCCGCCGAAGCGCCGACGACGGGGCCCGGAGGCCTCGCCGCGGTCACGATCGACGCGCAAAAGCAAAAGTTGATGGGCCTTAAGACGATCGAGGTGAAGAGGGCTCCCTTGGAGACGTCCATCCGCACGACCGGGCGAATCGCGGCCGACGAGCGCCGAGTCCATCACGTCCACACGCGTTACGAAGGCTTCGTGGAGCACGTCACGGCGGACTTCACGGGCAAGTTCGTGACGAAAGGCGAGGTTCTCGCGCACATCTACAGCCCGGAGCTTTACGCGACGCAGCAGGAGTACCTTCTCGCCCTGAAGGCGTCCGGCTCGCTCGGACCGTCCGGAGTCCCGTCCGTCGCGCAGGGAGGCCGCGACCTTCTCGACGCCGCGCGCCAGCGGCTCCTGCTCTGGGAGATCACGCCCGCCGACATCGCCGAAATCGAGAGACGGGGGGAGCCCATCCGGGCGATGCCCGTCTATGCTCCGATCTCCGGCTACGTCACGGGGCGCACGGCGTACCACGGGATGAAGGTGATGCCGGCCGACACGCTCTTCGACATCCTCGACCTTTCCGCGGTCTGGGTGCTCGCGGACGTCTACGAGTACGAACTCCCACGCCTCTCGCTCGGCGAGAAGGCAACGATGACGCTCTCCTACTGGCCGGGCCGCTCCTGGGCGGGCACGGTCACGTATGTCTATCCGTCCGTGGACGAGAAGACGCGCACGGTCAAGGTGCGGGCCGAGTTCGGAAATCCGAAAGGCGAGCTGAAGCCCGAGATGTTCGCGGACGTCACGATCCACGCCCGCCCGCGTACCGTGCTCCAGGTCCCCGACGACGCGCTCCTGGAGAGCGGGACGCGGAACATCGTTTTCGTGTCCGAGGGTGAAGGACGACTCGTGCCGCGCGAGGTCTCGGTGGGCGATCGCGGTGCCGGCGTCGTGGAGATCCGGGACGGCCTGAAGGAGGGCGATGTCGTCGTCTTGGGCGCGAACTTCCTCGTCGATTCCGAGTCGCGGCTCAAGGCGGCGATTGGGGCGATGGGGGTCTCGAAATGATCCAGCGGATCATCCGGTTCTCCGCCGAGAACAAGTATCTCGTCATCGCGGTCTACGCGATCGTCATCGTTCTCGCGGTCGGCGTCATCAAGAGGACGCCGCTCGACGCCATCCCCGACCTCTCGGACACGCAGGTCATCATTTACTCGCGCTGGGACCGAAGCCCCGACATCCTCGAGGACCAGGTCACCTATCCGATCGTGACGTCTCTTCTCGGGGCGCCGAAGGTGAAGACGATCCGGGGCTTCTCCGACTTCGGGTTCTCCTACGTTTACGTCATCTTCGAGGACGGAACTGACATTTACTGGGCGCGATCGCGCGTCCTCGAGTACCTCTCGAAGATCCAGGCGCGCCTGCCCGCCGGCGTGAAAACCGAGCTCGGGCCCGACGCGACGAGCGTCGGCTGGATCTACCAGTACGCGCTCGTGGACGAAAGCGGGAAAAATGCGACCGACGAGATCCGCTCGTATCAGGACTGGTTCCTGAGGTACGCGGTGCAATCGGTGCCGGGCGTCGCGGAGGTCGCCAGCGTGGGCGGCTTCCAGAAGCAGTACCAGGTGACGCTGGACCCGAACACGCTCGCGGCGTACGGCCTGCCGCTCGAATCCGTTGTGGAGGCGATCCGGAAGAGCAACAACGAGATCGGAGGCCGTCTCATCGAGTTCTCGGGGCGTGAATACATGGTCCGGGGCCGCGGCTATCTCAAAACGGTCGAGGACATCGGAAAGATCGTCGTCAAGACGAACGAGAAGGGGACGCCGCTGACGGTTTCGGGCATCGGGCGCGTGTCACTGGGTCCCGAGATCCGGAGGGGGATCTCCGATCTCGACGGCAAGGGGGACGCCGTGGGTGGCATCGTCGTGATGCGCAGCGGCGAAAACGCGCTCAACGTCATCGAGCGGGTGAAGGCCCGGTTGAAGGAGATCGAGCCGTCGCTCCCCCCGGGCGTGAAGATCGTTACGACGTATGACCGGTCAGATCTGATCAAGCGCTCCGTCGATACCCTCCGGAGCAAGCTCATCGAGGAGATCATTGTCGTCTCGATCGTCATCCTGATCTTCCTCTGGCACATCCCGAGCGCGATCGTTCCGATCCTGACGATCCCGATCTCCGTCGTCCTCGCGTTCATCCCGTTCAACGCGATGGGCCTGAACATCAACATCATGTCGCTCGGCGGCATCGCGATCTCGATCGGCATTCTCGTGGACGGCGCGATCGTGGAGGTCGAGAACGCGTACAAGAAGCTTCAGCTCTGGAACGACGGCGGCCGGCCCGGGGACTTCCACGAGGTGCGGCTCGCGGCGCTCATGGAGGTTGGCCCGTCGGTCTTCTTCTCCCTGCTCGTCATCGCGGTCGCGTTCCTCCCCGTCTTCACGCTCGTCGACCAGGAGGGCAGGCTCTTCAAGCCACTCGCCTGGTCGAAGAACCTCGCGATGGCGATCGCGGCGTTCCTGGCCATCACGCTCGATCCGGCGATCCGGATGATGTTCGCGCGGATGGACGGCTTTTCTTTCCGACCGAAGTGGCTGGCGTGGATCGTCAATCAGGTCACAGTGGGGAAGTACTACGCCGAGGAGAAGCATCCGATCAGCGTGGTCCTCCACCGGCTCTACGAGCGACCCTGCCGGGCCGTGCTCGCGCATCCGAAGACGACGATCGCGATCGCGCTCCTCGCGATGCTCTCCACGGTCCCCGTCTTCCTGAAGCTCGGGTCCGAGTTCATGCCGCCGCTATACGAAGGCTCGATCCTCTACATGCCGACGACCCTGCCGGGGATCTCGGTGACCGAAGCCGAACGGCTGCTTCAGGTACAGGACAAGATCCTCCGGACGTTCCCGGAGGTGGAGCGCGTCTTTGGCAAGGCGGGGCGGGCGGAGACGTCCACGGACCCGGCGCCGTTCTCGATGATGGAGACCACGGTCATCCTGAAACCCGAGTCGGACTGGCGGAAGAAGGAGCGCTGGTACTCATCGTGGGCGCCGGAATGGGTGGCCAGCGTCTTCCGCCACGTGTGGGGCGACCACATCTCCCATGACGAGCTCGTGGACGAGATGGACCGGGCGCTGAAGATTCCCGGGACGACGAACGCGTGGACGATGCCCATCAAGGCGCGCATCGACATGCTTTCCACTGGGATCCGGACGCCCATCGGCATCAAGGTCTTCGGCTCGGACCTCAGTGAGATCGAACGGATCGGCGCGGAGGTGGAGGCGGCCGTGAAGGCCGTCCCGGGCACGCGATCCGCCTTCGCCGAACGGGTCGCCGGCGGCTACTTCATCGACTTCGACCTCAACCGCGACGCGCTCGCCCGCTACGGTCTCACGGTGGACGACGCGAACGCCGTCATCATGACGGCGATCGGGGGCGAGACGGTCACGACCGTCATCAAGGGGCGCGAGCGGTACTCGGTCAACGTCCGTTACTCGCGGGAGCTGCGGGAGGATCTCGACCGGCTCGCCCGCGTTCTGGTCCCGACGATGTCCGGCGCCCAGGTGCCGCTCGGCCAGCTCGCCGCGATCCGCCAGGTGCGGGGGCCGGCCATGATCCGGAACGAAAACGGCCTCCTGTCGGGCTATGTGTACGTCGACTTCGATACGTCGAAGGAGGACGTCGGCGGTTACGTCGAGAAGGCGAAAAAGGCCGTTTCCGAGAAGGTCAAGCTGCCGCCCGGCACCACGCTCCTGTGGAGCGGCCAGTACGAGAACATGATCCGCGTCAAGGAGCGGCTCAAGGTCGTCATTCCGGTCACGCTCGTCCTCATCTGGCTCCTCATGTACGCGAACACGAAGTCGGCGATGAAGACGATGATCGTCCTTCTCGCGGTTCCGTTCTCACTGATCGGCGCCGTCTGGTTCCTCTGGCTCCTCGGCTACAACCTCTCGATCGCGGTCTGGGTCGGGATGATCGCGCTCATGGGGCTCGACGCCGAGACCGGCATCTTCATGCTTCTTTTTCTCGACCTCGCGCATGCGGAGGCGAAGGCGAAAGGGCTGCTCCGAAATCGTGCGGACCTGATCGAGTCGATCATCCACGGGGCCGTCAAGAGAGTGAGGCCGAAGGCCATGACGGTCTGCGCGGCCTTTTTCGGTCTGCTTCCGATCATGTGGTCGACGGGCGCGGGCGCCGACCTGATGAAGCGCATCGCGGCGCCGATGGTGGGCGGCCTCGTGACGTCGTTCGCGCTGGAGCTTCTCGTTTATCCGGCCGTCTACATCCTGTGGAAGGAGAGGGAGCTGCCGGACGGAGCGTGACGACTATCCGTGGATCGGCTCCGGCGGCCGGTCGGGAACGGGGCCGCCTGCGGGCTCGTGCGACGGAGGAACGTCCGGAACCGCCCACCAGGGCCGATACCATTCGGGCTCCATGTTGTCGTCCGTGATCAGACTCTCGTTCACGGTCCATTTCAGGACGCTCGAGCAGGGCTCGAAAGAGCGGGTTCGGCTCCCCTTCGCCTCGGGTCCGGGCTCGCCCATTCGAACGACTTCCTCCAGGCGGGATCGATGAGCGGGGTTCGTCATGTCGAAGATCGGACGGCCGTCGATCGCATAGGTCGCGAGGAGCGACCGCCACCTTTCGCGTTCGAAACGGACAGGCGACTCGGAGACCGCCAGGTAATTCACGAAGCGCAGGCCGAACGGAAAGCTGGTGCAGCCGGTCTTCTGCGCCGCGAGCGACCAGGTCGTGTTGTAGTAGAAAACGCCGCGCGGGTTCAGATGCCGCTTCACGAGCTCCAGGTACTCCGTGGAGAGGATCTCCGTCATGTGCGCGCGCCAGTGCCAGCTCGTGTTTTGAACGATGGCGTCGAACGTCTCGTCGGGATGTGCGTTCAACCAGCGTCGGCAATCGTCGATCACGATCTCGACCTTCGGATTCGCGAGGACGCTGGCGACCGCTGCGTGCCGGGGAATGAGCTTTAGGTACCCCGGGTTGATTTCGGCGACGACGAGACGTTCGAGACCCGGAAGATGGGCGAGCACCTGCGCCCACGAGCCCGAGGAGAGGCCGATCAGGAGCACCCGTCGCGGGTTGGGATGCAGGGCGGCGAGCGCGTACGCCCGCACGACCATATTCGGATCGCGCACGAGGTCGACGTTGATCGCCCCTTCGTATACGCCCCCTCCCGACACAGTGCCGTTCCTCTCGACGGTGATGACGGAGGAACGGGTCTCGATGACGTCGGCGAACGTCCGGGCCGGGTCGTAGGTTTGCTTGAACTGGAGCTTCTCGTAGAGAGTCGCGTAGAGAAACGGCGTCGAGGCGACGACGCCCCATGTGGAGACGCCCGCGATCGCCCCCCAGGCCAGGAGGGCAGGGGCGCGGGGCCGGGAAACGGCGAAGAGCGCCGTGGCGAGCCCGATGCCGAGGAGCGCCATGAGACGCGATACCTGGGTGATCGAAAGGCGGTCCAGGAGGACAAATCCGGTCAACAGGGAACCGGAGACGGAGCCGATGATGTTCGCGACGTACAGGTACGAGAGACGCGCGCCGGCGTCCGCGTCGGGGCGAATCCCGAAGTGGCTCAGAAGCGGTAGGACGGCCCCCTGGGAGGCTGCCGCGATCGAGATGAGCGGAAGGGCATGGGAAAAGACAGACGTCGTCGCGATCCACGCGAGGGCCGGGATCACCAGAAACGCCTGAACGCTTCCGAGGACGAGAAGCGCCGCGGGGATGCGGAGGTGGCGCGCGTCGCCGGTCGCGGGACGGAGGCGGCATGCGCCCCAGCTCGCAAAGGAACCTGCGGCGAGGCCCAGAAGGAACGCCCCGAGAACGACGCCGAAGCTCGCGGCCGTGCCCCCGGTCGCGAACGAGAAGGCCCTCACCCAGAGAATCTCGTAAGACAGACCGAGGAAACCGGAGAACGCCGCGGCTGCGAGGATCGTGAAGAAGCTCATGCGTCCGCGGCGAAGCGTCGCGAGGTGAAGAAGACAGTGGCGCCGACGAGGAGATTGAGGCTCGCGGCGAGAGCCACCGTCCGCTGCTGTCCGAGGATGCCGAGAAGGTAGGCCGCCGTCGTGAACGCCGCGAGCGCCGAGCCCAGCGTATTGACGAAGTAGAGCATCCCCACGGACTGGCCGACGTTCCGGATTCGCCGCACCGAATGGGCGACGAGGATCGGAAGAGTCGCTCCCATGAGGACGGTGGGAACGAGGACCAGGGCGAACGTGGCCAGAAACGTCGTGAGACCCGACCGAGCCGCCGTGGCCCTTCCCACGAAGTGAAAGAGCTCGAGAGACACGAGACCGAAAAGGCCCAGCGCCGTCTCGATCACGGCGAAGACGACAAGGAGCGGCCTTCGAGCGTCCCGGGAAAGAACCCCTCCCGCGAGGCTTCCGAGGCCGAGCCCCAGCATGAACGCTGCGACGACGATCGTCACCGACTCGATGTTGACGCCGTAGATCGCCAGAAGAGCCCTCTGCCAGACGACCTGATAGATCAGGGCCGCGAACCCCGAGACGAGGAAGACGAGGTAGAGAAACAGGACTCGGCAACGCCTCGCGGGGATTCTAGCGGCTCGATCCCGGCTCGACGGTCGGGACGGGGACCCTTCTGTAGGATCTTCGGACGCCGTGGAGAGCAGCAGGAAGCGGTTGCGCCGGGGGGGCGTCCTTCTGCCCGGACCGTTCCTTGCGCTTCTCGTCGGGATCTCCCTCGCGTCTCCCGCGCTCTATTTCCCCCGCGTCGTCCGGAAGTTCACGAAGGCCGTGCCGTGCGGGCTTCCGCAGGCGCGCTGCGGCTACGGCGATCCCGTCACGGCGACGGCGGTCCTCGGCCGCGCGTGGTGGAGATGGGAGACGGGCCGGCCGTTCAACGTGGACGAGCGGGTCTTTCCCCCGTACCCGAACACGTGGGGGCTCAGCGACGGCTATCCCCTCGAAGCGGCGGTCGGCTGGCCCTTCGCTCGCCTTCTCGGCTCCGCGGCGGCGGGCTACAACGTGCCGTTCTTCCTCGGCTGCGCTCTCGCGACCCTCGGCGCCGGGCTCCTCCTGTCGCGGCTCGCGGGTCCGGGCTGGCCCGCGCTGCTCGGGGCCCTCCTCTTCTCGTGGGGTCCCGCGCGCCTCAACAACCTCGGAGTCCTCGACACGGTCTGGGCCGGAACCGTACCGCTCGGGCTCTTCTTCGCGCTGCGCTACTTCGACGCGGCGAAGAAGCGCGACGCCCTCCTGTGGGCCGCGGTCTGGCTCGCGCTCGGCCTCGTCCTCGCGCACGGCGAGGCGAGGGCCAAGGGCCTCCTTCGCCATCGCGCCGACCTGATGAAGCGGATCGCGGCGCCGATGGTGGGAGGCCTCGTGACCTCGTTCGCGCTGGATCTCCTCGTCTACCCGGCCGTCTGGTTCTCTGGAAAGAGCGGGGTGTGTCCTGATTGAGGTGACCGGCTGAGGTCGCGTAAAGGGTCAGAGGATCGCGGAAGTAAGATGACCAATATTGGGAGAGAGTCCTCAAACGGTCGAGGCGGGTCGTCCTTCGATTCGCACGCGCTCCTTCGTCGGGGGCCTCACGGTTGCTGGGGCGCTCGCGGGTCTGACGGTTAGGTTCTGGATCCTGCTCTCGTCTCCGATGCCGCCTCAGCGCCTGGCCGCATGGCTCGCCGAAGGGCTCTTGCAGGACACCGTCGTGCTCGGGCTCGCCGGGTCTCTGGTTCTCCTTCTTTCCGGCTCATTCGTTCCGGAGCCGCCCGCACGGATCGCGCTCGGTTTCGTCGTGTCCGCGATCGTGTTCCTCCAGATCGCCTGGGCGGCGGCGATCGGCTACTTCGGCCACCCGCCGCGCCGCGAGGACTTGAGCCTTGCCCTCGACCATCGATTCATCAGGCAGTCCTTGGATCGGGGAGCGATCGCTCGGGCGACGCTCGGCGTGCTCGGTTTCGGCCTCGTCGTCCGTGCCATTTCGTCCAGGGCACGCCGGGCGGACTGGGCCTGGGCCAGCCGGGGGCGTTTCCTCGTTGGCTCTCTGATCGCACTTGCCTGCACGGCCCTTTCGTTCGGGAATCCCCCGGGCGAGACGGCCGACAACGTCCTTGTCGCGCTCCTCAAGCTCGAGCGCTCGAGGCCGCTCAAGCAGCCAGGTGTGTCGATGGGAGTTCCTGCTCCGGTCCTGCCGGTGCTCTCGGTCCGGGAGCTCGCACCGGGGACTCGGCGTCGCATTTTCGTGAGCGACTCTCTTCCACTCGCTCACCTGCCTCCTCCGCGGTCGGCGGAGGCGCCCACCCTGCCCGCGGGGCTTCGCCCGAATATCGTCTTCGTGCTGATGGAAGGAGTGCGCGCGCACGAATTCGGCGTCCGCGAAGGAAGACTCGCGGGACTGACGCCGAATCTCGACAGGCTGGCCGCGGAGGGAATCGTCGTGAACCGGGCTTACAGTCCCGGTACCCACTCGCCCGACGGCGAGCTGGCGGTCTGGTACGGCCTGCTCGCCACGCCTCACGAAGTGCTGATGACGGCGAGGCCCGAGACGCCTCTCACGGGGCTACCGGAGATTCTGCGCAACGCGGGCTGGAAGTCGCTGCTCTGGATCCACAACAGCGACCAGACGTTCTATCGCGAAGACCGCTTCTATCTTCCGAGAGGGTTCCGAATGATCGACGGCCGCGACTTTGAGTCATCTGACGTGGGGACGAATTGGGGGAAGTCCGACCGGGCCCTGGTCGCGCGGGCCCTCGTGGCGCTGGACCGTCTTCCAGAGCCGTTTGCCGCCATGATGCTGACGATTTCCAACCATCATCCTTTCCAGCTCCCGGCCGACGCCCGTAGCCGGTTCGAGCCGGAGCTTCCGGAGAAGCGCGGCTGGATTTCGGTTCCGGGGCTCGCCTCACTCATGGGACGGCACACGGTGCCGATGATCAGGACGATTCACTACACGGACGAGGCCCTCGGCGACCTAATCGACGGTGCTCGCCGGAGTCCGTGGTTCTCTCGCACGCTGTTCGTCGTCGCGAGCGATCACGGGCTTCCGATCCTTCCGCTCGAAGGGACGCCGACGCCGCACGGCTTCGCCGATCTCCGTCACCGGGTTCCGCTGATCTTCTGGTCTCCGCTTCTCCGCGGAGGGCGGCGGATCCCCGGCCCCGCGTCGCTCGCGGACATTCTTCCCACTGTCTTAGCGCTGACGGGGCTCGACGCGGTTCGCCCCGGGCTGGGAGTCGATCTGCTCGATCCGGCCGATGCCGACCCTGACCGGCCGGTCGTCGCCTGGGACGGCGAGAGCCGAGTCGTCAGCCTTTGGACCGAGCATTGGGCTTACCACGGCACGCTCCCTCCAGGGATCCGCTGGAATCCCGAGACCTTCGACGACGAAATCCTGATCGCCTTGGACGCAGACCCGCAGGGAGCGCGAAACGTCGCCGCCGCCCATCCGAAAGAGGTCTCGCGACTTCGTCGACTCGGGCGGATCTACTTCGGCGTCTATCCATGGATCGTCTCCGAAGGCCGGTCGGGAACGATGTCGGAAGTCCGCTAACGCCCGAATGACGTCTCGCGGTCGAGGATCTCGAGCGTCCGGCCGTAGAGCGCCTCGACCTCGTCGCGGCTGTTGCCGATGGCGGTCATCCCGAGCTTCCCGAACTGCGACAAGGCCCCGATGAGGTGAAAGAGGACCCCCGACTCGGTGTTGTGGCTGTAGTGGAGAGAGTTGATCGTGAGGATGTCGGCGAGGTCTTCGGGGAGGAGCCCTCGATAGCCGTCCGAGCGGAGGTTGTCGGTCGCGTGGTAGTACTTCGGGCGGCCGCGCGGGGAGAGGAAGAGGCCGGTCGACGGGTCGAGCTGTCCGCCCGTGAGGAACTGGAGCGCGAGGTACGGGTGCGTGGTGCCGCCCATCCGGAGGTTGATCTCGATGGCCGAGGCGCGCCAGGGATCGCCCGGCGCGTCCCGCGCGACGAGGAAGTCGACGGCGAAGCGGCTCACGACCCCGTTCGCGGAGAGGACGGCCCCGATCCTCATTCCGGCCTCGTGGATTTGCATCCGGTAGTCGTCGTGGGCGGGGAAGAGGCAGCCGAGGTAGACCTGACCGCTCGGGCCACCGAGGAGCTGGTCGTGCGTCGAGACCGGGACGACCGCGCCGTGCGGGTCGACCCGCAGCTGGACACTCGGAGACTTCTTCTCCGCACCCTCGACCCACTCCTCCACGATGCCGCCCATGCGGCGGAAGCGATCCATGTAGTCGTCCACCGTCTCCCAGTCGACCGAGAACTCGAGCCGGCGCAGGGCGTCACGAACCGTGGCGGGCCGGTCGCCTCCCTCTTCGGGGTATCGGAAGAGCGCGTTTCCCTCTCCAGAGAAGCTGTCGTTCAATTTCACGACGGCCTTCCGGAGCCCCGGCTTCCGGCGCTTCAGCTCCACGAGCGCGCGCTCGACATCTCCGCCGTCGGCCAGGTCCTCGAAGCCCGCCGGGAGTGGGACGCCCGCCTCGCGGAAGATCTTGCGGCTCCCGGATTTGGAGCCGAGATGCGAGAGCGACGGGTCACATCCGTTGAGCGGGATGCCGAGCAGGACGGCGAGTTTGCGCTCGAGCGGTGTCGAGTTGAAGACCGTGAGGTAGGCACGCGACGGGTCCGGGATGCCGGCCCGGATCCTCTCGATCAGACGCGGCCGCTCGAGGATCTTCTCGGTCAGCGAGCGGGGGGACGCGTCGTGGGCGCAGAGCAGGGTGAGGCGGGCCCGGGCGTGGCTCGCGGGGATGCCGACGAGCAGCTGGAAGTAGTACTCGAGGATGAGCGGGTGGACGGGCTGCGAAGTGACGAAGACGACGCGTGCCCTCGGGTTGCGGAGGCGGATCAGAAGGAAGAGGAGCCGCTCCTCGTAGAAGCTCGACCCTTCCAGCTTCTTGAGCTCGGCCTGGTCGAGTGTGAGAGACGGGACGACGACGGAGGTGTGGGGCTCCTCGTCGCGGAGCGCGATGGCGTTCCAGACCTCCCGGAGGCGCGGCTTCAGCCGCTCGAACTCGGCCAACTCCCGCTCGAGCGTCAGCTCGGACGCGAACGGCGGATGCGGAATCACGCGGGAAGTATCGCCGTTTTCAGGAGACGAGGCATACTTCTTGAATCGGATGCCGCAGGCGAGGTGCGCATGTCGTGAGGGCTCGGCGCGGATTCACGTTGATCGAGATGCTGATCGTCGTGGCGATCATCGGGATCATCGTCGCCATGGCGGTCGCCAATCTCGTGAGCGCGGTCCAGAGAGCCAAGCAGAAGCGTTCGATGGGCGACATGCGGACGGTGGCCCTCGCCATCGAGAGCTACACGACGGATTTCAACCGCTATCCGGCTGCGGCCGGCTTCGTCCTGCCGACGGGACTGAACCTCCCGACGGCCACGCTGGGAACGGTGGAGACGCAGCTGACGCCGACGTATATCAAGATGGTTCCGATGACGGACGGCTGGAACTCGTGGTTCACTTACGCCACGACCTCCTTCCAGTCCGACTACGCGGTCCGCTCGAACGGAGCCGACGGGGCCCCGGAATCGGCTCCTTCGTTCGGGGTCACCCACCGCTTCGAAGCCGACATCATCCTCGTGGACGGAGCCTTCGTTCAATTCCCCGAAGGGGCCCAGAAGTAGGGCGGCAGCCCTCGCGTGACCCGACCCACCGGCGACAATCGATGGAAGGGGCGGCGCTCCCGGGCCGACAAATTTTGTCGGTGCGAGGTTCTCGTTGAGAAGATTTTTCCGTAAGTCTTGCAGGAATTCGACTTGAATGCCTGGCAGCGATATTGAATGTCGGGGGCAGGAGGTAATCAATGAGACTCAACCGGAGCAAGAAGGGGTTCACCCTCATCGAACTGCTGATCGTCGTGGCGATCATCGGCATCATCGTCGCCATTGCGATTCCGAACCTGCTGAACGCGATCCAGCGCGCCAAGCAGAAGAGGACGATGGGCGACATGCGGACAATCGGCACGGCCGCCGAGGCGTACGCGGTGGACACCAACCGCTATCCGGCCGCCGCGGGGTACTCGATCCCGACCAACCTCACCATACCGACGACGACGATCAACGCCAGCAACCACCTGCAGTTGGCCCTGTCTCCGACCTACATCAAGCTGATCCCGATGAAGGACGGATGGGACTCCTATTTCCTTTATACCACCGACACGAACTTCAACGACTACATCATCTTGTCGGCCGGCAAGGATGGCTCCGTTACGGTCACGGCCGGCACCATCGAGGGTCCCACGACGGACTTCAACTCGGACATCGTCTTCGTCGACGGCCAGTTCATGCAGTTCCCGGACGGAATTCAGAGGTAGACATCTCGCGGCCGTCGGCCGTGCGGAGAGGGGCCCTCGCCACGCGGGGGCCCTTTCTCTTTCCGTGGCCCGATCTGCGGGCCGCGCTTCCGTAGAATCCTCCTGAAATGAAGGCGCCGCTGGCGGGAGCCCTTCTCGGGCTTGGTCTCGGTGCCGGGCTTCTCCTTCCGGTCGCGCTCTCGGGAGGCCTTCCGGCGCGAGGCGACCTTCCGGACTTCTTCTGGCCGATGAAGGCCTACACGGCCGCGCGTTGGGCGGGAGGGGAGGTTCCGCTCTGGAACCCGCTCTCCGGTTGCGGCGAGCCCTGGATGGCCCAGCTCCAGACGGGTGCCTTCTACCCGCCCGACCTGGTTTTCCTCCTGCCGGGCGCCGCGGGTCCCTTCGCGTCGATCGCCTTCCACATTGCGCTCGCCGCGGCGGGAATGGCGGCGTGGCTCTCGGACCTGAGGAGGTCGAGGCTCGCATCCCTCGTGGGCGCGGCGGTCTGGGCGGGCGGCGGGGCGTTCGTCTCCCTCATCCCCGTCCTGAACAACTTCGCGACAGCCGCGTGGCTTCCATGGGTCTTTCTCGGCGCGCAACGCGCCGTGCGCGGGGAAGGCGTGACGACCCTGGGCACCGCCTCGGCGCTCGCGTTCCTGGGCGGCGAGCCGGCCCTCGCGGCGTCGGGCACGCTCGCGGCAGTGGCGGTCTCGTGGGGCTCGCGCCGCGAGGAGCCCGGCTTCGGCGGCGTCGTGCCCGGCCTCGCGCGGAGGCGGCTCGCCGCCGGGCTCCTCCTCGGCGGCGGGCTCGCGGCGATCGCGATTCTTCCGTTCGTCGAGCTCCTGCTCCAGTCGGGCCGCCTGACCAACGTCGTGCGGGAGGAGGCGCTCGCCCGCGCCGTCGGACGTTCGGATCTCGCGGATATCGCCTGGCCGCCTCCGCCCTCGATCGCGCTCGGCGAGGCGCCCGGACGCGGCGGCTATCTCGCGACGCTCGCGCTGGGGCCGCTCGCGGTTCTCCTCGCGGCGGGAGGCGCGGCGGGGCTCGACGGACGGCGGCTCTTCGTCCGGGGCCTTCTCGTCGTGGCCGCTCTCGGCCTCGTCCTGTCGC
This sequence comes from uncultured Acidobacteriota bacterium, assembly GCA_963721385.1. Taxonomy (GTDB): domain Bacteria; phylum Acidobacteriota; class Thermoanaerobaculia; order UBA5066; family UBA5066; genus DAOMFB01. The sequence continues at coordinate 15,767 of CAVRJB010000010.1, forward strand.
TCGGGGCGAAGGGTGGGCTCGCGGCGATTCTCTGGGAGAGCGGCGTGCTCAAGGGACTCCGGTATCCCGCGCGGTGGGTAAGTCGTCTTCCCGCACCTCGTTCTCGCGTTTCTCGCCGGCGCCGGCGTCGACGGGTGGCGCCGGGAAAGCCCCGACGCCCGCGAGCGGCTCTTCGGCGCGGCGGCGCTCTTGCTCGGCGCGCTCCTTCTCGTCCTGGCCCTGCTGGATCCGGCGCGGCGCGCGGATGACGGCGCAGCTCGCGCCGCGGTGGCGTTCGCGGCGGCTGCCGGAGGAGCGGTGCTCCTCGTTCTCCGCCGGAGACCGGGGCCGGCGGGCGGCGCCGTGGAGCGGCGGGCTGCTCCTTTTTTCGTTCGCGGCGCCGCTCCCGTGGTTCGCGGCCGACGCCCTTGCAGCGGTGCCGGCGTCGGACGCCCTGACCCCGGCCCGGATCGCCTCCGGACCCTCGGCCGGCGACGCCGGCCGGCTGTTCGTGTCCGTGCACGACGCTCACCTCCTGTCGCGGTTCGTGACGTCGGGGACCTCGCTCTCCCTCGTCGAGAAGGTCCGCCGGGCGCACGCGGCGATGGCCGGCTACGGCAACCTCCGCGCGGGAGTCGCAACGGCCGGCACCGCCTCTCCGAATCGAGAATCCCCGCCGGGCCCGGCTCCTCGGGGCGGCACTCGGCGGCGGAGACGCCGCGACGCTGCTCCCCCCTCGCGGACGTCCGCGCCCTGATCACGCCGTATCCGACGACGATCCCGGGCGCGCTCCTGACGCGCCGCGCCGATGGCGTTCTCCGGTACGCGCTGCCGGCCGGGGCGGGCCGCGTCCTCTTCGTCCAGGAGGTGCGGGTGGCCGGCGACGACGACGTCTGGCAGGTCCTGAAGGCGCCGGGGTTCGAGCCGGAGGCGATCGGATTCGTCGCCGGGTCGCCCGGGCCGCTCCCGCCACCGCGCCGGCGGAACGGCTTCTCCGTGGCCCGCGTCCTCCGCGACGAGGCCGAATCTCTCGAGGTCGCAACCTCCACGTCTGAACCCGGGTTGATGGTCGTCACGCGGAGCTGGGACCGCGGTTGGAAAGCGTCGCTCGACGGGCGGGACGTGCCGCTGCTTCGTGCCGACCTCGCCTTCCAGGGTGTTCTCGTACCGGCCGGAGAGCACACTGTGCGGCTCTCCTATGCCCCCAGCTCTTACCGCATCGGCGCCGCCATCTCAGGAACCTCCCTCCTCGTCCTTCTCGGCCTCCTGCTCTCCGGGCGCGCGCCGCTCGAGGCCCGGCGATGACGCCCGCCGACGTGATCCACGCGGGGGCGTTCGCCGCCGGCGCCATCGTCGGCTCTTTCGCGAACGTCTGCATCCACCGGCTGCCGCGGGGCGAGTCGGTGGTGACGCCGCCGTCACGCTGTCCAGCGTGCGGGTCGCGGATCCGGTTCTACGACAACGTCCCGATCCTCTCGTGGCTCGTCCTCCGCGGCCGGTGCCGCAGCTGTCACGCTCCGGTCTCCGTCCGCTACCCGCTCGTGGAGGGGATGACGGCGCTCGGCTTTCTCGGGGCGTCGCTCACGTGGGGGCCATCGGCCGAGGCGCTCGCCGGAATGCTCCTGGGCGCCGCGTCGCTCATCCTCGTGGCGACCGACCTGGAGAGCCGGATCCTCCCCGACGAGATCACGCTCGGAACGCTCGCTCTCGCGCTCCTCCTCGCCGCCGTCCGCGACGTCGGCGGGCGCCCTCCCGGGCAGCCCTTCCGCGCCGGGGCGAGCGTCACGCTGGAGGCTCTTCTCGGGGCCGCTGTGGGCGCCGGCTTTCTCCTCGCGGTACGGGCCCTCTATCTCCGGTTTCGCGGCATGGAGGGGATGGGATTGGGGGACGTCAAGATGATCGCGATGATCGGATCCCTGACGGGTCCCGCCGGCGTCGTCGTGGCGCTCTTCCTCGCTTCGCTCTGCGGGACCATCCTCGGCGGCGTCGCCGCCGCGGTCCGGCACCTCGGCTGGGCGCTTTCTCTCCGCCGGGCGCGGGCGGGGGGAGAGGCACGAGGCCGCCGAGGCGCGACACTTCGGTCTTCTGCTCGACCGGGGGGCCGCGTCCTCGCCATCTCGGAGCGCGTCGCCGAGATTCCGGGGGTCGCCCGGGAAGGGGAGCTCGCTGCCCTGTCGACCGGCGCTGCGCGCCCGCTCTCGGCGCTGATCCGCCTCGCGCGACGCCGCGCGAGGCAGGGCCGTTCCACCGTGTTCGGCCGGCTCGCCCTCGACGAGGGAGACTTCTTCCGCGTCCTCGCCGTGCGCGCGGCGCCTGCGGACGGCGGACTCCTCGTCCTCGTCTCCCGGGCCGATATCCCGTTCGGCGTCTTCCTCGCGGCGGGCGGCCTGACGGCGTTCGCCTGCGGCCGCGCGATCCTGGCTCATCTCGCCCCGGACCTGCCGCTTTCGGGGAGGCTCCTGCCGTGAGAGGCCACCCGTTCGAGCGGGAGGTCCGGCTCGCGGTCGTCGGCGGCGTCCTCTTCCTCCTTCTCCTTGCGGGTCTGTCGCTCGTCGTCCTCCGGAACGTCGTCGCGTGGGGCGAGCGGGAGGCGATCGCGCACGCAGGCGCCAGGTCCCGGTCGGTGGTGGAGAGGCTCCAGGTGGCCGGCGACCCGTCGCTGTCGCTCGGCGGCGACGCGGGCGTCGCGAAGCTTCTCGGCGACGGACGGGCGCGGTACGCCGCCCTTTATGATGCCGAGGGGAACCGGCTCGGCGAGGCGGGCTTTCTCCCGGACGCGGCCCTCGCCCCGCGAAAGCTCCCGGCGGAAGACCGCCCTCCCGGCGACGGGCTCCTCGCTCGCGACGACACGGGCCTTTCCCCTCCGGGCCTGGCCGCCTCCGTCGGTTTTTCGGGAGGCCGGCGGATCCTGGCGGTCCTCTACGACGGGTCGGGTCTCGTCGAGGCCAGGCGGAGCGCGCGGATCCTCTCGTGGGTCGTCCCCGCTTCGGCCGTGATCCTGACCGTCCTGCTCGTCCCCTTCTTCCGGCGTCTCATGCGGCCGATCGACGCGCTGACCGAGACCGCGAAGGGGGCGGGCGAGGTCGTGTCCGGGCCGGAGGCGCCGCACGACTTCACGGGTCGCGACGAGACGGAGCGCGCCCTCCTGACATTCCAGCGGACGATCGAGGAGCTGAAACGCCGGACGGCCGAGCTGGAGGCCATGCGCGAGCGCGAGAAGCGGCGCGCCGACGACCTCGCCCTTCGCGCGGAGACGCTCGTGGTCTCGGCGAGCCGTCGGAGCGGGAGCTCTCGTCGCAGCGCGAGCTCGCGCGCCTCGGCGAGATGTCGGCCGGCATCGCGCACGAGTTCCGGAATGCCACGGCGACGATCCTGGGCTGGGCCCGCCTTGCCGCGGAGTCGGAGGAACCCGCCGCCCGGGCGGCGGCACCTGGCCGCCATCGGAGCCGAGGGCGAAGCACGTCGCCAGGGTCACCGGGGACTTCCTCTTCTTCGCGCGGCCCGAGCGGCTCGAGCTCCTGCCGACGGCGCTCGGGCCGCTCCTCGCGGAGATCGCGGCGGAGCAGCGGCAGATCACGCCCGGCGTCACCGTCGAGGTCGGGGGGACCTTCGCGACCGTCCCGCTCGACGCCGCGCTCTACCGGAGGGCGATCGTCAACCTCCTCAGAAACGCCGTGGAGGCGGCGCGATCCCGGGTGGTCCTCCGCGGCGAGGGGGACGACGGCGGGTTCGCCCGCGTCGCCATCGAGGACGACGGCGCCGGCGTTCCGCCAGACGTCCTCCCGAAGCTCTTCGTCCCTTTCTCGACGAAGGAGGGGGGAACCGGTTTGGGGCTCGCGCTCGTCGCGAAGATCGCGGCCCTCCACCGCGGCTCGGTCTCGGCGGAGCGTTCGGCCGCTCTCGGGGGCGCCCGCTTCGTCCTGTCGGTCCCGGTCGCGAACCCCGCCGCCTGATCAGCGGGACGGAGCGGCTGCCGCGGCGGGCGCCTTCGCGGCAGCCCGCCGCTTCTCGACGAGGCTCTTGAAGCTCTCCTTATCGAGGGCCTTCTCGAAGGCCTCTTCCGGGGCCACGAGATCGGCGACGACGAGGTCCGCGAGGGACTGGTCCATCCCGATCATCCCGGCGTTCCGCCCCGTCTGGATGAGCGTGTTGATCATCGCCGTCTTCCCCTCGCGGATGTTGTTGCCGAGCGCGGGAGAGGAGCGAAGCACCTCGAAGGCGGGGACGCGGCCGCCCCCCTTCCGCTTGAGGAGCACCTGCGCGACGACGGCCTTCAGGACCTCCGCGAGGACCGTCCGTGTCTGCTCCTGCTCCTCGGCGGGAAACGAGTCGATCAGGCGGTCGACCGCCTTGGCCGCCGAGTTCGTGTGCAGGGTGCCGAAGGCCGAAACGCCCGGTCTCGGCGGCCTGCAGGGCGAGGCTCATCGTCTCGAGGTCGCGGAGCTCCCCGACGAGGACGACGTCGGGGTCCTCGCGCATCGCGGCCTTCAGGGCGCCGGAGAAGGTCGGCGTGTCGAAGCCGAGCTCCCGGTGGGTGACGACCGATTTCTGCGGCCGGTGGGCGAACTCGACCGGGTCCTCGATCGTGATGATATGGAGCGCGCGGGTCCGGTTGATCCAGTCGAGGAGCGACGCGAGCGTCGTCGACTTGCCCGACCGGTCGGCCCCGTGACCAGGACAGACCCGCGGCAGCCGGGCCACGTTCGCGACGATGGGCGGCAGCCCGAGCTCCTCCGTCAGGACCTTCGGCGGGATCAT
>CAVRJB010000011.1:0-33673 GCA_963721385.1 uncultured Acidobacteriota bacterium
TTCGCGGACGGGATGAGCTTCGGCTTCCTCTACGACCGCGAACGCCAGCTGTTCTCGATCGGTTACCGGCTCGCCGACGTCGCCGGTCCCGGCCGGCTGGACCCGTCCTTCTACGACCTGCTCGCCTCGGAGGCGCGTGTCGCGAGCTTCTTCGCCATCGCCAAGGGCGACGTCCCGCAGAGGCACTGGTTTCGCCTCGGGCGCCTCGTCGTGAGCGTGGACGGCGTCCCGACGCTCGTCTCGTGGAGCGCGTCGATGTTCGAGTATCTGATGCCGCTCCTCCTCATGCGGACCTATCCGGGCACGCTGCTCGACCAGTCGTGCCGGATGGCCGTGAAGCAGCAGATCCGGTACGGCCGCAAGCGGGGCGTTCCGTGGGGAATCTCCGAGTCGGCGTACAACCTCGTGGACCGGCTGGGGAACTTCCAGTACAAGGCGTTCGGAGTACCGGGTCTCGGTCTGAAGCGCGGCCTCGCGGACGAGCTCGTGGTCGCTCCGTACGCCACCGCGCTCTCCGCGATGGTGGATCCCGCGGAAGCGGCGCGGAATCTCGGGCGTCTCGAGAAGGAGGGCGCGCTGGGCGCGCTCGGCTACTACGATGCGGTCGACTACACGGCGCGAAAGCCGGAAGAGTCCGAGGCCGCCCGCGGGGGGCAAGTCCTCCGGCGTCGTCGTGAAGGTCGTACTTCGCTCACCACCAGGGGATGACGCTGGTGGCGCTCGCGAACGTTCTCCTCGACGACGTGATGGTCGGCCGGTTCCATGCGGACCCGCGGATCCAGGCGACCGAGCTCCTCCTGCAGGAGACGGATCCCGCAGAAGGCACCGGCGATCGAGCCGCGTCCCGCCGAGGAGACCCGCGTGGCGCCGGCGCTCGCCCGCGCGCCCCGCCGGCTCCGCTCGCCGCACACGCCCTACCCGAGCGCGCAGATCCTCTCGAACGGCGCCTACGTCTCGATCGTCACGAACGCGGGAGGCGGAGCGCAGCCTCTGTCGCGGAACACGCCGTGACCCGGTGGCGCGAGGACCGGACGCGCGATCCGGGAAGCCAGTTCGTCTACCTTCGCGACGTCCACACCGGCGCCGTCTGGTCCGCCGCCTACCAGCCGGTCGGCAGGGAGCCGGACAGCTACCTCGTGGAGTTCCTGACGGAGAAGGCGATCTTCCAGCGGCGGGACGGCGACGTGGAGACCCGCCTCGAGGTCGCGGTGTCACCGGAGGACGACGCCGAGGTCCGGCGGGTCTCGCTCACGAACCGGGGCGAGCGGCCCTGCGAGATCGAGCTGACGAGCTACGTCGAGATCGCGCTGGGGACGGTATCGGAGGACGTCGCCCATCCGGCCTTCGGGAAGCTCTTCGTCGAGACCGAATGGCTGCCGGAGAGCACGGCCCTCGTGGCGCGCCGGCGTCCGCGCGCGCCGGACGAGCCGTCGCTTTTCGCCTTCCACGTCCTGTCCATCGACGGCCGCCCGCAGGCGCAGGTCGAGTTCGAGACCGACCGGATGCGCTTCCTGGGACGCGGGCGCGGGCCCGAGGACCCGGTCGCGCTCGAGGGCCGCGCGCTGTCGGGGACGACGGGCGCCGTCCTCGATCCGATCCTCAGCTTGAGAACGCGGGTCAGGCTGGCGCCCGGCGCCTTCGCGCGGCTTTCGTTCACGACGGGGATCGCCGCCGACAGGACCGCGGCGGGCGCCCTCGCCCAGAAGTACCACGATCCCGGCGTCGCCGCGCGCACCTTCGCCCTCGCCTACACGAATGCGCAGGTTTCTCTCCGGCATCTCGGCGTCTCCGTCGAAGAGGCGCAGCTCTTCGAGCGGCTCGGGTCGCGCGTCTTCTTCTCCGACGGTTCGCTCCGTGCCGACGCGGACACGATCTCGAGGAGCACGCTCGGGCAGTCGGGCTTGTGGGGACATGGCATCTCCGGCGATCTTCCGATCGTCCTCGTCCGCGTCCGGGAGATGGACGACCTGGAGCTCGTGCGCCAGGTCCTGAAGGCGCACGAGCTGTGGCGTTTGAAGGGTCTGAAAGCGGATGCCGTGATCCTGAACGAGCATCCCGAAAGCTATCGCGACGAGCTGCACCAGCAGCTGACGCAGCTCGTGGACGGCGGTCCGTGGGGGGCCTGGAAGGGGACGCCGGGCGGCGTGTTCCTGCTCCGCGCCGATGCGATGCCGGAGGCCGAGGCGGTGCTTCTCAGCGCGGTGGCCGGCGCGATTCTCCTGGGAGACCAGGGAGAGTTGACGCAACAGCTCGGGGGCGCGGGACCTGAGCCTCCGCTTCCCCTGAGGACGCTTCCGACCGACGAGCCCCCGGTGGCGGAACCGCCGGAAGAGCCGGTCGAGGTGCCGCCGCTCGTCATGGGAGAACGGGCTCGGTGGATTCAGCCCGGACGGCCGCGAGTACGTCGTCGTCCTCGAAGGCGACCGCGAAACGCCTTTGCCGTGGGTGAACGTCCTCGCGAACCCGCGCTTCGGAAGCATCGTGGCGACGTCCGGCTCCGCCCACACGTGGTGCGAGAGCAGCCGTCAGAACCGCTTGACGCCGTTCGCAAACGACCCGGTCACGAACCCGACCGGAGAGGCCATCTTCATCCGTGACGAGGACGGGGGCGCCATCTGGGGCGCCACGCCGGCGCCGCTGAAGCGGACGCCGCGCTCGCCGCGCTGGGTCGTCCGGCATGGAGCGGGTGTCACGCGATTCGCCCGGGTCGCCCGCGGCATCGCGCAGGAGCTGGCCGTCTTCGTGGCGCGGGAGGAGCCGGTGAAGCTGTCGCTCCTGACGCTGACGAACCGCTCGGCCACGGCGCGCCGCCTCACGCTTCTTTCGTACAACGAATGGTCTCTCGGGCCGCCGAGGCCGGGTGTTCCACGCTTCGTCGTGACCGAGCGGACGGCGAAAGCGGCGCGATCCTGGCGCGAAACCTCTACGACGAGTTCCGGGGACGGATCGCCTTCGCCGGCGTGAGCGAGCCCGTCGTCTCCGCCACGGGCGACCGCCTGGAGTTCCTGGGCCGCAACGGTTCTCTGGCCCGCGCGGCGGCGCTCGGGCGCGCGATGCTCGGAAACCGGTTCGGCGCAGGCCTGGACCCGTGTGCGGCCCTGCAAACCGTCGTCGAGCTCGCACCCGGCGAGACGCGCCGCGTCGTCTTCCTCCTCGGACAGGGGAGGGATGCGGCGGAAGCGCGGGCGCTCGTGGAGCGCTTCTCCGGTCCGGACGGCGTCACGAACGCCGTGGCCGAGCTTGCGGCCGTCGAGACGTACTGGGACCAGACGCTCGACGCCGTGCATGTCTCGACCCCTGATGATTCCTTCGACATCCTCGTGAACCGGTGGCTCCTGTACCAGGATCTGGCCTGTCGCGTCTGGGCCCGATCCGGTTTCTACCAGTCGAGCGGGGCCTACGGCTTCCGCGATCAGCTGCAGGACGTTCTGGCGCTCACGCTCACGCGTCCCGGGCTGACGCGCGAGCACCTTCTCCGGGCTGCCGCGCGCCAGTTCGTCGAGGGCGACGTCCAGCACTGGTGGCACGAGTCGAGCGGCGAGGGAATCCGTTCGCGCTGCTCCGACGATCTCCTGTGGCTCCCGTACGCGATCGACCAGTACGTGAGCGCCACCGGGGACCGCGCCGTTCTCGACGAGCGGGTGGCCTTTCTCGAGGCGCCTCCCGTTCCGCCGGGGGAGCCCGAGGCGTTCGGCAAGCCGGTCGGTCTCGGCCCAGACCGGAACTCTGTTCGAGCACGGAATCCGCGCCATCGAACGGGCGCTGACCGCGGGCCCGCACGGCCTGCCGCTCATCGGCAGCTGCGACTGGAACGACGGCTACAACCGCGTCGGCATGAAAGGCCGGGGCGAGAGCGTCTTCGTGGGGTGGTTTCTGCACGCGGTCCTCGGCGCCTTCGCACCTCTTTGCGATGAGAGGGGGGACGGGCCTCGCGCGGCGAGGTACCGGGCGGAGCGCGAGCGTCTCGGCACGCTGCTCGAGCAGACGTGGGACGGAGATTGGTACCGGCGAGCGTATTTCGACGACGGCACGCCGCTCGGGTCGTCACAGAACGAAGAAGGGAAGATCGACTCGGTGGCGCAAACCTGGGCCGTCCTCTCGGGCGCCGCGCCCCCCAAGCGCGCCGAACGGGCCATGGACGCCGTGCGGGCTCACCTGGTGCGGCGCGCGTCGGGCGTCATTCTGCTGCTCGCGCCCCCGTTCGATCGCGCGGCGGCCGACCCGGGCTACATCAAGGCCTACGTCCCGGGAATCCGGGAAAACGGAGGACAGTACACGCATGCCGCGGCCTGGGTCGTCCTCGCGCTCACACGGCTCGGGAGCGGCGACGAAGCGGTGGCACTCTTCCACATGCTCAATCCGATCAATCATTCGCGGACTCCGAGCGAGGTCCAGCGATACATGACCGAGCCGTATTCGGTCGCGGGCGACGTCTACGACCATCCGGCTCATCGCGGGCGCGGCGGCTGGACCTGGTACACGGGCTCGGCCGGCTGGATGTATCGCGTGGCCCTCGAGGGAGTGCTCGGCCTCACCCGCCGTGGCACCTTTTTCGCGGTGAATCCCTGCATTCCCTCCTCCTGGCCGAAGTTCACCATCGAATGGCGCTTCGGCACGGCCCGCTACACGATCGTGGTGGAGAACCCGGAACGCCGCTGCACGGGCGTCGCGAGCGTCGAGCTCGACGGAGTCGCCCGCAGACCCGGGGGCCGTACCCCTCGTCGATGACGGCGGTACGCATCAGGTGCGGGTGGTGCTGGGAGCCGGCCGCAGGACGTCGCCGACGGCGCTTTCGGCGGTCGCCCCGCAAGCCCTCTCGTAGCCGCACCCAACCCTTCGTTGACTCACCGTGCCACCGGGGTAATGCTTTCCCCCGAGCCCTTTCGAATGGCCGACCCTGCGGAGTTCTCCGCCCCTGCGCGTCCTCCTCGTCGCCACGGACGAGAAGGACGCCACCCGGATCCGCGACCTCGTCGCGCAGATGCCGGTCCAGGTCGAGGTCGACTGGGCGCGGACGTTCGAGGCCGGGTTCGGGTGGATGACCTCGAACCGGTACGACGCTCACCTGTTCGACGCCACGTTGGGAGAAAAGAGCGGCATCGACCTGCTGCGTGCGTACCACGAGGCGGGAGGCGGCGCGCCGGTCCTCCTGCTGGGCGACATTTACGACCGGGCCCTGGACCTCGCCTCGATGGAGAGCGGGGCCGCGTTCTTCCTCGCGAAGGACCGCCTCGACGCGGTGGTCCTCGAGCGCTCGATCCGCTACGCCGTCGAGGCGCGCCGCCGCGAGGTCGCGCTCCGGCAGCCTCGGGAGGAGCTGCAGGAGCGGGTCGAGGAGCGCTCCGCCAGCCTCGAGACGATGAACGCCGCGCTCGCGGCGGAGGTGGCCGAGCGGCGCCGGGCCGAGCAGAAGCTCCGCGACGTGGATCGCCGGAAGAACGAGTTCCTGGCCACCCTCGCGCACGAGCTCCGCAATCCCCTCGCCCCCATCGCGCACGCGACGGAGATCCTGGCGCGCGCGGGGGACGGAGAGGAGGATCGGGCCCGATTCGCGGAGGCGCGAATGGTCATCGAGCGGCAGGTGACCCATCTCGTCCGGCTCATCGACGATCTCCTCGACATTTCCCGGATCTCGCACGGGAAGGTCGGCCTGAGGCCCGAGCGAGTCTCCCTCGCCTCCGTCGTGGAGAGCGCGCTCGAGGCGGCGCGGCCGCTCTTTCTCAGCCGGCAGCACGCCCTCGAGGTCGTCCTGCCGGAGGATCCGGTCTTCCTTCATGGCGATCCCGTCCGCCTCGCTCAGATCCTCACGAACCTCCTCTCGAACGCGGCGCGGTACACCGAGCCTGGCGGCCGCGTTCGCGTCGAGGTGAGCTGCGAGGAGGGCGCCGTCGCCGTTCGTGTCGTCGACTCCGGCATCGGAATCCGGGCGGCCGAGCTGCCGCACATCTTCACGATATTCAGCCAGGCCGCGCGGGCCTCTGCCGTCGACGGCGGCGGACTCGGAATCGGCCTGGCGCTCGCGAAGCAGCTCACCGAGCTGCACGGAGGGTCCCTGAGCGCGGCGAGCGACGGGCCGGGCCGGGGAAGCGCCTTCACGCTTCGCCTCCCGTCGAGGCCCGTGGCGTCGCCCCGGCGAAGGCCCAACCGCCCGTGCACGCGACGTCCGTCAAGCCACGTCGCATCCTCGTCGTGGACGACAACGTCGACGCCGCCCGGACGCTGGCCGAACTCCTCGCACTCGACGGCCACGAGACGCACGTGGCGCACGACGGCCCCTCGGCGGTCGAATCGGCCAGGCGCCTGCGTCCCGACGTCGTCATCCTCGACATCGGGCTCCCGGGCTTCAGCGGGCTCGAGGTGGCTCGGCGACTCCGGGAAGAATCGTCCCTGGCGGGCCTACTCCTCATCGCGCTGTCCGGCTGGGTGCAGGCGGAGGACCTGGCGCGTTCCCGGGAGGCCGGCTTCGACCATCACCTGGCGAAACCTGTCGCCGTGGCGACGCTCGAGCGGCTCTTCGCGCGGGCAGAAGCGACGCCCCGGACCACCTGATTCGGGAGTGGACCGGCGCCCCGCCTCACGTCGGCGATAGATCGCTCAGGATCCTCGAAAGCGTGGCGACATGCCGGCGCTGGCGCGGCATCAGTTCCTGCTCGACCAGCTCACGCACGTCGCCGTCGAGGGACGGCAGCGCGGCCTCGTACTCGGCGAGGCCGCTCTCTTCGGCCTCGAGAAGCTGCTGAACCGACAACTCGTCGCGCAGGAGGGCGAAAGACCCCCAAGTGCCCGGCTCAGAGGCGGGGACGCCCCCGAGAGCGCGGATACAGGACTGCAGCGCCGCCACGTTCCGCTGGTGGCCGGCGGCCAGGCCGAGGAGCCGCTCGGAGTGGTCTCCGAGCCTGCCGTTCAGCGAATGGCGGGCGTTCTGGCAGGCGAGGACCGCGGAGAGCTCGACCCGGAGAAGGGCGTTGAGACGCTCGGCCGCCTGGCTGGACTGCCGATTCATGGCTCTCACTTCTCGTCGACGGGCCTGCGCGACGAGATCAGGTTCGGGTAGGCGCTGCTGAAGTAAACGAAGAGCTCCTCGACCTTCGCGTTCTCGCCCTGCCGCCACCCGACGTCGCGGAAGCGGTACTCGTCGCTTCGCGTCTTCACGACCCACTCGAAGCACTCGTTCCCTCCGGGCTTCTTCAGGCAGGTGAGCTGCTGCTCGGTCATCTGCACGGCCTGGATGAGGAGGTTCTTCCCGGCATCCCGGGAGTCCATCCAGCGAAGCGAGGAATCCTTGAACTCGAGGACCCCCGCGTCCCACCTGCTGTTGAGCAGCACCAGCCCGGGGTTCCTTCGCGTCAGGCCGTCCCAGCGGCGGGATCCGGGGGCGGCAGGAGGCATCTGCGGAACGGTCGCGGCCGCGCCGGGATCCGAACGCCGACCAGTGATCGACGTGATGAGGCTCTCCGGCACGCCTGCGGCTCGAAGGCGTACGACGTCTTCGGCCGTCAGGGCCTGGGCGAGAGCCGAACGAGCGACGTACTTGTCGATGAACTCCTCGGAGAGGTTGGCGTTCCAGAGCCGGATGACGTCCTCGACCAGCGCGGAGTTCGCGGAGGAGGGGACCACCGGCGTCGCGGCGGGATCCTGGGCTTCGGCCGCGCTCCAACCCCCTGCCCACGTGGCAGCGACGAAAGCAAAAGCGAAAACGACGGTCTTCATGGGGCGTTCTCCTGTTTGCGCACGTGGGCAGCGTTCCGGAACCTGCTCTTCGGGGGCCGGGTTACTTGCTGATGGCCCTACCGATATCCGTGAAGAGCTTGCCGACTTTGTCGTATGCCTTGCTGAGCCCCTCCTCGATCGCGCCCTCGGCGCGCTGGAGGGAACCTTTCTGTTCCATCTTCTTGTCGCCGGTGAGGATCCCGACGGCCTCTTTCACCTTCCCCTTGTTCTTCTTCACTTTTCCGCGGACTTCTTGCTGTCTCATGGGTTCTCCTTCCCGTGAGATGGACGTGCACGTGGCATGCCACGCGGAACACCCTCTCACTCACCGGCACGGGAGTTGCGGGAGTCCATCGGCCAAGGAGAAAACATGGACACCAAGAGCACCCCGACCCCGTCTCGCGCGCCAGTCGCTCAGACCGCCGCAGCGACGGAGCACCTGAAGGAGAGCTGGGAGCACGGGAAGAAGGCGGCTGGCGAGGCCCGGCGGATTGCAGGGGAGAGCTGGACCGATCTTTCCCGGAACGTCGAGCAGTACCTCGAGTCCCGTCCGAAGACGAGCGCGCTCTGGGCGTTGGGCGCGGGCCTGGCGGTGGGTTTCCTCACCGGCCTCCTCGTGAGCCGAGCCGCCCGCGCTTCGTCGGCGACGGCATAGCGGAGGGCTCCTTCATCGGCAGGGAATGAGCGCTGGTTCGTCGGCAAACCCTACAAACGAGCCGGCACTTGTTTCAAGCCGATTGCGAGTCTTCGCCTGCCGTCGAACGTAGTCGGTGGCAGCTCCCGCGCGGCGCCAGAGGCCGCGAGGGGAACCGGTGATGAGGCGCGCCGAAGAGCGCCTGGCACAGCTCCTGCTAGAGCGAATCAGGAGAATGAAGACATGTTTCACCGCAAGTTCGCATTTCTGTATTCCGCCGGCATCCTCGCCGTGGCGACGGCCTGCGGCCAATCCCCCGACACGACCGTGAAGAAGACCGAGTCGACGACTCAGACGTCAGGGGGTACCGTCCAGACGACGACCGAGTCCAAGCAGGTTGGCACCACTCTCGAGGCCAAGACCGAAATCAAGGCCGACACGTCTTCCGGCACCGTCAAGGCGAAGACCGAGACGACCGTCGGAACGGTCACCGTCTACACGGCCGGCAAGAAGATCGAAGTGATGACCGGCGAGAAGAAGATGCACACCTTCAGCCTCGACGAGAAGGACGTCGCCTACTCCGTCGATCCCACCGTGGCGGTGGGCAAGCGCGTCACGGTCATCGACGAGACCGGCACCGACAAAGTCCGCCGCATCACCGTGAAGCTGGGAGCCTGATGGCCCGGTTTCCCGCGCGCCCACGATCGCTGGAACCTCGGCGAATACGGGCGCGCGGCGTAAGATCGGTCATTCAAGGCGGTTTACGGCTCCAGCTGGTATTCCTTGAGCTTGTTGTAGATCGTCTTCAGGCTGACGCCGAGGAGCTCGGCCGCCACCCGCTTGTCTCCCTTCACGGCGAGCAGGGTCGCCGTGAGGACCTTTTTTTCGATGACCTGGAGCGTCTCGCCGACGCGGACCGGGACCGAGGGCCAGGTTTCCCGTTCCCCCGAGACCGGACGGACCTCGGCGGCGCCCGAGTCCGTGAGGACCGCCTCCATCGCCTCGGCCTGGATCGCGGGCGGGTCGCTGAGGACGTACGCCCGGTGGACGGCGTTCTTCAGCTCGCGCACGTTCCCCGGCCAGTCGTGGACGGAAAGCGCCTCGAGCGCCCGCCGCTCGAACGACGAGAAGCCGCGCCGCTCTTTCTCCTCGATCTCGGAGAGGAAGTGGGTCGCGAGCAGCGGGACGTCCTCCTTCCGCTCCCGGAGAGGCGGGAGACGGAGCGGAAAGACGTTCAACCGGTAGAAGAGATCGGCCCGGAACGTCTCCCGGCGGACCGCTTCGGCGAGGTCGCGGTTGGAGCTGGCCAGGAGCCGGATGTCCATGTCCAGCTCCTCGCTCCCGCCCACGCGCCGGAAGGTCCGGGTCTCGAGGACGCGCAGGAACTTCACCTGGAGGTCCGGGGGCATCTCCGTCACCTCGTCCAGGAAGAGCGTCCCCCCGTGGGCCATCTCGAACGTCCCGGCGCGGCGCCGGTCGGCTCCGGTGAACGCTCCTTTCTCGTGGCCGAAGAGCTCGCTCTCGACGAGGGTCGGCGCGATCGCCCCGCAGTTGAGGGCGATGAACGGCCGCGCCGCACGCCGCGACAGGAGGTGCACCGTCGCGGCCGCGACCTCCTTCCCCGACCCGCTCTCCCCGGTGATCATCACGGGCGCGTTGGAGCGGGCCACCCGGGTGAGGAGACGGAAGACCTCCAGCATCGGGGCCGAGCGGCCGATCATTCCGGCGAGGCCTCCCGCCACGGCGGGATCGGGGAGCGCCGAAGCAAGAACGCCGCGCGCCTCCTCGTGCCGCCCGGAGAGCAGGGATAACGCGGTGGCGAGCTGCGCGGTCTTGAGGGGCTTCAGAAGGAAGTCGTGGGCGCCCGCCTTCATCGCCTCGACGGCCGCCCGGACCGACCCCTTGCCGGTCAGAACCAGAACGTCGCAATCGCGCCCCGCGGCCTTTGCCGCGCGCACCACGTCGAGGCCGTCGCCGTCCGGGAGCCCGAGGTCGGTGATACAGACGTCCGGCGTGATCCGGGCGAGCGCCGCTTCGGCCTCGGCCACGGAGCCCGCGGCCGAGGCCTGGTACCCCAGTTCCTTCACCAGCTCGACGAGGGCCTCGCGCGCTCCCGGCTCGTCCTCGACGATGAGGACGTTCATGCCGAGGCTCCTGGATCCGCCGCCGGTGCCGGTCGGGGCCAGGAGAGAAGCGCGACGATGCGGCCCTCCCGTTCGGCGAGCTGGAGGCGACCTCCGTCGGATTCGATTCCAACGCGGGCGAGGAAGAGCTCCTCGCCCCGCGCATCGCCGTGCGGCAGATGAAAGAGCCGCTCGGGGTTCGCCTCGCCGCACGCGCCGAGGGCCTCGATTCGGAGGGACACCCGGCCGGAAGCGTCTTCCGCGCGTACCCGCAGCGTGCCCTCGGGGTCCAGCGACCGCACGAACCCTTTCACGGCCCGCAGGGCATCGATGGACGCCTGACGCCGCAGGAGCAGAAACGAGCGGGACGCCCCATCCTCCTCGAGCGGGATCCCTGCCGCGCGGCAGAGATCGCCGATCGAGGTCTCTCTTGGCGCCTCTCCTGCAATGCCCGCGAGTCTGGGCAGGAGGTCGATGAGCCGGCCGGCCGTGGCGAGGTCGGCCTTGACACCCCGGACCCGGTCCGCCAGGGGAGACCCGCTGGAGGGAACCGCGGCGACGTGACGCTCGAGGAGCTCCAGCTTCAGTCCCGCGGCCGAGAGCGGGTCCGCGAGGGCGTGCCGGAGCGTTCCAAGCGCCGCCGGCATTCCGCCGGTCAGATCGGCAGAAAAGGCGTCGTTCATGGCTTTCGAAGGGAAGGATCGACCCTCCGGGTGCGAACGTCAACGGACCGGTTCCTTGTGGCAGTTCCGGGTCGGGCTGCCGGGGGCGGCGTCCCCCGCGTCACCGGTGGCACGTTCCGTGCGTTGAATTGGCTCGAGGTGGACCGCATGAGAGTGAGACAGACGCCGCCGAATCGCGCGGGAGCGAAGCGATGACCCACGATCTCGACGTGCGGCCCCCGGTCGACGGGATCGAAGGGCTCAATTCCCTCCTGCGGGGCGAGCTTTCCGCGGTGAACGCCTACCAGAGCGCGTTCCGGTCGGCCGAGGGCCGGGCTACCGTGGACGCCGCCGAAATCCTCCGTTTCGCCTCGGAGCACCAGAGGACGGTGGCCGCGCTTCAGGTCGCCGTCCGGGAGCTGGGTGGCGTTCCGGCGAGCGAGGCGGGGACGTGGGGCGCCTTCGCTCTTCTCCGGGAGACCGCGTCGGTCCGCGAGCTCCTCGACGGAGAGGAGGCCGGCCTGAGGATGTACGAGGCGACGAACGGGAACCTCGAAGGCGACGCCCGGGATCTGGTGACACTCGAGCTGATCCCCCGCCAACGCAAGCACATCGCCGAGCTTTCCATGATCATCGCCCGGCTTTCGGCATGAAGGCGCCTGAGCACGAGGGAGGAGCGCCACTGTCCATCGTCCGTACGCCGTTCCGGGCGCTCTTCCTGCTCAGGAACAAGCTCGAGAACATCCAGGTCGTCCCGCTCGGCAGCACCCACGCGCACGGGAGCACGGTCCTCGGGGGAACCTTGGCAGGCCGTGAGGAGCTTCTCGCCTTCGTCACGGAGATCGGATTCGACAGCATCGTCGAGTCGTTCCAGGTTTCCGATCTTCCGCATCCGTCGTTCCTCCGGAGCTACCATCTCGCCCCGTCGCCGGAGGCCATCGTCCGTCTTCTCGATCAGCGACTGGTGACCGAGCCGCGGTACGCGCACAAGGTGCTCGACCTCGCGGTCGAGAAAGCCCCCGAGCAGCTGACGCTCTCGCCGCACGAGGCCTTCCAGCTGGGGGCGACGAGGCTCGACGCGGCCGAGGGCATCCTCCGGATCAGCCGCTGGTTCGAGGATCGCGCCCGGCCTCGTCCCTGATCGGGCGTCGGCCGGAGCCCTGAATCCCTGCGAGGAGGGGCGAGACCCGGTCGAGCGCTCGCGGGATCAGAGCTCTGTCTGAGCGCCCAGCTCCACGACCCGATTTGGAGGCAGCCCGAAGAAATTGCTGGCGCTCGTCGCGTTGCGCATCATCGACGCGAAAATCCGCTGCCGCCACATCGCCATGCCGATGGGGCGCTTCGTGAGGATGAGCCGGTGGACGCCCACGATGTACGTCGTATCCATGGGATCGATCCGCTTCAGCTTCTCGTCCGTGATCCGCTCGAGCAATGCCGGTACGTTCACGTGCTCCATGTAGCCATAACGGCCGACGACGCGAAACAGCCCCTCGCCGAGCGGCTCGACGCTCGTACGCTCGCGCTCATCCATGCGAGAGACCTCGTCCGCCACCACGGTCAGGATCAGGACCTGCTCGTGGAGCACTTTGTAGTGCTTCAGGCTGTGGAGCAGCGAGTCGGGAATGTGCCCGCTCAGGTGGCTCAGGAAGACCGCGGTGCCGGGAACGCGGACGGGCGCGTGCGTCCGGAGGGACTTGAGGAAGCCTTCCGACGTCAGCGATCCTTCCCGCATTCGCTGGATCAGGATTTGACGGCCGCGGCGCCACGTCGTCATCAGCGTGAACAGGACCGCGGCGACCACGAGCGGGAACCATCCGCCGTCGGCGACCTTGAACATGTTCGCGCCGAAAAAGGCGAGGTCGACGGCGAGGAAGGCCGCGGTCACCGTGCCGGCGGTGAGCCGGCTCCAGCCGAGGAGGTCGCGCGAGACGAAGTAGGCGAGGATCGTCGTGATGACCATCGTGGTGCTGACGGCAACGCCGTAGGCCGCCGCGAGATTCGTGGACGTACGAAAGCCGAGCACGAGCGCGATCGTCGCGACCATGACGGCGCGGTTCACCGCCGGCAGGTAGATCTGTCCGATCGCGGTGCCCGACGTGTGGACGACCTCCATCCGGGGCAGGTACCCGAGCTGGATGGCCTGCCGCGTGAGAGAGAAGACCCCCGAGATGATGGCCTGGGAGGCGATGACGGTCGCCATCGCGGCGAGCGCGACGAGCGGGTAGAGAGCCCATTTCGGCGCCAGGAGATAGAACGGGTTGTGCGCCGCCCCAGGATCCCGGATCAGGAGCGCGCCCTGCCCGAAGTAGTTGAGCAGAAGGGAGGGCCCGACGACGCAAAACCAGTCGATCTGGATCGGACGCTCCCCGAAGTGGCCGAGATCGGCGTACAGGGCCTCGCCTCCCGTGGTCGCCAGGAACACGGCGCCCAGGACGAGAAACGCATGCGCACCGTTCGTCGTGAAGAACCGGATCGCGTGCTGGGGGTTCATCGCCGAGAGGACGGAGGGCTCCCACAGAATCCCGCGGACTCCGAGGACGGCGATGGTGACGAACCAGACGAGAACGACGGGCCCGAACACCGAGCCGACGCCCGCCGTCCCCCGGCGCTGGAACAGGAACAGCAGGATGAGGATCACGATGGTGATCGGCAGGACGTAGGGCCTGAAGAACGGGGTCGCGACCTCCAGACCCTCGATCGCGCTCAGAACCGAGATCGCGGGCGTGATCATGCCGTCGCCGTAGAGCAGCGAGGCTCCGAAGACCCCGATCACGACGAGCGTCGCGCGAACACCGCGTCGCTGTGCCCGAATGCCTCGAGCCAGGCCCATGAGGGCCAGGATCCCGCCCTCGCCCCGGTTGTGGAAACCGAGGACGTAGACGTGGTACTTGAGCGTGACGACGATGATCAGGGACCAGAAGATGAGCGACAGGACGCCGAGCACGTTGGCGTGGTCAGGCGCCACGCGATGCAAGCCGTGAAAACATTCGCGAATCGCGTACAGCGGGCTCGTGCCGATGTCGCCGTAGACGATCCCGATCGCGAGCAGGGCCAGCGAGGCGAGGCGGCGGCCCCTGGGTGGCTCGGGCTTCGCTTGTGGTCGTCATGTGCGCGCGATCGGCTCTTCCAACGACTGGGGTGGACTCTAGCATCCGAGCGCCACACCTCGTGGGCGTGGCTGAAGTCAGGGTCGCAGCCGCGTCGCGTTCTCCGACCAGGGGCGTCAGCCCGGTTTTCGCCTGCGAGGGCGCCTGCCTCCGGCGGACGGCGCTCGTCCTCCCGGCGGTCTTGCGAGATCTCGACGGCGATCGCGGCGGCCTCCTCCGCGCCGACACCCTCCGCCCTCCGCTCGTACTCTTTCTCGCCGCGGTCGTCGGCTTCGCGCACGTCCGTATCCGCGGGCTGCTCCTGCTCACCGGGCAGCTCCACACGCAGCTCCTCGATGAGCATCATCGCCGTCGCCGCGACGGGCAGGGCGAGGAGGGCACCGAGAATCCCCATCAGCGTTCCGCCCGCGAGGAGAGCGAACATCACGACGGACGCGGGAAGGCGCATGGCCCGGCCATAGATCCGGGGAATGAGCACACGGCTCTCGAACTCCTCGTACGCGAGCATGAGGACGAGTACGACGACGGTCACGACGGGCCCCCGCGACGTTGCGGCGAGGACCGCCGGCACCACCGAAAGGAAAGCACCGATATAGGGCAGCACGTCCGCGAGGCCGGCGAAGACCGCGAGCGCCAGGGCGTTTGGCACGCCGCACGCCGTCAGCAGGACGAACGTGAAGACGGCAATCAGCAGGCACGTGAGCATCTGTCCGCGGATGTACGAACCGACGATCGTCTCGAGGCTCATCATGATGCGGGAGAGCCGGATGTGGTGCGAGCGGGGGACGACGGCGTAGAGCCCCCCTCGGAGCCGGTCGCGGTCGATCATGATGTAGAGCGCGAGGAAGAGGGCGCTCAGCCCGTACGCGGCGGTTTCGACGACGCGCAGCGAGAAGGCGAAGGCCGTCGCGCCGATGCTGCTGATGAGAGCGTCGTACTTGAGGTTGCGGAGCCAGGTCGCGAGGGGCGCGCTCAGGTGAGAGCCGGCGAGGTGGTCCGCGAGTCGCGCGCGCAGCGCGGGCTCCTGCTCGAAAAGCGACGCCGCCTGCGACACGAGCGTCGGGATCGTGAGGGCGACGACGAGAAGCGCGAAGATGAAGAAGATTGTGAAGACGATGGCGATTCCGAGCCCGCGCTTGACGTGCCTCTCTTCGAGCCAGCGGACGGCCGGGCTCAACGTGCCGGCCACGAGAAGAGCGACGACGAGCACGAGCAGGACCGGCCAGAGCCGGATCAGCAGCCAGAGGGAGGCGACGACGAGAACGAGCGCCACGATGTTCCTGGGAGACAGCTCGAAGCGCACGACATGCGCTCGATCGCCGCTGACGGCGGGGGGTTTCACAGGGGCCGGCGGGGTGGCTTTAGGCACTCACTCTCCCGATTCAGAGCTCCTCGTCAGGCGCCGTCCGCCGGTTGCAGCGTTGCGCGAGGACGCGAACCCGTCAGGAAGGAGTAGGCCTGTGAGATCACGAGCTGCAGGACGACGGCGGGCAGGAAGGGAACCACGCCGTCGCCCGGATAGGCAGAACGCGTCGCCAGGCGATGCAGGACCGGAACCGCGAAGCCGAACACGATCGGTGACGCGAGACTCAGGATAAGGAGAGCCGGCGCCGCCCACGAAAGGTGCCCCTGATGCGACGCCCAGGCTGCCGAGACGTGTCCCATCACGAAGGTCCACGAGAGGCACCACACCACGAGGGCGGTCCAGAGGATCGGCGTTCCGAACGGGTCGGCGGCGACCCGTTCGAACTGAAGGACCTCCGTGTGGTTGGGGTAAAGGATGGTGCGCATGACCGGAGGGGCGAGAGCGCTGCTGACGCCCACGCCCCAGAGACCGAGGCCGCCCACCATCAGGGGCCGGGAGAACCGACGCCGGGAGGAGCCGTCCTCCGGGCTCTCGATCACGCCAAGTTCCTCTTTCCTGCGACGAGCAGGACCACGCCCGCCATGACCGCTCCGACCCCGGCCCAGACGGGGACGTTGACCCTCTCCTTGTCCTTCACCGAGAGCTCCAGCGGGCCCAGCTTGGTGGTGTGGGTCTCCTTGGTATAGGTGAAGCCGCCGTACAGCAGCCCCAGAATGCCGGCCACGATCAGCAATATGGCCGCGATCTTCAATCCGCTCATGTCAATTCGTCCTTTCTGGCGTTCAAACCCGTTTCCGTCGGATTAGCTGGGGTGGCTCTGATCGTCTTCGTCTAGAACGGGATCGCAAGCTGGAAGGTGCCGTCGTTCGAGAAGTTGTTCACCTCCACGGCGTAGCAGACGGCGTTCTGAGTCGCCTCGATCGTGATGCCGCCGTTGCTGAGCGGGACGTTCACGGAATACTGAGCCCATCCATATCCGCCGATCGAGAAGCTGAACGGATCGCCGACGAGGAAGAAGTCGCTGTCGAAGGCCCGGAGGGTGATCGTCTGCGACACGGGCGAGTTGCTCGCGCACCCGACGTTGGTCCGAAAGCTGGAGTTGACAGAAAGCCCGACGACGTAACCGGGCCGCGCCGGCGTGAGGGCGCCGAGATCATCGGCGAACTGAACCGAGGTCGTGTAGCGGCCGACGTTCGTGTCGACATAAACCTGCGCCGACACGATGAACCGGTAGAGCTCGTCCCCGCTGTCGAGATCGATGGCCCCGGCGGGGTAGGGACCGAAGACGTCCGCCAAGAAGTTGTCGAACGTCCTCGTTTCTCCAGACTGGATCGAGATGGAGGTCACGGCGACCTCTCCGTCCCCGGTGCTCAGCCCCGCCCGGATCGTGTAGGCGTACGTCGTCGGGTTGAAGATGCTCACCTTCGTCTGGAACAGGGCGCCGAATCGCCCGTTCACGTTCGCAGAAGTCGGGAGGAGTAGATGGGACACGGCCCCCACGACGGTAGGCGTCGGCGGCCGCAGCGGCCGGGCGCCGACCGGCGTCGACAGGACCGCCAGGAGGGCGAAACCGCTGATCCAGCGCGTCTGTGAGATGGACCTCTTCATTCGATTCACTTTCGATGAGTTGAGCACCTTTCAGTCCTTCTCTTTCGAGTCGGGGTGATCCTTCTTGCTCTTGTCGTCACCCGTGTCGTCCTTCTCCTTCTTCTGGTCTGGCGCCTTGGACCTGGCCTGCGCGGGCTTCTGGGCCTCGGTGACCTGCGGCTCCGGTGCGGGCGCGCGTCTCGCCTGGCCGGGAGGCGCCTCGTGGGTGACGGCCGGCGGTGCCACGCGGTGCGCTTGAGCCGGCGGAACGTCGCGCTTCACCGGCACAGGCGCCGGAATCGCCGCCTCGGCCTTTTTCGGCGCGAGTTTGACCTGGCCGGTTTCGGCCACGACCGACCGTGAGGGCCGGATGACTTTGGCATCCTGGGAAAGATGCGCCGCCTGCGCGGGGTTCACGGGCGCGCCCTTGTTCTCCCTGATGACGGGCGCCTTCTCGTGGAAGGAGACCGGCGCCGGGGCCGGGGCGAGCCGCGTGACCACGGGCCGGGTCAGGACCGCGGCCGACGGGCGTGGAGCCGGACCGGCCTTCTGAGTCGGGACCCGGATGGAAGACGCGACCGGCACGACCGGGAGCGGGCCGCGGACGACGGGCGCCGTAGAGATCTCGCGCAGGACTCTCGCGTCGCGGATCGTGTTCCCCGCGACCGGCGCGCCCGAAATGAACGTGTTCTGGTTGACGACCGTCACGTACGTGCGGTTCACATAGGTGACGTTCGTGACGTTGGTGATGTTCGTTTCGCGGGCCTGCGAGCCCCACCACGGAACGAACGGGTCGCGGGGCGCCAGCGGGAACCAGCCGACGTTTCCGCCGCCGCCGCCGACCGAGATGGAGAGGGAGAAGCCCGGCCCGCCGACGAAGGCGACCAGCGCCGGCGCGTAGCGGACCGTTCGGACGCTCGGCCCGACCGGGACCCAGTACCAGCGCCCTCGCGACGTCACCCAGCGCCCGTAGTGATACGGGGCCCAGCCCCACGGCTCGTTCGAGACCCAGCTCCAGCCCCACGGGTCCTGCCAGGCCCACCGTCCGGCGCGGTAGGGCTGCCAATCGGCGGAGACGTTCATGGGGCTCCAGCAGTTTCCGTACTCGGGAATCTGCGACCAGCGCCCGTATTGATCGAGGTCGCCGACGCCCGGGATCTCGGCGTTGACATAGCGGCTCGAGCCGTCGCTGCGGAATCGCTGCGCGCGCGATCCGACCCACTGGTCCCAGGAGTCGAAGCGGGGAAGCGCCGTGATGTCGTAGACGGGCGAATCAGAGCCGTCGATGACCATCATGCGGCCGGCCTGAAGCGGCACCTCGCCGCCGGCGGACGCCACGTAGGCGTACCCGGCCCTGACCAGGACCCGCGTGTTGCCGTTCCCGTCGACGTCGATCCGGTAATCGCCGGCCCGGTCGAACGTGACCGCGGCGTTCGGCGTGTCGACCTCGAAGGACTCCCCCGGGTCGATCTGCCGGATGCGGAACGAAGCGGACCCGGCCCCGAGCGAGAACTGCTTCACCTCGTACGTGAGGTTCAGCGAGGCGAAGTCCGTTCCCGGCGCGAGGAAGATCGCGCCGCCCTCGGTCTGGAGCTCGAGGCGCGAGCCCTTCGCCGTGTAGAGGCGATCGCCGAGCGTCATCGGGAAGTTGAGGGACGCGCGCTGCCAGCCTTCCGGGTCGTCACCGCGGCTGTACGAGACGTTGCCGGAGAGGTACGCCACGCGCAGGACCGTCTGCTGGATGTCGTCGACGTCCGGCGGTTGCGCCCAGGAGGTCGACGCGAGCGCGAGGGCGCCCAACAGCGCCACGAGCGCCCGGCACCGAATGAGAGTGCTATTCATGGTTCAGGCCCCTTTCAAAGGGATTCAGCGCAAGGGTTGTGCCGCGCTGCCGCTCGCGCTGCTCAGCCGCAGGCCTTGGCCGGGGCTCGAGGATACTGCCGCTCCTCGAGCTCCGTTTTGAAAACATGACAAATCCTTGGAAAAACCTGACGGGCCGGAACATGGCTCGCCGCCCTCTGGAATCGAGGGCCGCGGGGGACGGAGGAACCTCACCAGAGCGGCGTGCGGCCGGCGGGAGCGCCGAGTGGGATGCGGAAGGTGACGTGGATCGAGACCGGACGCCTGCGATAGAGGGGTTCGAAGCGCGCGCCGAGCCGGTACATCGTCATCGAGACGCCCGAGACCGATGTTCAGCCGGCCCGAGTGGAGACTCAGGTTGCGAACGACGCTGAAGGTGCCTGCGTGAACCGACGGTCCGGGCCCCAGCCGGCGCCACGAGCTGACGCGAAACGAGAATCTGCGAAGGCCGAACGCGGCGAGCATCTGCTCGGTCGAGTTGAGGTCCCCGGCCATCCTCCGGACGGCGAAGAGCCGCTCATCTACCGGTTCCCGGAAGGCGCCGGACGCCGTGCTCCCCGCGAGGCCCTCCGGCCCGATCGTCCCTGGCGACGCGAAAAGGCCGGCGGTGGGCAGGGAGACGACTTCGAGCGAGGGTGGGCGGCTCAGCTCGACGAAATACGGATCGAAAGCGGTGTGATCGATCGGCCGGGCGGGAGAGGCCGAGTCGGTTCCGCGAAGGAACGAAGCCGCGAGGGAACGCGCGAGCGCGCCCGGGGGCTCGGAGTTCGCCAGGTGCGCGAGGAGGAAGGACGAGAGGCTCAGGGCGATGATTCTCATCTTTTCCCCAACACCCTCGGGCAAGCCTCGTGCCAGCGCGCCGCCTCAAACAGATGAAGACCTGCCCGTGCAGGTTCTTCATCTCATGGCCACTCTCTTGTCAGTTGTTGTTTCGTCGAGCCGGGTTGAGCTGCAGGATGCGGTCCCTGGGCCGGCGTCACGATGGCGGAGTTCAGACGACTCGTCGTCCCTGGATGAGCTGGATCAGCAGGACGACGACGGCGATGACGAGCAGGACGTGGATGAGGCCGCCCATCGAGGTCGCGGTGATCATGCCGAGCGCCCAGAGGACGAGGAGGATTACGAAGATTGTCCAGAGCATGGTGTTTCCTTTCTTCCGTCCTTTCTCGTTCGGGTCCGGAGTCGGGCGTGGTGGGGACGGATTCCCGCCGCGCCCGACGTGGATTCGTGAAGATCAGCCGAGCAGGTCGACGACCTTCTTGACGCCATGGATCGCACGGGTCTTCTGGATCGCCGCCTTCATGGTGTCGTCGCTCTCGAGCTTCCCGCGCAGGCTGACGACGCCGTCATTCGCGTCGATCGTGATCTTGAAGGCGTTGGTGCCGATTTCGGTCAGGAGGACGCTCCGGACCTTGAGCTCGAGCGCCATGTTGTTCACCGTGGCCTCGCTGGCGGCCACGAACCCCGGGGGATTCGCGACGGTCGTCTTGTCGTCGACCTTCTTGATCCCGTCGACCGACAGGGCGATCTGCTTGGCGAGGTCCTGGCTGGACGCCTTCGCGACCTGGCCGGTGAGCGTCGCCGTCTCGCCGGAGACCGCAACGTCGACGTGGAAAGCGTCGGCGCCGAGCTTGTCGATCAGCTTGGCCTTGACCGCGTTGGCGGTGATCGCCTCCGAGACCTCCGTGGAAACCGCCTCGGCCTTGGCCGCGGCGTTCGCCGGCGGGGCCGAGATGAGCCAGGTGAGGGAGAGGGCGGCGGCGAGGATCGGGACTGAGTTCTTTTTCAATGTCTGATTCTCCTGATGACCTCACAGCGCAATTCCGCTGCCAGCGTCGGCAGGCTGTCCTCGAGCTCGGTTGCCCGGTGGGGGAGCGTTTAGACGACTGCGGCGTGGAAATCCTTCCATCCCAGTTGAAAGAGGTGCCTGCCGAAGCCGTGACCGCTCATTTCCGCTCCTCTTTCGACGGTGCGTTCGGTTACTCGACTGGCACGTCTCGTGCTCTCTGTCGCTTGGAGAAGGAAGGGAGAACCATGAACACTATCCTCTTGGTCGTCATACTGGTCCTTCTGTTCGGTGGCGGCGGCTATTACTGGAACAGCAGACGCGAGATGAGCGGTCCGGCTCGGTCGCGAGGAGCGGCGTCCTTCGCAATCCCTCGTCTCTGAAACCCGAGGGCTGCACTCCGCGTAACAGCACGGAATCAGGGAGCGAAAGGGGGGTCGCACATGGCCGAGGTCACGTCGCACGCGCCGGGAGCGTTCACCTGGATCGAGCTCGGGACGACCGACCAGAACGGGGCGAAGGAGTTCTACGGGAGGCTCTTCGGCTGGACGTTCGAGGACCAGCAGATGGGCCCCGACATGGTCTACACGACGTTCCGGCTCAAGGGGCGGAACGTCGCGGCGGCCTACACCCTCGACCCGAAACAGCACCCGGGCGTGCCGCCGCATTGGATGCTTTACGCCGCGACGGCGGATGCCGATGCGACGGCGCGGCGAGTCGGGGAGCTCGGCGGGAAGGTCATGGCCGCACCGTTCGACGTCATGGATTTCGGCCGGATGGCCGTCCTGACGGACCCGACGGGCGCGGCCCTCTCGGTCTGGCAGGCTCGGACCCACCACGGCATCGGAATCCACAACGAGCCCGGGGCGTTCTGCTGGGGGCAGCTCAACACCAGTGACACGGCAAAGGCCGAGGCGTTCTACACGGCGCTCTTCGGCTGGGCGGCCAAGTCCGGTTCGGACGGCGGGATGACGTACACCGAGTGGCTGCTCGGCGGGAAGCCGATCGGCGGGATGATGGCGCTCCCGAAGGACGTGCAGGCGCCGCCCCACTGGCTCGCCTACTTCGCCGTCGAGGATTGCGTCGCGACCGCGGCCCTCGCCGCGTCCCTCGGAGCGAAGACGTGCGTGCCGCCGACCGATATCCCGGGGATGGGCCACTTCGCCGTCTTCGCGGACCCTCAGGGCGCGACGTTTGCGATCTATCGCGAATAGGGCCCCGCGCCGGCCGGGGCGTTTCGGGGGATGATCGGCAGCCGGGAGGATGAGATGGCCGTAAAGGAACGAAGAAGAAGGCGACCTCGAAGAGCAGGCCCGCGAAGAAGGCGAAGGCGGCGCCGGCGAAGCGCCGCGCAGCGGGCGCGAAGACGGGATGGAAGCTGGACGGCGTGACGCCGAGCATCACGGCGAACGACCTCCTGAGGAGCCTCGCCTGGTACCGCGACGTCGTCGGCTTCGCCGTCGAGGATCGCTGGGAACGCGACGGGAAGCTGGCCGGCGTCCAGCTCCGCGCCGGAAGCGTCGTCTTCATGCTCGGCCAGGACGACTGGAAGAAGGGCCGCGACCGCAAGAAGGGCGAGGGCTTCCGCTTCTACGTCATGGCG
The DNA here is from genome assembly GCA_963721385.1 of uncultured Acidobacteriota bacterium. Taxonomy (GTDB): domain Bacteria; phylum Acidobacteriota; class Thermoanaerobaculia; order UBA5066; family UBA5066; genus DAOMFB01. Next base: position 22,439 of record CAVRJB010000011.1, read on the forward strand.
ACGGGCGACATCGACGCCCTCGCGAAGGCCATCGTGGACCGCGGCGGCACGCTCGACCAGCCGCCGACGGACCAGGAGTGGGGCATGCGCGACTTCTCCCTGACCGATCCCGACGGGTTCAAGATCACGATCGGGAAGGAGACGAAAAAGAAGCGCTAGTGCGGCCCCGCGGGGTGCAGGAGCATCTTCGCGTTCACGCCTTCCAGCGTCTTCTGCGCCTCCGGCGGGACCTTCGAGTCGGGGACCACGCTCCGGATCGGCGGAATCGACTGCAGGTAGGCGAAGACCGCCCGGAGATCCGCGTCGGAAAGGTTTCGGATCATCTCCCAGGGCATGGGCGGCAGGATGGTGCGGCCGTCCGGATGGCGGGCCTTTCGGAAGACCCCGAGGAACTGCTCTTCGGTCCAGCCTCCGGTCCCCGTCTCGACGTCCGGCGTCAGATTCTTGGAGTACGTGACGCCGAAACCCAGCCGGAAGCTCGTGAACGTCGGCCCGACGAGCAGGACATCCTCCGGCCCGAGCTTTCCCTGGGGGTCGGGCGCGCCTTCCGGATGGCCCGAGAGCATGCGGGTCATGTCAGGCGCGGCAGCGCCCATCACCGGGTCGTAAATCCACGGCGTGTGGCAGTTGTTGCAGTGGCCGAACATCACGAGGGTCCTGCCCTTTCGGACCTTGTCGGCCGAATAGGTCCGTTTTGGCGCCTTGCCGTGCACGACCGGCTTGAGGACGAGGGCGGGCGGCGGCGGCGGCCCGTTCTTCGGGGCCTCGAGCTTCGCGTTCGGGTTCGCCTGCAGGGCGATGATCTTGTTGTTCAACTCGATGATGGCGCCTTCCACCGGGGGCGGGACCTTCTCGGTGGGCGGCAGGTTGCGGAGCGGCGGGATGGACCTCAGGTAGGCGAACATCGCTTTCAGGTCCTCATCCGACAAGTACCGAATCCAACTCCACGGCATCGGTGGGTACACGGGCCTGCCGTCGCCCCCCAGGTGCCGGCCCTTGCGGAAGACGTCGAGGAACATCTTCTCCGTCCACGACCCCGTTCCGGTGTCGATGTCCGGCGTCAGGTTCATCGAGTAGATCGTGCCTATCGGGAGCTTGAAGCTCGTGAAGGTAGGGCCGACGAGGCCGACGTCGTTCGGCCCGAGCTCCCCCTGCGGATCCGGAGCGCCCTCGGGATGTCCCGAGAGCATTCGGGTCCAATCGGGAGCCAGCGCTCCCAGCTCCGGATCGAATCGCCTGGGCGTGTGACAGTCGTTGCAGCCCCCGGCCAGGACCAGCAGCTTTCCGCGCGCAACGAGGTCCATCGAGTATGGGTTCGGGGGCGCCTTTCCGGGGCGAACTGGTTTGAGCACCGGCGCCGGCGGCGGGGCCTGCGGCTGGGCGTTCAAGGCGCTGGCCGAGCCGATGCCGAGCGCAAATAGGACGCGCCGAACGAACGCGGAGCGGAACCAGCCCGGGATGGGGGAAGGTATTCTCATTGGATCTTTCCTTTTGGGTTGAGATGCTATCGCACTTGGCGGAGCATCCCCGAAGCATGGCCATCCGCAGGACGCTTCGGCTGATCCCGTCGGTCCTCCTTCTCACGGCGCTGACTCTCCCGGCGCCATCGGCTCGCGCCGAAGGGCCGGCCGGCTTCGCAGAGATTGCCAGGAAGAAGTCCGACGTCACGATCGTCGTCACCGACTCGGGCCTCGGCGGCCTCTCCGTCGCCGCCGACCTCGCGGCGCGGCTCCCCGCGAGCGGGATCGTCCGCTCGGCGCGGATCGTCTTCGTGAACGCGGAGCCGGACGTCGGCCTCGGCTACAACGACATGAAGTTCGAGGCCGACAAGGTGCGCGTCTTCGACGCCGCCTTGTCCGCCATGGAGACGCGCTACAGGCCCGATCTGATCCTGATCGCCTGCAACACGCTCTCGGTGGTCTACCCCGGGACGGCGCACGCGAAGAGCGGCGGCACCGAGACGATTGGCATCGTCGGGCTCGGCGCGGACCTTCTTGCGCGCGAGCTTGCGAAAAAGAAGGGCGCGACGGCGGTGATCTTCGCGACGAAGACGACGATCGAGTCCGGCGCGCACAAGAAGCTTCTCGTCGAGAAGGGGATTCCGGGCGGCCGGATCTTCGGCGAGGCCTGCCCCCGGCTCGCGGGCGCAATCGAGCGCGGCACCGGCAGCGAGGAGACGGCGGCGTACGTGAGGAAATTCGTCGCCGAGGCGCTCGAGCGCCTTCCCGAGGAGCACGGCCCGATCGTCGCGAGCCTCAACTGCACGCATTTCCCCTACGTCCTCGCGCTCTGGCAGGAGACGTTCGCGGCTCTCGGCCACCCTGGCGTGAAGGTCCTCGATCCGAACCCGCTCATGACGGACCTCGTCCTGAAGGAGGGCGGCGCGAAGCGCTTCCCGTCCGCGGCCATCACGGTGGAGGTCGTCTCGAAGGTACCCATCGACGAGGCGACGCGCGCGAACCTCGGCGCGCTCCTCCGAAACGTCTCGCCGCAGACGGCCGACGCCCTCGGGCGATACCGCCACGAGCCGGGACTCTTCCCGGTGGCCGTGGATCCAGCGGCAGTCGTACACTGACTCCGCCCGCTGGAGGCTTCCCGTGGCGTCGTTTTTCTCGGTCAGGACCGCGATCTCAAACGTGGCACGTCGGCTGCGGGCGCGGGTGAAGAGCTCCCATCGAACGCTCGAGCGGGAGTTTCAGCACGTCCTGGACGAATCGGAGAGCCCCTCGTGCTGCGTGCATGACACCGCCGAGGGCGTCAGGAGCCTCGCCCGTTCGACGCCCGGCGACCCGGATTCTCGCGACCGCGAGTCCCGTTCAACGTAGCGGACGTTCTCAGACCGGGATCGCGGCCCCGTGGACGGCCTGAGCGCCGTCGCTGCAAAGAAAGAGGATGACGCGGGCGATCTCCTCGGGCTTCGGCCACTTCGAGAAGTCGGCGTCGGGCATCGCCTTCCGGTTCGCCTCTGTGTCGATGATGGAGGGGAGAATCGTGTTTGCCCGCACGCCGGTTCCCTTCAGGTCCGCCGCGAGCGACGCCAGCAGGGCGACGGCTGCGGCCTTCGACGCCGAGTAGGCGCCGAGCCCCGCGGGAGAGGTCAGAGCCGCCTGCGCCGCGACGTTCACGATCGCGCCACGACCCTGCGCCAGCATGACCGGCACGGCCGCACGGGCGAGGGCCCACCCGGAACGGAGATTCAGGCCCAGCATTCGTTCGAGAATGCCGGCATCTTCCTCCCAGAGCTTCTTTCCGCCCGCGAAGCCCCCGACCGTGTTCACGAGCGCGTCGAGGCGGCCGTGCCGAACCCGGACCGCCTCGACGAGGGCTCTCACGGCCGCCTCGTCCGTCACGTCCACGTCGTGCCCGTCGAGCCGGCCCGAGCCCGGACCCGCTGCGGCCTGAAGCGCCGCGAGCTCCTCGCGGCGGCGATACGTGACGGCCACCCGGGCGCCCTCCGCGAGAAACGCGAGGCTGACGGCCCGGCCGAGCCCGCCGGTTCCGCCCGCCACCAGCACCGCCTTGTCGAGAGAGAGAGCGTTCACGTGGGCCTCCTCGGGGCGTTCGCCACCCGTCGTTGCGAACACAATGAGAAGCTATCTCATCTGTCGGAACCGGCGTCAAGTTCGGGGCCGCGATGGGGTAAATTGGCAGCCGCCCTCCGCAGGAGGTCCTGGATGAGCCGCCCCGACCCGCATCCCCCCGAAGTCTTCGAGGTTCTCCGTCGGCGCGGGCCGGAGACGCGGATCGCCGTCGTCGGCGCCAGCAACAACCCGGCGAAGTACGGAAACATCATCGTCCGGAACCTCGCAGCGAAGGGCTATACCGTCCTTCCGGTGAACCCGCGAGAGAAGGAGATCGCGGGGCTGCCGGCCTATCCGAACCTGGCGGCGGTTCCCAAGCCGATCGCCATCGTCGACGTCGTCACCCCGCCCGCGGTGACGAAGGGCATCCTCGAGGAAGCCGCGCGGCTGGGCCTTCCCGCCGTCTGGCTGCAGGACGGAAGCTGGGACGAGGCGACGCTGGAGGTCGCCGCGAAGGCGCCGTTCAAGACGGTCTACAACGCCTGCATCATGGTCGCTTCGAACTTCGGCTGACGCCGCCCGGGCGTCGACGTCAGCAGTAGAATTCCTGACACCTTAATGGCTCTGCAAACGGGCACCCGACTCGGCCCATACGAAGTCGTGGCACCGCTCGGCGCGGGCGGGATGGGAGAGGTGTACCGGGCGCGGGACACGCGGCTCGGGCGCGAGGTGGCGATCAAGGTGCTTCCTTCGGCACTCGCTTCAGATCCGGAACGCCTGAAGCGCTTCGAACGTGAGGCGCGGTCGGCCTCATCGCTCAATCACCCGAACATCGTCACGATCTACGACATCGGTTCGGCCGATTCGGTCTCCTACATCGCTATGGAGCTCGTGGACGGCGAACCGCTGCGATCGGTGCTGCTGGAGGGAGCCCTGCCGGTCCGTCGGCTTCTTCAAATCGGCGACGCAGATCGCCGAAGGCCTGGCCAAGGCACACGTTGCGGGCATCGTTCACCGGGATCTCAAGCCGGAGAACGTCATGGTGACCGAGGACGGTCTCGTCAAGATCCTGGACTTCGGTCTGGCGAAGCTGACCCAACCGGACACGAGCGGCAGTGGAAGGACGCAGGCCCCGACTGTCTCAGGAGCCGACCGACGAGGGAGTCATTCTCGGGACCGTCGGTTACATGTCGCCCGAGCAGGCGTCAGGCGGATCGGTCGACTATCGGTCGGACCAGTTTTCGTTCGGCTCGATCCTGTACGAGATGACGACGGGCCGACGCGCATTCGTGCGAGCTTCCGCCCCCGAGACGCTCACGGCGATTATCCGGGAGGAACCCGAGCCGATCGCCGCGATCGAATCCAAGGCTCCGACCCCGCTGCGCTGGATCATCGAACGGTGCCTCGCCAAGGAGCCCAAGAAGCCGATACGTATCGACCGAGGATCTCGCCCGTGACCTGGCGACGGTTCGCGATCATCTTTCCGAGGCGAGGAGCGCGATCGAGGTCGCTGCGCCAGTGGCCATGCCGAGGCGGCGGCGCTGGTGGATTCCGGCGGTAATCGCCGCGGGCTTACTCATGGCCCTCGGGATCGTCGGGTGGAGGCTGCGCCAGCGGGACTACTTCTGGAAGAACCCTCTCGCCGGGGCCCACTTCACGCGGCTGACGGACTGGGAGGGTTCGGAGCTCGATGCCGCCATTCGGCGGATGGAAAGTTCGTCGTCTTTCTCTCCGACCGAGACGGACCCTATGACGCCTTTATGCTTCAAGTCGGCAGCGGTGAGTTTCTAAACCTTACGAAAGGCCAATTCCCCGAACTGGTTCACGAGCAGATTCGGAGCGTGGGGTTTTCGGGCGACGGGGCGTTTGTCTGGCTGGGCGTGCGGGAAAGGGACCCTGACGGCAAGAACAATCGGGCGGGAGTCTGGCTCGTGCCGACGATGGGAGGAGCTCCTCGGCCGTTTATCGCGCCACCATTGATCAACCCAAATGCGCCTCCCGGTGATAAGTATGGTCCAGGTGCGCTGCTCGCCGTGTGGTCGCCGGACGGGGACCGAATCCTCTCGCATGAATCCGGTCCTGGGGATCCGATCTTCACGACAGACCGGACCGGCGGCGATCGGAAGTACCTCTTCAAGGACAGTCCCGGCAGCCATTGTCACTTTCCCGTCTGGTCTCCTGACGGCCGCTTCGTCTACTTCGTGAGGGGGACTGCCACCATCAACGACATGGACCTCTGGAGAATCCCCGCAATCGGCGGAGAGCCCGAGCGTCTGACGCATCACAACTCCCGGGTCGCCTATCCGACATTCGTAGACGGGCGCACCCTCGTCTACACGGCCACCGCGGAGGATGGCTCGGGTTCCGGAATCTACGCGATGGATGTCGAGCGCCGCGTCTCCCACCGCGTGAGCTTCGGCCTGGAGGAATACATCTCCGTCTCGGCAAGCGCAGACGGTCGGCGTCTGGCCGCGACAGTCGCTAACCCGGTCCGGAATCTCTGGAGCGTTCCGATCACCGGGCAGATAGCGGAGGAGTCATTGGTGGCTCGCTTCCCGCTCCCAACGGCCCTTGCCGTCTCTCCACGGTTTGGGCCTGGTTATGTTCTCTATCTCTCCTCCCGGGGCGGCTCGGACGGGCTCTGGAAATTTCAAAACGGCGCGGCTACGGAGCTGTGGAAGCCGAGCCAGGGCTTCTTGACTTCCGCTCCGTCCATCTCGCGCGACGGGACACAAGTCTGCTTTTCGATTCGTCGAGGGGGGCGCTCCCACCTGTATGTGATGGCGGCAGACGGAACAAACATACGGTCGCTCGCCGAGTCGCTCGACGTGCGAGACAGCGCGTCCTGGTCGCCGGACGGGCAATGGATTGTGGCGGCGGTCAATGAGGGGAGAGGCAAGCAGAACCTGTACAAGATCCCGGTAAACAGCGGATTGCCGATCCGACTCGTCGAAGGGGTCGCCTTCAATCCGGTCTGGTCGCCCGACGGGAAGCTCATCGTTTACTGCGAGTCCCTATCCGGGAACATCTTTCGCGTCAAGGCGATCACGGCGGAGAACCAGCCCTTTCCACTTCCGGAACTGTGGGTCCGCAGCGACTGGGACCGCTATCGGTTCCTTCCGGATGGAAAGAGCCTCGTTCTCCTCATGGGGGGTTTCCGGCGTCAAGACTTCTGGCTCCTGGACCTGGCGAGCGGAACGTTGCGCCAGCTCACCCGGCTTCGACCCGGCTACTCGGTTCGAGGCTTCGACGTTTCCCCCGACGGCAAACAGGTCCTCTTCGACCGCTACCGCGAAAACTCGGACGTCGTCCTGATCGACCTGCCGCCGCGCTGACGCCCGCCGGGCGGCTCACTTCCTCGCGCCGGCGGCGGCGAGGAGCTTCTCGAGGTTCGCACGCGCGGGAGCGTAGTCCGGGTTCGCGCGGAGCGCGGCCTGGAACTCTTCGGCGGCGTCCGGGAGCTTTCCCTGCCGGGCAAGCGCGACGCCCAGCCCGTTGTGCGCGAGGTAGTCGGCAGGGGAGCCGAGGCGGAGAGCTTCCCGGTACGTCGCGACCGCCTCGTCGAGGTGCCCTCCCTTCGTCTCAACCGTTCCGAGGTTGATGAGGACCGTCGTGTCGGCCGCGTCGAGAGCGAGCGCCGCGCGGAGCCGGCCTGCGGCGGCGTCGAAGCGGCCGCGGTCCTCCTCGATCTTCGCCAGGTTCAGAAGGGTAGGCACGTTGTCGGGCCGGATCCGGAGCGACTGCTCGAAGTGGCCGACGGCCTCGTCGCCGCGCCCCTGTCCCGACAGCCAGAAGCCGTAGTTCGTATGGCACATGAAGCAGTCGGGGTTCTTTGCGAGCGTGTGACGCCAGAGCGTCTCGGCGTTCTCGAAGGCGTGGGCCTGACGGAACGAGGCCACCCCGGAGAGGAGGATTACCGCGGCCAACGCCCCCGCGCCGGCCCGTTTCACACCCGGCTTCGACGCTGGCAGCAGCGAGGCCGCGCCGCAGACGACGCCCGCCGCGGCGATGGCCACCGCCTGGTAGGCAAAGTGGTCCGCGACGAACGAGTACCGCATGGAGTAGACGTTGAAGAAACCCATCGCGGGGACGAGGACGCCTCCGAACAGGAGTAGAACCGCAAGCGGCCCGCGTCCGACCCGCCCGCGGAGCGCCCAGGCCGTCCCGAGGAGGGCGAGCGCCCCGATCGCGGGCAGCCACTGCGAGAGCACGTGCGGGTCGATCGCCCAGCGCGGATAGATGAAGACGATGTCGCGGGGGAAGAGGAACTGGCGGGCATAGAAGGTGACGACCTTTCCCGCGAGGACGAGCCTGCCGGGGATCCCGAGCGACCAGTCGTCGCCCGTCGCGCGGACCATCGTCTTTTCGAGCCACGCCGTGTGGAACGCGAGCGCCGCGCCGACGGCGAAGAAAGGGACGAGCGGCCTGACGTCGGACGCGGCGATCCGCCCCTTCCGCCACCAGACCAGAACGAGAAGGACGGCCGGGACGACGCTCGCGGTCGTCTTGGAGAAGAGGGCGAGCGTGAAGGCGGCGAGCGCTCCGGCGTAGAGCGCCGCCGGGCGGCGGTGCCACGGGACCTCGACCCGCGCCTTCCTCTTCTTCGGCGGCTCGGCCGCGGCCGCGCGCGCCTCGCGGGAGGCGAGAAAGGCGTGCATCGCGAGAAGCGAGAGAAAGAGAGACAGCGTGTTCTTCCGCTCGGTGACCCAGGCGACCGATTCCACGCACATCGGATGGAGGGCGAAGAGGGCTGCCGCGAGCCAGGCTGCGGGGAGGCCGAGCCGACGCAGAAACGCCCAGAGAAGCAGAGCCGATCCGGCGTGGAGGAGGACGTTGACGAGGTGGTACCCGAAAGGATTCAGGCCCCAGAGGTGCTTCTCGAACCAGAACGTCGTGAAGACGAGCGGGTAGTACTGCTCGCTCGCCTTCGGCTCGGTCCAGATCAGGGAGAGCGCGTCAGGCCGGTCGAGCGTCGGGTTCTCGGTCAGGTAGGTGTCGTCGTTCCAGACGAATCCCGCCTGAAGCGCCGGCAGGTAGGCCGCGACGACACCCGCGAGAAGAAGGAGGCCGAGCCCGACGGCCGACTTTCGCTCCACGAGCCGACGATAAAGCATCGTCGGCAAACGCAGCGCGAGAACGGGGCGCCGGGGGCTCAGCCGTTCAGGAGACGTGCCGGGCCGCCGCGGCGACTGTCGAGCCGCCTGAGGCCGCATCGCTCGGCGAGAGCCAGCGCCTCGTTCCACTCCGAACGCCTGAGCGGGCGGGAGAGCGGCTCGATCCCATCCGCCCTGTAGCTGGGGTGGTACTGGTCCATCAGGTTCACGTAGGTGTTCGTCGAGATCTCGCGGGCGAGGAACTCGAGGACCTTTTCCGTCCCGGCAAGGCCGTTCGGCAGGACGAGGTGGCGGACGAGGAGGCCGCGGACGGCGATCCCGTCGTCGTCGAGGACGAGGTCGCCCACCTGCCGGTGCATCTCCTTCACCGCCGCCTGATTGACCTCGCGGGTAGTCCGGGACGTGCGAATAGCAGCGGGCGACTGCCGGGTCGGCGTACTTCATGTCGGGCATGTAGATGTCGACGACGCCGTCGAGGAGCCGGAGCGCTTCGAGGCTGTCGTATCCGCCGGTGTTGAAGACCACGGGTATCGCGAGCCCGCGCCCCGCCGCGATCTCGAGGGCGGCGAGGAGCTGGGCCACGACGTGGCTCGGCGAGACGAGGTTGACGTTGTGGCAGCCGGCGTCCTGAAGCTCCAGCATCTGCGCCGCCAGCTCTTCCGGGGAGACCTCGGCGCCGTCCCCTCTCTGGCTGATCGTCCAGTTCTGGCAGAAGTCGCAGCGAAGGTTGCACCACGAGAAGAAGATCGTCCCCGACCCGCGCGTCCCGCGGAGCGGGTCCTCCTCGCCGTGGTGCGGGCCGAATCCGTGGACGCGGGCCTTCTCGCCGGTCCGGCAGACGGCCCCGGAGATCCCCTTCAGCCGGTCGCAATGACAGTACCGGGCGCAGAGGTCGCAGTCGGCGAGTCGCTCCCACGCCCGGGCGGCCCGCGCCCTCAGCTCGCCGGTACGGTGAAGCGAGATGAACGCCGGTTCGTGAGCGGCCGTGGCCATCGGAACGGGAATGTTAGTCGCCGGGGACGGCCTGGCGGATGGGGACCGTTCGCTCTAAAGTGCGCGGCAAGGAGACGAGGCATGGCGACGAAGAAGGAAAAGCCGCTGGCGGAGCAGTTCAAGGAAGCGAAGGGGCGGGTGGAGAAGCTGAAGGAGCGGCCCTCGAACGACCAGCTGCTCGACCTCTACGGCCTCTACAAGCAGGCGACCGAGGGAGACGTCTCGGGCTCGCGTCCGGGCTTTCTCGACCTGAAGGGGCGGGCCAAGTTCGACGCGTGGGCCGGGCGCAAGGGGACGTCGAAGGACGACGCCATGAAGAAGTACGTCGCGCTGGTGGGAAAGCTCGCGGCCGAGCTGGGCTGACCGTCCGGCGTTCCCTCTACGGGTCCGGAGTCAGGCCGGCGCGACCTGATAGCCTTGGGCCATGAAGAAAGCCAGCCTGCTCGTTCTCGCCGCCGTTCTCGTCGGGGGCGCCGCGTTCGCCGCCGACATTCCCGCCGCCGGCGAGAAAGCGCCCGCCTTCACCCTCAACAGCCAGGACGGCTCGGCGGTCTCGCTCGCCCAGAACAAGGGGAAATGGGTCGTCCTCTACTTCTACCCGAAGGACTTCACCTCGGGCTGCACGGTCGAGGCGCACAACTTCCAGCGCGACCTCGCGAAGTACGAGAAGGCAAACGCCGTGATCCTCGGCGTCAGCCTCGACTCGGTCGACTCCCACAAAGGCTTCTGCACGAAGGAAGGGTTGAGCTTCAAGCTCCTCTCCGACCCCGACGCGGCCGTCACGAAGAGCTACGGCTCGGCCATGACGCATCAGGACAAGGAGTACGCCGCACGGAACACGTTCCTGATCGACCCCGCAGGGGTCGTCCGGAAGGTCTACGTGAAGGTGAATCCGGCGACGCACAGCGACGACGTCCTCGTCGACCTCGCTCAGCTCCAGACGGCGAAGTAAGCGGGGGAGCCCGGTCCGCGTGCGTCTGATCGACGAGCTCCGGGAGGAACACGGGGTCATCGAGAGGGTCCTCGGCTCGCTCCGGACCTACGCGGAGCGCCGGACGAATGGCGAGGCCGGGCCCGGGGACGCCGAGGGCTTCCTCCGTTTCTTCCGCCTCTACGCCGGCGATTACCACCACGCCCGCGAGGAGGACACCCTCTTCCCGGCGCTCGAGAAGCATCTCGAACTGCCGCCCGATTCCGGTCCCCTCTTCTCGATCCGGGACCAGCACCACCGGATGGCGGCGACGCTCGCCGAGCTGGCGCCGCGCCTCTCGGGAGAGCTCCGGACGAGGAGGACCGCGACGCGGTCCTCGACGTCGCGACGCGATACGCCCACGCTCTGCTCCTCCACATCGACGTCGAGAACTCCGTCCTGCTCCCCGAGGGCGAGGAGCGGCTGCGCCGGGCGGGGATCCACGAACTCGAGGGTCGGGCCGCGACGGTCGAAGAGCTGGGCGCGCGGGCCGAGGGAGAGCGCCTCGCCGAGATCTACCCGCCGGTACACGACCCGGCGGCGCTCCGGGGCGAAGGGTGCGTCATCTGCCCGTCGTACGGGACGACGTGCGGCGGCCTCGAGCGGGAGTGGTGGACCGACGACGAGTGGGAGGCCT
>CAVRJB010000012.1:0-7937 GCA_963721385.1 uncultured Acidobacteriota bacterium
GTACGGCCCCCGGGTCAGCGGGCGATCCGTCCAGCTCGACCGTCGCCACGCCGGTGCAGCGGCGCTCCGGGTTCTCCACCACGATCGAGTAGCGGGCCGTGCCGAAGCGCCATTCGATGGTGAACTTCGGCCAGGACGAGGGAATGCAGGGATTCACCGCGAAAAAGGCGCCACGGCGCGTGAGGCCGAGCACTCCCTCGAGGGCCACGCGATACATCCAGCCGGCCGAGCCCGTGTACCAGGTCCAGCCGCCGCGCCCGCGATGAGCCGGATGGTCGTAGACGTCGCCCGCGACCGAATACGGCTCGGTCATGTATCGCTGGACCTCGCTCGGGGTCCGAGAGTGATTGATCGGATTGAGCATGTGGAAGAGCTCCGCGGCTTCGTCGCCGCTGCCGAGCCGAGTCAGCGCGAGGACGACCCAGGCCGCGGCATGCGTGTACTGCCCGCCGTTCTCCCGGATTCCCGGGACGTAGCCCTTGATGTAGCCCGGGTCGGCCACCCCTCGATCGAAGGGGGGCGCGAGCAGCAGAATGACGCCCGACGCACGTCGTACCAGGTGAGCCCGTACGGCGTCCATGGCTCGTTCGGCGCGCTTGGGGGGCGCGGCGCCGGAGAGGACGGCCCAGGTCTGCGCGACCGAGTCGATCTTCCCCTCCTCGCTCTGTGACGACCCGAGCGGCGTGCCGTCGTCGAAATACGCTCGCCGGTACCAATCTCCGTCCCACGTCTGCTCGAGCAGCGTGCCGAGACGCTCGCGCTCCGCCCGGTACCTCGCCGCGCGAGGCCCGTCCCCCCTCTCATCGCAAAGAGGTGCGAAGGCGCCGAGGACCGCGTGCAGAAACCACCCCACGAAGACGCTCTCGCCCCGGCCTTTCATGCCGACGCGGTTGTAGCCGTCGTTCCAGTCGCAGCTGCCGATGAGCGGCAGGCCGTGCGGGCCCGCGGTCAGCGCCCGTTCGATGGCGCGAATTCCGTGCTCGAGCAGAGTTCCGGTCTGGGCCGAGACCGCCGGCTTGCCGAACGCCTCGGGCTCCCCCGGCGGAACGGGAGGCGCCTCGAGAAAGGCCACCCGCTCGTCGAGGACGGCGCGGTCCCCGGTGGCGCTCACGTACTGGTCGATCGCGTACGGGAGCCACAGGAGATCGTCGGAGCAGCGCGAACGGATTCCCTCGCCGCTCGACTCGTGCCACCAGTGCTGGACGTCGCCCTCGACGAACTGGCGCGCGGCAGCCCGGAGAACGTGCTCGCGCGTCAGCCCGGGACGCGTGAACGTGAGCGCCAGAACGTCCTGCAGCTGATCGCGGAAGCCGTACGCCCCGCTCGACTGGTAGAAACCGGATCGGGCCCAGACGCGACAGGCCAGATCCTGATACAGGAGCCACCGGTTCACGAGGATGTCGAAGGAATCATCAGGGGTCGAGACGCGCACGGCGTCGAGCGTCTGGTTCCAGTATGTCTCCACGGCCGCAAGCTCGGCCTCGGCGTTCGTGACGCCGTCCGGACCGGAGAAGCGCTCCACGAGCGCCCGCGCTTCCGCCGCATCCCTCCCCTGTCCGAGAAGGAAGACGACGCGGCGCGTCTCGCCGGGGGCGAGCTCGAGGACCGTTTGCAGGGCCGCACACGGGTCCAGGCCTGCGCCGAACCGGTTTCCGAGCGTCGCGCGTCCGAGCGCCGCCGCGCGGGCCAGAGAACCGTTGCGGCCCAGGAACTCCAGGCGGTCGCCCGTGGCGGAGACGACGGGCTCGCTCACGCCGGCAAAGGCGATCCGTCCCCGGAACTCGTCGTAGAGGTTCCGCGCCAGGATCGCGCCGCTTTCGCCGTCCTGCTCGGTCACGACGAAGCGTGGAACACCCGGCCTCGGAGGCCCGAGACACCATTCGTTATATGAAAGAAGCGTGAGGCGGCGCGCCGTATCCGAGCGATTCGTCAGCGTCAGGAGCGACAGCTTCACCGGCTCCTCCCGCGCCACGAAGACGGCCAGCTCCTGCGCGATGCCGCGAGCGACCCGGGCGAAGCGCGTGACACCCGCTCCATGCCGAACGACCCAGCGCGGCGAGCGCGGCGTCCGCTTCAGCGGCGCCGGCGTGGCGCCCCAGATCGCACCCCCGTCCTCATCACGGATGAAGATAGCCTCACCGGTCGGGTTCGTGACCGGGTCGTTTGCGAACGGGGTCAAGCGGTTCTGACGGCTGCTCTCGCACCACGTGTGGGCGGAGCCGGACGTCGCCACGAGGCTGCCGAAGCGCGGGTTCGCGAGGACGTTCACCCAAGGCAAAGGCGTTTCGCGGTCGCCTTCGAGGACGACGACGTACTCGCGGCCGTCCGGGGTGAAGCCACCGATCCCGTTTCCCATGACGAGCGGCGGCGCCTCGGCCGGCTCTTCCGGCGGTTCCGCCTCCGGGGGCTCGTCGGTCGGAAGCGTCCTCAGCGGAAGCGGAGGCTCAGGTCCCGCGCCCCCGAGCTGTTGCGTCAACTCTCCCTGGTCTCCCAGGAGAATCGCGCCGGCCACCGCGCTGAGAAGCACCGCCTCGGCCTCCGGCATCGCATCGGCGCGGAGCAGGAAGACGCCGCCCGGCGTCCCCTTCCAGGCCCCCCACGGACCGCCGTCCACGAGCTGCGTCAGCTGCTGGTGCAGCTCGTCGCGATAGCTTTCGGGATGTTCGTTCAGGATCACGGCATCCGCTTTCAGACCTTTCAAACGCCACAGCTCGTGCGCCTTCAGGACCTGGCGCACGAGCTCCAGGTCGTCCGATTCTCTGACGCGGACGAGGACGATCGGAAGGTCGCCGGAGATGCCATGTCCCCACAAGCCCGACTGCCCGAGCGTGCTCTTCGACATCGTATCGGCGTCTGCACGGAGCGAACCGTCGGAGAAGAAGACTCGCGACCCGAGCCGCTCGAAAAGCTGCGCCTCTTCGACGGAGACGCCGAGGTGCCTGAGAGAGACCTGCGCATTCGTGTAGGCGAGGGCAAAGGTGCGCGCGGCGACGCCGGGATCGTGGTACTTCTGGGCGAGGGCGTCTGCCGCGGTCCTGTCGGCGGCGATCCCCGTCGTGAACGAAAGCCGTGCGAAGGCGCCGGGCGCCAGCCTCACCCGCGTTCTCAAGCTGAGGATCGGATCGAGGACGGCGCCCGTCGTCCCCGACAGCGCACGGCCGTCGAGCGCGAGCGGGTCCTCGGGCCCGCGCCCGCGTCCCAGGAACCGCAGCCGGTCGGTTTCGAACTCGACCTGCGCCTGCGGGCGGCCGTCGATGGACAGAACGTGGAAGGCGAAGAGCGACGGTTCGTTCTGGGTGCGCGGCCGCCGGTGAGCCACGAGGGCCGTGCTCTCCTTCAGCCATTCGGTCTCGACGAAGAGCTTCCCGAAGGCGGGATGGGTCACATCCTCCGACACCGTCCCCAGCGCAATCTCGACGTAGCTCGTCAGCTCGATCTCGCAGGGCCGCTCGCCCCGGTTCGTGAGGGAGACCCGCCGGACCTCGGCGTCGTCCGAGGTTGATACGGCGACCTCGAGACGCGTTTCCACGTCGCCGTCCCTCCGCTCGAAGATCGCCTTTTCCATCAGAAATTCCACGAGATAGCTGTCGGGTTCCTTGCCGATCGGCTGGTACGCGGCGGACCAGACGGCACCGGTGTGAACGTCCCGCAGGTAGACGAACTGGCTCCCCGGATCGCGCGTCCGGTCTTCGCGCCACCGGGTCACGGCGTAGTCGCGATAGAGGCTCGCTCCCCCTCCCGCGTTCGTGACGATCGAGACGTAGGCGCCGTTCGAGAGGATCTGCGCGCTCGGCCAGGGCGAATGCGGCGAGCGGAGCCGGCGGGGCGCGCGGGCAAGCGCCGGAGCCACGCGGGTCTCTTCGGCAGGGTGCGGCTTGATCGCCGGTGCCTTCTGCGGGATCCGCTCCTGCAGCAGGAGCTCGGTGGCCTGGATCCGCGGGTCCGCATGGAACCGGTTGACCATCACGTCATCCAGGAGGACGTTCGCGAGCGCCACCAGAGACATCCCCTGGTGGTGAGCGAAGTACGCCTTCACGACGACCCCCGAAGCCGGACCCCCCGCGGGCGGGCCCTCCGATTCTTCCGGCTTTCGCGACGTGTAGTCGACCGCATCGTAGTAGCCGAGCGCTCCCAGCGCGCCCTCTTTCTCGAGGCGCCCGAGATTCCGCGAGGCTTCCGCGGGGTCCACCATCGCGGCGAGAGCGGTGGCGTACGGAGCCACCACGAGCTCATCCGCCAGACCGCGCATCAGACCGAGGCCCGGAACCCCGAACGCCTTGTACTGGAAGTTCCCCAGCCGGTCCACGAGGTTGTACGCCGACTCGGAGATTCCCCACGGAACGCCGCGCCGCCGGCCGTAACGAATCTGCCGCCTCACGGCCATCCGGCACGACTGGTCGAGGAGCGTGCCGGGATAGGTCCGCATGAGGAGGAGCGGCATGAGGTACTCGAACAGGGACGCGCTCCACGAGACGAGCGTCGGGACACCTTCCGCGCTCACCACGAGGCGCCCGAGGCGGAACCAATGGCTCTGCGGCACGTCGCCCTTGGCGATGGCGAAGAAGCTCGCGAGACGAGCCTCGGAGGCGAGGAGGTCGTAGTAGGACGTGTCCAGTCGGCCGGGCCCGGCGACGTCTGCGAGCCGGTATCCGATCGAGAACAGCTGGCGCTCTCGATCGTAGAGAAAGCCGAAGCTCATCCCGTCCGCGAACGCCCCCGCCCGGCGGGCCAGGTCCGAAAGCCGGGACGCCTCCACAGGCTGGGAAACCGCCAGTTGCCGGCAGCCTTCGGCCAGCGCGAGCAGCGCACCGGCGAGATTGCCGCTGTCGACCGTCGACACGTAGCGCGGCAGAAGCGGCGACAGGTCGCGTGTGTTGTACCAGTTCAGGAGGTGTCCTTCGTGGCGCTCCAGCCCCTCCATCGTCGTGAGCGTGGCGTCCAGCCGGTCGATCATCGCTTCCAGCGGAAGCAGCTTCAGGTCGTGCGCCGCGAGCGTCGAGAGAAGACCCATCGCGATGTTCGTCGGTGAGGTCCGGTGAGCGACGACCGCGTTCTCTTCCTGGAGGCTGTCGGGAGGCAGCCCGTTGTCCTCGGCGCCGGAGAGCGCCTCGAAAAAGTGCCACGTCTTCCGTGCGATCTCCATGAAGAGCGCACGATCCCCGGGCGACAGCTCCCGTCTCCGCGGCCGGATCGACTGACTGAGCCAGTGCGCGAGGATCGGCGCCACCGCCCAGAGAACGGCAAACGGCACCGCGACAGGAAGGGCCTCGGGGCGCGCCGTCGCGGCGAGCGCGAGCAGGCACAGCGCCACGATGGGGCTCGCGCTCATCTCCCAGAGGAACGAGCGGACCCCTTCGCGAAGGAGCCCGGCGGTCCGTGCCGCCTGGGCGGCCGCCGTTTCCCAGTCGAGGAGCCGCCGGTGCGTGATGACGAGACGGACGAGCGTGAGTCCGATCGCGTGAACCATTTCCCAGGCGTGAAACGGCAGAAACGCGAGGGTCAGGAAAGCCTGAGCGCACGCAGCGCTCAGCGCCTCCAGGACCCCGCGAACGTAGAGTCGCGCCGGCGTTCTCTTGCGTGCGCCATCGAGAAGCGGGGCCAGAGCCGTGGCCAGGGGGAAAAGCACGACGAGAAGACCGCCGAGGGTCCAGGCCAGCGGGCTGCCCGGCAAGACGCTCCAGGCCGCCCCGAACAGCGCGAGAAGCGAGGGCGCCACGAGGCTGCGCCTGAGGTTGTCGAAGATCTTCCATCGGCTGATCAGCGGCAGGCGATTCTTCGCGAAGCCCTTTCTCGTGGGAACGACGGGGAGCAGCCAGGCCAGAATCTGCCAGTCGCCTCGCACCCACCGGTGCTGGCGCCGGGCGTGCGCGAGGACATTGGCCGGGTACTCGTCCACGACCTCCACGTCCGAAACGAGGGCCGTTCGCGCATAGAGCCCTTCGAAGAGGTCGTGCGAGAGGAGGGCGTTCTCGGGGACGCGCCCGCCCACGGTCGCCTGGAAGGCGTCCACGTCGTAGAGCCCTTTACCCGTGAAAACCCCTTCGTCGAAGAGATCCTGGTACGTGTCCGAGACGGCCGTCGTATACGGGTCGACGCCGGTGTGCCCGGCGTAGACGCGCGAAAAGAGCGAGCCCGCGGCGCTCGCAAGCGTCACGCTGACGCGCGGCTGCAGGATGCCGTAGCCCTCGGTCACCCGGCCGAGAGCGGGATCGACGGACGGCCTGTTGAGCGGGTGGGAGAGGATCCCGATCAGCGTTTTCGCGGCGTTGCGCGGCAGCCGGGTGTCGGTGTCCAGCGTGAGGACGTGGCGGACCGACGGGAGAATCGAGAGCTCCCCCACCTGCAACGTGAAGCTCGTGTCGGTCGCGCCGCGAAGGAGCCGGTTGAGCTCTTCGAGCTTTCCCCGCTTTCGCTCCCAGCCCATGAAGACGCCTTCCTTCTCGTTCCACTGCCGATCCCGATGGAAGAGGTAGAAGCGGTCGTTCCCGTCGGGCGCGTGACGACGGTTGAGCGCCTCGATTCCGAGGCGCGCCGCGGCCAGGATCGCGTCGTCACCTGGGACGTTCGCGGTCTTTGCGTCCTTGAAGTCGCTCAGGATCCCGAAGGAGACATGCGGATCGAGGTTGCCGAGCGCCTGCACCTCGAGGTGCTCCAAAAGGTGCTCGACGCCTCCCACGCTGCCGAGAAGCGTGGGGATGACCACCAGGGTCCGGGCGCTCTCGGGGACCCCGTCCTCGAGTTCGAGGCGCGGAAGGCGGTGCGGCGGGACCAGGGCGGCGACGAGCCGCTGAAGGACGAGCGTGGCGAGCTCGCTCGATGGAATGAGCACGAGGAGTGCCGCGGGAATCGCCAGAGCCGGAGCGCCCGAAGTCCCCGCGTACGTGAACGCGGCGAAGACGCCGAGGCCCGTCAGAACGCCGATGCCGCCGAGGTACGCCGCGGTGGCATGGGCGAAGGCGAAGCGGCGGAGCCTCTCGCCGGCCTTCGGGTGATGGGCGACATCGATCTCCAGGCCCGCGCGCCCCGGTCCGATCAGGTGATAGCCGACATGCGCGGACCGGTCCCCGGTCCCCTTCAGCTCCGCGGCTTGCCGGGCGCTTTCGACGGCCCGCAGCGCGACGCGCACCTGCGCCTCGCCGTTCGGCTCGGCAATCTCTTCCACGACGTGCCGGTAACGATCCCGGCTCTGAAAGTCCATCCGGGGGTAGACCGCCGCCGGGTCGCGCCTCAGGATCTGCTCGACCGTGCTGACACGCTCGACATAGCGGCTCCAGTCGAGCGTCGACGCGAGGCGCAGGCTCGTGATCGTGTTGCCGGTCGAGACCTGATCGGTGGCCTGACGCTGGTGCTCGGAGCGAACCACATCCTCGGGCGTCGTGCCGGCGGCGGCCAGCGCCGTCTCCACTTGAAGCCGGAGCGAGGAGACGCGCGGGTCGTACTCGCGCATCCGCTGACGGATCTGCGCGACGAACGCGCTGTGAAGAGGCGTCGGAAGCGGCAGCTGCGCACGCCCGCCCTCCAGAGCGGCGACGGCCCATTCCGCCTGACGCCGCGCCGCGCGGCCGGCCAGGATTCCACCCGCCAGAATCCGGAGGTTCTCGAGCAGGGCGAGCTTGAGCATGCTCGGCCAGGCCCACAACTCGCCGATGGTCAACGGAGCCACGGTTTGAAAGGCGAGAACGAAGCGGGTCAGCCTCTCCGGATCGAGCCTTCCGTCGCCATGCCGGATGAGCGCCAGCGCCATCGCGTAGAGACGCGCTTTCCCGGAGTGCTCGCGGGCCGCGAGTTTCGGCAGCTTCTGGTAGTACCGGATCGGCAGGTCGCGGTGGACCGCCTGCGCCTCCGATTCCACGAGGTGAAAGTTGTCGAGGAGCCACTCGGCCGCGGGGTCGACGACGTCCCCGCGGTGAACGTCGTCGGCGAGCGTTTCATACGCA
>CAVRJB010000013.1:0-1064262 GCA_963721385.1 uncultured Acidobacteriota bacterium
GCGCGCAGGACGCCGATGTTGTCCTGCAGGCGCGCCCGCACGTCGTGTCCGCCGGCCCCCGGGTCGCGTGCCAGCGTGAAGACGGCGGCCAGCGTTTTGGCCCGCTCTTCGAGGCTCTCGAGGCTCAGGAGCTCGCCGCGCAGCGGCACGGACTCTTCAGGGCGCCGACGACGGAAGAGAGATCTCCTCATGTGTGTTTGCGCAGCCAGTCGCCGTTCGCAGCAAGCCGCAGCTCCATCAGCATAACCCCCGGCTGACGGAGACCCGCGGGCCTCATTTCGCGGCCAGGGCGGTTCCCCCGTGAGAACGTCGCGCCGACCTAAGTCCGCCCGGCTGGTCCTCGTCTTCGAACCAAGCTACGGCGCCCACCGGGTGCAGCGTCGTGCCGGCGTCCGTCACTCCGATCCCGAGCGCAAGGGACCCCGACCGGACGAGGAAGGCGCCCCGGCGGTCCCGCCCGCGGTGTCGATAGTCGCCCAGGAGCTGAAACGTTCCCGCGGCGGCACGCGCCGCCGTTACCTCGAGAACGCCCGGGGCGACGACCGTGTTCGTCGAGACGGAAAGGTCCGAAAGATCGAGGAGGCCCGCCACCCATTTCGGCAGGCCCGGAGGCAGCAGAGCGACGACGGGGCGCGCGTCCGCGAATCGCCCGTCGACGTGGCCCGCGAAGCCGCCGCTCTTCAGGTCGAGGCGGGCGGCTGGAGTCCGGAGCTCGGCCGACCACGCCCGCCCCGTCGCTCCGTCCACGGCGACGTCGCGCAGCGTGAGGCGGCTCCCGCTGAATGACGCCGACAGGTCGCCGAAGTCGAGGCGCGGTACGTGGACCTCCGCGCGGACGGAGCCCCGAACGTGCCGGGTCCCCGCCTGCGTCTTCACGTCACGGGCGGAAACGATCAGGCGCGCCCGGCCGGAGGCGGCGGCGAGGGTGACTCCGAAGCGGACGTCGCCGCTGCCACCCGAGAACCGCGTGCCTTTGCCATCGGATGAAAGGAACGAAACGCCGGAAAGCCGCGCGCGCAGGGCGGCGGAGCCTGCGATCAGCTTCCACACGTCGTTGCCCGGGAAGGCCTGGGTGTCGAAACGCGGGATCGCGCACGCGACGACACCCCGCGTGCTTTCCGTCACCGCCTCGGAACCACGATGAAGCTCTCCTGACACCACGTCGAGATCGGAAGGGAGAACCTTCGCCTCGTGGCCGGGCAGCAGCTCGAATCCCCCGCGAAGGCGCCCGAACCCCTTCCACCGCCACGCATCGATCCAGATGCCTGTGACGTTCTCGATCGCGATGTCGTCCAGGAGGATTCGCCACGGCCGCCCGCGGCCAGAGGGGGCAGTGACCGCGTTTGCCAGGAGAGGCGGGTCCGCGAAGCCCGGGATGAGCGGATAGCGAGCCACGAGCTCCGGCGTCGCCTCTTCGCGCCGGAGGAGCTCCCTCAGCCGGAACGCGAGTCGCGAAGCGCGCAGATGCCTCACGTGAATACGCCGCCGCATGAGATCGAGCAACGAGAACTCGATCTCGACGTCTTCCAGCCGGGCCTCCCACTCGACGTTGCCGTCCCCGCTCCGCAGAACGAGCGAGCCGAGGCGAATCCGCCCCGGGATCCAGGCACGGGGCTCGCTCCACTCGCCGGAGAGCCGGGTGGGGTGTTCGTTGACGAGGCGGCGGAGGATCTGCGTCCGGAGGAGAACATTCGTCCCCGCCACCAGAAAGACAGAACCGCCCAGCACGGCAACCGCCGCGCCGACGGCCCACCACGCTCCCTTTTTTCGCAAGAAGCCTCCTGTGCCCCGGAGGAGCAACTTCGGTGCCCCGCAGAGGACCGCAGAAAACCGCCGGTCGGGAGGACCGCCTCCTTTCAAACTGGTACGCCACGTGCGTTGGGAAAGGGCGTGAGTCAGGAACCCAGGAGTTCCCGCTTTGGCGCCTTTCCGTCCGCCGGCACCGGAGCGAGGGGACGGGCGCAAACGGGGCCACGCCGACGGCGTGGCGCATTCCCCGGTCTCCTCCGGCTCGAAGACATCGGATTGATGAATGGTTTCCAATGCCGGGCTGTAGTTTCTACGCGCGCGCGAGCAGCGGAAGGAACGCGAGGAACCGAACCCTCTCCGCCTTCGCGGAGTCGCGACGTGACGATCGGCCGCCGATCGGATGCCGGAGGTCTTGATGGGATACGTGGACAAGAACCTGATGGCGGGTGAGGAGATCCTGCTCAGGCCTCGATATCACCCGGTCCGCTTTCTCCCCGGCGCGATCGGCATTTTCCGGCGGATTCAGAATTCCGAGGCGCTCCGGAACGCCGTCTTCACCCGGCGAGCGGCGGCCGCTGCGGCGTCTCCGACGCCGAACACGTCGCCTCGAACGGCGGAAGGGCGACTCGCGGACGTCGAGCGGCTCTTCAAGGCCGGCTCCCTTACCGAGGGCGAGTACAAAACGAAACGCCAGGAGCTGATCAAGGAGCTTTGACGAGGTGCGGGCCCGGCTCGCTCCGCTCGCCGCTGGCAGTAGTTGATCAGAAGGGTCTACGAGATCGATCCCCTCGTCTACGGGGTCGGGCCGCCCCCATCGCTCTTGAGGAACTTCAGGAGCTCCGAGTTCGTGGACAGGATGAGCCACGTCTTCTCGTCGAGGCTGCCGCTCAAGGTCTCCATCGACTTCAGGAACTGGTAAAGGCCGGCGTCCCTGCCGTAGGCCTTTGCGTAGACGGAGGTCGCTTTCGCGTCCGCGATCCCCTTGACCTCCTGGGCGGTCTTGTAGCCGGCGGACGAAGCCCCGAGGACATCGCGCTCTTTCTGGCCGCGGATCTCGGCGGCGCGCCCCTGGCCCTCGGAGCGGCTCCGCTCGGCGATGCGCTTGCGCTCGGAGATCATCCGCTCGAAGACCTTCTGCTGCACGCTCTCCACGTAGTTGATCCGCTTGAACCTCACGTCCACCAGCTCGATCCCGAACTCGGGCGTGATCTTGGCGGCCTTGTCGAGAATGATCTTCGCGATCCCGCCGCGGCCGGCGCTCACCTTTGCCATGGCCTCGGCCGCTCCGATCCCCTCCAGGTCCTCGGTCACCTGGAAGGTCCGGTTGGTCGAGCGGACGACCTCGATCAGATCGAAGGAGGCGATGGCGTTCCGCGTCTCGCCGTCCACGATGTCGTCGAGGCGGCTCTGCCCGCCGCGCTCGTCGCGCACGGCCTGGAAGAATCGCAGTGGGTCGGCGATGCGCCAGCGGGCGTAGGTGTCGACCCAGATGTACTTCTTGTCCTTGGTCGGGATCTCGTTCGGGTCTCCGTCGTACTCGAGCCAGCGCTTGTCGAACCGGTGCACTTCCTGGACGACCGGCACCTTCAGGTGCAGGCCGGGGTCTTTCACGACACCGCCAACCGGCCTCCCGAACTGGGTCAGGATCGCCTGCTCGGTCTCGGAGAGCGTGTAGACCGACGAGAGGAACAGGACGATCGCCAGAACCGCCACCACGATCGGGTCCGAGCCCTTCACGGCTTCACCTCCTTCCGTCGCCCTCGAGCTGGAGGAGCGGGAGGATGCCTCTCGCGCTCTCGTCGAGAATCAGCTTTCGTCCCACCTTCGGCAGGATCGCGCCCAGGGTCTCGAGGTAGATGCGCCGCCGGGTCACGGCGGGCGCCTTCCGATACTCCTCGTGCAGGGCCTCGAAGCGCTTGGCGTCCCCTTCGGCGTTGTTGAGGCGCTCGAGCGCGTAGCCCTCGGCCGCCCTGATGGCCTGTTCGGCCTCTCCTTTGGCCCGCGGAACCGCCTTGTTGTACTCGGCCCAGGCGTCGTTGATGGCGCGCTCCTTCTCCTGGATGGCCTGGTTGACCTCGTTGAACGCCGGCTTCACCGGGTTGGGGGGGTTCACGTCCTGGAGGACGAGCTGCTGGACCTCGATGCCGATCCCGTACATCTCACACAGCCGCTGCAGCTCCGCCTTGGCCTGGAGCGCGATCGCCTCGCGCCCGATGGTCAGGACCTCGTCCACGCTGTGATCGCCCACGACCTGGCGCATGGCCGCCTCGGACATGTACCGAAACGTCTCGGGGACATCGCGCACGCGGAAGAGGAACGCGCTCGGATCCTTGATCCGGTACTGGACGATCCACTCGACCACCGCGACGTTGAGGTCTCCCGTGAGCATCTGCGACTCGGCGATCGTCTCGGGCGTGGCCGCCGCATAGGTGGTCTGGGCCGCCGCCCGCGCTGTCCGGAAGCCGAACTCCATCTTGAGCTGGCGCTGAACCGGCACCTTGGTGATCCGCTCCACGCCGAAGGGGACCTTGACGTGAGGGCCCGGCTCGCTGGTCCGCACGAACTTGCCGAAGCGCTGGACCACCGCCACCTCGTCCGGCTCGACCTGGTAGTAGCCGGTCACGATCAAGAACAGGACCGCCGCGACGCCCAGGATGAGGCGCGCCACGCCTCGCGAGATCTTCGGCATCTTCGGCATCTTTGGCATCGGCGGGAGCTCGAGCCGCCTGCCGTCACCGAGATCCACACTGAATCCACGTCGCCCTTATAGCTGAGCTTCCCGAGCACGAGGGCGTCTCCCGGCGCGATTACAGAGCAATGCGAAAGCTCCGAATCGGCGTCATCGACCTGGTGAGCAAAGGTCCTACGAAGGCTCTCTACGCGCGGGTCATGAACGCGAATCTGGCCAGCATCATGCCGCAGGTCGTCGCCGTCTGGTGCGAGGCCGAGGGGCACGACGTCACCCACGTCTGCTACACGGGCTTCGAGGACCTCGTCGAGGAACTGCCGGCCGACGTCGACCTCGTTTTCGTCGGCGCCTTCACCGAGGCAGCACAGACCGCCTACGCCCTGAGCCATCTCTTCCGCTCCCGGGGCGCGGTGACGGCGCTCGGAGGCCCCCACGCCCGCTGCTTCCCGGAAGACGCGGCGAACTACTTCGACTACGTGTTCGGCTTCACCGACCGCTCGGTCCTGCGCGATGTCCTCGCCGACTGTTCCCCGCACCGTCCGCAGGGCCGGCTAGTCACTGCGGCGCGGCAGCCGCTCTCCCTCCCCGGGGTTCGCGAGCGCTGGAAGTTCATCGAGCCGACGCTCCGGAAGGCCCCCGCCCTGAAGCTCGTCCCCATGCTCGCCAGCCTCGGGTGCCCGTACACGTGCAGCTTCTGCATCGATGCGACTGTCCCGTACCAGCCGCTGGACCTCGAGGTCGTGAGGGACGACCTCCGGTTCCTCCTGACGAAGCAGCGCCGGCCGCGCGTCGGCTGGCACGACCCGAACTTCGGGGTTCGCTTCGACGAGACGCTGGGCGCCATCGAGGAGGCCGTTCCCCCCGGGAGCATCGCCTTCGCCGCCGAGAGCAGCCTCTCGATCCTCACCGAGCCGCACCTTGCGCGCCTCCGGAAGAACGGGTTCGCAGCGCTCCTCCCCGGAGTCGAGTCGTGGTACGAACTGGGCAACAAGTCGAGGACCGGGGCGATGACGGGGATGAAGAAAGTCGTGGAGGTCTCCGAGCACGTCAACACGATCCTGAGATACGTGCCGTACGTCCAGACCAACTTCGTCCTCGGGCTCGACTCCGACGAGGGGGAGGAGCCCTTCGCGCTGACGAAGCGGTTCATGGACCTGACGCCGGGCGCCTTCCCGGGCTACTCGCTCCTCTCCGCCTTCGGCCGGGCGGCGCCCCTCAACCTCCAGTACCAGCGCGCCGGCCGCGTCCTCCCCTTCCCTTTTCACTTCCTCGACAACAACCACGCGATGAACGTGCGGCCGAAGAACTACTCCTGGCCGGAGTTCTACGACCAGGTCATCGGGCTGACGCGGTACACCTTCTCCTGGCCGGCGATCGCGAAGCGCTTCGAGGCGACGAAGGCCACGATGCCCCGCTGGCTGAACTTGCTCCGTGCCGTCTCTTCGGAAGGGTTCGGCCGCATCAGTCACTACTCGGAGCTCCGGCGCCGGCTCGAGACCGACGCGCAGGTCTTCGCCTTCTTTGCCCAGTCGACGAGCGCGCTGCCCGGCTTCTACGCGGAGCAGGTGAAGCGGGACCTCGGGCCGCTCTGGCACTGGCTTCCGGAGGGAGCCCTGAGCCACGACCACCACGCCTACCTGAACGCCGACGAGCCGGCCGGGGCTCGCGGGAGCCGGGGAGACGCCGTGCTTTCCTGAATTTCCGTCTTCTCCGTCAGCGGCGGGACGAGGGCGCCGGATCCCCGGTGGCTCGCCAGGAGGCCGCGAGCGGGTGGCCCGGCTCGGTCCGGGCGCGCAGCTCCTCGACGTACTTCACGATCGCGCTGTGCTGGCTCCTGCCGTCGAGGCCGGCCTCCGCGATCACCGCGGGACCCGGACCGCTCCCCGGGAAGTGGCCGTGCTGGTACGGGTGGAGGCTGTGCGCGCGGCCGAAGTCCGAGCGGACCCATCGGTAGAGCGTGGCCAGCGTGAAGCCGGTGATCCCCATGGCGACCTGCGCTTTGCTCTCGGGGAAGACGCTCTCGCGCAAGGTCTCGGGCTTCCGGTCCCAGAGCTCGGCGCTCGCCACGTAGTAGACCTCGACGTCGATCCCGTCCCTTTCGAGAAGCGGCAGCGCTTCCTCCACGAAGGCGTACGCCGCGGCGGACTCCTGCAGGACGACGACGCCCTGTGGCACGCCTCGGGAAGGACGGAGGAGGTAGACGCCCTGCGCAGCCTCGGTGGCCGGTGCGAGTCCCAGGGCCGCCCGGTCGAGCACCCTTTCCGTCGGGCGGGTGACGAACGGGGCGATGACGGCCGGCCGGTTCTCGAGCGCTGCCGCCACGAGCGGGTAGATCTCCTGGGGCTCCCAGGGCGTGAGCGTGACCATCGTGCGCGGCGGAAAGTTCTCCTGGAGGAGCTGCAGCGGCTGGGGATCGGCGTGGGTCGGGCCGTCCTCGCCGGTCTTGAGGCCGGCGTGAGCGCAGACGAGGATCATCGGGCGGTAAGGCTCTCCGGTGACGGACTCGCGTGCCTGAGCCCCGATGGCATGGAGCCGTGCGGCGATGTGTCCGAGCGGCGCGAGGAATGCGCCGTAGGACGAGCCCACGCCGATGTGCCTGCCGAACGACGACAGCCCGGACAGCACGCCGGAGATGGCGTCTTCGCAGATGCCGCCCACGGCCATCAGGCGCGCCCCCGGGTTCGCTTTGGCGTGGAAGAACCCTTCCGGAAACCCCCGGGCGCCCTCGTTGACGCTCGTCGAGCCAAGGAGGTCCGCCGCGGCAATGAAAAAAGCGCCCTCCGAGAGCCTGTTGAAGTGGCCGAGCACCCTGCCGAGCTGTCCGCGCAACGTGGTCTCGCTGCCGGGCGGAAGGAGGAGCTCGGCCGGCACCTCGGCGGGGCGGGCCGCGTCGTAGACCCTCCCGACCGATGGCGCACCCTTCCGGGGCGTCCGCTGTCGCCGATCGAGTCTCTCGCGCGACGACACGAGGCGCTGGGCGAGGGCCTCGGCGACGGGGAGGTTGGCCTCGACGACGCCCCGGACGATGAGGAGCGCCTGCCAGAAGCACTCCTCGAGGACCTCCGCGTCGCGGCCTCCCGCGCAGCGCGTGGCCCCCGGCTCGCAGGCCGGCATCGCCAGCTCGCTCTCGCGCACGACCGACTGGAGGGACGCGAAGAACCCGGCGGAGCACATCTTGTGGCCGGCCCCGTGCGACGCGCGCCCCTCGACGCCGTACTCGAAGCCCTTCCTGGTCCTGTAGACGACGGCGGTGGGCTGGCCGTTGCCGAACTCGAGCGCCTGCCGCTGCGCGCGGCCGATGCTGCCCCAGAGCATCCCGTCCGGCACCTCCACGACGTTCCAGTCGTGAAGGTGGAAGAGCTCCATCGGCGTCCATTGAACGTAGTCGCCGGGACTCCCGCCCTCCCGCGTGACGTGGTCCGAGTCGATCGAGGACTGGTTCCAGTCGACGTGCACCACCACGTTTCCGAGGCCGGCGGAGCCGGCGAAGGCGAGCGCTTCCGACACGCGCCCCGGCGTCAGGCCCCCCTCTCCCTCGACGACGTGCACGCGCGGGGCGTCGTCTCCGTAGGTGTCGAGGGCCGCGAGCGCCAGACCGAGGGACGAAGCCAGGCCGACGCCGGAGGCCCCGGTGGAGAGGCGGACGAAGGGCGTGGCCGGAGTGGGGTGCCCGTCGAGGGGCTTGGCGCGGTACGCGCGGAAGAGCGGCGTCGCGGTTCTCGGGTTGCGCCGGAAGCCGAGGAGGTCCTCGAGACGGAGTTGCTGCGATTCGTCCTCCGGCAGGAGCTCGGGCGCCGCGACGCGAAGCACCTCGTTGCGCAGGGCCCACATCGCGTAGAGCCCCATCGCCTTGTGGCCGGCCGCGTAGGAGAGGATGTCGGCGTCGTCCCTCGAGGGGCGCGAGACGTCGTAGTCCATCGGCCCGAAGAGCAGCGAGGCCACGAAGCGCCCCGACGAGACGGATCCGCCCGGGTGCCCCGACGTCGGCACGTAGTTGTAGAGCATGGAGCAGACCGACCTGTAGAGCTGGTCGAGCAGCACCAGCGGTGCGACGTCCGGTGCCGGCGTCACCGGACCCCCCCGGCTGGCCTCGATCCAGACTCCCCTTCGGGGTCCGAAGGAAACGGTCATGGCGTCACCTCGTCAACTCGTCCCTCCCTCCGCTCGCGCGGCGTCGGGATCAGAAGAAGGTCGGACCTTCGCGGATCCACGCGGCGAATCCAGCGCGGTCGTCGACGGCAGCCGCGATGCGCCGGAGGGCCTCCTCGAGGTCGGGAAGAGACGTGGCGATGGAGATCCTGAGGAAGTGCTTCCCCTCGCTTCCGATCTTGCCGAACGACTTCCGGTCCATCGTGGCGACGTGGTACCGGAAGAGGAGGAACATCTGGAAGAGAGTCGACGGCGTCGTCAGCGGGCGCACCTCTGGCGGGAGCGCCTCCCAGGCATCGATCGCCCCGAGGCGCGCGCAGGCTGTCGCGACGTTCGGGAATGCGTAGAAGGCGCCGCGCGGCTTCTGGCAGCGGATTCCGGGGATCCCGTTGAGCCCCTCGACGACCACGTCGCGGCGCTTCTGGAAGGCGGCCACCATCCGCGCGATCTCGGGCAGGCTCGCGGGTGATTCAATGGCGACCTTTGCGCCCATCTGGATGAACGGCGGGACGCAGCTGAAGTAGTTGATGTTGAGGTTCTTGAAAACCTGTGCCTCGTCCGCCGTCGGGAAGACGGCCCACCCGATGCGGCCGCCCGTCCAGGAGTAGGTCTTGGACGCTCCCGCCACGATCACCGTCCGCGCCTCCATCCCCGGAACCGAGGCGATCGAGTCGTGCTTCTCACCGTCGAAGAGGATGTTCTCGTAGACCTCGTCCGAGTAGACGCGGACCTCGGGCGCGCACCGCCGGAGGACGACGTCGGCGATCTCTTCGAGCTTTCCGCGGGCGAGGACGCCGCCCGTCGGGTTCGAGGGGGAGTTGAGGTAGATGAGCTTCGTCCGCGGGGTGACGAGCCTCTCGAGGTCGTTCGCGGAGACGTCGAAGCCCTTCTCCTCGTCGAGGTGGTACGGCACGGGGAGCGCCCCGACGTACTGCGTGAACGACTCGTAGATCGGGATACCCCGGGCTCGGGTAGATCACCTCGTCGCCGGGGTCGCAGTAGGCCTCCTGGCAGAAGCCGATCGGCGTCTTGGCGCCCGGGAAGACGACGACTCTTTCGGGCGAGATCGAGAGGCCGCGCCTCGCGCCCATCTCTCGCGCGATCGCCTCGCGCAGCCCCAGGAGGCCCTGGGGGTCGCAGTAGTGCGTGAGGTCGAGGTCCAGCTGGCGCTTCACCTCGTCGCGGATGTGGGCCGCGAGCGGAAAGTCGGGCTCGCCCAGGTTGCACTTGATGACCCTGTGGCCCTCGTCCTCCACCCGCCGGATGTGGGGCCCGATCTTGAAGGCGTTCTCGGTTCCGAGAAGCCGGATGCGGGACGAGAGGGGCGCTCTGGAAAGGAAGGGAGACGTGTGGCGCGCTTCGAGGACCGTGGTCATGGCTGGCAGCTCCCGTTGAAAAGGACGACGCGCAGGTCGGTACGCGTCACCCGGGGAAGGACCACCGCTCGACCGGACTCAACGCCTGCACATATAACCTGTGCCCGGGTCGAGCCCGAGTCAAGGGCTGGAAACCGACGTCGAGGGGTCTACCGCCTTGTGCCGCCCTTCGAAAAAGGAGGAGAATCCGCGGAAAATCACTCGGGGGGAGGGGTCGCCATGCAGAGAAGTGCGGCCACGAGATCGTCTTCCCGTGCGCCGGCCCTGGCGGCCGCGGCGCTGCTTCTGACGGCTGGCGCGGCGGCTGCTGCGCCAGCGGTCGTGACGTTCACACCGAACATGCGGGTCGCCAACCTGGCCGGTCGGCCGGACACCGACCAGGTGGAGTTCCCGGGCGGCGGGCGCATGAGCGTCGGGACGTTGCGCCGCCTCGAGGCCGCCGCCCCGAAGCTGAGAGCCCCCGGCACTTTCCGCCTGCCTGCGGCGCTCAGCGCCAGGCCCGCGGCGACCGGTCTACGATTGAGCACCTCCGCCGACCTCGCGGCGGCGCTCAAGCGCTCCGACAATGAAACCGTCCAGCTCCCGTCCGGGCGGCTCGCGACGCTGGGTCAGATCAGGTTCGTGCAGCCCCAGGTCGAGAAGGCACTGGGGCGCAGCCTCATGGCTTCTCAGCGGGCCGCCCCGTCGGGTCCGGCCGTCAAGGTCTCCGGCACCACGACCGCGGACGAATGGAAGGCCATCTTCCTGAAACCGGACGGCACCGCGATCGAGTCCCCGAACGGCACACGCATCACCGTCGGGGAGTTGAAGCAGGCCCTGCGCACGTCGCCGGGGGGCGGCGCGAAGAAGTGAAGATGAACGCTCCTCGCGCGCCGCGCCGCATCCTGCCTTCGCTCGTCTTCGTCGTCGCCGCCCTGGTCGGCTGGGCCCCGCCGGCGGCGGCGAGCGTCGCCGACTTCTACAACACCTACAAGTCGATCGAATCGAAAGCCCCGTCCGGTTCGCTGCCGGTGTCGAGCCAGGAGCTGGAGACCTACCTCGGCCTCTTCACCTGCGTCGAAAGCGGAGGCGACGTCGTCGTCTGCACCGCCAAGTTCCACGAGTCGGCTGCCGGCAAGAAGGCCACCGGCGACATTCCGGAGGCCGTGTGGCGGGTGGTCGACGCGTACGTCGCCTGGAAGGCCGGCGACGTCTGGGGCGTCGTTTCCTCCCTGGGCGAAGCCGCGATGTGCGCGGTCCTGCAAGTGCTCGCGGGCGGCTTCGACGCCTGCGGATTGATCAAGGAGCTGATCGAAGTCGGGAAGGCCTTTCTCGACGCCGGCAAGGCCATCGGGGAGTTTTTCAAGGATCTGGGAAGCGGCGCCGCGGGGGTCGTGAAGGGCGCTTACTGCGCGACCGTGGGAGGCTTTCTCGGAGGCTGCGACGACGAGGGACCGCCCCCGAAGCCGAAATCCGCGGTCATCTACGAGAAGTTCTTCGCTCCGCGGGTGCTGCCCGACGGCCTCATCGCGAGAGAGGCGGAAGATGGCTTCGCGTTGCAGAAGCTGAAGACCCAGATCGGCGACCAGGCCAAGGCGAAGGGTTATTCCCAGTCCGACATCCTTCTCGCATCCGCGATGTTCGACAAGGCGGTCGACAAACAGTGGAGTTCGCATATCGTCGCGAGCGTGCTGAAGGATCTGGCGACCGAGCGCAGCAACTACAACACCGCCGGGCGCATGAGCCTGGCGGCCGATTACGCCTGGAATGTCTACACGAAGGAATGGGACAAGTACAACAAGGGTTCAGGCTGGCCCGACTCCCTGAGCTTTCCGGACAAGAAGATCCCGCCCTTCTGTGTTCAACGCTTCTTGACGCTGGGCTATGGACATGTCGACCTCTGGATCAAGACGCACGACGAGGCCAAGGCCCTCGGTGTCATGAGTCACCATGAATGGTGCGAGAAGACCTTCTGGGAGGGAAACAAGCCCAAGTTCGTCCCTTACTTCAAGAAACACATGGACACCAGGTGTCCCGGTCTCGGCTGTGCCACGAAAGCCGATCTCACTCTCTGTGATTTCTTCATGGGGACTGTCGGCGTGAAGTGTGGCCTGGTACTGCACACCGGGACGGGCCCGGTGAAGGCCGCACCGGGAGCCCTCGCCGCACTCGCCAGGCCGTCTCTTTCCGTGACGTCCGTGAAGGTCAAGATCGAGCCCAACTGCCAGGCGCCGCAACCGGCGATGACCGCCGCCGTGACGATCCGGAATGCGGGCGGCGCCCTGGCGGCCGGCAAGGGAACGGTCTTCCTCAAGGAGCCGGGAGGCACGAACCTGAGCAGCGCGGGCATCCCGCTTCCCGCGATCGGCTCCGGCGAGACGCAGGTGGTGAGCGTTCCGGCCATCACGTTGCAGCGCTATTCCTCGCTCGAGGGCTCGCACAGGGTTCACGTCGTCTTGAATCCCCAGTCCGAGGGCGGCCAGCCCAGCTTCAACGCGCCTCCGGATCCGTACGCGTTCCCGGTCACGTTCCCCGCCGGCCACTGCAAGACGACGCAACGCGCGCAGCCGTGACATCACTGCTCGGCACACTTCTATCCAAGATCCAGGGCCGATACCGACGGAATCATCTCCGCCCCGCCACCTGTCGTCACGAGGCCGTGACCGCCGAGCTGCGGCGGCTCGTGGAGCGAAGCCGAGGAGTGCTGTCCCTCAGGGACGCAGGAGCGTCGATCGAGGGGCGTTCCATCCAGATCGTCTCCTTCGGACACGGCCCGAAGACGATTCTGCTCTGGACACAGATGCACGGCGACGAGCCGACCGCGACGCTGGCGCTCATGGACATCCTTGGCATCCTGGCCGCCACGCGACGACCGGAGAGCTGGGTGAAGGAGCTCCTCGCCCGAACCACCGTCCACGCCCTCCCGATGCTGAATCCGGACGGCGCCGAGCGCGCTCAGCGCCTCAACGCGGCCGGGATCGACATCAATCGCGACGCCCTCGCCCTCGTCTCGCCCGAGGCGCGAATCCTGTTCGAGGCGCACCGGCGGCTGAAGCCGGACTACGCCTTCAACCTGCACGACCAGCCCCTCGCCTCGGCGGGCCCCGTCCCCGAGGTGACCGCGCTCTCGCTCCTTTCGCCCGCGTGCGACGAGGCTCGCTCCACTCCGCCCGTCCGCCTTCGCGCCATGAAGGTCGGCGCGCTCATCGCGGACCTGCTCGGGCCCATCGTCGCCGGGCACGTCGCAACGTACGACGACGCCTTCATGCCGCGCGCGTTCGGCGACGCCATGCAGTCCTGGGGCACCAGCACCCTGCTCATCGAGTCGGGGCACTGGCCGCGAGACCCGGAAAAGCGCCTCATCCGGAGGCTCAACGCCGTGGCCCTGCTTGCGGCGATCCACGCCATCGGGACCGGGGTCGTCAAGACGACCTCGCCGAACGCCTACCTCCGCCTTCCCAGGAACGGCCGGATGCTGTTCGACGTCCTCGTCCGTCATGTGACGCTCCGCGCCGGCTCCTCGGGTTGGACCGGGAATGTCGACATCGGGCTGATGGCGGATCCTCCTCGCCACACGAGGGCTGACCCTTCGGCTCCCGTCCTCGTGAGGGTCCAGGAGATCGGAGACCTCGGCGCCTTCGGGGCCCTCGAGGTTCTTGATGCGAGGGGACGCCGCCTGCCACGGGCGGCCGTGACGGTCGGAAGAGTCCTTCCTCTGGCCCGGATCGTGGACGCCGTCCGGAGGCCCCATCCTCGCTCAAGGTGAACGGGCGGACCGGGACGGCGAGCGGCTAGACTGCGGCCCGCTGAAAACGGGCGTTCCGGCCGTGCCGGCCGGAGAAGAGGATCCATGAACGACTCACGCGGCGACGAGGGGCCCGAGACTGCGCCCCGCTATTACGAGAACATCCTCGCCACGGTCGGCAACACGCCCCTCGTCCGTCTGAACAAGGTCACTCACGGCCTCGCGCCGCTCGTCCTGGCCAAGCTCGAGTCCTTCAACCCGGGCAGGAGCAACAAGGACCGGGTCGGGATCTACATCGTCGAGATGGCCGAAAAGGAAGGGACGCTCAGGCCCGGCGGCACGATCGTCGAGGCCACGTCCGGGAATACCGGGCTCGGGCTCGCCCTCGCGGCCCTGGTCAAGGGCTACAAGTGCATCTGCGTGATGCCGGACAAGGTCGGGCAGGAGAAGCGGGATCTCCTCCGGGCGCACGGCGCAAAGGTCGTGATCACGCCGACGGGCGCGCTGCCCGGGTCGCCCGAGCGGTACACCGAGGTCGCGAAGCGTCTCGCCAGCGAGATCCCCGGAGGCTTCCTCGCGAACCAGTACTTCAATCCCCACAATCCGGAAATCCACTACCGGACGACCGGCCCCGAGATCTGGCGGGACACGGGCGGGCGCGTCACCTGCTACGTCTCCTCCATCGGTACCGGAGGGTCGACGAGCGGAGCGGGCCGCTATCTCAAGGAGCAGAACCCCCGGATCAGGGTGATCGCCGCCGAGCCGGTGGGGTCAGTCCTCGGGGAGTACCAGCGGACCGGAAAGCTGGTGGAGTCCCATCCGTATCTCGTCGAGGGAATCGGACAGGAGATCATCCCGGGGAACGTCCATTACCAGTACATCGACGAGATCCTGACCGTGAGCGACCGCGAGTCGTTCCACTTCACGCGCCGCCTCTCCCGCGAGGAAGGGATCTTCGTGGGCGGCTCGTCCGGCACGGCCGTGGCCGCCGCGATCCGCGTGGCCGGGCGGATGACGAAGGACGACGTCATCGTCGTGATGCTCCCCGACACGGGCGAGAGGTACCTGAGCAAGTTCCACAGCGACGCCTGGCTGGCCGACCATGGAATGCTCGATGCCGCCGACCTCAGCGTCGGGGACCTGCTCCGCCAGAAGTCGGCGGGATCCGATCTCCCGCCCCTCCTGACCGTGAAGCCGGACGACACGGTTCGCGCGGCCCTGGGGCTCATCCGCAAGCACAACGTCTCGCAGCTCCCCGTCCTGAGCGCGGACGGGATGGTCGTCGGGACCGTCCAGGAGTCGACCCTGATGGCCGCGATGCTGGATGGCCGCGCACGGCTTGAAGGCCCCGTGTCGGGCCTCATGGAGGCGAGCCTGCCGGTCCTTTCCGCGGACGAGCCGGTCCAGGCCGCAAGGCGGATCCTGACTTCCGTCCACGCGCTCCTCGTCGAGGAGAAAGGCGTGATCTCCGGCGTTCTCTCGCGGATCGACCTGATCGGCTACGTAGCGCGCTGACTCACGGGCCGCTCGCGCGCTCCCGCCGGGCTACTGCTTGTCGAAGACGAGCACCGCGCTGCTCGGCTCGCCCTTCCCGTTCGTCTTGAAAGTATTCGTGTAGCTCTTGCCGTCGGCCGCGACAGCGATGGTCCCGGTAAACGACGTCTTGCCGTCCGTGAGCATGGAGTACGCGAACGCGCGGTCGTCCACTCGCGTGAGCGATATCGTGGAGGCGCCCGACGCGCCGCGGACGACGTAGGGGTAGGCCTTCCCGTCAAAGCGCGCCACGAACTCCCCGAGCGTGGGGTTGCCCTGCGCGTCCGTACCCTCGTAGCGCATGTGGAGGAGCCCACCTCCCCAGTCCTCGTACACACGCGTCTGGCTCTTCGGCGTCCACGCCTCGGTCTTGGACTTCGCGTTGTTCAGCTTCCAGGTCCCAACTTGGTACTTGAATCCCTCCGCGCTCGCGGTGGATGCGAGGGCGAGGAGGGCGAAGACAACGGTGATGCTCGACAAGCGACGCATGACTCCTCCTTTTATTGGGGCAAACTTGACGTTCAGCATAGGCCCTACACGGCCCGCTCGGCAAAACACTCGCGCCGAAGGGGAGTGTGGGGGGATCGAGAAACCCCCACGATCGAGATTAGCTGGCCGGGACGGCGGGATTCGAACGCGCGAGAGGTTGCGGCCTGGTCAATGGCGGCGACCGCCGCCGTGCGAGCCTCCGCCACCGCCGGACCGCTGCGACGTCCCGCCTCCGGAACTTCGCCCGGGAGCGCCCGACGAGGAGCTTCGCGGCACTGACTGGAATCCCCGCGACGGAGCCGAGGACGAGAACGCACGCGAAGGGGTCGAAGTGCCCGGTGACGGAGCCGATCTACGCGGCGAGGTCGCCGAATAGCGCGGCGGGGACGCCGAGGTGCGCGGCGCGGACGCCGAATGACGTGGCGAGGCGGCCGAGTATCGTGCCGACGGGCCCTGGCTCCGCGTCACACCCGCCGAACCGCGCCACGGGTCTCCCGACGAACTCCCCCTCCGATCTGCACCGGCGCCGCGAGGACCCCACGCTTCCGTTCGGGTCCCGGAACGCCACGCCTGATCCGTCCCGCCGCCGCGAGAGCCCGGGGCGTCCGTCCGGTTCCCGGAAGGTGACCTCGTCATGCCTCCCGACCGGTTCCAGGATCCGGGACCCGCCATCGCGCCCCTTGAAGCCCGCGAGGCGGCGTCATACCGACCGGCAAGCCGACCGTTCGGGTAAGGCACTCCGATCCGGTGGCCCCCGTCGTGCTGCCATGGTTCCCGACCGGAATGTCCTCCCGGTGAGTACGCGCCGTAATTCCCGCCGCGGTGCCCTCCGTAGGAGCCGCCGTGGCGACCATAGTCCCAACCACAGTGCCGGAAGAACGCGTTGTCGACGTAGACGGAACCACCGTACCAGTTTGGGCCCCAGCCCCAACCCCAGCCCAAGGACCAGCCGCCGAACCAGAACCCGATGTCGATTCCCAGGCCGAACCCGAAGCCAGGGGCGTACGAGAGCGGCGGATAGGCGCCCCACGCCGGGGACCCCCAGACATAGGCGGGATCGTATTGCGGCACGTAGATCACCTGTGGATCGGTCGGCACGATCTCGATGGCGGTCTGCCCCTCCTGGACGACGTTGGAGACCGTCTGCTGCCGATTGGAGGAAAGGTTGCCCGTTGACCGCGCCCGGGCGCGCATCCGCTGCACCGCGAGCATGACGTCCGATTCCTGCGCGAGGAAGGCGTTGCCCAGGGCCGTCGTCCACTGGATGTCCTCGTTCAGCGTCGCCAGGGCGTCCGGAAAGGCCAACAGGCCCTGGACGCTGGCGTCCCACGGCTGCTGCCGGGCTGCCTCCATCAGCGCCTCGCCCCGCAGGCTCTCGTTCCTTCGCAGCCACTGCTGCGCCTGTACGACCTCCAGCGGGTAGGTACTCGCGACGAGGACCTGGCTCAGCAGCGCGTCGGGATAGAGAGCGATGGGCGCCACGAGGTCGGCCAGCTGGTCCGAGGTCAGCTTCTGGGCCTGGATCGATGCCGGGTTCGCGATCACGGCAACCGACGCGAGCTCCTGGGCCATCAAGAGGGAGGGAACTCCCAGCATCGCCGCCACGAAGCAGATTTTCCGTGGCATTCGGTATTCCATATGACCTCCGGCCCTGTCTGAAACCTCTCGACG
This sequence comes from uncultured Acidobacteriota bacterium, assembly GCA_963721385.1. Lineage (GTDB taxonomy): Bacteria > Acidobacteriota > Thermoanaerobaculia > UBA5066 > UBA5066 > DAOMFB01. The sequence continues at coordinate 17,381 of CAVRJB010000013.1, forward strand.
AGCGGCGGTAGCCATGAGATCCCGGCAGGGCACCTCGTTCCAAGTGGACCCGATCCGGGACAGCGCAAGACCCGCGCCAGCGTCGATGTCCCTTCGAAGTTACGGGGCGCCAGCCACCGGCGGCGGAGAAGGCCACAAACTGCTGATTCTGTGTGATTGAGTGGCCGGGACGGCGGGATTCGAACGCCGGCGCGGGCTCGCCTTCGGCGAGGCTCAGGAGTGCGTGCCGGCTTCGCGACCGTTCTGACTGCGGGTGTCACCCCCGCTCCCCCGTCGCCTCGCTTCGCTCGCCGCCGCGCTTTGCGCTGGGGGCGCGCTGAACCGGCTTGATCTTCTTCTCGGGGCCTCCGCCAAGGCTCCGGCCCCTCGTCGCGGGTTCGAATCGGTTCGTCGAACTCAGCCGGGATTTGAGGAACGATCGTGCGCTCGACTCAAGAATGGTCGGGACGGCGGGATTCGAACCCGCGACCCCTTGAACCCCATTCAAGTACGCTACCAGGCTGCGCCACGTCCCGACCGGAGACGACGTCGAGCGACAGGGCCGCTCGGGGGTGAGTCGTTGTACCACCCGGCCGAGGGAAGGGTCAACGACGGGGCTCGATCCCCTCAGATCCCCGCCCACCCCGGCTGGATCCGTTCGAAGCCCTGCTCCATCGCCCAGAGATCCAGCGCGATCGACGCGAGGTCGTCGACCTCCGGGAGGGGACGTGCGTCGACGGTCAGGTCGATCGACTTCACGTACCGCCGGCAGGTCTCGCACGCCTCGATCCGGACGGCGGCGTGCGGGCCGCCCTGGAACGCCGGGAGCTTCGCGGGATCCTCCTCGCCGCAGGACGGGCAGCGGATCCGGTTGAAGAGCCACTCCGTGCCGCAGAGGCCGCAGGAGAGCCAGCGCGCGGCGCCGTGCGACTCCGGGTCGCCCCGCCGGAACGAGACGATCGGCCGACCGCCGCAGAACGGGCAGTGGCCGTCGCGGTGGAGGCGGTCGGGCGCGACCCCGAGCCGCGCGAGGGTCTCGACGTAGGGACGGAGGACGGCCCGCGAGAGGAAGTCGTCGGCCGTCTCGCGCTCGCCCCCCCAGTAGAGGAGCAGGCGGGTCCGCGCGGTTTCCGGCGACTCGCCCGTCCGCGCGCGCGCCAGCTCGGCGAGCTCGGGCGGTCCCTCCTTGCCGGCGAAGACGTGGATGCTCTCCTGAAGGTCGAGCAGGCGGTCCACGTCGTCCGTGAGCCGGCCGCTCAGCGGTGCGTCGTCGTGCCGCGCCGCGAGCGCCGCGGCGAGCCGCCCCTGGAGGCGGAAGAGGGCCGCCGCGAAGCGGAGGGGCTCCGCGGCGGCGGCGAACTCTTTCGAGAGGAGCTCCGCCCGGCCGGCCCGCTTTTCGAACGGGTCGGCCGCCCTCACGTCACTCCCCAGGTTTCTCGAGCCCCATCAGCTCCCGGTACCACTTCGGGTGGTGGATCCGTGCCCAGGCCTTCGAGACCGTGCCGCGCGTCATGGAGTTGAGCGTCCCGGGCTCGGCCACCGCCGCGAGGTAGATGTGAAAGACGAGCGAGACCGCGAAGAGGATGAACGTGACGTCGTGGAGAATGACGGCCGCCTCGCGCAAGAGCAGGGGAAACGAAGTCGGGAACCAGAGGACGATCCCCGAGACGAGGAATCCGAGGGCGCTCAGCTTCGAGGTGTAGAAGTAGACTTTCTGCCCGCCGTTGTACTTGCCGATCCTGTCGTGGTTGGCGGCGTCGCGAAGGTACTCGAGGAGCTTCGGGCCGACCCAGCCCCGCTCCTCCCTCGTCATCTTCATCTGGTCCCACCACTGGACGGCCATGGCCAGGGACGCGAGGGTGAAGAGGACGCCGAACCACGGGTGAATGACGCGGCAGACGCTGAGGCCGCCGACGAGCGCCCCCATCCAGCCGAAGATGGGGGTCCAGACGGGAAGGCCGGTGAGGAGACAGAGGAAGAAGGTGACGCCCACGGACCAGTGGATGACGCGCGAGGAGAGGCGGTGGCGGATGATCTCGCCGGCGACGACGACGTCTTCCTCTTCGCGGGCGGCGAAGGCTCCTTCGTCGAAGCCGATCTGTCGGACGACCTTGCTCATCTTCGTCTCCCCTCCCGTCACGCCTTCGGCTCGTCGGGGCCGACCGGGCCGGGATCCGAGTGCCCCTTGTTGCCGTGATACAGGTGGTGGCCGAATGCGCCGATCACGGCCCCCACGATGGCGAGGAAGCCGAGCGGGCGGAGGACCTTCTTCCAGAACTGGACCGCCATCCCGATGCGCGGCTGCTTCGGCAGCTCGCCGTACCACTCGGGGTGGTCCCCGAAGGCGAGGACGGTGACGACGCCCGTCCCGCCGACGCCGACCGGATCGTAGAGGGAGGCGTTCGCATATCCCGCGGCCTTGAGCTGGCCGACCCTCTGCTTTCCGAGCGCCAGCATGTCGTCCTTCGTCCCGAAGTGGAGGCAGCCGGTCGGGCAGGCCTTGATGCAAGCGGGCTCGAGGCCCACCGAGACCCGGTCGACGCAGAGCGTGCACTTGGCCATCTTCCCGGTCTTCGCCGAGAATTTCGGAACGTCGAACGGACAGCCCGTCGCGCAGTAGCCGCACCCGATGCACTGGGCGGGATTGACGTCGACGATGCCGTTCGCGTACTGGACGATTGCGCCGGGGGCCGGGCACGCCTCGAGGCAGCCCGGGTCGGCGCAGTGCATGCACTGGTCTTTCCGCATCAGCCACTTGATCCCGCCGTCGACCTCCTTCTCGTCGAAACGGATCAGGTTCCAGAACTCCGCGTCGAGCGTCGGCAGCGTCTGGTAGCTGCCGTCGAACTGGGTTCTCACGATGCCCAGGTCGTTCCACTCCTGGCAGGCGACCTCGCACGCCTTGCAGCCGATGCAGGTGGAGGTGTCGACCAGCTTCGAGACGGCGGGGAGAGAACGGAGGGAGCTTCCGCTCCCCCAGACGGCGGCGGACGAGCGGGCGATCTCGAGGTTCTGTACGCTCATGGCCGCCCCCTCACACCTTCTCGACCTTCACGAGGAAGGCCTTGTACTCGGGAGTGAAGGTGTTCGCGTCCATGGCCGACGGGGTCAGGAAGTTCGCGAGCGGCCCGGTGTGGCCGGGGTTGCCCGCGTAACCCCAGTGGATCGGCATGCCGATCTGCCACATCGGCTTGCCATCCACCTTCAAGGGCGAAGATCCGCTTGGTGACCATCGCCTTGCGCGGTGATCGAGCCACGGGCACTCGACACCTTGATCATCGAGCCGTTCGCGATCCCCTTCTCCTTCGCGAGGTTCTCGGGGACCTCGAAGAAGAAGTCGGGCTACCAGCTCGTTCAGCCGCGGGTTGTGCTGGGTCCAGTAGTGGTAGTGCTCGGTGAGGCGGTAGGTCGTGCAGACGACCGGGTACTCCTCCTTCTTGCCGTAGACGTCCTTGTCGGACGAGAACCTCTTGCTCGCGGGATTCGAGGTCACCTTCGGGTGGAGGAGGTTGTCCACGGCCGCCTCGATCGCCTCGTAGTGCTCCGGGAAGGGCCCGTCGTTCAGCGACGGCGCGAAGAGCCGGCCGACCCCCTCGGGGTTCATGATGAAGGCGCCGAACGTCCCGGGAGCGGCGTCCGGCTTCATGTCCGGGACGTCCCCGACCCACTTCTCGCCGTTCCACTTGATTCCGGTGCGGGACGGGATCCCAGGGGTTCCCGGCGGCGTCGGCGGAGGCCCGGTTGTACATGACGCGGCGGTTCGCGGGCCACGAGAAGGACCACGTCGGAAACATCCCGAGGCCGAGCGGGTCGGCCGTGTTGCGGCGCTGGGTGTTGTTGCCCGCCTCGGTGTAGCAGCCGGCGTAGAGCCAGTTCCCGCACATCGTCGAGCCGTCGTCCTGCAGCTGGGCGAAACCGTCCAGCTGCTGGCCGGCGGCCTTCAGCACCTTCGTCTTGTCCTTCGGATCCGGGATGTCCGCGAGCGCCTTCCCGTTGACCTCCTTCAGGACCTCTCCGAGGTCGGGACGGGCCGGGTTCGTGTAGCTCCACGCGACATTCAGGACCTGCTCCGGAACCGGCGCCCTTCTCCTTCCGGTAGAGGTCGCGCACGGCGAGGACGAGGCGGGCGAGGATCTCCTGGTCGGTCTTCGCCTGCCCCGGCGGGTCGACGGCCTTCCATTTCCACTGGATCCAGCGGGCCGAGTTCGTGAAGCGAGCCGTCCTTCTCGGCGAAGTCCGCCGCCGGGAGGAGGTAGACCTCCGTCGGGATCTTCGACGCTTCGGGGCCGCCGTACTCCTTCGGCGACTTCCAGAAGCCGGCGATCTCGGTCTCGACGTTCTCGACGACGACGAGCCACTTCAGCTTCGAGAGCGCGGCCATCATCTTCGGGACGTTCGGCCCGATCCCGACCGGGTTCATGCCGAACGTCAGGAGCCCCTCGGGACCGGGCTCCGTTGCCCCCGGCCCGCTTCGAGTTGCCGCGGTAGGCGTCGTCGAACATGTACATCCAGGAGTAGTTGCCGTCCACCTTCGGGAGCCAGGAGTACCCGAAGTCGTTCTCCTTCGTGGCCGCCTTCCCGTAGACCGCCTTCAGGAAGGAGACCATGAACTTCGGGTAGTTCTGCCAGTAGTTCATCGACGGCCACGCCACCTTGCCGAGGGTCGTCGGCGTCGAGGCCTCGAGGTATTCCTTCAGGTTCGCCATCGACGACGCCGGGGTCTTGAGGTACCCGGAGAGGATCTCGAACGTCCCGCCCATGTCCGTCGCGCCCTGGATGTTCGAATGTCCCCGGAGCGCGTTGACGCCGCCCCCCGGCCTCCCGACGTTTCCGAGGAGGAGCTGGAGCATGGCCGCCGTCCGGATCATCTGGACCCCGGTGGAGTGCTGGGTCCAGCCGAGGGCGTAGAGGATCGTCCCGACCCTCTGCGCGTTGCCCGTCGAGACGACGACGTCGGCGACCTTCAGGAAGGTCTCCTTCGGGGTGCCGCAGATCCTCTCGACCATCTCCGGCGTGTAGCGCTCGACGTGCTTCCTCAGGAGCTGGAAGACGCAGCGGGGGTGCTGGAGCGTCGGGTCGAGGACGTAGCCCTTCGTCTTCGGGTCCGCCTCGTAGGCCCAGGCGGCCTTGTCGTACTCCTTCTTCCCGTCGTCCCAGCCGGAGAAGAGGCCGTCCTCGAAGCCATACTTCTCGCCGACGACGTACGGCGCGTTCGTGTGGATCTTGACGTACTCCTCGTGGAACTGCTTCGTCTCGATCGCGTGACGGATGATCCCGAGGAGGTAGGCGATGTCGGTCCCGGCCCTGATCGGCGAATAGACGTCCGCGACGGCCGACGTGCGGGTGAACCGCGGGTCGACCGAGACGATCTTCGCGTTACGGGTCTTCTTCGCCTCGATCGCCCACTTGAAGCCGCACGGGTGGTTCTCCGCCGGATTTCCCCCCATGACGAAGACGACGTCGGCGTTCTTGATGTCGACCCAGCCGTTGGTCATCGCCCCGCGCCCGAACGTGGCGGCCAAACTGGCCACCGTCGGGCCGTGTCAAACCCGTGCCTGAGTGTCCCGGTAGACGACCCCCCACGAGGACGCCGCCTTGGCCTGCAGGAAGCCGAACTCGTTCGTGTCCGTGCAGCCCCCGATCATGATCATCCCGGGGTTCCGGTTGACGACGGCCCCCTTCGCGTTCTTCTCGACGAAGCAGCGGTCGCGGGTCTCCTTGATGTGTTTCGCGATGCCGGCGATCGCGTCGTCCCAGGAGATCTCCTCCCACGGTCCGAACCGGGCTTCCGCACCTTCGGCGTCGTCAGCCGGTTCTTGTTGTTGATGTCGTCCTTGAGGGTGATCCCCTTCGGGCAGAGCGTCCCCCGGTTGATCGGGTGGTCCGGATCGCCCTCCACGTGGACGACGGACGGCGTGGCGTTTTTCGCCTTGTCGCCCAGCGTGTGGATGATCACCCCGCACGACACCGAGCAGTAGGGACAGGTGCTCCGCGTCTCCGTCGTGCGCGAGATCTTGAACTCGCGCATCTCGGCGCGGGCTTCGTGGAGGTCGAAGCCGAGGGCGAGGCCGGTTCCGACGGCGCCACCCTTCAGCAGGCTGCGGCGGGAAAGCTCCATGGCCGTCCTCCTGCGATGCTTTTGCTTCTCCTCGCGGATTCTCCGGCTGGGCGGGTGAATCTGGCTCAACCGAGCTGAAGGATCTACCAGAGATCTCCGGTCGGAGAAAAGCGTTTACGCGATCGGCATCAGGCCCGAGGTCAGCGATGCTCTTGCTGGGCGGGTGAAATCTAGCGAATGCAATCGAATAGCGTTTACGTCACAGGCATCAGGCTTTCGCGAGGGTCCGGGGCTCCTGCCGTCAGCCGACCCGCCCGGGGTGGCAGTAGACGTTGAACCGCTCCCCCCGAAGGAAGCCGACGACGGTCATCCCGGTCTCCTCCGAAAGCTCGACCGCGAGGCTGGTCGGGGCGGAGACCGAACAGACGATCCGGACCCCCGCGAGCGCCGCCTTCTGGGCGATCTCGAAGCCCAACCGGCCCGAGACCAAAAGGATGGGAGGTACCGGCTTCCTCTCTCTGAGGAGCGCCCCGATCGCCTTGTCCGTGGCGTTATGGCGGCCGACGTCTTCCCGGGCGACCACGAGCGTCCCGTCGGCGTCGAAGAGCCCGGCGGCGTGGAGGCCTCCCGTCGACCGGAAGATCTCCTGCCGCCGCCGGAGCTCGTCCGGAAGCCCGGAAAGGACCGCCGCCGGGACGACGGGCCCGTCGCCGCCGGAGTCCTTCCGGGCCCGCCGGGCCGCGGCGGCGAGCTCCCCGACCCTCTCGATCGAGACGTCGCCGCAGACGCCGCAGGCCGAGCTCATCGACACCGCGCGACGCCGGAGCGCCCGCGCGGCCCCGTCGCCCGGCGCGACCGTCACGACGACGACGTTTCTCGCGATCTCGGGCCTGACGACCGGGTCTTCGAGGCCCGACACGTCGAGGATTTCTTCGGCCGATTCGACCACCCCTTCGCTGAAGACGAGGCCTGCGGCGAGATCCTCGTCGTTGCCGGGGGTCCGCATCGTGACGAGGAGGCGCACCGGCTCGGCGTCGCGGCCCTCCCGGACCCGGACCTCGAGAGGCTCTTCGACGACGACCGCGTCCTTCTCGAATCGGCCGGACGCGCCGTCACGCCGCCGGAGGAGAACGTGAAGGGAGCCCGGGCGGGGCGGGGCGTCCGGCATCGTCCGGCTCAGGGACGGGAGGAGAGGATCTTGAGGATCTCCTTCAGCTCGGACACCGCGCGCGGGACGCGGGGATCGCGAGGCGCGCCCTCGGACGCGCGGCCCGCGGCGGCCGTCGGCGCCGTCGACGCGCCCGCCCCGATCGCGGCGACGGGCGCGGTCTCGGCCGTCTTCGGGGCAGGACCCGGCTTTGCCGCGGCCTTCGCCTTTGGCTTCTCTTCGTTCGGCGGTTCCGGCGCGATGTCGGCGCGGACCGCGGCGAGCGCCTCGGTCTCGAGACGCTTCTTCGCGCCCGCAATCGTGTATCCCTCGTCGTAAAGGAGCCGCTTGATCTGCTCGATGATCCGGAGCTCCTTCACCGAGTAGGTCCGCGGGCCCGTCGCCGTCCGGTCCGGCGAAAGGGCCGGGAACTCCGATTCCCAGTAGCGGAGGACATACGGCTGGACGTCGGCGATGCGGCAGACGTCCCCGATCTTGTAGCGCGGCTCGCCGGGGTTCGCGGAGGCCGCGTCTCGCGGCATTTCGGCTTCGGCCATCGGTCGCCTGAATTCTGGCACAAACCGGGCCGTTCCAAGAGCTTTCAGTCGCTCTTCCGGACCTCGAACTTCAGGGGGATGCCGTCCAGCTTCACCAGTTCTCTCACGCGGTTCTGGAGGTACCGCTCGAACGAGAAGTGGAGGGCTTCGGCCCGGTCCGCGAAGAGGCGGATGACCGGCGGCTCGCTCCGAACCTGAACCGCGTAACGAATCTTCAGCTCCCGTCCGGACCGCCCCGTCGGGGACTGCCGGGCGAACGCCTTCTGGAGAACCCGGTTCAGCTCCCCCGTCGTGATTCTGGCCGCGAAGCGCTTCGCGAGGCCGTCGAGCTCCGGGAAGACCCGGGCAACGCCGCGTCCCGTCTTCGCCGAGATCGGGAGAAACGGGGCCCGCCGCGCGAAGACGAATCGGTCGGCGACGTCGTCCTTCAGCGCCTTCACCCGCGCGTAGTCCTTCTCGACGAGGTCCCACTTGTTCGCCACGAGGAGCATCGCCCGCCCGGCCTGCTCGGCGGTGCCGGCGATCGTGGCGTCCTGCGCCGTCACCCCCTCCGACGCGTCGAAGACGATGACGCAGATCCGGGCCCGCTCGATCGCCTTGAGCGCCGCCACGACCGCGAGCTTCTCGGGCGCTTCGGTCGGCTTTCCCTTCCGGCGGATCCCGGCGGTGTCGACGAACAGGTACCGCCGCCCTCCACGGGAAAGGACGATGTCGATGGCGTCGCGGGTCGTTCCGGGGATTTCCGACACCATGACGCGGTCCCGTCCCAGAAGCGCGTTCACGAGCGACGACTTCCCGACGTTCGGCCGGCCGACGACCGCGACGGGAAGCGGTTCGCCGGCGGCTTCCTCGGCGGCGGCGGCGGGAAGCCGCGCCTCGATCAGGGCGTCGAGCTCGTCCTGCCCCGCGCCGTGGAGGGCCGAAACCTCGACGACGTCGCGGAAGCCGAGCTCGTGCGCCTCGGCCGCGGCCTCGGCCGCGGCGCGCGTGTCGATCTTGTTCCAGACCGCGACGACGGGCTTGCCCAGAGCGTGGAGCCGGGCCGCAACCCGCCGGTCCTCCGGCAGGAGCCCGGCCGCGCCGTCGAGGACCAGGAGGAGGAGGTCCGCGTCGGCCACGGTCAAGAGGGCCCGCTCGCTCGTCCAGGCGGCGAAGCCGCCGGCGGCGTCGAGGTCCAGCCCTCCCGTGTCGACGAGGACGTACGCGCGCCCCCCCGACGTTTTCGCCGGCATCTCGAGCGCGTCGCGCGTCATCCCGGGACGGTCGTGGACGAGCGCCCGGCGGGAGCCCGCGAGGCGGTTGAAGAGCGCGCTCTTCCCGACGTTTGGACGCCCGACGAGGACGACCCGAAACTCGTGCGCGGGCCCGGAACCGCTCATCGGCGCCGCGGGCGTCCGCGGTCACCGGGCGTCCTGCGGCGCCGGTCGGGCACGCCGACACGGCCCTTCCGAAGCGGCCCGGCCGAGTCGCCCACGGGGCGGAAGTCGAGCGCGCGCTTCTCGGAGTCGGCCCGGACGAGCTTCACCCGAAGCCGGTCTCCGAGCCGGTAGACCCGCCCGAACTGGGCGCCGACGAGCTGGTGCCCGACGTCGTCGTACCGGTAGAAGTCGTCCTCGAGGGAGCTGATCGGGACGAGGCCGTCGACATAGATCTCGTCGAGCGTCACGAAGAGGCCGAAGCCGACGACCGCCGTGACCCACGCGTCGAATTCCTGTCCGACCCGGTCCTTCAGGAAGACGAATTTCTTCCAGGCGACGGCCTCGCGCTCCGCCGATTCGGCCCGGCGCTCCCGCTCGGAGCAGTGGACCGCCGCCTTCTTCAGCCAGCGGCTCCGCCCTTCGAGCTCGTCGCCCGGCGGCGCCTGCCGCGTCGCGAGCCACTCGACGAGCGCCCGGTGGACGAGGAGGTCGGGGTAGCGGCGGATCGGCGACGTGAAGTGGCAGTAGTAGGTCGCGGCCAGGGCGTAGTGGCCCCGGCACTCCTCGCTGTAGAGCGCCTTCCGCTGGGCCCGGAGGACGAGGTCGGAGACGAACCGCTCCTCGGGCTTCCCCGCCGCCTGATCGAGAATCGACTGGAAGACGGCGGGGGTGACCTCGACCTCGTCCTCGGGGATCAGGTATCCGAGCGGCCCGAGAACGGCGCGGATGTCGACGAGGCGGCTCTCGTCGGGGCGGTCGTGGACGCGGTAGATCGATGGTGACGGGGCGAAGACGAGGTGCTTCGCGACCGCCTCGTTCGCGGCCAGCATGAATTCCTCGATCAGCCGGTGCGCCTCGTTCCGCACGGCCTTCGTGATCGCCACGATGTCACCCGTCTCGCCGAGGATGACGTCGGCGTCCGGGAGGTCGAAGTCGAGCGACCCACGCGCCGAGCGCTTCGAGCGCAAGACCCGAGCCGCGCGCTGGGCCACGCGGAGCATGGAACCGACATCGGGAGAAGAGCGCCGGGGAATTCCCCCCTCCTCACCTTCTAAGAAATCTTCCGACTTCCGTGTACGTCAGCCTCGCGCTTCGATCGAATGAGACTCCGGAAGAACTCCGACCTGAGGACCTCCCCCTTCGCGTCGGTCGTCAGGACCGCCGAGACGGTGCGCCGCTCTTCGTGGGGTCGGAGGGAGCAGAGGTCGTTCGAGAGCCGCTCCGGGAGCATCGCGATCGCGCGGTCGGGGAAGTAGACCGACGTGCCGCGCTCGAACGCCTCCGCGTCGAGGGCGGTTCCCATCCCGACGTAGTGAGAGACGTCGGCAATGTGGATGCCGAGCCGGAATCCGCCCCCCGGCAGCTCCTCCGCCTCGATCGCGTCGTCGAAGTCGCGCGCGGTCTCGCCGTCGATCGTGACGATCGTCCGCGCGGTGAAGTCCGCGCGCCGGCCCCGCTCTTCCCGGCCGACCTCGCCGGCCGCATCCTCCGCTTCGCGGAGCGCCTTCTCGGAGTAGATCCGGGGCAGGCCCCATTTCCGCGCGACGACCTCGACATCGACGCCGGCGTCCCCCTCGAAGCCGATCCGCTCGATCACCTCGGCCAGCGCGAGGCGCTTGTCGTCCGGGTAGGCCAGGATCCGCGCCTCGACGAAGAGACCGTCGGGCGCGCCCAGATCCTTGCCGTCGGGGACGCGGAGGCGCGCGTCGATCTTCCGGTCGAAGGGGACGATGTAAGTCCCCTCGGGCCCGCGGACGAGCTTGCCCACGACGGTGTCGCGCTTCCTGACGAGGACCTTCACGACGACGCCCGTTTTCGGCGCCTGCCGGACGACGCGCCGCCCTTTTGGCGGCTTCGGCGTCTCGACCCGGACGAGAACGACGTCGCCATCGAGTGCCGTCCCCAGCTGCCCTGCAGCGACCGGCAGGTCGGGTATTCCGGGCTCTCCGGAAAGGAGAAAGGCCCGTCCCTCGCCCCGCACCGCAAGGGCGCCGGCCTGGAAGTCCGTGTACTCGATGAGCGACAGCTTCTCTCCGCGGACCCGGACGACACGTCCCTCCCGCTCGAGCGTCGTCACGGCTTCGCGGAGGCGCGCCGTCGCGGCCTCGCTCGCGTCCGGTCCCAGCACTTTTCGAGCCAGGTCGGAGAACGGGAGGATTCTCGAGCCGCGAGGCTTCAGCGCCTCGAAGATCCGGTCGGTGAGGTCTTCTTCTGTCATGAGAATGGTGCGAAAGGGGGGACTCGAACCCCCACGGCCGTATAAGGGCCACAAGGTCCTGAGCCTTGCGCGTCTGCCAGTTCCGCCACTTTCGCGCCGGGGACCGCGGAGCAGCGGAGGATAGACGCCCCGCCTGCGGGCGTCAACCTCGAGGGGCGCGTGTCAGTTTCCCCTCGGCAGCCGCTTCGGGCCGCTCTTCTCACGCTCGGCGACGAAGGTCTCGATTCGGGCCTGCTCCCTTTCGCCCATTTCGACGAATCGGATCCCGAAGGCGGCGTGGAAGAGGTCCAGCTCGGTCGTCCGGCGGACGACTCGCCCCACCACGCGGAGCGCGTCCGGATCGTTCGGCAGGAAGAACTCGATCTCCACGGTCCGGCCGATCGCGAGCGGCTGCTCGACCTCGATCAGGATGCCGTTCGCGGAGACGTTCAGCGTCTTCCCGAGGAGCGGGCCCGCCCCTCCCTTCGGGTCCCGGACGCGCGAGATCGTGTTCAGCTCGCGGCGGGCCGGGATGACCGTCAGCCGGCGGGCTTTGTCGAGCAGCTCGTCGGCCGGGAAGGGGGAGAGGATGAAATCGTTGATTCCCGGGACGAGCGCCTCCTCGAGGTGGGCCTGCCCGGCGGGCAGCGCCACCATCATCGAGACGAAGCGCCAGAACGGCTTTTCGCGCAGCCGCCGCGCCACCGCGATCGCGCCGTCCGGCGGAAAGTCGATCTCGAAGATGACGAGGTCGGGCGCAATCCCGGCCTCGAGGTCCGAAAGGGCCGCCAGCTCCTCCGCCTGGGCGACCAGGTAGCCCGCCCCCTTCAGGACACCCGCTGCGCCGCGGAGCGGCCCTCCGGGGGAGCCGGCCAGCGCCACCCGCTTCTCGCGGAGCGAAAGGACGCTGCTCTGGGGATAGAGGTTCGCGGTCACGCGGCCTCCGGGGCGAGCCCCATCCGAACCGAGAATGACCCGCCTGCGACGAGACGCCCGGCGTCGTCGGTGACGGTCGCATCGAATTTCACGACGGCCCCGAGCCGTCCCGCGAGCTTCACGTCCACGGTGAGGCGGTCGCCCGCCTGCGGAACCCGGGCGACGGAGACTCCCGAGAAGCCCGCCAGAAAGCCGCTCCGGCCGATCTCCGGGTCTCCCCCTTCGAGGAGGAGCGCCGCCTGAGCCATCAGCTCGCCGACGAGCGGGGAAGGAAACCCGAGGGGCGAGACTCCCCGCCCGCCCGCGCTCACGACGGCCCGCACGCGGCCCGAGGCGGGGCCGGTCCTCTCCACCGTCCGGTCCGCGAACCGGAAGGGGAAGCCGTGCGGAAGGGGCTCGACCGGGTTCACGCGGCGTTCTTCTGCCGGATGAAGTCGCAGAGCGCGTCGACCGAGGCGAAGGCCGTCACCCCGACCTCCTCGTCCTGCACCTTGATCCCGAATTCCTTCTCGACCCCGAGGACGAGTTCGAGGGCGTCGATCGAGTCGAGCCCGAGGCCGTTCGCTGCGTCCCCGAACAGGGGTGCGTCGTCCCGGATCGAGGCGGGGTCGATGTCCAGCTTGAGCTGCCTCACGATGAGCTGTCTGATTCGCGGCTTCAGTTCTTTTGTCGGATCCATGTCTCTCCCGGGAAAGCAGGAACGTAACGCCGGAGTCTATCAACTCGTTTCCTCGCCGCGAGTCGCCGCGCGGCGAGTCCGCCGCTCAGCCTACGAACCCGCCGTCGATGCGGATCGTCTGCCCCGTCAGGTACGTGGCTCCTTCCGTGCAGAGGAAAGAGACGAACGGCGCGATGTCGGCCGGCGTTCCGAATCGCTGGGCCGGGATCCGGCGGATGAAGTCCTCGCGGGCCTCCTTCGAGAGGAACGAGATCATCTCGGTCTCGATGAAACCGGGGGCGACGGCGTTGACGGTGACGCCGTAAGGGCCGACCTCGGCCGCCAGCGATTTCGTGAAGGCGACGAGCGCCCCTTTCGCCGCAGCGTAGTTGGTCTGCCCCGCGCTTCCGGAGAAGGCCGCGAGCGACGAGACGTTGACGATTCGCCCCCAGCGGCGGCGAAGCATCGGGCGCAGGACCGCCTTCGTCGTGTGGAACGTCCCGTCGAGAGCGGTCTTGAGGACGATCTCCCAGTTCGCGTCGGGCATGAGGGCGAAGAGCCCGTTTTTCAGGACCGCCGCGTTGTTGACGAGGACGTCGACGCCGTCCCGCTCCCTCTCCAGCCGATCCGCCAGGGCGACGATCTCCTCCTTCGACGCCGCATCGCAGCGCGCCGCTTCGGCGCTCCCACCCGCAGTGAGAATCGCGAGGACCGCCGCCTCCGCCCCCTTCACGTCGGAGCGATAAGTCAGGACGGCGTGGAACCCGTCAGCGGCGAGGCGCTCGGCGACCGCGCGGCCGATTCCCCGCGACGCGCCCGTCACGAGCGCGACCCGGCGGCGGATCGGAGCGGCCTCAGGCACGCGAGGCCGCCTTCCGGCCCGCGGAAGTGGCGGGAGCGAAGGCGGCCACGGCGGAAGCGAAGGTCGCGGCCGTCTCCGGATTTTCGACGACGAACCCCTTCGCCTCGCGGAGCGTCCACCGGAGAAGCTTCGCCAGGACGTCGCCAGGCCCGACCTCGGCGAAGAGGGAAAAGCCGTCGGCTCCCATCGCGCCGAGAGTCTGCGCCCAGAGCGACGGGCGCGCGAGCTGGCCGAAGAGAACCGAAAGGACTTCTTCGAGCGAAGAGACGCGACCGCCCAGCATCGGTGCATACAGGTGACGCTTCGGCGCCCCGATCGCCCTCTTGCCTTCGAAGCAGATCCTCAAGCGCCGCGTCATCTCCCCGAGACGAGACGAATGCATGCTCTGGGTCATCGGGAGCATTTCCGCCCGGAGGGCCTTCGGGCGGAAGCCGTCGATCGCCGCGGCGACGGCCCGCGCCTCGCCGGTCAGGACGAACTGCTGGGCGGCGTTCTCGGTGCCGATCGAGACGCTGGTGCCTCTGATCGCGGCTTCAATCGCGTTCTTGGAAAGGCCGATGACGAACCCCATGCCGCCGGGATCCGCGGCGCCCGTTCGCCGCTCCTCGTCGAGGAGGCGCTGCGCTTCGAGGAGGACGTCGAGAGCGGCCCAGCGGTCGAGGCATCCGGCGGCGACGAAGGCCGCGTACGTCCCGAGACTGTAGCCCGCTACCGCTGACGGAACGAGGCCGTGTTCCTGCTCGAGCGCGTCGAGCGCGGCGATCGACACGGAGTAGACGCCGAGCTGCGCCGGGAGGTCTTCGTGGAGCGACGCCGCGCCCCCGCCGAAGAACGTCGCCGCGAGGTCGACACCCGACCGGCGGGAGACCTCGTGAATAAAGTCCGCGCAGAATTCGTAACGGGCCGCCAGCGCCTCGCCCATTCCCGGCTTCTCCGAGAGCTGCCCGGGAAAGAGAGCGGCGAATCTCAAGCCGCCACCTCGGACGCGACGACGTCCGCCCGAACCGAGGAGATGGGCGCGAAGGCCTGGCGGGAGAGCCAGATTTTCAGCCTCTTCTCCGTCCGGCGCCGACCCGCGAACTTCACGAGCCGCTGCACGGCCGTGAGTCCCGGCATCGGCGGATGCGCGTCGTCGAATTCCCACGGATGGCAGTAAAGGACGGGAGGAATCCCCTCCGCGATCGACCGCTCGACCGCCGCGTCGATTCGCGAGAAGCGGGTCAACCGCATGCAGACGCCCCCGCCCCAGAGCGCACGGCGGGAGAAGAAGGTCCCCAGGAGAGGCGGGACCTCGAGGATCGGACCCGCGGGGGTCCGGACGATCGTCGGCCGGACCGGATTTCCGGCGACTCCGACGGGAGGCGCGTCGGTCAGCGACGAGTCGACCGTGAATCCCTCCTCGACGAGGATCGAGAGCGCCGGGTTGTCCGCTGTCCGCATCGACCACTCGGGGGCCCGGTAGGCCGTGACCCGCGCGCCGAGGATCTCCTGCAGCGTCTCGCGGCTCCGGACCACGTCCTCTCTGAACTCTGCCGGCGACATCTCGAAGATGCGGCGGTGGAGGTCCCCGTGACAGCCGACCTCGTGGCCGGCCTCGGCGATTCGCCGGACGAGTGCCGGGCTCTGACGAGCGACCCAGCCGAGAACGAAGAACGTGGCCTTGGACGGCGTCGGTGCCAGCAGCTCGAGAAGCCGGTCGACTCCGACGTGGACCCGCTTCACGCGCCCGTCCCAGGTCGCCGGGTCGGAGTAGAAAGGGTGCCCGCAAATGTGGAACCACTCCTCGACGTCGACGGTCAGGACGGGACGAATCGCCACCGCCGGATTATGAGTCTTCCCCACCGAGCGTCTTGTAATAGACGGAGAGCCACGACGTGACCCACGTGTCGTGGAACGGGCGGTAGTGGCTCTTCGCGCCGCCATAGATCGTCTTCACCGGCACGACGGCAAAGCGCGCGACGCGCGGAGCGGCCTTGATCAGGATCTCGTTCTCGATCGCGAAGCGGGTCGAGACGAGGTGGAGGGGCCGGAGAAGGTCCGCGGCGATCACCCGGAATCCCGACTGGCCGTCCTCCACCGGAAGCCCCGTCATTCGGGAGAGCACCTTGTCGCCGATCGTGTTCGCCCAGTAGTTCTTCGCGGGCATCCCCTCCGGGCTCAAGAGTCGCGATCCGACGACGAAGTCCGCGCCGGCTTCTGCGGCGGAGAGGAGGAGCGGGAGGTCGTCCGGATCGTGCTGGCCGTCGGCATCGACGAAGGCGACGTGAGTGAATTCCTCCGCGAGGAGGACCGCGAGGCCGTCCCTCAGCGCCGATCCTTTCCCGCCGTTGGCGGGCCGGGTCAGGACACGGGCCCCCGCGTCGGCGGCCCGGGCCGCGGTGGCGTCGTCGCTTCCGTCGTCGACGACGAGGACTTCGGGGACGTGCCGCCGGACCCCGTCGACCACGAAGCCAACGGTCGATTCACAGCGGAACGCCGGTACCAGCGCGGCCGGCCGGAATCGTCGCTCGGTCATCACGAAAGGGTTGACGAAACCCGGAACTTTGTGAAAAGTATCACGACCTTTCGATGAGCACGCCGCAGGCCTTTCTCCCGATCCTCATGATGCTCGCGGCGGCGGCGGGGCTTGCGGCCATCATGCTCTCCCTGAACTACCTCGTGGGCCGGAAGGTCCGGACGGTGCGCAAGCTGTCGCCGTACGAGACCGGCATGCCGCTCCTCGACGACAGCCGGAAGCGGATCTCGGTGAAGTTCTTCATCATCGCGATGATCTTCATCCTGTTCGACGTCGACACGGCCTTCTTCTACCCGTGGGCCGTCGTCCTCAAGGACGGCGGGATGACGGTCTTCTGGGCCATGATGCCCTTCCTCGCTCTCCTCGTCCTCGGCGACGTCTATCTCTGGAAGAAGGGAGCGTTCGACTGGGAATGAGCGGCGGCGCGAACACTCCGATCGGCGACCTCCCGGGGAACCCGCGCGCCGGCGAACACGGCGCCAGGTCGTGCGGCCGCAACGTCTCCTTCGACGCCCGGACGAAAGCCGAGCTCGACCGACTCCTGACGCGATACCCCACGAAGCAGGCCGCGCTTCTCCCGACGCTCTGGCTCGCCCAGCGCGAGTTCGGCTGGATCTCCCGGGAGGCGGTCGACTACGTCGCCACGCTGCTCGAGCTCTCCCCCGCGTTCGTCTGGGGCGTCGTGACCTTCTACACGATGTACAACCGGGCCCCGGTCGGCGCGAAGCTGATCCAGGTCTGCACCTCGATCTCCTGCCACCTCGCGGGCGCCGAGGAGGTCTACGCCGCCTGCCGGAAGAAGCTCGGCGACCTGAAGCCGGGCGAGACGACGCCCGACGGGAAGTTCACGGTCGTCGAGGTGGAGTGCCTCGCCCAGTGCGACAAGGCCCCGGCCGTCATGGTCAACGACGACGACCACTTCGTCATCACGAAAGCGAACCTGGATGACTTCCTTCGGAGTCTGAAGTAGATGGCCGGCCTCGACCCGATCCCGCCCGTCCTCCTCGCCCGCGTCGGGAAGAAGGACTCGAGTTCGATCGAGACCTATCTCGCGGACGGCGGCTACGCGTCGTGGAAGAAGGTCCTCGCGGGCGTCGCGTCGGGCACGTGGACGCCGGCGAAGGTCACCGACATGGTGAAGGCCTCGGGCCTGCGCGGCCGGGGCGGGGCGGGCTTCCCGTGCGGGCAGAAGTGGACGTTCGTCCCCCCGCAGGAGAAGCGGGGCGGCAAGCCGGTCTACCTCCTCTGCAACGCCGACGAGTCGGAGCCCGGCACGTTCAAGGACCGGCTCCTCATCGAGCAGGACCCGCACCAGGTCCTCGAAGGGATGATGATCGCGAGCTTCGCCCTCCAGGTGAAGCACGCCTACGTCTACATTCGCGGCGAGATGGTCCACGGCGCCGAGATCCTGAACGCCGCGATCCGCGAAGCCGAGGCGAAGGGACTCCTCGGGACGAACGTGGAGGGCTCGGGGATCGACCTCGAGATCACCGTCCACCGCGGCGCCGGCGCCTACATCTGCGGCGAGGAGACGGCCCTCATCGAGAGCCTCGAGGGGAAGCGCGGCCACCCGCGCATCAAGCCCCCCTTCCCCGCCGTCTGGGGCGCGTGGGGCTGCCCGACCGTCGTCAACAACGTCGAGACGCTCTCGTGCGTGAAGCACGTCCTCGACCGCGGCGCCGACTGGTTCAAGGGAATCGGGCGGAACGACCGGAACACCGGTCCGAAGCTCTACTGCGTCTCCGGACACGTCGAGAAGCCGGGCGTCTACGAGGCTCCGATCGGGATCCCGTGGGAGCGCCTCCTCGAGATGGCGGGCGGCATGAAGGGCGGGCGGAAGCTGAAGGCGGTCATCCCGGGCGGCGCTTCGGCCCCGATGCTGACGGCCGCCGAGGTCGCCGGCGTGCCGATGGACTTCGACGGGCTCGCCGCCGCGAAGTCCATGTTCGGGTCCGCGGCCATCATCGTCATGGACGAGACGACCGACATGCCGAAGGCGGTCACGAACATCTCGAAGTTCTTCGCCCACGAGTCGTGCGGACAGTGCACGCCGTGCCGTGAGGGGACCCCCTGGCTGAACAAGATGCTGAAGCGCGTCGTGAACGGCGAAGGGCGGCGGCAGGACCTGGACCTCCTCCTTTCGATCGCGAACCAGATGGGAAACGGCATGACGATCTGCGTCTTCGCCGATGCCGCCATCGCGCCCGTCCTCTCGGGCGTCTCGAAGTTCCGGGAGGAGTTCGAGGCCTACGTCGCGGCGTCGAACGCCCCCGGCTTCGAGGTGCCCGCGCCGGACACCGTTACGGAGAAGGTCGCGGAGCGGACGGCCGCCGGCATCCACGACGCGGGGCTCGGACGCTGATGGTGAAGGTCATGGTCGACGGGAAGACCGTCGAGGTCGCCAACACGACGAACGCCCTCGAGGCGTGCCGCGCGGCCGGCGTCGAGGTCCCCCACTTCTGCTACCACCCGAAGCTCTCCGTCGTCGGCCAATGCCGGATGTGCATGGTGGAGATCGACGGGATGCCGAAAGTGCAGGCCTCCTGCACGGTCCCCGTCCGGGACGGCATGGTGATCCACGCCTCGTCGGAGCGGGCGCTCGCGGCGAGGAACGCCACGATGGAGTTCCTCCTCATCAATCACCCGCTCGACTGCCCGATCTGCGACCAGGCGGGCGAGTGCAAGCTGCAGGACAACGCGGTGGGGGCCGGACTCCCGGTCTCGCGCACGTCCGAGCCTCGGCGGCTCGTCCCGGGCTACGAGCGGACGGAGATCGGCCCGCACGTCGTCGCCGACATGACGCGCTGCATCCAGTGCACGCGCTGCATCCGATTCTGCGAAGAGGTCAGCGAGACGGGCGAGCTGAGCTTCGTCGAGCGCGGCGGCCACACCTTCGTCTGGACGCACGAGGGGAAACCTCTCGCGAACGACCTCTCGGCCTGCGCCGCCGACGTCTGCCCCGTCGGCGCCCTCACCGTCAGGGAGTTCCGCTTCCGGAAGCGCGTCTGGTGGCTCAACAAGACGCGGTCGATCTGCGACGGCTGCGAGATCGGCTGCAACATCTCGATCGAGCACCGGGACCGGACGATCTACCGCTTCCTCCCGCGCGTCCAGCCCGCCGTGAACGACTATTGGATCTGCGACTACGGCCGCTTCCGGTCGGAACAGTTGAACCACCGCGCCTTCCTGAAGCCCCAGGTCCGCGCCGCGGGCGCGACCATGCGCCGGGAGACGAACTGGGGCGAGGCGCTCGACGCCGTGAAGATCGCCGTAGATCGCGCCCTCGCGGAGGATCCTTCGAAGGTACTGGTTCTCGGCTCGGCTCGTCTCTCGACCGAAGAGAACTGGCTTCTTGCAAAGCTGTTCAGGGATTCTCTGAAGGTCGAGAACGTCGAATTCCAGGTCGACGACGGGCCGAAGCGGCGGATGAAGCGCGGGAAGGAATGGGTCTACGGCACGGAAGCCGCGCCCAATTCCCGCGGCGCCGAAGCGGCCGGAATCCGGCGCAGCGGCGCCGGCGACGGCTCAGCTCTGAATCTCTTTCTTTCCAGGCAGAACTCTCCTCCGGCGGTCCTTTACATCACCGACGCCGCATTCTCAGAGAGGGCCACCGAGCCCGGTTTCGTCGCCCTTCTCCGGCAGGCGGCGTTTCTCGTCGTCCATGCGCGTGTCCGGAACGCCCTGACCGACGCGGCCGACGTCGTCCTTCCTTCGGCGAGCCTCGCGGAGAAGGACGGGACGTTCGTCAACCGGGACGGGCGCGTCCAGCGGTTCGACCGCGCGGTCGTCGCGCCGCCCATCGTCCGGACGGACCTCGAGATCCTCCTCCACCTCGGGATGCGCTGGGGCGCTTTCGAGGCGTCGTGGACGGCGGAGGAGGTCTTCGGTCGGATGAAGGCCTCCGTCGCCGGATACGCCGGCCTCGACTGGAACTCCGGCGACCTCGTCGGCAACCCGCCGTCGGTCTCGCCCGCAGCCGCCTACGACGTCCTCGGGCTCGAGAAGGAGCCGGAGCGCGAAGTCTTCGTCCGGCCTTCCGTGGCCGCGGAAAACCTCCAGCCGTGAGCGACGAGCTGTTCCACGCCGTGGCTTCCGCCGGGATGATCGCCCTGGCCTGGACGATCCTCCTCGGCCTCTACCTCCTGATCGTCGTCTGGGCCGAGCGCCGGATCGCGGGGCTCATCCAGGACCGGCCCGGCCCGAACCGGGTCGGGCCGTACGGCCTCTTCCAGACACTGGCCGACGTGCCGAAGATGTTCCTCAAGGAGGACGTGACGCCGCTCTACGTGGACAAGCTGCTCCACACCGTGGCGCCCGCGATCATCCTGATCCCCGCCCTGACGACGATCGCCATCGTGCCGCTCGGCGCGCCGATCACGATCGCCGGCCGGACCATCCCGCTGGTCGTGGCCGACGTGAACATCGGCGTCCTCTACCTCCTCGCCCTGACCTCGGTCAGCGTCTACGGACTCATCGTGGGCGCCTGGGCCTCGAACAACAAGTACTCGCTCCTCGGCGGCCTCCGCGCCTCGGCGCAGATCATCAGCTACGAGCTGTCGATGGGAATCGCGGCGATCGCGGTCTTCGTCTCCGCCGGGTCGCTCCGGCCCATCGCCGTCGTCGAGTGGCAGGACGCCCACGTCTGGAACTGCGTCGCGCAGGCGCTCGGCTGCGTCATCTTCGTCGTCTCCGCGTTCGCCGAGACGAACCGCGTCCCCTTCGACCTCCCCGAGGCCGAATCGGAGCTGGTCGCCGGGTACCACACGGAGTACTCGGCCTTCAAGTTCGGCATGTTCTTCATGAGCGAGTACGCGAACATGTTCGTGGCCTCGGCCATGATCGTGACGCTCTACTTCGGCGGCTGGACGCTGCCGTTCATGACGTTCACCGGCAACCTCGGCGCCCTCCTCTCGCTGGGAGTCTTCCTGGCGAAGGTCTTTGCCTGGGTCTTCGTCTTCATCTGGGTCCGCTGGACCCTTCCCCGCTTCCGCTACGACCAGCTCATGGCTCTCGGCTGGAAAGTGCTGCTGCCGCTCTCGGTCGTGAACCTGCTCGCAGTCGCGTGGTTCGTCGCGCGGTCGAGAGGGGCCGGATGACCGGCGCCACGGTCGTCTTCGCCTTCGCCTCCGGGCTCGCGATCCTCTTCGCGCTCCTGATGGTCGTCCAGAAGACGCCGGTCAAGAGCGTCCTCGCGCTCGTCGTCACCTTCTTCGGTCTCGCCGTCCTGTCGGTCCAGCTGGCCGCGCCGTTCATCGCGGCGATCCAGATCATCGTCTACGCCGGGGCCATCCTCGTCCTGTTCCTCTTCGTCATCATGCTGCTGAACCTGAACGAGGAGGCCCGGGAGAAGGACACCCACCCGGTGCAGAAGGGGCTCGGGCTCGTGACCGCCGTCGCTCTACTGGGCGTCCTCCTCGGGGCCACGCTTCGGGCGCCGGAGGCTCCCGTGACCCGCCTCGCGTCGGGCCCGCGCATCCCGACGGCCGACGAGATTCCCCTCCTGGGCCGCCTCCTCTTCTCCGATTACCTCTTCGCCTTCGAGGCGATGTCGGTCCTGCTCCTCGTCGCCGCGGTCGGCGCGCTCATCCTCTCCAAGAGGAGGATGGATTGAACGTCCTCTCCGGCGTCGCCCCGATGGGGGTCGCCCCCGCGGCGTACCTCTTCGTCGGGACGGTCCTCTTCGCGATCGGCATCGCGGGGGCCCTCCTGAAGCGGAACGCCCTCTCGATCTTCCTGTCGATCGAGCTGATGATGAACGCCGTCAACCTCCTGATCCTGACCTACGCCCGGATGCGCGGAGACGCGGCGGGCCAGATGATCGTCTTCTTCGTGATCGCCATCGCGGCCGCCGAGGCCGCCGTCGGCCTTGCCGTCTTCGTCGCCCTCTTCCGCGCCAAGGAGACGGTCGAGGTAGACAAGGTGAACCTCCTGAAATGGTAGCCGCGCGCGCATGACCGCTCTCTGGTGGATCCCCGCCCTGCCGCTCCTCGGCTTCCTCCTGAACGGCGCCGTGGCCCTCGCCTCGAGCTCGGCCCGCGCGAAGGCCGGCAAGGGCGGCGCTCCGCTTCCCTACGGAGAGCGTCTCTTCCACGGCGTCGTCGGCGTCGGCACGACCGGCCTGGCCGGCGTCCTCTCGTTCGCGGCCGTCGTCCCCTGGGGGCGGGAGGCGCTCGCGGGACGCGTCGTCCCCGTCGTCGAGACCGTCTGGGTCTGGATGTTCGCCGGCGACTTCCACGTCGACGTCGCGTTCCGGCTCGACGCGCTCTCGGCGCTGATGATCTCGTTCGTCACGTTCGTCGGGACTCTGATCCACCTTTACAGCGTCGGCTACCTCCAGGAGGAGGAAGGCTACGGGCGCTACTTCGCCTTCCTGAACCTCTTCATGTTCGCGATGCTGACGCTCGTCCTCGCCAGCAGCCTCCCGGTCCTCTTCATCGGCTGGGAGGGGGTCGGCCTCTGCTCGTACCTCCTGATCGGCTACTACTACGACAAGGACTTCGCGGTCGCCGCCGGGAAGAAGGCGTTCGTCGTGAACCGGATCGGCGACTTCGGGTTCGTCCTCGGCATCTTCGGCATCCTCGCTCTCTTCGGCACGACGGACTTCTCGTTCGTCGAGGCGGCCCGCCACGGCGCCGTGACCGGCGCCTCTCCCCTCACGGTCTACGCGACCTGCCTCCTCCTCTTCCTCGGGGCGTGCGGAAAGAGCGCGCAGGTGCCGCTCTACGTCTGGCTCCCCGACGCCATGGCCGGCCCCACACCCGTCTCGGCGCTCATCCACGCCGCCACGATGGTGACGGCGGGCGTCTACCTCGTGGCGCGGACCAGCACGGTCTTCGTCCTCGCCCCCGACGCGATGACTCTCGTCGCCTGGGTCGGCGCGGGGACGGCGATCTTCGCGGCCTCGATCGGCCTCGCGCAGAACGACATCAAGAAGGTCCTCGCCTACTCGACCGTCTCGCAGCTCGGCTACATGTTCCTCGCCTGCGGCGTCGGGGCGTTCTCGGTGGGGATGTTCCACGTCTTCACCCACGCCTTCTTCAAGGCCTGCCTCTTCCTCGGCTCCGGGTCCGTCATCGTCGCGATGCACCACGAGCAGGACATGCGGAAGATGGGAGGCCTCGCCGGCAAGCTCCCGGAGACCTACCGGACGATGCTGGTGGCGACGCTCGCCATCTCCGGCATCGTCCCGTTCGCGGGGTTCTTCTCGAAGGACATGATCCTCGGCTCGACGCTCGCGGCCGGCCATCCGGTTCTCTGGCTCGTCGGCGTCGTGACGGCCGCCATGACCGCCTTCTACATGTTCCGGCTCGTCCGGATGACCTTCGCCGGGGAGTTCCGCGGGACGCACGAGCAGGAGCACCACCTGAAGGAGAGCCCCGCCACGATGACGGTCCCCCTCTGGGTGCTCGCGGCGGGTTCGACGGTCGCGGGCCTCGTCTGGATCCCGTTCGGGCTCTCGACCGTCTTCCCGCGCTTCCTCGGTTCCGCCGTCGCGGAAGTCCCCGAGCACGAGTTCTCGCATGGAACCGAGCTCGCGCTCATGGCGATCTCGCTCGTGGCGGCGTTCGCCGGAATCGCGCTCGCCGTCCGGTGGTACGGCAAGAGGGCGGCCACCGCCCACCCGGCCGATCTGCCTCCGGAACAGATCGTCGTTTCGGCACCGGCAACCGCCTTCGCCGCGCGGACGGGGCTCCTCGGTCGCCTCGTCGAGAACAAGTGGTTCGTCGACGAGGGAATCGAGGCGGGCCTCCGCTCGCCGTTCCGGAAGATCGGGCGCTTCCTCTGGAGGGGGTTCGACGCCCTTTTCATCGACGGCATCGCGAACGCGTCGGCGTTCCTCGTGGAGCTCACGGGGGATCTCCTGCGCTTCTTCACGACCGGAAACGTCCGGAACTACACGCTCGGCTTCACGCTCGGGTTCCTCGCCCTCGTCGTCTGGGTCTGGGTGAAGTAGCCGATGCTGAAGACGCTTCTCTCGCTCGACTGGCTCGGCGCCGACCTCCTGACGACGCTGGTCTTCCTGCCGACGGCCGGGGCGGTCGTCCTGCTCCTCTTCCCCGAGGGGTCGAAGGCCGCGCAGAAAGCGTGGGCGCTCCTCGTCTCGACCGCCACGTTCGCCGTCTCGGTCCTCCTCTACCGCGGCTTCGACCCGATGACCCAGGGCCCTACCGCCTTCCGCGTCGAGGCGCCGTGGATCCCGCGCTTCGGAATCAACTACCTCGTCGGCGTGGACGGGCTGTCGGTCGCCCTCGTCCTCCTGACGACGCTCCTCACCGTCTGCGTCTTCCTCTTTGCCTGCGGGCAGCGGCACCTCGAGCGGACGAAGGGCTACTTCGCCGCGTTTCTCATTCTCGAGACCGGCATGCTGGGGAGCCTCGTCGCACTCGACGCCATCCTCTTCTACGTCTTCTGGGAAGTGATGCTCGTCCCGATGTACTTCATCATCGGCATCTGGGGCGGGAAGCGGCGGATCTACGCCGCGATGAAGTTCTTCCTCTTCACGATCGTCGGGTCGCTCCTGATGTTCGTGGCGATCCTCTTCACGGCAAACGTCCACATGAAGGCGACCGGGCTCCAGACCTTCGCCCTCCCGGACTGGCTCCGGGCCGTCTCGTCCGGCGCCTGGCACCTGACGCCGGGGACCGAGGCGCTCCTCTTCGGCGCGTTCGCCCTTGCTTTCCTCGTGAAGGTCCCCCTCTGGCCGCTCCACACGTGGCTTCCCGACGCCCACGTGGAGGCTCCGACCGGCGGCTCGATCATCCTGGCCGGCGTCCTCCTGAAGCTCGGGACGTACGGCCTGATGCGCTTCGCGATCCCGCTCTTCCCGGCGTCCGCCGTCCGGTACACGCCTCTCATTGCGACGCTCGCGCTGATCGGCGTCGTCTACGGGGCGTGGGTGGCCTACGCGCAGACCGACATGAAGAAGCTCGTCGCCTACTCGTCGGTCAGCCACCTCGCGCTCGTCGTCCTCGGCATCTTCGCCGGAACGTCGATGGCGGCGACGGGCGCCGTCGTCCAGATGGTCGGCCACGGCCTGACGACCGGCCTCCTCTTCCTCCTCGTCGGCGTCCTGTATGAGCGGCGCCACACGCACGAGATGGCGGCTTTCGGCGGGATCGCCGTCCGCGTCCCGGTGACGACGACGCTTTTCCTCGTCGCGGCGCTCGGCTCGGCCGGCCTCCCCGGCCTGAACGGCTTCGTCGGGGAGTTCCTGATCCTCGGCGGCGTCTTCCGGGTCAACCTCCTCTGGTGCGCGATCGCCGCCACCGGCATGGTCCTCGGCGCGATCTACCTTCTCACGCTGATCCAGAAGGTCTTCTGGGGGAAGGACGAGGTGGCCGAGAACCGCGGACTCGCCGACATCAACGCCTGGGAGGTCGCCGCGTCGCTCCCGATGGTCGTCCTGATCGTGGCGCTCGGAGTCTATCCGGCGCCCCTGCTCCGGCTCGTCGGGCCGCCCGCCGAAGCGATCGTCCGGATCCTCCGCGTGAAGGTGGGCGCCTGATGCCGACCTTCCTGAACGTCTCCGCCGCCGATCTCGCCTCCGTGGCCCCGGAGATCCTCCTCTCGTGCGCCGGGATCCTGTTGATCTTCCTCGACGCCTTTGCGAAGCCGACGCGGCCCGCGTACCCGTACCTCGCCCTCGCCGCGCTCGCCCTCGCGAACGTCGCCGGCGCGAACGCCGCCGGCACTTTCTTCGCGGGTGCCGTCGAGACGTCGGCCCTCACCCGCTACGTCGAGATGCTGGCCCTCGCCGGCGCGGCGCTCGCCATCCTCGGCGGCGGGGCGGCCCTGGCGCGGGACGGCAAGAACCAGGGGGAGTTCTACGCCCTCCTCCTCTGGTCGGCCGCGGGCGTCATGCTGATGGTCAAGGGCGCCGACCTTCTCGTCATCTTCATCGGCCTCGAGCTGATGTCGTTGCCGCTCTATGTCCTGGCGTCGTGGTACCGCGAGGTCCCCGCCTCGGCCGAGGCCGGGATGAAGTACTTCCTGATGGGGGCCTTCTCTTCGGCGATCCTCCTTTACGGCATCGCCACGCTCTACGGGCGGATGGGGACGACGCGCCTTCCGCGGCTCGCAGGCTTTGCCTCCATGACGCCCGCCGTCGGCTTCGACCCTCTCGTCGGGATCGGCCTTCTCGCGATCCTGGCGGCGCTCGCCTTCAAGATGTCGCTCGTCCCGTTCCACGCCTGGGCGCCCGACGTCTATCAGGGAATGACGACGCCCGCCGTCACGTTCCTCTCGACGGTCCCGAAGGCCGCCGCGGCCGTCGTCCTGATCCGGGTCCTCCACGCGATCTTCCCGGACGGGCTCGGCGAGCCGTGGCGCCCGCTGATCGGCCTCCTGGCGATCGCCTCGATCCTCTTCGGGAACGTCGTGGCCCTCGCCCAGCGGGACCTGAAGCGGATGCTGGCCTACTCCGGCATCGCGCAGATGGGCTACCTCGCCATCGCGCTCGCGACCCTGACGGCCGACGCCGTCGAGGGCGCGCTCGTTTTCCTGGCCGGCTACCTCGTGACGAACGCCGCCGCCTTCCTCTCCGTCGCCGCGCTTTCGAGCGGCGAGAAGGAGCCGAAGTCGCTCGCCGATCTCGCGGGGCTCGGGCGCCGCCACCCGGCCGCAGCGTCGATCCTCTCGCTCTCGATGATCTCGCTGACCGGCCTCCCGCCGACGGTCGGGTTCATCGGCAAGTTGCTCGTCTTCCGCTCCGCGGTCGACGCGGGCCTCGTCTCGCTCGCCCTCGTCGGCATCGCCGGAAGCGTCGTCTCGGTCGGGTACTACCTGAGGGTCGTCTACGTCCTCTGGATGAAAGAGCCGACTCGCGAGGTCGTCCTCCACGAGGACGACGTCATGGCCGGCGCCACCTGGATCCTGACCGCGGCCGGCATCCTCCTCCTCGGCCTCTTCCCCCGGGGGCTGATCGACGTCGCGCGGACCGCGGCGACGACGCTTTCGCTCCGCTAGCGGAGGGAACCCGCCATGATCGAGAAAGAGCCTCCGGAAAGCGTCTCGGAAGCGACGACCCACCGTCTCTCTCTTCTCCTCCGCAGCCTCAGAGTCCTTCAGGCGGAAGGGATCGCGACCGTCTCGTCCCATCAACTGGCGGAGCGCTTCGGCCTCAATTCGGCCCAGATCCGGAAGGACCTCGCGCAGTTCGGCGAGTTCGGAGTCCGCGGCGTCGGCTACCGGATCGCGAACCTGAAGGCGAATCTCACCGCCGTCATGGGCCTCGACCGCGTCCGCGGGGTTTACGTCGTCGGCGCGGGCAACCTCGGACAGGCGCTCGCCGACTCGCGCAACTTCAACAGCGAAGGATTCCACGTGACGGCCCTTTTCGACAGCGACCGCCGGAAAGTCGGCGGGCGGACGAAGACGGGCATTCCGATCCGCGACGTCGCCACGCTCAAGGAGGCCGTCGCGAAAGAGAACGCCGAAGTGGGAGTCCTCGCCGTCCCGGCGGATGCCGTTCCGACGGTCGCCCTCCTCCTCCGCGACGCGGGGATCAAGGCGATCCTCAACTTCGCCCCCGTCACCCTCGCCCCCTTCCCGGGCGTCGTCGTCAAGAACGTCGACCTGACCCTCTTCCTCGAGAACCTCAGCTTCCAGGTCGCCAAGCGCGAGAAGCCCCGCCCGAAGGCGGGGTGAGTCTCGATCCGTACTCCCGTCAGCGCGAGCGCGGCAGGGCGCGCTTCAGGCGCGCGTCGAATGTCGCGAGGGGGACCTTGAGAGTTCGGGCCAGCCACAGGTAGCTGGCGTCGTAGGCCGTCACGTCTGTTTCCAGCGCGAGGTCGAGGACGGCCCCGTAGTCGACGTCGACGTACTCGATGTCGATCTCTCCCGCCAGCCTTAGGCCCGCCGCGATGAGGGATGCCTTCGCCGGATGGCGTTTCGTTTTCTTCCAGGCGGTGTTGGACAACTCGTACCGCAGGAGTGTTGGGGCGACGAGATTCGAGTCCGCAAGCAGGGCCGTCGCCTCTTCTGCTTCGGGCTCGCCGAAGGCGAGAGCCGCGACGACGGACGCGTCGACGACCTTAACGGCCATCCCGCATCCGGCGGATCATTCGTACGGACTCACCAGGCGTCCTGAGGCCAAGGGCGCGGACGCGCTCGAACGCTTCCGAGGGGCTGATCCGGGGCGTCGTCGCCTCGTCGAGGATGACGAGCAGCTCTTTCTGCAGCGACCGGTGATTCCGCTCGGCCCGCCCGCGCAGGCGCTGCGCCAGCTCGTCGGGAACGTTCTTGATCGAGAGGCTGAGTGACATGGCGGTGCCTCCAAAACGGAACCATTTTAGCACCACCCACAAACCCGGGGGATGTCGTCTATCCCGGCTGCCGCCGGCTTCAGGCGGGCGGCGCCGGATCCGCCGGGGCCTCGAGCGCCTGGCGCTTGGCGCGGGCGACGGCCTCGGCGCGGCTGGAGTCGTTCGGGCGGTCGTCGGAGATCTTTCCGTCGCGGATCCGGATGATCCGCCGCGCGTGGGCGGCGATGTCCTCTTCGTGCGTGATGAGGATGATCGCGTTCCCCGACTCGTTCAGCTCGCGGAAGAGCCGCATGATGTCCTCGCCCGTCTGCGAGTCGAGGTTGCCGGTCGGCTCGTCGGCGAGGAGGAGCGACGGCCCCGTGACGAGAGCGCGCGCGATGGCGACGCGCTGGCGCTGCCCGCCCGAGAGCTCGTTCGGGTTGTGGTGCATCCGGTCGGTCAGCCCGACCTGCGCGAGTGCCTTCTCCGCCCGCTCCCGCCGGTCCTTCTTCGAAACGCCGGAGTAGATGAGCGGCAGTTCGACCTGGGCCAGCGCATTCGTCCGGGCGAGGAGGTTGAAGGTCTGGAAGACGAAGCCGATCTCGCGATTCCTCACGCGGGCGAGCGCGTCGTCGTTCATCTCCTCGACCGGGTTCCCGTTCAGGCGGTACCGCCCTGCCGTCGGCGTGTCGAGGCAGCCGATGAGGTTCATCAAGGTCGACTTCCCCGACCCCGACGGTCCCATGACGGCGACGTACTCGCCCCGGTCGACGGAGAACGTGACGCCGCGGAGGGCGCGGACCTTTTCCTCTCCGACCTCGTACGTCTTCTCGATGTCCTTCATCTCGATCAGCATGTCGTCACCCGCGAAGCGCCGCGAGGCCCGTGAGGGCCAGAACGAGGAGGGCGAAGAGGGCGACGGGAATCGCGGTCGCGGCCCCCTTCGACAACCCCGGGATCGTCCTGAAACCGATCACGACGAGGACGAGCGACCAGATCGTGAAGACGTCCAGGAACGAGCCGAGCGTCAGGAGCGCCTGCGACGAGGCCTCCGGCAGAAAAGAGGCGACGTTCGACTTCAGGCACGTGCCGACGGCCTTGAGGTTCAGCGAGGCGTCGGCGATCGAGAGGATCACCGGGATCAGGACGATCCCTTTGACGACGCCTGGCAGGTTTGCGTGGAGCCAGAGCGAAAGCGTCTGCGAGTAGCCGATCTCACCGCCGAAGGCGCGGGCCGCCCCCCAGAGGACGAGGGGCATCGCGAACGCGACGATCGCCACGAAGACCGGGGCGCCCGCCGTCATCGTCAGCTTCATGAAGCCCGCGACGCGCGGGACGGCCTCCGGCGGGACGGCGCGCCCCGACTTCTCCGCCTGCTGCGCCATCGCCTCCTGGGCGGAGCGTTCCCAGTCGACCTTCGGGGCGAGCAGGAACGAGCCGGCGAACGCGACCGCGGCGTAGAGGAGGAGCGGCAGCCACCAGGTCGGCCGCCGGAGGAGCCGGGCGAACGTCGCCCCGGGTCCCGTGAAGGTGCCGCTGACGGCCTCGCCGGGCGCGATCGGCGACGGGAGAGGCGCCGTGGGTGCGGTTTCGTTCACCGGACCCCGGGGCTCACTTCTTCGCCGGCTCTTCCGCCGGCGCCGGGTCGAGCGAAACAGGCAGGCCCTCGATCTTCACGTTCTTCCAGGTGAGGAGGTCGCCGACCGCCTTGTGCCAGGCGACGCGGGACTTCAGGTACGCCGCGTAGGTCTGCAGCTCGACGGCGCGGGCGTTCGTCAGGTCGTTCTGGATCGACGAGACCTGAAACGAGGTCGTCATGCCGTTTTCGTATTTCTTCTTCTCGGCGTCGAGGTTCCGCTCCGCCAGCTCGCGCGACTTCTTGGCTGCGGCGATCGAGCGGAGCGCGGTGTCGACGTCGCGCGCGGCGCCGCGGACCTCGACCCAGAGGTTCTGCTTCAGGAGGGCGAGGTTCGTCCGCGAGAGCTCGAGGTCGGACGAGGCGATGGCGGCGTTGTTCTTCGCCGTCTGGTTGAAAATCGGGACGGAGAAGACGACGCCGACGGCCCAGGTCGGATAGTTGCGGTCGAAGATGTTGGAGAAAGCGTCGCCGTAACTGAGATCCTGGTTTGCCGCATTCGCACCGAGGCCGGCGTACCCGTACGACCCGGCGAGGTCGAGGCGCGGCTTCAACTGGCTCTTGTTGTAGACGAGGGTCAGCTTCTTCGACTCGATGTCGATGAGCACCTGCCGCACCTCGGGGCGCGTCTGGAGCGCCTGGCGCATGCCGTCCTCGACGCTGACCGAGATCGGCTCCATCGTCGGAAGGTCGGTCGTGACGATGGGCCGCTGCCAGTCGGGGAGGCTCCGGACGTTCAGGAGGCGCTTCAGCTGGTCCTCTGCGCTGCCGATCTGCCCTTCGGCGAGGATGATGTCCTGCTCGCGCTGCGCGACGGTCACCTCGGTCTGGACGATGTCGATCGGGGCGAGCGTCCCGACGTCGATCTTGATCTTCGTGATCCGGTTCAGGTCCTTGGCGATGTCGAGGGCCTGTTTCCGCGCCGTCAGGAGCGCCCGCGCGTAGGCGAGGTCCCAGTAGGCGTTCTCGATCAGCTGGAGGCCCTTCTGGACCCCTGCCACGAAGTCGTACGCCGAGGAGTCCCGCTGGTACTTCGCCTGGACGACGAACCGGGTGGAGACCGTGTCGCCGAAGTTCCTGAGGAGGGGCTGAGTGGCCCCGATGGAGAGCGTGGAGGTGTAGCGGGGGTTGAAAAGCGTGAAGCCGGGGATGGCCGAATCGACCCGCTGGTTGTACCAGCCGAGGGTGTAGGTGCCGCCGGTCTGGAGGTTGCCGCCGAAGATCAGGTTTCCGTTCTGGTTCTTGGTGTCGGTGGCGCTGATCCGGGAGATGTCGGGGCTGATGGTCCGGTTCGCGTTCGCGTCGATCTCGAGGTACGGGTCGAAGAACCCCTTCGCCGAGCCGATCCCGAAGGCCGCCTTTTCGTACGTCAACGAGACGACCTCGAGGTCGAGGGTGTTCTGGAGCGCGAGCCGGATGGCCTGCTCCAGCGAAAGTTCGATCTTGTCGCCGGGAGGCAGCGCCTCGGGCGTCCGGCTCCCCGCGTTGATCGGCAAGACGACCGGATCGGCCGCCCACGCCGCGCCGGGAACGACGAGCAGGGCGAGGGTGGCGGCGAAGAGCACCCGGACGGCGCGCATCCCGGACGGAAGATTCACGGCACGCTCTCGAATCACGAAAACCTCCTGGAGTTCAAGGCAGGATGAGGGAGGAGCCCACGCAGAATAGTACGAGAACCGCCCGGAAAAGTTTTGCACCGGCGGCAGTTGGCTTCAGGCGCCGCCGGCCGGGAAGTAGCAGGAAAAGCGGTGCCTCCCCGCCTCGCCAACGGCCTCCTCCCGCGGGAACGCCTCCCGGCAAACCCCCTGCGCGGACGGACAGCGTGGGTGGAACGGGCAGCCCGGCGGCGGATCGGCCGGCGAGGGCGGCTCGCCCGGCGCGCGGAGTCTCACGGGCCTCTCCCCGGGGGGCGGCGGCGCCTCCGCGGGCTGCGACGCGAGGAGCAGAGTCGTGTACGGATGGCGCGGCCGCGAGAAGATCTCGGCGGCGGGGCCCGCCTCCACGATTCTCCCGACGTACATGACGGCGACGTCGTCCGCGAGGGCGCGGACGACGGAGAGGTCGTGCCCGATGAAGAGAAAGGCGGGGCGGGACGGGGTCGTCGCCTGAAGGTCCTTGAGAAGGTTCAGGACCTGCGCGCGGATGGAGACGTCGAGCGCCGAGACCGGCTCGTCGAGGACGACGAACCGCGGCTCGGTCGCGAGCGCCCGGGCGATGGCGATCCGCTGCCTCTGCCCGCCCGAGAACTCCCGAGGCGTCTTCGCGAGCGCCGACGCGGGAATCCCGACGCTCGAAAGGAGGGATGCCACGCGGTCCCGCCGCGCCTTCCCCGGGAAGAGGCGGTGGATCGCGAGCGGTTCGCCCACGATCTCCTCCACCGTCATCCGCGGATTCAGCGACGTCGCCGGGTCCTGGAAGACGACCCCCACGTCGCGGCGGCGCCGGTTGAGCTCCTTCGGCGGAAGCGACAGCCAGTCGACGCCGTCGAAATGGACGGACCCCCGGTCGGGCTCGACGAGGCGCAGGATCAGGCGCGCCGTCGTGCTCTTGCCGGAGCCCGACTCTCCGACGAGCGCCAGCGTCTTCCCCGCATCCAGGTCGAACGAGACTCCGTTGACGGCCGCGACGCGCGCGGCGGACGAGGACGGCCCGGAGAACGAGCGGTGGAGGTCCCGGACGGAGAGAATCGGGTCGGCCGCGGAAAACCCGCTCACCGTCCGCCCGTCCCGTCCCAGAGGAAGCAGGCCGCCTCGGCCGCCCGTCCGGCGACCTTTTCGAGGACGGGCCGAGCCGCCCGGCAGCGGCCGAACGCCTCCGGGCATCGCGGCTCGAAGGCGCATCCCGGCGGGCGCTCTCCCGGCTCGGGGACCGTTCCGTCCATCGCCCGGAGACGGCCGTCGGGTCCGGGGCGCGATGCGAGGAGGCCGCGCGTGTAGGGGTGGGACGGCGACGCGAAGAGCTCCCGGACCGGGGCCGACTCGACGATCTCCCCCGCGTACATCACGAGCGCGCGGTCAGCGGTCTCCGCGACGACGCCGAGGTCGTGGGTGATCAGGACGATCGCGAGCGAGAGCTCCCGCCGGAGCTCGAGGAGGAGATCGAGGATCTGCGCCTGGATCGTCACGTCGAGCGCGGTGGTGGGCTCGTCCGCGACGAGGAGGCGCGGGCCGCCCGCGAGCGCCAGCGCCATCATCGCCCGCTGCCGCATGCCGCCCGACATCCGGTGCGGCAGGTCGTCGAAGCGCCGTTCGGGGTCGGGCAGGGCGACGCGGCGAAGCCACGCGAGCGCGGCTTCCCGCGCCGCGCTTCGCGAGAGCCCGCGATGCCGGCGGAGGACGCCGGCGAGTTCCGAGCCGATCGTCCGGACCGGGTCGAGCGCCGCCCCCGGCTCCTGGAAGACGAGCCCGATCCCTCCTCCGCGGAGCCTCTGCTTCTCGCCTTCGCTCATCGCCCGGACGTCCTGTCCCTCGAAAAGGACCTCGCCCGACGCGACGCGCCCGGGCTCGGGGACGAGATCGAGGAGGGCGAGCGACGTGACGCTCTTGCCGCAACCCGACTCGCCGACGAGGGCGACGATCTCCCCCGCCGCGACGTCGAAGGAGATCCCGTCGACGACTTTCGCCTCCTCGCCGCCCGGCGCCGGAAACGTGACCGAGAGCTGGCGGACGGAGAGAAGCGGCGGGGCGGCGGAGGCGCTCATCCGCCCGCGATGATAGCGGGCGCGTGTGCTACGGTTCGCCCGCCATGCCGAAGGCCGGAATCCACCGCAAGAGCCGCTTCCTCTCCGGCCGCCGCATCCGCCCGCGCCCCGTCACCGGGAGCGTGCGCGCCGCCGACCTCATCGAACAGACCTTCTCGGCCTACAACGCCGCCCGGCTCCGCGAGGCGTGCGCCGTTTTCGTCGACCGAATGCTCGAGCCCGACGTCACCGTCGGCATCTCGATCTCGGGGGCGCTGACCCCGGCCGGGCTCGGACTCTCGTGCCTCAACCCGCTCATGCGAGCCGGTTTCGTCGACTGGGCGATCTCCACGGGCGCGAACCTCTATCACGACGTCCACCACGCCCTCGGGATGCCGATTCACGAGGGGCGGCCGACCTTCGACGACGTCGCCCTGCGCGACGACGGCATCATCCGGATCTACGACATCGTCTTCCCCTACGAGGTCCTCCTCGACACCGACGCCTTCTTCCGCGAGGTGCTGAAGGCCCCCGAGCTTCAGCGCCCGATGTCGACGGCCGAGTTCCACTGGCGCGTCGGCGGGTACGTCCGGGCGGCCGCCCGGAGGCTGGGCGTCGGAATGGACCAGTCGGTCCTCGCCACGGCGCGCGCCTGCGACGTCCCGATCTACACGAGCTCGCCCGGCGACTCGTCGATCGGGATGAACGTGGCCCGCCAGGCCCTCGAAGGTTGCCTCTTCTCGTTCGACGTCTCGGCCGACGTGAACGAGACGGCCGCGATCGTCTACGGGGCCAAGAAGTCCGGGGGGAAGAGCGCCGTCCTGATCATCGGCGGCGGCAGCCCGAAGAACTTCCTCCTGCAGACCGAGCCGCAGATCCAGGAAGTTCTCGGCATCGACGAGGCGGGCCACGACTTCTTCGTCCAGTTCACGGATGCGAGGCCCGACACCGGCGGCCTCTCCGGTGCGACGCCGGCCGAGGCCGTGTCGTGGGGCAAGATCGACCCGAATCAGCTGCCCGACACCGTCGTCTGCTACCTCGACTCGACGGTCGCGCTCCCGCTCCTGACGGCCTACGCCCTCGCCCGCCACAAGAAGCGGCCTCTCAAGCGGATCTTCCGGAAACGCGAGGCGCTGATGGCCGACCTCCGGACGGCGTTCGACGACGCGCGGCATGGCAAGGGGGTCTCGAAGCGTGCGCCGCACGACCGCGTCGGCCAGCTCACGGGGAAGGAGCGGAAGCCGCATCGCGGCTTCCGGACGCACGCGGCGTTCGGAGTGAAAAAGGCGCGATAGGCGCTAGGAGCCGGCGGTCGACAGGTCCCGGATCCGGTCGCCGACGTCGCGGAAGTTCGCGTTCGAGCCGTAAATCTCGAGGAACGTCCTGTACGCGCTGTCCCGCTCGCCGACGTCGAGGTAGACGTTGGCCAGGTCGTACTGGAGCCCCAGCCGGTCCTCCTCGCGAATGTTCGGCGCGTCGAGCCCCTTCCGGTACCACTTGATCGCGAGCTGCGGGAGCCCCTTCTCGAGGAAGCAGAGGCCCAGCATCGAGCAGCACTCGACGGCGTGCTGCGGGCTCTTGGCGGCGCGCTGGAACTCGCCGATGGCCTCGTCCACGAGGGCCATCTCCTTGTAGGCGATCCCGAGGTTGTAGTGGGTCTCGTAGTCCTCGGGCGAGAGCTGCTGTTCCACGCCCTTCTTGAACTCGCGGAAGATCTCCTCGAGAGGGACGTCCTGGCCTATGCCGGTGGGAACCTCGGGCTGGTCGATCGAACCGGTCGCCTCCTGCTTGAGCTCCGCCTGGAGGTCGCCGGCGAAGTTGAAGAACTCCTGCTCGTCGGAGAAGAGCCCCGACTCGTCGACATTCAGGGCCGAGGCCGGAGGCATCGGCGTCACGGGACCGGCCCCCGCCGCGGCCGAGCCCCGCGCCATCTCGTCCGTCAGCGCCCGGCCCAGCTCGGCGTCGAGCACCGACTCGAAATCGTCGGTCAGGAGCGCGCCGAGATCCGGCCGCGCCTCTTCTGGCGCGCTCTTCCCCTCGAGGCGCTGGCGCCGCTCGGCCAGCATCGGGTCGCCGGGGTGTTCCCGCTCGAGGGCCTGCAGCCGCTCGGCCGCGTCGACGACCATTCCCTGCTCGAGACAGAAGTCGACCTCCGCCAGCTCCTCTGCCGTGGGAGGCGGTGCCGCGGGAGGGGTGGGCTCGGCCGGAGCCTCCGTGGGCTCCGCCGGGGGCGCGACCTCGGCGACCGCTTCGGCCGGGGCAGGGGGCTCGGGAGCGGCAGCGGGAGCGGGTTTCTTGCGGGAGGGTCGGGCGCCCGGTGTCGTGTCGACGAAGGCCCCCGGCACGCTGTCGTCGAGCGCCTCCCCCATGGTCTGCGACGTCCGCTCGACGAGGAGTGCGTCCAGGGCCTTCACGCGGTCGTCCCGTCCGTCGGCGCGGTAGCGTTCCTTGAGACGCTCGGCCTCCTTGATCGCGGCGGACTTCTTCCCCGCCTCGAGGCAGACCTCGAAGAGCTTCTCCCGGAGCGGGAGGGCATCCTGGTGCGAAATGAGGGTCGCGCGGAGGAGCTCGATCGCCTTGTCGAGAAGGCCGTACTTCCGGAAGACCTCCGCCTCGGCGAGCTTCGTGTCGGTGGCCGCCTGAGTCAAAGGCGGCTTGGGCGCCGGAGCGGGTGGCGGCTCCGCGGGCGGGGCGGCCTCAGGCAGGACGGCCGCCGGCGTCGCAGGCGGCGGAGCCTCGGCGTCCATCACCTCGACCGCCTCCTCGATTTCCTGCACTTCCTCCGGCGTGAAGGTCGGCGGCGGGAGGACGGCCGCCGGCTCTATGGGGAGAGCCGCCGGGTGGTGGTCCTTGAAGTCGTACCCGGCGCGCGCCTCCAGCCCGTCGCCCGCCGGGATCTCCTGCAGCACGCCGAATGCCGGCGGTGGCGGAACGCGCGGCGCAGGAGGGACGAACGCCGGCACGTCGCGCTGCGAGATCCGGCGGATGGCACTCGGCATCGGACCGGTCGAGCCCGGGTCCCGGACGAGCTGCTCGTCGTCGAACTCGAGGATGAAGGCGTCGTCTGCGCCCGGCGGAGCCGGGGCCGGAGCCGGCGCGGCCTCCACGGCGGGGATTTGTCCCGAGATCTCGAACCCGAGCTCGTGCGGCGGCGCGGCCGGCGGAGCGGCGGCCGGAGGCTCGACAGCCGGCGGCACGATGGGGCGCGACACCGAGCCCGAGCGGTCGACCCGCGGCGCCGCAGGGGCCGGCGGCTCGAGAGCGGCGAGCCGCGCCCGGAACTCCACGCGGTCCGGGGCGAGGCGCGTCAGGACGCGGAGCGCATCCGCGGCGTCGGAGACGCGCCCCTTGCTCTTCCAGAGGTCGGCGAGCAGCGAACGGTACGGGATGCCCGCCGTCGGCCCGTTCGCGGCCTCGGCGATCTGGACGAGCTTGGCCAGGAAGTCCTCGTTTTCCTTCGACGTCTCGGCGAAGGGCTCCAGGAGCGTCAGCGCCTTTTTCGCCTCGCCGCGCCGCATCGCGCGGTCGGCGAGCGCGATCGCCGCCGCCATCGCCTGCGGGGAAGCGCCCGCCGCCGGGTGGACTTTGACGGCCGCCGCGAGGACCTCCTCGCTGTCGGGCTCGACGGCCTGCGCCTTTCCGACGAACGCCTTCGCCTCCTCCTTGTCGCCGGCGGCGAGGGCCGCCTCGGCGGCGAGGAGGAAGAGCGGCACGGAGCGCGGCGTCGTCTCGAGGGCCTTGGCGAGGTGGGCGCGGGCCTCCGCGAGACGCCCCGACTGGAGCAGCATCGGGACGAAGCTCCCGAGGATCTCGCCGTTGTCCGGCCCGATCCGAAGCGCCTTCTCGTAGACCTGAACCGCCTCGTCGGAGGCTCCCCGCTCGCGAAGGAGGCTCGCCACGACGCCGTATTCCTTCAGCGCTTCGCCCGTCCGCCGCGCCTGCGTGTAGAGGTCGGCCAGCTTCACGTGGAGCTGGATGTTCTGCGGCTCGGTCTGGACCATCTTCTGGTAGATGCCGATGGCCCCGATGACGTTCTCGTTCTTGGCGTGGTAGTCGGCGAGGACCTGGTACTGGCTCTTCGCCTCGATCGTCAGACCCTGCTTGGCGTAGAGCTCGGCGAGGCGCTCGTAGATGTCGAGCCTCGCGGGGTCGAGCTTGTTGATCTTCTTGTAGATCGCGATCGCCTTCAGGAAGAAGCCGTCGCGCGAGTAATGCTCGGCGATTCTCGTGAAGTACGGGATCGACTCCTCGTTCCGGTTCAGGCGGACGAAGAGGTCGCCGACCTTGTTCAGGATGTTGATGTCGCCCGGCGTCTCCTCGAGGACTTTCAGGTAGTCCTTGAGCGCCGAGTCCGCCTTTCCCTTCTGGAGGGACTTCTCGGCAGAGGCGACCAGGGCGTCGCGCTTCGTCGCCACCGCCGCCTCAGGCGGCCCGCCGGCCGGCAGCCGGAAGGACGCGGTCGAAGGTGAGCCGATGCTCGGGCGAGGGCCCGTGCCGGCGGAGGGCGGCGAGGTGCTCCGGCGTGCCGTAGCCCCGGTGCGAGCCGAAGCCGTAGCACGGAAACGCGCGGTCGAGGCCGTCCATGGCGCGGTCCCGGGCGTCCTTGGCTACGACGGAGGCCGCGGCGACGCAGGCGATCCGCGCGTCGCCGCGGACGAACGCCCGCTGCGGGACGTCGAGGCCCGGCAGCGTCACGGCGTCGAACAGGACGAGATCGGGAGCGGCGCCCGAAGACCCGAGGTTCGACAGGGCGCGCCGCATGGCGAGGAGCGTCGCCGGCGCGATGCCGAGGGCGTCGATCTCGGCCGCCGTCGCGGCGCCGACCCCGACGCCGAGCGCGCGGCGGCGGATCCGCGAGGCGAGGTCGGTCCGGACCTCGGGCGGCAGCGCCTTCGAGTCGTCGAGGCCCGGGATCGGGACGAAGCCGTCGAATGCGACGGCGCCGGCGTAGACCGGACCCGCGAGGCACCCCCGCCCCACCTCGTCCACCCCCGCGACGACGCGAAAGCCCTCGGCGCGAGCAGCTCCCTCGAGCGCGAAGAGGCTCCGGATCCGCTCCCCTTCCTGGGCGAGATCGCACGCCGAAGGACGTCTCTGGACCACGCTCCCCCGTTTCCCCGCATCCGGCCCCGGTGCCGGGCCGCTGTCCCGGGGCGCGGCCGGCGGCTAGTTCTCGCGCTTCTCGGCGATGCGGGCGGCCTTGCCGCGCCGCTGTCTCAGGTAGTAGAGCTTCGCGCGCCGGACCTGTCCGTGGCGCTCCACCTCGATCTTTTCGAGGACGGGCGAGTGGACCGGAAAGGTCCTTTCCACGCCGATGCCCTGCGACACCTTGCGAACCGTGAAGGTCTCCCGGGGGCCGCCCCCTTTGCGGGCGATGACGAGGCCCTGGAACACCTGGACGCGCTCCTTCTCGCCTTCCTTGACCTTGACGTGGACTTTCACCGTATCTCCGGGCGAAAAAGTCGGAACGTCTCCGCGAAGGCTGGCCCGCTCAGCCATCAATAGCTTGTCCGTCATGACGAGAACCTCCGAATACGTCTTGGCGGGCCTGGCTGCACGGGGACACGAAGAACGCTGACCCGAAACCGATAACCCGTGCCGAGGATGTTAGGGGGATTCGCGCCGACGCGCAAGTCTCTCCAGCCGCTTCCTTTCCTCCTCGGTGAGTGAGGCCTCAGAAAGCAGGTCGGGACGCCGCCGGAGGGTCTCCTCGAGCTGCCGCTGCCGCCGCCACTCCCGGATTCGCTCGTGATGGCCCAGGAAGAGGACCTCCGGCACGGCGAGGCCCCGGAACTCGCGCGGCCGCGTGTAATGGGGGTGGTCGAGAAGGCCGTCCTCGAAACTGTCGGACCGAACGCTTCCGGGGTCGCCCACGACGCCCGGAACGAAGCGCGAGACGGCCTCGACGACGGCGAGCGCCGCCACCTCTCCTCCCGGCAGGACGAAGTCCCCGAGCGACAGCTCCTCGTCGAATAGCCCCGCCTCGCGTGTCCGCTCGTCGATTCCCTCGTACCGGCCGCAGACGAGGGCGACCCGGGGCCGCCCGGCGAGCTCCCGCGCGAAGGCGGCGTCGAACCGGCGCCCTTGCGGCGAAAGGAAGACGACATGCGGGGCGGGCGCCTCCTTTTCCGCCCGGAGGGCCTCCACGGCCGCGAAGACCGGAGGCGCGGCCATCACCATTCCCGGGCCGCCGCCGTAGGCCTCGTCGTCCACCTTCCTGTGCGGGTCGTCGGAGAAGTCGCGGAGGTCGACGATCCGGAAATCCAGGAGCCCGGCCTCGGCGGCGCGGCCGATCAACGCCTCCGCGAGCGGCGAAGCGAAATAGCCCGGGAAGATCGTGACGATGTCGAATCTCATCTCAGTCGAGCAGCCCGGGCGGAAGGTCGAGGACGATCGTCCTCCGAGCGACGTCGACCGAGACGACGAGAGGCCGGGTGAAGGGCACCTCGCGCTCGCCGCGGGGCGTCTCGAGGACGAGGATCGGGCGGCCCGCCACGTCGACGAGGTCGCGGGCGGTCCCCAGCCGGCTCCCGTCCCGGTCGACGGCGAGGCAGCCGGTGACCTCGTGATGGAAGACGAATCCCTCGGGTCGTGCCGGGACGTCGCCGGGGAGGGCGCAAACGTCGAGGTCGCGGAGCGCTTCGGCGGCCTCGGGGCCGTCGATCCCGTCGAAGCGGATGAGCAGCCTTCCCTGGTGGGTCCGGACGCTCTCGAGACGCGCCGCCCGCGACGCGCCGGCGGCGTCGCGGAGCGCCACCTCGAGGCCGGGACGGAAGCGGTCCGGGAAGTCGGTCAGCGGCGCGACCACGACCTCGCCCCGGAGCCCGTGCGGCTTCACCACACGGCCGACGGCGACGAGGTCGTCGGGCCGGGCCGGCACGCGGGCCGTCAGCCCTTGGCGAGGAGGAGTCGCCTGATCGTGTCGGACGGCTGCGCGCCCTTGACGATCCACGCTCTCGCCTTCTCGCGGTCGAAGGTCAGGGTCGGCGGGTTCTTCGTCGGGTCGTAGGAGCCCAGCTCTTCGAGGATCTTCGCCGTCGGCGTACGCCGGCCGTCGGAGACCACGATGCGATAGGCGGGGGCGTTCGTGCCGCCGACGCGGCGGAGGCGGATTTTCAGCATGTCGATCGTCATTCCT
This sequence comes from uncultured Acidobacteriota bacterium, assembly GCA_963721385.1. GTDB lineage: Bacteria > Acidobacteriota > Thermoanaerobaculia > UBA5066 > UBA5066 > DAOMFB01. The sequence continues at coordinate 58,403 of CAVRJB010000013.1, forward strand.
TTCCCGGAGATTCTAAACGGCGCGGGCCCCTCACCCGCGCATGCGGGCGGCCCCCTTCATCATCTTCTTCATCGAGAGATACTGCTTCAGGAGCTGGTTCACCTCGGGCACCGTCGTTCCCGAGCCGGCGGCGATCCGCTTCCGGCGGGAGCCGTTCAGGACCGACGGATCCTCGCGCTCCCGCGGCGTCATCGAATCGATGATCGCCTCCATCGTCTTCGTCGCGTCGTCCGGAATCTCCAGGTTCGCGAGTTGCTTGAGCGGCCCGACCTTCGGAAGGTGGCCGAGGAGCGACCCGAGCGGCCCGATGCTCTTGAGCTGCTTCACCTGGTCGCGGAGGTCCGTCAGGGTGAACTGGTTCTTCCGGAACTTCTCGGCCGCCCGGAGAGCCGCGGCCTGGTCGGTCTCGGTGGAGACCTTCTCCATCAGCGTCAGCATGTCGCCGAGGCCGAGAAGGCGGGAGGCCGCCCGGTCGGGATGGAAGGGCTCGAAGTCCTTCACCTTCTCGCCCGTGCCGACGAACTTGAGCGGCTTGCCGACGACCGATGCGAGCGAGAGGGCGGCGCCGCCCCGGGCGTCGCCGTCCGTCTTCGTCAGGATCACGCCCGTGAGCGGGAGCTTCGCGCCGAACGCTTCGGCCGAGCGGACGGCGTCCTGCCCCGTCATGGAATCGGCCACGAAAAGGACCTCGTCGGCCTCGACCGCTGCGTGGATCCGGGCGACCTCGTCCATGAGGAATTCGTCGACGTGCAGGCGGCCGGCGGTGTCGACGATCGCGACGTCGTAGCCGAAGAGCTTCGCTTCTTTCACCGCGGCCTTCGCGCGGACGACGGAGTCGTTTTCGGCCTTCGGGTCCCAGGCGTGAAGCCCGTTCTCCTTCGCCAGGGTCCGGAGCTGCTCGGTCGCGGCCGGCCGATTGACGTCGGCCGGAACGAGCAGGACGCTCTTTCCGAAGCTCTTCTTCAGGAGAAGCCCGAGCTTGGCTGCGGTCGTCGTCTTTCCCGAGCCCTGGAGGCCGACCAGAAGGACGACGGAGGGACGCTTCTTGAGCGCGAGGGGCACCACGGCGCCGCCGAGGACCCGGGTCAGCTCGTCCTTGACGATCTGGATCACCTGCTGCACCGGGGAGAACGACGTGAGGACCTCCTGGCCCACCGCCTTGTCCCGGATGGCCGCCGTGAAGTCCTTGACCACCTGAAGGTTGACGTCCGCTTCCAGAAGAGCCGTCCGGATCTCCTTCAAGGCCTGGTCGACGTGAAACTCGGTGAGGTGCCCCTCGCCTCGCAGTTCCTTGAAAACCCGCTGCAACTTCTCGGAAAGGGAGTCGAACATCGAAGGGGCGGAAGTGTAGCAGGACCGGGATCCGGAGCAGGGTGCCGATCGGAAGTCTTGACAGAACAGGATTTTCCCCCGATACTCCCCGGCGAAGCTCGAGGCGGTTCATCCGCGTGTGTTGGAGTTGTGCCACGGAAACAAGAACGACACGGTCTGCGCAACCGACTCGACCAAAGCAAATCACGTTTCTGGAATCCCGTATCGAATCGGGTAAACAAGAAGGAGAATGAAATGAAGAAGATCGCTTCCGTATTTGCCATCACCGCTCTCGCCGTCGGCCTCGTCGCCTGCGCCAAGCCCGAGGAGAAGCCCGCCCCGAAGACCGAGGCCCCGAAGGTCGTCGAGGAGACCAGCAAGACGACCACCACCACCACGGCACCCGCCACCGCGGCGGCCCCGGGCACGGCCTCCACGACGACGACACGTCGACCACGACGACGACGTCGGCTGCCCCGGCCACCAAGTAAGACCTTCCCTTTCTGAAACGAGAGCGCCCCGGCATGCCGGGGCGTTTCTCTTTTCAAAGCGTCCCTTCCCCGTCCGTCCCTCGAAGGGGACCCCGCCGGGACTCCTGCCGTGGCAGCCTCCTTGCGAGAATGAGGTAAGGGGGAAGACCATGCGCCCTGCCAGCCGGACGACCCGGAGAGCCCCGACCGCCGCGGTCGCTCCTCGGCGTCGCCCTCTTCGCGGCCGCGCCGACCGCGGCGGCCGACACGATCGCGACCGTCGAGGCATTCCTGCCGGCGGTCCACGTCGTCGGCGCGAGCGGCGTCTTCCGGACGGACGTCGAGGTCTTCAACCCGGACCCGGAAGAATCCGCGGACGTCGTCCTCTACCTCACGCCGCCCGACGCCGACTACACGCAGCTCCCCGGGATCCGGCTCGACCCGCCGCTCCGGCCGCGCGAATCCGTCACCTTCTCCGACATCGTCAGCCAGCAATTCAAGTACGACAACGCGTTCGGAAATCTGAACGTCGTCTCGCTGAAGGTCGGCGACGTCTCGGCGTATGGCCCGCCGCTCGTCGTCACGAGCAACACCTATAACGTCGCCGGCGCTCTCTCCGGAACGTACGGGCAGTTCTCGCCCGGCCAGCCCCTCAGAAAGGCCGTCGCCTTCGACGACTCGGTCGCGGGCGAGCTCTACATCATCGGTCTCCGCAACGACGCGAACCTCCGGACGAACGTCGGCCTCCTGAACACCGAGGAGGTGCCGCTCGAGGCGGGCGTGCAGCTCGTCGACTCGATCGGGCGCGTCCTCGCCCAGCGCGCCTACAGCGTGGCGCCGTACTCGATCCGCCAGATCAACGACCTCTTCGGGAAGGAGTTCGTCGCCGCCGGCATCCCGCCCGGCGGTCCCTACCGACTGACCGTCTTCGTGAACCTCCCGAACGCCGCGCGGCTCCTCTGCTACGCGTCGGTCTCCGACCTCAGGACGGGCGACCCCTACCTCATCCCCGGAGAGCCGGCCTCGCTTCCACCGGGCCCGGGCGCCCCCGCCGCCGTCGCGAGGGCCATCCGCTGAGCGCCGAAGCCGGGCCGCGGGCGCTTCTCGTCGACCTCGGGAACGTCCTCGTCCGCTTCGACCACGGCCTCACGCTCCGTCGGATCGGGGAAGCCGCCGGCGTTCCGGCGGAGGACCTGCGAGCTCATCTCTTCGGTCCGCTCGTGAGGGAACTCGATCTCGGCCGTCTCTCGACGTCGGACTTTTTCCGGAGGGCCGAGGCCGCGGCGGGCCTCCCTCCCCTTTCCGACGATGTCTGGACCCCGGCCTGGCGCGACATCTTCGAGCCGCTCCCCGACGCCCTCACCGCTCTCGCTCGGGTCCGGCCCGGCATCCCGAAAGTCCTCGTCTCGAACACGAACTCTCTCCACTGGGAAGGCGTGCTGAGGGTCGCCGACGTGACGCGCCTCGTCGACGCTTGTGTTCTCTCCTTCCGGGAGGGGCGGGTGAAGCCCGACCCCGCCTTCTTCGCCACGGCCCTCGCCGAGGCCGGGGTCCGGGCGCGCGACGCCGTCTTCGCCGACGACCGGGCCGAGTACGTCGAGGCCGCCCGGCGCCTCGGCCTCGACGCGTTCGCCGTGGAGTCTCCGCAGCAGTTCGCCGAGGCGCTCTCATCGCGCGGACTTCTTCAGCCGCTATGATCCCGGGCCGGATCCGCCGCCCGGCCGGCTGCCCACGGAGACCTCTTCGATGACCTCTCGCCGCCTCAGCCCTCGTTCTCGCCCTGCTGCTCGCCGGCGCCGCCGGCGGCTGCGGCCGCTCCCGGCCGGAAGGAGGTGCCTCTGTCCCCGACCCCACGGGCGTCTTCGCCTCGCTCGACTTCCAACAAGCTCTGGACCGGGCGCGGAGCGGCGGGCAGATCGTGATGATCGACGTCTACACGGACTGGTGCGGGTGGTGCAAGAAGCTCGACCGCGAGACGTACTCCGACCGGAGAGTGCGCGAGGCGCTTCGCGAGTTCGTGCCGATCAAGGTCAACGCCGAGAAGGGGGGCCGGTCCGTGGCCGAGAAGTACGGCGTCCACGGCTTCCCGACCATCCTCTTCGTCGCGGCCGACGGGCGCATCGTCCGGAAGGTGGAGGGCTACGTCGACGCGAACGAGATGCTCCGGATCCTGGCGTCGATCCGAAAGCCCGCCTGATTCCGCCGCCGTGACGTTCAGGGGCGCGGCCGATCCCCGATTCGAGAAGGGCCTGGCGGAGTTCCGCTCGGGCCGCTTCTTCGAGGCGCACGAGGAGTGGGAGCACCTCTGGAACGAAAGCTCGGGCGACGACCGCATCTTCCTGCAGGCCCTCATCCAGCTCGCGGCCGGCTGCGTTCACCTGACTCGCGGGAATCACGCTCCCGCCGGACGCCTCTTCGCGCTCGCACTCGAGAAGCTCGACCGCATTCCCGGCGGCTTCGCTCCTTTCCCGCTCGACGGGCTCCGGGAAGCGCTGAGGGCGCCCGTCCCGGACGCGACGTCGGTCCCCGGCGACCCGCGCGACCGCTTCCGGCTCTGAGGGGGCCTCCTAGCTTTCGAAGAGGCGTTCCCGGGGGGCCGGGAGGAGGCCTGCCGTCCGCTCGGCGACGGCCGCCACGACGGCCGCGTCGGGAATCCGCGACGCGGCACGGCCCGGCTGCCCGATTCCCAGGGCGGCCGCCTCGGCGGCGAGGCGCCCCGTCAGGGCGCGGGCCCGCGACCGGCCCTCGGCCGCGTCCGCGAGGACGCAAGCGTAGGCCTCCGCCACCCGGTCGGGATGGCGGGCCCGCCCCCACGCTGCTGCGGCCGCGCCTCGCCTCTCGGCCTCTTCAGGGTCGAAGGCGATCCGGGAGAGCTCGCCGGCCAGCCGCGTGACCTCGTCGCCACCGACAGGGATCTTCGAGGCGAACGTGTCCGGCAGCTCGCGGAACCAGCCGGTGTCGCTGACGACGAGAGGCAGCCCGAAGCCCGCGAGCCGGCAGACCGCGCCGGAGGTCTCCCCCATCGTCGGATGGCGGAGGTTGATCGCGAGGTCGGCCGACGACGCCGCCTTCCAGAAGTCCTCCTCGGAGAGGAACCCGCCGAAGGCGACGTCGCCCTCGAGGCCGAGGCCGCGGACGAGGCCGAGGAGCGGGTCGTCAGGCCCCACTTCCCCCCCGATGAAGAGGAACGGGCGCCTCTCCCGCGGGACGGAGCCGAGCGCCTCGAGAATGCGTGCCACGCGCTTCGCCGGCGTCACGATGCCGAGCGTGACGGCGGCGGGCCGGCCCGCCGGGATCCCGAGGGCGCGCCGTGCCTCGTCCCGCGGCGTGCGCGGCGCAGGGACGACGTGGTGCGGGATCTCGGCCACGTCCGTCGAAGGCGCCTTCCGCTGGACCGCTCCCGCAACGATGCGCGAGTGGACGATGACGGCGTCGGCCGCTGCGAGCAGCCGGCCGTTCATCGGGTAGGACCACGGCTCGAGATCCCAGACGGGAATCCGCGTCCCCTCCTTCATCCGCTCCCAGAGGCGGCGGCCTCGTTCTCCTTCGTTCGCCGCGAGCTCGCGCGCGTACGCGTCCTCTTTCCCGGCATCGAGGTATCCCGCTGCGAAGAGGTGGTGGAGGACGAAGTCGTGCAGCGTGACGACGGCCGGCGTTGGCCGGCCGGGCGCCGTCAGCGCCTCGTATGAGCCGGCGTGGATCGGGTCGTTGCCGATCTGGAACAGGACGACGTCGTGCCGGGCCCGGCAGGCCGCGTTCGCGCGCGCGGGCTCGTACGCCACCGTGTCGACGAACTTGCCCAGCGACGCCAGGAGCTCGGCCGTGTAGTCCGCGATCCCCGAACGGACCGGAGGAAGCGGGCTGACGACGCCCACGGAGAGGCGCCGCGCCCTGCCGCTCAACCGATTCCTCCGGCCGAAAGCAGCTCCCGCACGGCCCCTTCCCAGGTGATGCCGCGGACCTTCTCGAAGCCCGCCTCCCCGAGCCGGCGGGCGCGGGCCGTGTCCCCGAGAAGCGCCGCCGCCGCCGCGCCCACGGCAGCGCCCGAGGGCCCCGCGACGCAGCCGGTCACTCCCTCCTCGACGAACTCGAGCGGCCCGCCCGAATCGGAGCAGGTGACGACCGGCTTTCGCGAGAGAAACGCCTCGAGCGCGACGTAGCCGTAGTCCTCGTCGGCCGGCGTGAAGAGAACCGTCCCGCAGGTCGCGTAGAGCGACAGCAGCTCGTCGTCGGAGACGCCGCCACGGAACGTCACGTCGGCCCCGCTCTTCACGGCGAGCTTCTTCAGCCGGGCCTCGTCGGGACCGGTCCCGGCGATCACGAGCGGAAACCGCCCGGCGGCGGCCGCTTCGATGGCGAGATCGAACCGCTTCCACGCGTCGAGCCGCCCGATCGCGAACGCGAATCCGGCGCTTTCCTCCGTCCGGTACCGGCCGGTGAGCGGAGGCGGGTGGTAAAGAGGCTCTCCCGGGAGGCCGTTGAAGCGCCGGAGCCGCTCGGCGGTGTTCTTCGCGTTCGTGAAGATCTTCCGCGCCTCGGTGAGCCCCGTCCGGTCCGATTCGGAGATCAGCTCACGCCAGCGGGTGTCCTCGGGCGACGCGGTGAAGTCGCTCTCCCGCGTCCCGAAGCGGTCGTAGGCCTGCCGGAACTGGTGGATCAGCCAGACCACCTTGTTCGGATGGCGGACCATGTAGGACGGGAACTTCATCGGGATGACGAGGTCGACCTTCTTCCCGTCCGCCTCGGTCACGTCGAGGAGGCGCCACGCGAGTGCCGAGGCCAGGATCTCCTCCCGCGGGTACCACTTGAACGGGAGCTGGACGAGGTCGGCCTCGTGCCCGCCCCTCTTGAGCTCGCGAACGAGGCCGGCGGCGTGCCTCTCGGCGCCGCCCGACGCGAACGGCACCTGCGCGGTGCAGACGAGGACGCGCGCCATCTACTTCACGCCGGTGACCGCGTAGTCCTGCGGCGCGAAGAGAAGACGAGCGATGGGCGCAAAGGCCGGGTCCTTCGCGGCGGCTGGCCGGGAGGGACTCCGACGCCGGGACGGGCGAGCGCCAGTCGATCGTGACGTCGCGGAAGCCGCAGCCGGCGAGGAGCTGCGCGAGCGACGGCGCGGGGACGGGCCGGACGTGCGTGAGATCCATCCAAAACCACCTCATCGCGTAGACCGACTCCGGGTTGATGGTCTCGAAGAGGACCCGGCCGCCCGGCGCCAGCTTCCGCGCCACGAGCTCCACGAGGTCGAAGAGGCGCGCGGGCGAAAGGTGCTCGACCACCTGAAACGCCGTCACGCCGCCGAGCGAGGCGTCCTTTCGCCCCGAGAGCCACTCGAAGAGGTCGGCCCGGTCGACGTCCAACCCCTTTTCCTTCGCGCGCGCCGCCATGACAGGGTTCGCGTCGCAGCCGACGCCGCCGAGCCCGGCAGACTTCAGGGCTTCGAGGAACTCGCCGCGCCCGCACCCGAGGTCGGCGACAGGCCCGGGAGCGCCGCGGAAACGGGCTACATCCTTCTCCTGGCGGGCCCGGATCTCCTCCTCCGAGCCTCGAAAGACGTCTTCGAAGCCGGCGTAGAGCCCGGCGCGAAGCGGATCGTCCGCCGCCGGGACCGCGGCCGCCGGAGCCGAGGGCGCCGCCGCCGGGCGGGCCGATCTCAGGTCGCTCCTCACGGCCGTCCATTCCAGCCGGAGCTGCCGGAGTGCGCTCTCCGCCTCGGCGATCCGCTTCCCGGTCGCGGCCGCGAGCTCCGCGTCCGTCTCGAGCGAGTCGAGCCGCTTCGCGCCCGCGACGACCTCCGCGCCGAGCGCGCTCCGGGCGGCCGATTCTCGCGAGAGCTCCTCCTGGACGGCCTGGAGGCCGGCGCCGAGCGCCGACTCGGCGCGACGCATCGACTCGTCGAGGCGCCTCGACGTCCGGTCGGCCTCGGTCATCGCGGCGGCGGCGTCCCGAAATCCCGCCTCGGCGGCGTCGAACGATCCGCGAAGCGCCTCGAGGACCGCCGAGTTGAAGACGGTCTGGTCTCGCGTCACGATCCGGAGGATCCGCAGAAGGAACGCCTTCGCCCGCCGCATCCGGGCGTCGCCCGGGAGATGTGGCGAGACGAACCGCGAGCCGTTCTCGAGGATCCCGCGCGGCCCGGAAAAGTCGGGCGAGGGACCGGTGGGCCCGGAAGAGGTGGCGGACGGAGCAGCCCGCTCGAGCCCGGAGGCCGCCGACGCCGAGAGGGCCGTCAGCCGGTCGACGAGGTCGCGCGCCAGCGCCGCGACCTCCTCTCCCCGCTGCTCGCCTGGCGCTTTCGCGTCCATTCGCTGGTTATATTACGGTCACCACCATGAAGACATCGCTCGGCTCCGCCACCCTCGTCCCGGTCGCCATGGTTGCCCTGCTTGCCACCGCGTGCACGGGCCCCTCTCCCGGGCCCGCGCTCCGCCGCGACGCCGGCCGCCGACGAGGGAACGCGCTCGCCGCTCGAAGTCCCTGGCGAGAGGCACCTTCGAAACGTTCGACAGCTCACGTTCGGGGGCGAGAACGCCGAGGCCTACTGGTCTGCGGACGGAAATCAGCTGATCTTCCAGTCGACGCGCCCCCCCTTCGGTTGCGACCAGATCTTCGTCCTCGACGTCGACGACCCGAAAGTCGAGCCCCGGCTCGTCTCGACCGGCGACGGACGGACGACCTGCGCCTACTTCTTCCCCGACGGGAGGCGGATCCTCTACTCCTCGACTCACCTCGGCGGAAAGAGCTGCCCGAAGCCCCCCGACATGTCGCAAGGGTACGTCTGGGCGCTCTACCCCGAATACGACATCTTCTCCGCCGACGCGGACGGAAAACACCTGATCCGCCTCACGGACTCGTTCGGGTACGACGCCGAGGCGACGATCTCGACGGACGGCCGGAAGATCGTCTTCACGTCCACCCGCGACGGCGACCTCGACATCTACACGATGAACTCGGACGGCTCGGGGGTGAAGCGGCTGACCGACGCGGTCGGGTACGACGGCGGAGCGTTCTTCAGCGACGACGGAGAGTGGATCGTCTACCGGGCCTCGCATCCGACGGACTCCACCGCGATCGAGTCGTTCAAGTCGCTCCTCGCCCGCTCCCTCATTCGGCCCCGCTCCCTCGAGATCCGCGTCATGAAGGCCGACGGAAGCGCCGACCGCCAGGTGACGCGGCTCGGCGCGGCGAGCTTCGCCCCGTTCTTCTTCCGGGGCGGGCACGAGCGGATCCTCTTCTCGTCGAACATGAACGACCCGCGCGGCCGGAACTTCGACCTCTACGCCGTGAACGCAGACGGGACCGGGCTCGAGCAGATCACCTTCAATCCGACTTTCGACGGATTCCCGATGTTCTCGCCCGACGGAAAGCGGCTCGCCTTCTGCTCGAACCGCCACAACGCGAAGCCGGGCGAGACGAACGTCTTCGTCGCGGTCTGGGCGCCGTGACTCAGCCCGAGGGCGCCGCCTCTTCCGTCTCGCTCCGGGCGTAGCCGCGAAGCGCCTCCAGGAGCGTCTGGGCGGTCGCGAGCGTGATCGGCCCGATGAAGACGCCGAGGAGACCGAAGGCGGCGAGGCCGCCGAAGACGCCGAGGAAGACGACGAGCGTCGTCAGCTCGCCGCCTCCGCGGATCAGGAGCGGCTTGAGGATGTTGTCGACGCTTCCGACGGCCGCGGCACCCCACGCGGCGAGGAAGATCGCCGCGCCCGTCCGCCCCTGGAGCGCCAGCAAGGCGGCGCCCGGGAGCCAGACGAGCGCCGTCCCGCCGATCGGGAGGAGCGAGAGGACCGCCATCGCCGCGGCCGCGAGGAACGCCGACGGCAGGCCGGCGAGCGCCCATCCGATCCCGCCGAGCGCGCCCTGGATGAGCGCCGTCAGGAGCGAACCCTTGAAGATCGAGTCGAGCATCGTCCCGAGACGACGCATCGTCGTCCGCCGTCCGTCCTTCGAGAGCGGAAGCAGCTCCGACAGGGCCTCCGCCATCCCCTCGCCGTCGCGCAGCAGGAAGAAGAGGAGGAACATCGTGAGCAGGAAGTTCGCGATGGCGCCGAAGAACCCGACGACGACGCCCCCTCCCTTCGACGCGAGGAAACCGGAGATTTTCCCCGCCGCGTCCATCGAGTGCTGCCGGAGCACCTCGGGTGTGACGCCGGCGTTCTCTCCCACCCACGCCAGAGCCCGGCCGATGCCGGGGAGCTTTTCGAGGTCGGCGATCGAGGAGACCTCCTGCGACCTGAGGAACGCAGCGAGGCGCAACGCGGTCTTCGCCGCCTGACCCACGAGCGCCGCACCGAGCAGGATCGCCGGGAGGAGGACGAGGAACGCGACCAGGATCGACGTCACCGCCGCCGCCAGCGACCGCCTCTTCGTCCGGCGCTCGATCCGGACCCAGACCGGCCGGAGGGCGACCGCGAGGACGACCGCCCAGGCGATGGCGTCGAAGAACGGCCTCAAGATCACGTACGAAAGCGCCGCGATGCCGACGAGGGCGACGACGAAGAATGCCGTCGAGTATCGGCGCGATCGCTCTTCGAGTGGAACCACGAAAACGATGATACGGGACGCGTTGCTAAACTGCCGGACCATGCCGCCGGTTCCGGCGCGCGCCCCGCGCTTCCCTCCCCCGCCTCGTCCGGAGGACCCCGCCGCCCTTTCGAGAGCGGCGGTCGAGTTCGCGCGCGACGAGGGCTTCGTGGCCGCCGGCGTCGTGGCGGCGGCGGCTCCGGCCTCCTTCGGTGAATTCGCCTCGTGGATCGCCGACGGGCACCATGGGGAGATGGGGTGGCTCGAGCGGGGCTTCGAGCTACGGCGCCGGTGGGACTCGATCCTGCCGTTTGCGCGGGCGCTGATCGCGGTGGCGCGCGAGGTACCCGGGCGCGGCGACGGGAACGTGGCGCGTTTCGCGCGAGGTGAGGACTACCACCTCGTCGTCCGTCGCCATCTGAAGCGCCTCGTCGAACGGCTGCGGCCGCTTGCGCCGAAGGGATCGCACTTCCGGACCTGCGTCGACACGGCGCCGCTTCTCGAGCGGGACGCCGCCCTTCGTGCAGGCCTCGGCTCGATCGGGAAGAACGGAATGCTGATCGTGCCCGGCGTCGGCTCGAACGTCGTCCTTGGCGAGATCCTGACGGACGCCGCGCTCGCCCCGACGGCCCCGCCCGGGGCGCCGCCCGACGTCTGCGGGACCTGCGTCGCCTGCCTCGACGCCTGCCCGACGCAGGCGTTCGTCGCGCCGCGCGTCCTCGACTCGCGGAAGTGCCTCTCCTACCTGACGATCGAGAAACGCGGCCCGTTGACGCCCGACGAGGAAGCGTCGCTCGAGGGACGCCTCTTCGGCTGCGACGCCTGCCAGGACGCCTGCCCCTGGAACGCGCACCAGAGCCCGTCGGGTCCGCCTCGCGGGCCGGCGGCAACGCTCGACCCGCGGCCCCTCGCGCTTCTCGACGAATCGGAATTCCGGCGCCGGTTCTTCGAGACGGCGCTCGAACGCGCCACGCGGGACGGGCTCGTGCGGAACGCGGTGGCAGCGCTCCGTCGGGAGGGCCGGACGTGAGCGTCACGCGCCTCGTCGTGGCCGGCGTCTTCGTGTCGGGGGGGAAGCTCCTTCTCGCGCAGCGGCCGCTCGCCGGAAACCACCCAGGCCTCTGGGAGCTTCCGGGAGGAAAGGTCGAGGAGGAGGAGTCGCCCGAGGACGCCCTCGTCCGCGAGTGGCGCGAGGAGATGGCCGTCACCCCGGCCGGGTCGGTCCCCTACGCATTCGCCCGCGAAGGTCGGCTCACGCTCCTCTTCTTCAGGGTGCGGGGCCTGCTCGGCACGCCCGCGCCGGTCGGCTGCGCCGGGATCCGCTGGTGCGAGGCGGGCGAGGCGTCGCTCCTCGCGATGCCTCCTGCCGACGCGCCGGTCGTGGCGCGCCTTCTTGCCGAGGGGGGTGGCGGATTCCGCGACACGGCCGACGCCGAAACGCCTCTGCTGCTCGCCGAAGCACGCGAGCGGGACCCCTTCATCGAGGGCTCGGCGGCGCTCGCGCCCGGCCAGGTCCTGAAGTTCCGGAAGCAGGGGCTTCGAGGCCGCCCCTTCGTCGAGGGCCTCCTCATCGCCACGCCCGCGGGACCTCGCGCCTTCGAGAACCTCTGCCCGCACGTGCCGATCCCACTCGACCGGATTCACGACGACATCGTCTCGGCCGACGGGCGCTATCTCGCCTGCCAGAACCACGCCGCCCTCTTCGAGTTCGCGACAGGGCGCTGCGTCTCCGGGCCGTGCGAAGGGGACTCCCTTCGCGAGATCCCGCTCGTCCCCGCGGGCGACGGCTGGGCGGTCTCGCCGCGATGAGCGACGCCCTCCTCCTCGCGCTCTTCTTCCTTTGCGCCCTTGCCTCGGCGTTCTTCTCGGGCGCCGAGACGGCACTCACGTCGGTCTCGGACGCCTCGGTCCTCCGGATGAAGGAGGAGGGGCGGGCGGGCGCGGCCGCCGTCGAGCGGCTCCGCGCAAACCTGCCCAGGACGATCGGGACCCTTCTCGTCGGGAACAATGCCGTGAACAACGCGCCGCCGGCACAATCGGCGCCGCGGTGGCGATCTCCCACCTGGGCGAAAAGCAGGGCGTCCTCGTCGCGACAGTCGTCACGACGGTCGTCCTTCTCGTCGTGGCCGAGGTCACGCCAAAGACGCTCGCCGCGTGGCACCCGGCGGCGGTCGCCGGGGCGCTGGCAGGCCCCGTCGAGGTCTTTGTCCGCCTCTTCGCGCCGCTGACCACCACGCTTGCGCGCGTGGCCCGCATCCTGCTGCGGCCCTTCGGCGCCTCCCGCCAGATGACCCCCGACCTGACCGAGGCCGACGTCCGGAGCGTCATCGAGCTCTCGCGCCGGCAGGGCGCGCTCCCCTCGGAGGAGACCGACATCCTTCATGCCGTCCTCGCCTTCGGGGACACGCCGGTCCACGACGCCATGGTTCCGCGAGCCCGCATCGTCTCGATTCCCGTCCGGGCCACGTTCACGGAGGTGGAGGCGATCGGCCACGAGCACCGGTACAGCCGATACCCCGTCTGGCGCGAGAGCCCCGACGACGTCGTCGGGGTCCTCCACCTGAAAGACCTCTTCGCCGTCAGCGACTCCGAGGAGCAGGCGTTCGAACTGACGCGCTACCTCCGGCCCGCCGTCATCGTCCCGGAACTCAAGCGTTGCGGCGACCTCCTCCGGGAAATGCGGCGGCGCCGCTTTCACATGGCGATTGTCGTGGACGAATCCGGGGCCATTGCAGGCCTCGTGACGCTCGAGGACCTGATCGAGGAGATCGTCGGAGACATCCTCGACGAGCACGACGAGCCCGACCGGAGCCCGGCGCAGGAGGGCACGTCGATCCTGATCGAAGGGGCGTATCCTCTCGCCTCACTCGCGCGGGACCTCCGGGTCCCGCTCGACGACGCGGAGGTGGAGACGGTCTCCGGTTTCCTCCTCCGGAAGTTCGGCCGCATCCCGATGGCCGGGGCGCGGACGCGCGAGGGCGACCTCGAGTTCCTCGTCGAGCGCGCCACGCCGCGAGCCATCGAACGCGTCCGCATCAGCCGGATTCCCCTGGACGCCGGGCCCGGAAGAAAGCCGTCGTGAATCACCTTGAAGGCGTGGCGGCGCTCCGCTGATGGCCCGCCCTTTCGTCCGGCGGGCGCTGAAGCGCGCGGGCGTCGCCCCGCCGCGAACACCCCGCGAGAGAGGCGCGCCGCACCCCGTGCCGCCGCCGCGGATCTTCCTGCCGGGAGAACCCGAGGACGCCGGCCTCCTGGACCTCGTCGCGCTCTTCGGCCGCCGGGCCCCCGTCGAGCTCGAGATCGGGACGGGAAAAGGGCGGTTCCTCATGGAGTCGGCCGCCGCCAGCCCCGACCGCGACTTTTTCGGCCTCGAGATCGAGCGCGAGTACGCGCTCCTCGTGAGGGAACGCGCGGCGCGGCGCGGCCTCGCAAATCTCCGGGTGGAGAGCCTCGACGGGAAAGAGTTCGTGAAGCGCCGGCTGGCGCCCGGCGCCCTCGCGGCATTGCACGTCTACTTCCCCGATCCCTGGCCCAAGAAACGGCACCACAAGCGGCGGCTCTTCGACGCGGCCTTTGCGGGCGCCGCAGCGCGTGCCCTGGAGCCGGGCGGGCTCCTCCGCGTGATGTCGGACCACGCGGATTACTGGAAAGTGATCGAGGAGGCGCTCGGCGCCGAGGCGGCCCTGCTTCGGCTCGCGCCGTCCGAGACCGGGCCCTGGTCGAGCGGAACGAGCTACGAGCTCAAGTTCGCGGCCTCATGCCGCCCCGTCTTTCAGGCCGTCTTTCGCCGGCGCTGACAAGGCGGCCGGCACGGCGGGATACGTTCCGCTCGCCTCCTTCTCAAAGAGGATCTTGAGGTACCGGCGGAAGTAGTCGAACCCGGAGACGAGCGCCATCGCCGTCATGACCCAGAGCGCCGCCTTCCCGGTGTTCCGCCAGAGGCCGATGTCGTCGAGCCGGGCGCCGAGGATCATCAGCGAGATGCCGACGACTTGCGTCACCATCTTCCACTTGCCGAGGCGCGACGCGGGGATGACGATTCCGTGGGTCGCGGCGATGGAGCGGAGGCCCGAGACGGCGAATTCGCGGCCGATGATGATGCAGACCGCCCAGGCGTCGGCCTCCTGCAGGTCGACGAGCGAGATCAACGCCGCCGAGACGAGAAGCTTGTCGGCGATCGGATCGAGCAGCGTCCCGAGCGTCGTGACCTTCTTGTACTTCCGCGCCCAGTAGCCGTCGAGGGCGTCGGTCAGGGCCGCAAGGAGAAAGATGACGAGCGCGACGTATTCCTTCGCCGGCATCCTCGTCAGGAGGATCACGACGAGAAGCGGGACCATGAAGATGCGCAGGAGGGTGAGCGCGTTCGGGACGTTGACGGAAGCCACCGCGGGTGCATTCTAGCGGCGGGCGGCCCGTTCCGCTTTACAGCCGCGCCCGCGTCTCCCACAATCCGCCCGCCCATGCCGAGCACTCCCATCGCCTTCGGCACCGACGGCTGGCGCGGACGGATCGGGCGAGAGCTGACGTTCGACGCGGTCTTCCGCGTCGTCGACGCCATGGCGGCCTGGACGGTCGACCCCGCGAATCCGGACCCCGGCGACCCGTGGACGCTTCCGCTCGTCCACGACACGCGCTTTCTCTCGCCCGAGCTCTCCGAGGAAAGCGCCGTCCGCCTCGCGTCGAAGGGATTCCGGGTCCTCCTGACCGACCGGCCGGTCCCGACGCCCTGCGCGTCGTGGCACGTGAAGCGCCGCGGGCTGCGCGGCGGGATCGCGGTGACGGCGTCGCACAACCCCGCCCTCTGGAACGGCGTGAAGTACAAGTCGCACTTCGGCGGGAGCGCGACGCCCGCGACGTACGACGCGATCGGACGCTCGGCCGACCGGTTTCTCCCCCCGCGGCCAGGCGGCGACGCCGAGCGGATCGATCTCAGGTCGCCCTATCGAGACGCGATCGCCGCCTGCATCGACCTCGACGCGATCCGGCGCGCGGGGCTCTCCGTCCTCGTCGACTCGATGCACGGGGCGTCGGGGACGCTCCTCGCCGAGATCGTCGGCGCGGGGCACGAGACGCGCGTCACGACCATCCGGGCGGACCGGAACCCCTCCTTCGGCGGCGTGAATCCCGAGCCGATCCCGCAGAACCTCGGTGCCTCACAGGCGGCACTCTCGGCGGGACGCTTCGACGTCGTCGTCGCCACCGACGGCGACGGAGACCGCCTCGGCGTCCTCGACGGCGGCGGACGCTTCGTCACGCCCCACCGGATTCTCGCCCTTCTCGCCGAGAGCCTCGCGGCGCGCGGCCGGATCGGCGGCGGCATCGCCAAGACCTTCTCGACGTCGCTCCTCCTCGACCGCGTCGCCGCGAGGCTTCAGATTCCCCTCCACGAAACCCCGATCGGCTTCAAGCACATTGCCGAGAAGATGATGTCGGGCGAGGTCGGGATCGGGGGCGAGGAATCGGGGGGTCTCGGCGTCTCCTTCTTTCTCCCGGAGCGGGACGGCGTCCTCTCGGGCCTTCTCGTCCTGGAGGCCGTCGCCCGGGCCGGGGTCTCGCTCGAGGCGCTTCTCGCGCGGCAGGACGCGACCTACGGCGCTCTCGCCTACGGGCGGCGCGACCTCTATTTCCCCGTGCCGCTCCTCCGGTCCTACCTCCAGAAGCTCGGCGCGGCTCCCCCCGCGTCACGCTCCGGCCAGAAGGTGACGGCGACCTCGAGCCTCGACGGCATCAAGCTGATGTTCGGTGCGCAGGGGTGGCTTCTCCACCGGCTGTCGGGAACGGAGCCGATGATCCGGATCTACGCCGAACACGAGAATCCGTCTCTGATCGAGTCGCTCCTCGACGAGACCGAGCGCGACCTCCGCGCCTTCAAGGGCTGACGGCTCTCTTCTTCTGGGGGGGTGCGGGAGGATCGAGAAACCCCCGCGATCATCATCGCGCGTCGGCGAGGATGAAGCCGGCGCCCACGAAGCGGACCACCGGACCCGCGCCGAGGCTGGCGATCGGGTCCGTATCCTCCAGCAGCTCCGGCATCAGCTCGCCGCCATAGGCCACGACGGCCCGGGCCGCCAGCGTGAACGGCTGCCCCCACTCCACGTCGAACCGAGCCGGCTCCCCGACGACGGAGAGGGCGACAGCGCCCGTCCCGAACAGTTTCAGGAACGGGGTGACGATCCGCCTGCGGAACTCGAAGGCCGGGTCCTCGCGGTACGTGAGCGATTCCTCGAACGCGAGGAGCCGCGACGGCTCGACCGAGAGGAATTCGCGCGAGAGGGCGCGGACGTACGGGATCCGCCCCTGGTCGGCGAGCAGCAGCGTGCCGTCGCCGGACGCCTTGATGAGCATCGGACCGAGGGGTTCGTCCAGCCGCGTGTCGGGCTCGAGGACCGGCAGGCCCGACCGACCCACGACAACGCCCTTCCGGACGCGGAGGCCGACCGCCGTCGAGGCCGAGAGAAATCCTCCGGGCTTCGGCGTGAACGCCCCGACCGGGCCGGGAGGCGCCATCGACGGCGACGAGTCGGAGCGCTTCCGAAAGGAGCCCGAGAGGGGACGGACCCAGTTGCCGGAGCTGGTGAGCGGGCGGCCCGACGCGGCCATCGCATCGGCCGACTCCGGCTTCACGGGCGGCGACGGCGCGGCGCCTCCCGGCGGCGGAGCGGGCATCGCGGCGGCCTGCCGGGCCATCCGCGAGACGGAGTCGTCGCCCTCAGCGCCGTCCTTCAGCTCGGCGCCCGCCATCCGGAAGTGCCGCTGCGCCCGGTCGTGGTCGCCCCCGCGCTGGCAGATGAGGCCGAGCGTCAGGTGCGCCTTCCGGTGCGCCGGGGCGAGCGCGAGGACCCGCTCGAGCGGCTCGCGCGCCTCGTCCTCCCGCCCCGACTTGAAGAGTATGAGGCTGAGGTTGAAGAGGAGCGGCACCGCGTTCTCGTGCGCGACGAGGAGCTCCCGCGTCAGGAACTCGGCCTCCGGGTACTGGCCGAGGTGGAAGAGAGTGATCGAGAGGTTCAGGAGGACCTCGGGGTCGTGCGGACGGAGCCGCTTCGCCTCGTCGAACTCCTTCCGGGCCTGCTCGTACTGCGCCTTGCGGAGCTCCTCCTTGCCGCGGTTCAGATGGAGGAGGAAGAGGCCGTGGTCGAAGAAGGGAGCAGGCCGGAAGGGCGACGAGGTGCCGGTGGGCCTGACGCCTGACATCGCCGCGCTCGCCCTCGCCTCAGCGGCTCCGACCGAGGAGCGGCCCGACGCGGTCGACGTCGGCCACGTTCGTCAGGACGGTCGTTCCGTTGAAGCTCGCGACGCGAACCGGCGCCGCCTTCGGCTTCGCCGGCGCGCGGACCGCCGCCGTGTCGGCGCCGGTCGGCATCCCCCGGAACCCGCCGGAAAGGACGGGCGCGGCCGAGCCGCGGTAGGCCACGAGGGCCCGCCGGACGTACTCGCGCGTCTCGGCGAAGGGCGGCACGCCGGCGTGCTTCGCCACGGCCCCCTCCCCCGCGTTGTAGGCGGCGAGGGAGAGCGCGACATCGCCCGAGAAGAGCTTCAGGAGCGTGGCCAGGTATTCGACTCCGCCCCGGAGGTTCTCGAGCGCGTCGAACCGGTCCGCGACGCCGAAGCGTCGCGCCGTCTCCGGCATCAGCTGCATCAGGCCGCGGGCTCCCTTGCGCGAGATCGCGCGCGGGTTGAAGTTGGACTCGACCAGCATCACGCTCTTGACGAGCTTCGGGTCGACCCCCTGCCGCCCGGCAACCTCGATGATGGCATCGTCCCAGGGACCGGGCGCCACGCGCCGATCGACGAGATAGCGGTCCGAAGGAGCGCGCCCGTTCACGAGCCAGCCGCTCCCGACCTCGTTGTAGATCAGGGCCGACCCGTCCGACTTCCGCGCGAGGTGGACATCGCCGGCCGCCGTGCCCACAGTCACGACCAGGGCCGCGAGGGCGACACCCCCACCGAGGCGAATCATTGAGCCAAAGTATAGAACAATGACGGGAGACCTAGCCGCCAAGCCGCTCCCGGACCCGCTCCACGCCTTTCGCCAGGGCGTCTCCGATCCGGGAAGCGTCTCGGCCCCCGGCCTGCGCGAGGTCGGGCTTGCCTCCCCCCTTGCCGCCCACGACCGGCGCCATGAACTGGACGAGATCGCCCGCGGAAACTCTCGACACGAGGTCGGGCGTCACCGCGGCAAGGAGCACGACCTTCCCCTCCTCCGTCTCAGTGCCGAGAAGGACAACGCCCGACTTCAGCTGGCCGCGGAACGTGTCGGCGAGGTTGCGGAGCTCGTTCGCGGGGAGCGACGGCACGCGCCGGGCGAGGACCTTGATGCCGGCGATCTCGTGCAGCCCTTCTTCAGCCGCACCGTCCGAAGAGACCGATTTCTTAGAAGGTGAATGTCCGGAGGCGCGGAGCGATGCCTCCTCCCCTGCGGCGCGGAACTCACCGCCGCCCGCGCGGAGCACGAGATCGCGCTTCAAGGCCGCGACCTCCTTCTCTCTCCTTCTAAGCAAATCCAGCGTCTCCCCCAGCTTCGCCGGCAACTCGTGCGGCGACACGTTCGCGATCTGCGAGAGCTGAAGCAGGATCTCTTCGTCCTTCTGGAGCCTCTCGAGCGCGTTCAGCGACGTGGCCGCCTCGACGCGGCGGACGCCCGCCGCGAGCCCCCGGTCCGACAGGATCTTGAACGCGCCGATCTCCCCCGTCCGCCCGACGTGGCAGCCGCCGCAAAGCTCGGTCGAGAACCCCGGCACGTCGACGACGCGGACGCGCTCGCCGTACTTCTCGCCGAAGAACATGATGGCGCCCTTCTCTTTCGCGGCGTCCATCGACATGATCTCTTTCGAGACCGGGCGGTCGCGGAGAACCTCCTCGTTCACGAGGCGCTCGATCTCGCGGATCTCCTCCGGAGTCGTCGGCCGTGACGCGGCGTAGTCGAAGCGAAGCCGGTCGGGCGCGACGAGCGAGCCCATCTGCCGGACCGACTCGCCGAGCACCTTCCGGAGCGCCGCATGGAGGAGGTGCGTCCCCGTGTGATTCGCCTGCGTCTTGCGGCGGGTCCACTCGGGAACCTGCATCGCCACGAGTTGCCCGGGGGCAAGAGAGCCGCTGAAGAGATTCTCAGAAGGTGAAGAGTGCTCTTCCCGTTGGGCGCGCGCCTGGCATCCACGACTTCGGCAAGCCCGTCCGGCGCCCACGAGAACGCGCCCTGGTCGGCCACCTGGCCCGCCGCCTTCCGGATAGAAGACCGAACGGTCCGTGACGACCCAGCCCTCATGACCCTTTCTCAGAACATTCGCCGGTGCGGCCGGCTTCGTCGGAATGACGCCGAGCACCTTCGCTCCCACGAGCGAGACAAAATCCTGTTCCGGATACCCGCGGAATTCGGTCGTCCACGAGGCGTCGATCTGATCGTCGGCGGGGAGCCCGCTCTCATGCTCGAACTTCGACGCTCCCTTGCTCCGTTCGCGAGCCGTCGCCATCTCGGCCTCGAAGCCGGGCCGGTCGACCTTGATTCCCTCGTCGCCGGCGATCTCCTCGATCAGCTCCAGCGGCACGCCGAAGGTGTCGTAGAGATGGAAAACCGTCGCGCCGTCCAGCGTGACGTGCCCGTCGCCGCTCGTCTCCGCCTTCCGCCGCGCGTCCGAGATCTCCTCCCCCACCTTGTCGGCGCCGACGGACATGGTCTTCGCGAAGCACGTTCCTCTTCTGGTAGCAGAACCCGGTTGGAGGAGACGACGGCAACCTCGCCTTTGGCCGGTCGGACAGGAAGAAGGGATCCAAGGTAGACGGAACTTGCTGGGCCACGCTGGTAGAGGAAGGCCGGGGCTGTGTTTCCAGACGTCGCCCGTAGCGAAGAGCACGGCGAATGATTCGCCGAAGAACGTAACCTCGTCCCTCATTCGAAGGAATGACTCCGTCGCAGACGAGCATCGCCGCAGCTCGCGCGTGATCGGCGACGACCCGAAACGGGGCGTCCTCGACAGCCATTCTGCCCCGGTATCGCCTGCTCGTGAAAGTGCCTCGAATTCGGTGAATGATCCGTTCGAAGAGATCCGTGTCGTAGTTGTTGTTCTTTCCCTCGAGGATCGCCGTGATCCTCTCGAGGCCGGCGCCGGTGTCGACGGAGGGCTTCGGGAGCGGCGTCGTCTTCCCCGACGCGTCGCGGTCGAACTGCATGAAGACGAGGTTCCAGATCTCCATCACCCGGTCGCCCCGGCCGTTCGGCGTGTCGTCTCCCGGGACCCCGGGCCCCTGGTCGTAGTGGAGCTCGGAGCAGGGCCCGCACGGGCCGGTGTCGCCCATCGACCAGAAGTTGTCCTTCTCGCCGAAGCGGGCGATGCGGGCCTTCGGCAGGTGCTTCTCCCAGAGCGCTGCGGCCTCGTCGTCATCCCGGTAGACGGTGGCCCACAAGCGCGACGGGTCGAGGCCGTACCACGCCTTCGACGTGACGAGCTCCCACGCGAAGTCGATCGCCTCCTTCTTGAAGTAGTCGCCGAAGGAGAAGTTCCCGAGCATTTCGAAGAACGTGTGGTGCCGGGCGGTGTAGCCGACGTTGTCGAGGTCGTTGTGCTTGCCGCCGGCCCGCACGCACTTCTGGGACGAGGCCGCCCGGACGTAGGCGCGCGCCTCGCGCCCGAGGAAGACGTCCTTGAACTGGTTCATTCCGGCGTTCGTGAAGAGGAGCGTCGGGTCGTCGGCCGGGACGAGCGACGAAGAGGGGACGACCATGTGCCCCTTCCCGCGGAAGTAGTCGAGAAACGCGCCGCGGACGTCCCTAGACGTCCACACCCGGGGAGTCGTCATCTGTCGTGTCGCCTTTCCTCTGGAGCGCCTCGAGAACGGCGGCGGGGGCAAAGCCGCGCCGCACGAGGTGGTCGAAGAGTTTCTTCGACCGGGCCTGCCGCGTCAAACCGGCGGGGAGCGTCCGCGCTTTGCGCTCGAGGGCGCGGCGGAGCGCGTCCCGCTCGGCCCGCGGGTCGAGCCCCGCGAGCGCCGTCTCGCGGTCTTGGGCGGAGACGCCCCGCGCCGAGAGCTCGGCCGCAATCCGCGCCTTTCCGCGCCCCTTCCCGCCTGCGCCGCGGCCATCGCGGAGGCGGTTTTCACGTCGTCGAGCCAGCCGCGGGAGGAGAGCTCCTCGACGGCGGCGGCGATCTCCGCGGGCGAATAGCCCTTCCTCGAGAGCTTCCGATGGAGCTCCTCGGACGTGTGGGCACGCCCCGCGAGCAACGCGAGCCCCGCCGAGCGGGCGTCTCCGGCCGGCGGGTTCCCCCGGGTCATTCGCCTATCCGGGCTGGTTCGAGAAGTCGAATGGCGACTCGGGCGCCGTCAGCGAGTCGGGCGCCTGCAGCGAGCCCTCCATCAGCTCCGTCGAGACGTCCGACGTCGACTGGATCCCCTGCAGCTTCAGCTTGAACTCGTTGGGGTTGGACGCGCGGCGGATCGCCTCCTCGAGGGTGATGAGGCCGCCCCGGTAGAGCTGGTAGAGAGACTGGTCGAACGTCTGCATCCCGTACTGCGACGTGCCGGCCTTGATCGCGTCCTGGATGTACTTCGTCTTTTCCTTGTTCTCGATGCAGTCCCGGATGTAGTTCGTGGCGATCAGGATCTCGACCGCCGGCACGCGGCCGAGGCCGTCGGCGCGGGGCAGCAGCCGCATGGAGCAGACCGCTTTCAGGACGGCCGCGAGCTGCAGCCGGATCTGCTTCTGCTGGTGGGGCGGGAAGACCGAGATGATCCGGTTGACGGTCTCGGTCGCGTCGATCGTGTGGAGGGTCGACATGACGAGGTGGCCCGTCTCGGCGGCGAGGAGGGCCGTCTCGACCGTCTCGAAGTCGCGCATTTCGCCGACGAGGATGACGTCAGGGTCCTGGCGGAGGGCCGAGCGGATGGCCGACGCGAAGGACTTCGTGTCGACCTCCAGCTCGCGCTGGTTGACGATCGACTTCTTGTCGCGGTGGAGGAACTCGACCGGATCCTCGATCGTCATGATGTGCTCGGACCGGGTCGCATTGATGTAGTCGATCATCGACGCGAGGGTCGTCGACTTGCCCGAGCCGGTCGTCCCGGTCACCAGGATCAGGCCGCGCGTCTCTTCGCAGATCTTCTCGAGGACCGGCGGGAGGAGGAGCTCGCGGGTCGTCAGGATCCGGGCCGGAATGACGCGGCAGACGAGGCCGACCGTGCCGCGCTGCTGGAAGATGTTGCAGCGGAACCGCCCGAGGCCCGGCACCGAGTACGCGATGTCGATCTCGAAGTTGTTCTTGAACTTCTCCTTCTGCCGCGACGACATGATCGAGAACGCCATCGCGATCGTGTCTTCCTGCATGAGGCGCTTCATGTCCACGAGCGGGATCAGCTCGCCGTCCACCCGGATGATCGGGTGCGCGCCGACTTTCAGATGGAGGTCGGATGCCTTCCGCTCGACCGAGATCTTGAGAAGGTCGTTGATGTGCATGAAACACCCTCCCGCTCTTGAGGCGAACGGCTGACGAGGCACCCCGACGATGTCGTAGAAGGATAGGCTTTTCAACAGCTTGAGGTCAACGGGAAGATCCCCGGCGCCGTCGGCGGCGGTATAGTTTCCGCTCGATCGGGGAGGACCCAACATGGCCGATGAGACGAAGGGTGTCACGCGACGAGGCCTTCTGAAGGGTCTGGCCACGACCGCGGTAGCGGGCGCGGCGGCGGGCGCCGCCGCCCTCGCAGAGGAACGGCAGAAGAGCGAACACGGAATCGGCCTGCCGGTGACGGTCACGGTCAACGGCACGGTGATGAAAGGAGTCTTCGAGCCCCGCGTCACGCTCGCGGAGGCCCTCCGCGAGAGCTGGGGGCTCACCGGGACGAAGATCGGGTGCGACCACGGCGCCTGCGGCGCCTGCACGGTCCTGCTCGACGGGCTCGCCGTCAACTCCTGCCTGACGCTCGTCCACGACGCCGACGGGAAGAAGGTCACGACGATCGAGGGGCTCGGCTCCCCGGAGTCGCTCTCGCCCCTCCAGCGGGCCTTCGTCGAGGCGGACGCGATGCAGTGCGGCTTCTGCACGCCCGGCATGGTCGTCTCGGCCCAGGCGCTGCTCTCGAAAAACGCGAGCCCGTCGCCCGCCGAGGTCCGCGCGGGCGTGGCCGGGAACCTCTGCCGATGCGGCACGTACACCGGCGTCTTCGCCGCGTGCGAGATTGCGAGGAAGGGGGCCTCCCGTGCCTGAGACGCCGAAAGCCGACGCCCCGAAGTCGAAGATCCGGATCGGCGTCGCGGGGAAGACGGCCGAAAAGGAGGTCGCGCTTCCGGCCGGCGACCCGCCGCCCTTTTCCGAAAGCTCGCCGCGTCGCTTGTGGGGACAGCGCCGCTCCCGGCTGGACGGCCCGCAGAAGGCGACCGGCCACGCCGTCTACACCCACGACATCAAGCGGCCCGGGCTTCTCTACGGCCGCGTCCTCCGGTCGCCTCACGCCCACGCCAGGATCGTCTCCGTCGACACGTCGAAGCTCAAGAAGATGCCGGGCGTCGTCTTCGAGCTCGCGGACAAGAAGGAAGTCCGGTACCACGGCGACGCGGTTCTCGCGCTCGCGGCCCCGTCGCTCCGGGAGGCGGACGACGCGCTCTGGGCGGTCGACGTCCGGTACGAGCAGCTCCCCCACGTCGTCAGCCTCGAGGACGCCATGCAGCCCGGCTCCCCGCTCGTCTACGAGAAGTTGTTCGAGGAGCGACAGACGTACATCGACGCGCCCGCCGGCGGCACCGTTCCGCAGACCGGCAACGTCCGCGGGCCCCGCACGTCGGGGCGCGGGGAGAAGGACCTCGAGAAGCTCTTCGCCGCGGCCGACGGCGTCGTCGACGTGACGACCCGGACGCAGGTCCAGACGCACGCCTGCATGGAGACGCACTCCCTCTTCGCGGAGTGGAAGGGGGACGAGCTCTTCGTCAACGCCTCCACGCAGGGCGTCTTCTCGGTCCGGGACGAGCTGGCGCAGGTCTTCGGCCTCCCGAAGGACAAGGTCCACGTCGACGCCGAGTTCGTGGCGGGGCGGCTTCGGATCGAAGTTCGGCGCGGGCGACTATGGCGTCTTCGCCGCGAAGCTCGCGAAGAAGGCGGGCAAACCGGTGAAGATGGTCCTCGACCGGAAGGGGGACCAGCTCGCCGCCGGCAACCGCCCCGACTCGCTGAACCGGTGCCGGCTCGCGTACCGGAAGGACGGCACGGTGACGGCCGCCGCGTACACGTCGTTCGGCACGGCCGGGGTCGCGACCGGCGCCGGAACCGGCTCCGTGGTCAAGAACTCCTACGCGTTCCCGAACGTGCAGGTCGCGGAGTCGGACGTCTTCACGAACCTCGGGCCGGGCTGCGCGATGCGCGCCCCCGGTCACCCGCAGGGCGCGTTCGCCGTCGAGACCGCACTGGACGAAGTCGCCGCGCGCCTCGGCCTCGACCCGCTCGCCGTCCGGCTCGCGAACGACCCGGTCGACGTCCGCCGGGTGGAGTGGGAGGAGGGCCGGAAGGCGATCGGCTGGGAGCGCCGCGCGGCGCTCGACGCCGCGAACCGCGAGGCGCGCGCGAAGGGGCTCCCGCTCCGCCGGGGCCTCGGCTGCGCCGCGTCGGTCTGGTACAACATCGTCTCGCCGGGCTCGCAGGTCTTCGTCCGCGTCCACCGCGACGGCAGCGTCGAGGCGGAGAACGGAGTGCAGGAGATCGGCTGCGGAAACCCGACCACCATCGCGATCGCGGTCGCGGAGGAGCTCGGCCTCGATCCCGAGGCGATCCGCGTGAAGTGGGGCCGCTCGGCGTACCCGTTCGGCCCCGCCTCCGGCGGCTCGACGACGACGGTCTCCCTCATTCCGGCCGTCCGGGCCGCCGCCTGGCACGCGGCGGAGAAGCTGAAGGCGCTCGCCGCGCCGATGCTGGGCGCCGCCTCGGCGGACGCCGTCGCGCTCACGCCGGCGGGCTTCGCCGCGGGCGGGAAGACCGCGGCCTGGAAGAGCGTCTGCGCGCGGATGAGCGGCGACTCGCTCGTCGCCACGGGGGACCGGGCCCCGGACTACGACGGGATGGACGGGCGGCTCTTCGGCGTCCAGTTCGCCGAGGTCGTCGTCGACGTCGAGACCGGGACCGTCCAGGTCGAGAAGGTCGTCGCGGTCCACGACTGTGGCCTCGCCGTCTGGAAGACCGGCGTCGAGAGCCAGATCCGGGGAGGCGTGCTGCAGGGGATCAGCTACGCCCTCTTCGAGGAGCGCGTGGTCGACCGCCCGTCGGGGCGGTTCCTGAATCCGAATCTCGAGACCTACAAGATTCTCGGCTCGAAGGACGTGCCGGAGATCGTCCCGATCGTCCTCGACGTCTACGCCGGGAAGAACAGCTCCCACACCCGCGGCATCGGCGAGCCGGCGACGGTCCCGACGGCGGCCGCCGTGGCGAACGCCGTCTCGCACGCGCTCGGCGCGAGGATCACGGAGCTGCCGATCACGCCGGCGCGCGTCCTGGCGGCCGCCGCGAAGGGAAAGGAGGTCCGCTCGTGAAGGCGTTCGAACGGATCCAGCCCGCGGACTGGAACGACGCCGTCGCGGCCCTCGAAGCCGCACGGAAAGCGGGCGTTCCCGCCGAGAGCAAGGGGGCGGGCACCGATCTCGTCGACCGACTGAAGGAGCGCGTCGCGGCGCCGGACCGCGTCGTCGACCTCCGGCGCCTCGCCGCCCACCGGACGATCACCCGGCCGGCGGGGAAGGTCTCGATCGGCGCCCTCGTCACGCTGACCGAGATCGCCGAGGCTCTCCGCGCCGACTTCCCCGCGCTCGCCGACGCCTGCGAAGGCGCCGCGACGCCCCAGATCCGGAACACCGCAACCCTGGCCGGGAACCTCTGCCAGCGCCCGCGCTGCTGGTACTTCCGCTCTGCCGACTTCGCCTGCCTGAAGAAAGGCGGGTCGGAGTGCTTCGCCCAGAAGGGCGAGAACACCTTCCACGCCGTCTTCGGGAACGGCACGTGCGCCATCGTCCACCCCTCGGCCGCGGGCGTCGCCCTGATGGCGTACGGCGCGACCGTCGAGACGGTCTCCCCCTCGGGTCCGCGCTCGATTCCGATCGAGGCCTTCTTCGTCCGACCCGAGACCGACATCCTGGCCGAGAACGCCCTTCGCCCGGCGGAGCTGATCGTGGAGGTTTCCGTCCCGAAGGGCACCGTCCGCTCGGCCTATCGCAAGGTGAAGCAGAAGCAGACGTTCGACTGGCCGCTCGGCGACGCGGCCGTGGCGTACCGGGAGGACGGCGGCGTCGCGCGCGACGTCCGGATCGTCCTCGGCTCCGCCGCGCCGGTCCCGTTCCGCGCGAAGAAGGCGGAGGCCGCCGTGGAAGGCCGGAAGGTCGACGCCGCCGTCGCGCTCGCCGCGGGCCTTGCCGCGGTCGAGGGCGCGACTCCCCTCGCGCTGAACGGCTACAAGCTCTCCATCCTCTCCGCGGCCGTTCGCCGCGCGCTCCTCGGCGCGGCCGGGCTGCCCGACGGAACCGGAAAGGCGGACGCATGAGCGATCCCCTGATTCCCCTCCCCGGCGGCTCCCGGGACGCGGTCGACGACCCCGCGGGCCGCTGCCGGCATCTCCGGACGAAGATGATGTTCGTCGTGAACGACTGGGAGGAGCGCGCGAGCGAGTACCCCTCGAGCACCGCCTCCTACTGGTGCC
This sequence comes from uncultured Acidobacteriota bacterium, assembly GCA_963721385.1. GTDB lineage: Bacteria > Acidobacteriota > Thermoanaerobaculia > UBA5066 > UBA5066 > DAOMFB01. The sequence goes on from CAVRJB010000013.1 coordinate 85,360, forward strand.
TGAAGACGATGGGCCCTGCGGGTCCCGACGACGGCGTCGCCGACCTCGCGGGCTGCCGGTCCGGACGCGGCTGCTTCCGGGCGCAGGACTGAGCACGGGGGAACCGGGAAGGAACGCACCGGATGTTCGTCTCGGCCATCCTCCTCGCGGCCGGTGCCTCCGTACGGTTCGGTTCGCCGAAACTTCTCGCCGAAGTGGACGGCGAGCCGATTCTGAGGAGAGTCACGAAGACCTTCTGCCTCGGAGGGATGGACGAGGTTCTCGTCGTGCTCCCTTCGAGTGAAGGCGACGGCCTGCAGAGTTCTCTTCGAAGGTCGATCGAAGACCTCACGGGAGCGGTTCGATGCGTCGAGAACCCGGGGTGGCGGGACGGGATGTTCACCTCGGTGAAGGCCGGGCTGCGTGCGCTGGACGGCCGCACGACGCACGTCGCCGTCTCCCCCGCCGATCTTCCCTATCTGAGAGAAGAACCCCTTCGAAGGATGATGCATGCCGCGGCTTCGCTCGACGAGCGCTCGCTTCTCGTGCCGACGCACGCCGGACGCCGCGGACATCCGCTCGTCTTCGCGGCCTCGCTCGTCCCGCGGATCATCTCGTGGCCCGACGAGCGGCGTCTGTCTTCACTATTCGAAGAATCCGATCTTTCGGTCCTCGACGTCGAAGGATTCGATGACGGAATCCTGCGAGACGTCGACCGTCCCGAGGATCTCTCCGTATTTCACCTTCAAGAAAAGGCGCCCGACGTCCTGAGATGAGCCTGGATATCTTCCGCGACCTCCCACGCCTGATCGAGTCCCACGACCGCCTGGCGATGGCCACGGTCGTCTCGGCCGTCGGCTCCACGCCGCGCGACGCCGCCGCGCGGATGCTCGTCCTGCCCGACGGCACGACGCAGGGGACGATCGGCGGCGGGAAGTTCGAGTCCCTCGTCATCGCCGACGCGCAGCGTCTCCTCGCGTCGCACGGCCTCCCGTTCACCAAGGAATACGCGTTCGTGCCGGAGGGCGAGAGTTCCTTTGGCGCCGTCTGCGGCGGGTCGGCGACGGTGATGCTCGAGATCGTGGAGCGCTCGCCGCGCCTTCTCGTCATCGGCGCGGGGCACTGCGGGCGGGCGCTCGCACGCGCCGCGGCCTTCAGCGGATACGAGGTCACCGTCGCCGACGAGCGCGACGAGCAACTCGATCCCGCCTCGTTTCCGCCCGAAGCCCGTCTCGTCCACGTGAAGGACGACTACTCGGATCTACCGCTCCCGGATTCGAAGGACTTCGTGGCGATCGTCTCGCGAGGGCACGTGACGGACGGCCTCGCGTTTCGCCGCCTCCGCCATTCCCCCGTCGCCTATCTCGGAATGATCGGCAGCAAGGCCAAGCGAAAGGCCCTCTTCGACGAGCTCCGTCGCGAGGGGTTCACCGACGAGGAGTTGTCCCGGGCGCACAACCCGATCGGTCTCCCGATCGGCGCCGAGTCGCCCGAGGAAATCGCCATCTCCGTCGTGGCCGAGCTGATCCAGGTCAGGCGCGCGCGGGGACTTCCGCGTTGACCGGCGTCAGCCAGCCGTAGCGGTCGGGGACCTTTCCCTCGACGATGTCGAAGAAGGCCTTCTGGAGCTTCTCGGTCATCGGACCGCGCTTGCCGGCGCCCACGGGAATCCGGTCCACCGATCGGATGGGAGTGATCTCGGCCGCCGTGCCGGTGAAGAACATCTCGTCGGCGGCGTAGATCATCTCGCGCGGAATCGTCTGCTCCTCCATCTGGAAGCCGAGCTCGCGGGCGAGCTGGATGACGGAGAGCCGCGTGATGCCCGGCAGAGTCGAGGCTGAGAGGGGCGGCGTGTAGAGGCGCCCTTTCCAGACGAGGAAGAGATTCTCGCCCGACCCCTCCGAGATCCGCCCGTTGTGGTCGAGCGCGATCCCCTCGTGATAGCCGTTCGTGATGGCCTCCATCTTGATGAGCTGGCTGTTGGCGTAGTTCGCCGTCGCCTTCGCCATCGCCGGCATCGTGTTCGGGGCGATCCGCATCCAGGACGAGCAGCAGGCGTCGACGCCGCTCTCGAGCGCCTCCGCGCCGAGGTACTTTCCCCACTCGTAGCAGCCGATGATGACGTCGACCGGGTTCGGGAACGGGTTGACCCCGAGCGAGCCGAAGCCCCGGTAGACGAGCGGGCGGATGTAGCAGGCCTCGAAGCCGTTCGCGCGGATCGTCTCGAGGGTGGCCTCCCTCAGCTCGTGGATCGTGTACGGGATCTTCATCCGGTAGATCTTGGCCGACCAGAGGAGCCGGTCGAGGTGCTCCTCGAGCCGGAAGACGGCGGGGCCCCGCGCCGTCTTGTAGCAGCGCTCACCCTCGAAGACGCCCGAGCCGTAGTGCAGGGCATGCGTGAAGACGTGGACCTTGGCGTCGGCGAATTCGACGAGCCGGCCGTTCATCCAGATCTTCTTGACGTTCTCGAAGGCCATGCGTTCCTCCGTTCCCGGTGACCGCGGAATCGTATCCGAAAAATTCCGGACGAGGACGTCGGTAATTCAGCCGCCGTCGACCAAGCGCGCGAGGCTCGCAACCACGGCCGTTTCGAGCCGGAGGATTCGGGGGCCCAGGGAGAGAAAGACCGGGGATCTTTCTGCGAATGAGGAGATCTCGGTTGGAGCGAACCCGCCCTCCGGGCCAATAGCGACGACCAGGTCTCCCTGCGAGGCCGGGCGCGCCGCCGTGCTGCCAGATGGATCCAGGACGAAGAACGCCTCGCGCCCTCTCACCCTTTTCAGAAACTCTCCGGTGCTCTCCGGACCTTCCACGAAGGGCACCAGCGTCCGGTCGCACTGCTTCGTCGCCTCGACCGCGATCCGGCGCAGGCGGGCCAGGCGGGAGGGCGACGAAAGGGCCGCCACGTGCGCCTTCTGGGAGCGCTCGCACGCGAGGAGGACGAAGCCTGCCGCGCCGCACTCCGTCCCCTTCTCGACCGCCCATTCGACCCGCGCCGGCTCCGCGCAGGCGAGAGCGACGGTCACGCGCTTCGCCGGCTCGCCGGGGAGAAAAGAAGACGAAGACGAAGGTGCTTCGAACGAAAGCAGGCCGATCGCCGTCCCGCCCCGGGTCAGCTTCGCGCGCGCCCTGAGGCCCATTCCGTCGAGGGCGACGACCTCGTCGCCGTCGTGCAGGCGTCTCGAGCGGACGTGAACTCGCTCTTCCTTCGAAAGCAGGATTTCCCGATTCTCTCGGGTCGCCGGCCCGATGCTCCGCGAGATCCGGCACGAACACCCGGGGCGGGCGCGCGGAGGCGATCTCAGTCATTCGAAGAAGCCCACGCGGTTCCGAGCCACTCGTTCTCCAGAATTGGACGGACCAGGCGGAAGTCACTCTTCCGAAGCAGCTCTTCCCATTCCTCGCGTCTCTCCACAAGCTGCCCCGAACAGAGCAGCCGCCCGCCCGGCGCGAGACGAGCCCGAAGCCCCGGAAGGAGCGGCGCCACTTCCTCGTGGATCATGTTCGCGACGATGACGTCGAAGCGGGCGCCGCCGGCGAGCGCGTCCAGCGGCCCTGCGAAGACGTCGAGGCGCTCGATGCCGTTCGCCCGGGCCTGCTCGCGCGTCGCGAGCGCCGCGTCGACGTCGAGGTCGAAGGCGACGGCCCGCGCCGCCCCTTCGAGAAGGGCGACGAAGGCCAGCGTCCCGGTCCCGCAGCCGACATCGAGGACCCGCCGCCCTCGGACCTCCTCGCCGAGGAGGAGGCGCACGGCGAGGCGGGTCGACTCGTGAGAGCCGGTCCCGAACGCCCGCGCGGCGGGGAGGAAGAGACGACGAATCCCGGCAGGCGCCCGCGTCGCGAGCAGGCCGTCGTGGGGGTCGAGGAGATAGCGCTCCACGAGCACGGGGCGCCTCAGGGCAGCCGACCGCGCCAGCCAGTCGGCGTCTTCTTCTTCGAACGTGGAAAGGCCGCCGGCGCCGAGGCGCTCGAGACGCGCGAGCGCTTCTGCGAGATCGGCTTGCTCCACCCACACGAGGACGCGGCCGTCCGCGCCGGACGTGGACGAGAACGGCAGGTCACCCATTCCTTCGAAGAGAAGGTCCTCTTCGAACGTCGCCGCGCAGGCGGCCGGCAGCTCGATGCGGACGGCCGGGCTCACGCGGAAAGGAAGTCCCGAAGCCGCTCGAAGAAGCCCTTTTCGTCCTTCGTCGGCGCGCCCGAGCCGCCGTCCTCGAAGGCTTCGGCGAGACGCTTCACCGCCTCGCGCTGCTCGGCGTTCAGCTTCTTCGGCACGCGGACCGTCAGGAGGACGTGCTGGTCGCCGCGCCCCCGGCCGTCCAGCCGCGAGACGCCCTTCCCCTTCAGCGTGAAGATCCGCCCCGCGGCGGTCCCTGTCGGGATGTCGAAGGTGGCGTCGCCGTCGAGCGTCGGGACGGTGACCGGCCCGCCCAGGACGGCGACATGGAACGGCACCGCCCACGCGAGAACCACGTCGACGCCGTCGCGGCGGAAGTGCTCGTGGGGCGCGACCGCAACGACGACGTACAGGTCGCCGGCCCGGCCTCCCGCGCGGCCCCGATTTCCCTCCCCCGTCAGGCGGAGGCGCGCGCCGTCGTCGACGCCAGCCGGGACGTTGACGGTCAGCGTCCGCTGCCTCAGGACGCGCCCCTCGCCTCGGCACTCCGGGCACGGGTCTTTCACCTTCTCGCCCGCCCCCTCGCACTCCGGGCAGGGGCGCGAGAGAGCGAAGAACCCCTGCCGGACGTGGATCTGGCCCTGCCCGTGGCACGCGCCGCAGGTGACGGCGCCGCCACCACCGCGGCCTCCCTTTCCCGCGCAGGCCTCGCAGGTCTCCTGGCGGCTGACCGGGATCGAGACCTCCGCTCCGAAGGCGGCCTTCTCGAAGGTGAGGCGGACGTCGGCGCGAAGATCCTCGCCTTGCCGGCGGCGGCCGCGGACGTTTCCGCCGGCGCCGAATCCGAAAAAGTCTCCCAGGATGTCGGCGAAGTCGACGAAGTTCGTCGGGTCGAACCCGGCGCCGCCGGGCCCCCCGCGGAACGCTTCGGCCCCGAACCGGTCGTACCGGGCCCGCTTCTCCGGGTCCGAGAGGACGGCGTACGCCTCGGCCGCGGCCTTGAACCTCTCCTCCGACGGTTTGTCGCCGGGATTGCGGTCGGGGTGGTACCTCAGCGCCGCCTTCCGGTAGGCGGCCTTGATGGCGTCCACCTCGGCGTCGCGCGCGACGCCGAGAATCTCGTAGTAATCGCCGATCGACGTACTCATGGAGGGGTGGGTCGCGCCCGGACCGTGCCGCGCGTCAGGCCGGCTTGTCGGCGGAGTCCGTCGGCGCGCCGCCCTTCTTGTCAGGCTTGTACAGCATCGCCTGAGTCAGGATCCGCGAGACGCCCTTCATGTCGATGAGGGCGTCGTCGATCGGCCCCCGGTCCTCGCCCGTCATCACCTCGCGCGCATTCGCGAGCGTCTTGTCCACGCGCTCGCGCTCGTCGGGCTGCAGGAGGTCTCCGAACTCGCGGAAGATCCGGTCGTTCCCGGCAATCATCCCCTCGAGTTTGTTCTTCAGCTGGCGCAGCTCCCTTTTCTTCTGGTCGATCGCCTTGTTCGCCGCGGCCTCCTGGATGATCCGGTCGATCTCGTCCGGGGACAGGCCGCCTGCGGGGTTGATCTGGATCCCCTGCGCCTTGCCGGTCGCCAGGTCGCGCGCGGAGACGTTCACGATGCCGGAGGAGTCGATGGCGAACGTCACCTCGATCTGGGGAACACCCTTGGCGGCGGCGGGGATGCCGACGAGCTGGAACTTTCCGAGCGGCTTGTTCTCCTTGGCGATCTCGCGCTCTCCCTGGAGAACACTCACCTCGACCGTCGTCTGGTTGTCGGCAACCGTCGTGAAGATCTGGGTGTTCTTCGTCGGGATCGTCGAGTTCCGCTCGATGAGCTTGACGAAGATGCCGCCGTGCGTCTCGATACCGAGCGAGAGCGGCGTGACGTCGAGGAGGACGAGGTCCTTGATCTCGCCGCGCAGGACGCCCGCCTGGATCGCGGCGCCGACGGCGACCACCTCGTCGGGATTGATCGAGCGGTTCGGCGGCTTACCGAAGATCGACTCGACCATCCGCTGGACGAGCGGCGTCCGGGTCTGGCCGCCCACGAGGATGATCGTGTCGACCTGGTCGGGCTTCAGGGCCGCGGCTTCGAGCGCGTTCTTGCAGGGGCCCTCGGTCCGCTTCACGAGGTCGGCCACCAGCGACTCGAACGTGTCGCGCGTCAGGATCTTGTTGATGTGCTTCGGCCCCGAGGCGTCGGAGGCGATGAACGGCAGCGCCACAGTCGTCTCGAGCGCGGTCGAGAGCTCGCACTTCGCCTTCTCCGCGGCCTCCTTCAGCCGCTGGAGGGCCAGGCGGTCCTGGCGGAGGTCGATTCCCGTCGTCTTCAGAAAGTCGGCGAGCAGCCAGTCCATCACGGTCCGGTCGAAGTCCTCGCCGCCGAGAAACGTGTCGCCGGAGGTCGAGAGGACCTCGAACATCCCGCTGTCGATCCGGAGGATCGAGATGTCGAACGTGCCGCCGCCGAGGTCGTAGACGGCGATCGTCTCCTGCTTCTTCTGCTTCTCGAGGCCGTAGGCGAGCGACGCGGCCGTCGGCTCGTTGATGATGCGGAGCACCTCGAGCCCCGCGATCCGTCCCGCGTCGCGCGTCGCCTGGCGCTGCGAGTCGTCGAAGTAGGCCGGAACGGTGATGATGGCTTCCTTGATCTCCTCGCCGAGGGCTTCCTCGCAGAACTCCTTGATCTCCCGGAGGATGAATGCCGAGATCTCCTCGGGCGAGTAGTCGTGGTCCCTCACACGGATCTTGATGTCGCCGTTCGCCGCCTCGATGATCTGGTACGAGAGATGGTCCTTCACGTGGACAACCTCGGCGTCGCTCCACTTCCGGCCGCACAGGCGCTTGACCGCGTAAATCGTCTGCGTGGGATTCGTGATGGCCTGGCGCTTGGCGATCTGGCCGACGAGCCGCTCCCCGTCCTCCGTGAAGCCGACGATCGAAGGAGTCGTGCGCGCACCCTCCCGGTTCGACACGACCTGAGGCGAGCCCACCTCGACGACCGCCGCGCAGCAGTTCGTCGTTCCGAGGTCGATTCCAAGCACTTTCGCCATGCCGGTACCCTCAGTTCAGCGCCGGGGCCTGCGGGGAGGCGGTCACCTTGACCTTGGCGGGCCGCAGCAGGCGGTTGTTGAGGAGATAGCCCTTCTGAAGAACGCCAAGCACGATGCCGGGCGGCGCGCCGCCGGTCTCCTCGCGGAGGACCGCCTCGTGGACGTTCGGGTCGAACGGCAGGCCGAGAGCCGGGACCTCGGCGAGGCCGTACTTCTTCAGGACGTCTCCCATCTGGCGCGCGATCATCTCGATGCCGACGTGGACGTCGGTCCCCTTCGCTGCGTCCCCGTTCGAGAGGTGCTGGAGCGCGCGCTCGAAGTTGTCCAGAACGCCCAGGAGGTCCTCGAAGACGTCTGCGAGCGCGAACTTGAAGAAGTCCGACTTTTCCTTCTCGGTGCGTCGCTTCAGGTTCTCGAAGTCAGCCGTCTTCCGAAGCAGCGCGGACCGCAGCTTCCCCGACTCTTCCTGTTCGGCGAGGAGCCGCTCCTCGAGGTGGGCCACCTGGCCGGCGAGCTGCGTCAGTCGCGGATCGTCGCCCTCTCCGCCTTCGCTCTCCGCGTACTCGACGGCCTCGGGCGGCGCTGCCCCGGAGTCCCCCGAGACGAGGGCGTGCGCGGCCTCCTCGGCCTGGTGCCGGCGCTTTTCCTCCACGGCCGCGACCGCGCGCTCGGCTTCCTCGAGGGCCCGGGCAAGGTCGTCCTTGCCGCCGCTGTCAAGGAAGACGACACCTTCGTCGGACCGGCGCGGGGGCTTGTGCCCCGCGGTCACGAGGCTCCCTCCGAGAGGCGGCTCGATACGTACCTGCCGAGCTCCTCGACGAGCGGAACGACGAGCTCGTACTCCATCCGCCGCGGCCCGATGACGCCGAGGACCCCCAGCGGCCGGTCGCCGCGGTGATAGGTCGACGCAACGACCGCGCTCCCCGTCTCGCCGGTGAAGTCGCTCTCCGAGCCGATGACGACCGTCGTCCCCGAGGAAGCAAGACAGTCGGTCAGGAGGTTCACGAGCCGTGCCCGCTCCTCGAAACCGTGGAGCAGCCGGCTCAGGGCGTCCACGTCGCGCCGGAACTCGGGCTTCCCGAGGATCGTCTCCATTCCCTCGACGACGACGGCGTCTTCCGGCGCACGCTCCTCCGAGAAGGTCCTCCTCCCCAGCTCGAGAGCGCGCGAGAGCGCCGCGTCGACGCGGACCTTTTCCTCGCGAAGCGCCTCCAGGAGCGTCCGGCGCACCTCGACAAGGGTCCGGCCGCCGAAGTCGGTCGTGAGGCGGTTCGAGACCGCGTCCAGCTCGGACTGCGTGAAATCGTCGTGCGTTTCGATGAGGCGGCTCTCGACGAGGCCCACGTCGCTCACCTGGACCGCGAGGACCTTCCGCTCGGCGACGCGCGTGAAATGAACGGACTTCAGGACGAATCGCGCTGCGGAAGGCGCCGCGACGACGCCGACTTCGCCGGTCATGGACGACAGCAGCCGCGAGACGGCGTGGAGAAAGCGGTCCAGCTCGAACGCTTCCGGCGCGAGCTCCGAGACGATGCGCGCCGTCGTCTCGGGGCGGGGCGCGCGGGCCTCCATCAACGAACTGACGAAGGCGCGATAGCCGAGGTCCGTCGGGACGCGCCCCGCGGAGACGTGCGGGTGGGTCAGGAAACCGAGATCCTCGAGGTCGGCCATCGTGTTCCGGATCGAGGCCGAGGAGAGGCGGAAGGTCCCGAGGCGGGTCAGCTGCCGGGACGAGACCGGGGCCGCGCTTCCGATGTGCGCGCGGACGATCGCCCCGAGCAGTTCCCCGGAGCGCTCGTCGAGATCACCGGCCCTGTGCACGACGCCCAAAGGCGACTCCTCCCCTTCCCGTAAGTCTAACGTGCGCCAATAGAAACGTCGATCCGGCGAGGACCCTGGCCACGGGGAGCTGTTCACCTCGGTGCTAACATAATCAGACACCCGTCCGGCTTCGGCCGGCAGTGCCAAAGATGGTTTTCTTCAACTACGCCACGATGCAGATGGCCGCGAAGATCGTTTACTACGGTCCAGGCCTGTGCGGCAAGACCACGAATCTTCACTTCATCTACGGGAGGACGGCCCCCGGCTCGCGGGGAGAGATGGTCTCCCTCGAGACCGAAACCGACCGAACCCTCTTCTTCGACCTTCTGCCGCTCGACGTGGGCATCATCAGCGGCTTCAAGACGCGGCTGCAGCTGTACACCGTGCCCGGCCAGGTCTTCTACAACACGACCCGGAAGCTCGTTCTCAAGGGCGTGGACGGCATCGTGTTCGTGGCCGACTCGCAGCGCCCGATGGCCGAGCCGAACCGGGAGAGCCTCAAGAACCTGCGCGAGAATCTCGCCGAGATCGGCGTGACGCTCGACACACTGCCGCGCGTCCTCCAGTACAACAAGCGCGACCTCGCGAACATCGTCTCCGTCGACGAGCTGAACGACGCCCTGAACCCGGATCGGTCGATCGAGTGGTATGAGGCCTCGGCCACGAACGGCCCGGGCGTCTTCGAGACGCTCAAGGCGATCTCCAAGCTGACTCTGCGGTCCCTCAAGGCGAAGATGACGGCCGACATGCGGAGGCCGGCGGTCGCGGTCTCGCCGTCGACCCCGTCGTCCGTCCCCGTCGCGGTCGCGGCCGACATGTCGGGGATCTCGGCCGCCGTCTCGGCCCTCGACCGGGCTGACGGCCGGGAGCGGAGCCCCTTCGACTCGACGCTGAAGCGCCTGCAGAAGTTCCGCGAGCTGCAGGCCCAGCAGGCGGCCGCGTCGCCGGCCGCGGAGGTCGCGGCACCAGCGCCGCCGTTCACCGACGCCACGAGCCCGCTGCCCGAGAACGCCCCCGGAGAGGACACCGCGTCGGAGGTGCGGTTCGCGGAGCTCAAGACGAACGAGCCGGCGCCGTCGTCCGAGCCGCCCGTCAAGCACGTGCGGGTCCGCTCGAGCGTCGACATCCTGTCGGAGCTCGAGAAGCTGAGAAAGCTCTCGACGCAGAAGCCCGCGCCGGACTCGGGTGGCCGGCCACGAAGCGGCTCGAACCTCTCGATCGACGACCTCCTCTCCGGCACTCTCACGAACCACCGCAAGGACGTCGCCCACTCGTTCGAGTGGAACGTGCCGAAGGACGCGCTCGGGAAGAGCCGCAAGGCGACCGTCACGGTGACGTTCCGGGACGGCGCCGGCGGAGAAACGGCGTCGGGACAGACGTTTTCGTTCGACCTTTCGAATCTCCGGGACGTTCACCGGCTGCTCCTCTCGCTCAAGTTCAACGTCCACGGGTCCTGAGCCGCGGCGCTTCGTGAAGGACTCCGCTTGACGACGAGGGCCGACTCCATCTTCATGACGATCGTGGGAACGCGCTGGTCTCGTATCGCGGCCGTCCTCGGCGCCGCCGTCGCCGCGGCCTGCTCCTCGGCTCCGGCGCCGGCCCCGGTCGCCGCCGTGCCTCCGGCGCCCGCGGCCGAGCCGGCGCCGCCGTCTCCGCGCGAGTTCGCGACCGCCCATTTCCATCTCGGCAAGGGCTATGCCCTCGCGGGCGAGGCCGACTGCGCCCGCGAGGAGTTTCGGAAGGCGCTCGAGGCGTTCGAGCCGGCGTCGCGCGGAGCCGACCCGGACGACGCTCAGTTCGCGGGCCAGCTCTGGGACTCCGTGGCGGTCTACCAGGCGCTCATCGACCCCGACGCCAGCGAGCGGCCTCCTGTCGAGGACACGCGCGACACGCTGATCGCGGCGGGCCAGGCGCCCGCGCCGACGGCCGCGCAGGTGGAGAAGGCGAAGCACGAGGTCGCCGACTCCGGATCCGGCGTCTCGTTCGACATCCCCGTCATCGTCAACGACGCCGTCCTCCGGGCCGTGGCCTACTACCAGTTCCGGACGCCGCAGGCCTTCGCGGGCGCGCTGAAACGGAGCGGGCGGTACCTCCCGCTCATGCGGGAGCTGCTCCGGAAGGAGGGGCTCCCGCAGGACCTCGTTTACATGGCGATGATCGAGTCGGCGTTCAAGGCGCAGGCCCACTCCCGCGCCCGGGCGCACGGGTTCTGGCAGTTCATCGACGGCACCGGGAAGCGCTACGGCCTCCGGCGGACGCGCTCCTTCGACGAGCGGAGCGATCCCGTCAAGTCGACGCTCGCGGCGGCGCGCTACCTGAAAGACCTGTACGAGATGTTCGGAGACTGGAACCTCGCGATGGCGGCCTACGACGCCGGGGAAGGGAAGATCCTCAAGGGACTCCAGCGGACCGGCGCGAGAGACTACTGGCAGCTCGCGGCGACCGGCTTCCTCCGAAAGGAGACCCGCGACTACGTTCCGTACGTCTTCGCGGCCGCGCTCATCTCGAAGGACCCGCTCCGGTACGGATTCGACGTCGTCCCCGACCCGCCCCTTTCGTTCGAGATCGTCACCGTTCCCCGACCCGTCGATCTCGCCCGGGTTTCGGAGGCGGTCGGCGCTCCGGTCGCGGAGCTGGCCCTCCTCAACAGCGAGCTGACGACGCGCGTCACGCCGCACGGCGTCGGTCCCTACGCGCTGCGAGTCCCGCCAGGCACCGGCGAAAGGCTCACGGGGCGACTGACGTCCCTCCCCGCCGCGGCCGAGATCCACGAGCGGAAGATCGTGGCGAAGAAGGGCGACACCGTGGCGAAGATCGCTTCGCGCGCCGGCGTGAGCGTCGCCGCCCTCTGCGACGCCAACGACCTCCCGCGCACGGCGAAGCTGAAGAAGGGAACCGTCCTCCTCATCCCGTCTGGTTCTCCGGCGCGGCGCGCGGCTCCCCCGGCGGCCGTGGCCGCCACCGGTCGGGAGGCCGAGGGACAGATCCGCGCCCTTCCGACGCCGGCCGCCGCCCCGCTCGCGTCGAAGATCGAGATCCCCGCCGAGGGTTTCACGACCGTGCCCGCTTCGGCGCCGGCCGTTTCCCCGGCGTCGCTGACCCGGACGGTCCGGTACACCGTCCGCCCCGGCGACACGCTCTACGGGATCGCGGCACTGCACGGGACGACGGTGGACGAGATCCGGCGGGAGAACCGGATCCGGACCGCGGAGTCGCTGAAAGCGGGCCAGCGCCTGACCCTCACCGTCGCGTTGACGCAGTAAGGCGCGGCCGGAGTCCGAGGTGACGGTCGCCCGCGCTTTCTCCGCCGCCGTCGTCGGCCTCGAAGGGCAGACCGTCGTGGTCGAGACCGCGATCGGCGCGGGGCTGCCGAACCTCACGATCGTCGGTCTTCCCGACGCGGCCGTGAAGGAGAGCCGGGAGCGAATCCGCGCGGCCCTCCGGCACATCGGGTTTCCGCTTCCCGGGCGGAGCGTCGTCGTCAACCTCGCGCCGGCGGATCTCCCGAAGTCCGGGACCGCGCTCGACCTTCCCTGCGCCCTCTCGATCCTCGCGGCGAACGGCGACATTCCCGCGGAACCTCTCGCCCGGGTGACGATCGTCGGCGAGCTGGCTCTCGACGGCGCGGTCCGGGCGGTGCCCGGCGTCCTCGCGATCGCCGAAGCCACCCGGCGGGACGGGCGGGCCGAGCTCCTCGTCCCGCCGGAGAATGCCGCCGAGGCGGCTGCGGTCGGCGACGTCACCGTCCGCGCCGTGCCGCACCTCGGCGCCGCCGTCGCCCACCTCGCGGGGCGGGAGACGCTCCCGATCTTCCGACCGGACGAAGCCCCGGCCGACGACCTGCTGCCGCCCGCCGCCGACCTCTCGGACGTCCGGGGACAGGCCCTGCCACGACGTGCCCTCGAGCTCGCCGCGGCCGGCGGACACAACCTCCTGATGTCCGGGCCGCCCGGGGCCGGGAAGACGATGCTCGCGAGACGGCTCCCCGGCCTCCTACCTGCGCTCGCCCGCGAGGAGTCCCTCGAGGTGACCCGGATCTGGAGCGTCTCCGGCCGCCTGCCTCCCGGAAGCGGCCTCGTTCTGAGGCGTCCCTTCCGCGCCCCGCACCACGGCGCCTCGGCGGCCGCGCTGGCCGGGGGCGGGGCCGACCCGAAGCCGGGCGAGCTCTCCCTCGCCCACTTCGGCGTCCTCTTCCTCGACGAGCTTCCCGAGTTCCGACGCGACGCGCTGGAGGCTCTCCGCGAGCCGCTCGAGGACGGGACGGTGTCGGTGGCGCGCGCCGCGGGCTCGCGGACGTTTCCGGCCCGGTTCCTCCTCGTCGCGGCCATGAATCCCTGCCCCTGCGGCTTCCGCGGGGATCCGCGGCACGCGTGCCGCTGCTCGGAGCGGGATATCGCACGTTACCGCCGGAAGATCTCGGGTCCGCTCCTCGACCGGATCGACCTGCACGTCGAGGTCCCCGCGCTCCCGGCGTCCGACTTCGGCGCCGGAGGCGACGGCGAGCCCTCCGCGGCGGTCCGGGCCCGCGTCATCGCGGCGCGTCAGCGTCAGCTCGCCCGGACCGGGGACGCCCGCCAGACGAACGGGTCGCTGTCCGGCCGGTCGCTGAAGCGGGACGCAAAGCCCGAGCCGGCGGGCCAGGCTCTTCTCGAGCGGGCGGTCGACCGGCTCGGACTGTCCGCCCGTGCTTATCACCGGGTGATCAGGGTCGCTCGGACGATCGCGGACCTGGAAGGCTCCCGAGCCGTGGGTCCGGCGCATGTGGCCGAGGCGCTGAGGTACCGGCCGGGAGCGGCGCAACCGTCTGCCTGAAGCCTTGCACGCCGGCCGTAACCCCCTGCGCATGATGCACTTGCATCGAGGTCTTTTTTCCTTGACTCCCTCGACCCCGAAATTAGACTTCAATCCTCAGAACGAGATCTCCCTCGGGCGTAGGGGTGGAAGTCTGTTCATACCGATGAGGTAGGACCGGAAGCGCATGCCGTCGAAGAACCACACCATCATCTTCGTTCCGCACACCCGGGCGAGGTTCCGGCAGTTCCGGGTCTCCTCCCGCCTGCTCTGGGGTGTCACCGCGTTCGTCTTTCTTTCCGTGGCGGTCGGGGCAACGTTTACGACGCTCTGGGTCCGCTCCATCCAGAAGAACCGAGAGGTTTCGGCGCTCGTCGCCGAGAACCAGGACCTGAGAACGAGGGCCCGCGACCTGAACGGGAAGCTCGACACCCTGGAGAGGGCGCTTTCCGAGTTCGAGGAGAAGACCCGCCGCCTTTCGATCGTCGCCGGGCTCTCCGCCGTGCACGATCCCGGGACGGGCGGCGTCGGCGGCCTGAGCGTGCTGCCGCTCGACGCAACCGCGCTGGTCGAGCAGGGGATGACCGAGGCGTCCCGCCGCAGTACGGTCCTCTCGACGCGCCTCGAGTCGGTCGAAAAGCGGCTGACGCTCCAAGCCGACAAGCTCGCGTTCACCCCGACGCTCGCGCCGACCGTCGGCGTCCTGACGGGCGGCTACGGCCCGCGCAGCGACCCCTTCACGGGGCAGCGCGAGTTCCACCTCGGCCTGGACATTTCGACCGCCACGGGCAACCGCGTCTTCGCCTCGGCGAGCGGGGTCGTCGTGAAAGTCGGTTGGGAGAAGGGCTACGGCCGCGTCGTCCAGATCGCCCACGGATTCGGCTACCTCACCCTCTACGGGCACCTCGAAGCGGCGCGCGTCTCCGAGGGGCAGCGGGTCAACCGGGGCGACCTCATCGCCCTCGTCGGCTCCTCCGGCCGCTCGACGGGTCCGCACCTCCATTACGAGGTTCATCTCGACGGCCGACCCGTCAACCCGCTGGATTTCGTACTGAACGCGTTTTGATCCCGGGGGTTTCTCGATCCCCCCGGGCGGCATGATCTTGGGGGTTTCTCGATCCCCCCAATCCCCCCGAGCACGATATTCGACGGGATTCGTCTGCTAACATTCCGCGGCTGCGCGCCGGCTGTGCGCGGCCAAGTCATTCATGATCATCGACAAGGCACTCTCCAAGGTCTTCGGCACGAAGCACGAGCGCGACGTCAAGGCCCTCCGGCCGCGCGTCGCCGAGATCAACGCCCTCGAGCCGGAGATCTCCGCCCTTTCCGACGACGCCCTCCGGGCCCGGCTCGGCGCGATCCGCGGCCGCGTCCAGGATGCCGTCCGCTCGCTCCCCGAGAAGCCGGAGGAGCGGCGAAAGCAGGTTCAGGAGGTTCTCGACGCCGAGCTCCCCGAGGTCTTTGCGATCGTCCGCGAAGCGGGCCGCCGAGGCCTCGAGCAGCGCCACTACGACGTCCAGCTCATGGGCGGCATGGTTCTCCACCAGGGGAGGATCTCCGAGATGCGGACGGGCGAAGGCAAGACGCTCGTCGCCACGCTTTCCGTCACGCTGAACGCCCTCACGGGCCGCGGCGTCCACGTCGTCACGGTGAACGACTACCTTGCCAAGCGCGACGCGGAATGGATGGGCCGGATCTACCGCTTCCTCGGCCTCACCGTGGGCTGCATCCAGCACGACATGGACGACGAGGCGCGGCGCGAGGCCTACCGCCAGGACATCACTTACGGGACGAACAACGAGTTCGGCTTCGACTACCTTCGCGACAACATGAAATTCGAGATCGCCCAGATGGTCCAGCGGGGTCACATCTACGCGATCGTCGACGAGGTCGACTCGATCCTGATCGACGAGGCCCGGACGCCGCTCATCATCTCGGGGCCGTCCGAAGGCGACACCGACATCTACTACCGCTGCGACCGGATCATCCCGAAGCTCGTGCGCGGCGAGGAGATGAAGGACAAGTACGGGAACAAGACGACGACCGGCGACTTCCTCGTCGACGAGAAGGCGCACACGGCCGCCCTGACCGAGGAGGGCGTCAGCAAGTGCGAGCGCCTGCTCGGAGTGGAGAATCTTTACGACCCGGTCAACATCGACATCCTTCACACCTGTCAGCAGGCGCTCCGGGCCCACAACCTCTACAAGCGCGACGTCGCCTACGTCGTCAAGGACGGGCAGGTCATCATCGTCGACGAGTTCACCGGGCGCCTCATGCCCGGCCGCCGCTGGTCGGACGGCCTCCACCAGGCCGTCGAAGCGAAGGAAGGGGTCAAGATCGAGCGGGAGAACCAGACCCTCGCCACGATCACCCTCCAGAACTACTTCCGGATGTACGAGAAGCTGGCGGGGATGACCGGCACAGCCGACACCGAGGCGGCCGAGTTCGACAAGATCTACAAGCTCGACGTCGTCGTCGTCCCGACGAACCGCGACATGGTGAGGAAGGACGAGCACGACCTCGTCTACCGGACCGAGCGCGAGAAGTTCGACGCCGTCGTCGAGGAGATCGCCGAGAAGAACGAGAAAGGGCAGCCGGTACTCGTCGGCACGATCTCGATCGAGAAGTCCGAGCGCCTCGCCTCGGCGCTGAAGAAGAAGAAGATCCCGCACGTCGTCCTGAACGCGAAGTTCCACGAGCAGGAAGCCCCGATCGTCGCGCAGGCGGGCCAGGTCGGCGCCGTCACGATCGCGACGAACATGGCGGGCCGCGGCACCGACATCCTCCTCGGGGGCAACCCCGAGTTCCTCGCGCGCCAGAAAGCGAAGAACGCCGCGCCCGAGGAGTTCGAGGCGGCTCTCCGGGAGCTCAAGCAGGAGACGGCCGAGGCGCACGATCAGGTCGTCGGGCTCGGCGGCCTTCACATCATCGGCACCGAGCGGCACGAGTCCCGCCGGATCGACAACCAGCTCCGCGGCCGCGCCGGTCGGCAGGGCGACCCCGGCTCCTCACGCTTCTACCTCTCGCTCGAGGACGACCTGATGCGGATCTTCGGCTCGGACCGCCTGTCCGGGCTGATGAAGCGCCTCGGGATGGAGGAGGGCGTCCCGATCGAACACCGCTGGGTGACGAACTCCATCGAGCGGGCCCAGAGCCAGGTGGAGGGGCGGAACTTCGACACCCGCAAGCACCTCCTGCAGTACGACGACGTCATGAACAAGCAGCGGGAGGAAATCTACGCCCTCCGCAAGGAGATTCTCACCGGCAGGCTCGGCCGCGACTACGTCGTCGCGCTGGCCGAGGACGTCGCCGACGACTACGTCGACCGCCATTGCCCCGCCTCGAAGGACCCGTCGGAGTGGGACTGGAACGCCTTCGAGTCGCTCGTCTTCGAAACGTTCGGCATCAGGCCTTTGGAAAAGGGTCTCTCGACGCAGGAGACGAACGCCGAGCTGAAGGAGAAGCTCCGCGGCGCCGTCCGCGAGACGTACGAGACGAAGGAGAAGTCCGTCGGCCTCGAGGTCCTCCGCGAGTACGAGAAGTTCTTCATGCTCCAGACGGTCGACACGTTCTGGAAGGACCACCTGCTCGCCCTCGACCACCTCAAGGAAGGAATCGGCCTCCGCGGCTACGGCCAGCGCGACCCGCTCATCGAGTACAAGAAGGAGTCGTTCCAGCTCTTCGAGGCGATGAAGGAAGCGATCGAGGAGCAGATCCTCCAGTACCTCTTCCGCTTCGAGGTCCGGAAGGTCGAGGAGGCGGCTCCCCCGCGCCGGAGCGCCGCCGTCGACGCCGGAGCCCCGGCGCCCGAGCCCGGCGAGGAGGGGACGGCCGCCTCGCGCCGCGCCGCCGCCGAGCTCTCGAAGAAGCAGAGACAGCGACAGCGCGATCTGACGCTTTCCGGCGCCGCCGACCCGACGGCCGGCGGCGACTTCCGCGTCGACACCGTCCGGGCGAGCGGCCCGAAGGTCGGACGGAACGACCCGTGCCCGTGCGGCTCCGGCAAGAAGTACAAGAAGTGCCACGGGGCGACGCCCCCGAGCCGGTCGGCCCGGCCGCCTGACGCCGCCGGCCCCGGAAGCCTCCGCGCGGACCGTCCGAGCGCCGTTCGCCCGCTCGTGGTATGAATCAGCATGGCGCTCGAACGGGACCTGCCCATCGCTCTCACCTTCGACGACGTCCTGCTCCTCCCCGCCCGCTCGAAGGTCCACCCGGCCGACACCGACATCCGGACCCGCCTCACCGCGGGGATCGGCCTGACCGTCCCGATCCTCTCGGCCGCCATGGACACCGTCACCGAGTCGCGTCTCGCGATCGCGATGGCGCAGAACGGCGGCCTCGGGGTCGTCCACAAGAACCTGTCGATCGAGGCGCAGGCCGCCGAGGTCGACAAGGTGAAGCGCTCGGAGAGCGGGATGATCGTCGACCCGGTCACCTGCCGCCCCGACCAGAAGATCTCGGAGGCGCTCGAGGTGATGGCGAACTTCCGGATCTCGGGAGTTCCCGTCGTCGACGTGCGGGGTAAGCTCGTCGGCATCCTGACGAACCGCGACCTCCGGTTCGAGACGCGGATGGACCTCCCGATCTCGGAGCGGATGACGAAGGAGAACCTCGTCACCTGTCGGCCGGGGACGACGCTCGAGCAGGCCAAGCAGCTCCTCCACGAGCACCGGATCGAGAAGCTCCTCGTCGTCGACAAGGCGGGGAACCTCAAGGGCCTGATCACCGTCAAGGACATCCAGAAGCAGATCAAGTACCCGAACGCCTGCAAGGACTCCCTCGGCCGGCTCCGCGTCGCGGCCGCGGTCGGGGCCGGCAGGGAGACGCTCGACCGCGCGCGCGAGCTCGTCGCGGCCAAGGTCGACCTCCTCGTCCTCGACTCCTCCCACGGGCACAGCGAAGGCGTGATGGACGCTCTCACGGCCCTGAAGCGGAAGTTCCCCTCGACGCCGGTCATGGCGGGCAACGTCGCGACCGCCGAGGGGACGCGGGACCTGATCCGCCGCGGGGCGGACGCCGTGAAGATCGGCATCGGCCCCGGATCGATCTGCACGACGCGCGTCGTCACCGGCGCGGGCGTCCCGCAGATCTACGCGATCACCGAGTGCTGTCCGCGGACGCGGCACGTCGAAGGTACCCCTCGTCGCCGACGGCGGCATCAAGTTTTCGGGCGACGTCACGAAGGCGCTCGCCGCAGGCGCCGACGCCGTCATGATCGGAAGCCTGTTCGCCGGCACCGACGAGGCGCCGGGCGAGACGATCCTCTACCAGGGCCGGACGTTCAAGGCGTACCGCGGCATGGGGTCGATCGGGGCGATGAAGTCGGGCTCGGCCGACCGCTACTTCCAGGAACCGGGCGACGAGCCGCGGAAGCTGGTCCCCGAAGGGATCGAGGGAATGGTCCCGCACAAGGGGCCGCTCACGACGCTCCTCACGCAGATCGCCGGAGGCCTCCGCTCCGGCATGGGCCTCGCCGGCGCCCGCACCCTCCCCGAGCTGGCGAAGAAGACGAGAATCGTGAGGATCACGTCGGCCGGGCTCAAGGAGAGCCACGTCCACGACGTGATCATCACGAAGGAAGCTCCGAACTACCGCCGAGAGGAGGAGTAGGGCCTACCGCAGCCCCGGCGGCGCCGTTTCGGGGACGGGGAACTCCGACGTCTCGCTGCCGAGGAGCTTCTTCACCGTCTCGTCGATCTCCTTTTTCAGCTGCGCGTAACGCTCCCCCGTCGCCGGGCCGTCGAAGCCGGAATGGACCCGGACGATCCGGTGGCTCCGGTCGAGGAAGAGCGTCGTCGGGTAGCCTGCGAAGCCGTCCAGCTGCATCCGCGGCCCCGATGCGCCGGCCGTCTTCGTCGACCCGGCGAAGAGGATCGGGTAGTTGACGCCGTGCCGCGCGACAAACTGCGCGACGAGGCGGCGACTCCGTTCGATGTCGTCGGTGTACTCGCACGTCAGGGCCACGACCTCGAGCCCCTGCCCGCGGTAGCGGGCGTAGAGGTCCCGGAGGACCGGCGCCTCGTCGTGGCAGTTCGGGCACCAGGTCCCCATGAACGTCACGACGATCGGTTTTCCCCTGAATCTCGGGTCGTCCGAGGAGACCGCCTTTCCCTCGGCGTCCGGGAACGAGAAGCCGAAGGGGGCGTCGGGGTTCCTCGCCTTCACGGTGCCGAAGCCGGAGGCCGCGTCGGCGGACGTCTTTTCCGAGCGGCGCTTCGCCTTCCAGTCGGCCGGCGGGCTGATCCGCTGGCGGAACTCCCCGGCCAGCGTCCCGTCGGGGAGGAGCTCGCGTCGAGGCGGTAGATGAAGAAGCCGTTGAAGACCGTCAGGACGAGGTCCTCCCCGTCGAACGTCCCGTGAAGCGGCCCGTAGTCGCCGGAGGCCGTCGTCACCGTGCCGGTCACGGACGTCCCTTTCTGCCGGAAGAGGCCGGTCCCCTTCACGACGCCGCTCGGCTCCACGATCTCGACAGCCCAGGTCCCCCCGACCGAGACGCCGGCCTTCTTCACCTTCGTGGCGGGAGGCGCCGTCCGCGAGGCGTCGAACGGGACCTCGATGATGCCGGCCCCGCCCACGCGCGTGTACGTTCCGGCCAGAGAGTCACCCTTCCGTTTCGCGACGATCTTCGCGTCGTAGTGCGCCAGGTGGAGCATCAGCGTCTCCCCGTCCCACGTAGCCGCGCTGAACGGCTCCTCCGACGCTCCGTTGATCAGGGTGGCGGCAAGGCCATCTCCCTTGTTGACGATCCGGACGGAGAATGAGACGGGGTGGCTCGCGACCGCCACGAGCCGCGCGTGCCAGAGACCGACGGGCGCCTCCTGGGCGGCGGCGACGGACGACAGGAGGAGGGCGGAGAGGACGAGGCCGCGCATGTCGCGAGCTTAGCGCCTCTTTTTCCTGAGCTCCTCCCGCAGCTTCCGGACCGCCTCGGCGCGCTCCCTGAATCTCGCTTCCTTCCCCTCGCCCCCGGGCCGGTAGTAGTTCCGCCCGCGGAGGGAGTCGGGCAAGCAGTCGAGGCCGGCGGTCTTCTCGGCCTGGTCGTGGGCGTAAAGGTAGCCCTTGCCGTAGCCCGTCTCCTTCATGAGCCGGGTCGGCGCGTTCCGGATCGCGAGCGGCGGCGGCTCGTTCGGGCGCTCGTTCACGTCGGCCACCGCCTCGCCGTACGCGGTGTAGAGCGCGTTCGACTTCGGGGCGAGGGCGAGGAAGACGACGACCTGCGCGAGGGCGAGCGCCCCTTCCGGCATCCCGATGAAGTCGACGGCGTCCCGCCCGTCGAGCGCGACGCGGAGCGCGCCCGGATCGGCGAGGCCGACGTCCTCGGACGCGAAGCGGACGAGGCGGCGGGCCACGTAGAGCGGCTCCTCCCCGGCCTCGAGCATCCGGGCCAGCCAGTAGAGCGAGGCGTCGACGTCGGAGTCCCGGAGCGACTTGTGGAGCGCCGAGATGAGGTTGAAGTGCTCCTCTCCCGACTTGTCGTAGAGGAGGACCTTTCGCTTGAAGAGATCCTCGAGGAGGGGAACCGAGACCGAAGGGGGATTTTCTTCGAAGGGTATATGGGAAACCGCCGCTTCAAGCGCCGTAAGCGCCCTCCTGGCGTCGCCGTCGGCAAAGCGTCCTATCCACTCGAAGGCATCCTCTTCCACCGCCACCCGTGCCGCAAGGCCCCTCGCGGGATCCGCGAGTGCCCTCTTCAGCAGCACGATCAGGTCCGCTTCCTTCAGCGGTGGCAGGACGATCACCCGCAGCCGCGACAGAAGCGCGCCGTTCAGCTCGAAGGAGGGGTTCTCGGTCGTCGCGCCGACGAGGACGATTCCGCCCGATTCGACGAACGGGAGAAAGGCGTCCTGCTGCGCCCGGTTGAAGCGGTGGATCTCGTCGACGAAGAGGAGGGTCCGGCGTCCGGCGAGGCGGACCCGCCCCGCTTCCTCCATGACGGTCCGAATCTCCTTGATCCCGGAGACGACCGCGGAGAAGGCGAGGAACCGCGCCTTCGTCCTCGCCGCGATGATCCGCGCGAGCGTGGTCTTCCCGCTGCCGGGCGGCCCCCAGAAGACGAGCGACGGGACGCGGTCCTCCGCGATCGCCTTCGCAAGGAACGACTCCGGCCCGACGAGCTCCGGGGGCCCGACGACCTCCGGGAGGTCGCGCGGCCGCATCCGGTCGGCGAGGGGGGCGTCCGGCGCCGGCACCGGGAGCGCCCCGCGCTCCGGCGCCTCGTCCTCGTCGTCGAAGAGGCCGCCTGCCACGCCCCGTCCCGTCCGGGTCAGCGCCCCTTCGACGCCTGGTCGAGCTCCTTTTCGAGCTGGTCGAGCGCCGGGACCTTCTGGTTCGTCTTCTTCAGCTTCGCGAGCAGCTCGCGCGCCGTCTTCACGTCCCCCTTGTCGAGGCCGATGACGACGACCTTGTTGAAGGCCGCCTGCCAGTGCGCCGGGTCGGACTTGAGGGCCCGGTCGAAGTTCAGGAGCGCCCGGTCCAGGTCGCCCAGGTTCCGGTACGACACGCCGAGGTCCGTCAGGACGTTCGGGTCCCCGCCTTTGACCGCGAGCGCCTTCTCATACGACTCAGCCGCGAGGCGCGGGTCGTTCGCGTCGTATGCGGCGTTGCCGAGCTTCACGAGAAGGTCGTAGTTTCTCGGGTCCTTCCCGGCCGCGGCCTCGAGCATCGCGATTTGCTGTCGCATCGCCGGGTCGACCGAGACGCCCGCCGAGCCGCCCCCGATGGGCGCGGCACCGCCGCCAGCACCCGGGAGGTCGCGGGTAGCGCCGGCCTCGAAGCCGGGAACGCCCGCATGCGGGTCCGCGGCGCGCGGCCCGGCGCTCGCGCCTCCAGTCCGCTCGATGTAGAGATAGGCCGCGGCGAAGCCGAGCAGCAGCCCGAGCGAGGCGAAAAGAAGGCGGTCGCCCCAACCGGTCCGGAAGGAAGGCGCCAAAGACGCGGTCTTCGGCGCGGCCTTCTTCGGAGCGGTTGGGGCTGGAATGTGGTCATCTTCTTCCGAGATCATGGTTTCTCTCCGTCGTCTGGATCGCGGGTGGGGATCGCCGACCAGGAGCCCGCGGTCGGCCCGACCGTGGGGGCGATGGCCGTCGCCTCCCACGTGCCGAGAAGCCGCCGCGGCGCCGCCGTCAGCCGGCCGTAGAAACGGGCGTCGAAGCCCCGCTCGCTGTCGATCCGGTCGAAGCTCAGCCTGTCGCCCACGAGCTGTCCGCGGACCGAGCCGCGGAAGCCGCCGTCGAGCGTGTAGTCCCCCCAGACGAGCGCGCCGTCGAGGATCAGGCGCAGAACCCCCCGCCGCTCGCCCGGGTTGATGTTGATGGCCCAGCGCCCCGTCAGCGGGTCGTCCGGGCTCTTCCCCGCCTCGCGCCGCCGCGCGATCTCCTCGCGCAGCGCGGCCGCACGCCGCGCCCGGTCGGCGAGCCGCGAGGCGAGCAGGCGACGCCGCTCCAGTTCGAAGCGGACGCGCCCTTCGACGTCGATCAGCGCATCCTCGGCGCTCTGCACCGAGGCCCTGTCGGCCCCTTCCCGGATCAGCCGCGCCAGCCGTTCGATGGCCGTCGCGAAGTCTGCCTCGGCACGCGTCATGCGGCCGGAGGTCCGCTCCAGCTCCTCGAGCTCCTCGAGCGCACCCCGTTTCTCGAGGTCGACGGAGATCCGGAGGAACTCGAGGACATCGTCCGAACCGGTCGGCGGCGCCGCGAGAACCGTCACCCCCGAGACCAGCAAAAGCCCGAGGACGAAACGCACCGCATCCCGGCGATAAGCCATCTCGCCGACTATACGGGAGGCGGAGGAAAAACGTCGCGCGCAGGAGAGCGCGGCGTCAGTGGCCGCGGCTTCAGTGGTCGCGGGAGGGGCCGCGGCGCCGGACCATCGAGCGCGTGAGCGCCTTGTCGACCTCGGCCTCGACCTCGTGGTCGGCCATGCCGTTGATCTGCGCGATCTCGGAGACGATCAGGTAACGGGCGCGCTCGAACATCTTCTTCTCACGGAACGAGAGGGCCTTCTGCTTCTGCACCCAGCTCAGGTTCTTGAGGACGTCGGCGATCTCCGTCAGCCGCCCCGAGCGCATCTTGTCGAGGTTCTGCTTGTAGCGTCCCTTCCAGTCCGATGACGGCTCGATCTCGCCGTTCTCCAGAACCCGGAAGACGCTGCCCACCTCGTTTCGCCGCGTCAGGGGGCGGAGCCCGATCCGGTCCGAGTTGCGGACAGGCACCATGACGCGCGAGTTGTTCGCCATCAGCCGCAGCTGGTAGCAGGGCGAGGGGGAGCCGTCGAGGAGCGACTCCTGGATGCGCTCGACGACGCCGACTCCGTGGTTCGGGTACACGAGCCTGTCACCGATCTTGAAAGCCAAGGACGCTTCCTCCTCCAGGATTGGGATGAACAGCCTAACTCCCGACCGGGGCCTCGTCAATGAGGATCGGACATCACGTCGTCGAACAGGCCCTTTCGTGGTGCCGGAGGCGGGATTCGAACCCGCACGACCTTGCGATCAGGGGATTTTGAGCCCCCCGCGTCTGCCGTTCCGCCACTCCGGCCGCCCGTTGACCTCCATTCTAGGGGGTCTACTCCCATTCGAGCCTCACGTGGTGCGACAGGTGAGCCAGCCCGGCCCCGACCCCGGTGCCGAGGACGTTCCAGAAGACGTCGTTGATGTCGGCCGCCCGAGTCGGAAGGAAGAACTGGACGCTTTCGATCCCGACGCAAAAGAGGGTTCCCGCGAGAAAGACATCGACGTCGTTGCGGATGGCCGAGCGCCCCTTCCCGTCCAGGAACTTCCAGGCGAGAAAAGCCCAGACGGCGAACATGACGAGGTTCCCGGCGATCCCGACGAAGGCGAAGAGAAATCCGTTCGAGAGGACGCCGCGCCGCGCCGCGAGCGCCGACAGGCGAGCGAGATCCTCGAACGGCTCGAGGTTCGTCCGGACGCCCGGACGGCCGACGACGAGGAGCGTCACGGCGAGAACCCCCGCCGTACATATGGCGAGGAGAACGCCCTGCGCGGCCTTCCCGACCCGGATGGTCTTCATGGGCGGCGGCCGGACGAACCGCCGGCGCCCCCGGCCGTCGCGAAGAGGTCGAGAGAGAAGACCGGCTTCATCCCGCCCACGACATCGCCGCGGACGTTCCGAACGGGGCGCCGGGCGAGGCGGCGGAGGTTCGCGAGGAGAGCGCCGGACGCGAGGCCGAGCTGTCGCATCACCTCCACCGTGACCGCGTCCCGCCCGCGCTCGGCGCCGTCCTCGATCTTCAGTGCGATGCCGATCGCGCCCCGGACCGGAAGGGCGCGAGCGAGGCGGTGCGGGACGCCGACGGCGTAGACCCCCTCCGCCCCCTCCTTCGCGAGAAGGGCCCCGCCGAACTCCGTCATCAGATTCGTCGTGAACCGTCCCGTCCCCGCCACCATTCGGGGCGCCCGGGTCATCGCCTCGACGATCCGACGGCGGGCGGCGAACTCGGCGGCCGTCTCCCCGTCGGCCCGGCCCCCGGCGAGGCGGGCGTAGGACAGCGCGAGGTTGTAGAGCGGAACCTGGTGAACCGGGACGGAGCAGCCGTCGACGCCGATCGGGATCCGGTCCTCGGCAACGCCGGTCATCCGCGAGACGACGGAGAGGATCTTCCGCTGGAGAGGGTGGCCGGCCTGGTAATAGGTCTTCGGGTCGAGCCGGAACATCCGGCAGGCCAGGAGCATCGCCGCGTGCTTTCCCGAGCAGTTGTTGTGGAGGGGGTTCGGCTTTTCGTGCCGGAAAGCGAGGGCACGTGCCGTCTCCTCCCGCATCGGCGCGTGAGCACCGCAGTGGAGGTCGGCGGCCGAAAAGCCCCCCTTCTCGAGGATCCGCGCCGCCGTCCGCGTGTGTAAGGGCTCCCCGCCGTGGGAAGCGGCGGAGAGCGCGATCTCCTCCGTCGTCAGCCGAAAGCGCCGCTCGCCGCCCGCCGCGAGGAACGGCGTCAGCTGGAACGGTTTGGCCGCCGAGCGGAGAAAGACGGGTTGCAGAGGGTCGCCCGCGCCCGCGAGGAGGCTGCCGTCCTCGGAGACGACGGCAACCGAGCCGCGGTGGACAGACTCCACCTCGCCGCCGCGCGTCACGACGAGGAGCGGCACGACGTCCGGAATCGAGGGACGCCGGAATCGGGCGGCGGTCATGCGGCCAGCTTACCGGATCGAGCGACGCGGTGATTGACCGCGAAGGCGGCCGTCCCGACAATGCGGGCCATGCCCGTCCCGATGGTCCCGTCGCCGCCCCGGCCGGCCGCCGTCCCGGCCCACGACGGGTTTTTCCTCTCCGAGTTTCTCGGCGAGAAAGTCCTCGACGTGGCGCGGCGCCCGGTCGGGAGGATCCGCGACCTCGTCGTCGACACGGGCGAGAAGTCGCCCTTCCCGCGCATCACGGGCCTCCTGCTCCGCGAGGGCTTCGACACGTTCGTGGTGCCGTGGGAGGACATCGCGATCTTCCAGCGCGTCGCAGTCCGGACTCGCCTGTCGCGCGAGGACTTGATCCACCGCGCGCCGACCCAGGACGAGATCTTCCTGTCACGTGACCTCCTCGACAAGCAGATCGTCGACATCAACGGCGTGAAGGTCGTTCGCGTGAACGACCTAAAGCTCGACATCGTCTCGGGGGACCTCGTCCTCACCGCTGCCGACGTCGGCGTGCGGGGCCTCGTCCGGCGCGTTTTCGGCGCCGGGATCACGCCGCGGGGCGGCCGCTTCTCGGACCGCTCGCTCCCCGCCCAGCTCATCCCGTGGGATTCGATGCAGCCCCTCCAGCCGAAGCTGGACAGGCTCGAAACGCGGCTGCCCCACGAGAAGCTCGCCCGCCTCCACCCCGCGGACGTCGCCGAGATCATCAGCCAGATCCCGGTCACCGAACGGTCGGGCATCTTCCGGAAGCTCGACGTGGAGATGGCCGCTGAAACGCTTCACGAACTGGAGCCGGAACTCCAGGTCGAGATCCTGGAGGACCTCCCGGCTCCACAGGCCTCCGAGATCCTGGAGCAGATGCCCGCCGACGAGGCCGCCGACGTGCTCGGGGATCTCCCGGGGGAGCAGGCACGGGGCCTCGTCTCGCTCATGGAGAAGGACGCCGCCGAGGAGGTCACCGAGCTCCTCGTCCACGACGACAACACGGCCGGCGGGGTCATGGGAACCGGCGTCGTCGCCTTCCCGCCCCATCTGACGATCCGAGAGGCGCTGGAGCGGCTCCGCTCGCTCGCGGGGGAGGCCGAGTCTCTCTCGTACTTCTACGTCGTGGACGAGAAGGACAGGCTCCTGGGCGTCCTCTCGATCCGCGAGCTTCTCGCTGCCACCGACGACGACGTGCTCGACAGAGTGATGTCGGCGCCGGTCCGCAGCGTGACGCCGGACGTCTCGGCCGACGAGGTCGCCGAGACGATGTCGAAGTACGACCTGCTCGCGCTCCCCGTCACCGACCCCGAGGGAGTTCTCGTCGGGATCGTGACGATCGACGACGTCTTCGACCGGCTCAAGGAGCGGCCCGCCCGCCGCCGGAGGAACCGCTGACGCCGCCGCGGCCGGTGTCGGCCGTGCGCGCCTCTCCCAGACCTGAGTGGAGGCACCGGCTGGCGCTCTTCCTCGCCGTCGTCGGGCCCGGCATCATCACCGCCAACGTCGACAACGACGCCGGCGGCATTGCGACCTACTCGATCGCGGGTGCCCACTTCGGGTACTCCCTTCTCTGGACGATGATCCCGATCGGCCTCGCCCTGATCGTGGTCCAGGAGATGTCGGCCCGCCTCGGGGCCGTCACCGGGAAGGGGCTCGGCGAGCTGATCCGGGAGAACTACGGCCTCCGGATCACCTTTTACGTCCTCTCGGCGCTCTTCGTCACCGACATCGGAAACACGGTGGCGGAGTTCGCCGGGTGGGCGGCCGCGCTCGAGATCTTCGGCATCCCGCGCTGGATTTCCGTCCCGGTGGGTGCTTTCGTCGTCTGGTGGCTCGTCGTCAAGGGGAACTACAAGACGGTCGAGAAGATCTTCCTCATCGCCTGCACCGTCTACTTCACGTACATCGTGTCGGCCTTCTTCGCGAAGCCTGTCTGGACGAGCGTCGTCAAGCAGACTCTCCAGCCTCACATCGAGTCGAGCGCCGCCTGGATCCTGATGATCATCGGCCTCGTCGGAACGACGATCGCTCCCTGGATGCAGTTCTACCTGCAGTCGTCGATCGTCGAGAAACGGATCGACGCCGAGAGCTACCGCTTCGCGCGCTGGGACGTCATCGTGGGCTGTTTTCTCGCGACAGTCGTCGCGTTCTTCATCATCGTGGCCTGCGGCGCGACCCTCCATCCCCGGGGGATCCGGATCGAGGGGGCGGCGGAGGCGGCCATCGCCCTCGAGCCGCTGGCCGGGAAGTGGGCCAAGATCCTCTTCGCCTTCGGCCTCGCGAACGCGTCGCTCTTCGCCGCGTCGATCCTCCCGCTCGCGACCGCCTATTCGGTCTGCGACGGGCTCGGCTTCGAGGCGGGTGTCGACAAGAGCTGGAGCGAGGCGCCCCAGTTCAACACGCTTTACACCCTCCTGATCGTCCTCGGCGCCGGCATCGTCCTGATCCCGAGCGTTCCGCTCTTCCCCGTCCTCTTCCTTTCACAGGTCCTGAACGGTCTCCTCCTCCCGTTCGTCCTCGTCTTCGTCTGCCTGCTGATCAACCGGCGCGAGCTGATGGGCGAGCATGTGAACGGGCGGATCTGGAACGTCGTGGCCTGGGGCACGTGCGCCGTCATGATCGCGCTGACGCTCGTCCTCGTCGTGACGACGGTCCTTCCGGGACTGACGGGCGGCGCAGCGGCCGTGCCCGGCCCCTGAAACGGCCCCCGCGGCGCCGCGCTACCGCTCCGGAGGCTCGACCGTCACGCGGCGGGCTCCCCCGCCGACCTCTTCGATCGTCACTCTCCAGGCCCGCCGTCCGGTGAACGGCGGGCGCGGCCACTCGATCGCGACGACGGCGCTCCCCCGCTCGTCGAGGCCGAGGTCCGAAACCCCCGCGCCCCGCCCCGCCGCGTCCAGCCGGTAGAAGTCGGCGTGGAGGAGGAGCGGGGGCCTTCCCGGAGGGCCGTACTCGTGGACGAGCGCGAACGTCGGCGAGGCCACCTCGGACGGGTCGGCGCCGAGCCCTTCGGCGAGCCCCCGCACGAAGACGGTCTTCCCGGCCCCCAGCTCGCCAATGAGAAGGACGAGGTCGCCGGGAGAGAGCCGCGCCGCGAGCCTCAAGCCGGCCCGGCGGGTCGCCGCCTCGTCCGGACAGATCTCGCCCATTACCGCCCACGCGCCTCGCGGAGGAGCCCGAACGCTCCGGGGAGGAACGCGACGGCGTCGGACGCGACGAGCGATTCCTCGCCGACGGACTCTGCCGCGAGATCGCCGGCCGCTCCGTGGAGCCACGCGGCGCCCGCGGCCGCGTCCCAGGCGCCGAAGCCGCGCGCGAGGAACGCGCCGCAGATCCCGGTCAGGACGTCGCCCATCCCTCCCGTCGCCATCCCGGCGTTGCCGGCGAGAACGAGCCCGGTGCGCCCCGTCGGATCGGCGACGACACTTCGAAACCCCTTCAGGACCACGACGGCGTTCGCCAGCGACGCGATCCGCCGCGCCGCTCCGACCCGGTCGGCGTTGACGGCGGCGGCGTCGATCCCGAGGAGCCGCCCGGCCTCGCCCGGGTGGGGCGTGAGGACCGTCGGTGCCCGGCGCGCCGCGAAGAAGCGGGCCTCGCCCGCGAGATTCAGCGCGTCGGCGTCGAAGACGGCCGGGACGGGAAGCGCGGCGAGCCGCGCGAGCCGCTCGCGGGCCTCCGCCGACCTCCCCATGCCGGGCCCGACGGCGAGCGCACCGAATGCGGACCCGTCCGTGTCCGCGGACTCGGTCATCGTCTCGGGAGAAAGAGCGTGAACGAGGCTCCGCACCGCCGCGTCGGCGGAGACCGTGACGAGGCCTGCGCCCGCGCGGAGGGCGGCGCGCGCCGCGAGCGCCGGCGCTCCCGCCATCCCCTCCGAGCCGCCCGCCACGAGGAGATGACCATAGCTTCCCTTGTGCGCCGTGGCTGTCCGAGGCGGGAAGAGCGGGGCGACGTCTCTCGCCACCACCGCCTCCACTTCGCCCGCGGCCGGCGCCTCCGGCGGAAGGAGGCCGATGTCGGCCACGACGATCCGTCCACAGACCCCCGCCGCCGGAGCAAAAACGTGGCATCTCTTCGGCGCGCCGAACGTCACGGTCACGTCCGCGCGGAGGTAGGGCCCCGGCAGGTCGTCACGGTCTCCCGAGAGGCCCGACGGCACGTCGACCGCCACCACGAAAGCCCCCGATCCCGACGCCGACGCCAGGGCGCTCGCCGCGAGTCCGCCCGGGTCGACGGGACGCGAAAGGCCGGTCCCGAAGAGCGCGTCGACGACGAGCGTCGCCGCACGGAGCGGAACGAGGTCCGCCTCCCCTTCAACGCCCCGGACCGCGCCGCCGGCCTTCTCGAGCCGGTGGAACGTCGCCTTCGCGTCGCCACCCAGCCGGCCGGGGTCCCCGAGCAGGAGCGTCTCGACGCCCGGTGCGACCCGGGACGCGAGGAGGAGCCGCGCCGCCTCGAAGCCGTCGCCGCCATTGTTGCCCGGCCCGGCGAGCACGACGACGCGCGCGCCCCGTTCCCGCCGCGCCGCGAGTGTCCGTGCGACCTCCCGCGCCACCGCCGCCGCCGCCCTCTTCATCAGGGCGAGGCCGGGCGTCCCGGCGGCGATCGTCCGGCCGTCGAGGGCGCGGGACTCCTCAGCGGACAGATACTTCATGGTGCGCGGCGAGCGCCCGTCTTGTGGCGGGCGCGAGCGCCGGCTCTCTTCGAAGGGTCCTGAGAAGCGGGGCGAGATCGCCCGCGACGTCCACGTCGGGCACCTCGCGGAGAAGCGCCACGGAGAGGCCCGCGCGCTCCGCGTTTCCCCGCGCGTCCCCGAGAGCCCGGGGCGATGACCACGCGACGTTCCCGAAGATCGCCGCGGGGTCCGCCGGGGGGCGGAGGCCCACGAGCGAGAATCCCCCGTCCGGGGCCGGCGCGAAGACGGCGTCGGCCGCCGCCAGCGCGTCGAAGGCGGCCTCGACGTCCCGGGCGGTCAGGGTCGGAGCGTCGCTCCCAGAAAGGACCGCGGGCCCCGCGCCCTCCGAGAACGCGAGCGCCGCCGCCCGGGTCAGCCGGTCCCCGAGGTCTCCCTCGCCCTGGGGCGCGAACCGCCAGCCCTCTCCGAACGCGGCGCGAAGTCGAGGGCCGGCCTCGCCGTCGTGGGCGAGGACGGTCTCCCACGGACCCCGGAGGGCCGCCGCGAGGTCCTCGAGGAATGCCGCGTAGAGGACGGCCGCGGGACCCCGGCCGAAAGCGGCGGCGAGGCGGGTCTTCACGCGCCCGGCGACCGGCTCGCGCGCGAAGAGGACGAGGCGCCCGCGGCCGGTGCTCACGTCACTTCGCCGCCGGGGACTGCCCGGAGAAGACCGACACGAAGACGTTCTGCTGCAGGAAGCTGGTCTGGTTCGTCGTGTCGTCCCGGATCGCGAGCGACAGCCGCTGGCGGCCCGGGATCATCAACATCTGGACGTCGTAGATGAAGTCCTTCTTCCCGAGCTCCTCGAACCGCTTCGCGTCGATTTCGATCGTCTTGTTCTGCGAAGAGAGGTCGGACTTCTTTTCGAGGGAGTCCATGACGACGAAGTAGAACGTGAGCCGCCCGCGGACGTTCTTCCCGTCGGGGAGCATGGCGATCCGGGAATACGGGATCCGGATCCGGACCGGGACGCTGAAGTTGCCCGACTGGACCGGCACGGGCTGCCCGATCTCGAGGCCGACCCCCAGCGGGTTTTCCTCCCGGGCGAAGTAGAGGCCGGACATCACGGCCTCCGTCGTCTTCGTCTCCAGCCCCTTTTCGACGTAGCTTCCGCGGGCGCGGACCGTGAGCCCCTTTCTGTTCCTGAGCTTGACCACGACCTTGTGGGGGCGATCGAGCGCCGGTGCGGAGGCTCCGGTACCCGAGCGAGTAGTACGACGTGTAGTCGGCCTCGATCTGCTTGAGGGGCCCCGTCACGTCGTTCCGGTTGATGACGGCCTCGCCCCCGGTCTCGTCGGCCATCAGCTGAAGCGGCGCCGTCAGGTTGTTCTGCTCGACGAAGGTGTCGACCCGCTGCGACAGGCCGCGGTTTTCGGCCGAGATGTTGGAGTCGACCTCGAGCCCCGCCGCGTCGATCGTATAGAGCGTGACGCCCGCCGCGTTCGCCGCCTGGATGACCGAGATGTACTGCGACGTCCTGTCGTACTCGAAGTTGTTCATGAGAACCGACGATTCCTGCCGGTACTTTTCAGAGATGTACTTCCACATCTCGGCGCCCGGGGCCTGCGGCAGCCCGTCGGAGATGTGGATCATGATCTTCCGTCCCTCGATCCCCGCGAGGTTGTTGATCGTCGACTTCATGGCGTCGAACGTGAACTTCAGGTCGTTGTCGTACTCGTTGGCCCAGGTGCGGACGCTCGCCGTCGCTTCCGACGCGCTTCGAGAGTCGTCGATCTCCTTGATGAGGTCGCGCCGGGACGACGCCCGGTTCGACCCGAGCGCCGACTCCTCCTCGATCTGCTTCAGGATGTCCGACAGGTCCCGCCCGTCGTTCGTGAACTTCCGCCGGATCTTCAGGGAGTGGTTCCAGACGACGATCATCGCCTCGGTGTCGCCCTTCACCGACTCGCGGACCCATTCCTCGAGTTTCTTGAAAACCCGGTTCCGGTTGCCCGGCTGGAGGCTGAGGTTGTCGACGAAGATCACGATCCGCACCTTCGGTGCCACGACGGTGACCGCCCCCGCCTCGGCGGGAGAGGCCGGCGCCGGCGCGGCTGCCGCGGCGCCCGGAGCGGGCGGCGGGCCCTCCTCCTCGCCGACGACGGTCATGCGCCCCTGCTCGACGGCGAAGAAGTTCGTAATCGGCTGCTCGAGCCCGTCCTCGATGACGATGAAGTCGCTCTTCTTCAGTCCCGTGACACGGTTGCCCTTGCCGTCCTTGACGACGACGTCGATGTTCGTGACGGTGACGGATTCCCGGCTGACGAAACTGCCGGCCGGCTTGTCGGGCGGCTGCTCGGCGGGCCTCAGGGCGGTCTGGGCGGCAGCGCCGGCCCCCAGCGCGAGCAGGACGGCCGAGAGGGGGAAAACGCGGCCCGAGAGCCGCCGGGAGAACTTCATGGCCGGCATTCTACGGGGACTCGGATCGCCGTCCCGCCGCGGTTTGCCCGGGGACCCGGCGTCTGAAGCAAGAAACCGCTTGAACTTTTCGGGGGGGTCAGGAAGAATCCTCTTCCCGTCGAATCGGCGTGCGCGGTCCGACTCGAATCGGCCGGCTCTCCGCTCGAGCGGAACCCTAGGAAGACAGAGGACCTCCGCCTGGAATTCCGATACGCAAGCCGGCGTCATTTCGTTCGACGGATCGGATATTTCGGTCCGGAGGCGGACGCCAACTCCGAAGCTGCCACGGGGCATGCGTGGGGGCCGGGAGGCTCTTTTCCCGGAACTGGAATCGAGATTCCTGGGTCTCATCGGGACGAGGGACGTTTCCCGAAAGGAGTTACGCGGCGATGATCGAGAAACGAACCGGGACGGAGGAAAGGACGCGCGCGGTCCGGACGCTCTCCCGGGTGGCGGCCGCGCTCCTCGTGGCCGTCCTCGCCGTGACGCTGGCCGGCTGCAACCGGTTCAAGGCCCGGCAGCTCATCCGACAGGGGAACACCTACTTCAAGGAACAGCTCTACGAGGACGCCCTCAAGAAGTACCAGGAAGCCAAGGAGCTCGACCCGAACGAGGTCAAGCTCGACAAGTTCCTGGCGATGGGCTACATGGCCCTCTACAACCCCGGCTCGACCCACCCGAAGGACCAGGAAGCTCTCGCCAAGTCGGTCGAGCACTTCAAGAAGTACCTCGCGGTCAAGCCGGACGACGAGAAGGCCTCGAAGTTCCTCATGACGACGTACATGAACGCCCAGAAGTACGACGACGCGATCGAGTACTTCAAGGACTTCATCCAGAAGCACCCGACGGACTCGGCCGCCGTCCAGACCGTGGCGATGCTCTACGCTCGGAAGGGCGACTTCGAGAACTCGATGGTCTGGCAGCGCAAGCGCGCCGAGCTCGAGCCGACGAACGCCGAGGTTTTCTACACGATGGGCGTCACGGCCTGGGACAAGTCCTACAACTCCGTCCCGGACGCGATGACCGGGGAGGTCCGGCGCGGCATCGTCGACGAGGGGATGAAGAACCTCAACAAGGCGCTCGAGCTGAAGCCCGACTACTTCGAGTCGATGTTCTACGTGAACCTCCTCTACCGCGAGATGGGCAAGCTCGAGAACGACCCGGCGAAGAAGGCCGAGTACGCCGCGAAAGCCGACGAGTGGCAGAAGAAGGGCCTCGAGGTCCGCAAGCAGGCCCAGGAGAAGGCGCGTCAGGAGCAGGCCAAGACCAATCCGCTCGAGGGACTGTGACCGGGCGGACCGGGGCACCGGAGAGCACGTAATGTTCGAAGCTTCGCTGATCGAGTCGAGCAAGAAGAAGGCGGACCAGAAGCGGTGGATGACCTTCCCGCTGGCCGTCCTCCTGCACGTCGTCGTCATCGGGTCTGCCGTGGGGCTCTCGCTCTGGTACATCGAGGAAATCCCCGAGCCGCCGATCCCGGTCTCGTTCTACATGCAGGCCGCGCCGCCGCCGCCTCCTCCCCCGCCGCCGCCGAAGGCCGCGCCCCAGAAGGCGGCCAAGGTGGAGCCGGTCAAGCCGACGCAGGTCACGTCGCCGATGATGGTGCCCGACATCCTGCCGGTGCCGAGCCAGGCCCCCGAGCCCGACACGGGTGTCGAGGGGGGCGTTGAAGGCGGCGTCGAGGGGGGCGTCCCCGGAGGCGTCATGGGCGGCGTCCTCGGCGGCGTGCCGGGCGGCGTGCTCGGCGGAACGCCCGGCGTCGAGGAGCCGATGCGGGTCGGCGGCGAGGTCA
Organism: uncultured Acidobacteriota bacterium; assembly: GCA_963721385.1. Lineage (GTDB taxonomy): Bacteria > Acidobacteriota > Thermoanaerobaculia > UBA5066 > UBA5066 > DAOMFB01. The sequence continues at coordinate 120,098 of CAVRJB010000013.1, forward strand.
AAGAGCCCATCGAGATCTCCCGGGTGAAGCCCCAGTACCCCGAGGCGGCGCGCAAGGCGCGCATGCAGGGGGTCGTCATTCTGGAGGCGATCATCACCAAGAACGGAAGTGTGGACTCCGTCCGCATGCTGCGCGGTATCAACCCCCTGCTCGACAACGCCGCGATGAGGGCCGTCCAGCAGTGGAAGTACAAACCGGCGACGTTCAACGGGCGGCCGGTGCCGGTCTACCTGACGGTGACCGTCACCTTCACGCTGCAGTGAGCCCCGCCGCCGCCGCAATCACAAGGACTGAAAGAGACTTCGTTCCGAGAAAAAAGGAGGACGATTAGCTATGACAATGGACTGGGCTCACATATGGAGCGTCATGAGTCCCCTCGTCAAGGGGATCATGCTGCTTTTGATCGGCTTGTCGATCTACTCGGTCGCCGTCTTCATCGAGAGGCTCCTGACCTTCCGCAAGGCGCGGCAGCAGTCGCTGAAGTTCGCGCTCGAGATCGGCCAGCTTCTGAAGCAGGACAAGGTCCGCGAAGGGATCGACCTCGCCAAGAAGTACAAGGACAGCCACGTCGCCAAGGTCGTCTCGGCGGGCCTCCTCGAGTTCAATTACGGTGAGCACGGCACGATGGTCGGCCACGACACGGTGGCGGCGGCGGAGCGCGCCATCGTGCGCTCTACCCTGATGACGACGGCCGACATGAAGAAGGGCCTCGGCGGCCTCGCGACGATCGCGACGACCGCGCCCTTCATCGGCCTCTTCGCGACCGTCATCGGCATCATCCGGTCGTTCGCGGGAATGGCCGCCACGGGCACCGGCGGCCTCGGCGCGGTCTCGGCGGGTATCGCCGAGGCGCTCTACGGCACGGCGGCCGGCCTCGGCGTCGCCATTCCGGCGGTCTGGTTCTACAACTACTTCCTGAACAAGATCGAGCGCTTCCAGGTCGAGATGTCGAATTCCGCGTCGGAGCTGATCGACTACTTCATGAAGCGGCAGAACGCCAAGGCGGCTAGTGATCCCGGGGGTTTTGTCGATCCCCCCGGGCCCCCCACGGGGATTTCGAACGAGGAGCATCTGACCATGGGCATGGAAAGCTTCGGCGGCCGGCAGGATGTCAAGAGCGAGATCAACGTCACGCCGCTCGTGGACGTCTGTCTCGTGCTCCTGATCATCTTCATGGTCGTCACGCCGATGCTCCAGAAGGGCAAGCCGGTCCTTCTGCCGCAGACGGAAAACCCGGGCAAGAAACCCGAGTCGCAGAATGAGGTCCTGATCTCGATCCAGTCGGACAAGACCATCTTCATCGACACGAAATGGTTTCCCGACAAGGAGTTCGCCGCGAAGATGAGAGAGCTTGGCGAACGGTCGGCCAGCAAGGACATCCTGATCAAGGCCGACCGGACGCTTCAGTACGGCGAGGTCCGGAACGTCATGAGGATGGTCAAGGACGGCGGCTTCGAAAAGGTCGCCCTGGTCACCGAGAAGAAGGGCGAACAGTGAGGAGTCCCTCATGAGCATGGACGTCGGCAGCTCCAGCGGTCCGAAGTCGGAGATCAACGTCACGCCGCTCGTCGACGTGGTCCTCGTTCTCCTGATCATCTTCATGGTCATCCAGCCGCTCATGACCCGCGGCTACGACGTGCAGGTGCCGCCCAACGCGCCGCCGAACCCGGAGCAGCAGAAACAGACCGACCAGCTCATCGTCACGATGACGGGAAACAACGAGATCTACCTGAACAAGGAAAAGGTCGACAAGCAGAATCTCGCCCTGCGCCTGGCCGAGGTCCTTCGGAACCGGGGCTCGAAGGTCGTCTTCTTCTCCGCCGAGGACAACGTCAAATACGGCGAGGCGATGACCGTCATGGACCTCGTCCGGAACAACGGCGCCAAGAACATCGGCATCGTCATGGACTTCGTCAATCCGCTCCAGGCCGCCCAGTAGACCCCCCTCCCGCCGGGCCTCCGGGCCCCGAGCCTCCGATCGTCCTCTCCGAGCGTCCCCGGCCCCACGGCCGGGGACGTTTGCTGTATAAACGGCACCGCAACCCGACTCAATTCCGTCCCGCCGCCGGGACGTCAAGCTGGAAAGGACGTCATCCGATGACAACCGCGCGCTCCGTGCTCCGGGGTCCGGCACTCCGCCTACGGCGGGCGCTGCCGGTCCTCCTCCTCTCCCTGCTCGCCGCCGCCCCCGCCTTCGCCGACGAGTCGCAGCTCATCCTCCCCGACCTCGGGTCGGTCAGCTTCCTCGGAATGTCGGGGCGGAGCCTTCTCATGTCGGGGATCGTCGTCTGCGTCCTCGGCCTGCTGTTCGGACTCTGGAAGTCCGTCCAGCTGAAAAACCTCCCGGTGCACCGGTCGATGCTCGAGGTCTCCGAGCTGATCTACGAGACCTGCAAGACCTACCTCGTCACGCAGGGGAAGTTCCTCCTCCTGCTCGAGGTCTTCATCGGGACGATCATCGCCGTCTACTACGGCCTCCTCCGCCACATGGAGCTCTACAAGGTCGTCATCATCCTCGTCGCCAGTCTCGTCGGCATGGCGGGGAGTTACGGCGTGGCCTGGTTCGGCATCCGGATCAACACCTACGCCAACTCCCGGACCGCCTTCGCCAGCCTCCGGGGGAAGCCGTTCGCTCTCTACGAAATCCCCATCTCGGCCGGCATGGCGATCGGGACGATGCTCATCTCGACCGAGCTGATCCTGATGCTCGCCATCCTCCTCTTCATCCGGGCCGACCTCGCGGGCCCCTGCTTCATCGGCTTCGCGATCGGCGAGTCGCTCGGCGCCTCCGTCCTCCGGATCGCGGGCGGCATCTTCACGAAGATCGCCGACATCGGCTCCGACCTGATGAAGATCGTCTTCAAGATCAAGGAGGACGACGCGCGGAACCCGGGGGTCATCGCGGACTGCACGGGCGACAACGCGGGCGACTCCGTCGGCCCGACGGCCGACGGCTTCGAAACCTACGGCGTGACCGGCGTCGCGCTCATCGCGTTCATCCTCCTCGCCGTGCCGCAGGCCGACGTCCAGGTCAAGCTCCTCGTCTGGCTCTTCGTCATGCGCATCATGATGATCATCGCCAGCGTCGGCTCCTACTGGATCAACCAGGCGGTCGCGAAGGCGCGATTCGGAAACGCCGAGAAAATGAACTTCGAGGCTCCGCTGACGTCCCTCGTCTGGATCACCTCGATCGTCTCGGTCGTCCTGACATTCATCGTGTCGTCCGTCCTGATCCCGGAGCTTGGCGACGGGACGCTCTGGTGGAAGCTGTCCACGATCATCACGTGCGGCACGCTCGCGGGCGCCATCATTCCGGAGCTCGTCAAGGTCTTCACCTCCACCGAGTCGCGGCACGTCCGCGAAGTGGTCACGGCGTCCCGGGAGGGCGGCGCATCCCTCAACGTCCTCGCGGGCCTCACGGCGGGGAACTTCAGCGCCTACTGGATGGGGCTGGCGATCGTCTCGCTGATGTCGATCGCCTACTGGACCTCGACGGCCTTCCCCGCCGGAATCATGCTGGACAAGACCTTCGCCGTCTTCGCCTTTGGCCTCGTGGCGTTCGGCTTTCTCGGGATGGGGCCGGTCACGATCGCGGTCGACTCCTACGGCCCCGTCACCGACAACGCCCAGTCGGTCTACGAGCTGTCGGTCATCGAGGGGATCCCCGGCATCAAGGAGGAGGTGCGGCGCGACTTCGGCTTCGACCTCTCCTTCGACAAGGGCAAGCACTTCCTCGAGGAAAACGACGGCGCCGGCAACACGTTCAAGGCCACGGCCAAGCCCGTGCTCATCGGGACTGCCGTCGTCGGCGCGACGACGATGATCTTCTCGATCATCGTCCTCCTGACGCACGGCCTGACGACGAACATCGACAAGCTCTCCCTCCTCCACCCTCCGTTCCTCCTGGGGCTCATCGTCGGAGGGGCCGTCATCTACTGGTTTACGGGCGCCTCGATCCAGGCGGTCTCGACGGGGGCCTACCGCGCCGTCGAGTTCATCAAGAAGAACATCAAGCTCGACGACTCGTCTGAAAAAGCCTCGGTCGAGGACTCGAAGAGGGTCGTCGCGATCTGTACGGAGTACGCCCAGAAGGGGATGTTCAACATCTTCCTGACGGTCTTCTTCTCGACGCTTGCGTTCGCGTGCCTCGAGCCGTTCTTCTTCATCGGCTACCTCATCTCGATCGCCATCTTCGGCCTCTACCAGGCCATCTTCATGGCGAACGCGGGCGGCGCCTGGGACAACGCGAAGAAGCTGGTCGAGGTGGAGCTGAAGGAGAAGGGCTCCGAGCTGCATGCCGCGACCGTCGTCGGCGACACGGTCGGCGACCCCTTCAAGGACACCTCCTCGGTCGCGTTGAACCCGGTCATCAAGTTCACGACGCTCTTCGGCCTCCTCGCCGTCGAGCTCGCGATCGAGCTGCCGTCCGCGACGAGCACCATGCTCGCCGCGGTCTTCTGGGTGATCTCGGCCGTCTTCGTCTACCGCTCCTTCTACGGAATGCGGATCGAAAAGGGCGTCGCCGCCTGACCCTCGCCTGATGGGCTCCGTTACGCATCCGAAGGTCGCGCCGCCGCGGGTTCTTCCACGGCGGCTCGGCCTTCTCGATGCGACCACGATCGTCGCCGGCTCGATGATCGGGTCCGGGATCTTCATCGTCTCGGCCGACATCACCCGGCAGGTCCGGAGCGCCTCCCTGCTCCTCCTCGTCTGGATCTTCACGGCCCTCGTCACGGTGGCAGGGGCCTGGAGCTACGGGCGGCTCGCCATGGTCTTCCCGAAGGCGGGCGGCCAGTACGTCTACCTGCGCGAGGCCTGGGGCGACCTCGGGGGCTTCCTTTACGGCTGGGCCGTCCTGCTCGTCATCCAGACGGGGACGATCGCCGCCGTCGGCGTCGCGTTCGCGAAGTACCTCGGGGTCCTCGTGCCCGCGGTCTCCTCGCGGCACGTCTGGCTCCAGGCGAAGTTCCTCCGGCTGTCGCCGGTCGAGCTCGTCGCGATCCTCCTGATCGCGCTCCTGACCTGGTGGAACACGACGAGCGTCGAGAACGGCGCGCGGCTGCAGAACATCTTCACGGCAGCCAAGGTCTTTTCGCTCGTCGGCCTCCTCGCCGCCTGTCTGCTCGGCAGCGGCCGTCTCGGCGCGGTTTCGTGGAAGCTCCCACCCGCCTCGGAGCTGGCGATTCCGCTCCTCGGCGCCTTCGCCGTCGCCACCGTCGGCTCGCTCTTCTCGGCGGACGCCTGGAACAACGTGACCTTTCTCGCGGAAGAGGTCAAGGACGCCGAGCACAACGTCCCGAAGGCGCTCGTCTTCGGGACCGGACTCGTAACCGTCCTCTACGTCCTCGCAAACGTCGGCTACCTGAATGCCCTCCCCCTCGAGGGGATTGCAAGGGCCCCCGAGGACCGCGTCGCCACCGCCGCCGTCGCCGCTGTCGCCGGATCGGGAGAGGCCGGCCTCGCCTCGACGATCATGGCGTGCGTCATCCTCGTCTCCACGTTCGGCTGCCTGAACGGGCTGATCCTCTCGGGCGCGCGTGTCCTCTATGCCATGTCGCGGGACAACCTCTTCTTCCCGGTCTTCGCGCGGGTCTCGGCGAAAACGCAGATCCCGGTACCGGCCCTCGCCGCCCAGGCCGTCTGGTCGGGCCTTCTCTGCCTGACGGGCAAGTACGGCGATCTCCTCGACTACGTCATCACGACCGTCCTGATCTTCTACATCGCGACAATCGTGGGACGCTGGAAGCTCGCGCGGACGATCCCGGTCCTGGCGCCGCAGTCGGCGATGGACCGCATCGTCCCGATTCTCTACGTCGCCGCGACGGCCTACGTCTCGATCGCGCTCGCGATCTACAAGCCCGCGTACACCGTGCCCGGGCTCGTCATCGTGGCGATCGGCGTCCCCGCTTTCTTCCTCTTCCGGCGGAAGCCGGCCTAGGTCAGCGGGGCACGACTCCGCCAGAGTCCTCCTGGAGCTTCCGCATGACGTCGGCCATGTCGCGGTAAGTCGCCGTCGGGTCGGGCTCGAACTCCGAGTCGGCCAGCACCACCTTCTTCTCGACGTCCCGGTTCCGGATCAGCGCGTCGCCCATCTCGGTCTGCAATCGGATCTGGCGGGGGAACTTCAGCGACGGGGAGACCCAGAGCGTCATCTCCAGGGTTTTGCCCTCCTCCGTCCGGGTGGTCTTCCAGATCTCGCAAACCTCGCCGTCCACGGTCTCCGTGCCGAGCTTCGTCCCCTTCGCGAGAAACGCGTCGAGGTCGCGTGCGATGTCGACCCCCGCGTCGCCCCCGGCTCCCTTCCCCGACCCGACCTTGGTTTTCATCGCGAGCATCGGCGTCTTCACATAGGCGACGCCATCCCGGATGACCGTGACGGACTCCCCGACCGGCGTCTGGGAGACGACCCGGACCTTGTTCCCCTTGATCCACGTCTCGGAGGGGATCGTGATCCCGAACTTCTCGACGGTCATGTCGGACTTCCAGTGGAGCTGCGTCGCCTTGTCGTCGGCGGCGGCAGGCGTCGGCGCCCAAAGGGCGGCGGCTGAAACGAGGACGGCGGCGAGAACGGTGCGGAATCCGCGGCGAAAAGGCATTCGGGCCTCCCGAAGGCCATGATGCCACGCCGCTCAGAGAAGAGCCTGGAAGACCTCGTTGGAGAGGAGTACGCCGCGCCGCGTCAGCCGGACGCGGCCGGAGACAGTCTCGAGGAGCCCGGCATCGAACGCGTCCTCCACCCGCCGTGCCGACGCATCGGGCAGCGTCTTTCGGATTTCTTCGAATGATGAAGAGGGAACGCCTCCCGACAAGCGCAGACCCAGCATCAGCCCCTCTTTCCTTCTAAGAAAATCCCCGTGGTCTTCCTCGGTCGGGGCGACGGGCGACCTGTTCCCCCGCGTCAGGCGTAGGTACTCGGCCATCGATCCCGTGTTGGCCGTGCGCCTTTGGCCGTCGAACGAGTGTGCGGCGACGCCGAAGCCGAGAACGGGCGTCAGCGTCCAGTACTTGAGGTTGTGGCGGCTCTCGAAGCCTGGCCGCGCCCAGTTCGAGATCTCGTACCGCGGGAGGCCCGCGGCCGTAAGCCGCTCGTCGACCTCGAGCCAGCGGTCCGCCATCGCATCGTCGTCCGGGAAGAGCGCGGGGTGCTCCTTTTTCAGCAAGACGAGGCGGGGCGCCTTCTCGATCTCGAGGAGATAGACCGACAGGTGCGAGATCCCCGCCTCGAGGAGCCCGTCCACGCTCGACCGGAGGCTCTCTCGCGTCTGGCCGGGGATCCCGATCATCAGGTCGGCCGAGACGTTTCCGAATGCGGGAACGGCCCTTCGGAGGGCCTCGAGAGCCCCGGCCGCGTCGTGACGCCGCTCGAGCGGCAAGAGCTCGGAGTCGACGAGCGACTGGACACCGACCGAGAGCCGGTTGACCCCGAGGCTCCGGAGCGCCTCGATCCGCCCGGAGCTCAGGTCGTCCGGGTTCGCTTCGGCCGTGATTTCGGCGTTCGAAGAAACGCCGAAGCTCGTTTCGAGGGCGAGGAGCACGGCGCCCAGCCGGAGCGGATCGACGTAGGACGGGGTTCCCCCTCCGAAGTAGACCGAATCGAAGGAGAGCCCTCCTGCCGCCTCCGCTCCCCTCGAGCGAACTTCCGAAACAACACCTTCAAAGAAGTCTTCTTCTTCGCTTTTTCCTTCGAGGGCGACGAACGAGCAGTAGGTGCAGCGGTGGGCGCAAAACGGAATGTGGACGTAAGCCCCGGGATTCAAGACGAGAGGAGATCCCGGAGGCGGTCGTCCCTCGACACGGCCGCGAGCCGGCCCTCGAGGATTCGCTCGACGTACTTCCCGAGAACGTCCACCTCGACGTTCACGAGGTCTCCGACTTTCCGGTCCCCGAGCGCCGTGGCGTTCAGGGTGTGCGGAATGACCGCCACGTCGAACTCCCGGTCCCGGAGGGCGGCGACCGTCAGGGAGATCCCGTCGAGCGCAATGGATCCCTTCTCGACGACGTAGCGGGACCAGGCCGGGTCCAGCGCGAAAGAGATCGTCCAGAAGTCGCCTGAAGGGGCGATCCGGGTCACCGCCGTCGTCTCGTCGACGTGCCCGGCGACGAGATGCCCTCCGAAGCGGTCGCCCGCGGCGAGAGCCCGCTCGAGGTTCACGCGCTGCCCGGGACGGAGGGCGCCCAGCGTCGACCGCGCGAGCGTCTCCGGCGAGACGTCGAACCGCAGCGGTTCCTTCGAACTTCCGGGCAGCGCCGTCAGGCAGACGCCCGAGACGGAGACGCTCTCCCCCGCCGCGACGTCGTTCCAGCCGTCGGGCCGGTCGATCGACAGGAGCGAGCCCGAAGCGCGGCTCTCCAGCGACCGGACCTTCGCGGTGGCGGCGACGAGACCGGTGAACATCCTGCCGATCCTACGCCGGCGGCAGGACGCGCGCCGAGAGGCGGACCGATTCCCCGACGGCCGCCGTCTCGATCTCCCCGAGCCGGCAGGCACGCTCCAGCGTCGGAAAGCCCGAGCCGCCGAGCGGCCCCGGAGCCGTGAGGCCGCCGATCAGGAGCGGGGCGACGTAGGCCGTCACCCGGTCGACGAGGCCCGCCTTCAGGAACGTCCAGGCTGTCCGGCCGCCCCCCTCGACGACGAGCGAGCGGACCTCGGAGGCGTGCAGCAGCCGGAGGAGGGCGGCCAGATCGACCACGCGGTCGTCGCCCGACGGGAGCGACTCCACCCGGACGCCCCGCTCGCGGAACGGGGCGAGGAGCGGGTCGTTCTTCGGCCTCGCCGTGACGAGCCAGACCTCCCCGGCCGAGGGGTCGAAAACGCGCCGCTCCGGAGCCAGGTTGAGAGCCCCGTCGAGGACGATTCGCCGGTGAGGGACGATCGAGCGGTTCAGGCCGAGACGGCGCGTGAGGCGCGGGTCGTCGGCGAGGATCGTCCCGGCGCCGACGAGGACGGCGTCGTGCTCCTCGCGAAGGCGCATGGCGTCCTCGCGGGCCGCCTCTCCGGTGATCCACTTCGAGGCGCCGGTCGCCGTCGCGATCCGGCCGTCCAGCGAGGCCGCCCACTTCAGGTGGACGAACGGCCGGCGCTCCCGGGCCGAGACGAGGAAGGCCTCGTTCAGCCGCTCGGCCTCGGCGGCGCAAGCGCCGACGTCGACCTCCACCCCGCCGTCGAGGAGCAGGCGAACGCCGCGCCCCGCCGTCCGGAGGTCGGGATCCTCGATGGAGCAGAGGACGCGCTTGACGCCCGCCGCGACGAGGGCGTCGGTGCAGGGGCGGGTCCTGCCGTAGCTGGCGCACGGCTCGAGATTCACGAGGAGCGTCGCCCCTTTCGCCGCCGTCCCGGCCGCCGTCAGCGCCCCGATCTCGGCATGCGGCTCCCCGGCCCTTTCGTGGGACCCCTCGCCGAGCACCCGCCCCTCGTCGTCGACGAGAAGAGCGCCCACGCGGGGGTTCGGGGACGTCGAGTACCGCCCCCGATCCGCGAGCTCGAAGACCCGCCGCCAGAGGCCGGCCGCGTCAGTCATCCACGAGGGCCCTCGCGAACTCGGCGGCGTCGAAGTCGAGGAGGTCGTCCGCCGTCTCACCCACCCCGACGTACCGGACCGGGAGATTCAGCTCCCGGACGATCGCGAGAATGACGCCCCCTTTCGCCGTCCCGTCCATCTTCGTCAATACGAGACCCGTGACGCCGGACGACTTCGTGAACTCACGCGCCTGGGCGAGGCCGTTCAGGCCCGTGACCGCGTCGAGGACGAGGAGCACCTCGTGGGGAGCGCCCGGCACCTCCCGGCCCGCGATCCGCCGGATCTTCGACAGCTCCTCCATCAGGTTGTGTTTCGTATGAAGGCGTCCGGCTGTGTCGACGAGCAGGAGGTCGGCCTTCCGCGCCTTGGCCGCCGTGCAGGCGTCATGGACGACCGCCGCCGGGTCCGCCCCTGGCTTGTGGGAAACGAGCGGGACGTTCAGCCGGCTCGCCCAGATCCCGAGCTGTTCGATGGCCGCGGCGCGAAAGGTGTCGGCCGCGGCGAGAACGACCGATTGCCCCGCCGCGACGCCGCGGGCCGCGAGCTTGGCGGCCGTCGTCGTCTTCCCGGTCCCGTTCACGCCGACGACGAGGACGACGCGGGGCATCCCCGGGGGAACGGACACATCGCCCGCCGGGACCGAGAGCCGCCGCGCGATCTCTTCCTTGAGGACCCTCCGGACGACGTCCTCCTCGGCGGCGTCCCGCCGGCCGGCCTCGGTCCGGACCGCCTCGACGAGCTCGGCGGCCGTCGCGGGGCCGACGTCGGCGACGAGGAGAGCCTCCTCGAGCGCCTCGAGCGCCCGCGGATCGGGCGAGAAGCGGGCCTTCACGGCGTCGCCCACGCGGGCAATCAGCTCCGTGTGGGTCATGAAAAGTCCGCGCTTCAGGCGCTCGAAGACCGACGGTTTCCCGCTCTTGTCGTCCGGCATCGCCTTCGAGAGTAACAGCCGGCGGGTCAGCCGATCTCGCGCGCGAGCTGCTCGCGGGCCTCGTCGAGACGGGCCCGTGCGATGGACGGGAGGCCCCGCGCGGAGAAGACGACGAGAACGAAGTAGCCGTCCTTCACGTGCGCCGACAGGACGTGGCGGTCCTCGAAGTCGAGGGAGAGGTCGCGGACCTCGCCGAGCCCGGCGCGCACCGACGCCCGCCCCAGCTCACCGAGCCAGACCGACTGCAGGGCCCCCAGCACGTCTGTCGCGGCCGGATCCCCCGCCCGGGCCACCGTCTGCCCCTGGGAGTCGACCAAGGCGGCACCGATCGCGCCGGGTGCGGAGGCGAGCGACGAAAGGACGTCCTCGAAGCTCATCAGGAGCCCTCGGGCCCGGTCTGCTCGGAGCCGAGGAACCGCCTGGCGCGGCGCCCGTCCTCCGTCTCCGGCCCGGCCAGCGCCGCCCTCTCCATGTACTTGAGCGCCAGGTCACGGCGGCCGGCGGCGATCAGGCAGAGCGCGGCGTTGTAGTTTGCGGTGACGTCCCTCGGGTCCTCCTTGAGGACGTAGAGCAGGTCGTCCAGAGCGTCGCGGAAGTTCTCCAGCTTCACCCGGACGATTCCGCGCTCGCGCTTGGCACGCAAGAGCTGGCCGTCCTCCGACAGCGCCAGGTTGAACTGCCGCTCGGCGTCGACCCACTGCTGCTTCTTCTCGTAGAGGAGCCCCAGGTTCATGTAGGCGTTCAGCCGGTCAGTCGACGGCGGGCCGTCCAGCACAGCCTGGAAGTCCCGCTCGGCCTCGTCGAGCCGTCCCATCTCCATGTAGCAGACGCCGCGGTTGTTGTGCGCTTCGCCGAAATCCGGCTTCAGCTTGAGCGACTCGGTGAACGCCTTCTCCGCGGCCGTGTAGTCCTTCTTGTAGAGGAGCGCGAGCCCGAGAGCGTTCGGGACCGCGGGATCCCGCGGACTGCTCTGCCGCGCACGCATCAGGATCGCGATCGCCTCGTCCGCGCGCCCTTCCCGGAGCATGGCGAGGCCGGTCCGGTAGTCCACGAGATCGGCGAGGACCGGGTTTTCGGCCGGCGGCTTGTCGTATTTCGGCCCGCAGCCGAAGGCGGCGAACCCGAGAGCGGCCGCGAGAAGGGCTGCGCTCCTCCGCGCCCGCGCCGGGCCGCTCAAGCCGGCACCTTCAGCGGGACGTCCTCGCCGAGGAACTCGAGCTCTCGTGAAGAGTAGGCCTTGTCGAGGGCGGCTGTCACTTCGGCGTCGAACGACTTGCCGGCAAACGACAGGATCTGCTTGATGACGTACGGCAGTGGCATCGCCTTCTGGTAGGGGCGCGTCGTCGTCATCGCGTCGAACGTGTCGGCGACGGCGACGATCCGCGCGATCCGCGGGATGTCGGCGCCCTTCAACCCGTCCGGGTACCCCCCGCCGGACCACTTCTCGTGGTGGTGCTTGATACCCGGGATCACGTCTTTCAGCTGGGGGATCTGGCCCATGATCACCGCGCCCTTGACGGGGTGCGTCTTCATCACCTCGAACTCCTCGCTCGTCAGGGCGGTCGGCTTCCGGAGAATGCGGTCGTCGATGCCGATCTTGCCGACATCGTGCAGAAGGGCCGAGATGCGGATCGTCCGCACCTCTTCCGGCGTCAGGCTCATGTGTCGCGCGAGGACGACGGCGTAACGGGCGACGCGCTCCGAGTGGCCCCGCGTGTACGGGTCCTTGGCGTCGATCGCGGCCGCGAGCGTCCGGATCGAGTTGATGAAGAGCTCCTGGTTCTCCCGGGCGGCCAGCTTCAGCCTGTCGACCGATTTCTCGATCGAATCCGACATGGCGTTGAACGTCTCGGAGAGCTGCGCCAGCTCGTAGACGCCGCGTACCGGCACGCGCTGCTTGAACTGCCCCTCCGCCACGGAGCGGACCTTGCCGACGAGGTCGAGGACCGGGCGAGACAGGAGCCGGGCGGCGACGAGGGCGACGAGCCCGACCAGGACGAGCGCGAGAAGCGCGAGGAGCGACGAGGTCCGGGTCATCTGTGCGACCGAGGCGAAGGCGCTCGCCTCCGACTTCTCGACGATGACGCCCCAGTCGGTCGACGGGACCGTCGCGAGCGTTCCGAGGACGCGGCGGGCCTCCCGGCCCTCGCCCCGCGTGTAGCTCTTCGTCAGCCGGACCGGCTGGGCCATGAACTCCCGGACGAGGTCGATCTTCGAGAGGTCCTTCGTGTTCGCAGGAAAGGACGCCGGATCGCTCGCGAAGAGGAGCTTTCCCTCGCGGTCGACGGCGTAGGCGACGCCTCCCTCGCCCGCGGCTTCCTTCCCGTCCCGCACGAAGCGGGCCTTCATCGGCCCGAATGAGAGGAAGGCGAGGACGGCGCCGGCGGGCTCCGGCCCGGCGCCGACCGGCACGGCGAGGATGATCCCCCCTTCCGGATAGGCGGCCGGGTAGACCGGCTCGCTCCGCCAGACCTGACCCCGCAGCGCCACGTTCAGAGCCTGGGTCAGCTTCTGCTCGAAGTAGGCGTCCGTCGCGACCCGCTCCGAGCGCGGGCCGACGCCGTCGCGGTCGAGGGCCCTGAGGAGCCGGATCCCCGACTCGTTGAGGCTCTGCCGGTAGCCGTCGAGGACCTCGGTCCGGCTGAGGGAGAAAAAGGGGTCGATGTCGACGTTGGCGGTCGTGGCGACGGACTTCCCGAGGAGGATGCCGTCCGCGATCCGGACCAGGTCCTTCTGGGCGTTCGAGATCGAGTTGTCGATCGCCTCGGCGAGCGTGACCGAGCTTCCCTTCAGGTACTTCTTCTCGGACGTTTCCAGCGCGTCCCGGTTGATCCTGATGAGCGAGAAATGAAGAGCGATCAGGGGGACGATCGACACCACCATAAGGGCGCCCAGAAGCGCCGTCACGATACGGAGCCGCGGCAGCCTCGAGACGGCCATTTCCCTCTACGGATTGTACCTTGCGAGCGCGGTGCGAAACGCCTCCGCCATCTCGTCCGCCGAAGCCCGGACGACCACGGCGGCACCCGGAGCCGACAGGAGCACCGCGCGAAGGCCGAGGCGGTCCGCCTTCTTGTCGGCGCCCAGCATCGCCGGCCAGTGCGAGAGGACGCTCGCGAGCGGCCGCGGAGGCTTCGCCAGTTCCGCGACCCACGCCGCTGCCCGGTCCGCGACCGCCGGATCGAGGCCGGCCCGCTCGACCGAGAGGACGAGCGACGCCAGGAGGCCCCACGCGACGGCCTCGCCGTGCTTCAGCCGGAAGCCCGATGCCGCCTCAATCGCGTGTCCGACGGTATGGCCGAGGTTCAGCGCGAACCGCTTGCCGAGACGTTCGAACGGGTCCGCCACGACGAACTTCGCCTTCGCGCGGAGGCTCCGCCCCGCCGCTTCTGTCACGGCGTCCCGGTCCCGCGCCGCGAGCCGCGGCGCGAGCCGCCCCATGGCGGCGTAGAACGGCTTCGAGAGAAGCGCCGTCTTCACGATCTCCGCGAGGCCCGCGCGGTAATCGCGCTCCGGAAGCGATTCGAAGACGGTCGACTCGACGACGATGAGGCGCGCCGGGTGATACGTCCCCGCGAGGTTCTTCCCGGCCGGCAGGTCGACGGCGGTCTTCCCGCCGAGGCAGCTGTCGGACGCCGCGAGGAGCGTCGTCGGCGCCTGGACCAGCGCCACGCCGCGGAGTGCGAGCGCGGCCGCGAGGCCGGCTGCGTCGCCGACCGTGCCGCCGCCGAGCGCCACGACGCCGCCGTCGCGCCGGAGCCCTCGCGAGACGAGCCTGTCGAGGAGCCAGCCCACGGCCTTCCAACTCTTTGCCGACTCGCCGTCCGGAAGGAGGAGCGGATGGGAATCGAGGTCCGCGCCGCGCGCTCCCCAGAACAGCGCCGCGCCGTGCCGCTCGAAGACCGGAGCCGAAGAAACCGCGAACCAGCGTCCCGGCGCGATCTCCGGCAGCTTCTCCGAGAGAACGTGGTACGCGCCCGGCCCGGAGACGACCTCGGTCCTGACGCCACCGGCACGAAACGAGAAGCCGCTGAGCCGCGCCGGCGGGTTTTTCTTCACGGCGCCTTCACGGCCGCAGCAATCTCGATTTCCAGCTCTCGAAGCTGCGCGGGGTCCACCGGGCCCGGCGAGCCCGTCATCAGGCAGGTGCCTGAGGCGGTTTTCGGGAAAGCGATCACGTCGCGGATCGACGTTCCGCCCGTCAGGATCATCAGGAGCCGGTCGAGGCCGAGCGCGATGCCGCCGTGCGGCGGCGCTCCGAAGCGGAACGCGTCGAGAAGGAAGCCGAACTTCAGCTTCGCTTCCTCCGGCGTGATGCCGAGCCGCGCGAAGACGCGCGACTGGACGTCCGAGCGGTGGATCCGGATGGAGCCGCCGCCCAGCTCGAGGCCGTTCAGGACGACGTCGTAGGCGCGGGCTTTCACCCGGCCGGGGTCGCTCTCGAGAAACGGGAAGTCCTCCTCTCGGGGCGACGTGAACGGGTGGTGCATCGCGTACCAGCGTCCGTCCTCCTCGTGCCACTCGAGGAGCGGGAAGTCGGTCACCCAGAGGAAGTCGAATCGCTTCTCGGGGATCAGCTTCTCGTCGCGGGCGATCTGGAGGCGCAGCCCGCCGAGGAAGTCGTTGACCGATTTCTTCTTCCCCGCTGCAATGAGCACGAGGTCGCCGGAGCGGCCGTCCAGCGCGGCTCCGAGCTTCTCAACCGCGCCGTCGCTGAAGATCTTCTTCGAATTGGAATTCCAGGCACCGGCTTCTGCCAGCTTCACCCAGATGAACCACTCGGCGCCGCCCGCGCGAGCCGCTTTCTCGAGGTCGTCGAGCCGCTTGCGGGAGAACGTGGCGCCGCCGGGAACGCAGAGGCCTTTGACTTCGTCCACCTTCGAAGGAAAAACAAGCCAACCCGGGTCGAGACGCTTCAATTCGAGCCCGAACCGGGTGTCCGGCCGGTCGATGCCATACCGCTCCATCGCCTCGTCGTAGGTCATCCGGCGAAACGGGGCCGTGCACGGGAAGCCGTAGGCCGGGAAGACCGCCGTGAAGAGGCGCTCGACGAGGGCATAGACGGTCTCTTCCTCCGGGAACGACAGCTCGAGGTCCACCTGCGTGAACTCGGGCTGGCGGTCGGCGCGGAGGTCCTCGTCGCGGAAACAGCGGGCGATCTGGTAGTAGCGCTCCATTCCCGAGACCATCAGGAGCTGCTTGAAGAGCTGCGGCGACTGCGGCAGGGCGTAGAACTCGCCCGGGTGGACGCGCGCCGGGACGAGGAAGTCCCGCGCCCCCTCGGGCGTCGACTTCGTCAGGATCGGCGTCTCGATCTCGAGGAACCCCTCCTCGTGGAGAATCTGCCGGATCCGGTACGTCACGTCGCTCCGCGTCACGAAGTTCCGGGTCATCTCCGGCCGCCGGAGGTCGAGGTAGCGGTACTTGAGCCTCAGGTCCTCGCTCGCCTTGACGCCGTCCTCGATCGGGAAGGGAGGCGTCTCGGCCCGGTTCAGGATCGTCAGGGCCGAGGCGTGGACCTCCACTTCGCCGGTCGGGAGATCGGCGTTGACGGCTCCCTCGCCGCGCGCCACGACGGTCCCCTCCACCTCGAGGACGAACTCGCTCCGGATCTCCTTGGCCGTCTCGAGAACCTGAGGCGACGGGAGGAACTCCGCGTCGAAAACGACCTGGGCGAGGCCCGAGCGGTCCCTGAGGTCGACGAAGACCAGCTCGCCGTGGTCGCGGCGCCGGTTCACCCAGCCCTTCAGGAGGACGGTCTTTCCGGCGTGCTCCTTCCGGAGCGAGCCGGCGGGGGTGCGGGGCGGAGACGACATCGGCCGATCTTACAGGCGCGGACGGAGCCACTCGACGAGCTGCTCCCTCAGGACTTCGCTCTGCGTCCTCGTCGCCATCTCCTTCACGAGGACGGCGCCCCGGAGGCGCTCGTTCTCCCCGACGAGGACGGCGAAGCGCGCCCCCGCCTTTTCGGCGTTCTTCAGGGAGTTCGCGAGCCCGCGATGCCCTGAAGCGAGGTCGACGGCCACTCCGGCGCGCCGGAGTTCGGTGGCGAGCAGGAGCGCGTCGCCGGCATCGGGCGCTCCGACCGGAATCACGGCCACGGGGCGTACGTCGCCGATCGCCGCGCTCCGGAACTCCTCCGGCAGGACGTCGACGAGCCGGTCCTCGCCGATGGCAAAGCCGATCCCGGGCGTCTTCGGGCCGCCGAGGTCGGAGACGAGCTTGTCGTAACGCCCTCCGCCGAGGAGCGCGTCCTGCGCGCCGAGCCCCTGCGCCGTCACCTCGAAGACCGTCCGCGTGTAGTAGTCGAGGCCGCGGACGAGAAGAGGATCTTCTTTGAATGAGACCTTGCTGTCGGCCAGAAGCGTCTTGAGCTCGCGGTGGTGCGCATCCGAGGCCGGGTCGAGCCTCGGCAGCAGGTCGACCATTCTCGGGAAGTCCGGCGAGGCCACGAGCCGCCGGACCGCGGGATCCTTCGAGTCGAGGACGCGCAGCGGGTTTTCGGCAAGACGCCGGCGGTCGTCGTCGCCCAGATTTCCTTCATTCGAAGCAAAAAACGTCCTCACGGCCTCGACGTACGCTGGCCGCGTGGCTTCCGTCCCCACGGAATTGAGCGAGACCGACAGCCCCGTGAACCCCAGCCGCCCAAGGAAATCGAAGAGCATGACGATGACCTCGGCGTCGATCAGCGCCGTCGGGTCGCCGAGCACCTCCGCGCCGATCTGCCGGAACTCGCGGTAGCGCCCCTTCTGCGGCCGCTCGTACCGGAACTGGGGACCGATGTAATAGAGCTTGTGGACGCCTCCCGCCTGCGCGAGCCGGTGCTCGACGAAGGCCCTGGCCACGCCCGCGGTATTCTCGGGGCGGAGCGTCACCGACCGTCCCCCGCGGTCCGTGAAGGTGTACATCTCCTTGTGGACGATGTCGGTCGTCTCCCCGACGCTCCTGACGAAGAGCTCGGTCGCCTCGAAGACCGGCGTCCGGATCTCGTCGTAGCCGTAGAGGGCGAAGACCTCGCGGGCGACTGCTTCCACCCGGTTCCAGACGCGAGTCTCGGGAGGGAGGAGGTCCCGCGTCCCCTTCTGGGAGGTGATCACGCCCGCACGGCCGCGACCGGGTCGCGAAGATATTCGGCCTTGTAGCCGAGGTAGTTCCGCCAGTACGTCTTCAGGTTCTCGATTTCCCCGGGGGTCAGCTCCCGCTTCTGCTTCGCCGGGTTCCCGGCCCAGAGCGTTCCGGGAGGAATGACCGTTCCGGCGAGGACGACCGCCCCGGCGGCCACGAGCGAGCCCGCGCCGACGTCGGCGTTGTCGAGGACCGTCGCGTGCATCCCGATCAGGGTCCCCCGCCGGATCGTGCAGGCGTGGACGATCGCGTTGTGGCCGAGGGTGACCTCCTCCTCGAGGACGAGGGGGCCGACCCCGCTCGTCACGTGGAGCGTGCAGTTGTCCTGGATGTTGCTCCGCGCCCCGACCCGGATCCAGCAGCAGTCGCCCCGGACCACGGCGGAATACCAGACCGAGACGTCGTCCCCGAGGACGACGTCCCCGACGACCCACGCCGTCTCGGCGAGGAAGACGCGCTCGCCGAGGACGGGAGCCTTCCCCTTGTAGCTGCGAACCGGCATCGAAAAACTCCGCCGGGAAGATACCAGAGGGGAGGCCGGAGGCCTGGGGAGCACCGGGTCGGAAGAGATGTGGGAGAATGATTCTCATTGACAGAAATCGGCTTTTGACGACAACCTACGCGCCATCAGACGATTGACTGATGGCCCCCCACTCCGCCCGAGGGCCCGCCCAACCTTCCGACCCCTTCCGTTCAACAGGGAGAACCTGATGCTGCGCACCACGAACCGTCGCTTCGCCGCCGTCCTTGCCGCCGCCTTCGCCGGCCTGTTCGTCCCCGACCGCGCGGTCGCGCAGGTCGCGAGCCAGAACGTCAACATGGTCTCGGGCACGCAGTGGCCCGGCGGCGACCCGTTCCTCCAGCGGCAGAACGAGCCGTCGATCGCCGTCTCGAGTCGGAACCCCCGACATCTTCTGGCCGGCGCGAACGACTACAGGGCCGTGGACATTCCGTTTTCGACGCCAAACGCCCCCGAGACCGGCGACGCGTGGCTGGGCGTCTTCAAGTCGTTCGACGGCGGCATCACCTGGAAGAGCACGCTTCTTCCGGGATACCCGCAGCAGAATCCCCGGACCGGCCCCCTCGCGACGTTCTCGACGGCCGCGGATCCCGTCGTCCGCGCCGGCACCAACGGGCTCTTCTACTACGCCGGCATCGCCTTCAACCGCGACACGAAGGACGGCGTCTTCTTCGTCGCCCGCTTCATCGACCTGAACAACAAGGAAAACGGAGACCCGACTCTCAATCAGGATCCCATCCGGTACATCGACACGAAGGTCGTCGACCGGGGAACGGAACCCCGTTCATCGACAAGCCGTGGATCGCGGTGGACAAGCCGAGGCTTCTCGACGGCGTCTGCCACCTGACGGTCCCCCAGCCGCAGCCCGGAAATCCGAGCGCCACGGTGCAGCAGACTGTTCCGGCCGGCGCCGTCTACGCCGCCTGGACCGAAGCGACCGGAAGCGGAAGCGGCCTGACGACGAATCTCTACTTTTCGTCCTCGAGCGACTGCGGCGCCTCGTGGGGCACGCCGGTCAGGATCAACGACACGAACAAGGTCAACCAGGGAGCCTCGATCGCGATCGACCCGGCGACGGGGGTCATCTACGTGGTCTGGAGGCGGTTCGCCAGCGGTTCGCAGACGGACGCGATCCTCGTGTCGCGCTCGCTTCGCGGCCGCGTCTTCTCGAAGCCGTCGGTCGTCGTGTCGCTCCCTGCCTACACCGCGGCCAACCCGACGGCCCCGTCGTTCTTCGATCAGGGAACGACGACGGACTCGTTCCGCACGAATGCGTACCCGACGATCGCCATCGATCGCCGACCCAACACCGGAGCCGAAGACGAGGACGAGCCCGACGATCCGCAGCACCGCGGCCGCGTCTACGTCGCCTGGTCGCAGCGGGGGGTCGCGCCGACCGGCGATGCCCGCGTCGTCCTCTCGGTCTCGACCGACGGCGGCCAGAGCTGGTCCGACGCCGGCCCCCGTCGACAACACGACGCTCACCGACGATTCCGGCCACCAGTTCTCCCGCGGTCACCAGTTCATGCCCCAGATGACGTCGACCGCCGACCGGATCACGGTCATCTACTACGACGCCCGCCTCGACCACACCTTCGGCCTCTTCTCGCCGAGGAGCAACCCGCTCATCCCGGACCCGATCACCGGAAAGCTCTATCTCGAGACCCGGGAGCTGCGGGGCGAGTTGCTCGAGCCGACCGGCACTGCGAGGGTCTTCACACCGTTCTTCGTGGAGACCGGGATGACTGAGTGGCGCCACACGCTGGACCTGCGAGTGGCCCAGGCGAATGCGGCGGTGGCGCCCGTTTTCACGTCCTCGCGGCTTTCCCAGTACATCTTCGGGACCCGCGGCGACGAAATCGGAACGATACAGCGTTCTCCAGCAGCTCCAGATCAACCCTCCCAATCTCAAGCTGTTCCAGCAGGGATCCGTTCCCTTCATCGGCGATTACATCGACGTCGCCGGGTCCATGTTCCTGCCGCCTTCCGCCCCGGGCCGCCGCTGGCGATTCAACAGCAAACCCGATCCCTCGACCGTCTTCGTGGCGTCCTGGACGTCGAACCAGGACGTCCGACCCCCGCTGGACGGCAACTGGGCGAACTACACGCCCGTCGCGAGCACGGGGGGCACAAGCGTCTTCAACCCCGGAATCCAGAGGCCTCCGTGCGTTCCCGGACAGGACGGGATGCGGAACCAGAACATCTACGCCGCACGGATCTCGCAGGGCCTCGCCGTCTCGTCGGTCCAGAACGCCAAGCCCCTTTCGACCACCCTCCAGCGCGCCCTCGTCGCTCAACGTCGAGAACCTGACGCCCCTCACGCGGACGTTCCGGCTCGACGATCGCCGGTCAGCCGGCCGGCGGCCGCGCCTCCTTCGTTCCGGCGCCGAATCCGCTTCCGAACCCGCTCCCTCCGGCCCACGACGACACTCGACGTGTGATCCCGGCGAATTCGTCCGTCGCGCGTTCCGTCTACGCCCTCTCCACGGACTCCAACGCCCTGATCGAGGTCGACGTCGCCGAGGTGAACGGCCCGCCGGGCAGCCCCCTCAAGGCGAACGGCCTCACCGGCTTCGTCGATCTTCAACACCGATCCCGTCCGCTCCCAACCTCGTCAATCCGGAGCAATCGACGGCTCCGAGCGTCACGACCGTCGAGGTCTACAACCCGAACGTCACGAACCCGAATGTCACCAATCCGAACGTCACCAATCCCAATGTCACCAACCCGAACGTCACGAATCCGAACGTCACGAACCCGAACGTGACGAATCCGAATGTGACAAACCCGAACGTCTCGAACGCCGGATCTCGCGAATCCCAACGTCACCAATCCCAACGTGACGAACCCGAACGTCACCAACCCCAATGTCACCAATCCGAACGTCACGAACCCGAATGTCACCAACCCGAACGTGACAAACGACCCGGTTTCCGATGCCACGTACACGGTGACGAACGACGGAAACACGGCTTCGACGCTACCGCGTCCAGCTCGGCCGGCTCGGCCCCCGGCACGCCGCTTCAGGTCATCCTCAGCAAGCCGTACGGCTCGCCGGCGTCCGAGAACTGCGTTCTCTTCGAGCAGCAACACAACTTCCCGGTCGCGAGCGTGGTCAACCCCACGTTCGTCAACCCGAACAGCCCGCCTGACCCGGGAATCACCGATCCCTCCGAGGGCAACGCCACCTTCGTGCTCGGGCCCGGAGAGTCGATACTCGTGACGATCCGGGGCCCGGTCGACATCCCGACGCTCACGAACATCGTCCAGAACGTCGCGCCCGTCGTCGTGGCTCATGCGCCGAACACGAATGACCCGACCAACAGGCCGGCGACCTCTCCGCCCGTCATCACGACCTCGGCTCTCCCCGACGGCGTGACCGGCCAGCCCTACTCGGCCACGCGTGACGGCGCTGCGGCGGCACGCCGCCCTACTCCGCCTGGACGGCGACGGGCCTTCCGGCCGGGCCTGTCGATCAGCCCGACGACCGGCCAGATCTCCGGAACGCCGTGGCATGTCGGGCACGTCGAGCGTCGGCCTGTCGGTGACCGACTCCGCTTCGAAGATCGGCTCGCGGACCCTGTCGCTGCGCATCGCGGACCCGCTCGTCGTCACGACGGCGTCGCTTCCGAACGGTTCGCCCGGCGTCGCCTACTCACAGGCTCTTTCGGCCACGGGCGGCCTGGGCACCCGGACCTGGACGCTCGTCGCCGGCGTCCTTCCGGCCGGCCTCGGACTCTCGACCTCGGGCGTCGTATCCGGCGTCCCGACCGGGACCGGCACCTCGAGCTTCACGGTCCAGGTCACGGATTCGGCGTCCCCCGCCCAGACCGCGACGAGAGCCCTGACCCTGACCATCGGCAGCGCCACGGTGAGCGTTTCCGCAGCGCCGTCGGGCCTCGTCGGCGGGCAGACGTTCGCTCTGACCGTCCACGTCGAGGACAACACGGCGGCGCCGATTCCGGGCGCCCTCATCACGCTTTCGTTCGGGACCACGGGCTGTCCGGCGGCCCTCCTCTCGGGCACGACGTCCGCGACGACCAACGTCACCGGTAACGCGCTCTTTCCGAATCTCTCCATCGACCGGGGAGGCCCGGGCTTCTCGATCAACGCGTCGGCCACGGCGCCGGGGTACGGAATCGTGGTCGGCTCGACAGCCCCGTTCTTCGTCGAAGGCTTCTGCGGGACGGGCCCCACGGCCCCGCCACGCACCTACGCGTCGCTCACGAAACTCGCCGACGGGCACGTCCTCCTGGCCGGCGGCCAGACGCTCGGCGGCGTCGTGCTCGGCACGGCGCGGGTCTACGACACGTCCACCGGCGCCTTCACGCCCACGTCGGGCAACATGCTCGTTCCGCGCTTCGGCCATCAGGCCGTCCTTCTCCCGAGCGGGAAGGTGCTGATCCTCGGAGGCGTGGGCCCGAGCGGGCCGACGAACACCGCCGAGCTCTTCGACCCGGTCGCGTCGAACTTCGTCCCGGCGCCCGGCTCCATGAGCGTGCCCCGGATCGCATTCCGGGCCACCTGGGTTCCGGCCGCCGGGAAGGTCCTCGTAACGGGTGGCCAGAACACCGGCGGCTTCCTGAACAGCGCCGAGGTCTACGATCCGGCGACCGGGCTCTTCTCGGCGACTGAAACCAGCATGACGACCGCGCGCGAGCTGCACACCGCGACGCCGCTTCCGAACGGAAACGTTCTCGTGGCGGGCGGTGCTGGCGGCGCCTTCGGGACCGCCGAGCTCTGGAACCCCGTCACCGGTGCGTTCAGCGCGATCGCGCCGATGGCCGTCGGGCGCGACTCCCACGAGGCCCTCGCCCTTTCAAACGGCCGGATCCTCCTCGTCGGAGGCGAGTCGGGGCTCGGCGGCGGCCAGCTCGCGAGTGCCGAGGTCTTCGACCCGGCGACCGGGCAGTTCACCCTGACCTCCGCGATGTCGGGCCCCCGCAGCTTGCCGCTCGTCGCCCCGCTGCCTTCCGGGAAGGTCCTCGTGGCGGGCGGCTACGGATCGGACTCGGTGGAACTGACGACCGCCGAAGTCTTCGACCCGCTGACCGCGAACTTCTCGGCGACGGGCTCCCTCGTTGCCACCCAGGGCCAGGGAGGCGCCGTTCTCCTCTCGAGCGGCAATGTCCTCGTGGCCGGGAGCGACCAGTTCAACCCGAACGGCGAGCTCTTCTATCCGAAGCAGGGCGCCTGCGACGCGAGTGCCCTCGCGGCGACCGTCGCGGCGGCGGGCGGCACGACACAGACGATCAACCTGACGGGCGGCTGCACCTACAGCTTCGTCTCGGGAGGCGTCGGCGATTCGTCGACGGCTCTTCCGCACATCACGGCCGGGACCAACCTCACGATCAACGGCAACGGCGCGACGATCGAGAGGCTCGGCGTCGCCGGCGTGCCGGCGTTCCGGCTCTTCGCGGTCGACGCCGGCGCGACGCTGACTCTGAACGACGTCACGATCCGGAACGGCGGCTGCGGCCTGGCCCCGGTCTGCCCCAACCTCGAAGGGGGAGGCGCACTACGTCAGCGGCACGCTCAACGTCGTCGCCTCGCAGCTTCTCGGCGAACGACGCCGGCGGAGACCTCACGGATTCCCGGGGAGGCGCGATCGAGAGCTTCGGCACCCTCTCGGTCGACCGGAGCACGTTCAGCGGGAACAGCGCCCAGAACAACGGCGGCGCGATCTTCAACTGGGGCGGGACGCTCTCGGTCACGAACAGCACGTTTGCAAGCAACCACGGCACGGAACGCGGGCGGCGCGATCGTGACGTTCTCGCCGGGCGCCTCGACGATCGCGAACAGCACGTTCGCGGGAACACCGCCGACCTCGGCCTGTCTGGAGCTTCCTTTACGATTTCACCGACAGCGGCAGCGCCATCTACAACCAGAGCTACGCGGCATGGATCGACGGCGGGGATCCCAGCGGCCCGCTGACCGTCACCAGCTCGACCTTCTCGGGGAATGGCGCCAGCGGCTCCGTCACGACGGAAGGCGGCATTCCGTTCCTGCTCAGCAATTCGATCCTCTCGGGCAGCGCCGGGGCCAACTGCGCCGGGCTGACGTACGCAAACGACGGCGGGTACAACATCTCGAGCGACTGCGAGCTGCGGCGTTCCTCGTCGACACGGCAGCTCGCTGAGCGGCACCGACCCGCTCCTCGACCCGGCCGGCCTCTCGTCCGCCGGCGGCCCGACCCAGGTCGTCGTGCCGCTGCCGGGCAGCCCCGCCGTCGACGCGATCCCAGGGGAAGCGAACGGGTGCGGGACGAGCCTGACCACCGACCAGCGCGGCGCGACGCGGCCGACCGGAACTGGCTGCGACATCGGCGCAGTCGAGTTCCCGCCCGTTCTCCAGGGCTGGGCGACGCTCACGAACATCAAGTTGAATGGAGGAACGAACGTCCTGACCCTGCCGGGGGGCGGTCCATTCGGCCTGAGCCACGACTACACGATTCTCAACCCTCCCGATTACTGTCCCGGGTGCATCGATCAGATCATGATCGGCTTGGCCGGTGACGCCGCTCCACAAGCCTGCACGTACAACGGAGGGACGTCGTCCGGGACAAGGGCGGCCACCCTCACGGCCCCGTCGACACCCGGCGTCTACTTCATCGGGATGGACTGGGCGCTGAACTGGAGCTGCTACCAGCCCGTTCTTTCGCAGCCGCCGTTGGCTCCCTACTGGACGAGCGGCCCGCCGACGCCGAACCGTTACATCGGCAAGGTGATCGTCCCCAGCCCCTAGGCGAGGGGAACGCGCTACCTCGAGCCGCCCAGGCGCCGGCGAGCGTCCGCGACGAGCGGATCCCCGCCGGCGTCTCCCCGCAGCGCCAGAAACGCCCTGTAGCTCTCGGCCGCCGCCGGGCTCTTCAGCCCCTCCTGCGCGCGGCCACGCCAGTAGAGAACCGGCGCCCAGAGCCGCCAGCTCGGCGATCTCGTCGAGGAAGACGGCCGTCGCCTCGCCCCGCCTCTTCGAGGCCTGCTCGAACTCCGCGTCGGCCTCCGTGAAGGCTCCGGCTTCGAGGTAGGCCCGCCCGAGGTCGACGCGGCCGGTCCAGGTGTCGGCGATCGCCTTGGCCGCTTCGAGCGTCTTGATGGCGTCGGCCGGTCTTCCGGCCCGAAGCTGCGCCTCGGCTTCGATCAGCTTTCCGTAGGCCTGCGGGTCCGACTCGAGCCGCTTCCCGAGCTCCGCCGCGAGCGCGAGCGCGCGCGGAGCCTGCCCCGCGGCAAGGAAGATCCGCGCCGCCGGGAAGAGGATGTTCTCTCCCTTCGCCAGCGAGACCGCCTTCTCGGCGGACGCGAGCGCCGGCTTTTCCTTCCCGAGGGCGAGCTGCGCCTCGCCGAGCACGACGAGCTTCGCCGCCGCCGAGTCGGCGTCCTTCGACGCGAGGTCGGCGGCGATCCCCTTCTCGAGGATGGGCACCGCCTCGGACGGTTTTCCGGCGGCAAGCGCCATGTCGGCGAGCCCCATCGCGGCGAGCGAAGCCCCGCGCGCGTCGAGCGCGGCCAGCTTCCCCCACGTCTCGCGGGCTTCGTCGGGCTTCCCTGCCGCAAGCTGCGAGAGCGCGAGCCCGACGCAGGCGAGGTGGAACTTCGGGTTCAGGTCGAGGACCGCGTGCTGCTCCTTCGCGGCGGCCTCGAAGTCGCCCGCGTACATGGCGAAGAGCCCGACGTTGTTCCGCTGCGGGACGGCCTTCGGGTAGATCTCCGTGAAGCGCCTCCCCACCGAGAGCGCCTTCGCCATGTCGCGGCGGTAGAAATAGGCGAGAGCGAGGTTCGCGATGCCGTTCGTGTCCGACGGGTACTGGGCGACGAGATTCGAAAGCTCCTCGACCGCTTTGTCGGGTTTCCGGACGGTGACGTAGTAGAGGCCGCGCGTCCGGAACTTCTCGCGGTCGCTCATCCTCTCGAGGCGCGAGAGAGCGTCCTCGAAGGTCTTCTTCGCCTCCTCCGTGGCGCCCCTGGTTCTGATAGGCGGCGGCGAGGCCGGCGTAGGCGCGGCCCATGTTCGGGTCGATCTCGATCGCCTTCCGGTAGCCCTTCGCCGCGTCGTCCCAGCGCCCGGCGAACGGCGGCTTCCTGGGCGACCGAGTACTCGTGCGCGGCTTCGAACGAGCCGGCGGAATAGGTCTCCGCGGCGACGAGACGCGCGGACTCCGGCGTCGTGTCACCGAGGGCGCTCCGGACCTTCGAGGCCAGCTGCGCCACGGCGCCGAGGACGGCGTTCTTGCCGGCGGCGTCCGCCTCGGCCGAGACGATCGGCTTTCCGGTCACCGAGTCCTCGGCACGGACCGCCACGCGGTAGCCGTCGCCCTTGGGCTCGACCGAGCCGGCGGTGACGACGCCGATTCCCTCCCGCGCGGCGACGAGGCGCGCCAGCGGCTCGGGAAGGGCTGTTGCGCCGGGCTGGAGCTGGGCGGCGATCTTCTTCGCCGAACCCCGGTTGTAGGAGGTGATGAACGCGGCGTCCTCGAGGGCGATCGCAAAGGCCGTTTCGAGAGTGCCGTCGAAGACCGGGTCGCCCGTCTTGTTCTCGAAGTCGGCGATCAGGACCGGCTTCGCCGGCTCCGCGGCTCTCGGGGCCGGCCGACGTTTCGAGAGCCAGACGCCGCCCCCGACCGCGAGCGCGGCGACGAGGAAGGCGCCCGCCGTCACCAGCATCCAGCGCCGCCGCATCAGCTCGAACCTGACGTTCGTCGTGAAGGTCGACGCGTCGAGGTCGGCCAGGACCTCCTCGACCGACTGGTAGCGCGCCGAGGCCTCCACCGCGAGACACCGCTCGACGATCTTCCGGAGGTAGGCCGGAATCGCCGGGTTCAGCTCCCCGAGAGGCCTCGGCGGCGTCGAGAGGCGACGCATCATCACCTCGAAGACCGAGCCCCCGGCGAAGGGCGTCTTGCCCGACGCCATCTCGTAGAGGATCACGCCGAGCGAGTAGATGTCCGACCTCTTGTCGACCGCCTGCCCCCTCACCTGCTCGGGCGACATGTAGGCGGGCGTCCCCATCAGGGCGCCCAGCTCGGTCATCGCGCTCGCCCCGAGGTTCTTGGCGAGGCCGAAATCGGTGATGAGGACGTTGTCGTTCGCCTCGACCATGATGTTCTGCGGCTTCAGGTCGCGGTGGACGACCCCCTGCTCGTGGGCGGCCTGAAGGCCCTGACAGATCTGCCGGAAGAGCGAGATCAGCCGCGGGACGGGGAGCGGGCCGAGCTCCTTGATGAGGCTCGAAAGGTCCCGCCCCTCGACGAACTGCATCGTCAGAAACCGGGTGCCGTCCGCCTCGCCGAGGTCGTAGACGCGGAGGACGTTCTTGTGCGTCACCCGGCTCGAGAGCTGGATCTCCCGTTTGAATCGTTCGATGACGTCGGCGTCCGCCGCGATTTCCGGGCGGATCAGCTTCAGGGCGACGTCCCGGTTCAGCTCCTCGTCCCAGACCCGGTAGACGGCCCCCATCCCGCCCCGGCCGAGGAGCTGGACGACGCGATAGCGCAGGCCGATCTCGGTTCCCTCGGGCAGAATCGCCGCCGCGAGCGAGTCGCCCGTCCCGGGGACCGCTGGCTGGCCCCGGAGCTCCGGCGGCTCGTGCCGGACTTCGGCGCCGGGCTCTTTCGGCTCGCGGCCGAAGGGGAAGCCGGCGGGGCCGATCCGGCCCCGCTGACCGGGGTCGGGGCCAGGGTCCCCGAGACGCTCAGGTTGCCGGCCGGCCTGTCGAGCGTGACGTCCTCCGCCCGGTCCCGGCCACACGCCGTACAGACGGACGCCTCAGCCGGCATCGGGACGGCGCAGTGTGGACAGGGAATCAGGTCGGCGATTCGAAACCTCTTCGCGGCATTGTAACGAAGGGCGACGAGTGTCAGCGCGCGGCCACGAGGAGCTGACGGGCCTGCGCACGCGCGGCCGAACTCACCGAAGCGCCGGCGAGCATGGCGGCGATCGCCTCGACCCGCCCCTTCTCGTCCAGCTCCTCGACGCGCGTCCGGGTCCGTCCCCCCGACGTCTCCTTGGAGACGGAAAGGTGCCGCTCCCCCGCCGCGGCGACCTGCGGGAGGTGCGTCACGACGAGAACCTGATCCCTTCGGGAGAGCGACCGGAGCTTCCGTCCGACGGCCTCGGCGGTCGCCCCCGAGACGCCGGCGTCCACCTCGTCGAAGACGAAGGTCCGGACCGGCCCGCGCCGGCGTCCCCCGTCCGATCGGATCTCCTCCTCGGCGAGCGCGGCCGCGAGGGCCAGCTGGACGCGCGCGAGCTCACCGCCCGACGCGATCTTGGGGAGGGGCCGGGCCGGCTCGCCCGGGTTCGGCGAAAAGGAAAACGTCACGACGTCGATGCCGAACGACGCGCAGGCCACGGCCTCGCCGCCCGCCGAAAAGGGGCTGTCAGGGTCGGGCCGCCGCGAGACCACGACGTCGAAAGAGGCCTTCGGAAAAGCGAGGTCGAGGAGGTGGCTCCGGACCGCCTTCGCGAGCCGCGGCGCGGCGGCGGCGCGCCCCGCCGAGAGCTCGAGCGCCGCCTTGCGATACTCCTCGAAGGCCTTCCGCGCCGCTTCGTCCGCCTTCTTCAGCGACCCTTCGAGGTCGACCAGCTCGTCGCGCTCCCGCCCGATCCTCTCGCGGTGGGCGATCACCTCCGAAAGCGTCGCCCCGTACTTCCGTTTCAGCTTCGCGAGGGCGTCGAGCCGCTCCGCGACGGCCGCAAGGCGCGCCGGATCCGCCTCCAGCCGCTCGAGGTCGCGGGAGGTCTCGAACGCCACCTCGAGAAGCGTGTCGATGGCCTCGGAGAGCCGAGCGGACCGGGCGCCGTACGAGGAGTCGATCTCCGCCAGCGATTGAAGGGCGCGCCGCGATGCCGACGCCGCGTGAACAGCGCCGGTCTCGTCCGACTCCAGGGCCTCCGCCGCCGTCGCGAGAAGCTGTCCCACCTTTTCGACGTTGGCGAGTCTTCCCTTCTCGGAGGAGAGTCTTTCGTCTTCTCCCTCGTCGGGCTTGACGGCGTCGATCTCCTTCACCTGGAAGTCGAGGAGCTCGAGCTTCCGGCTCCGGTCCGCCGCGGCCTCCTTGAGCCTCGCCCGATCGGTCTCCCGCGTCCGCCAGACCTCTGAAGAGCTCCGCCGTCCGGGCGCCGGCGGCGCCGAGGCCTGCGAAACGGTCGAGCAGCTCCCGCGGCGCCGCCGGGTCGAGGAGCTCCCGGGCCTCGGCCTGCCCGTAGAGGACGAGGAGGCGCGGGGCCAGGTCGCCGAGCGTTTTCAGGACGGCCGGCGAGCCGTTCAGAAAAAGACGCCCCTTCCCCTGCGAGCCGATCTCCCTTCGGATGGCGACCTCGGCCGTCTTCGCGTCCGGATCGACGAGGCCGCTCTCGACGAGAGCTTCACGGACGCCGGAATCGTCCGAGTCGAACGCGCCCTCCACGACGAGCTTCTCGGCCCCGGCCCGGACCATCGACGGGTCGCCGCGCTCGCCCGAGAGAAGCGAGAGCGCGTCGACGACGAGGGATTTCCCCGCGCCGGTCTCGCCGGTCAGGACGGTCAGCCCCTCCCCGAACGAGACCTCGACGTCCTCGAGGACGGCGAGATCTCGGACGCGGAGGGAGGTCAGCACGCGTCTAGCGGCGCCCGGCCTTCTTCCGGCGCCCGCCGCCGTCGAGCCGGTCCTTGAGCCACCGGAGGGTCAGCGCGACGCCGAACGACGTGGCCCCCGGCGCGTATCCCGCGTGCTCGCTCTCGTAGTTGGCCGTCGGCGCGATGTCGAGGTGCGCCCACGGCGTCTTCTCGTCGACGAACTCCTTCAGGAACATCGCCCCGTTGATCGAGCCTCCCCAGCGGCCCCCCGTGTTCTTGAAGTCGGCCCAGTCCGACTTGATGTTCTCCTTGTAGTCCTCCCAGAGCGGCAGGCGCCAGAGCCGCTCGTCGGTCCGCTCGCCGGCCCTCACGAGCTCCCGCGACAGGTCGTCGCGCTCCGTGAAGACGATCGCGGCTTCGAGACCGAGCGCCACGAGGGCCGCGCCCGTCAGCGTCGCGTAGTCGAGGATGACGGCGGGCTTCCACTCCTTCGCGTAGTCGAGCGCGTCCGCGAGGATGACGCGCCCCTCGGCGTCGGTGTTGTCGATCTCGGCGGTCTTGCCGTTCCGGAAGCGGACGATGTCGCCCGGCTTGTAGGCCGTCCCGGAGGGGAGGTTCTCGGTCAGGGGGGTCAGGGCGACGAGGTTGACGGGGAGCTTCAGATCCGCGGCCGCGAGAACCACACCGATGGCGGTGGCCGCGCCCATCATGTCCCACTTCATCTCGCCCATCTTCTCGGACGGCTTGATCGAGATGCCGCCGGAGTCGAAGGTGACTCCCTTGCCGACGAGCGCCACGAACGGGTCGTCCTTCTTCCCGCCGTGGTGCTCGAGAGCCACGAGCCGCGGCTCCTCGGCCGAGCCCCGGCTGACGGCGAGGAGGCCTCCCATCCGCTCCTTCTCGATCGCCTTCTTGTCGAGGATCTTGACCGTGAGCCCCCGGGTCTTTCCCTCCTGCTCGATGCGGGAGGCGAAGATCCGCGGGGTCATGTCGTTCGAGGGGGTGTTGCCCAGCTCGCGGACGAGGCGGTCCACGCCCGCGACCGCTTCGGCGGCCGCGGCTTCCCGGGCGGCGACGCGGGCGTCCACGCTCTTCCAGGGTCCCCGGTCGGTGCGGAACCAGCCGGTCTTCAGGGACGGCTCCTCCTTCTCGCCCGACTTGTAGGTCTTGAAGGCGTAGTCGGCGAGCGCGAGGTTCCGGAGGAGGAAGTCGCGGCTCTCCTCCGGGCTCATCCGCGAGAGCCGGAACGGGAAGTCGACCTCGACGGAAGTCTCTCCGTTCTTTCCGACGGTCTTCGCGAGGGAGCGGAGGAATTCGCGGGCCTTCCGGGGCGAGATCTCGGGCTTCTTGCCGCCGCCGACGACGTAGAGGCGCTTCGCGGGCCCTCCGGCCAGCGGGATCGTGCACAGCGTTCCCTCCGCGCCGATCTTCGCGGAACACCCGCGGGCGGCGGCGTCCTTGACCTCCTTCGGCACGGTCGAGAAGTCGGGAGCGCTTCCGTCGCCCTGCAAGACGAAGACGACGAGCGCGTCGGGGACGGGACGGTTCCGGATCGAGACGGTCTGAAGTTTCAAGAGGCTCTCCTCGGGGGGGTCGTTGAAGGCCGCCGAAGTCTAGCGCGCCGGCATAGACTCCGCCCATGCGAAAGCCCGTCCAACAAACCTCGCTGCCGGGGCTGCCGCCTCCCCGCCGCGGAAAGGTGCGCGACGTCTACGACCTGGGGAAGGAGCTGCTCGTCGTCGCGTCCGACCGGATCTCCGCCTTCGACGTCGTCCTCTCTCCCGGCATCCCCGACAAGGGGATCCTCCTGACGCGCCTCTCGACGTTCTGGTTCCGGAGATTCGAGGCCCTCGCCCCGAACCACCTTCTCGAGACCGACAGCACGCGCTTCCCCGCGCTCCTCGCGCCGCACCGCGAGCTCCTCGCCGGACGGGCGGTCCTCGTGAAGAAGTGCCGCGTCGTCCCGTTTGAGTGCGTCGCCCGCGGCTACCTTGCGGGATCGGGGTGGAAGGACTACCGGAAGACCGGCGAGGTCTGCGGGCACCGCCTCCCAAAGGACCTCCGCGAGGCCGACCGACTTCCCGCACCGATCTTCACGCCGGCGACGAAGGCCGAATCGGGTCACGACGAGAACGTATCGTTCGAGGTCATGGCAAAAGGCGTCGGGGGCGAGCTGGCCGCGACGCTCCGCGACCTGACCCTCCGGATCTACGGGCAGGCCGCCGACTACGCGGCGTCACGGGGAATCCTGCTCGCCGACACCAAGTTCGAGTTCGGCCTCGACGACGCCGGGAAGATCGTCTGGATCGACGAGGCCCTGACGCCGGACTCTTCCCGGTTCTGGCCGAAGGGAAGCTGGGCGCCGGGCGGGTCGCCCCCTTCCTACGACAAGCAGTATCTCCGGGACTGGCTGGAGACGACGGGCTGGAACAAGACGCCGCCGGCGCCCGTCCTACCGCCGGACGTCGTCGCCGGGACCCGGGCCCGCTACGTCGAGGCGTTCGAGACCCTCACGGGCGAGCGCTTCGCGTGACGCCGCCTTCGCTGCAGCGGACCTCCGTCTCCGACGCCGTCGACGTCTTCACGCTCGGCGGGGATTCGGTCCTGACGAGCTTCGGCGCGAACGCGACGGCCGTCTACGGAGACGGCGCGGTCCTCCTCGTCGACCCCTTTGTCGCCCCGGCCCACGCCCGCGTTCTCGAGGCCGCGATCCACGAGCGGACGAAGGCGCCGATCCGGTTCGTCGTCCTGACCCACCACCACACGGACCATGCCCTCGGGGCGGCCTACTTCGCGCGGAAGGGGGCGGTCGTCGCCGCCCACCGCCTCTGCGCCGAGCGGATGGCGGCGGACCACCCCCGCCTGATCGCCGAGCGCCGCTCCCGCCCGGAGCTCGCCGGCCTCTTCGGCGACGCGGTGCATGTCCCTCCCTGCGCGGTGTTCGACGAACGGCTCGACTTCGACGTCGAGGGAATCCCGGTTCTGGTCCGGCACGCCGGTCACGCGCACACGCCGGGCGATGCGGTCCTCCTCGTCGGCGACGACCTCATCGTGACCGGAGACGTCGTCTCGAACCGCTACCACGCGAACTACGAGGACGCGTCGCCGGACGGCTGCGAGGCGGCCGCCCGGGACCTTCTCGCCGGGCCGGGCCGGATCTTCGTCCCGGGCCACGGGGCGCCCGGCGGACGCGAGATCGTCGAGCGACAGCTCGCCTACCTCGAAACGGTGCGGGATACGGCACCGCGGCCGGATGCGGCGGCGGAGATTCGCCGGCTTTTCCCCGGCTACCTTCTCGACGCCATGGTGGAAGAAAGCGTCGCCCGCCTCCTCGCGACCGGCTGACCCCCGGGACCGCTACTGGGCGACCGGCTCGTCGGCGAAGTCCTCGGTCGGGAACGAGTCCTCGGGCCCGAGCTTCGCCATCTCCCCCTTCACGAGCTCCTGATGGTGAATCTCCTCCAGCCGGAGTTCCTCGAAGAGCGTCTTCACCTCGCCCGCGGGCAGCACTTTCAGCGCCTCGATGAAAAAGTCGTACGCCTTCACCTCGGCGGCGTACGCCACCTCGAGGGCCTCCTTCTTCGTCATGAAGGCGCGGACGGTCTCGTAGGCGGGCGCCTCGACGTCCCAGAGCATTGACCGGTCGACTCGCTTCGGCAGGGACGGGAAGAGGCGCTTGCGGCGCTCGGCCAGCTCCTCGCCGTGCCTCGCCTCGTTCTTCGCCATGAAGTGGAAAAAGGTGGCCGCCTCGGCGGTGTGTTGCGTCTCCATCTGCGAAGCCAGCTCCTCGTAGCGCTCCTTCGCTTCCTCCTCGACCAGCGAGGCGAAGTCGAGGGCGTCTCTCAGGTCAATCTTCGTCAGGTCGAGGGTCTTCGTCATGAGGTCTCCTCCGCGCCGCTGCCCGCGGCGGTCAAGCGTATTCCGAAAGACCTTCCCACGCCCATTCTCCCCCGGGAATGATGCATTCGGATCAGCGCATCCCGGAGCGCCCGAGTCGAGCGCTCCCGACGGTCAGCTCCTTTCCGAGCAGCTCCTCGACGCTCCTGACGGGCGTGATCGCGAGATCGGGAAAGGCGGCGGCCTCGGAGGCGTTGCCGGCCGGCAGGATGGCCCCCTTGAACCCGAGCGAGACGGCCTCCTTCAGGCGGAGAGCGACGTCGGAGACGGCGCGCACTTCGCCGAGGAGGCCCAGCTCCCCGAAGACGACCGTGCCGGCAGGGAGAGCGCGGCCGCGGGCGCTCCCCGCGACGGCCGCGGCGACGGCGAGATCGGCTGCCGGCTCCGCGCTCTCGGCCCCTCCGGCCACGTTCAAGAAGACGTCCTGCGCCCCGAGAGCCAGCCCGCCGTGGCGCTCGAGGACGGCCAGGAGAAGCGCCAGCCGGGTGCCGTCGAACCCGATCGCCGTCCGCCGCGGCGTCCCGTACTTCACCTCGACCGTCAGGGCCTGGACCTCGAGGAGGAGCGGGCGCGTCCCCTCGACGCCGGCGAGGACGACCGAGCCCGGCCGGGCCCCGGCTCCCGAGCCGAGGTAGAGGGAGGAGGGGTTCGCGACCTCGACGAGCCCGGCGCCGGTCATCTCGAAGACCCCCAGCTCGTGGACCGGGCCGAAGCGGTTCTTCAGGGCGCGGACGACGCGGTGCGCGTGGAAGCGCTCCCCCTCGAACGAGAGGACGGCATCGACGAGGTGCTCGAGCGTCTTCGGCCCGGCGAGGGTCCCGTCCTTCGTGACGTGGCCGATCAGGAAGACGGGTGTGCCCGAGGTCTTCGCGAACGCGAGGAGGCGGCCCGCCGACGAGCGAACCTGCGAGACCGAGCCCGGCGCCCCCGGCGACTCCGCCGAGGCGATGGTCTGGATCGAGTCGACGACGACGGCGCCGAACTTCCCCGCCTCGGCCGCCTCGAGAATCGTGGCGACGTCGGTCTCGGCGAGGAGGAAGACCCCAGAGGCCGGCGACGAAGAGACCCCGAGCCGGTCGGCCCGCATCTTCACCTGCCGGGGCGACTCCTCCGCCGTGACGTAGAGGACCGGGCCGATCCGCTCGGCGAGCCGCGCGGCGACCTGGAGGAGGAGGGTCGACTTGCCGATCCCGGGCTCCCCCCCGAGGAGGACGACCGAGCCCGGCACGAGCCCGCCGCCGAGGACGCGGTCGAAGTCCGCGACGCCGGTCGGGATCCGCGGGGCCTCCTTCGCGTCGACGCCCGAGAGAGGGACGGCCTGCGCGGCCTTTCCGGCTCCGCGGGGCGCCGCCGGCGTCCCTCCCTCGACACGCTCTTCGACGAGCGTGTTCCAGCCCCCGCATTCCGGACACCGCCCGAGCCAGCGCGGCGTCTGCGCGGAGCACGCCGTGCACGAGAAGACCGTCTGCGGCTTTCTGGGCACTACTTGAAGACCGTTACCGTTCCCAGCAGGGATTTCACGCGCTCGTCGGTCCAGGAGAAGCCCGCGCCGAGGACGAGCGACCGGACCGGGGCGTTCAGGATCTCCGACACTCCGGCCGTCAGGAAGAAGTTCTTCACCGGGACCCAGCGGCCGTAGATCTTGAGCTGCGGGTAGTAGCCGGTCCGGTTGAAGTCCCACATCTCGCCGGTGAACTTCAGCTTGTCGTCCCAGAGGATCTGGTCGATCGCCGACGCCGCCCCGCGACTCGATGAGGCCCGCGCGGAGGATGGTGTTCTTCTCGCGCCAGCCCATCTGCGCCGAGAAGACGAGCTTGTCCTGGAACGTCAGCGTGTTGTACACCGTCGACGTCGTCGAACCGTCCGGGTTGGTCACGGTGACGGTCGACGTCTCGTCGATCCGCTTCCCCTGGGAGGTGGCGCCCACCTCGAACCGGTAGAAGCGGTTGTCGTGCGGCATGACGTCGAGCGTGAAGTAGCCGTTCCCGCCGCCCGAGCGCGTGAGGTACTCGCCCCGGAACCCGAACTGGAGCTCGACCTTCCTGACCTGCGTCAGCGCCTTGTTGAACTCATCGACCCCCTCCTTGACCGACTTCATCGTGTCGTTCAGGTTGGTGATCGTCTCCTCGTCGTTGAGAAGCTTCCCGACCGTCCCCTTCCCCTCGTCCATCTTCTTCGTGATGGAGTTGAGGTTGTCGACCGTCGTCTTCAGCTTGTCCGTGATCGAGTCGATGTTCGCGAGCGACCCCTTCACGGTGGAGCGGTTCTCGTCGAGGATCCGGTCGATCCGGTTCAGCGTCTCGTTGATGGCGGCCGAAAACGTCTTCAGGTTCGCCAGCGTCACGTCGACGTTTTGCCGGTTCGCGTCGACCGCGTTCGCGAGCGAGTCGGCGAGCCGGCCGAGGTTGTCGACGATCCGGTTGATCTTCTCCTCGCCCTTCGACCCGCCGAGCGAGGCCGAGAGCGCTGAGCGTCAGCTCCTTCACGTCCTTGCCGATGTCGGACGCCATCTTCGTCAGGTCGTCCATGCCCGACGACGTTCGTCCCTCGATCCGCGCTCCCGACCCGAGGCGCGCCCCGCTCGGCGGGCCGGGGAAGAGGTCGACCCATTTGTCGCCGAGAAAGCCGGATCCCCGGATCTGGCCGGTCGCGCCGGAGCGGAGCTCGATGCCGGGGTCGAGCGCGATCCGGACGACGGCCGTCCCGTCCGGGAGAAGCCGGATGCCGTCCACCTTTCCGACCCTGACGCCGGCGATCCGCGCCGCCGACTTGTTGTCGAGGCCGGAGACGTCGTCGAAGTGGACCTCGACCGTCTGCGCCCGGGCCTTCTTTCCGATCGCGATGTCCTCGATCCGGAGGATCAGACCGGCGAGCAGCAGCAGGACGACGAAGAAGAACGCGCCGATCTTCGCGGTCGTGCTCATGGGGCGGCCCCTATTGTCGCCGAATTGCGGGACGGGCGGCCGGCTGGGGGAGGCGGCTCCGTCTCGTCCTCCGGCTCGAGCGTGCTGTCTCCCCGAACGAACGCGGCCGCGTGTGGGTCGTCTGACGTTTCGAACTCCTCCGGCGGGAGCGCGAGCGCGATCTTCCCGCCGAAGAGGAGCGCGACCCGATCAGCGATGGCGAACGCGACCTTCAGGTCGTGCGTGATCGTCACCGTCGTCGGGTTCAGCCGGTTTCCGAGCTCCTCGATGACCCGCATGATCACGTCGGTCGTGATCGGGTCGAGGCCGGTCGTCGGCTCGTCGAAGAGGAGGATCTCGGGTGCGAGGGCGATCGCGCGCGCGAAGCCGACCCGGCGCCGCATGCCGCCGGACAGCTCCGACGGGCGCTTCGCCTCGATCCCGGGCAGCCGGACCAGCTCCAGGCACTCGGCCACGCGCTCCTGGACCTCCCGGGGGCTCTTGTCGGTGTGCCGCTCCAGCGGAAAGGCGATGTTCTCTCCCACGCTCATCGAGTCGAAGAGGGCGCCCTCCTGGAACGACATCCCGAACTTCCGGCGGATCCGGTCCCGTCGGACCCTCGCGGCCTTCCAGAAGTCCTCGCCCGCGATCTCGACGGTGCCGGCGTCGGGCTTGAGGAGGCCGATGACGTGCTTCAGGAGAACGCTCTTCCCCGTCCCGGACTTTCCGAGGATGACGACCGACTCCCCCGCCGCGACCGTCAGGTCCAACCGGTCGAGGACCACCTTTCCGCCGAAGGCCTTCGTCAGGCCCGTCAGGCGGATGGCTGGCTCGCCGCGCGCGTCGCTCACAGGAGCACCTTCGTCAGGAAGAAGTCGGCGATGAGGATGGCGAGCGAGCCGAGGACGACGGCCGCCGTCGTGGACCGGCCGACGCCCTCCGCGCCGCCCCGCGTGTCGAACCCGGACTGGCAGCCGATGAGCGACAGGAGGCCTCCGAACGCGGCCGCCTTGATCAGCCCAGACGTCAGGTCCTCCATGTCGAGGAACTGGAACGTGTTCTCGACGTAGACCACGGGGTTCGCCCCGAGGTACGCCACCGCCACGAGGTACCCCCCGAGGATCCCGGTCACGTCGGCGAGGACGACCAGCATCGGAACGACGAGGATGCCGGCCAGGACGCGCGGGACGAAGAGGTACTGGACCGGGTCGGTGGCGAGGGCGACGAGGGCGTCGATCTGCTCGGTGACGCGCATCGAGCCGAGCTCCGCCGCCATCGCGCTCCCGGCGCGGCCCGTCACCATGAGGCCGGTCAGGACGGGCCCCAGCTCGCGAAGCATCGAGAGGGCGACGACCGAGCCGATGTAGCCCTCCGCGTGGAACCGGGAGAAGCCCTTGAAGGTCTGGAGGGCGAGAACGCCGCCGGTGAAGAGGGCCGTCAGGATGACGATCGGCACCGAGTCGGCGCCGACCCGAGCGACCTCCCGCGCCGTGGCGCGAAACGCGAACGGCGGGCGGACGGCGCCCGAGGCCGTCTGGGCCGCGAGGACGAAGAAGCGCCCCAGAGCGTCGAAGACGCTGAGGACGCCCCGGCCAACCGCTTCGAGAAGTCTGATCACAGAAACTTCGAGTGGGTTTCCACCGGCACGCCGGCGCTCATGATGATACGCGGCACGCGCGGTCCGACGCCGCAGAGGAGCTCCCACGAAACGGTCCCCGCCGCCTCGGCCGCTTCCTCCACGCCGAGGCGCGCCCCGGCCTGCGTTCCGAAGAAGACGACCGGGTCGCCGCGGCTCGGCGGATCGGGAAGGTCCGTGACGTCGACGGTCGTCAGGTCCATCGAGATCCGTCCCGCGATCGGACAGCGCCGGCCGTGCAGGAGAACGTGCCCCTTTCCGGCGAGCGAACGCGCCACGCCGTCGGCGTAGCCGGCCGGAACGACGGCCACGGCCGTCTCCCGGCGGCAGACGAACGTCCCGCCGTAGCCGATGCGCGTCCCCGCCGGGACGCGCTTCACCTGGTCGACGACCGAGACGAACGACATGACGTCGGAAATTTCTTCTGCGAAAGAAACACCTGGGACCCGAGAGAACAACGCAAGGCCGGGGCGAATATGGGAGACGCCGAGGAAATCCTTCTTAGAAGGTGAATAGCCTGAGGCAGACCTCGTCGTTATCGCTGATAGCGCCGCGGCGCTGTTGTCCGTGTGGATCATCGTCGGCGAATGCCCCGCTGCGCGAATCTCAGCGAGCATTTCCGCCAAGGTCTTCGACTGTCCGGCCGTCTGCGCCGACATCGCCTCGTCGGCCGAGGCGTAGTTCTGAAATACACCTTCTAAGGAAATCCTCTTCCCCGCGTGCCTCAGCAGGTCCATTGCGTCGCTCAACTGGCCCGGAAGGATCCCCAGCCGCGTCATCCCCGTGTCGAGCTTCAGATGGACCGGGAGCGTCACGTCCTTCGCCTCGGCGAAGTCGATCAGCTCCTTGAGCTGCTCCGGGGAATGCGCGTTGGGCGTGAGGCCGTGGATGACGAGCGCGTCGAGCTGCTCCGGGCCGATCCAGCCCATGACGAGGATCGGCGCCGCGATCGCCGCGCCGCGCAGCTCCATCCCCTCCTCGACGACCGCCACCGCCAGCATCGGGACGCCCTCCTCGACGAGCCGGCGGGCGACCGGCCGGGCCCCGTGGCCGTAGGCGTCGGCCTTGACGACGGGGAGGATGCCGACGCCGGCAGGCAGTCGCGCCGCGATCGCCCGGACGTTTCGCGCGAGCGCGTCGAGGTCGACGACGGCGTGCGTCGGGCGGAGGGCCACGGCGTCAGTAGCCCGGGGCTTCCGAGATCTGGGCCAGGTCCGAGAAGCGCGTGTACTCCCCCGACCAGCCGAGAGTGAAGCGGTCCGTGGGGCCGTTCCGCTGCTTGGCGATGATGACGTCGCAGACGTTCTTCTGCTCGGTCTCCTTGTCGTAGTACTCCGGGCGCGACAGGAAGACGACGACGTCGGCATCCTGCTCGATGGCGCCCGACTCGCGGAGGTCCGAAAGGACCGGCTCCTTCTCCGAGCCGCGCTGCTCGGTCCGGCGCGAAAGCTGGGAGAGCGCGATGACCGGCACCTCCAGCTCCTTGGCGAGCGCCTTCAGGCCCCGCGAGAAGGCCGAGACCTCCTGCGTCCGGTTCTCCACCTTGCCGCGGGTCCCCATGATCTGGAGGTAGTCGACGAAGAGGGCGTCGAGCCCGTGCCGCTGCCTGAGCTGGAGGGCCCGGGCGCGCATCTCGAGGAGCGTGATGGCGGGGGTGTCGTCGATGTAGAGCTTCGCGTCGCGGAACTTCTGCGTGGTGAAGAAGAGGGCCTTCTTCTCCTCCTTCGAGATCCGCCCTTCCCGCAGCCGCTGGAGGTTCACGCGCGCCTCGGCGCACTGGATCCGGAAGCCGACCTGCTCGGCCGACATCTCGAGCGAGAAGAAGCCGACGACGTGCGGGGTGTGGATCGTCAGGTGCGCCGCGATGTTCAGGGCGAAGGCGCTCTTCCCCATCCCCGGCCGCGCCGCGACGACGATCAGGTCGTTCCGCTGGAACCCCTGCGTCAGGGCGTTCAGCCGCGTGAAGCCGGTCGGGAGGCCGGTCAGCATCGTCCCCCGGCCGTGGATCCGCTGGATCTCCTCCTCGTTCCGCTCGGCGATCTTCGAGAGCTGGACGAAGCCCCCCTTGATGGAGCCCTTCGCGATCTCCACCAGCTCCCGCTGGGCGTTCTCGAGGACGGTCTCGGCGTCGGGGGCGTCGATCGCCTCCCGGATCGCGCGCCGCGACTGCTGGATGACGGCGCGGCGGAGGGCCGACTCCCGGATCAGCCTCGCGTAGCTCTCGATGTTCTCGACGTCGGGGACGCCGTCCACGAGCCCGGCGAGGTAGGCCGCGCCCCCCGCCCGCTCGAGCCGCCCCGTCTTCTCCAGCTCCCCCTTGACCGTGACGAGGTCCCGCCCCTCGTTCCGGTCGGCGAGCGCCAGGAAGGTGTCGTAGACGATCCGGTGCGCCTCGGCCGAGAAGTCCTCCGGAACGAGGAACTCCATGACGCGCGACAGGAGCGCGCCGTCGATCAGGAGCGCGCCGAGCAGGCTCTTCTCGGCGTCCGGCCGGGCCGGCAGGATCTCCGGCTCTCTCGGGGCGACGGGTGCGGTGGCGGACATGGAGAGCCGGAGTTTATGGCTTTAGGGGAAAACGCGGAAAGTCCATCGGGGACTCCCATCCAAGGGCCGGCCCGGCGCGAGGAGCTGAACCGGCTTCTTTCGGCCGCGAAGTCCGAGCCGTGGTTCGCGCGCCCGATACCCGAAGAATCGTCTGGATACGAATAGGTCCTCGCGTCACGGGTCCCCGAGATCCGGAGGACTCGACGTTCTGCCGTCTGCTCGCGCTCTCGTGCCCGTACTCGCGCAGATCGGCGCGCCGACCCGAAGACCGATGGCCAGGCCGCATCTTGACCGGCTCCGCGCTGCCTCGCGCGAGGAGGCCGCGGTTCACGGGAATCCTCTACCCGTCCGCCGGCCACGGGATGATCGTCTGGCGCCGGCCCGTCACCGCCGCCGCCCTGGTTCGCGACCGGCTACCTCAGCGATCAGCTCGCGTGGGTGCGTAGAGCGTCTGGTCTGGAAGAACGCTGAATAGACCGTCGCCCGGCGGACTCACCCCCCGACAATTCAATCGGAGGTGACAGGCTCCAGGATCCCACCAAGGATCTACGAACCTAAGATCGCCGACAGTTCGTTCCGCCTCAGAATTCCCATGTGATCTTCGAATGGGATCCGAGGAAGGCTGCTTCGAACTTGACGAAGCATGCGGTCGGGTTTCCCGAGGCGGCGACGATTTTCCTCGATGCCCTCGCGTTGACGTTTCCCGACCCCGATCGCAGCGAGTCCGAGAACAGGTTCGTGACGATCGGACTTTCAACTCGACGGCGTATCATCGTGGTCGCGCACGCGGACAGCGGCGACCGGGTACGCATCATCAGCGCCCGAAAGGCGACACGCCGAGAGAGCAATGGCTACACGGAAAACCCGTAAGTCCACCGACGACCTGAGACCCGAATACGACGTCACGACCCTGCGAGGAGTCAGAGGGAAGTACCTCCGTCGGGCCGTGGCCGGCTCCAACCTCGTTCTGCTCGATCCGGACGTCGCGCGGACATATCGCGATTCCCGGACCGTGAACGAGGCCCTGCGCCTTCTTGCGAACCTGGCCAGGGGCACCGCGAAGGCCGGTCCGACCCTAAAGACCCGGCACGGTTAAACCGCCGCGCGGGAGGGGGCGGGGGCGCGGAGGGCCTCGGCGACGAGGGCCTCCTGCTCGGACTCGAAGGCGTGGTGGGAGCCGGGGGCGGGGCTGGCGAGGGCGCGCCGGCCGATGTAGCGGGGTGCGCGCGACGGGGCGACCCCTTCGACGTGACCCTCGAGGAACTGCTCGCGGATGAAGCGCCATGCCCCCATGTTGCGCGGCTCTTCCTGCACCCAGGCGATCTCGACCCCGGCCGGGTAGCGGCCGAGGATCTGCCCCAGCTCCCGTCCCGGGAACGGGTAGACCTGCTCGAGCCTCACGACGGCGACGTCGTCGCGCCCCGCCTTCTCGCGCGCCGCGAGGAGGTCGTAGACGACCTTGCCGCTCGCGAGGACGACACGGCGAACGCCCCCCGTGCCGCTCGCGGCGAAGCTCGCGTCGTCGAGGACCGGGTGGAACGCCCCGACGGCGATCTCGTCGAGCGAGGAGACCGCCCGAGGGTGGCGGAGGAGACTCTTCGGCGACATCAGGATGAGCGGCTTCCGGACCTCCCCCGCCATCTGGCGCAACAGGGCGTGGTAGTACTGCGCAGGCGTCGAGACGTTGGCGACCCGCAGGTTCTCCTCGGCGCAGAGCGTCAGGAACCGCTCGAGACGCGCGGAGGAGTGCTCGGGGCCCTGCCCCTCCTGCCCGTGCGGCAGGAGCAGAACGAGACCGCACCGCTGGTTCCACTTCTGCTCGGAGCCGGAGACGAACTGGTCGATGACGATCTGGGCACCGTTCGCGAAGTCTCCGAACTGCGCTTCCCAGAGGACCAGCGACGACGGGTCGGCCACGGAGTAGCCGAACTCGAACCCGAGGACGGCGTTCTCGGAGAGGAGTGAGTCGATCACCTCGAACTCGGCCTGCTTCCCTTCCGCGACGTGGTTGAGCGGGACGTACTCGTGCCCGGTCCGGTGGTCGGCGAGGACCGCGTGCCGGTGGCTGAACGTGCCGCGCCCGGAGTCCTGCCCGGAGAGTCGGACGGGGACGCCGTGGATCAGGAGCATCCCGAACGCGAGCATTTCGCCGCCGGCCCAGTCGATCTCCGGACGGCCGCTCGCGTAGTCGGCCCGCCTTTTCAGTATCGGGCGGAGCTTCGGGTGAACCTCGAAGCCGGGCGGGACGTTCGAGACGGCCTCAATGACGGCGAGCAACGCGGAGCGCGTGTCGAGCCCGGGGTCGACCGGCGGCGCCGGGGGTGCCGTCAGCGAGTCGACGAACGAGGCCTTCGTCCGGCCGCCGGCCGACGCGTCAAAAGCCTGCTGGAGCTTCCCGCGCGCCTCGTTCCAGAGCCCCTCCAGCTCCTCGGCGGCGAGCTTCTTCACCCGGACGAGCTGGTCGCCGT
This sequence comes from uncultured Acidobacteriota bacterium, assembly GCA_963721385.1. Classification (GTDB taxonomy): domain Bacteria; phylum Acidobacteriota; class Thermoanaerobaculia; order UBA5066; family UBA5066; genus DAOMFB01. The sequence continues at coordinate 163,193 of CAVRJB010000013.1, forward strand.
AAAGGCGCGCCGTGGAAGCGTGGGCCTTGATCTTCTGGTAGAGAAGGGGCTGCGTGTAGCTCGGCTCGTCCCCCTCGTTGTGGCCGTAACGCCGGTAGCAGACGAGGTCGACGACGATGTCGCGCTTGAAGCGGCAGCGGTAGTCCAGCGCCACGTCCACGACGTGAAGGACCGCCTCCGGGTCGTCGGCGTTCACGTGGAGGACCGGGGCCTGGATCATCTTCGCGACGTCGGTGCAGTAGGTCGACGTCCGGGCGTCGACCGGGCTCGTCGTGAAGCCGATCTGGTTGTTGACGACGACGTGAATCGTCCCGCCCGTCCGGTAGCCGTGGAGCTGCGACATGTTCAGCGTCTCGGCCACCACCCCCTGCCCCGCGAAAGCCGCGTCGCCGTGAAGGAGGACCGGCATCACCTTTTCGTGGTCGCGCTGGTCGCCGATCCGCGTCTGCTTGGCGCGGACCATCCCCTCCACGACGGGGTCGACCGCCTCGAGGTGGCTCGGGTTCGGCGCCAGGCCGACGGCCACCCGCGCGCCCCCGGCCGTTTCGTAGGTGCCGGCCGCGCCGAGGTGGTACTTGACGTCGCCCGAGCCCTGGATCGACGCCGGGTCCGGGACGTCTTCGAACTCCGCGAAGATCTGCGCCACCGGCTTGCCGACGACCGTCGCGAGGACCGTCAGCCGGCCGCGGTGCGACATCCCGATGACGATCTCGCTGATCCCGTTCGGCGGGCAGCGGTCGAGGAGGCGCGCGAGGAGCGGGATGGCCGACTCGCCCCCTTCCAGCGAAAAGCGCTTGTGTCCGACGTACTTCGTGTGGAGGAACTTCTCGAAGGCCTCGGCCTCGATCAGCTGTCGGAGGACCAGCTTCCGCTCGTCGTCGGAGAGGACCGCCCGGTTCCGGGAGGACTCCATCCGGTCCATGAGCCACTGCTTCTGGATCGGGTCGGCGTTGTACATGAACTCCGCGCCGACGTTGCCGCAGTAGGTCTGCCGGAGGACTTCGAGGATCTCGCGTAGGGTCGCCCGGTCGGTCCCCGCGAGGTGATTCGTCGTGAAGAGCCGGTCGAGGTCCCAGATCGTGAAGCCGTACGTGTGCGGGTCGAGGTCGGGGTGGTAGGGAATGTCCTCGCCCGGGCCGAGCGGGTCGAGGTTCGCGACGAGGTGCCCCCGGACGCGGTAGGCGTTGATGAGCGCCCCGACGCGGGCCTGCTTCTCGACCGCCTCCATGTTCCGCCCGCCGGCGAAGAACGGCGGGTTCAGGTCCTTCTCGAAGAGGACCGGGCGGTACGGGACCTTCAGGTCGTGGAAGATCCGCTCGTAGAAGCTGTCACCGCCGAGCAGGAGCATCTCGAGCGCCCCGAGGAACTGCCCCGACTCGGCCCCCTGGATGATCCGGTGGTCGTAGGTCGAGGAGACGTTCATCACGCGCGAGATGCCGAGGGCCGAGAGCTGGTCCTCGGGCATCGCGGCGAACTCGGCGGGATAGCCCATCGAGCCTGTCGCGATGATCGTCCCCTGCCCCGGCATGAGGCGCGGCGCAGAGGCGGTCGTCCCGACGGTGCCGGGATTCGTCAGCGACACGGTCGTCCCGGCGAAGGCGTCGGGGTCGATCTGCCCCTTCCGCGACTTCGCCACCATCGTGTCGAAGGCGTCGAGGAACTCCTCGAAGGAGAGCTTTTCGACCCCCTTCAGGTTCGGAACGAGAAGGGTCCGGGTGCCGTCCTTCTTCGTGACGTCGATGGCGATGCCGAGGTTCACGCTCTCGCGCCTGAGGCGAACCGGCTTTCCGTCCGCCTCGGCGAAGCCGTCGTTCATGCCGGGGTGCTTCTCGATGGCGCGGACGATCCCCCACGCGACGAAGTGGGTGAACGAGACCTTGGACTTCCCGACCGCCTCCCGGTGGCGGTTCAGGATCCGACGGTTCTCCTCCATCGTCTTGGCCGGGATCATCCGGTTCGACGTGGCGGTCGGGACGGAGAGGGACGCCTCCATGTTCCGGGCGACGGTGGCCGCCCCCCCGGCGAGCGGGATCGCCTGCTCGCCGTCGCGAAGGGCCGCCGGAGCCGCCGAGGACGCCGGCCGCGGGACGACGACGGTGGTGGCGATCGGCTCGTAGACGCGGGGAACGGGAGCGGGCGCCGGAGCTCGGCGCGGGCGCCGGTCCGGAGGCGGCGCGGGACGCGGCGGCCCACCCCGCCACCCGCCCCTCGGCCGCTTCGAAGGCGCGCCGCCACCCCTCCTCGACCGAGGCCGGGCTCACGCGGTAGCTGGCGTAGAGCTCGAGGGCCAGGCCGGCGTTCGGGCCGAACTCGTCGGCGAGGACGGAAACGACGTCGAGAGGAGCCATCTGACTCATGGTTTCGGGCGCGCGATTCTACTCTTCACTCTGGTCTTCGCTCCGGCCCTGGCTCAGGCCGTCACGTCGCGGCGAATGAAGAGGACGAACGCCGCCGCAACGGAAGCCGCCGCCCAGGCGGCGAGGACCGCCGCGCAGAACGGAAGGGTCATCCCCGGGTAGGGCGTCGGGACGCCCGTGTAGAACTCGGGGAGGGGGAGGCAGGAGACGAAGAACCATTTCGCCCCCTCCCAGTCGGAAGCGACGCGGGAGAGGATCGTCCCCCCGATCAATGTCGCCATCATCGTCCCCATCGCGGCGGCCGTGGAGCGAAAGATCACCGAGAGGAGCAGCGTCACGGCCCCGACGGCAAGGGCCGAGTACCAGGCAAGGCCCCACGCCGCGAGCGCGTCCTGCCAGAGCGGTAGAACCCGGACCCCGCTCACGTCGAAGCCCGCCTCGCCGAATCTGAAGCCGGTCACCATCGGCGCGCCCCACCCCGACCAGCCGAAGGCGACGCCGGCGATCGCCCAGGACAGGAAGGCCGCCAGCAGCAGGGTCAACGAGGTGAAGAGGACGAGCGCCACGATCTTCGACAGCAGGATCTTCCAGCGGGCGACGGGGCGCGTCAGGAGAAGAGTGATCGTCCCCTCCGAGAACTCCGACGACACGAGATCCGCCCCGACGACCGAGACGAGGAGCGGGATCAGGAGGATCGACCCGACGCCGGCGAAGGTCCGGCAGAAGACCGGCGCCGTCAGGGCGTCGGGGTTGATCCCCTTCTCGAGGTGGTAGCGGAGGCGGCCGGTCTCGAACCTCATCCACTGCCCCCACATCCGGGGGATGTTCTCGGCGGCCGAGGTCCCGCTCCATGTGCGCGATCCGGGACTCGACCCGCGCGCGCCAGTTCCCGGTCGGATTGTCCCTCTCGGCGTTCCGCCGCTGCCGCGCCTGCCCGAAGACGACGACGGCGAGGAGGATCCCGAGGACGAGAAGGACGACGCGGAACCGCTTCCGTCGGAGGATCTTGAGCGTCTCGTTTTCGACGAGCCCCGCCAGCCTCATACCGTCTCCCCCGCGGTCTTCTCGAGGAAGAGCTCTTCCAGCGACTTTCCGCCCTCTCCGGTCAGCTCGGCGAGCGTCCCGGTCGCGAGCGTCCGCCCGCGGTGGACGATGGCGATCCGGTCGACGAGCTTCTCCATCTCGGAGAGGATGTGGCTGGAGACGAAGACGGCGAGGCCCCGTTCGTCGGCGAGGCGGCGGATCAGCTCGCGCATCTCGCGGATGCCGGCCGGGTCGAGGCCGTTCGTCGGCTCGTCGAGGATCAGGACCGCCGGGTCGCCGAGCAGCGCCTGAGCGATTCCGATCCGCTGCCGCATCCCGAGGGAGTAGGTCCGGACCGGGTCGTCGAGCCGCCTGGACATCCTGACGAGCTCGGCCAGCGGCGCGATCCGCTCCGCGGCGCCGTCCCCGAGCATCCGCGCGAAATGCTCCAGGTTCTCGCGCCCCGTCAGAAAGCGGTAGAGGTCGGGCGTTTCGACGATGCAGCCGACGCGCCGCATCGCGGCCTCGAACTCACGGGCGAGGTCGTGCCCGTCGATGACGACGCGCCCCCGCGTCGGGCGGACGAGCCCGACCAGCATCCGGATCGTCGTCGTCTTCCCGGCGCCGTTCGGGCCGAGGAAGCCGAAGACCTCGCCCCGGTGGAGCGCGAACGTCGCGTCGGTCACGACCTCGCGGTCGCCGTACTTCTTCGCCAGCCCCTCGGCGGAAAGGACCACGGTCGATTCCACGTCCCCGTTTTACGCCATCGGTGACCTTTTCGCGCGTCTCTCCGGCCGTCTCGGCTTCGAGGAAGTCGGAGGCACCGCGCGCTACGGGAGGAACCCGAGGTTGTCCGTCGCGAACTGGCCGAGGTTCGGGAAGACCGCAGGAAGGTCGCTCGACGCGACGCCGTACCACTGCGCCAGCGTGGCGCCGTACTGGTCGACCGATGTCGTCGGGATCCAGCGCCCCTCGGTCGAGGCGTCGTCGGGACCGCGCAGCGCCAGCGTCGGGAAGGTGCCGTAGAAGTCGCCCCCCTTCACCGAGCCGCCCAGGACGAAGTGGTGGCTCCCCCACGCGTGGTCCGACCCGCCGCCTGAGGCGGGAAGGAGCGTCCGGCCGAAGTCCGAGAGGGTGAACGACGTCACGTTCGTCGCGACCCCCAGCTCCACCGTAGCGTCGTAGAACGCCTTCGTCGCCTGGCTCACCTGCGTCAGGAGGTTCTGCTGCGTGTTCAGCTCGTCGGTATGCGTGTCGAACCCGCCGAGCGAGGCGAAGAAGATCTGCCGGTTCATCTTCAGCGCCTCTCGGCTCGCGATCACCTGGGAGATCTTCAGGAGCTGGCTCCCGAGCGACGTCGAGGGGAAGACGGTCTTGACGGGCGACGCCTGGGCGAGGGCCGCGTTGAGCGTGGCCACGTCGTCGATCCCGTTCGACGTGATTGCGTTGGCCGCGCCGACGAGCGTCGTCGAGGAATCGGCCAGGAGGATCCGCCGCAGGGCCGCGTAGCGAGCCCTGGACGCTGCGGAACCCGAGAAGCCCGCGAGACCGCTGCCCGGCACGAGCGGCCGGGCGCTGACGCCTGTGGCGAAGAGGGGGACGCCGGAGACGGAGACGACCATCGGGAATCGCGCCGGGTTGAGGGGCGCGGTCGCGTCCGCCAGTCGGCCGCCCCAGCCCGTGTTCGCATGGACGTCACTCGTCCTGGGCACGCCGGACTGCCACTGGCTCTGCTGGTCGAAATGGGAGAAGAGGCTGTCGGGCCTCGGGGCTCCTGCGAGGTACTGCGCTCGGAGGATCGGCGCGGCGAGCGTTCCCACGTTCGCGAGAACGGCGAGCTTTCCGGCGCCGTACAGCTCCTGCAGCTCGACGAGGGAAGGATGGAGCCCGAACGCCGCCTTCTGGCTCGCGGCGTTCACCTTCAGGAGCGAGTCCTTCGGAATGTTCAGCGTCGTCCCCCGGACCTTCGCGTACAGGGCGTAGTCGTCGTAGGGGATCACGGTGTTGTTCCCGTCGTTGCCGCCGTAAAGGAAAATGCAGACGAGCGCCCGGTAGTCGGCCGCTGCCTCCGGGGAGACTGCGGCGTCCAGGCGCGAGAAGCGGTCGAAGGCCGACAGGAGGGCGGCGGCGCCGAGGCCGCAGCCGGCATCGCGGAGAAACTGGCGTCGAGTTCTCATCGTCCGGCCTCCTTCAGCGCGCGACCTGGTATTGGGAAGAGCCCGCTACGAGGTAGACGGCGGTCTGGACTCGCAGCAGGGAGTTCGTCGACGGAATGGCCGAGACCGCGTCGGTCACGGCGGCTGCCATCTCCGGCGACATCGTGTTGTGCAGGAGCGTCATGTTCAGGTTCGCGACGAGGAGCGAAGGACTCCAGGCAAGCGGTTGGAGCGAAGTCAGGTCGATCGTCGTTCCGCCGTCGGCGGTCCGAATGCCGCCGGACGTGAGGGCGTTCACGAAGTTCAGGCGCGCCTCGGCAGCCGAGGAAGACTGGATCCCGTACTCCGGCCCCTGGAGCGCCGTCCCGGGAACGAGGACCTCGTGCGGGTAGTAGCTGAAGACCGTGGGAGAGTTGAAGAGGTTCTGCCCCATCGCCCTCGCCGCCGCCGCCAGCTCCCCGTCGGTCGTCGTCTCGAATGCGCGGAGGAGGCCGGTGATGTAGAGGACCGGCTCGCGCAGGTGGCCGTAAGCGGGATCGGTCTTCGCGGATCCGCGCGCCTCCTGGTCGAGGAGGATCGCCCGGATGACCGCCCTCATGTCGCCTCTCACGCCGGAGCCGTTGTCGTCGAACGCGGCCGCCACGCGGGCCACGTAGGCGGGGCTCGGGTTCGACGTGACGAGGTGCTGGATCAGCTGTTTCCCGATGAAGGGCCCGACGTTCGGGTGGTGGAAGATGTTGTCGAGAGCCTGCCGGAGGTCGGTCTCGCCGTCCTGGTTCGCCGGAATCGTCGAGAAGACGCTCCCCGGGTAGGACAGGAGGAGCTTCACCCCCTTGTCGTGGTTGGTGTCCTTCCCCGCGCCGTCGCGGTAGAGGACCATCGGCGCGAGGAAATTCGGCGGGTCGTGCCGGAAGAGGCGGGCGCCGGCGAGAGGAGCGTAGGTCCAGCCGGTCAGAACGTGGGCGAGGTCCTCGACCGCTGTCCTGTGAGTAGGCGGGAACCGGGTCCCCGTTTCCGTCGAGGACGACCGTGCCGTCCGGGAGAAGCTGGTTCACGCCGATCGAGAAGAGCTGAAGCACCTCCCGCGCGTAGTTCTCGTTCGGCGCGACGTCGCTTCCGGGGACCGGCGCGTCGTTGTTCACCATGTCGAGGTAGCGCCCCATCGCGGGGTTCAGCGTCACGTCGTCGAGGAGCTGCCGGTAGTTGGCGAACGCGTCCTTCTGGAGCATGTTCAGGTAGGGAGACATCTCGCTCGGCTGCCGGATCTCAACCCCCGAAACGACGAGGATCTCGTGCAGCGCGAGGGCGACGCGCTGCCTCAGTTGGTCCTCGCCGGAAAGCGCGTTCCTGAAGAACTGTACCTGCAGGGGAAACATCGAGTAGTTGTCCCGAAGACAGGTGGCGGCGCTCCCCGCCGGGCAGCCGACCATGGCGCTGACCGGCTGCTGGGGAAGACTCGGGTATGCCGAGGCGGGCGCCGCGAATTGCTCCGCGAGCCAACGGTCGAAGCCCGTCGCCTGCACCTGCGCCACCAGCGCGTCGGTCGGGCCGAACGTCGCCTGCTCCAGGAACCGGATCACGTCCGCGCGGGCCGGGTAGCGAGACTGGACAGGGCCGGTCGGCGAATCGCTGACGACCTTGACGGGCTGGGAAGGCGCTCGTCCGGCGGCCAGGATCAGGGCGGCCGCCACGAAGACGCCGATCGCCGACTTCTGTCCCGGCGGCCGCTCGCGACCGGCGGGCGCGATGGGCGAAACGCATCGTTTCATTCGTTTCTCCTCCTGGCCTGCCCCATTTTTCCTCATTGGACGACATCCGGCGGTCGGCGATTACGTCTCGGGACGTTCCGGTGATCGCCATCACGTCCCTCCCGCGGGCGATCAAGCGGGCTCTTCGGCTTCGCCGCCGCCATCCGTCAGAATGCATGCGTGAGGCGCCTCTTCCTCTGGTTCGTCCCGGCGGCCGCCGGTCTCGCGACCGCGCTCGTCTTCGCGGGCGGGTTCGCGGCGGGAATCTCCGGGCGGCTCGGCCAACCGGTCTCCGACGAACTCCTCCCGAAGCCGACGTCGGCCCCGGCGGCACCGCTCACTGGAGCCTTCCGGATCGTCGCGCTCGGGGACTCGCTCACGCGAGGCGCCGGCGACGCATCCGGCGGCTACCCCGAGCGCGTGGCAAAGGCGCTCCGGGCGGCGGGATCGACGGTCGAGGTCGAGAATCTCGGCGTCGACGGGGCCGAATCGAAAGACCTGCTCAGGAAGTTGAACGACCCGGAGACCCGGAGGCGCCTGCAGGGCGGTCAGCTCATCCTCCTGTCGATCTCGGGAAACGACCTCAGCCATTCGCTCCGCGGCGGGCCCCCCGGCGCCGGCGCGGAAAGCGAAGACCCGACCGGTCCCGCTCGCCAGGCCGCCTCTTCCAACCTTCGGGGCATTCTCTCCGCCATTCGCGATGCGAACGGCTCGGCGCCCATCCGGCTCCTCGGCCTCTACAACCCCTTCCCGCAGGGGTTCGACCCGCTCCTCGCGAAGAAGTCGCTTCTCGCCTGGAACGTGGCGCTGGAGGAGGCGAGCTACTCCGTGCCGGGCGCCGTCGTCGTCCCGACGGCCGACCTCTTCGCCGAGCGGTCCGACCGCCTCGCAGCCGACCGTTTCCATCCGGGGCCGGCCGGTTACGACGAGATCGCCGCCCGAATCGTGTCGACGCTGGGCACCGGTGCGAAGCCGGAGTCATCTGCGCGACAATCCTCCCGATGAACGGCGAACAGCGCACCGTCAAGGAGGAAATCGGCCTCGACCTCGGGGCGACCTTGACCAAGGCCGTCGTGGTCGAGGAAGGCGCTCCGCTCTCCGATTTCATGACGTTTCTCTTCCCGAGCGACGACCGGACCGCCATCGCCACCTTTCTCGGCCGGCACGCGAATCCCCTCCTCTCGGCGACCGGCGCCGGGGCCCGCCGTCTTGCGAAGCAGTTCACCGGCGCGCTCCCGGTCGAGCTCGTCGACGAGTTCGCCGCCTGGGGCCTTGGCGAGGAGCCTCTCCTCCAAAAGGCCGACTTCTCCCCCGGCTTCCCGCACCTTCTCGTAAGCCTGGGGACAGGGACGTCGATCCTGCGGGTCGACGACGCGCGCCGCGTCAGGCGCGTCGGCGGGACGGGGCTGGGCGGCGGAACGATGCGGGGATTCGGCCGCCTCCTGCTCGACGAGCCCGACCACGACATCCTGGCCTCCCTCGCCGCCCAGGGGGACCGGCGGCGGGTCGACCTCCTCGTCAGCGACCTCTACGGCGCGGGCGAGATCACGCTGAGGGGGGACCTGACGGCCGCGAACCTCGGCCGCGTCACCTCGCGCGACCCGCGCGACCTCGCCCACGCCATCGTCGGCCTGATCGGCGAGAACGTCGGCCTCCTGGCCGGGGCCCTGGCCCTGGTCGACGGCGGACCGCCTCTCGAGATCGTCTATGCGGGCGCCACGCTCCGCGCGAACGCCGCGCTGCGCGACGTTCTCGCCTTCACGAACTCCGTCGTCGGCGCGACGGCCCGCTTCCTCCCGCACGGCGAGTACGTCGGCGCCGTCGGCTCGATCCTGGCCGCTCGGGCGGCTCGGGCCGCCCGCGGATGATCCCGGTCGACCTCGGCGGACGGATCGCTCTCGTCACCGGCGCGTCCCGAGGCATCGGCGCCGAGATCGCGCTCGTCCTCGCGAAGGCCGGGGCGCGCGTGGCGCTCCACTACGGCCGCTCCCGGGAAGCCGCCCTCGACGTCGCGGCCCGTATTGGCGAGACGGGCGCCCCGGCGCCTTTCCTCGTGGCCGCCGACCTCGGGCATGAGGCCGAGCGCCGGCGCCTCTTCCGGGAGGTGGAAGGCGCCCTCGGGCCGCCCCTCCTCCTCGTGAACAACGCCGCCATCTTCGAGCGCAACACGTTCGAAGAGCCCGACGACGCCCGGTGGCTCTCGAAGTGGCATCGGACGCTGGCCGTCAACCTCGACGCCGCGGCCCACCTCTCCCTCCTTGCACTCCCGGCGATGCGAAAGGAGCGGTTCGGAAGGATCGTGATGGTCTCCTCCCGGGCAGCCTTCCGGGGCGAGACGGACTGCGCCGACTACGCCGTTTCGAAGGCGGGAATGGTGAACCTGGCCCGGTGCCTCGCCCGGGCCGAGGGAAAGCACGGAATCACTGCAAACTCGGTCTGCCCGGGATGGGTCGAGACCGAAATGGCGTACCCGGACCTTGCTGAACGGAGGGCGGAGATCGAGGCCGAGATCCCCCTCGGCCGCGTGGGGACCCCTTTGGAGGTCGCCCATGCCGTTCTCTGGTTCCTGTCGCCGCTGGGGGCCTATGCGAACGGGACGGCTCTCCCCCTGAACGGCGGCTCTTTTCTTCATTAAATTGAAAAATGGGGGATAATTGACTTCCCGCCATGTTTCGACCTCTCGCGGTCCTCCTTCTCCTTTCCTTGCCGACCCTGGCGGCCGAGATGCCGGCGGCGAGCTCGGCCGCTCCGAACGCGCCTTTCGTCGTGACGGTGCCGATACGCGTCTTCGAATTCTTCAGGGGCTTCCTGGATTCCCGGCGCGCTGCCCCCCTCCGACTTGAGCCGCTCGCGGATCGCGACAAGCTCGGGATCCGGCAGCCCGGAGACCCGGATTCCATCATCAGCCCCGGGGCTCCAACCCCCTCGAACCACGTCGCGCTGAAGCCCGCTTTCGAGGTGAACGACCTCCTTCTCAAGGCCTATGAACCGGATCCGACCGTCGACCCCCGCGACAACCGGAGCCGGGGCGCAGGGGCCTTCAGCCCGTTGGATGCGCGTGGCCGCCCCTACCAGTTCTGCTTCGGCGCCCGGCTGGTCTGGTAGTTGCAGTAGGCGGGATCGGAGCGGCGTGCCGCTCCCTTGAGAGGACACCCGTGAGAATGAATCTCTATGTTTCGACGCTGACCGCTGCCCTGTTCGCCACCGTCCCTTGGCCCCGCCGTCGCCGCGCCGCCCCCCGAGCCGACACCCCGGCCGATCGTGTCGTCGGTCGAGGTCTCGGTCACCAACATCGACGTCGTGGTGACCGATTCGAAAGGAAACCGCGTTCGGGACCTGAAAAAGGAAGACTTCGTCGTCCTCGAGGACGGCAAGATCCAGGACCTCTCGAATTTCCTCGTCGTCGACGACGGCGCCCCCGCGATCCCCGAAGCCGCCCGGGTGCCGGGCGAGGCGCCTCCCCGTCCCGAGCCTGGCATCCTGACGCCGACGGTCTCGAGGCCGCAGGCCCGAATCGCCGTCTTCGTCGACAACCTCCACCTCAACCCCTCGAACCGGAACGCCGTCCTCGCGGCCCTCGACGAGTTCCTCCGCCGCGCCGTCGGCCCGAACGTGGAGGCGACGATCGTCACGTACGACAAGACCCTCAAGGCGCGCGGCCCGTTCACGCGGGACGCCGAGGTCCTGTCCCGCGTCATCCAGCAGATCAAGATGGAGTCGACGACGGGATTCACTCGGCTCTCCGAGCGGAACCAGTGCTACCGGGCGATCGACCAGCTATGTGGCCGCCCCCGCGGCGGACCGCCCGTCGTATCAGTCCATGGCCGAGTGGCAGATGCAGTTGTTCGCCCAGCACGAGGCGGACATGGCCGAGGGGACGATCAACGCGCTGAAGCTGACGATCTCCCGCATGGCCGGAATCGACGGGCGGAAGATCCTCCTCCTCGTCTCCGAGAAGCTCCCGCAGATCCCCGGGGCCGAGGTCTACGAGTACTACTCCAGCAGCTCTTCGGGCCATCGGGATTCAGAACACTCCCGAGGTCGCGCAGCCGACGACCTATTACAAGTGGGACCAGACGCAGAACTTCCGGAGGGTGGCGGAAGCCGCCAACGCGGCGTTCGTCAGCCTGAACACCTTCGACGCGGCCGGAATGGACTTCGACCCGAACTTCTCCGCCGAGTCGGCCGCGACGACGCAGATGGTGGACACCGGCCTCGCCCGCCTGACGGCCGAGACGATGCTGCGCCTTCTCGCCGACGAGACGGGCGGCGTCGCCGCCATCCAGCGGAACGATTTCCCGGCCGTTCTCGCCGAGATGGAGCAGGACTGGAAGACCTACTACTCCCTCGGCTACCCGAGCCAGCCGAAGAAGGGCGAGAAGCCCCGGACCGTGACGGTCCGGCTGAAGCAGCCCGGCCTGACGATCCGCTCCCGGCACCAGGTCGTCGACCTCCCCCGAGCAGCGGCTCAACGAGCAGGTCGTCTCGGGCCTCTTCTTCCGCCACGACCAGAACCCGCTCGACGCCCAGATCGAGGTCGGCAATCTCGTCAAGGGGGAGAAGAAGTCGTACGTCCTGCCGCTCACCCTCCGGGTCCCCTACTCGAAGCTGACGCTCGTCCCGGACGGCGGGACGTTGAAGGGCGGGCTCGTCTTCACGGCGGCCGTGAAGGGGCCCGACGGCCGGTACACGGCGCCCCGGTCGACGCGCATCGCCATCGACGTCCCGGTGAGCGCCGTGGCCGTCCGGAAAGGGCGTCGACCTCGTCTGGCAGACGACGTTCGCCGTCCAGCCCGGCGACCAGACGTTCTCGATCGCCGTCACCGACGAGATCTCCCGGGCCACCTCGTTCGTGCAGCCCGAGTTCAACCTCGTCTCCCGGCAGGCCGCCACCAAGAAGGCCGACGCCTCACGCTGATGAACCGGGCGACCTCTCTTCTTCTCGCCGCCGCCGTCGCAGCAGCGGTCGGCACTGCCGCACCCCCGCCCGAGCCGACCCCGAAGCCGATCGTCTCTTCGGTGGAGGTGTCGGTCACGAACATCGACGCCGTCGTCACCGACTCGAAGGGAAACCGGGTCCGCGGCCTGACGAAGGAGGACTTCCTCGTCCTCGAGGCGGCAAGGTCCAGGACCTCTCGAACTTCCTCTTCGTCGACGATACGGAGCTCGCCCCCGCCGGCGAGCCGGCTCCGGTTCCGGCCCGTCCCGAGCCGGGGGTGCTCACGCCGGCGGTCTCGAAGCCCCAGGCGCGGGTGGTGGTCTTCATCGACAACCTGCACGTCCCGCCGGTGAACCGGAACGCCGTCCTCGCCGCACTCGATGCGTTCCTCCGGAAAGCCGTCGGCCCGAACGTCGAGGCGATGATCGTCACGTTCGACCGGTCTCTCCGCGTCCGGGGTCCTTTCACGCGCGACGCCGAGATTCTCTCGCGGGTGCTCCTGCAGGTCGCGAACGAGTCGACGGCCGGCGCCGGCCGGGTGTCCCAGCGAAACCAGCTCTTCCACCAGATCGACGAGGCCGCGGCCTCTCCAGTCCAGTATCGGGGCGATTTCTTCGCCGGCGCCGACGGCCGCGACCCGGAGCTTCACCGAGAGCGAGAAGTACGACGCGGACGTGACGATCAGCGCCCTCGAGGTGACACTCGGACGGCTCGCCGGAGTCGACGGGCGGAAGATCCTGATTCTCGTCTCCGAGAAGCTTCCGGAGTTCCCCGCCTCCGAGGTCTGGGACTACCTGCGGAACGCCCGCCGAGCGGCCGGGCTCTCCGAGAACGCGGCCGGAATGCCGCCCATGTTCGAGTACGACGAGACGAAGGCCTTCCAGAACCTCGCAAACGCGGCCAACGCGGCGCTCGTCAGTCTCTACACGTTCGATGCGCAGGGGCTCGGATTCGACCCGTCGATCTCGGCCGAGCGGGCCGGCACCGTCGGGATCCAGAACCCGGGGCCCTCGACGGTCTCCTCGGACGCCATGATGCAGCTCCTCGCCGCCGAGACCGGCGGCCTCGCGGCGATCCAGCGCAACGCCTTCGGCGCCGTCCTCACCGACATGGAGCAGGACTGGAAGGTCTACTACTCGCTCGGCTATCCGACGCCGGCCAAGACGGAGAACAAGCCCCGGAAGATCGAGGTCCGCGTGAAACCGAAGGGGCTGAGCGTCCGGTCACGGACGGCCGTTCTCGAGCGGTCGGCCGACGAGCGCCTCGCCGAGCAGGTCACCTCGGGCCTCTTCTTCCCTCACGACGTGAACCCCCTCGACGCGCGGATCGACAGCGGCCGGATCGTGGCCGGCCCGAAGAAGACGTTCGTCCTCCCGCTGACGATCCGGGTCCCGTACTCGAAGCTGACGCTCGTGCCCGACGGCGGCCGGCTCAAGGGGGGCGTCGTCTTCTCCGTCGCCGTGAAGGCGCCCGACGGGCGCTACACGAAAGCGGACGTGAAGACGATTCCGGTCGACGTCCGCGAGTCGGACGTCGTCTCCGGGAAGGCGACGGAGTTCGTCCACGGGGCGACCTTCGAGGTCCGGCGCGGTCGCCAGGTCTTCTCCATCGGGGTGACGGACGCGATCTCGCGACAGACGACTTTCGCGCAGCCGGAGTTCGACCTGGCCGCCCGCGACGAGCCCGCCCGCCGCTGACGCCCGTCCCGTCCGCTAAGATCGGCGCGAGGGACGATCCATGAGCCAGCAGAGGCACCTCGCCATCCTCGTCGGGGGCGGTCCCGCTCCCGGGATCAACAGCGTCATCGGGTCCGCCACGATCCGCGCGGTCCTCGAGGGCGTCGAGGTCGTCGGCATCCGCGACGGCTTCGAGTGGATCATGAAGGGGGACATCTCCCACGTCACGCCGCTCACGACCGACGAGATCTCGCGTATCCACTTTCGCGGCGGCTCGCACATCGGCATCTCGCGCGCCAACCCCACGAAGGACCCGAAGCACCTCGAGAACGCGGTCGTCTCCCTCCTCCGGCTGAACGTCACGCGGCTCATCACGATCGGCGGCGACGACACGGCCTACTCGGCGATGAAGCTCGAGGAGATGGCCGGCGGCCGCCTGCAGGTGGTCCACGTCCCGAAGACGATCGACAACGACCTCGACCTCCCCGCCTACGTCGACACGTTCGGCTTTCAGACCGCCCGCCACTACGGCGTCGAGATCGTCAAGAACCTGATGGTCGACGCGAAGACGACGTCGCGCTGGTACTTCGTGACCGCCATGGGGCGGAAAGCGGGCCACCTGGCCCTCGGCATCGGCAAGGCGGCCGGCGCGACGCTGACGCTGATCCCCGAGGAGTTCCAGACGGAGAAGATCCGCTTCAAGGCGATCGTCGACACGCTCGCCTGCGCCATCGTCAAGCGGCTCTCCGAGGGCCGGCGCGACGGCATCGCGGTCATCGCGGAGGGGCTCGTCCTCGGCCTCGACCCGGGGGAGCTCTCCGGCCTCTCCGAAGTCGAGCGCGACGAGCACGGAAACGTCCGGCTCGCGGAGGTGGACATCGGCGACATCCTGAAGGCAGCCGTCCGGAAGCGCCTGAAGGAGCTCGGCATCAAGATGACGATCGCGTCGAAGAACATCGGATACGAGCTCCGGTGCGCCGATCCGATCCCCTTCGACCTCGAGTACACGCGCGACCTCGGCTACTGCTCGACGAAGTACCTCCTGTCGGGGGGAAACGCGGCCATGATCTCGATGCAGGCCGGGCAACTTCGTTCCGATCCCGTTCAGAGAGCTCCTCGACCCGGCCACGGGACGCGCGAAGATCCGGATGGTCGACATCCGCTCCACGCGATACGCGATCGCCCGGCGTTACATGATCCGCCTCAGGCGGGACGACTTCGAGGACTCCCTCGAGCTCGCGAAGTTCGCCGCGACGGCCGGGATGTCGGTGGCCGAATTCCGGAAGGAGTTCGAGTACCTGATCGACACGGAGCTGCCGCCGATCGTCCTCAACGCCGGCCTCAAGAACGGTGCGGCCCCGGCGCTGCCCCGGGCCAGCGAGACCCGCTGACCTTCAGGCCGACTTGGCGACCGCTGCCGGGGCGGGCTTCGGCGCCGAAATCGGCGGCATCCGGTTGATCGCCGCCGCGCGCTTCTCGAGCATCGGCAGGAGCGCGAGGCCGGAGGGCTCGAACTCCCCCGCCTTCTTCATCGGGCTCTCGCCGTAGTACGGGCGGTAGCCGTAGCCCGGGCCGCCGGCGGCGGTGTCCGCCGGCTTCTCGGTCAGCTTGTCGATACCGTAGATCGCGCTTGCGCGGTCGAAGTACGACATCTCGTAGTCCTTCGTCATCCAGATCGCGTCCTTCGGACAGGCGTCGATGCAGAATCCGCACATCACGCAGCGGAGGAAGTCGATCTCGAAGGTGACCGGGTACTTCTCGTACGCGAGGACGGGGTGCTCCCCCGCCTCGATGTGGATGCAGTCGGCCGGGCAGGCCGTCTCGCACATGTAGCAGGCGACGCAGCGGAGCGTGCCGTCGTCCCGCGTCTTGAGGATGTGGCGGCCGCGGAAGCGCTCCGAGTAGATGCGCCGCATCTCCGGGAACTGGATCGTCGGCAGGCGTCTTGATGTCGACGAGGTTCCGGATGAAGTGGCCGAACGTCATCGCCATCCCCTTGAAGATGGCCGGGAGGTAGAGGCGCTCCCAGAAGGTCATCGGGGCGGCGGTCAGGTTGACGACTCGGGCGGGCATCGGCTCTCTCTCCTTCTAGCGATCCAGCTCGCCGGCGATGATGTTCAGCATGCCGAGCGTCGCGACGGCGTCCGACACCATCCCGCCGACGGCGATCTTCTCGAACGCCGCAAAGAGCGGGAAGCAGGGCGGACGGACCTTGACGCGGTACGGGAAGCCGCTGCCGTCCGAGATCAGCGTGTAGCCGAGCTCGCCGTTGGCCCCCTCGACGTACGAGTAGATCTCTCCGGGCGGCATCTTCGCCCCCTCGAAGACGACCTTGAAGTGGTAGATCAGCCCCTCCATCTCGTTGTAGACCATCTCTTTCGGCGGAAGCGTGACGCGGTAGTCGTCGGTCGAGATCGGGCCGGAGGGGAGATTCTTCAGGACCTGGTCGATGATCCTCAAGGACTGCCGCATTTCCTCCATCCTGACGAGGTACCGCGCGTAGTTGTCGCCGTCGGTCGATACCGGGACGTCGAAGTCGAGCTTCTCGTAGCCGTCGTACGGGGCGTCCTTCCGGACGTCGTACGCGAGGCCCGAGGCGCGGCCGCACGGGCCGGTGAAGCCCCAGGCGATGGCGTCGTCGCGCTTCACGACCCCCGTCCGGTACATCCGGTCGCGCGCGATCCGGTTCTTCGTGACGAGCCGGTCGATCTCGCCGATGTTCCGGGTAACCTGCGGGAAGAGGGCGCGCGAGCGCGCGACGAAATCCTTCGGGACGTCGTTCGAGAGGCCGCCGATCCGGGCGTAGGACGACGTGAGCCGCGCGCCGCAGCAGGCCTCGAGAAGGCCGTAGATCTCCTCGCGCGTCTGGTACGCGTACCAGAAGTTCGTCAGGCCTCCGAGGTCGACGAGATTCGTCCCGAGGCAGACCATGTGGTCCATGATCCGGCTGAACTCGGAGAGGATCACCCGAACGGCCTGGGCGCGCGGCGGGGCCGTAACGCCGACGAGTTGCTCCACGGCCCGGGCGTAGCCGAAGCCGTTGATCATCGGCGAGCAGTAGTTGAGCCGGTCGGTGTACGGCACGACCTGCACCCAGGTGTGCGTCTCCGACATCTTCTCGAAGCAGCGGTGCAGGTACCCGCACTCCGACTCGGCGGCCACGATCTTCTCGCCGTCGAGCCGGAAGACGACGCGGAGGGTCCCGTGCGTCGAGTTGTGCGACGGCCCGAAGTTCAGGGTCATCGTCTCGAAGACGTCCTCCGGAACGTCCGACTGCGCGGCGAGCTGCGTCTGCAGGAGGTCCTCGTCGGTGCAGAGCCAGCGCTGCGCGGCGTCGTAGTCCTTCCTCAGCGCGTGCCCGACGAAGCCGTTGTGCGTCAGGAGGCGCTCGAGGTTGGGGTGCCCGGTAAACCGGATCCCCATCAGGTCCCAGGCCTCGCGCTCGAACCAGTTCGCGGCCGGCCAGACGTCGGTCAACGTCGGGAGTACGCAGTCGCTCTCCGGGACGCTCACCCGGACCCTGAGGTGCGCATTCCGGGACGTCGAATAGAGGAGGTAGTGGGCCTGGAAGCGGTTCCCGTCCTTCGGCTGCTGCGGGCCGGGGAGGCGGGACGTGTCGACCGAGGCGAGGTCGAGGAAGAGGTCGTACTTCGTCGATGGGTCGTCGCGGAGGAAGAGGGCGACCTCGTGCAGGGCCGCGCGTTCGACGGCCACGGTCGGGACGTCGGCGGCGGGCCGCGTTTCCGCGACGACCCTTCCCCCGAAGCGCCTCTCGAGGAGCGGCGCGAACGAGACGCAGGAGACGGCGGCGGGGGCGCTCATTTCGGGCCCCCTTTCGCCTTCCTCGACTCGGCCTCGGCGCTCTCCCCCATCTCCGGGAACCCGTGCTGTCCCTGAAGGTGCGCCATCGGCGCCTGCGACCAGGCCGGGATCGAGGGGCGCGGGTCCTCGCCGACGCGGATCGGGACGAACGTCTTCGCCGTCCCGGTGACTGGCCAGCTCGCCCGACTTGATCTTCTCCTGCAGCAGCATGATCCCGTGGATCAGGTTCTCCGGCGTCGGCGGGCAGCCGGCCACGTAGACGTCCACGGGGACGATTTCGTCGATTCCCTGGACGACGTGATAGGCGCGGTAGAAGCCGCCGGTCGAGGCGCAGACGCCCATCGAGATGACCCACTTCGGCTCGGGCATCTGGTCGTAGATCTTCTTCAGGATCGGTCCCTGCTTGTCGGTGACGGTGCCCGCCACGATCATCAGGTCCGCCTGTCGCGGCGAGAACCTGACGACCTCGGCGCCGAAGCGCGAGAGGTCGTAGTGGGACGAGACGACCGACATGAACTCGATGGCGCAGCAGGCGGTCCCGAACGGGAGCGGCCAGAGCGAGTTGCGCTGGATCCACTGGGCCAGCCAGTCGAGCTTCGTCGTCAGGGCGTCGAAGCCGGCGCTGGACGGCTGCCCCGGTCCCAGCGGCGGCTGGATCTTCCCCGCGACCGGGAGCGAGGACGCACCCGCCGCGGGGAGGTCGAGAGATTTCTGGGCCATTTCGGCTCCTCGAACGGGGCCCGTTCCGAGCCCCGCTCGGATTCTACATAGAGGTACGCCGCCCGCCCGCCGCGGGACTCACTTTATTTCGGGCCGGAGCCTGCGTAGCTCAGCCCGGGAGGAGCTCGCGGAGGAGCGTCTCGATCACCGGCCGGGCGCAGCGCTCGCCGCGGCACTCTCCGGTCGTGCAGCCCGTCGCCTTCGCGACCTCCTCGATGGTCCGCGCGCCGGCGTCGATGGCGTTTTTCACGCGCGGGTAGCGGATCGTGTTGCAGATGCAGACGGGCCGGTACTTCAGGAGGACGAGAGCGTGCTTCGGAGAAAGAGGGGCGTCGGCGCTCAAAAGTCGACCGTGTACCGGATCGACGCCCGGTCGCGGACGCGGTCGAGATAGACCGTTCCGTCGAGGTGGTCGCTCTCGTGCAGGACGACGCGGGCGTGGAAGTCGGCCGCCACGAAGTCGAGGGGCTTGCCCCCCTTGTCGAGAGCGCGCACGCGGATCTTCTTCGACCGCGGGACCTTCGCCGCGAGGAACGGCACCGAGAGGCAGGCTTCCCAGTCCTCCTCTTCCGAGGGATCGAGGATCTCGAAGCTCGGATTGACGAGGATCGTCGGCGGGACCGTCAGTCCCTTCTCGCGGCCCTCGGGCCGGATCTCGTAGAGGACGACGCGGAGCGGCTGTTGCACCTGGGGCGCCGCAAGGCCGGTGCCGTTGTACTCGATCATCGTCTCGAGCAGGTCCTCGAAAAACGGCTTCAGCCGCCCCCGCTTCAGGTCGTGCGTCTCGATTTCCGAGGCCCGGGCCCTGAGGACCGGCGAGCCGAGCTTGGCGACTTTCAGGACGGCCACGACATTCCCTCGCCCGGAATCTTAACGTCGACTCGCGGAGGGACGAATATGGTGCCCAAGGCCGGAATTGAACCGGCGACACCGCGCTTTTCAGGCGCGTGCTCTACCAACTGAGCTACCTGGGCACGGACGCCCGCATGTCAACAGCCCGGCACGCCGCTTGCGGAACTCGGGCTCATCGGCGCTTCGGCGTTATAAATGGCGCGGGTGCGAGTGTCAAACGAAAGGGATTCCGTGCTGCTTCCTCTCCTGCTGCTCCTTCTCGCCGCTTCGCCCATGGCGGGCGACTCCGCGAAGGCCGAGACGCGGCCCCCCGGCGCCGCGACGGGCTCCGCCGTTCCCGGCGCCGCGGGCCTCGAGGTGGCCTGGACGTCGACCTGGGAGGAGGCCGTCGGGGCCGCCCGGCAGATTCCCGAAGGGCGCATCCTGGTCTACTTCGGCGACGACGACTGCGGCGCCTGCAGCCGGATGGAGGCGCTCGTCATCCCCTCCACGTCGTTCTGGGCCTTCACCCGGGACAAGGTCCCCCTCTACCTGAAGCTCGGGAGCGCGGAAGGCAAAGCCCTCGGC
Source organism: uncultured Acidobacteriota bacterium (assembly GCA_963721385.1). Taxonomy (GTDB): domain Bacteria; phylum Acidobacteriota; class Thermoanaerobaculia; order UBA5066; family UBA5066; genus DAOMFB01. Next base: position 183,053 of record CAVRJB010000013.1, read on the forward strand.
GCGAAGCTCCGCGTCCGGGAGGCCCCGACCTGGGTCGTCGTCACACCCGATCTGCTCGTCTGCGGCGGACAGGCCGGCTGGACGTCGCAGATGGGCTGGGTCGAGACGTTCGCGAAGAGCGAGGCGTCGTGGGTCGCTTACCGGAGGCTCCTCGAAAAGGAGAAGCAGGACCCCGCCGACGCGAAGGTCGTCTTCGACGTCGCCCGCGAGACGTTCCGCCGCGGCGGCGACCGGATCGCGGAGCCGCGGTTCGAGAGGCTCGCGGACGACCCGAAGGCGCCCCCAGAGATCCGCGAGCAGTCGCTCGCCTACCTGGCGACGATCGAACTCGACGCCGGGCGGCCGGATCGCGCGGACGGCTACCTCGAGAAGCTCCTCGCCGTCGTGAAGGACCCCGTCCTGAAGCAGCGGGCGCAGCTCCGGAAGGCGGACGTGGAGATCGCCCGCGGCCGGCGGGACCTCGCGATCGCCCGGCTGCAGGGCTTCAAGAAGGAATGGCCCGGGTCGCCCCTCGTCGCCGAGGCCGACGCGCTCCTCCAGGCGCTGACGGCGGCGACGCCCGCCGAGGCGCGCCGGTGAGGCGTCTCGTCGCCCTCGCGGTCGCCCTCGCTCTTTCCGCTCTCGGCGGCGCGGCCCGCGCCGAGACCGTCACGCCCGAATCGGTCGTCCGCCTCTCCCTGGCCGCCGACGCCGACCGCCTCGTCGCCGGAACGACGTTCCGCCTCGTGGTCGTGGCCGACGTGAAACCGGGGTGGCACGTCAACAGCCACACCCCGAACGAGGACTTCCTGATCCCGACGGAAGTCTCGCTTCGATCGTCGCCCGGGCTCTCGTTCGGGGCCCCCGTCTACCCCGTCCATAAGGAGCTGAAGCTCGCCTTCTCGGAGAAGCCGATGGCGGTCTACGAGGGGCGGACTCTCTTCAGGGTCGACGGGACCGTGGACGCCGTCTCGGCGCCCGGCCCGCGGACCCTCGTCGCCACTCTCGACTACCAGCCTTGCAACGACCAGCAATGCCTGCCTCCGGCGCGGATCGAAGCCTCCCTCGCCCTTTCGGTGGCGGCCGCCGGAACGCTCGCGTCGCCGGCGAATGCGGAGCTCTTCCCCGCCACCTCGGGCGCCGCGCCGAACGCGGCGAAGGCCAGTCCGGACGCCGGCTCCGACCCCTTCGCCGGGAAGTCGCTTCCGCTCGTCCTCCTCCTCGTCTTCGTCTCGGGCCTCGCCCTGAACCTGACCCCCTGCGTCTACCCGCTCATCCCGATCACGCTCGGCTTTTTCAGCCGGCAGAGCGCCGGAAAGACGTCCCGCACGTTCGGTCTCGCCGTTCTCTACGTCCTCGGGATGAGCGTCACTTACTCGGCGCTCGGCGTCTTTGCCGCCATGTCGGGCTCCCTCTTCGGCGCGTGGCTCCAGAAGCCGGCGGTCCTCGTCGGGCTCGCGCTACTGGTCGTCGCGCTCGCACTCTCGATGTTCGGCCTCTACGAGATCCAGGCGCCACACGCCCTCACCGACCGGACCGGCTCGAAGTCGGGCGCCGTCGGCGCGCTGACGATGGGCCTCTTCGTCGGCTTCGTCGCGGCCCCCTGCATCGGGCCGTTCGTCCTCTCGCTCCTGACGTACGTCGCCGCGAAGGGCTCCGTCCCGCTCGGCTTCGGCCTATTCTTCACGCTGGCGATGGGCCTGGGGCTCCCCTACCTCGTCCTCGGCACCGTTTCGGGCAGCCTGTCGAGGATCCCGCGGAGCGGCGAGTGGATGGAGACGGTCCGGAAGGTCTTCGGCTTCGCGCTCCTCTCGCTCGCCGTCTACTTCCTGCGGCCTCTCCTCCCGGTCCGCGTCTACGAGCTCGGCATGGCCGCGCCGCTCGTCGCCGGGGGGCTCTGGCTGCTCTTCTTCGAGAAGGGCGGGAAGAGCCTCGCGTGGTTCCGAGGCGTCCGCATAGCCCTCGCCCTCGCCCTCCTCGCGGCCGGTCTGCTCTTCGCGCTTCCCGAAAGAAGCGCCGCGGCGCTGACGTTCCAGCCCTACTCCGAGGCCGCTCTCAAGGCGGCGGCAGGCCGCCCGGTGATGATCGACTTCGCCGCCGACTGGTGCCTCCCCTGCAAGGAGCTGGAACAGAAGACCTTCAACGACGCCGCCGTCGTCGCCGCGGGGAACGGCTGGGTCTTCCTGAAGGCCGACCTGACGCGAAGCGGCGAGCCGGACGTCGAGGTGCTGCGCGAGAAGTGGAAGATCAAGGGGGTTCCGACGCTGATCTTCCTCGGAAGCGACGGCGCCGAGAAAGGCGAGCGCGTCGTCGGCTTCGAGCCCCCCGAGAGCTTCGTCAGGCGCCTTTCGCGCTGAGGAGGTCGAGCGCGGCGCGCGCCGCGGCGCGCTGGGCCTCCTTCTTGGACGGGTCCCGAGCCCGTCGCCCGGAGGCCCGCCGTCCCGCCGAAGATCACCTCGTAGACGAAAACCTTGTCGTGGTCCGGACCGCTCTCCGAGAGCAGACGGTAGGCCGGGAGCGGCTTCCCTTCGGCCTGCGAGCGCTCCTGGAGCGCGCTCTTCGAATCGCGCTGGGCGAGCCCTTCGAGGTCGAGCGAGATGATCGCCGGCCCGAAGAGACGGTCGACGGCTTCGCGCGCCGCGGGAAGGCCGCCGTCCAACGCGACGGCGGCGATCACGGCCTCGAACGCATCGGCGAGGCGGGCGCTCCTCTCCCGCCCCCCCGCCCGCTCCTCGCCCGGCGAGAGCCGGAGGAGCGGGCCGAGACCCAGCTCGCGCGCCTTGGCGGCGAACGACGTCTCGGAGACGAGCTCCGACCGCGCCTTTGAAAGCTCGCCCTGGCCCCAGGCCGGGAAAGCCGCGAAGAGCCGCTCGGCCACGAGAAAGCCGAGAACGCTGTCCCCGAGGAACTCCAGCGTCTCGTTGTCCCGGATCTCCTCATCCCCGTCTGCCTCGTTCGCGAACGAGGCGTGGGTCAGCGCCCGCAGCAGGAGAGGGCGGTCGCCGAATCGATGTCCGAGGCGCTCCTCGAGCACCGAGAGAGGATCGGTCACTTCGACGGAAGCGGCGGGTAATTCGCGAAGAGCCCCGCCAGAACCTTTCGGAGGTTCTTCTCGCGCTGCTCGTTCTCGATGCCGGTCTGGAGCTCGGCGCTCGCCGTGCCGCGCCAGACCAGCTCCTTCGTTCGCGTATCCACCAGGTCGATGACCATCGACCCGACCGGGATCGGCGTCACCGTGGTGACCATCGGCCCCCCCCAGCCCCAGCCGTAGCCCCAACCCGCGCTGTAGGTGTTCACCTGCTGGTTCACGGAAAAACGAGCGTGGACGACGCCCCAGAGGTCGCCCCCCTCTTTCACCTTCCTGAGTCCTCTCGCCGCGAGCGTGTCCTCGAGAACGTCCTCGACCCGCCGGTCCCAGATCGGGTCGTGGATCTCGCCCGTGTCTTTCCAGGACCAGGTCTTGTACTTCGAGAAGTCCGCTTTGTGGTCCCAGTCGACGGACGTCTTGAGCGTCGAGCAGGAGCCCGCAACGATTGCGACGAGGAATGTGGCCACGAGAATGGCTGGTTTCTTCACGTATCCATCTCTTTCTTCGGGACTCGACCCCCTCCCTGGGGAGCACGTCGACGCCTCACGACCCGGTGCCGGGTCCGGGGATTCTAGGTCACGGCGCGCCTCCCCGGGAGGTGCGCGCGTGCGCTAGAGTCGGGGCATGAGCAAGGAACACCCCGACCACCACGACGCCGAAATCGCGTTCCGCGCATACGAGCTGCGCCGCGAGGCCGTGATGCGCGAGTCTCGCAACGCGATCAACCGCGACTTCTGGCCGAAGTCCTTCGCGGACGTTCTCGCCGTCACGAAGGCCGACCACCCGCTCAACGCGCCATGGCGCCAGACGACGACCTACTGGGAGATGGTCTACGGCACGGTCAAGCACGGCATCGTGAACGCGGACTACTTCATGGAGTCGAACGGGGAGGGGCTCTTCCTCTTCGCCCGGGTCGCGCCCTACCTCGAGGAGCTTCGCCGCGAGGTATCTCCCCATGCCTTTCAGAACGCGGAATGGGTGGCGAAGAACACGGTCGTCGGCCAGAACGCCTTCGCGATGTTTTCGGCCCGCGTCAAGAAGGTCCTCGAGACCAAATAGCTCCCCCGGGACGCCGGCGCCCACCTCTCTGGCCGGAGCATCTGCTTCATTCTCGCCTCGCTCTGTCACCCGGGCCGAGAGCGGCATTCCACTCTCGGCCCTCTTCGTCGGTCAAATCACGAAGATGGAAAGTGGCAGCCTGGTACGCCACCTCGACTGCAGCGATATGTAAGAGCAGCGCTCCGATGGAATTGCACTGCGGGTCATGCAGGTCATCGAGTAGCTCAACGCCCAAGCCTTCTACTTCGGAGAGGTGGTGTACCGGGCATAGTTCATCATGGACACGAGGCGGCTGATCTGTGGAGTAAAACCCGGAAGATCATCGATCAGAAAAAGCCTGCTTTCATTCGGCGCCAGGGTCGCGGTCACTTCAGCGTCACCATCCAGACATCCGCCTCGGTGACTCGCCGCGAGAAGTACGCCGTCCCGTCGCGCGCGAGGCGCGGAGGGCCGATCACATCCGCGGTGACGGAGAAGATCTTCCGAATCTTCTTCGAACGGCTGTCGAGGAGGTAGAGCGCCTTCCCATCCGCAACGAAGAGGATGCGCCTGCTGTCCGGCAGCCACACCGGCCACTCGCCGATGTCCGACAGCCGCTCGTAGGTGCGCGACCGCATCGAGTAGACGGCGATCCCCCGACCCGGCATGTCGATCTGGCCGGCGAGGCGCTCGCCGTCCTGCGACCACGAGTTGACGAGAAAGCGGCCCGGCGCCGGGCCCATCGGCGGAAGCACGTCCAAACTTCGCTCCTTCCACGGGAGGTTCGGGTCGAACACAACGGCTCCGCTGTCGGCGGACTGCCCCGAGAGAGAGCGGGTGGTCGCGACACGTCTCCCATCGGGTGACCAGGCAAAGTAGGAACCTCCACCGCCCGTGATCTGCACCAGATCGCTCCCGTCGGGCCTGATCTTCCAAAGTTCTATCGCACCGCTGCGGGTCGAGAAGAAGGCGAGCCACTTGCCGTCGGGTGACCAGCGCGGGACGCGATCGATCGCGGCATCGCCCGTCACCTGCCGCAGTCCCGTGCCGTCCGGGCGTGCGACGTAGACATTCCCCTCCGGCTGCGTCAGGGAGTAGAACGCCACCCAATCCCCGTCCGGCGAGGGATCGGGCGACGACCACCGTCGGGAGCCGGTCGTCACCCACTCCGGATCACCTGTCGGCAGCCATGTGGTCGAATCGAACCGCTGCCGCTGGATGTTCGCCGTGACGAGCGCCGAGGTGTAGGCGATGCGCTTGCCGTCCGCGGAGATGCTCGGGTGCGCCAGGGTAGAAGCGGGTGCCGTGATCGGCTCGGGCTCGCCGAGAGCCGTCCCCGACAATTCGTCCACCGGGACCCGCCAGAGATTCATGCTCCCGCCTCGGTCGCTCGCGAAGTAGAGGAACTTTCCGTCCGGTGCCCAGACCGGCGACCAGTCCGTCCACCTGTCGTTCGTGACGGGCACCACCGCTCCGCCGGAGACGGGGATCGTGCAGACGTCCGCCTGGATCGGGTTGCTGATCCGGCGCGTGAACGCGATGCGACGGTTGTTCGGCGAGAAGCTCGCGAGCACCGCGTCCCCTTCGTGGATTCGGCGCGGTTCCCCGCCGTCCACCACCACACTCCACAGCTCGCTGCGCCCCGAGATGTTCTGGGGATTGAGCTCGACGTTCTCGGTCGTGAAGGCCAGCCGTGTGCCGTCGGGCGACCAAGCCGGCCGGAACCCGGCACGCGTCACGCGCCGGACAGCCTCGCCGGTGCGCCCCATGACGAAGAGGCCGCCGCCGTCGCGGCTGGAGCGAAAGGCGATTCGTTCGCTGTCCGGGGAGAAGACGGGTTGATCGTTGTCGTCGGTCGAGTCTCCCGTCAGGTCGAGGGGATTCTGCCCTCCGACGCTCTGCAGGTAGATGTGGCGAGGGCCGGCGCCCGTCCCGGCGTAGACGAACCACTTTCCGTCGGGCGACAGAGACGGAAACCACTCGACACCGGGCTGTGAGGTCAGCTGCAGGAACTCGGCGCGAGGGGGCGAAGGCCGGGCAGGGGCCCGGGTACGCACGAGCCACGCGAGGAGGCCTGCACACGCAACGATCGCGATGGCGCCGGCGGCGAGCGCCCACCGGCGTCGAGCTCCTCCCTGCGTGGTGAGCGCGGCCCGCGCGGGAAGGGAGATCTCGGGCGTCTCTCCGGATGCGGAAAACGCGTGCAGGGCGAGCGCAAGGTCGTGCGCTGACGAGAACCTGTCCGGCGCTCGCTTCTCCAGGCAGCGGTTCACGATTTCCTGCAGGGCGGGAGCGACCGGCCTCCCGGACGCGATGAGCGGCGGCGGGTCCTCGCTCATGATCGCCGTCACCGTCTCTGCTCCGGTCGCTTTCAGAAACGGCGACCTGCCCGCGAGCATCTCGTACAGCACGCACCCGAACGAGAAGATGTCGCTCCGGGCGTCCGCTGTCTCCCCGCGCAGTTGTTCGGGCGACGTGTACCCCATCGTCCCGAGCACCGCTCCGCTCTCCGTCCGCGGCTCCCGGTCCAGCGTCGTCGCGTCTGGTGTGACGGCCGTTTCCAGCCGCGCCAGCTTTGCGAGGCCATAGTCCAGGATCTTGACCTGGCCGTCCTTCGTGATGAAGACGTTGCCCGGCTTCAGGTCGCGGTGAATGATCCCTTTCTCGTGCGCCGCCGCGAGTCCCTGGGCAATCTGGACCGCAAACTCCACCGCCTTGCGGACGGTCAGATCACCGGTCTTGAGCCGGTCGCGCAGGCTCTCGCCCTCGAGAAGCTCCGTGACAAGGTAGGGAATGGCCTCGTGGGTGCCGACGTCGTAGATCGCAAGAACGTTGGAATGGGAGAGCGCCGCGACGGCCCGGGCTTCCTGTTCGAATCGCCTCAGACGCTCTGCATCGGCGGCAAACCCACCCGGCAGCACCTTGACGGCGACGTCCCGCCCTAGACGCGTGTCCCTGGCCCTGTAGACCTCACCCATTCCTCCCGCGCCGAGAGGTGCAACGATCTCGTAGGGGCCGAGCTTCGTTCCCGCGGAGAGGCCCATGCCGTCCGCCTCCCCGGGTCGGAGGAAGGGGCGGGTCGTGTCCCCCCGGCGCGGCGGCGCTCGTTCCGACGGCCCGTGTGGGTCGTGTTACCGCAGCGATTCTAGTCCCGTCCCCAGGAGCTGCCCGCGCCTCCCCGAGCGACCTGTCGTCCCGGATCGAATCGAGGGGAAAACGTGCGAAGCAGGCGGCGGCGATACGAAAGCACCGGGGCGGCCGAGGCTCTCGAGCTGGCGCACTGGTCTTCGCTCTTCAGCATGGAATCGGGTCGCCCGGGCGAGTTACGGGCAAGGCAGCCATCCTGTCTGAACCCGTCACGTCACTAAGTGGTGCCGGAGGAGGGAGTCGAACCCTCATGACCCCCTGAGGGTCTGGGGATTTTAAGTCCCCTGCGTCTGCCAGTTTCGCCACTCCGGCCCGTGGGAACGACGCGAATCCGATCCAACGCCTTTCAGATGACCGGCGACTCGGTCAGCGGTTCGCAGGCGCCCTGCGCCGTGCAGGCGGAAAAGTCGACGAGGGTCAGCCCCTCGTTCCCCTCGGCGATGAGCGCCGTGGTGCCGGCCGCCGCCACGCCGCGCGCGATCCCCCGGGCGTCGTACCGGCCGCACCGCTTCGGCTTGGCCAGGTCCGACACCCGGACCACGACGATGCCGCGGCCGCCGACCGCGAGGAGGGCGAAATCGCCGGCCAGCGCGATCCCCGACGCCTTGTCCGTCGTCGGAAGGTTGGAGAGAAGCTGAGGGTTCGCGGGGTCGCCGGCGTCGATCACGGTGAGGCCGGCGCTCCCGTCGGCGACGAAGACCGTCGTCCCCGCGATGACGAGGGCGAGCGCTTCTCCCTTCGTCGCGATCTGCCCCAGCTTCCGCGGCTGCGTCGGGTCGCTGACGTCGAAACCGACGATGCCGTTCCAGCCGTCGGCGACGACGACCATCCCCCCCGGCGTCACGACCACCGAAGAGGCGTAGCCCGAGGTCTGTTGCTGGCCGAGAACCTTCGGCGCGGAGGGCGTCGAGACGTCGACGACCGCGAGGCCTGCCTCGCCGGCGGCCACGAAAACGAGGTTTCCGGAGCCGGCCACGCCCTTGGCCGTTCCGGGCGTCTGGGCCGAGCCGATCACGACCGGCTGGTCCGGCCGGCCGACGTTCACCACCTGAAGGCCCGCCCCCGAGGCCGCGACGAAGGCGAGGCTCCCCCGGACGGTTACGCCCGAAGCGCGGTCCGGAAGGTCGACTTTTCCGAGGATCTGCGGATTCGCCGGGTTCGAGATGTCGGCGACGGCGAGCCCTCCTTCCCCGTCGGCCACGTACGCGCGGCTCCCCGACACGGTCACGGAGCCGGCCGTTCCCGACGTGAGCGCCTGCCCGATCCGGGGCGGGAAGCAGCCCGTGGCGGCGTCAGCCGCCGCGGCGACGAGGGTCAGGACGGCGGCGAGAGGGGCGGTACGTCGCACGACGGCCTCCGGTCGATGGGGTGATGACGCTCGGCTTCGGACGAAGCCGCCGATTCCGGCGGCGCACGGGGTCAGAGATGGAGGCGACGGTCGGAGTCGAACCGACGAATGAGGCTTTTGCAGAGCCTTCCCTTAACCACTTGGGTACGTCGCCCCTCGCGGGCCGGCGATCTTAGCATCGCGTTCGACGTCGAGGCTCACGCGGCCAGCCGCCGGAACGGCCATTCGTGCAGGGCCCGCGCACGGACGAGGAAGGCGATCGCGCCCGCTCCCATGACGACGAGGCCGGCCCCCTTCAGGCCCTTTTCCGGCGAGAAGAGGACGAAGCCCCAGAGGACGAGGGCCACGAGCGCGGGAAGCGGATAGAGCCACATCCGGAACGGGCGCGCCGAATCGGGAAGCCGGCGCCGGAGGATCAGGGCGCCGCCGATCTGGGCGATGAACGGAATGATCGCGCGGATCGAGAGGATGGCCATGACGACCGTCCGGAGATCGACGAACGAGAAGAGGGCCGCGGCGCCGCCGAGCGCGAAGAGCGCGACGGCCGGATACCCCTCGGTCGGGTGGAGGCGGGCGAAGACGCGGAAGAAGTTTCCGTCCCGTGCCGCTGCCCAGAGGATCCGGGAGTAGCCGAGCGTCAGGGAGAAGACGGACGCGAACGCCGTCCAGAGGATCAGGACGGTGACGACCTGCGCCAGCGGGCGCCCTGCCACCGCCGCGACGAAGTCCGAGACGGTCGACTTCGAGGACATCGCCTGGCCCGCCGGGAGGACCGAGAGAACCGAGACGTTCATCAGGAGGTAGAGGATCGACACCGAGAGGATCGAGACGACGATGACGCGCGGGATCGTCTTCGTCGGCTCCACGACCTCTTCGGCCAGGTAGCAGATGTTGTAGTAGCCGAGGTAGTCGTAGACGGCGAGGATCAGAGCGGCCCCGAGGCCCCCGAGGACCCCGGACGGAGGCGGGATGCCGGGCGCCGTCTCGACCGGGGCCGCCCAGAAGCGGAAGACCTCCGGCTTGAGGTGCGGCAGGCCGAGCGCGATGACGATCCCGAGCGTCAGGAGGACGCCGACCCAGAGGACCACCGAGAACCGGCCGATCGATCCGATCTTCCGGCAGAGCAGCAGCGTCACCCCGAGACAGAGGGCCGAGGCGATCGGGGCCTCCCATCGGACCGGAATCTCCGGAAAGACGAAGTGGAGGTAGCGGGAGAACCCGATCGCCCCCGACGCCATCGAGAGCGGCGCGGAGAAGACGATCTGGAAGAGGAAGAGAAAGGAGACGAGCCGGCCCCACCGTTCCGCGCCATACGCCTCGCGGAGGAAGGCATAGGAGCCGCCCGCCCGCGGGAGGGTCGCCGACAGCTCGGCGGTGACGAGGCCGTCGCAGATGGCGAGGAGTGCGCCGAGGAGCCAGGCGCCGAGGGCCCGCCCGCCCCCCATCGCCGCGAGGATGAGCGGCAGGGTGACGAAGGGGCCGATCCCCACCATGTCGATGACGTTGAGGGCCGTCCCCTGCCAGAGGCCGATCTCGCGTTTCAGCGCACCTGCGGCCGCAGGGGGTACGCTCATCGCGACACTGTAACTGATGCGGGCGTATCAGGGACGTTCCGCGCGGCCGGAGATATCTTAATTGAGAATGAATCTCATCAAAAAGGCGCTCGCCGGGGCCGGCCTCGTCGCCGCCTTCTCCAGCCCGGCCGCGGGCCAGACGCCTCCCGCGGGGCCGATCCCCATCCAGGACAACAGCTTCCTTCTCGAGGAGGCCTACAACCAGGAAGCCGGCGTCGTCCAGACGATCCAGGAGTTCACGCGCGTCGCCGGCACGGGGGACTGGGTCTATTCCCTGACGCAGGAATGGCCCGTGCCGGACGAGAAGAACCAGCTCAGCGCCACGGTCCAGTTTCTCGGCCTCTCCGGCCCCGGCGGCTTCTCGCGGGGGTTCGGCGACGTCCAGCTGAATTACCGCTATCAGCTGGTCGGTAATGGAGAGGCTCCCGTCGCCATCGCTCCCCGGGCGACGCTCGTCATCCCGAGCGGCAATTCCAAGAGGGGTCTTGGCGCCGGGGGATTCGGCGTCCAGGTCGGGCTGCCGCTCAGCGTCGTCATTTCGAAGAGCTTCGTCTCGAACACGAACCTCGGCGGGACGGTCCTCTTCTCCGCGAAGAACACGGCCGGGGCCGCGTCGAACCTCTGGAGCGCCAGCGCCGGACAGAGCCTCATCTGGCTGGCGCACCCGAACGTCAACCTGCTCGTGGAGGCGGTCGTGGCGACGAACGAAGTGTTCGGCGCCGACGGCCTCCCCGTGCGGCGCACCGAGGCGCTCGTCTCCCCCGGGATCCGCGGCGCGATCAACCTCCCGGGCAGGCTCCAGATCGTCCCCGGGTTCGCCGTCCCGCTCGGCGTCGGCCCGAGCAGCGGGAAAACCGCGATCTTCGCCTACCTCAGCGTGGAGCTGCCCGTCTTCTGAGTCGGTTCCGGGGAGCCGTCAGCCCCGCTTCAGGACGTCCTTCGCGATCGTGTTCAGCTGCATGAAGGAGGTCCCCTCGTAGATCTTCCCGATCTTCGAGTCGCGGAAGAGCTTCTCCATCGGGTAGTCCTTCACGTAGCCGTAGCCGCCCAGGATCTCGAGGCCGCGCGACGTGCAGTACTCCGCCACCTCGGAGGCCTTCAACTTCGCGATCGCGCCCTCGCGGGCGAACGGCCTGCCTGCCTCCTTGAGGCGCGCGGCGTTGTAGACGGCGAGCCGCGCGCACTCGATCTCCATGTCCATCCGCGCGAGGTCGTGCTGGATGGCCTGGAACTCGGCGATCGGCTTCCCGAACTGGGCGCGCTCCTTCGCGTACTTCACCGCGTAGTCGAGGGCCGCGCGGGCGATGCCGACCATCTGCGCGCCGATCCCGATCCGCCCCTCGTTCAGCGTCTCGATGGCGATCTTGTACCCCTCGCCGACGTTTCCGACGACGTTCTCCTCCGGGACCTCGAGCTCCTCGAACGAGAGGGCCAGCGTGGACGACGCCCGGATCCCGAGCTTGTCCTCCTTCTTTCCCTTGCCGAAGCCCTTCCACGACGACTCGACGAGGAAGGCGGTGATCCCCTTGTAACCCTTCGAGCGGTCGGCGTTCGCGAAGACGAGGAAGATCTCCGACTCGAGTCCGTTCGTGATCCAGAGCTTTTCGCCGTTCAGGACCCAGCGGTCGCCCTTTTTCGTGGCCGTCGTCGCGAGGGCGAAGGCGTCGGAGCCGGAACCCGCCTCGGAGAGGGCGTACGAGGCCACCTTCGATTTGGCGAGCTGGGGAAAGTACTTCTTCTGCAGCGCCGGGCTCGCCCACCGGAGGAGGGCGTTGTTCACGAGCGTGTTCTGGACGTCGACGACCACGGCGCAGGCGGCGTCGACGCGGGCCAGCGCCTCGATGATGGCGATCGACGTCGTGAAGTTGAGCCCGAGTCCCCCGAGCTCCTCGGGGATCTCGATTCCCATCAGGTCCATTTCGAAGAACTTCCTGACGATCGCCGGGTCCATCAGGTTCGCGCGGTCCATCTCCATCGAGCGGGGCGCGATCGACTCGAGGGCGAACTGGTAGACCCCCTCGGCGAGCTCCTGCTCGTGCTCCTGGAGGATCGAGACGGGGGCCACGGCCGTGGGGGCCGGCAAAATTTCTGTGACGGACATGTCAAAAAAGCCTCCGGGGGGAGGATAGCGGAAAAGAAGAGCGCCGGGCAGGAGGCCCGGCGCGGGGTTGGCGAGGGAAAGGGGGCTGGGGGGTGCGGGCCCGGTGTCGCCTTCGCGGTGACGGACGACGCACCCCCCTCGAGAATCGATATCAGAAGTCGTAGCGGGCGGCCAGCTGCCAGGTTCGCGGGGTGTTGTTGACGCCCGTCGGGACGCCGAACGAGGCATTCGGGATGTTTCCCGTTCCCCAGGTCGACTGGCCGGCGCTGACGAAGGCGTCGACGACGTTGAAGAGGTTGAAGACCTCGGCGAAGAGCGAGAGCTTCCCCGGCCCGAGCTCGATGCCGACGCCGAAGCGCATGTCGAACTGCGAGAAGTCCGGCTGCCGGTAGCTGTTCCTGAGGAAGTGGAACCCGTTCACGGTCGGGCGGTCAGTCGCGCTGTCGCCGTCGCGGTTCACGTCCGCTCCCGCCTGCGGGTTGAACGGAAGCCCCGTCCGGTAGACGTAGACGGCCGAGGCGAAGCCGCTGATCATCTTCGTGAACTGGTGGTCGTACGAGACGTTGCCGACGAAGCGCCAGCGGATGTCGCGGTTGGACCAGTTCCAGTTCTCCTGGGGGTTCGACAGGTCCTCGAGCGTGAAGCCGGAGTAGTTCCGCTCGTTCGAGTCCGAGTCCTTGTCCTCGGACCAGGTCGCCGAGCCGAAGAAGCGGAGGCCGTTCACGAAGTTCTTGCGGAGCGACATCGTCACCGCCTCGAACTGGGCTCTCGTATTCGACTGATACACCGTGACCCGGCCGTAGGCCGGGTTCGGCCGCGTCGGCGACCAGCAGGTGACCTCGGTGGAAGCGAGCGGGCAGTCCTTGGCCCGATTCGTCGAGGGCGTCAGGTTCCAGTCGTTCACCCGCTCGAGGTCATAGGTCTTTGCGTACTGGCCGGCGAGACTGACGACGACACCGTAGACCTCACGCTCGGCGTCGAGGCTGACCCGGTCGGAGTGCGAGTTCCTGTAGTTGGGGTCCATGGAGAAGACGCCGGGCGTCGCGATCGTCGTCCCCGGCGGGAGATTCCCGATCGGGGCGACGCCGACCGGGTCGAAGTTCGAGCCCCAGCCCGGCGAGAGCGGGCTCGTCGGCTGCGTGGGGTTGTCCGTCGTACCGCCGGCGTTGAGGATGTACTGGGTCCCCTGGACGCCGTTCGACGTATAGAGCTGCGAGAGAAGGATGGCCGGCGTCCGGTTCCAGTACCGGCCCGCGGAGAGCCTCACGACGCTCTTGCCGTCCTTCTCGGGCGACCAGGAGACCGAGAGGCGCGGCGACCACATGTTCTTCGTGTCGGGGATCTGGCCGTTCAGCGCGTACGTGCCGTTCGCGTTCATCTGGTCCAGGTTCAGGATCGGCGCCGTCGGGTTGTACTGCGCCTCGTACCGTAGGCCGGCGCTGACGGTCAGCTGGGAGTTGACGTACCACTGATCCTGCGCGAAGAAGGCCAGCTCCTTCTGCGGGAAGTTGTACTGCCCCGCCTCGTCGGCCGTCAGGCCGTTCAGGCCCATGAACTGCCGGTACTGGTTCCAGCGGCCGGCGAGGAGGTTCGCCTTCAGAATGGCCGAGGTCGAGCCCGAGAAGACGTAGACGCCCCGCCAGTTCCCCTTGAAGGTCTGGTCCATCCCGGTGTAGTTGTAGTCCAGGCCGCCCTTCAGGGCATGGGAGCCCATGAGGTATGTCGCCGTGTCGGCGATCTCGTACCGCTTCTGTTCCGCGAGGATCGGCAGGAACGAGACACCGCCGAACTTGTTCGTAGGCCCGTACTGGACCTCGGTCAGTGTCGGCGAGTTGTCGTACCGGGGCATGTTCTCCGTCGCATACTGCCCGGTCAGGTCGTTGATGAAGCTCGACGAGAACTGGCCGCTCCACTGCGCAACGACCGAGTTCATCTTGTCGTTCTCGAGGCCGTTGTAGCTCGTCGCATAGGTCGTTCCGACTCGCGTCCCGTTCAGCCCGTCGTACTTCATGAAGTTGCCGCGGGCGGTGATTCGCTGCTGATCGGTCATCTGGAAGTCGAGGCGGCCGAAGAAGATCTGGCCGTTCTGCTCCCAGTTATAGGAGGTGCCCGAGGCGAGCGCCGGGTACCTCGCGGCGATGTCGGGGTCGGTGATGGCGCTCCCGACCGGTTGGTATGTCGACTGGATCTGCTGATCGTACGAGCCGAAGAAGAAGAGGCGATCCTTCAGGATCGGGCCGCCTATGGAAGCGCCGAACTGTTTCGTATCCTGGTCCGCCGGAATGAGCCGGGACGGGCTGACCAGACCGAGGGCGAGGGCCGACGGGTCGGCCTGGTAGTCGGAAACGAGCGAACCGGGCCGCTGGTAGTAGAAGGCCGAGCCGTGGAAGTCGTTCGTGCCGCTCTTCGTGACGACGTTCACGAAGCCGGCGCCCGAGCGCCCGAACTCGACCGAGGCGCCGCCCTGGATGACCTGCATCTCCTTGACCGACTCCTGCGAGACCTGGAAGGGCGACCGGCCCTCGGCCGCCCCGGCGGAGCCGCCGAAGAAGGCGTTGTTGTTGTCGACGCCGTCGAGCGTGATGTTCGTGTCGATGCCGCGCTGCCCTCCGATGGCGAGGTTGCCGCGCTGCGTGTCGATCTGCGTGTTCGGGGCGAGGAGGGCGAAGTTCGTGAAGTTGCGCCCGTTCAGCGGGAGGCTCTTGATGGCCTCGGGCGAGATCGTCGTCTCGAGCGACGTCCGCGTCGTCTCGATGTCCGGCAGAGCCCCCGTCACGGTGACTTCCCTCGAGACACCCGCGAGTTGGAGGACGAAGTCTACGGTCGGCGCCGACCCGATCGTGATGGTGATCGCCCGGGTCACCTTCTGGAACCCGGAGAGCGACGCCGTGACGTCCCAGGCGCCCGACGGCATGTTCAGAATCCGGTAGAGCCCCTTGGCGTCGCTCACCTGGACCAGCGTCAGGCCGGTGGCCCGGCTTTTCGCCTCGACCGTCGTGCCCGGAAGGGGCGCGCCGTCGGCCCCGGTGACGTTTCCGGCGATTCGGCCGGTCGTGACGTCGGTCTGGGCGACCGCCGGAACGGCGATCATAAAGAGCGCTGCGGCGAGGGCGACGCAGCTCAGTCGTCGAACATGGTTCATCGGCATCTCTCCTCTTTGAAAATTGGGGGAAGCTGAACTGGAACAGGGACACGCGAGCGCGAGTGTCGCCTCGCGGTGTAAATCCGTAGAGAAGACCCATGGGACGCGCGGAGCCTATGTCAGGTTTCCGGTCGCGTAAAGCCCGGTCTTCTCCCGCGGATTAGACTCGCGGGACAAGGGGGGATCATGACTGAGACGTCCAGCTTTCTGGAGACCGTCAACCGGAACTTCCAGGCCGCGGCCGATTTTCTCGACTACCCGCAGGGTCTCCTCGACCAGATCCGGGTCTGCAACAGTATCCTGAAGTTCCACTTCCCGGTCCGCCGCGAGGACGGGAAGGGATACGAGGTCATCCAGGCCTGGCGGGCCGAGCACAGCCACCACAAGCTGCCGGTCAAGGGGGGGATCCGCTATTCGCCCGACGTCAACGAGGACGAGGTCCTCGCGCTCGCCGCCCTGATGACCTTCAAGTGCGCGATCGTCGACCTCCCGTTCGGCGGGGCGAAGGGGGGCATCCGGGTCGACCCGCGGAAAACCTCCGCCGAGCAGCTCGAGCGGATTACGCGCCGTTACACGGCGGAGCTGGTGAAAAAGAACTTCATCGGGCCGGGCGTGGACGTGCCCGCGCCTGACTACGGCTCGGGTCCGCGGGAGATGGCGTGGATCGCCGATACGTACGGCCAGTTCCATGCCGGCGACATCGACGCGGCGGGATGCGTCACCGGAAAGCCGGTCTGGCTCGGGGGGATCCGCGGCCGCAAGGAGGCGACCGGGCGCGGCGTCTTCTTCGGCGTGCGCGAGTGCGTCGCCGATGCCGAGCTGATGAAAACCCTTGGCCTTCCGACGGGCCTCTCCGGGAAGCGCGTCGTCGTCCAGGGCCTCGGAAACGTCGGCTACCACGCCGCAAAGTTCCTGCAGGAAGCCGGCGCCCTTCTCGTCGGCCTCGCCGAGTGGGAGGGCTCGATCAGCAACCCGAAGGGCCTCGACATCGACGCCGTCGTGAAGTACAGGACAGAAACGAAGAAAATCACGGGCTTCCCCGGCGCGACGAACCATCCGACGAGCGAGGACGCCCTCTTTCTCGACTGCGACATCCTCGTCCCCGCCGCGCTCGAAAACGTCATCACGACCGTCAACGCGGCGAGGGTGCGGGCGAAGATCGTCGCCGAAGGCGCGAACGGCCCGGTCACGGCCGACGCGGACGCCGTCCTCCGGCAGAAGGGCGTGCTCGTCATCCCGGACATGTACCTGAACGCGGGTGGCGTGACGGTCTCGTACTTCGAGTGGCTGAAGAACCTCTCGCACGTCCGCTTCGGCCGGATGGAGAAGCGGTACGAGGAGATGGCGTACGGGCGAATGGTCGCGTCGCTGGAAAACACGACCGGCAAGACGCTGAGCGACCAGGAGCGGGCGCTCCTCGTCCGGGGTGCCGACGAGGAGGACCTGGTCAACTCCGGGCTCGACGAGACGATGACGAACGCGTTCCGGGAGATCCGCGAGACGCAGGTCCGGTTCCCGAAGGCTGACCTCCGCTGCGCCGCCTTCATCAGCGCCATCGACAAGATCGCCCAGAGCTACATGTCGCTGGGCATCTTCCCGTAAGAGACGCGATCGGCGTCGCCCGCGGCCCGGGCAGAGGCAAATGCATCAGGCCGCGACCCCCATGAAAGAGCACGATTACGGGACAGGATTCTCGGACTGCCGGGCCCTGCCCCGCGCGCAGCGGCCTCGGCGGACGAAGAGGAGGAGACCGCATGTCGGAGTACATCAGAAACCTGATCGCCGAGGTCAAGGCCAAGAACCCGGCAGAGCCCGAGTTCCACCAGGCCGTCCAGGAGGTCGCCGAGTCGCTCGACCTGGTGCTCGAGAAGCGGCCGGAGTACCGCTCGGCGAAGATCTTCGAGCGGATCATCGAGCCCGAGCGGGTCCTCATGTTCCGCGTCCCCTGGCAGGACGACCAGGGGCACTATCGCGTCAATCGGGGTTTCCGGATCCAGATGAACAGCGCGATCGGCCCCTACAAGGGCGGCCTGCGCTTCCATCCGTCGGTCAACCTCGGCATCCTGAAGTTCCTCGCCTTCGAGCAGGTCTTCAAGAACTCCCTGACGACGCTGCCGATGGGCGGCGGAAAAGGCGGTTCGGACTTCGACCCGAAGGGGAAGAGCGACAACGAGGTGATGCGTTTCTGCCAGAGCTTCATGAGCGAGCTCTTCCGGCACATCGGCCCGGACACGGACGTCCCGGCCGGCGACATCGGCGTCGGCGGGCGGGAGATCGGCTTCCTCTTCGGCCAGTACCGGCGGCTCCGAAACGAGTTCAGCGGCGTCCTGACGGGAAAGGGGCTGAACTGGGGCGGCTCGCTGATCCGGCCCGAAGCGACCGGCTACGGCGCCGTCTACTTCGCCTCGGAGATGCTCGGAACGCGCGGTCAGACGATGGAGGGGAAGACCTGTCTCGTCTCCGGAAGCGGCAACGTCTCGCAGTACACGGTGGAGAAGATCCTGCAGCTCGGCGGAAAGGTCGTGACGCTCTCCGACTCGAGCGGCTATCTCTACGACGAGGCGGGGATCACGAAGGAGAAGCTCGCCTGGGTGCTCGACCTGAAGAACGTCCGGCGCGGGCGGATCCAGGAGTACACGGAGAAGTTCAAGGGCTCGGTCTACACGCCGG
This sequence comes from uncultured Acidobacteriota bacterium, assembly GCA_963721385.1. Taxonomy (GTDB): domain Bacteria; phylum Acidobacteriota; class Thermoanaerobaculia; order UBA5066; family UBA5066; genus DAOMFB01. The sequence goes on from CAVRJB010000013.1 coordinate 201,140, forward strand.
TCGACGCGAAGCAGGACTTCAACCCGCTCTGGAGCCACAAGGCGCAGTGCGCCTTTCCGAGCGCGACGCAGAACGAGATCAACGGCAAGGACGCGCAGAACCTCCTCAGGAGCGGCGTCTACGTCGTCTCCGAGGGCGCCAACATGCCGACGACGCTCGACGGCGTGAAGGTCTTCCTCGACGCGGGCATCCTCTACGGGCCGGGCAAGGCCGCCAACGCGGGCGGCGTCGCGACCTCCGGCCTCGAGATGTGTCAGAACAGCATGCGACTTTCATGGACCCGCGAAGAGGTCGACACCCGCCTCCACGGCATCATGAAGTCGATCCACAAGGCGTGCTGGGAGACTTCCCAGCGGTTCGGATCCCCGGGGAACTACGTGAACGGAGCGAACATCGCCGGCTTCCTGAAAGTGGCGGATGCGATGATGGATCAGGGTCTGGTTTAGGCTTGGGTTCCGGGGAGCGGCGGAGAGAAGCCGCCGTTCCCCGGATCGACCATGACGCCTGAGCCGCGGCCCCCCTCCACGCCACTTTCCCTCGACAGCCCCTGGACGGGTTTTCAGGATCTGATGCCGTGGCGGGTCCAGGACATCCTCCTCGTCTCGAGCCTCTACGACTCGTTCATCCTGGCCGAGGACGGCCAGCTGAACGAGCGGATCCTCGCCGAATCCCTCGAGCTCAACCTGCGGCACGTTCCGGGCGTGCTTCGCGTCTCGACCGGCGCCGAAGCGCTCTCCGTGCTGAAGGAGCAGCCCCGCTTCAACCTCGTCGTGACGTCTCTCCACGTCGGCGACATGGATGCGGTCGCCCTCGCCGGAACGATCCGGGAGGCGGGCCTGGCGCCCCATGTCGTCCTCCTCGCGTACGACAACCGCGAGCTCGAGGAATTCGCGGCCCGGGAGGATTTCTCCCGTCTCGACGGCGTCTTCCTCTGGCGCGGCGACGTCCGGATCCTCCTCGCCATGGTGAAGATGCTGGAGGATCGCCGGAACGTGGAGCACGACACGCGCGTGGCCGGCGTGCAGGTCCTGATCGTCATCGAGGACCAGGTTCCCTACTACTCGTCCTTCCTGCCCGTCATCTATGCGGAGCTGATCAACCACTCTCACAATCTGGTGCCGGAGGGAATCAACCTCTCGCACAAGCTGATGCGCCTGCAGGCCCGGCCGAAGATCCTCCTCTGCCGGTCTTTCGAGGAGGCGTGGCAGGTCTTCTCGACCTACCGTTCCAGCGTCCTCGGCATCATCTCCGACATCGAGTTCCCGCGGGAGGGCGTCCTCGCGCCCCGGGCGGGCGTCGAGTTCGCGCTTCAGGTCCGCGATCTCGAGCCCGACATCCCGATCATGCTGCAGTCGGGCCGCCCCGAGAACGAGGCCCTGGCCCGGGAGGCGGGGGCGGCGTTCCAGCTCAAGGGATCCCCTCTGCTCCTGCAGGAGCTGCGGCACTTCATGGTCGAGAACCTCGGCTTCGGGGACTTCATCTTCCGGACGCCGGACGGCAAGGAGGTCGGCCGGGCGGGCGACCTGAAAGCCCTCGAGGAGATGCTCTGGACGGTTCCGGCCGAGAGCCTCGCCTACCACGGCCAGCGGAATCATTTCTCCAACTGGCTGAAAGCGCGGACGGAGTTCGCGCTCGCCCACAGCCTGAGGCCCCGCAAGGTGGAGGACTTCCCCACGATCGAGCACCTCCGCCGAAACCTCGTCGAGGCGATCCACGACTACCGGAAGCGGCTGGGGCGGCGGATCGTGGCGGACTTCGACCGGGCTACCTTCGACGGCTCGGCCGGCTTCGTCAGAATCGGCGGTGGCTCGCTCGGGGGGAAGGCGCGAGGACTCGCCTTCGTGAACCTGCTTCTCGAGGACCGGAAGCTCCGCGATCAGTTCCCCGGCGTCCGGATCTCGGTCCCCCCTGCTGCCGTCCTCGGTGCCGACGTCTTCGACCTGTTTCTCGACGGGAACGACCTGCGGGACTTCGCGATCAACGCGGACGACGACAGGGAGCTTCTCCGCCGGTTCCTCGAGGCCCCCTTCCCGGAGGAGATGCAACGGGATCTGGGCGCGTTCCTGCAGGTCTGCCGCTGGCCGCTCGCGGTCCGCTCCTCCAGCCTCCTCGAGGACTCGCAATACCAGCCGTTCGCGGGCGTCTACGAGACGTTCATGCTGCCGAACAACAACCCGAGCCAGCACACGCGGCTGACGCAACTTCTGAACGCCGTCCGGCGCGTCTACGCGTCGACGTTCTCTCAGCGGGCCAAATCCTATCTCCGCGCGACGCCCTACCGCCTCGAGGAGGAGAAGATGGCCGTGATCCTCCAGCGGCTGGTCGGCTCGGCCCACGGCGGCCGCTTCTACCCTTCCTTCGCGGGGGTCGCGCGCTCGCACAACTTCTATCCGGCCGCGCCGGGCGGCCCCGAGGACGGGATCGCGGCCGTGGCGCTCGGATTCGGCGAGAGCGTCGTGGACGGCGACGCCTGCATCCGCTTCTGCCCCCGCTTCCCCCGGAACGTCGTGGGCTTCTCGTCGGTGGCGGACCTCGTCCGCAATTCGCAGCGGGAGTTTTACGCGCTCCAGGTCGCCGGCCCGCCGGGCGAGGCGCCGCGCCCCGGGCCCGAGGGGACCGGGCTCCGCCGCCTCGGCCTCGAGGTGGCCGAGCAGGACGGCACGCTCGCGGCGGTCGGGTCGACGTACTCGCCCGAGAACGACGCCGTCTACGACGGCATTGCCCGACCGGGCGTCAGGATCGTGACCTTTGCGCCGATCCTCAAACACGGCGTCTTTCCGCTCGCCGACGTTCTCTCAGCGCTCCTCGAGATGGGCAGCCGCGGTGCCGGCACTCCCGTCGAGATCGAGTTCGCCGCGAACCTCTCCACTCCCGACGGAGCTCCGAAGGAGCTCGGGTTCCTCCAGCTCCGTCCGCTCGCCGTCTCCCGGGAGCTCTACGACCTCGAGATCGGCGAGGTGGCGCGCGAGGACCTCGTCTGCCAGAGCCGGATGGTCCTCGGAAACGGACGCCTCGACGGCATTCGCGACCTCGTCGTCGTCGACTACCGCCGGTTCGACCGGAGCCGCAGCGTGACGACCGCGGCCGACATCGCATTTTTCAACGGCCAGCTCGTGGCCGCGCGGACCCCCTACCTGCTCGTCGGCGTCGGGCGCTGGGGCTCGGCCGACCCGTTCCTCGGCATCCCCGTCACCTGGGACCAGATTTCGGGCGCCCGCGTGATCGTGGAGACGGGCTTTCGCGACATCCGCGTCACGCCGTCCCAGGGGAGCCACTTCTTCCAGAATCTGGTCGCCAACAGCACCGGCTACTTCACGGTGAACCCCGAGCTGGGCGACGGGTTCGTCGACTGGGAATGGCTCGACGCCCTCCCCGCGGCCGCCACCCGCGACAGCGTGCGACATCTCCGCCTTTCAGCCCCGTGCGTCGTGAAGATGAACGGTCGGAGGAACGAGGGAATCGTCCTGAAGCCCGCTCGCGCCGGCTGAGCCCCGGTACGGTGCGGCGTCACCCCGTCCGGCGCATCGCCAGAGGCCGCGCGGCGTCCGTCACGGCCCCGATCTTCACGGCCACGTTCTTCCCGGACCCGACGTCCTCCGCCGAAACGAAGTGCGCGTCGAGAAGCCCCTCGGTCCGGACGCCCGTCCGGAGGAAATTCATCTCCGAGAGACAGACGCTCCAGCCCTGGAGCCACGCGAGGAGTTCGGGACGCGGGACGCCGGCTTCCGAGATCTGGAAGATGAGGTCGATGTCGCTCGCGGGGCCGGCCGTGCCGTTCCTGACGCTCCCGACGAGCCAGATTCCCTCGATTCCGAACCGTGCAGGGTCGGCCTCCGCAGCGATCCGCTCCGCCATCCGGAGGCGCCACCACGAGTGGTCCTCGTGCGCCGGTGTCTCCACGGAGCGACGCCGCTCGGCCGGCGCCTCGAAGCCCGACGGCGTCGTGAAGTAGCCCACGGCGCGGTCCTCGTCGGCGTTCATCAGGACGCGGAGGACGAGCCCGCGCGTCGCCGCCGGGACGTCGATGACTCGCACGACCGGGGCCAGATCGGCGAAATCCGGCGCGAGGTCGGCGAGAATGTTCGGCGACTCCCTCAGGAAACTCTCGTTGAAGACGACGCCCTCGTCGTCCGGGAAGAGCGGGAGGTAGTGGATCGACGCCTCGACCAGGTCCTGAAAGAAGTGCGTGCCGAACGAGAGGTCGGGCACGTAGTTCCCCTGTTTGCGGGCGATCTCGACCAGGAGCGCCGTGTGGTTGATGTCCGAATAGCCCACGGAGACGCCGAGCTTCACGTCGCCGCGGCTTCCCCAGCGCCCCGGCCCCAGCAGGATGAACTGCCGCTTCGGAAGGATCTTGTTCAGGCGCCCGACGGCGCGCCCGACGCGCTTGAGCGAGGCGAGATCCGGAATCGCGCTGTAGGCCTCCGGGTCGACGTAGACGACCTGCGTGATGTCGGGGACCCGGCCGTTCGAGACGTAGCGGGTCGCCTCGAACAGAATCCTGCTCGCTTGAAGATCCCGCGGAATCGGAGCCGCGACGGCGTCCTCAGAGGAGCTCTGCGGGCGGCACTGGAGGAGGTAGAAGTCCTTGCCATCCGAGGCGAACTCCACGTCCACCGGTCCGCCGGTTTTTTCCTTGAGGAGCCGCAAGAGGGCCCGCATTCGCGGGAGGAACGAGGTCTCCCCCGCCAGCCCGTCGAACGTCGCGACGAAATGCCTCGCTCCCGAGGACCAGTCGACGAGATCGGCGCGGCGGATGCCGCCGTCGTCCGCCACGGAGACGACGTGCGAGATGCCCGGGATCTCCGGACCGGCCTCCTCGAGGAGCTGCTCCAGCTTGATCGTCTCGAAGCCGTGCGATTCCATGTTGATGACGTCGAGTTTCTTCGGCGTGTAATGAACGATCTCGTCCGGCGTGACGTTCACGCGGAGGCCCGGCTGGCCCGGCGCGAGGAGCACCGGGTAATCGTCCCCGATCCGGTCGACGGCGCGCGTCCCGAGCCCCGGCACGACCCGCACGAGGCCGTCCTCCCGCCGGATCCGCGCCGACCAGCGGAACTCGTTGTTCGAGAAGGCGACACCGGCGTACGTCGGAAGGAAGTACTTGCCGACCCGGTTCCCGACCACCTCCTGGAGGAGGATTCCCATCTCCTCGTGGAAGTCGAGCAGGCCGCGCTCGGCGCGGTACTCGATCGGGTCCGGCCCGAAGGTCGAGGCGTAGACCTCGGCGATCGCGTCCATCAGGGCCGCCAGGCGCTCCGCCTTCGTCCCCTGGTTGGAGAGGAAGAGGCTCTTGTACTTCCCGGAGAAGGCCGAGCCCACCCGGTCTTCGAGGAGGCTCGAGCTGCGGACGATGAGGGGGCGCTCCTCGAAGTCGTCGAGCGCCAGCGAGAGGCCCTTGATGATCTCCGGCGAGAACTGGGAGTTCTTGAAGACCTGGATGACGTGCGGGTACTCGCGCCGGATCTGGTCGATCTCGAGGTACTTCCGGTTGTAGAGGTCCTCGAGCTGGTTGTACTCGATGAAGTTCAGGATGCCGTCCGACGTCACGTACCAGGTCTTCGGCGTCCGCACGTCGCCCAGGAGCGCCGCGAACTCGGTGGAGCTCCGGACGATGTGGGTGGCCAGGAAGAGGCCCGCGCTCTTCCCGCCGACGCGGCCGTGGCTGTGCGGCGGGCAGATGACGTGCCGCGCCAGGTCGTAGAAGTCGCCGACGTCGATGTATTCCTTCGCGATGTTGATGAAGTCGAGGTCGTCCGTGAGGAAACGCCGGCAGAGCGACACCCGAAGCTCGACCTGGATCGTGCGGGACAGCTCCCGGTCGTCGAGGGACGAGTTGTGAAAGCGGCCGAGCGCCTGCGCGATCTCCGTGACGGACGTCCCCTGGTTCTCCACCGCCTCGACGAGGAATCCCGACTTGTCGTCCTTGATCCACTTCTGGATGCAGGAGAGGATCTCGTCGGCCGAGAGGTGCCGGGCGGCAATCTGGAACGCCTCCTCCGCCGCGCGGAGGATCGAATCCAGGCTCCGGCGTTCGAGCGGCCGGTTTTCGTCGAGGAGCTCCTCCCCCGGCCGGGAGCCCGTGAAGCGCGGGAGCAGCTCCTGGGCTTCGCCCACGCCGTTCCAGCAGAGGTAGTTGAGCATCCGGCGCGAGATGCGGACGAGCAGGTGCTGATCCGTCTTGCGCAGGAAGTCGATGATGACCCACCAGTCCTCGCGCGGCCGGGACTCGAATCCCTCGACAGCCGCCTGCCAGGTCTGGATCTTGTCGAGGAGCTTTCGGTGCAGGAGCAGCTCGCCGAGCCGCTCGGCGACGGTGTCGATGAGCTTCCGCTCCTCCTTGAGGAACGGCCCCTCGTCCGAGGCGGGCGTCTCTTTCCGGTACGACACCTCGACGGTCCCGACGACTTCGCCCTGCACCCGGATCGGAGAGGATTGGGCCCACGGCGTCCGCGACCAGCCGGGCGGCGCGTAGACGACGTCGTCCACGTCGATTCGCGCCTGGCATTCGGCCGGCCATTGCCAGCCGGGCGGGAGCACCTCGACGACGCTCCTGAAAATCTCGTCGACGGACGCCTGAGGCCGATTGCAGATCTCGTTGACACGGTAGATGCAGTTCAGCTCCTTCGCCCGCTCCTGGAGGGCGTCGAGGATCGTGTCGACCGGACCGCCGGGCGCTTTCATCCGTTCTCCTTGCGCCGGAATATGATCCCACGTCCTGACCGGCCGTCGACCTCGACGCGGAGCGGCTTCGGAAGCCGGACGTGCCGGAGCCAGGTCGTCTCGCTCTCCGCGGGCTGCGCGGAAAGCCACTCCCAGTCAATGGCACCCTCGGGCGTGTCCGGCACCGAGAAGTAGCTGACCCCGAAGCTCGAGACGTTGTGGAAGAAGTGGGAGCCCTGGCTCATCTCGATGCGTCGGCCGGCGGACGCTGCCTCGACGAGAACGCGAACGCCCCCGATGTCTCCCCACCCTACCGGAACGCCGAGCCAGGGATCCGCGCTCCCCCACCTCCCGAATCCGACGAGGACGTAGGGGCGGCGCGCGGCGACGAGCGTCCGGTTGACCGCGCCCACCTCGACCGCGGCCTCGGTGAAGCTCCGGGTCCCGACCCGGTCGGGCCGTAGGTACACGAGGTCTTCGATGCCGTCCACGGCGCCGTTCCCGAGGACACTCGCGGACACAACGAGAGGGACGAGCTCCGGGGGCCGCGCGACGCCGAGATCGACGACCTCGGTCGAGACGACGAGCGGACGGACCTGCAGAATCGCCAGCCGTCCCGGAGGGACCCCCTTGGGCTGAAACGTCGCGGCGAATTCCACCTCGACGGGCCCGCCCGAGACGCGCTCGGCATGCGAAAGAACGGCCCGGATGGCGGCGTTCAACGGATACTCGTCGAGCGCGAGAAGGGGCGCGAAGTCCAGGAGCCGCGGGCCCGGCCTCCCCGTCCCCGGGACGAGACGGTCCGACGCCGCGTCCAGGGTCGAGGCGGTGTAGCGGAGCGTGCCGTCCTCCTCCGCCTCGTCGAATCCGGCCTTCACGAGGTGTTCCGTCTCGTGCAGAGGATCGTCCGCCGGCGGCGGCCCCATCCGGACGGCCCAGAACGACGTCTGCGTCTCGCGGAGAAGCTCCGTCAGCGACCCGTACGGCCGGCGGACCCGGGGAAACGCCGGACAGTAGCTCCAGCTGGGCTCTCCTTCCACGATCGTCCGGCCGAGACCGAGCGCGAGGTGGACGACACCGTCCTCCGGACGCGCCGCGCCGAACCGGTAGAAGTTGTACGAGCGGGCGACGCCGGAAACGTCCGGATAAAAGCGCGGCCCGCGCTGGAGCCCCACGACCTCCTGGAGGATGACCGCCATCTTCTCGTCCCGCGGCCCGGCCCCGATCGTCTCGCGGTAGGCACGCGCGCCCGCGAAGAAAGTGGAAGCCCAGACGAACTTCACCGCCTCGACCAGCTTTCGGAACCGGTGGTCGGCGTCGAACTGGTCGTTCGGGGTCATCTTGGTCGCGTAGACGCCGGCGAAGGGATGCTCGCGGGCGTCCTCGAGAAGGCTCGACGAGCGGATCGCGAGCGGGGCGTGAATCTGCCGCACGAGCGCGCGCAAGTCGCCCGAAAGGTCACCCGGCAAGGATCCCCTGACGAAGCTTCGGGCGATCTCGTCGTCGGGCGCGCCGGACGTGGCGACGTCCCACAGCCCGTTCTCGTCGACGAATCGATCGAAGGCGTCGGCGGCCACGACCGTGAACGCCGGAATCCCTATCTCGAGAGTGAGCGGGCTCCCGTCCGCTCGGGAAGGGAGCCCGTCCTCGACGGCGAGAAGACCCGAGGCCTTTCCACCGACCGGGCCCGAGCCGATCCGGCTCCGGTAATCCGTTCCCCCGAAGGTCCGGTCGAACGGCGGGAGCGCCGGGGCCCCGGACGGCCCGGACATCGGATCAGACCCAGCCGCGGTCGTGACAGGCCTTCGCGACCCGGCTGACGGCGATGACGTAAGCCGCGTCGCGCATGTAGAGCTTCTGCTTCTTGGCGAGGTCCGCAACGGCGTGGAACGCCGCCGTCATTTTCAGGTCGAGGTTGCCCAGGACCTCGTCCTGCTCCCAGTAATGGTTCATGTTGCTCTGGACCTGCTCGAAGTAGCTGCAGGTGACGCCGCCGGCGTTCGCGAGGAAGTCGGGGATGACGAAGATGCCACGCTCCTGGATCACCTTGTCGGCCTCGGGCGTCGTGGGGCCGTTCGCGCCTTCGGCGATGACCCGGACGCGGTCCTTGATCTTTCTCGCCGATTCGCCGGTCACCTGGTTCTCGAGCGCTGCGGGAATCAGGATCTCGACGTCCTGCTCGATCCACGCGTCACCCGGGAGCACCTCGTAGCCGAGCCCCTTGGCCTTGTTCTTGTCGATGCCGCCGAACGGGTCGGTGATCGTCAGGAGAGCGTCAGGGTCGACGCCGTCCATCTTCCGGAACGTGTAGCTCGTCTGGTCGGCCTGGTCCCACGACGAAACGCAGATGACCTTGCCGCCCAGCTTCTGATAGAGCCTGACGGCGTATTGCGAGACGTTTCCGAATCCCTGCACACTCGTCTTCGTCTTCGTGACGTCGAGATTCAGCCTCTTGAGCGCCTCGCGAAGGGTGTAGACGAGGCCGTAGCCTGTTGCCTCCGTCCGTCCGAGCGATCCGCCCATGCCGACCGGCTTTCCGGTGATGAAGCCGGGGCCTTTGACGCCGTGGATGACCTCCCACTCGTCCAGCATCCAGAGCATGTGCTGGGGAGTCGTCATGACGTCGGGCGCCGGAACGTCTTGGAAGGGGCCGACGTTGCGCGCCACCTGGCGCACCCAGCCGCGGCAGATCCCTTCCTGCTCCCGCGCGGAGAGGTTGTGCGGATCGCAGATGACCCCGCCCTTGGCGCCACCCAGCGGGATGTCGACGACCGCGCACTTCCACGTCATCCACATGGAGAGGGCGCGCACCGTGTCGACCGTCTCCTGCGGGTGAAAGCGGATGCCGCCCTTCGAGGGGCCGCGTGCGTCGTTGTGCTGGACGCGGAACCCGCGGAAGACCTTCACCTTTCCGTCGTCCATCTTCACGGGGATCGCGAAGTGGTACTCGCGGAGCGGGAAGCGGAGCAGGTCGCGGGTCGATTGGTCCAACCCGAGGATGTCGGCGGACTTGTCGAACTGGGACTGGGCCATTTCGAAGGGATTGAACGCACTCTTCATCTGAAAACGACCTCTTTCCTTTCGCATTGGGGAACGGGGGCGGCGGCAGCCGCGTTTCGGCGGGCCATTCCGGGTCCGATGGTAGGCCCGACCCCCCTTCCAAAGCGATGATCCGTTTGACTCAGGCGGCCGGGAAAGGCCTCGAACATGGCCGAAAAACGGCCTGCAGGGGGGGCGTCAGTCCAGCGTGAACGTCTTCTTCCACTCGTCCCCCTCGACCCACGCCGGCTGCTCCTCGCGGAGGAGGACGTGGTTCTCGAGGACGAGGGCGTCCATCGCGGTCCGCATGAAGCAGCGGTAGGCGTCCTCGGGCGTGCAGACGATCGGCTCGCCGCGGACGTTGAACGAGGTGTTCACGACGACAGGGCAGCCGGTCTTTCGGAGGAACGCCGCCAGGATCTCGTGGTAGAGCGGGTTGCGCCTCGCGCCGGACCGTCTGGAGACGGGCCGAGTAGTCGACGTGCGTGACCGCGGGGATCGCCGAGCGCGGCACGTTCAGCCTCTCGATCCCCCACAGCGCCTGTTCGGCGGCGGTCATCTCCCGCCGGAGCGGCGCCGCCACGTCGGCGACGAGGAGCATGTAGGGCGAGTCGGCGTCGACGTCGAACCACTTCGCGACCTCCTCGCGCATCACCGACGGCGCGAAGGGGCGGAACGACTCGCGGAACTTGATCTTCAGGTTCATGACGGACTGCATCCGGGGCGAGCGGGGATCGCCCAGGATGCTCCGTCCGCCGAGGGCGCGCGGGCCGAACTCCATCCGTCCCTGCAGGAGGCCGACGACCTTCTCGTCCGACAGGAGGCCCGCCACCGTCTCGGGCAGCTCCCCGCCGGGAAACCGTGCGAAACGGGTATCGCCGGGACTCGAGCCAGGCCGCGATTTCCTTCGAAGGGAACGAAGGACCAAGGAAAGCACCGGACATCCCGTCTTCGTAAGGGGGAAGGGCCGAGGAGCTCCTCGGTCCCCAGGTTCCCCTCCTCTCGGCGCTCTCCCGCGGCATTCCGAGGTAGCGGTGCCAGACGGCGAGGGCCGCGCCGACGGCGCCGCCGGCGTCTCCCGCCGCGGGCTGGATCCAGAGATCGTCGAAGGTCCGCTCGCGGAGGAGCCGCCCGTTTGCGACGCAGTTCAGGGCCACGCCCCCTGCGAGGCAGAGGTAACGCGCGCCCGTCGTCTTCCGGACGTGAGCGGCCATCTTCAGGACGATCTCCTCGGTGACCTCCTGGATCGACCGGGCGAGGTCCATCTCCCGCTGCGTCAGCTTCGACTCCGGCTCTCGCGCCGGGCCCCCGAAGAGCCGCTCGAAGCCCTTCCCCGTCATCCGGAGCCGCGAGGGAAAGTCGAAGTACTCCATGTTCAGCCGGATCGAGCCGTCGTCGCAGACGTGGACGAGCGTCTCGCGGATCTCGCGGACGTACTTCGGCTCTCCGTACGGCGCGAGGCCCATCAGCTTGTACTCGCCGCTGTTGACCTTGAAGCCGCAGTAATACGTGAAGGCCGAGTAGAGGAGCCCGATCGAGTGGGGAAACTTGAGCTCGGCCAGGAGCGTCAGGCCGTTCCCCTTGCCGAGGCCGACCGATGACGTCGCCCACTCGCCGACGCCGTCCATCGTCAGAATGGCCGCCTCCTCGAACGGCGACGGGAAGAACGCCGACGCCGCGTGCGACTCGTGGTGGTCGCCGAAGAGGATCGGCGCCTCGGTCCCGAGCTCCTCGCGGATCTTCTCCTCGAGGAAGAGCCGGTTCGTCAGCCAGAGCGGCATTGCCTTCAGGAACGACGCGAAGCCGTCGGGCGCGTACTCGAGGTACGTCTCGAAGAGGCGCTCGAACTTCAGGAGAGGCTTGTCGTAGAAGGCGACGTGGTCGAGCGCCTTCGCGTCGATCCCGCCCGCGGAGAGGCAGTAGGCCGCCGCGAGCTTCGGGAACTCGGCGTCGTGCTTCTTTCGCGAGAAGCGCTCCTCCTGCGCGGCGGCGACGATCTGGCCGTCGACGAGCAGACAGGCCGCAGAGTCGTGGTAGAAGGCCGAAAGGCCGAGGACCGTCTTCGCCACGTCAGAACAGCGTGTAGATGAACGGGGCGATGACGCTCTTCTCGGCGACCACGAGCAGGAACCCGATCAGGACCATCAGGAAGATGATCGGCGCCAGCCAGTACTTCTTCCGGTACTTGAGAAACTCCCAGAGCTGCCCGAAAACGCCGCTTCTGCTCATCTAGAAGATTCTCTCAAAGTGCCGGGGATCCCGGTTCCGCTCCGGATAGGGCGTCCACATCGACGCCGGGGCGGCCCCGCGGCGGCGGAGCTCGTCGCGGCCGAAAAGCCGGAGGACGAGGCCCAGGGGCGTCAGGATCAGGAAGAAGACGATCGACAGGAAGACGAATGCGTTGATCCGCCCGAGGACCTTGGCGAAGGCCAGCCACCCGCGGTGCGGCCCGGCCAGGAGCCCCGGCGCCAGGGCCCCGAGGAGCACCAGCACCGCCCCCGGAAGTCCGAGTGCGAGGCCCCACCCCGTCCGGTGGCGCCAGAAGAAGAGGATCCCGCCGAGAAGCGCGAAGACGCCGCCCACGACGAAGCCGAACTTCCGGTCCGCGTTCACCGGGCCGATGGTAGCAAGCGACGGATGGCCTCAGGCTTTCGAGGCCAGGTGCCGTGAACCGGGAGCGTCGAGCGCGACGCCCTTCGCGCAGAGGGGGCAGGCGGCCGGATCCCATGCCGGGACGTCGAGCGCGAGGAGCGCCCGGAACGGGACGCCGTCGACGGCGTCGGTCCTCTCCGCCGCCGCGCGTCGGTCAATGATCGCCCCGCAGGCGACGGGGACGGCCCCCGCGGACTTCAGGACGGCGAGGACCTCCCGCGTCGACTTTCCCGTCGTGACGACGTCCTCGATGACGGCGATCCGCTCCCCGGCCGCGAGGGCGAAGCCCCGGCGGAGGGCGAAGACCCCGTCCACGCGCTCGGTGAAGATGGCCCGGACCGAGAGCCCCCGCCCCGTTTCGTGCCCGATGACGACGCCGCCCATCGCGGGCGAGACGACGGCCGCCGGGGAGAACGGCGCCAGCTTCGCGGCGAGCGCGGCGCCGAGGGCGCCGGCGCGATCGGGCCACATCAGGACTTTCGCGCACTGCAGGTAGCGGTCGGAATGGAGGCCGGACGAGAGCTTGAAGTGGCCGGTCAGGAGGGCGTCGGTCTCCTCGAAGTGGCGGCGGACGTCGTTCGGTTCCATCAGTCGGGCTTCTCCTCGCGGCGCAGCCCGTAGCGCTCGATCTTCTTGTAGAGGTTCGAGCGGGGCGTGTCGATGTTCTCGGCCGTCCGGGTGACGTTGCCCCCGTTCTCCGACAGCTTCGCGACGAGGTAGCGCCGTTCGGACTCGTCCTGGAAGGCCTGGAGCGTCGGGATGGAGAGAAGGTCGGACCACGGGTCGGCGCCCGGAGAAGGCGCCGGAGCGGGGGGCACCGCGTCGCCGTCCGGGACACCGACGACTTTCCCGCCCCGGACCACGACGGGCGGAGCGCCCGGCGGCGGCGGCCCCCCCGGGGAATCGACGTCCTCCGCTTCGATCCCGTCGCCGTCGAACATGATCATCAGCCGCTCGACGTGGTTCTTCAGCTCGCGGACGTTGCCGGGCCACGGCCGCCGGGCCAGCGCCTCGAGCGCCGCGTCCGAGAAGCGCTTCGGCCGGTAGTTGTTGGCGCGGGCGAAGTGGTCGGCGAAGTGGAGGACGAGCGCCGGGATGTCCTCGGGGTGCGCCGCGAGGGGCGGGGTCCGGAGCGGGAGGACGTTCAGGCGGTAGTAGAGGTCCTCGCGGAACCGTCCGATCGCGATCAGGTCCGGCAGCTCCCGGTTCGTCGCCGCGACGACCCGCACCCTGACCTTGACGACTCGCGGGCTGCCGACCGGCTCGACCTCCCCCTCCTGCAGGACCCTGAGGACCTTGGCCTGCGCCGGGGCCGACATGTCGCCGACCTCGTCGAGGAAGATCGTCCCGCCGTCGGCCTCGACGAACTTCCCGGTCTGCTTCCGGTCGGCGCCGGTGAACGAGCCGCGCTCGTGGCCGAAGAGCTCGGACTCGATGAGCGAGTCGGGGATCGCCGCGCAGTTCACCTGGACGAACGGGCCGTTCCTGACGAGCGAGGCGTCGTGGAGGGCGCGGGCGACGAGCTCCTTCCCGGTGCCGCTCGGGCCGACGACGAGCACCGTCGCCGGCGTCGGCGCGACCTTCGCGATGTCGGCCATCAGCCGCTTCATCGGCTCGCTCGAGCCGACGAGGCGCGTCACGCCGAGCCGCTTCTTCAGCTCCTCGTTCTCGCGCGAAAGGCGCGTCGTCTCGAGGACGCGGCGGAGCGCGTTCAGGACGTGCTCCGAGGAGACCGGCTTCTCGAGGAAATCTGCGGCCCCGGCCCGGACCGCCTCCATGGCGGTCTTCACGTCGCCGTGCCCGGAGATCATGACGACGGGCGTCGCGACGCCGCGGGCGCGGAGCTTCGCGAGCGTCTCCAGCCCGTCCTGGCCCGGCATCTTGATGTCGAGGAGCAGGGCGTCGTGGTCCGGGGCCTCGGAGACGGCGTTCACCCCCGACGCCACCGCCGTCACGTCGTATCCCTCTTCCTGGAGAAGCGTCCGGAGCGACTCGCGGATGTCGGCCTCGTCGTCGCAGATCAGGATCCGGTGCGCCATCGGGTGGAGGATAAAGGAAAGGCGCGGCCTGCGTTCTGGCGGAAGCGTGTGGGAGTCGAACCCACCTGCCGCCCCTCTCGGAGCGAGCACGCTGGTTTTGAAGACCAGGAGGGCCACCGGGCCCCTTGCGCTTCCGCGACGATTCTAGGGGCGCGGGTCCTCGACGTCACGGCGGGCGCCCGCCAGCCTCTCGACACTCCCGACGCAGTCCTTGGCCTTGTAGAGGCGGCCGCCGGCTTCGGCCACGAGACGGTCGAGGGCGCGGCAGAGGCCGATCAGGCGGCTCGCGTTTCGCCGCGTGATCGGGAAGTCGAGCGCGAGCGAGTAGCCGTCCAGGGCGTAGGCGCGGGGGAACGGGTCCGCCCGGTGCCGCTTGACGACCGCGAGCGACGACACGACGCCGGCCTCGTGCTGGAGCGCGATCGCGCGCGCGAATCCGGCCTCGGCCGTCTCTTTCGGGAGGAAAAGCTGGTACTGGATGAAGCCGTCCGGCCGGTACGCCTCGTTCCAGCCGGGGACGTAGTCGAGGAGGAACGAGTAGGCGACGAGCGACTGCCGGTACCGGGTCCGCCCCCCGAGCCGCCCGGAGAGGTACTTCGCCGCGTTCACGAGCTGCATCTGGGGGCCCCGGGCGGTCAGCTTCAGCCCGAGGAGAAGGAGCGGCGTCGGGAGCGGGCCCGTCTTGATGTCGGCCACCTGCTCCTCGACGCTGAGGCCCGTCGGAGCGCCCGCGGGCACGGCGTGCTCGTTCGCGAGGTGGACGATGCTGCGCCCGAGGCCCCTGCCCCGCGCCCAGCAGTCCATCCAGCCGACGAGGTATTCCCACGACTCCCTCGCGCCGTCGAGCGCGGCGAGCGTCGACGCGAGATCCGGCGTGGCGAAGGCCTCGACGTCGAGCCAGCCGCTCGCCACCCGCTTGAGGTGGAGCGCCACCTCGACGACCGGCTCCTCGCTCCGCCAGTTGCCGATGACGCCGTCGAGGGCGGGATCGCCTTTGGCGATCTCCTCGACCCGCCCGTCCCGGCGGAGAACCGAGAGCGCCTCGACGTGCTCGCCAAACGTGCCCCGCCGCCAGCCGTTCTTGCCGTGGACGTTCATCGCGACGGCGCCGCCCAGCGTCACGTTCATCGTCCCGGTGACGACAGGAGGCCAGAAGCCCCGGGGAATCGAATGCTTCCAGAGGTCGCCGAGCGTCAGGCCGGCTCCGGCGCGGACGACGCCGGCCGTCTCGTCGAAGCTCCGGATCCCGTTCAGTGCCGTCATCTCGACGACGGGCCCCGACGGGTTCGTCGCGGGGTCTCCGTACGAGCGCCCCGCGCCTCGGAACACCGGCCGCTCGCCCCGCGCGCGGCACGCCGCGAGGATCGTGCGCAGCTCGTCCACGGTGCCCGGGCGGTAGACCGGCGAGATCGAGAAGTTGTAGAGGCCGAACCCCTCCACCCTTTCGGGCGGCGGAGCGGGGTCTCCCGAGGGGGGCCCGGGGGGATCGAGAAACCCCCGGGATTTCATGGCGGCCCGAACCGCTTGAAGAGGAACCGCGGGACGTGGTGCAGCGCGAGGCCGAAAAGCGCCCACCGGCGGTAGACGTAGAAGACCTCGTGGCCCCGGTCGAGCCGGTTCGCGATCGTCCGCGCGGCCTCTTCGGGGGAGACGACCCAGAAGAGCCCTTTCTTCGCCGCCGTCAGCTTCGTCCCGATGAACCCGGGCTTCACGGTGGAGACCGTGACGCCGAACGGATGCAGCCGGTTCCGGAGCCCCTCGAGATAGGTCGTCAGCGCCGCCTTCGAAGCGTTGTACGCCGGGTTCCCCTTTCGCCCGCGGTCCCCCGCGATGGAGGAGATCCCGGCGATCTGACCGCGCCGCGCCTCCCGGAAGTAGTTCGCCGCGAGACCGAGGAGGACGACGGCGGCCGTGGCGTTCACCTCCATCATCTCGCGGTCCTCTGCGGTCACGGACGCCGTCCCGTCGCCGTGGAACATGACGCCAGCGTTGAAGACGAAGAGGTCGCAGTGCCCGACGGACGCGATCGCCTCGCGGAAGGCGGGCTCGAGCCGGGCGGCCTCCCGGAGGTCGCAGACGACCGACGCCACCGTCGCGTCCGGGAACCGGCCCTTGAGCTCGGCCTCGGTCGCGGCGAGCTTCTCCGGGCTCCGCCCGACGAGCGATACCCAGAATCCGCGCGACGCGTACTCGGCCGCAAGCGCCTTCCCGAGGCCGTCCGTAGCGCCGACGACGACGACGCGTTTCATCTCCCGATTGTGCCTCACGGCCAGAGCCGGTCCCGCCCTTCGTGCCAGTCGCGCGTCACGTCGAGCCAGAACGCGAGGCCGGCGTGCGGGCCGAACGGCCTGTAGTAGCGCTCGACGCGGGCGTCCTTCCCCCTCCGGCCGCGGAAGCGGATCTCCGCGACCTTCTTCCGCGACCAGGCGTCGAGGCCGAGCTTCGCGTGGCGGCCGAGAAGGCGCCCGAGCGTGTCGGCGGCGTAGGGACCGAAGCCCTTTTCCGAACGGATCTCCTTCTCGACGTCGGCATCGGGGCGCGAGGCGTCCTCCCAGCGCGCGAGGTCGAGCTTCCCCGACGCGACGCGCTCCGCGAAAGCCGCGAGGTACGGCGCGCGGTAGCCGAACTTCAGCGCCACGATCTCGCGCGCGCGGAGTCCCGCGACGAACGCGGCGGGAGGAAACGCGCCGCCTCGGCCGAAGGCCGCGATGAGGTTCGCGACCATCAGCTTCGTCAGGCCCCACGTGCAGTTCGTCGTCGCGAGGACCTTCACCGCGTCCTCGAAGAGCGTCGGCGCCCGGAGGATCCGCCCCGCGCCCCGTTCCGCGATCCATGAGAAGCCGTCGGCCGCCCGCTCGCGGCAGACCGCGTGGAACGCGGAAAGGTCGGCCGAGAGGTCGAGGACGCGGGAGACGACGGCGACGGCGTCGGACGAAGGCGAAACGGGCCCGCCGGCAGGCCTTCACGCGGACCACGACCGCGTCCCGGCGCGCCGAGACGGAGACGATCCGGGGATCTTCACCTTCCAGGAAGACAAACGACAACTCTCCCGCTTCGTCGTTCCAGGAAAAGGGCGAGGAGGTCGTACCACCCGTGGCTCCGGACGACGAGATCCAGATCGAACCGGGGGACGGGGATCTCGAGGATTGTCGGGGCCAACGCGCGGCGCTCCCGTCAGTTCACGCCGGGGCCCGGGAGGAGGCCGGGCGGCGGCGCGCCGCCGCCGTGGACGGTGCAGAGGATCTTCGGCTCCGTCCCCGCGAGGAAGACCTCGTTGAACGAGGACGGGCACTCCTCCGTCACGAGCATCCCGGTCGTCGGATCGATCGAGGCCGTGACGACGCCGTCCGCCGTCGGGAACGGCACCTCGAAGAAGTGAGACGGCACGCGGCGCGCGAAGTCCGCGAAGATCGGGAGCGCCGCCGACGAGCCCGAGAGGTTGAGCCCCCGGTTGTCGTCGAATCCCACCCAGACCGCCACGAGGAGGCGGGGGGAGAAGCCGATGAACCACGCGTCGCGGCCGTCGTTCGTCGTTCCGGTCTTTCCCGCGAAGATCCCCTGTGCGCCGAGACGCCGCGCCGAACCCCCCGTCCCCCGGTCGACGACTCCCTGCAGGATCGAGTCGAGGACCGCGATGGCGTCCGGGTCGGCCGCGCGGACCAGGGGCTGGTCCCGCTGCTCGACCTTGCGCCCCGAGGAGCCGACGACGCCGAGGAGGGCGTTCGGGTTCACGCGGAACCCGCCGTTCGCGAACGCGGCGAAGGCGGACGCGATCTCGAGCGGGCTCGTCTCGAAGGCGCCGAGCGCCATCGCGGGATAGGCCTTGAGGGGGGAGCTGATCCCGAGCCGCCGCGCCGTCGCGACGATGTCGGAGAGGAGGGTCTGGCCCGGCGACGTCTCCGTGACGGCGACGCGGACGGTCGGGACGTTGATCGAGTGCTCGAGCGCCTGCCGGACGGTCATCGCGCCGCGGTACTCGCCGTCGTAGTTCTTGGGCGACCAGGTCTCCTCCTCCCCGGTCCCCCAGACGAGGGCGATGGGCGTGTCCTGGAGGATCGTGGCGGGGGTGATCGGCGGGACGAGGTCGCGCCGCTGGAACGCGGAGAGATAGACGAATGGCTTGAAGAGCGACCCCGGCTGCCGCCGCGCCTGGACGACTCGGTTGAACTGGCTGACCTGGTAGTCGCGTCCGCCGACGAGCGCGAGGATTGATCCTGTGGACGGCTCGAGCGCGATGAGCGCCGCCTGAAGCGAATTCTCCTCGTCTCTGGACCGGAGCCGCCGGTAGCGCTTCTCGAGCTCTTCGAGGCCCGACCGCACGGCGGCCTGCGCCGCGGCCTGCATGTCGGGGTCGAGCGTGGAGTAGACGGCGAGCCCGTCCTCGCGGCTGCCCCCTGCGGCGGTCACCTGCTTCATCAGGAAGTCGACGAAGTGCGGGGCGACGATCCCGGTCGGGGGCCCCTTCGTCCGCGTGAGAGGCGCCGCGATCGCCTTTTCGCAGGCGGCGTCGTCGATCTTCTTCTGCTCCAGCATCCCCTTCAGGACGACCGCGCGCCGCTCCTTCGCCCGCTCCGGGTTCCGGAACGGCGAATAGCGGCCTGGTGACGAGATCAGCCCGGCGAGGAGCGCGGCTTCGGGGAGGCCGAGCTGAGAGACCGACTTCCCGAAGTAGTAATGCGACGCCTCCTCGACCCCGGTGACCGAGACCGAGCCCCTCTGGCCGAGGTAGATTTCGTTGAGGTACGCCTCGAGGATCTCCCTCTTCGAATAACGCGCCTCGACGATCATGGCCATGAGCGCCTCGACCGCCTTCCGTTTCAGCGTCCGCTCCGGCGTGAGGAACATGTTCTTCACGAGCTGCTGCGTCAGCGTCGAGCCCCCCTGCATCCCCGAGCGGCGGAAGACGTTGTGGAGAACCGCCCCGAAAAGCCGCTTCAGCGAGATGCCGGAGTGCGTGTAGAACGACCGATCCTCGGTCGTCAGGATCGCGTCCAGAACGACGGGAGGCACCTGGTCGAGGGTGACGAGCGTCCGGTCCTCCATCTTCTCGTCGTAGACCGACCCGACGACCTCCGGCTCGAAGACGGCGAACGGGAGCGGCGAGCCGTCGTCGAGCCTCTTGATGGAGGCGACGCGGCGTCCCGAGAACTCGATGACGGCCGGCGTACCGGGGAACTTCCCCTGCCCGGTGTCGCGGCTCCGGGTGCCGACCAGGATCCTCCCCTTCGCGACGTGAAGCTCGCCCTCCTTGACCTCGGTGCCGCCCGACTCCGTGTAGCGGAGGCGGCCGAGCCGGCGGAGGACGTCGTCCGAGGAGAGGGCGTCGCCCGGCCGGAGAACCCAGACGTCCGAGTAGATCCGTGTCGGGAGCGACCAGCGGCGGCCGTCCATCGTCTTTGTGACGATCCGGTTGAAGTAATAGACGACCACGGTCCCCGAGACCAGGAAGAGGAGCAGCGTCGCCCCGGCGAAAAAGAGGAGCGGGTGCCTGTGGCGGCCGAGGAAGCCGGCCACCCCGCGAAGAGCGCCGCGCGCCCTCTCGATGAGCTTCACGCCCGGAGTCTAGCGGTGCCTCATTCGGCGGCGGCGGGCAGGGCGAGGGCGCCGGCGAGGAGGCAGGCGGCCCGGCTCTTCCTCACTTGACGAGGTGATCCTCGAGGAACTTCAGCGTGGCGAAGTACAGGAAGTCCACGTTCCGCTTCTTCGAGAAGCCGTGTCCTTCGTCCTTCGCCATCAGGAACCAGACGGCCCCGCCGTTCGCGCGGATCGCCTTCACCATCTGTTCGGCCTCCGTCCAGGGGACCCGCGGGTCGTTCCTCCCCTGCACGACGAACATCGGCTTCGTGATCTTCGAGGCGTTCGTGAGGGGCGAGATCCTCTGCAGGAACTCCCGCATCTTCGGATCCCGCTCGTCGCCGTACTCGACGCGCCGGAGGTCGCGGCGGTACGCCTCCGTCGACTCGAGGAACGTCACGAAGTTCGAGATGCCGACGATCTCGCTCGCGCAGCGGAGCCGGTCGTTGTAGTGCGTCATCGCGGCGAGCGTCATGTAGCCGCCGTACGAGCCCCCCATCACCATGACGCGGGTCTTGTCGAGCCCCGGCTGGGCGGCGATCCAGTCGAGGAGGGCGCCGATGTCCTTCACGGAGTCTTCGCGGAGGACCCCGTTGTCGAGCTTGACGAAGGACTTCCCGTAGCCCGTCGAGCCTCGGACGTTCGGGTAGACGACGGCGATCCCCAGCTCGTTCAGGAAGAAGTTGTTCCGCCCGAGGAAGCCCGGCTGGTACTGCCCTTCGGGCCCGCCGTGGATGTTGATGACGACGGGACGCGGGCCGGCGAAGGAGACGGGGGGACGGTAGAGGAAGCCTGTGATCGTCCTTCCGTCGAAGCTCTTCCAGGAGATCGCCTCGGGCTCGACGAACGCCGACGCATCGAGTCCGCCGGTCTCGCTCTCGGTCCAGCGTTCCAGCTTCCCCGTCGCGGTGTCGATGGCGTAGGCGTCGGCCGGGGATTTCGCGGACGTGAAGGTGAATCCGATCCGGCGCCCATCCGGGGACCACCGGACGCCGCCGATCGTCCCGTACGGCAGCTTCGGGAGCGGGATCTCTTTCCGCGTCGCGAGGTCGAGCGCGTGAAGCGTCTCGGCCCCGGCCTCGTTGAGGGTCCAGGCGATCTTCGTTCCGTCGTCGGAGAGCCAGAGGGCCTCGACGTCCCAGGAGAGACCGGGGGTCAGGACGTCGAGCTTCCGGGTCGCGACCTCGAGCGCCACGAGCCGGCGGTACTCCGAGCCCTGATCGGTCGTTGCGAAGACGCTCTTCCCGTCGGCCGAGAAGTAGGCCGATCCCCACGCGACCTGTTCCTTCGTCTCGGGCGAGAGGAGCGTCTTCGCCCCGGTCGCGACATCGACGAGCCAGAGCCGGCTCTCGTTGACCGAGACGAACTCCCCGACCAGAAGCGTCTTCTCGTCCGGCGACCAGTCGAGGGCCGACCAGCGCTCGCCGGTCCCCTCCAGGAGCAGGCGGTCGGTCTTCGGGTCGGAGGGGTCCATGACCCAGATGTCGCTGTTCTTTCCGGTCCGCCGCGTCGACTGGTAGGCCATCCACGTCCCGCTCTTCGCGAAGGCGCCCGGCGTGTTGCGGGACTTGCCGTCGGTCAGAAGGGTGACCTTGCCGGTCTTGTCGTCACGGAGGTAGAGCTGGAACCACTCGCCGCCGCCGACGTCCTTCAGGAAGACGATGTCGGCGCTCTTCGGCCTGTAGAGGCCCCCGAGGACCCGCTCGCCGAAAAAGGTCAGCTGCGTCCGCGCGCCAGCCGCCATCGCGACGCGGTGGAGCTGCGGAACGTCGCCGAAGCGCGTCGTGATCAGCATCTCGGGGCGGAGCGGATTCCATCCCTGGAACGTCGCGGAACGGAATTCCATGTAGGGGCCGACCCGCTCGGCGAGGGAGCGCGGGAGCGGCGGGATCCCGTCCGCCACGAGATTCTCGCCCGGGACGATCAGGTCCTGGGCCGGGGCCGGGAGGCCGGCGAGGAGGAGCCCGAGAGGCAGAAGGAAGGCGGGGCGCAGTCGGAACGTCACGGAATCACCTCCAGCGGTCAATGGTCTCGACGACGGCGCTCTCCCCGAGCAGCGTCAAGGTCTCTCCGGGCGTCTTGCCGAGCAGTGACTGCCCCGCGTCGGAAAGATACGAGTAGATCCCCTCCTCGGGCTTCGAGTCCCAGGGGCCGAGAAGCATCAACGTCCGGGTCCCCGAAGCGAGGCGGAGCGTGACACGGGTTCCCGGGCGGACCTCGGTCACGTCGACGGTCGCGGCGTTCAGCGGACGGGCGCGGGACAGCTCCTCCTGGATCTTGCCGGCCCGTGCCGAAAGGAGCTGCTGCTTGTCGCGCCGGGCTTTGTACTCGAAGTTCTCGGTGAGGTCGCCTTCCGCGGCGGCGAGAGCGATCCCCTTCGTGTTCTCGGGGATCTCGACCTTCAGGATGTGGTCCAGCTCGCGCCGCTTCGCCTCGATGGCCTCGGCCGTGACGAAGAAGGTGTCCTCGGCCGACTTCCGGAGGTCCGGAAAGCGCATTTCGGCGGCGGCCACGAGTCCGTCCCGCCGGATCTTCTCGAGCAGGTTGTGCCGCGCGAGCGACTCCAGGAACGCCCGCGCGTCCTCGAGCGTTGCCTGCTTCACGAGCCAGGCGGCGGCGAGGCCCGTCCGGTCGAACATCTCCCGCACCTTCGACTTCAGCGTTCCGAGCTCGTCCCACGCGATGGCGTCGAGGAGGCGTCCCATCACCTGCGGGGTCAGGCGCGAACGGAACGCTTCGTCCTGCGCCGCCTTCTGGGCGAACCAGACGAACGCGCGCGGGCCCGTGCGCGGGGAAGAGAGGATCTTCGCCAGCACCTTTTCCCGCGTCTCGGGCGAGAGTTCGAGGAGCTTCCGGTCGATCCACTCGATCGTCCGGCCGTCCTCCTCCTTGAAGACCCATTCGGCCAGGATCGCCGAAGCGTCGCCGGGGCGCTGGCGGGCGACGAGCTCCAGGGCCTTTTCGCGCATCGTCCGGTCCTCGAGCCGCGGGAGAAGGGCGAGCGGCTTCTCGAGGACGCGCCTCTCGACCGTCCGGGCGACTTCGATGCCCGGCACCTTCTCGACGAGGACGGCGATCTCGAACGCCCGCGCCGGGTCCGTCTCCTCGAGCGCAGCCGCCTCGTCCGCGAGGGCCTTCGCCATCGTCGCGACGAACTCCGCGGACCGTTTCTGGTTCTTCCGGAAGACGTCCATCCTCTCGGCGAGCGGCGATTTCGCGAACTTCGCGAGGAGCGACGAGTGGGCGGCGTCGGACGAGGCCGAGAACTCCACCGTGGCGGACTTCCCCGCTCCGTGGACGACGACGCGCGGGTCCTTTCGCGCGGCCCCCCACCAGCCGGTCCAGCTCTCGTCGGGGACGAGCCCCTTCAGCGCGTCCTTCAGCTCCTGAAGGGAGACGCTTCGCCCGAGCGAGGCCACGAGCCGCTGCACGGCGCCTGGCGGGTCCGCGAGGACCTGCGCGGCGAGTGCGGCGGGGTCGGTCATCTTTTCCCTCAGGAAGTGGTCGGCCGGGAGTGGCAGCAGACTCTTCGCCGCCACGCCGATCGGGATCGAGACCCCCTTCGCCACCTCGAAGTCGACGCGGACCGAGTCGAGCGCGAAGTTCGTCTCGACGATCTTCCCGGCCCCGCGCCCTTGCATCAGAAAGACCCGGCCGACCTCGAACGGGAGCCACTTCTCGACCCGCTCCATCCGGGCGAGACCATCGGCCGGGTCCTTCGCCTCGCGGAACCGGAAGCGTCCGAGGAGTCCGTTGAGCGACGGGGCGTCGGGATAGGCCGAGGCGATGGCGTCCTCGAAGAGCTTGTGGAAGCCGTCCTTCGCCGAGGGCGTGGCGGCGGCCCGGACGGCCTCCCTGAGGAGCGTCCAGCGAAGCGGGCCGACGCCCGGCTCGAGGGAGAGCGGGGCCAGGGCCGCTTCCGCGGCCCCCGCCATCGCCTGGAGGCGGTTCTTTTCCTTCGGGCCCGCGCGCGCGAGGGCCCGCACGGCGCCGAGCAGGTACTCGGCGTTCGCCGCGGGATCGCCCAGGGCTTCCAGGAAGGCGGCTTCGACGAGGTCGTAACGCTTTTCGGAGAGGAGGCTGTTGAGCGAGGGCAGTGTCACCTTCGGAGTCTAGCTTCCCAGCAGCCCCTTCTTGAGATCCTCGGACGGAGGCTTCGGCCCGAGCCAGAGAAGGAAGACCGCGTCGGCGAATTCCTTCCCCTCCACGGTCAGCAGCTCCTTCCCGCCGTGGGAGAGCGTCGTCCCCTTCCCCGGGACGTAGGTGAAGCTCATCGTCTCGCCGTCCTTGAGGTCGGGAACGGCCGCGATCATCTTGTCGATGTTCGCCTTCTGCTTCGCCGCGAGCTCTTTCGCGTTGTTCTCGAATCCCTCCTGGAACGCGCCCGTGATCGACGCCTTGTCGACGTTTCGGAGGTACTGCATCTTCACGATCCGCGCGGCGTCCGCGGCCAGGATCGCCGCAGCGTCCTTCGACGGCGCCTCGACGTAGAGTCCGGCCACGTAGACCTTGAAGATCGCCTTCTTCCTCAGGCCCATGCCGTTCAGCTTCAGCGTCTTGTCGCCGACCGTCGCCGTGTCGGGCATCGTGACGCCGGAGAGCTCGCGGCCGAGGGCCGGAAGCGACAGGAAGAGGGCGGCCGCGGCGAGAACGGCGCCCCCGCGAAGTCGAGTTCGGATCATCGTTGCCTCCTTGGACGAGTCGTTACCGGTGGGCGAAGGATACGTCGAAGCGGCCCCGGGCGGGGCTGCGTAGACTCCTCCCGCGTGAAACGCCGTCCGGCCTCGGAATCGTCTTTCCCGGGAAGGTGGTCCCGGCTCCGGCCCCTCGCCGTCTTCCTGGTTCTCGCTGCCGCGGTCGCGTTGGCCGCGCCGCGGCGCATCTGGACGCCGGTCCAGACCATCGCCGCCAACGCCTACGTCCTCGACGACTCCTGGCGGCTGGAGCTACCCGCCCGTCTCGGCCAGGGTTCGATCGCAGGGCGCGACTTCATCTTCACTTATGGGGTCCTCCGCCAGATCCTCTCCGGGGCGGGCTGGCTGATTCCGCCCCACGACGTCGCGTCCGTGCTCCGGTTTCAGGGGCTCGGGGAGGCCGTCGCGGCCGTCTGCGCGCTCTGGGTCCTGCTCGCGCTGACGGGGGCCCCGCTCGCGTTCCGCGCGGTCGGGTGCCTCGCGTGGGCGGCCTTGCTGCCGACTGAAGTCAAGCCGCTCGCCGGGCTCGCGCTCGTCTCGACTCTGGTTTCGCGCCTCGGAGCCCCGATCGGCCGCGACCGGCTCCGGCCGATCGAACTCGCCGGATGGGCATTCGGCGCGCCGGCCCTCGCCCTCTATTCGTTCGACCTGGGACTGATGACGCTCGCGGCGCTCGTCGCCGCGGCGGCCGGTGTCGCGGCCGCCGCCGCCCTCCGCCGCGACCCGCTCCGAGCCGAGATCGGGCGGCGGGCGCTCGTCGCGGCGGGCGCCGCCGCCCTCGGCTTCGGCTTCTTCGCCGCTTTCCTCGCCGTCCTTCCCGGGTGGTCGCGGACGCTCGCCGACCTCTTCGCGCTGACGAAGGGCTACGCCGAGAAGAGCGCGCTCCCGATCCTTCGCCCCGCGGCGCTCAACCTCCTCGCGTCGGCGGCCGCCGCCATCGCCGTGACCGTCTGGGCCTTCTTCCGCGTCGGCTCCGGCGCCGACCGGGAATCGGCGCGCCCGCGCAGCTTCGCTCTCCTCTCGGCGGGCCTCTTCGGGCTCCTCTGGACCCGCTACGGCCTCTCGCGGTCCGACGACATCCACGTCTTCCTCGCCTGCCTGCCGGCCCTGCTCGCGTCCGCGCTCCTCCTCCCGTGCGAGCTCCGGGCCCGCCGGACCCGCGGGGCGAGCCTGATCTTCGCCGCGGGGCTCGCCGCCTGCGCATGGATGGGCCAGTCGACGCCCGCCGACGGCTTTCCGTACACCGACATCCCGCCTCCGCCGCTGCTCCTGGACGGCGGGCGGATCCGGGTGGAGCAGCCCGCCGTCCAGGAGGCGCTTTCTCTTCTCAGGCCGGACGCGCCGCCGGACCTCCTCGTCTTCCCGTTCGAGACGATGATCAACGTCCTGGCCGGGAAGCGGAGCCCCACCGCGACGCTCCACCTCTACTCGGCGAACACCGACGAGCTGGAGAGAAGGACGGTCCGGAACCTCCTCTCACGGCCCGAGACGCCGGCCCTTTTCTTCACGACCGGCTGGCAGATGGACGGCGTCGAAAACGTCAACCGGAGTCCGCTCGTCTTCCGGCATCTTCTCGACCACTACGAGCTCGACGGGGAGCCCGGTGACGGGGTCGCCCTGCTCCGTCCGGCGCCCGCCGCCGCGCCCCGCTGGACCGAGGAGCGCCTGCGCGTCCCGCCCGTCTCCGGCTCGCCTGCCGAACGCCGGGACGCCGAAGTCCTCCTCCCCGACGACTGCTGCAGGATGAACGACTTCGTCGTCGTGCGGCTCCGCCTCTCGAAGACTCCCTACTACGGCCTCTTCAAGCCCGGCGCGGTCTTCGTCGGCTTCCGGTTCGACGTCGGGCCGCCGCGGCTCCAGCGCCTCGCGGTCTCCCAGGACGGCGAGACGCACACGTTCGTTCTCTCGCCCGTGACCTCCGCCGACCCGCTCTTCCTTTCGGCCTTTCAGCCCGGCCGGGCCCCGCGCGCCCGCGAACGGCTCCTCGGCATCGGCTTCCGGTGGGTGCCGATGGACCTCCTCTCGCGCCCGCCGGCCGCGATGACGGTGGAGAGCGTCGCCGTCCTGCGCCGGAATGTCGCGGTGGCGGGCGACAGCTCTACGGCGTCTGGCTCTGGATCTCGCTGAAGCGGGCGACGCGGTAGAACTGGTCGCGCATGGCGCGGAGGAGCGCCACGCGGTTGCCGCGGACCTTCGGGTCCTCGGTCAGGACCATCACCTCGGTGAAGAAGCGGTCGAGGCTCGGTCCGAGCGACGCCATGATCCCGAGCGCGTCGCGATAGTTCCGCTTCCCGATCAGGTCGTCGAGCATCCCCTTCGCCTGCAGGTAGTCCCCGGCGAGCGCCTGCTCGGCGTCCTCGGTCAGGAGGGCCGGGTCGAGCTCGCCCCCGGTCTCCTCCGCCTGGGAGAGGATGTTCGCGACCCGCTTGAAGGCGACGGCGATCGGGACGAAGTCCTCCTCTCTCCGGACGGCGTCCACGGCCTCGACCCGCTCCACGGCGTCCGAGACGTCGTGACATTCGGTCGTCAGGACGGCCTGGATCGTGTCGGCCGCGAAGCCGCGCTGCGCGAGGAGGAACCGGAGCCGCTCGAGGAGGAACGCCGTCAGCTCGGGGAGCACGTCGTCCCGGCCGCGCGGCAGCGTCCCATGGAGGCCGAGCGCGTCCGAGCAGGCGACCGGCAGGTCGAGGTGCCATTTCCGGTCGAGGAGGATCTTCACGACGCCGAGAGCGGCGCGGCGGAGGGCATAGGGATCCTTCGAGCCCGTCGGCACGAGGCCGAGCCCGAAGAGCCCGCTCAGGGTGTCGAGCCGGTCGGCGAGGGCGACGATGGCGCCGACGTCGCTCCGCGGCGAGGAGTCGTCTGCCGAGGCCGGCTTGTACTGGTCGTAGAGCGCCTGCCAGACCTCCTCGGACTCCCCTTCGCGCCGCGCGTAGAGGCCTCCGACGACCCCCTGGAGGTCGGGGAACTCGCGGACCATGCCGGTCACGAGGTCGGTCTTGAGGAGCCGCGCGGCCTTGACGACGGCCGGGGCGAGGTCGGTCGCGCGAGAGCTGCGAGGCAAGGTGCTCCGACAGCTCCTGGATCCGACCCGTCTTCCGGAGGTAGTCGCCCAGCTTCTCCTGAAAGCCGAGCGAGCCGAGGCGGGCCAGCCGGTCCTCGAGCCGTGTCTTCCCGTCCTCGTCCCAGAAGAACCGCGCGTCGGCGAAACGGGCGTTGATGACCCATTCGTTCCCGCGGGCGATCAGCCCCTTCGGGTCGCCCGCCTGGTCGGCTACGGCCAGGAGGAACGGGGCGAGCCGCCCTTCCCGCCGGACGGGGAGCGTCTTCTGGTGCTCGCGCATGGAGGTGACGAGGATCTCCTCCGGCAGCTCCAGGTACGCCTCGTCGAACGCGCCGCGGACCATGCCGGGCCACTCCACGAGATGGGACATCGTGTCGAGGAGCGCCTCGTCGACCGCCGGCTCGCCGCCGACCTCGCCCGCGAGGTCGCGCGCCTTTTCGGCCAGCGTCCGGCGCCGGACCTCGAGGTCCGGCTCGACGAAGGCGGCGCGAAGCTTGACGACGTAGTCGTCGACGCCGACGGCGATGATCCGCCCCGGCGCGAGGATCCGGTGGCCGTACGTCGTCCGCCCCGACTCGACGCCGAAGAGGGTGAAGGGGATGACCATTCCGTCGAAGAGCGCGAGGACCGAGTGGACGGGCCGCACCCAGAGCGGCTTGCCGTCGCCCCATCGCATCATCCTCGGGAAGGTCATCTTCGTGACGATCGGGGGCAGAAGCTCGGCGATCACGTCCGGCGCGGGGCGTCCCGGGATCGTCTTTTTCGCCGAGACGTAGGCCCCCTTCGGGAGCGTGACGACCTTGAGGTCCGAGACGGCGACCCCCTGCGCCCGGGCGAACCCTTCGGCCGCCTTCGTCGGGGCGCCGTCCTCGCCGTACGCGGCGGCGACCGACGGACCGACGGCCTCGACCTCCAGGTCGGGCTGATGCGAGGCGACGTCGCGGCCGAAGAGAATCAGACGCCGGGACGTGGAATGAACCGTCAGCGTTCCGCCGAGCCGCGCCTCCTCGAAAGCCTCGGCCACCTGCCGGAGCAGCTCCTCGCGGGCCGGCGGCAGGACGCCGGCCGGAATCTCCTCCGCCAGGATCTCGAGCAGGAGCTCAGCCATGGGACGCCTCGGCCGGCGGCTCCGCCGCCGTCTTCGGGATCAGCGGGAAGCCGAGCGCCTCGCGAGACGCGACGTAGGCCTCCGCGCAGCGGCACGCGAGCTCGCGCACGCGCTTGACGATGCCGACGCGGTCGGTCGCAGAGACGGCTCCTCGCGCGTCGAGCATGTTGAAGGCGTGCGAGCACTTCAAGGTGAAGTCGAACGCCGGCAGGACGAGCCCGGCGTCGAGGCAGCGGCGCGCCTCCGCCTCGAACCGGTCGAAGAGGAGCTGGTGGAGCGACGCGTCGGAAACCTCGAAGTTGTACTTCGACGCCTCGTACTCCTCCTGCTGGCGGACCTCGCCGTACGACACGCCCGGGAGCCACGGCACGTCGAAGGCGCTCCGGTGATTGCCGAGGAACATCGCGAGTCGCTCGATCCCGTACGTGATCTCGGCCGTCACGGGAGCGAGGTCGATGCCCCCCGCCTGCTGGAAGTAGGTGAACTGCGTGATCTCCATCCCGTCGAGGAGCACCTGCCAGCCGACGCCCCAGGCGCCGAGCGTGGGTGATTCCCAGTTGTCCTCCTCGAAGCGGAGGTCGTGCTCCTTCGGGTCGATGCCGATCGCCGCGAGGCTCTCGACGAAGACGTCCTGGATGTTCTCGGGCGACGGCTTCACGACGACCTGGTACTGGAAGTACTTCCCGAGACGGAAAGGGTTCGCGCCGTAGCGCCCGTCGGTCGGGCGGCGCGACGGCTGGACGTACGCGCAGGCCCACGGCTCGGGGCCGAGCACGCGCAGGAACGTGGCCGGGTGCATCGTCCCGGCGCCCATCTCGACGTCGTAGGGCTGCTCGAGGAGGCATCCCTTCGAGGCCCAGAACTCCGACAGCTTCAGAATGAGGGTCTGCAGGTCCATCGCGCCTTCCGATTCGCTCTGGTGAGCCGTCGAAGTGTACCGGAATCCGGCCGAGATTCCCCTCAGCCGAGGAAGCCGAGGAAGCGGTAGCTCCGGAGCTCGTGGCCCAGGAACCGGCGCCGCACCTCGCGCGCGATTTCGTCGACCGCCGAGACGGCGGCCTCCGGCGGACGCCCCGCGGCGACCTCGCCGAGCGTCCCGCGCCGGATGGCGGCGAGGAGCGCGCGTGCCGGCCCCGGGACGGCGACCGTCCCCCGCCCCGCGCATTCGGACGAGACGAAGCCCGGGATCGCCGCGTCGAGGCGCGCGTCTCCCGGCGGCAGCGGCTCGCCGCAAGCCGCGCACGCGGCGTCGTCGGGCAGGAGCCCCGCGAAGCGGAGGAGCCACGCCTCGAAGTACCGCGCCGCGAGCCGCGCGTCGACCCCCGCCTCGAGAGCGTCGAGGACGTGCCGGATCAGCCGGTAGACGTCGCTCCCCGGCTCCGACTCCGGGACGAAGACCGAGGCGCTCTCGGCGAGGTACGGAAGGAGCATCGCGCTCCCCGGCTTCGTCGCGAGCTCGAAGGCGCTCTTCCCGAGCTCCAGGGCGTCGAGCCGGGCCAGGTCGGCCCCCTCCTTCCGGAAGTAGGTCACCGAAACCTCGGAAAGGAGCTGCAGGGCCGCCGCCCGCTTCGACTTCCCGCGCGCCCCGCGAACCGCCGCGCGGACGACACCGTGGTCGGCGGTGAGGAGCGCGGCGACGAGGTCCTTCTCCGAGAGCGGGTCCAGCCGCAGAATGAAGGCCTTCGTGGTGACGAGCGACATCCCGCCCGATTCTCCCCCGGGCCGCCTCCCGAAGACCGTCGTCCGGCTCGGGTGGGTCTCGTTCCTGACGGACGTCTCGTCCGAGATGATCGTCCCGCTCCTCCCGGCTTTTCTCGCGACGCTCCCCGGGAATCCGGCCAGGGCCCTCGGCTGGATCGAGGGGATCGCCGAGACGACCGCCTCGATCTCGAAGGTGGTCTCGGGACGGTTCACGGACCGCGCGTCGGCGAAGAAGCCGCTCGTCCTCCTCGGCTACGGCCTCTCGTCGGTGGTCCGCCCGCTCGTCGGCCTCGCGCCGACCTGGCCGGTCGTCGCCGGCGTGAGGTTCTTCGACCGGATCGGCAAGGGAATCCGGACCGCTCCGCGCGACACGATGATCGCGGCGGCCGCGCCGGTCGAGCGGCGGGGAGCGGCCTTCGGGCTGCACCGAGCCTTCGACAACGCCGGAGCGGTTCTCGGCCCTCTCGCGGCCGCCGCGCTCGTCGGAGTCGGCCTCTCCTTCCGGGCCGTCTTCCTCCTGGCGGCGATTCCCGCGGCGCTCTCCCTCGCGGTCCTCGCCTTCTTCGTTCAGGAGAAGCAAGAGGGGCGCAGGGCCGGCGTCCCCTCCGACGCCGGCGCGCACTGTCTGAGCGAAGCGAGTTTGCGCGCCAAGGAGGAGGGGACGCCGGCCCGTCCGCTCCCAACCGCCTTCTGGCGCGTCGCGGGGGTCGTCGGCTTCTTCACGCTCGCCGCCTCGTCGGACACCTTTCTCCTCCTCCGCGCGCGGGAGATCGGGATCTCGGCGGCGTGGGTCCCCGTCCTCTGGGCCTTTTCGAACGGCGTGAGGGCCCTCTTCTCGACATGGGGCGGCGGCCTCTCGGACCGCCTCGGCCGGCGGACTCTCCTCCTCTTCGCCTGGAGCCTCTACGCCGCCTGCTACGCGGCTTTCGCGTTCGTCTCCGGAGCCGCGCTCTTCGTCGGGCTGGTCGCGGTCTATTCCGTCTACTACGCGCTCTCCGAAGGGACCGAAAAGGCCCTTGTTGCCGACCTCGTTCCCCACGAGAGCCGCGGCCGCGCGTTCGGCTGGCTGAACGGGATGACCGGCCTGGCGGCGCTCCCGGCGAGCGCCGGCTTCGGCTGGCTCTGGGAGCGGTTCGGGTCGGGGACGGCGTTTCTCGCCGGAGCCGGCATCGCCGCCGTCGCCATGGTGGCCCTCCTCCTGCTGGTACCGGCAAGTCCCCGGGGGAAGTAAGATCCCGCCCATGTCCGGACCCGTCTGGATGCGCCTCCGCCTCGAAGGGACCTGCGACTCCTGCGGCGAAAAGTCGAACGGAGCTCCTCGCTGTCGGCATCGTCGTCGACTTCGCGTTTCGCCCCGACTTCGCTTTCTGCCCCGCTGCTACGAGAAGTACCACGGACGATACGACGAGCTCGACCCGAAGGCCGTCGCCGACGCGAAGGCACCGCCTCTGATCTCCATCCCGATCACCGAGTCCGACCTCCCCGATTGAGCGTCAAGATCGCCACGGACGCCGCCGGCCTCCTCGAGCGCTTTGCGGGGACACCGCTCCTGCCGGTCGCCGTGAAGGTGGTCGAGGGACGGAGGCTCTCGTTCGAGGATGGCGTCGCGCTCTTCACGACGGCGGACGTCCTCGGCGTCGGGTCGCTCGCGAACTTCGTCCGCGAGAGGAAGCACGGAAACGTCGGCTACTACAACGTCAACCGGTACCTGAACCCGACGAACCTCTGCTGGGTCGACTGCGGCCTCTGCGCCTGGGCGCGGAAGCCGGGCGTCGAGGGCGGCTACACGATGTCGATCCAGGAGGCGGTCTCCGAGGCTGCCGCCGGCTGGCACGACGGGATCACCGAGCTGCACGTCGTGGGCGGACTCCACCCGTCGCTCCCCTACGCCTGGTACCTCGACCTCTGCCAGGCGCTCAAGTCGCGCTTTCCGGGCGTCCACCTCAAGGCCTGGACGATGGTGGAGCTCGACTGGTTCGCGCGCGTCGGGAAGAAGGACGTCGTCGAGGTGATACGAGACCTCAAGGCCGCCGGCATGGACTCCTGCCCCGGAGGGGGGGCCGAGATCTTCGCGAAGCCCGTCCGGGACGTCATCTGCCGCGACAAGATCACGGGCGAACGCTGGCTCGAAGTGGCGCGCCTCTGCCACGAGAACGGCGTGAAGACGAACGTCACGATGCTCTACGGCCACGTCGAGAGCGCCGCGGACCGCGTCGACCACCTCGTGAGGATCCGCGAGCTGCAGGACGAGACGAGGGGCTTCCTCGGCTTCATCCCGCTGGCGTTCCACCCCGAGGAGACGCAGCTCCCCCACATCAGGCCCGTGAAGGGACTGACCGACCTCCGCGTCATCGCGGTCTCGCGCCTGATGCTCGACAACGTCGACCACGTCAAGGCGTACTGGATCCAGATCGGCGAGAAGCTGGCGTCCGTGGCGCTCCACTTCGGCGCCGACGACCTCGTCGGGACGGTGACCGAGGAGACGATCACCCACGCGGCGGGCGCGACGACCTCGTCGGGGCTGACGCGCGCCGAGATGGAGCGGATGATCCGCGGCGCGGGGCGGGAGCCGTTCGAGCGGGACGCGTATTACGAGCGCGTCGTCCGCGACGGGAGGGGCCGCGTCGTCCGGGCGAACCGGCACGACTTCGCGCCGGCGGAAGCGACCGATGCCTCGACGCCGATCCCGACGCACCCGTCGGCCATCGACCCGTCGCTTGCCTCGATCTAGGGCTTGAACGACCCGGAAGGGCTCCGGAGTCCTCAGCCGAGTTCCAGGACGACAGCCAGCGCCTCGGTCACCGCAGCAAGCTGATCCTCGGGGGCGACCTCGATTCGCTCGACGAGCCGTTCCTTGGCGATGGCGCGCACCTGGTCGACCACGGCCACGGCGGGCCGACCCTGGCACGTCACTTTGATCGTGATCGGCGGATGTGCGGCGGCGACCGTTGAGTAGGGGATGACGACAACCGTCCGCCGGAATCTGTTCAGCGTGTCGGACGTCAGGACCAGGCAGGGCCGCGTCTTCCGGATCTCGGAGCCCTCGGTCGGATCCAGCCGGACCCACCAGATCTCGCCGCGGGCCGGAGTCACCGGCGTTCAGAGACGTTCAGATGATCGTCGAACGACTGCCAATCATCGACTTCGGCGGCCAGCTTCTTGTCCGCGTTCGCAGCGCGACAGGCCTTCTCGAGCGCCGCTTCGCGGGACTCCAGGTCCTTCTCGATCAGCCGGACAACCGTCGCCGAACGTCGACGGCTCGGAACCGCGGCGAAAAAGCGGCGAGCGATGCCGTCGGGAAGGGAGATCGTCATCCGCATGACGAAAGTATGAATTATGAATTACAGGAATCAAGGAGATTCTGCGAGGACGCCCGGAGGGCAAAGGGGGGACCGGCCCTGCCGTCCCCCCTTTGGAACCCCCCTATTCGGGCTTCAGCGCGGCGATGAAGTTCTGAGGCCTCGGGATCGACCGGAGGACGTAGAACCGGACCCAGCGGTCCTTCGGGAGCTTCTTCAGCTGCGCCTGCAGCTCGTCGACGGAGCCGATCGGCACGCCGTTCACCTCGAGAATCAGGTCGCCTTCCTGCAGGTTGGCGTCGGCGGCCGGCGAGACCGGCTTCACGTGCGTGATGACGACGCCCTTACCGGACTCCTGGCCGATCCGGTACGAGCGCCTGAGGCCCGGGGAGAGGTCCGACAGCTCGAGGCCGAGGGCCTTGTCCTTCTTCCCGGTCCCCTTCGCCTCCTGCTCCTCGGCCTCCGGCTTCTCGCCCTGCTCGGTCCGCGCCGCGAGGTTGGCGACGGAGGTCCTCTCCTTGCCGTCGCGGAGGTAGGTGATCGTCACCTTGGAGCCCGGCGCCCGGCCCGAGACATAGTCGATCAGGTCGCGGTTCGTCTTCACCGGGGTGTCGTCGACCTTGACGATGATGTCCTCGTGCTTGAGGCCCGCCTTGTCGCCCGGCTTGCCCGGCTCGACGGACTGCACGATGGCCCCCTCGGCCGCCTTCAGGTCGTAGGCCTCCTGGAGCTTCTTGTCGACGGTCGCGATCGTGATGCCGAGGAACCCGCGGACGACCTTCCCCTGCTTCAGCTGCGGGAGGAGCCGCTTCGCGACGTTGATCGGGACGGCGAAGCCGATGTTCTGCGCGAACCGGGAGATGGCCGTGTTGATCCCGATCACCTCGCCCGACGCGTTCACGAGCGGGCCGCCCGAGTTGCCGAAGTTGATCGCAGCGTCCGTCTGGATGAGGCTCTCGAAGGCGCTCGTGGCCTGCGAGAGGCCGGCCCAGCGCCCCTTCCCGGAAATGACCCCGACGGTGACCGTCTTTTCGAAGTTGAGCGGGTCGCCGATGGCCATGACCCACTCGCCGACGCGCACCTTGTCGGAGTCGCCGAGCGGCAGCGTCGGAAACGGCGTCTTCCCCTCGATCTTCAGGAGAGCGAGGTCCGTGGCGGGGTCGCGGCCGACGACCTTCGCTTCGTAGTCGTCCTTGCCGTTGACCTTGACCTGGACCTTCGTGGCGTTTTCCACGACGTGGTTGTTCGTCAGGACGTAGCCGTCGGGTTCGATGATGAAGCCGCTCCCGCCGGACATCTCCTTTCGCTCGTCCTCCCCGTCGTCGCCGCCGCGCCGGCGCTGGTCGGGCGGGAGAAAGAAATCGAACGGGCTTCCCTGGTCCCACTGGTGGTACCGGGGGCGTTGCCGGTCGACCTTCACGACGTCCGTGGAAGTCACCGAGACGACAGCCTGCGAGTCGCGTTCGGCGACGTCGGCAAAGGACGGCAGCGCGACGGCCGGCATCGCCCGGCCGGAGGGCGCGGCCGCCGCCGAGGCCGGCGCGGGAGTGGCGCGCTGGGCCGAGGCCCACTTCGTCAGGTCGAGTGTCCCGGCGAGGATCATCCCGAAGACGACTGAGGCCGAGACGAGGGCGGCAACGGAGATCACCTTGTTCCTGGTACGCATAGTCCCCTTTTCGTCAATGATACGCAGACGGTCCGCGCCTCGTTTGACACGGTGGCGCGCCATCGGTCTCTACGCGCAAACCGCGTGCCGGGTTTGTCCCGGCACCTGCCGTGCCGCCGTCACCGCGGCGGGTAGGGCTCGTCTTCCGAGTGGATGTTGTAGAAGAAGGTCACCGTGACGCCCTCCCGGTCGTGCCCGAGATCCGCCGGCAGCGGCCGGAAAGGGTTCGACTTCGAGATCGCCTGATAGGCCGCGTTGTCGAACGGCGGGATGCCGGACGACGCAATGATCCTCTCGGCCTCGACCGTGCCGTCCTTCAGGATGTAGAAGCGGATCGTCAGACGCCCCTTGACGCCGTAATGGGCGAGCTGGGGCACGTCCCAGTTCCGCTTGATCCGGCGGATCATCTCGGCCGCATAGGCGCCCCAGTCGTATCCCTTCGTGTCGAAGGAGAGCGGGCCGGAGTCGACGAAGCCGCCCTGCCGCGCGTAGCCGGCTCCCTCGTCGCCCGACCCTTCCCGCCCCTCCCGGGCGGCGTCCTCCGGGCGGATCGACGAGAGGCTCGGCTGCGGGATGCCGACGACGTTCGGACGTCGGCCGGAGTCGATCCCGCCGGATTCCTGCTTCAGGGCAAGGAGGGACGGGCTCGACTCTCCCTTCTGCCCCACCTGGCTCGGCGGCTGAGCGGCGGGCGTCGGGGCCGCCTGGGCGGTCCTGCCCTTCGCCCCCTCGTCGAGATCCTGGATGCCCGGCTTCGGCACCGACATCGGCTGCGTCATCGCCGGGAGCTTCGGGTCGCCACCCCCCGCCTTCCGGTCCAGATCCGAGGGAAGGGGCCGCGGCCCCGCCTGCGGTGCCTTCGGCCCCGGCGCCGGGAAGAACTGGGCCGGGATCGGCGGCGGCGTCGGGTCGGGACGCAGCCACCGCTGGATCCCGAGCGGGTCGTTGGCGTCGTTCAGCTCCTCGTTCGGGTTCGAGGGTTTCGGTTTCGGCTGAAGGATCAGCGCGAGGACGACGAGCAGGTGGACGATGATCGAGGCGTAGATACCGCGCTCGCGTCTGATCGTCAGCTTGGGAGGCTTGTAGTCGCCGGCTCCGACGAACTCCTGGAGGTCGTTCGCGAGGACCTCGGCGACCTCGGAGCGCCTCCGGGGGAGCCGCTGCGGCTCGGGCCACGGCGTCGCGCTCTCCTCTCCGAGAACGAGGGCGTCGTTGAGCGGCAGGAGGACGAGGTCCGCGCCGTGCCTCTTCCCTTGATCGGCGGCAGAGGGGGGCAGTCCCGAGCCGGTCGAGAACGGGAATCGGATCCGGGCGGCGTCTCCCGGCATCAGGAAGGAAAGCTCGCGCCGCGGGGGGGCTCCGGGGGCGCGCCGGCGGCGGGGGGGCCTCCGCCCGTCGGGGGCCACGGCTCGGCCTTTTCGCGCCCTTCGACGAAGGGCTCGTTCAGTCTCAGAAGCGTCAGGTCGCTGATGGAACTCCTCGTCGAAGCCGCGTTGGCGCGTTCGGCCGTCCGGCATGGGAAGAACGTGCCAGCCTTCCCGCGCCATCGTAAAGCATGCCTTCGCCTTGCGGCTGGCGCGTCCGCGCTCCCCGCCTTATACTTACGTCGGCTGGCTTTCAAGGATCTTGAAAGAGGGCTTCGGCCCTCTTTTTTTCCCTCGAAAACGGCCGCGAATCGAAAGATGGACAGGGATAACCCCTTCCGGGGCGAGCTCGAGGAGACTCTCCGCGGGGCCGTGACGGCTCTCGGGCTGGAGCTCTGCCACCTCGGCTGGAAGCCGGGCCGCCGTGGGACGCTGACCCTCACGATCGACCGCGAGCAGGGCGTCTCCCTCGGCGACTGCGAGCGGGCGTCGCGCGCCGCCTCCGAGGTCCTCGACGCGCGGGAAGGCTCGCTCCCGCCGTACGTCCTCGAGGTCGAGTCGCCCGGCCTCGACCGGCCTCTCTGGACGGTGGCGGACTGCGTCCGCTTCCGGGGGAAGCGCGTGACGGTTCGCCTCCACCGCGCGGCGGAGGGAACGACGCGGCTCAAGGGAGTGCTCGAAGACATCGTAGAAGACCGGCTGACGGTCCTTGATGAGGACCGCCACCGCCGGTACACTGTCCCCTTTGGCGACGTGAAGCTTGCGCGCCTCGTACCGGAGCTGTAAGCGGCAGGACAGACGCGGGACCGACGAACTCGAGACGACAAACCGGAGAGACCAGCCAGATGGATTCGACCCAGGCTCCGACGAAGAGCGACGCCGCGACCCGAAAGGGCGCCAAGGTGAAGAACCCGCGCGCCCCCACGGGCGGGAAGACCGCCAAGGCGGCGAAGGCGGGAAAGCCCGCGAAAGCGCCCCCGACCACGAAGGCCGACGAGATCATCGAGGCCCTGAAAGCGGCCTCGCGCGAAAAGGAGATCGACTTCTCGCGCCTCGTCGCGGCGCTGGAGGAGGCGATCGCCACGGCGGCGCGCAAGGTCTACAAGGTGCGGGAGATGGCGGCCCTCTTCGACCCGGTCGCCGGGACGCTGACGGCCTGGACTCCCTACCGGATCGTGGAACAGAAGACGAAGGTCGAGGCGCCCGTTCCGGTCGAGATCGATCCCGACGACATCCCGCTCGGACAGGTTACCGCGCCGCCACCGCCCGCCGCGGCCGAGGCGGAGCCGGAGAAGGAGATCCGCCTCCCTTACATCGAGATCCTGCTCGAGGAAGCCCCCGCGCTCCTCGCGGGCGAGTTCGCCGGCCAGAGCTGGCAAATCGTCCGGACGCCGGAAGGCGAGGGCGCCCCGGAGGAGATCCTCGCGCCCGAGCAGTTGGCGATCGGCGACGAGATCCGACTCTACCGCTCGACGGAGGGACTCGGGCGAATCGCGGCCCAGAGCGCCAAGCAGGTGCTCTACCAGAAGGTCCGCGAGGCCGAGCGCGACAACATCTACAACGAGTACTTCCCGAAGGTCGGGGAGCTGATCACGGGGACCGTCAAGCGGTTCGAGCGGGGTGACATGATCGTCGACCTCGGGCGGACCGAGGCGGTCATCCCGCGCGAGCACCAGTCCCGCGCCGAGCGGTACACGCAGGGCGAGCGCGTCCGCGCCGTTCTCGCCGACGTCCACAAGAATCCGAAGGGCGCCCAGCTCGTCCTTTCCCGGACAGCGCCCGAGCTCCTGATGCGCCTCATGGAGATGGAGGTCCCCGAGATCTACGACGGGACGGTCGTCATCCGCGGGTGCGTCCGCCAACCCGGCGACCGCGCGAAAGTGGCGGTGGCCTCCCGCGAGCGCGACGTCGACCCGGTCGGCGCCTGCGTCGGCATGCGCGGCGCCCGTGTCCAGGCCATCATGCGCGAGCTGCGCGGCGAACGGATCGACATCATCCAGTTTTCCGACGACCTCGTCACCTACGCCCAGAACGCCCTCTCCCCCGCGAAGATCACGCGCGTCTCGGTCATGCCCGGCGACGAGGAGGACGAGCCCGAGATCGGGCCCGAAGGCGAGCCGCTCGAGCCCATTCCGACGCTGGAGTGCATCGTCGAGGAGGACCAGCTCTCGCTCGCCATCGGCAAGCGCGGGCAGAACGTCCGTCTCGCCGCCGCTCTCATCGGAGCGAAGATCGAGATCAAGAGCGAGCAGGCCGTCAAGGCCGAGGTGGCCGACGCGCTCCAGCGGATGTTCCTCTCGTCCCAGCGCCGCGGGACCGAACTCGCGGAGGTGCCCGGCTTCGAGGAGGCCGCCGCCGCCGCCTTCGCCCAGCAGGGAATCAACACCGTTGGCCAGCTGCTCGAAGCCGCCGGTGGCGTCGAAGAAATGGCCGCCGCCTTCGGCGCGGTCGCCCTGCCGGCCGACGTGCGCGAAACGGCGGTCGAGACGGCCCGCGACTTCGACGAGGCCCCGCCGCCCGAGCCCGAGCCCGAGCCCGAGCCCGAGGAAGACGCCCTGGAGTCCGCCGGCGAAGCCGGCGACGACGAACTCGAAGGAGGCGACGGCGCGTCAGCGCCCGCCGCCCCCGTGACGGAGACACCCGACAAGTGACGACCATGGCCGCCAAGTTCACCGTCACCGAGCTCGCCAAGATGATGGGCAAACCCCCGAAGGAGGTCCTCTTCCTCCTCCAGGGCATCGGCGTCGACGTCAAGAGCGTCGAGTCCGTCATCGAGGGCTCCACCGCGCAGGCGATTCTCACGGGCAAGACGCAGGCCCCGAAGAGCCTGATCGTCCGCCAGCCCGTCGCGGCGCCCGCCGCCGCGGCGGCCGCCGCCGCCCGCGTGAAGACCGAGCGGGCCGCGCTCAAGCGGATCAAGATCATCGAGCGGCTGCCCGACGCCGAGCTGCCCGTGGTGACGGAGGCCGAGGTCGACATCAAGGACGTCGCGCCGCCGCCGCCCGTCGTGGTGGCCGCGCCCGCCCCGCCGCCGCCCGCCCCGCCGTCGCCCGCCCCGTCGAAGCCCGCGCCGCGCGTCGTGACGGCCACGGTCAGCGCGTCCGCCGAGGCGCCTTCGACGCCCGCGGCTGCCGCCCCCACGTCCGCCTCCGCGGCACCGCCACGGCGCACGACCACCGCCCGTCCGGCCGCATCCGCGCGGCCGCACGCCCATCCCGCGCCCACCGCGCCAGGCGGCGCCCTCGGCCGAATCCTGAAGCGGACCGGCGAAACCTCGGCCTACCCGTCGCCGGCATCCGCCCATCTGCCGCCGCGACCCGAAGCTCCGATGTACGGCGCCGGCGCGAGCGCCGCCGCCGGAGCCGCGGCACCGGCCTCTCAGGCGCCGCCCGTCGCCTCACCGGCGCTGCAGGCCGGCCCCGCGGCTCCGCCGCGCGGAGCGGGAGGTCTCGGCCGCGCCGTCATCGCTCCTCCGAGCCCCGCCACGCTCCGCCCGATCCGGACGACCGGCAGCGGCCTGACGGTGGCCCGCCCCGCCGTGGGCCTTCCCCCGCGCCCCGGGGTGCCGTTTCGCCCCACCATGCCGCCGCGGCCGGGCATGTCGCCTCGCCCCGGGATGCCGTCGCGCCCCGGCATGGGCCGGCCCGGCGCCGGACCCATGGTCCCGGCCGCTTCGATTCCCGAGACCGCCGACAAGCGTCGCAAGGACGCCGCCAAGCCGGGCGTCAAGAAGGACGATGTCAAGAAGGCCGTTTCCAAGAAGCCCCGGACCAAGGAGGTCGCGGCGCTCGAGGAAGACGTCCGCGAATACCTCGGCAGCTTCAAGCAGGACACCTACGAGGACATCCAGACCCCGCTCGTCGACGAGTCCGGACAGCTGAAGACTCTTTCGAAATCGGCGCAGCGCCGCGCGGCGAGGAAGACCGTCGCCACCGAGAGCGGCGAGGTCGTCGAAACGCGGAAGCCGACGCCGTCGGGCCCTGTCTTTCTCTCCGAGGGCGTCACGGTGAAGGAGCTCTCCGAGAAGCTCGGGATCCTGGCGAAGGACCTGATGAAGTCGCTCCTTCAGCGAGGGCTCCTCGCGACGATCAACCAGCCCGTCGAGCCGAAGACGGCCGTCGAGCTCGCGCGGGAGTTCGGCGTCGAGGCGGCGGTCGTCTCCTTCGAGGAGGAACTGGAGCTCTCCCGGCAGCAGGCGGCTCTCGAAACGGTCACCGAGATGCCGGGCGAGCCGGCGAAGAGCGGCCTGAGGGTTCCGCGCGCGCCGGTCGTGACCGTCATGGGCCACGTCGACCACGGCAAGACGTCGCTGCTCGACGTGATCCGCAAGGCGCGCGTCGCCGAGGGCGAAGCGGGCGGCATCACGCAGCACATCGGCGCCTACCGCGTCGAGGCCAAGGGCCGTCCGATCGTGTTCCTCGACACGCCGGGCCACGAGGCGTTCACGATGATGCGGGCCCGAGGCGCACGGGCGACGGACATCGTCGTCCTCGTCGTGGCCGCGGACGACGGCGTCATGCCCCAGACGGTCGAAGCGATCGACCACGCGCGCGCCGCGAAGGTGCCCGTCGTCGTCGCGATCAACAAGATCGACAAGCCCGAGGCCAACCCGACCCGCGTCAAGCAGGAGCTCGCCGACAAGGGCGTGATCATCGAGGAGTTCGGCGGCCAGGTCGTGGCCTGCGAGATCTCCGCCAAGAAGAAGATCGGCATCGACCAGCTGCTCGAGATGATCCTCCTGCAGGCGGACCTCCTCGAGCTGAAGGGAATGCCCGAGGGCCCGGCCCGCGCCGTCGTCCTCGAGGCGCGGCGCGAGGCGGGGCGCGGCACGCTCGCGACCGTCCTCGTCCAGCAGGGGACGCTTCGCGTCGGCGACGTCTTCTTCGCCGGCACCGCGGTGGGCCGCGTCCGCGCGATGCAGGACGACCGCGGCGAGCGGATCGAGTCCGCGGGGCCGGCCGAGCCCGTCGAAGTGATGGGCTTCGAGAACATCCCGGCGGCCGGCGACACGTTTCAGGTCGTCGAGGACGAGTCGAAGGCCCGACAGGTCTCCGGCTTCCGCCGCGAGAAGGAGCGCGAGGAGGTCCTCGCGAAGTCCTCGCGCATGTCGCTCGACTCGCTCTTCACCCGGATGAAGCAGGGCGAAGCGAAGGACCTCGCGATCGTCCTGAAGGCCGACGTGGGCGGCTCGGAGGAAGTCCTCGTCCAGACCTTGAACAAGCTCTCGACCGAGAAGGTCAAGATCTCGATCCTGCACTCGGGCGTCGGCGCCATCTCGGTGAACGACGTCCTTCTCGCCTCCGCCTCCGAGGCCATCATCATCGGCTTCAGCGTCAAGCCGGAGAAGAAGGCTCAGGAGCTGGCCGACAAGGAAGGTGTCGAGATCCGCCTCTATTCCGTCATCTACAACCTGACGGACGAGATGAAGAAGGCGATGACCGGCCTCCTCGACCTCGTCAAGAGGGAGGCGATCCGCGGGCACGCCGAGGTCCGCGAGACCTTCAAGGTGCCGAAGGCGGGAACGATCGCCGGCTGCATGGTCCTGGACGGCGTCATCCCCCGGTCGGCCTCCGTCCGCCTCGTCCGCGACAACCGCGTCGTCTACGAGGGGAAGATCGGCTCGCTCAGGCGTTTCAAGGACGACGCGTCCGAAGTGAAGCAGGGCTTCGAGTGTGGCATCGGCATCGCCGGCTACCAGGACGTGAAGGTCGGCGACGTCCTCGAGGCGTTCGTTCTCGAAGACGTCGCCCCCACGCTGACCTGAGTCAGGGGAACCCGGCCGCCGGGTTCCCCCACGACGCTTCCACCCGAGCAAACGACTCATGGTTGTGGCCATCGCCGTCTTCGACTTTCACCTCCCCCACTGCCGGGGACTCAAGGAGAAGCGCGCCTTCCTCCGGCCGCTGAAAGCCCGCCTGCGCGGCGACTTCGAAATCTCGGCGGCGGAGGTCGGTCTCCAGGACCTCCTGCAGCGGGCCGTTCTCGGCGTCGCCGCGGTCGGCCCGGACCGCGAGGCGCTGGAGCCGCTCCTGGCAAAGGTCGCCTCGTGGGTGGAGTCCTACGCCGAGGAGTCTGGCGCCGAGATCGCCAGCCTGAGACACGAGTTCCTTTCCTACGGAGACGTCGGCGAGCCCGGCCATCCCTTCGGCCTCGAGACGGGAGATGACGATGAACGCCCGCAGTAACAGCAGCCACCGCCCCCCCTCCCGGCGGCCCCGCCAGGTCGCCGACGTCGTCCGCGCCGAGCTGGCGCGACTGCTCCGCGAAGAGCTGCGCGACCCGCAGATCGGCTTCGCGACGATCACCGACGTCGTCATGTCGGCCGATCTCCGCACGGCCAAGGTCCACGTCTCCGTCTTCGGCGACGCGGAAGCGTTCCGGAAGACGGTCGCTGCGCTGAACCACGCCCGCGGCTACCTGCGGACTCTCGTGGGCCAGAATTGCGGCCTCCGGTACGCGCCGGACCT
The DNA here is from genome assembly GCA_963721385.1 of uncultured Acidobacteriota bacterium. Lineage (GTDB taxonomy): Bacteria > Acidobacteriota > Thermoanaerobaculia > UBA5066 > UBA5066 > DAOMFB01. The sequence goes on from CAVRJB010000013.1 coordinate 244,470, forward strand.
CCATTTCGCCGAGGACCACACGATCGAACGCGGCGCCCGCGTCGACGAGCTCCTCCGCTCGATCCCGCCGTCGGGCGGGGAGGATGGCGAGTGACGGCCGCAACGCCCGACGCGGCGGAACGCGCGGCGGTCGAGGCGGCCTACCGCGACGTCGCGAGCCTCCTGGCCTCCGGCAAGCGCTTTCTTCTGACCGGCCACCGGAATCCCGACGGCGACTCGCTCGGCTCGGCCCTCGCCCTCGCCCTCGCGCTCTCGGCGCAGGGGAAAGAGGCCCGCGTCGTGATGCGCGACGGCTGGTCGAGCGCCTACGACGGGATGCCCGGCCTCGCTTCGGTCTCCGTGTCGGAGACGCTTCCCCCGGACTGGCCCGGCGCCTGGGACGCCCTCGTCGTCATGGAGTGCCCCTCCGCCGACCGGACGGGCTGGCCCAACATGTTCGCCGGAAAGGTGGTCAACGTCGACCACCACCCGGGAAACGACCGCTACGGGGCGGTCAACCTCGTCGAACTTCCCGCCGCCGCCGTCGGGGAGATCGTGGCGGACCTCCTCGATCTCCTTCGGTGGCCGGTGACGCCGGACGTCGCGACGAACCTCTGGGTCTCCCTCGTCTCCGACACAGGCTCGTTCCGCTACGGCAACACGACGCCGAAGGCGCTGGCCCTCGGCGCCCGCCTCGTCGCGGCCGGCGCCCGGCCAGCCGAGGTCAACGAGTTCCTCTTCGAGGCCCAGCCCGTCCCGACGCTGAAGCTCGAGGCGCTCGTCCTCGGGACGCTGGAGCTCCACGGCGGCGGGCGTGTGGCGACGGTCGAGCTCCCGAAGCGGTTTCTCGCCGAGAGCGGCGCCTCCGCCGAGGAGACCGAGGGACTCGTGAACCGCGCCCGCAGCCTCCGGGGCGTCCGCGCGGCCGCGCTCCTCCGCGAGGGGGACGACGGCGAGGTCCGCTGTTCCCTCCGCTCGAAGGGCGAGGTGGACGTTCGTGCCGTCGCCGCGCGCCACGACGGGGGCGGACACCGCAATGCCGCGGGCTGCCGGGTCCCGGGCTCGATCGCCTCGGTGAAGCCGCTGGTCGTGGCCGCCCTCGTCGAGGCGACCTCGGCCGGCGGGGGCGCCGCGTGACGGCCCCGCGCCCGGACAGCCCGTCGGGGATCCTCCTCGTCGACAAGCCGGCGCAGCTCACCTCCCACGACGTCGTCGACGCTGCTCGGCGGCTGCTCGACACGCGGCGCGTCGGCCACACCGGGACGCTCGACCCGGCCGCGACGGGCCTTCTCGTCCTCTGCGTCGGGCGGGCCGTCCGTCTCCAGTCCTTCCTGACGGGCGTCGACAAGTCGTACGAGGGCGAGATGCTGTTCGGCGTCGAGACCGACACCTACGACCGGGACGGCGTGCCGGTCGGGACGCCGCACCCGGATCCGCACCCTTCCCTCGAGGCGGTGCGCACCGTGGCGGCGACGTACACCGGCGATCTGCGTCAGGTGCCGCCGCCCTACTCCGCCAAGAAGGTCGCGGGGAAGAGGCTCTACGAGCTGGCGCGAAAGGGCGAGTCCGTGGCGGTCGAGCCGAAAAACGTCCGGGTCGCCGAGCTGACGATCCGGGTCGTGGCCAAAGACCGGGCCACGTTCTCGGTCAGCTGCTCGTCCGGAACGTACGTCCGCTCGCTGGTCCACGACATCGGCCGGGACCTCGGCCTCGGGGCGCACCTCGCCGCGCTCCGCCGGACCGCCGTCGGGCCTTTCCGGATCGACGACGCGGTCACTCTGCCGGCTCTCGAAGCGTTACCGGCCGGGGCGCGGACGACAGCGCCCCACTGGATCTCTCTCGCGGCCGTCCCGCTCCCCTATCCGGTGGTGTCAGTCGCTCCGGCCGAGGCCGCCCGGGTGCGGCACGGCCACGCCGTGCCGGTCAGGCTTCCGGCGGGCGCGGCCGGCGCGGCCTGGGTCCGACTCCTCGTGGACGACGAGCTTCTCGCCCTCTGCCAGCTGGAGCCGCTCGGGCGCGGGGCGCTGGCCCTCGCAAAGCCGAAAATCGTCCTCCAGGACTGAAGGCGGCCGTTTGACGCTTCCGTCGCGCCCGTCGTAAAATTCGGGGTTTGAGAAGGAATTAGAAGGGAACAGGAAATTGGCCCAGCCCAGGACGAACAAGACGGAAACGATCAGGTCTCAGCGGCGACACGACTCCGACACCGGCTCCCCGGAAGTCCAGGTGGCCCTCATCTCCAAGCGCATCTCCGAGCTGGCCGAGCATTTCAAGACGCACGCGAAGGACCACCATTCGCGGAGGGGCCTCCTCCAGATGGTCGGGCGCCGGCGTCGCCTGCTCGACTACCTCAAGGGGCGCGACGTCGAGCGCTACCAGGTCCTGATCACACAGCTCGGACTGCGCAAGTAGTCCCCCGTCTTTCCCGAGCGTCCGCCGGCGTACGCCCTCCCGTCCCCACGGGAGCCGCGCGGCATGGCGGCCGTCGTCCCGTGGGCCGCGCACGAAAGGAACCTGCATGAAAACCTCCGTAACGATCGACCTGGGGGGACGTCTACTCACCCTCGAAACCGGCCAGCTGGCCAAGCAGGCCGACGGTGCCGCCGTCGTCAAGAGCGGTGACACCGTCGTCCTCGTCACCGCGTGCTACGCGAAGGAAGCAAAGGACATCGACTTCCTTCCCCTCACCGTCGAGTACAAGGAGTACCAGTACGCGGCCGGCCGCATCCCCGGCGGCTTCTTCAAGCGCGAGGGGCGGCCGACGGAGAAGGAGATCCTGACCTGCCGGATGATCGACCGGCCCTTCCGACCGCTCTTCCCGGAGGGCTTCAACCACGAGACGCAGGTCGTCGGCCTCGTTCTCTCGGCCGACGGCGAGAACGACCCCGACGTCCTCGCGATCAACGGCGCCGCGGCGGCGCTCGCCATCAACCCGATCCCCTTCCGGCACGTCCTCGGCGCCGTCCGCGTCGGGCGGATCGGCGACCGCTTCGTCTTCAACCCGACCGCGAAGGAGCGCAGCGAGTCCGACCTCGACCTCGTCGTCGTCGGCACTGACGAGGCCGTCTCGATGGTCGAGGCGGGCGCAAAGCAGGTCTCCGAGCAGGTGATGCTGGAGGCGATCCTCCGGGGCCACGAGCAGGTCCGGAAGGTCGTGGCCGCCATCGCCGGGATGGCCGCGGAGCGGCACGTCGTGAAGGCGCCGTTCGTCTCGCCGGCCCCGCTGCCGGCCGACCTCGTCGCCTCGGTCCGCGCCCAGTGGGAGGGTCCGATGATGGAGGCCCTCACCCACCCCGGAAAGATCGAGTCGTACGCGAAGATCAAGGAAGTCAAGAAGTACGGCGTGGACCTGATCCCGGCCGAGAAGGAAGAGACGCGCAAGATGACGAAGCGCGCCCTCTCCGAGATGGTCGAGACGCTCACTCGCGAGACGATCCTCGGGAAGCGGCAGCGCCTGGACGGCCGCGCCTTCGACCAGATCCGCCCGATCTCGATCGAGGCCGGCGTCCTCCCCCGCACTCACGGCTCGGCGCTCTTCACGCGCGGCGAGACGCAGGCCCTCGTCACCGTCACGCTCGGCACCTCGGACGACACGCAGCTCATCGAGGACCTCGAGGGCGAGTCCGAGCGGGCCTTCCTGCTCCATTACAACTTCCCGCCGTTCTCGGTCGGCGAGGTAAAGCGCTTCGGCTCTCCGGGCCGGCGCGAGATCGGCCACGGGCGCCTTGCCTGGCGCTCGCTCCAGGCCGTTCTCCCCGACGAGAAGGAGTTTCCCTACACGATCCGCGTCGTCTCCGACATCCTCGAGTCGAACGGTTCCTCGTCGATGGCGACGATCTGCGGCGGCTCGCTCGCGCTCATGGACGCGGGCGTCCCGGTCTCGGCGCCGGTCGCGGGCGTCGCGATGGGCCTCGTGAAGGAAGGCGACGCGTTCGCCATCCTCACGGACATCGCAGGCCAGGAAGACCACTACGGCGACATGGACTTCAAGGTCGCCGGCACGCGCACCGGAATCACGGCGCTCCAGATGGACATCAAGATCGGCGGCATCACGCCGCAGATCTTCGAGCAGGCCCTCGAGCAGGCGCGCCGCGGTCGGATGTACATCCTCGACAAGATGGAGGCGACCCTCGCGACCGCCCGGCCGGAGCTCTCGGCGTACGCGCCGCGCCTCCTGACGATCACCGTCCCCGAGGACAAGATCCGCGACGTCATCGGCTCCGGCGGCAAGACGATCCGGGCGCTCCAGAAGGAGTTCGTCTGCAAGATCGACGTTCAGGACGACGGGACGGTCACCGTGGCCTCGAACGACCTCGTCACGGCCGAGAAGTGCCTCGACGCGATCCGGGCGCTCACGACCGTACCCGAGATCGGCACGGAGTACCTCGGCACGGTCAAGCGGATCGAGCCCTACGGGTGCTTCGTCGAGATCCTCCCCGGGATGGACGGCCTCGTCCACATCTCCGAGCTCGCCCCCGGCCGCGTTCGCGAGACGACCGACGTCGTCAAGATGGGCGACAAGGTCAAGGTGAAGATCATCGCCATCGACCCGGTCAACGGGAAGGTGAAGCTCTCGCGCCGGCAGGCGCTCACGCCCGAGGAGAGTGCCGCCGACGTCGAGCGGCTCGGCCTCCAGGCCGTGCCCGCCGGCGGCGGCGACGGCGACGACCGCCCGCCGCGGCGGTTCGACCGCGAGCGCGGCCCGCGGCGCGACGGCGGCGGCTTCCGCGGCCCCCGGCGCGACGGCGGCTTCCAGGGCGGCGGTCCGGGCCGCCCCGGCTGACATCGCGGGGGCCCGCCTCCACCACGGCCTGAGGCCCCCGCGCCCCGCTTCAATCCGGGTCGCGGAGCCGCCGCTCGGGCGGCGCGATCCCTTCGGGTTCGACGAGTGCTCCGGACCGATCTCCGGTCTTCGCCCAACGACGAAGGACCTGGACGGCGGTCTCGTAGAGACGGTCGTCCTTCGCCTCGTCGACGTAGCGCCGGATCTCCGCGGCGGCGGCCTCCGGCCCTCGCCGTCCCTCGACGAGCGTCGCGAAGACGATCGTGTCGGCATAGCGGTGGCGCGCGGAGTAGATGACCGGGGGAAGGAGCGGGACGAGGGAAAGCGCACCCGCGGCCAGCCCCAGAAGGCTCGCCTCCCGCAGACGGCGAAGGCGGATGGCTTCGAAGGCAAGAAGGACGAACAGGCCGCAGCCGATCGCCAGCGGCCCGACCGCGCCCACCCGGTACCGGGACGTCGTCTGGACGAGGAGGCACGCCGCGAGCGGCGCGACGATTCCGACGAATGCGAGCAGCCCTTCTTCCCTTCTCAGCACGCCGCGAGCGAGCGCGGCGAAAAGCCCGACGAGTCCGGCTCCCAAGAGACAGGGAAAGACGGGGAGAAACCTCAGGATCGGCAGCCGGTCCCTGAAGAAATAGTAGTTCGCGTTGTCGGGCACCTCGAAGGCGTTGAAAAAGGTCGCGAACTTCTTGAGGAGGAGCTTCGGGAGCTCGAGCGGCGCCTCCCGGTAGCCCTCGAGGACGAGCCGCGCGGTCCTCAGGGTCGAGCCCCCTGCCGCGTCGAGGATCTCTTTCATCTCCGGCGGGGGCGCCGTCGTCGCGTCGGCCCCGAACCCGTTCCCCCAAACGAGGCCGATCGCCTGCCTCGTGTCGAAGGTGAGCGGCGGTACGCCGGCCGAGACGTTCCGCGCGGCGAGGACCGCGAGCGGCAGGGCGAGGCCGAGCGCCCCGAGGAGCGCGATGCGGCGCCTCGCGCCCACGGGGAATTTCTTCGAAAGACAATAGAGGGCGGCGACGGCGAGGGGCGCCACGGTCTGCTTGAGGAGCATTGCGAAGCCGCCCAGGAGCCCCAGCAGGAGGGCTTGCCAGCCTGCCTTCGGAGAATCGCTTCCCTCTTCGCGTTTGAGAAGGGGCAGGCAGACGAGCAGCGTCGAGACGTGCGCGACGGGTCCATCGCGATAGAGAAAGAAGTCGTGGAAGACGAGCGGTCCGTAGAGGCCGCAGGCGAGGCCCGCGGCCAGCGCGGCCACGAACGGGGCCCGGGATGCTTCGCCGCCCGGCGGCGCCTTCCTCCTGGACGGCTCCCGTTGCCTCCTGAGGAAATCCTCCGCCACGACCTGGACCGCTCGCGAAAGGCAGGCCGCCGCCGCCGCCGCGAGGAGGAGGTGGAGGAAGCGAGCCGGGAGGAAAGGCGAACCGAAAAGCCGGCGGAGAACGGCGAGGCCGTACGGGTAGAGCGGCCCCGAGTAGAAGGCGTTCTTCTGGTACCAGCGCTCCCAGGCCTCGGGCGGACCATAGCCGACCTGCCACGAGAAGTACGCCCGGTACGCCGGGAGGTCCGCCCAGTTTCCCCCGGCGAGGCGCGCTGACCACTCGACGTTCGCGTGCTCGTCCGTCTCCTTCCAGAGATGCCAGCTGGAGAGGGGACTCGCCTCGAGCATCCACCAGGAGATCCCGCGGACGGCGAAAACGAGGGCGAAGACGATCGCGGGCGCGAAACGGAAGGCGCGGGGAAGAGGGCTCGGCGGAGGCACGCGCGATTGTAGGGTCAGTCGGAGAAGAAGAAAGGGGCGCCGCTTTCGCGGCGCCCCTTGGAGTCGTCGTCCCTCTGTTGCCGGAGAATCAGCCGCCGCCGACCTTGCGCGGCGTTCCGCCATGAGTGCCGCCGCCCTTCTTGCCCGAGCCCTTCGGCGCGCGCGGACCCTTGACGCCGCGCGGCTTCTCGGCGGGTTTGGCCTTCTTCTCGACCTTTTCGCCGCCTTCCGCGCCTTCGGCGGCCTCGGCCTTTTCGGCCTTCGCGGCTTTTTCCTCCGGGCTCTTGCCGGCGACCAGCTTCTTGGCCTTGTCGAGCAACGACTCCTTCTTCTCGGCCGCGGCCTTGGCGGCGACCTTCTTCTCGGCCTGCCGCTGAGCGAAATCAAAGTCGATGAACTCGAGGATCGCCATCTCGGCGCCGTCGCCGGGACGGCGGCCGAGCTTCAGGATGCGCGTGTAGCCGCCCGTCCGCGACGCGAACCGCGGCGCGAGCTCATCGAAGAGCCTCTTGACCGCGCCCTGGTCGGGCAGGTTCTTCAGCGCGAGGCGACGCGCGTGGAGGCCGCCCCGCTTGCCGAGAGTGACCATCTTCTCCGCCAGCGGGCGGAGATCCTTGGCCTTCGGCAGGGTCGTCGTGATCCGTTCGTGGGTGAAGAGGGACGCCAGCTGGTTGCGGAAAAGCGCCCGCCGGTGAGACGTCGTCCGGCCCAGCTTGCGGCCCGCTCGGTTGTGCTGCATCGCCGCCGCCTCACCGCCCCGCGCCGGTCGGGGTCTCGAGCTTCATGCCGAAAGCGAGCCCCTTCTCGCGCAGGATCTCCTTGATCTCGTTCAGACTCTTCCGCCCGAAGTTCTTCGTTTCGAGCATGTCCTTTTCGGTCTTCTGAACGAGCTCGCGGAGCGTCCGGATGCCCGCGTTCTTCAGGCAGTTCGCGCTCCGGACCGAAAGCTCCAGCTCCTCGACGTTCGTGTCGAGGAGAGCGTCCAGCTCGCTTTGCGGCATGTCGACGCCGGCCGCGGGCCGGGCTTCCTCGGTCTCCACGTTGACGAAGATCGCGAGGTGGTCGCGGAGCAGGACGGCCGCGAGGCCCATCGCGTCGCGCGGAGTGATCGTGCCGTTCGTCCAGACCTCGATGACGAGCTTGTCGTAGTCGGTGGCCTGCCCGACGCGGGCCGCCTCCACGTGATAATTCACGCGGCGGACCGGCGAATGGGCCGAATCGACGGGGATGGTGCCGATCGGTGCCTCGGGGTCGAAGTTCCGGTCGGCCGGCACATAGCCACGCCCCTTGTTGATCGTGGCTTCGAGGCGCAGCCGCCCGCCGTCGGCGAGAGTGGCGACGGGGGCCTCGGCGTTCAGGATCTCGATCTGCGCGTCGTCCTCGAACACATCGGCCGTCACGACGCCCTTCGTCTTGGCGTCGAGGACCAGCGTCCGCGGCCCGTCCTCGTGGAGGCGGATCGCGAGCTGCTTCAGGTTCAGGATGATGTCGGTGACGTCCTCGACGACGCCCGGCACGGCCGTGAACTCGTGCTCGACTCCCTCGATCTTCACGGCAGTGATGGCCGCCCCCTCGATCGACGACAGCAGGACGCGCCGGAGCGCGTTGCCGACCGTCGTTCCCCATCCGCGCTCGAGCGGCTGGGCGGTGTACCGGCCGTAGTTGCCCTTCTCTTCCTCGACGTCGAGGCGGTTCGGGCGCTGGAAGCCTTTCCAAATCATGGTGATTCTCCTGGGCCCTGCGACTTATCCGCTGAGCGGCGCGCGAGGTCCCTTCCTACTTGGAATACAGCTCGACGATGAGCTTCTCGTTCACGGGGACGCCGACATCCGCGCGCTTCGGCAGCGCGACGACCTTTCCCTCGAACTCGGTCGTGTTCAACTCCAGCCACGCGGGAACGCCGCGCCCCTTTGCCGTCTCGACCGAGGTGGATATGAGGGGGTTCTTCCGACTCTTCTCCTTGATGGAGACGGTCGCGCCCGCGCCGACGACGAAGCTCGGCACGTTGACTTTCCGTCCGTTCACGCGGACGTGGCCGTGGCGCACCAGCTGGCGGGCCTGCGCCCGCGAGGCCGCGAAGCCGAGCCGGTGCACGACGTTGTCGAGCCGCCGCTCGAGGAGGGCGAGCAGGTTCTCGCCCGTCACGCCGCGCATCCGCTCCGCCTGCTGGAAGGTGAGGCGGAACTGGTTCTCCAGGACGCCGTAGAAGCGCTTGACCTTCTGCTTCTCGCGGAGCTGGATCCCGTAGCCGAGGATCTTGGAGCGGCGCTTGCCGTGCTGCCCCGGCGGGAAGTTGCGCCGCTCGATGGCGCACTTGTTCGTGAAGCAGCGGTCCCCCTTGAGGAACAGCTTCATCGCTTCGCGCCGGCAGAGCCGGCAGACGGACTGGCGGTAGCGAGCCATTAGACCCTTCTCCTCTTGCGGGGGCGGCAGCCGTTATGGGGAATGGGCGTGACGTCCTTGATCGACCGGATGTCGATGCCCGCCGCGGCGAGGGCCCGGATGGCGCTCTCGCGCCCGGCGCCGGGGCCGTTCACCCTGACGTCGAGCGACCGGACGCCATGCTCCTGCGCCAGCTGGGCGGCGTTGCCGGCGGCCAGCTGTGCCGCGAACGGCGTCCCCTTGCGCGAGCCCTTGAATCCGATCCGTCCGGCCGACGACCACGCCAGGACGTTTCCCTGGTTGTCGGTGATCGAGACGATCGTGTTGTTGAAGGACGCCTGCACGGTCGCGAGCGCGTGCGGGATGTTCCTCTTTTCCTTCTTGGGGCCCTTTTTCTTGCCCTTGGCGGGCTTTGCGGGGGCGGCGGCGGTGGTTTCAGTGGGATTTGCCATTCCTTATTCCTTACTTCTTCGTCGCCTTCTTCTTGCCTGCGACCGCGCCCTTGCGCGGGCCCTTCCGCGTCCGGGCGTTCGTGTGCGTCCGCTGCCCGCGGACCGGCAGGTTGCGCCGGTGCCGGAGGCCGCGGTAGCACCCGATCTCCATGAGCCGCTTGATGTCCTGCGAGGTGTCCTTGCGGAGGTCGCCCTCGACCTTGAAGTCCTCCTGGATGACCTTGCGGATCCGGGAGACCTCGTCCTCCGACAGGTCCTTGATGCGGGTGTTGGGGCTCACGCCCGCCGTCGACAGGATCATGTTCGAGCTCGGCCGCCCGATCCCGAAGATGTAGGTCAGGCCGATCTCGACGCGCTTGTTCGGGGGAAGGTCGATGCCGCTGATACGAGCCATTCTCAGTTACTCCTGACTTCCTTTGAAGACGATCAACCTTGCCGCTGCTTGTGCTTTTGGTTCACGCAGATCACGCGCACGACGCCGGCGCGGCGGACCACCTTGCACTTCGTGCAGATTTTCTTGACGGACGTACGGACTTTCACGGGTTCGCTCCTCTTACTTGTACCGGTAGATGATCCGCCCGCGGGTCAGATCGTACGGACTCAGCTCCACGAGGACCTTGTCGCCGGGCAGGATGCGGATGAAGTGCTTCCGCATCTTTCCGGAGATGTGGGCCAGGACCTTGTGCTTGTTCTCGAGCTCCACCTTGAACATGGCGTTCGGCAGCGGCTCGATGACGGTGGCCGTGACTTCGATCGCGTCTTCCTTCGACATGGCCCTTTCGGACTCCCTCACGCTCCGAGCGCGCCGGCCGACACGGCCGACGGGTATTCGGAATAGGACGGCGCCCCGGGGACCGCGTGGTCCTCCGCGTAGCGCCCGAAACCGAGGACGACCGGCCCGGAGGCCGTCGCCACCACGGTGTGCTCGAAATGCGCGGAGGGCTTCCCGTCCTTCGCCCGGACGGTCCATCCGTCGGCGCCAACGGCGACCTCGTGCGTCCCGAGGTTGAACATCGGCTCGATGGCCAGCGTCATCCCCTCGCGAATCGTCTCCCGTCGGCCGGCGGGTCCGTAGTTCGGCACCTGCGGCTCCTCGTGAAGCGCCGTCCCGATGCCATGCCCGACGAACTCGCGGACGACGCCGTAGCCCTTCTTCTTCGCCACGGACTCGACCGCCGCGCCGATGTCGCCGACTTTGCCGCCGACGCGGATCGCGGCGATCCCGGCGAGCAGCGCCTCGTGGGTCGTGTCGACCAGCTCGCGGACGGCCGGCGGGACCTCGCCGACGGCGACCGTCCTCGCGGCGTCGCCGAAGTAGCCGTCCACGACGGCCCCGAGGTCGAGGCCGACGATGTCTCCCGGCTTCAGCAGGCGCTTCGCCGACGGGATGCCGTGGACGACTTCCTCGTTGATCGAGACGCAGATCGTCTTGGGATAGCCGCGATATCCGAGGAACGCCGGCTTTCCGCCGCGCGCCTGGATGCCGGTGGCCGAGATCCGGTCGATCTCCTCCGTCGACACGCCCACTCGGCAGGCCGCCACGCACTCGGCGAGAACCTCCTGGACGATTCGCGTCGCGCGCTCCATCTTCAGGATCTCGGCCTTCCCCTTGCAGGTGATCATCCGCCCGCCTTCCGGGCCTTCTCGACCGCCGCCCGGACGTCCCTCGCGACCTCGTCGACGAGGCGATGCCCGTCGATCGTCACGAGGACGCCGGCCGCGCGGTACCGGTCGGCGAGCGGGGCCGTCTTCTCCCGGTAGACACGGAGTCGCTCCCGGATCGTCTCCGGCGTGTCGTCCGCGCGCCCCTCGAGGGTGGCGCGCTTCACGAGCCGGTCGACGATCGGGGCATCCGGGACGTCGATGAAGAGAACCGAGTCGATCTTCTTCCCGGACTCGCCGAGCAGCCGGTCGAGGGAAACCGCCTGGGGCACGGTCCGCGGGTAGCCGTCGAACAGCGCGCCTGCGGCGGCGTCCGGCTCCGCCAGGCGGGCCTTCAGCATCGCGGTCACGAGGTCGTCGGGCACGAGGGCCCCCGACTCCATGATCGGCCGGGCGGTCTTTCCGAGCGGCGTGCCGCGCGCGACGTGGGAGCGCAGCAGGTCGCCCGTCGAGATCTGGGGGATCCCGAGGTCTGCGGCGAGCCGCGAGGCCTGCGTGCCCTTGCCCGAGCCGGGAGGTCCGAAGAAGACGACATAAATGGCCATCGCGTCAGCCCCTCCGCCCCCGGATGCGGCCCTTCTTCAGGAACCCGTCGTAGTTCCGCATGACCAGTTGCGACTCGATCTGCTGCACCGTGTCCATTGCGACGCCGACCACGATGAGGGTCGACGTTCCGCCGAAGTAAAACGGCACGCCGAGGCCCTGCGTCACGAAGTTGGGCAGGTGGCTGTCGAGCCACGGCCCGATGCCGGGGATGCTCTGCACCTTGAAGCCCATCAGGAGGAACTCCGGAATGAGCGCGACGATCACGAGATAGATCGAGCCGATGAGCGTGATCCGCGTCAGGACGTTGTCGATGTACTCGGACGTCGCCTTTCCCGGGCGGATGCCGGGAATGAACCCGCCGTACTTCCGCATGTTCTCCGCGGTGTCGTTCGGGTTGAAGATGATCGAAATGTAGAAGTAACAGAAGAAGATGATGGCGAGAGCGTAGAAGAGGTTGTAGAGCGGCTGCCCCATCGAAAGCTGGTCGGCGATCTTCTTCATGAGATCGCTCTTGAAGGCCGACGCTATGTATTGCGGAAACTGGATGATGGAGACGGCGAAGATGATCGGGATGACGCCGCCGGTGTTCACGCGGAGCGGCAGGTAGGTGTTCTGCCCGCCGTAGATCTTGCGTCCGACGACGCGCTTGGCGTACTGGACCGGGATCCGGCGCTGGGCGCGCTCAACGAGGACGATCGCTCCGACCACGGCGATCATGAAGACGGTCAGGAAGACCGCCGTCAGGAGGCCCATCTGGTTTCGCTGCACCTGCTGGAAGAACTGGATGGCGGCCGTGGGAAGGCTCGCGACGATGCCCGCGAAAATGATCAGCGAGATGCCATTCCCGATGCCGCGCTCGGTGATCTGCTCGCCGAGCCACATGACGAAGGCGGTTCCCGTCGTCAGGGTCAGGATCGCCATGAGGACGAACCCCAGCTTTCCGACGTCGGAGGACGGGTCGCGGAGCGCGAGGTGGCGGCCCGAGGGGGTCGTCTGGGTCCAGAGCCAGAGCGCGATGCCCGCGCCCTGGACGACCGAGAGGATCACGGTGCCGTAGCGGGTGTACTGGGTGATCTTCCGGCGGCCCATCTCCCCTTCCTTCGAGAGCTTCTCGAGGTAGGGCCAGACGACCGTCAGGAGCTGCAGGATGATCGACGCCGTGATGTACGGCGTGATGCCCAGCGCGAAGACGGAGAGCCGGCGCAGCGCGCCGCCCGAGAAGATGTCCAGGAACCCGAGCAGGCCGCCCTGCTGGGACTTGAAGAACTCCTCGAGCGCCGAGGCGTCGAGGCCCGGGGTCGGGAGGTGGGATCCGATCCTGAAGATCGCGAGCAGCCCGAACGTGAAGAGGACCCGTTTCCGGAGGTCCGGGATCGCGAAGACGTTCCGGATGGATTCGAGAATATTCACGCCGACAGGACCTCGCAGCGGCCGCCTGCGGCCTCGATCTTCTTCTTGGCGCCTTCCGTGAACTTGTGGGCGGTGACGACGAGCGCCTTCTTCAGGTCGCCGGTCCCGAGCACCTTGATCCCGTGGCCCTTCCGCTTCACGGCGCCGGCGGCCTTCAGGCTCTCCGGAGTCACGGCCGCGCCGGAGTCGAACACGCGCTCGAGCTGCTCGACGGTCACCGTGATCCAGTCCTTGCGGAAGATGTTCGTGAAGCCGCGCTTCGGGATCCGGCGGTGGAGCGGCATCTGGCCGCCCTCGTGCCCGCGGAGGTGCGAGTAGCCCGAGCGGGAGTTCTGTCCCTTGTGGCCCTTGCCCGAGGTCTTGCCGATACCCGAGCCCGGGCCGCGGCCAATGCGCTTCCGGCTCGTCGTGGCGCCCTTCCTGGGACCGAGATTGTGCAGTCCGTGCGCCATCACTTCGCTCCCGTGCCCGGCGCCTCGACGATCTCGACGAGGTGGCGGACTTTCCGGATGAGGCCCCGGGTCGCCGGGGTGTCGGGGCGGACGACCTCGTGCCGGATCCGGCGGAGGCCGAGGCCCTTCAGCGTCAGCTTCTGGTCTTCGGGCGTGCAGATCCCCGAGCGGACCTGGCGGATGCGCAGCGTCTTCGTCTCCATCTACTTCGTCTCCGGAACGGCTCCCGCAGCCGGAGCGGCCGCGGCGGCCGGCTGGGCGACGGCCTCGCGGCCGCGCGCCTTCTGGATCGACTCCGCGAGCTGCAGGCGAGAGAGCGCGTCGAACGTCGCTTTCACGACGTTGTGCGGGTTGGTCGTGCCAAGCGACTTCGTGAGGATGTTCTGGACGCCAGCCGACTCGAGGACGGCGCGTACCGCGCCGCCCGCGATGACGCCGGTGCCGTCCGACGCCGGTTTCAGCATGACGCGGCCGGCCCCGTAGTGCCCGATGATCGGGTGCGGGATCGTCGTCCCCTTGAGCGGGACCGAGATCATCTTCTTCTTGGCCATCTCGATCCCCTTCTTGATGGCCACCGGGACCTCCTTCGCCTTGCCGGCGCCGTAGCCGACGCGGCCGTGGCCGTCACCGACCACCACGAGGGCGGAGAAGGAGAAGTTCTTGCCGCCCTTGACGACCTTCGTCACCCGGTTGATGTGGACGACGTGGTCGATCAGGTCGGCTCCCGCGCGGCCCTCGCCAAGGGCGCCGGGCGGGCGGGGCGGACCGGACGGGCCCGAGCCACGGCCGGGAGGACGGTTTCCGCGGGGAGGACGGGGACCCGGAGGCGCGGTGGTGCTCAAAACTTCAACCCCTTCTCGCGGGCCGAGTCCGCGAGCGCTTTCACGTTGCCGTGATAGAGATGGCCGCCGCGGTCGAAGACGACCGCCGAGATGCCCTTCTGTTGCGCGCGCTCGGCGATCAGGGCGCCGACCTTGACGGCCGCCGCCTTGTTCGCCGCGCTCTTCGCGCTCCCCTTCACGACGCCTTCGCGAGACGAAGCCTGGGCGAGGGTCGCTCCGGCCTTGTCGTCGATCAGCTGCACCGAGATGTATTTCAGCGTCCTGTTGACGCAGAGGCGCGGACGCTCGGCCGTCCCCGTCACCTTCCGCCGAATCCGCTTGTGGATCCGTTCGCGCGCGTCACGCCGTTCGAAAGCCTTGTCCATAAGCCGTCCTTACTTGCCCGTCGCCTTTCCGGCCTTCTTCTTCAGGACCTCACCCACGAAGCGGAAGCCCTTCAGCTTGTAGGGGTCCGGGGGCTTGATGCCGCGGATCTGGGTCGCGGTCTCCCCGACCTTCTGCTTGTCGACGCCGGTCACGATGATGTGGGTGACGTCCTTCGCCTTCGCGTCGGGGGCCACGTCGATCTTGACGCCGTCGGGTTCCGGGAACCGGACCTGGTGCGAGTAGCCGACGCTGAAGACGACGTCCTTCCCCTTCTTCTCGGCCTTGTAACCGATCCCGACGAGGTCGATCTCGCGCTTGTAGCCTTCCGTCACGCCGAGGACGGCGTTCTGGAGGAGCGCCCGGTTCAGGCCGTGGAGCGCCTTGTCCCGCTTCTCCTCGCCCTTCCGCGTCAGCTCGATCCTGCCGTCCTTCGTCGCCACCGTGATGCCGGCCATGATCGGCGTCGTCACGGCGCCCTTCGGGCCCTTGACCTCGACCGAGGCCGCGGCCACGTTCACCTGGACCCCCTTGGGAATCGCGATGGGCTTCTTTCCGACTCGAGACATCGTGCTCTCCCCTGCCTCACCAAACCGTGCAGACGACTTCGCCGCCCAGGCCGCGCTTCTTCGCGTCGTTCCCGGAGAGCAGCCCCTGCGAGGTGGAGACGATCGAAACGCCGAGCCCGCCGAGCACTTCGGGAAACTCGTTCTTCCCGCGGTAGAGGCGGCGTCCGGGCTTGCTCGTCCGCGCCAGGCCGTGGATGACCGGGTTGCCCGTCTCGTCGTACTTCAGGTAGAGACGGAGCAGGTTCCCGCCGCGGTCGTCCATGACCTTGTAGTTCTTGATGTACCCCTCGTCCTTGAGGATGCGCGCCAGCTCGACCTTGAAGCGGGACGCGGGCACGTCCGTCTTCTCGTGGCGGGCGCCCAGCGCGTTGCGGACGCGGGCGAGCAGGTCGGCGATCGGATCGGACATGTTCATGCTTGGCCTCCCCTCACCACGACGCCTTCGCCACGCCCGGGACGTAGCCCGCGAGCGCGAGGTTCCGGAAGCAGATCCGGCAGAGGCCGAACTTGCGGAGGTAGGCGCGTGGCCGGCCGCAGCGCTTGCAGCGATTGCGCTTGCGGGCCTCGTACTTCAGCTTCGAGTTCGCCTTGATGATTGCAGCGCGACGAGCCATCTTTGTGCGCTCTCCTTATCGCCCGAACGGCATGCCGAGCTCCCGGAGGAGCACGCGAGCCCGGTCGTCCGAGCCGGCCGTGGTGACGATCGTGACGTTGAGTCCTCGGGACTTGTCGATCTTGGCCGGGTCGATCTCGAGGAAGATGAGGTGATCCTTGACGCCGAGGGTGTAGTTGCCCCGGCCGTCGAAAGAGCGGGTCGGCACGCCGCGGAAGTCGCGGACCCGCGGGAGGGCCACGTTCAGGAGCCGGTCGAGGAACTCGTACATCCGCTCGCCGCGCAGCGTCACGCGGCAGCCGATCGGCATCCCCGCGCGGAGCTTGAACGAGGCGATCGACTTCTTCGCCTTCGTCACGACCGCCCGCTGGCCGGCGATCTTCGTCAGCTCCTCGGCAGCCGCATCGACGAGCTTCGCGTTCGAGATGGCCTCGCCGATCCCCATGTTCAGGATGACCTTCTCGATCTTCGGGACGGCCATCGGGTTCTCGATCCCGAACTCCTTCTTCAGGGTCGGGATCACTTCCTTCTTGTACTTGTCGAGAAGACGCGCGGACATCATCTACTCCCCCGCCTTGGCCGACACGGCGGCGACGGTCGCCCCGCTCTTCTTGGCATAGCGGACGCGCTCGCCTCCCTCGACGCGGACGCCGAGGCGCGACGGCTTGCCGCCCTCCGGGTCCTTGATCATGACGTTCGAAATCGCGATCGGGGCCTCGCGCTCCACGATCCCGCCCTTGATGTTCTTCTGGGGGTTCGGCTTGGTCGCGCGCTTGATGAGGTTTACGCCCTCGACGACGACCCGCCCCTTGGCAGAGAGGATACGCAAGACCTTTCCGGACGCGCCGCGGTCCTTGCCCGTCGTGACGGTCACGAGGTAGCCGCGCCGGATCCGGTGCTTGCCGGTGAACAACGATTTCTTCTTCTTCATGGCCTAACTGCTTCCCTGACCCCGTCGGGGGGTCCGGGGGGATCGAGAAACCCCCGGGTTCATTTCAGATGACTTCCGGCGCCAGCGAGATGATCTTCATGAACTTCTTCTCGCGGAGCTCGCGCGCGACCGGCCCGAACACACGGGTGCCGATCGGCTCCTTCTCGGGGTTGATGAGGACCGCGGAGTTGGTGTCGAAACGGATGTAGCTGCCGTCGCGGCGGCGCTGCTCGCGGACGGTCCGGACAATGACGGCCTTGACGACCTTTCCCTTTTTCACGGGGTCCGGCGCGTCGGGGTTCGACTCCCTCACCGAGCAGGTGATGACGTCGCCGAGGCGGCCGTAGCGCCCGACGGAGCCCCCCTGCAGGCGGATGCACAACAGGCGCCGCGCGCCCGAGTTGTCGGCCACCTCCAGGATCGTGCCCATCTGAATCACGGCGTGCTCCTCCTTCCCCTTCCCGGCCTCAGGACGCGCTCGCGGCGTCGGAGATCTCCGGCGCGATCGCGCGGCCCTTCGTGACGATCGCCTTCACGCGCCAGCGCTTGCGCGCCGAAAGCGGTCGCGTCTCCTCGATTTCGACGACGTCGCCCGGCTTGCAGCCGACGACCCGGTCGTCCGCGAGGAACTTCTCGGAGCGCTTCTGGATCCGCCCGTAGCGGGCGTTCGTGACGAGCCGCGTCACCTCGACGACGACCGTCTTCTGCATCTTGGCCGAGACGACGGTGCCGACCTTGCGGTTCCGGCGCGTGGCGGCGTTCGGGGTCTCTGTGGTCGCGCTCATTTACCTGCCCTTGCCCTTCTTCCCGGCCTTCGAGGCGGCCTTCTTCCCCTTCGGAGCTGCCTTCTTCGCCCCCTTCGGAGCCGCCTTCTTCGCCGCCGGCTTCGCCTTGGCCTTCCCCTTCGGGGCGGCCTTCTTTCCAGCCTTCGGAGCCGCCTCCTTCGCCGCCTTCGAGACGCTCTCGCCCGACGCGCCGACGGCCGACGTCGCGTGGAGAGAGGCCTCGTGTCCTGCGTGCGCCTTCTGCGCCGCGACGCGGGCCGCATCCATGTGGACAAGCGTCTTCAGGCGGGCGATGTCCTTCCGGAGCTCCTTGATCTTCATCGGGTTCTCGAGCTGGCCCGTCGCCTTCTGGAGCCGCAGGGTGAAAAGGGCCTGATGCCACTCCTTTTCCTTCGCCGTCCGCTCCTCCGCCGACCACTCGACCATGGCATCGATCTTCATCGTCCTACCTCACCGCCGACAGGAACTCGCGCGAGACGAAGCGGGTCATGATCCCGATCTTGTCCGCCGCGAGCCGGAACGCGGCGCGGGCAATCTTCTCGTCCACGCCCTCCATTTCGAAGAGGACCCGGGCCGGCTTCACGACGCAGACCCAGCCCTCGGGAGCGCCCTTCCCCTTTCCCATTCGGGTCTCGGCGGGCTTCTTCGTGATCGGCTTGTCGGGGAAGACACGGATCCAGAGCTTTCCGCCGCGCTTGACATGGCGCTGAATCGCGACGCGCGCCGCCTCGATCTGGCGCGCCGTGAGCCAGCCCGGCTCGACGGCCTGGAGCCCGTACTCCCCGAACGAGAGGTCCGAGCCGCGGAGCGCGGTGCCGCCCATGCGGCCGCGCTGCTGCTTTCTGTACTTGACCTTGGACGGCATCAACATGACTTTTTCTTCCTCACGCCGCCTTGCGACGGGACTTCGCCCGGTGCAGGTCGCCCTTGTAGATCCAGCACTTCACGCCGATCGTCCCGTACGTCGTCCGGGCGCGGGCGTAGCCGTAGTCGATGTCGGCCTTGAGCGTGTGGAGCGGGAGGCGTCCCTCCTGGTACCACTCGGAGCGCGCGATCTCGGCTCCGTTGAGCCGGCCCGAGCAGCGAATCTTGATGCCCTGGGCGCCGAAGCGGAAGGCGGACTCCATCCCCTTCTTCATCGCCCGGCGGAACGCCACGCGGCGCTCGAGCTGCATGGCGATCGACTCGGCGACGAGCTGGGCGTCGGTCTCGGGGCGCTGGATTTCCACGATGTTCACGTGGATGTCCTTCCCGAGCCGCTTCTGCAGCCGGTCGCGAAGCTGGTCAACCGACGCGCCCTTCTTCCCGATGATGACGCCGGGACGGGCGGTCATGATGTTGATCTTCAGCTTGTTCCCCCGCTCGATCTCGATCTCCGAGACCGCGGCGTTGGAGAGGTCCCGCTTCAGCTCGTCGCGGAGCTTCAGGTCGTCGTGAAGGAACCGAAGGTAGTCCTTCTCGGCGAACCAGAGCGAGTGCCAGGTCCGGTTGTATCCGATCCGGAATCCGTAGGGGTGGACTTTCTGTCCCATTTTTTGCTCCGCGGCTCCTTACGACTTCTTCGACTTCTTGTCGGACTTGGGGGCCTTCTCCGGCTTCGCGGCGGGCTTCTCCGCTTTCGCGCGCGTGCCGGCCCCGGCCACGGCCTGGGCCAGGCGGCCCGGCTTCTTCTTCACGAGCGGCTTCGGCGCCTCGGCCGGAAGCCCCGCGGCCTTCCGCACCGCCTGATCGTCGGACAGGACGATGGTGACGTGGCAGAACGGGCGCGGTATGAGCCACATCCGCCCCTGCGGGCCGCTCATGAAGCGGGGCCGCGCGAAGCGCTTCTTGTAGTTCGAGACCGACCGGATCATGGCGTTCCGCTGGAGCGGCTTCCGCCCGGCCTCGTCGACGTGGATCTTCTTGATCACGAGCGCGTCCGCATCGACGCCCGACTCGTTCTGCTGCGCGTTGGCGAGCGCCGACTCCACGAGCTTGAGGAGGTCGGGCGAGCAGCGTTTCCGCGTCGTCCGGAGCGTGTCGAGCGCTTTGCCGACGGGCTTCATCCGGATCAGGTCCGCCACGAGGCGGATCTTCTGGGCCGATCCTCGATAGTGGAGAAGGCGGGCGACGGCTTCCATCGTCTCCCCCCTCAGGCCTTCGCCGCCGGCGCGGCCGGCGCGGGAGCGCCCGGAGCGCCCGGAGCGGCGGGGGCGCCCGGAGCGCCCGGCACGGCGCCCTTCTCGACCTTCTTGCCCGAGTGGCCTTTGAAGGTGCGGGTGGGCGAGAACTCGCCGAGCTTGTGCCCGACCATGTTCTCGGAGACGTAGACCGGCGTGAACTTCCTGCCGTTGTGGATCGCGAGCGTGTGCCCGACCATCTCCGGCACGACCGTGGAGCGGCGGGACCAGGTCTTGACGACCTTCTTCTCGCCGGCCGAGTTCAGCGCCGTGATCTTCTCGAGGAGATGGCCGTCGACGAACGGCCCCTTTTTCGTGGAACGAGACATCGCGTTCTTCTCCCGGCCTTACGACTTCCGCCGCTTGACGATCAGCGAGTCGGAGCGCTTGTTGTTGCGGGTCTTGAAGCCCTTGGTCTTCCAGCCCCATGGCGAGCAGGGGTGCCGGCCGCCCGAGGTCTTGCCCTCGCCACCGCCCATCGGGTGGTCGACGGGGTTCATCGCGACGCCGCGGTTGTGCGACTTCCAGCCGAGCCAGCGGTTGCGGCCGGCCTTGCCGATCGAGATGTTCTCGTGCTCGAGATTTCCGACCTGCCCGACGGTCGCGTAGCAGTCGACGCGCACCTTGCGGAGCTCGCCCGACGGGACGCGGAGGAGCGCGTAGGCCCCCTCCTTCGCCATCAGCTGCGCGCCGGCGCCGGCCGACCGGGCGATCTTCGCGCCCGCGCCCGGCTTGAACTCGATGTTGTGGACGATGGTGCCGACCGGAATCCCCTTGAGCGGCAGGGCGTTCCCGACCACGATGTCCACCGCGGGGCCCGAGACGACCGTCTGGCCCACGGTGAGGCCGTTCGGCGCCAGGATGTACCGCTTCTCGCCGTCGGCGTACGACAGGAGGGCGATGCGCGCCGAGCGGTTCGGGTCGTACTCGATCGAGGCGACCTTCGCCGGGATCTCGTGCTTGTCGCGGTTGAAGTCGATGTCGCGGTAGCGGCGCTTGTGGCCGCCGCCGCGCCACCACGAGGTGAGCTGGCCCTTGTTGTTCCGGCCGCCGGTCTTGACCTTGCCGCGGGTGAGCGCCTTCTCCGGGGTCGTCTTCGTGATCTCGGAGAAGTCGGCGGTCGTCCGCTGGCGGAGACCCGGCGTGGTGGGCTTGTACGACTTGACGGGCATGGTGTCTTACACCCCCTCGAAGAGGGCCGGGGGCTTCTGGCCGGCCGCGAGCTTCACGTAGGCCTTCTTCCGGTCCTGGGCTCGGCCGATCGAGCGGCCGACCTTCTTGATCTTTCCCGACACTTTGACGATGCGGACCGAATCCACCTTGACCGAGAACAGCGTCTCGACCGCGTGGCGGATCTCGATCTTGTTCGCGTCGCGGGCGACGTCGAACGTGATGACGTTCTGAGTGGCGGTCAGCGCCGTCGACTTCTCGGTCATGACGGGCCGCACGATGATCGACTGCGGCGTCCTCACGAAAGCACTTCCGTGACCGTGCGGAGGGCGTCCTCGGAGAAGACGATGGTCCCCGCGTTCAGCGCGTCGTAGACGTTCAGGCCCAGCGCGTCGGCGGCCGAGAGCTTCGGGTGGTTGCGGGCGGCGCGCGTGAGGTTCTCGTTCCCCTTCTTGTCGAGGAGCAGCGCCTTCCCCTCGACTCCGAGCTTCTCGATGGCGAGGAACAACGCCTTCGTCTTGTGTGTGGGCAGCTCGAAGCTGTCGAGGAGGACGATCCGGTTCTCGCGCGCCTTCTCGGAGAGGACGCAGCGGAGGGCGGCCTTCTTCGCCTTCACGTTCACTTTCAGGGCGTAGGAGCGGACGACCGGCCCGAACGCCGTGCCGCCATGGCGGTGAATCGGCGGGCGGCCGCCGCCCTGGCGGGCCCGGCCCGTGTGCTTCTGCTTGAAGGGCTTCTTCCCCGAGCCGGAGACCTCGGAGCGCACCTTCGTCTTGTGCGTGCCGCGGTGCTCGCGGGCCCGGATCTCCTTCACCGCCTCCCACACCAGGTGGCGGCGGAAGGGGACGTCGAAGATCTCGGCCGGCAGCGTCGCCTGGCCGACAGTCTGGTTCTTGAGGTTGCGCACCGGAAGCGTCAGGGTCGACGCGGCGGCGATCTTCTTCGACGGGGCCATCGCGCTCCTCCTCACGCCGCCGCGCCGCCGGAAGCGTTCCGGGCGGGCTTCTTCACGATCTTGACGACGGAGTTCCGCGCGCCGGGGACGGCGCCGCGGAGATAAAGCAGGTGGTTCTCGGCGTCCACGCGGACGACGATCAGGTTCTTCATCGTCGTCTGCTTCCCGCCCATGCGGCCCGAGGAGCGGGTCCCCGGGTAGACGCGTGACGGGAAGGCCGACGGGCCGATCGAGCCCGGCGCCCGGTGGAACATCGAGCCGTGCGTCGCGACGCCGCCCGAGAAGTGGTGGCGCTTGACGACGCCCTGGAAGCCCTTGCCCTTCGACACGCCCACCACGTCCACCGTCTCCTTTTCGGAGAAGATGTCGCAGAGCACCTTGTCTCCGGGGGCGACGGCGTCGCCCGAGTCGCAGCGGACCTCGCCGAGCGTCTTCGCCGGCGGGACGCCGGCCTTCTCGAAATGGCCGCGGGCGGCCTTGGTCAGCTGCCGCGGCGAAACTCTGCCGACGAGGCCGAGCTGGACGGCGTCGTAGCCGTCGTGGTCCTTCGTCTTGCGCTGGACCACAAGGCACGGCCCGGCCTCGACGACGGTCACCGGCACCACCGTGCCGTCCGCTTCGAAGACCTGGGTCATGCCGATCTTGCGTCCCAGAATGCCGTTGATCATGTTCGGTTCCTCGCTCCGGAGACGGGCCCTATTTGCCCATCGTCCGGATTTCGACCTCGACGCCGGCGGGCAGCTCGAGCTTGGTAAGGGCGTCGACCGTCTGGGGCGTCCACTCGAAGATGTCGAGGAGGCGCTTGTGCGTCCGCATCTCGAACTGCTCGCGCGACTTCTTGTCGACGTGGGGCGAACGGTTCACCGTCCAGCGCGACACGGCCGTCGGCAGCGGGATCGGCCCCGCGACCTTCGCGCCGGACCGCCGGGCGGTGTCGACGATCTCGGTCGTCGACTGGTCGAGGATCCGATAGTCGTACCCCTTGAGTCGGATGCGGATCTTTTCGTTGGCCATGACTGCCTTCTTCGCTTACGCGATGATCTCCGTGACCGTGCCCGCGCCGACCGTGCGTCCGCCCTCGCGGATGGCGAACTTCATCCCCTTCTCGATGGCGATCGGCGTGATCAGCTCGATCTCGAGCTCGACGTCGTCGCCCGGCATGACCATCTCGACTCCCGACGGGAGCTTCGCGGAGCCGGTCACGTCCGTCGTCCGGATGAAGAACTGCGGGCGGTAGTTGTTGAAGAACGGCGTGTGCCGCCCCCCTTCGTCCTTGGAGAGGATGTAGATCTTCCCCTTGAACTTCGTGTGCGGCTTGATCGAGCCGGGCTTCGCGAGGACCTGCCCGCGCTCGACGTCCGTCCGCTCGACGCCGCGGAGGAGGACGCCGATGTTGTCGCCCGCCTGACCCTGGTCGAGGAGCTTCTTGAACATCTCGACGCCCGTGACGACCTTCTTCGTCGTGTCGCGGAGGCCGACCATCTCGACCTCGTCGCCCACCTTCACGATGCCGCGCTCGACGCGGCCCGTGACGACCGTGCCGCGGCCGGAGATCGAGAAGACGTCCTCGATCGGGAGGAGAAAGTCCTTGTCAATCTCGCGGACCGGGTCGGGGATGTTCGTGTCGAGGGCCGTCGCGAGGTCCCAGATGCACTGGGCGTCCGGACCGGTCGGGTTGGCGAGCGCCTTGTTCGCCGCGCCGCGGATGACGGGGATCTTGTCGCCGGGGAAGCCGTATTTCGAGAGGAGCTCGCGCACTTCGAGCTCGACGAGCTCGAGGAGTTCGGGGTCCTCCATCAGGTCGCACTTGTTGAGGAAGACGACGATGGCCGGGACGTTGACCTGGCGGGCGAGGAGGATGTGCTCGCGCGTCTGGGGCTTCGGGCCGTCCGGAGCGGAGACCACGAGGATCGCACCGTCCATCTGGGCCGCGCCCGTGATCATGTTCTTGATGTAGTCGGCGTGGCCCGGACAGTCGATGTGCGCGTAGTGGCGCTTCTCGGTCTCGTACTCCACGTGCGCGAGGGCGACCGTCAGGATCTTGGTCGCGTCGCGGCGGAACGTCTTCGCGTCGGCCTTGGCGACTTCGTCGTACGACTTGAACACGGCGAGTCCCTTCGTCGCCAGGACCTTGGTCATCGCCGCCGTCAGGGTCGTCTTGCCGTGGTCGACGTGGCCGATCGTGCCGACGTTGACGTGGGGCTTCTTGCGCTGGAACTTTTCCTTGGCCATCGTGCTTCCTCCGTTACCCTGCTACTGCGTAGCCTCGAATTCCCTGCGTGGGGGGCCCGGGGGGATCGACAAAACCCCCGGGATCAAACTGACACTTTCGCGATGATCCCTTCGGCGATCGCCTTCGGGACCTCGTCGTACTTCTCGAACTGCATCGTGTAGGTCGCCCGGCCCTGCGTGAGCGAGCGGAGCTGCGTGGCGTAGCCGAACATCTCCGACAGGGGGACCGTGGCGGTGATCACCTGGAAGTTGAGGCGCGGCTCCATGTGGTTGATCTTTCCGCGCCGCGAGTTGAGGTCGCCGATGACGTCGCCCATGAACTCCTCGGGGGTCACGACCTCGACGGCCATCATCGGCTCGAGGATGAACGGGTCGGCCTTCCTGGCCGCGTCCTGGTAGGCCATCGAGCCCGCGATCTTGAACGCCATCTCCGACGAGTCGACGTCGTGGAACGAGCCGTCGTACAGCTCGACCTGGAGCTTGACCGTCGGGTACCCGGCGAGGACGCCGGTGAGCGACGCCTCCTTGATCCCCTGGTCGATCGGCTTGACGAACTCCCGCGGAATCGAGCCGCCCGTCGTCCCGTTGATGAACTCGTAGTCCTTCCCCTCCGGATGCGGGCGCAGGTAGATCTTCGCGTGGCCGTACTGGCCCCTGCCGCCCGACTGGCGGATGAACTTTCCCTCGCCCTTGACTTCCTTCCGGATCCCCTCGCGGTAGGCGACCTGGGGCTTGCCGACGTTGGCGCCGACGTTGAACTCGCGCACCATCCGGTCGACGATGATCTCGAGATGGAGCTCGCCCATCCCGGCGATGATCGTCTGGTTCGTCTCCCGGTCCGTGTGGACGCGGAAGGTCGGGTCCTCCTGCATGAGCTTGGCGAGCGCCATGCCCATCTTTTCCTGGTCGGCCTTCGTCTTCGGCTCGATGGAGAGCGTGATGACCGGCTCCGGGAACTTCATCGACTCCAGGACGACGACGTGGTTCTTCTCGCAAATCGTGTCGCCCGTCGTGACGTTCTTCAGGCCGACGGCCGCCGCGATGTCGCCCGCCCAGACTTCCTTGATCTCCTCGCGCTTGTTCGCGTGCATCTTGAGGAGGCGGCCGATCCGCTCGTTCGTCTGCTTCGTCGAGTTGTAGACGCCCGAGCCCGAGTCGAGGTGCCCCGAGTAGACGCGGAAGAAGGCCAGCTGCCCGACGAAGGGGTCGGTCATGATCTTGAAGACGAGGCCTGAGAACGGCGCGTCGTCCTTCGTCTCGAGGGTGATCTCCTTGCCGTCCTCGTCCAGGCCCCGGGTGGCCGAGATGTCGACCGGGGACGGGAGGTAGTCGCAGACCGCGTCGAGGAGCTGTTGCACGCCCTTGTTCTTGAAGGCCGAGCCGCAGACGACGGGGTGGAGCTTGCCCGCGACCGTGGCCTTGCGGAGGGCCGCGCGAATCTCCGTGGGCGTGGGGGCGTGCCCCTCCATCCACTGGTGCATGATCGCGTCGTCCACCTCCGCGATCGTCTCGATGAGCCGCTCGCGGTACTTGTCGAACATCGCCTTGTGGTCGGCCGGAACGTCGGTCGTCGTGAACTCGGCGCCGAGCGTCTCGTCCTTGAAGTCGTAGGCCTTCCCCTCGATGAGGTCGATGACCCCCTCGAGCGTCTCGGCCGAGCCCCACGGGATCTGGACCGGGGTCGGCCTGGCGGCGAGCTTCGTGACCATCATGTCGACGCACTTCTCGAAGTCGGCGCCGACGCGGTCCATCTTGTTGATGAAGGCGATCCGGGGAACCCCGTAGCGGTCGGCCTGCCTCCAGACCGTCTCGGACTGCGGCTCGACGCCGGAGACCGCGTCGAACACGGCGACGGCGCCGTCCAGGACGCGGAGAGAGCGCTCCACCTCGGCCGTGAAGTCGACGTGGCCAGGCGTGTCGATGATGTTGATCCGGATCCCCTTCCAGAAGCACGTCGTCGCGGCGGACGTGATCGTGATGCCGCGCTCCTGCTCCTGGACCATCCAGTCCATCGTTGCGGTCCCGTCGTGGACCTCGCCGATCTTGTAGTTGACCCCGGTGTAATAGAGAACGCGCTCCGTCGTCGTCGTCTTACCGGCGTCGATGTGGGCCATGATGCCGATGTTTCGGCACATTTCGAGGGGATCAATTCTCGGCATATCGAGTCCATCCCGATCCGGGTGCGTCTGCGCCGTCGAACCTTTCGGGCCGCGCCGCCCGTCGCGCCGCTGTCGGCGCTTCGGCGGGGCGTCCGGGGCGAATTCCCCGGCTTCAGCTCCTAGGGTTCCGCACGCTGTGGGGCGTGGTCCGGGAATTCCGGCGGGACCTGTCCGGACCCTCTGGGCCGGCCGGTTTCCCCCCTCCCGGAGGACCTGGGTGCAGGCTTACCAGCGGTAGTGGGCGAAGGCCTTGTTGGCCTCGGCCATCTTGTGGGTGTCCTCCTTCTTCTTCACGCTGTTTCCGCGGTTGTTGGCGGCGTCCAGGAGCTCGCCGGCCAGCTTGTCGCGCATCGTCTTCTCGCCGCGGGACTGCGAGTAGGTGATCAGCCATCGGATCGAGAGCGAGGTGCGGCGGTTCGGCTTCACCTCGACGGGAACCTGGTAGGTCGAGCCGCCGACGCGGCGGGACTTGACCTCGAGGACCGGCTTCACGTTCTCGACCGCCTTCTTGAAGGTCTTGAGCGGGTCGTCGGACGTCTTCTGCTCGATCTGCTTCATCGCGCCGTAGAAGATCCCCTCGGCCAGGGACTTCTTGCCGCGCGCCATGACACAGTTGATGAACTTCGTCACGAGCTGCGACTGGTAGATCGGATCGGGCAGGACATCACGCTTGGGGACTTCGCGGCGACGCGGCATGTTCTATTACGCCTTCGGAATCTTCATGGGGCCTCCGGCTTACGCCTTCGGCCTCTTCGCCCCGTACTTGGAGCGGCTCTGCTTGCGGTTCGCGACGCCAACCGCGTCAAGGGTCCCGCGAATGATGTGATAGCGGACGCCCGGGAGGTCCTTCACGCGGCCCCCGCGGATCATGACGATCGAGTGCTCCTGGAGGTTGTGGCCGATGCCCGGGATGTAGGTCGTCACCTCGATGCCGTTCGTCAGGCGCACGCGGGCGATCTTCCGGAGAGCCGAGTTCGGCTTCTTCGGGGTCGTCGTCTTCACCTGCGTGCAGACGCCCCGGCGTTGTGGACACGAGTGCAGGGCGGGCGATTTCGTCTTGTAACGGACGGGTTCGCGCCCCATTCTCACGAGTTGGCTGATGGTCGGCATCGGACTTCGACGACTCCTTCAGGGACTCCGTTGCGAGCAGGTTCTCCGGGGCCTAACTCTCTTGGTCCGAAGCGCTTGGCGCCGCCCGGGCCGCGGGATCAGCCGACACGACGTGCGCCGGATCCCAGAGAAACCCACGAAGGATACGGGCGGCCTGGAGCGCTGTCAAGCGGGTTTTTCGACGGAGGCGCTTTCCGAGGGCTGCTCCTGAGGCCGCCACTCGTCGAAGGCGGAGCTGGTCCTCACGCAGCCGACCGAACAGGCAGCATTGCACGACTTTCCCGTGGCGAACTGCTCCCGGAGATCGGAAGACCCGTAGGAAAGCAGGTCCTTCACGAAAACCCCACGGGTCTGGGAGCACCAGTTCACCTTTCCAAACTCGTCCACGTAGAGGTACCGGGCCCCCGCCCGGCACTTGAAGGGGGCCTCCCCCGTCTCGATGATCCGGCCGCGGTAATCCCCGGCTTCCCGGGCCCCGCGCCCGATCCGCCGCTTGGCTTCCTCGTAGGCCGCCAGCTCCGCGGGGGAGAGCCGGACCTGCCCCGTCGGGTCGTGGAGAAGCAGGATGCGGGGGGTGAACCCCTTCTCGCCGGCGAAGGCGATGACCTCCAGGGCCTCGGACGGCGGGGCGCTGCCGATGACGCCGCTCATGACGACCTGGAAGCGGGCGTGGGCGGCGAGGAGCTCGAGGTTCTTCCGGAGCGGCTTCAGGGTCTTGACGGTCGTATCGTTCGGCTGGACGCCGTCGACGCTGATCTGGAGGTTCGTGAGCCCGGCCTCGTTCAGCCCCTCGATCAGCTCCCGCGTGAGAAGCGTGCCGTTCGTGATCATCTCGCGCCGCGGAAAGCCGAGGCGCTTCGTCTCGCGGACGAGGTCGACGAGACGGGGGTGGAGCGTCGGCTCCCCGCCGGTCAGGCAGATCGTCCAGGTCCGGAGATCGCGCAGCTTTCCGAGCCGCTCCGCGAGGGCGTCGAACGGGACCGGCTCCGACGTCCGGTCGAACTCGTTGCAGTAGCCGCAGGTCAGGTTGCATCGGCGCGTGACGACGAGTTGGGCGAGGAACGGGCCGAACCGGATCCACTCCAGGGGTCCGACGCTCGGGCGGGGGACGGAACCGGACATCGACGAAAGGCCCAGGGCCCCGGTCAGGGGGCCTCGGCCGCCCCCTCGTAGTAGTCGAGGCCGGAGTGGTCGAGGACGCGCTCGCCGACGAGAATCCGGAGCGTGTTGGCCAGCTTCAGGTGCTGGATGAAGAGGTCGTGCTCGGGCCGGAGGTCGGGGCGCGACATCGGGGACTTGAAGTAGAACGAGAGCCACTCCTGGATGCCGGAGAGGCCGGCCCGCATCGCGAGGTCGAGGAAGAGGATCAGGTCGAGGACGACGGGCGCGGCGAGGATCGAGTCGCGGCAGAGGAAGTCGATCTTGATCTGCATCGGCTGGCCCAGCCACCCCACGATGTCGATGTTGTCCCACCCTTCCTTCGCGTCGCCGCGGGGCGGGTAGTACTCGATTCTCACCTTGTGGAAAAAGTCGCCGTAGAGTTCCGGGTAGAGCTCGGGCTGGAGGATCGCGTCGAGAACGGAGGCCTTGGAGACCTCCTTCGTCCGGAAGGAGCCGGGGTCGTCCAGGACCTCGCCGTCGCGGTTTCCGAGGATGTTCGTCGAGAACCACCCCGAGAGGCCCAGCATCCGCGCCTTCAGGCCCGGGGCGATGATCGTCTTCATCAGCGTCTGCCCGGTCTTGAAGTCCTTCCCGGCGATCGGGACCTTCCGCTCCCGCGCGAGGTCCATCAGGGCCGGGAATGTCGACGGAGAGGTTCGGGGCGCCGTTCGCGTACGGCACGCCCGCCTGGATCGCGGCGTAGGCGTAGATCATCGACGGGCTGATGTCGGGAGCGTTCGTCTTCAGCCCCTTCTCGAACGCCTCGATCGTCGCGTGCGTCGCCGTCGGCTCGAGGTAGCGCTCCGTCGACCCGCACCAGACCATCACGGTCCGCGAGAGTCCGTTCGTCCTCACGAAAGCCTCGATGTCCCTGACGAGGGCCTCGGCGAGGTCCATCTTCGTTTCGGCCTTCTTCACGTTCGGCCCGTCGAGGTTCCGGACGAAGTCCTTCTCGAAGACGGCGGGCCAGGCCTTCACCGACATGAGCTCGGCCTCGACGGGCCGGAGCATCTCGCGCGACAGGACGCCGGCCGACCAGGCGGTCTCGAAGGCGTTCTCGGGGTAGATGTCCCAGCCGCCGAAGACGAGGTCCGTCATCCCGGCGAGCGGCACGAGGTCGCGGATCGGCTTCCACCGGGGCTCGGTCCGCTTGCCGAGCCTCAGGCTCTGCATCTGCGTCAGCGAGCCGATCGGCTTCGCGAGCCCCTTGTTGATCAGGTGGACGCCGGCGATGAGCGTGGTCGAGACCGCGCCGAGGCCCGGGAGGAGGACGCCCAGTTTTCCGGTCGCGGGAGCGATCGACCGGGCGAGCTCCGGGTAGAGAGAAGACTGTTCGCTCATGCAGGGATCCTTTCGGCGTGGCGCCCGCGAGACGCGATCGCGAGGAGCAGGAGGAAGAATACGGGAGCGCCGATCGCCGACATCACCAGAAACCAGCTGGACCTTGCCGAAGGCGCCGAGGATCACGACGAGGTAGATGAAGTCCCGCCGCGCGAGGAGGTCGGCGACCCGGGAAACGCCGGTCGCGGCGGCCTTCGTGACGGAGACGAAGAGGGGCTTTCCCGACGCCGCGGGCCCCCGCATCGTCGACGCGAAGACGAAGCCCGCGGACAGGAGAGTCCCGGCGACCGCGAGGGCGCCGAGCCCGAGCGGCCAGGCCTCGCCGGTCTCGCGGCTCCAGCCGACCGAGATCGCGGCGAAGATCGCGACGTGGACGACGTTGTCGCTCCAGTAGTCGAGGACGCCGCCCCATCGCGACTCGAGGAGCTTCAGCCGTGCGATCTCTCCGTCGCATCCGTCCAGGATCGAATGGAGGAGGAAGAGAAGCCCTCCGGCCAGCTGGCGGGCCGGGGACGCCGACAGAAAGCAGAGGGCTGCGGCGAGGCCGATCCCGGCGCAGACGATCGTCATCTGGTTCGGCGTGACGCTCGTCGGGGCGAGCAGCCGGGTGACGAAGAGCGAGACCTTCCGGTTCACATGACGGGCGATCGGGCTGTCGGTCTCCTTGACGAGCGAGGCGATGAGGAACCGCTCCGCCCCGCCGAGGTCCGACGGAACGGAGATCACGGGTGCCGGGCCGCCGTCCCCGGTCTCCCGGAGCTGCCGCAGCGTCTCGACCGTTGCGATCCGGTTCCACGGAAACCGGACGGCATCGGGCCAGGCGGTGGCCTCGCCCGGGACGGCCGCGCCCGAAAGCGCGCTCCGAAGGGCGTCGTCCGGCGCGCCTCCGTCCCAGACGACCTCCTCGAAGCCGGCGCGCCTGGCAGAAAGCGCGGTCCGGCGGACGAGCGGCAGGCCGAGGAGCGGCGTGTCCGGCCGGACCGGGACCTCTTCCGCCGGGGCGACGAGAACGAGAGCGCTCATCTCGTCCCGGAGATCTCCCCGCGGAACCGGGCCGCGAGATGCGTGGCGATCCTGGCCGACGCGATCTCGCGGAAGAGGGCGAAGCTCGGCCAGCCGTTGACGTCGATGATGGTGAGGTGCCCGTCGGCGGTCGCGATCGCGTCACCGCCGAAGACCTCGAGTCCGAGCGCGTCCGCCGCGCCGGCGGCCATCTGCGCCAGCTCGCCGGCGTCGAACCGGTGGCTCTTCAGGTCCTGTTCGCGGTGATAGAACCAGTTGAACCAGCCGGCGGCGCCGCCCCCCGCCGCGGGCGCCACGCCGTAGAGCTTGATGAGGTCGCCCGGCACGTGACGCTGCAGGACGGCGCGGACGATTCCCCGGCCCGCCATCCAGGAGAGGAGGCCGCGGGCGGCCTCGGCGTCCCCGGCGTACGAGACGTCGGCGTCCTCCGTCCGGTGAAAGTCGCCGCGCTTCACCCAGCAGGGGAACATCCCGTCGAGGTCGGGGCGAGCCGTGTCGACGACGCGGCTCTCCGGGAAGGCGATGCCGCGCCGGGCCAGCCCCTCGATCATCGGGACACGGTGGGTCCGGAGAACCGCCGCCGGGCTGTTGACGACGATGGTCCCCTTTTCCTCCCACCGGCGGATCCGGGCGAGGAGGGCAGGGTCCTGGCACATCATGAAGACGGACGGGGGAGCGTCGCCGTCGGCGGCCTCCGCCGCCTCCTTCGGCGTCTTCAGTGCGACGGAGAATCCGCGGGCCTCGAGCTCGCGCGCCGTGGCGCGAAGGATCTCGGCGTCGTCCCGGACGCGGTGCGGCGAGAACTCCTGCTCGCGATAGATGCCCCAGCAATGATCGTCGGTCACGCCGTTCCTTTCCGCGCGAGGGCTTCGGCCTGCGCGAGGTCCGCGGCCCGGTCCACGTCGATCACCTTCTCGATCGTCACGGCGAAGATCTCCACGCGGCCTTCGGCAAGCCAGCCCAGGAAGTCCCGAAGCCTTCCGAGCTCCCGGTCCGGCGAGAGGTTCCGGACCCGCTCCGGCACCACGTAGAGCCCGGCCGTTACCGCGTCGCCCGCCGGGCCGCCTACCCGGAGAACGCGTCCCTTCTCGCCGAGGCGGACCCAGAGCGGCTTTTCGTCGTCCACGAACGGCGTCACGCCGAGGACGAGAGCGTCTTCCGGGAGCCTTTCGGCCTCCCGCACGAACGCCACGAAGTCCTCCGGCGGGCAGAACGCATCCACCGTGGAGACGAGCGTCCGGCCGGGGCCTGTCCGCGCGAGCACCTCCCGGAAGCTCACGAGGGAGGAGGGCGTCGTCTTCACGAGGACGTCGAGGCTCGCCGACTCCCCGAAGCGCGAGCGGAGAAAATCTGCGCAGTCGTTCTCCTCCTCGTTGACGATCACGGAGAGAGACCGGATGCCGGCCGCGAGGAAGTTCCGGACGGCGTGCTCGACGAGCGGCGCTCCCGCCACGGGAACCATCGGCTTGGCCATCGCGAGCCCGTCGCGCCGGAGCCGGCTCCCCTCTCCGGCCGCGATGATGGCGCCCTGCCGGATCACGCCGCCGCCTCGCCGCCGAGTGCGGCCGGCAGCTCCGAGAGCCGGCGGATCACGCGGTCGCCCGGGCAGCAGGAGGCGGCGCCGGGGACGGGCGAGAGGAAGACGTGCGGCATGCCGAGCGCCCGCGCCCCCGCCATGTCCCGCGGCAGGGAATCCCCGACAAAGAGTGCCTCTTCGGGGGCCACGCCGAGCGGCTCGAGCGCTGCGCGGAAGATCCGGGCGTCGGGTTTCAGCGCGCCGACGACCGCTGAATCCGCGACCGCCGAGACGAGCGGGCCGAATCCCGCCTCGTCGAGGACGTGCGCGAGGTTTCCGTAGAAGTTCGAGACGACGCCGAGGCGGAACGACCGGGCGAGCCGGGCGAGGAGGCTGCGGCTCGCCGCGAGCGACGCCTCCGATTCCGCCAGAAAACGCGCTCCGGCACGGCGCGCGAGGGAGGGGTCGAGTCCCAGGCGCTCGCCGACGCCCCCCGCCACACGTTCCACGATTCCGGCGAGGGGAAGCCGCTCCGGCACCGCGGCCACGAGGACGTCGCAACTCGCGTAGAACGCGGGGTCGAAGTGGAGGGGAGAGACGACGGCCCCCTCCGCAGCGAATTGCGCGAAGAACCGCTCCTTCCACGCAACGCCGTCCGCGTCGAGGGTCCCTCCGAAGTCGAAAAGCAGGGCTTTCGGCGTCACCGGACAGCCTCTGCGGCGGAGAGATCGCCGCTCCCTCGGGCGCCCGGTGCGAGGAGCGCCGCCGCGTGCCGCCGAAAGAGGACGATCGCGCCCGGGAGGGTCCAGCAGACCTCGCGGGCTCGGCGGACGAGGGCATACGCGACGCCCGGCGCGGCGGGCAGCCCGAGGGCGAGGAAGACACCGACGCGAACGGCCTCGGCACTCCCGAGCCGTCCCGGGATGAACATCAGCATGGTGTTCATGGTCATCGTCAGCGTCTCGATCGCGAGCGCCTGCCCCCAGCCAGCGCCGACGCCGAGCAACTTCAGGATAAGCCACGTCTCGACCCAGCCGCCGCACCAGGCGGCGAGAGCCCAGGCCGCCGACGCCGCGAAGCGCGCGGGGTGCTCTCCGTAGAAGCGGCGGATCGCGGCGTCGACGTCCGCAGCCCCTTCGTGGAGGCGCGAAAGCCGCGACGCGAGAGCCTTCCACCCGGCGAGGCGGCGGAGGATCGGCGAGAAGCTCCCCCGCCGGAGCGCCCACGTCATCAGCGCGAGGCCGGCCGCGATCGCGAGGACGCCGCCGGCCGCGGCAAGCGCCACGAAGTCCGGAAGGCGGTACACCGCGAGCGCAAAGCCGACACCGGCGACGAGAAACACGACCTGGGCGGTGAGCTCGGCGTGCTTCCGGAGGTTGATGGATGCGAAGGCGTTCGCGGGACCGTACGTCTCCCGGACCAGCATCGCGCGGAGCGGCTCCCCCGCCACGCCGGCCCCGAGGTAGTTGGCCGTATCCCCCGCGAGGAAGGCGGCGGCGAGACCGGGGAGCGCCGAAAGCGGCGGGCGCGGCGAAAGGACCTGCCGCCAGCCGAGGATGAAGGCTCCTTCCGGCAGGGCGAAGAAGGCGACGATGACGACGAGCCACCAGCCGACCCGCTCGAGGTTCTGCGACACGGCGGGCCACCCGACCCGCCAGAAGAGTCCGGCGATGACGGCCACTCCGAGACACAAGAGACCCGCCCGCACCGCGCGTCGGCCCGGGGGCGACGGGGCGGCTGGACGAGGCGCCCTCAGGCCCAGTGAATCGTCTCCTTGTGGGTCGCGGCCCCGTCGCCCGCCGGCTCCGCCCCCGACGTCAGCGAGGCGCGTCCCAGTTCGGGATAGAGTTCGAGGACCTTTTCCACGACGCCCGGCGCGTCGACCTTGTAGAGGGAGCGCTGAAGGCTCTGGGGGCTGTGCTCGACGAACGTGTCCGGAACGCCGTGCGTCCTCACGCCCGCCGCCGGGAGGCCGTTGGCGTGGACGGCCTCGAGGACGGCGCTGCCGAAGCCCGCCTGCACGAGGTGCTCCTCGAGCGTCAGGAGGCGCGGCGAGGCTCCGAGAAGGCTCTTCACGAGCGGCACGTCGATCGGCTTCGCGAAGCGGGCGTGCGCGACGCCCGCGTCGATCCCTTGACCCCGGAGCGCCTCGGCCGCCTGCACGGCGACCGGGACCATCGAGCCGTACGCGAGCAGGTTGATCGACGTCCCGAGCGAGAGGATCTCTCCCCGGCCGACCGGAATCTCCTTCAGCCCCTCGTCGAGCGGAACGCCCAGCCCCATCCCGCGCGGGTACCGGATCGTGAACGGCCGCCCGGAGTAGATCGCCGTGTAAAGAAGATGCTGGAGCTCGTTCTCGTCCTTCGGCGCCGCGACCGTCATGTTCGGGATGCCGCGCGTGTAGGCGATGTCGTAGATCCCCTGGTGGGTCTTGCCGTCGTCGCCGACGAATCCGGCCCGGTCGACGCAGACGGTCACCCCGAGGTTCTGCAGGCAGACGTCGTGGATCAGCTGGTCGTACGAGCGCTGGAGGAACGTCGAGTAGATCGCGACGACCGGACGGAGCCCCGCCTTCGCCATGCCGCCCGCCATGATGACCGCGTGCTCCTCGGCGATGCCGACGTCGAAGACGCGCTCCGGGAACTTCTTCTTGACCTCCGAAAGCGCCGTTCCCTCGAGCATCGCGGCGCTGATGGCCACGATCTTCGGGTCCTTTTCCATGAGCGCCGTGATCGTCTTCGCGAAGACCTGCGAGTAGGTGTAGCGCGTGCCGGCTCCGGCCGCGGGCGACGGCGTGCCCGGCTGGTGGAAGCGGGTCGGGTTGTCCTCGGCCTGGTCGAAGCCGCGCCCCTTGTGCGTGAGTGCGTGGATGACGACCGGCGTCCCGTCCCGGGAGACCTCCCGCGCGCGCTCGAAGGCCTCTTCCAGCTCCTTGTAATCGTGCCCGTCGATCGGCCCGACGTAATAGAAGCCGAGCTCGTCCCAGATCAGGTTCGGGAAGAAGAGCCCTTCGACCGAGTTCTTGATCTTCTTCGCGAGGCCCCACGCCTCCTCGCCCTTCGGCAGGCGCTTGAAGAACTTGTGCCCCGCCCCGACGAACTTCTGGTAGGTCGGGTGCAGCTCGAACCGGTTGCGCCAGTGCGCGAGCCAGCCGACGTTCTCGGAGATGGACCAGCCGTTGTCGTTCAGGACGACGATGAGCCGCTTCGGCTTCACGTGGACGATGTTGTTGAGGGCCTCGTAGCTCGTCCCCGAGGTGAGCGAGCCGTCGCCCACGATGACGACGGTGTACGGGTCGGCGGGGGCGCCCTGGGCCGCCACGGCCATTCCCATCCCGTACGAAAGGCCGGTCCCCGCGTGCCCCGCGGCGAGGGTGTCGTGGTCGCTCTCCGAAGGCTCGGCGAAGCCCGAGAGCCCCCCGGGCGTCCGGACCGACGGGAACTGCTCCCACCGCCCGGTGACGAGCTTGTGCGTGTAGCACTGGTTCGACGTGTCCCAGACGAGCCTGTCTTTCGGACTTTCGAATGCGCGGTGTAGCGCGAGTGTCAGCTCGACGACACCGAGATTCGAGGCGAGGTGCCCTCCCGTCTTCGTGATCGTCTCGATGATGAGCTGCCGGCAATCCTGGGCCAGCTCGCCCAACTGCTCATGGCTCAGGGGCTTGAGGTCCTGCGGCCCCCGAATACGACTTAGGATCGGCATGCGTTTCTCCGGCTTCCCCCGCGGGAATCGTTGATAATACCCTACGCCGCAGGCCCGATCCGGCCGTCGGGAACGGCTTCCCCGCCGGGGTCCCGGGGCCCCTCAGAGGGGCCGGACGAGGACCGGAGAGCCCCCCCGATCGAGGGCCCTCTTCACACGCCGCGTGATCCGGAAGAGCTCGGGACGGCTCACCTTCGCGCCCGGACCCTTCGCCTCCACCCGCTCGAGCGTCGCCCAGGCGAGCTGTACGGGAAGCGCGGTGAACTCCAGGATCCCTCGCGGCGCGCCGTTGCCGCGGAGCGCCTCGATGTACTCCCCCGCCGTTCGGAGGTCCCTCCGGGCGAGCGAAAAGATCTCCTCGCGGGGCACGCCGTCGGGAAGGTACCGGCGCCCCTCCGCGGCGTCGTCGGCCGCGTCTTTGAGGATGTTCACGAGCTGTAGCGCCTCTCCGAACGCGGCCGCCCGCTCGCGGAGGAACGGCGCGGCCGCGGCGAGGTTCCCGCGCCCGAGGACGAAGAGCTCCGTCAGCATCTCGCCGACGATCCCCGCGACGATGTAGCAGTACTCCTTCAGCTCGGCGACTGTCGTGAGGACGAGGCTCCCGCCCTGGGTCCGGGCGACGACGCCGGCCATCCCTTCCGCCGACCGGACGACGTGCGTTCGGATCGGCGGGACCGCGCCGGAGGAAAGCGCGAAGAAGGCGTCGAGGACGAACGGAACCTCGGCGATCAGCTCCCGATAGCCCGCGTGCGGTGACGCGCCGGCGGCGGTCCATTCCGAGGAGAGGCGGGCGGCGTCGCTCCGGGAGGCCGAGCGCAGGAGCCCGATGAAGTCGTGGAGGGCTCCGATTCGCGCCTCGGGCGCCCAGTGGGCGGCGTCCTCAAAGGTGTCCGCGATCCGGAAGAGGAGGTAGGCGACCGTCACCTCGCGGCGCGTCGGCTCGGGGAGAGGCGGGATCGAGAGCGCGAAGGTGCGGCTCGTCTTCCCGAGGAGGTCGTCGAGGTTCGCCATGCTCAAGACCTCGCAAGAAGGAACCGTGCGCGGAAATCGAGGCTCGCCATGCTCAGGAACTCGCAGCGAGAAAGCGGGCGAGGAAGTGACCCAGCCCCTCGGAGGCGATGACGACGCGGCGGCGCATGGCGAGGAGCGCGGGCAGTGCGCCCGGGTGAATCAGGAGTCTCCGCGCTACGGCCGCGCGGTCGATGGAGCCGTCGGAGCCGAGGCAGTTCGAGAGAAACGCCGGGAGCTCCTCGTCAAACGTGTCCGAGATCGCGCGGAGGATCACGTACGGCACGCCTCGGCTCGCCGCCGCCCGGGCCCAGGCGGCCGACTCCATGTCGACGACGGCGAGGGCGGAATCGGACGCGCCGACGCGCTCCGCGAGGTCCTCTTTCTGCCTCGAAGAGGTCAGGGGCCCAGCGACCGTAACGAACGTCGCGGGCTTCGCTCCCAGGGCCAGGGTACGAGCGACGAACGAAGCGTCGGGCGGGGGCACCTCTCCGGCCTCGTCGATCAAGCGACGGGAGACGACCAGATCGCCAGCGCGAAGGGACGGCACGAGCGCTCCGGCAACGCCGGCGCCGACGAGGAGCGAAACCGGGATTTCCTCGAGGAAGACCTGAAGGGAGCGGGACGCCCGAGCCGCGCCATCGCCGGTCATGCCGAGCCGGACCGACGCGCCCGCCATCGTCCCTTTCAGAAGAAATCCCCCGCGGCCATTTCCCCAACGCCGGCGCTGCCCGTCAGACACGCGATTCGCGATGGCGTCGAATTCTTCCGGGATTGCCGTCACGATGGCGACTGGCTCCGGGCGCACCGACGGCGGGCGCGGCGGGTGCTTCGTCCCGCAGCCCGGCTCAGGCGCGAACATAGCCGTTCTCCCGGAACCAGGCGCAGGCGCGCGCGAGAGCGTCCTCGACCGGGTGCTGCGGAAGACCCAGCTCGCGCACGGCCTTCGCGGCCGAAAAGAACATCCGGTGCCGCGACATCCGGACGCTCTCGAGGGAGACGGTCGGCTCCCGGCCCACGAGCTGGGAGAGAAAGGTGTCGACCGCGGCCACGGCGAGCGGAAGGAGATGCGGGAGCTTCACGCGCGGCGCCGCGAGGCCGGTGAGACGGGCAAGCGTCTCGAGGATCTCCTTCAGCGTCATGTTCCGGTTTCCGAGGATATATCGCTCCCCGGCGCTCCCCCTCTCCGCCGCGAGGAGGTGACCCGCCGCCACGTCGCGGACGTCGATCAGGTTCAGCCCCGTATCGACGTACGCGGGGAGCTTCCGGTTCAGGAAGTCGACGACGAGCTTGCCCGTGGGCGTCGGCTTCACGTCGAGCTCGCCGACCGGCGTCGACGGGTTCACGATGACGACCGGGAGCCCCTTCGCCGCCCAGCTCTCGGCGACCCGCTCTGCGTCGTACTTGCTCTTCTTGTAGTGGCCGACGACCTCGTCGCGCGAGACGGGAGTCGTCTCGTCCGCCGGCGGGCCGTTCTCCGTGAGGCCGAGCGCGCCGACCGAGCTCGTGTAGACGACGCGCGAGACGCCCTCCGCCGCAGCCGCGGCAAGGATGTTCCCCGTCCCGCCGGCGTTGACGCGGTAGAGCTCGTCCGGGTTCCTCGTCCAGAGCCGGTAGTCCGCCGCGACGTGGTAGAGCGTCGAGACGCCGCGCAGGGCGCGTGTGAGCGAAGGACCATCAGTCAGGTCCCCCTCGGCGACATCGACGGCGAGCCCCTCGAGGTTGGCCCGGCGGCTCCCCGGCCGGACGAGGCAGCGGACCGGAACGCCCTTTGCGAGGAGCGCGCGGACGACGTGCGCGCCGACGAACCCGGTCCCTCCCGTGACGAGGTTTACGCCGCCGCCCCGAAATTCCACGCGAAGAGCCGGACCATGTCGCCCGGATGCTTCGGCAGCTCCTTCACGACGGAGGCCTCGAAGCCCGAGTGCATCAGGCAGTTGCTGCAGAGCGGGTCCTGCCGCGATTCCCAGTACTCCCAGTCCGTACCGTTCCAGAACTCCTCGAAGGTCTCCGACCAGGTCTTGCCGATCAGGTAGCACGGCCCCTTCCACCCCTTCGGCGTGTACGTCACCGTGCTCCAGGGCGAGCACTTGTACTCGCGGAGGCCGGCCGCGAACTCGAGGAACATCGGCGTCGAGGTCAGTTTGAAGCTCTTCGAGATCTCGAGGATCCGGCGGAACTTCCGGTGGATCTCCGACTTCGTCAGGAAGATCTCGTGGTCGACCGACTCGTAGTGGTAGCCGGGCGAGACGAGCATCCCTTCGACGCCGAGGCCGGTCAGGAAGCGGCAGAGCTCCTCGACCTCCTCCACGCTCGTCTCCTTGAAGACGGTGGTGTTCGCCATGACGTGGTGGCCGAGGCGGACGCCTTCCTTGATCATGGCGACGGCCTTGTCGAAGGTTCCCTCCTTCGCGCAGACGTAGTCGTGCGTCTCCTTGAGGCCATCGAGGTGGACGTTGATCATGAGCCGCTTGTGCGGCTCGATCTGCCCGTAGACCGTCTCGTCGAGAAGGAGGCCGTTCGTGCAGAGGTAGATGTGGCGCTTCCGCGCGATGACACCGTCCACGAGCTGCCCGAGTTCCGGGTAGAGCGTCGGCTCTCCGCCGCAGATGGAGACGACCGGCGCCTGCGAGACGTCGACCGCCGCGAGGCATTTCTCGACGGGCAGCCTGTCCTTCAGCTTGCCCGTGTGGCGTTCGATCGCACAGCCCAGGCAGGCGAGGTTGCAGGTGTAAAGCGGCTCGAGCATCAGGACGAACGGGTACCGCGTGTTGCCGCGGACCGCGTTCCGCACCTGGTGCGCGATCGTGTCGGTCATGATGTGGACGGGAAATCTCATCCGTTGGCTCCCTCGCGCCCGTTGCGGCGGACCGGCGCGCCGGCGCCCGCGGAGCGTTTGGACGCGGCCGCGGCGGCCGCCGTGTTTTCGCGGGAATACAGGGACAGGGCCCAGAGCGGAAAGTACGTCGCGTAGAGATGGTACCGGAGGTAGAAGACCTTCGGGAAGCCGGTCCCCGTCCAGTGCTCGTCCCGCCACGAGCCGTCGTAGTCCTGCTGACGGAGAAGGTAGTCGACGCCCCGCCGGACGAAGTCCGAGTCGCGGTCGCCCGCGGCGAAGAGGGCCATCAGGGCCCAGGCGGTCTGCGCCGCCGTGCTCGGCCCCTTCCCCTTCGTCGACGGGTCGTCGTAGGAGTGCGGCAGCTCGCCCCAGCCGCCGTCGTCGTTCTGGTGGGCGCGGATCCAGTCGGCGGCGCGCTGGTAGCGCGGCTTCGCGAGGTCGATCCCCGCGTGCGCGAGGCCGCGGAGGACGAGCCACGTCCCGTAGATGAAGTTGACGCCCCAGCGCCCGTACCACGTTCCGTCGCGGTGCTGCTTGGCGTCGAGGAAGGCGACCGCCTTCCGGACCGCGGGGAGGTCTTCCGGCGCGCCGAGGTTGTGCAGCGCCTCGAGAACCCGCCCGCTGATGTCCTCGCAGCTCGGGTCGATCATGGCGTTGTGGTCCGCGAAGGGAATGAACGTCAGGACCTCGTTGTCGCACCCCTTGTCGAACGCGCCCCAGCCGCCGTCCCGGTTCTGCATCGAGAGCAGCCAGGCCTGCCCCCGCTCGAGAGCGTCGCGCCGGCGGGCCTCTTCGGCGGCGGTGGAGAAGCGGACGCCGGCGAGGGCGGTCAGCACCTCGGCCGTGTCGTCGGTGTCGGGGTAGAACTCGTTCGCGTACTCGAAGTACCAACCCCCCGGCTGCCCCTCCGGGTTCGACTTCTTCCAGTCCCCTTCCAGCCGGACCTCGTGCTCGACGAGCCAGCGGCCGGCCTTCTGGAGAGCGGGATCGTCAGGGGCGCTTCCCGACTCCGAGAGGGCCACCACGGCGATCGCCGTGTCCCAGACCGGCGAAAAACAGGGCTGGAGATGGAGTGTCTCTTCGTCCTCGAGCTCGAACCGCTCCAGCTCCTTCACCTGCTCGACGAGCCGGGGGTCGTCCATCGCATAGCCGAGGCAGCGGAAGGCGATGATGGTGTTGATGATCGGCGGGAAGATCGCTCCGAGTCCGTCGCTCTTGACGAGGCGGTCCTGGATCCACGTCTCGCAGGCCGCGAGGGCCGGCTTCCGGAGCGGCCGGAAACCGGACACCTCGATCCCGCGGAGGACGAAGTCGATCGCGGTGAAGACCGCCCGCCAGACTCTCTCCTTCGCCGAGCGCTCGACCGGAGGCTTCTCCCTGCGGGGGACGTGCAGCTCGGGGATTCGCGCATGCTCGGGCACCGGGCAGAACGGCTTCGTCGCCCAGATGACGGAGAGCGGCACGACGATGCCCCGGGACCACGACGACATCTTGTAGATGTTGAACGGGACCCAGTCCGGCAGGAGCACGAGCTCGGGGGGAACCGCCGGGCAGTGAGTCCAGGAGCACTCGCCGAAGATGGCGAGGTAGATCTTCGTGAACGAATTGCAGGCGTCGACCCCGCCGAGGCGTTGGATTACGTCCCGTGCCTTCACCATATGAGGCGCCGTCGGATCGTCGCCGGCGAGCTTGAGGACGAAGTACGCCTTGACGGAGGTCGAGACCTCTGCCGGCCCACCCGGGTAGTTCGCCCAACCTCCGCCCGGGAGCTGGGTGCGCCGGATGTACTCGCAGGCCTTCCGAATCCGCGACTCCCCGGTCCGCCCGAGAAAGTGCATCGTCAGGACGTACTCGGATTCGAGGATCGTGTCGCCTTCGAGCTCGGCGCACCAGTGCCCGTCCGGCTCCTGGATCGAGAGGAGGTACCGGCGGGCCGCGCCGATCGCGTTGGCAAGGCCGGCGATCGGAATTTCAGGGGCGGCTACACGACTCCCCGATTTCGAGTCAGCCATTGGGAAGAGGAGGGTAAAGGAGAGAGCCAATTTATGCAACTGCGGCGGTTAGATGCCGTTTTCTCAAGCGATTCCGCGCCCCCTGTCCCGGGATTCGACAGCCTTCGGCCGGAAGTGGTCAGCGGGCCGCCGGATCGACGCCCCAGGACCCGAGGTCTCCCCGGACCGCGAGGAGCCTCAGCCGGGAGAGGACGAGAGTCTCCTCGGCCCGCGCGACCTCGTCTTCGGATCCGGCCAGCTCGAGCTCCGCCTTCGGGACGCCGTCCGGCTCTCCCCTCCCTTCGGCGTCGAGCACGCGCGCCACCCGGACCGCTTCCTCGCCGAGGGCCCGCGCCCGCCGCGCGAGCGACACGTCGAGCGCTGCCGGCCCGAGCGCCGCGTCCGCCCGCCGCGCCTCGAGCGCCAGCGCCTCTTCGCGCGCCCTCCGCTCGGCCTCGAGGCGCGAGGCCTGCGCTCGCGCCCGGAAGGCCCGTGCCGCCTCGCGCCCTCCCGTCAGGACCGGGACGATCACCGACACGCCTCCGGCCGCGACGTTCGACGAGAAGTTCAGGAAGTACTTGGCGTAGTTGAAGCCGGGGGGGACGTAGGAGTAACGGGCGTCGAGCTGGATCAGCGGCTTGAACCAGCGCTCCTCGTAAGACGCCGCCTGCGAATAGAGAGTCGCCTCGCGCGAGAGCCCCGCGAGAGACGGGTCGGCCGCGAGCGCCGCGGAGACGGCGTCGGTCGCCTCCGGCTCCGCGACCGCCACCAGGGGATCGTCGGCGAGGACCACCGGCGCCCCCGCCGGGAGGCCGACGAGTCGCCGCATCTCTTCCGCGGCGAGGTCCCGCTCCGATTCGGCCGCGAGGAGTCCCCGGCGCGCCCTCGCCGACTCGAGCCCCGCGCGCTCGGCGTCGAGCTCCGTCTTCCGCCCTTCCCTGAAGAGCGCGACGAGCCGCTTCTCGAGAACCTGCTGCGCCGCGACGCGCCGTTCGGCCGCCGCAAGGTGCCGTTCCGCCGCCGCGAGGCGCGCGTACGCCGCCGCCGTCCTCCGGACGAGGCCGGTCCGTGCCTCGGCGACCGCCGCCTCGAGTCCGGCCGCCCTCCCTTCCGATCCGAGGCGGTCCGCCTTGAGGTTCAGGTCGAGG
The DNA here is from genome assembly GCA_963721385.1 of uncultured Acidobacteriota bacterium. GTDB lineage: Bacteria > Acidobacteriota > Thermoanaerobaculia > UBA5066 > UBA5066 > DAOMFB01. Next base: position 287,503 of record CAVRJB010000013.1, read on the forward strand.
AGGACCATCCGGAGCCGGACGCCGACGAGCGACGGGATCTCGCCGGCCACGCCCACCGGAAGGCCGGTGGAGTACCCGGGTGTCGTCGAGGCGAAGACGTTCGGCTTCAGGGGGCTTCCGATCGCGCGGACGTCCGCGACGCTTTCGTTCAGCGCGCTCTGTGCCGCGAGGAGGTCGGGCGAGCGGCCGAGCGCTTCGCTCACGGCCTGCCGGAGCGTGAGAGGGGCGGGCGCGGCGCTTCCGGGGGAAGCTCTGAACGACGCCAACAGCGCGGCGGCGGCCAGGAGGAGCTTGAGCGGGGCGCGTTCATTCATGGCGGAGGGCCTCCACGGGATTCAGGCTGGCGGCGCGCACGGCCGGGACGACGCCGAAGAGGATCGTGACGCCGCTGGAGAAGAGGAACGCGAGGATTCCCGAGAGCGCCGAGACGCGGATCGTGACGCCCGTGACGACGAAGCGGGCGGCGAGCGGCAGCCCCAGTCCGACCAGGACTCCGATCAGCGAGCCGACGGAGCCGAGCAGAAACGCCTCGAGAAGGAACTGCCGGAGGATGTCGCGGTGGCGCGCCCCGAGCGACTTCCGGAGGCCGATCTCGCGCGTCCGCTGCTCCACCGATGCGAGGAGGATGTTCATGATCCCGACCCCGCCGACGACGACCGAGACCGCGGCCGCGACGATGAAGACGAGAATCAGGCCCGACGAGATCGCCTCGGCCACCCGGATGACGGTCGTCATGCTCTTGACCTTGAAGACCGCTCCCTGCCGGTGCCGCTCCTTCAGAAACGTTTCCATCGCGGCGACCCCTTCCGGGATCTGCGCGAACTCCCTGACCTCGGCGAACAGCGTGTCGACGCGCCGTGTCGGGGTGAAGAACCACGCGACGGTGACCGGGACGAAGATCGACCGCGGCGTCACCTCGCCCTGCCCCATCGTGTCGACGGGCCTGTCGAAGACGCCGACGATGCGGAACGTCATCCCCAGCGTCCGGAGCATCTGGCCGCGGACCGGCTCGCCACCGAACATCTCCTCCCAGAGGGGACGGTTCACGACACAGACCTTCGCCCGCTGGACGACGTCCTCCTCGTCGAGGAACCGGCCGTCCTGGAGCTTTACGTTGCGGCGGATCGACGGGTAGTTCGGCGTCGTCCCGATGATCGTCAGCGTCGACGTCGTCGAGAGCGTCCCGACGGTCCCCTGCAGCACGACGATCGGCGTCAGCCCCCGGTAGAGGTCCGTCCGCGCCGCGAGGCCCCGCACGTCGGCCTCTGTGATCTTGTCGTCTCGGAGGCGGGAAACCCCAGAGGTCACGGTTCCCTCGTAGCTCGCCCAGACGAGATGGGAGCCGACTCCTTCGATCTGCTCCATGACGAAACCCCGGCCCGTCAGGCCGAGGGAGACGATGAGGATGATCGCCGCCGTCCCCGCGATGAGGCCGGCCAGCGTCAGCCAGGTCTGGACCGGATGCGTCCGGAACCGGTTGAGCGCCGTCTCGAGGACCTCGCTGAAGAGCATGCTGTCAGCGCCGGACGACCTGGACCCGCTCTCCCTCGGCGAGCGGCGTCGTCCCCGGGAGGAGAACCGCGTCGCCCGCGGCGAGGCCCTCCGTCACCTCGGCTTCCGTGAGGCCCATCAGGCCCACGGCCACGTCATGGCGCCGCGCGCGGCCGCGGTCGGCGATCCAGACGAAGCGCTTCTCGCCGTCACGGCCGACGGCCCCGCGCGGGACGACGAGCGCCCCCTTCTTCTCGCCGACGACGATCTCGACGTTCACCGAGGCGTTCGGCGGCAGCGTCCCCGGCGCGTCCCGGATCTCCCCGAGGACGTCGGACACTTCCCGGCCACCCACCTCGCGCAGGCCGGGCGACACCCGGGCGATCGTCCCCTCCCAGGTCCGGTCGGGGAGGCCGTCGAAAGTCACGCGCATCCTCTGGCCCGGGGCGATCCGCGGGAGGTCGGGCTGGTCGACGCGGGCGCGGACGTTCCGGAGGCCGGGATCGGCGACGCCGGCGACGATCTGCCCCGGCAGGACGCTCTCCCCCGTCTTCCGGGGCAGGCCGTAGACCATCCCGTCCCGCGGGGCCCGAACGGTCAGCGCCGCGGCGCGATCCTCGAGGGCGCGTGCCGAGGCCTCGACGAGCTCGATCCGGGACGGCGCGGCGTTTCCGTTTTTCACGAGCGAGGCGAGCCGCGCTCCGGCGCTCCGGAGCCGGTCCTCGGCCTCGCGGAGCGACGCCTCGTCCTCGTCGGCCGCCGCCTTCGTGACCGCCTTCTCGGCGAGGAGGCGCCGGTCGGCCTCGACGACCCGCCGGCGCTCGGCGACGTCGCGCCCTGCCCGGTCAGCGTCCGCCGCCGCCTGGGCCCGCTCCGCGGCGAGACGAAGCGCCTCCGCGCGGGCCTCCCGGGCTTTTTCCGAAAGGAGCGGGCTTTCGAGCCGGACGAGGACCTCCCCCGTTTTCACCAGGTCGCCGTCGTGCACGAGGACCGCGGCAACCGTGGCTGCGTCGAGCGCCCGGAGCTCGCCGCCGGGAGCCGGCTCTAGCGTCCCGTCGCAGAGGATCGGCACGATCAGGTCGGTCCGGACGGCCTTCGCCGACGAGACGGCCGGCGGCTTCGGCCGCCAGAAGCTCGCCGCGAGGAGAAGCACGAGGAGCGCCGCTGCGGCAGCGCCGAGCCACCGGAGCGGCCTCGGAAGGCCGGTCGCCATGCGGCGATGTTACGGGAAAAGAAAACGGGGCGCGTCGCCGCGCCCCGTCCGGGAGGGGGTCAGGGGGAACCCGGAAACGGGTTCCCCTTGCCGAATTCAGACTTCGTCATCTAGGTCCGCCGCGATGACCGGCGTCTCGTCGTCGAAGAAGAGCTCCTCCGACTCCTCGGGCGGCGCCGGGATCTCCTCGCGCTCGAGGACGATGTTGCGGTAGTAGTCCATGCCGGTGCCGGCGGGGATGAGCCGTCCGACGATGACGTTCTCCTTGAGCCCGCGGAGGAGGTCCACCCGGCCCGCGATCGACGCCTCGGTCAGGACGCGCGTCGTCTCCTGGAAGGAGGCTGCGGAGACGAAGGAGTCCGTCGAGAGCGACGCCTTCGTGATGCCGAGGAGCAGCGGGCGTCCCTGGGCCGCCTTGCCGCCGGCTTCCTGGATCCTCTCGTTCTCCTCGTTGAAGCGGAAGCGGTCGACCTGCTCGTCCACGAGAAACTCGGTGTCGCCCACCTCTTCGACCCGGACGCTCCGCATCATCTGCCGGACGATGACCTCGATGTGTTTGTCGTTGATGCCGACGCCCTGCGAACGGTAGACCTCCTGGATCTTGTCGGTCATGTACCGCTGCAGTTCCTTCTCGCCCTTCACCGCGAGGATGTCGTGCGGCGAGGGATCGCCCTCGGTGAGCGGGTCGCCCGCCTCGACATGCTCGCCGTCCTGCGCCATGACGTGCGCGCCGCGCGGGATCAGGACCTCGCGCTTCTGTCCGTCCTCGGACTCGACGACCAGCTTCTGCTGGCCCTTGACGGAGCCCGCGTGCCGAACGATGCCGGAGATCTCGGTGATGACGGCCGGCTCCTTCGGCCGCCGTGCCTCGAAGAGCTCGACGACGCGCGGAAGGCCGCCGACGATGTCGCGGGTCCGCTTCTTCTCGACCGGCTTCTTGGCGAGCGCGTCGCCCGGGTTCACGACCGCGCCCTCGGCCACCATGAGGTGCGAGGGGATCGGGAGCGGATAGCGCTTCTCGCCGCCGTCCTTGCCCGTCACGACGATCATCGGGGCCCGCTTCTCGGCCGTCCCCGTCGTCTCGACGACGATCTTCTGCGTCAGGCCGGTGACCTTGTCGGTCTCCTCGCGGAGGTTCTCGCCCTCGACGATGTCCCGGTACGAGATTGCGCCCGCGATCTCGGAGAGGATCGGCGAGGCAAACGGGTCCCACGTCACGAGGAGCTGGCCCGGCTTGACCTCCTCGCCGTCCTTCACCTTCAGCGTCGATCCGTAGGCGAGCGAGTAGCGCTCCTTCTCGCGCCCCCGGGCGTCATGGAGGACCATCTTCGCGTTCCGGTTGACGATGACGTCGGTGCCGTCCTTCTTCCGGACCGTGCTGAAGTTGAGGAGCTTGACCATGCCGGGGTTCTTGGCGAGGTGGCGGGCGGACTCCGACACGCGTGCGGTGCCGCCGTAGTGAAACGTCCGCATCGTCAGCTGCGTGCCCGGCTCGCCGATCGACTGCGCCGCGATGACGCCGACGGCCTCGCCGATGTCGACGAGCTTGCCGGTCGCGAGATTGCGGCCGTAGCAGCGCTGGCAGACGCCGCGTCGCGTTTCGCAGGTGAGGACCGAGCGGATCTTGACGCGCTCGATGCCCGCCTCCTGGATACGGCTCGCGAGCTCGTCAGTGATCGTCTCGTTGGCCTCGACGATCGGCTCGTCGTTGGCCGAGTCGATGACGTCGTCCTGCACGATGCGGCCGACGATGCGGTCGCGGAGCGGCTCGAGGATCTCGCCCCCTTCGACGATCGCCGACACCCAGATGCCGTCGATCGTCTCGCAGTCGTCCTGGTTGATGATGACGTCCTGCGCCACGTCGACGAGCCGCCGCGTCAGGTAGCCCGAATCGGCCGTCTTGAGCGCCGTGTCGGCGAGGCCCTTGCGGGCGCCGTGCGTCGAGATGAAGTACTCGAGGACGGTGAGGCCCTCGCGGAAGTTGGAGATGATCGGCTGCTCCATGACCTCGCCCGAGGGCTTCGACATGGGGCCGCGCATTCCGGCCAGCTGCCGCACCTGCTCCTTCGAGCCTCGTGCGCCCGAGTCCGCCATCATGAAGACGGGGTTGAACTCGCCGCCGAAGACGCCGTCGGAGTCCTTCATCGCCTTGAACATGGCCTCCGCGACGGACTCGGTCGCGCGGTGCCAGATGTCGATGATCTTGTTGTGGCGCTCGCCGTCCGTGATGGCGCCGTGCTGCCGCTGGTTCTCGACCTCGAGGACGTCCTTGTGGGCCTTGCCGACGATCTCGGTCTTCTTCTCGGGGATCCGCATGTCGTCCATGCCGATCGAGATGCCGGCACGGGTCGCCACGGCGAAGCCGAGCTCCTTGACGAAGTCGAGGATCTCGACCGTCCGCGGCAGGCCGAGCCTGATGAAGCAGTAGTTGACGAGGTCCTGGAGCCCCTTTTTCTTGAGCGTGCCGTTCAGGAACGGAAGATCCTTCGGCAGGGCCGCCGACATCAGGACGCGCCCGACCGTCGTCTCGATCCGCGTGTTCACGCACTCGATCGGCTCGGTGTGGACGATGTCCTGGTCGTTGAGGACCTGGCTCTCGAGGTCGATGAGCGGCCCCGTGTAGCGGACCGAGATGCCGGCGTGGGTTTCCACCTCACCGGCCTCGTGCGCGAGGACGACCTCGTCGAAGCTCGAGAAGACGCGGCCCTCGCCCTTCGACCCCTCCTTGCGGCGGGTCAGGTAGTAGAGGCCGAGCACGAGGTCCTGCGACGGCACGGCGAGGGGCTTCCCGTGCGCGGGCGAGAGGATGTTGTGGGCCGAGAGCATCAGGACCTGGGCCTCGACCTGCGCCTTGGGCGAGAGCGGCACGTGAACGGCCATCTGGTCGCCGTCGAAGTCGGCGTTGAAGGCCGCGCAGACGAGCGGGTGGATCTTGATGGCCTTCCCCTCGATGAGGACCGGCTCGAAGGCCTGGATTCCGAGGCGGTGGAGCGTCGGCGCGCGGTTCAGGAGGACCGGGTGCTCCTTGATGACCTCCTCGAGCGCGTCCCACACCTCGTTCGGCGCCGCCTCGACGAGTTCCTTCGACGCCTTGATCGTCGTCGTGATCCCCTTCTGCTCGAGCCGGTTGTAGATGAACGGCTTGAAGAGCTCGAGGGCCATCTTCTTCGGAAGGCCGCACTGGTGGAGCTTCAGCTCGGGGCCGACGACGATGACCGACCTGCCCGAGTAGTCGACGCGCTTGCCGAGAAGGTTCTGGCGGAAGCGGCCCGTCTTCCCCTTCAGCGTGTCGGAGAGCGACTTCAGCGGACGGTTGTTCGAGCCCTTGAGAACGCGGCCGCGCCGGCCGTTGTCGAAGAGGGCGTCGACCGCCTCCTGCAGCATCCGCTTCTCGTTCCGGACGATGACCTCGGGGGCGCGCAGCTCGAGGAGCTTCTTGAGACGATTGTTCCGGTTGATGACGCGGCGATAGAGGTCGTTCAGGTCCGACGTCGCGAACCGGCCGCCGTCGAGGGGAACGAGCGGGCGGAGCTCCGGCGGAATGACCGGAATGACGTTCAGGATCATCCACTCCGGCCGGTGTCCCGAGCGGCGGAAGGCGTCGACGACCTTAAGGCGCTTCGCGGCCTTCAGCCGCTTCAGCGCGCTCGTCTCCGTCTTCATGATCAGGCGGAGCTCCTCGGCGAGGTCGTCGATGTTGACGCGCTGCAGGAGCTCCTGGATCGCCTCGGCGCCCATTTTGGCGACGAAGGTGTCGACGCCGTACTTGGCCTTGAGCTCGCGGAACTTCTCCTCGGAGACGAGGTCCTTCTCGTCGAGGTTCTCCTCGTCGGCGAGCGGGCCCGGGTCGATGACGACGTACTGCTCGAAGTAGAGGATCCGCTCGAGGTCGCGGAGGCTCAGGTCGAGCAAATGTCCGATCCGCGAAGGCAAACCCTTGAAGAACCAGACGTGGGAAACGGGAGCCGCGAGCTCGATGTGGCCCATCCGCTCGCGGCGCACCTTGGACTTCGTCACCTCGACGCCGCACTTGTCGCAGACGACGCCCCGGTGCTTCATCCGCTTGTACTTGCCGCAGAGGCATTCCCAGTCGGTGATGGGGCCGAAGATCTTGGCGCAGAAGAGGCCGTCGCGTTCCGGTTTGAAGGTCCGGTAGTTGATCGTCTCGGGCTTCGTCACCTCGCCGAAGGACCAGGAGCGGATCTTCTCGGGGCTGGCGAGGGCGATCTTGATCGCGTTGAATTCACGCGGGCCGGGCGTCCGGAAGGGCGACGCGGACGGCGCGGAGGAGAACGCGGAGGAGGCGGCGAACGTGTCCATCGGGTGTTCTTCTCCTCAGACCTTCAGCAGCTCGACGTCGAGGCAGAGCGACTGCAGCTCGCGGACGAGCACGTTGAACGATTCGGGCAGGCCCGGCTCGTCGGGCACTTCGCCCTTCACGATGGCCTCGTAGACCTTCGAGCGGCCCTCGACGTCGTCGGACTTGACCGTCAGGAGCTCCTGCAGCGTGTAGGCCGCGCCGTACGCTTCGAGCGCCCAGACCTCCATCTCGCCGAATCGCTGGCCGCCGAACTGGGCCTTGCCGCCGAGCGGCTGCTGCGTGATGAGTGAGTAGGGGCCGATCGAGCGCGCGTGGATCTTGTCGTCGACGAGGTGCGAGAGCTTGAGCATGTAGATGCAGCCGACCGTGACCTTCTGCTCGAAGCGCGTCCCGGTCATGCCGTCGTAGAGGACCGTCTTGCCGTCGGTCGGGAGGTCGGCTTTGCGGAGCAGGTCGCGGATCTCGCTCTCGCTCGCGCCGTCGAAGACCGGCGTCGCGATGGAGAGCCCGAGCGCCCGCGCCGCCCACCCGAGGTGGGTCTCGAGGATCTGGCCGACGTTCATGCGCGACGGCACCCCCAGAGGATTGAGCACAATCTCGACGGGAGTCCCGTCCGGCAAGTACGGCATGTCCTCCTCCGGGAGGATCCGGCTGATGACGCCCTTGTTGCCGTGGCGGCCGGCCATCTTGTCGCCGACCTGGAGCTTCCGCTTCATGGCGACGAAGACCTTGACGACCTTGTTGACGCCGGGTGCCAGCTCGTCGCCCTTCTGGAGCATCGCGGTCCGCTCGCCGGAGACCTTCTTGATGACGTCGATCTGCGAGTCGGTCCGCTGAAGCGTGAGCCGCACCTGGTCGCGGATCTCCTCGTCCTTCAGCTTCAGCGCCTTCAGCATGCGGGGCGTCATCTGGCTGATCTTCTCGGCGGAGAGCTTGCCGCCCTCCTTCACGAGGACGTTTCCCTGGGAGTCCGTCACGTCCTCGAGCACCGTGCGCCCGGAGAGGAGTCCTTCGATCTTCTGCTTCGCCTCGGTCCGGATGATCCGGATCTCGTCCTCGGCGTTCTTCGTGATCCGGCCGATCTCCTCGTCCAGGATCTGCTTGGCGCGGACGTCCTTCTGTTTCTCCTCGTCCTTGCGCGTGAAGATCTTCACGTCGACGACGACGCCCTCGATGCCCGGCGGGCACTTGAGCGAGGCGTCCCGGACGTCGCCGGCCTTCTCGCCGAAGATCGCGCGGAGGAGCTTTTCCTCAGGGGTCAGCTGCGTCTCGCCCTTCGGCGTGACCTTGCCGACGAGGATGTCGCCCGGCTTCGCGGTCGCGCCGGTCCGGACGATGCCGGACTCGTCGAGGTCGCGGAGCGCGTGCTCGGAGACGTTCGGGATGTCCTTCGTGATCTCTTCGGCGCCGAGCTTCGTCTCGCGGGCCTCGATCTCGAACTCCTCGATGTGGATCGAAGTGTAGTAGTCCTCCTTCACCATCTTCTCGGAGATGAGGATCGCGTCTTCGAAGTTGTAGCCCCGCCACGGCATGAAGGCCACGAGGACGTTTCGGCCGAGGGCCAGCTCGCCCTGTGAGGTGCACGGCCCGTCGGCGAGGACCTGTCCGGCCGTTACGCGATCGCCCTCGCGGACGATCGGTTTCTGGTTGATGCACGTATTCTGGTTCGACCGGCGGAACTTGAGGAGCGGGTAGATGTCCGCCCCGAAGTCGCGCGGCTCGCCGTCGGGCCCGACGCCCTCGACGCGCACGATGATGCGGCGGGCGTCCACCGTGTCGACGACGCCGCCCCGCTTGCAGAGGACGACGGCGCCCGAGTCCCTCGCGACGATCCCCTCGAGGCCCGTACCGACGAACGGCGGCTCGGTCTTGAGGAGCGGCACCGACTGCCGCTGCATGTTCGAGCCCATGAGGGCGCGGTTCGCGTCGTCGTGCTCGAGGAACGGGATGAGGGCCGCCGCGACCGAGACGAGCTGCTTCGGGGAAACGTCCATGAAGTCGATCTTTTCCCGCGCGACGCTCAGGAACTCACCGCCGTGGCGGGCCACGACGCGGTCGTCGGTCAGCTTGCCGCGCTCGTCGACCGAGGCGTTCGCCTGGGCGATGACGTAGTTCTCCTCCTCCCAGGCGGGCTGGAAGAATGCCGTCGGGCGACCGACAGCCACCTTCTTGTGTCCCTTCTTGAGCCGGACGTTCATCTCCTCGAGCTCCTCGGACTCGACGATGGTCCCCTTCTTCCAGCCCGAGTCCCCGACCGTGACGACCTCAAAGTGGTCGAGGACGCGCCCGTGGCGGACTTTCTTGTACGGGCTCTCGATGAAACCGAACTCGGAGATCCGCGCGAAGCACGAGAGCGACGAGATGAGGCCGATGTTCGGACCTTCCGGCGTCTCGATCGGGCAGATCCGGCCGTAGTGCGTGGCGTGGACGTCGCGGACCTCGAACCCTGCCCTCTCTCGGGAGAGACCCCCCGGACCCAGGGCGGACAGGCGCCTTTTGTGAGTCACTTCCGACAGCGGGTTCGTCTGGTCCATGAACTGCGAGAGCTGCGACGAGCCGAAGAACTCCTTGATCGCCGCAATGACCGGCTTGGAGTTGATCAGGTCGTGCGGCATCGCCGAGTCGATGTCCTGGTGGACGGACATCTTCTCCTTGATGGCGCGCTCCATCCGGACGAGGCCGATGCGGAACTGGTTCTCGAGGAGCTCGCCGACGCAGCGGACGCGGCGGTTCCCGAGGTTGTCGATGTCGTCCACCTTTCCGATGTCCTTCCGGAGCTTCAGGAGGTGGTCGATGACGACGTAGAAGTCCTCGGACGTCAGCGTCTTCAGGTCGAGGCTCGTCGAAAGGCCCGTCCGGATGTTGAACTTGAAGCGGCCGACGCGCGAGAAATCGTACTTCCTCGCGTCGAAAAACATCCCGTTGAAGAGATTCTTCGCGCTCTCGTCGGTCGGGGGGTCGCCGGGGCGCATCCGCTTGTAGATCTCGAGGAGCGCTTCGCGCCTCGTCTTGACGCTGTCCTTCCGGAGGGTCGCAATCAGCGTGTCACCGATCGGCTCCCACTCGGGGAAGATCGCCTCGACGGCCGTCGCCTGCTTTCCGACGAGCTGCGCCGGGAGATCGGACGGGATCTCGCTGCCGGTCTCGAAGACGACCTCGCCGGTCGCGAGGTCGACGATGTCGGCCGCGAAGAGGGCGTGGCCGAGCTTCGCCGGGTCGACGGAGACGGGGACCGACTGGCCCTTCGCCATCGACTCCCTCATCTCGGCGGTCAGTTTCACGTCGGCGAAGATCCGCCCGTCCTTCTTCAGGCCGCGAAGGTGCTTCAGGCGGAGCTCCTCCTTGGCGGCGACCTCCGGCGGCAGCATGAGGACGGCCTTCCCCTTCTCGTAGGAGAGCGGGATCGCCGTGTAGAACTTCTTGAGAATCGCGTCGTCGGTCTCGAGGCCGAGGGCGCGGAGGAAAACCGTGCCGTGGAACTTCCGCTTCCGGTCGATCCGGACGCCGAAAAGCCCCTTGGAGTCAATCTCGAACTCCACCCACGAGCCGCGGTACGGGATGATCTTCCCGATGAGCGTGTGGACCCCCTCGCGGGTGAAGAAGACGCCCGGCGAGCGGTGGAGCTGCGAAACGATGACGCGTTCGGTCCCGTTGATGATGAACGTGCCGTTGTCCGTCATCAGGGGGATGTCGCCGAAGTAGACCTCCTCCTCCTTGATGTCGCGGATCGGCCACTCCTTCGCGGCTCCCTTCCCGGTCGGGGCGTTCTCCTTGTCGAACACCTTCAGCCGGAACGTGACCTTCAGCGGGACGGCATACGTGTAGCCGCGCTCCTGGCACTCGGCCACCGAGTACGGCAGCCGGAGCTCGACCGGGGTCCCGCAGACCTCGTCGATCGTCACCTTGTTGGGATTCGGGTGGCCGCACGCGCCACACTCGACGACGTTCGCGCGCGGGTCCGAGACCCGGACGGTCGCACTGCAGTGCTCGCAGGCGAACCGGAGGTGTGACAGGCCCTCGAGCCGGCCGCTCCGGGACTTCCAGTCCCCGATGCGGTACGACACGAACTCGAGAGCGCACGTCTCACGGAAGTCACTGAACGGAAAGACGCTCTTGAAGACCGCCTGCAGGCCGACGTCTTGCCGCTCCTCGGGCAGGAGGCCCATCTGCAGGAAGTCGACGTACGACTTGCGCTGGACATCGATCAGGTTCGGCAGGGGCAGGAAGGACCGGATCTTCCCGTAGGTGTTCCGGGCCTTCTGACCGGTGGCAAGGGTGCGTCCGTTCATCCGTGTGCTCCAATCAGGCGAGGGGGAGATGGCGTTGAGACACGTTCAGCCGGCGGCCCCTCACCGGGGACGCCGGCCGGACGACAGAAACATCGGGCCGTAAGGGATTACTTGATCTCCACCTTCGCGCCGGCTTCCTCGAACTTCTTCTTGATCGAGGCGGCCTCGTCCTTCGAGACGCCTTCCTTGAGCATGCCGAGGCTCTCGACGAGGTCCTTGGCCTCCTTCAGGCCGAGGGTCGAGTTGACCTCGCGCACGAGCTTGATGACGTTGATCTTGTTCGCGCCGGCTTCCTTCAGAACGACCGTGAACTCGGTCTGCTCCTCGGCGGCGGCGGCCGGGGCGGCGCCCGCGGCGGCGGCGGCCGGGGCGGCCATCATGGCCGCCGAGACCCCGAACTTCTCCTCGAGCGCCTTCACGAGGGTGTTCAGCTCGAGGACCGACATCGACTCGATTTCCTTGACGAAGTTTTCGACGCTGAGAGCCATGGTGTCTTCTCCTGTTGACTTCAGGCCTTAGGCCGTCTGTTCTTTTTGCCTGGTGATCGCCGCGAGCGTGGCCGCGACGTTGCGGTGGGGGGCCGAGAGGACGGTGACGAGGCGCCGGACCGGCGACTGCATCAGGCCGAGCAGCTTGGCGATGAGCTCCGAACGGTTCGGCATCGTGGCGAGCGCCTCGAGCGAGGAAGCCGGGACCGCTTTCCCGTCGAGCAGGGCCGCCTTGACCTTCACGTGCGGGTTCGTCTTCCCGAAGGTGTGGATCACCTTCGCCAGCGCGACGACATCCGTCTGGCTGTAGGCGATCGCGGTCATGCCGGTGAAGTGCTCCGCGAGAGCCTCGATGGGCTTCCCCTTGATGGCGCGAAGCGCGAGCGTGTTCTTGACGACCAGGTATTCCGACTTCGTGCCGCGGATCTGCCGGCGGAGGTCGGTGACCGCCGGGACGGTGATGCCGGTGTAGTCGATGAGGAAGGCGTGGGGCGCCTTCGCCACCGTGTCCGACAGCTCCTGGATCATCGCGGTCTTTTCGTCGCGGTTCATGCGGTCCTCCCGTGGGCCTTCTCCAGCGCGGCGGGATCCACCGGCACGCCGGGGCCCATCGTCGAGGAGAGCGTCACGGACCTGAGGTACTTGCCCTTGGCCGAGGACGGCTTGGCGCGCTGGACCGCGGCGAGAAGGGCCTCGGTGTTCTCGACGAGCTGCTGCTCGCCGAACGAGACCTTGCCGACCGGGACGTGGATGATGGCCGTCTTGTCGACGCGGAACTCGATCTTGCCCGCCTTCAGCTCCCTGACGGCCTTGCCGATGTCGAAGGTGACGGTTCCGGCCTTCGGGTTCGGCATCAGGCCCTTGGGCCCGAGCACCTTTCCGAGCCGGCCGAGCGACTTCATCATGTCGGGCGTCGCGACGAGCGCCTCGAAGTCGAGGTAGCCCCCCGTGATCTTCTGCACGAGGTCGTCTCCGCCAACGACGTCGGCACCGGCTTCCTCGGCCTCCTTGATCTTTTCGCCCGACGCCACGACGGCTACGCGCGTGGTCTTCCCGAGGCCGTGCGGAAGCACGACCGTGCCGCGCACCATCTGGTCCGCGTGCTTGGGATCCACGCCGAGACGCATCGCGATCTCGACGGTTTCGTTGAACTTGGCGAACGCCGACGACTTCACGAGCGCGACGGCCTGGGGCACGTCGTAGAGCTTCGCGGAGTCGACCTTCGCGGCGGCCGCGGTGAATTTCTTGCCCTGACTCATTGTGTTCTCCAGAGCCGTCCGCATTCCAACCTCCCCCTTCGGGCGAGAAGCCCCGGCAGGCATCGCCGGGCACCCTCGAGGGACGCGCCGGGAGAGTTCCGGCGCCGGAAGCGGGCGTCTCGCGTCAATGGACTCCTAGACGACTTCGATTCCCATGGAGCGCGCGGTCCCCTCGACGGTCTTGACGGCCGCGGCGAGGTCCGGCGTGTTCAGGTCGACGAGCTTGAGCTTCGCGATCTCCTCGACCTGCTTCTTCGTCACCTTCCCGACCTTGTTCTTGTTCGGGACGCCCGAGCCCTTCTCGAGCTTCGCCGCCTTCTTCAGGAGCACCGCGGCCGGAGGCGTCTTCGTGATGAACGAGTACGACCGGTCCGAATAGACCGTGACGATGACCGGGATGATGAGCCCCTGCTCCTTCGCCGTTTTCGCATTGAAGGCCTTGCAGAAGTCCATGATGTTGACGCCCTGCGGGCCGAGCGCCGTGCCGACAGGCGGCGCGGGCGTGGCCTGGCCGGCGGGAATCTGCAATTTGACGTAACCGGTGATCTTCTTCGCCATGACTCTTCCTTACAACTTCTGGACCTGGACAAACTCGAGTTCGACCGGCGTCGGCCGGCCGAAGATCGTGACGAGGATGCGGAGCGTCGAGCGCTCGAGGTTGATGTCCTCGACCGTGCCCGTGAACTCCTTGAACGGCCCGTCGATGATCTTCACCTGCTCCCCGCGCTCGTAAACGTAGCGGGGCTTCGGCTTCTCCTTCGACTCGGCCGAGTGGTGGAGGATCGCGTCGACCTCCTCACGGGTGAGCGGGACGGGAGCCTTCGAGGACCCGCCGACGAAGCCGGTCACCTTCGGCGTATTGCGCACGAGGTGCCAGGTCTCGTCGGACATTTCCATCTGGACGAGGACGTAGCCGGGGAAGAACTTCCGCTCGACGTTCCGGCGCTTTCCGGCCTTCATCTCGACGACGGTCTCCTTCGGCACGCGGATCTCGCCGAAGTGAGCCTCCATGCCGAGGGCCTTGATCCGGTTCGTCAGCTCCTGCACGACCCGGTCCTCGAAGCCCGAGTAGGTGTGGACGATGTACCAGTCCATCGCGGGCGCGGCGGCCGCGGCATCCGCGGCCGGTCTGTCGTGGGCCGTCGTGTCGTTCACCGTCGTCTCTCCCGTCTTTCCCGCGTTCCCGTCAGCTGCCGAACGCGGCGAAGAGCTTGTTCACGAGGGGCGTGACCGCCGCGTCGATCAGGAAGAGGAAGGTGCCCACGATCACCGTGTAGACGAGGACGACGGCCGTCGTGCCGACGACCTCGTCCCGCCCGGGCCAGGAGATCTTCCCCCCTCCTTCCTCACGTCGCCGAGGAACTCGCGGAAACGGCCCCACTTCTCGCTGAGATTCATGTCGTGTCTCGGTTCCTTCGCGCCGGGGTGGTTGGCAGGGGTGCGGGGATTCGAACCCCGAACCTACGGTTTTGGAGACCGCCGCTCTACCAATTCGAGCTACACCCCTGTGGCGGCGTCAGACCTTCCCTTCCTTGTGCGGCGTGTGCTTGCGGCACGCCGAACAGAACTTCGAAAGCTCGAGCTTCTCCTGATGCGTCTTCTTGTTCTTCGTGACGGTGTAGTTGCGGCGCTTGCACTCGCCGCAGACCAGGCTGATGAGTTCTCTCGGCATCGACGATTCTCCAAGGCTTGTGGCGCCCTGCCGTGACGTTGGAGCGGGAGACGGGATTCGAACCCGCGACCAACAGCTTGGAAGGCTGTGACTCTACCCCTGAGTTACTCCCGCGTTTCCGTGTCGTTTCCATTGATTCCGTGGGGGGCCCGGGGGGATCGAGAACCCCCGGGATCATGGAGCCCACGAGCAGATTTGAACTGCTGACCCCGTCCTTACCAAGGACGTGCTCTACCGACTGAGCTACGTGGGCCTCGTTCCCTCTCTCGGCGATGGTGGGCAGAGAGGGATTCGAACCCCCGTAGCACGTCAGTGCGGCAGATTTACAGTCTGCTGCCATTAACCACTCGGCCATCTGCCCCTTTTTCCTCGTCATCCCGTGCGCCCGGCCCCTCTCGCCGTCCCGACTCCGCGCCGCTCCGACCGTCCTGGAGCTGGCGATGGGACTTGAACCCGCAACCTGCCGATTACAAATCGGCTGCTCTGCCTATTGAGCTACGCCAGCCTCTTTTTCTTTCGTCGCCTCGGCGGAGAGAGCTCGACCGTGGGGTTCAAGAAGACGGATCGACACGGCGTCGCACGCCCGACGAGGCGCGAACCAAGGTTTATAACAGGGGGCTTTCCGCCCGGTCAAGCTATTTCCGTGCCGCGAGATAGCCTCCGCGCCGCCGGACGACCTCGAAGAGCAGGACCCCGGTCGCGACGGAGACGTTCAGGGACCCGGCCCCCGTCCTCATCGGAATCGAGACGAGCCGGTCGCACGACTCCCGGGTCAGCCGGCGGAGCCCCTCCCCCTCCGACCCCAGGCACAGGAGAATGTCCCCGGAAAGGTCTGTCTCGTAAAGGTTTTCGCCCGAGGCATCGGCTCCGTAAACCCAGAACCCGAGGCGCTTGGCCTCGTCGAGAAACTGGGCCGCGTTCCCGCAGCGGCCCACCCTGACCCGCTCGAGCGCCCCGGCCGACGCCTTCGCCACGGCCTCCGTCAGCCCGGCGGCGTGCCGTTCGGGGAGAACGACCGCCGCTCCCGCCGCCGCCGCCGTCCGGAGGATCGAGCCGACGTTTCCCGGGTCGGTCACCTGGTCGAGGAAGATCACGAGCCTCGAGCCCTCATCCCCGGCGAGGCACTCCTCGACCGGGTCGTAATCGCGCGCTGCGACCCGGGCGGCGACGCCGTTGTGACCGCGCCCGGCCATCCGATCGAGTTCCTCGCGAGAGGCCGTCCGGACCGCGACGCCCTGCGATCGGGCCATTTCCTCGATCTCGCTCGCACGGGCATCCCGCCGTCCCCGGAGGACGAAGAGCGCCTCGACCGAGCGCGGCCGGCGCTCGAGGACCTCGCGCACCGGGTGCTTCTCCTCGGCGGCGTAGATCTTGTCCAGGTCCGCGGTGCGGACGAAGCACTGGAGCATCGTGATGTGCGGGGTGTGCGTCGCGTCGAGGGCGAAGCCCTTCGGGAAGACCTCGAGCAGGCGCGCGTTGTTCGCGGCGGCATGCCGGAGCATCGTCGCGTCCGGCTGAAGCAGGATGTCGATGGCGGTGACCTCGGGACGGCGCGGCAGGGAAGACCGGTCTTCCAGTCGTTCTTCATGCTGACGACGGTCCAGCCGTCCTTCTGCGCATGCTCGTCGAGCGCGGGCGTGAAGAGCGCCCAGCTTGACGTCCGGCAGTCCGCGCGCCGGGCCGTAGGCGAATTCGCGCGCCGCATCGTCGTGCAGCACCAGCAGCTCGAACCGTGCGCCGCTGCCGCCCTGCGTGTACTCCAGCATCTGCTGGTCGCCCCGACGGAATTTCCGAACGCGGCGATGGGCCGGCGGCCGATGTGCTGGTTGATGCCGACGGGCTTGTCGCCCTTGTCGTCGTTGAAGTTCAGCTCCGGCAGGCGCACGAGCACCGGCTTGCCGTCGCGCAGCTCGAACTTCGTCTTGATGCTGCTGCCGATGACCTGTTCCGGCGGGATGCCGTAGACCTGCTCAGTCCACGGGCGCATGAACTCGATGCCGCCGCCGGAGACGATGAAGTTCTTGAAGCCGTTCGCGCGCAGGTAGGCGAGCAGCTTCGAGCATCGGCTGATAGACCATCTCGGTGAAGAGCCTGCCGGTCTTCGGATGTTTCGCGGTCGCGATCCAGTCCTTGACGATCTGCTCGAACTCCACCGTGGTCATGCCGGCGTGCGTGGCCATGAAGAGCTCGAGGAGCGCGTGGTCGCCGCCGGCGAGCGCGGTCTTCGAGATCGCCCTTGAGCAGCGAGGCGAACGGCTCCTGGGTCTTCCATTCGGGATGCTGCGGCGCGAGCGCTTTCACGCGGTCGAGCGTGAAGTACAGCTGAACGGGCAGCGGCTGCTCGCACCAGAGCGTGCCGTCGTTGTCGAACACGGCGATGCGTTCCGGGACCGGCACGAAGTCCGGCGAGCCGGGCTTCGTGACCTTCGTCGACGAACGCGACGATGGACTTCCTGGCCGCCGCCGTCGTTCCACGAAGGCAGCGGATCGCGCGGCGCGTAGGCGGCGGTCGACGGTGAGCGCCAGCGCGCAACGACCGCAGCGGCGAGAAGATGGTGCGTCTAGTTTGCGTCGGCAATTCCCATGGTGTGGGGCCGGCGATGTCAGGGGCCGCACCCGGCTTCGACGGATGCGGCCCGGTGGATTGAGTCAGCGCCGCGTCAGTGCGCTTTCGGCAGCTCTTCGATCTGCTTCTGCATTTTCGTCAGGTTGAACGAGCCTGCCGTCTGCGCTGGCGGGTAATCCTTGAAGGTCAGGAGGAACTTGCCGGCCATCTCGGTGAGCGGGATGAGGACGCAGAGGCGTTCGAGGAGCCAGTCGTAGTAGGTGTTCGAGTTGTGCTGCGCCTGCTCGAACGGGTCGCGGCGCAGGTTGAAGAGCAGCGGGACGCGCAGCTGGACGAACGGCTCGCGCCAGACGCGAACGCTGCACCGCGGTTTTCCAGGCACACGACCTTCCAGTCCTGGTAGCGAGCCGCGACGATCTCGCCGTCGTCGTTCACGTAGCAGAACGCCTTGCGCGGCGACTCCTTCGGTTTTGCCGCTCAGGTAATCCAGCATGTTGTAGCCGTCGACGTAGTTCTTGTAGGTGCGGCCGCTGAGTTCCACGCCCTTGAGGAGCTTTTCCTTGATGTCCGGCGCGCCAGCGGCGGCGGCGAACGTCGGGAGCCAGTCCTCGTGCGCGACGATGCCGTTGAGGGTCGTGCCCGCGTGGAAATGGCCGGGCCAGCGCACGACGCAGGAAACACGGTAGGCGCCCTCCCAGTTCGAGTTCTTCTCGCTGCGGAACGGCGTGATCGCGGCGTCGGGCCAGGAGTTCAAGTGCGGGCCGTTGTCGGTCGAGTACAGGACGAACGTGTCGTCCGCGATGTTCAGGTCGTCGAGCACCTTGAGGACCTGGCCGACGTGCTTGTCGTGCTCGACCATGGCGTCGCGGTAGTCTCGGCCTGCCCGGACGGGCCGAGGCGCTCGGGCTTCGCGTGCGTGCGGAAGTGCATGCGCGTGACGTTCAACCAGACGAAGAACGGCTTGCCCGGCCTTGGCCAGCCGCGTGATGAACTCCACGGCGTCCGCGGTGATGTCGTCGTCGATCGTCTCCATGCGCTTCTTCGTGAGCGGCCCGGTGTCGTCGATGGTCTCGGCCGCCCTTGCCGGTCGAGCCTTGGACTTGAGGACGCCGCGCGGACCGTAACTCTGCCGGAACTCCGGGTTCTTCGGATAATCCAGGAGCTCGGGCTCTTCGTCCGCGTTGAGGTGGTAGAGGCTGCCGAAGAACTCGTCGAAGCCGTGGACGGTGGGCAGGTGCTCGTCGCGGTCGCCGAGGTGGTTCTTGCCGAACTGGCCGGTCGCGTAGCCCTGAGCTCTTCAGGATCGCCGCGATCGTCGGGTCGGCCTTCTGCGAGCCGACCGTGGCGCCCGGCAGACCGACCTTCGTGAGGCCGCTGCGGGCCGGACTGAGCCGGTGATGAACGACGCGCGGCCTGCGGTGCAGCTCTGCTGCGGCGTAATAGTCGGTGAAGATCACGCCTTCTCTGGCGACGCGGTCGATGTTCGGCGTCCTGAAGCCCATCAGCCAGCGACAATAGGCGCTGACGTTCGGATGGCCGATGTCGTCGCCCCAGCTCGAGAACCTCGCGCACCGGGTGAAAGCCGAAGACGATCACGGCCGGCGCGTCACGCGGCGTCCGGGGCGTCGACGAGCACGACGGCCTCGGCCGCGACACCCTCTCCCCGGCCGAAGTCGGTCAGGCCGTTCCCCGACGAGGCCTTGACCGAGACCCGGGAGACCGGGATGCCGAGGAGCGCGGCGATCTTCTCGCGCATCGCGTCGCGGAAGGGGCCGACCTTCGGCCGCGCCGCGATGATGGTCACGTCGAGGTTCAGAATCTCCGGGTGACCCGTGATCTCGCGGACGTGGGCGACGAGGCGCGAGGAAGGGGCGTCCTTCCACTCGGGACGCGACGTCCCGAAGACGCTCCCGAGATCCCCCGCCGCCGAGGCGCCGAGGAGGGCGTCCGCGAGCGCGTGGAGGACGACGTCGCCGTCCGAGTGGCCCTCCGGCCCCGCGTCCGACGACACCTCGACGCCACCCAGGAGGCAGCGGCGGCCCGGCACGAGCGGATGCGCATCGAAGCCGTGCCCGATGCGAAGCGTCACGTCAGCCGCCGCCCCGCCGGAGGATCGCCTCGGCCCAGACGAGGTCCTCGGGGTAGGTGATCTTGAAGTTCCAGCGGGACGTGAGAACGACGGCCACCGCCCCGCCTGCCCGCTCCACGAGTTCCGCGTCGTCGGTGACCTCCAGGCCGTCGCTCCGCGCCATCGCCTTCCTGAGGCGCGAGGCTTCGAAAACCTGAGGCGTCGTCGCCGCGACGAGATCACCGCGCGGCACCGTCTCGACGATCCGGCCGGCGCGGGCGCGCTTGACCGTGTCGACCATGGCGCAGGCCGCGATCGCCGCGCCGTGCTCCGCGGCGGCATCGACGACCGCCGCCACCTCGAGGGGATCGACGAGCGGACGCGCGGCGTCGTGGACGAGGACGAGCGTACCGTCCGCCGGATCGGCCGCCTGAAACGCGCTCGCAACCGACTCCCGGCGCGTGACGCCGCCCACGACGAGCGTCACGGGGACGAGGGCGCCGGCGAGCACCTTCCGGAACGCCTCCTCGTGGCCGGGTGCGGCCGCCACGACCGCCGACGTGACGCGACCCGAGGCGGCGAGGCGCTCGAGCGCGTGGAGCAGGAGCGGCTTCCCCGCGAGGAGGACGAGCGCCTTCGGCCCGTCGTCGTGGAACCGGGTCCCGAGGCCCGCCGCCGGGATCAGCGCGACGGCCATCGCCGGCCCCGGGCCGGCGGTCGGGTTCTTCGCCCCCCTAGCGGGCAAGGATGTCGGCTTCCTTGGCCTTGAGGACCGAGTCGACCTCACCGACGGACCTGTCCGTCAGCTTCTGGATCTCGTCGAGCGCGCGTTTCTCGTCGTCGATCGAGACCGCGGCGGCCTTGGCTTCTTTCCTGACCTTCTCGTTCGCCTCGTGGCGGTGGTGGCGGATCTCGACGCGCGCATTCTCGGCGAAGCCGTGCGCCTTCTTGACGAGCTCCTTGCGCCGCTCTTCCGTCGGGGGCGGCACCGGAATCCGGACGATCTTCCCGTCCGACGCCGGGTTGAGGCCGAGGTCGCTCTTGCGGATGGCCTTCTCGATGACCGGGCAGAGGTTCGGCTCGTACGGCTGGACGACGAGCAGCGTCGCGTCCGGCGCCATGAGCGTCGCGACCTGGTTCAGGGGCGTCGGCGTGCCGTAGTACTCGACGAGGATCCCCTCGAGCAGGCCCACGGAGGCGCGGCCGGTCCGCAGGTGCTTCAGCTCGCTGCGGAACGCGTCGAGGGAGACGTGCATCCGGCGTTCGGCTTCCTTCCTGATCTCCATGAGCGGCATGGGTGTTCGGCCTCCTATCTCGGACGCTCGGGGTTCAGGCCGGCGCGCCCGCGTCCACGACGCTCCCGACGTCCTCGCCGAGAACGACGCGCCGGATGTTGCCAGGGACGAGGAGGTTGAAGACGCGGATCGGCATCCGGTTCTCGCGGCAAAGGGCAATCGAGGCCGCGTCCATGACGCCGAGCCCCGTCTCGAGGACTTCCTGATAGCTCACGCGGGGCAGCAGGCGGGCCGCGGGGTCCCTCTTCGGGTCCGCCGTGTAGATGCCGTCCACGCGCGTCGCCTTCAGGATCGCGTCCGCCTTGATCTCGTTGGCGCGGAGCGCCGCGGCCGAGTCCGTCGTGAAGAACGGGTTCCCGGTGCCGCCCGCGAAGATCACGCAGCGCTTCTTCTCGAGGTGGCGGATCGCCCGGCGGCGGATGAACGGCTCGGCCACGGCGCGGACCTCGAACGCCGTGACGACGCGCGTGTGGATGTCCCGCTTTTCAAGCGCGTCCTGCAGCGCGAGGCCGTTGATGACCGTCGCCAGCATTCCCATCGTGTCGCCGGTGACCCGGTCGATCCCCTGCGTCGCCGCCGACACGCCCCGGATGATGTTCCCCCCGCCGATGACGATCGCCACCTCGACGTCGAGGCGGCAGACGTCGGCGATCTCGTCGGCAATCCGCGCCACCACCGCCGGCTCGATGCCGAAAGGCTGGCTCCCGAGGAGCGCCTCCCCGGAGAGCTTCAGCAGGATCCGGCGGTAGCGGGGCGTCTCGCCCATCACTTCGTCAGCGCGGCCACGTCGGCGGCCAGGTCGGTCACCTTCTTCTCGACCCCCTCGCCCACCTTGAGGCGCACGAATCGGACGACGCGCGCGTCCTGGCCGCCGCGCTCGGCGACGACCTGAGACACCTTCTTCGAGTCGTCCTTCACGAACGGCTGGTCGACGAGGACGACCTCGCCGAACCACTTGTTGACCAGCCCCTCGACCATCTTCTCGACGACGTTCGCCGGCTTGCCGGCGGCCGCCGCCTTGGCGCGGGCGATCTCCTTCTCGTCCTTCAGCGCCTGCTCGGAGACCGACTCCCGCGTCGCGTACTGCGGCGCGAGGGCGGCGACCTGCATCGCGAGGTCCCTCGCGAGCGTCTCGTCGCACGCGACCGTCTCGAGGACGACGACGTTCTTGTCGCCCGGGTGGGCATAGAGCGTCAGGGCGGCGCCCGGCCCCGCGACGAGCCGCGCGGCTCGCCGAAGCTGCGTGTTCTCCCCCGTCCTGGCGGTATAGGCCTGCAGCCAGTCGGCGATGGTCCCGGTCGCCCCCGGAAGCTCTTTCGGGGCCGGCATCTTCTTCAGCGTCTCGACGTCGGCCGACGGGGCGTCGCCGACGGACGAGGCCGAGAAGAGCGCGCCGGCCAGCACCTGCCGCGCCTTCCGGAAGTCGTCGGTCTTCGCGACGAAGTCGGTCTCGCAGTTCAGCTCGACGAGGGCGGCGGCGCCCCCCTCGACCTTGTAGCCGATCAGGCCGTCGGCCGCGACGCGGCCGGACTTCTTGGCGGCGTCGGCGAGCCCCTTCTTCCGGAGGAGCTTCTCGGCGTCGGCGATCGAGCCGTTCGTCTCCTTCAGGGCGTTCTGGCAGTCGAGCAGTCCGGCGCCCGTCCTGTCACGCAGTTCCTTGACCTGAATCGCGGTGATGGCCATGTCCTCGTGTCCTCACGTGAAAAGGGCCGCGCCGGGACGAGTGCCCCCACGCGGCCCGTGATCGATTGGGAAAGATCTCAGGCCGGGACGGTCGGCGTTTCCTCGGGGACCTTCACCGGCTCGGCAACCTGGAAGTTGACCGGCATCGGCTCGTCGTCGGCGTGCTCCACCTTGCCGGTGAAGCGCTCCTCCTGGGCGTGCAGCCCCTCGAGCACGGCGTCGGAGATCTTGCCGGTGAAGAGCTTGATGGCGCGGATCGCGTCGTCGTTGCCCGGGATGACGTGGTCGATGTCGTCGGGGTCGCAATTCGTGTCGACGATGGCGACGACCGGGATGCCGAGCTTCTTGGCTTCCTGGACCGCGATCGCCTCCTTCTTCGGGTCGATCACGAAGAGGACGTCCGGAAGCTCCTCCATCTCCTTGATTCCGACCAGGTTCTTCGCGAGCTTCGCCTTCTCGCGGTCGAGATGGATCCGCTCCTTCTTGGTCAGGATCGCGTCGGACCCGTCGGCGAGCATGCCCTCGACCTCCTTCAGCCGGGAGATCGACTTCCGGATCGTGACGAAGTTCGTGAGCGTGCCGCCCAGCCAGCGGTTGTTCACGTAGAACATGCCGCAGCGGTTGGCCTCCTCGTAGATGGCGTCCTGGGCCTGGCGCTTCGTCCCGACGAAGAGGATGTTCTTCCCCTGCGAGGCGACGTCGGTGACGAACGCGGCGGCCTCGCGGAAGCACTTCAGCGTCTTCTGGAGGTCGATGATGTAGATCCCGTTGCGCTTGCCGAAGATGTACTTCTTCATCTTCGGGTTCCAGCGCTTGGTCTGGTGGCCGAAGTGAACGCCCGCTTCGAGCAGCTCCTTCATCGTGATCTGGCTCATGCTCTCTTCCCTACCTCTTGGAGAACTGGAAGCGGGCACGGGCCCCGCGCTGACCGTACTTCTTGCGCTCCTTCATCCGGGAGTCGCGCGTCAGGAGCCCCGCCTTCTTGAGGGCGCCTCGGAGTTCGCCGTTGAAAAGACAGAGGGCGCGCGCAATGCCGTGACGGATCGCGCCGGCCTGGCCGGCCACGCCTCCGCCGTCGACGCTGGCCACGATGTCGAACTTGTCGGTGGTCTCCGTCAGCTGGAGGGGCTGGCGGATGACCATCTTCAGCACATCGTTCGGGAAGTAGTCCTCGAACTTCCGGCCGTTGACCGACACGGCCCCCGTGCCGGGGCGAAGATAGACGCGGGCGACCGCCTCCTTGCGTCGGCCGACCGCCTGGAACTGCGTGGTGGTCAAGGTGTCCGTTCTCCTTCGGTCGCTCAGGCGCTCGCGGCGGCCGGGGCCTGGGCCGCGTGCGGGTGGTGGGGTCCGGCGTAAACCTTCAGCTTCTTGAACATCTTCTTGCCGAGCTTCGTCTTCGGGAGCATCCCGCGGACGGCGGCCTCGATCAGCGCTTCGGGGCGCTGGGCGCGCTGCTTGGCGGCCGTGATCGTCTTCAGCCCGCCCGGGAAGCCCGTGTGGTGACGGTAGAGCTTGTCGCCTTCCTTGCGGCCGGTCAGCGCGATCTTCTCGGCATTCACGATGACCACGAAGTCGCCCGTGTCGAGAAAGGGAGTCCAGTGGGGCTTCGTCTTGCCGGAGAGGTGGCGAGCCACCTGCGTCGCCAGGCGTCCGAGGACCTTGCCCTCGGCGTCGACGACGATCCACCGGCGGGAAAGTTCCGAGATCTTGGGAAGCGGCGTTCGCATGCTCACGGGGTCAGAGATCTCCGGTCAGGACTCGTGGGGCGGCGGGCCCCGGCTTGAACATCCGGGACCGCAGGTCTTTAGCGATGCGGCCCACCCGAATGCATCGAAAGACCAGAGCCCCGACGGCGACGACCGCGGGTTCAGGCCGAGACGCTGACCCGCAAGGGGCGAAAACATACGCCACCCCCCCGGGACTGTCAAGGACCGGAACGCCGTTCGAGGATTGCGGAGATGGCCGCCGCGGGCGGAGATGGACGACAATTCAAGGGAATGCCCGCGACCCCCCTCGACGGCAAGAGAATCGCGGCGGCCCTCCGCCAGGAGACGGCCGCCGGCGTCGCCCGCCTGAAGGCGCACGGCGTGACGCCGGGACTCACCGCGGTCCTCGTGGGCGACGACCCCGCGAGCGCGGTCTACGTGAAGAGCAAGGGGACGGCGGCCGAGGAGGCGGGGATCACCTCGACGACGCTCCGCTTCCCCGGGACCCTCCCCGAGGCAGAACTCCTCGCCACGATCGACCGCCTGAACCGCGACGACGCCGTCGATGCCATTCTCGTCCAGCTTCCGCTCCCGAAGACGATCGACACCGCGCGCGTCCTCGAGGCGATCGACCCCGCGAAAGACGTGGATGGCTTCCACCCGACGAACGTCGGGCGCCTCGTCCAGGGCAAGCCCGCCCCGCGACCCTGTACGCCGGCCGGAATCCTCGAGATGCTGAAGCGGGAAGGGGTTTCCCTCCGGGGCGCCCGGGCCGTCGTGATCGGCCGGAGCGACATCGTCGGCAAGCCGATGGCGCACCTCCTTCTGAAGGAAGACGTGACGGTCACGATCGCCCACTCGAAGACGCGCGATCTCCCCGGGGTCTGCCGGGAGGCGGATCTCCTCGTCGCCGCGATCGGGCGGCCCGGTTTCGTGGACGGATCGTTCGTGAAGGAGGGTGCCGTCGTCGTGGACGTGGGGATCAACCGTCTGACGCGGCGCGAGGACGTCCTTCGGTTCTTCCCCGGCGATGCCTCCCGGATGGCCGCATTCGAAAGGAACGGCTCCACGATCGTCGGCGACTGCGACCCCTCGACGGCCTTTCCGAGGGCCTCGCTCTACACCCCGGTCCCCGGAGGTGTCGGACCCCTCACCATCGCGATGCTCCTCGCCAACACGTTCGATCTCGCCATGCGAAGGAGAGGCCGCTGAGGCCGGCGCGATGGCGTCCCGCATCTTTCGTGTCGGCCTGACGGGCGGGATCGCGTCCGGGAAGAGTACGGTCGCCGAGAGGCTGGCTCGCAACGGAATCCCGGTCCTCGACGCCGACAAGGTGGTCCACGATCTCTATCTCCCCAGGGCCGCCGGCACACGTGCGGTCGAAGAGGAGTTCGGACCAGGCCTCCTCGACCGCACGGGCGCAGTGGACCGGAGCCGCCTCGCCGAGCGCGTCTTCTCCGACCCGGTGGCGCTCGCGCGGCTGAACGCCAGGATTCACCCCCTCGTGATCGAAGCCCAACAGCGCTGGTTCGAGGCGCGCGAGCGGGCCGGCGACGCCCTCGGCGTGATCGAGGCGACGCTCCTCGTCGAGACCGGCGGCCGCGAGCGCTACGACTACATCATCGCCGTCTCCGCGCCCGAGGCGGTCCGCCTCGAGCGCGCCGTCCGCCGGAGCGGTGAGTTCCACCGCGACGGGCTCCGCCGCCGGATCGCGGCCCAGATGCAGGACGCCGAGCGGGAGAAATCGGCCGACGTCGTCGTCGAAACCTCCGGGACGAAAGAAGAGCTCCTCATCCGGGTCGACGGGCTGGCCGGGCGACTGAAGGAGCTGGCGAAAAGGGAGTCAGGGCGGAGCGGTTAGACGGCGGCGGCCGTCACGACCCCGAGAGGAGCCGGGCCATCTCGCGGAAGGATCGCGCCCGGTGCGAGTCGCGGTTCTTCTCGGCTTCCGACATCTCGGCCCAGGTCCGGCTCTCGCCGTCCGGGACGAAGACGACGTCCCAGCCGAAGCCGTTCACGCCGCGCGGCCCCGCCGCGATCGAGCCGGCGACGCGCCCCAAGGCGACGAGGACGTCCGCCGGCCGGTCGCCGGGACGCGCAAGGCCGAGCGCCGAGACCGCTTCCGCCCGGCGGTCGCCGAACGCCGCGAGCATCCGGGCGAGGCCTTCCGGGCCGAGCGCCTCGCCGGTGATCCACCGGGTCAGGGGACCGGGGAACCCGCCCCAGGCGGCGACCGCGAGCCCCGAGTCCTCGACGAGGGCCGGCTCGCCGAGCCGGAGCGCCGCCTCGACGGCCTTGGCGCGCACGACCTCGTCGAAATCGAGCGACTGGATCTCCGGAAGGTCGAGCGCCCGCGCCGTCACGGGACGGCCGAGGAGCACCGCCGCCTCGCGAGCCTTTCCGGGATTCGAGGTGACGAAGGCGACCGACGCCGGAAGCACGCGGCGGCCTACGTCCGAACGGGGCGGACGGCCTCGCCCTTCGCGTCCAGCTTCAGCCGGAACGCGGAGAGGCCCTTCGTCAGCCCCTTGAGACGCACCTCGCCGAGCGGCTCGAAGGCGAAGTCGCCCCCTGCGAGGCGCGCCGTCTCCTCCCCGACGACGACCTCGTTCGACCCGGCGACGTGCTCCTCCAGCCGGGACGCGACGTTCACGGTGTTGCCGAGGACGGTGTAATCGACGCGCTGGTCCGACCCGATGTCGCCGACGACGGCATTCCCGGTGTTGATGCCGATCCGGATCGCCACGGGGGCCTCGCCACGAGAGGCCCGCTCGACGTTCCACGCCGTCACGGCCTCGATCATCTTCGCGGCCGCCGCCACGGCCCGGCGCGGATGATCCGACTGAGGGATCGGCGCGCCGAAAAAGGCCATCACGGCGTCGCCGATGAACTTGTCGAGGGTTCCTCCCTGGGCGAAGATGGCGTCGGCCGCAAACGTGAAGACCGTCGACAGGAAGCGAGAGAGAGCGTCCGGATCCATCGTCTCGGCCAGCGTCGTGAAGCTGACGATGTCGGCGAAGAGGACGCTCACCGGCCGGGACCGCACTTTCTCGATCGCGTCGGACGATTCCGAGACGATCTCCTCGACGACGGCCGGAGAGTGGTAGCGGGAGAGCCGCTCCCGGATCCGCTCCTCGCGCTCGATCCGCCCCTGGAGGCGCGCCCGCTCGACCGCCACCGCCGCGAAGTTGCCGAGCGCCGTCAGGAGGTCGAGGTCGTCGGCCGTGAAGCTCCCCGCCTTGAGCGGCGTGTCGACGTGGAGCGCGCCGATGACGCTGTCGCGGTTCCAGAGCGGCACGCACATCGCGGAGCGGATCTGCTGGATCCGGATCGACTGCCCCGACTCGAAGCGGCCGTCCGTGAGCGCGTCTGAGGTCAGGACGGCGACGCGCTGCCGGATGACCGTGTCGACGATCGTGTGCGAGAACGGCTCGACCCCTTCCAGGCCCGACTTCCCCTTTTGCCGGGCGAGCGTCGGCACGGGACGCCCCGCCTCGTCGAGCAGGACGACCGCCGCGCGTTCGGCCGGGAGCAGGTCGAAGAGGAGGTCGACGACCTTCTGCAGGATCTCCCCCACCTCGCGGGCGACGATGAGGGTCTTGGCGACCTGGACGAGAATTTCGAAGATCTTCTCGCGGGCCTGCGCCGGCGGGAGCCGCTTCCCGAGGAGAGTGAGCGACATGTCGATCGCCGCGCCCGGCGCGTCCAGCTGGAAATCCTTGTTGAAGTCGGCGATCGACCGGACGAAGGTGGCGCTCGGATCCGCGTAGGCGGCAGCGAGGAGCGCGTCGGCCTTCGCCTCCTCGCGGGCGGTCAGCGTGAACGCGCCGACCGTCAGAACGTCCCCCGGCGAGAGGAGCGCCTTCCCGACGAACGCCCCGTTCACTTTCAGTCCGTTCGTCGACTGCAGGTCCTGAACCCACCAGCCGCCGTTCTCGAGGACGAAGAGCGCGTGCCGCCTCGAGACCGAGAAGTCGTTCAGGACGATGCCGTTGTCGCTCGACCGGCCGAGGGAAATCTCGGTCCCGCGAAGCGGCGTCCGGTGCGCCTGGCCGTCGACCTCGTAGACCAGCTCGAGCATGGAACGACGCCGGATTATCGCCTAGTCGTTCGGGACGTCGCGCTCGGGCTCGATCGCGAACCGGACGCGCACGATCTTCCAGACGGCGACCGGCCGTCCGTCGACGAGGGCGGGGCGGTAAACCCATCTCCGGATGGCGTCCACCGCCGCCTCGCCGAAGCCGGCCTTCCCGCCGGAGACGACGTCGATCCGGCCGGTCGTCCCGTCCGCCTCGACGACGAGCCGGAGCGTGACGTCGCCGCTGAGGCGGGCCTTCTTCGCCATCTCCGGGTAGACGGGATCGACCCTCCGGACGAGGACCGGAGCCGTCGCTCCGCTGGGGAGCGACGGGAGCGGCCCACGCCCGCCTCCCGCCGACTCCTCCGCAGGGCCCCCGATCGGTGCCGGAGGTCCGACGACGGACGGGAGCTGCGGCGCCGCCTGCGCCCCCGCCTCCGGGAAGAGCGGCTGGACCTGCGGGACGGCGCCCCTCTTCGTCACCGGAACCGCCGTCGGCGTTCCCGGCGGAGGCGGCAGCAGCCGGACGGACCTGACGGGGACGAATGCGAGCTGCTTCTGCGGCAGGAGGACGCCGAAGAACTCGTGCTCGGCCAGGACGACGGCGACTTGCTCGCCCTCCTCGAGCGTTCCCCACCGCGCGGCGCCGTAGGCGGGCGCCAGGAAGACCGCGCAGGCCTCGGTCACGCGGCCGGGCTGCGGCGGCAGGTCGCGGATGGCCTCCTGCCTTCTTTCGCGCGAGGCCTTTTCCGCGAGCCGCTCGAAGCTGCCGGCGGGGACCCAGACCTCGCCTCCAGACGCCGGGACGACGCGGTAGAAGTCCCCCTCCACGCCACGGATCTGCAGCGCCGCCCCCCGAGAGAGCGGCGCCGCGAGCGGCGCGCGAGCAGACGGCCCCGTCCGGGCGACGGCGCGCTCCACGGAGACGACCGCCTGGTCGGGCGGCGCCTCCCGGACGGGAGCCGGTCTCGACCGGCCGCACGCGGCGGCGAGGGCGGCGGCCGTCCCGAGGACGGCGGCGACGGCGGCAGCGCGGTTCCGGATGCCGGCTCCGTCAGGCCATCAGCGTGGCGAGGATCGACTTCTGCACGTGCAGCCGGTTCTCCGCTTCGTCGTAGATGACCGAGCGCGGCCCGTCGCACACTTCCGCCGCCACCTCTTCACCGCGGTGCGCGGGCAGGCAGTGCATGAAAACGGCCTCCCTGTCCGCGAGCGACATCAGGGCGTTGGTCACCGTCCACCCCGAAAAGTCCTTGAGGCGCCGCTCCTGCTCTTTCTCCTGACCCATCGAGGCCCAGACGTCCGTGTAGACGACGTGCGCGCCGCTCACCGCCTCGTCCATCGAGTGCGTCACGACGAGCTTCGTCCCCGCCTTTGCGGCGTCGCCGATCGCCCGGCGCGTCACGTCGGGATCGGGGCCGTAGCCGGGAGGCGTCGCGATCGAGACGTTCACGCCGCACTTCGGGCCCCCGAACATCAGCGAGTGCGCCATGTTGTTGCCGTCGCCGACGTACGCGAGCTGGAGCCCCCGAAGCCTCCCGAACTTCTCCTTCATCGTGAAGTAGTCGGTCAGCGCCTGGCAGGGGTGGAGCAGGTCCGTCAGCCCGTTGATCACGGGGACCGTCGCGTATGTCGCGAGGTCGAGGACCGTCTGGTGCGCGAAGGTGCGGGCCATGATCCCGTCGACGTAGCGCGACAGGACGCGCGCCGTGTCCGAGACCGGCTCGCCGCGCCCGAGCTGGATGTCGCGCGACGAGAGGAACTGCGCCGCCCCGCCGAGCTGCGTCATCCCGGCCTCGAACGAGACGCGCGTCCGCGTCGAGGACTTCTCGAAGATCATGGCGAGGATCTTTCCGGAGAGCGCCGCGCGGTGATCCTCCGGGCTCTTCTTCATCGACGCCGCCAGGGTGAAGAGGCGCTCGACGTCCTCGGCCATGAGGTCGTGAATGGAGATCAGGTCTTTTCCGATCATCGTCCGCTCCGTGTTGTCGTTCGTCTCCCGGCCGCGCTCGAGTCCGCGATCCGGTCCCAGGCGATTGTCGCCCCGTTCCGCCCCGTCAGACCGGGTCCCTCACGAGCGGCATCGTCATGCACCGCGGCCCGCCGCGCGCGCGGGAGAGCTCGGTGGCCGAGAGCTGGATCGCATACTTCCTCGGGCGCTTGAGATCGAGCGTCGTCCGCCCGAGGAGGAGATCGTCGTCGTGAACGATCTCGTAGCCCCGCGCGGCGAGGGACTCCGCCGTCCGCTCGTTCCGCTCGTAGCAGAGGATGACGCCCGGCGCGAGCGCGAAGGCGTTCGCACCGTCGGTCCACTGCTCGCGCTGCTGGTCGACCGGGTCGGCGCCGCCGCAGGGAACGGGCTCGAGGTCGAGCTTCCGCGCCTTCAGCGCGGAGAGAAGGTCGTCGGCGGCCGTCCAGGCGATCTCGCGCTTCGTCAGGTCGGCCTCGTAGACGTCCGCCTCCTCCGCGCCGCCCGGCAGGATCATGGGCCCGTAGCAGAGGCATTCGCTCTCCGAGATCGCCGTGAAGACGGTGTCGAGATGCATGTACGAGCGCGAGGGCGGGATGCCGACGACGACGAGCCGCCTCACTTTCGACCGCTCGCGCTTGAGCGCTTCGGCGAGCCGCTCGATCGTCACCTTCTCTGTCCGCTCCGAATAGCCGATCGCGAGCAAGTCCTCGCGGAGGACGAGGATGTCGCCCCCCTCGAGCGTCGGCCGCATGCGCGCCCAGGAGACCGGCGGGCTCCAGGCCGCGGAGAACTCCTGGAACCAGAACGGGCCGCCCGGACGCGCGAAGCGGGGGTGGTGCGCGAAGACGGCGCCGGAGAGGAGCGGCTCCCGGAGCCGCGCCGGCGTCGCCATCGAGGCACGGATCAGCTTGTCCCCGACGACGATGGCCGGGTCCCGCTGGAAGAACCAGTTCGGGACCGGCGGCAGGAGGAAAAGCGTGTCGATCGAGTCGGAGATGACGGGGTTTTCGCGAGGCACGCCCTCGACGAGAGCCGCCGCCAGGTCCGCCGCGGACATCGGGCCGAAGCGCTCCCGGATCTCGCCGCCCCAGCCGAGGTCGGCCGCCATCGACGCCAGGACGACGGCCCGCCGCTCCTCGTCGGCGAGAACCTCCTCGAGCAGGTCCTGGGCCTCCACGACCTCGTCCGCCACGAAGCCGAGAAGCTGCTGGAACCGGCGGTGCTCCTCGCGCGCCCGGGCCCCGAACAGGATGTCGTCGAAGAGGAGGTTCTGCATCATCGAGGGGACCATCCGGTCGATCTCGCGCCCGGGCAGGTGCACGAGGACCTGCCTGAGCTTGCCGGTCTCCGACTCGATGCTGAGGCTCATCAGGAGGCGCCGCGCCGGCCGGGCGCGGCGCGACTATCGTAGCAGGGGAACGGTGCTAACCTGACCCCGACGGAACCCCTCGAGGAGGCACGCCGGGCGGCATGGCGACGGTCAACCTGAGCGAGGTCGAGTGGATCGAGTGCCGGAGCTGCGAGACCCCCTGCTACGAGTTCGAGATCGACCAGCGCCGGGGGGTCATCATGACGGCGTTCTGCCTCGTTTGCGGGAACGACGATCCGACCGAGTTCCGGATCCCCGAGCCGGACGAAGAAGAGTGAGACGCGGATGACCGACGAGACGCCCCCCTCCCCGGCCGACCGCTGGGAGAACCCGCTCGGCACACGGTACGCCTCGGCCGAGATGTCGGCGCTCTTCTCGGCCCGCTCGAAGTTCACGACGTGGCGCCGGCTCTGGCTCTGGCTCGCCGAAGCCGAGAAGGACCTGGGACTTCCGATCCCCGGGGCCGCGCTCGTCCAGCTCCGCGAGCACCTCGTGCCGACCGACGTCGAGCTCGCGGCCGCCGACCGGTACGAGCGGGACACGAAGCACGACGTCATGGCGCATCTCCACGCGCTCGGCGAGGTCGCCCCGGCGGCGAAGGGGGTTCTCCACCTCGGCGCCACGTCCGCCTTCGTCGGCGACAACGCCGACCTCGTGCAGCTCCGCGAGGCGCTGCGACTCCTGTCGCGGCGGACCGTCTGCGTCATGGCGAAGCTCACCCGATTCGCGAGGCGCTATCGCGACCTCCCCTGCCTCGGCTTCACGCACTTCCAGGCGGCGCAGCCGACGACGATCGGGAAGCGGGCCTGCCTCTGGCTCCAGGACCTCGCCCTCGACCACCGCGAGCTGACGCGCCGCGCGGAGGAGCTCCGGTTCCTCGGCTGCAAGGGGGCGACGGGGACGCAGGCCTCGTTCGTCGCGCTCTTCGACGGCGACGCGGACAAGGCCGACCGCCTCGACCGGGTCGTCGCCGAAAAGGCCGGCTTCCCGGGGCGCCTCCTCGTCTCGGGCCAGACCTACACCCGGAAGCAGGACGCGATGGTCCTTGCGGCGCTCGCGGGGCTCGCCGCCTCCGCGTCGAAGTTCGCGAACGACCTCCGGCTCCTCCAGCACCTCAAGGAGGTCGAGGAGCCGTTCGGAAACAAGCAGGTCGGCTCGTCCGCGATGCCCTACAAGCGGAACCCGATGAAGGCGGAGAGGATGAACGCCCTCGCCCGCTGGCTTCTCATCGCCTCGGAGAACGCGAACTGGACTCACGCCACGCAATGGTTCGAACGGACGCTCGACGATTCGGCGAACCGGCGCCTCGCTCTCGCGGAGTGCTTCCTTTCGGCGGACGGCATCCTCCTCCTGTGGGACGCCGTCGCAGAGGGCCTCGTCGTCCACGAGAGCGTCGTCCGGCGCCGCCTCGAGCAGGAGCTGCCTTTCCTCGCCACCGAGAACATCCTGATGGCGGCCGTCCGGAAGGGGGGCGACCGGCAGGCCCTGCACGAGAAGATCCGGCTCCTTTCCCAGGCCGCGGGCGACCGGCTCAAGGACGAGGGGGGTGAGAACGACCTCCTCGGCCGCATCGCCGCCGACCCGGCGTTCCACCTGACGCCCGCCGAGATCGCCGTCGCCTCGGACCCTGCCCGATTCGTCGGCCGCGCGCCCGAACAGGTCGACGAGTTCCTCGCGGTCGAGATCGACCCGATTCTCGCGAGCGACCCCGCGGCCGCGATGGCGGCCGCGGAGGAGGTGCGGGTCTGACGCCCCGGGCGGCGAGCGCGGCCCTCGCCGTCGCCGCCCTCCTCCTCTCCTCCTGCTCGAAGAAGCCGCCCGTCCAGACGGCGCCGGACGCCGCAGGGGCCGAGCGCGGCCTTGCCTCGTGGTACGGCGCCGAGTTCGCGAACCTGCCGACGGCGAGCGGGGAGATCTTCCGGCCCGAGAAGATCTCGGCCGCGCACCGGACCCTCCCGCTCGGGACCGTCGTCGACGTCACGAACGAGAAGAACGGGAAGACCGTCCGCGTGAAGATCAACGACCGCGGCCCCTTCATCGCGGGGCGGATCGTCGACCTTTCGAAGGGCGCCGCGGCCGAGATCGACTCGGTCGGGGACGGCGTCGTCCCGGTCACGCTCCGGGTCGTGACGTGGGGAACGAACCAGCGGATCCGCGCGGCCGACGCCGGCGACGCCGCGGCGGCCGCCTCCGGCGCGCCGCAACTCTGGGCGGTCCAGGCCGGCGCCTTCGGAAACGAGGAGAACGCCCAGCGCCTCTGCGACCGCCTCGCGAAGAAGTTCGCGAAGGCCTGGATCGAGAACTACGAGGGCCTGAAACGCGTCAAGTTCGGCCCCTTCAACTCCCGCGCGGACGCCGACGCCGCCCGTGACGCGCTCGCCGACCTCGGCCTCGCCGGCATCGTGGTGCCGCACCGATGACGGCACCCGGGGCGCTGCGGCGGGCCGGCCGCCGGCTCGCTCAGGTCGCCGTCGTCGTCCTGATCACCGCCGCGCTCGCCGAGGCGACGCTGGCGGGGATCCGCCATCTCGCGTTTCTCTACCGCCTTCCGCCCTTCCTCCCCCTGGCGCGCCAGCTCTACTTCGTCGACCGGGCGACGGTCCAGGTCCTCGCCGACTGCGCGCGGTGGGACCCGACGCTCGGCTACACGCTGAAGCCGGGCGTCTGCGCCTTCGCGAACACCGAGTACAAGACGACGCTCAGCGTCAACAGCCTCGGGGTCCGGGACTCGGAAGAGGCCCTCGCCGGCCCCGAGATCGTCGTCCTCGGGGACTCCTTCGCGATGGGCTGGGGCGTGGAGGGGGACGAGTCCTTCGCCGCCGTGATTGGAAAGGAGCGGGGGGTTCGCGTCCTGAACACGGGGATCTCGTCGTACGGCTCAGTGCGCGAGCTGATGATGCTCGGCCGCGTCGACCGCTCCCGGACGAGGACGATCCTCTGGCAGTTCTGCGACAACGATTACATCGAGAACGAGGCCTACGCGAAGAACGGCAACCGGCTCCCGACCCTCTCGCGCGCGGAGTGGGAGGGATGGGTGGCGGGGCACGTCCGGGAGCGCCGTTACATCCCGTTCCGCTACCTCGTCCGCGCCGTCGGCTCCCGGCTCGAGGCGCTCTTCTCCCGGCCCGGGCGCGACCCGTCCTCTCCGGATCCGAACGACCCCGCGTTCCGGAAGAAGCAGGTCGCCTATTTCCTCGACGTCCTCGAGACGTCGCCCGTCGACCTTTCCCCTTACCGGATCGTCCTCTTCGAGATGAACGGCCACAATCTCGACGCGGACTGGTTTCTCCGGATGCTGGCCGAGGAGCTCCGGACCGGCACCCGCTCCGAGGTCGCAAAGCGCCTCGTTCTCGTCGACCTCGCCGCACGGCTCGCCCCGGAGGACTACTACTTCCTGGACGACCACCTGACGCCCGCGGGCCACCGGAAGGTCGCCCGGATCCTGCTTCCTTACGTGGAGCCAGCCTTCCCGGGGAAAGCGCCATGACACAGGACCCTCCCCACCCCTTCAAGCCGTGGCGGCTCGCCGACGTCGTCGACGCCGACGCGCCCGCCTTCGCCCTCAGGACCTACCTCGAGCAGGCGGAGATCCGCCGCTACCTCTCCCGCGCCGCGGCGGGGAAGCGCCTTCGCCGCGCTGCCGAGCTCGGGTGCGGCTACGGGCGACTCCTGCCGGTCCTCTCGGAGTTCGCGGACAAGGTCACCGGCTTCGAACGGCAGCCCGAGTTCGCGGACATGGCGGCGAAGCTGCATCCCTCGCGCGAGATCGTCCGCGTCGGGAGCCTCGCCCGCGTTCCGGCCCCCGACGGCGTCTTCGACTTCCTGATGACGTTCACGGTTCTCCAGCATCTGACCGACCGCGCAGCCGCCCGCGCCGCCGCCGAGCTCCGGAGGCTCCGCTCGCCGGCCGGCCACGTCCTGATCTGCGAGGAGACCGACGAAAGCCACCGCGCCGGCGACGTCGAGGACGACGACGGGATCTGCACGATCGGCCGGGCGGTGGATCTTTACGCGTCGCTCTTCTCCCCGCTCCGCCTTCTCGAGACTTCGCCCCGCGTCATCGAGCCGACTTATCCCCGGCCCGACGTCGGCACCTACATGCTCTTTGGGGAGACAAGCCCATGAAGTTCCTTGGAAACGATGTGACACACTAGAGTAGAGATGCAAGACCTGACCCTGGGCCGCTGCTTGCAAGTCAAAGGTGCAAATGATGAGACAGGGTTGGCGATGGTTGGTACTGGCGCTGGTCGGCATCGGCCTGCTCTACGCGGTCTTTGTTATCTTTGATGAAAGTCGACTGGGCCGCGTCACAATAGGCATGACTGAGGCGGACTTGCGTGCCATCCTGGGAGAACCCTCAACTTCGGGCACAGTTGCTGGTTGGGTGATTGCCGTCGGAGATCATTGCGAGCATTGTCCTGAGGCTGGCCGATTCCTGGTATATCGCCGGCGGATTCGAGAGTCGCTGTTTGTGACCCTAGATGGGGATGGAAAGGTGTGCTGTCTTGGACGCGCGCACGCCAGCGGACCGCATTAGACGTTGAGAGAGGGTGCTGAGGGTCAAGGCGCTGGGGGTCAAGGCGCCTGGGGGTCAGGTCTGTGGTTTCTATTATAGCGGGATGGGACTGAGGACGGGGATGTAGACCTTCAACGAGAGTCCCCGGGCCGTATCCGGATCCCTCCCGGCGAGGCCACAGCGAAAGCGCGCGGCAGGTCTTGCGAGTGGGCGCGCACGTACGCGACGACGAGGGCGCCTTTTCGGGCGGGTGAGAGGCCCGTCAGGCGAAGAAGCAGGACGCCAGGGGATTGGCGTGACTGACGAAAGACGAGGTCGCCGAAGTCCTTGTCGGCGGTGATCAGAACTCGGTTTTCCGCCTTCGCGGCGTCCAGAACGGCGGCGTCCGTGATGCCTGCGAGTCCTTCCGCGATGTAGCTCGTGTCGTAACCTGCCGCCCGAAGGGCGCTGACGACGACGCTGTCCACGCTCTCGTCGGCGAGGAAGTTCATCCCTCGGCCGGAGGTGGGTACACGAGGTCGGCCTTCAGGGCCCGGGCGGCGAAGTCCAGAGCCGCCTGGAGCCCCTCGCGGGTGAGCCGCGGGTGAGCGGCCAGGAGTTGGTCCATCGTCTCGCCGGCCGCGAGCTTTTCCAGTATCAGCTCGACGGTGATGCGCGTCCCCGCCACGACGGGTTTTCCCATCATCACGGTGGGGTCGGAGACGATCAGGCTGGTTTCCATCGACGACTCAACGAAACGATTCTAGTCGATCCCGCTCCCATGGGACACGGGGCCGCGTCCTGACCGTCACGCTCCCGCCGGTCGGCGACAATAGCTTCGTCACGACCTACTCCTACGACCAGTACGACGCGGGAACCCAGCTCGTCTTCACCCACATCACCGACCCGAACGGCAGGGTGACGCGAGCCAGTAAACTGGAGATGCAGGACCCGACCCTGGTCCTTCGCCCATGAGGCCCCCCTACTCCCTCGCCGATCTCGACGCCGCGGCCGACACCGTCCATGAGGTCGTCCCCCCGACGCCGCAGTACGCCTGGCCTCTGCTCGCGCGACGCGTCGGCGCGGAAGTCTGGGTCAAGCACGAGAACCACACGCCGGTCGGCGCCTTCAAGGTGCGGGGCGGCGTCGTCCTCTTCGACGAGCTGAAGGCGGATCCTTCCGCCCGGAGAGGCGTGATCGCCGCGACGCGCGGGAACCACGGACAGTCGGTCGCCTTCTCGGCCGCGCGGGCGGGACTCCCGGCCGTCATCGTCGTCCCGCACGGCAACTCGAAAGAGAAGAACGCCGCGATGCGGGCGCTCGGCGCGGAGGTCGTCGAGCACGGCGACGACTTTCAGGCCTCGCTCGAGCGGGCGCGCGCGCTCGCCGCGGAGAGCGGCCTCCGCTTCGTCCCGTCGTTCGCGCCGGCGCTCGTCCGGGGAGTCGCCTCATACGCCCTCGAGCTCTTCCGGGGGACGCCGCCACTCAACCGCGTCTACGTCCCGATCGGCCTCGGCTCGGGGATCTGCGGCGTCCTCGCCGCGCGGGACGCCCTCGGCCTGACGACGGAGGTCGTCGGCGTCTGCTCCGCCGGGGCGCCGAGCTACGCGCTCTCGTTCGCCGCGGGACGGCCGGTCGAAACGGAGCGGGCCGACACGATGGCCGACGGGATGGCCTGCCGCGTGCCGGTGACGGAGGCCCTCGAGACGATCCTTCGCGGCGCCGCCCGCGTCGTGACCGTCACGGATGAAGAGGTCCGCGTCGCCATGAGGGCGCTCTTCTCGGACACGCACAACGTCGCGGAAGGGGCCGGCGCCGCCTCCCTCGCCGCCGCACTTCAGGAGCGCACGCGGAACGCGGGAAATCGAATCGGCCTCGTCCTGTCGGGAGGGAACGTCGACCGGGAGCTCTTCGCCGAGGTCCTCGCCGGGAACGACTAGGCGTCAGCGTATGGCGCCCGGGTTCACCCCGGCCTTCCGGGCCTCCTCGGGGAGGGCGTCGAGCTGTTTCCGGGCCGCCTCGACCCGGGCCCGGCAGATGATCACGCGGCGCTGGATCTCCTCGGCGAACTTCGCCATCTCGTCGCTGCTTCGGGCTTTCGTGAGCAGCTGGCTGCGCCGGGCCTCCTCGTCGGACTGGGCCTTCCGGGCGGTGTCCAGCTCGTCGCGTAAACGCTGCGCCCGGTTCTTCCAGTAAGCCTCGTCCGGCCCCGCATTCCCGGCGACGCCCGCCGCCCCCGCCTTCCCGCGCCCCTTCACTCCCGGCGGGGCGCCGGAGATCTCGTCGGGCAGCAGGACCTCGCCCCCTCCGGAGACCGAGAAAGTCCCCTCCTTCTTCTCGCCCTTCTCTGCGCGCTCGCGGTTCTCGCGAGCCACATCCGCGAGCGAGCGCGGCTTGACCACGACGGGCGTCGGGGCGGCACCGAGGACCGGCGTCGGCGTCGGCGCCGCCGCCAGCAGGAGAACGAGGATTCCGAAGGTGCTCATGCGACGCCTCCCGAGGGAATCTCTCTCCATCCTAAACCCGTTCCGCGTTGACAATCCGGGCCCGGTCGCGGAATAAGGGACCGTGAAGCGGCGGCTCCTCGGGACGCTCCTCCTCGGCCACCTGATGACCGACCTGAACCAGGGAATGCTGCCGGCGCTGCTCCCCTTTTTCATTGCCGAGCGCGGTCTCAGCTACGCGGCGGCGGGAGGACTCGTCCTCGCGGCGAACGTCGCGTCGTCCGTCGTCCAGCCCCTCTTCGGCGCCCTCGCCGACCGCCGCCCGTCGCCATGGCTCATCCCCGCGGGCGTCGCCGCCGCAGGGGTCGGGACCGCCCTCGCAGGCGCGGCGCCGACATACACCCTGATCGCCGCGGCCGTCTGCTTCAGCGGGCTCGGGATCGCGGCCTTCCATCCCGAGGGCTCGCGCGCCGCCCACTATGTCTCGGGCGACCGGCGGGCGACCGGCATGAGCGTCTTCGCCACCGGCGGAAATCTCGGCGTGGCGACGGGACCCCTCGTGATCACGCCGCTCGTCCTCGGATTCGGCCTGAAGGCGTCGCTGGTCCTCGTGGTGCCGATGCTCCTCGTCGCCGCCTTTCTGACGACTCAGCTCCCGCGCCTCGCGGCCCTCCGCCCCGCGCCGCGAGCCCCGGGGGACGGGGCTTCCGGTTCTGCCGACCGATGGGGCCCGTTCGCCCGCCTCACGATCACCGTCGTCAGCCGCTCGATCGTTTACACCGGCCTCTCGGCCTTCCTTCCCCTCTTCTTCGCGCGCGTACTCGGGAGTTCGAAAGGAGGCGGCGCCTCGGCGCTGGCGCTCCTCCTCGGCACCGGCGTCGTCGGGACGCTCGCCGGCGGACGCCTCGCCGACCGGTATGGCCGGCGGATCGTCGTGATCATCTCCCTGTCGTTCCTCGCTCCCCTCGTTTTCTTCCTCGCCACGACGACGAGCCCAGCTCTTGCGACCGCGCTCCTCGTGCCGGTCGGGTTCTCGCTCTACGTCCCCTTCAGCGTCCTCGTGGTCATGGGGCAGGAGTACCTGCCGAGCCGCATCGGCATGGCGTCGGGCGTCACGCTCGGCCTCGCGGTGACGTTCGGCGGCCTCGCCGCGCCCCTTCTCGGGACGCTCGCCGACCACCGCGGCGTCGCGGCCCCCCTCGTGCTCGTCTCCGCGCTCCCGCTCCTCGGCGTCGCCGCGGCTCTGACGCTTCCGGACGACCGGAAAAGGTCAACGCCCGCGGGCCGGTCTCCGGAACGCTGAACGGACGAGGCGGTCGAGAAGTCGCGGAAGGGCGAGGCCGGAGGCCTCCCACATCTTCGGGAACATCGAGATGGGCGTGAAGCCCGGGAGCGAGTTGATCTCGTTCAGGAGCACCCGGCCGGTCCCTCGTTCGAGGAAGAAGTCGACGCGAGCGAAGCCCGCTCCGCCGAGAACGTCGAACGCGGCGATCGCGAGCCCGCGGATCTCGTCGCGGACCGGTTCCGGGAGGTCGGCAGGGATGACGCTGCGCGACCGGTCGTCGATGTACTTGTCCTCGTAGTCGTAAAACTCGTGGCCGGGGATGATCTCGCCGGGGAGCGACGCCTCCGTCGGCCGCCCCTCCTCCCCCTCCAGAACGGAACACTCGATCTCGCGCCCGTCGATGCCGGCCTCCACGAGCGCCCGCGCGTCGATCTCCAGAGCAGCCGCGATGGCGGAGCCGAGCGCGGCAGGCTCCTTGACCTTGGTGACGCCGACGGACGACCCTGCGCAGGCGGGCTTCACGAAGACGGGTAGCGCCATCATCTCGAGCCGCTGCTCGACGAGGTGCTGCCGGCCCGCGCGGTGCCAGTCGTCGCGGGAGACGACCTGGTACTCCACCTGGGGCAGCCCCGCGGCGCCGAACGCCGCCTTCATGAAGCCCTTGTCCATCCCGACGGCGGAAGCGGCGACGCCGAAGCCCACGTAAGGAAGGCCAAGCGCCTCGAAAAGCCCCTGGAGGACGCCGTCCTCGCCGAACGTGCCGTGGACCATCGGGAAGACGACGTCCGGCCGGGCCGCCGCGTAAGCATTCACGAACGACTCGATGATCCGGGCGCCCGGCGCGGCCGCCGAGCCCGGCTTCACGCCGTCGAGAAGGAGATCGCGGTTCGGCCTCGCGAGCTGCCGCTTCATCTCGGCGGCGGAGTCCTCGGGCCCGTGGAAGAGGCCGTCCTTCCCGACGAAAAGCGGGACCGCCTCGTAGAGGTCCGCCGGGAGGTTCTCGAGGAGACACTTCGCCGAAACAAAGGAGACGCCGTGCTCCCGGGACGGCCCGCCGAATACGACGGCCACCCGCTTCCGTTCCGCGGACTTTCCCCAGAGCTTCAAGATCTCCTCCTCTTCCGCCGCGCGAGAGTCGCGCAGCCCACGAGCCCCAGTGCCGTGGCTCCCAATGCGGGGACGAGCCCGGGAGGGGTGTAGCGCCAGGACACGAGGTGGGTCCCCGACGGGACGACGACCCCCATCGCCGCAATGTTCGCGGGCACGAGGGGCGCGGGCTGGCCGTCCAGCGAGGCGCTCCAGCCCGGCGCCATCGGAGCGTGCAGGACGGCGAGACAGCGGCCGCCGCAGACGACCCGCGCAGCAGCCCGGTGGGGCCGCGCCTCGACGACGTCGGACGACCCCCCGCCCGAGAGGCCGAGCGGCGCCCCGACGACCGCGGTCCGGGCGAAATCGGTCGCGTCGGCGTCCGCGTCCCACGCCCCACCGGCCATTCGCTCGGCGGTCGCGACCCGGAGCGTCGGCAGCGACCTCGAGTTCCGGTAGATCGTTCCTCCCGGGAAACCACCCCGGGCTTCCCAGCCCAGCGCAATGGGAGCCCCGGAGGGCAGCGAGCGCGGCGTGAGAAGCCAGGTCACGCCCCAAGCCCCGGCAAGGCCGGGCCACGGCGAGCGGACCGGGCCCGGGAGATCCTCTCCCTCCGAGCCGAAGGCGTGGTGCAGCGCCGTGAGAAGCCTCGGTCGGACCGGCTCGTTTGCGCGGAGATCGGCGAGGCCGAGCCGGGCTGCGAGGTTCGGCGGCAGCTCACCTTCCGTTCCGAGGATCCGGCTTCCGTCTTCGGCCGGAAGGCGACAAAGCTCACGCACGCCGGCCGGCGCCTCCGCCGGCACAGAGCCAGGCAAGACGTTCCACCCCGAGAGAAGCGCCTCGAGCGCAACGACGGCCGGCAGCCCGACGGCGGAGAACGTCCCGCCCGGGAGCGCGGCGACGGCGAGGAGCGCCGGAAAGCCCGCCGTCAGGACCGCCGCCGTCGGGACGGGCCGGACCGGAGAGGTCGCGAGAAGAACGGCGACGACGGCCTGTGCGAGGAGGGCCGCGGCGACGAGCCGGGCGCGCCGCGGACGCGAAAGGTAGGCGTCGAGCCCGAACGCCGCGAGAAGGACGAGGGCGAGCCCGGGCAGGAAGCCCGCGCGGTGCCAGAGCATCTTCGAGAAGAGCGGCAGGAGCAGCAGGGCCTCGCGAAATCCCGGGACGATGAAAAGAAAAGCGGCACCGAGGAGTCCGGCGACGAGGAAGGCCAGCGCCGCCCGCCGGTGCCGGCGCCGTGGGCCCGCCGCCCCGACGAGACCCCAGACGGCGGCCCCGACCCCGAACGCGACGGCCGCGGCCGCGAAGGGGTGAATCCACGTTCCGTCGGCGGGATGGCCGTAGCGCCACGGCGCGAAGAACGACGACGCGACGATCGCGCGCACGCCGCCCCCCAGGGTGGGCGGCACGGATGCGGCATCGTATTTCGACGAGCCGAGGACGTTCAGGACCACCGGGAGGGCCCCGGCGGCCGAGATCGGGACGACGAGGGCGAACGGAACTACGAGACGGCCGACCCGCCGCCACTTTCCGAACCCGAGGACGACTCCGGAGGCGGCAGCGGCCAGGAGGAGGAACGCTGCGGCCTCCGGGCTGACGCCGCCCCCGAGGAGCGCCCCGAAGAGAAGGGCGAGAAAGGCAGCATCGGGCCGCCTCCCTCGGAGGCAGCCCGCGACGAAGAAGAGCGCCCACGGCGCGGCGGCGAAGACCCAGCCCATCGGCGAGACGAGCCACGAGAGGAGGCCGAGGCCGAAGCCCCAGGCGAGGCCGGCGGCGGCCGCCGCCGTGGACCGAACGCCGAAGCGCCGGAGCAGGAAGTAGACCCCGAGCGCCGCGAGCTCCAGCTTGAAGACCGCCATCACATCCGAGCCGCGCTCCGCCCCGAGGATCCAGACCGGCGCCTGCAGCGGGAAAAGCAGGCCCGTCTGTCCGTTTGCAAAAAGGGGCACGCCGCCGCCAATCCGGTCCGAGATCCAGGGCGGATCGCCGTTCGCGACGAGCCGCCGGACCTCCTCCCACCAGACGTGGAGCTGCGTCGGGAGGTCGACCTGGTCGGGCGATCCCGAGACCGTCCGGACCGTACCCCACGCCTCCCCGCCGAGCGGCCCGGGGCCGAGGTGCGCGCCGGACAGGAGCACGCGCCCCGGAAGGAGGAGCAGGCCGATGTCGACGGCCAGCTGGAAGACGAGCGCAGCCCGGCGCTTCCGGAGCGCCGCGTGGACCGCCGCCATCGGCACGGCGATCCAGAGCGCGACGGCGAGGCTCACCCCGCGATCTTAGGGGAGCGTGACGAGACGCGCCGACTCGATTCCGGAAAGCCCGGCGACGCCCTGGGCGAGCCCGGCCTCGATCGGCCTGCCGTCGGGCCGGTCGACCCGGACGACCGCGGCCGCCCGGCCGTCCCGCCCGCGGGCGAGGTCGAGGTCGACGATGTTGATCCCCTTCTCGCCGAGGAACGTCCCGATCCGCCCGACGACGCCCGGGACGTCGCGGTTCGTGATGACGAGGAGCGTTCCCTCGGGGGTGAATTCGATCGGGAGGCCGTCGAACTCGACGATCCGTCCATGCCGGTCGTCGAAGAGGGTGCCGGCGGCCGAGCGCTCACCGGCGCCGGTCACGATCGAGACCCGGACCAGATTGTTGTAGCCGGCCGCGTCCTCGCGGACCGAGTCGGTCACGGAGACGCCGTTGAGCCGGGCGAGCGTGGGCGCGTTGACGAGGTTCACCTCGTCTCCGTAAGACGGCCCGAGGATCCCCTTCACCGCGGAGACGGTGCACGCCTTCCGCATCGCCTCGGGGACGCCCGCGAGCGTGACCGCGATCGCGGTCGGCGGCGCTCCGGCGGCGTACCCGAGGAACCGCCCCGTCGTCTCGGCGAGGTGCATCCACGGCAGGGCGACGTGCGCGTCGCCCCCGGCCGGGAACGGCAGGTTCACCGCCGCGACGAACGGTGAGCCCCTGAGCGCCTCGGCGACCATCTCGACGGTCTCGACCGCCACGCGGTCCTGCGCCTCGACGGTCGAGGCGCCGAGGTGCGGCGTGCAGACCACCTTCGGGTGCTTCGCGAGGGCGAAGTCCTTCGGCGGCTCCACCGCGAAGACGTCGAGCGCGGCCCCCGCGAGCTTCCCGGAGTCGAGGGCCCGGGTCAGCGCGGCCTCGTCCACCAGGGCTCCCCGCGCACAGTTCACGAGAAACGCCCCGGGCTTCATCAGGTCGAGCCGGTCGGCGCCGAGGAGCCCGGTCGTCTCGGGCGTCACCGGCGCGTGGAGGGAGACGATGTCGCAGTCCTGGAGCAGCGCCTCGAGGGTCACGGGCTTCACG
Organism: uncultured Acidobacteriota bacterium; assembly: GCA_963721385.1. Taxonomy (GTDB): domain Bacteria; phylum Acidobacteriota; class Thermoanaerobaculia; order UBA5066; family UBA5066; genus DAOMFB01. The sequence continues at coordinate 331,607 of CAVRJB010000013.1, forward strand.
CCGAGCTCGGCGGCCCGCTCGGGGGTGACGTAGGGGTCGAAGGCGAGGAGCGTCACGTGCCACGGTTTCAGCCGCGCCGCGACGCGCGCTCCCACCTGTCCGAGGCCGACGAGCCCGACGGTCTTTCCCTGGAGCTCGGTCCCGACGAACTTCGCCCGCTTCCACTCCCCGGCCTTGAGCGAAACCTGTGCCTCGGGGATCTTTCGCAGCATGGCGAGGAGAAGCGCCACCGCGTGCTCCGCGGCGGAGACGACGTTCCCCGACGGGGCATTCACGACGAGGATGCCCCGCTCCGTCGCCGACTTCACGTCGACGTTGTCGAGCCCGACGCCAGCCCGCCCGACGACGCGGAGTTTCTTCCCCGCGGTCAGGAGCTCGCGGTCCACCTTCGTGGCCGAGCGGACGACGAGCGCGTCGTAATCGCCGATCGCGGCGAGAAGCGCCTCGCGGGCGAGGTCGGTCCTCACGTCCGCTTCGAGCCCGGCCGTCTTCAGAACGGCCAGGCCCGTTTCCGAGAGCGGCTCGGCGACGAGGACGCGGGGAGCGGCAGCCTCCACCGTCACGCCCCGACCTTCGCCGGGGCGCGCAGAGCCGCCGCCGTGCGCTCGTAAGCCGCGCAAAGCGCCTTCACGGAAGCGACGTCGACGTCGCCCATGTGCCCGATCCGGATCGAGGTGGCCTTCAGCTTTCCGTAGCCCGAGCCCGGGGTCCACTTCTCGCCCTTCATCGCCTTGTTCAGCTCCTCGGCATTGACGCCGTCGGGCGGAATCAGCGCGGAGACCGTCGGCGACTGTGCACCCTTCTCGGGGAAGAAGCGGAAACCGGCCTTCGGCGCCCACTCCTCGACCGCTTTCAGCATCGCGTCGTGCCGGGCCCAGCGGTTTTCGATCCCCTCCGCGAGGATGTGGTCGAGCTGGACGTCGAGCGCGTAGAGGAGCGGGATGCAGGGGGTCGTCGGCGTCTGCTTCTTCAGGGCAAAGGCCTCGATGTCGACGAGGTCGAGGTAGAGGCCCCGGAACTTCTTCTTCTTCGCGGCGGCCATCGCGCGCTCGGAGACCGAGAAGACCGCGAGCCCGGGCGGCAGGGCCAGCGCCTTCTGCGAGCCCGTGATGGCGGCGTCGAGGCCCCACGCGTCCGTCTCGACCTTCGTGCCGGCGAGCGACGTCACGCAGTCGGCGAAGACGAGCGCATCGGAGTTCTCGCGGACGGCCTTCGCGATGGCCGCGAGGTCGGAGATCGTCCCCGTCGAGGTCTCGTTGTGGACGACCGTGACGGCGGCGTACTTCTTCTCCGCGAGCTTCTTTTTCACGTCGTCGGCGAGGACGGGCTTCCCCCACTCGTACTTGAGGACGTCCGTCTCGAGGCCGAGGCGCTTCCCCATCTCGCCCCACTTGTCGGAGAAAGAGCCGTTCGAGCAGGCAAGGACCGGGCCCTCGACAGAGGAGACGAGGACGGACTCCCAGACTCCCGTGGCGGACGAGGCGAGGGTGTGGACCGCCCCCTTCGTCCGGAACACCTTCGGGAGTTTCTCCAGGATCCGCCCATAGAGGTCCATGAACGCCTGGGATCGGTGGGACATCATCGGGCCTGTCATCGCCTGGATGACCTGGGGCCGCACCCAGACGGGCCCCGGGTTGAAGAAGCGGACCTGCCCGGCGGAGCCGGTGGTGGAGTCGAAGTTGGTGTTCATGGCCTGATTCTATGACCTCCTTTCCGCACTTTCAGGGGAACAGATGCATCACGGCGGCGAGCCCGTCGAGCACGACATCCGGGCCCGCGTCGAGGAGGTCCTCCCGGGTCGAGGAGCCGGTCGGGACGACCGCCACGGTCACGCCGGCCGCACGGGCGGTCAGCACGTCGATCGGCATGTCTCCCACGAAGAGGGCGTCAGCCGCCTTCACTCCGAGAAGAGCGAGAGCCATGAAGACCATGTGGGGGGCGGGCTTGGGCGGAAAACCGTCGTCCGGTCCGAAGACCGCGCCGAACCGTCCCGCCATGCCGAGGTGGTCGAGAAGCTGCCGCGAGAACCGGGCCGGCTTGTTCGACGCGACGGCCAGCTTCGTCCCCCGGGCGACGAGCGCCCGCGTCACCTCGTCCGCGCCGGGGAGAAGCCGCGTCGACTCGGGGCCGGCTTTCTCGTAGTGCTCCCGGAAGAGCCGGACCCCCTCGTCCATCCGCTCCGCCCCGACTGACTCGGCCATCAGGACGTCGAGGCCCCGGCCGACACGACGGCGCGTCTCCTCGAAGGAGACGGCGGGCATCCCCATCGCCCGAAGAACGGCATTGAGGGAGTCCTGGATCGCCGAATACGAATCGAGGAGCGTTCCGTCGAGGTCGAAGACGACGGCGCCAAACTCCCGGGGAAAGAGCGCAGGCATCGCCCCAGCCTAGTCCGCCGGCGGCGGGAACGGAAGGCGCCGGGCGGGCAGCGTCAGTCGAAGTCCGTCTCGCGAAGCTCCGCGACGGTATTCCGCCCGGCATTGAGAACGAGGCGGTCCCCCGTGATCCTGAAGCCGGTCACCTGGCCGAGCGCGTCGAGGAAGTTCTTCTCGAGGTCTCCGCCGTCGAGGCAGCCGACCCGCGTCGTGGCCATCTCCGAGAAGCGGAGCTGTTCCTTGTCGAGCGTGTAGCGCCCGTTCAGCTTGTTGCAGCCTGTCGAGCCCGAAACCCGGTGCCTTCCCGGATCGAAGACGAGGTGCGCGGCGCGGCGGTTGTCAGGGGCGTCGATCCTCCGGCCGAAGAGCGAAACGAGCTTCCAGGTCTTTCCCTCCGGCGTCTTCCCGGCGGCCGGCTTCGTTTCGCCGGGGAGAGGCGGGTTGCACGGCTCGCCCGGAAATGATTTCTCGAGCTTCTCGACGACCAGCGCCAGCTGTTTCGTCCTGGCGTCGGGCCGGGGCCGCTCGACGAAATGCCCCGTGAACGTGACGAGGAGGGGTGCGCCGGGCGCGCTCCGCTTCTCCCCGTAGGTTCTCTCGAGCGCGGCGTTGTCCCCCTCCTGCGCAACCGGGAGGTTCTGGGCCGTGAGGCAGATCGTCATCCTTCCCGCATCGGCCAAGTAGCTGAAGAGGCCCCCGAGGCGGATCGGGTCATCGATGAGGCGGAACCCGGGCTCCCGCTTCAGCTCGTAGTTCAGCTCCGACTGGATCTCATTCCCCTCCCGGTCCAGCCGGCGGAGAGCATTCGACCCGGCTGGACGGTAGAAGGTCGGCGCCTCGGTGCCGCCGCGGAGCGTCAGGGTCCCGTCTTCCGCCGAGCTCCAGCGGCCGAGGTCGAGGAAGGAACGGTTCTTCCCGAGGTACTCGTCCCGCGAGATGAAGGCGCCGTCCGGGAAGAGGTCGAGCGTCACGCGGATCCCTTCGCAGTCGGCGCACGGCAGGGCGCCCGAGTACGTCTGCGGCGCTTCGATCCTGAAGGGCTCCGCCGACGCCGCGGCGCCGAGGAGGGAAAAGGCCACGAGCGAACAAAGGAAGGTGGGCGCGCGCTTCATCGAGCCTCCGGTTCGTCTAGTCTACGGTCAGGACGATTTTCCCGACGTTCTCGTTCGACGCCATCCGGCGGTGGGCGTCGGCGGCGCGGGAGAGCGGAAAGACCGCGTCGATGACGGGCCGGAGCGAGCCGTCGGCGAAGCCCGGAAGCGCGTCGGCGACGAACGCCTTCGTCAGGGCGACCTTTTCGGCGAGCGGCCGCGACCGGAGCGTCGAGCCGATGATCCGGAGCCGCTTCCCGAGGACGACGCGGAGGTCGAGCGGCGCGCCACCTCCTCCCATCGACGCAATCAGGACGAGGCGGCCGCCCCGCCTCAGGACCCTGAGGTTCTTCTCGAGAAACGCGCCGCCGACCGGGTCGAGGACGAGGTCGATCGCGTCCTTCCCGAACTCCGCCTCCACGGCGGCGGCGAAGTCGCCCACGGACGTGTCGATAGCGAGCGCGGCGCCGAGGCCCACGAGCGCCGGGAGCTTCGCCGCGCTCCGGGTCGTGGCGACGGACGGGATTCCCTTCCACCGCAGGAGCTGGAGCGCGGCCGTGCCGACACCCGACGCCGCGGCGTGGAGCAGCGCTCGCTCGCCGCTCCCCCCCCTGAGCCCTCCCTCGAGGAAGAGATTCAGGTACGCCGTGAGCCACGCTTCCGGGATGGCCGCCGCCTCCTCGAAGCTCATCCGCTCCGGAATGGGCATCAGCATCCCGCGCGGCACGGCGACCTGCTCCGCATACCCGCCTCCCGGAAGGAGGAAGGTGACCCGCTCGCCGGTCCCGTCGACGGTCCCCGCGGCCTCGAGGCCGAGAATCTCCGAGGCGCCGGGGGGCGGCGGGTACTTTCCCGCGGCCTGGAGGAGGTCGGCGCGATTGACCGCAGTCGTGCGGACGCGGACGAGCAGCTCGTCCGGCCCCGGGACGGGGTCCGGCGCCTCGCCCCAGACGAGCGCCTCGGGTCCGCCGGGAGTCGGGACGAGGATGGCCTTCATCCGCGCGTCACCGTTCGCCCTTCGCCAGGAAGGACTTCGCAAAGGAGAGGAGACCGGGAATCTCGTTGAAAGTGAATCGCGGAACGGACGCCCGGTGCGCGGTCGGCCGGTCGGTCATGACGGCGACGACGTCTGCGTCGTTCTCGCAGAGAGGGGCGCGGCCGGTGGCCGCGCGGCAGACTTCGACCTTCGGGTAGGGCTCGCTGCGGAATCCCTCGACGATCACGACGTCCCGGTCGCCGAGGCCGAATTCACCTTCCAGGAAAAACGAAAGAGGGCGTCGCTCATGGGCCAGCCGGTGGACCGCGCTTCGCCGTCCTGCGGCGAGGACTGCGGGCTCGGCTCCCGCCGCCTTGTGCCGCTGCGAGTCCTTGCCTTCGAAGTCCGTCTCGTACTCGTGATCCGTGTGCTTCAGCGAGCCGACCCTCAGCCCGTCCTTCACGAGCGCCTCGATCAGCTTCACCGCCAGCGTCGTCTTCCCCGACTCGTGCGCGCCCACGACGAGAAGGACGGCGGGACGCTTCGCCGCCGGGTAGAGGAGGTTCCGCTCGCGGGCCGGGGCGAAGCGGGCGACGTCGCCGGCGAACGTCCCGATCCAGCCGTCGAGCGGCTCCTCGCGATCGACGAGCTTCCGGAACATCGCGGTCCCCGCCAGGAGATCGACGGCCGGGACGTCGTCGCGGTACTCGTAGATCTCGGTCCGCCAGGCGAACTTCGCCCTGTCGAGGTCGCGAAGAGCCTTCAGGAGCCGGAGGTACGTCTCGAACGGGCGAAAGGTCCGCGCGTCCGTCACGTGAGCCTGGACGCCGCCACAAAGGAGTCCCGCCTGCTTCTGGAATGTCGGCTTGAAAACGTGGGGGCGGAAGACGACGCCCGGCATTCCAAGGGCGTTCGCGGCGTCGGTGGCGCGGTCCGCGTCGAGCCACGGCGCGCCGACGATTTCGAAGGGCCGGGTCGTGCCGCGCCCTTCGGAGAGATTCGTGCCTTCGACGAGGCAGGCTCCGGGATAGACGAGCGCCGTCTCGCGCGTCGGCATGTTCGGCGACGGGAGCACCCACGCCGGATCGCCGTCGAGCTCGCCGCGCCCGGGAAGGGTCCCTCCCCGCCGGAGCGGCACGACCGTCAGGTCGCAGCCGAGCGCGTATTCTCGGTTCACGAACCGGGCGATCTCCCCCGGCGTCATCCCGTGCCGGACCGGGACCGGATAGAGGCCGATGAACGAGAGGAGCGGCGTCTTCCGGCAGGTTCCCCTCGACGATCTCGCCGCCGAGCGGGTTCGGCCGGTCGAGGACGACGACCGGGAATCCCGCGCGCCGCGCAGGCCTTCATCATGAGCGCGGTCGTCCAGACGAACGTGTAGTAGCGACTCCCGACGTCGGGGAGGTCCGAGACGACGACGTCGAGGCCCTCGAGGTGCTCCGGCTTCGGCGTCAGGTCGTCGAAGGTCGCTCCGTAGAGCGAGACGACCGGGACCCGGCCGGGCTCGCCCGAGTCGACCGCCTCCATGTCCTGCGCCGCGCCCCAGAAGCCGTGCTCGGGACCGAAGAGGACGCGGACGTCGAGCCCGGCCGCCTTCATCGCCCGCGCCGCGGGGACGAAGCCCGACGTGACCGACGCGGCGTTCGCGAGGAGGCCGATCCTCTTCCCGCGGAGGAGCGACGGATCCTCGAGAAGGACGTCGAGGCCGAGGGAGAGCGTGCCGCGTCGTCACGCCGCCGAGTCTAAGCGCTGGGGCCACAGTCCGGTATGGCGATAGAGCGACGTGCAAGGCCGCCGCCTGTCAAGGAAGCCCGGCTCGGCAGAAGTCAAGGAAGACGGGAGGCCCGAAGGCCTCCCGCTTCAACATCGTCGGGCGACTCTGGCGCGCTACTGGATCGGATTACCCGATGGGATCGTCGAAAGTGACGGTCCAGGTCGCACTTCGCGCCGTCGGGGTACTGGTGGGCGTGCTCCGAACGTTGACCGCGCCGGTAGGCAGCGGGAAGTTGCCGGCGTTGCTGCAGGTCGTGTTGCCGCTCGTGACGGTGCACGAGATCGAGCTCGTCGACGCATTTGACCTGACCGCGAACGTGTAGCTGTTGGCGCCGGCTCCGGGGTCTCCGCTCAGGGTTACAGCGAAGTTGTGCAGGTAGCCTCCACAGTAGACCCCAGCGGTGTTATCCGTAGCGGTCGTACTCGGAGTCGTCTGGGAGATCAACGACGCATAGCTGGCGACGCCAGTGCTGAGGTTGACCCCGTTCGTGCCGCCACTCAGCGCATAGTCCCCCGCCACGCAGGGACCTGCGGCCCCGGTCGCCCCCGTGGCTCCGGTCGCTCCCGTGAGGCCCATCGGGCCGGTCGCTCCAGTTGCGCCCGTCAAGCCTAGGGGCCCTGTCGCACCGGTCGCTCCCGCAGGCCCCGCCACACCGGTTGCACCGGTCGGTCCCACCGGACCCGCCACGCCAGTCGATCCCGTCGCTCCAGTGAGACCGGTAGGCCCCGTGGCTCCGGTGGCGCCCGTGAGTCCGGTCGGTCCGGTCGCTCCCGTCGCTCCTGTCAAACCAGTGGGTCCCGTAGCGCCCGTAGCTCCGGTCAGGCCCGTCGGACCAGTCGCACCCGTGGCTCCCGTCAAGCCCGTCGGTCCGGTGGCACCCGTCGCTCCTATCGGTCCCGTGGCTCCCGTGGGACCAATCGGTCCCGTCGCGCCAGTAGCTCCATCAGGCCCCACTGGCCCAGTCGGACCTGTCGGTCCCGTCGACCCGATTTGAGCAATCAGTTGCCAGCTCGGATCCGCCCCGGGCGTCGTCGTGTTGTTGTCCACCGTGCTGATGTAGCTCGACCCGCCATACGACACAGCGTCGTCCTTCGCGTACGGACCCGTTCCGTTCCAGGGTCCCTGCCACGTCATACCAACCGGGCCCGTCGAACCCGTCGCTCCAGTTGCACCCGTCAAGCCAGCAGGACCCGTCGCTCCCGTCGCTCCGGTGAGACCCGCCGGTCCCGCTGGCCCCGTCGCACCCGTGGCTCCGGCAGGTCCCGCGACGCCAGTTGCACCAGTCGCCCCGGCAGGCCCGGCCACACCGGTCGGTCCCGTCGCTCCGGTGAGGCCTGTGGGTCCCGTCGCACCAGTGGCTCCCGTAAGCCCTGTCGGACCCGTCGCCCCAGTAGCGCCCGTCAGACCTGTCGGACCGGTGGGTCCACTCGGTCCGGTAGCGCCCGTCAAACCAGTGGGCCCTGTTGCACCTGTCAATCCAGTGGGTCCCGTCGCGCCGGTAGCTCCGGTCAGACCCGTCGGACCAGTCGCGGCGCCGGTCACACCGGTGGCTCCCGCTGGTCCGGTGGCGCCCGTTGCTCCATCAGGCCCCACTGGCCCGGTCGGTCCCGTCGGTCCTGTCGACCCAATCTGCGCAATCAGCTGCCAGCTCGCATCCACACCCGGCGTCGTCGTGTTGTTGTCTGTCGTGCTGATGTAACTCGACCCGCCGTACGACACCGCGTCGTCCTTCGCGTACGGGCCCGTTCCGTTCCACGGTCCTTGCCACGTCATTCCAACCGCGCCCGTCGCCCCGGTCGGGCCAGCTGGCCCCGTCGCTCCCGTCGCTCCGGTGAGGCCCGCCGCGCCCGCCGGCCCTGTCGCGCCCGTGGCGCCGGCAGGTCCCGCGACTCCCGTGGCCCCGTCGCTCCCGTGAGACCCGCGGTCCCGTGGCGCCCGTCGCGCCGGCAGGTCCTGCCACACCGGTTGCTCCCGTCGGCCCAGCTGGACCCGCAACGCCGGTCGCACCTGTCGCCCCGGCAGGCCCAGCCACACCGGTCGCTCCCGTGGCTCCAGTGAGACCTGTAGGACCGGTGGGGCCAATCGGCCCCGTCGCCCCCGTGACACCCGTCGCTCCTATCGGTCCTGTCGCGCCGGTCGCACCGGTCACACCCGTGGCTCCCGTCGGTCCAATCGGTCCCGTGGCACCGGTGGGGCCAATCGGTCCGGTGGCGCCCGTCGCTCCAGTGAGACCTGTCGGACCGGTGGGTCCACTTGGTCCGGTCGCGCCCGTGAGTCCCGTCGGTCCGGTTGCTCCAGTAAGGCCCGTCGGTCCAGTCGCACCAGTCGTGCCTGTCAATCCGGTAGGTCCGGTCGCCCCTGTGGCACCCGTCAAGCCAGTGGGCCCTGTCGCTCCGGTGGCTCCTGTGAGACCCGTGGGTCCCGTGGCGCCCGTCGCGCCGTCAGGCCCCACTGGCCCAGTCGGACCTGTCGGTCCCGTCGACCCGATTTGAGCAATCAGTTGCCAACTCGGATCCGCCCCGGGCGTCGTCGTGTTGTTGTCTGTCGTGCTGATGTAGCTCGACCCGCCATACGACACCGCGTCGTCCGTCGCGTACGGGCCCGTACCATTCCATGGCCCCTGCCACGTCATCCCCACCGGGCCCGTCGGACCCGTCGCCCCAGTTGCACCCGTCAAGCCAGCAGGACCCGTCGCTCCCGTCGCTCCGGTGAGACCCGCCGGTCCCGCTGGCCCCGTCGCGCCCGTGGCTCCGGCAGGTCCCGCGACGCCAGTTGCACCAGTCGCCCCGGCAGGCCCGCCACACCGGTCGGTCCCGTCGCTCCGGTGCAGACCGTGGGTCCCGTCGCACCAGTGGCTCCCGTAAGCCCTGTCGGACCCGTCGCCCCAGTAGCGCCCGTCAGACCTGTCGGACCGGTGGGTCCACTCGGTCCGGTAGCGCCCGTCAAACCAGTGGGCCCTGTTGCACCTGTCAATCCAGTGGGTCCCGTCGCGCCGGTAGCTCCGGTCAGACCCGTCGGACCAGTGGCGCCGGTCACACCGGTGGCTCCCGCTGGTCCGGTGGCGCCCGTTGCTCCATCAGGCCCCACTGGCCCGGTCGGTCCTGTCGGCCCTGTCGACCCGATCTGCGCAATCAGTTGCCAGCTTGCATCCACACCCGGCGTCGTCGTGTTGTTGTCTGTCGTGCTGATGTAGCTCGACCCGCCGTACGACACCGCGTCGTCCTTCGCGTACGGGCCCGTTCCGTTCCACAGGCCTTGCCACGTCATTCCCACCGCGCCCGTCGCCCCGGTCGGGCCAGCTGGCCCCGTCGCTCCCGTCGCTCCGGTGAGGCCCGCCGTCGCCCGCCGGCCCTGTCGCGCCCGTGGCGCCGGCAGGTCCCGCGACTCCCGTGGCTCCCGTCGCTCCCGTGAGACCCGTGGGTCCCGTGGCGCCCGTAGCGCCGGCAGGTCCTGCCACACCGGTCGCTCCCGTCGGTCCAGCAGGACCCGCAACGCCGGTCGCACCTGTCGCCCCGGCAGGCCCAGCCACACCGGTCGCTCCCGTGGCTCCAGTGAGACCTGTCGGACCGGTGGGACCAATCGGCCCCGTCGCCCCCGTGACACCCGTCGCTCCTATCGGTCCTGTCGCGCCGGTCGCACCGGTCACACCCGTGGCTCCCGTCGGTCCAATCGGTCCCGTGGCACCGGTGGGGCCAATCGGTCCGGTGGCGCCCGTCGCTCCAGTGAGACCTGTCGGACCGGTGGGTCCACTCGGTCCGGTGGCTCCCGTGAGACCGGTCGGCCCCGTGGCTCCGGTGGCGCCCGTCAAACCAGTGGGCCCGGTGGCACCTGTCAATCCAGTGGGTCCCGTCGCGCCGGTAGCTCCGGTCACGACCCGTCGGACCAGTGGCGCCGGTCACACCGGTGGCTCCCGCTGGTCGGTGGCGCCAGTAGCCCCATCAGGCCCCACTGGCCCGGTCGGTCCCGTCGGCCCCGTCGACCCGATCTGCGCAATCAACTGCCAGCTTGCATCCACACCCGGCGTCGTCGTGTTGTTGTCTGTCGTGCTGATGTAACTCGACCCGCCGTACGACACCGCGTCGTCCTTCGCGTACGGGCCCGTTCCGTTCCACACGCCCCTGCCACGTCATTCCCACCGGGCCCGTCGGACCCGTCGCCCCAGTTGCGCCCGTCAAGCCAGCAGGACCCGATGCTCCAGTCGCTCCCGCAGGTCCCGCCGGGCCCGCCGGCCCTGTGGCGCCCGTGGCCCGGCAGGTCCCGCGACGCCCGTTGCACCAGTCGCTCCAGTCACGCCTGCAGGCCCCGCCACACCCGTTGCACCGGTCGGCCCCGCAGGCCCCAATGCACCGGTCGCACCAGTGGCTCCCGTCAGACCTGTCGGTCCCGTAGCTCCGGTAAGTCCCGTGGGTCCTGTCGCTCCAGTTGCTCCCGCAACCCCTGTCGGACCGGTAGGGCCAATCGGCCCGGTCGCTCCCGTGAGACCCGAAGGCCCTGTCGCACCAGTCGCACCGGCCAGGCCCGTCGGTCCGGTGGCTCCCGTGGCTCCGAACGGCCCCGCCGGGCCCGATGCGCCCGTCGCCCCTTTCGGACCGGGGGGTCCCGTGGGACCCGTCGGGCCGGTCGGCCCTTCGGGTCCCGCCAAGCCCGAGGCCGAAATGGTGATCGTGTTGCCGGACGCCAACAGGGAGATGTTTTGACCCGCCGCGAGCGTCACGTCGCCGGTCAGGCCGTTCAGGCTCATCACGCCGGCGGACCCGGCGAGCAGCGAGTTCCGGAAGGACATCTCGAAGCCGGCAGCGTCGTTGCTGCCGTTGGCGAGCTGCGTGCCGTAGGCGATGACTTTCCCGGTGCCGGAGATCACCGAGGTCCAGAGGAGGGCGTTGCGCGTCGAGATCCCCGGGACGACGTCCTTGACGTTGTACTGGAGCGCCTCCCACGCCAGGAGCGTGTAGTCCTTCTCCCCCAGCCTGGCCCCAAGGGTGTCCCTCAGCGAGACGCGGACGGTGGCCGGCCCGCCCTCGAGATTGACGAGCCCGAAGTTGTACCGGAAGTCTTCATCCGCCCCCTGCGTGATCCCCTGCAGCTGGGATGTCTCGCCGATCGAGATCGCGAAGCTCGCCGGGATGCCGCTGAAGAAGAGTCCGTAGCTGTCAGCCTCGCGACCCGCCGCCGGAAGATCGTAGGTCCGGGACGAAACCAGAACGGCGTCCGAAGCGGTCACTCGGACGGCGCCGGAAACTCCGGAAACCCCAAACAGGGTCTCGACCACATTGTCGTACCGTCGCGTCTCCGCCGGGGCGAGTGTTGCGGTGAAAGTGAGCGGTGAGGGATTCGCCTGGTCCCTCTGATAGAAGGCCGCCTGAAACGTCAGCGGATTCTGCGAGAGGTTCGTGATCCAGATCGTCGAGTAAAACTCGCTGCCGTAGAGGCCAGGGGCCCTCGAGACCGCCGGGATGATGACGTCCGTGCCCGAAAAGCCCGCGAGGAGCGGCGAGCTGAGGAGGAGGGCCACGAGTCCAGCGACACAGCCCGTCGCCATGAAGAAGTAGATGCGCTTCTTCAGGCTACGACGACGAAGGCTGCCGCCACCGCCGCCCCGGGCGCGGGGCTTCTCTCCGCCGCGAGGCTCTCCCGGCGACGACGGGCCTCTGCTCATGTCCTAGGTCATCGTAGCAAACACGATGCCCCTCCGAAAGGCTCGAGAAGTCTGGGAGATCCTCCGCGTACCCCCGAATTCAGGGATTCCGGAAGAAAAGGGAGAGCTCCGACAGCCATTTTCTGTCACCTTAGTCGACAAAGTTTTTCGGCACCTCAGCCGGTCGGTGCTGCCTTCGGACGCCCCACAGAGGCCGTCAGAAGTCGACCAGGGCCTTCGGTGTCACAGCGCTGTCAGTCGCTGCCGCCGGGACCGCAACAAGGCGATCATGAGACGAAGATGATCGCCGATCACCTTCAGCGTCTTCATCTTCGACGCCCCGGTCGTCCTCCTCCGCAGCACCATCGGCCGCTCGACCACGGAGAATCCCAGGCACAGCGCGGACGCCAGCATCTCGGTCACTCCGGGAAATCCGGGATTCTCAAATCGCATCCTTTCGACGACTTCGCGCCGGAACACCCGGAAGCACGCCGTATAGCTGTAGAGCTTCACCGGGAGGATCAGCCCGTAGAGCATCGATGCGGCGCGACTCAGAATCAGACGCCATCCGGGGACCCCCTCGACACGGCCAAGCGGATGGTACGGAGAGGCCGAGACGACGTCCGCCCTCGCGGACTCCAGCTCCTCCACCATCGGGATCAACTCGTGAGGGTCGAACGTGCAGTCCGCGTCGATCGTGCAGATGATCTCTCCGCGGGCGGCCCGGAACCCCGTCCGGAAGGCCTCGGCGATCCCCCGGTTGGAGTCGTGGACCAGGACCTCGCCGTTCACGTCCGGCGCGATCTTCCGGAGCGCGGAGAGCGTCCCGTCCGTCGACCCGTCGTCCACGAAGAGGACGTCCACCGCGTATCCGGGTCCGAAGCCGGCGACGACTTCGGCGAGGATCCGCCGCAGCATCGGAACGGTCTGCTCCTCGTTGAAGCAGGGAACGATGATCGAAACACCCTTGAGCACGGACGACGTATTTGAGGATCTGCGGTCGCCCTCCGGCCCGTTCATGCAGGCCGAATGATGGCCCTGCAGGAAGCGGAATTGAAGTCACGCCGTCACATAGAATCTCCCGATGGCTGCGGGAGTCGAGAGTGTCGGGCGCCCCGGACCAGCCGTCGGGGCGCTCGAGTGGCTCCGATCCGCGGGCCTGGGACTCACTCTCCTTTCGCTGGCCCTCCTGTACAACGCCATCACGCTTCCTGACGAGGCGCGAATCAACGTCGTTCCCCTCAACGATGACGCGTTCCACGCAGCCGCCACCGACCGACTCGGCGAGGCGATCGCGGCCGGTGAGCCGTTCCTCGACCCGTGGGTTGCGGACTGGGGGCTCGGCTTCCCGATCTGGAGGAGCTACCAGCCGTTGCCTCATCTCGTCGCGGCACCCTTCGTCCATGCCGCCCCGACCGATCGCCGGACGGCGGCATTCGCCATCGTCGCGGCGGTCGTTCGAGGCCTCCTCCCGGTGGCCGTCTGGGGCGGCGCACTCTCTGTTCGGCCTCTCTCCCCTGGCGTCGGGGATCGCCGCCCTGCTCGTCCTCCTGCCATCGGGGCCGGCCAGCCTGGGGCACTACGGCCTCGGGGCGGACGCCCAGGCGTTCAGCGGTCCCGGCCTCTACACGCAGCAGTTCGCATTGCTTCTCCTCCCTCTCGCCGTCGGCATGGCGCGCCATGCCCTCGACACCGGCCGACACCGTCTCCTCGCGGCTGCCCTCCTTTCGGCAACTCTCCTTTCGCACATCGTCTTCGGGTACGTCGGGGCGCTCGCTGCCGTCATCCTCGCGCTCGCCGGACCGGCCGGAGCCAGGCCCTACCGGCTCGGCCGCCTCGTGTGGCTCGCCGCCGGTTCGATCCTCCTCACGGCATGGTTCACGGTGCCGCTCTTCCTGGCCCGCGACTCGATCAGCCATTCCAGATGGGAAGCCGTCTGGAAATGGGACTCTTTCGGGTCCAGAACGATCCTCGACGCGCTCTTTCGGGGAACCCTTCTCGACTCTGGCCGCCCACCGGTCCTGACGGCGCTCCTGGGTCTCTCGGTCGCGGCGGCCTTCACCCTTCGGCGCTCCGACACCGTCCGGCGCCTCCTCGCGCTCACCGGCGTCTTCTTTGCTCTGTTCCTCGGCAGGGACACGTGGGGGCACCTGCTGCTTCTGCTCGGCGTGCCGGGAGATCTCCACCTGCACCGCGTCCAGGCGGCGTTCGAGCTTTCGGCCTGCCTGCTGATCGCGTGGAGCGCCGACGCAGCGCTGACGCACCTTCGGAGGGCCAGCTCCTGGGCCGTCGTGCCGGTCGCAACGGTCTTCGGTGCGGCCCTCGTCGTCGGACTTCATTCCCGGGGAGCCCTCCTTCGCGAGAGTTCCCGGATGGGCTTCGAGAGCCTGCGCGGCTGGAACCGCGAAAAGGAGGACGTCCGGGCGGCCCTCGACGACGTCCGCCGGCTCCTGCGGGAGAGGCCGGGACGGATGACCGCGGGTCCCGCCGGCGGGTGGGGGCGGACATTCCAGGTCGGCGGCGTTCCGGTGTATTTCGCCGCGGCGTTCGAGCACGTCGACTCGGTCAGCTTCCTCTTCCACTCGATGTCGAAGACGGGAGACCTGATGTACCAGCGGAATTTCGAGGACGCCGGCCACGACGACCTCTTCGCGATCCGCGCGGTCGTCGCCCCGTCCGGGCTCGCCCTGCCGCCTCACTACCAGGAGGTCGGTCGTCACGGGAGATTCGTCGTCTACGAGGCCTCCCGGAGCGGCTATTTCGGCCTCGGCGACGTCTACGCCCGCTACACCGGCAAGAAGGGGACGGAGCAGGAACTGTCGACGGCATGGCTCGGCTCGCCGGCGTCCAGGCAAGGGTTGTTCGTCGCGCTCGGGGCCGAACTGCCCGAACTGCCGGCCGTCAGGCGCTGGGAAGCCGTCCCCGACGCACCTCCGTCCTCATTCGCGCCGCGCGGCGAGATCGTCTCCGAGACCGCCGAGGCGGGGCGATGGCAGGCCAGGGTGAAGCTCGAGCGACCCTGTTGGGCCGTCCTGAAGGTGACCTGGTTCCCCGGCCTCCGATTCTCCGTCGACGGGGTCGAGGTTTCGCCGACGCAGGTCACGCCGGGATTCCCGGCGGTTCCGTTGCCCGCGGGAACGCACGTCGTCGACGTGATCTATCGGCCGTCGCCCCTCAAGCCGATCCTGTTCTTCGGAGGGATCGCGGCGTTCGCGCTTCTCGGGCTGGCTTCCCGCTCGGGAAGATCCGTAAAGGCGGACGAACGCCTGGCCGGAGTCGCGTCCGGCATCGAGAGATGGCTCGCCGCCGCGGTGCCGGTGTCCGTGGTCGCCGTGTCGGCCCTCGTCGTGCTCTCCGGCCGCGCTCTCCTGCGCGGCCAGCTGATCGACGGCCACGACGCCGCCTGCTACCCGCCGCGCGTCGTCGAATTCGTCCGCGCGGTCCTCGACGGGCACCTCCCCGTCGTGTGGGCTGCGGACCTGGGAAATGGCTTCGGTCAGCCGTTGTTCGCGTTCGCGCCGCCGCTGATCTACCTCGCGGCCCTCCCCTACGACCTCGTCGGACTCGGCCTCGCGGACGCCATCCAGCTCGGACTGCTGACCCTGCTCGCCGCCGGCGCGGCCGGCGTCTACCTCCTGGCGCGGGAACTCTCCGTTTCGCGCCTCGCAGCGGTCGGCGCAACCGCGTTCTGGCTCTTCTCTCCCTACCTCCACACGGATCTCTTCGTTCGCGCGGCACATGCCGAGTCGGCGGCCCTTCTCGTGTCACCTCTCGTCCTCCTGGCCCTCTGGAAACTGATGAGGCCTCAGGCCTCTGCGCCCTGGGTGGCAGGCGGCGCTTTCGCCGTAGCCGCGGTCGTTCTCGGGCACAACGCGGCCGCGCTGCTCCTCATTCCGGCCTTCTTTCTCGTGGCCACCGTCGCATCGGCCGAGCAACCGTTCCGGCCCGTTCCGTCGCTCCGGGCCGGCGCCGCTCTCGTCCTCGGCCTAGCTCTGGCCGCATTCTTCTGGGTTCCCGCTTTCAAAGAGATCGCGTGGATCAAGCTCACTGCGGACACCTTTTCATTCCGGGACCACTTCCCGACGTTTGGCCAGCTGCTCTTTTCGCCCTGGGGCTTCGGCCTTTCCGTACCGGGACCCAACGACGGCATGTCCTTCATGGTGGGCCCGGTGCAGCTCCTTGCCGGATTGATGGGCCTCCTTGCGGCGATTCGGCGGGGCCCCGGGCGCGTTCGTGCACTCGGCGTCGCCGCGGCCGTCGCATCCGCGACTGGCATTTTTCTCGCCAGCCCCGCGTCGCACTTCCTCTGGGAGCACGTCCCCTTGCTCCCCTATCTGCAGCTCCCGTGGCGAGCACTCGTCCTCCCGACGCTGTTCCTGCCCATTCTCGTGGCCCTCGCGCTCGACGACATGCCGCGGCCTGCAGCGATTGGAGCCATCGGTCTCGTCGTCCTCGCGAATGTTGCGCACACCGAGCCGAAGGGCTACCTCCGATTCGACGACGAGTTCTACGAACCCGCCCGGATCGCCGCCAACGGAATCAACACGACGACTCTGGAGGAGTACGAGCCGCGCTGGGTCGGCTCACGTCCACCGCATTCGCCGCTACCCCTTCTCGCCGCGACCGGAATCGATTTCGTCGATGTCCGGGAGACGACGGCCCATCGCCGTTACGTGGTCCGGATTCCCCGTCGGACGATGGTGGAGGCCGCCCTCTTCTGGTACCCCGGGTGGCACGTCTCGATCGATGGTCATGACGTGGCGACGTCCATCGTTCCGGGGCGGGGGACGTTCTGCTTCCCGGTCGACGAGGGCGAACACCGCATTGACCTGACGTTCACGCGGACTCCCCTGCGAAGCGCGTGGCTCCTCGTCAGCGCCGTCACCGCGCTTCTTCTCGCGGCCGCTGTCGTCCTCGAACGACGGAGGGGTTCGCAGTCGCGCGGAATGAGGAAGGCCCTCGTCGGCCTGGGCGCCGTCACCCTCCTGGCCGCCTCGATTCACTATCGTGACCGCGGTGGACAGGCGGCTCGCCGCGAGGCCCGGATGATCGAGATCAGGACGAAAAGCGGCCCGGACGCCCCGGACCGCGCGGGGCCCCCGAACGAGGCGACCGCCCCGGCCGCCTCGAAGCGCGCCGCTGCGGCCACGGTCGAGGAGCTTATGAAGGAGGGGCTGGACCTTCTCTACGCGATGCGTGACCCCGCGGCGGCCGCCGTTCGGTTCCGAAAGGTGCTTGAAGTGAACCCGACGCACTATGGCGCAACCTACCAGCTGGCGGTCGCACTGGAACAGTCCGGCGGGCGGGCCGAAGCGCGCGGGCTCTGGACGAAAGTCCTCGCGATGGCGCTGGGTTACGGTGACGAGGCGACCGCCCGCACCGCCCAGGTCCACCTCGGGCAGTCACGGTAGGTTCCGATCAATCCGTCATGCGCTCCAGGGCCGCGCCCCGGTAGTAGAGCGCCAGAATCTGTTCGCGCGTCTCTTCGCGCTTGGCGCGCGCGATTGCGCCCGCCTGGCACATCCCCGCGCCGTGACCCGTGCCCCGACCCGTCAGGAGGTATTCGGTCCGCGACTCCGTGACCTCGAACGCCGTCGAGCGGACGGTGGCCCAGCCCCAGAGCTCGGAGGCGCCGCGCCGGAAGTCGAAGCCGCGGAGCGTGACGGCCCGCCCTCCCGGCGCGACGAAGCGGACCGCGGCGACTCGCCCCGTCGTGTCGCGCGAGAAGACCTCGAAGAAGCGCGCCTCGGGGAAGCCGAGGGCGGCGCCGAGCGCCGGGAGCTCCTTCCGGCGGATCGCGTACGACCACTCGAAGCCCGGGGCGTCGCGGCAGGCGTCGTCGTCGACCGGGACGAGATCGGGGTTTTCCTCGTCGTCCCAGACGTCGCGCGGACGCGCGGTCTTGCCTCCGCAGACGGCGTGAAACGGGGCCGCGATGACGCGCCCCTTCTGGACGAGGACGAGCCCCCGCGTCGCCTCGCTGGCGTCGCGAGTCTCCTCCGTCGCGGCGTCGCGGCCGCGGAAGACCTGGCAGTGGGTCGCGTCGCAGAGGTCGGCCCCCTCGTCGAGGTGGCGCTCCCGGCGCGCGAGGGCGTAGGAGCGGGCGGCCACGGCCTGCGCTTCGAGGGCTGGTGCGGGCGCCCGGCGGCCGATCTCGCCCGGCAGGACGGCGGCTACGTAGTCGTCGAGCGCGACGACCTCGACCTGGCCGCTTTTCGTCCGGAGAATCCGGAGCGGCACGGCTCCAACGGCGCGCGCCGCGGCGCGTGCCGCGGCGAGAGGCGAAGCGAGGAAGGCCGCGGAGAGAGTCAGAAAACGCCGTCGCGTCACGCCTCCCGATTGTAGACTCGCGCTCTCCGCGAATGAGCGCCCGCCCCACGGCCCTCGCCCGCCGGCTCGGCGCCTTCGACGCCGCCATGATCGTCATGGGCGGGATGATCGGGGCGGGGATCTTCGTGAATCCCGCCGTCGTCGCTCGCGAGGTACCGTCGGAAGCCCTGAGCCTCCTCGCGTGGGCGGCCGGAGGCGGCATCGCTCTCCTCGGCGCCTTCCTTTACGCCGAGCTCGCCGAGCGGCTCCCCGAGGCAGGCGGCCAGTACGCCTACCTCCGAGAGGCGTGGCACCCGCTCCTCGGCTTCCTCTACGGCTGGACGCTCCTCCTCGTGACCGGCAGCGGCGGCCAGGCCGCGGTGGCGATGACGTTTGCCCGCTATCTCAGGGTGCTGACGGGCCTCGCGGTTCCCGAGGGCGCCGTGGCCGTGGCCACGCTCGCGGCCGTTGCAGCGGTCAACCTCGTCGGCGTCCGCGCCGGCGGGACGCTCCAGTCGGCGCTCACGGTGACGAAGGCGGCCGCCATCGCGCTGCTCGTCGTCGCGGGGCTCTCCTGCGCGCCCGCCGCGGCCGCCGCACCGGCCGCCTTCGCGCCGGCGGCCGGAAGCCTCGCCGCCGCGTTCGGCGCAGCTCTCGTCCCCGTCTTCTTCGCCTACGGCGGCTACCAGAACACCGGCTTCGCGGCCGAGGAGCTCCGAGACCCGCAGCGGGACCTCCCCCGCGGCCTTCTCTGGGGCGTGACCGGCGTGATCTTCCTCTACGTCTCCGTCGGCTGGGTCTCGGTCCGGGTCCTCGGGCCGTCGGGCCTCGCGGCAACCGGGACACCCGCCTCCGACGTCATGACGCGCGCGCTGGGGCCCGCCGGCGGCCGGCTGATCGCGCTCGGCATCGCCGTCTCGACACTCGGCTTCCTCTCGCACGGCGTCCTGACGCTGCCGCGCGCCACCTTCGCCATGGCGCGGGACGGCGTCTTCTTCCGAAGCGTCGCCAGGCTGACGCCGCGCACCCGCGTCCCCGCCTTCGCGATCCTCGCCCAGGCGGCCGTCGCCTCGGCACTCGCCCTCTCGGGGAAGTACGAGCAGATCCTCGGCTTCGTGATGTCGGTCGACGTCCTCTTCTTCGCGGCGACAGGCGCGGCGCTATTCGTCTTCCGGCGACGGGGCGGACCGGCACCCCGCGTCACGATGCCCGGCCACCCGGCGACGACGCTCGTTTTCATCGCCGCCTGCTTCTGGGTGGCGGTAAGCGCGTGGATCCGGTACCCGTTGAACTCGGCTGCCGGACTCGGAATCCTCCTCTCCGGCGTCCCGGCGTATCTTCTCTGGACGAGGACGAAATGACCCGCGCCACGTCGTCTCCTTACATGGAATGGGCCAAGACGAAGAAGGGGGCCCGCTTCAACCTCTCGCGGAGCGGCGTCCCCGACCAGCCGCTCGCGATACTCGACGCGACGCTCGCCGACGTCGAGATCGACGGTGGCGGGGGCTACGGCTGGGCGCCGCTCCTTTCCGCCCTCGGGGCGCACCTCGGCGTCCCCGCAGGACGAGATCGTCCACCTCCCCGGGACGTCGATGGCGAACTTCGTCGCGCTGGCAGGGCTCCTCGGACCCGGCGACGACGTCCTGATCGAGCGCCCGACCTACGAACTCCTCGTCTCGGCGGCGCGCTTCCTCGGCGCGAACGTCGTCCGGTTCGACCGCCGATTCGAAGACGGCTTCGCCGTCGACCCTTCGGCCGTCGCGCGCGCGATGACGCCGAGGACGAAGGTCATCGTCCTCACGAACCTCCACAACCCGTCGAGCGCGCGGATCCCCGACGCGACGCTCCACGCCGTCGGCAGCCTCGCGCGCGAGGCCGGCGCCCGCGTCCTCGTCGACGAGGTCTACCTCGAGGCGCTCTACGAGACGCCGACGCCGACCGCCCGGAGGCTCGGCCCCGAGCTCGTCGTCACCTCCAGCCTGACGAAGGCGTGGGGCTTCTCCGGCCTCCGCTGCGGATGGGTCGCCGCAGAGCCCGACCTCGCGCGCCGCTTCGCGCGTCTGAACGACCTCTTCGGCGTCGTCCACGCCCGCCCTGCGGAGACGCTGGCGCTCCGCGCGCTCGCGCGCCTCCCCGTCCTCGCGCCCGGGTACCGGGAGCTCCTCGCGACGAACCGGGCCGCCTTCCTCGAGTTCCTCGCCGGGCGAACCGACCTCGAGGCGTTCGTCCCTCCCGACGGTACGGTCGTCTTCCCGCGGCTGAAGCGCGGGGGCTCGGAAGCACTCTGCCGACTTCTGAGGGAAACCTACGAGACGACGGTCGTGCCGGGGGAGTTCTTCGAGGATCCGCGCGCCTTCCGCGTCGCCCTCTCGATCCCGACGGACGAGCTGCGGGAAGGCCTCGCGCGCCTCGGGAAGGCTCTCGACGATCTCGTCCGCTAGACCCGCTCGACGCGGATCGGATGGGCGACGGCTCCGCCGCGCAGTGTCGCGACGGCGTGCGGGAGGACGGAGGCGACTGCTTCGAGGCATTCGACGGCGCCCGAAGGCGACCCGGGGAGGTTCACGATCAGCGTCCGGCCGCGGACGACCGCGGTCTGCCGCGACAGGCTCGCCGCCGGGAACGCGGCGCGAGTCGCCGCGCGCATCGCCTCGCCGAGCCCCGGCACCTCGTAGTCGCCGACCGCCAGCGTCGCCTGCGGCGTGACGTCCCGCGGCGAGAGGCCGGTGCCGCCTGTCGTCAGGACCAGATCGGCGGCGTCCGCGTCGGCGAACCGGGCGAGCTCCCGCTCGATCTCGGAGCGCTCGTCCGGAAGCACTTTCGTCTCCACAACTTCGGCATCGGCGAGGAGCCGCCGCGCGGCGACGGCGACGGCCGGCCCGCCCCGGTCCTCCCGCTCGCCGCGAAAGGAGCGGTCGGAGATCGTCAGGACGGCGACCCGCAGCCCTCTACCCCCCGATCTCGGACATGTTTCGCGCATGGAGCGGGAGCGTGTTCTTCTGCATCCCGACGAACATCGGGTGGCGCTCTTCCTTGACCGCCGCCGCGCGCTCGATCAGCGCCGCGAGGTCGGCGTCGCTCGCCCCCGTGCGCATCGGCCGGAGAAGGTCGACGTCGTTGTGCCCGAAGAGGCACCCCTTCAGGAAGCCGTCCTGTGTCAGGCGCATCCGGTTGCAGGTGTCGCAGAAGCGGTCCGAGATCGGCGTGATGAAACCGATCGTCCCGCGGTGCACGCCCCAGGGGGACCGGACGCTGTACTCGTCCGCGGGCCCGGCCACGATCGACTTCTCGAGCGGCGTCAGGACGTAGCCGTCGGCGACGAGGAGGTCGTGGACCTCCTTCCACCCCATCCAGTCCGTCTCCTTCCAGTCGTTGTTCCCGAACGGCATGAACTCGATGAAGCGGACGCCGAGTCGCTTCTCCCGGGTCATCTCCGCGAGCCGCAGGATCTGGTCGTCGTTGAATCCGCGGATGACGACGGAGTTGATCTTCACCGAGTCGAACGGAAGGGTCAGCGCGAGCTCGATCGACTGGAGGACCGGCGCGACGTGGTCCCGGCGGGTCAGCTTCTGGAAGTGCTCGGCCTCGGCCGCGTCGAGGGAGACGTTCACCTTCGTCAGGCCGGCCGCGAGGAGGTCGTGCGCCATCCGCGGGAAGAGGACGCCGTTCGTCGAGAGGGCGATCCCCGACGGGAATCCGATCGCCGAAAGGTCGCCGACGATGCCGACGAGGTCGGGGCGCGTCGTCGGCTCGCCCCCCGTGATCCGGATCTTCGAGACGCCGAACGACGCGAGGAGTCGGGCGGCGCGCCGGATCTCCTCTCGCGTCATCAGGTGAGGGAGCGGCCGGAACTTCTGGTCCTCCGGCATGCAGTAGATGCACCGGAGGTTGCAGCGGTCGGTGACGGAGATCCGGACGTAGGTGATCGTCCTGCCGTGGCCGTCGACCAGCGTCCTCGCCATCGTCCGCCTCCGTTGAGATGTTATCTCAGAGCGCGGGCCCGGAATAGACTCCGCGCATGGTCCTCCCGAGGGTCCGGGGCACTTTCCGCGCCGTCGCGGCGACGGTCGTCCCTGAAGCCGAGCGGCTCGACGCCGCCGGCTGGGACGAGCTGGAGCGCCTCGTCGAGAAGACGCTCGAGTCGCGCGACGAGGCCGTCAAGCGGCAGCTGGGCCTCCTGTTCCGGGCGATCGAGGTCCTGCCGCTCCTCCGCTGGGGGCGACGCTTTACGCAGCTCCGCCCCCCCGAGCGGACGCGGTTCCTCGCGGCGCTGGAGGACGCCCCTCTCCTCCTCCTCCGCCGCGGCTTCTGGGGGGTCCGGACGCTCGTCTACCTCGGTTACTACGCGCGGCCCGAGGCGGGGCGCGAGATCGGATACGCCGCCCACCCGCGCGGATGGGAGGCGCGGGGCAAGGCGTGAGGGGATGATCGAGAAGAGCTACGACGTCGTCGTCATCGGGTCGGGCGCCGGCGGCGGGACCGTCGCCGAGGGGCTCGGGCCCCTCGCGCGCGCGGGCTACCGCGTCCTCGTCGTGGAGCAGGGTCCGCGCCTCCTCGACGACGAGTTCACCGGGCGCGAGGTCGACATGGCCGACGCGCTTTACGAGAACGGCGGCGGATTCCTGACGGCCGACGGAACGATGACCCTCGCGTTCGGCCGCGCCTGGGGCGGTTCCACCGTCGTCTACACCGGGACGTCGCTGATCGCACCCGAGCGCGTTCTCCGCGGCTGGGGCGTTCCGGGGCTCGCGCACGCGGACGTGGAACGCCGCTCGCGGAAGTTCATGGGGGAGAACAACGTCCACCTCCTCCCCCCGGAGCTGATCAACGACAACAACCGCCTCTT
Organism: uncultured Acidobacteriota bacterium; assembly: GCA_963721385.1. GTDB lineage: Bacteria > Acidobacteriota > Thermoanaerobaculia > UBA5066 > UBA5066 > DAOMFB01. The sequence continues at coordinate 354,613 of CAVRJB010000013.1, forward strand.
CGTCGAGGGGTGCGCAAAGGCCGGCTACCGCGCCGAGCAGTTCCCGCTGAACCTCAAGGGGTGCCTCGGCTCGAGCCTCTGCAACCTCGGCTGCCCGAACGGGGCGAAGCAGGGGACACACGTGGTCCAGCTCCCGGCCGCCGTGAGGGACGGCGTCGAGACGGTGACGCGCGCGGAGGCCGTGCGGATCGAGGAGCGGCGCGTCGTCGTCCGCGTCGCCGCGAAGGAGCCGGGGACGAAGGGGGCGCCTTCGGAATGGGCACCCGGAGACTACGTCCTGAACGCGAAGGCGGTCGTCGTTGCGGGCGGGGCCGTCGGGTCCCCCGCACTCCTCCTCCGGTCGGGCTTCGGCGCGAGGCTCCCCCGCCTCGGCGAAGGCTTCACCTGCCACCCGGCGCACATCCTCGTCGGCGAGCACGACCGCCCGATCACGAACGACGTCGGCCACCCGAAGAGCTACTACCTCGACCGCGCCGTCGAGGAAGGGTTCCTCCTCGAGACCTGCATGTACTTCCCTTTCACCACGGCCAAGAACCTGACGGGCTTCGGGGCGCCCCACAGCGCGCTGATGCGGGCGTTCCCGCGGCTCCAGATGATCCTCGTCCTCGCCTGCGACAAGGCGGTCTCCGGCAATCGCGTCGCCGTCGACGCCGGGGGGAAGCCGGTCGTCCACTACACGTTCACGGCGGAGACGGTGGCGGCCCTCGTCCGCGCGACGCGAGCGGCCGCCCGGATCTTCTTCGCAGCCGGAGCGCGGCGGGTCCACGCCCCCTCGGCCAGCCCGCCGCTCCTCTCGCGCGAGGAAGCCCCGGCGATCGACACCCGGATCGACGAGCGTCACTTCAAGGCCGGGAAGATCTCCGTCTCGGCGGCGCACCTGATGGGAGGCTGCGGCATGGGGAGGGGAACCTCCGACTCCGTGACGGACTCCTTCGGACGCGTTCACGGAGTGCCGTGGCTCTTCGTCGCCGACTCGAGCCTCTTTCCCGACTCGCTCGAGATCAACCCCTACCTGACGATCATGGCGCTCGCCGATCGAACGGCCGAGAGGATCCGCGAGGAGGCCGGGGCGCTCCTCGGCCCGCCGGGGGCCCCGAGGTGACCGCGAAGCGGACGGGGGCCGAGCTCGTCGTCCGGGCGCTGGAAGACGAAGGGATCGCCCTCGCGTTCGGCATCCCGGGGACGCACAACATCGAGCTCTACGACGCGCTCGCGTCGTCGGAGAAAGTCCGCGCCGTCCTCGTCACCGACGAGCAGAGCGCGTCGTTCATGGCGGACGCCGCCTTTCGCGCGTCGGGGCGGCTCGCCTGCGTCAACGTCGTCCCGGGGGCGGGCCTGACGCACGCGATGTCGGGGATCGCCGAGGCCTTCCTGGACGGGATCCCGATGCTGGTCCTCGGCTGCGGGATCCGGCGCGACACGGGAAAGGCCTTCCAGCTCCACGACGTCGACCAGGCCGCCCTCGTCCGGCCCGTCACGAAGGCGCAGCTCCGTCCCGCAGGCGGCGCGGAACTCTACGGGACGGTCCGGAAGGCGTGCCGCCTCGCGCGAGAGGGGACGCCCGGGCCGGTCTTCGTCGAGGTCCCCGCCGACCAGTACCTCTTCCGCCACGACGACGTTCCCGTCGAGGTCCTGGTGCCGGCACGGCCGCCCGCCCCGCCGGAGGAGGCCGTCGAGCAGGCCGCCCGGATCCTCGGCGACGCGAAGCGTCCGCTTCTCTACCTCGGGCTCGGCGCGGCCGGGGCCGGCGCCAGGCTCGTCGCGCTGGCTGAAACGCTCGAAGCTCCGGTCTCGACGACGTTCCAGGGGAAGGGGGTTTTCCCGGAGTCGCACCCGCTCTGGCTCTGGCCCGGCTTCGGCGACGCCGCGCCCTCCTTCGCGCGGGACGTCGCCGCCTCCTGCGACGCGACGCTCGCGATCGGCTGCCGGTTCGGCGAGGTGGCCACGGGAAGCTACGGGCTCACACCTCCGGGAAAGTTGATCCACGTCGACATCGACCCGTCGGTCCCGGGTCGGAACTACGCGGCCGACCTCGCCGTCGCCGCCGACGCCGCGGCGTTCGTGGAGGCTCTCTTCCCCAGGCTTCGCAGTCGGGGACGCGACGAGGCCCTCCGCCGGCGGCTCGCCTTCGGACACGCCGAGGTGGACCGCGAGCGCCTCTCTCCCTCGGAAGGGAAGGTCTCCCCGCACCTTCTTCTCCGGGAGCTCCAGTCGGCCTTTGGCCCGGAGACGATCTTCACGACCGACAGCGGGAACGGGACGTTCCTCGCCGTCGAGGGGCTGCGGCTCGAAAAGCCGGGCCGCCTCCTCGCGCCGGTCGACTACTCGTGCATGGGGTATGCCGTGCCGGCCGCCCTCGGAGCGAAGCTCGCGTGTCCCGGCGTTCCCGTCGTCTCGCTCGCCGGGGACGGCGCGTTCCTGATGACCGGCCTCGAGCTGCTGACGGCGGCGCAGAACGGGCTGGGCGTCGCGGTCTTCGTCCTCCGCGACCGCGAGCTGGCACAGATCGCGCAGTTCCAGAGCACGGCGCTCGGCCGGAAGACGGCGAGCGAGCTCCCCGATTACGACCTCGCGGGCCTCGCGCGCTCCCTCGGGGTCGAGACGCTCGCGCTCGCGAACGACGCCGGGATCGCGGAGGCCGTCGCGCGCGCGAGGCAGGTCACAGGCGAAGGGCGGCCGGTCCTCGTCGACACGGCCATCGACTACTCGCGGAAGACCTACTTCACGCGCGGCGTCGTCCGGACCAACTTCGGGCGGCTTCCCTGGGGCGACCGGCTCCGCTTCGTCGTCCGCGCTCTCGGGCGAAAGGCCCTCGGACGGGGTTGAGTCGCCGGGAGAAGCTCAGCGCCGCCGCCAGCTCCCGCTCTTCCCGCCGCTCTTCGTGACCAGCTCGACCCGCTCGATCCGGATTCCCTTGTCGGCCCCCTTGCACATGTCGTAGAGGGCGAGGGCGGCCGCCGAGGCCGCGACGAGCGCTTCCATCTCGTAGCCGGTCTTCGCGGTCCCTTTCACCTCGGCCGAGATCTCGACCGACCTCGCGCGCGGGTTTCGCTCGAGCGTCACCGACACGCCGTCGAACGCGACCGGATGACAGAGAGGGATCCACTCCGCCGTCCGCTTCGCCGCCTGGATCCCCGCGAGGCGGGAGACGGCGAGGGCGTCCCCCTTCCGGTTCTCGCTCGCGTCGAGGGCCCGGTACGCCTTCGGGCCGAGGACGACGACCGCCCGCGCCGAGGCCGCGCGAAGTGTCGGCCGCTTCGACGAGACGTCGACCATGCGCGCGGCGCCCCTACGGTCGAGGTGCGTCAGCTGCTTCGCGCTCAAGGGTCTCGTAGTCCTCCGGCGTGTTGACGTTGAAAAAGCCCGCGGGAGCGCCGCCCGGCAGGCAAGCCGTTTCCTCTTCCGGGATCAGGACCGCCCCGAGAGCCGTCAGCGCTCCCTGGAGCGAGTAGTCGCCCGCCGCGAGCCGCCCCATCAGCGGGACGAGGGCGCTCTTCCGCCAGACGGCGCAGAGCGGCTGAGGGTGTCCGCCCGAGACCGGGACGATCGCCGGAGCGTGAATCGCGTCCGCCACTTCGAGCAGAGCCGACAGGAACTCCTCCGGGCAGCGCGGGAGGTCCGCGGCGAGGACGAGGTTCGTCTCCTCCGGGCTCCACGAGAGGGCGGCAACGACCCCGAACGCGGCCGCGGCCGGCGCCGCGCCGTCCTCGACGAACGGGAACGGCGCTCCGGCGTACGCCCCCTTCTCCTTCCCGACGAGCGCCGCCCGCCCGCAGACGAAGGCCAGCTTCTCGGCCTGCCAGAGCGCCATCGGCCGGCCGCGGTAGGGCAGCAGCGACTTGTCGCGCCCCATCCTCTCGGAGCGCCCGCCGACGAGCACGAAGCCGAACGCCATCTTCTAAGATCGTACTCTGCCGTCCGTGATCAGCGTGATCGTCCCCCTGCGCGGCGAGCCGCCCGAGGCGGTTCAGGCGGTCCGCGCCCATGCCGGTCCGGACGTCGAGGTGTTGCTGGCCGACGGGGACGGCCCGCGGGGTGCGCGGCTGGCGGCGGCCGCGGCCCGCGCGTCGGGAAGCGTTCTCCTCTTCCTCCACGCCGACACGACCCTCCCCGCCGGCTGGGCGGCGGCCGTCGAGAGCGCCATCGGGGAGGGCGCTGCCGGAGGCGCGTTCCGGCTCCGGTTCGCGGGCGGGGGTCTCCGGATGACCTGGGTGGCGTTCTGGGCCAACGTCCGGACGATCGTCACCCGCGTGCCGTACGGCGATCAGGCGCCCTTCGTCCGGCGCGACGTCTACGAGAGGCTCGGCGGCCACCGGCCCTGGCCCCTCCTCGAGGACGTTGAGTTCGGCGAGCGGCTCCGGGAAGCCGGAAGGGTCGTCATCCTTCCGCTCGCCGTCCGCACCTCGCCCCGCCGGTACCTCGAGCGGGGCGTCGGGCGAACGGTCCTTGGCAACTGGTCGATCCTCCGCCGCTGGCGGCGAGGCGCGAGCCCGGAGGAGCTTGCCCGGTTCTACCGGGGCTGAAGAGGCGGCGAGAGCGAGGTTGCCGGCTTCACCTGGCCGCGGTGGCAGGTCGTGCAGTTCACCGCCGGGTTCGGACCCTTCAGGCCCTCGATCTTCTTCAGGTACTGCTCGTTGATGGCGCGGTTCATCGCCATCATTTCGCGGGCGATCTTCTTTGTCGGATCCTCGTCGCTCTCCCACTTCCCCGGCACGTGGCAATGGGTGCACGAGACGCCGAGCGCGGGGCCAAAACCGAACTCCATCGCCCGGACGAGGCGCTCCGCCGGCATTCCTTTCATTACCTGGATGTTCTTGAAGACCGTCTCGGCGGGCTCCTGCTCCTTCCCGGCGATCTGTTTCCGGACCTCGGCGGCGTACTTCGCCCGCTCCGCGGCCAGCTCGCCCGGCGTCGCGGTGGCGGCGGCCGGCGGCGCCGTGGCCGCCGTCCCGGGCGGAGCGGCCTGCGGGGTCGGCTGACCGGATGCCCGCATCGAGTAGGCGCAGAGTGCGCACGTGAGACCGAGTGCGATTCGAGTCATGTTCCCCCCTGTTCTTTCGGCGGCTTGAAGCCGAGGATCGGCCCGATCGTCTTCCGGTAGAGCAGCTCCGAATGCCCGGCGACGAGGAAGTCGGCGAGCTCCCCGACGTACGCGTAGCCGAGCCTCTCGTAGAGCCGCCGAGCGCCATCGTTGAACGACGAGACACAGAGGAAGACGTTCGGGCTTACGCGGAAGACGCGCCGCTCGGCGAACGCCATGAGCGCCGTCCCGACTCCCTGTCCCCGATGGGCCGGCGCCGCGCAGACCGTCTGCACGTAGCCGACGAACGCGCCCTTCATGTTCAGGATCAGGAACCCGGCGATCTCGCCCCCCGCGAGCGCGACATACCGTTCCTTCGACTCGTCGCGGAGAATCCTGAGCGATGCGGCGAAGTCCCGCCTCAGCGTGAGCCAGGGCTCCGACGCCGCCATGATCTGCGCGCAGGCCTCCGCCTCGGCGTCGGTCGCGAGCAGGCGGATCGCGAGGTCGGGCGGCGGCGTGGCGGCGTCTCCCCGTCCGGTCCTGTCGCTCAGACCAGCTTGAGGAGGTGGCCCATCTTGGCTTTCTTCGTCGCCAGGTAGTCCCGCGTCTTGTCCGTGGGCGGGATCTCGAGGGGGACGCGTTCGACGATCTCGAGGCCGTACCCGTCGATCGCGACGTACTTCGAGGGGTTGTTCGTCATCAGCTTCATCCGCCGGACGCCGAGGTCGCGGAGGATCTGGCAGCCGATGCCGTAGTCGCGGACGTCCGGCGCGAAGCCGAGCCTTTCGTTCGCGGCGACGGTGTCGAGCCCCTGCTCCTGCAGCTCGTAGGCCCGGAGTTTGTTGAAGAGGCCGATGCCCCGCCCTTCCTGAAGGAGATAGAGCAGCACGCCCTTCCCCTCGGCCGAGATCATCCCGAGCGCCTTCTCCAGCTGCGCGCCGCAGTCGCACCTCGCCGAGCCGAAGATGTCGCCGGTGAGGCAGGCCGAGTGGACGCGGACGAGAACAGGCTCGTTCTCCTCCCATGTCCCCTTCACGAGCGCGAGGTGCTCCTCGTGCGTCACCTCGGACCGATAGGCCACGGCCATGAAGTCGCCGAAGCGGGTCGGGAGGTGCGGTGCCGCGACGCGCGTCACGAGCCGCTCGGTCCTCATCCGGTGACGGATGATGTCCGCCACCGAGACGATCGGGATCCCCTGCCGCGACGAGACCTGGAGGAGATCGGGCACGCGGGCCATCGTCCCGTCCTCGTTCATGATCTCGCAGATGACCGCGGCGGGCGTCAGCCCGGCGATCCGTGCGAGGTCCACCGAGGCCTCGGTCTGCCCCGCCCGCTTCAGGACGCCCCCCTTCCGCGCGCGGAGGGGGAACGTGTGCCCTGGGCGGAGGAGGTCGAACGGTTTCGTCTTCGGGTCGATGAGCGTCTTGACGGTGGCGGCGCGGTCGGCGGCCGAGATGCCGGTCGTCGTCTTCCCCCGCGCCTCGACGGAGACGGTAAAGGCCGTGCCGTAGTTCGACGTGTTCTGTTCGACCATCGGGTGGAGCTGCAGCTCGTCGCAGCGCTCCTCGGTCAGCGAGACGCAGACGAGGCCTCGCCCTTCGCGGGCCATGAAGTTGACCGTCTCGGGGGTGACGAAGTCCGCCGCGAGGCAGAGGTCCCCCTCGTTCTCGCGATCCTCGTCATCCACGATGATGACGAACTTTCCCCGCGCATACGCGGCGGCGGCTTCGACGACGGAGACGAATCCCACGGAAATCCCTCGGCGGTAGAGTCGGGGGCGGAGCCCCCGCGGGCTCAATTGTAGCGGGGAGCCGCGGAGGGGTCAGTGACCTTCAGCGCGGGGAGCGTCGTGTCGGAGAGAACGGAGCGCTTCCCGACCTCGCGGATGAGCGTCTTCACGAACGCCTCGAACTGGTTCGCGGCCGGCAGAAAGGCCCGCGGCGGCCGCTCCCGCGAGAAGCCGGCGAGAAACCGCTCGAAGAGCGACCAGTCCTTGAACATCAGGTGGCGCATCGAGCCGCGCCGGAAGGCCTCGAGCTCGGTGACGAGCGCCGCCATGCCCTTCCGGTCCGGCATCCTCACGAACGCGTTCGTCGTCCGCGCGAGAAGCGCGAGGTCCTCACGAAGCCGCAGACTCTGGTCGCGCCGCGTCCGGTAGTCCGGGAACAGGGCACGGCCGTCCACGTCCGACGAGAACGTCTCCGCGAGGCCGATGATCGTCTGCTGGAAGAGGTCGCGGAGAAGGCCGGCGGCGTCCTCGAGGCGCGTGAGGATGAGCGCCGGGTCCTTCATCAGGACGACGTCCACCAGCTCGACCTCCATGACCTTCCGGACCTCCTGCTCCTGGGCGTGGAGGATCCTCTCCAGCCCGTCGCTGGTGGGCGTCTCGGCGGCCATGCGCGGAAGCAGCCGCTTCCGGATGAACTCGCAGACGCCGTCGCTCTCGCCACGCAGCAGGCTGAAGATCAGGAGGGCGCGCTTCCGCGTCGCGGGCGAGCCGATCGTCGAGCGCGCCATCTCGACGTAGCGGAGGGCCTTGAAGAGCTGGACGAAGAGGGCCGCGAGCGCCCCCTTTTGGGCCGGGTCGTTCAGCGTCGCGAGGACCCGCTGGAGCGACTGTTTCGAGTCGCGGTCCAGGACCGGCCGCAGGTTCTCGTTGAAGAGGATCCCGAGGTTCGGGTCGGCTTTCAGCGTCCCGATCACGACCCGTCCGAGCGAAAAGTAGGTCTGGAGCGGAAGGAACGGCGCTTTCGCGAGCTCGTCGAGGATCTTCGAGAAGTCGTCGAGCTTCTCGACGACGAGCGCCAGTTCGGCCTCGGCGCCGGCCCGCCGGCGGGCCGGCGGCGCGGCGGACGGGACGCGCCCGACCTGGCTGTCGAGGTAGAGGAGGAACGACGCGAGGTCCTCCTTCCCCTCGCCGAGGAGGTGCGTCGTCAGGAGCGCCATGTGGTTCACGCCGGCCTTGAGGGCGGCCACCTCTTCGACGTAATTTTTCAGCGAGGCGTGCGACCGCTCGAACGGGGAGAGCGGCAGGAAGTCGATCGTGAAGAACCGCTCCATCCCCTTCAGCCACATCTCCATCTCGAACAGGTAGTCGTACTTGATCCTGTTCGAGAACAGAGAGGACGTCTCGAGAACCGTGAACCGGGGCATCTGTCGAGATTTTACGCCCCGGGACCGGTCAGAACGCGTAGCCGACGCTGAAGTTGAGGACGCCGAGGGACTCGCCGGGCTTCTTGTCGAGCTTCACGCCGTACTCGAGGCGGACCGGGCCGACCGGCGTCAGGTACTGGATGCCGGCGCCGGCCCCGGGGCGAATCTGGGAGAAATTCACGCGGCGATAGTCGGCCCAGACCTGCCCGGCGTCGAAGAAGAAGGTCATCCCGAGCGCCCCCGCCACGCGGAGTCGCCATTCGGCGTTGAAGAGGAGCATGAAGTTGCCGCCGTAGCCGACGGGCCCGTCGGCGTCGTAGGTCAGGGTCTGGCCGGGGATACCAAGAGCGTCCTGGATGAACGCGCGATGCGTCGTCCGGCCGCCGAGGAAGAGCCGCTCGGGGATCGGAATCTGGAGATTCGGTTGGTTCGGATCGCAGGGAGAATTGTCGCTCGACGATGCACGGCCCGAGCGGCTGGATGGCGCCCGTCCGGAAGGCGAAGGCGAAGACGGAGTCGCGCCACGGGCGATAGAACGATGCGAGAAGCGTCGCGCGCAGGAAGTCGGCGTCGGCCGTGAAAAGGGGGAAGGCCCACTTGAGGTCGCCCGTCACGAGCCAGCCCGACCGCGGGTTGATCGGGTCGTCCCGGCGATCCCACGAGATGCCGGGGCCGAGGGACGAGATCTTGTTCTTCTGATTGACCCGCTGCTCGGGGCCGAGGCCCGGGTCCTGCGAAGGCTGGACGATCTCGTACTGGTAGCGAAGCGACATCCGGACGTGCTCGGAGAGCGGCTTGGCCGTGTCGAGGTAGGCGCCCCAGCGCTTTACCTCGTAACCCTGCTGGAAGTCGTTCCCCACGAGCGTGGTGAACGTCAGGGGCATCTTCGAGTCGAGGATGGAGGGCTCGCGGAGAACGAAGTAGGCGCGCGTCTCGATCCGCGACCAGCGGACCTCGCCGCTCGCGATGATCGCCCGCCCGAAGAGGTTGTTGTACGACGCGCCGAGCGAGAGGCGCGGCGAGAAGGCCCGGTCTCGTCCGGACTGGTACTCCGCGCCGACGCCGTAGATGAGGCTCCACGGCTTCCCCTCGATCACGGAGATGACGACCGTCCGGGACTTCGTCTCGGGGTCGGTCTGGAAGTACGTCGTGTCGACGCGCGAGAAGACGCCGAGCCGGTCGAGGTTCCGCCCGCTCTCGAGGAGCTTCGCGGGGTCGAAGGGCTCCCCTTCGGCATGGGCCAGAGTCCGCTGGAGAACGGAGAGGCGGGTCTTCCGAAACCCCCGAAAGATCGTCTTGCCGAACGTGACGGGCTCGCCCTCGAAGATCGAGAACGTCACGTCCTCCCCGGGGCCCTTTCCCGGCTCCTCCGGCGCGGTCTTCACGGACGCGTCGATCCGTGCGTCGACGAATCCCTTCGCCTGGTACCGGCCACCGATCGTCGAGACGTCGGCATTCACCGTCGCGTCGTCGAACGGGTGGCCCGGGATCGTCTCGAGGTCCTTCACGAGCGCGGCCTCGGTCAGCTTCGACTCGCCCGCGAGCGTCCGCTTGTCGACCGTGTACCGAGCTCCCTCCTCGATCCGGAAGGTGACGTCGAGCGTGAACGGGCGCTTCCCGTCCGTCACCTCCGGCTTCCCGACCTTCGCGTCCCGGAACCCCTTCGACCGGTAATGGCCCGTGACGGCCTCTACGTCGTCCTTCAGCTCGGCGTCGACGAGGCGGCCGCGGGCGAGGAGGCCCGGCTTCGACGTCGCGATGGCCCGGCGCACCTCCGACACCTTCAGCGCGTGGACGCCGAGGACCCGAACGCGGCCGACCGCCCAGCGCGCCCCCTTCTCGATCGTGAAGGTGACGGTGTCTTCGTCAGTCCCGGTCTCGAACGCCACCTCGATCCGCGCCTTCGCGTAGCCCTTTTCCTGATAGCTCCCCAGCAGCGCGTCCCGAAAAGCCCGCACGGACTCCTCGTCGGTCGGGTCCCCCTTCGCCCAGGGGGACGCGGGATGGCTTCTCACGTCGGACTCCGGCGCGCCGACGACCCTGAGGACGACCCGCGGCCCGACGAACACCGCGTATTTCGCGTGCGCCTCGTTCGAGGCGGCGTCATAGCGCGCCCCTTCAAAGCGGACCTCGGCCCGGGCGAAGCCCGACTTCCGCAGCCGCTCTGCGTACCGCTCCGAGTCCGCCCGGACGCGCGACTCCCGCCATTCCGCCCCGGGCTTGATCCGGACAGCCTTCTCGAGCTCGACCCGGAGAGCTTCGTCCAGCTTGCCGCTCCATTCCCGTGCTCCCACCCGCGCGCGGCGGCCGGGCACGACCTCCACGCGGACGTCCACGGCGTCACCTTCCTCCGCGCCGGTGACGGCCACCGACACGTTCGCCTCGAAGTACCCGCGCGCGCGCAGGTGCTGCCGCAGGAGCTCCTCGATCGGAATGGCGGCATCGACGGTCCAGGTGTTGGCGACGTCGAGCCCGATCAGGTCCCGCATCCGCGCCCGCTCGGGGAGGCTCGCGCCGACGAGGACGAGGCTCCGGATCCGGGGCGCCGCCGCGAAGCGGATGACGACGAGCGCACCGGAAGCCGACGGCGCGGCCTCGATCGAGAGGTCGAGGAAGAGCCGGGTGGCGAAAAGGTTCCGCAGGCTCGAACGGACGGCCGTCTCGGTCAGGGTCCTTCCGGGCGTCAGGTCGGTGAGCGCCGCCCAGCGGGCGGGGTCGCCCGGAACGTCCCCCGCGAACGAGAGCCCGGCGATCCGCGATCCCCAGAGGCCGCCTCCGGGCGGGAGGTCGGCACTCCCCGGACGGCTCACGGAAACGGCCACGGCGAGCGCGAGAAAGAGCCGCTTCATCTCAGCCGTTGCCGGAACTTCAGGTCGATCGAGTAGATGCCGTTCTCGTCCTGCATCGCCTGGAGGAACGCATTCGGCGAGAGCTGGTACTCGAGCGTGATGACCTGCTGCTGCCGCGAGTTCGACGACCCAAACTGGTAAGCGACGGTCGCGGAGAAATTGCGCCCGAAGGTCTTCCCGATCGTGACGCGCGGGCCGGTGAACGTCGAGCCGACGTAGTTCGGGTCGATCTGCAGCCGGTCGAGGCGGAAGAACTCCTTCGTGCGGCCCGTGATCGCCGCCGTCGCGAGGCCCGTCAGGAGGTCGCGGGCGGCCTTCGCAACCGATTCGTCCGAGGACGGATTTCCCGCGCCGGCGCCGCCCACCGCCGTCGCGGGGAGCGTGCCCGTGGCGAGGAGCGAGATGATGTGGGCTTCGGAGAGCAACGGCTCCGACGTGAAGCGTGGCGCGAGGCGGGTCGGCGTGCCGGTCACGACGACCCGGACGCGGTAGTCCCCCTGGGCCGTGCGGACCGTCGTCCGCGCATCGACGTCGAAGAACGGCTCGATCTTCGACGGGTTCGAGAAGATGACCTTGCCGGAGGCGACCTCGTAGTTCAGGTCGCTCAGCTTCAGGCGGCCCCCCTCCTCGACGTCGAGCTGTCCGAAGAGGACGGGGCGCCCGACGTTTCCGCGCAGGAGGAGGTCCCCGGAGAGCTTCAACCGCGCCACGTTGTTCTTGATCTCGATGGAGCCGCGAGGGGCCACGATGCGGACGTCCAGTGCCACCGCGTCGAACGCCCCGGCGGTCGAAGTTAGCGGCGGACCGCTTTCCCGAGAGAAGCAGCGTCAGGTCGAGGTTCAGGTCCGCGTCGTAAACCGTCCGGTCGAGGACGATCTCGCCGCGGGCGCTCCGCACGGCCGTGTCGCCGTCGAGACGGAGGTCTCCGGAAACCGTCGTCCGAAGGCCCGACACCGGCTGAAACCTGAGGGCCGAGAGATGGAAGTTGGCGCGCAGGCCCGCGAGCTTCGCCCCGTCGAGGGTCAGAACTCCGCCCGCGTCGACGGTCCCGCCCGAGTATCGGAAGTGGACGTCGTCGGCCGTGACGCGGTCCGGCGACAGGTGAAGCGTCCCGGTGATCCCCTCGATCGCACTCCCCTGCGCCGGACGGAAGTCGACGGCCTCGAGGACGACTCGGCCCGACACCTCGGGCTTCCCGGCGTTCCCCGCGACCTTCGCATCCACGAGCAGCCGCCCGGCGAGGCTCGCGTCGGCGACGAGAGGCGAGAGGAGCGCCGCGTCGACCGACGAGGTCGCGGAGATCTCGATCGGATAGGGCGACGAAAGGCCGACCGACCCCGAAAGAGCCGCCGACGACGGCAGAGGCGGCCGCGTCTCGCCGGACCCGAAGGCCTGCTCGAGGTCGAGGCGCGGGAATACGACGCGGCCCTCCTCGATCCGGAACGTCGTCGTCCGCGGGACCGAGATGGCGCGCCCGTAGGCCGAAAGCCGCGCCTCGCGGATCTCGCCGGCGCCCGCCCAGCCGCTCCCGCCCGATTCCGGCCGGAGGGTCGCTTCGACGGCGAGGCGTCCGTCGAACCCGGCGTCGTCCGAAAACCCGAAGAGAGCGCCGAACGGGGCGAGACTGGACGCGTCGAGCGCCACGCGAAGGCTCCCGCCCTGTCCCGCCGGAGCCGCCACGGCCTCCAGCTTCCCTGCGCCCGGGACTTCGACGCGCCCCGTCCAGCCGCCCCGCGCTGCCTCCGCCTCGACGGCGATCGGGCGGCCCTTCTCGCCGAGCGGCTTCCCGTCGAGCTCCGCGCCTTCGATTGTTCCCTTCAGCGTCACGCCGGGCTGGTCCAGCGTCCCTTCGCCCGCGATCCCGGCGGTGATCCGGCCTCCGAGCGACGGCGCCGCGTCGGTCAGCGCCTTCAGGGCTCCCGCCGGGACCTGGTCGAGCGCGAGAGAGAACTCGTAGCCCTTGTCGTCGTAGCGGAACATGCCGCCGCCCCGCGCCCGCCCGCTCCCGAGAAGAGCCGTCGTTTCGGAGAGCCGGAGCCGGTCCCCCTCGAATGCGAGGGTTCCTTCGATGCGCTCCGCCTTCTGGCCCCAGGCCTCCGCTTTCTCCCAGACGAGGGGGGCCCGGCCGCGAAGCGCCGGCGTGACCCCCGAGAGCGGGAGGCGCCCGGTGACGCGCCCCGACATCGGCAGGTCGAAATCGAGGAAGGTCAGAAGCCGCTCGAGAGGCCAGGCATCCATCTCGGCGGTGAAGTCTTCAAATCGGTAATGCCCGTGAAGCGGCCCGCCCCAGCCGATCCGGCCCGAGAGCGAGAGCTCTCCGTCGTTGTCGGCCGCCCCGAAGCGCGACAGGGTCAGGACGTTCCGGTCCACGGCGAAGTCGGCCTCGACCTCGCCGAAGCGCGCGCCGCGGAGGGTGAGGTCGGCCACGTCGAACGTTCCCTGAATGTGCGGGTCGCCGAACGACCGCGTCAGGTGGGCCTCGAAGCCTCCCGAGCCGCCGAGGCCGAGCGGGGGATCGAGCGGCTCCCCCTGGATCGCCGCGTACCAGTTCTCCGCGACGCGCTGGACGTCCGCGAGGTCCCGGGCCTTCGCCGAGATGAGGAAGTCGGGAGTCCAGCTCCCGATCTCGAGGGAGCCGCCGAGCGAGAAGCGCGTCCCCGCAGCCGTCACGAACGGCATCGCGTCGAAGAGGATCTTCCCGTTCGAGACGAGGATTGGCGCACCTCCCGAGGTCGGCACGGCGTGGCGTCCCTTCACGGCGGAGCTCGCGCCGGCGTCGGGCGAAAGGCGCAGGACGCCGGCACCGTCCGCGCGCGGGAGTCCTCCCTTCGCCCACGTCAGCGTCGCGTCGAGATCGGCGCGGGCGAGAAGCCCCGTCCCGGGAAGTCCGAGATCCGCGAAGAACGACTCGAAGCCGACGCCGCGCCCTTTCAGGACGAGCCGGACGGGGAGGGGCGGGTGCTTCAGCCGCTCGACCCGAATCGTGGCCTCGAGCGTTCCGCCCGCGTAGTCGGCCTTCGTCACGTGGGCGAGGAGCCCGCCCGAGTCGACGCGGAGGATTCCGTCCGCCGACATCGGGAACGGGCCGAACCCGCCGTCGGAAAGCCGGAAGCTGGCACGCGCCCGGAACCCGCCGCTCTCGAGCGTGCGGAAGGTCCCGCGAACGGCCAGCGGGCCGCGCATCGGGAGCTCGATCCCGAAGAGGGGCGCCAGCTCCTCGCCCCGCGACTCGATGGAGACGAAGAGCTGGAGGGCCGGCTTCCGGAGGTTGTCGATCCCCCCCGACCCGTCGAGAGAGATCCTCGGGCCGCGGAGGTGGAGCTCGTTCAGCTTCAGCCGCCCCGGCATGAGGGTCGCTTTCAGTCCCAGCGCCCCCTCGATCGTTTCGTTTTCCGCGAGCTTCAACCGCATCTTCCGGACCGAGAGCTCGAGGAACGTCCGCGCGCCGATGCTCTCGGGGCGGGCCGTGAACGCCGCCTCGGCGAGATTCACGTCGAGCTTCGCCGACCACTCCCGGAAGCGGACGGTGGCCCGCTGGACGATCGCCTCCTCGAGCTGGACGTCCGGGCCGCCTCCCTCGTCGCCTCCTTTCCGCCGGAGGAGGCCCGAGAAGTTGTCCGATCCGTTCTCGAAGACCTCGAAGACCACCGTCGGGGAGACGACGCGAAACTTCGGGAGGATCAGGGTCCGCCCGAAGAAATATGGGAATCCGCGGATTTCGAGCTCGGCAGCCGCGAAGCAGGGCCCCGGCAGGCCGCGCGGGTCGTTCGCGATCGAGACGTCGCGGACCACGAACGAGGGAGGGACGAGGGCGAGGTCGAAGCCGCCGATCTGGACCGGCCGCCCGAGCCGCTCCTCGAGAACGAGCTCGGTCTTCCGCCGCAAGAGCTCCTGAAAGCGGACGGAACGGAAGACGGCGTACAGGACGAGCCCGGAGAAGAGCCCGACGAGCAGGAAGAGCCGGAGGACCCGAACCTGCGTCAGCGAGAGATGCGGCAGGTGGGGATGCGGGATCCGCACGAGCTTCCGCCGGCGGCGGGGGGTCGTCGGATCGGGCCCCGGCGTCGCCATGCCGGCCTTAGGTGTTCCCGTTCTCCCGCTCGCCCCCGAACGACAGCTTGCCGACCAGGACGTCGAAGAACGAGCTGTCGGACCGCCGCACGAGACCGACCGTCTGCCGCGACCGCTCGACCGTGATGCGGGCGCGCGCCGAGACCGGAAAGCCCTCCTGGCCGTCCAGCGTCAGGTAGACGTCGGTCGGGTCGCCCTCGATGGCGAGGTCGAGGCGGACGGTGTCGGGAAGGACGACCGGCCGGACCGAGAGCGTGTGCGGGCAGATCGGCGTGAGGACGATGGCCGGAAGCAGCGGCTCGAGAATCGGGCCCCCTGCGGACAGGTTGTAGCCGGTCGAGCCGGTGGGCGTCGCGACGATCACCCCGTCACCCCGGTATCGGGAGATGACGGCGCCGTCCATCGAGACCCGGATCGTCGCGATCCGGGCGAGAGCCGAGCGGGAGAGGACGGCGTCGTTCACGACCGCATAGCGGCGCGGCGGCCGGCCGGCGTCGGCCACGGTCACCGAGAGCAGCCGGCGCGGCTCGACGCGCGCCGTTCCGTCGAGCGCCGCCTCCAGCAGCTCCTTGTGCCGCTCGGGCCCGCACGCCGTGAGAAAGCCGAGCGTTCCGATGTCGATGCCGAGAACGGGGACGCCGGGGGCCGGGTGCCGCGCAACCGAGAGGAGGGTCCCGTCGCCGCCGAGCGACACGACGAGGTCGACGGAGCGCGCGATCTCGGCGCGCCGGACGCCGCCATCCGCGCCGCGCGCCGCGGCCGATTCGGCGTCGTGAACGACCTTGAGACCCCGGGCACGGAGCTCACGCTCGAGCTTCTTCGAGAGGGCAAGGGCCTCTCCGCTCGTGTAGCGAGTGACGAGACCCACCCGGGAGACCTTCCGGGCCTTTCCGCGCAACCCTTTCACGCCCCGACTTTAGCGCGATTCGGCCCGCTCCCGGCCCGGAACGCCGCGAGGATCTCGACGTTTCCGTCGGCTCCGGTGATGGGCGACGGAACGACGCCGACGGGGGTGAGACCCGCCGCCTCCGCGGCGGCCACGACCCTGGCGACGGCCCGCGCGCGGACCGCCTCGTCGCGGACGATGCCCCCTTTTCCCACCTCGCCGCGCGCCGCCTCGAACTGCGGCTTCACGAGGAGGACCGCCTCGCCCCCCGGCGCGAGGAGCGGGACGGCGGCGGGAAGGATCAGCGCGAGCGAGATGAACGATACGTCCGCGACGAGGAGGGTGACCGGCTCCGGAACCTCGGCGGCCGAGAGGGAGCGCGCGTTCACCTTCTCGCGGAGGACGACGCGCGGGTCACCCCGCAGCTTCGCGTGGAGCTGGCCGTACCCGACGTCGACCGCGTAGACCTTCGCCGCGCCGCGCGCGAGAAGGACGTCGGTGAAGCCCCCCGTCGAGGCTCCGACGTCGAGACAGACTTTTCCCCCGGGGTCGATCCCGAACGCCTCGAGCGCAGCCGCGAGCTTGACGCCGCCGCGAGATACCCAGGGAAACTCCGGCTCGGACACCTCTACCTCGGCGTCGGGGGGTACGGCCATCCCCGGCTTCACGGTCTCGTGCCCGGTGACGCGGACACGCCCGGCCAGGATCAGCGCCTCCGCACGCGTCCGGGACTCGGCGAGGCCGCGGTCGACGAGGAGCCGGTCGAGGCGGAGCCGGCCCGGCTTCGCCGTCACCGCGTGACCACGACCTTGAGGACGTCTCCCCGGGCCCGGGCGAGGCGGAAGGCCTCCGGCGCGTTCTCGAGCGGAACGCGGTGGGTGACGATCCGCTCCGCGCGGACGACCCCGTTCGCCACGAGATCGAACGCCCGGCGCAGCTCGTCTGCCCCGCACGAGTACGAGAAGCGGAGCGTCAGGTCGCGGAGGTACGCCGAGTGCGGCGCGAGGCTCCACCGCGTCTCGGGCGGCACCGGCGAATAGAAGACGACGCGCCCCGCCGGCGCCGCGGCCTCCATCGCTGCCTCGAACGCCGACTCCGCGTACGGCAGGAGAAAGACGGCGTCGGCGCCGCGACCGGCGCTTGCCTCGTGGGCGGCTTGCCCGAGTCCCTCCGCCGGGTCGAGGACCCGGTCAAAGCCGAACTTCAGGGCGGCCGCACGCCGGGCCGGGTCCGGGTCGCTTCCGATCAGCCGGCCGGCCCCCGCGTCGCGCGCGAGGAGCCCGAGAAGGATGCCGCTCGCGCCGAGGCCGACGACGGCTGCGGTGTCGCCGCGCCGCACCGCCGCCCTGTCGACGGCCTTCAGCGCGCAGGCGACCGGCTCGACGAGCGACGCGTCCTCGAAAGTCAGGCCGCCGGGGATGAGGAACGTGTCGGTCGCCACCGTCGCGGCCTCCGCGCGGAAGAACTCCGCCAGGCCGCCCGGGTGGAGCCGGTTCGGCTTCCAGTCCGCGCACATGACGGGTTCGCCGGCCTCGCAGAAGCGGCACCGGCCGCAGGCGGCGTGGTGGTGGACGAAGACGCGGTCGCCCGGGCGGAACGCCGTCACTCCCGCGCCGACGGCCGCGACGACTCCGGCCGGCTCGTGCCCGAGGACCGTCGGGGCCTTCGCTTCGACGTACCACGGCGCCAGGTCGCTGCCGCAGAGGCCGACCGCCTTCATCTCGACGAGAATCTCGCCGGGCCCGATCGCGGGAACCGGCATCTCCACCACCTCGATGTCGTCGAGAGACCGGACCAGCGCGGCCTTCACGGAACCATCGCCACTTTCATCGCGCTGCCGCGCGTCACGTCGTCGAAGGCGTCGGCCCACTCGGCGAGCGGCCGCGTCGCCGTGACGATCCCCTCGACGGGAATGGCTCCCTCGGCGAGGAGCGTCAGCGCCCGGTCGGCGTCGGCCGGCGTGTAGTGGAACGAGCCGACGACGGAGACCTCCTCGTAGTGGACCCGGAAGGCGTCCACCTCGACGTGGGCGCCCCGCGCCATCCCCGCGAAGAGCAGGACGGTCCCACCCCCCTCGGCGAGGGCCGGGAGCGACGAGCAGATGGCCGGGTCGCCGGTGGTGTCGACGACGAGCGCGAAGCGTCGGCCCTCGGGGTGCGCCGTGAGCCGCTCGACGCCGAGCGCCTCGAACCGGGCGAGTCGCCCCGTCCTCCGCCCCACGACCGAGACATGGACTCCCGCGTCGGCGAGGAGCGAGGCGAAGAGAAATGACACCGGCCCGGCGCCGATCAGGAGCGCCGTCGTCCCCCGCTCGGCGCGGACCCGGCCGAGGCCGTGAACGACGGAGGCGAGCGGGTCGAGCAGCGCCGCCCCCTCCCACGACACGCAGGCCGGGACCCGCTTGACGCCGCGCGACACGATCCGTCCCGGGACGCGGAGCCGTTCGGCGAACGCTCCCCAGAGCGGCTCGGCGAAGGCCGACTCGCAGAGGTTGCCGCGCCGAGCGCGACAGGCGTCGCACGCGCCGCAGGGCGCGGTGACGGCCGAGGTGACGCGCTCCCCCGGCGCGAACGGGGCGCCTTCGCCGACGGCCTCGACGACCCCGGAGAACTCGTGGCCGAGGGTCAGGGGAAACGGGATCTTCGGGTGACCCCGCCGGAAGAGCTTCAGGTCGGTGCCGCAGGTCAGGGCCGCGGTGACGCGGACGACGATCTCCCCCGGCCCCGGAACGGGGTCCGGAACCTGCCGGAGGGACGCCACGCCGGGACCCGTGCAGACGAGCGCGCGCATCCTTCGAAGGGTACCAGCGTCAGGTCGGGAGCTCGTCCTCGACGACGTCCGCGTAGAACTCCGCCGCGCGGCGGCGCGCCGCCCACCCCTCCACGATCTCGTAGAGGGTCGGAAGGACGATGAGCGTCAGGAGCATCGAGGTGACGACTCCCCCGATCACGACGCTCGCGAGCGGGCGCTGGACCTCGGACCCGGCGCCGCTCGACAGGGCCATCGGCACGAACCCAAGCGCCGCGACGAGGGCCGTCATCAGGACGGGCTTCAGCCGCATGGCCGCGGCGCCGACGATGGCAGGCCGGAGCGAGGCCCCTTCCTCGCGCCGCCGGTTGATCGCCGTCACCAGGACGACGCCGTTCAGCACCGCGACGCCGAAGAGGGCGATGAACCCGACCGACGCCGAGAGGCTCAGGTTCAGCCCGCGCAGCCAGAGGGCGCCGATGCCGCCGACGAGGGCGAACGGAACGTTCACCAGGACGAGCGCCGCCTGCCTGACCTTCCCGAACGTGACGAAGAGCAGCAGGAAGATGATGGCGAGCGAGAGCGGGATGACGACGAAGAGCCTCCGGGTCGCGCGTTCCTGGTTCTCGAACTGCCCGCCCCATTCGAGGTGGTACCCCGCCGGGAGCGGCACGGCGCGCCCGATCCGCTCCTTCGCCTCCGACACGAAGCTCCCGATGTCGCGCCCGCGCACGTTGGTTTGGACCACGAGCCGCCGCTGCCCCGATTCGTGGTTGATCGCCTCGGCTCCCCGGACCGTCGTCACGCGGGCCACCTTGCCGACCGGGATCCTCTCGCCGCCCGGCGCCGAGAGGAGGAGCGCCTCGAGAGCCGCCCGGTCCGCCCGCAGCGCCTCCGGGAACCGCAGGAGGACGCCGAAGCGGCGGGGTCCGTCGAGGACCTCCGTGGCGGTCAGGCCGCCGACCGCGGTCTCGACGACCTGACGGAGATCCGAGACGTTGAGCCCGTAACGTGCCATCGCCTCGCGGTCGACGTCGATCTGGATCTGTGCCGCTCCGGTGAGGGTCTCGACCTGCAGGTCGGCCGCGCCGCGCACCGGCTCGATCGCGCGCCGCACGTCCTCGCCGAGCTTCTCGAGGACCTCGGCGTCGGGGCCGAAGACTTTGACGGCCACGTCGGCCTTCACTCCCGAGACGACCTCGTCGAGGCGCATCGCCATGGGCTGCGTGAAGTTGGTGGAGAGCCCCGGCATCTCCGCGAGCGCCGCCGCCATCTTGTCGATGAGCTGCTCCTTCGTCCGGCCGGATCTCCATGCCTCCCGCGGGTGGAGGACGACGTAGACGTCGCCCTGGTAGATCCCCATCGCCTCGGTCGCGACGTCGGGGCGCCCGATCTTGGTGACGACCGACCGGACCTCGGGAAAGCGCATCAGGATCTGCTCGACGCGCGTCGAGATGGCGGCGGATTCGGCGAGGGAGACAGACGGGAGCTTGCGGGTCTCGATCAGGATCGACCCCTCGTCGAGTCGCGGCATGAACTCGGACCCGAGAAACGGGATCGAAGCGATCGCCGCGGCGACGACGGCCAGCGCCACCGAAAGGGTCCGTCCCCGGCGGCTCATGGCGTCGTCGAGGTGGGAGAGGTACGTCCGGCGCAGTTTCAGGAACCACCCTTCGGAATGGCCGCCCGGGGCCGTCGGGAGCACCAGCGAGGCGAGAACGGGCACGGCGGTCAGCGCGAGCGCGAGTGCCCCGAGCAGCGCCGAGCAGACGGTGATCGCCATCGGGCGGAACATCTTTCCCTCGAGCCCCTCGAGGGTGAAGATCGGGAGGTAGACCGCGATGATGATGAGGACGCCGAAGAGGATCGGGCGCGCGACGTCCGTTGCGGCCGAGGTGAAGAGGGCGCCCCGGCCCCCCCGACCGCGGGCGGCCTCCTCGCCCTGCTCTTCGCGCTTCCGGATGATGTTCTCGACCATGACGACAGCCCCGTCGACGATGAGGCCGAAGTCGATCGCGCCGAGCGACATGAGGTTCGCCGAAACCCCGAAGACCTTCATCCCGAGGAACCCGACCAGCATCGCGGCCGGGATCACCCACGCGACGAGCAGCGCCGCCCGGAGGTCGCGGAGGAAGAAGAAGAGGACGAGGAAGACGAGGAGCGAGCCTTCGAGGAGGTTCTTGCGGACGGTGTGCGAGGTCCGGTCGATGACCTCCGTCTGGTCGTAGAAGGGGACGATCGAGAGCCCTTTCGGCAGGCTCTGCTCGATCTCCTTCACCCGCGCCTTCACCCGTCCGGCGACGGTCTTCCCGTTCTCCCCTTTCAGCATGATGACCATGCCGGCGACCGACTCCCCCTTCCCGTCGCGCGTCACCGCGCCGTGCCGGGGCATCGCGCCGACGCTCACCTCCGCGACGTCGCCGACGAAGACGGGCACGCCGTCCACGGCGGCCACGACGACCCGTCTCAGGTCCTCGACGCCGCGGACGAGGCCCACGCCGCGGACGGTGAAGCGTTCGGAGCGGTGCTCGAGGAACCCGCCCGAGAAAGAGGCGTTGTTTTCCGCGAGCGACTCGAACACCTGGCGCAGCGACAGGCCGTACTTCTCCAGCCGCTGCGGATCCACGATGACGTGGAACTGCTTCGTGAGGCCGCCCCAGGAGTTCAGCTCGGAGACGCCCGCCACGGACCGGAGGCGCGCCCGGATCTCCCAGTCCTGGAGGGTCTTCTTCTCCATCAGGTCGGCGCCGTCTCCCTCGACGAGGTACTGGTAGATCTCGCCGAAGGCGGTGGCCACCGGCCCGAGGGTCGGCTCGAGCTCCTGCGGGATCCGTCCGCGCGCCTCGGCCAGCCGCTCGGTCACGAGCTGGCGCGCGTACCAGAGCGGCACCCGGTCCTCGAAGACGACGGTGACCATCGAGAGGCCGAATTTCGAAAGGGACCGGACCTCCGTCGCCCCGGGAGCCCCCGTCAGCGCCGTCTCGACCGGATAGGTGACGCGCTGCTCCACCTCGATCGCCGCCAGGCCCGGCGCCTCGGTCACGACGACGACCTGGTTGTTCGTCAGGTCCGGGAAGGCCTCCACGCCGATCTCGCGAAAGGCCCAGAACCCCGCGGCCATGAGGCCGGCCAGGCAGAGAAGGACGAAGACTCTCTGCCGGAGCGATGCCGCGACGAGCCGCTCGACGAGGCCCATCTCAGCCGCCCTCGGGCCCCGAGCCCTTCAGCAGCTCCGACTTGAGGAGGAAGCTCCCGTCCGACGCGACCGCCTCCCCCTCCCGCAGCCCGGAGACGACCTCCACCCACCCGTCCGTATCAGCGCCGACCGTCACCTCCCGCCGCGCGAAGCGGCCTGCGGTCCCGGCCACGAAGACGACGGTCTTCCCGTCCATCTCCTGCACGGCGCGCGAGGGAACGGCGAGGATCGAGCGCGGGGCGGCCTCGCCCATCGCGATGGAGGCGTACATCTCGGGCTTCAGGCGCCCGCCCGGATTCGGCACCTGGCAGCGTACGGTGACGCGGCGCGTCTTCGGGTTGACGGCGTCTCCCACGAAGGCCACGCGCCCCCGGAAGACCTCGCCCGGCCAGGCCGACACGCGGACCTCCGCCGTCTCCCCGGCGCGCACGAGAGGGAGCTTCGTCTCGTCGATCTCCGCGAGGGCCCAGAGGTTCGCGAGGTCGCTGACGACAAAGAGCGGCGCTCCCGGAGTGACCGCCGTCCCGGTCGTGACCTTCTTGTCGAGGACGACGCCGGCGAACGGCGCCCTCACCGGGATCTCCTCGCCTTTCTCGCCCGTGGGATCCTCTCCCGACGTGATCCCCAGGTGCTCGAGGGCCTCCTCGGACCGACGCACCTCCGTCCCCGCCCGGTCCAGCTCCTCCGCGGCCGCCACCCGGTCGGCCTCGGCGCGCTGCCGCTCCTGGAGCGAGAGGGCCTTGGCCTCGAGCAGCCGACTCGCGCGCTCCGCCGAGAGTTTCGCGTACTCGAGCTCGGTTTCCCGCCGCCGGCGCTCGGCGATCGCCTTGCGGTAGTCCGCCCAGGCGTCGTGGACGACGTGGCTATGGAGGTTGGCCAGCCTCTGCCCCGCGGCCACCCGATTTCCTACCTCGGCCATCACGACGGTGACGACCCCTTCCACGAGCGAGCCGATCCGCGCCGTCCGGGCCTCGTCGACGGCGAGGACGCCCGGAGCCTCGAGCCGGTCGGAACGCGTCAGCCGCTTCACCGTCTCGACCGCGACGCCGGCGTCCTTCCGCGCCGCCTCGCCGAGGACGACCGAGCCCTCCTCGGCAGACTTCACGGGCGCCACCTCGGGCGCCGTCCGGGTCAGCCACCGGACGAGGACGACCACGGGAACGAGGAGGATCAGGAGGACGACGACGAGGCGCGGGAGCCTGCGCGGGACGTGCCCCTGGTGGCGCCGGAGGAACGCGCGGAACCGGGACGGCTCGTGTTCGGGAACGTCGCTCACGGAATCGCCTCCTCTCCGAGCGACAGGCGCACGTCGGCGGCGCTCAGGATCGCGTCGGCGGTCAGGTCGAGGGCCTCCCGGCGGGCGTCGAGGAACAGGCGCTGGGCGTCCAGAAAGCGAAGGACGTCCGAGGCGCCCTCCCGGAACGCGACGCTCGCCGCCTCGCGGGCTCCGTCGGCGGGACGGACCAGGTCCTCCTCCACGGTGAGGGCGCGCGCCCGCAGCTCGCGGGCCGCCTCGATCCGCGCCGCGGCGCCCGCGAGGAGCCGCGCCTCGACGGCCGCCAGCTCCGCCCGGGCGGCCCGTTCCTCGGCCTCGGCGCGGACGACATTCCCGGCGTTGGCGTCGAAGAGCGGGAGCGGGATCACGAGCGCCGCGGTCCCCGTGTCGAGACCGAAGCTCCGCTCGTAGCCGGCGGTGAGGCCGACCGTCGGGACTCGCCGCGCCCTCTCCAGCCGCGCGGCCTCGCGCGCCTGCACGACGCGGGCCCGCGCCGCCGAGACCTCGGGACGCCTTTCGAGCGCCGCCCGGGCGAGAGACTCGGCGTCGCCCTCCGGCACGCCCGGTAGCACCGGCGGGACGAGCCGCGAGGCCGCGACCGGCGCGGGCTCCCCGAGGAGCGCCGCCAGCAGCCGGAGCTCGCGGTCCCGCTCGAGCCGGACTCTCAGGAGGGCTTCCTCCGCCCGGGCCAGCTCGGCCCGGAAGCGGAGGAGGTCCGCCTCGGCCGACCACCCCTCCGCCACGCGCCGGCCCATCATCGCCACGATCTCCGAGAGGCTGGCGCGGCTCTTCTCGAGCGCGCCCGCGAGGGAGGAGGCCCGGAAGGCCGCAAGGTAGCACCGCGCGGCCTCCAGGGTCACCTCGTGACGTACTCGTTCCGCGTCGGACGCCGACGCCTCGCGCGCGGCGGCCGCTTCCGCGGTGCGCGCCGAGCGCTTCGCTCCCAGCTCGAACGGCTGCGTGAACGTCGCGAAGAAATCGATGTTGTCCCAGCGGGGCGTCGGACGGTCGGCGTGGAAGTTCCAGTTCTCGACCCGCACCTCGGCGGCCGGATTCGGAAGGCGACCCGCCTGGTGCGCCGCGCCGGCGGAAGCGGCGACCCGGTCGCGCGCGGCGCCGAGGAGCGGCGAAACGGCCGAAGCCTGCCGGACGGCGTCGGCAAGGGTGAGGCTGCCGGCAGGAGGAGCGTCGGCGCGCAGCGCTCCCGCGGCCGCGATCACGACGGGCAGACTCGCGAGAATGCGCGCAATAGGCTGCATCGAGACCTTGGCGGGCCAACCCTCCCCCCCAAAAATAGCGGCCCCGGCCGGCAGTGGAATGAGTCATGTGCATCGGAGGACTCCCCGGCTCGAACCTTGACGGCGGTCTCGGGGCGGCCTCAGTCTCGCGCGGTGATCGACCCCCCGTCCGCGCCGCGCCCGACCGCGGGCCCGAGCGCCCCGACCTACGCGCTCCTCTCCGTTGCGACGGCGCTGGTCACGATCGCGCTCAAGCTCACCGCGTGGAAGCTGACGGGCTCGGTCGGCCTCCTCTCGGACGCCATCGAGTCGTTCGTGAATCTCCTCGCGGCGCTCGTAGCCTTCTGGGCGCTCACGGTGGCGAAGAGGCCCGCAGACCCCGAGCACGCCTTCGGGCACACGAAGGCCGAGTACCTCGCGAGCGGTTTCGAGGGAATGGCAATCATCGCAGCCGCGGCCGGCATCGCCGCCGCCGCCATCGACCGGCTCAGTCACCTGCAGCCACTCACCGACGTCGGCCTCGGCCTCCTCGTCTCGGTCGCGGCGTCGGTCCTGAACGGCGTCGTGGCGCTCGTCCTCCTTCGCGCCTCGCGCCGGCTCGACTCGATCACGCTCCGGGCCGATGGCTGGCACCTCCTGACCGACGTCTGGACCTCGGCCGGCGTCCTCGTCGGCGTCGGCCTCGTCTGGGCGACGGGATGGCTCGTCCTCGACCCCGTCGTCGCCCTTCTCGTCGCGGCGAACATCGTCTGGACCGGGATGAAGCTCCTCCACGAGACCGGCCACGGCCTCCTCGACCGCGCCCTGAACGAGGAGGACCTGGGCAAGATCGAGGCGGTGATCGCCGGCTTCCGGACGCGCGGCGTCGAGTTCCACGAGCTCCGGACCCGCGCCGCCGGCCCGCGCCGCTTCGTCCAGATGCACGTCCTCGTCCCGGGAAGCTGGTCGGTCCAGAAGGGGCACGACCTGCTCGAGGAGGTCGAAGCGGCCCTCGTCGCCATCCTCCCCGGCGCGTCGGTCATCACCCACCTCGAGCCGCTCGAGGACCCGGCGTCGTGGAACGACGTGGGGCTGGACCGTTCGTCCCGGTCGGGGACCTGACGACCTGTTCTGGCGAGTGCCCGGGTTCCCAGCGTCATAGCGAATCTCTCGAACGGAGGGGCACGATGGCCAGGAGCTCAATCGACGCTTTTCGGAAGCACCTTGCGAGGGCCCTCGACTGGGAAGACGCCCACGTCGGGTTCGACGCGGCGGTGAGGGATCTGCCAGCCGCGCTCCGCGGGAAGAGGCCCAAAGGTTTCCCGCATTCTCCGTGGGAGCTGCTCGAGCACCTCCGGCTCGCGCAGCGGGACCTGCTGGACTTCTGCGTGAACCCCGACTACGTCGCGGGGAGGTTTCCGGACGACTACTGGCCCAAGAGCCCGCGTCCGCCGAAGGCGAGGAGCTGGAGCGAGAGCGTGGCGGCCTTTCGGGCGGACCGCGAAGATCTCAAGGAGCTCGTCTCAGATTCGAAGCGCGACCTGATGGCACGCATTCCGCACGGCCAAGGGCAGACCTACCTTCGCTCGATCCTCCTCGTGATCGACCATGGCGCCTATCACGTTGGTCAGCTCGTGATGGTGCGGAAGCTCCTTCGGGCCTGGCCGCGCGCCTGAACCCAGGGGAGCTCAGCTCACTTCGCCCCCGGGACGCGCCGCTTCACTTCCTCGAACCAGTTCAGGACGACGTTGACGTGCGCCGGGCCCGATTCGGCGGGGTCGCGGTCTTGATCATGAGGAAACGTTGCCGTCCGAAGTCGACGTCGTAAGGGTCTCAAGAAGGGCGCGTCGAAGAGCAGACGCGGCCGGCCGGCGCGAAACGCCGGCTTCGTCTCGACGTCGACGGCCATCATCTTGTCCCCGTTCTGGTAGAAAAGTTCTCGGCCACTCTGGGACCAGCGGGGCAGCATGCCCCCTTCGGTGGATATCTGCCACCGGGACCCGGGCCCGGGAAGGGCCGGACATACACACTCCGGACGCCCCGACTCGTTCGAATGGTAGGCGACCCATCGGCCGTCTGGAGAGAAACGGGCGCGCACTCTCGTAGAAACGTGTTTGGAGAAAGGGGTATGGCTTTCTCTCACCACTGAGCGGCAGAACGTAGATGTCCACGCCCGTATTCGAGGGGCCGACCTCGGCCATGTCATGCCCCGAGAAGAGCAGAACGCTTCCGTCGGGTGAGACCGAGGTCGGGAATCGCGCTCTAGTCGCTCAGCGTCAATCGCAAGTGGCTCGTTCGGGGTGCTCCCGTCGGCGCTGAACCAATGAGGTCTGATGGGGCCCGTGCCCTTCATTCGCCGCGAAACCCACCGCAATCCGTTTCCCGTCGGGCGCCCAGGCCAGGTTCTGAAAGATCCCCTCTGCCGGGGACCGCGTCAGCGTCCCCCGGGCGAGTTCTCCAATCAGCAGTGCCATCGTCTCGCCCTTCTCGATGGCGATCACCGCCAGGCGCCCTCCGTCCGGCGAGAGGGCGGCCTCGACGTAGTTTCCGGGCGGGAAAGGAAGCGGCTCCGCCGCGCCTCTCCGGTCCACCCAGACGAGGGTCCGTTGCAACTGTCCTCTCGAAGCGTAGACGAGCGTCCCCTCGGACGAGAAGGCCATGTGGGCCGCTTCCGACCAGTTGCGATTCGTCACGAGATCGTCGAGCACCGGCACCGCAAGGCCGGACACTTCGAGCCGCTTCAGGCTGAACGGCGCCGCGAGAAGCGAGCCGCCGCGCGTGAAGACGACGTGCCCCGTCGGAAGATACCGGGGATAGGCGGCGTCCTCCACGATGATTCGCTGCTGCGCCCGTCCGGAGCGAGACGACGGCAGCGCTGGGACCCGACTTCAGGCCGAGCTTGTCGATTTGGAAAAGGACATGCTCACCGTCCGGCAGGATCTGGGGAAAATTGTGCGATTCACGGCTTGCGGCATCTACGGTCGTCAGCTCCCGGGACTCGCCGCCCGCCGCCGGGATGCGCTGGAGACCCGAATACCCGCCCGCATGAAGACGATGGTTCCATCCACCCCCCAGCTTCCCGCACCCTGGGGCTGGCCACGTGCACTTTCCTTGACGTCACGGAGTGTGATCGGTGGGCCTCCCTCAAGAGACACCTTCTTCAGCGTTCCTTCGGCGAAGAAGCCGACCCAGAGCCCATCCGGAGAGAAGAAGGGGCTGACCGCGCCCTCGGTCCCGGGGATCGGCTTCGTCTCGTCGCGGTCGAGCCGACGGACGAAGAGCTCTCGCTCTCCGGCATAGACGAGGGTCTTCCCATCGGGCGAGAGCGCGAACGGGTTGAAGTTTCCGGTCAATCGAGGAGCGGCATCGAGAGGAAAGGAGAGCGACAGCCTGACGGGCGAAGCCGGGGGCGAACCGGTTCTCAGGAACCGGGTGCCGAGAAGCAGGCCGACGACGACGGCGAGGGCTACGACGGCCGCCAGCGCCCAGGCGGGGACTCGCCGGCGGAGACGCGGGGCCTTCGCCCGGGCCGACGTCCGTCGCGCTGACGGCCTCGGAGAGGTGAGTCCGGAGGCTCTGCAGCTCCTTGACGAGGTCTCGGGTCGAGGAGTAGCGCTCTTCCGGGTCCTTCGAGAGGCATCGCTGGACGATCCAGCCGAGGGGCGCCGGGAGCTTCGGATCGAGCTTCGTCACCGGCTCGGGCTCGTCGCGGATGATGGCGGCCAGCGTCTCGGCGACCGAGGTCCCGGCGAAGGGGCGTTTCCCGGTGAGCATCTCGTACAGGACGACGCCGAGCGAGAACTGGTCGCTCCGGAAATCGACGGTCTCGCCCCGCGCCTGCTCCGGCGACATGTAGGCCACCGTCCCGAGGACGACCCCCTTCTCGCTCACGGCCGCGAGCGTGGGAGACCGGGTGTCGGACGCCTCGTGGTGCGTGACGTCGTGCCGGGCGAGGCCGAAGTCGAGGAGCTTGGCGTGCCCGTCCTTCGTCAGGAAGACGTTCTCGGGCTTGACGTCGCGGTGGACGATCCCTTTCCCGTGCGCCGCCGCGAGGCCTTCCGCCACCTGCAAGCGCGACGTCGAGGGCCTTGCGGAGCGGCATCGGTCCCCGGCCCAGCAGGCTCGCGAAGCGTCTCGCCCTCCAGAAGCTCGGTAACGGCGAATTGGACGCCGCCGAACTCTCCCGACGTCGAAGAGCGCGAGGATGTTCGGGTGCGAGAGCGCGGCGACGGCGCGCGCCTCGCTCTCGAAGCGGGCCAGCGCGCGTGGATCGTTCGCAACGTCCTCGGAAGGACCTTGACCGCGACATCTCGCCCGAGCCGCGTGTCCCGCGCCCGGTAGACCTCGCCCATTCCTCCCGCGCCGAGAGGGGCGAGGATCTCGTATGGACCGAGGCGAGTGCCAGGTTTCAGAGCCGTGGGCGCCTCCGTTTCATCAGTTCTTCACTCCCTTTTCGTTCAACAGCTTGAGAAGTTCGTCGAGCGGCGCTTCGAGGTATTTCGGCAGTTCGCCGCGGGTACGGGCCTTTTCGAGGATCTTCGCGATCCTCGCGGCCCCGTCCCTTGAAGCGGCGAGCACTTTCGCGAAGCGAGGATCGCTTCGCAGCGGCTGAAAGCCGGGCTCGTAAAGAAGAAAGTCATATGGGGGCGGGACGCCGTTCTCGACGCTCCGGAGAAGGATCCGGATCGATTCGTCCGTACGGCCAAGAAGGGCAAGTGCCGGGCATACGAATATCGTGCCGTTCTCGAGAGTCACGGCCACCGCTCTTCCGTCGAGGAGCGGCGGGACGATGTATCGCTCCAGCTTATCGACCGTTGCGGTGTCCCGCTCCGCCACCGCAAGCTGGAACCTGACCTGGCCCCACATCTGCCCAATGAAGGCGTTGGGGTTTTCCAGAAACTGAGGCTCCCGACGTGCCAGCGTCTTCCGCGCTTCTTCGAGCCGGCCGAGCTTCAGGAGCACATATCCCTTTGTGACCAGACACGCCCAGCCTTCGGGCTCCACCCGCATCGCACGGTCGGCGAACGGGAGCGCCTCCTCAGGGCGCCCGAGAGCGCTCAAATCGATTACCACATTGCCGCTTGCGGGAAGATAGAAAGGATCGACGTCCATCGCCGACAGGCTCGCGGCGAGCTGAAGAGATAGGGCGCCCGGACTCTGCACGGCAGCCCGATACGGTCATATGGCCGAAGGCGTCGCGCGGCGAAAGCGACACTGCCTTTAGCGCGTATTCGAGTCCGCGTTCGACGTCGGGCTTCGTCGCTATCACGTCGACGGCGCTCAGCCCGGCCCAGGCCTCGCCACATCGCCGGTCGACCTCGAGAGCTCGACGGGACCACCCTTCGATCTCCTTCAGCGCCCCGCTCTCTTCGCCTTCGGCTTCGAACTTCGAACTCGTACAGCCTGGCGATCTGGGCTGAGGCAACCGCGAGCGACGGATCAGCCTTGAGAGCGCGTTTGAATGCCGCGACGGCGGCGTCGAAATCCTGCGGGTGGTGCAGGTTGTTGTAACGGTTCGAGAGGTAAGCGCCTTCCCGAAGGGCCAGCTCGGCCTCGGACGAAACTGTGCTGATCGGGACGGGTGAGGCTGCCGGCTTGACCGCGAGACGGATTCCTTCCGCCGCCTGGCGAGCGAGGTCGTTGTAGCTCTCGCGGGGGCCTTCGTACTGCTTTCCCCATTTCACCTTCCTCGTCGCCGCATCGACGAGCTGGACGTTCAACGCGAATCGCCCGGGCGAGGTCGTAATCGACGTGACGATGAAGGAGCTCACTTGATACAGCTCAGCGATCTTCGTGAGATCGCCTTTGACTTTTTCCACCTCGAAGCTGCTGGGAGGCACCTTCGTGTCGAGCCCTTCGACCTGGGAAAGAAGAGTCGAGATCGTGCCGGGGACGGCGTCGGCGAGGAAGGCCACGTCCGGCGCGCCGTAGACAGTGCACGGCAGGGCGAGGACGCTTGGTAGCCCGCTCGAGACGGCCGAGTGCTTCCGGTTTGCGAAGATCAGCACCCCGACAACGGCCAGCGCGGCGGCGAGAAGCGCCGTTCCCGCAAGTGGCTTCTGGTGCCGGTGCACCCACACGCCTGCCGGCGACATCGGGGCCGCCGGTTTCGCGGAAGAGACATCCGGTAGCGCCTCGATCGCAAAGACGACGTCACGGGCGGACTGGAAGCGACCGTCCGGCTCCTTCTCTAAGCAATGCCGGACGACGTTCTCCGATCGCAGCCAGGACGCTTCGGTTGGTTTCGGAGAGGTCCGGCGGCTCCTCGCGCAGGATGGCCGACATCGTGTCGGCAGGCGTCTCCCGCTGGAAGGGGCGCTTCCCCGACAGCATCTCGTAAAGGACGACGCCGAACGAGAAGAGGTCCGTCCTCGCGTCCACGGGCTGGCCGCGGATCTGCTCGGGGGACATGTAGGCGACGGTGCCGATGGCGGTGCCGGGCTGCGTGGCGCTTTCAGTGGGGGTCTCGGTGTCGACGCCGGACTTTTCGAAGGACGGGAGAAGCTTGGCGACGCCGAAGTCGAGAATCTTGACGTGGCCGTCCTTCGTGACAAAGACGTTTTCGGGCTTGATGTCGCGGTGGACGATCCCCTTCTCGTGCGCGGCAGCCAGGCCGTGCGCGATCTGAATGGCGTAGTCGACGGCTTTCTTCGGTGGGAGGGGAGTACCCAGCTTTTCGCGGAGCGATTCGCCTTGCAGAAGCTCCGAGACGATGAAGGGACTTCCTTCGTGCGTCCCCACGTCGTGGACGACGAGGATGTTGGGGTGGTCGAGCTGGGCGGCGGCGCGGGCTTCCTTCTCGAAGCGTGAGAGGCGTTCGGGATCAGCCGCGAGGCGGGGGTGGACGACCTTGACGGCGACGTCCCGTCCGAGCCGCGTGTCCCGCGCCCTGTAGACCTCCCCCATCCCGCCCGCCCCGAGAGGGGCAAGGATCTCGTAAGGGCCGAGCTTCGTTCCCGCGGAGAGGCCCATGCCGTCTGCCTCCCCGGGTCGGAGGAAGGGGCGAGGTCGTGCCCCCCCGGCGCGGCGGCGCTCGTTCCGACGGCCCGTGTGGGTCGTATTACCGGAGAGAGTCTAGTCCGTATGCGAACCGCGGGTGTCGGAGGGCCTATCGGTTGATCTGCGTACGTCGTTGACGTAGTCTTCCGACCGTGCTCTTGATCGAGACGCCGACGTTTACCCGGCAGATCACGAGGCTATTGACTGATGACGAATACGCGCAGCTTCAACTGCATCTCGTGGTCGATCCGAAGGCCGGTGACGTCATCCCGGGCTCGGGCGGCCTTCGGAAGCTCCGATGGTCATGCACTGGCCGCGGAAAGCGAGGTGGAATCCGCGTGATCTACTTCGCCGCCATCGAAAACCGCATCTACCTTCTGGCCGCCTTCGCGAAGTCCGTCCGGGACGACCTGACCATCGCTCAGATCAAGGTGCTGCAACGCCTCGTCGGGGAGGAATAAACGTGAACGAAAAGCAGTTTGCCGAGCTCGTCCAGAGCGTCAAGGAGATGCAGGCCATCCGGACGGGCCGTATGAAGCCTTCACGCGTTTTCGAGGTGCCGGATCCAGATGCGAGGGCGATTCGCTCGAGGTTCAAGCTCTCGCAGATGGAGTTCGCGGGCCTTCTCGGCATCAGCGTCGGCACTCTTCGAAACTGGGAGCAAGGGCTCCGCCGCCCGGAAGGCCCGGCCCGCGTCCTTCTCCACGTCGTGGAACTCCACCCCGACGCCGTTCGAGATGCGTCGATGCCCCGACCGACGGCGACCGGCCGGCCGCGACGGCCGCAGCCGAGGCGGGCCCTGCACGGCACCACGAGAACCGTCTTCGGAAAGACGTAGAACCCCGCTGATCGAAACCTTCTTCAGCTCACTTCGCCCCAGGGACGCGGCGCTTCACTTCCTCGAACCAGTTCAGGACGACCTTCACCTGAGCCGGGCCCGACTCGGCGGGATCGGTTTGATCATGAGGAAGCGGCCGTCGGGCGCGACATCGTAGCTGAAAAGGAACTTCGCCTCGAAAAGCGTCCGCGGGCGGCTGGGGTGAAACGCCGGCCTCGTCTCGACGTCTACGATCATGATCTTGTCCCCTTCCCGGTAGAAAAGCTCGCGACCGCTCCTGGACCAGCGAGGCTCGCTCCCCCCGTCGGTCGAGATCTGCCACTTGGGCCCAGGGCCCGGGAACGGCCGGACAAAGACTTCTGGGCGCCCCGAGTCGTTCGAGTGATACGCGACCCAGCGGCCGTCTAGCGAGAATCGAGCGCCACCTTCCGAGAACCTTGTCTGTAGGAAGGACTGCAGCTTCCTCTCCCCGCCGAGCGGAAGCACGAAAATGTCAGATCCCATCTCGGCGGACCTGGCGTCCTTCCAGCTAATCAGGCTGATGAGCAGAAGGCTTCTATCCGGGGAGAAGGAAGTGGGAACCTCTTGATGAAACGCGGCCTCGCTCGTTAGCCGCTCCGGCGGCGTGCTTCCATCGGCGCTCTGCCAAAAGACCTGACGCCAACCCCCTACTACTCCAGGCGAAAAGCCAAAAGCAACCCGATTCCCGTCCGGCGCCCAGACTACCGCCGAGCGAAAAGATCCTTCCGCCGTGGAGCGACTGAGCGTCCCCCGGGCGAAGTCTCCAATCAGAAGCGCAGTTTTTTCGCTTTCTTCGAGAGCGATCGCCGCGAGCCGACCCCCGTCAGGCGAGAGGGCCACATCATCATAGCCCCCGGGAGGAAACGAAATAGGCTCCACCGCACCTTTCCGATCCACCCAAACAAGCGTCCGTTTCAGCGGTCGGGTCGGCACATAGACGAGCGTCCCATCCTGCGAAAAGGAGTACTCAGCACACCTCATTCCATTGAATCCTGCAGAAAGGTCGCTGAGGAGCTGCACAGCAGGTTCGAAGGTCTCGAGACGCTTCAGGCTGAACGGAACGGCGAGAAGCGAGCCGGGGCGAGTGAAGACGAGGTGTCCGGTCGGGAGATACCGGGGGTACGCGGCGTTCTCCACGAGAATCCGCTGCTCGCCCGTCCGGAGCGATACGACCGTGGCCCGACTTATCCAATTCCGGTCTAGGAGATCGAAGAGCACGTGTTCTCCGTCCGGGACGATCTGCGGAAACTTGTGGAACTCTGCATCCGCGTTCGGCTTCGTTACGGCCCGGGGCTCTCCGCCCGAGGCCGGGATGCGCTGGAGACCCGACGACGGGCTCGGCAGCAAAAACGATCGTACCGTCCGCTCCCCAGCTTCCGCCGCGAGGAACCGGAGCTTCGCACAGAGATACCGGCGCGCCACCTGCGAGAGACACCTTCTTCAGTTGTCCACCTGCGAAGAAGCCGACCTCAAGGCCGTCTGGGGAAATGAACGGGAGTCGAGCCCCCTCGGTTCCCGGGATGGGCCTGATCTCGTCGCGGTCGAACCGTCGAACAAAGAGCCTCGCACCCGCGTAGACAAGGGTCTTGCCATCGGAAGAAAGAGCGAGCGGGTTCGTGTCGTACGTATTGGGTGCCGCTTCGTTCGGGAAGGAGAGTGAGAGGTTGAGGAAGGGAGCCGGAGAAGATCCGGTTCGAACAAACCGGATGCTCACGAAGAGACCGACCGCGACCGCGAGTGCCGCGACGGCCGCCAGCACCCAGAAGGGAACTCGTCGGCGGAGACGAGGTGTATTGCCGGGCGAGTTGTCCGCCGCGCTGACGGCCTCGGAGAGGTGCGTCCGGAGGTCCTGAAGCTCCTTCACGAGGTCCCTCGTCGAGGAGTACCGCTCCTCCGCGTCCTTCGAGAGGCAGCGCTGGACGATCCAGCCGAAAAGCGCCGGGAGCTTCGGGTCGAGCTTCGTCACCGGCTCCGGCTCGTCCCGGATGATGGCGGCCAGCATCTCGGCGGCCGATGTCCCCGGCGAAGGGGCGTTTCCCGGTGAGCATC
The DNA here is from genome assembly GCA_963721385.1 of uncultured Acidobacteriota bacterium. Taxonomy (GTDB): domain Bacteria; phylum Acidobacteriota; class Thermoanaerobaculia; order UBA5066; family UBA5066; genus DAOMFB01. The sequence continues at coordinate 388,939 of CAVRJB010000013.1, forward strand.
TCGTACATGACGACGCCGAGCGAGAACTGGTCGCTCCGGAAGTCGACGGTCTCCCCGCGCGCCTGTTCCGGCGACATGTAGGCCACCGTCCCGAGGACGACCCCCTTCTCGCTGACGGCCGCGAGTGTGGGAGATCGGGTGTCGGACGCCTCGTGGTGCGTGACGTCGTGCCGGGCGAGGCCGAAGTCGAGGAGCTTGGCGTGCCCGTCCTTCGTCAGGAAGACGTTCTCGGGCTTGACGTCGCGGTGGACGATTCCCTTTCCCGTGTGCCGCCGCGAGGCCTTCCGCCACCTGCATCGCGACGTCGAGGGCCTTGCGAACCGGCAGCGGGCCGCGGACCAGCGGACCGCGGAGCGTCTCGCCTTCCAAAAGCTCCATGGCGAGGAGATGGCGCCCGGAGATTTCTTCGAATGAATAGACAGCCGCAATATTCGGATGATTCAGCGTCGCGAGGGCGCGAGCCTCCCTCTCGAAGCGCGCTTTTCCCTCTTCACTTTCTAAGAAGTCCCCCGGCAGAACCTTGAGCGCAACGTCTCTACCAAGTCGCGTGTCCCGCGCTTGCCAGACCTCACCCATCCCGCCCGCGCCGAGGGGGGCGAGGATCTCGTAGGGTCCGAGCTTCGTTCCCGCGGAGAGGCCCATGCCGTCTGCCTCCCCGGGTCGGAGGAAGGGGCGGGTCGTGTCCCCCCGGCGCGGCGGCGCTCGATCCGACGGCCCGTTTGTGCGTTGTTACCGGGGAGATTCTATGCCCGCGTTAGCTCTGATGGCTCCGGGGCCTACCGGTCGCGCCGGGCGACGTACTCGGCGAGCGCGGCGAGGACGCCGGGCTCGCCTTCCAGCCCGCGCGCGGCGTCACGGGTCGCTGCGAGGGCGCGCTCGAGCTCCTTCCTCGCGCCGTCGAGGCCGAAGAGGTTCGGGTAGGTCAGCTTGTGCTGCTCGGCGTCCTTGCCGGCCGTCTTCCCGAGCGTGGCCGACTCCTGCGTGACGTCGAGGATGTCGTCGGCGATCTGGAAGAGAAGGCCGAGCGATTCGCCGTAGCGCCCGGCGGCGGCGAGGAGCGTCGCGGGCGCCCCGGCAAGGATCGCGCCCAGCTCGACCGAGGCCTTCAGGAGGCGCCCGGTCTTCAGCGCGTGGATCTTCCGAAGGAGCGCGGGGGCGTCGGCCGAAGCCGGCGCGTTCGTCGCGGCAAGGTCGAGCGCCTGCCCTCCCGCCATCCCGTCGAGGCCGATCGCCCCTGCCGCCATCGCGACGGCCGCCGCGCGCCGCCCCGCCCACGCGTCGCCCGCCGGGCGCGTCGCGAGGATCTCGAAACCGAGCGTCTGGAGCGTGTCGCCCGCGAGGAGGGCAACCGCCTCGCCGAAGACGACGTGGCAGGTCGGCTTTCCTCTCCTCAGCGAATCGTCGTCCATGCAGGGAAGGTCGTCGTGAATCAGCGAATACGTGTGAAAGAGCTCGAGCGCCGAGGCCGCCTCGGCCAGCTCTTTGCGCGGCGGGAGGACCGAGCCGCGTCCCGTCACCTCGGCGGCAAGGAGGGCGAGGACGGGCCGGATCCGCTTCCCGCCGGCGAGCGTCGAGTAGCGCATCGCCGCGGCGAGCCCTTTCGGGTCGTCGCCCTCGGGCGGAAGGATGCGGAGCAGCGCCTCCTCGACTTCGGTCCGCCGCGCCTCGAGCGCCTCGCCAAGCGTGACCGCCGCGCTCACGACTCCTCGTCCTCCTCCTCGTCGGCGTCGCCGCCCCCGGAGTCGAGCTCCTTCGTCGCGAAGCCCTCCGGCGTCTCCTTCAGAACGACCTCGACCCGACTCTGGATCTCGTCGATCTTCCCGCGGCAGAAGCGTGAGAGGGCCACGCCCTCCTCGAAGAGCTCGAGCGACGACTCGAGCCCCCTCTCGGGATCCTCCAGCTCCTCGACGATCTTCTGCAGGCGGGCGAGCGCGACCTCGAAGGTCAGGTTCTTCGGCAGGGGCGATTTCCTCTCAGCTTTCGCCATCGGGTCTCCTCCTCGCGGTCACGCGGGCCCGGAGCTCCCCGCGGGCGAGCACGATTCTCAGGGAATCTCCCTCCGCCACGGCCGACGCGTCGGTGAGCGGGGCGGCCTCGCCCTCGCGGAACGTGACCGAGTAGCCGCGCGCGAGCACCTTCAGCGGGCTCAGGGCTTCGAGGGAGGCCGTGAGCGCCCCGAGCCGGCCTTCGGCCAGGGCGACTCGGGCTCTCACCCGCCCGAGAAGCGCCTGCGCCTGCTGATCGGCGTTCCTTCGCCGCAGGTCGAGGGCGGCCCGGCCGGGCCAGGCGAGCAGCCGGCCTTCGCTCTCGGCGAGGCGCCGGCCGACCGCCATCGGGAGCGCCCGGAACGTCGAGACGAGCGACGCTAGCGCCGCGTCGAACTCGGCCTCCCAGCCGTTGACCCTCGAAGGGAACTCCGCGAACGCCGTCGTGAGGAGGAGGCCCTTCAGCTCCCCGTCCGCCTCGGCCAGCCTTCCGCGGAGGATCTTCCGGAGATCGCTCTGGAGCGCGGCGAGCCGCCCCTCGAAGTCCTCTCGGCGGCCCACGACGAATTCCGCCGCCTGCGACGGCGTGGCGGCGCGGACGTCAGCGGCGAGGTCCGTCAGCGTCACGTCCACCTCGTGGCCGACGGCCGAGATCGTCGGCACGCTCGACGCGGCGACCGCCCGGACGACCCGCTCGTCGTTGAACGCGGCGAGGTCTTCCTTCGAGCCGCCGCCGCGCGCGACGATCAGGACGTCCGCGGCGGAAGGAAACCGCGAGAAGGCCGCGACCGCGGCCGCGATCTCTTCCGGCGCCCCCTCTCCCTGCACGCGGACCGGGTAGATCGTGACGTGGGCGTTCGGGAAGCGGAGGGAGAGGACCTTCAGGATGTCGTGGATCGCCGCGCCGCCGAGCGAGCTGACGACGCCGACCCGCCGGGGCAGGAGCGGGAGCTTTCTCTTCCTCGAGACGTCGAAGAGCCCCTCGGCCTGGAGCCGGGCCTTCGAGCTGCTCGAAGGCGAGCTGCAGCGCGCCGACGCCGACCGGTTGCAGCTCGGCCACGACGAACGAGAGCTTCCCCGTCTTCGCCCAGACGTCCGGCCGCCCGCGCGCGAGGAGCTCCATCCCGATCCTCGACGCGAAACGGCAGCCGGGAGAGGCTGTCGGCCCACATCACTGCGGCGATCGAGGCCGACGCGTCCTTCAACGTGAAGTAGGCGTGCCCCGAGGACCAGACGCGCCACTCGGAGACCTCCCCCTTCACCCACGCGTCGGGGATCGACGCCCGGAGGGCGCCGTTCAGCCGCGCCACGAATTCCGACACCGTGACGGCCCGCGCCTCGGGTCCTCCGTCGCCGAAGGGGAGGGTCCCTTCCGCGAGGCGAAGCGGGCCCACTCGCCGGGGGGTGAAGGAGCGGGAGCGCGGCGGGAACGGCATCGCGGGGATTCTAGCCAGCGCGCCCCGGCAAGGCGGACGGAAGGAACGGAATGACGGAGAGAACGAGCGTCGGAATCAAGACTTCGACGTCGCCGAAGTTGTACTCGAAGAAGCCGGCCGCGAAGAGCCCCGCCATCGCGGCGACGGCGCCCTCGACGACGGGGCGCAGCGGGTCGGGGCCCAGCCGCCGGAGGCGCCGGATCGCCCCGGCAAAGAAAACGCCGACGACGCCGAGGTAGCAGAGGGCAGACGGGATTCCCGTCTCGGCCGCGAGTGTCACGAGGTTGCTATGCAGGTGGCCGAGCCGTGGCATCACGTAGCCCGGCTGGCGGTAGGTCGGGTAGAGCGGGCTGATCCGGCCCGGGCCGACGCCCGTCAGCGGGTGGTCCCGGACCATCAGCTCCCCCGCTTTCCACATCGCGAGCCGGTCCCGCGCGGTCTCATCGGCCGGGTCGAAGGTCGAGAGCGCCCGGCTCCGGACCGACTCCGGCGAAAGGAGGAGGAGGACGACCGCCGCGGGGAGGAGGACGAGCGCCAAACGGGGCCTTTTCGCCAGGGCGAGGGCGACGAGCCCCGTGGCGAGGCCGAGGTAGGCGTTCCGCGTCAGCGTGAAGGCGATCACGAGCATCCCGGCCGCGGCCACGGCGCTGTCGAAGAGGCGCGACGCGCGGTCCTCCTCACGCGAGAGCGCCCGCCCGAGAAGCAGGAGCGTGAAGACCATGACGAGCCCCGCGTACGTCATGTGAACCGAGAGTCCCGCCTTCAGCCGTGCGTCGAGCCCCCCGCCCGTCGCCAGGAGCTCGACGAGCCCGCGGAGGACGAGGTAGAGGGCAGTCAGGCGCCAGAGGTTCACGAGAAGCCGCACGTCCTCTCCGGCGACGAAGAGGGCCGCCACGACCGGGACGAGGAGAAAGGTCAGGAGCCCCTTGACCTCGACGGCGGAACGAAGGACGTCGGTCGAGAACGGGATCGAGACGAGCGTCCAGAGGACGAAGGCCGCGATCGGCCAGACAACGGCCGGCGGCCGGCGGAACGGGGCGAAGGCGTCCTCGCCGCGGCGGCCGGCCTCCGCGCGCCAGGCCACGAGCGACCCAAGCGACAGGCCGAAGCAGACGTTCGCGATGCCGATCCCGAAGACGAACGTCAGGCCAAGGAGGAGAAAGGCGAACGCCGCGCGCTCGAAGCCGTGGCGGTGGGCGAGGGGTGCGGGAAGCGTGGCGACGGCCTCCCGCCGGTCAGCCGACCCGGGCGCTCGCGGGAAGCGCCTCGTCGACGAGCATCACCGGGATGTCGGAGACGATGGCGTAGACCCGGCCGCAGGCCGCGCACCAGAGCCCTTCCGTGACCACCGGCTCCTCGTCCTTCATCCGCTCCCGGTACTTTTCGACGAGGACTTTCGCGACGTCGTCCTTTAGCCGGCAGAGCACGACCTTCGGCCGGCTGTCGCAGGCGGGACAGGCGAGGATGTCGAGGAGCTCGGGGTCGACGGCCATGCGCGGATGCTAGCAGGCCCCCCGGCCCGTCAGAACTTGGCGGCGAGCGCGACGAGGATCGCGGTGTCGGTCTTGTCCAGCGTGGGCGGGTAGGGCTCGTTCTTGTAGTCGAGGATGTAGGCCAGCTTCATGTCGAAGACGCCGCTCAGGGGCGACACGATCCCCGCGTCGAAGTGGAAGAAGTAGTCGCTCGTGTCGTCCATCTTCCAGAGACCCAAGGCGTGCTGCGTCAGCTTCGCGAACGACGAGATCTGCCACTCCAGGCTCTCGCCGGCGCTGAACGAGCCGCTCGTCGTCGCCGGGATCCCGGCGTCCTTCTCGAACGCGACGCCGACTCCGCCGTAGAGATCCAGTGTGACGGCCTTCGTCTTCACGACCTTGTACCCGGCGCCGACGGTCGGCGTGATGAGGTAGGTGATCCCTTTGAACCGGTCGTAGAGATAGCCGACGGAGCCGTACGCGAAGAAACGCTCGGTGAAGGAGTACTCGTCCCGGAGGCCGAAGTTCGCCTTCTGGGTGTTCGTGACCCCGTCCGTTCTGCCGTAGAGGTAATAGCCGTCGAAGGTGACGATGTTCTGCGTCTTCGGGTCGTACTTGAGGCCCAGCGTGAAGTTCAGGTTCGTGCTGTCGGTGTTGCCGCTCGTGATGCCGAGGCCGAAGCCCGCATTCCCGGTGAAGGCCGGGGGCGGCCCCTTCTTCTCGGCGCAGGGGCACGGTTCGTCGGCGAGGGCCGGGGCGGCGAGGACGCCGGCGGCCAGGAACGCGATCAGTACGCGCACGTTCTTCATGTCGTCTCCTTGAGGGGATTACTTCTTCTGGGCGGCGAGGAGGTCGCGAATCTCGGTCAGGACCTTGACGTCCGCGGGGGGCTCGGCCGGGGCGGCAGGAGCCTCCTTCTTGAACCGGTTCACCTGCTTCACGAGGAGGAACACCGCAAACGCGACGATCAGGAACTCGATGGTCGTGTTCAGGAAGAGGCCGTAGTTCAGCGTGGCGAGGCCCGCCTTCTTCGCGTCCGCGACTGAGGCCACGTCCTTCCCCGACAGGTTGATGAAGAGGTTCGAGAAGTCGACCTTTCCGAGGATGAGGCCGATCGGCGGCATGACGAGATCGTTGACGAGCGACGAGACGATCTTCCCGAAGGCGCCGCCGATGATCACGCCGACCGCGAGATCGACGACGTTTCCCCGGGAAGCGAACTCCTTGAACTCGGTCATCATGGACATGTTGAGAGCCCCCTTTCTTCGTGGCAGCCGCGCATTCTGCCTCAGCAAATCGTCGGGCGCCATGGGACAAACCTCCCTCACGCAGCCGGGCTGTACTCTCTCCGCATGAGACCTTCTCGCCTCGCCGTCCTGGCCACCGCCGCTCTTCTTGCGGCCGCGCCGGCGCGGGCCTGGATCCACCCCGAGCACCGGTCCATCGCCGGCGAGGCGATCCGCGGCCTCGATCCCGCGCAGCAGAAGGCGCTCGACGCGCTCTGGGCCGCGGCCCGCGAAGGGCATGGCGCCCGCCTCTGCGAGACGCCCTGGGCCGGCGCGCAGGGGAAGAAGCCGGAGTGCATCGATCTCGCCGCCTGGCCCGCTCTGGCCGGCGACCATTCCTGCTCCGCCGACGAGATGCTGACGACGGTCCTCGAGAGCCGGTGGGTCCTCGGCGTCGCCGCCATCAGCGAGCAGTTGCGGCTTCGGCTCGCGGCCGCGAAACGCTCCGACCAGGCGCACAACGCCCTCGCCGAGTCGGACCTCCAGCTCGAGAACACGGATCCCGGGTACAGCTCCCGGGCGGGGGCGAACAACTCCCACTTCCTCCTCGCCCGGCAGACCGGCGACGACGTCCGGATCCATCTCCGGCGGAGCGTCGCTGCCGGCGCGGAGCTGAACGCCGTCGGGATTTACGCCTACGAGCACGTCCGCGCCCTCCGGCTCGCCGCGGGCTTCGACGCCGCAGCGGGGACGTCCGAGGAGAGAGGCGCCCGCGCCCGGGCGATCCTCGCGGCCGAGGCGTACGCGCTTCACTTCCTCGAGGATGCCTTCGCGGCCGGCCACGTCGCCGGAACGTGGGGCAAGGTGGCGGACCGGAAAGGGACGCACGACTACTACAACGAAAAAGGGCTCGACACTGAGACCTGGAAAGGGACGCGCGTCGTCCTCCTCGGCGACGCCTGGATGCGGCCCGAAGACCTCGAGAGGACGGCACGAGCCGTCCGAACCAGCCTCGCGCAGCTCCTCGCGGCGCTGACGAATCCGCCCTCGCCCGGCTCTCCCGCAGCGCCTCTCGAGAGCTGCCGCGCCATGGAGATGCCCGCCTTCCAGGCCGACGACGCGGAGATCCGGGACCTCGCGGCCGTCCTCTTCGAGACGCCGGTTCCGGCGCGGGTTGCCGGCTTCGGCGAGCTCCCCCGCTTCCGGAGCGAGATCGGGCCGTTCGTCGGCGCCGCGGCGTCCGGGGCCTTCGCCGGCTCGAGCGGCGTCTCCGGCTACGAAGAGGCCGGCCTCAAGCGCAAGCGGGACCCTCTCGATCGGCGCCCGGGTCGGCGTCGGCCTCGAATCCCTGATCGGCGATGCCGCCGACGGGCTCATGTTCCTCGAGGGCGGGATCCAGATGCAGTCGAAGCAGAACGTCACCTGCAGCAGCTGTTCCGCGCAGTCGGCCGTCGCGGGGTACTGCCCCCGGCATTCCCGGGCGGACCGGGATCTCCGTCCGCTTCCGGATGCCGTTCTGGCTGATCCCGGGCGACCTCCTCGTGGCGACGCCTCTCCTCGCCTTCACCGCGCCCGATCTCCTGAAGCGGATGGCGATCCGGGCCGCCAACGGCGGCCTCGTCCCGATCGAGCGGGGCTACGCGACGCCGGTCGGACGTTTCCAGCTCGTCCTCGGCCGGGAGATCGGCGCGACCTTTTTCGGCTACGCGGGGGGAACCATCGACTACTTCGCCCCCGTCATGACGCCCGGCGGCACGATCCTGCTCGCCCCCGTCAGCCTCAAGTCGATCCGGCTCGAGGTCCCCGTCCTCGAGTACCGCCCGTTCCGGGAGTTCGCGACGCGCCAGACCTTCACGCTTCTCGGACAGTTCGGTTTCGGCTGGGACATTCCGACGAAGCTGACCGTCCAGACCCCGTCGGGCCCGGTCGACGTGAGTTCCGGAAACCTCGTCTTCGGCTACTTCCGGATCGCGTTCGACTGGCGCCGCTATTTCTGACGGGGCTGTCAGTCAGCCGCCGCGAGATTCGGCAGGCGCCGCCCGTTCACCCAGAGCCGGTAGTCGGCCGCTCGGATCCGGCGGACGATCTCGGCGCCCGCCTCGGCGTCGCGGCGCACGTAGTAGAAGTTGGCCCAGCCGCCGAAGTCCTCGCCGAACGCGGCCGCGAGGACGTAGTTCCGGTTATTCGCATAGCGGTGAAGGCGGGCGGCCATCTCCTCCCAGGCGCCGGCCGGGGCCTTCCCCGGCCACGGGCCGTTGAACATCACGACCTCCGGCCGGCTCCGGTCGAGGTACTCGTCCGTCACGCCGCCGTGATGCGTGATCCAGAGGTCGTTGAGGCCCCACGTGTCGATCGTCTTCCACCTCGAGTAAAGGGGGAGGAGGCCCGCCTCCGACGTCGCGAGCGTGTAGCCGCGCTCCGCGAAGCTCCGGAGGGCGAGCGCGACGGCGTACCGCCCGTCTTCGGAGTACGTGATTCCGCGGCTCCTCTCGTGGGAGTACCAGACGGCCGCGCCCGCGGCGAAGACCCCGACGAGAACGGCCGCTCTTCGGGCCTCGCGGGAGAGCTCCTCGAACCGGGGCAGACGGAACTCGGGCAGGAGATCCGCTGCGAGGGGCCACCACGAGAGAAGGACGACCGGCAGGAGTGCGTACTGAAACCTCCCGCCGAAGTTCATCGCATTCGAGATCAGGAGGAACGCGAGCGCGAAACCGCCGACGGGGATCAGGAGCGCGAGGGCGCGGCGGCGGGTCTTTTCAAACGAGAGGGCGGCGAGGACGGGCGCGAGGAACGGCAGCCCCTGAGCGATGACGAACTGAACGGACTCCCGCGCGCTCGTCGGGTAGAACCGTCCCCCCCCCTTTTTCAGGAACGGGTTCGGCAGCGGGTGGCCGAAGTAGCGCCACCGCCAGAGGAAGTACGCCCCGCCGAGGAGGCCGAAGACACCGACGAACCAGAGGATCGCCTCTCGGGACTCCTTTCGCCCCCTGAGAAAGACGACGGAGAGGAGCATCAGCGCTGTGAGGATCACCCCCTCGGGCCGCGTCAGGCCGAGAGCGAGGCCCGAAAAGGCGAACACCGCGGCGCGGCCGTGCGTCACGCCGCGGCCGGCGAGCGCCATCGCGGCAAGCCACGTCAGGCACGCGAACAGGACGAAGAACGGCGTCCCGAAGTACGCGGCCGCGTACCGAAGTCCCGGCCCGACCGCCAGAAACGCCGCCGAGAGCGCGGCGGCCCACGGCGGTGCGCCCGCGAGGCGCCGGGCGCCGAGGTAGACGAGCGCCACGGTCAGGAGGTGCGCAACGAGGGTCAGGAGGCGGACCGCCACCTCGACGGCGAGACCGAGGCGGACGAGGCCGGCGGCGGACAGGAGGAACAGAAAGTCGGTCGCGCCGTCCACGGGCGGCTCGCCGACGTTCCAGACGATGCCGTGGCCCTGTCCGAGGTGGACCGCGTAGCGCATCAGCATCGCGGCGTCCTCGTAAGGCTCGATCGAGAAGTCGACGGCACGCGCGGCGTAGAAAGCCGTGCCCGCGAGGAGAAGCCCGAGGATCAGAAAGTCGCGCCGGCGGTCGCGGGAGACCATCGCGACGTCCGGGCGGTCAGCCCGCGAGCTTCTCCTGAAGCGGGGTGATCGAGAGGGCCTTCCCCGTCGTCTCGTCGACGTCGATGAGCGCGCCGCAGAGGCGGACGTCGCGCGTGGCCGTCTCCATCGAGCGCGGCGTCTGGAAGAGGAACTTCTCGAGGATGGCCTTCGGGTCGAAGCCGATGATTCCTTCGTAGGCGCCGGTCATCCCGGCGTCGCCCTGATAGGCGGTCCCTTTCGGGAGGATCCGGGCGTCGGCCGTCGGCACGTGCGTGTGGCTTCCGACGACGGCGGAGACGCGGCCGTCGAACCACCAGCCGATCGCCTGCTTCTCCGACGTCGCCTCGGCGTGGATGTCGAGGAAGACGACCTTCAGCCCCGGGTGCTTCGCGCGCATCTCCTCGAGGCAGGCGTCGCCGACGCGGAAGGGCGAGTCGGTGTTCGCCATGAAGACCTGCCCCTGCAGGTTCAGGACGCCGACGGGAATCCCCGCGGCCGTGCTCTGGACGGCCCAGCCGCGACCCGGGTTGCCCGGCGGGTAGTTCGCCGGGCGGAGGAGGTTCTCGAGGTCTGAAAGGAGCGGGACGAAGTCCTTCTTGTCCCAGATGTGGTTCCCGGAGGTGAAGACGTCGATCGGCAGCTTCGTCAGGTCGGCGAAGAGCTCCGCCGTCACGCCGAAGCCCCCGGCGGCGTTCTCGATGTTGACGATGGTGAAGTCGACCTTCTCCCGCCCGATGATCTTCTCGAGCAGCGAGAGCGCCTTTCGCCCGGGCTTCCCGACGACGTCTCCGACGAACAGAAGCTTCAAAGCTTACCTTTCTGCGAGGGTCCCTCGTGGGGGGTCCGGGGGGATCGAGAAACCCCCGGGATCATTTTGCGAAATCTACTGCGCGGGTTTCGCGGATGACGGTGATTTTGATCTGGCCCGGGTACTGCAGCTCCGCCTGAACCCGCTTCGCGATGTCCTTCGACATCCAGAAGCACTCGTCGTCGGTGATCTTCTTCGCGTCGACGATGACGCGCAGCTCGCGCCCGGCCTGAATGGCGAAGGTCTTCTCGACCCCCTTCATCCCGTCCGTCATCTTCTCGAGCTTCTCGATCCGCTTGACGTAGGTCTCCAGGATCTCGCGCCGGGCGCCGGGGCGCGCCGCCGAGATGGCGTCGGCCGCGTTCACGAGGACCGCCTCGATCGTCCGCGGCTCGTAGTCGCCGTGGTGGCACTCCATCGCGTGGATGACGGCCTCGGTCTCGCCGAACTTCTTCAGGATCTGCCGCCCGAGCTCGAGATGCGTCCCCTCCTGCTCGCGGTCGACCGCCTTGCCGATGTCGTGCAGGAGCCCCGCGCGCTTGGCGACGGCCACGTTCGCCCCCAGCTCGCTCGCAAGGTGGCAGGCGGCCCAGCCGACCTCCTTCGAGTGGATCAGCACGTTTTGTCCGTAGCTCGTCCGGAACTTCAGGCGCCCGAGAAGCTTCACGACCTCGGGGTGGAGGTCCGGAATGCCGAACTCGTACGCCGCCGCCTCGCCCGCCTGCTTGATGACCTCCCACAGCTCGGAGCGGACCTTCTCGACGACCTCCTCGATCCGGGCGGGGTGGATCCGCCCGTCCTGGATGAGGCGCGTGAGCGCGCGCCCCGCGACCTCGCGGCGGATCGGGTCGAACGACGACAGGATGACCGCCTCGGGCGTGTCGTCGATGATGATGTCGACGCCGGTCGCGGCCTCGACGGCGCGGATGTTCCGCCCCTCCCGGCCGATGATCCGCCCCTTCATGTCGTCCGACGGCAGTTCGAGGACCGAGACCGTCGTCTCCGTGACGTGCTCCGACGCCATCCGCTGGATCGTCATGGAGAGAAGGCGCTTCGCCTTCTGGTTCGCGTTCTCGACAGCGTCCTCCTCGATCGAGCGGATGAGGCCGGTCGCCTCGAGGCGCGCTTCGTTCTCGAGCTCACGGACCAGCCCTTTCTTCGCCTCCTCGGCGGTGAGGCCGGCGATCTGCTCGAGCTTCTGGCGCTGGGCGGCGACGAGCTCCTCGGCGGCCTTCGTGGCCTCGGCCTCGATCTCCTCGGCCCGCTTCTCGCGCTTGTCGAGGTTCTTTCCGCGGTTTTCGTTCTCCTGCTCGCGCTTCTCGACGGTTCCCAGCTTCTTGTCGAGGGACTCCTCCTTCTGGAGGATCCGCTTCTCGATGTCGGTCAGCTCCGAGCGGCGCCGGGCCGTCTCCTGCTCCATCGCCTCGCGCGCCTTGAGGACGCGCTCCTTGGCGTCGAGCTCGGCCCGCTGCGCCGCAGCCTCGGCCTTCCGGACCTCCACCTCGGCGGCCATCTTCGCGGCCTCGGCGGTCTTCTTCGCCTCGAGCTCGGCCTCGGCCTTCAGGACCGACGCCATGCTCTTCGTCTTGAGGACCCAGATGAAGAAGGCGATCAACCCGAGGGCCGCAACGGCCTCGAGGATTCCCACGATGATTTCGATCGTCACCGGCGTATCCCCCTCGCTTCACGTTCGTCGAGGGGCGACCCGGGTCGAAAACCTAGACGAGAACCCTGTCTCTCATTCCCTCGGGGGGGGTCAGGGGGGATCGAGAAACCCCCTGGAAAATAAAAGGCACCCCGCCTCGGCCGTGTGGGCGCTGTCGATTGAACCCTGGTACATGCAGGGCGGAGCCTCCGGGGCAGCCCATTAGTTCCCCCGCAGGGGCATCACAGGGTGGCCCGCTTTTGGAAACTCCATATCGGCCATATCGGTTCAAGGACATAAACCCATTCACGCACCGCGCAGGGTGCCGATCGCTTCGTCTCCGGCCTTGGCCGGAAAACCGCCGGGAGAGGACAGGATCTCATCGAGCTTTTCGACGAGCCGGATCGCCCGCTTCGCGACCCGTCCCGGATCACCCTCTGAGAGCTTCGAACGGTACTGATGGAACTCGTCGGCGATGTTCAACGCCGACAGGATGGCGATCTTGGTGGCGTCCACCGTGGGCGCTTCCTGCGCCACCTCGCGCATCTTGCGGTCCACGAAGGCCGCCAGCTCCCGGATGTACTCCGCGTCCGCCGCGGCCCTCACCGAGTAGGTCTGGCCATAGATTTCGACCTGCGTGACCAGTGTCTTCTTCTGCATGTTCAGGTGGGCGCACCCGAGCGCCTGCGCCGAAGAATAGCACGCCGAATCAGGGCTTTGCGGGGCCCGCCGGCGCCTCTGACGCCTCCAGATTCCCGATCAAACGCTCGACCCGGGCGCGGATCTCGTCCCGCTCGGCCTCGAGGCGCTTCAACCTCTCGGCTGCGTCGCCCTGCTTCCCCGCGGCCGCTTTCGTCTCGGCCAGCTCGGCCTTCATCCGGTCGCGCTCGGCGCCCGCCGCGCCGGCGGAAGCCTTCAGCTTCGCGTTCTCGTCCTGCGCTGCCTTCAGGCGCGAGGCGAGCGCCTCCAGCTTCTTCTCCAGCTGGTCGAAGATCGCCTCGAGCGAGTCGGTCGCGGCCGCGTCCGCGGGTTTTTCCTTCTTCGTGTTGCTCACGATTCCTCCATCGAGACGTTCGGCCGTTCAGGCGCCGCCCGCGGCAATCCCGTCCACTTTCGAGCCCGGAAGCGCGAGGAGCCGCGCGGCGGCGGCGTCCCGCCAGGCGTTGATCTCCTCGCGAGAGAGCGACCGGGTCGCCGACCCGAATCGCAGAGTCAGTGTCGTCTTCACGAAGCCGTCGGGGACACCGGCGCCCCGGTACCGCCCCTTCGCCTCCACGGCGACGAGCTCCGGCGGGGCGCCCGAACGCGCGCGCGATTCCAGCTCGGTCCAGGGCGAGGAGAGCGCGTGCGTCACGGTGAGGTCGACTTCGCTCCCGGGGAGCTTCGGCGGGGCCTCGACGGAGGTCGGCGGCGCCGGCGCGCGCGCCTCGAGCGCCTCGACGTCGAGGTCGGCGACGACGGGGTCGGTCAGGTCCCACGCGGCCGCGAGCGGCGCCGCGAGGACGCCGACCCATCCGAGCCGCGCCCCGTCCGGCCCGAGAACGAATGCGGCGCGGCCGGGGGCGAGGAACGGGAGCGACGAGGGGATGAAGCCCGGATCCGGAAGGCCGAGCCCACGGAAGAGCGCCGTGACGGCGCCCGACCCGTCGAAGAAGTCGACGGGTCTTCCGTGCTCCGACCAGTGGCGGTGCCGCTCGCCGGCAAGGAGGACCGCCGCGCGCCGCACCTCGCGGATCCGGTCCTCGAGCCCGCCCGCCGCCGCGGCGCGGCCGTAGACGTGGCCGACCTCGAAGAGCCCGAGGTCCTTCGCGCCGCGCCGGACGTTGTGGCGCGCGCTCTGGAGGAGACCGACGACGGGCGTCGCCCGCATTGTCGTGAAGTGCTCGGCGAGCGGGTTCTCGAGGACGACGGGCGCTCCCGGCGCCGCGCTCTCGAAGGGGCGGTTCTCCTCCTCCGAGACGAAGGAATAGGTCGACGCCTCGATCAGCCCGTCGGCCGCAAGGAGGTCGCGAACGCGGTCCTCGAAGGCGAAGGCGCGATGTTCCCGGGACGGGACGAAAGCCCGCGGGAGCGTCTCGGGGAGGCGGTCGTACCCCTCGCACCTGATGACCTCCTCCATGAGGTCCTCTTCGAGAGAGACGTCGACGCGCCAGGTCGGGACGGTGACGAGGATGCGGTCGCCCTCCTTCTTCGGCGCGAAGCCGAGCTGCTCGAGGATCCCGACGCTCCGGGCCGGCGGGATCTGCAGGCCGAGGAAAGCGTCGAGGCGGGGAAGCCGCAAGGCCAGCACCGCGGGCTTCGGCGCCGCGGCCCGGACGTCGATCACGCCCTTCGCGGCCGTGCCGGCGCCGCCCGCAACGATCAGTCGGGCCGCGCGGTCGAGCCCGTCGATCGTCGTCTCGGGGTCGGTCCCCCGCTCGAACCGGTGCGAGGCGTCCGTATGCATGCCGAGGAGCCGCGCGCCCCGGCGGACGACGCCCGGGTCGAAGTGCGCGGACTCGAGGAGGACGCGCGTCGTCTTCTCCGAGATCGCGGTGTCGAGCCCCCCCATGATCCCCGCGAGCGCGACGGCTTTCCCGGCGTCGGCGATGACGAGGATCTCGGGCGAAAGCGTCCGCTCGACGCCGTCGAGCGTCACGAGCTTCTCCCCCGGTCGGGCGCGGCGGACGACGATGGTCGGAAGGCCGTCCTTGCCTTTCGTCAGCGCATCGAGGTCGAAGGCGTGGAGCGGCTGGCCGATGTCCCAGAGGACGTGGTTCGTGGCGTCGACCGGGCCCGAGATGAGCCCCGCGCCGAGGGCCGCAAGGCGCTCCCCGACCGTGGCGGAGGACGGGCGGACTCGGAGATTCTCGATCACGCGCGCCGAGTAGCGGTCGCAGAGCGCCGGCTCCTCGACGACCACCTTCGCGAGCGACGCCACCGGCGTCGATCCTTCCGCCACCGCCGCGCCGGCATCGGGATCGCGGAAGGCGCGCCGGAGGGCGACCGCCGCCTCGCGGGCGAGGCCGCGGTGGTTCATTCCGTCGGGGCGGTTCGCCGTGATCTCGACGTCGTAGACGCGCGTCGCGCCCCGGGCCTCGACCGTTTCGACGACGAAGCCGACGGCCGTCAGCCGATCGCGGAGCGCCGCCGGATCGGGCGCCGGGCCAGGGAGGTACGACGAGAGCCACTCGTACGAGAACTTCATTGCTTCACCACGTCCGGTCCAGGAAACGAACGTCGTTCTCGAAGAGGAGGCGGAGGTCCGGGATGCCGTAAACGAGCATCGCGATCCGGTCGATGCCGCCGCCGAAGGCGAAGCCGCTGTAACGCTCGGGGTCGATCCCGCCGTTTTCGAGGACCTTCGGGTGGACCATTCCCGCGCCCATGATCTCGATCCAGCCGGAGCCGGAGCAGACGCGACACCCCTTCTGGTCACAGAAGACGCAGCTGACGGCGACGTCGACTCCCGGCTCGACGAAAGGAAAGAACGTCGGGCCGAAGCGGATCTTCGCCTTCTCGGAGAAGAGCTGGTGGAAGACGGCGGCGAGAGTCCCCTTCAGGTCCGCGAACGTGATTCCTTCCTCGACCGTCAGCCCCTCGACCTGGTGGAAGACCGGCGAGTGGCGCGGGTCGATGGCGTCGTTCCGGTAGACGCGGCCGGGGATGACGATCCGGATCGGGGGCTTCCGCGAGAGCATCGTCCGGATCTGGACCGGCGACGTGTGGGTCCGGAGGAGCAGCCGCTCGTCCCCCTCGCCGCCGTCCTTCACGAAGAAGGTGTCGAATTCGTCGCGCGCCGGGTGGTCGGGCGGGAAGTTCAGCGCTCCGAAGTTGTGCCAGTCTGTCTCGATCTCGGGACCGTCCGCCACCTCGTAGCCGAGCGTCCGGAAGGCGTCCTCGACCTTCCGCCGGACGACGGTCAGGGGGTGGAGCCGTCCGACGGGCGGGACGCGCGGAGGGAGCGTGACGTCGACGGCCTGCGCCATCTCCCGATCCCGCTGCTGCCGGACAATCGCCGTCTTTTCGAGAACCGACACACGCGTCTCGGCATCCGTTTTCGCGGCATTGACGATCGCTCCGAGCCTGGCGATCTGGTCCTTCGGAGCGGCCTTCAGTTGCGCGAGAAGAGAGGAGACGATGCTCTGATTCCGGCCGAGGCACTCAACGCGGAGCGCATGAACCTCGGCCGGCGTCAGGCCCCCCTTTTCGACGGACTCCTTCTCGGCTCTCTCAATTCTCCTGGAGAGCTGATGGACCCCGTCCTCGACCGCAGCCGCGATCTCGCCCAAGGTGAGCGTTCAGGCGCTGGCGGGGGCGGCGGTTCCGAGCGCGCTTTTCGCCGAAGCGACGAGCGACGCGAAGCCCTTCGGATCCACGACCGCGATCTCGGCCAGCATTTTCCGGTTGACGTCCGATCCCGCCTTCTTCAGGCCGGCCATCAGCTTCGAATAGCTGATGTCGTGCAGACGGGCGGCGGCGTTGATCCGGACGATCCAGAGGCCGCGGAAATCGCGCTTCCTCTGTTTGCGGTCGCGGGTGGCGTAGACGAGCGAGCGCTCGACCTGCAGCTCGGCGATCCGGAAGCAGTTGTGCTTGGTTCCGTAATAGCCCTTCGCCAGGTCCAGGATCCGCTCGCGGCGATTCTTTCTCTTGGGTCCGCGCTTGACGCGAGGCATTTTCGTTTCTCCTTAGGGTCTTCGCTTGGGTCTTTCTCGGGTTGAGGGGCCCGGGGGGATCGAGAAACCCCCGGGATCACTTACGCATAGGGGAGCATCGTCCGGACAACGCGGACGTCGGCCTTCGAGACGAGCGTCTCTTTGTCCAGCTGCCGCAGGCGGCCGGAGTTCTTCTTCGTCAGGATGTGCCGTTTCATCGCGTGGCTCCGCTTGAACTTGCCCGTGGCGGTCTTCCGGAACCGCTTCGCGGCGCCGCGATGGGTCTTCCTCTTGGTCGTGGCCATGTGATTACCTCGGTTTCTCTCTTGATTTCAGACGGGGTCCGGGGAGATCGACCCTCCCCGGGAAATTAATGCTTCTTGATGGGGCCGATGATCAGGTGCATCCGGTTTCCCATGATTTCGCTGTTGCCCTCGGCGTTCGCCTTGCCCTCGAGGTCCTTCAGGAGACGGTCCAGCACCTTCCGGCCATTGTCCATGCGCGACATCTCGCGGCCCCGGAACTGGACCGTCGCCTTCACCTTGTCGCCTTCGGACAGGAACCGGATGATGTTCCGCAGCTTGAAGTCGTAGTCGTGGTCGTCGATGTTCGGGCGGAACTTGACTTCCTTGACCTGCGTGATCTTCTGCCGCCTCTTGGACTCGTGCTCCTTCTTCTTCTTCTCGAAAATAAACTTGCCGTAGTCCATCACCTTGCAGACCGGAGGCGTCGCCTGCTCGGCGATCACCACCACGTCGAACCCCGCCTCGCGCCCTTTCGCGAGCGCCGTCTGGGGGTCGACGACGCCCATTTGCTCCCCCGCCGCTCCGATGAGCCGTACCTGGGGGAAGCGCAGGATGTACTCGTTGATCGGAGAGTTCTTGGTCGGGGGGATCCGTGGACCACCTCTGAAGAATGCGATGGGGATGTCCTCCTTACTGTTTGCGAGCCGTTGACGTTTCGTGCCACGCGAGAGCGCGGTTCGCGACCGCACCTCTCATCATTCGAAGCAACTCTTCGATGTTCTGGTCCTTGAACTCGCCGCCGTGGCGGATGCGGAGAGAGACCGTGCCGGCCGCCGCTTCCTTCTCGCCCACGATCAGGAGCGCGGGGACCTTTTCCAGCTCTCCATTGCGGATCTTGGCGCCGAGCTTCTCATTTCGGGCGTCGGCCGTGGCCCGAAGGCTGGCCTCTCTTACCCTTCCAAGGACCTTTTCGGCGTACTCATTGAACTTCTCCGAGACCGGGACGACGCGCACCTGCTCCGGCGCCAGCCAGAACGGGAAGTCGCCGCCCGTGTGCTCGATGAGGATCCCGACGAAGCGCTCGAGGGACCCCAGGATCGCGCGGTGCAGGACCACCGGCCTCTGCTTCGAGCCGTCCTCGGCCGTGTAGTGGAGGTCGAACCGCTCGGGGTTCGAAAAGTCGACCTGCAGCGTCCCGAGCTGCCAGGCGCGCCCGATCGCGTCCGTCACGTGGAAGTCGAGCTTCGGGCCGTAGAACGCCCCGTCGCCGTGGTTGACGAAGTACGACCAGCCGCCCAGCTCGCCCGAGCGCTTCTCGAACGCCTGGGCCAGCGCCTTCTCCGCCTTGTCCCAGTTCTCGACCGAGCCCATGAACGCCGCCGGCCGGGTGCCGAGCCCGACCTTCACCTCGCCAAAGCCGAACGTCCCGTAGACCTCCCGGATGAAGTCGAGGAATCGGTCCATCTCGGCCGGCATCTGGTCGAGCGTCACGAAGATGTGCGAGTCGTCCTGGCAGAACGTCCTCACCCGCGTCAGCCCCTGAGTCACGCCGGAGCGCTCGTAACGGTGGAGCCGCCCGAAGTCGGCGAAACGGACGGGGAGGTCGCGGTACGAGAAGGCCTGCGCGCCGTACATCAGGAAATGTCCCGGGCAGTTCATCGGCTTGACGCCGTACTCCCGCTCGTCGATCTCGGTGAAGTACATGTTCTCGTGGTAGTTCTGGTAGTGCCCCGACTGCTTGAACAGCTCCGCGTCGAAGATCTGGGGCGAGATGACTTCCTGGTAGCCGTACTTCACGTAGAGCTCGCGCATGAACTGGACGAGCAGGTTGTAGACCGTCGCGCCCTTCGGGAGGAAGAAGGGCGAGGCGGGGGCCCACGGGTGGAAGACGAAGAGGCCGAGTTCCTTGCCGACCTTCCGGTGGTCGCGGGCCTTCGCCGCCTCGACCCGCGCGAGGTGCTCGTCCAGCTCCTTCTGCGAGAGGAAGACGGCCCCGTAGATCCGCTGGAGCATCGGGTTCCGCTCGTCGCCCTTCCAGTACGCCCCCGCGGAGTGCGTGAGCTTGAAGACGCCGAGCTTCCCCGTCGACGGGACGTGCGGGCCCCGGCAGAGGTCGATGAAGTCCTTCTGCTCGTAGCACGAGAGGCTCCCCTCGGGAATGCCCGCGACGATCTCGACCTTGAGCGGGTCGTTCTGGGCCTCGAAGATCCGGACCGCGTCGGCCTTCGACATCTCCTTGCGGACGACGGCGTTGTCCTCCGCGACGATCTTTTTCATCTCGGCCTCGATCCTCTCGAGGTCCTCCGGTGTGAACGCCCGGCCGGGATCGAAGTCGTAGTAGAAGCCGTTCTCGATGGCGGGGCCGATGCCGATCTTCACGCCCGGAAAGAGGCGCTTCACCGCGTTTGCGCAGAGGTGCGCCGTGGAGTGGCGGTAGAGCTCCAGCGCGTCCGGATGCTTCGTCGTCACGACCTCGAACTTCCCGGATTCCGTGAGAGGGCGCGAGAGGTCGAGGACGGCGCCATTCAGCTTCACGCCGAGGGCGTCCTTGGCGAGGCGCGGACCGATCGATTCGGCGACGGTGCGGCCGGTGGTCCCGGCCGGGACCTCTTTGACGGACCCGTCGGGGAGCGTCAGGCGGATGACGTCGCTGGCGACCGATGCGGACATGACTCGACCTCTCCTTTCTCTCTTCGGAAACGGCGATGGAGGGTCGAGGGAGGGGGTTGGTAGGCGCTAGCGGACTCGAACCGCTGACCCCTTCCGTGTGAAGGAAGTGCTCTACCGACTGAGCTAAGCGCCTTCGAGCTGCCGTTCGGCGGCGGCACGGGAGAGAGGGCGGATGGTAGGCGCTAGCAGGATCGAACTGCTGACCCCTACCGTGTCAAGGTAGTGCTCTACCGCTGAGCTAAGCGCCTGAGTGCTCCGCTTTTGTCTCTCCGAGGGCTGCCGCCGGGGGCCGTTCTTTTTGGAACGTCTTTTGAGCCCCGACCTCGACCCGGATCGTCTTCTCCAAAGAGCATTTCCGGCGTTTTGGCCGGAGCGGCGGAGGATAGCACAGCGGGCCGCGTTCTAGCCCTGTCCGATGCTCGTCCGGCGGGTCCGGAGTGCCCGTTGAGATAGCATCTCAGCAAAGGTGACGCGCTGCTCCCGCTGCGACGCCGAGGTGCCGGAGTCCGGCCGCTTTTGCCCGGCGTGCGGGCAGGCGCTGTCCGGTTCCCTGTCGCACCTTCCCACCGAGATTGCTTCAGCGCCGAAAGCGAAGCCGCCGTCCTCCGTGGGCCGCCTCGTCTCCTCGGGCTCGCTCGATCTCGGCGCTTTTCCGCCCGGCGCGGTCCTCGGCGAGCGCTACCGCATCGTGGGCCTCCTCGGCCGGGGCGGCATGGGCGAGGTCTACCGCGCCGACGACCTCAAGCTCGGCCAGGCCGTCGCGCTCAAGTTCCTCCCGAAGGCCGTCTCGGGCGACGAAGCGCTCCTGGCGCGCTTCCACGCGGAGGTGCGCCTCGCGCGGCAGGTCTCGCACCCGAACGTCTGCCGCATCTACGACATCGGCGAGATCGAAGGGCGCCACTTTCTCTCGATGGAGTACGTGGACGGAGAGGACCTCGCGTCGCTCCTGAAGCGGATCGGCCATCTCCCGGTGCAAAAAACCGTCGAGATCGCCCGCCAGCTCTGCGCCGGCCTCCACGCCGCGCACGAAAAGGGTGTCCTCCACCGCGACCTCAAGCCCGCGAACGTGATGCTCGACGGCCGGGGCCGGGTGCGCATCACCGACTTCGGGCTCGCCGTCGCGGCCGAGGAGGCAGCGAACGTCGGGGAGGTTTCGGGCACGCCCGCCTACATGGCTCCCGAGCAGCTCGCCGGCAAGCCCGCCTCCGTAAGGAGCGATCTCTACGCGCTTGGCCTCGTCCTCTACGAGGTCGCGACGGGCAAGCGCGCCTTCGACGCGCCGACGCTCGCCGAGCTGAAACGAAAGCACGAGCACGAGACGCCGACGGCACCGTCGGCCGTCCTCGCGGGCTTCGATCCGGCCGTCGAGCGCGTCATCCTGCGCTGTCTCGAGAAGGACCCGAAGGGCCCGGCCTTCGTCGCGCCGTTCAGGTCGCGGCCGCGCTACCCGGGCGGCGACCCGCTCGCCGCCGCGCTCGCCGCCGGCGAGACCCCCTCACCCGAGATGGTGGCGGCGGCCGGGCCCGAAGGCGTCATCCCGACGGCGCGGGCAGCGGCGCTTCTCGCGGGTGTTCTCGCTCTCCTCACCGCCATCTTCGTCCTCTCGCGCTGGGCCACCGACCTCGGCCTCTCGCCGCTGCCGAAGCCGCCCGATGTCCTCCTGGAGCGGGCGCGCGAGGTGACGCGCCGGCTCGGCTACACGGAGACGCCCGGGGACTCGAGCGGCGCTTTCGCGCGTGACTCCTCGTACCTCGACTTTCGCGCGCGCACCGGCGGTCCGGGCTGGGCGCGACGGCTCGCGGCGAGCTGGTGGAAGCCAGCGACCTTCAACTACCGCCAGAGCCCGAGGCCGCTCATTCCCGCCAATGTCAGTATCGTCACGCTCGCCGATCCGCCCTTCAACGTCACCGCGATGGTCACGGTGATCCTCGACCCTGAGGGATGGCTCCGAGAGTTCGTCGCCGTCCCGCCCCAGGTCCCGCCGCCCGCGACCGAGCCGCCGGTCACGCCCATGTGGGACGTGCTCTTCGTGGAAGCGGGCCTCGACCCGAAGACCTTTACACGCTCGGATCCCGCCTGGCTGCCGAGCGTGCCTTTCGACGCGATCGCTGGATGGACCGGCCCGATGCCCGGAGAAAAGGACGTGACGCTGCGCGTCGTCGCGGCGGCATTCCGCGGCCGTTTCGTCTCGTTTCAGCTCGTCGCCCCGTGGAGCCGGCCGGACCGCGACGCCGCGACCCCCGTGACTCTCCGATCGCGCATCCGCGGCGCCACGTTCTCGCTCACCACGCTCCTCATCGCCGGCGCCGCGGCGTGGTTCGCGCGGCGCAACACCCGCCTCGGGCGAGGCGACCGGCGGGGCGCTGCGCGCGTCGGGATCACAGTCTGCATCTGCATGTTCGTGGTCGCCCTCCTGCTGAGCCATCCCGCCGCCGTCTGGAGTCAGGGGTTCGCGAGGCCACTCGTACTCCGTTGCGGGGGTCTCGGGATTCTCGCGTGGGGCGTCTACCTCGCGTTCGAGCCGTATTTCCGGCGACGGTACCCGGAGCTGCTCGTGTCGTGGACCCGGCTCGTGGGAGGGCGGTGGGGCGATCCTCTCGTCGGCCGTGACCTCCTCGGTGGACTCCTCCTCGGCTGCGGCGCGGTCCTCGTCGTCGAGGCCATCGCCACGACTCCCGCAATCTTCGCCTCAGGGGGAGAGACTCCCCTCTTCTTCGAACCGCTGGCGCTCATCGGGATCCGGGGAGTCGCCGGCGGGATCGCGGGCATCGGCATCGACGTTCTGATGTTTTCCCTCGCCTCCGCGACGCTCCTGTTCCTCGGAAGCCTCCTTCTGCGCAAACGTCCACTCGCCGTGTCCCTCGTGTGGGTTTTCTGGTTCGCCGTGAAGGTGGGCCGCGAGAACCCGATCCTCGAGGTGCCCGCCGGCGCGCTCATCGCGACCCTTGCCGTCCTGGCCCTGGTCCGGTTCGGGCTGCTCGGATTGGCCGCCTTCGTTGCCGTGGACGGGCTGCTCGTCGCGACCCCGATCACGACGGATTTTTCGGCCTGGTACGCGGGCTACGGGGCGGTGTTTGGAGCGGTCATCCTCGCACTCGCGCTCTGGGGCTTCTGGACGGCCCACGGCGGCGCCGTCTTCTCCGGCGCCGCGGCCGACGACTGACCGGCCCGGCGGTCAGCCCGTCTTCTTCCTCACCCAGAGCGTCTCCGTGACGCGCGCGACGAGTTCCCCGTCGTCGGCGACGATTTCGGCGACGAGCTCGGGCTCCACCTTCTCGCCGCGGTCGGCGGCCGCGCGGATCTCCGCGATCTTCTCCGGCGGAACGTGAAACGTCGCCGTCACGGGTCCGCGGCCCGGCCTCAGGAACTCGATCTGGCCCGCCTTGTTCCAGACGAGGTAGCCCGGGCCGAGGTTCTTGATGAGGATGAAGACGAAGTGCGGGTCGCACATCGAGTAGAGCGACCCGCCGAACTGCGTCCCGAAGAGGTTCTGGTTGTAAAAGGTCAGCTTCATCCGGACGACGATCGTGTGGGGATCGTCCTTCGGATACGTGACCTTGATCCCCGCCCCGAGAAACGGCGGGTAGAAGTTGACGAGCTTCATCATCAGGCGTTGCCGGACGCTGGCCACCGGCGGGGACTCTAACGCGCTCCGGTCGGCTCGCGGGTGACGGGCGCGGCCCGTCATGACGATTTCCCCGATCGCTTGACGTGTATTCGGCGGCGCGCCGGCCCTAGAGCTTTGGATTCGGTCGCTGAGAAAGAATCGCAATCTATTTCAGGTCAGGCACGGTCCTGACAGAAGAAGGGGCCATGAGGCAACGAATCTCCGTGAGTTTGGAGGACAAAGGCTCACTCCCGCAAACAGGGAGAGGGGGATTTCGGCCATGACCTCCTTCGTTCGACAAAAGTTCCTTCGGCCGTCGGTCGCCCTCACGGTTGCTTTGTTCGTCAACCTCGGTCTCTTCGGTTCCAGTCAGGAATAAGGAGGTAGAAATGCGAACCCTCAAGCAGACGCCGGCCGTGCGCCGCGTCTCATCGGCCCTCTTCGCGGCGGCCGCCTTCGCCGTCGCCACTTTCGCGGCCAATCCCGCCGCCCTAGCCGGTCCCGGAAATGGCGACCAGCAATGGGTCGGCACCTGGACCACGGCACCGGTTTCCGCGGCGCCGAGCGCCGCCAACGAGATCAACAACCAGACTCTCCGCCAGATCGTCCACGTCAGCGTCGGCGGAGACCAGGTCCGGGTGAGGCTTTCGAACGCATTCGGCACGAGCCCGCTCGCCGTCGGCGCGGCGGCCGTCGCCCTCCGCGACTCGGGCGAGGCGATCGTGCCGGGGTCGAGCCACGTCCTGACCTTCAGCGGGAATGCGTCCTTCACCCTTCCGCCCGGCGCCCCCGTGCTGAGCGACCCGGTGGACCTCCAGGTGCCCGAGTTGTCCGATCTCGCGATCGACCTCTACCTGCCGGGGGACACCTCGGCGACGACGTCGCCGCTGACGACGCACACGGGCGCGCTCCAGACGAACTATCTTTCGCCGCCCGGCGATTTCACGGGAGTCACGGTCCTGCCGGTCGCGGCGACCCGCGCGTCCTGGCTCTTCCTGACGGGCGTGGAGGTCGTGGCCTCGAAGCAGACAGGCGCCGTCGTGACGTTCGGCGACTCGATCACGGACGGCACGAACTCAACGCCGAACACCAACAGACGCTGGCCCGACGACCTCGCCCGGCGGATCATGGCCCAGCACGGTAACCAGGACCTCGGCGTGCTCAACGTGGGCATCGCCGGCAACCGGATCCTTCACGAAATCGTCGGCCCCAATGCACTCGCGCGGTTCGACCGCGACGTCCTGGCCCAGACCGGCGTGACGCACGTGACCGTGCTCGAAGGGATCAACGACATCGGCTTCTCGGGATTCTTCCCTGCCGAGGCCGTGACCGCGGATCAGATCATCGAGGGCCACAAGCAGCTGATCCGGCGAGCGCACGCGAAAGGGCTCAAGATCTTCGGCTGCACCCTGACCCCGTTCGAAGGCTCCTTCCCTGGCTACTTCACGCCGGCGGGCGAAGTGAAACGCCAGACCGTGAACGCGTGGATCCGCACCAGCGGAGACTACGACGCGGTCATCGACTTCGACCTGGCAGTACGCGACCCGGCGAATCCGACACGGATCCTGCCGGCGTACGACAGCGGCGACCATCTGCACCCGAACGACGCCGGCTACGCAGCCATGGCGAATGCCGTCGACCTGAAACTCTTCAAGTAGGCCTCACGTTCCGCGGCCGTGATGCGCGGGGGGGCGGGCTGGGGGCCCGCCTCCCCGCATTGTCTAAGCGGCCGTTCGCGAGCCCGCACGGCGGCGCTGGCGAAAGCCGATCATCCTGCGGGCAGAGGGCGGAGGCGCGCCGATATGGGGTCGCCGGGACGCGTCCCGGCCCGGATCATGCCGTCTTGATGCGCATTCCGCGCGGAATCGGCCGCTTCCCGCTCAATCGGGTCCCCCGAAACCCGATTCTACGGCCCGGAGCTACACCGTTCACGGTCGGCGTCGCTCCGGCCGATGCGGGCCGCTCTACTTCCTGACCTCGAACTCCTTCGTCCCGACGGGGGTTCCGTCGGCGGAGACCTCGACCTTGTATTTCCCCACCGGCCAGCCGGAGGGCTTGGCGATGTGGAACTCGGTGACGGCCGGGCCGGTCGGCACGATGTCGCGCGTCTCCTCGTTCACGAGGGTCCCCTTGTCCCCGTAGGTCCAGCGGGCCTTGAGCGTCGCCTTCGGCGCGATGCCCTGGGTCGAGATCGCGACGTAGATCGTCTCCATCGGGCCGAAGACGGCCGAGGCTTCCTTGATCTTCCGGTCGTCTCCGATCGACTTCCCGAGGTCGAACGAGGTGACCTTGAACGGTGCGGGCGTCGGCACCGCCGTGGGGACCGGGACCGGCGTCGGGGGCGGCGGAGGGGGCTCCTTCTTCGCGCAGGCGCCGAGGGCGACCGCAGCGACGAGGGCGAGCAGGGCGGCAGAGCGGTACGGTCTCATCTTCGTTTCTCCTCTTCCTCTCAGGCGCCGGGGATTTTCAGGATCTGCCCGGGGTGGATCAGGTCGGGGTTCTTGATCTGGTCCTTGTTGGCCTCCCAGATCTCCTTCCAGCGGTTCGCGCTGCCGTAGATCTTCTTCGCGATCTTCGACAGGCTGTCGCCGGCGACGACCGTGTAGGTTCGGGTGACCGCCTGGTCTTTCGGCGCCGGGGCCGAGCTGGAGCTGCCGCTCAAGACGTCCGAAAAATCGGGTTCCTTTTTTTCATCGGGAGTGCTCATTCGTTCATCTCCTTTCGCGGGATCGGCAGAGCGCTGAAGCGCACCACCGTATATCATCCTCGAGGGGGAAATTACTTGGCACTGGTGGACCTGATCCCGCTGACGGCGTACAAGAAACTGGAGAATCAGGCCGCGGCCCTCAAGCCCGTCCTGAACCCGCTGAAGCAACTCACCCGCGGCTGGGCGACAAACCCCGTGGCGGTCATCGTGCACCTGACCTACAGGTGCAACCTCGACTGCTACATGTGCTGCCAGCACATTCCGGAGATCCAGTCCGAGCTGCCGGCATTTCCTCAGACGGGCCTGCCCCGGCAGGAAATGACCGTCGCGCAGTGGAAGCGGGTCATCGACGACCTCGACAGCTTCCCGGTCCGCCCTTTCCTCCACTTCTCCGGGGGCGAGCCGTTCCTCTACGTCGGCATCCTGGAGCTGATGGACTATGCGCGGCAGAAGGGTTGCAACGTCTCCGTCATCACGAACGGCTGGACGCTCGAGAAGACGGCGCCGAAGCTCGTCGAGCTGGGCATCAGCCGCGTCAACGTGTCCATTGACGGGACCGAGGCGATTCACGACGAGATCCGCCGGATGAAGGGTTCGTACCGGCGGGCGGTGGATGGAATCGCGGCCGTCCGGCGAGAGCGGGAGAAGGCCGGCCTGAAGGCGCCCTACCTGTCGATCAACTGCACGATCACGAAGGAGAACGCGCCGCACCTCGAGGACATGGTGAAGGTGATGCAGGACGCGGGAGCCGATTTCCTCTCCTTCGAGCACCTGATCTTCCTCGACCACGAGAGGTCGTCCGCCGAGCCGATCAACGTCGAGGAGATCCAGGCCACGCTCGACCGCCTCTGCCGCGAGCGGAACGACGTGGCGGTCTACCCCCACGTCCCGCCCGACCAGTGGGTGCCGTTCTACCGGAAGAACGTGACGGACCTCGGGAACGGCTGCGGCTGGCTCTGGACCGGCATCCGTCTGCACCCCAACGGCGACGTTTCCCCGTGTCGCGCCCTGCATTTCGGGAATCTCGCGGACGGGAAGACCTCGCTCCGCGATATCTGGAACCACCCCGCCTACCGCGCCGAACGCCGGGAGATAGCGGCGAACGGCAACCCGGTGGAGTGCGGGCGTTGCACGCACCGCCTCTTTTAGGGCGCTCTCAACGTCCCGAGCCAGAGGTACGCGCCGTCGAGGTAGTACCAGACGACCTTCCCGTTCTGGATCGCCCGGCCGAGGACGGAGTCGGGCTTCAGGCCTTTCTCGGGATCCGCGATGAGCCTCTCGACGGGGGGCGTCGGTATCCAGAGCGCCTCCTCGAGCAGCTTCTGACGGACGAGGGAGCGGGCGAACTCGTCGTCGTCGAGGCCCGGAAGGGGCCAGAGCGCGGGGTCGCCTGAAGGGTCGGACGGCAGATTCCAGACCCATCGCCCCGTCTCGTCCCGGAAGCAGTAGGTCCGGTACTTCCGGTACAGCCCCTCGACGTTCCGGTCGAACTCGGAGGGGATGTCCCGGCCGGTCATCCGGTAGGCGAGCGCTCCCATCCGGAGAAGCATGACGGTCGCTGCGGCGTAGTACGGATTCGGCGAAAGGCCGTGGTTCTCCAGCGTGAAGTCCTCGCGCACGGTCACCACCTGCATCCCCTTGAAGAACGCTCCATCGGATTCGCGGACGATGGAGAGCGACGCGAGGAGGCGGGCCTTCTCGTCCCAGGCGGCGGCGTGCGGGTGATCGGGATAGAGGCACGCCGCCCACGCGAGAAACACGGCTTCCCAGGCATTCTCCTCCGCCTTCGAGTCGCCCGTCCCGACGGAGACGTACGGCCGGTACGGGGTGTCGTCGGTCAGCTTCTGGTCGGCCTCTTCCCCTGCGAGCTGCGCGACACGGTCCCGGAGGGTCGCGACCCTCGCCGCAATCGGAGAGTCGGCGGGCGAGACCCTCTCGACGCGCAGGACACCTTTCATGAGGTGGGAGAGCGTGATCGAGGAGGCCCAGCGATTCCCCCAGGCCGGCCACACGTCCGCGCGAGCGGGGATCTCGAAGAGGTCGAGGGCCCTCCGGAGGTTCGCCGGGTCCGACGTCCGTTCGAAACGATTCAGGTAGGCGTGGCCGAGGCTGATGAACGGCACGACGTCGTTGGGGCTCCCCGCCGTCGTTTGGGTCAGGTACTGGAGGAGGGGCGACAGGTCGGCGTCTCCGTACGTGAGCACGAATCGATCGATGACGCGGGCCGCATCGTCGCGGAGTGAAGCTGTCTTTCTGTGCGGCAGAGGGAGGGGCGTTTCGGCGGGGGACTCGACGACCGGGACGTGACGGGCCTGGGCTGCCGACAGGCACGAAACGAGCAGGGGGCAGAGAAGAGTCAGAAGAACGCTGGACCGTCGAATCAAGGTTCCTCCTGACTGCGCCCGGGGCCGTCCAATTCCGATTCTCTCTCAGGGTCCACGAGAGCAGGAAGCAGGAGCGGGCCGTCGGCGCCCGCGATTTCCGCCACCCGGGGTTTCGTCCTCGCCGTCCTCCGGTTACCCTAGCGAAAGGTGAAGCTGATCATCCAGATCCCCGCCTGGGACGAGGAAGGGCAGATCGCGGCCGCGCTCGGTGAGCTGCCCCGCGAGGTGCCGGGGTTTTCGGAGGTCGAGACGCTCGTCGTGGACGACGGCTCGGCCGACGGCACGGCAGCGGCGGCCCGGCTCGCGGGAGCCGATCACGTCGTCCGCCTCCCGTTCCACCGCGGTCTCGCCACCGCGTGGCGGGCGGGCCTCGACGCCGCGCTCCGGCTCGGCGCCGACGTCATCGTCTCGACCGACGCCGACCGGCAGTACGCCGCAAAGGACGTCTCGGCACTCGTCGGGCCGATCCTCCGGGGCGAGGCCGAGATCGTCGTCGGCGACCGCGGAGTCGCCACGAAGCCCGACTTCTCCCCCGGCAAGCGCCTGGCGCAGCGGCTCGGCTCGTGGGTCGTGCGGCGCGCCTCCGGGACCGACGTCCCCGACGCGACGTCCGGATTTCGCGCCCTTTCGCGCGAGGCTGCTCTCCGTCTCCAGGTCTTCTCGAGGATGACCTACACGATCGAGACGCTGATCCAGGCGGGAAACAAGCAGATGAAGGTGTCGTCCGTCCGCGTCGACACGAACCCGCCGGTCCGTCCCTCACGGCTGATCCGCGGGGTCTGGCGGTACGTCGCCGTGCAGGGCGCCAACATCGTCCGGATCTCCGCGCTTTACAAGCCGCTGCCGGTCTTCTTCGGCCTCGCGGCGGTCCAGTTCATCGCGGCGCTCGCCCTCGTCGCCCGGTACATCGGATTCGTCATGACGGGGGAGAACCCCCGCGGGCACGTCCAATCGCTCCTGCTCGCGGCGCGTTCTCGGCATCGCCGCCCTTCTCGCATTCCTGATCGGCCTCGTCGCCGACCTGATCTCGATCAACCGGACGCTCCTCGAGGAGATCGTGCTGCAGCTCCGGCGCCGGGACGCCGAGCGGGCCGGAGAGAAACGGGCGACCTCGGCGGAGGGTGCCGGCCCGAAAGCGGCGGAGTGAGCGCGGCCGGCAACGCCCTCGCGGCGCTGTCGCAGGCGAAGCTTCTTCCCGTCGTCGCCGGAGCGCTCGTCTATGCGGCGGCGTTCTCCGCGCGGAGCCTCCGGCTGAACCTCCTCCTGCCGACCGACGAACGCCTGCCGTTCCTGCGCGGGGCGTCCCTGTCGGCCGCGGCCACCTTCCTCCTTCAAGTGATCCCCTTCCGCGGAGGCGAGGTGGCGTCGTGGGCCGCGTACAAGAAGGCGCTCGGCGCCGGATGGGCGCGGGCGGGGGCCGTCTTCGCTCTCGTCAGGGCGGTGGACACGGCGGCCCTTTTTCTCGTCGGCCTCGCGGGCGCGGCGTTTCTCGGACTCCGCCGCGGCGCACCGGCCCTCGGGGGGACCGCGGCGGCGCTCGTCCTCCTCGGCGCCCTCGCCCTCCTCCTCGCGCCACGCCTCGCGGGCTCGATCCTCCGGGCCCTTTCCGCCCGCTTCCCCGACGGCTCCAGACGGCGGGAAGCCGCGGCGCAACTCGCCGACGGGCTCTTGATCGCCCGGACGGAGCCGGGGCGTTACGCCCTGTCGATACTGGCCTCGCTCGCGTTCCTCGCGGGCCACCTCGCGGCCCTCGCCCTGATCCTCCGGGGCCTCGGCCTCACGGCAAGCCTCGAGGGCCTCGCGTTTGCGTCCCTGACCTCGGTCACGACAGCCGCCGTGATCCCCTCTCCCGCCGGAACCTTCGGGCCGATGGAGTCCGGCTTCGCCGCGGGCCTTCTTCTCGACGGCGTCCCGCTCGCACGGGGCCTCGTCGGGGCGACGCTGCTCCATCTCGTCACGACCGCCACCGCCGGGCTCTGCGGCCTGCCGTTTCTCCTTCGGCGGGGCCCAGGGCCGGACAAGGAACCGGAATAATCCGCGGACTTCGGAGTGAACCCATGAAGACAGTCCTTCGCTGGCTCCGCCGCGCCGGCTTCGCGCTCGTCGTCGTCTGGGCGACGCTCGTCGTCGGCGGGGCTTTCGGGGCGCGGGCGCGCCTCCCCGAGCTGAAGCCCTGGCACCTCTACGTTCCGCGCGCCGAGATCACGGCCGCCGATGTCACGGACAAGACGACGCTCGACGACCTCCTGAAGCGCGAAAACGAGACCTTTGCCGAGGTCAAGCGGGAGATCGAGGGCCGCCTTCCGCCCGAAGACCTGAGTTTCGCGAACCGCTACGACCCGCAGAGCCCACTCAACCCCGGCCGGGCGGAGAAGAACTGGAACCGGACGATCGAGCTCGAGCCCGAGAAGGTCAAAGGCGGCGTCCTCCTCGTCCACGGCCTGACCGACGCCCCGTACAGCGTCCGCGCGCTCGCCGAGCTCTACCGGGACCACGGCTTCTACGCCCTTGCCCTCAGGATGCCCGGGCACGGCACGGTTCCCGGCGCCCTGACGAAGACCCGGTGGGAGGACTGGATGGCGGCGGTCCGCGTCGGCGCGCGGCACGTCCGCGCGAAGGCCGGCGCGGGCGCGCCGTTTCACGTCGTCGGCTACTCGAACGGTGGCGCGCTCGTCCTCTCGGCCGCGCTCGAGGCGCTCGACGACAAGGCGCTTCCGAAACCCGACCGGATCGTCCTCGTCTCGCCGATGATCGGCATCACGCCGCTCGCCGCCCTCTCGCGGACGATCAGCCGCCTCGGCGTTTTTCCGTACTTCGAGAAGGCGAAGTGGACCGACGTTCTTCCGGAGTTCAACCCGTACAAGTACAACTCCTTCCCGGCGAACGCCGGTTTCCAGACGTGGGAGCTGACCCGGCGGGTGCAGCAGCAGGTGAAGCGGCTGGCCGACGCCGGCCGGGCGGGCGAGATCCCCAAGATCCTGACCTTTTCCTCGCTCCTCGACGCGACGGTCTCGACGCCGGCGACGATCGAGAAGCTCTACGCTCCTCTCGCGGAAAACGGGAGCGAGCTCGTCCTCTTCGACGCCAACCGGATGGCGAACGTGAAGCCCTTCCTCGACCCGGGCAGCGCGGCGCTCCTTTCGCGCGCCATCGCCGACCGCTCGCGCCGTTTCCTTCTGACCGTCGTGACGAACGCGGGGCCCGAGGCGCGCGACGTGGTCACGGCGTCCTACCCGCCCGGCGCGGCCGAGCCCCGCGTCGAGCCGACCGGCCTCGCCTGGCCGGCGCAGGTCTACTCCCTCTCGCACATCGCGCTCCCCTTCCGGCCGGACGACCCGCTCTTCGGCCTCGACCCGCCGGCGGGTTCCCGGGTCCTCGACCTCGGGCGGCTGGCTCCTCGGGGCGAGAAGTCGGCGCTGACCGTTCCGGAGAGTCTCTGGCTCCGCCTCGCTTCCAACCCGTTCTTCGGGGTCGTGGAGGCGAAGGTCGCCGAGGCGATCGACGCGCCGAAATAACGCGCCGGGCGCTCAGCCCGCGGCGGCGATCGCGCTGATCTCGAGGAGCGCGCCGTAGTGGAGCGGCGATGTCGGGACGACGGCGCGGGCCGGGCGGTGGTCCCCCATCAGCCTCGCGTAGGCCTCGTTGACACGCCCCCAGAGCGAGAGATCGGAGAGGTAGACCGTCACCGAGAGGAGCCGCGGCAGGCCGCTCCCCGCCGCCTCGAGGATCGCGGCGACGTTCTTCATCGCCCGCTCGGTCTGGGCCTCGATCCCTTCGGGGATGAAGCCGGGCCGGTCCGGATCGACAGGAAGCTGGCCGGCGACGAAGACGAGGCCGCCGTGGACGACGGCCTGCGAGTAATGGCCGGCGGGCTTCGGTGCGAGAGGGGTCTCGACGCTCTTCATTCACCGAGTCTAGCCGCGGAACGACGTCCGGCCTGAGGCATCTGCACCGGGCCAGGGAGCGCGCGCGGGCGTAAATTAGCGGCATGAGCCCCACGACGCTCGCTCTCCCCGTCCTCCACGGCGCGGACCGCTTTTCCTTCTGGGACTGGTGGATCGACCGGAAGACTCGCTGGGTGCGGGACCCGGTCCCCCAGCTCGACGCCGGCGTCTTCCGCGCCCTCGCGGCGGGAACGGGCCTCCCCCCCATTCACCAGCGCTCGACGTTTTCCTTCCATAACGTGAAGGACGGCGCCGACCGTTTCCTCGGGGTTTCCAAAGGGGGCGAGCGCCCGTACGCGCGGATCTACACCCGCCTCGGGAACCCCACGACCGAGTACCTCGAACGGGTCCTCTTCCGCCTCGAGGCGCAGCACGTCATCGAGAAGGCGCTCGCCGAGGACGAGAAGGAGCCGACGATCGGCTGCCTGATCTTCGGCTCCGGAATGGGGGCGATCTCGACGCTGATGCTCTCGATCCTGAAGGCGGGCGACGCGGTCCTGGCCGGAAACATCTACGGCTGCACCGACAGCCTCTTCCGGAACCTCGTGAAGTTCGGCGTCGAGGCGGTCTTCTGCGACACCGGGAGCACGGAGGACGTCGAGCGGACCCTCGCCCTCCACCCGAACGTCGCGGCCGTCTTCCTCGAGTCTCCCGAGAACCCGACGCTCCGGATCGCCGACATCGAGGCGATCTCGCGCCTCACCGAGGCCCGGGGCGTCCCGCTCGTCGTCGACAACACCTTTTGCTCGCCCTATCTCCAGCAGCCCTTCCGGCTCGGGGCGGACTTCGTCATCCACTCCCTGACGAAGTTCATCAACGGCCACTCGACGTCGGTCGGCGGCGCGCTCCTCGGCCCCTTCCGTTTCATGAAGAACGACCTCTTCCCCTGGTACAAGGACCTCGGCGCGACTCCCTCGCCGTTCGACTCGTGGCTCAACTCGATGACGGTCCAGTCGCTCGCGGTGCGGCAGGACGCGCAGTGCGAGAGCGCGATCGCCATCGCCACTTTCCTCCGGAACCACCCGAGGGTGGCGCACGTCACCTACCCCGGTTTCTCCGACTTCCCGCAGCGCGCGATCGTGGAGAAGCAGATGAGGAACGGCGGATCGCTCGTCAGCTTCGAGGTGAGGGGGGGCGCGGCCGCCGGCGAGAAGCTGATGAACTACTTCGCGCGGAAGGACACGCCGATGGAGCTGGCCGTGAGCCTCGGGGCGTCGATCAGCTACGTCCAGCACCCGGCCTCGATGACGCACGCCGTCGTCCCGGAGGCCGACCGCCTGGCGCGCGGCATCACGCCGGGCCTCATCCGGATGTCGGTCGGTCTCGAGGGGGCCGACGTCCTGATCGACCATCTCGACCGCGGGCTGACGCAGGGATGACGGCGAGAATCCGGCCCGCGGCGTCGCCGGCGGACATCGCGCGTGCGCAGGAGCTGTTCCTCGAATACGAGAAGAGCATCGGGATCAGCCTCTGCTTCCAGAATTTCGCCGAGGAGGTCGCGTCGCTCCCGGGCGCCTACGCGCCCCCGGACGGGCGGCTCCTCCTCGCGAAGCACGTCGGACGTCTCGCGGGCTGCGTCGCGCTCCGGAAGATCGGTGATGACGTCGCCGAGATGAAGCGGCTCTACGTGAGGCTCGCGTTCCGAGGGATGGGCGTCGGACGAACTCTGGCGGCCGCGGTGCTGGCCGAGGCCAAGGCGATCGGCTATCGCGCGGTCCGTCTCGACACCCTCGCGACGATGCGGGAGGCGCAGGCCCTCTACCTCTCGATGGGATTCCGGGAGATCCCCGCCTACAACGAGCACCCCGTCGAAGGGACGCGGTTCCTGGAGAAGGAACTTCGCTAGAACGGCAGCTCGTCGTCGCCCAGGCCGAAGTAGTGGCCGAGCTCGTGGACGACGGTGTCCTTGATCTCCTTCACGGCCTCGCGGTTGTTCGCGGTGCAGCGGAGGATCGGGCCGCGGAAGACGGCGATCTCGGGCGGGAGGCCGGGGAGGTCGTCGAAGCTCTGCTGAGTCCGCATCGGGCCCCGGTAGATGCCGAAGAGCTCCTCGTCGTCGGGCGTGTCGGTGAGCTCGTAGTCGTCGTCGGTCGGCTCCTCCTCGACCGCGATGACGACGTTTTCCAGCCGCTCCCGGAACTCGGCGGGCAGCTCCTCGATCGCCTCGGCGACGAGCCTCTCGAATTCGGCCATCGGCAGGCGGGGCGGGCGGCCGGCGCGGCGCGTCACGGCGTCCCGAAGAGCCGGCGGAAGTTGGCCGTCGTGACGGCGGCCACCTCGTCCGGGGACGTCCCCTTCACCTCGGCGAGCTTCGCGGCGGTTCGGGGCAGGTGCGACGGCTCGTTCGGCTTCCCCCGGAACGGGGCCGGGGCCAGGTACGGTGCGTCGGTCTCGACGAGCATCGACGCGAGCGGCAGCGCGGCGGCGGCCTCGCGGACGTTGTCGGCCGCGCGAAAGGTGATCATCCCGGAGAAGGAGACGAGGTAGCCGAGCGCGATCGCCCGCCGCCCTGTCTCCGCATCGGCGCAGAAAGAGTGGAGGACGCCCCGAAGGTCGTCCTCTCCGCCCGGCGCGACCCGCTCCAGGATCGGCAGAAGCTCCCGCTCCGACTCGCGGTTGTGCAGGAGGACGGGGAGCTTCCGCTCCCGCGCGAACCGGAGCTGGGCCTCGAGGGCGCGTTTCTGGACGTCGCGCGGCGAGTGGTCGTAGAAGTAGTCCAGCCCGATCTCCCCCACCGCGACGACCTTCTTCGACGCGCAGAGCTCCTCGAAGAGCGGGAGGTCGACGTCCTCGTCGAACTCCTTCGCCTCGTGCGGATGGACGCCGACGGCCGCCCAGACCCCTTCGTGCGCCTCGGCGATCTCGACGGCGAGACGCTGGTCTTCGCGCCCCGTGGCGGGAATCAGGATCCGGGTGACGCCGGCGTCCCGGGCGCGCCCGAGCACCCCCGCCAGCTCCTCCTTCGTCGGCGGCCGGGGACGGCCGCGGGTCTCGCCGCCGTCGAAGACCATCGTCAGGTGCCCGTGCGAGTCCGCGAGCTCGGGGGTCATCCGGAAGGGGCCCTCAGCGCAGCGGCGAGCCGGGCCGCTCCGGGTGGCGAGAGTAGAAGTCGAGGATCGACTGCCAGGCTTCCGCGCCGCTCTCGGCCCAGGTGATGAGGTCGACGTCCTCGGGGGCGATCGCGCCCTCGTCGACGAGGAACTGCCAGTTGACGAGCTTCTCCCAGTAGGCCCGCGAGACGAGGATGATCGGGACGCGCTTCATCTTGCCGGTCTGGACGAGCGTGAGCGTCTCGAAGAGCTCGTCGAGCGTTCCGTAGCCGCCCGGGAACGCGACGAGCGCGCGGGCGCGCATGAGGAGGTGCATCTTGCGGATGCCGAAGTAGTGGAACTTGAAGCAGAGGGACGGCGTGATGTAGGCGTTCGGCCACTGCTCGTGCGGCAGCTCGATGTTGAAGCCGACGCTCTTGGCGCCGACGTCCCAGGCGCCCCGGTTCGCGGCCTCCATCGCGCCCGGGCCGCCGCCGGTCGTGATGACGAAGTGCGACGTTCCGGTCGCGCGTCCCGCCGCGGAGGCGAGTCGCCCGAAATTGCGGGCCTCTTCGTACCAGCGGTCCCCCTCCTTGAGGCGCGCGCCGCCGAAGACGACGACCGTCGTCTCGATCCCCTCGTTGTCCATCTGGAAATCGGCCTTCTCGAGCTCGAGCATGAGGCGGACCCCGCGCAGCTCGCGGTGGGCGAGGAAGGCGAGATCCTCCTGCGCCTTGACGTACGTCGGCGACGCGAGGATCGCCTCGAGGTTCGCCCGCGCGGCCGGATCGGACGGAACCGCGGGCATCGGGGGCGGTGTAAAGCCGTTCACGTCGCCGGGGCCCGGCTGCCCGCCTTTCGCCCCGGCCATCACTTGACCTTTGCGCCCGACGGCACGGCCGATTCGACCATGAGGAGCGACGGCTCCCCCGTGTCCGGCAGCGTCGCCGCGAGGATCATCCCGTTCGACTCGACACCCATCAGCTTCGCCGGGGCGAGGTTGGCGACGAAGA
The DNA here is from genome assembly GCA_963721385.1 of uncultured Acidobacteriota bacterium. Taxonomy (GTDB): domain Bacteria; phylum Acidobacteriota; class Thermoanaerobaculia; order UBA5066; family UBA5066; genus DAOMFB01. Next base: position 425,333 of record CAVRJB010000013.1, read on the forward strand.
CGAACTTCTTCCCGACGAGCTGCTCCGGCGCGTAGGCGAGCGCGATGCCGCCGACGATCGTCCGGACCTCCTCGCCGATCTTCACCGTCATCTTCATCAGCTTCTTCGACTTCTCCACCTTTTCGGCGGCGACCACCTCGCCGACGCGGAGGTCGAGCTTCAGGAAGTCGTCGATGGGGATCTTCGGGCCGGGCGCGGCCGCAGCCGCTGCCGCCGAGACGGCCGCGGCGACGGCGGACGCCGGAATCGGAGCCGTCTCGTTCACGTTCATGGCCTCGATCTTCTTGTCGTCTGACACCTTGTTCTCCTTCTGGGAAGCGAAGAACAGTTTCGGGTCGGCTCGCGGGAAGAGCGGCGGGGCGACGGCCAGCGGCGCGTCGAGCGGGAGGCCGCCCCATGCGAGATCGGCCGCCGTGAGGTCCGCCGCGCTCTTCGGGACGCCGAGGCGCGAGAGAACCTCTGAAGCCGTCCCCGGCGCGATCGGCGAGAGGAGGACCGCCGCGATCCGGAGCCCCTCGAGCGTGTTGTGGTGGATCCTCTGCAGGGCCGGCGTGACCCCTTCGGCCTTCGCCTTCTTCCACGGCTCGGTCAGCGTGATGTAGCCGTCGATCGCCGACACGAGGGTGCGGATCGCGGCCGCCGCCTCGTGGAGACGGAATCCCTCGACCGCCCCCGTCCACGCCCGCACGGCCCCCTCCGCGGCGCGCTTCACGTCGTTGTCGTCGCAGCGCTCGGAGGGCGTCCTCCCGCCGAAGGCGTCCGCCGCCATCCGGACGGCGCGCGAGAGAGTATTTCCGAGGCCGTTCGCGAGGTCGGCGTTGTAGGTCGTCAGGAACGCCTCGTCGGAGAACGACGCATCCTGCCCGAAGCTCATCTCCGACACGAGGAACCAGCGGAGCGCGTCGATGCCGAAGCTCGCGACGAGCTCGTCCGGCCGGACGACGTTCCCGACCGTCTTCGACATCTTCCGGTCGTCCTTCAGCCAGAAGCCGTGCGAGACGACCTGCGTCGGGACCGGGAGCCCCGCCGACATCAGAAACGCCGGCCAGTAGACGGCGTGGAAACGGAGGATGTCCTTCCCGACGATGTGAAACGCCCGCGCGTCCCCGTTCGCCGACGGCCAGAAGCGGTCGAAGAGGGGATGCTCCTTCCCGCCGAAGCCGAGGGCGCTCACGTAATTCGTCAGGGCGTCGAGCCAGACGTAGACGACGTGGCCCGGGTGGCCAGGGAACGGGATCCCCCACGTGATGGTGGTCCGCGAGACCGACAGGTCCTTCAGGCCCGAGGCCACGAACGAGCGGACCTCGTTGAGCCGGGTCTCGGGAAAGACGAAGGGCTTCCCGAAGGCCCCCTTCTCGTACAGCGCAAGGAGCGGCTTCTCGTACTTCGAGAGGCGGAAGAAGACGTTCTCCTCCTTCTGCAGCTCGAGGACGGTGCCGTGCACCGGGCACTTCCCGTCGGCCAGGTCCTTCTCGGGGTAGAACGCCTCGCAGGGCGGGCAATACCACCCCTCGTGGGAGGCGAGGTAGAAGTCCCCCGCCGCGGCGATGCGGCGGATCATCTCCTCGACGCCCGCACGATGGCGGGGCTCCGTCGTCCGGATGAAGTCGTCGTTCGAGACGCCGAACGTCTTCCAGAGCTCGCGGAAGGTCGGGGCGTTCCGGTCGGCGACCGCGAGAGGCGGGATCCCCTCCTTCCGTGCGACCTTTTCGATGTTCTGGCCGTGCTCGTCGGTGCCGGTCAGGAAGCGGACGTCATCCCCGGAAAAGCGCGCGATGCGGGAGAGGACGTCCGTGACGACCGTCGTGTAGAGGTGTCCGATGTGCGGCCGGTCGTTGACGTAGTAGATCGGCGTCGTGAAGTAGCGGCGTTCCATGAGCGCCCGAAGGATAGCCCGAAGCGCCCCGTCAGCGCGGCAGAAGGCCCCGTTCGCGGAACGAGACCCAGCGGCCGCGGCCGAGGACGAGGTGGTCCTTCACCTCGATCCCGATCTCGTGGCCGGCCGCCGCGAGGCGCGCCGTCGTCGCGACGTCGTCGGGCGACGGCTCGGGGTCTCCGGACGGGTGGTTGTGCCAGAGGACGACGCCCGTCGCGCCCGCGAGGATCGCCTGCCGGAAAAGGGGCGACGGCGCGACGGACGCGTTCGTCATCGTCCCGTGGAAGACGGCCGCGTTCTTGAGAAGCCGGTTCTTCGCGTCGAGAAGGAGCGCGCCCATCACCTCTCGCGACTCCCCGGCCAGCTGGGCCGTCAGGAACTTCGCGGCGTCCGCGGGGCTGGAGACGACGTCGCGCTCTGCGAGGTCGTCGCGGAAGAGCCGCCGGGCGATCTCCAGCGCGGCAGCGAGCCGCGCCGCCTTCGCGTCGCCGACGCCGCGGACGTGCTTCGGCAGCTCGCCTCCCTCGCGGCGGAAGAGGCCGTGGACACCGCCGTCCGCGAGCAGGTCGCGCGAAAGCTCCAGCACCGGCCTCCCCGCGCGCCCGGTGCCGAGGAGCACCGCCACCAGCTCCTCGTCGGAGAGGGCCTCCGGGCCCTTCGCGAGGAGTTTCTCGCGGGGGCGCTCCTCCTTCGGCAGCTCCGCGAGCCGGCCCGCGCTGGGGCCCGGACGGCGCGGCTTCATGCCGATTCGAGCGCGCGGACGATCTCGGGGAGGACGGCCGCGGCGCTCATCCGGAAGGTCCCCTCGGCGAGCGGCGCGACCGGCGTCGCCTCGAGGTTGATCTCGAAAACGCGCGACCCGGCGCGCGCCGCGATGAGGCCGAGCGACGAGGCGGGGGCGACGACCGACGAGGTCCCGACGACGAGGAAGACGCCGCTTGAAAGCGCCGCCTCCTCCGCGTCGCGCCATGCCTGCTCGGGGAGCATCTCGCCGAACCAGACGACGTCGGGGCGGAGCCCCGCGCCGCAGCGGCCGCAGCGGGGTGGCAGCTCCGGAAAGGGGGCGCCGGGCGCGGGGGTGACGGAGCCGCAGCCGCTGCACCGGTCTCGCATGATCGATCCGTGGAGCTCGACGAGGTTTCGGCTCCCCGCCACGCGGTGCAGCTCGTCGACGTTCTGGGTGACGAGCGTGACCCGCGGCAGCAGCTGTTCGAGGCGCGAGAGGGCGACGTGTGCCGCGTTCGGCTTCGCGGCCCGGACCTTCTCCCGCCGCCATTCGTAGAAGCGCCAGACCTTCAGCGGGTCCTTCGCGAATGCCTGCGGCGTCGCGAGCTCCTCGGGCCGGTTCCCCTCCCAGAGGCCGTCCGGGCCGCGGAACGTCGGGAGGCCGCTCTCGGCCGAGACGCCGGCTCCGGTCAGGACGGCGAGCGGCCGCCCGGCCTTCAGCTCGGCGAGGTACGGGAGGATCGGTGCCAGGTCGACGCTCACGGCAGCGCGACCTCCCGCAGGAGGAGCCGGTCGAAGCTCCGGGTCCGGACGTCCTCCGGCGGGGCGAAGAGTGCCGCGTCCGCAGTCGTTCGGGCGCGGCGGGCGAGCGCCGAGAGCGTCCGCGTCGCCGAGCCCGTCGTCCGGAGCGGCGCGGGGAGCGGTCCGGGCGCCGCGGGAGCGCCCGCCGGCTCGGTCCTCACCTCGGATTCCGTCTCGAGCGCGACCGAGACCGGCAGGCCGCCGATCTTCCGGAGCTCGGCCGCCAGCTTCTCGCGCGCATCCCCCCGGGCCACGAAAAAGGTCAGGACGTCGTCGAACCCGGAGCGCGCGTCGCGGAAGCCGTCGGCCGCGTCGACCGTCCCCCGCGACGCGTACGTCACCGTCACGAGCCGGCCCGGCAGCGCGAGCTTCATCGTCCAGGAGAAAGAGACCCGGTAGCGCGACGTCACGATCCCGTCGCGCACGGGCCCGGGCCCCTCCGGCGTCACCGACGCCTCGGACGCGGAAAGGGCCGCGGAAGCGGGCCCCGCCTCGGCGGACGCCCGGTGGAAGAGGCCGTGGAACTCGTCCCAGGTCGCCGCCGCCGCCAGCTTCTCGTTGAGGTCGACAAGGGTGACGCCGCCCGCGTCGCCGACGGCCACCGTGGTCCGCGTACCCGGAAACGTCGAGCCCGTCAGCTCCCAACGCGCCCGCTCCCCCGCCACGCTCACGGTGCCGGACACGGCCTGCTCGCGCGAGCCGCGGGGCGTCGTCGCGCGGACCGACTGGACGACGGAGTAGGTCACGAGCAGCTCCGGAGGCGGGGCCGCCGCGATCAGGAAGGCGAGCGCCAGAATCGCCGGCGTCACCCGGCGATGATCGCACGCGGCGCGTCCCGTACGCCGGGCCGGCGCCGGGTGCCCCGGCCCCCTAGAATGTCCCCCGATGACAGGCCTCGAGTCCGCGCCGCGTGCCGTCCGCCTCGGCTCGCTGAAGAGCGTCCGCATCGCGGGAGACCCTGCGGCCGTGGCATGGCCCGCGCGGGTCCTCGCGGCCTCGGGAGTTCTCGTCCAGCGCCTCCCCGAGGAGGAGCTCCTCGACCCCGGCTTCCTCGCGCGCTGGCCCGCCGTCTGGGCCGTTCGCCCCGAGGATTTCACCCGCCCCTTCCCGCCCGGACGGCGACCCCTTCTCGACCTGATGCCGAAGGTGCCGCCCTGCATCGTCGTCGTGCCGAAAGGGGACGAAGCCGTGGAGACGCTCGTCCGCCGCGTCCCGGTGGAGTCGTTCGAGGTCGTCGTGGACGGCGAGGAGGCGCCGCTCCTGCCCCTCCGCCTCGAGCGGCTGCTTCTCCTCCACCGGCGGCGGTCGCAGAGCGAGGAAACCACCTTCCGCGAGCGCCTGCGGGCGGAGGCGAAGCGGAACGAGATCCTCGCCTCGATCGCGCTCGCGGCCCGCGACTCGCTGGACCTCGACGAGGTGCTCGGCGCCGCCGTCGAGCTCCTCGGAACCCGCCTCGCCGCGAACTCGGTCGAGATCTGGTTCCTCTCGGAGGGCTCCGACGAGCCAAGCCGCGTCTTCCTGAACTGGCGGCTCGACCCCGCGGCGCCTTCCGTCGAGGGGTACGAGGTGCCGCTTCCCGAGAGCGACGCCTTCCGCCGGATCGTTGAGGCGCACGAGCCGTACATCGTTTCGGACCGGTTGGAGCTCCCGCCGCAGTCCGCGGAGCGCCTCGCTCTCGAGCAGCTCGGCGCGCAGAGCTTCGTCGGCGTCCCGATCCACCGCGAGGGGGAGACGATTGGCGTCCTCGGCCTCTCGTGGGCCGAGCGGCGCGCGTTCCCGCCCGACGAGCTCCTCTTCTTCGAGCGCGTCGCCGACCAGCTCGCCCTCGCGATCCGTGCCGCACGCCTCTACGGGAACCTCCAGAGCCAGCTCGAGGCGCTCGCGCACGAGCAGCGGCGCCGCGAGCTGGCCGACCGCGACCGCGGCCGATTGACCGCCATGCTCGTCCACGACATGAAGAACCCGCTCTCCGCGCTGACGGCTGCGCTCGAGCTGACGCGCGACAAGGAACGGCGCGGCGGCGACGAGCGCCTCGCGAAGATGCTCGACGGCTCCCTCGCCTCGGCGCGCGGCCTCTCGGGTCTCATCGAGGACGCCCTTCTCGTCTACAGGTCCGAGGACGCGCCGGAGACCCGCAAGACGCCCGTCTCCCCCGCCGACGCGCTTGCGCTACCGCTCGAGGAGGCGCGCTGGATGGCCAAGGCGCGGCGAGTCTCCGTGGAGGTGGAGGTCCCGGCAAACCTCCCGCCCGTGAAAATGGACGCTGCAATGTTCCGGCGCGCCGCGGCAAACCTCCTCGGGAATGCCGTGAAGTTCAGCCCGCCGGGGAGCGTCGTGAAGGTGGAGGGGGGCGTCGTGGCGGAGGACGGAAAGAAGTTCTTTCGGCTTCGGGTTCTCGACGTCGGGCCCGGCTTCCCCGCCGCCGAGAAGGCGCGGATGGCCACACCCTACCTCCGCTTCTCGGGATCGGAGAGCGTCCCGGGTACCGGCCTCGGCCTCACCGTCGTCCAGAAGGTCGTCAAGGCCCACCGCGGCCGCCTCGACGTCGCCCCGAACGAGCCGAAGGGATCGATCTTCAGCCTCTGGATTCCGGCGTGAGTCCGCGCCATGAAGGCCAGAACCACGCGCAAGCCCGAGAACATCGACGAGTACCTCGCAACGCTGGACGCTGACAAGCGAGCCGCACTTGAACGCCTGCGGAAGATCATCCGGGCCGCGGCGCCGAAGGCCGAGGAGTGCATCAGCTACGGGATCCCCGCGTTCCGACAGGACGGACTCCTCGTCTTCTTCGGGGCCAGCGCGAACCACTGCTCCTTCTACCCCGGGAGCGCGGGGATGGCCGCCCTCCTCGAGGAACTCGAGGGCTTCGAGACGAGCAAGGGGACGATCCGATTCCAGCCGCAGAAGCCCCTCCCCGCCGCGCTCGTGAGGAAGCTCGTGAAGGCCAGGCTCGCCGAGAACCAGCGCCGCCGCGGGCCGAAGGCGGGCGACAAAACGGGTCGCGCCGGCGCTCCCGAAACTCGTGAGCGGCCAGACGCCGGCCGCGATCGGCATCTGCAGACCCGCAGCCCCTCCGGGCGAACCGAAAGGAGACCGCGATGAGACCTTTCATCCGACTCGCAGCCATCTCTTTGCTCACCGCCTCGGTCGCCTCGGACGGCGAGGTGGCGCCGCCGGCCGAGACCCGGGGCCTCACGGAGAAGGTCCTCGCCGCCGTCGACCTCGGCCCCGAGATCGACGGGATGGCAGGACGCCAGCTCCGGATGCGCCTCGTGACCATCGAGCCTGGAGGCGCCACGAAGCTCCACCCTCACGCGGGTAGGCCGGGCACGGTGTACATACTGGAAGGAAAGATCACGGACCATCGAAACGGCGCGGGAAGGGAGTACGGGCCGGGACCGGGCTGGCCCGAAGACAGGGACACCACGCATTGGATCGAGAATGCGGGAACGACGCCGGCGGTGGAGATCTCGGTCGACATCGTCAGGAATCCGTAGGCGGGAGGACCGGCACGACATCCGGCCCTGCCGCCCGAGTCCGGGCGCGCGCCGACGCCGCTGCCTGAATCGGCCCCCGAGGCCGTCTCACTCGATCCGGAAGACGATCTTCCCGAACCCGTCCCCCTTCTCGAGCCGCTCGTAGCCGTGCCTGACGTCGACAAGGGGGTAGACCTCGTCGACGACCGGGTCGAGGCGCCCCGAGGCGACGGCGGCGAGCATCGCGGAGAACTCGGCGTCGTTCCCCATCGTCGAGCCGAGGATCGAGAGCTGCTTCCAGAAGATGATCCGGATCTCCTCCTCGGGATTCGGGCCGCTCGTCGCGCCGCAGGTGACGATCCGCCCCATCTTCGCGGCAGCCGCGAGCGACGCGCGCCACGTCGCCTGTCCGACCGAGTCGATGACGACGTCCACGCCCCGCTTTTTCGTGATCTCGCGGACCTTCTTGCCGACGTCCACCTTCGTGTAGTCGAGGACGATGTCGGCGCCGAGCGCTTCGGCGCGGCGGCGCTTCTCCTCCGACGAGGAGGTCACGATGACGTGGGCGGCGCCGCAGAGGCGCGCGATCTGGAGCGCGAACGTCGAGACGCCCCCGCCGACGCCGTGGATCAGCACGGTCTCGCCCGGCTTCAGCTCCGCGCGCGTGACGAGCATCCGCCACGCGGTCAGGGCCGCGAGCGGGAAGGCCGCGGCCTTCTCGGGCGACAGGTTCGGCGGCGCCGGGAAGACGTTGGCCCTCGGGACGGCGATCTTCTCGGCGAACGTGCCCCGGACGTGCTCGCCGAGGATCCGGTAGTCGATGCAGAGGCTCCTTTCGCCGGCGCGGCAGAACTCGCAAGTTCCGTCGGCGAGACCCGGCTGCAGGACCACCTTCTCGCCGGCGAAGACGTCGGCGACCCCCTCTCCGACCGCTTCCACGTGACCGAAGCCGTCCGCGCCGGGGATGTGAGGGAACGAAAGGGGGACGCCCGGGATGCCGTGCCTCACGAAGAGGTCGAGCCGGTTCATGGCGGCGGCCTCGAGCCGGACGAGAACCTCCCCCGGACCCGCGACCGGATCCGGGAGGTCGCCGAATTTCAGGACGTCGTTCTTGCCGTGGGACTCGAGATAGACGGCCTTCATGGAAGCCTCCGTCGGGAGGCTATCAGGAGAGCGGAGGCGCGACCGTCAGCACCGCTCCGGCGGAGTAAGCGTTGAACTCGGGCGCGTACATCGACTGGACCGTCGCCGGCGAGACGCGGAACGTCCCCGCCATGTTCGCCCGAAGTCTGTACTTGAAGGTGTACTCGCCGACGGGAAGGCGCTCGAAGAAGAAGTTGGTCGCGCTGTCGCGGACCTCCTCGTAATACCCGAGGCCGAGGTTCCACTTCCAGCGCGAAACCGCGCTGACCGGCTCGAGGCCGGCGGCGCGGGGGTCCCGGAGGTGGACGTACTCCGCCTCGTGCTTCGTCCGGAGCGAGAGCTGGACCTCCACCTCGTCTCCCGGCGCGAGGACGGCGCCGTCGGTGAGCGGCTTCAGGACGAACTCGCGCCCCGTGTTCTCGCGCCGGAAGTAGCGGCGGGAGACCGCGAAGAAATCGCCGCGGTCCTCGGCCGGGAGCTTCTCGGTCGAGAACGACCAGGTGGCCGAGGCGAAAGCGAATCCCTTCGACTCCTTCTCGACGACGACCTCCGACGTCGTCTTCGGGTCGACCTGCGCGCCCGGGATGACGATCTGGTTCTTCTCCCCCGTGTACCGGTCCGGCTCGAAGGTGAAGCTGACCTTCCGGTTCCCGACGACGACCGTCGCGTCCTCCGGGATGCCGAGCGCCCCTTCCTTCTTCAGGTAGTGGGCGAGCGAATAGATCACCTCGGCCGTCGCGCGGGTCGACTTCCACTGGCTCAGCTTCTTGTGGAGGAGGAGCCACTGGACGAGGCCGTCGGTCCGGGCGTCGCCCGGCAGGAGCTCCATCAACGTCCGGAGCGCGAAGGCGTGCGTCTCGATCGTGTCGTTGTACCAGAGCCACGACCGCTCTTCGGGCGCCCAGAACGTCCCTTCCTCGTCGTTCGACTTCGCCGAATCCATGACCGACGCCCAGACGAGCCGCGCGTCCTTCTCGCGTCCCATCCGCTTCAGCGTCAGCGCGAGGTATCCCTTCAGGTAGGGCGAGTGCTGCCGCCAGTGCTTGAACGAGAAGTCGAGGATCTCCTTCCGTTCGGCCGGCGTCAGCGCGCCGGAGCTGAAGGAGTCGTCGGGGAACGACGACGCGACGTAGTTCAGGAACGTCACGAACTCCCAGCAGCCGTCCAGCGCCATGCACTTTCGCCACTCGGTCCGGTAATGGTCGGCGACGTACCCCCACGCCCGCTGGCTGACGTCCTTCGGCACCTCGACGCCGAACTCCGTCGCGTTCGCGAAGCCGTGCAGGATGTAAAGCGTCATGTAGGGCGACGGCGGGCCGCCCGGCCACCACGGGAAGCCGCCCGACGAGGTCTGGGCCTTCCGGAGCTTCAGGAGCGAGGCGTCGCGGTCGGCCTTCGCGATGCGCGGGTCGAGGACGTTCGTCAGGCCGTGCCCGGCGTCACGCCCCCCCTTCGCCTGGGCGAGCCACGGCATCTCCTCGAGCGCCATCTTCCGGTTCGCGTCCGCCGAGTCGAACGTCTCGAGCGGCGTCTCCCGTTTCGAGAACTCCGCGGCCATCTTCGCGATCGCCGGGTAGTCGCGGTAGAGCGACGAGACGATGCCGGTCGAGACGAAGCGGTTGAGCGTCTGCTCCGTGCACTCGTACGGGTAGTTGACGAGGTACGGCAGGGCCTTCAGCACCGAATAGAAGAGCTGCGCGTCGACCGTCACGACCATCTGCTCGTTCACGAGCGTCGGATCGGGCGTCGTCGCCTGCGCCGCGAGGTCGGCGAAGCGGAGCGTCTTTCGGTCGCGGTTCTTCAGCGTGACGAAGCGCGACTGGACGAGGTGCATCCGTCCCGGCAGAACCGGGAGCGGGCGGAGCTCGCCGTCCGAAAGGTCGCCCGAGACGGCCGTCACCTTGAACGCGACCGTCTTCACGCCGGCGGGAGCGGTCAGCCGGAAGGTCTCATTCGCGCCGCCTCCCGGCTTGACCCGGAACGAACGCGTCGCCGTGGCGCCGGAGAGCCCGAAGTCGGCGAGAAGGCTCCGGTTCGTCGCCGGGTCGAGGACGTCGAGCGTCAGGTTCCCGGCGAGGTCCCGCTCTGCGGCGTTGTTCACGACGACCTTCAGCTCCGCCACGTCCCCTTCCCGGAGAAAGCGAGGAACGTACGGGCGGACCATCAGTTCCTTCACGGTCCGCGTCTGCTTCGTGACCGAGCCGCCGCGGAGGCCGCGCGTGACCGCGTGGACCCAGACGTTCCAGGAGGTGACCGAGTCGGGGACCGTGAACTCGATCGTCGCCGAGCCGTCGGGGCCGGTCAGAAGCTGCGGCTGCCAGAAGGCCGTCTCGGAGAAGTCGCTCCGGAGAGGGACGGGCGGCGCCGGCTCTGCTGGAGCGAGGCCCTCCGCGACGCTCTTCGGCTTCGCCTCGTCCTTACCGTCGCGCTCCCGGAGCTCGTCGGTCGCGGCCGCCCGGCCGGCGACCATGCCCCCCTCGGCGGCGACGTCGCTCCGCGCGGACTTCAGGGCCATCGGCGCGGCCGGCAACGCCTGGTTGTAGGCGCGGCGGCCCGGCCCGCCGATGCCGTACCCGTCGAGGAGCTTCAGCCGGTCGGGGACGGGAGGCGACCATCCGGGAATTCCAGGCAGGCTGCTCTCGAGTTGAAAGGCGTTCGCCCGGCCCAGGCTGAACCGGCTCGCGAGCGCGGAGGCGCGGTTCGGGTAGAGCGAGAGCGGCGACGGCGGGTGATGCGGAGCGAACGCATCGAGGCTCCGGTCGTACATGTAGGCGAGGAGCTCAGCCGTCTCCTTCAGCGGATGCTCGGGGGTCGCCCCCGTCACGGTGACGCGCCACGTCTCCTTCTGCCCCGGGCGAAGGCGGTCGCGGAACGTCGCGAACGACACCTTCAGCTCCTTGTCGTTCCACGGTACGAAGAGCGACTGCGACTGCTGGAGAGGCTGGTGATCCCTCACGGCGGTCAGCGTGACGCCGAAGCCGCCGCGGTCGGCCTCCGTGACGGGGATCTCGATCAGCGCCGCGTCCCTGCCGGCCGAGAGGATCCGCCGCGAGACGGGCTTCCCCGCGCGGGCGACGTCGAGGTAGAGCGTCTGGCCGCGGATGCCGGAGAGGGCGAGGAATCGCGCCGTCCCGCCGACCGTCACCGAGGATGACTCGGCAAGAAGGAGCGCCGGGAACGGTAGCGCGAGGTCCGGTGACGCGACGACGAAGTCGTCCGCGAAGGTGAAGCGCGCCCCGAAATCGTCCACCGTCTCGTAACGCAGCCGGTAGGCGCCGGCCGGGAGCTTCCCGAAGTCGACTTTCGCCTCTCCTTTCGCGTCGTGGGCCACGTCCCCGCGGACCACCTCGGAACCGTCCTTCCAGCCGCGCATCCACTCCTCCGCCGAAAACCGCGTCTGCCAGCGTGGGCGGAGCCGGTCCCCTGGCGTGACGACGGATCGATCGCCGTCGGAGGGCGAAATCGCCGTCCCGAAATCCCCGTCGCCGTCTCCCGGCCCGTTCGTCGCCGGCTGGTCGGCGGGAAGCACCGTCGCGGACGGCGGAGAGAGCCGCACGAGCCGCCACTTCCCCTTGCCGGGGCGCGGCGTCCCGTCGAGGTCGGTCCGGTAGAGCGCCGCGGCGGCCCTTTCGCCCTCGCGGTAGAAGGCCGTGTCGCGGGCGAGCCGTGCCTCGACGGCCACGGCACCAAGGCGGAAGCGCCGGTCGGCCGAGCGCGTCTCGCCCCCCTCGTCGGTCACGTCGGCCGTCGCGGCGTACCGCCACGTCACCCCGGCAGCTCTCTTCCCGTTCGCGGTCTCCCTTTCGTCCGCCTTCGGCGTGAAGGTGAAGTCGAACGTGCCGTCCTCGCGGAGGGAAACCGTCCCGGTGGCGACCGTCTGGGCCGACGACCGCCCGCCGCCCCATCCCCAGGCACCCCACCACCACGGCCAGACCGGCTCGCGCGTCACGCGCCACCGGACGGAGCCGTTCACGACGGGGAGGCCGAAGTAGTAGCGCGCTTCGCCGCGGAGCGTCGCCGGGCGGTTCAGCCGGAGCGCCTGCGCGGGCTCCTTGAGCGTCACCTCGAACGTCGGGCGCTTGTACTCCTCGACTCTCACGGCCGTGCTACCGCCGACCGATGCCGTCACGCGCCAGCTCCCGAGGAGCCGGCCCGAGGGGATGGCGAATTCCCCCGCCGCCGTCCCGTAGGCGTTCGTCTTGACCGGCCGCTCGTCGACCTTCTGGCCGTTCCCGTCGAGGAGGAGAACGGTCAGCGGCGTTTCGGGAAGCGTCGTGAAGCGTGCCTCGCCGCTCCGCCCGCGGAAGACGACCGCCTTCCAGAGGATCTTCTGGAGCGGCCGGTAGATGCTCCGGTCGGTGTAGACGAGCGCCGACGTCGTCTCGCCCGGCGGCTGCGGCCGCCAGAGTCCCACGTACGACGGGTCGAGCGCGAGGTCGGCGCCCTTCCTCCCCGCGACGAAGTACGAGCCTCCGTCCGCGCGGCCGTCGAAGGAGGCGAGGCCGTCCTTTCCCGTCGGCGCGGTCCCGACGCGGTGGTGCCCCTTCTGCCAGTCGTACTGCCAGAGCGAAATCGTGGCCCCCTCGACGGGCTTTCCGTCCTCACCGGAGACTGCGCGGACCTCGACGCCACCGGTAGTTCGTCGAACGGACGGCGAGGACGAGGTCGGTGACGAGGACGTTTGCCGCGAGGATCTGGTTCGGCTCTCGCGCGAAGTCCTGCCGCTGCGACGCGACGACGGCGTAGAGGCCGGGGGTGGTCATCGGAGGCGTCACGAAGGTCCGATGCGGCTTGAAATCCGGCGTCGGCGGAAGCTCGACCGTCCAGACGGCGACCGGCTTCCCCGAGGCCACGAGCTCGTTCAGCTCCCGGTACGCCGGGAGAAGGTTGTAGTCCCGCGCCGCGGCGAGGCGCTTCTCGAGGTCGAGCGCATAGGCCCGGAAGTGGAGCGCCGGGAGATTGCGGTACGTCACCTCGACGGAGCGTTTCCGGGGCCCGTCGGCGGCCATCGCGGCGAGCTGCCACGAGGGCGCCTCGATCCCGGACACGACCGACCGGCAGCGGCGGCCGCCAACGGAGTCGGGAAAGGCCTTCTCCCCTTCGAGCGCGAGCGCCCGCGCGCGGACGAGGTTTCCGGGCTTCTCGGACTCGCGGGTCATCTCCGCAAATTCGGCCTGGCCCATCGCCCACCAGGGCAGGGACCGGAACGCCGGAAGGCGCGCCGCGAGGTCTTTCCGGATCAGGTCGCGGTCCGGGGTCGCCGTGAAAGCAGCATGGATCCGGCGCAGCCTCTCGAGGCGGGCCTCCAGCTCGGCTTCCCGCTCGCGTCGCCCGCCGTGCCACGCCTCGAGGTCGTCCAGCACGGCCCCCATCCGGAGGAGCGGGTGGACCGCCGGGTCGTCGAGCTTCACGCCCGCCGACGCGGCGGCGTTCCCGGCTACGAGGGCCGGGAAGTCGAGCGCGAAAAGCTCGTTCGACTGGTCGGGGCGCCAGCCCGCGCTGTCGGCGAGGAGCTCGACGAAGAGGTACGCCGCGGCGTCGCGGACCGTCGGCCGGACGCCGGGCGGGTAGGTGTTGGTCTCGACGAACTCCGCGAGGCTCGAGGCCGGCTCCTTCCCGAGCGCCTCGCGCTCGCTCCAGACCTCCGCGAACGCGCGCGCGGCCTCCGCGAAGATCTGCTCGCGGGTCCAGGCCTTCAGGTCGACGACCCCCTTCGTGTCGACCTTCTCGCGCTGGCCGATCTCCCACCCGTAGGCCTGCGCGTACGTGACGAGCGACCGGGCGTAGAAGAGGTTCAGGACCGTCCGGCTCTTCAGTCCCTTCGGCCATGGCTCTTCCTTCAGGAACCGGACCGCCGTCTCGTAGCCGTGGAGCGCCGTCCGGAGCTGGACCTCCCGGATCAGGGCCCGCGTCTCCTCCGGCTCGTTTCTGCTCTTTTTCGCGGCGGCGCGGATCTCGGCGGCGGCCGTCGAGGCCTCCTCGAGCTTCTGCTCCGAGACGAGGCGGTCGACGTCTTTCCAGGTCGGGGTCGTCATGCCGAGCGCGGCGAGAAGGAGGGAGACGGCGGCTTTCTTCATGTCGTCCTCGGGAGTCTAGGACCCGGGAGGGAGCCGCCCGGTTCCCGGCCGCCGCCGCGGGGGGCCACTGACGACCTCGCTATACTTCGCACGCGGCCTCGACCGTCGATGACAGCCACCGCCGAGCCAGCCGAACGGGAGCCGGACCGGCCCCGGTCCTCCCCAGCTGGCGGCTTCCTCCGCCCCGGGACGTTCCATCTTCTTCTCATCGTCGCGGCACTGGCGGGGCCCGTCGGATTCGTCCCGCGCGTTGCGATGAGCCCCATGACAGCCGTCCCGTGCGGCGGGGCCCTGCCCGACTGCCGGCTGGGGGACCCGATCATCGGGGTCTCCGTTCTGGGCCGGGCCTGGGACCGAATGGACCGCGGGGAGCCGTGGAACCGGGACGACCGGGTCTTCGCTCCGTATCCCGACACCTGGGCCCTCGGGGAAGGACGTCCCCTCCAGGCCCTGATCACCTACCCGATCGCACGAGGAACGGGATCGTTCGCGCTCGGCTACAACGTCGAGTACCTTCTCGCCTGCGTCCTGACGACTCTCGCGGCAGGCGGCTTCTTCACGAGGCTGGCGGGGACGGGCTGGCCCGCCCTCATCGCCGCGGTGGCGTTCACCTGGGCGCCGGCCCGCCTGAACAACCTCGGCGTGGACGTCACGCTCTGGGGCGGGCTCGTCACGCTCGCCCTCTCCTTCGGTCTCGACTACCTCCGCGGCGGTCACCGGGGCCGTCTCCTCCTCTTCGCGTCGACCTGGCTCGTCGTCGGCTTTTCCTGCCTCTACGGCACGACGATGGGAGGGCTTTTCAGCGCCATGGCGCTCGGGGCCGCCGGCCTCGCCACCCCGGCGCGCCGCCGGCGGCTCCTTCCCCTCGCAGCCGCCGGGGTCGCCGTCGCCGCCCTCCTCGTCGTCAGCTTCCTCCCCTACTTCCGGCTCGCCACCGACTTCGACGCACGCGCATCCCGGCGGGCACACGAGGGCCACGCGGCAGACCTGGCCTCGCTCCTCAAGACAGGCGCCGCCAGCGGACCGTCGCGGGACCTCCTCCAGAGGCTCGTGCCCGGTTTCAAGGAGGGCGCCGCCGCCTTCTTCCCGACGTTTGGCGCCCTCTTCGCCCTCGCCTCCTTCGCAGTCCTCCGCCGGAAGGGGGACGGCGACGAAAAGGCAAGACCTCCGGAACAGTCGGTTCTCTTCTGGCTGGGATTCGCGCTCGTCTCGTTTCTCTTCGCACTCGGACCGACAATCAGGTTCCTCGGGCGACCGCTCGTTCCGGGGCCCTGGCGTCTCCTCGGCAGACTTCCCGTCCTCGACTCGATGCGGGGCATTCACCGATGGGATCAGTGGTTCGACCTCGCGCTCTTCGCCGCGACGGCGCTCGCCCTCGCGGCTCTCTTCCGGTCCCGCCCGCGCGCGGGGAGCGTCGTCGCCGCCATCACCGTGGCGCTCCTGACGTTCGACCTCTGGCCGCGGACTGTCGTGGCCGATCTCGTCCCGCCCCCCTCGCCCGTCAACGACCTCGTTCTCATGCTTCCGCGGGACGCGATCGTGGCGACCTATCCGTTCGAGCGGCCGACGTCGGAGCGGACCTGGGCCGAGCAGCTGTACCACGGGCGCCGTGTCCTGACCGGCTACCAGACCTTTCCGCCCCCCATTCACTACTGGGTCTCGGAGCTCTCCGTCTCGATTCCCGTGAGGGAGACGCTGCTGATCTACCGGGAGCTCGGCGCGGCCGCCTTCGAGGTCGTCCTCTCGGACCTCGATCCGCCGCGGCAGCGCGAGGCGGAGGAGATCGCCGCTGAGCCCTCGCTCGTCGGAGCCGTCCGGGCAGAGCGACGGAAGGACCGGCTTTTCCTTCGCGTGGCCCCCCGCGAGCCGATCCTCCTCGACCCGCTGGTCGCAGGAGGTCTCGTATTCCACGACGGCAGCGCCACGGCCACGGCGCCGCCGGGGCGCCTTGCCTTCCGCCTGCGATCGGCCTCCTGGCCCGCGACCATCATCGCCGGCGGCATCGCGTCCAAGACGACGCTGACGTGGGATCTCTTCGGCATCGGCGGCCTTCGTGTCCGGCTTTCGCCGCCGGTGCCGCCGGGCGCCGAGGTGCGGGACAGCGACGGGCGCCCCATAGGCCGAACGGAGTAAACGCCCTCAGCGAAAGAGGCGGAATGCGGCGACCGCCTCCAGGCGGAACGCCGGCCCGGGAGGCGGCGCCTTGGCCGCGAGGCGGAAGACGAGCTTCGGCCAGACCGGCTTTCGCCAGGCATCGGGGTCGACGCCACGGAGATCCGCCCGCCGCGCGAGGAGCAGCTCGGCCAGCTCCGGCTGCGGCATGCCGTCGAGCGAGACGGCGGTCGCGCGGAACTCTCCCCCCGCCCGGTAGACGAAGAGGATCCCCGCACCGGTAGTCCCCGCACCCGGGAGCCTGACGAAGGCAACGCGCCCGCGCGCCCCGTCGGCCAGCTCCCCGAAGAGCCCCTCGACGAGCGGGTGCCCCGAGGCGAAGAAGTCGATCTCCTCCTTCAGAACCGCCTCGTCCCGGTCGAATGTGCCGAGCCAGCGCGAGCCGGCCGGGACGCCGGGCAGATGGTCGACCAGGGTGTCCGGGCCGAGCTCGACGTACCAGGTCCGCTTCCCCTGCCGCTCGGCCGTCTCGAAGTCGAAGAGGCGCGCCGCGCCGAGGACAAATCGCTCCATCGACTCGTCCAGCTCCCGCGGGACGCGCGAGAGGATTCCTTTCGCCATCTCGCCGGTGAAGCCGCCCACGTGCAGGTGGTGGTAGATCGCCTCCTGCCGCGTGCGGGTCGCGGCAAGCACCTCCGCCGCGAGGTCCGCAACCGGCAGGTGCCGGCCCGCCTTCCAGGACCGCTCGGCCTTCCCGACCGCGGCCTCGACATGCGCGAGCGACCGCTCGAGGCCGCCGAGCGGCTCGGTGAAAAGGCCGATCCGCTCGTAGAGCGCCGCGAGCTCGCGCCCGAATCCCTTCGGCGGGCGGAAGTAGACGATCTCGACCGGCGTCGTCCGGTTGATCCGGTCGAGACGCCCGATCCGCTGCTCGACCGCGGCCGGATCGGTCGGAAGGTCGAAGAGAACGAGTCTCCGGCAGAACTCGAAGTTCCGCCCCTCGCCTCCCGCCTCCGTCGAGACGAGGCAGGACGGTCCGTCCGGCCGGCGGAACTCGGCCACCTCGAGGTCGCCCCGCTCCGGCGACAGCTCCTCGTGAAAGACCGCCACGCGCTTCCGGGTCGCCGTCTCGAGCCGCGCCTTGAGCGACTGGAGCGTCGGGAGGTCGTGGACGAAGACGAGGGTCTTGTCCTTCTCCCGCTCGGTGCGCGCCCGGCTCTCCGCGACGAGCCACTCGACCCGCGGGTCGGCGAGGTCCTTCTCCTCGTCGCCCGTCAATCCCGCCTGCTCCGGCGCCTCGTCGAGGTCGACGGGAACCGGGACGCGCGGCGGCAGGCCGCCGAGGTCGACACGCCGCGTGGAGCTCGTCACGGGCGGGAGCGGCTCGCCCCGCGCAAGCGACGCCATGAACTCCTCGGGCGAGCGGTAGGAGTCGGGGCGCAGGATCTCGAGGAGGCGGAAGAAACCGGTCACGTCGGTCTCGAGTGGCGTCGCCGTGAGAAGCAGGACGTGCCTCGAGGCGGCGGCGAGCGGCGCGACGGCCCGGTAGGCGTCGTTCCCGGCAGAGCCGGCGGGGCGCTCGAGGCGGTGGGCCTCGTCCACGACGAGAAGGTCGAAACCGGCGGCGTGCGCCTTCTTCGCGAGGCCTTTTTCCGAGGAGAGCTCCTCCAGCGCCACGACGAGGTGCCGGTGGGCCTCGAACGGATTGAAGTCCGCGCCGTGCTCGACGGCGACGTCCTCGCGCCGCTTCCGGTCGAGGAGGACGAAAGTCTGATGGAACTTCCGCCAGAGCTCGCCGAGCCACTGGACGGTCAGGGTCGAGGGCGCGACGACGAGCGTCCGGTCGGCCCGCCCGGTCCGGAGGAGGCGCGACAGGATGAGGCAGGCCTCGATCGTCTTCCCGAGACCCACCTCGTCCGCGAGGAGCCAGCGGACCGGGTCGGCCGCGGTCGCCCGCTCGGCGACGTGGAGCTGGTGCGGGAAGAGGCGGATCCGGCCGCCGAGGAAGGATCCGAGGCCCCGCGCCTGCCGCGTTCGCTCGAGGAAGAGCCCGTCGAGGCGGTTGACGAAGCCGGCGGCGCGGTCGGCCTCGAGGGCCGCGAGTCGCTCGAGCGGGTCGCTTGGAATGCCGGCCGGCCAGAGGTCCGCGACGGGCATCGTCCGCCCGTCCGCGAGCGAGGCGACGCCCGCGGCGACCTCGCGGACCGCCGTTTCTCCTTCCTCGCCGCCGACCCGGACGCGCATCCCGCGGACGATCGGGGCGGGCCGCAGCGCCTTGTCGGCCGCGGCGAGCGTCAGCCGCTCGCCGGTCTTCGGGAAGTAGACGACGACGCGGCGGCCGTCCACCTCCTCCACACGCCCGGGCCCGAGGTCGAGGTTGAAGCGGTGGAAGAGGGTGTCCCCCTTCCGGAAAGCCGCCGTCACGAAAGCGCCTGGAGGAGGTCCGCCACGAGGTCGTCCGGGTGCTCGAGACCGATGGAGAGGCGGACGAGGTCCGGGGGCGCCGTGCCGCCGGGCCCCTCGCTCGTGGCCCGATGTTCGACGAGGCTCTCGACGCCGCCGAGCGACGTCGCGCGCGTGAAGAGCCGCGCTTTCGCGACGGCGCGGAGCGCGGCCTCGCGCCCGTCCCTCGCCCGGAACGAAAGCATGCCGCCGAACGCCGACATCTGCCGGGCCGCGACGAGGTGCCCCGGGTGCGAGGCGAGCCCCGGGTAGTGAACGGCGGAGACCGCCGGATGCCCTTCGAGCGCCCGCGCCACGGCGAGGGCGCTCGCGCTCTGCCGCTCGACGCGACAGGCGAGCGACCGGAGACCGCGGAGAACGAGCCACGAGTTGAACGGCGAGGCGACCGCGCCGAGGAGGTGCCGGACGTGGAGGACCTTCTCGAAGAGCGCGTCCTTCCGCCGGAAGACGACCGCGCCCCCCTGCACGTCGCTGTGGCCTCCCATGTACTTCGTCGTGGCGTGGAGGACGACGTCGGCCCCGTGCTCGATCGGCCGCTGGAGGGCCGGCGTGGCGAACGTCGAGTCGACGAGGACGAGCGCCCCGGCCGCGTGCGCCGCCGCGGAGGCCGCAGCGAGGTCCGTGATTCGCATCAGAGGGTTTGAGGGAGTCTCGAGCCAGACGAGGCCGGCGCCTCCCGCAAGCGCCTTCGCCAGCGAGGCGACGTCGGCCATGTCGCAGAACGAGGCCGCGAGGCCCCACGCGGGGAGGAACTCCTTCGCGGCGACGCGGTAGCCGTAGTAGACGTCTTCGGGCAGAACGACGCGGGTTCCCGGCGGGAGCGCCTGGAGGACTGCGACGCCCGCCGCCATCCCGGACGCGAAGGCGAGGGCTGCCTCGCCCCCTTCCAGCGGCGCGAGGGCGCTCTCGAGGAGCGCGTCCGCCGGGTGCGAGCCGTGCTCGCGGATGTAGCCGTGGCCGGCGACCGGCTGGCCGGCCGCGTCGCGCTCGAACGTCGTCGCGAGGTGGATCGGCGGAGCGACGCCTCCCGTCCCGGCGTCCTTTTCCCTGCCGGCATGAACCGCGAGCGTCTCGAATCGCATCGTCCGTCTCCTCCCGGGTTCCGGGGCCTGTGGAACAATCGCCCCGTGAGGTTGCATCTTCTCGCGGCGGCCGCCGCCGCGCTTGGAGCCGTTTGGGCCGGGACGGCCGGGCCTCTCCAGGACCCCGCCCCCCGTCCGACGGGCGTCGCGGACGACCTGCGCCGCGAGCGGGAGCTCCTCTCGAACTGGCAGTGGCGAATGAAGACCGAGATGAAGGTCGACGGCGTCCCGCGCGTGACGCGCGTCGAGCAGGCTCACCTCTCCCCCGAAGGGGGTCTCGTCAAACGGCTCGTCCGGTTCGAGCGCGCTCCCGAGGCCACGCCCGTTCCCTACAACGACCCCCGCGCGGGCCGCCCCCTCGGCTCTTCGCCCGAGGAGGACGACTACTTCTTCGACGCCGCCCAGCGCCTGATGGAGGTCTACCTCCGCCTCTCCCCCGAGCGCGTGGCCACGTGGGTGAAGGGGGCTGAGCTCCTTTCGGAGGACCCGGACCGCCCCGGGCGCGTCCGGCTCCGCGGCCGGGGCCTCGGGCGGACGCAGGACGAGGCGCTCCTCTTTCTCGACGTCGCCTCCCGGCGCCCGACCGAGATCGAGGTGAAGACGACCGTCGGGCTCGAGGTGAAGGAGATCGCCTTCATCCGTGCCACCTTCGAGCGGCTCATGCCCGACCGGCCCGGCGCCGAGCCCGTCATCATCATCAAGAAGATCTTCCTGAACATGAACCGGGGGCGGCACGCCGTGGCCCTCGAGATGGAGACGTCGGATTTCCGGGCGTGGCCGTAAGGAGGGGGGTCCGGGGGGAAACGTCAGGGACGGTTCCCCCCGGCAAAAAGGCTAGAGAGCCATGACCCCCGTCTGACTCCGGCGAAGAAGAACGACTCCCCCGAACAGGATCAGCGCCACCCCGTTCCCGACGAGGACCCAAGGCGCCGTGATCGCCGCCGCGAGGATCCCGGCGGCGAGGTTGCCGAGTGGCATCGCCCCCCGGAACGCCAGCGAGTAGACGCTGACGACGCGCCCCCGCATCCCCTCCTCCACGTTCGTCTGGACGAGCGTCATGAAGGTCGCGAAGACCGTCACCATCGAGGCCCCGGCCAAGAAGAGGATTGCCAGCGAGAGCCCTTCCACCCGCGAGGCCGCGAAGGCGATCATCAGGATGCCGAAGATTCCGAGCATCGAGACGCCGACGGCTCCGCGCCGCTTCAGGCCGTGGAGACCGGCCACCGCGATCGCCCCGACGACCGCCCCGAGGCCGAACGCCGCGAGGAGCTCGCTGTAGCCCTTCGCGTCCCGGCCGAAGACGTCCTTCGCGAAGACGGGAAGGAAGGTGACGAGCGGGAGGGCGAAGAAGCTCGAGACGAAGGCCAGGCCGACCAGCCCGCGGAGCGGACCCGATTTCCGGACCGACTCGACCCCGGCCTTCAGGCTGTCGAGGACCGAGCCCGACTCGGGCGGCGCCGAGAGCGCGCCGCGCCGGAGGGCGAGGAGGGCGGCGATGACGAAGAAGAACGACATCCCGTTCAGCGCGAAGCAGGCGGCGGCGCCGAGCGCGTAGTAGGCCCACCCGCCGAGGACCGGCCCGATGACCCGGGCGAGATTGAACTGGATCGAGTTCAGGGCCACCGCGTTCGGAAGGTCCTCCCGGTCGACGAGCGTCGGAACGAGGGCCTGGTAGGCCGGCCCCCCGAACGACTGGGCGAGGCCGACGACGAGGGCGAGGACGAGGATCATCCAGACCTGCACCCACGAGAGCGCGACGAGGGCCGCGAGCAGGAAGGCCGAGGAGAGCTGGAGGAACTGCGAGGCGAGGAGGATCCGGCGCCGGTCGACCCGGTCGGCGAGGACCCCTCCGAAGAGGGAGAAGAAGAGGAAGGGGGCCTCCGAGAGGAAGGCGCAGAGCCCCAGATAGAAAGGAGACCCGGTCAGCGTCAGGATGAGCCAGTTCTGGGCCACCGTCTGCATCCAGGTCCCGACGCTCGACGTGAATGCCCCGGCCCAGAGCAGCCGGTAGTCCCGGTACGTGAACGCCTTGAAAACCCGTCTCAGTCGCTCACGCACCCGTGGAGTCTCGCACGGGGTTTCGAAGGCGCGCTCCATCGCTTCCCTGCTCTACGCGCCTCTCGCCCGGAGGGTTGCGGGCCCGGACGAACCGGGGAGGGATTTTACGGGGCGAACCTGCTCTCGCCGCGAGGGTTGGCCGGGACTTTCCTCACCAGAAAAAAGAGTTTTCGTAGTATAAAACGCGCCTCGAATGTCTCAGATATTCCAGAAGAGCGCCAACGCCCTTTCGCGCGTGTCAATGATCAGCCTGGTTGTCCTCCTGGGGGGCGTCGGGTACGCCGCCTGGGAGATCAACAAGGGGGGCCTGACGACCGGCCAGGGGGTCACGGTCGAGCAGCCGATTCCGTTCAGCCACGACCACCACGTTTCGGGGCTGGGGATCGACTGCCGCTATTGCCACACGGCGGTCGAGACCTCTTCGAACGCCGGAATCCCGCCGACGGCCACCTGCTACAACTGCCACCGGCTGATCTGGAACGACGCACCGATGCTGGCTCCCGTCCGGGAGAGCTACCGGACCGGCCAGCCCCTCACCTGGAACAAGGTCCACGACCTTCCTGACTTCGTCTATTTCAACCATTCCATCCACGTGGCAAAAGGGGTCGGCTGCGTCTCCTGCCACGGCCGGATCGACAGAATGAAGCTGGTCTACCAGGCCCAGTCACTTCAGATGAGCTGGTGCCTCGACTGTCATCGGAACCCCGAGGCGAACCTCCGCCCGCGGAGCGAGGTCTTCAACATGACGTGGGAAGCGAAGGACCAGAAGACCCTCGGCGCGGCGCTGAAGAAGGAGTACGGCCTTCGGAGCACGTTCGCACTGACCAACTGCAGCACCTGCCACCGCTGAAGGCATGAGGGTTCCGAGGTAAGGATGTCCAGAAAAGAAGTGATGGAGGGGCGCGCCCAGTGGCGGAGCCTCGAGGAGCTGGCGGGGACGCCCGGCTTCGAGGAGAGGCTCGGCCGGGAGTTCCCGCTCCACGCGGCCACGTGGGACGAGGGGCTCTCCCGCCGCCGGTTCCTCGAGCTCTCGGGCGCCTCGCTGGCGCTCGGCGGCCTCGTGGCCTGCACGCGCCAGCCGCGCGAAAGAATCATCCCGTACGTGAAGCAGCCCGAGGAGATCCTCCCGGGCCGCCCGCTCTTTTTCGCGAGCTCGTTCACTCTTGCCGGCTACGCCTCGGGCCTTCTGGTCGAGAGCCACATGGGGCGCCCCACGAAGATCGAGGGAAACCCCGACCACCCGTCCAGCCTCGGTGCGACGACCGCCTTCGCGCAGGCCTCGGTCCTCTCCCTCTACGACCCCGACCGCTCGCAGACGATCACCGAGTTCGGCCGGACGCGGACCTGGAACGCCTTCCTCGAGGCGTTCGGCGCGAAGATGAAACCGATCCGCGGCCTTCAGGGCGAAGGGCTCCGGATCCTGACCGGCGCCGTCACGTCGCCGACGCTCGCCGGGCAGCTGAAGGCGCTCCTCGCCGCGATGCCGAAGGCGAAGTGGCACCAGTGGGAAGCGGCCGGCCGCGACCGCGTCCGCGCCGGCGCCAGGCTGGTCTGGGACGCTCCCGTCGAGGTCCGGTACGACTTCTCGAAGGCCGACGTCGTCGTGGCGCTCGACGCCGACCCGTTCGTCGAGGGCCCGGGGGCGCTTCCCTACGCGCGCCAGTTCGCCCGCCGCCGCCGCGCGGCCGCGACCGATCCCGCCGCCGCGCCGGTCCGCTTCTACGCCGTCGAGACCTTCCCCTCCACGGGCGGCGTCCTTGCCGACAACCGCCTCGCGCTCCCCCCGCGCGACCTCCCCGCCGCCGCCGCGGCCCTTGCGGCCGAGCTCGGCGTCGGAAGCGTGACGAAGCCTGCCGGGCTCGACGGGGAGCGCGCCGCGTTCGTCGCCGCCGTCGCGGCCGACCTGAAGAAGAGCGCCGGGCGGAGCGTCGTCGTTCCCGGCGAATACGCCCCGCCGGGCATCCACGCCCTCGCGCACGCGATGAACCTCCTCCTCGGAAACGTCGGGACGACCGTCCTCCTGACCGATCCCGTCGAGGCGGCTCCGGTCGACCAGCTTGCCTCGATCCGGGACCTGACGGCCGATCTCGCCGGCGGCAAGGTGGACCTCCTCCTCGTCCTCGGCGCGAACCCCGTCTTCGACGCGCCGGCCGACCTCGACTTCGCGGCGGCGATCCAGAAGGCGGCGCTCCGCGTCGACCTCGGTCTCTACGCCGACGAGACGGCGCAGTACTGCCAGTGGAACGTCAACGAGGCCCATCCCCTCGAGACCTGGAGCGACGGCCGCGGCCACGACGGCACGGTGGCGATCCAGCAGCCCCTCATCGACCCGCTCTATGCCGGCAAGTCGGCTCACGAGCTCCTCGAGGCGCTCGCGGTCGCCGGGACCGAGACGCCGGCCCGCTCCTCGGCCGAGATCGTGAAGGCCTCATGGCAGGCCGCGCGCGGCGCCGCGGGGTTCGACTCGTTCTGGCGGAAGTCGCTCCACGACGGCCTCGTCGCGGGAAGCGCCCTCGCCCCGAAGTCGATGCCTCCCCGCCCGGACGCCGGAGCCCGCGCCGTCGAGGCGCTCGGGGTTTCGGCCCGGAGCTTCTCGCCCGCCGGCTCCGCCGTCGACGTTCTCCTCCGTCCCGACCCGGGCCTTTTCGACGGCCGCTTCGCGAACAGCGCCTGGCTGCAGGAACTGCCGCGGCCCCAGACGAAGCTCGTCTGGGACAACGCCGCCCACGTCTCGGTGCGGACCTCGAAGCAGCTCGGTCTCGCGCAGGATGACGTCGTCACGATCTCCACGGACGGCCGGAAGATCGAGGTCGCCATCTTCATCCTCCCGGGCCATCCGGACGGAGCCGTGACGATCCACTTCGGCCACGGCCGGACGCGCGCCGGGAAGGTCGGGAACGGCGCGGGCGTCGACGTCTATCCGCTCCGCACCTCGGCGGCCCTCTGGGAGATTCCGGGCGCGAAGATCGAGAAGACGGGCCGGACCTACCCGCTCGTCACGACCCAGCAGCACTTCAACATGGAGGGGCGGAACCTCGCCCGCCACGGAACGCTCGCGAACTACCGGAAGGACCCCGGCTTCGTCGAAGCGATGAACGAGCCGGGCTACAAGGCGATCTCGCTCTACCCGCCCTACGAGTACAAGACGCACGCCTGGGGGATGGCCGTGAACCTCTCGGCCTGCACGGGGTGCAACGCCTGCGTCGTCGCCTGCCAGGCCGAGAACAACATCCCGACCGTGGGGAAGGACCAGGTCAGCCGCGGCCGCGAGATGCAGTGGATCCGGATCGACCGCTATCACGAGGGATCGCCGGAGCACCCGGCGGTCTTCAACCAGCCCGTCTTCTGCATGCACTGCGAGAAGGCGCCCTGCGAGGTCGTCTGCCCTGTCGCCGCCACGACGCACAGCGAGGAAGGTCTCAACGAGATGACCTACAACCGCTGCGTCGGGACGAAGTACTGCTCGAACAACTGCCCGTACAAGGTGCGGCGGTTCAACTTCTACGAGTTCAACGAGGACCGGAAGCTCCCCGTGATGGAGCTCCTCGCGAACCCCGACGTCACGGTCCGGACGCTCGGCGTCATGGAGAAGTGCACCTACTGCGTGCAGCGGATCAACCGGGGCCGGATCGCCGCCGAGAAGGAGAACCGGAGGGTCAAGGACGGCGAGATCGTGACGGCCTGCCAGCAGGTCTGCCCGACGGAAGCGCTCGTCTTCGGCGACATCAACGACCCGGCCGCGAAGGTGACGGCGCTGAAGAAGGAGCCGCTCAACTACTCGCTCCTCGAGACGCTGAACACGATCCCGCGGACGACCTACCTCGCGAAGCTCTCGAACCCCCACCCCGCTCTCGCGACCGGGACCGGGACCCCCGGGCACGGGAAGGAGGGACACGCCTGATGTCCGCCGTCCTTCCGCGCCCGCCGGTCATCGCGCCGGGGCACACGCCCGCCACCGTCACGGACAAGATCGCGGCGACGGTTCTCGACAAGACACCGCGGTGGTGGATCCTCGGCTTCGCGGTCTCGTTCCTCCTTCTTCTCATGTTCCTGAACGCCGTGGCGTACCTCTTCGTGAAGGGCGTCGGCATCTGGGGCATCAACATCCCCGTCGGCTGGGGCTTCGACATCATCAACTTCGTCTGGTGGATCGGCATCGGCCACGCCGGGACGCTGATCTCCGCGATCCTCCTCCTCCTCCGGCAGCAGTGGCGGACGTCGATCAACCGGTTCGCCGAGGCGATGACGCTCTTCGCGGTCGCCTGCGCCGGCATGTACCCGATCCTCCACCTCGGCCGCCCGCAGGTCTTCTACTGGCTCCTCCCCTACCCGAACACGATGGGAATGTGGGTCAACTTCCGAAGCCCGCTCGTCTGGGACGTCTTCGCCGTGTCGACGTACGCGACGATTTCCGCCGTCTTCTGGTTCATGGGGCTGATCCCCGACCTCGCGACGCTCCGCGACCGCTCGACTCACCCGGTGGGGAAGTATCTCTACGGGGCGCTCGCCATGGGCTGGCGCGGCTCGGCGCGGCACTGGCACAACTACGAGACCGCCAGCCTCATCCTCGCCGGCCTCTGCACGCCCCTCGTCCTCTCCGTCCACACGGTCGTCTCCTGGGACTTCTCGGTCGGGATCATCCCGGGCTGGCACGCCACGATCTTCCCCCCCTACTTCGTCGCGGGCGCGATCTACGCCGGCTTCGCGATGGTCATCCTGCTCGCCGTGCCGCTCCGGATCGGCTTCGGCCTCCAGGACTTCATCACGATGCGGCACCTGAACAACATGGCCAAGATCCTGCTCGTGACCGGGCTGATCGTCGTCTACGGCTACGTCATGGAAATCTTCATGGGGTGGTACAGCGGCAACCCGTACGAGTGGTACATGATCACCAACCGCGTCACGGGACCGTACCGGTACCACTGGTTCGCCCTCATGTTCTGCAACGCGGTCGCCCCGCAGTTCCTCTGGCTCAGGAGGGTCCGGAACTCCGTCCCGGCCCTCTTCGTCATCGCGCTGATCGTCAGCGTCGGGATGTGGCTCGAGCGCTTCATGATCATCGTCGTCAGCCTCAGCCGCGACTTCCTGCCGTCCTCGTGGGGCATCTACCACGGAACGAAGTGGGACTGGATGACCTTCATCGGGACGATGGGGCTCTTCCTCACCCTCTTCTTCCTCTTCATCCGCTTCCTCCCGGCCATCTCCATCTTCGAGATGCGGACCATCACGAAGACCGACGGGCCCGAGAAGGCTGCGGACGGAGGCGCCGCGTGAAGCCGGCCGCTCCCGCCCCGCTCTCCTCCCAGGGGAAGCCGCTCCACGGTCTGATGGCGGAGTTCGCGACGCCGAAGGACCTCGTGGCCGGGATCCTCAGCGTCCGGGCCGCCGGCTACACGAAACTCGACGCTTACACGCCCTTCCCGATCGAGGAGGTCATCGAGGCGCTCGACATCCACTCCTCGAAGGTCCCGGCCATCGTCCTCGGCGGCGGCTTCTGCGGCCTCGTGGCCGGGTACGGCATGCAGTACTGGATGTCGGTCATCGACTACCCGCTCAACATCGGCGGGCGCCCCTACCACAGCTGGGTCGCGTTCATCCCCCCGACGTTCGAGACGACGGTCCTCTTCGCCGGCCTCGCGGCCGTCTTCGGCATGCTGGCGGTGAACGGCTTCCCGCGGCCGTACCACCCTGTCTTCAACGTCGAGCGGTTCCACCTCGCCTCGCGCGACCGGTACTTCCTCGTCGTCGAGGCGCACGACCCGAAGTTCGACGTGAGGGGGACGCGCGACGCCCTCGCCGCGACGCGGAACGCCGGGGTCCACGAGGTGGAGGAGTGACGAAGCGCGCGTTCGTCCTCGCCCTCGCCGTCGCGGCGCTCGCCGCCGCCGGCTGCCGGCAGGGTCTCTACAACCAGCAGAAGATGAAGCCGTTTCGCCCCGACCCGATCTTCGCGGATGGCACCTCGGCGCGGCCCCTCCCCGCGGGCACGGTGGCGCGCGGCTTCCTCCGGAACGACCGGGCCCTCGACTTCGGCCAGGATCCGGACGGGAAGTTCGTCACCGAGATCCCCGTCACCGTGACGAAGGAGCTCCTCCTCCGCGGCCGGGAGCGTTACAACATCTACTGCTCGCCCTGCCACGGCCGGAGCGGCGACGGCCTCGGCATGATCGTGCAGCGCGGCTTCAAACGGCCTCCTTCGTTCTACATCGACCGGCTCCGGAACGAACGGATCGGCTACTTCTTCGACGTCATGTCGAACGGCTTCAACCAGATGTCGTCGTACGCCTCCCAGGTTCCGGTCGCGGACCGGTGGGCCATCGCCGCCTACGTCCGCGCGCTCCAGTTCTCCCGGAGCGCGCCCGTGGCGCTCCTCTCCGACCACGACCGGCAGGAGCTGAAGAACGCGCCCGCCGCGGCGGCCGACCCGCTCGGCGCCGGTGCCCTGCCGCAGGAACAGCCGAAGTGAACACCCCCGACTACGCTCCCCCTGCCGCCGACCTCGACGCCTTTTCGAAGAAGGCCTTCATCGTCGGAGCCTTCGCTCTCGCGGCCTGCGCCGCCGGGTACTTCACGGCGCCGGAACGGTTCTTCCGCTCGTGGCTCACCGGCTGGGTCTGGGTCCTCGGCATCGCGCTCGGCGCCCATGCGGTCTACCTCGTCCATCTCCTTTCCCGCGGGGCATGGGGCCTCGTCGTCCGTCGTGTCCTCGAGGCCGCGGGGCGGACGATCCCGGCCTTCGCGCTCTTCTTCCTGCCGATCCTGCCCGGCCTCACGGTCCTCTACCCGTGGGCCGACGCCGGTCGCGTCGCGCACGATGAGATTCTTCACCATCAAGCGACCTACCTGAACGTCCCCTTCTTCCTCGGGCGCCTCGTCCTCTACTTCCTCATCTGGGCCGGTTTCGCATACGCCCTCTCGAATCTTTCCGGAAAGCAGGACAGGTCGGCGGATCCGGCGGACATCGAGCGGAAGATGCAGATGCTGGCGGGGCCGGGGCTCGTCCTCCACATCCTCGCCGTCACCTTCTTCGCCGTCGACGTCTTCATGTCCCTGAACCCGCACTGGTTCTCGACGATCTACGGCCTCTACCTCCTCGGCGGACAGGGGGTCTCGGGGATGGCGTTCGTCATCCTCATCGCCCTTCTCCTCTCGACGCGGAAGCCGATGGACGCGGTCCTCCAGCCCCGGCACGTTCACGACTGGGGGAAGCTCCTCCTCGCCTTCATGATGCTCTGGTCCTACTTCGCCTTCTCGCAGTTCCTGATCGTCTGGTCCGGCGACCTGCCGGAGGAGATCGGCTTCTTCAAGGACCGATTCACGGGCGGCTGGGGCGCCGTCGCGGTCGGGCTCGTCCTCTTCCACTTCGCCGTTCCGTTCCTGATCCTCCTCTCACGGAACCTGAAGCGCGACGTGAAGAAGCTCTCCGTCGTGGCAGCGCTTCTTCTCGTGATGCGCTGGGTCGACCTCTGGTGGCTCTCGGCCCCGGCGTTCAGCCCGGAGCTCCTGACGTTCCACTGGCTCGACGTCGCCGCGCCCCTCGCGATGGGCGGGATCTTCCTCGGCCTCTTCGCGCGGCAGCTCCGAGGCCGGCCTCTCCTCCCGGTTCACGACCCGCACCTTGCGGACGCGATCGCCGTGCCGGAGGGACACCATGTCTGACGCGCACGGGCACGGCCCGTCCGCCCCGACGCCGGGTGGTTTCGACAACGAGCTGAACTACCGGGCGATCTGGAAGTTCACGATTTTCGTCGCGGCCGTGACGCTGGTGGCGATCGTTCTGATGTGGGGGCTTTCGAGCGCCCTGAAGAAGGACATTGCCGGCCGCCAGCCGCCGCCGCCGGTCCTCGCCGGCGCGCGGACGCAGCCGCTCCCCCCCGCGCCGCGCCTTCAGACAAACCCGCCGATCGTTCTGAACGAGCTACGCGAGCGGGAGAACGCCGTCCTGACTTCCTACGCCTGGGTCGACAGGGAGAAGGGGATCGCCCAGATTCCGGTCGACCGCGCCCTCGAAATTCTCGCGGCGAAGGGCCTCCCCGTGCCGCCGACCGCGACGCCGGGCGCCGCGCCCGCCGCCGGGGCCGCGAAGTGAAGGCTCGTTCCGTCAGCGCTGCGGCGCTCGTTCTGTCACTCGCCGTCGCGGCTGCACCGGCGCTCGCACAGGGGTTCACCGGCGGGAAGGCCGAGACCCCGCTCCCGCCGCCCCCGACGAAGGACGTCGGCTTCGACCAGAAGCTGGGCGACCAGGTTCCGCTGAACCTCGTCTTCAAGGACGAGGAGGGGCGGACGGTGAAGCTCTCCGAGTACTTCGGAAAAAAGCCCGTCGTCCTGAACCTCATGTACTTCGAGTGCCCGATGCTCTGCGGGATGGCCATCGAGGGTCTCCTTCGGAGCCTCCGCGCCCTGACGTTCGACGCGGGGAAGGAGTTCGACGTCCTGACCGTCAGCTTCGACCCGCGCGAGGGGCCCGACCTCGCGAAGGCGAAGCGGACGAACGTCCTCGGGCAGTACGGCCGCCCGTCCGCGGAGAAGGGCTGGCATTTCCTGACCGGCGACGAGGCCTCGGTCAAGGCGCTGACGTCGGCCGTCGGCTTCCGCTACGTCTGGGACGAGAGCCAGAAGCAGTTCGCGCACGCGACGGGCATCGTCGTTCTGACGCCACAGGGGAAGATCTCGCGCTACTTCTTCGGCATCGAATACTCCACGAAGGACCTCCGGCTGGGGCTGATGGACTCCACGTCGGAGAAAATCGGCAACCTCGCCGACAAGATGCTCCTCATGTGCTACCACTACGACCCGAAGTCGGGGCGTTACACCCCCGCCATCACGAGGGTCCTCAAGGGCGGAGCGGCGTTGACCCTCCTCGTTCTCGTCAGCTTCATCGTCGTCATGCTGCGGCGCGAGAGGCGGGGCGAAGGCGGCGGCTCGAGGAGGGCCGCCTGACCATGTGGCAGAACGCTCCGCTCTTTCCGACCGCCGCGTCCGAGCTCGCACGGCACGTCGACTACCTCTTCTTCTTCGCCCTCTTTTTCTCGGTCTTCTTCTCGCTCCTGATCGCCGCGCTCCTCGTCGTCTTCGGCTCGAAGTACCGGCGCCGGAAGGACTCGGAGGTCGGCACGTTCATCGACGAGCATGCGCAGGGCCCGAAGATGCTCGAGCTGACCTGGACGGCCATCCCGTTCTTCCTCCTCCTCGTGATGTTCGGCTGGGGAACGTGGGTCTTCTTCCACCAGATGCGGCCGCCGTCGGATGCGACCGAGTACTGGGTCACCGGCAAGCAGTGGATGTGGAAGATGCAGCATCCGGACGGCACCCGGGAGATCAACGAGCTGCACGTGCCGCTCGGACGCGCCGTGAAGCTGACGATGATCTCCGAGGACGTCATCCACGACTTCTTCGTCCCGGCGTTCCGGGTCCACGTCGACGTCCTCCCGTCGCGCTACACGACCTACTGGTTCAAGGCCGACAAGCTCGGGACGTTCCACCTCTTCTGCGGCCAGTACTGCGGCGTCGACCACGCCCGGATGGTCGGCAAGGTCGTCGTCATGGAGCCGCAGGAGTACGAGCAGTGGCTCGCCGGCGTCCGCCCCGGGCGCGGCCCGATCCGGACCGGCGAAGAGCTTTTCGTGGCGAACGCCTGCAACACCTGCCACCGCCCCGACTCGTCGGCCCGCGCTCCGATCCTGAACGCACTCTTCGGGAAGACGGTCACGATGAACGACGGAAAGACCGTCGTCGTCGACGAGATGTACCTCCGCGAGTCGGTCCTGAACCCCGCGGCGAAAGTCGTGAACGGCTACCAGCCGATCATGCCGACGTTCAAAGGGACGATCTCCGAAGAGGAGCTCCTGCAGCTGATCGCCTACATCAAGGGCCTCAAGGCACCCGGCGCCGCGGCGACGCAGGCCGCAAATTGAACAGGGGAACATGAGCGACGCCAAGACCCTCGCGACGACGACTGCGGCCGAGCCCGACCCGCCGGGCTACAACCCGCACAGCTACCTGACCGACGGCCACACGCTCCGGTCGTGGCTCCTGACGCTCGACCACAAGCGGATCGCCATCCTCTACCTGATCTCGATCAGCTTCTACTTCGCCCTCGGCGGCATCTTCGCGGCGCTGATCCGCGTCGAGCTGGCAACCCCGCAGGGCGACTTCGTCTCCGCCGACGTCTACAACCGCCTCTTCACGGCGCACGGCGTGATGATGATCTTCTTCTTCCTCATCCCCGGCATCCCGGGGGTGCTGGGGAACTTCCTCCTGCCGCTGATGATCGGCGCGAAGGACGTCGCCTTCCCGAAGCTGAACCTCCTGTCGTGGTACCTCTACAACATCGGCGCCCTTTTCACGGTCTGGGCGCTCCTCCACGGCGGCGTCGACACGGGGTGGACTTTCTACACGCCCCTCTCGACGACCTTCTCGAACACGCACGTCATCGCGGTCGGGCTCGGGATCTTCATCAACGGCTTCTCCAGCATCCTGACCGGCATCAACTTCATGGTGACGATCCACCGGCTCCGCGCGCCGGGGCTCGGCTGGTTCCGGCTTCCCCTCTTCGTCTGGGGGATGTACGCCACGAGCATCATCCAGGTGCTCGGCACGCCGGTCCTCGCCATCACGGTCCTGCTCCTCGCGGCCGAGCGCCTCTTCCACATCGGCGTCTTCGACCCGAGGCTGGGCGGGGACCCGGTGCTCTTCCAGCACTTCTTCTGGTTCTACTCGCACCCGGCCGTCTACATCATGATCCTGCCGGCGATGGGCGTGATCTCCGAGCTCGTCGCCGCCTTCGCGCGGAAGCGGATCTTCGGCTACAAGTTCGTGGCGTTCGCCTCGGTCGCCATCGCCGTCCTCGGCTTCCTCGTCTGGGCCCATCACATGTTCGTGGCGGGCATCTCGGTCTACGCGGCGGCCGTCTTCTCCGTCCTGACGATGCTCGTCGCCGTGCCGTCCGCCATCAAGGTCTTCAACTGGACGGCCACCCTCTACAAGGGCTCCATCTCGTGGCAAACGCCGATGCTCTACGCGCTGAATTTCATCGGCGTCTTCGTCATCGGCGGCCTGACGGGGACGATGCTCGCGACGCTCGGCCTCGACGCCCACATCCACGACACCTACTTCCTCGTCGCCCACTTCCACTACGTCATGGTCGGAAGCGCGGTCATGGGCTACCTCGGCGGCATCCACTACTGGTGGCCGAAGATCACGGGGCGGATGTACAACGAGTTCCTCTCGAAGATCGCGGCCATCACGGTCTTCATCGGCTTCAACGTCACGTTCTTCCCTCAGTTCATCCTCGGATACATGGGGATGCCGCGCCGCTATCACACCTACCCTCCGGAGTTTCAGGTGCTGAACGTCATGTCCTCGGCGGGCGCCACGGTGCTGGGCCTCGGCTATCTCCTCCCGCTCCTCTACCTCGTCTGGTCGCTGAAGTTCGGGAAGAAGGCCCCGGCGAACCCGTGGGGCGCCGTCGGCCTCGAGTGGGAGACGACCTCCCCGCCGCCGACCGGCAACTTCGACCACCCGGTCGCCGTGACCCACGAAGCCTACGACTACCCGGCCCACGCGGCAGGCAAGGAGGCCCCCGTTGTCGCATGACGCCCACGGCGGGGCGCAGCCCGGCCTCGCCCACCACTTCGACTCCTACGAGCAGCAGAAGGAGTCGGCCACGCTCGGGATGTGGCTCTTCATCGTCCAGGAGATCCTCTTCTTCGGCGGCCTCTTCTTCGCCTACGCGCTCTACCGCTGGAAGTACCCGGTCTCGTTCAATCACGCGAGCCGGCACCTCGACATCGCGCTCGGGACGTTCAACACCGCGGTCCTGATCGGCAGCTCGGTGACCGTCGCCATGGCCGTCCGCTGCGCCCAGACCGGGAAGGCCCGCCGGATCGTCGGCTACCTCCTCGGCACCGGCTTCCTCGGCCTCGTCTTCCTCGGCGTGAAGGCGTTCGAGTACCACCACAAGTGGGTGGAGCACCTGGTCCCCGGCCCGAGTTTCTTCCTCGAGGGGCCCGGCAACGACCACGCGATGATGTTCTTCTCGCTCTACTTCGCGATGACGGGCCTCCACGCCCTCCACATGGTCGTCGGCATCGCCATCCTGATCTGCCTCCTGAAGCCCGCCTGGAACGGGAAGTACACGCCCGAGAACCACAACATGATCGAGGGCTTCGGCCTCTACTGGCACTTCGTCGACATCATCTGGATCTTCCTTTTCCCGCTCCTCTACCTCGCCGGCCGGCACCACCTTCTGTGAGGATTTGACGCCCGATGAGCACGAACGGACACTCGATCGCGACCGTCAAGACGCTCCTCTCCGTCTTCCTGGCGCTGATGGTCCTGACGGCCATCACGACCGGCATCGCGTTCGTCAACCTCGGCGCGGGCAGCACCGTCGTCGCCCTCCTGATCGCCGGCGGCAAGGCGGCCCTCGTCGTCTGGTTCTTCATGAACGTCCGGTTCAACACGAAGCTGACCCCGGTCCTGATCGTCTGCGCGATCCTCTTCCTCGGCATCCTCTTCAGCCTGACCTTCGTCGACTACTTCAGCCGCGGCTGGTACGGGGTCCCGGGCAAGTAAGGCGCTCTTCCGCTTTCGTCCCGGTTCTCACGCAGGAGAAGAAGAAAGGGCCGGCCCGTGGGCCGGCCCTCGGTCTTTCCGGGAGACGGAACGAGCCTGCGTCAGGGAATCGAAGCCCCCGCCGCGCAGCTCTGGATGGCTCCCTTCTGGGCACCGGTGATGATCCCGGCCTTCTTCAGGTCGTTCGTGAGATGCGCGACGGCGCTCACAAACGCTCCGTGATTGCGGGCGCCCTCCGCGGCGTGATTGATCAGGTCCGAGATCGTGCAGCCGTTTGCGAAGAACGTGTTCGGGACGCCCGAGTCGCAGCCGTCGATGACGACGGTGGGCGCGAAGATCCGAATTGGGCTCGCAGTCGACGTCGTCCGGGACTCCGTCGAGTGTCGGCGTCCGGGAACCAGCCGATGTCCCGCATCAACGGCAGCGTCAGGTCGTCCGGAGGTTCGACATTGTGCGTCAGGTCGGCGTTAATCGCCGGCTCCATGAGGAGGTTCTTGAACGCGATCGGGTCCCAATGGGAGATCGACGAGCCGGACTGAATCGGGTTCGTCGCATTCATGAGAAGCCGGCCCGACCGCGTCGGCGCCCGCAAGGACGGTCACGTCGACCCCCAACGTGGCGTTGACTCCTCCCGCGAGGTTGGCCTTGATCGTGTTGCCGTCCGCCCGGGTGATCCGGACAGACGAGATCACGATGCGTAGGATCGGCGCCTCCGAGCCCTGCCGGCGGCGAGTCGGCTGCGTTGTCGGCGACGAGGACGGCGATGGCCCCCGCGTTCTGTGCGTTCTTCACCTTGACGACGAAGGTGCACGCCTCCGCGGTCGACGAGGGCGATGTTCCCTGCGACCGCCGCCGCGTTCGTCAGCGGCGAGCAGGCGTCGGTTCCAGTAAAGGTGGCCAGACCGCCATCCTCATCCGGATCGAGGCCGAGGACGACCGCGCCGGTGATCCCCGGCGAAGAGAGCTGCGCCCCGAAAGCGGCCGTGCCGACGGAACGTCCCCGCGGAACCAAGGGTGGCGCCTGTCGCCGTGCAGGAGAGCGGCTCGAAGGTCGCGAAAATCCTGATTGCGACGTTGCTATCGAGCGCCGCCCCCCAGATGTCCGCGGCAGCTTGAAACGCGATAAGTCGCTGTTGACCCAGTGTCGTCCCGGTGTTTCCACCCACGGCCGCAGTTGGGGTCGGGTCGTTGAAGCCGACGCCCGGGGCGTTACCGTTCACTATCGTGATCGTCGCGTTCGCGAAGGCCGGGCCGGCCGCGAGCAGAAAGACTGAGAGGAGGAGGAGAAGGCTCGTGCGCATGTGCTTTGCTTTCACGGCCTACTCCTTCTCGAGCTCCGGCTTCGCCTGCGGAGCCGGCTTGTCCGTCTGCTTGTCGGACGTCTTCTGCGCCTGCGAGCGCGGGGCGCACTGGAAGACGAGCGTGCCGTCCGCGTTCTTTTTGACGACGACGTCCTCCATGTACTCCTCGCCCAGCTGGGCGCTGACCATTCCACCCGGGCAAGTAAACTCGTCGACGTCCGCGGGGGCCCGCGGCCAAACGATGGATTTGCTCCTCCGCTTCACGGAGCCCGGGACCGGCCGCAAACGCCTGCGGCGGCTCGCGGGGCGCGTGAGCGTCGGGCGGGCGGTCCCGGACGGCCACCTCTGGCTCGATTCCCCGTCCGTCGCGCCGCTCCACGCCGAGATCGAAACCGCGGGCGAGGGGGGTGCCGTCGTCCGGCTCCTCGCCCCCGAGGGCGCCCTCTTCGTCAACGGCGAGCTCGTAACGGAGGCGGTGGTCGGGCCGGGCGACGAGATCGCCTTCGGCGACGAGGCCGTTTCGCTCCTCGATGCCGCCTCCCTCGGCCCGACGGCTCACGCGGTTCCCGCGGCTCCGGCCGAGGCGGACGAGAGCCGGGGGCCCCGCCGCGCCGCCCTCGCCGCCGCGCTCGTCCTCCTCGCCGCCGCCGGCGCGCTCCTCTCGCCGCCGGGGCGCCGCTTCCTCGAGGCGACGTTCATGAGATCGCACGCTGCGCTCGACCGCGAGCAGTCCGCCCGGGCCCGGGGGCTGAAGACACTCCTCTCCGTCCCGGCGAGAGCGACGGCCGCGGCCTCCGCTCTCCCGGCCCCCGCGCCCGCCGCGTCGCTCCGGGCCGCTCCTCTCGCCCCGACGCCCGACGTTCCGAAGATGCTCGCCGACGTTCTCGACGGCACCGTCGCCCTGATTGCCATCCGGTCGATCGGCGGCGGCATGCTCGGCTCGGGCTTCGTCCTGACGTCCCGGGAAACGGGGCTCATCATGACGAACCGGCACGTCGTCGACGGCGCCGACTGGGTCCTCGTGAGGATGCGGGACCGGAGCGAGTTCAAGGCCCGCGTCTGGCAGCGCGACGGCAAGTCCGACCTGGCGGTCCTCCGGATCGAGCCCGAGGCGACGTGGTACCGCTTCAAGCCGCTCCCCGTCGCCCCGAGGAGCAACACGATCATCGGCATGAACGTCTATGCCGCCGGAACGCCGCTCTCGGACGCGCTCGACTTCACCGTCACCCGCGGCATCGTCAGCGCCGACAAGCGGGTCCTCGACAGCGTCTCCTACATTCAGCACGACGCGGCGATCAACCCGGGGAACAGCGGAGGCCCGCTCGTGAACGAGGCCGGACAGGTGATCGGCGTCAACACGATGAAGATCCGAGGCGCGCAGGGGCTCGGCTTCGCGATCCCGAGCGAGGAGATCGCCGACTTTCTCCGAAGGTACGAGATCCGGTGAGCGTGTCGCCCGGCTCGCCCTCCGCCTTCCCGTCGGACGCCCCGCTCGCAAGCGAGGTGACGGCCGGGCCGGGCGGATTCCCGCGGCTGAAGCGCCGGCTGGACGACCCGTGGCGCGGCGACCTCGAGGCGCGGTCGCTCCTCCTTTCCGAGATCGAGGTCAATTCCCGCATCCCACTTGCGAGCCTGCCGCTCGTCCCGCTCCTCGCGGCCGGCGACGCGCCCGAGCCATGGCTCCAGCGCGAATTTTTCGACCGCGGCACGCTCGCCCACCGGATCCGCGCCGCCACGTGGCCGACCGGGGGCGAGCTCCTGACGATCGTCAGCGGGCTCCTCGCCGCCGCGGACGAGCTGGAGAGGCTCGGCCTCTCGCACGGCGACCCGTCCCCGTCGAACGTCTTCATCACGAACGGGGGGACGGTCCGCCTCGGCGACCTCGCCTCCTCCCGGGCGGCGTTCGCCGCGGGCGGCGTCGCGAAGAAGCCCGGCTCGGACCGCCGCACCGACCGCGGCCGGATGCTGCAGTGGCTCCTGCCGCTTGCGCAGCGGTGCGACGAGGCCGATCCGCTCGTCCGGATGCTGACCGGCGCCCTCGCGGAGAGCGCCACCGAGGAGATGCAGGTGCTGCGGCTCCGCCGTTTCGTCGAGGAGCGCGAGGCCGATGCCGGCCCGGTTCTTCCCGCGCCCGAAAAGCCGGTGCTCGGGCCCGGAACGACTCCCGAGCCCCTCCTCGTCGCCGTCGTGGCCGGGCCCGCGGCCGACGACAAGGGGACGTACCTCGCCGCCAGGCATCTGGCGGCCCTGACCGGACGGCCGGTTTCGGACGTCCGGTCGGAGATCCGGGCCGGCACCGCGGTCTTCGAGGCCCTCTACCCCGGCGCGGCGGCCGAGCTCGTCGCACGATTCGCCGAGCTGAACGTCCCCGCGCGGATCCGGCGGGCCGGAGCTGCGGGCTAGCCGAACCGCGAGTTAGACTCCCTCCGTGCAGCGCTTCCGGCTCCGCGCCGCCGCGATTCTGATCGGCTTCTCACTTCCGGCGCTCGGCGTCTGTGC
This sequence comes from uncultured Acidobacteriota bacterium, assembly GCA_963721385.1. GTDB lineage: Bacteria > Acidobacteriota > Thermoanaerobaculia > UBA5066 > UBA5066 > DAOMFB01. Next base: position 463,523 of record CAVRJB010000013.1, read on the forward strand.
GTCGCTTTCGGCCCCCCTGGCCTGGTCGTCGTTCTGCGCGGCCGACCCCTCCGGGGGCAACTCCTGCTGCGGGGACGAATCCGGCTCGTCCTGTCCCGCGCCCGACCGTGCGCCGACGATCCCGCGCTGCCGGGCCTGCGAAGGGCTGCTCAACTTCTCGAGCGAGGAGAGGCCGGCGCTCCGCGTCCTCGAGGCCGCCCCGCCGCTCCCGGCTTCGGTCGCCACCGCGGGGCCCGCGCCGACGCTCTTTTCGTCGAACCGCATCAAATCCCTCTCCGCCTCGCCGCCCCTCCAGCTCCTCCACGAGTCGTTTCGCAACTGAGACGCCGCCCGAACGAGGCGTCGGAAGCCGCGGCGCGGGATGACCCCGGGCCGCTAAAGCGAAACGAAACTCGAAAGGAGACTCTCGTGAAGAGAACCCTCATCGGCCTCGCCCTTCTCGCCCTCCTCACGCTCGGTACCGTGGCCTCGGCTACCGTGGGAAGCTCGAAGGCCGCCTGCTGCCCGTCGTGTCCCGCGTGCACCTCCGGCTGCTGCGCCGGCGAGTGAGCCGGGCCTGACGGCTCGATCTCGACTCGCGTCATTCTTCTGATCGTTTCGGCCGCCGGGCAACCGGCGGCCATTTTTCTTGCGCTTTGCGCTCAGCCGAGGCCGCCGGGCCACCAGTTCCAGCGCCCCGCGAGCCGGAGGAGCGCCGGGCCGATGACCATGCGCACGGCGATCGCGTCGATGAGGACGGCGACCGAAAGCGCGAACCCCAGCATCTTGATCGGGAGGAAGTCGCCGAGCGTGAACCCGAAGAAGACGACGATCATGATCGCCGCGGCGCTGGTGATGACCGTCGCCGTCCGCGCGAGCCCCTCGGCGATCGCTTCCGACTCGCCGAGGCCGCCGCGCCTCGCCTCGGCGACCCGGGCGACGAGGATCACCTCGTAGTCCATCGAGAGGCCGAAGACGATGCAGAAGACGAGCACCGGGATGATCGGGAAGACGCTTCCCGTCGGCCCGGAAAGGCCGAGCCAGCGGCCGCCATAGCCGTCCTGGAAGACGAGGACCAGCGCTCCGAAGGAGGCTCCAACCGAAAGGAGGTTCAGAAGCACCGCCTTGACCGCGACGAGCAGCGAACGGAATCCCGCGAAGAGAGCGAGGAACGTCCCACCGACGACGAGGGCGATCACGCGCCGAAAATGTCCGGCGACGATGTCTTCGTAGTCGGCGTCAAAGCCCGGACGGCCGCCGACGCTCATCTTCGTCCCCGGAAGCCCCGTCGCTTCCGGGGCGCTCCACGTCCTGAGGTCCCGCGCGAAGCTGACCTGATCACGGGGCGTCAGGCCTGCCGCCGGGATGACCTCGAAGAGAGCCGCACTGCCGTCCGCGGCCTCGAGGCTCCGGCGGATGCCCGTCGGCACCATCGGCAGGAGGAGGACGCCTTCGGGCCCGCTCAGGAGGGACGGAAGGCACTGGACCCGGTCGACCCGGCGGTCGGCCCGGAGCCGCTCGAGCAGGTTGCCGGCGGCCGTCCAGCCGAGCGGGCTGTCGAGCGTCATGCCGGAGGGAAAGTCGAGCACGACGCGGAGCGAGTGCATGACGTTCGAGCGGCCCATCGCCTCCAGGCTGTGGTACGCGCGGACGGACTCCGAGCCCCGGGGCAGCCAGTCGCCGCGGGGCATCGCGGTGTCGAGCCGCCACGCCTGGGCCGCAAGGAGGAGGAGCGGCGCGCTCGTGATCGTCAGCGCCAGCACGGGGTGTGACATGACCCGGTGTCCCCAGCGCCTCCAGGCCTCCGAGCCGCTCGCGGACCGGTCCGACCGCGCCCGCCGGACCCGAAAAGCTTCGATGCGGGGGCCCAGAAGAGACAGTAAGGCGGGCAGCAGCGTCACGGACAGCGCGAGCGAAAAAAGCGTGACGAGAAGGCCGGCGAGGCCGATGGACCGAAGCTCCGAGAGCGGGATCGTCAGCAGCGCGGCGAAGCCGATCGAAACCGGGAAGGCCGAAAGGAGAATCGTCCAGCCGGCGCGCCTCACCGTCTCTTCCGCCGCCGGCCCGGGCCCCTGTCCCGCCGCGAGCGACTCCCGGAAACGGCTCACCGTCAGCAGCGCGTAGTCGATGCCAAGCCCGAGTCCGATCATCGACGCCAGCGTCTGGATCAGGATCGAGAGCGTGAAGAACCGAGCCAGAAATGCCGTGACCCCGAGCGAGAGGGCGATCGAGAGGATCCCGACTCCGAGCGGCAACAGGGCCGCAACGGCGCTCCCGAAGACGAAGAGCAGGAGGATCAGAGTCACGGGAAGGACCTTGGCCTCCGCGGTCCGCGCGTCGACGGAGCTGGCGCGCCTGAGGTCGAAGTTGAGGGGAGCCTCGCCCGTCCAGCCGAGCCAGGCGTCGGCGTGCGTCTGGCGGAGCTGGCCGGTCAGAGTCGCGCTCGTCTCCCGCAAACGGGGCAGCAGGTCCTCGACGGGTTTGGAGCCGGCGTCGAGGCCGACGACGACGAGAAAGCCGCGCTCCTTGCCCACGAAGACGGAATCGCCCGAGTCGAGTGACGAAAGCGTGCCGGCCACGCCGGGAATCGCCCGCACCGCCGCGACGATCGTCTCCAGCGCGTCGCGCCCCTCGGGCGTCTGGGGGCCGGGGATCCCCTCGACGACGAGGAGGACCCGGTCGGTGAACGGCGACCGGAATCGCCGCTCCAGGTCGAAGCGGACTTTCTCCGCCTGCCCGGACGGCATTCTCGCGGCGACCTCGAGCCGTCTCTCGACGTCCCGGGCCGCTGGAGCGAGGATCAGGACCGCGACGAGCCAGAGAAGCGCGATCGGCCAGCGGAAACGCACCACCGCGGCCGGCCAGCGGGAGAGCGCCGCCCGCGAGAGACGCCGGCGGCCCGGGCTCAGCAGCCCACGTTCGCTCCGCGTCACGTCGTTCCGTCGACCTGCGGCCCGGATCCGGGGGCGCGAACGGAACACCGGCATCTCCTATCGAATGTCCCGGCCGGATCATCGCACGGCGTTTTGAACCAGATGTAGTCTCCTGGGCGCCGGAACGAGGAGCGGCAGGACCGCCCAGGAGGAGATCGAGATGGCCCCATCGACGGACTCCGCGCGCCAGATGCTCCGCCACACTGTCGCGACGCTGGCCTATCGAGGAGGGAAGGCGGTGCGGGACGTCGCGCCGTCGTTTCCGGCCTTTCGCGTCTCGGAGACGGCCCGGACGCCGGCGGAGATCCTGGCGCATATCGGCGACCTTCTCGACTGGGCGCTCAGGATGGCGAAGGGGGAGACGACGTGGGTCGACTCTCCGCAGCTGACCTGGGACGAGCAGGTCGCGCGCTTCTTCGAGGCGCTCCGCGCGTTCGACCAGTTCCTCGCGTCAGACGCGCGGCTCGCCACCCCGCCGGAGAAGCTCTTCCAGGGGCCGGTGGCCGACGCGCTGACGCACGTCGGGCAGATCGCGATGCTCCGGAGGATGGCCGGCGCGCCGATGCGCGGAGAGAACTACTTCTTGGCCGATGTCGCCACGGGCCGCGTCGGGCGAGAGCAGTCGCCGCCGCGGAAGGAGTTTGACTGAACTCGCAGGACGGCCCGGTCAGGCCGCGAAGCGCCTTTCGCGCTCGAAGAGCTCCCTCCCGAGGAGGCAGCTGCCGCAGAGCTCCACCGTGCCGGCGCTCCCCAGCGCCTGACGGCAAATCTCACAGCGCAAGGGGGCGATCCCCTCCGCAAGAAAACGGACCGTCTGCTCGATGACGTCGCGGTCACGCAGGATGCCTCGGTGCCCGAGGCCGTGCGTCGTGAGGAGCCGCCCTTCCGGAAGGAGGCGGGCGTTCTCCTCTCCCGCACTCCAGGGGACCTCGTCGTCCTCCCGGTCGTGGACGACAAGAACAGGAGCGGTGATCCGGGAGGCGAAGCTCGAGACGTTCAGCTCGCCGAATCTCACGCCGATCCGCCGCTCCAGGCGCCGTCGGGCCTCGGCTGCGACGGCGTCGTCGAGGCCGAGGGAGTGACTGTAACCGAGCCAGATTCTCTCGGCGTTGGAAGGGGCGCCGAGAAGGACCGCGCGAGAGAGCGAGAGGCCGCGGGAGAGGGCGACGAGCGTGGAGGCGCCCCCCAGCGAGTGAGCGGCGACGCCGCGCGCGCCCGTGGCCGCGGCGACCGCCGCGATGGCGTCGCCGAAAGCCGGCAGCGACGTCGAGCGGCCGCCGGAGAATCCGTGAGCCGGCCCGTCGAAGACGACGGCCCGAAAGCCGGCCCTGACCAGCGCCGGCACGAAGGCGCGCATCTGCGTGCCTCGCCCTGCCCAGCCGTGGGCGAGCACGATCGCAGGACCGTGGCCCCAGCTCCAGGCCGCGAGTCGCTGGCCACCTCCGCGGACGGCGAGGGCCTCACCCGACGCCAGGAACGCGGCGGCCCCTCCCCGCGGCCGGGGAACGCGCGGTACGTGAACGAAGAGCCGCGACGCCGCCTCGGCGGCCAGTGACGGGGCCGTTCTCGACATGAGGGACAGCGTGGCGCGGAGGATCGGGGACGGTGAGATAGTCCGATCGTTCGTGCTAATCTTGGGTCCACCAAAGACTTTCCTCTGCATGGCGATCTCCTTTCGTCTGGACGAGGCGGTTCCGGGTCGAACGTTCAGTGAGGCCGACGGGCGGCCTCGACGAGATTCTCAAAGGCGCGGACGGCTCGCTTCTCGGCCTTCGGGTCGCGCAGCAGCCGCAACGCGTGGTGGTAGCCGAGCATGATGGAGTTGAAGTCGTGTGCGAACTGCTCGGGGTCCGCGTCCTTCCGGAAGTGGCCCTCGGCGACAGCCCCGCGCACGGTCGCGGCCAGCAGATCCTGCCAGTCGCGCTGCTGCTTGACGAGGAGCTCGCGCGCCGGCCCGGGCCGGTCGTCCAGCTCGATGGCGGCGGCCACCAGGATGCAGCCCCCCGGCATCGGGTTCAACTTCGGCCAGTGCCGCCAACGCTCGAAGAGGGACCGGAGGCGCGGCTCGCCGCGAGGGGCCCGGAGCCCGGGCTTGATCACCAGCTCGACGAAGCGCTCGGCCGCATGCTCCAGGATCGCGACCTGCAGGGTTTCCTTGGAACCGAAATGGGCGAAGAGGCCACTCTTGGAGAGCTCCAGCTCCTCGGCCAGCTTCCCGATGGTGAGGCCCCCCAGTCCGACCTCGCTGGCGACGGCGGTCGCCTTTTCGAGGATGGCCTGCCGCGTCAAGTCGCCCTTGCCCATCTCCCTAAAATTAGCACGATCGTTCGTGTTTGTCAAGTCCCCTCTTCGACGGCTGATATCGTCCGGGCGCGGCGGATCGGGCGCCGCCGCGGAGGTGGCAAATGCCTCGAAGCCACAGCCGCTCACTCGACATCCCCCTCTCTCCTCCGGAGACGTTTGCGCTCCTCGTGACCCCGTCAGCGATCCGCGGCTGGTGGGGCGCCGCGCGGGCGATCGTCCTGCCGCGCGAAGGCGGTGTCTGGGCGGCGGCGTGGGGCGGGAGCGAGGACGACCCGGACTACGTCACCGAGGCGCGGATCGTCATCTTCGACCCCCCGAAAAGGCTCCGCCTGTCGGACTTCAGCACCTACGCCAGGGGCGGCCCCCTCCCCTTCCCGTCGAAGCTCCTGTCGACGGAATTCAGCGTGGCGCCCGCGCGGCGCGGCTCCCTCCTGACGGTCGTGCAGTCGGGCTTCCCCGACGACGCCCGCGCCGACGACTTCTTCGCCGGCTGCGAGCGCGGCTGGCAGGAGACGTTCGAGGGGATCCGCCGCTACGCGGAGGCGACGGGGGTGGGGTGAAGCGCCGAGGACGGCCCGGGTATCATCCGGTGGAGATCACGTGACGAACCGCCCGGGTCCGCGCCGCCTCGCGCACTGGCTCTTCCCGTCGGTGGTGGGGTTCGTCCTGCTGCTGGCGCTCCCCGAGCCGTGGTGGCCGGTCGCGATCCTCCCCGCCTTCTTCGGGCACTACCGGCTGACGCGCACGGCCGACCTCAAGCGGCCGCTCCCCGCGGGCGAAGTCCTCGTCGCGATCAGCCCGCTTCTCGCCGTCGGAGCCGGGGTGCTCGTCGTGCTGCTCGTCGACTCCCTGCGCGAGCAGGTTCGTCCCGGCTGGTTCCCGCGCTCGGTCGTCTTCCTCGCCTGGGCCGCCTCCACGTACGCGGTCTGGCGAGTGGGGATCAAGCCGCGGCACGACGCGGCTCCCCCCGCCTAGCTGGCCGTCCTTACTTTTTGGGCGCCGGCTCGAGCGAGACGGCGAGAGCCTGCGAGAACTTGACCTCGACCTGGTCGCCGACCTTGACGCCCTCGAGATTGGCGGGGTTCTTGACCTTGATCACCGAGGTCGGGCCGTCCGGCTCCTTCACCGTCACCGTCTTCGCCACCGTGTCGATGGAGGTGATCGTGACGACCATCTTCACGCTTCGCTTGCCGATGGCGGTCCGGTGGCCGGCCCCCTTGTCCACGCCCGCCGACTCGGTGATGCCGGGCTGCATCGTCGACGTTCCGGCCTTCTTTACTTCCCAGGCCAGGGCCTCGTAGTACTTCGCGACGACCTCGTCGCCGACCTTGAGCTTTTCCAGGTTCTGGATCTCCGGGTCGACCTTGATGGTCACGACCTTCCCCTCGGGACCCTTCAGGGTGACGGTCCTGGCCTTGACGTCGACCGCCTGGACCGTGGCCGTGACCATCACGGCCTCGGACGTCCCGCCCGAGCGGCCCTTCCAGGGGCCTTTCGTGGGCTGCTGGGAAAAGGCGGAAGCGGTGAGCACGAGCGCGGCGAGCGCGATCGCGGATCCGAGCAGTTTCTTCGACATCGTCTCTCCTAAGCGCCGGCCCGAGCCGGCGCCCTAAGGCCGTAAGCTAAGGCGCGGTTAGGTGCGCGGTCAAGGAGGTTCCGGCCACCGCGAGGATTCGGGAAGGCTGGCGCCCCGCGACCCGGGATCCCATATTGTCCCCGTAGGAACGATTCCGCGGCGACGCCCCCGACCGGGTCGCCGGGCGGATCCGCGGGGAAGAAGGGTGATAGCGATGGTCGACCTGTCAAACGAGGACCGGGAATACCTCCGGAAGCTCCTCTCGACCGCCCACAAGGAGCTTCTCCACGAGCTGCACCACGCCGCAAAGCAGGACTTCAAGGAAAGCCTGAAGCAGGAGATCGAGCTGAACGAGAGGGTCTTCGAGAAGCTCGAGGGCGTTCTCGCCGCCCGGATGTGACCCGGCACCCCGCAAGGGGCCGCTCCCCGGACGCCGGGGGTTCCCGTCGTCTAAGCTCCGCCGGCAGTGCCGAAAGCCTACGACCGTTCCTATTTCGACCGCTGGTACCGCGACCCCTTGCGCCGGGTCGCGCCGCAGGCTGCGCTCCGGCGCAAGGTCGCGATGGCCGTGGCCGTCACGGAGCACTTCCTCGGCCGCGCCGTCCGCACCGTTCTCGACGTCGGCTGCGGGGAGGCGGCGTGGCGGGCCCCGCTCCGCGCCCTGCGGCCCGGCGTCAACTACCTCGGCCTCGACTCGAGCACCTACGCCGTCCGCCGATTCGGGCGCGCGCGAAACGTGCTCCCCGGGTCGTTCCGCGAGCTCGGCGCCCTTCGCTTCGAAAGGCCCTTCGACCTCGTGGTCTGCGCCGACGTCCTCCATTACGTCCCCGCGCCGGATCTGGCTGGCGGACTCGCAGGCCTGGCGGCACTCTGCGGCGGCGTCGCGTACCTCGAGGTGATGACGCGGGAGGACGATCCCGAGGGGGACCTCCGCGGCTTTCTCCGGCGCCCCGCGTCGTGGTACCTGAGGCGGTTCGCCCGCGCCGGGTTCGTCGCCTGCGGCTCTCATCTCTATCTCTCCCCCTCGCTTTCCGGCAGCGCCGCGGCGCTGGAACGCCCCGCGCGCTAGACTCCGCAAACACCCACGATCAGGGAAACGGAGGATTCGATGGCCGGAAAAGCGCGCCGTACCACTCACCGCAGTGTCGCCGGGAAGAAGCTCTACGCCGTCCGCGACGCCAAGGGACGCTTCAAGGACATCCAGACCTACGAGCGCGCGCACCGCGCCGACCTGGCCCACAAGAGCAAGGCCGAGAAGGCCGCTGCGGCGAAGAAAAAGAAATAGCCGCCAGCCCCGGGAAGGAACCGCCCGCCTCGCGCGATAGACTCGTCGCATGACGATGTTCTTCCGCGTGAAGAAGCTCGAGGTTCCCGATCCCGCCGAAGCCCTGCCGGGCCGGACCGAGGCGATCAGCGTTTCCGAACGGCATTTCGTGAGCGGTGCGAGGATCGTCCCGCCGTTCCCCGAGGGGCTCGAAAAGGCCGTCTTCGGCCTGGGGTGCTTCTGGGGAGCCGAGAGGAAGTTCTGGCAGACGCCCGGCGTCTACGCCACGGCCGTCGGTTACGCGGGAGGCTCAACTCCAAACCCCACGTACCGCGAAGTCTGTACCGGCGGAACGGGGCACACCGAGGTCGTGCTGGTCGTCTTCGAGCCCCGGAAGGTCTCCTACGGCGACCTCCTGAAGGTCTTCTGGGAGAGCCACGACCCGACGCAGGGGATGCGCCAGGGGAACGACGTCGGGACGCAGTACCGCTCGGCGATCTACGCCTTCGGCGAGGCTCAGCGCGCCGAGGCCGAGGCGAGCCGGGAGGCGTATCAACGCCTCCTGTCGGAGGCCGGGCATGGCCCGATCACGACGGAGATCCGGGAGGCACCGGCGTTCTATTACGCCGAGGAGTACCACCAGCAGTACCTCGCGAAGAACCCGGACGGCTACTGCGGTCTCGGCGGCACCGGCGTCGCCTGCCCGGTCGGTCTCGCGAAGGCGCGCTGAGAATCCGTCGCGGCGGCATAATCGGGCCCGGAGGAAGCCGACATGCTGAAGCTCGCCGGGCTCGTCTTCGTCGCCGTCGGCGCCGCCGCGGGCGTCGCCATGGTCCTCGCGCCCTTCGGCTCGTTCGGCCTCGCCCCCTCCCTCGGCACGTGGATCCTCTTCCCGTTCGGCCTCCTCGTGGGCCAGATCCTCTTCGCCCTCGGCGCGCGGATCGAGACGGCGGCGGTCCTCTCGCGCGTGGTCGGCGGGTTCCTGCTGGCGCTCTCGGCCTTCGCGGCGGTCTGCCTTCTCCTCCCGGTTCTCGGCGTCGCCGTTCGGACGGGCTCGGCCCTCCCGGTCTGGTTCGTCCTCGTCGTGGCCGCGGTTTTCGGCGGCGCCTTCCTCTCCGGCACGGGTCGACACGCGCAGCGCGTGTGAGCAAAGCCGGCGACGGACGCCCGGGATGACGACGGGTCTGGACGCCCCCCGGACGTTCCTCGGCGGACGGGTCGTGGTCCGGACGGGGGACATCACGCGAGAAAAGGTGGACGCAGTCGTCAACGCCGCAAACGGCTCGCTCCTGGGAGGCGGCGGGGTGGACGGCGCGATCCACCGGGCCGCGGGGCCGGACCTCCTCGCGGAATGCCGCGAGATCCGGAAGACTCTCTACCCGGCCGGCCTTCCGACAGGCGAGGCCGTGATCACCCGCGGCTACAACCTCCCCGCGCGGCACGTCATCCACACGGTCGGGCCGGTCTGGGGGCAACACGAAGGGCACGAGGCCGCGCTCCTCGCCTCCTGCTACCGCAACGCCATCGCGCTCGCGTCGAAGCACGCCCTCTCGACGCTCGCGTTCCCGGCCATCTCGACCGGCATTTACGGCTATCCGAAGGACGAGGCGGCGGCCGTGGCGTCCCGGGCCCTTCGCGAGGCCCTGCAGCGGGAGACCGGGATCGCCGAGGTCCGGCTCGTCTTCTTCTCGCCGTCCGACGAGTCCGAGTTCCTGGCCCACCACGACCTCGGGGAAGTCGATCCCGCTTGACGCCGCGCGAGGCCGTCCGCTGCGCCTGGGCGCGGACCGAACTGTCGATCCCCTACCACGACGTCGAGTGGGGCGTCCCCCAGCACGACGACCGCATACTCTTCGAGTTTCTGATTCTCGAAGGGGCGCAGGCCGGGCTCTCGTGGGAGACGATCCTGAAGAAGCGGGACCGGTACCGCGCGGGTTATGACGGCTTCAATCCGGCAGCGGTCGCGCGTTACGGCGCGCGGAAGCAGACGGCGCTCCTCGGGGACCCCGGCATCGTCCGGAACCGACTGAAGGTCGCCGCGGCGGTGACGAACGCGAAGGCGTACCTGAAGGTCCAGACCGAATTCGGCAGCTTTGACGCCTACGTCTGGCGCTTCGTCGGCGGGAGGCCGAAGGTGAACCGCTGGAGGGCGCTCGGGCAGATTCCGGCGACGACCTCCGAGTCGGACGCCCTGAGCAAGGACCTCCGGAGGCGCGGCTTCACCTTCGTCGGATCGACGATCATGTACGCCTTCATGCAGGCCGTCGGCATGGTGAACGACCACGTCGTCACCTGTTTCCGGTGGCGGGAGATTCGTCGGCGGGCTTCTTGACTTACGTCTAACTTACGACTAACGTTCCACGCCCCATGGAGAAGGGGCGCGGACACCGTCCGGGACCGCCGTCGCGCGACTTCATCGGGCCGGGGGACGCGCGGATCTACGTCTCCCCCGGCGCGCGGAAGGAGACGCTGCGGAAGCGGACCTTTACGGCGGCGAAGGCTCCCGGGCCGCGCTATGCCGAGCTCCGCTGCGCGTCGGCTTTCTCGTTCCTGAACGGCGCGTCGCTGCCGGAAGACCTCGTCGAGCGCGCGGCGGCGCTCGGGCTCCCCGCCGTCGCCCTCGTCGACGTGAACGGCGTCTACGGCGCGCCCCGGTTCTGGAAGGCGGCGCGGGCCGCGGGGGTCAAGGCGCTCGTCGGGGCCGAAGTCACCCTCGTCGAGTGGCCGGCCGCTCACCGGCAAGGGTCTGCAAAGAGAACCGCTTCTTCGAAGGTAAGAGAAGAAGAGCAGCGGGCGTCCGGCTCTTCTTCATTCGAAGCACGGCGCGAAGCGCCGCGGGGTCCTCTTGGTCTGGTCCCTCCCCCCCGCCGCCGGGGACGCCGCCCCCGCGGCTTACGTTGCTGGCAGACAGCCGAATTGGTTATCGCAATCTTTGCAAGCTGCTTTCGGCGGGGGCGCTGGGAAAGCCGAAGGGAGAGGCTTCCGTGACGTGGGAGCAGATCGCCGCACATGCGGAGGGGCTCCACGCTCTTTCAGGCGGCGAGGAGAGCCCCGTCCACCGCGCCCTCGTCTCGCGCGGCGCCGACGGCGCGCGGCGGCTCCTCTCGAAGCTCGCCGGGCTCTTCCCAGGCCGCCTCCACGTCGAGGTCTCGCGCCACCGCCTCCGTGCCGAGGAGCAGGCGAACCGTGCGCTCGTCGACCTCGCCCGCGCGCTCCGGCTCCCTCTCGTCGCCACGAACGGCGTCCGCTACGCGGCGCGGGAGGGGAAGGAGCTCTTCGACGCGCTCTCCTCGATCCGCCACCACACGACGGTCGACCGCGCGGGGCGCCTCCTCCACGCGAACCGCGAGCGGCACCTGAAGGGGCCCGCCGAGATGGCGCGCCTCTTCTCCGACCTGCCGGAGGCGCCGGGAAACGCCGCGGACCTCGCCGACCGCCTCGACTTCACGCTGGCCGACCTGGGCTACCGCTTTCCCGACCTCCCGCTCCCACCAGGTGAGACGCCGGCCTCGTATCTCCGCCGCCTCACGTGGGAAGGGGCGCGCGTCCGCTTCCGGCCGATGACGGCCCGCGCCCAGGCGCAGCTCGAGAAGGAGCTGGCCCTCATCGAGAAGCTGGACCTCGCCGGCTACTTCCTGATCGTCCAGGACATCGTCCGGTTCTGCCGGGAGGAGCGGATCCTCGTTCAGGGGCGCGGCTCGGCCGCGAACAGCGCCGTCTGCTACGCCCTCTCCATCACCGCGGTCGACCCCGTGAAGATGGAGCTCCTCTTCGAGCGCTTCCTCTCCGAGGAGCGGGGCGAGTGGCCCGACATCGACCTCGACCTCCCCTCGGGCGACCAGCGCGAGAAAGTGATCCAGTACGTCTACGGGCGCTACGGGCCGCACGGCGCGGGGATGACCGCGAACGTCATCACCTACCGCGACCGTTCGGCGGCGCGCGAGATGTCGAAGGCGCTCGGCTTCTCGGCCGAGCAGGTCGACACGGTCGCCAAGGCGCTCGGCAGGTTCAGCTTCGGCGAGTTCCGGGACGGGACGCGCGACCTCCTCGCCGAGATGCGGGCCGCCGGCTTCGACCCGGACGACGCGCGGGTCCGCCACTTCGCGCGGCTCTTCCTCGCCGTCCAGAACCTGCCGCGCCACCTGGGTCAGCACTCGGGGGGCATCGTCGTGGGCGAGGGGCGGCTCGACGAGGTCGTCCCGCTCGAGCCGGCGGCGATGGAGGGACGCGTCGTCATCCAGTGGGACAAGGACGACTGCGCCGACCTCGGCATCGTGAAGGTGGACCTCCTCGGCCTCGGGATGCTCAGCGCCATCGAGCGGATGGTCCCGATGATCAAGGAGCACGAAGGGGTCGACGTCGACCTCGCGCATCTCCCCGCCGACGACCCGGCCGTCTACGACATGTTGAACCGGGCCGACACCGTCGGCGTCTTCCAGGTCGAGAGCCGCGCGCAGATGGCCTCCCTCCCGCGGAACGCGCCGCGCGTCTTCTACGACCTCGTCATCCAGGTCGCGATCATCCGGCCCGGGCCGATCGTCGGCGGGATGGTTCATCCCTTCTTCGACCGGCGGCAGGGGCGCGAGAAGGTGACGTACCTCCACCCCTCGCTCGAGCCGATCCTGAAACGGACGCTCGGCGTCCCGCTCTTCCAGGAGCAGCTCCTCCGGATTGCCATGGTCGCCGCCGGCTTCACGGGGGGCGAGGCCGAGGAGCTTCGCCGCGCGATGGGCTTCAAGCGCTCGGCCGAGCGGATGGCGGCGATCGAGGCGCGCCTCCGCCGCGGGATGGAGGAGCGCGGCGTCGGCGAGGAGGCGCGGGAGCAGATCGTGAAGTCGATCGTCTCCTTCGCCCTCTACGGCTTCCCCGAGTCGCATGCGGCCAGCTTCGCCCTCATCGCCTACGCGAGCGCGTGGCTGAAGGCGCACCACCCGGCGGCGTTCCTCGCGGGGCTCCTGAACGCCTGGCCGATGGGCTTCTACCACCCGGCGACGCTCGTGAAGGACGCCCAGCGCCACGGGGTGACGGTCCTGCCGGCCGACGTGAACCGTTCGGGGTGGGAATGCCGGCTGGAGAAGGGCGCGGTGCGGCTCGGGATGCGCTTCATCAAGGGGATGAAGGAGACGACGGGCGACGCGATTGCTGCGGAGCGCGCGCGGGGCGGAGAGTTCCGCGACACGGCCGACCTGTCGCGCCGGTGCGGGCTTCGACCCGGCGAGCTTCCCGTCCTCGCCTTCGCCGGGGCTCTCTCGTCCCTCGGCCTCTCCCGCCGCGAGGCGCTCTGGCAGGCCGCCGAGGTCGCCCGGCGCGCGGGGCCGCTGTACGAATCGCTCCCCCCCACGCCCGGCGCCGCGCCGCTCCCCGCGATGTCGGCGGTCGAGGAGACCGAGGCCGACTACGACGCCACGGAGATGACCGCAGGGCCGCACCTCCTGTCGTACCTCCGCGAGACTCTCGCGCGGCAGGGGGTCTCCTCGGCCGGCGAGCTCGCGAAGGGGACGGAAGGGGCGCGGGTCCGCGCGGCCGGCGCCGTGATCGTCCGGCAGCGGCCGGGGACGGCGAAGGGATTCGTCTTCCTCTCGCTCGAGGACGAGAGCGGCATCGTGCAGGCCATCGTCCGCCCCGACCTCTTCAGGGAAAACCGGGCCCTCATCGTCGGCTCTCCCGGCCTCGTCGTGGAGGGAAAGCTCCAGACGAGGGACGGCACGCTCTCCATCCGCGCCGACCGGTTCTGGCCGCTCCCCTCGCTCCCCGACGTCCCGGGGCACGACTTCCGGTGAGAACCCGGACTCAGCGGTCCCGCGCCACGGACTCGCCCTTGCCCCGGAGAACCCACTCGGCCGCGACGAGGTACTCGCGCGCCTGCGCATAGGCCCCGGACAGCCGCACGGACTCCCGCTCGATGGCGGGGACGTCGCGCACCCGGAAGGCCTCCGCGAGGACGCCGTGCGCCTCGCCGGAACAGCCCTCCGTGATCGACGGCGCGACGAGGAGGTTCGCGTGGCCGAAGGGGGTCGGCCGGCCTGCGGTCCCCGGGAGACCGAACGACGCCATCGCCTTCTCGACGAGCGTGTTCGCCTTTCGCGCGCGCGGGCCACTCGAGGAGCGCGAGCGCGACAGAGCCTCGTTCCACCGCCGCGTCGCCGCCTCGAAGAGGTCGATGTCGGACCGGAGCCCTCGGATCGGCGCGGGGAGCCAGGCCGCCGTGGGCGGCTTCTCGCTCTCCATCGTCTTCAGCGCCTCCCGCGTGTGGGCGACGATCTCGCCGAACCGGTACGGCATCACGACGTCGCTCGCGAGACGCCCGACGTAGAGCGCGAGGATCCGTGCGAAGAGCGCCGCTTTCGCGAAGCCGGGGTCCCCGAAGCGCCTGATCCAGTCGATCGAGTCCGCGCGGGTGTGGTAGACGGGGTAGACCTGCCCGAAGCCGACCTCCGCGACCGGCGTCCCGGTCAGGCCGAGAAACGGGGCAGCGTCGCTCGAGAACCCCGGGAGCCTGTAGGTTCCCTTCGTGTCCGACACGGGTTTTCCCGTCGCCGGGTCGACGACGCGCGCCAGGACCTCGTCGAGCGGCCCGCGGAGGCCCGGCGTCACGTTTCCGACGAACGCGCCCGCGCGGACCGCCGAGTCGACGTTGACGTAGGCCGCGAGCCCGCCGAAAGACTCGCGGATCGTCTGCTCGACCCAGCGCGTGGAGCCGAACATGCCGTGCTCCTCGCCATCCCAGAACGCGAAGAGCACCGTCCGTTCGGGTCGCCACCACGAGGAGCGGAGCTGCGCGAGCGCCTCCGCGGCCTCGAGCACCGCCGCGGTGCCCGAGGAGGGGTCGACGGCGCCGTTCACCCACGCGTCGTAGTGGCTTCCGACGAGCACCGGCAGGGCGCGGTCGTTCTCGCCCGGGAGGACGGCGAAGACGTTCTGGAGCGTCTTCTTCTCCAGGCGGCCCCGGACGACGAGGTGGACGACCGGCCCCCTCTTCGCGAGGACGTACGGCGCCTTGAGCCACCCCTTCCACTCCTCCGGCGCGGCCTCCCCCGCCATGGCGGAGAGGAGGTCCCGCGCCACGTCCTGCGAGACGCCGATCGCGGGAATCGGCGGAAGCGTCTCGATCCCGGCCCGCCGCGCGCCCGCCGGGTCTCCGGGATAGAGGAAATAGGCCAGCAGCGAGCCTCGCTCGATCGCGTTCGCGGGGGTGTTGGGGCCCTCGGGATACGCCGGTTTCGCGAACCCCTGGTCGCGCGGCTCCGGATAGAGGAGCAGGCCCGCGAGGCCGCGCGCCGCGGCGATTCTCGCCTTCATCCCGCGACAGATTCCCTGCGCGCGAACCAGAGCGAGCTTTCCCTTCAGCGGGACGCCGGCCCTCGCGAGCGTGTCGTAGTCCGCCGCGGTCCCGGTGCCGGCGTAGACGACCGGGGCGGCGAGGTCCGCATCGGGCGACCAGGCGAGGAATGCCGGCTCTCCCGCGGGATCTCCTTCCGAGAGGTCCCAGACCTTCGTCTCGCCCCGGCCGGCGAGAGAGAGGCGGGTCTCGACCGGCTCCCAGAGCCCGACCTCGAGGGGCGTGCTCCAGACCTTCAGACCCGCCGACTCGAGGCGCCGCGTGATGCGCTGGGCGACAAGGAGATTCGCCGGCGTCCCCGCGCGGTGCGGCCGGGCCGAGAGCGTCGCCGTCTCCTCTTCGAGCCGGGTCGCCGAGATCTGTCGGGAAAGATCGCTCTCCGCCCGGACGACGAACCCGCCCCTCCGCCGCGCCGCGCACGTCTCGGCGAGAACCACCGAGAGGATCGCCGACACGACGAGGGCGGCGGCGAGAGCGGCGCGGGATTTCATTCTGCCTCCGGAGCGGTCAGACGATGTTACCAGTGCCGCGTCGTCCGTCCGGCGCCTCCCCGTCGCGGAGGACCGCGAGCCCCCAGAGGACGTAGAAGGGGAGGAGGTGGATCGCCATCCTCCCGAAACCGACGTTGAGGACGTTCTGGAAGCAGGCGCGGAAGTCGGTCGTCGTGTGCGGCTGGGCGCCCTGCACCGGGTCGCCGACGAACGGCAGGAGGAGAAAGCAGAGGGCGACGGCGGCGAGCGACGCCAGCGTCACCCGCGCGTAGAGCGCCCTCTCGCCTCCCGGGTCGGGGCGAGCCGGAACGTAGCGGCTCGCGACTGCGACCGCGCCGAGCGCGTAGAGCGTCGCGCCGAGGCCCTTGTGGGAGAGCCACTGTCCCTGCCACGCGAAGAGGAAGTCGCCGAGGACGATTCGGGCGCTCTCGGTCGCCGTGGGCGCCAGGACCCTCCACCCGCCAGTCGCGTGCGTGAAGAAGTCATCCGAAGCCTTCAGGAACGACGGCCGGAGCGACCACGACAGGGCCACGGCGCCGGCCGCCGCGAACGGCGCAACGCGGACTCTCGGTCCTCCCCGGAACGCGTGCCAGAGAAGGGCCGAAAAGAGCGCGGTCATGTAGTAGAGGCCGTCCGGCCGGACGAGGACCGCGGCGGCAAGGCACGCCGTCCCGGCCAGGAGATCGCCGCGCGAAGGCGCCACGCCCGAGCCCGGCAGCCCGAGCACGAGCAGGGCCCCCGCCGTGAGAAAGGCCATCAGGGGGACGTTCGCGTAGTACATCGCGGCGCCCTGCCAGACGTGGACGGTCGCCAGCAGAAAGAGGAGCGCCCCGGGCGCGAGCGCCGGCGAGACCGCGGCCAGCCGGTCCCGGAGGAAGAACGCGAAGAAGACGACGAGGAGCCACGCGAGAAGCCTCCCCTCGAAGAGGGGGTCGCTCGCCCCCACCCCGAGGAGAATCGAGAAGAGCGGCGGATAGTTCGGGTGAAGGCACGCGGCGAGCGCGCCGAAGAAGCCGCGGCCCGCGAAGCCGAGGGAGCGGCAGGCCCAGAGGAACGCCGTGTCGAAGTGGATGTACGGGTAGACCGTCGGGACGGCCAGCGTGGCGAGCAGGAGCCCGGTGAGCGCGTCCCAGGGCCCGAGGCGCGGAAGGACGAAGGGGCGCTCCCCCTTCGCCGCTCGATCCGGGAGCGACACGGCCAGGAGGCCGGACACCAGGACGAGCGGCGCCGCGAGATCGCGGACGAAGCGGCCGGAAACGACACTGGCCGCGTAGAGGGCGAGGCCGAGCGCCGCGAGCTGGACGAGGCCCGCCCGGCCCAGGCGCCCCGTAAGAGATCCGGCCCCCCCTCGAAGTGCCCATAGAATCGAGACGGCGACGACGGAAAGAGCGAGGACCGCCGAACTCGCGGCGGGCGCCGTCCCGGGGACGCCGACGCGCGAGGTGCGGCCGAGCATCTGACCGAAGAAGACGGACTCCTGAAACGCGAGGATCCCGATCTGGACGAGAAGGGCGAAGAGAAGGAAGGCCCGGAGCCGCGCGGCGGCGCGGGGCGGCTCGCCCGCCTCCCTCAGACCTTCCTCATGACGAGGCACGCGTTCGTCCCGCCGAAGCCGAACGAGTTCGACATCCCGAGCCCGGTCTTCCACTCCCGCGCGGTGTTCGGGGTGTAGTCGAGATCGCACTCGGGATCGGGCGTCGCGTAGTTGATCGTCGGGGGGATGACGCCGTGGCGGATGGCGAGGGCGAGGATCGCCGCCTCGAGGCCGCCCGCCGCGCCGAGCAGGTGACCCGTCATCGACTTCGTGGACGAGACGGCCAGCCGGTGCGCGTGGTCTCCGAAGGCTCGCTTGATCGCGATCGTCTCGATCTTGTCGCCGTGCGGCGTCGAGGTGCCGTGGGCGTTGATGTACGAGACCTCCCCCGGGTCGGCGCCGGCGTCACGGAGCGTGTTTCGCATGACGCGGAACGGCCCGTCTCCGTCCTCCGAGGGAGCGGAGATGTGATAGGCGTCCCCGGACATCCCATAGCCTGCAACCTCGGCGTAGATCGCAGCGCCCCGCGCCTGCGCCTTTCCCATCTCTTCCAGGATCAGGACGCCCGCCCCCTCGCCGAGAACGAAGCCGTCCCGGTCCTTGTCCCAGGGCCGGGAAGCGGCCGCCGGATCGTCGTTTCGCGTCGAGAGCGCGCGCATCGCCGCGAAGCCGCCGACGGCGAGCGGGACGACGACCGACTCGGTGCCTCCCGCGATCATCACGTCCGCGTCGCCCCGCCGGATCACGTTCGCGGCGTCGCCGATCGCGTGGGCGGATGTCGCGCAGGCGGTCGCGACCGCGGTGTTCGGCCCTTTCGCCCCGGTCAGGATCGAGACGAGCCCGGACGGCATGTTGACGATGAGACCCGGGATGAAGAAAGGGCTGATCCGACGGGGCCCCTTCTCGAGGACCACCTTCTTCATTTCCTCGATGAGCGGCAGGCCGCCGATCCCCGAGCCGATGCAGACGCCGACGCTCTCCGCGTTCGAGTCGTCGATGACGACGCCCGAATCGGCGAGCGCTTCCTTCGCCGCGGCGACGGCGTAGTGGACGAACGTGTCGAACTTCTTGACTTCCTTCTTCTCGACGTACTTTTCGGGCTCGAAGCCCTTCACTTCGGCCGCGATCCGGCACGCGTAGTCGGTGGCGTCGAAGCGGGTGATGGGGCCGACGCCCGACCGGCCGGCGAGGAGGCCTTCCCACGTCTCCAAAGTCGTGAGTCCGAGCGGGGTGACGAGGCCGATGCCCGTGACGGCGACCCGCCGGCGGCCCCGGCCGTCGAGAAGAGGACCGGACATGAAGGAAACGGCCTCAGGCCGTCTTGGCCTTGCCCTCGATGTAGGAGATGGCGTCCTTGACCTTCTGGATCTTCTCGGCGTCCTCGTCGGGGATCTCGATGCCAAACGCCTCCTCGAACGCCATCACGAGCTCGACCGTGTCGAGGGAGTCGGCGCCGAGATCGTCGACGAAGGAGGCCTCGGGCTTGACCTCTTCGGCCTGGACCCCCAGCTGCTCCACGATGATGCTCTTGACCTTCTCTTCAACCGAGTTCGACATCAAAAACTTCCTCCGTTTCGTTCTGGCGCGCCCCCCCTGAAATACCCCCGGGAACGGCCGGCCGTTCGACCAATGGAAGCGCGAGTCTAACCGATGTACAGCCCGCCGCTCACGTTGAGGCAGGTCCCGGTCACGTAGGCGGCGTCTTCCGACGCGAGCCACAGCACCGCCCCGGCCACGTCCGCTCCCGTGCCGAGCCGTCCGAGGACGATCTGGCCGACGAGGGCCTTCTTCGCCTCGTCCGTCATCCCGTCCGTCATCGCCGTCTCGATGTAGCCCGGCGCCACCGCGTTCACCGTGATGCCGCGCGAGCCGATCTCCCGGGCCAGCGCCTTCGTGAAGCCGACGACGCCCGCCTTCGCGGCCGCGTAGTTCGTCTGGCCCGGGTTCCCCGTCAGGCCGACGACGGACGTGATGTTGATGATTCGCCCCGCGACTTTCTTCCGGATCATCACCTTCGCTGCCTCCTGAGCCGCGAGGAAAACGCCCGTCAGGTCGGTCGCGATCACCCGGTCCCACGCTTCCTTCGGCATCCGGAGGATCAGGCCGTCGTCGGTGATGCCGGCGTTGTTCACGAGGACGTCGAGCTTCCCGTGCTTCTCGACGACCGCCTTGAAGCCGGCGGCGACGGAGGCCGGATCCGCGACGTCGAGCGCGAGGGGCTCGGCCGACCCGCCCGACGATTCGATCGCCTCGGCCACGGCCCGGGCCTTCGTCTCGTTCCGCGCGGCGACAACCACATGCGCACCGGCCGCGGCGAGGCGCTTCGCAATGGCCTCGCCGATTCCCCGCGAGCCCCCGGTGACGAGGGCGACCTTTTCTTTCAGCGAAACCGAAACCGCCATTCCTTCTCCATTTCGCTTGAGACGCGGCGACGATATCAGGCCGGCTCGAAGAGGCGGAGAATGCCGGCGGCGTCGGAGGTCGTCCGGACCGGCCAGTCCTTGACGATCCGTTTCACGAGCCCGGCGAGAACCGTTCCGGGCCCCGACTCGATCCCCGAAGGCGCCCGGGTCGCGAGGAGCTGCACGCTTTCGACCCACCGGACCGGCGAGCAGACCTGGTTCTTGAGCGCGTCGCGCGCGGCGCCGGGATCCCGGTTCGCCGCCGCCTCGGAATTCGTGACGACCGGGAACGCCATCGGGCGGAACGCCGTGCCGTCGAGGAAGGGCGCCAGCTTTTCCTCGGCGGGCTTCATGAGGGTGCAATGGAACGGTGCCGAGACCGAAAGCGGCAGGACCCGCTTCGCCCCCTTCGCTTTCAGGAGCTCCGAGGCCCTGGCGATGGCCCCGGCGGTCCCGGCGATGACCGTCTGCTCGGGCGAATTGAAGTTGGCGGGAGAGCACGCCTCCCCCGTCGCGGCCGCGACCTCGGCACACACCGCCGTCACGTCCGACGGGGGAAGCCCGAGCACGGCCGACATCGCCCCCTGCCCCACCGGAACCGCCTCCTGCATGAAGAGGCCGCGGCGGCGCACGAGGACCACGGCGTCCTCCAGCGTCAGCGCGCCCGCCGCGACGAGCGCCGAGTACTCCCCGAGAGAGTGGCCGGCAGCGACCACGGGCGCGTGGCCCCGGGCCTTCAGGATCTCCCAGACGGCGACCGAGTGGGTGAGGATCGCGGGCTGCGTCACCGCGGTCTGCTTCAGCGTTTCCTCGCTTCCCTCGAACGAGGCCTTCGAGACGGAGAGACCGTGGGGCGCGAGGGCCGCGTCGGCGCGGTCGTAAACGGACCGTGCCTCAGGAAACGCCGCCACGAGGTCCTTCCCCATCCCGGCGAACTGCGACCCCTGTCCGGGGAAGAGGAGCGCGAGAGGCATTACCACCTGACGAGTGCGGCGCCCCAGGTCAACCCGGCGCCGAAGGCCGTGAAGAGAACGAGGTCGCCGCGCCGGATCCGGCCGTCGCGGACGTACTCGTCGAGCGCGATCGGGATCGACGCCGCGCTCGTGTTGCCGTACCGGGAGATGTTGACGACACAACGCTCGGGCGGAATCTCGAGCCGCTCGCCGACCGCGGTGATGATCCGGTCGTTCGCCTGATGGGGGATGAGCCACGAGACGTCGGCCGTGGTGAAGCCGCTCTCCGTCAGGACCTCCCGACAGACCTCTGTGATCGCCCGCACGGCCATCTTGAACGTCTCGCCCCCCATCATCTTGATGAAGGGGAGGCGCTGCTCGAGCGTCTCGGCGCGGTTCGGGGGGGCGTTCGAGCCGCCCCCCGGCATCGAGATGAACCCCGCCCCTGCGCCGTCGCAGCGGATCCTGGTGGCGAGGACCCCGTGGTCGGCCCGCGTCGCCTTGAGCACCGTCGCCCCCGCGCCGTCGCCGAAGAGGACGCACGTCCCGCGGTCGGTGTAGTCCGTGTAGCGCGTCAGGAACTCCGCGCCGATGAGGAGGATGTTCTGCGCCTTCGCCGACTGGATGAGTCCGTCCGCCACGTGGACGCCGTAGATCCAACCCGAGCAGCCCGCGTTCTGGTCCCAGGCCGCGGCCTTCTTCGCGCCGAGCTTCTGCTGGACGAGGCAGGCGGCCGCGGGGATCAGCTGGTCCGGCGTGACCGTGGCGAGAATGAGAGCGTCGAGCTCCCGCGGCTGGAGGCCGGCCGCCTCGAGGGCCGGCCGTGCCGCGGCGACGCAGTAGTCGGACAATACGTCGCCGTCCGCCGCCCGCCGCCGCTCGCGGATTCCCGTCCGGGTCGTGATCCACTCGTCCGTCGTCTCGACCAGCTTCATCAGGTCGGCGTTGGTCAGGACTCCGGCGGGGACGGCCGCGCCGGTTCCCGCGATCGTGGCGTGAAACATGGTCCCCCCCTTCAGGCGAAAGCCAGGATGTTAGCGGCGGAGGCGCTCTGGCGCGAACTCGAGCGCCTTCTCCCGGATCTTTTCCGGCACACCGTGCCGCTCGAAGGCGTCGGCCGCGCGGATCGCGTTCTTCACCGCCTTGGCGTTCGAGCGGCCGTGCCCGATCAGGCAGGCTCCGTTCACGCCGAGCAGCGGCGCGCCGCCGTATTCGCTGTAGTCGAGCCGCTTCTTGAACGCCCGGAAGGCGTCCTTCGAGAGCAGGAATCCCATCGACGCCTGCAGGCTCCTCGTGATCTCCTGCTTGAGCGCCTCTTCGACGAGGTGGGCGAGGCTTTCCGAGACCTTCAGGACGACGTTTCCCGTGAAGCCGTCGGTCACGATGACGTCCACCTTGCCGCCGTAAACGTCCCGCCCCTCGACATTGCCGATGAAGTTGATGCCCGAGCTCTTCAGGAGGCCGAACACCTCGCGCGTCGTGTCGGTCCCTTTCCCTTCCTCCTCGCCGACGGAGAGGAGGCCGATGCGCGGCTTCGCGACCCCGAGCGCCTCCTGCGCGTAGAAGTGCCCCATCAGCGCGAACTCGCGGTAGTGCTCCGGGCGGCAGCTCACGTTCGCGCCGACGTCGAGGAGAACCCGTTTGTGCCCGAGGCCGGGGAGCACGGTGGCGAGCGCCGGTCGGTCGATCCCCTCGACGACCCCCATGATCATCTTCGCGACGACCATGGCGGCGCCGGTGTGGCCGGCGGTGAACATGCCGCGGGCGCGCCCCTCGCGAACGCACTCCGCCGCGACGCGGACGGAAGCGCGACGCTTCTTCCGGATCGGCGTGATGGAAGGCTCGTCGAACTCGACGACTTCGTCGGCCTCGACGATCCCGATGCGGCTCCCCGAGTAGGCGAGCCGCTTCAGCTCGGACTCGATCTCACGCCGGCGGCCGACGAGGAGCGTCTCGAGCCCGAGGTCGACGGCGGCGGCGACGGCGCCCTCGACGACGACGCGCGGGGCGCTGTCACCGCCCATCGCGTCCACCGCGATCGTCATGATCGGCTGGCCGGCCGCGCTCCTCTTACTGGGACTCGGTGCCCGCCATCACCTCGCGGCCCCTGTAGGTGCCGCAGGCGGGGCAGACGCGGTGCGGCACCTTGGCCACGCCGCACTTCGGGCAGACCGACGTCTGCTTCGGCTTGAGAAAATCGTGCGCCCGTCGCAGGTCGCGGCGCGTCTTGCTGTGGCGGTGCTTGGGATTCGGCATCGCTGGTCTCCTGGAAGCGGATGGAATTTACCGGGGTCGAAGCGCCTTGAGGGCGCTCCAGCGGTCGTCAGTCGGTTCGACGCAGGCGCATTCGGTCGCGTTCCGGTCGGCCCCGCACATCGGGCAGAGCCCGCGGCAGTCGTCCCGGCAGAGCGCCTTCATCGGCAGCTCGAGCAGCACCTGCTCGTCGATCAGCGGGTCGAAGGGAAGGACGAAGTCGTCGTACCAGACGATGTCGAGGTCGCGGGCCGAGAGCTCGACTTCCTCGTCGAGGGTCCCGGCGTTCTTCTCGTGGGACGGCGCGAAGACCCACGAGACCGGCCCCGTACGGCGGAACGAAACCGGCCTCAGGCAGCGGGCACAGGTGGTCGTGCCGTCGAACGAGAGGTTGCCGTCGAGGACGAAGCCCGTATCGGCCTTCCGGAGGAGCCCGGAGAACGAGACCGGAGACAGGGAGAGGACGTCGTCACGCTCGAGCCGCTGGCTCGTCACGTCGAATTGATGAGAAAGATCTACGGGCTCGTCGAGAGCCTTCTCGAGATCGAGGTCCATGGATCCGGCCCTCCACAAGGCGGACCGCGGAGTATAGGGAATAATCCCCGCGAATGCGAATAGCCGTCGACGCTCGGCCCTTCGAAGAGCGGCCGACGGGCGCCGGGCGCGTGCTCGAAGGCCTCCTCGGCGCGTGGCGGCGGCAGTTCCCGGGCGATTCGTTCGTCCTCCTCTCGCCGCGGCGTTCCTTCTTGCCCCCGCCGCTCGACCTCGACGCGGCCGTGACACGCGGCCCCGCGTCGGGCCTGCCGGGAACCCTCTGGCTCCAGGTGCGGGCCGCCGCCGAGGCGCGGCGGGCGGGCGCGGACCTCTTCCTCGGCTCGCTCGCCATCGTCCCCGCTTCGGCGTCGCCTCCGTCCGTCTCCCTGATCCACGACCTGACGCCGCTCCTCTTCCCGGAATGGCACTCGCTGAAGAACCGGCTCGGGTTCGTCCCCTTCCTGGGCGCCACCGTTCGGCGCGCGCGCCGGATCGCGACGGTGTCGGCTGCGACGCGCGACGACCTCCTCCGCTTCCATCCCGAGGCCGCGGAACGAACGGCCATCGTCCCGAACGGCCTCGTGCCGGCCCCTCCGGTCCCGCCCGGCCCGCCCCCGAACGGGGGCCGGCCGTTCGTCCTCTTTCTCGGAACGCTCGAGCCGCGGAAAAACGTCCCGCGTCTCGTCGACGCGATGGAGTCGATCTGGGACCGCCGGCCGGCGTTCCCCGACCTCGTCCTCGCGGGGGGCGAGGGTTGGGGGCTGCCCCGCTTCGGCGCACGGCTCGCCGCGTCGCGCCACGCGGCGCGAATCCGGCGGGCCGGGTACGTGGACGCCCTCGAGAGAGCGCGGCTCCTTTCGCACGCGCGCCTTTTCGCCTACCCGAGCCTCTACGAGGGATTCGGGCTCCCGCCGCTCGAGGCGATGGCGGCCGGGACGCCCGTCGTCGGCTCGTCGTCGTCGTCGATCCCCGAGATCGTCGGCGACGCGGGCCTCCTTCCCGACCCCGCGAGCGTCCCTTCGATCGCCGCGGCGATCGAGCAGGCGAACGACGACGAGGCCTGGCGCGCCAGGGCGCGGGCCAGGGGGCTCGAGCGCGCGGGACGATTCACCTGGGAGGCGTCCGCGACGAAGATGCGTGCTCTCTGCGAGGAGGCGCTCGCGTGACCCGCGTCTTCCTCGACGCCCGGAAAGCCCGGGACTTCGGCATCGGGCGATACGTCATCGGGCTCCTTTCCGCCCTCGCCCGGCGCGGCGAGTTCGAACTCGTGGCCGCCGTTCTCCCGGGCGACGAGGCCCTGCTCCCGTCGGGCGTCGCGCCCGCCGTCTGCGCGGCCGGCCACTACACCGTCCGGGAGCTGGTGGCGGTCAGCGCCCTCGTCCGCCGTGTCCGCCCCGACCTCTTCCACGCGCCGCACTACGTCGTGCCGTTCTTCCCGCCGGCCGCCACGGTGGTCACGGTCCACGACCTGATGCACCTCCACCGCCCCGAGCATGCGTCGCCGGCGAAGCGGGCCTACGCGCGCTGGATGGTCGGCCGCGCGTTGCGGCTCTCCGCGCGCGTGATCGCGGTCTCGGAGGCGACGAAGAAGGAAATTCTCGCTTTCGGACCCGAGCACAGCGGCAAGGTCGATGTCATTCCAAATGGAGTCGAAGAAAAATTCTTCCTCGAAGGGGAAGAACGGAATGCCGGAGTGTGTCGAGTGCCCGCGGCGCTATCTCGCGTCCCTTCATTCGAACGTCCTTATCTTCTCTTCCTCGGCAACGACAAGCCGCACAAGAACCTCGACGGCCTCCTCGCCGCTTTCGCGTCCCTTCGAAAGGCCGAGCCGGACCTCGAGCTCATCCTGGCCGGCGTCTCCACCTCGCGGCCGGTTCCGCCCGGCACCCGCGCGCTCGGCCTCGTCCCCGACGCGGAGCTTCTCCCGCTCCTCCGCGGCGCCCGGGCGCTCGTCCTCCCCTCCTTCGCCGAGGGATTCGGGCTCCCGGTCGCCGAGGCGATGGCCGCCGGGACGCCGGTCGCCTGCTCGGATCTCCCGGCGCTTCGGGAAGTGGCCGGGGACGCGGCGGTTTTCTTCGACCCCCACGACACGGCGTCCCTCGCACGAGCCGTCGCAGGCCTGCTGGGAGACGAGGGAAGAAGAGACTTGCTGAGACGACGGGGAAAAGAACGAGCGGCCGCCCTGACGTGGGACGCCGCCGCCGAGCGAACCGCCCGCCTCTACCGCGAGGTGTTGGGCGGATGAGAATCGCGCTCGTTCACGACTGGCTGACCGGGAATCGCGGCGGCGAAAAGGTCCTGCTCGAGCTGGCGCGTCTCTTCCCCGACGCGACCCTCTTCACCCTCTTCCGCTTTCCCGGGACCGTCCCCGCCGAGATCGAGGCGCTCCCGGTCCGGACGACGATCGTCCAGCGCTTCGTCTCGCCCCGGCGCGACTACCGGAAGCTCCTGCCGCTCTTCTTCCCCGCGGCCGAGAGCTGGGACCTCTCCGGCTTCGATCTCGTTCTCTCGTCCTCCCACTGCGTCGCGAAGAACGCGAGGAAGGGTGTCGGCGCCGTTCACGTCTGCTACTGCCACACCCCGGTCCGGTATCTCCACGACCAGTTCGACGACTACCTCCGCGGGAGATCCGTCCCGTTCCGGGCCGCCGCGTCGCTCCTCCGGGCTCCGCTCCGGGCGCGGGACGTCGCGAACGCGCTCCGCGTCGACGCGTTCCTCGCGAACTCGGAGAACGTCCGGGATCGAATCGGACGCCTCTACGGGCGCGAGGCCGAGGTCGTCTTCCCCCCGGCGGACACGGGGTTCTACGTTCCCGGCCCCCCGCGCGAGCGGCGGGGATTCCTGATCGTCTCGGCCTTCGCCCCGTACAAGCGGCTGGACGACGCCGTGGAGACCGCGAACCGGTTCCGCCTCCCGCTGACGGTCGCGGGCTCCGGCCCCGAGCGCGCCCGGCTGGCCCGGATGGCGGGTGAGACCGTCCGCTTTGCCGGCACTCCCTCGGACGAGACCTTACGCGAGCTCTACCGCTCCGCAGAGGCGCTCCTGATGCCGGGAGAGGAGGACTTCGGAATCGTGCCGGTCGAGGCCCAGGCCTGCGGAACCCCCGTCATCGCGCTCGGGCGGGGTGGCGCGAAAGAGACGGTCCTGGACGGCCGAACCGGGGTCCTCTACCCCGAGCCCGGCCCGGAGGGCCTCGCCGGGGCGATTGACAGGTTCCGGGGCCTCCGGTTCAATGAGCAGGAGATGGTCCGGAACGCGGCCCGTTTTTCCCGCGGGCGCTTCCGCCAAAGACTTGGAG
The DNA here is from genome assembly GCA_963721385.1 of uncultured Acidobacteriota bacterium. Taxonomy (GTDB): domain Bacteria; phylum Acidobacteriota; class Thermoanaerobaculia; order UBA5066; family UBA5066; genus DAOMFB01. Next base: position 490,383 of record CAVRJB010000013.1, read on the forward strand.
AGGCCCTCGACTCCGCACTTCGCGGGCTCGGAAGGCCCGAAATGGCCGATGCCGTGAACGAACGCCTCGAGAGCAGAAAGCCGACACCGCCCCGACATGATCCGCCGCCAGACCCGAAGGCTCCAGGCCCTCTTCGCGACCGCCGACGTCGTCGCGTCGTGTGTGGCGCTCGTCGCCGCCTACCTCATCCGCTTCGAGTCCGTCTGGCCGACCCCGAAGGGCTACCAGCCCTTCTCCGACTACGCGGTGCTCCTCCCGGTCATTGCCGTCCTCTGGCCGCTCGTCTTCTACTTCCACCGGCTCTACCAGATCCGGCGCGACCGCTCGATGATCGACGAGGCGCTGGCCGTCGTCGTGGCGGTCGCGCTCGGGACGATCCTCCTGATCGGCCTCCTGTCGTTCTGGAGGACCTTCAGCTTCAACCGCCCGCTCCTCGTCGTCTTCCTCGTCCTCGACATCCTCCTCGTGGCCGCTGTCCGCTTCGGCATCCACCGGTATCTCGAGATCGTCTGGGCGTCCGGCATCGGGGTGCGGCGCGCCCTCGTCGTCGGGGCGGGGCACACGGGCCGGGCGCTCGCCGACAAGCTGATCGACCACCCGGCCACGGGCGTCAAGCCGATCGGCTTCGCCGACGACGACCCGAAGAAGCGCGACGAAGCGTACCGGGGTCTCTCCGTGCTGGGCGACACGTCGCAGGTGAAGGAGCTCCTCCGGGCGCACGACGTCGACACCGTCTTCCTCGCACTGCCGGTCGAGGCGCACCGGACCATGCTGCGGATCCTCCAGGACGTCGGCAACGAGATGATCGACATCCGCCTCGTCCCCGACGTCTTCCAGTTCGTGACGTTCAAGGCCGGCATCGAGGACTTCGACGGCCTTCCGGTGATCAACCTGACCCAGGTGCCCCTCGAGGGGTGGAACTCGCTCGTGAAGAGGAGCATGGACGTCGTCCTCTCGTCGATCGGACTCGCCTCGCTCGCCGTCCTCTTCCCGTTCATCGCGCTCGCGATCTGGCTCGAGGACCGCGGCCCGATCTTCTACGCGCAGGAGCGGATGGGGCTGGACGGGCGGCATTTCCGGATGCTCAAGTTCCGGTCGATGAAGAGCGACGCCGAGGAGGAGGGCGCGCGCTGGGCCGAGGAGAACGACCCGCGCCGGACCCGCGTGGGAGCGCTCCTCAGGAAGACCTCGCTCGACGAGCTGCCGCAACTCGTCAACGTCTTCCTCGGCGACATGTCGCTCGTCGGGCCGCGTCCGGAGCGGCCCGAGTTCGTCCACGAGTTCAAGGAGAAGTTCCCCCAGTACATGCTTCGCCACCGCGTGCGGGCCGGGATCACGGGTTGGGCCCAGGTCCACGGCTGGCGCGGGAACACGAGCCTCTCGAAGCGGATTGAGTACGACCTCTACTATGTCGAGAACTGGAGCGTGAGCCTCGACATCAAGATCCTCTGGCTCACCGTTCGCTGGGGCTTCACCCACAAGAACGCTTACTGACCGCTCCGCGGTCAGTAAGCAAGAACGCGGCTGCCATGATTCAGGGGAACCCGGTCGCGACGCCGCTACGCGGCGTCCCCCCGAACCCCCTCCACCCGAATTGCATTACGGAAATCCGCTAGCCACTCTGCCAGGAGGTCGGCGTTTGCCTCGCGGTCCGACTGGCCGCTGAACGATTCGCGGACGTAGGCGAGGACGATCTTCTCGGCGGGCGTCTTCGCGGCCAGGCCGAACGAGGCCGCCGCTTTCAGCGTTTCGGCGGGGGCCGCCGCCGGGGTGAGGCGCGCGCCGCGCCTCGCAAGCGCCCTCTGCAGCTTCCGATAGGCGGCCGAGGCAGGAGGAAGGCCGCCTGTGCCGAAGCCCGCCAGCGCCCGCCGGAGGATGAGTCCGAGGCCGGCGGTGACGAGAGCCGCGAGCGCCGCCAGGACGAGCGCGGCTCGCCCGCGACCGGCCCCCGTCAGCGACGCGGCGATGCCGCGCAAGCGGGCCGAGGTCTGGCGGGCCACCTCGGCGACCGTCTCCACCGCCTCGCGGGCCCGCCGGATCAGCTCCACCTGGTCGTTCTGCGAGAAGCCGAGGATGAAGCGGTCGAAGAAGAACTCGACGCCGTCGGCCACCTGCCGAAACCGCTCCAGGACCGAGACGCGGGTGACGGTCGGAACGCCCGCCGAAGGGGTCGGGTCGAAGGCGATCCAACCCTTCGCGCCGCACCACGCCTCGACCCAGGCGTGGACGTTCTCGCCGCGCACCAGGACGTACTGGCCGAAGGGGCCGATCTCCCCCCCGACGAACCCCGTCACGAAGCGGGTCGGGACGCCGAGGTCGCGGAGCAGCAGCGCCATCGCCGTCGCAAAGGCCTGGCAGTGCCCGCGCCTCCGCTCGGTGAGGAACGTCTCGACCGGACTCGGTCCGGGAGGGACCGGTTCGAGCGAATACGCGAAGTCCGGGCCCCGGAGCCAGCTCTCGAGCGCGCGTGCCGCGGCTTCCGGATCGGCCGTGGCGTCGATCCCGGCGGTCTTCTCCCGCGCGACGCGCTTCAGCGCGGCCGAGGCCGGAGCGGTCCGGTCGTCCTCGCGTGTTCCTCCCGCCAGGTCCGGCTCCGGCGTCTCCGCGGTGAACGCGGTGTAGCGGAGCGTCCGGTCGGGCTCGTAGAGGAGCCGCAGATTCCGGACGTCGTCCCGCTCGACCTGCCCTCCGCCGAAGCCGCGGAAGTTCGACTCCGCGAAGCGGAGCGCCGTGCCGCGGACAGGGTAGGGCACGTAGCGGCTTCCGAGGGGCAGGAGGTCGATCGTGAGGGCGTCGGCCTCCGAGACCGGCGCGCCGCGCCGGCTCGAGATCGGCACGAGCGCTCCCGCCCCTGCCGGGAAAAACCGGCCCTTCCCTGCGGGGTGTGTCCAGACCCTGCCGTCCCATCGGGTAAAGGCCGCCGTCCGGATCCGGAGGAGCTCCGTGTCGCCCTCGTTCAGCCCGCGCCCCGCGGTGATCCGGGCGAGGACGCGGTCGCTCTTTTTCAGGAGCCCGTGGAGGTCGGGGTCGACGACGTCGGAAAAGCCCGTCGTCACTTCCTGCCCCGGGTTCAGGCCCCGGACGTACGGCGCCCGGAGGCGCGGCAGGAAGAGGAAGAACGGACCCGCCAGCGCGAGGACGGCCGCGACCGAGACGAGGAGCGGCCGGCGCCCGGGGATCTCGCGGGCGCGCGGGTCGCGGGCCCACTCCTCCGGCGCCGCCGCGAGGTCGCGCCAGATCGACCAGCGGACGAGGACCCGCCACGCGAGGAGAGCGAAGGCGGCGACGAAGATCAGGACGGAGACGTGGAAGGAAGTGCCGACGGACGCGACGAAGAGGAACGCGGCGAGCAGGAGGCACGCCGAGAAGTCCCGCTCCCGCCGGACCGATGCCAGCTTCATCACCGTCGTGAAGAGGAGGAGGTGGAGCGTCGAGCGAAGGAGCGTCTGGCTTCCGTATCGGAGGTCGAGGACGAAGACCGGCAGGTAGAGGAGCCCGGCGACGTTCAGGACCGCGTTCGAGAGCCGGACGGCGCGGCCGCCCTTCGCCCGGACGAGAAGGAACCCGATCGCGAGGACGTAAACGGTGAGGAGGCCGAGCTCCAGCGTGTACGAAAAGAAGAGCGGGAGCGGCGCGACGAGGGCGAGGGCGCCGACGGAGATCAGCCGTTCGCCGAGAAACGGCACGGCCGGAGCGACGGCGCGGGGACTCGGCCCGCCGCTCACGCTGCGGCCTCCGGGGCCGGCGCGACCCCGACGAAGAAGAGGGAGACATTCGGCGGGACCGGAACCGGGCGGGACGAGGATGTGGCCGCCCCGACGAGCGCGAGGGCCAGGAGAAGCGCCCGGCGGTGGGCGGGGCCGCTCCCGGGCGGCACGACCGTGCCCCCGAGGACGAGCCCCACCCGGCTGCCCCGCGCAAGGAGCTGCATCGCGAGGCCCGCGGCCTCCGACACCGCCGCCTCGAAGCGGGAATCCCAGGCCGCGTCGGCCCGCGCCGGCTTTTCGACCTCGAGGGCGACGACCGCATCGTGCCCTTCCTCGGCGGCGCGGTCCTTGATGATGAATTTCCCCTGCCGGGCCGTCTGCGGCCAGTGGACGTCGCGCGGGTCGTCGCCGAAGACGGCGTCGCGGAGGTTCCGGATCTCGGCTCCCCGCCCCTTCCGCCGCATTCGGAGATCGCCGCTCTCGGCGTCGCGCGGATCGGGCCGCGGCGGGCGGGAGAGCGCCAGGGCGGGGTAGACGACCCGCTCGTCGCGGATCTCCGAGACGCGCCCCTTCCGGAAGAGCCCGATCGGGTAGCCGCTGTACACGAGGAGCGACTCCGAGGTCCGCCGGCCGCGCCTGGGGAAGACGAGGTCGACACCGCGCGATTCCTCGCCGCCGGGCTCGACCCGCGGGAAGAGAAGCGGCGCCGCGGCGCCGCCGATCTTCACGAGGATGGCGCGGCGCGCAAGGCGTCCGCCGTTCGTCACGCGCAGCGTGAAGCGCGCGGGCTCGCCCGCGAAGACCTCCGCGGGGCCGTCGAGGGCGACCGACAGCCCGTCGACGTTCCGGCGCGAGACGATGCCCGAGACGACGAGCGCGCCCAGGAAGAGCGAGACGAGGACGTAGAGACCGTTGTTGCCCGTGTTCGTCGCGCCGATCGCCACGACGAGAGTCATCAGGATGAACCCGAGCCCCAGATTCGTGACGCGGACGAGGATGCCGCCCGCGAACCATCTTGCGAGACGCTTCCTCAAGGTTCGGGTCTCCCGTGGGGGGCCCGGGGGATCGTGAAACCCCCCGGAACAGATCAGATCGGCACGGGAACTTCATCCAGGATCCTCTGGATGGCGTCGCGTTCCTTGCGGCCCGCCGCCGTCGCGTCGAACGCGCCCGGGAGCGACGAGAGAACGCGGTGGGCGAGGACCGGCAGGGCGACGCGCTTCACGTCGTCGGGCGTCGCATACGGCCGCCCCGAGACGAGCGCCCGCGCCTGGACCGCTCGGAAGAGCCCCTGGGCGCCGCGCGGCGACACGCCGAGGATCAGGTCCCGGCTCTTCCGCGTCCGCGCGACGATCTCGAGGACGTAGTCCATCAGCTTGTCGGCCACCGTGACGCGCTCCGTGGCCGCCTGCGCGTCCTGCAGCTCGCCGAGCGTCATCTCGGGCGCGAGCGCGGCGAGGATGCGGTCGGCGCCCCCTGCGATCAGAAGCCGGCGCTCCTCGGCGCGCTCGGGATAGCCCAGCGAGATCCGCATCAGGAAACGGTCCAGCTGGGACTCGGGGAGCGGGTAGGTGCCGAGGTACTCGACCGGGTTCTGCGTGGCGAGGACGAGAAAGGGCTCCGGGAGCGGCCGCGTGACGCCGTCGGACGTCACCGCCCTCTCGTTCATCGCCTGCAGGAGGGCGGCCTGTGTCTTCGGCGTCGCCCGGTTGATCTCGTCGGCGAGGAGGACCGGCGTGAAGACGGGGCCGGGGTGGAACTCGAACTCCTGATTCCGCGCGTTGAAGACCGTCAGGCCGAGGATGTCGGACGGGAGGGTGTCGGGCGTGAACTGGATCCGGTGGACGCCGACGCCGAGCGACTTCCCGAGCGCCGTCGCGAGAGTCGTCTTGCCGACGCCCGGGACGTCCTCGATCAGGAGGTGCCCGCGCGAGAGAAGGCAGACGACCGCGTCCTCGACCGACGCCGCCGGGCCCCGGTAGGCCGTCCGGACCGCCGCGACGAGACGGGCGACAGGCGTCAGGACGCCCGCGGGCGAGCCGGGCGCCGTCACTTTCGCGCCTCTTTCGCCGCCACCTCGACCCAGGCGCGGAGCTCGTCCGAAGCGCCGCGCCGCGTGACGAGGAGGCCGTCCTCCGACTCGACGACGGCGACGTCCGAGAGCCCGACGACGAGAACCGGCCTGCCGGAGACGAGGACGAGGTTCGACCGGGCGTCGACGAAGGAGACGTCGCCCGCTGCCGCGTTGCCGTCGGCGTTCTTCGCCCGGAACTCCCAGACCGCCTGCCAGGAGCCGAGGTCGCTCCAGCCGCAGGGCGACGGAACCGTCAGGACGCGACGGGCCTTCTCCATGACCGCGACGTCGAAGGAGACGGAGGGAGAAGAAGAGAAGAGTTCTGCGAATGAGGAGAGATCACCGGCCTTTCGGGCCGCATGCGCCAGGCGGGCCACCTTGAGGACGTCCGGGCAGGATCTCTCCATCTCTTCGAAGAGCAGTGAGGGCCGGAAGTGGAAAATGCCGGCATTCCAGAGGTAGCGGCCCGAGGAGACGAACTCCCGTGCCCGCGCGGCTTCCGGCTTCTCCACGAAGCGCAAGACCGGAACCGCCCTGCCGCTGGCCCCTTTCGAAGAAAACCCCCCGGCGTTCTCCTCGGACGTCTCCATGTAGCCGAAACCCGCCTCCGGGCGGGTCGGAGGGATGCCGAGCGTTACGATCGCGTCGGCCTTCCGCGCCGCCTCCACTGCGGTCCGAAGCGACGCCGCGAAGACGGACTCGTCGGCGATCGCCTGGTCGGACGGAAGGACGACGAGAACCGCCCCGGGCGCCTCCGCCTCGACCGCGAGCGCCGAGAGCGCGATCGCCGGAGCCGTGTTGCGCCGCTCGGGCTCGAGGACGAGGCGGCTCTCCGCGACCTCGGGCAGCTCGCGGCGGATCAGAAGCCCGTGCGATGCGCGGCCCGAGATCCAGACGTTTTCGGGGCCGGCCAGCTCCGCCGCGCGCCGGAACGTCTGCCGCAGCAGCGACTCCGGCCCCGCGAGGGGCAGGAAGGGCTTCGGCTTCGCGTCCGTCGACATCGGCCAGAGGCGCGTCCCGCTCCCTCCCGCGAGGATCAGGGCGCAAACGTCGTTCACCGGCGCCATCCGGTCATTCTACGGAAGCCGAAGGCAGAACCTCGATCTCCGGAACGAGCGTGATCGCGAAGCGCGCTTCGACGGCCGCGCGCATCTCGTCCATCAGGGCCCGGACGTCGCGAGCCGTCGCCGCCGCCGGCGTTGACGATCACGTTGGCGTGGAGCCTGGAGACCTCGGCGTCCCCGATGCGCCGCCCTTTCAGCCCGCACGCCTCGAGAAGCCGTCCAGCGAAGTCGCCCGGCGGGTTCTTGAAGATCGAGCCCGCGTTGGGCTGGGTCGGGAGGGCTGCCTTCCGCTTCGCCGTCACCTCCGCCATCCTGGCGCGGATCGCTTCCGGTTCGTCCTCCCGGAGCCGGAGCGCTGCCGAAGCGACGAGGTCCTTCGAATCGAGGAGGGCGGACCACCGGTAGGCGTGTGCGATGGCGGACGCGGGTACCTCGCGACGGACGCCCTCCCGCGAAACCAGCTCGACGGAGGAGAGGACGTCGAAGATCTCCGACCCGTACGCCCCGGCGTTGATCCGGACCGCGCCGCCGACCGACGACGGAATTCCCGAGAGGTTCTCGAGGCCCGAGAGGCCCGCGCGCTGCGTCGTGACGGCGAGCGACATGAGCGACGCACCCGCCCCGGCCGTGACCTCGGTGCCGCGGACGTCGACGTTTCGGAAGTCGCCGGCGAGGACGAACGCCACACCGGGAAATCCCTCGTCGGGAATCAGGATGTTGGACCCCTTTCCGAGTGGCAGGACCGGCCGCCCCGCGGCGGCTGCCCAGCGGAGAAGCGCCGCCAGGGCGGACGCGTCCTCGACCTCGGCGAAGAGCGCCGCGGGGCCGCCGATCTTCAGCGTCGTCCGCCCGGCGAGCGGGAAGTTCTCGCGGAGGACGAGCCGTTCGCGCCCGAGATCCGGGATCATCGGACGACGAGGAGGAACCCCGCGAGGAGGAGCGCGACGAGGGCGCCGCCAAGGAGGTCGTCGGCCATCACGCCGAGGCCACCGGGAAGCCCCTCGGCCTTTCCGACGAGGCCGGGTTTCACGACGTCGATCACACGGAACAGGAAGAAGGCGACGGCGACGAGGATCCAGAAGCGGGCCGTCGAACCGCCTCGCGCAAAGGCGTAGACGGGAAGGAGGGCGATCGACTGCCCCGCGACTTCGTCGATCACGACGGCCGACGGGTCGCTCTGCCTTCGGAGGCGCGCCACCGCGCCCGCCGCCGGGATGCCGGCCGCGGAGGCTGCGAGCGCGAAGCCCGCGAGCCCGGCGAGCCCGCCGGCCCGGAACGCCGCTTCGACGAACGGAATGGCGAAGAGGCTTCCCCACGTCCCGGGCGCCACGGGAAGGAAGCCGGCCCCGAACCAGGTGGCGAGGACGCTCGCGACCGGAGCCGCACGGGCCACCTCGCGCCACGGCACGGGTGTCGCCCCTTGAAAATCGTCCGCCATTGCCCTATCTTGCTCCCGTTCCTTCCGCGTCACGCGCCCGGCGTGTCCTCTTTTTTCCCCGCCATCCTCCGCACAGCCGAAACCTATAATCCGCCGTCTCTGTCGTGGACGGGAAAGAGAGGAACTCCATGGTCGAAGTCAGCAAGGAGAAACTGAAGGCGCTCGAGCAGGCGGTCCAGCAGATCGACCGCCAGTTCGGAAAGGGAGCGATCGTCCGCCTCGGCGACAAGCCGCACGAGACGATCCACTTCATCTCGACGGGCTCCATCGCCGTCGACGCGGCGCTCGGCATCGGCGGCGTCCCGCGCGGACGCGTGACCGAGATTTTCGGGCCCGAGTCCTCGGGCAAGACGACCCTGACGCTCCACATCATCGCGGAGGCCCAGAAGCGCGGCGGCCTCGCCGCCTTCATCGACGCCGAGCACGCGATGGACCCCGACTACGCCAGGAAGCTCGGCGTCGACGTCGACAACCTGATGGTGTCGCAGCCCGACTCGGGCGAGCAGGCGCTGGAGATCGCCGAGGCGCTCGTCCGGTCGGCCGCGGTCGACGTCGTCGTCATCGACTCGGTTGCCGCGCTGGTCCCGAAAGCGGAGCTCGAGGGCGAGATGGGCGACGCGATGGTCGGCCTCCATGCGCGGCTGATGTCGCAGGCGCTCCGGAAGCTCACGGCCGTCGTCTCGAAGTCGAAGACGACGCTCATCTTCATCAACCAGATCCGCGAGAAGATCGGCGTCATGTTCGGCAACCCGGAGACGACGACGGGCGGCCGCGCCCTGAAGTTCTACTCGTCCGTCCGGATCGACATCCGCCGGATCAACGCGATCAAGGACGGCGACGCCGTCGTCGGCTCGCGGACGAAGGTCAAGATCGTCAAGAACAAGGTCGCGCCTCCGTTCAAGGTCGCCGAGTTCGACATCGCCTACGGCGAGGGGATCTCGAAGACCGGAGAGCTGATCGACCTCGGCCTGGAGATGAAGATCGTCGAGAAGTCGGGGGCCTGGTTCAGCTACGGAGACCTCCGGATCGGTCAGGGACGGGAGAACTCGAAGCAGTTCTTCCGCGACAACCCGGACGTCGCCGCCGAGATCGAGAAGAAGATCCGGGAGAACCTCGGCCTCCCGGCCGGCGACGCGGCGCCGCCGCCGGCGCCCGCGGGGGCGGCGTCGACGAAGCCGACTGCGGCCGATCGAAAACGGTGACGGAAGGAGGGCCCGGCTGAGGCGCCTCGCACTTCTTCCGCTGCTCGGCTTCGCGGGCCTTGCCGACGCCGCGCCGGATGGCCGTGCCGTTCGTCGGTCCCTGGATCGTCGTCGGCCCGGGCGACCCGCGAATCGGGGCGCTCGCGGTGGCGCCACCCGCTCGCCTGTCGCCGAACGCGCCGGGGATGCTGCTCGACGTCCCGGCCAAGACGTTCGGCGGGGAGCCGGACGTCGAGTCCGCCGCGCGTCTCGTCGCCGCCGCACGGCGCGCGGGATGGCGGTCCGGCCTCGCGGTCGACCTGCCCGACACCGAGGTGCCGAAGGAGCCCCGGGAGGCGGAGGTGGCGACGCCCGAGACACTCTACCCCGGCCTCGGCCGGCTCCTGTCCGCCGCGGTGGGCGCCGACCTCTTCGTCCTCGGCTTCCCCGACCTCGAAAAGGAGGATCTCCCGGCGCGCCGGTTTCTTCTCCGGAAGATCGCAGCGGCGATCCGCGCGGGGAACCCGACGGCGCGCATCGCTCTCGTCTTCCACCGCGTCCCCGGCCCTGGGCTTTTCCCGCCGGTCACGCGCGACCTCCTCCGCGACGACGTCGCGGCCTACGTGGATCTGGTCGGCCTCCACGCGCCCGAGGCAGCTCCGTCTCCGGCGGAACTGCGGGCGGCGGTCGACGCGCTCGCCCCGGGCCGGCCGATCCTTCTCGTCGCGCCCGACCGCCCGGACGCCCCGTTGCTGCTCGATCTCGCGGCCCGATGCTCACCTGAGGCCATTCCTGCGGTCGCGGCACCCGTCTCCGACTCCGGCGACCACGACGGGCTCCTCCTCCGATTCGGCCGCCTTCTCGACGGGGACTTCGGCGCCGACACGCGGCCGGTGGTTGCGGTGACGCCGGCCGGGGAAGCCCTTCGGGCCTACCGCTTCGTGGCGGGAGTCGACCTCGGCAGCGTCGTCCTCGTCCCCGGCACCGCTGGAGACGGCACGTCCTACCGGGGTCCCGTCCGCCTGACGCTCGACGCGCCCTCGTATTCGGCCTTCGAGGTCACCGAGCTCGCGACCGGCCGGACTGGGCGCTTCGAGATCCCCATCACGAAGGACGCCCCGACGCTCACCGTCTCGACGGCCGCGGGCCCGATCGCGCTGACGCTGAGGCCCCGCGAGCGGGCGCCCGCCGAAGCGCCCCGCGCCCGTGTGGAGGCGACGGCGGCGCGCGGGATCACGGCCGAGGAGATCCTCGCGCGCCACCAGGTCTGGAGAGCGGCCCGCGACACCCGCTGGAAGCGGCTGACGGCGTGGAACACCACCACGTACCGGATTCGACTCTCCTCGGTCATCGAAACCGGAGTCCTGACCATCTCCGGCAATTTCTTCTACCAGCCGGGCCAGGGTTACGACTGGGTCTGGGAGGAAGCGTTCTTCAATGGCGTGAAATGGCCGGGGAAGACCGTCCCGAAGATCCCGCTCTTCCAGCCCGAGAAGGTCTCGGAGCTTCCGCTAGAGCTGACGTTCGGCGACGCCTACCGGTACCGCCTCGAGGGCGAGGACGAGATCCGGGGGATCGCCTGCTGGCATCTCTCGTTCGTCCCGGTCGAGGGAGCCGGATCGAAGCCGATCTACGAGGGAGATGTCTACATCGCGCGCGGCGACGCCTCCGCCGTCCGGGTCCGCTCGCGGCAGACGAATCCGAAGAGGGACATCCAGGCCGTCGACGAGACGACCGATTTCGAGGAAGTCGCTGCGCCCGACGGCGGCCCGCCGATGCGCTTTCCCCTCCACGTCACCGGCCAGACGATCTTCAGGACCTTCTCGAGGACGACGGTGATCGAGCGCGACACGACGCTCACGCGCGTCGTCCTCGATTCCCCCGGGTTCGAGGAGATGAAGCGCGCCGCGTACGCCTCGAAGGAGGCGATGGTCCGCGACACGGAAACGGGCGTCCGGTACCTGGAGAAGACGAAGGACGGCGGGCGCGTTCCGGCCGCGGGGGTCAAGAACGAGCAGCTCTTCGGCCTCGCCGGCATCTACTACGACCAATCCTATTCGTATCCCCTGCCCCTCCTCGGCGTCTACTACGTCAACCTCGACGCCGGGAAGAGCGGCGAGCAGACGCAGATCCTATTCGGAGGCATCGTCCTCGCCGGCTCTTACAACAAAGTGGGCCTCTTCGGAACGAAGCTCGAGGGGGACGTCGACGTCTTCGGCATCGCGATCCGGGGAACGGACACGCTCTGGGTGGACGGCGTCAAGGTCGCTTCGGAGGAGGTGAAGAAGCGCCAGTTCGGCGCCCAGTTCAACCTCGCCTATCCGATCCTCCCGCGCACGAAGCTGACGGCGACGTTCGGCGTCGAGCACGACGACTACGCTCCGGCTGCGGACACGGACCCTGCCTTCGTCATCCCGTCGAACAACTGGCTCGGAAAGTTCGAGCTGCGGCTGGCCTGGGACATGGCAGGTTACGCGCTCATGGGCCGGTACGCCTGGAACCGTCGCTCCGCCTGGGCGCCGTGGGGGTACCCCGGGAACCCCGACTACGATCCGTCGAAGGCCGACTTCCGGACGTGGAACGTCATCGCGGCGAAGGACTTCTCGCTCCCCAGGTTTCAGGAGATCCAGCTCTCGGCCGCGGGAGTCGGGGCGCAGAACGCCGACCGCTTCTCGAAGGTCACCTTCGGATACTGGAGCGACAATCCGATCATCGGCTTTTCGTCCTCGACCCTCCGGGCCGAGTCCGCGGCCATCGTCCGCGCCTCGTACGGCTTCGTGGTGGGCAGCACCTTTCGGCTCATGGGGGAGTACGACCAGGCGTTCGTCTGGGACGCCGCCGCCGGGTTCAGCGGCGCGAGCTTCGGGGGCGCCGGGATCCGGGGCATGCTCCCCGGCCCCTGGGCGACCCTCATCCAGGTCACCGCCGGCGCGCCCGTGGTTGGCCGCAGCCGTGGGGAGAAGGGCTTCCTCGTCAGCCTAGGAATCCTGAAGATCTTCTGACCCGGCTCCTCAGCGGAGGAGCATGCAGTGGAGGCCCCCCGCGCCGAAGGGAATCAGCGGCACCGGCCGGACGCGGATCCCCTGCGCCTCGACGAGCCGGCGCTGTTCGTCGAAGGAGGCGTTCGCGGCGGCAAGGCTCCTGTCCCATTCCTTCCAGACGCGCTCGAGCGCCGCGTCGACGGCCCGCCCGTCCTTCTCTTTGCGCGTCTTCCGCCAGTGGAGGACCTTCTCGGTCAGGTCGTCCATCGCCTCCTGCAGCCTGAAGAGCGGAATCCGGGAGCCCGGCCCGGACGCGAGGTGGTCCGGGTAGCGGCCGAGGAGGAGCCAGGCCTGCCCCGTCGCCGGGTCGACGTACGGAGTGGCGTTCGCCGGACCCCGCACCGGGTGGTCGGCGAACGGGAGCCTCACGACGGTGTAGCCGCGCCGCGCCATCTGCGTGGCGACCAGATCGTATTCCGTCTGCGCGCGTTCGACGAGGACCCCCGGCAGGCGCCGGTGGGTGACGGCGTCGACCGGTTCGTCCGCGTACGTCGGCACGAACGCGACCGCGCCGTTCTTTCCCCTCATGATCGAGACGACCATGTCGGCGTGGAACAGCTCCTCGGACGCGAGTTCCGGCCTCTCCAGCGCCTCCTCCCCGGCAATCAGGACCTCGACGCCGAAGAAGGCCGTCCGGAAGGCCGCCCGCGCCTCCTCGATCCCCTCTCTCGACACCGGCTTGCCCGTCAGGTCTTCGCCGTGGCGGCGCTCGAGATACCGGAGGACCCGGTGCCGCCCGACGAGAAGGGCGACCCGGCCCTCCGGCGTCCAGACGAGGGCGACGTCGCCGCCTTCCGTGTTGACGCGCCGGACGCCGAGCCCCGCGAGCCGCACGAGCCGGAAGCTCTCCGGATAGAGCCCGACGAGCCGTTCGACGGCGTCCGCGTACAGCGGGTCGACGTCCCGGCCCAGTCCGAGCACCAGCCGCCCTTTCGCGTCGGCGCCGAGAATCTCGGAGAGATCCCGCGGAAACGGGACCGGCAGCGCCACCTGAAAGAACCGGACGCGTCCGGCGATCTCCTCGTCGCTCCAGCCCGCTCGGTGCCGGAGATACCAGCGAAAGTCCTCTTCTTCGTGGCCGGACGCCTCCGGGCACTTCCGGGGATCGGGAACGGCGACGAAGATCCGCGCGCGCGCCGGGAGAGACTCGAGCAACCTCCCCTGGTCGACCTCGACGTTGATGGCGTTGAGCTCCTGCCGCAGCCGGACGGCGCGCGGGTCGGAGGAGCCGCGCCCCGGACCGACGCCCGGAACGGCGACGATCTCGCTCCGCTGCGGCTGGAGCCCGAGCACCACGCGCTCGAGCGGCCGTTCCGACTCCGGCCGAAGTTCGAAATCTTCGCCCGGCACCGCAAGCGGGCGGAACGGCGGAGCCGGCGGGCCTCCCCCGAGAGCTCCCGCGGACAGAGCGACGACGCCGATCAGGCCGAGGACGCCGCGCGGCCTCAACCCGCCCACACTTTCCGCAGGAACATCGCTCCATTGTGGCGAGTCGGTCCCGCCGGTTCAATCGGCGAGCGGATTTTGGGCGGCTCTGAATACAATGGCCCGAGATGAACGGCACCCTGCTTTCGCTCGCCTTCCTGTTCGCCGTGCCCGTCCCGGCCGCGCCGCCCGCGGCCTGGCCCCTGTCGGCCGAGCTGATGATCGCGGCCGACGCGGCGTCGTACGCGCCGCCCGACTTCAAGCGTCAGCTCGCCAAGCATCGCGCGCGCCTGATGGCGGGCGTGAAGGACGCCGCGGCCGCGGACCGCGGGACCCGCGACGTCGCCGCCCGGCGGGCCGCGGCGGCGCGGGGCGCCCGGGAGATCGCCCAGGCGATCCGCCGGCACGCCTCCTTCGCCGACGTCGCCTACGAAGCCGGCGGCATCGTCCACGAGATCGCCGCGGCCGCCTGGACGTCGGCCGGAGGCTTCCCCGCGGCCGATGCCACCGCGGCGCCGAAGACCGGCCGCTTCCTCGGCTATGCCGCCTCGCCGTTCTCCGATCCGGAGATCCTCGCCGCGAGCCTCGCGCCCTCGAAGGGGGCGCCGGCCTCGCGGGCTTACGACGACGCCGTCACCGTCTCGACACGCCTCCTCGCCTGGATCTGGAAGACCGCGGGAGGGGACGCCTCGGCCGCCTCGAAGCATCCGGACACGTCGGGTCCGTATCCCCTCCGGGGCGACTGAGGTCGGCCGCGGCGCCCCCTGCCCGAACCCGTAGAATCCGCCCGCTGTGAATACCCCACGCCGCGCCCTTCTCTCCGTCTCCGACCGGACCGGCCTCGTCGACTTCGCTCGTACGCTCGTCTCGCTCGGATTCGAAGTCCTCTCGACCGGCGGGACCGCCGCGCACCTCTCGGAGGCCGGGATCCCCGTCACGGCCGTCACCGACGTCACCGGGTTCCCCGAGGTCTTCGGGGGCCGGGTGAAGACGCTCCACCCGAAGCTCTTCGGCGGAATCCTCTTCGACCGGGGAAACGTCCGCGACGTCTTCGAAGCCGGCGCGAACGCCGTCCTGCCGATCGACGTCGTCGCCGTCAACCTCTATCCCTTCGAATCGACCGTGGCCTCGGGGAAGGCGACCTTTTCCGAGTCCATCGAGAAGATCGACGTGGGCGGGCCGTCCCTTCTCCGCGCCGCCGCGAAAAACCACGCGCATGTGGCGGTCGTCTGCGACCCCGCCGACTATCCGGCCGTCGCCGAAGAAATGAAGATCTCGGGCGGAAGGGTGTCCGACGCGACGCGCCGGGCCCTCGCCGCGAAGGTCTTCCGCCGGACCGCGGCCTACGACGCCGCCATCGCCCGCTGGTTCACCCGCGAGACCGGTGGCGAGCCCTTTCCCGACCGCGTCACGCCGACGTTTGCGCTCGGCGCAACGCTCCGGTACGGGGAGAACCCCCACCAGCGCGGGGCCCTTTACGTCGATCCTTCGGCCCCGAAAGCGGCCCTCGCGAAGGCCCGGGTGCTGCAGGGGAAGGAGCTCTCGTACAACAACTACCTCGACGCGGACGCCGCGCTCTTCGCGGCCCGCGCGCTCGGACCGAAGGCCCTCTCGATCATCAAGCACCGGATTCCCTCGGGCCTTGCCGAGGCACCCCGGATGGCCGAGGCCTTCGGAAAGGCCTGGGAGTCCGACCCGGTCGCCGGCTTCGGAGGAGTCGTCGCCTGGACCGGGACGCTCGATGCCGAGGCGGCTGTCGCGCTGACGGCCAAGTTCCTCGAGGTCGTCGTTGCCCACGAGGTGACCGAGGACGCGAAGCCCGTCCTCGCGAAGAAGCCGAACCTCCGCGTCCTGACGGTCGCGCCCGACGAGGCGCCGCGGCTCCGCCTCGAGGTGCGCGGCGTGGACGGCGGCCTGCTCGTCGAGGAGGGCGACCTTTCGCCCGACGACCCGGCCGCCTGGAAGGTCGTCACGAAGCGCGCTCCCTCGGACGCCGAGCGGGCCGCGCTCCGCTTCGCGTGGCGCGCCGTCCGCGGCGTCGTTTCGAACGCCATCGTCGTGGCCGGCGCGTCGGCCACCTACGGCATCGGCGGCGGGCGGACGAGCCGCGTCGACGCCTGCAGGGACGCGGTCGCGAAGGCCGGCGCGCGCTCCCGCGGCGCCGCCGCGGCGTCTGACGCGTTTTTCCCCTTCCCCGACGGGCTCGAGGTCCTGGCCGAAGCCGGAGTCACGGCCGTGGCGCAGCCCGGCGGCTCCGTCCGCGACGCCGAGGTCATCGCGGCCGCCGACGCCGCGGGGATCGCCATGGTCTTCACCGGGACGCGGCACTTCCGCCATTGAGACTCGCGGCCGTCCTCCCGCTCCTGCTGGCCTTCCTCGGATCGGCGGCCGCCCTCGACCCGGCGGCCGTCCTCTCGTCGGTCCGGAAGGCCTACACCGCGAGCCCGTCGTTCACGGCACGCTTCGTCCAGACGTACGTCCCCGCGGGCTTCGCGCCGGCGTCGCCCGAGGCGGGACGCGTGACGATGGCGGCGCCCGACCGGATCCGGTTCGACTACGACGGCAAGGAGGGGAAGCTCTTCACCTTCGACGGCACGGACGCGCGCCAGTACGTCGCTGCCGACCGGCAGCTCATCGTCCGGACGCTGACCCCCGACGAGAAGCAGCGCCTCCCGCTCCTCTTCTTCGAGTCGCCCGAGGCGCTGCTCCGGCGCTTTACGGCCTCGGCCGCCCCGGGAGAGAACGGCGTCACGATCGTCACCCTGACGCCGCTATCCGGCGGCGAGCCGGCGAAGCTGGAGCTCGCCGTCGCCCCGTCCGGCGAGGTGACGCAGCTTGCCGTCACCGATCTCGCGGGGAACCGGACCACCTTCACCTTCACCGGCCTTGCGGCCGCCGGGCGGCGCCCCGCCGCGGAGTTCGCGCCCGCGCCTCCGCCCGGGACGAAGGTCATCTCCGACGGAAAGGAAAATCGATGAGCGATCCGAGCTTCGACGTGGTCTCCCAGGTCAACCTCCCCGAGGTGTCGAATGCCGTCGCACAGGCCCAGAAGGAGATCGTGCAGCGTTTCGACCTGAAGGGGACGGCCGCCTCTCTCTCGCTCTCCGGCACCGAGCTGACGCTCACCGCGAACGACGAGTTCGGCCTCAAGGCCGTCAACGACCTCCTCCAGAACAAGCTCGTCAAGCGGAACGTCTCGCTGAAGGCGCTCTCGTACGGGACGGTCGAACCGGCGGCGAAGGCGACCGTCCGCCAGGTCGTCACCATCCAGCAGGGGATCGCGGTCGAGAAGGCGAGGGAGATCGTGAAGGCGATCAAGGACGCCAAGCTGAAGGTGCAGGTCGCCATCCAGGGCGACCAGGTGCGGGTGACCGGCAAGAAGAAGGACGACTTGCAGGCCGCCATCGCGCTGCTTCGCGCCGGGGACTTCGGGCTCCCGCTCCAGTTCACGAACTACCGCGGCTGATGGAACGGCCCCTCCGATCCGGCCCGGGCCCGATGGCGTAAAGAGGGCCGGGAGATCGACGGGCCGCGATAAGATCGTCCCGCGCCCATGAAGCCGAGTACGCTCAAGGAACGCCTCCTCACCGCCACGCTCCCCGCCGACGAGCGGGAGAACGGGCGGCGGCTTCTCCGGGCCCTGGAGCCGATCCGGTCGAAGCTGGAACAGGTCGAGGCGGAGCTGGAGCGGCGGACACGCTCCCCCATCCCGACGATCTCGCTCATCGGCGACTACCTCGTCGAAGGGGGCGGGAAGCGGATCCGCCCGGCGCTCCTCCTCCTCTGCTCGAAGCTCCTCGGCTACGACGGGGAACGGGACGTTCGCTACGGGGCCGTCATCGAGTTCATCCACACGGCCACCCTCGTCCACGACGACATCATCGACGACGCGGAGACCCGGCGCGGCCGCGTCAGCGTGAACCGCCGCTGGGGAAACGAGCTGACCGTCCTCTTCGGCGACTACCTCTACATGAAGTCGATGGAGATCGCCCTGGACGAGGGGGACCTCCGGATCCTCCAGCTCCTTTCCCGCGTGACCCTGGAGATGACCGAGGGCGAGATCATCGCGGCGGAGCGGCGGGGCCTCCTCGACCTGACGCTCGACGGCTACCTCGACATCGTTCGCCGGAAGACCGCGCTCCTCTTCGCGGCCTCCTGCCGGATCCCGTCGCATCTCGTCGCGGGGTTCGGCGGCGAGAGAAGCGAGACCTGGGGCGAGCGCCTCTGGCAGTACGGCCTCTCCCTCGGCGTCGCGTTCCAGCTGCAGGACGACCTGCTCGACTACACGGCGACCGAGGAGGAGCTCGGCAAGCCGGTTCTCTCCGACCTGAAGGAGGGGAAGCTGACGCTGCCGCTCATCCTCAGCCTCCCCGACGCGACGCGCGCCGAGAGGAAGCAGATCGAGACGGTCATCGCCGAAGGGAGCTTCGAGAGCACAGGGCCGGAAGCGATCCTCGCGCTCGTCGAGCGACTCGGCGCCGTCGACAGGGCGCGGCGGCTGGTGGACGAGTACGCCGACCGGGCCCGCGAGATCGCCCAGGCCTTTCCCGAGTCCCCGGCCAAGGACGGCCTGCTCCTCGCGGCCGACTTTGCCGCCCATCGGCGCAAGTAGGTTCACCGCAATCACTTCCGGTGGTCCCGCGGACCCGCATGGCCAGGGGTTGTACGACCTGTCTGGCTAATGTTAGCTGCCAGCACTCCTATGAGACCTCTCCTTGAACGAATTACGTTCGATGGTTCCTCAGATTCTCCTTCTTTTTTTCGGAAATCCTCTTGATTTCTCAACAGGGACGGTTTACCTTATCCACAGCCCCTCTGGTCCGGGAAACATCGAAGCGGCACGCGGAGTGTGAATGTTCGAAAAGCTGTTCCGATCGTTCAAGTCTCCGTTCAGGGCCAACCGTGACGACGTCACTCTCGAGGACGAGATCGCCCTCTATCGCCACCGGGCCGAGATGGCGGAGGCGGAGGAGCGATGGGCGGACTCGCTCGTCTTCCTCGCGAAGATCCTGCGCCTGAACCCCTACGACCTGAAGGCGCGGATGACGGTGGCGACGACCTATCACCACCGCCTCAAGGAGCCGACGAAGGCACTCCTGACGTACGAGAAGGTGATCGCCGCGGCCGGCTACGACGACTCGAACTCCTATTCGGTCGCCGCCCGCGAGGGGATCCGCGAGCTGGCCCTGGTGCTCGAGGCGCCGTCGATGCCGCTCGCAGAACTGCTGGACGAAGAGACTGACGAGGTGGCCGAAGCCTCGGCGGACGCCGCCGGCTGACCCTTCCCGCTCCCCCGTTTTCCCGGACGCTCCGGCCCCTGAGGCCCTCTAACCCCGACCGGAACCGCCTCGTTGACGCGAGTTCGGGAACCGGTGTTAGTATCGAACGTGCCCCGTACGGTCGCCGTCATACCCTCCCGTTTCGGCGCCGAGCGCTTTCCGGGCAAGCCTCTCCACCCCCTCGCCGGCATCCCGATGGTCGTCCGCGTCCTCCAGCGGGCGAATGAGGCCAAGGGGATCGACCTCGTCCTCGTCGCCACGGACGACGCCCGGATCGCGGAGGCGGTCGGACGCGCCGGCGGTCGCGCCGTCCTCACCGATCCGGCCCTCCCCTCAGGGACCGACCGGGTCTGGGCCGCCGTCCGGGACCTCGAGGTCGAGATCGTCCTGAACCTCCAGGGGGATGAGCCGCTCATGGACCCCCGGAACGTCGAGCGGGTCGCCTCGTTCCTCTCGTCCCATCCCGAATTCCCCCTCGCGACCGTGGCGCTGCCGATCTCGGCCCCGGCCGAGATCGAGAGCCCGAACAACGTCAAGGTGGTCCGCGGGGACGACCTCCGCGCCCTCTACTTCTCCCGCGCGCCGATCCCGTTCCGGCGCCGACCGGAGCCGGGCCTCCCGACGTTGAAGCACCTCGGCCTCTATGGCTACCGGAAGGAAGCGCTCGCGCGCTGGACGTCGCTGCCACCCCACCCGCTCGAGCGGGCCGAGAGCCTCGAGCAGCTCCGCGCCCTCGCGGCCGGGATGGAGATGGCGGTGCTGGACGCGGCGAGCGACTCGATCGGCGTGGACACCCCCGAAGACGCGGCGAGAGTCGAGGAGATCCTGAAGCGGGAAGAAGTGCTGAAGAGCTGAGGAGGGCGCCATGGGCACCAAGTACATCTTCATCACCGGCGGCGTTGTTTCGGGCCTCGGCAAGGGGATCGCGGCCGCGTCGATGGGCGCGCTCCTCGAGGCCCGCGGCTTCAAGGTCACCCTCCAGAAATTCGACCCGTACATCAACGTCGACCCGGGCACGATGTCGCCCTTTCAGCACGGCGAGGTCTACGTCACCGACGACGGCGCCGAGACCGACCTCGACCTCGGACACTACGAGCGCTTCACCTCGGCGGTGACCGGAAAAGCCAACAGCATCACCGCCGGCAAGATCTACCAGTCGGTCATCGAGAAGGAGCGGCGCGGCGACTACCTCGGCAAGACCGTGCAGGTGATCCCGCACATCACGGACGAGATCAAGGACTGCATCCGGAGGGTCGCGGGCGACAACGACGTCGTCCTGGTCGAGATCGGCGGGACGGTCGGCGACATCGAGTCCCTCCCCTTCCTCGAGGCCATCCGGCAGTTCCGGCAGGACGTCGGGCGCGGGAACGCCCTCAACGTCCACCTGACGCTCGTCCCGCACATCGCCGCCTCCAACGAGCTGAAGACGAAGCCGACGCAGCACTCCGTCAAGGAGCTCCTCTCCATCGGGATCCAGCCCGACATCCTCCTCTGCCGCGCCGACCGCGCGATCCCGGAAGAGATGAAGAAGAAGATCTCCCTCTTCTGCAACGTCGACGAGCGGGCCGTCATCACGGCGCGCGACGTCCCGACGATCTACGAGGTGCCGCTCGCCTTCGCGCGCGAGGGGCTCGACGAGATCCTCCTCGACTACCTGTCCCTCCCGCACTACACCCGCGACGTCGGCCAGTGGGAGCAGATCGTCAATCGCGTCAAGAACCCCGGCGAAGAGGTCACGATTGCGATCTGCGGCAAGTACGTCCAGCTCGGCGACAGCTACAAGTCGTTGAACGAGGCGCTCCACCACGGCGGCATCGCGAACGGCGTCAAGGTGAAGCTGGCCTTCGTCGACTCCGAGGAGCTGGAGGCGAGCGGTTTCCCGGAGACGCTCGTCAACGCCGACGCCATCCTGATCCCGGGCGGCTTCGGCAAGCGGGGGATCGAAGGGAAGATCCAGGCCATCCGGTACGCCCGCGAGATGAAGGTGCCGTTCTTCGGCATCTGCCTCGGGATGCAGTGCGCCGTCATCGAGTACGCCCGGCACGTCGTCGGCCTTCAGAACGCCAACTCGACCGAATTCGACGCGAACTCGCCGCACAAGGTCATCTACAAGCTCCGCGACCTGCTGAAAGTGGAGGCGCTCGGGGGGACGATGCGCCTCGGCAAGTACCCGTGCGACCTCGCGGAGGGATCGCTCGCGCGGCGCTGCTACGGCGAGGCCCAGATCTGGGAGCGCCACCGCCACCGGTACGAGGTGAACCAGGAGTACCTGGGGCTCCTCCGCGGCGCGGGGATGAGCCTCGCCGGAATGTCGCCCGACCGGAAGTTCGTCGAGATGGTCGAGCTGCCGGAGCACCCGTGGTTCCTCGGCTGCCAGTTCCATCCCGAGTTCAAGAGCAAGCCGACGCTGCCGCACCCGCTCTTCAAGGACTTCGTCCGCGCGGCGCGTGCCCACAAGCACGCCCGAAGGGAGAGAACCGAGCGGGCGGCGACCGAGCTCTCCCCCGTCGTCGAGGCTCCGGCCAATCTCCCGCCGCCGAACGGCCAGTCGGCCTGACGGGTCCGCGGGGCGTCAGGCCCCGCCGTCGGCCCGGAGGTTCAGGCTCTTGAGCAGGCGATGGAGGTAGTTCGGGTGGAGCCCGAGCAGGCGCGCCGCCGCGGTGACGCTCCCGCCGGCCTCTTCGAGGGCGGCGAGCACGGCCTTCCTCTTCGCCTCGCGGACCGCGTCGTCGAAGCGCCCGGCGCGGGGGCCCAGGGGAGCCGCGTCGCGGATCTCCTCCGGTAGGCTCTCCGGCAGGATCACTTCCCCGTCGGTCAGCAGGACCGCGCGCTCGACGGCATTGGCGAGCTCCCGGACGTTTCCGGGCCAGTCGTGGTGCGCGAGGAGGGCGTGGGCCTCGGGCGAGAAACCCGCGAGCCTCCGGTTGAGCCGCCGAGCGACACGCGCCGCGAAGAACGACGCGAGGAGCGGGACGTCCTCCCGTCTCTCCCTCAGGGGCGGCAGCGTCACGCTGACGACGTTCAGGCGATAGAAAAGGTCCTCGCGGAACCGGCCGGCCTTGGCCTCGGCCCGCAGGTCGCGGTTCGTCGCCGTGATGAGCCGGATATCGACTTTCCGGGTCCGCGTCCCCCCGACCCGCTCGAACTCCCGCGTCTCGAGCACCCGAAGCAGCTTGGCCTGGACCGCCGGAGCCAGCTCGGCCACCTCGTCGAGGAAGAGGGACCCGCCGTCCGCCAGCTCGAGCTTTCCGGGCTTCGAGGCGACGGCGCCCGTGAACGCTCCCCGCTCGTGCCCGAAGAGCTCGCTCTCGAGCAGGTTCTCCCCGAGCGCCGCGCCGTTGATCGCGACGAAGGCCCGGGCGGCGCGTGCGCTCGCGCGGTGAAGCGCCCGCGCGGCCATCTCCTTGCCCGATCCGCTCTCGCCGAGGAGAAGGACCGTCGTGTCCGACGGCCCGAAGCGCGCGAGCAGGCGGAGGACCTCCTTCATCGGCGCGCTCTCGCCGACGATCTCGTGCCCGGCCGGCAGCTCGGACTCCAGCCGCCTGCGCTCTTCCTCCAGCCACGAGACGTGGCGGAGGTTCTCGAGCGCGAGCGAAGCCGTCGCGCCGAGCGCCATCATGAAGCGGAGCTGCGCCTCGTCGAAGCGAACGGAAGGATCGGTGGCGTCGAGACAGACGGCGCCGTTCGTCCGGCCGCGCGCCGTGAAGGCGGCGGCGAGGAGCGCTCGCGTCCCCGCTGCCACGAGGCTCCCCGCCTCCGCGAGGGACTCTTCGCCCTCGACGTCGTTGCACAGGAGCCCCTCGCCCGTCTCGGCGACGCGCTTCAGCACGCGGCGGCTCACGGGAACGGCCGCGCCGGGCGCGGCCTGCCGGTCGAGACCGAGAACCGGCTTCAGCTCGCCGCTCGCCTTTTCGGCGAGGACGACCGCGCCCCGGCGCGCGGCCGTCACGGCGAACGCCGCCTCGAGGACGATTCGCGCCACCTCGCCCGAGGTTCCGGCTCCGGCGATCTCGCGCCCGGCCGACGCGAGCCGCTCAGCCGACGGCCGGCCCGCTCGCTCTTCCCCCGGGACTTCGCGGCTCGAAAGCACGATCGTCGTCCCGAGGCGAAGGCCGCCGTCGCAGAGATCCACGGAGGGCGGCGGCGCGGCGGCGCTCCCGTCGTGGAAGAGGAGCAGGGACGCCCCGATCGCGATCCGGTCGCCGCTCCGGAGGCGTTTCTCGCGGACCGGCACTCCGTTCACGAACGTGCCGTTCAGGCTCCCGAGGTCGAAGAGCGACCAGCCGTCGTCGTCCTTGACCAGCCGTGCGTGCTGCCGGGAGACGCCGGGGTCGGGAAGGGCGACGCCCACCGCGTCGTCGCGCCCGAGAATTACCTCGCCCTCCGCGAGCGGAATCTCGGACCCCGACCGCGGCCCCGTCAAGGCGAGCAGTGCCGGGATCATCCTGTGCCGCGATTCTATCCATTCGGTTAGGGGCTCACCGGCAGGCGAGGCCCGACGGGAGATCGAACGCTCAACCGACGCCGCTCATCCCGCTGCCCCAGCGGGTGTTGCGGGCGGGCGGCCGGAGGGGACGACGCCGGCACGCCGTTCGCCTTTGATGGGCAGGCCCCGGACAGGTCCAGCGGCGCCGGGGACGAAAGGAGCACCCGTGAAGAAGCTCAGCACTCTCCTCCTCGGCCTCGCGCTTGCCTTCTGGCAGGTCCCCGCCGCCGGCGCCGAAAGCGCCGTCGTCACGGTCCTGCACGTCAACGACACGCACTCGCACCTCGAGGCGGAAGGCCCGCGCACGACGGCCCTCGAGGGAACTGTCGGCGGCATTGCGAGAGCCGCCATGGTCATCGGGCAGGAGCGGGCCGCCGACCCGAATGCGCTCCTCCTGCACGCCGGGGACGCGCTCCAGGGCGACCCGTCGTTCAACGCCTTCTTCGCCGTCCCGGAGCTCGAGATGCTGGCCGCATTCGGATTCGACGCGTTCACGGTCGGCAACCACGAGCTGGACTTCGGGTCCGAGATCTTCGGCGGCATGATCCTGCCGCAGGCGACGGCCTTCGCTTCCGTCCCGATGCTCGGCGCGAACATCGACAACCTCGCCGCCGTCCCGTCGCTCACCGACCGGATCAAGCCGTCGATCCTGAAGGACGTCAATGGCGTCAAGGTCGGGATCTTCGGTCTGACGGTCCCGGGCGACCTCACGTCGAATCCGGCACCGCTCGTCATCCGCGAGGACATCCCGGAGATCGCGGCCGCCGCCGTGGCCGACCTCAGGGCCGCCGGCGCGGAGGCCGTGATCTGCCTGTCGCACCTCGGCGTCCTCGGAGACCGGGCGCTCGCGCAGAGCGTCTCCGGGATCGACGTCATCGTCGGGGGCCACGACCACTACCTCTTCGAGAAGCCAGTGACCGAAAACGCCCCCGACGGGAAGAAGGTCCTGATCCTCCAGGCCGGCTCCTACTGGCAGCACGTCGGGAGGCTCCGCTTCACGGTTTCGAACGGGGCGTTCAGGCTCGTCGACTACAGGATGCTGAACGTCGACGAAACGGTGCCCGCCGAGCCGACGGTCGAGGCGCAGGTCGAGGCGCTCCGGCCCAACCAGGTGGCGGCCTGGGGCGACCTCTTCGGCACGAAGCTCGGGGCGGCGGTCCGGCCCCTCGAGCGGACATGGGACGCCCGTTCGTTCCGGCGCGACACGCCGCTCGGCAACCTCATCACCGACGCCTACCGCAACGTCACGAAGACCGACGTCGCCCTCGCGTCGCTCGGGCTCGTCGCCGAGCGAATCGCCGAGGGTCCGATCACCGGCCTCGACGTCTTCCGCGCCGTCAGCTACGGCTTCGACCGAGACGACCGGCCTCGGCTTCCGCCTTGTGACGTGCAACATCACCGGAGCGAACCTCCTCGCCGCCCTCGAGCTCGGCGTCTCGCAGGTCGAATACACCGACGCGCTCTTCCCGCAGTCGTCGGGCCTCACGTTCGCCTACGTCCGGACGCGCGACCCCGGCAAGCGGATCATTCCGTGGACCGTCTTCGTGAACGGACGGCCGCTGCAGACGTCGAAGACCTACAGCCTGACGGTGAACGAGGGGATCGCCTTCATTCTTCCGGCCTTCGGAATCGAGCTCACGAACGTCCAGACCGTGCCGAACTCGTTCGAGTACACGGTGCTGCATGACGAGATCGTCCATCTCGGCAGCGTTCGGTATTACTCCACGGGGCGGATCCTGGACCTCGCTCTTCCGTTCGATTTCGACAAGGACCAGCTCGTGGGCAGCGACCTGTCCCGCTGATCGCGCCCGACGCCGGGTCCGCCCGTGGGCCGGCTCCGCCGGGAGCCGGCCCCGCTTCATTTCAGCCCGTCGACGACGTAGAGCTCCGAGAGCGTCCGCGTGTACGAGTACGCCGCGACGCTGCCGTCGGCGCTGACATGGACCGCCGGAATGCCCCAAAGTCCGGCCCGATCTCGCGGCGCCAGCTCCGCTTCCAGGCTCCGGCGGCCGGACGGGAGGTCGATCCTCCAGAGGCGGGCGGGCAGGGTGAGGAACTCGTAGGCCCACAGCGTCCCACCGTCCGCGGAAAAGTCGACGGGAGAAAAGGCCCCCGGCTCGAGCCCCGGCAGCGTCCGCGGCTTTTCCGCTCCCGAGAGGTCGAGAATCTGAATCGCTCCCTCCGGCCCGATCGCCGCGACCCTGCGCCCCTCGGGTGACAGCGCGACGCCGGGGAGGACCACGGTGATTCCCTCCTCGGAGACGGGCCGAAGCGCTCCCGTCTCGGCCTGCTGGACCCAGAGGCGGACCGGGCGGTCCTTCTCGTTCGCCGCGAGGAGAAGGTTCTTCCCGTCCGGGAGCCACGTGGCCCAGTGGATCTGCGCGACGGCCGCGACGGGAAAGAGCTTCCGCTCGCCGGCGGCGCGCGGGAAGGCGACGAGCCTCGGCTTTTCTCCCGGCTTCTCGCCGGCAAGCGTGGCGAGGGCCCAGGCCCCGCCCGGCGCGAGCGCCTTCGCCACCCCTTCCCCGAGGCGGACGGCGGGGCTGCCGTCGCTCGCGCGGACGTAGACGTGGTTCAGCCCGCCGCTCGACTCGCCGTACTCCGTGAAGAGGATCGTCTTTCCGTCCGCAGTCATGTCGGCGAGGAGCGAGGAATCGAGCCACGAGACGTCCTCCTCGCGTCCGTCCCGAAACCTGAGGACGATGCCGATCCATGGCGTCTCGCGGGAGATCAGGAGGCGCCCGTCCCGGCTCACGTCGTGGACCCGGGGCGACCCGAGGAATTGAATGGAGCGGCGGACCTTTCCGTTCACGTCGACCTCGTGCACGGCGCGCGCTCCGCGAGCGTCTGTCGCCGCGAACCAGAGACCGTCTCCCGAGGTGTTCCAGGCGAGGCCCTGGACGCCTGGCAGCACGTCGGTCAGCGGACGCCGACGCCCGCTCGCCTCCACGATACTCACGGCGCCCTCGTCGAAGTGGCGGTACGGGTGATCGACGAAGGCGACCCGCGAACCGTCGTGCGAGACACGGACCGCCCCGCACCAGCCGGCGGTCTCGTAGAGCTTCCGGCCCGACGGGTACTCGAGCTTGCAGATGCCTCCCTCGACGCGGGAGACCGCCAGCTGCAGGCCGTCGGGGCCGAAGTCGGCCGCGAGGACTTCCTCGGTCAGCGAGCGCGTCGTCTCGCCCTCGAGCTGCGCCTCCGCCAGCGTCCCGAGCCAGGCGCCCGAGGCATCCGGCCGCGGGTGGAGGCTCAGGGCGAGCTTTCCCCGGGGCGAGAACCCGAGGAATCCCGCCTCGCCGAAGGGAAGAGGCGTGGCGTCGGGCGACTCGACGCGTGAACGGTAGACGCGCCAGGCCTGGGCGTCCCACGCCGCCGAGTAGACGACCGTCGCGCCGTCGGGCGAGGCGAACCGCGCCGCGCCGATCGTTCCGCGGCGGAACGTGATCTTGTGGAACGCCCGCTCGGCCGGACGCCCGAGCCGGGCGCCGAACCAGGCGGCCCCGCCGAGCAGGAACGGCAGCAGGACGAGGAAACCCCGCGCGAGGATCCCGAAGCGCCGCGGACGGGCCGCCGGAAGGGAAACCGCGGGAATCTCCGGCCGCGAGTTGTGCCCGACCAGGTCGCGGGCGTTCGCGAGGTCGTGGGCGAGGTCGGCCGTCGAGCCGTACCGGTCGGCCGGGTCCTTTTCGAGGCACCTTTCGACGATCCAGGCGACGGGCCCCGCGATCCCGCCCGGCAGGGGCGGAAGCGGCGGCGGGTCGTCGCGCAGGATGGCGGCGAGCGTCGCGCCCGCGGAATCGCGCCGGAAGGGCGCCCGTCCCGACAGCATCTCGTGGAGAACCGAGCCGAGCGAGAACTGATCCGACCGGAAATCGGCCTCCCGACCGTCCGCCTGCTCGGGAGACATGTAGCCGACCGTCCCGATGACGGCTCCGGCCTCGGTGAGATGCGCCACCACGGGGATCGTGGGGTCCTTCGGTCCGCCCCCGGCCGCCGGCTGCGTGTGCCGCGCGATGCCGAAGTCGACGACCTTCACGCGGCCTCCGGGCCCGATCACGAGGTTCTCCGGCTTGACGTCGCGATGGACGAGACCGCGGGCGTGCGCGGCCGCCAGCCCCGCCGCCGCCTGCGCCGCGATGTCGAGCGCCTTCTTCGGGAGGAGCGGACCGTCGGAGAGAAGCGACCGGAGGGTCCGCCCGTCCACGAGCTCCATGGCGATGAACGCGAGGTCGCCGTGCGTTTCTGCGCCGTACACGGTGACGACGTTCGGGTGGTTCAGCGCGGAGAGCGCCAGCGCTTCCGCCTCGAAGCGCCGGCGGCGCTCGGGATCGTCGCGGAAACGCTCGGGGAGGAGCTTGAGCGCCACGTCGCGGCCGAGACGGAGATCGCGCGCGCGGAAGACCTCGCCCATCGCCCCGCTTCCGAGACGGCTCCCGATCTCGTAAGCGCCGAAGCGCTCGCCGGGCTCCAGGGTCATGGGCTCTTGCCTGCGGGCATTCTATTCCCGCCCCCTGCTAGCATTCTTCCGTGCGCGCGTTCTGCTCCATCACACCGGACCTTTCGGTCGGAGATCGCTGTCGCCCCGTCTTCTTCGCCGGGCCGTGCGTCATCGAGTCACGGGCGCACTCCCTGAAGATGGCGAAGGAGATCAAGAAGGTCTTCACCGACCTCGGCGCCGCGGACCGGCTCGTCTTCAAGTCCTCGTTCGACAAGGCGAACCGGAGCGCCGGAGCGTCCTTCCGGGGCGTCGGGATCGACAAGGGGCTCTCGATCCTCTCCGAGGTGAAGGAGAAGCTCGACCTCCCGATCGTCACCGACGTCCACGAGCCGGAACAGTGCGCGATCGCGGCCGAGGTGGCGGACGTCCTTCAGATCCCCGCCTTCCTCTGCCGGCAGACCGACCTCATCGTCGCCGCGGCCGAGACGGGCCGGGCGCTCAACGTGAAGAAGGGGCAGTTCCTCGCCCCGGACGACGCGAAGCAGATCGTCGACAAGTGCCGCGCGGCCGGCAACGGGAACGTGATGCTCTGCGAGCGCGGGACGACCTTCGGCTACCACAACCTCGTCGTCGACTTCCGCTCCCTTCCGATGATGCGGGCACTCGGCGTCCCGGTCGTCTACGACGCCACGCACTCGCTGCAGCTCCCGGGCGGCCTTGGCACCGAGACGGGCGGCTCTCGCGAGTACGCCCCCGCCCTCGCGCGCGCCGCGGCGTCGGTCGGCGTGGACGGCTACTTCTTCGAAGTCCACGACGACCCGGCGCACGCGAAGTCCGACCGCGCCACGCAGCTCCCGCTCGCGACCCTGCCGAAGTTCCTCTCGGACCTCCTGAAGTTCGACGCTCTCCGCCGCGAGACGGCTCCCTGACCCCGGTCAGAACGGCTGATTCACGAAGATACCGTCCCTGAGGACGATGTCGAGGTCGAACCTGTCGCGTGTCGCGCGGGAGATTCCCGCCGAGACGAGGCCATCCCTTCCGAGGCAGCGGATCTCGTAACTGTCCCCCGGTCGAGGAATAGACGTAGACGTGGCCCCAAGGGTCCTTCCGAAGGTAAGGCTCCCAGGGACAGGTCGGACAACCCCGGATCGTCAGCACGGCGGGATAGGAGCTCCACATATGAAGCCTGCTGGCGACGTAGGTCGCCATGTCCTTCATGTCGTCCATCGCCTTCGCCTGGCGCGCGCGACCCAGCGCCTTCAGGCCCGCCGGAATCGCGAACGCCGCGAGGACGCCCACGACCGCTACGACGGCGAGGAGCTCGATGAGCGTAAAGGCACGGCGTGCGATCGGACGGCGGTGGGCGCCCACGGGATTCGCGTCATGATACCGGCGACGCCATGGTGACCGCGAATTCCTCGGGCCCGGCCCACCCGCTCGCCGTACGCGGTCTCACCGTCCGGTACGGGGCCATCGCGGCGCTCCATGACGTCTCCCTCGCCGTCCCCCGCGGCACCGTCTATGTCCTGCTCGGACGGAAGGGCGCCGGGAAAACCTCGCTTGTCCGCTGCCTTCTCGGCGCGCTGAAGCCGTCGAGCGGCGAGGTGCTTCTCTTCGGGAAGGGAGGATGGTGGGCGCGACGGAACGCGCGGGCCCGCCTCGGCATCGTTCCGGCGGAGACGGGGCGGCCGTTCCGCCTCGCGCCCGGATCACGGCCCGAGGCGCTCATCTTCGACGACCCGGCGTCCGGCCTTCCACCCGGCGCACGGCACGCGATTCTGGAAGAGCTCGCCGCCGACGCCGCCGAACGCGGCACGGCGGTCCTCATGACCGCGCGCGAGCCCGCTGGCGTCGACGAGTCCGCGACGCACGTCGGCATTCTCAAGGAGGGGCGGCTCTTCGTGGACTCCGGGATGGAGTCCTTGAAGCGCCGGTTCCGCCGGATCCGGTACGCGAACGAGGTCACCGAGGAGCGGACCGATTACGGGAAGGAACTCGACGCCTTCGACGCCGCCCGCGTCAAGGTCCGCGGCTGGGGAGTCGAGGCCATCGTCTCGAATTTCGACGAAGAGGTCTTCGCGGCCTTCGCCGCCACCACGGGGGTCGTCGACGCCCGGGCCGAGGTTCTGACGCTCGAGGAGATCTTCGTCGCCGTGGCCGGCGAGGCGCCGACCCCGTAAGATCGGCGCGTGACGACCCCCGCCCGTCGCGAGGCCCGGCGCGTCCTCGAAATCGAGGCGGAAGCCGTCCGCGCGCTCGCGGCCGACCTCGACGACGGGTTCGACCGCGCGGTCGCCGCCATGAAGTCGACGTCGGGGCGCGTCATCGTGACCGGCATCGGGAAGAGCGGCATCGTCGGCCAGAAGATCGCCGCCACCCTCGCTTCGACCGGCACGGCGGCCTTCTACCTCCACCCGACGGAGGCGATCCACGGCGACCTCGGGATGATCCTCAAGGGAGACGTCGTTCTCGCGCTCTCGTACTCGGGCGAGACGGAGGAGGTCGTCGCCCTCCTTCCCCACGTCAAGCGGCGCGGCGCGACGCTCGTCGCCCTGACGGGAAACCGCGCCTCGACGCTCGCGAAGGGGGCGGACGTCGTCGTCCGCTCGGCCATCCGCGAGGAGGCCTGCCCGCACAACCTCGCCCCGACGGCCTCCACGGCCGCTCAGCTCGCGATGGGGGACGCCCTCGCGATGGCGCTCTCCGTCGAGAAGGGGTTTCGCCCCGAGGACTTCGCCGAGCTGCACCCGGGCGGGAAGCTCGGGAAGCGGTTCCTCCGCGTCTCCGACCTGATGCACACGGGAGACGCCCTGCCGGCTGTCCGGACCGACGCGCCGATGAAGGACGTCGTCTACGAGATGTCGAGGAAGCGGCTCGGCATCACGGCCGTCGTCGACTTCGAGGGGAAGCTCGCGGGCGTCGTCTCGGACGGCGACCTCCGCCGCCTCCTCGAAAAGCACGGCTCGAAGGCGATGGAGCTCCCGGCCGGCGACGCGATGAGCCTGAGCCCGAAGACGATCGACGCGGGCGCCTTCGCGACCGAGGCCCTCCTGGGGATGGAGGAGCGGAAGATCACGTCGTTCTTCGTCGTGGATGCCGCCGGACGGCCTGCGGGAATCCTGCACCTCCACGACCTCTGGGGCCTCGAGTCGATCTGAGGGCATAATCGCCCCCACATGCCGACCGCGCCGATCGTCCCGGAGGACCTCCGGACGAAGCTGTCCCGCATCCGCGCCCTCGTTCTCGACGTCGACGGCGTCCTGACAGACGGGTCGATGACGTTCGACGAGGAGGGGCGCGAGTGGAAGAGCTTCGACGTCAAGGACGGCCTCGGACTCGTCCTCCTCAGGGACCTCGGGTACAAGCTCGGCATCGTCTCGAGCCGCGCCTCGAAGGTCGTCTCGGCCCGCTGCCGGGAGCTGAAGATCCCCGACGAGTCGATCCTGCAGGGCGAGCGCGACAAGGCCGCCGCCTTCGACCGGCTCGCGAAGCTCTGGGCTCTCGAGCCGTGGGAGATCGCTGCCATCGGCGACGACCTCCCCGACCTCGGCATGCTCCGCCGCGCGGGGGTCGGGGCCTGTCCCGCCGACGCCGTCGGCATCGTGCGGGAGGCGGCCGCCCTCCTGCTGACGCGGCCGGGCGGCGCCGGCGCCGTGCGCGAGCTGTGCGACCTGATCCTCGAGATCCGGAAGAGCTCGCGCGCCGACCGCCCCGCCGCGGTCGCGCCCGACGCGCCCGCCTCGCCGGCCGACGGCGACGTCATCCCGTTCCCCGGCTCGCGCGGCTAGTCCGCCGCCTTCTTCGGCTCCCGCTTCTTGAAGGCCCACGCGATCCCGACGCCCAGCAGGTAGAGGGCGAACATCGGCAGGGCGAACGCGCACTGCGTCGGAATGTCCGGCGTCGGCGTGATGATCGCGGCGATGACGAAGATGATGAGGACCGCGTAGCGGAACTTCGGCGAGGAGCCATTTTTCGTCCACGACGCCGATCCGCGACAGGAAGAAGATGAGGAGCGGGGTCTCGAAGACGATCCCCATGCCGAGGAGGATCTTCGTGACGATGTCGAGATAGTCGTCGATCTTGAGGACCGGCATGAAGTCCTCGCCGGTCTGGACGAGGAACTGCGCGACCATCGGGAAGGCGACCCGGTAGCCGAAGTAGCCGCCGCCCACGAAGAAGATCACCGAGAAGAAGACGAACGGGAGGACCCACTTCTTCTCGTGGCGGTAGAGCCCCGGCGCGATGAAGAGCCAGAGCTGCCAGAGGAGGACCGGGCTCGCCACGAAGACGCCCGCGATCAAGCGCGACGTTGATGTAGAGCATGAACGGCTCGGTCAGCTGCGTGTAGGCCAGCTTCGTCCCGGAGGGCAGGGCGGCGAGGACGGGCTCCGAGAGGAAGTGGAAGATCTGCTTGGCCCAGAACCACGAGACGAGGAAGCCGCCTGCGATCGCGACGGCGGACCAGACGAGGCGGCGGCGGAGGTCCTCGAGGTGCTCGAGGAACGTCATCCGCGGGAGCTGGTCGTCGGGGTCGGCGCCCTCGCGTCGGTCGTTCACGCGGGCTTCGTCGGCTCGGAAGGCGCGGCCGCCGGACCGGGCGGCGGATCGCTCTTCGGGGGCTCCTTCGTGGCGCGGTCCACCTCGTCCTCGATCGTCCGCTTCAGCTCGTTCGAGGTCCTCTTGAACTCTCCGAGCGCCTTGCCGACCTGCTTGCCGATCTCGGGGAGCTTCTTCGGCCCGAAGAGGAGCAGCGCCAGGGCCAGGATCAGGATCAGCTCCGGCATTCCCAGATTGCCCATCGGCCCGGCGCCTCCTCGCGCCGCGGGGAGAATCAGGCCCGCCCGAGGCGCCTGTCAAGGCGGGAGGCGGGCAGGCCGGAAATGCTACCCTTTCGCCGCCAGGGAGGGCCTCAGGTGATCCGTTTCCATCTGCCGACCGAGCCGGGGAAGCGCCCCGCTTTCCGCCGCGCCGCCGCCACGTTCGTGTTCCTCGGCGTCGTGACCGTCGTCGGAGGGCTCGTCGGGCCGAAGGTCGCCGCGGTCCCGGATGTGACGAACGCCGGGATGAAGGAGTACGCGGACCTCCTCGCCACGGCCCGGGCCTGGTACGCCGACGACATCGCCCCGTCGAAGCTCGTCTACGCCTCGATCCACGGGATGCTGACGACCCTCGACCCGCACACGAACTTCCTCGAGCCGACCGACTACGACCTGATGCAGGAAAAGCAGCGCGGGTCGTTCTACGGCCTCGGCATCATCATCTCGAAGCGGAACGGGAAGATCACGGTCATCACGCCGCTCGAGGGCTCTCCCGCCGACCGGCTCGGGATCCGCGCGGGCGACATCATCGACCGCGTCGAGGGGCAGCCGATCGACGACCTCCCGGTGGACGCGGTCGTCAAGAAGCTGAAGGGACCGAAGGGGACGAAGGTCCGGATCACGATCGTTCGGCCCGGCCTGCCCGAGCCCCTGCAGATGACGGTGACGCGCGCGGAGATTCCGACGAACTCGGTCTCCCACGCGTTCATGCTCGAGCCGGGGATCGGCTACATCCGCCTGAAGGACTTCACGCAGACCTCCTCGCAGGAGCTCGCGGAGCAGTGGGAGAAGCTGGAAAAGCAGGGAATGAAGCGGCTCGTCTTCGACCTGCGCGGCAACCCGGGCGGCCTCCTCGACCAGGCCATCAACATCTCGGACTTCTTCCTCAAGAAGGGGGAGAAGGTCGTCTCGACGCGCGGGCGGACCGCCTCTTCGGAGCAGAGCTTCCAGGCCCCCGGGAAGAACACCCACCCGCGGATCCCGGTCGTCACGCTGATCAACAAGGGGTCGGCGTCCGCCTCGGAAATCGTCGCGGGGGCCCTGCAGGACCACGACCGGAGCCTCGTCGTCGGTCAGACGAGCTGGGGCAAGGGGCTCGTTCAGTCGGTCTACACGCTTTCCGACGGCGCAGGCCTCGCCCTGACGTCGGCGAAGTACTACACGCCGTCGGGGCGCTGCATCCAGCGCGACTACAAGGACGTCCTCGAGTACCTGTCGCCGGACGACGAGCCGGCTGAGGAGAACGGGAACGGCGCCGTTCCGCCCGGGGAGATCTTCCGGACGGACGCCGGCCGCACCGTCTACGGCGGCGGCGGCATCGCGCCCGACGTCGTCGTCAAGGGCGAGTCGCTGTCGCGCTTCGCCGCCACGCTTTTCGCCCGCGGGCTCTTCTT
Organism: uncultured Acidobacteriota bacterium; assembly: GCA_963721385.1. GTDB lineage: Bacteria > Acidobacteriota > Thermoanaerobaculia > UBA5066 > UBA5066 > DAOMFB01. Next base: position 524,730 of record CAVRJB010000013.1, read on the forward strand.
CGAGTACGCGGTCGACTACAGGGCGAAGCACAAGGAGATCCCGCGGGACTTCCAGGTCACCAACGAGGTGCGGACGGACTTCTTCCGATTCCTCGACGGCAAGGCGGTGCCCGGCTACGAGGGGAAGATCCGGGCGGCGTACGAGGCGGAAAAGGACGCGGCCGTGATCGACCGCGCGATCCGCGAGGAGCTCCTGACCGCCGTCTGGGGCCGCGAGGCCGGCTACCGGGCGACGCTCGAGGGCGACGTCCAGATGAAGAAGGCGCTCACCCTCTTCCCCGACGCCGAGAAGCTCGCCGCCCTCCGCGAGGAGGCCCGGCTGGCCCGAAACGCGCCGCCTCGCCCCTGACGTTCCGGCCCAGCATCCCCCACCAGAGCCCGAAGGCGATCGCCCAGCAGCCGGCGACACGGTAGAAGTGCGCCGCGGCGGCCCAGAGCTCGCGGGAGAGGGGGCGGTAGTTCGCCGCGCTCCACTCCCCGAGCTGCGTCGCGTAAAGCGACTTGACCGCGCAGACGAGCGCGGCCACGTGCGTCAAACCGAGGAGTCCCAGCGCCGCCGCGAGGGCGAGGACGCCGCGGTCCTTCAGCAGGCTCCGCCGCGTCGCGGCCAGCGTGAGGAAGAGGATCACGTTGAGCGTCAGGTCGTCCGCCGGAAGGCTCGGCCTCTCGGACCGCGACGCGAAGTCCGCGCGGTCCACGACGATCCGCCGTCCCTCGGCGTAGAGCCGCGTCGCCGCGGGGCGCTCAAGGAGGCGGAGGACGGGCTCCGCTGCGTCGGCGAGGAGGCGGTCGTAGGCCGGCGTGACCGAAAGCCACAGCGCGAGGCCGAGGACGAAGCCGAGAGCCGCCCTAAGCGCGAGCGCCACGGGCGCCGATCCTGCGGGTCCAGAGGACGAAAAGGCCGACGGCCACGAGGATCAGCACCGTCTGCCAGACCGCCGTATGAAAGAGGTCGAAGACGTCCCGCCGGTGCGTACCGAGCCAGAAGAGCGACACGACCCGCACGAGGTTGAGGGCCTGAATCACGAGGGTCCCGGCGGCGACACCGGCAAGACGCGCCTTCCAGCCGGCCGGGAACGCGAGGACCGCCGCGACTAGGATCAGCATCGCCTCGACGCCGTTGCAGCCATTCTTCACGTCCACGGTGAAGGCGGACGACCGGAGCCTCATGCCGTCGGCGACGACGGGCTCTCCGACAGCCCGGAGCACCCCCGCCGAGACGCGGACGATCTGCTCCGTGAAGGGGACGATGACGTGATCGTTCGACGGACGGACCGCGACCGCAAAATAGAGGGCGGCCAGCGCCCCCGCGAATCGGAGAAGGAACCGGGTCTCGGGCTTCAGGGCTCCGGCGCTATCTCACCAGGCTGCGGTTGCTCACCAGGAACCGCCGCGTCCCCGCCGACCGGCGGAACCCGCGCCCGTCCTGAACTTCGACGTTCAGGTCGTGCTCGCTGTTCGAGATCCTCGTCGTGTCGAGGAAGAACCGGAAACGCGCCGCGTTGTTCTGCGGATAGTTCGGGTAGAGCGCCGCGATGTCGGGACTGGCGAAGCCGTACTCGGCCCAGTCGTTTCCGCTGATCGCGTCGACCTGGGGGACTCCGTCGATCAGGATGCGCACTTTGACCACGATGTCGAGGTCGAGCGCCCACCCGGTCACGGGCCAGACGCCGCCGATCAGCTCGTAGTTCCTCGGGTCCTCGACGAAGGCGATCGACGGCGGATCGAGGTTCTGGGTCGCGCACTCGAGGACGACCGGGACCTCTTTCACGAGGGCCCAGTTGTCCTCCTTGTCGTAGGCCTTCAGCTGCAGCATGTGCGCGCCTTCGACGATGCCCTTCTGGGTCAGGAGGTAGCCGACGTCCACGAAGAACTGGAAGCCCGAGTTCGGCGCCTGCGGGAACCCCGGATAGAGGACCTCGATGTCGGGCCGGTAATAGCCGTAGCAGTCGATGAGCGCGTTGTTCAGCAGGAACTCGCGGTGGCAGTTGATCCGGGTGTCCTTGATGACGACGCCGTCCAGCTCGAGGCGGACGTTCGAGACGCCGCCGCGCTCCTCGGCGATCGACGTGTCGAGGGCCCAGCCGTAGACGCGCATCAGGTAGCGCGGGTCGACGATGTCGCCGCCGCCGCCGGACGGACTGCCCGAGACGGGACGGAAGCAGTTCCCGAACCAGGTCGCGTTCAGGAGCGGGTACTCCACCTCGCCGAACGGCGGGAGGGACGGGGCGTTGCTGAAGACCTGGAACTGCCGCGTGCCGATGAAGCCCGTCTGCCCCTGGTCGTCCACGGCCCTGACCGAGACCTCATGCACCCCGTTCGGCAGCCGCGTCGAGTCGACGTTCAGGAGGAAGCCGGACGTGACCGCGTCGAACGTGTCGGGGAAGGCCGCGGCAACGTCGGCGCGGACGACGCCGGTCACGGCCTGACGCTCGACGAGACCGTCGATGTAGACGTCGACGTGGTTCACGCGGGTGTCGTCGAGAGCCCAGCCCCACACCTCGAGGACGCCGTTCGCGTTGACCGTCCCCTGCGGCAGCGGGTAGTCCAGCCCGCCGAACGGCGGCTGGTTGATCGAATTGTCGATGTTGACCGTCCGCGGCGCGAGGAAGAAGCAGCAGCCCGAGCTGTCGGTGACGCGGATGTAGACCGTGTGGACGCCGTTGGGATAATTGGAAGCGCGGAAAGACGCCTCGAACCCGGGCTGAGCGCCGGCCGTTCCGAGGTACGCCGGGAACTGCTGCATGACGTCGGGCCGCGGAATCTGCATCTTGATCCCGCCCGCCCCCGTCACGAGATTCGACGGGTCGGTGCCATCTACGTAGACATCGATACTGGACAGCTGGTTGCCGTCCAGGGCGAAGCCCCGGATCAGGACGTAGCCCGAGACGGTCGATCCGTCGACCGGAAGCTCGATGGCTCCGAGCGTTTGGCTCGGGCACGAGGCCGACGGGCATTGCGCGGCGAGCGGGTGACCGAGCGTCAACGTGACGGCGGCCGCGACGACGGAGATGACAAAGGCCTTCCGCTTCATCTGTTGCCTCCGGAGAGTCGATGAATCCCGAACCCCTGGGTCCACGAAGAAGAAAAGGCAGAGTTAAGCGAACGTAGTCTATCGGAGCCCCAAAAGGGCTGTCAAATGAGGTCTTTAGGATCCGGTGGACGCCGAAGGGTTCAGGAGAGCCCGTCCGCGGCTGAAAGGGCCACGAGGTGCTCTGCCGCAGAGGCGCCGAGCGAGGCCTCGTCGTAGCCCCCCTCCAGAATGGAGACGACGCGGCCTCCGGCGAAGACGTTCGCGACGTCTTCGAGAGCGCGCGTCATCCAGCCGAAACCCTCGGTGGAGACGCACATGCCGCCGATCGGGTCGTTCCGGTGGGCGTCGAAGCCGGCGCTGACGAGGACGAACTCCGGGCGGAACTTCTCGGAGATGCGCTCCAGCGCCGCCACGAAGCCCCCCGCGTAAGCAGTGTCCCCGGTCCCCGCCGGGAGCGGGACATTCGCCGTCGTGCCCCGGCCCCGCCCCGCGCCGGCCTCGTCGGCCGAGCCCGTTCCCGGGAAGAAAGGAAAACGGTGGACCGAGACGTAGGCCACCTGGGGGTCCTCCCAGAAAAGGTGCTGCGTCCCGTTCCCGTGATGGACGTCGAAGTCGGCGACCAGGACACGCGCGAGGCCATGGGTGGCGATCAGGTCGCGCGCGGCGACGGCGATCGTGTTGAAGAAGCAGAAGCCCATCGCCTCGCTCGCGAGCGCGTGGTGCCCGGGAGGCCTCGCCGCGACGAAGACCGCCCGGGCCGTCCGCGCGAGGACGGTGTCCACGGCGGCGAGGGCGAGCGAGACCGCCCGGACGGACGAACCGAACGACGCCGGCGAGATCGGGTTGTCGGGCGAATCGAACAGGGAGAACGCCGTCTCGGTCCCCGGCGGTGCGAGCGAACAGGCTTCCGCGAGGCGCCGCACGTAGCCCGGCGGGTGGACCCGCTCGATCGCCGCCAGGGTCCGCTCGGGGGCCGGCGGGCTCTCGACCCGGAAGCCCTCGCGCCGGAGCGCGGCCACCGCCGACTCCACGCGCCGGGCGTTCTCCGGGTGGTGCGGGCCGGTGTCGTGCTTCAGGAGCTCCGGGTCGAAGAAGACGGGGACGCCGTGCACCGCTCCGAAGCGTAACGCAGGAGCACCCTGGGCTACCATCGCGGCGTGTCCACGCGCAAACGCGCCGTCCGCTTCGCGGTCTCGATCGGCCTCGCAGTCGTCCTGCTCGGCCTCTTCCTCCGGAACCTCGACTTCGCGGCCGTCGGCGCGGCCCTGCGTAACGCGCACCCCGGCTGGCTGCTCGCGGCCGCGGTGGCCGGACTCGTCGGGACGCCGCCGATCCGCTCCTGGCGCTGGGGGCACCTCCTCAAGGGCTACCCGGCGAGCGCCTGGAACCTGAACTCGGCGACCGCGATCGGCTTCGCCGCCTCGACGCTCCTTCCGGCCCGCGCCGGCGAGATCGTCCGGCCCGTCGCGCTCTCGCGCTCGGCCGCACTCCCGCTCGCACCCTGTCTCGTTTCGATCGCCCTCGAGCGGCTCATCGACCTCCTTTCGACGATCACGCTCTTCGTCGTCTTCGCGCTCGGATGGGCCCCGGAGACGCTGGCCGGCGACGAGGCGAGCCGCTTCGCCCTCCTCCGCCGCTCGGCCTTCCTTCTCGGCGCCGGGACGGTCGTCGGCGTCGCCCTGCTGACGCTCTTCGCGGCCCGGCCGGACCTCGCCCGCCGGCTTGCGGCCCCCGTCCTCAGGCTCTTCCCCGAGAAGATCGCCGGGCGCCTCGCGTCGATCCTCGACTCGCTCCTCTCGGGCCTCGCGGCGCTCCGGACGGCACGCGATGCGGGAATCGTGGCGGCACTCTCGGCCCTCCTCTGGCTCGTCATCTGCTTCCAGATCTGGGCGACGCTGAAGGCCTTCGATCTCGTCCTCCCCTTCCCCGTCTCCTTCTTCGTCCTGACGTGGGCCGTCCTCGGCCTCGCGATCCCGACGCCCGGCGGCGTCGGCGGCTACCACGCTGCCGTGACCTACGCGCTCGTCGGTTTCTACGCCGTCCCGAAGAACACGGCCGCCGCCTTCGCGTTGGCGTCCCACGCCATCTCCTTCGTCCCGATCACCATCCTCGGGCTCTTCTTCCTGGTGGCCGGGGGCTTCTCCCTGAAGAACCTCGCGGAAGAGCGGTCCTCGGACGTTTCCTGACGACGTAGTCAGGAAAACCCTCCAAACCGGGCCCTGTCTGCCCGCAAACCGGGTCAATGGGTCAAATGTCCCGGGTCTTTCCCCGGCAGAGCCGGAGTACCTTGCCCGGAGGCCCGACGCCACGCGCCAGGGGCCTCACCAGGAGGAATGTATGAGACGAACTGCGGAGGCCGCCGCCCCGCTCCCGGCCCACCCGGACGCCATGGGGCACCACTCCTGCCGGGAATGCCCCATCTGCGGGACCGAGGAGTGCCAGGTCATGGCCGAGCTCGGGATGTCCTGCGAGACCGCCCAGGCGGCCCAGGAGGCCTGGGCCGAGGCGGCGGCTCGCGCCCGGAAGGGGCCCCGTCCGGCTACCTCCCGGCGGCGCTGAGGCATCCTAATCATTTACCGGGGCCGGTCCTGTACTCATCCTGACAGGAAGAGGAATCGCTGCCGGCCGGCGACACGGACGGAAAAAGCTCTTCCTGAAGGAGAACGTGCATGGCCACTCTGACAGAAAAGGCCGCTCCGGCCGCCGTGCCGGGCGCCGCCAAAGACCTGAGTCTGAAGCAGGTCCTGCTCAAGAAGATCCAGGACCACCGTCCCCGAACCCAAAAGCTGATGAAGGAGTTCGGCAACGTCAAAGTCGGCGAGGTGACGATGGCGCAGACCATCGGCGGCGCACGCGGCGTCCGCTGCCTCGTCACCGACATCTCCTACCTCGATCCGATCGAAGGGATCCGCTTCCGCGGGAAGACGATTCCCGAGACGCTCGCCGCGCTCCCGAAGCCGCCCGGTTGCGACTACCCGTACGTCGAAGCCCACTGGTACTTCCTCCTGACGGGCGAGGTCCCCACGATGGCGCAGACCCTCGCCGTCGTCGAGGACTTCAAGGCCCGCCGCGCGGTGCCGCAGTACGTCTACGACATGCTGCGCACCATTCCCCGCGACACGCACCCGATGACGATGTTCTCGCTGGCGATTCTCGCGATGCAGCGCGAGTCCGTCTTCTCCAAGCGCTACAGCGAGGGGATGAAGAAGGACGAGTACTGGGATCCGACCTACGAGGACGCCACGAACATCCTCGCGAAGCTCCCCTCCATCGCGGCCTACATCTACCGGATGAAGTTCAAGGCCGACACGCACATCCCCGGGCGGGACGACCTCGACTTCGGCGGCAACTTCGCGCAGGAGATGGGGTTCGGCAAGCCCTATGACGACGTCTCCCGGATGTACTTCATCCTTCACTCCGACCACGAGTCGGGGAACGTCTCGGCGCACACGACGCACCTCGTCTCCTCGGCGCTGTCGGACGACTACTACTCCCTTTCCGCCGGCCTCGACGGCCTCGCCGGGCCGCTCCACGGCCTCGCGAACCAGGAAGTGCTCCGCTGGATGATGAACTTCCAGAAGAAGCTCGGCGGCGCCGAGCCGACTCCGGAGCTCGTCGAGAAGGCGCTCTGGGACACGCTGAACGCCGGCCAGGTCGTCCCGGGCTACGGCCACGCCGTCCTGCGCAAGACCGACCCGCGCTACGTCGCCCAGCGGGAGTTCTGCGTCAAGAACCTCCCCGATTACCCGCTCTTCAAGCTGATCGACATGATCTTCAAGGTCGCCCCCGACGTCCTGACCAAGCACGGCAAGACGAAGAACCCGTGGCCGAACGTCGACGCGCAGTCGGGCGTCATCCAGTGGTACTACGGCCTCACCGAATGGGACTTCTACACGGTCCTCTTCGGCGTCGGCCGAGCCATCGGCGTCCTCGCCAACATCACATGGGACCGCGCCCTCGGCTACGCCATCGAACGGCCCAAGTCCGTCACCACGAAGATGCTCGAGGACGTCGCCTCGAAGGCCATGTCGGCCGACGAACTCGGCAACGACTGACCCGCATTGCTTTCCCGTTTCCAGGATGCGCCCGGGGCAACCCGGGCGCTTTCGTTCTGGCGAGATGAGAACATTAAACTCACTCATTTCAACATTTAGGAATTTATCTTAGTGTCTTTTACTAAGATCAGGACTTGAGCCACGAAACTGATTCGCCTATGCTTACGTAGCTGAGGTGGTATGTCTGAAACCCTGAGTCTCCCCGTCCTCCCGCTTCGCAACGCTGTCCTCTTTCCGGGTGTCAGCTTCCCGATCTCCGCCGGGCGCGCGGGAACGCTGCGCGCCATCGACGAGGCGATGAAGCACCCCGAGCATCTCGTCTTCGCCGTCGCGCAGCGCGAGGACCTCGAAAAAGTCTCTCCCGAGGGGCTCTACACGATCGGGACGATCGCCTCGATCGCCCAACTGCAGCGGGGGCTGGGCGGCGCCCGGCTGCTCCTGCAGGGGAAGAAGCGCGGCATTGCAATGCGGCTCTCCGAGCGGAACGACTCGCTGGAGGCCATCGTCGTCGAAGCGGCCGAAATGGAGCCTCTCGACGCCGACGCCCCCGTCTTCGTCGCCCTCCACAAGGAGGTCCGTGAGCGGTCGGCGGAGCTGGGCCGGAAGCTCGGTCTGCCGGACGAAGCCGTGGACCAGATCCTGGAGGAGGTGGCCGAGCCCGGCCGCCTCGCCGACCTCGTGGCCGGCTACATCGACATTCCGCCGGCCGACCGGCAGCACATCCTCGAGACGCTCTCGGTCGAGGAGCGGCTCCGCCGCGTCCTCGTCCACGTCCAGCGCCAGGTCAGCGTTCTCTCGGTTCAGGAGGACATCAAGTCGAAGGTCCAGGCCGAGATCGGGGACCGCCAGCGGGAGATGTTCCTCCGCGAGCAGTTGAAGGCCATCCAGAAGGAGCTGGGCGAGGGCGAAGGCAAGGACGCCGAGGACCTGAAAGAGCTGAAAGCGAAGCTCGACGAGCTCCCGCTGCCCGAGGAAGCGCGCAAGGAAGTCGACCGCGAGTGGGGCCGCCTGTCGCGCCTCGGACGCGAGTCGATGGAATCGCAGGTCATCCGGACGTACCTCGAGACGATCGCCGAGCTCCCGTGGGGAGCCCGAAGCGAAGACCACCTCGACGTGACGAAGGCCGCGCAGATCCTCGACGAGGATCACTACGCCCTCAGGGACGTGAAGGACCGGATCCTCGAGTTCCTGGCCGTCAGGCAGATGCTCGCGAAGGTCTCCGCGGACGGGAAGGCCGGCGGCAAGGGGAAGATTCTCCTTTTCGTCGGACCGCCCGGCGTCGGGAAGACCTCGATCGCCAAGTCCATCGCGCGCGCGATGGGCCGGAAGTACATTCGCGTCTCTCTCGGCGGCGCCCGCGACGAGGCCGACATCCGCGGCCACCGGCGGACATACGTCGCCGCGATGCCCGGGCGGGTGATTCAGGGGATGCGCCAGGCCGGGACGAAGAACCCGGTCTTCCTCCTCGACGAGATCGACAAGCTGGGCGTTTCGTTCCAGGGCGACCCGGCTGCAGCGCTTCTCGAGGTGCTCGACCCGGCGCAGAACGACTCGTTCACGGATCACTACCTCGGCGTGCCGTTCGACCTCTCCGAGGTTCTCTTCATCGCAACGGCGAACCTCCTCCAGGGAATCCCGGCACCCCTCCTGGACCGGCTGGAGACGGTCGAGTTCTCGGGCTACACCGAGAAGGAGAAGCTCGGCATCGCCCGGCAGTACCTCGTCCCCCGGCAGCTTCTCGAGAACGGCCTGTCGGCGGAGCAGCTCGGGATCGGCGACGGCGCCATTTCGGCCGTCGTCACCGGTTACACGCGCGAGTCCGGCGTCCGGCAGCTCGAGCGCGAGCTCGGGCGCCTCGCCCGGAAGGTCACCCGGAAGATCGCGGCCGGCGAGACCGACCGCGTGACGCTGGACGCCGCGGACGTCGCTCCCCTGCTCGGCCGGCCGAAGGTCCACCCCGAGAAGGCCGAGAAGGAGGACCGCGTCGGCATCTCGACCGGGATGTACTACACGCCGGCGGGCGGCGACATCATGTTCGTCGAGGCGACCCTCATGAAGGGGAAGGGCGAGGTCCTCCTGACGGGCCAGCTGGGCGACGTCATGAAGGAGTCGGCTCGCGCGGCCTGGAGCTACGCCCGCTCCCACGCGGCCGCGCTCGGCATCCTCGACGACACGCTCGACCGCGACCTGCACGTTCACGTTCCGGCCGGCGCGATCCCGAAGGACGGCCCGTCCGCCGGCATCGCGATGGCGACGGCGATCGTCTCCGCGCTCTCGAAGCGCCCGGCGCGCCACGACCTCGCCATGACCGGCGAGATCACGATCTCCGGCCGGGTCCTCCCGATCGGGGGCCTCAAGGAGAAGATCCTCGGCGCCGTCCGCGCCGGCATCTCGACGTTCGTCCTGCCGAAGGCGAACGAACCCGATCTCGACGACCTGCCGGCGGACGTGCGCGAAGCGGTGGAGGTCCACTCCGTCGAGACGCTCGAGCAGGCGCTGGCCCTGACGCTGCGCGGCGCTTCGCTGAGGGACGGCCGCCTCCGGCTGCCGGCCGGAAGCTCCGGCGAGTCGGCCGGTGACGTGAGCCACTGACGGCGCACCGAAATTCCTTATGATCGGGGAGACATGTCGGCCTACCGGTTCCCGCGAAAGAGGGGGCGCTTCCTGATCGAGTTCCCCGACGCAGACGGGCTGCGCACGACCGCGTTCACGCGAGACGTCTCGCTGTCGGGCTTCTTCGTCGCCTGCGAGAGGAGCCCGCAGATCGGAAGCCCTCTCGTCGTGAAGCTCCACGGCCCGCGCGGCAGGGTCCTCGAGCTCTCGGGCACCGTCGTCCGCGTCGGCCGCTCCTCGGTGGCGCTGCACACGTCCGTCGCCACGGGGTTCGCCTTCGCCATCCGGGGCCTCAACAACGAGTGGATGGCGCTGGTCGACTCTCTCGCGGGCTGAGCGGGTCTCGGCGGCTCACCGCGCCGAGAAGAGGCGCATCGAACCCCGGGCCCGCCGCGTCTCGGCGTCGATCGCAAAGCGGGCCTCCCGGACGGCCGTCTCGGTCTCGCGGTTCGGGTGGCAGCCCCCCGTCAACCAGGTCCAGGCCGGCTGGGAAAGGTCCTGCAGGCGCGCCGCGAGCCCGGTGGCGCGGACGTGCTCCAGCATTCGGAGCTCGCCCCCGGGCGCGAGGACGCGTCGCACCTCGGCGAGCCCCCGCCGCGGCTCACCGACCGAGCAGAAGACGAGCGCGCTGACCACGGTCCCGAAGAGACCTCCGCAGAACGGCAGCGCTTCGGCCCGGGCGCAGACGAGCGGAACGCCGTGCCCGCGGTGCCGCGCCGTCCGCAGGGAGTCGAAGCACGGGTCGAGCCCGATGGCTCGCGCGCCCGTCGGCAGAAGCGGCAGGTTCCGTCCGGTGCCGCAGCCGAGGTCGAGCGTCCGGCCGCGGGCGCCCGAGGCGAGCTCGTGGCGCCAGGCCGAGAGGCCGAAGCGCTCGAGCACCGACATTCCGGCGTCGTAGAGCCACGGGATCTGCTCGACTCCTCTCACGCGCCGAGTGTCGCAGAGGTCGGGCTCGGGCCGCTCAGTACGCGGCCGCCATCGCGCCGATCTCGCCCTTGAGGTCCTCGACGAGCCTCGTCGGCGAAAGCGCGACGGCGTTCTTCCCGAAGGAGAGGACGAAGCGCCGCGCCTCCCAGAGTGAGCCGGCCGGCAGCTCCAGCTCGACCTCGCCCCCGGAGAGCGCCTTCAGCTTCTGGCCGGGATGCCAGCGGACCTCGGCCGCCCAGGCAGCGGCCTCCTTCGCGATCCGGACCCGGAACCGGAACGGCGCTGCTCCGACATAGATGCCGATCGACTCGCCGAAGTGCTTCGCCGGGTCGAAGTCCTTCGGAACGGCGAAGCGCTCGCGGGTGTTTGCCGCCTCGTGGATCCGGGCGAGGTAGAAGGTCTTCACCTGAAAGTCGTCGGGGTCGCGGGCCGCGAGGAGCCAGTCGACACCCGCGAGGACGAGGCTGTACGGCTCGACGCGGCGGCGGCGCTCCGGCTCGGAGAGCTTTCGGTAGGCGATGTCGAGCGCGGTCTTCTCGCGGAGGGCGGTCGCCACGGCCTCCCAAACGCGGGGGTCGACTGTCCGGAGCGGCTGCGGGTGGACCCAGAGCCTCTCGACGAGCGAGGAGGGGCGGACGCAGATCTCGGGAGGCATGAACTCCGAGAGCCGATCGTAGACGGCACGCAGGTCCGCCGCCGCCGGCGTCCCCTCGTAGATCTGCAGGACTTTCATCGCGACGCCGATCGCGAAGAGGTCCTTCCCCTCCACCGGGAGCCACGGCAGCCGGTACGCCGGATCGGAATAGACGAACGACTGCTTCCGGCGGTCGAAGGCGACCGGGGCGTCGAACTCGTTCCGCAGCTGGTCGACGAACCGCTGCACCGTCTTCGTCGACGTCTCCCACTTCGCCGCGAGCGACGCGCACGTGACGGGTCGTCGCCGCCGCATGAGATCGTCGAACTCCAGCAGGCGCCGGAAGAACGGGCGGTCCTTGAAGGCCATTTCCGAAGAGTCTAGGAGGGGCGGGGCGCCCTTCCGCAGGTGCAGATGCATCACCCGGACTCTCGTATCCTCCTCACATGACGTCTTCGCCTTGTTTTGAGCGCGAACCGTACCGGACGACTCTGGACGCCGACGTCGTCAGCGCCGGCGAGGAGGGGGGGCGGCCGTTCGTCGTCCTCTCGGACACGATCCTCTACCCCGAGGGGGGCGGCCAGCCGGCCGACCGCGGAACGCTGAACGGCGTTCCGGTCCTGGACGTCCAGATGCGGCAGGGGGAGATCCGCCATGCCCTCGCGGCGCCCGTTCCGCCCGGCCCCGCGGCGCTTCGCCTCGACTGGAGACGCCGGTTCGACCACATGCAGCAGCACACCGGCCAGCATCTCCTGACCGCCGTGGCGCAGGACCGTTTCGGCTGGGAGACCACCGCCTTTCACCTCGGAGGGAAGCTCTGCGACGTCGAGCTCTCGACCCCGAAGCTCGTGCCGAAGGACCTCGCGGCGCTCGAGGAGGCCGTCGCAGCCGAGATCCGGGCGGCGCGGCCCGTCCGGTTCCGGCGCGTTCTCCGCGAGGAGTTCGCGGCGCTGAATGTGCGGACGCGCGGGCTTCCGGAAGGACACGAAGGGGCGATCCGCCTCGTCGAGATCGAGGGCGTCGACCTCAACACCTGCGGCGGGACGCACGTCGCGTTCACCTCCGAGATCGAGGTCGTGAAGCTTCTCGGGACCGAAGCGCTCCGGGGCGGTTTGCGTCTCTTTTTCATCTGTGGGGGCCGGGTCCGCGCGCGGCTCGGCGCTCACGAGGAGCGAATCGCCGCGCTCCGCCAGGCGCTCGGCGCGCCGGAGGAGGGGATCGTCGCGGCCGCACTCGAGAAGCTCGAGAAGCTGAGGCAGGCCGAAAGAGAGCTTCGAGGGAGAGATGAACAGGAGGCCCGGGAGAGGGCCGTCGCCTATTCGGGCAAAGAGCCGCCGGTTGTCGGTGCCGCGTTCGCCGGGAAGTCCGCCGCTTTCCTGCATTCACTTTCGAAGGAATTCCTCAAGGCGGCGCCCGCGAAGGCCGGACTCTTTGCGGCCACGGACGGCTCCGAGGCGTTCTTCGTCCTTGCTGCCGGTGACGCTCTGACGCTTGACGTGCAGGCGGCCGGGCGCGAGGTGGCGGCGCTCCTCGGAGGGAAGGGAGGCGGCTCCGGTCGCCTCTTTCAGGGGAAGGCCGCCTCGATCGCCGGCTTCGATGCCGCCCTCGCACGGCTCCGCGAGCTCGCCGGCTGATCCCTACCGTGGAGCGCGGCCGAGCTTCCGGAGCGTCTCGCCGGGGTCGTTCGTCAGGACGGCGTCGCAGCCGACGAGGCGGTAGTACCAGAGGAGCCGGTCGGGCGTCTCGTCGAGCGGCGCCACGAACATCCCGCGCCGGTGCGCCCGCCACGGATAGAACGGGTTGAGGAGCAGCACCGGCCAGAACGGGCCGGCCATCTCGGCCTCCCCTTCATTCGGAAGCGCCCCCTTGAGTGTCACGAAGCCTGCGCGGACCTCCGGCATCTCCCGCTTCATCGAGCGGCAGCGGGCGAACTCGAACGAGAGGACGGCCGTCCGGTCGGCGACGCCCGCGTCGCGCAATTCGGCCGCAAGCCGGCGGCAGACCTCCGGCTCGACGAAGCGGTCGGTCTTCAGCTCCAGAACGAGTCCGCGGTCCGCCGGGAGGATCGCGAGAAGCTCCCCGAGCGCCGGCACGGGCTCGGCCGCAAATTCCGCCCGGCCGCACGAAACCGGATGCCGTTTCAGCTCGTCGAGGCTGACGTCGCAGACGGCGACGTGGACGCCGCCTGTCCTCTCGAGCGTCTCGTCGTGGACGCAGACGAAGACGCCGTCCCGCGTCAGGTGGAGGTCGGTCTCGATCAGGTCGGCCCCGTCCGCGAGCGCCCTCCGGAAGGCCGCAAGGGTGTTCTCCGGCGCCCGTGCGCTGTTTCCCCGGTGCGCCATGACCAGCGGTCGGGGGCGGGCCGCGAGAGGGGCCGGAACGGACGGAAGGGGCTTGTGGCTCAATCGTTTCCCATCCTAACCGCGAAGCGAAAACTGCTAGGCTTCGGCGGTGCGATGCCCCTACTGCGCCGCGGCCGACGATCGCGTCGTCGATTCCCGGGAGAGCCGGGAAGGGGCGGTCACGAGGCGCCGCCGCGAGTGCAACGCCTGCGGGCGCCGCTTCACCTCGTACGAGACCGTCGAGGAGATTCCGGTCCTTGTCATCAAGCGGGACGGCCGGCGCGAGCCGTTCGACCGGAACAAACTCCTGCGCGGCCTGATGAAAGCCTGCGAGAAGCGGCCCGTCGAGACGCGCGCCCTCGAGCAGATCTGCGAGGAGATCGACTCGGCGCTCCACGCGCGCGAGCCGCGGGAGATGTCGACCGAGGAGATGGGGACGCGCGTGATGGAGCGCCTGAAAGACCTCGACCAGGTGGCGTACGTCCGGTTCGCGTCGGTCTACCGCCGGTTCGAAGACCTCGGCGACTTCGTGGACGAGCTGAAGACCCTCCTGGGGCGGCGCCCCGGAGTCCGGAGAAAGTGAGAAGCCGATGACGCCGCGCCGCCCGAGCTACCCCGCCGCGTTTCTCGTCGACGGAAAGGTGTCGATCCCGTCTCCCGACGAGCCCGACTTCACGCCGCCGGCCGTCGACGTCGTCGAGGATGCGGACGGCTGGCGCCTCGTCTTCGAGGTGCCGGGCGCCTCACCCGACTCCGTCACGGTCGAGGTGAAGGAGCGCGTGGTCGTCCTCCGCGGAGTCCGCCTTGCGACGGAGCGCGGGGCGGGCCGCTTCCTCCGCCTCGAGCGTGCCACGGGTCCCTTCGAGCGGGCGCTGGAGCTTCCGGAGGAGGCCGACGCCGAAGGCGCCCGCGCCTTCTTCCAGGACGGCCTCCTCGTCCTCTCCGTGCCGAAGCGCGCGTCGGCGAGGGGCCGCAACATCCCGATCCGCCGCGGCCCGGCGGAGACGCCTTGAGCGCGAAAGAGCCCGCTTCGCCGCCCTCGGGCGAGAACCTGACGGTTCCCGACATCCTTCCCGTCCTGCCGCTGAAGGATGTCGTCCTCTTCCCCTACGTCATCGTGCCGCTCTCCATTTCGAGGGAGAAGTCGATCGCCGCGGTCGACGCCGCGCTCGCCGAGCAGCGGATCCTTCTCCTCGTCGCGCAGAAGGACTCGTCGATCGAGGAGCCCGGCCCGAACGACCTCTTCACGGTGGGTACGGCCGCCGCGGTCATGCGGATGCTCAAGCTTCCCGACGGCCGGATCCGGCTCCTCGTCCAGGGCCTCTCCCGGGTCAGGATCGACTCCTTCGTCGCCGAGGCGCCGTCGCTTCGCGCGAAGGCGACGCGCATCCTCGAGCCCGAGGGGGTGCAGGCCGCGAGCGAGGAGACCGAGGCTCTCGTCCGGAGCGTCAAGGAGGCGCTCGAGAAGACCGTCTCCCTGGGCAAGCAGATCTCGCCCGAGGTGATGGTCGTCGCCGCCGGCCTCGAGGAGCCCGCCCGCCTCGCTGACCTCGCGGCCTCGAACCTGGAGCTGAAAGTCGACGAGGCGCAGAAGGTGCTCGAGACCGTCCCTCCCGTCGACCGCCTGAAGATCGTCCTCGAAGTCCTTCGCCGCGAGATCCGCGTCCTGACGGTCCAGCAGGAGATCACGGGTGCTGCCCGGGGCGAGATCGACAAGAGCCAGCGCGAATATTTTCTCCGGCAGCAGCTCAAGGCGATCCAGCAGGAGCTGGGCGAGGCCGACGACCTCGCCGAGGAGATTGCCGCCTACCGCAAGGCCGTGACGGACAAGAAGGTCCCGGAGGAAGCGGCGCAGGAGATCGAGAAGCAGGCCAAGCGGCTCGAGCGCGGCAGCCCCGACTCGGCCGAGAGCGGCATGATCCGGACCTGGCTCGACTGGATCACGGGCCTGCCCTGGTCAACGGCCTCCACGGACAACCTCGACCTCGTCCGGGCGCGGAAGATCCTCGACGAGGACCACTACGACCTCGTGAAAGTGAAAGACCGGATCATCGAGTTCCTCGCCGTCCGGAAGCTCGCGCCCGAGTCGAAGGGGCCGATCCTCTGCTTCGTGGGGCCGCCGGGCGTCGGGAAGACGTCGCTCGGCCGCTCGATCGCCCGCGCGCTCGACCGGAGGTTCGCCCGGCTCTCCCTCGGCGGCGTGAGGGACGAGGCCGAGATTCGCGGGCACCGGCGGACCTACGTCGGCGCGCTCCCCGGCCGGGTCATCCAGTCCCTCTCCCAGGCCGGAACCTCGAACCCCGTCTTCATGCTCGACGAAGTCGACAAGCTCGGGGCCGACTTCCGCGGCGATCCGTCGTCCGCCCTCCTGGAGGTCCTCGACCCCGAGCAGAACAAGGCGTTCCGCGACCACTACCTCGGCGTCAACTACGACCTCTCGAAGGTCCTCTTCATCACGACGGCGAACATCCTCGACACGATCCAGCCGGCGTTCCTCGACCGGATGGAGGTCCTGCGCCTCTCGGGCTACACCCTCGAGGAGAAGCTCCACATCGCGCGCCGGCACCTGATCCCGAAAGAGCGGACGGAGAACGGCCTGCCGCCGGACGGGATCGACTTCACCGACGCCGCCCTCCGCAAGATCGTCGAGGAATACACGCGCGAGGCGGGACTTCGCAACTTCGAGCGGGAGATCGCAGGCTGCTGCCGAAAGGTGGCCGTCCGCTTCGCGGCCGGCGAAAAGAAGAAGGTCAACGTCACGCCGCCGCTCGTCAAGAGGTTTCTCGGCCTTCCGAAGTACCGGACCGACGAGGCCCTCCGCAGCGACCAGGTCGGCGCGGCGATGGGCCTTGCCTGGACCGCCGTCGGCGGCGACATCCTCGTCGTCGAGGCGCGAGCCGTGCGCGGCAAGGGAATCCTCCAGCTGACGGGCCAGCTCGGCGACGTCATGAAGGAATCGGCGCAGGCCGCGCTCACATTCGCACGCTCCCGCGCCGAGCCGCTCGGCCTTGCCGAGAACTTCTTCGAGACGCACGACGTCCACGTCCACGTCCCCGAGGGCGCCATTCCGAAGGACGGCCCCTCGGCCGGCATCACGATGGCGACGGCGATGATCTCGGCCTTCTCCGGCCGTCCCGTCCGGCGCGACCTCGCGATGACGGGCGAAATCACCCTCCGCGGCGAGGTCCTTCCGATCGGCGGCGTCAAGGAAAAGGTGCTCGCGGCGCGCCGCGCCGGCCTGAAGAGAGTCCTCTTGCCGCGCGAGAACGAGCGCGACCTCGAGGAGATCCCCGCCGAGCTGCAGAAGGACCTGACTTTCACGTTCGTCGAGACGGTCGACGACGTGCTGGAGGCGGCCCTGGCGCCGTTGACCGCGGTGCGGAAGCCAGGGACGAAGAAACGGAGGCTGAACGGCCGGAAGAGGAAAGCCGCATGAGCCGCCTCCCGGCCGAGGACGTCCTCGTCCAGCGCTTCCGCGACCTCTTCGCCACGCGTCGGAGAGACGTCCTCCTCGGGATTGGCGACGACGCGGCGGTCGTCTCGCCCGGCGGCCCCCTCGTGGCCTCGACCGACGTCCTCGTCGAGGACCAGGACTTCCGCAAGGACGCCGACCCGCGCCGGCTCGGGCGCAAGACCGTGAACGTCAACCTCTCCGATCTCGCGGCGATGGGTGCGGCCCCTCTCTACGCCCTCTTCGTTCTCGGCCTGCCGAAGAGCACCGACCCGGCCTGGCTCGAGGCCTTCGCCGAGGGAGTCCGGGAGGCCGCGCAGGAGCACGGCGTGGCGGTCGTCGGGGGCGACCTTTCGGCCTCCTCCGTCCGCTTTGCCGGGATCACGGCATTGGGCCGTACTCCGGAGCGCGGCGTCCTGACGCGCGCCGGCGCGAAAGCCGGGGACGCGCTCTTCGTTTCGGGAACGCTCGGCTCCGCGGCGGGAGGATTCCTCCTCCTCGAGGCCGGCTACCGGCTCGACGCCGCAAAGCGGGTGAAGTCGCCGGGCCGGAAGCGCCTCGCGCCGCCTCGCGCCGCCGAGGTGGCGCGGCTGATCCGCCACCAGGTCGATCCGCGGCCGATGCTGGAGCTGGGCCGCGCCCTCGCCCGGGAGGGAATCGCCTCGGCCGCGATCGACCTCTCGGACGGCCTTTCGCGCGACCTCCACCGCCTTTGCCGGGCCTCCGGAGTCTCGGCCACGATCGACCCGGCGCTTCTGCCGGTCGACTCCGGACTCTCCGACCTCGGTGGCCTGGTCCCCCTGGATCCGCTGCGTCTCGCCCTCTTCGGAGGAGAGGACTACGGCCTTCTCTTCAGCGTCCCACGGCGGAAACTGTCTTACGCCGATCGGCTCTCCGGACGCTTCGCCATCCGCAGGATCGGCGCCGTCGATGCGGCGCACGACCCGGGGACGGCCTGGCTTTCCGGGCCGTCCGGCCCCCGCCGCCTCGCGGACGCGGGCTGGGACCACTTTGGCCGATAAGCGGAGCTTCAAGGCCCGCTTCACGGAAATGCTCGGGCGGAACGATCCGCCGGAGATGGTGGCCGCCTCGTTCGCGGTCGGCGTCACGATCTCCTTCACGCCGCTGATCGGGCTCCACTGGCTCGTCGCGCTCCTGCTCGCGTTCGTCCTGAAGCTCAACAAGATCGACGTCCTGCTCGGCACGCTCGTCGTCAACCCCATCACGATCGGCCCCATCTCCGCCGTCGCGCTCCCGCTCGGACGCCTCTTCCTCCGCGCCGAGCGCGTGGCGGTGTCGCACCTGCCGTGGAGGGAGTTCTTCTCGCCGTCGTTCTGGTCCGCCGCCGGCCCGCGGATGCGGGCGGTCGGGCTGCAGTGGGGCGTCGGGATGCTCCTCCTCTCGATCATCGCGGGCGCGCTGACCTACGTCGTCCTCCTCAAGGTGATCCGGATCCACCGCGCGCGCCTCGCGGCCGCGGCCTCCGTTCCTCCGGGGGCGATGCCGCCGCCCGGCTCCGCGGACGATCCCGACGACCCGGCCGCGACCTGACGGGTGGTGGCGTCACCAGATGTTTCCCGCACCCGGAGAGTAGCTGGCGCTGACCACGCTGTTGCTGATCAGAGTGTCGCACTGCACCACGCCGCTGAATTTCGACATGCCGGCGTTCACGTTGACCAGGCCCGCATTGATTTCGACCTGGCTGGCGTTGATGGCGACTTTCGCAGAAGCATTCACCGTGATGCCGTTGGTTCCGAGCGTCACCGAGTTGCCGTTGCCGTCCGTCACCTCGACGGAGCCCGCGCCGTCCCGCAGCAAGACCTTCACGCCGTTGCGAAATCGCAGCGTCGTCGTCCCGTCGTCCGCACCCGCCGCCTCCGGAGGAGCGTCGCCCGGTTTCCAGAGCGAACCGATGACGTACGGCCGCCTGAGGTCGCCTCCTTCGAACGCCAGCAGGACCTCGTCGTGGACGGCGGGGACGAAGGCCCGCCCCTCGATCGCGCCGCGCGTCAGGGTGGCGACGGGCGCCCACGCCTCGCCGGCTTGCATGGAGCCGTAGCGCCGGCCTGGCGAAATTGCACGCGCACGCGACCGCTGTTCTCGGGATCCCGGTTGTCCGTCACGACGGCACGGAGAACGCCGTTATACGAGCTCATGAAGTCCCCCCTTTCGCAGGAGTTCAAAGAAATCGCGCCCGCTTCCGGACGGGGCGTCGGCCCGACGGCTCTATCCGCCGGCCGCCGGCCGGCGTCCAACGCCCTCCGGACATCACCCGGTGTCTGCCGCGCCCTCGTCTCAGTCGGAGCTGTTCGACTTGCTGGACTTGACGGTGGTCGCCCTTGCCGCCGATTCGTCCTCGGGATTCGTCAGAAGGATGATCCCGGTCTCCTTCATCTCCTTGCTGCGAGGCAGGATGATCAGCTTCTTGACCCGGTCACCCGCGATGCCGAAGCGCTTGAAGTTGGCCGCCAGCCACTGTTTCAGCTTCGCCTCGTCGGCCGGACCCAGCTTGTCCAGCTCCGCCAGCATCGACTTCACCTGAGCCGGACTCGCGAGATCACTGGAACATGTCAGGCGGTAGACATTGCTTCGGGACGAGTTGAGGTTGGCCGAACCCCAGGCGACCGCCCCGACAAGCAACGACGCGAGCGCAAGGATCGTGTACCGAGCCTTCATTTCGACGTCCGCCTTTCGCCGACAGGTATCGGCTGACTGGTCGTAGCAGAAGTTCAGTCTAGGGGTTTGTACCGGCCGGTCAAGTCTCCAACGCTTCGGGATGCGCCGCGCCTCGACGTGCGCGGGACCCCTGCGTCCGCGTTAACGTTCGGGAGAATCGGGATCGTGTCCGCAGCGGAAGCGCCGCCCTCGCCGTACCGGGCGGGAGCGGGAAACTCCCACTCGTCTCCCGCCTCCTCGCCGAGGTAGCCCCACCCGCCGCCGGTGCAGACGGGGCGCTTCACGATCAGGATCATGGTCTCCTCCTTCGGTCCGGGTCGGCGGTGCCGCGCCGGTCCTCAGCGCCGGGTCGCCACGACTTCGAGGTACTCGGCGTCGACTTCCGTCGTCTCCGCCGACGGGCGCTGGTGCTTTGTCCAGTGGGAGGCGAGGTCGGCCGCCAGCGAGGCACGGCGGTCCTCGTCGATCGCCTCGAAGGTGCGAATCGTCGGGCCATACGCGCCGCGGAAGAGCTCGGCCGTGCCTGCCGGCGTGTACGGATAGCGGAACGTCAGCGTCCTTGCGGTCGTGGTGACGTGCCAGAGCCGGGGGTCGAAACGCTGGCGGACCGTCTCCTCGTCCCCCCACAGAAGCGGACTGGGGACGCCGGGCGGCGGCGGGACGCGCGCGACGTGCAACGCCAGCATCCGGCCGACGAAACCGGCGCGCGTCCAGTTCGCGAGGGCGACCTGGCCTCCGGGGCGCGTCACGCGGGCGAGCTCGGCCACGACCCGTTCGGGACGGGCCGCGAACATGAGCCCGAACATCGAGAGCACCGCGTCGAACCGAGCGTCCCCGAACGGCAGCTCCTCAACGTTCCCTTCCTGGACGGTGACCGCGACGTGCTCGAGCCGGGCCCAGCCGGCGGTGGCCGCGAGCAGCTCCGGGACGAGGTCGAAGCCGGTCACCTGCGCCCCGGTGCGCGCGGCGGGGATCGTCAGGTTGCCGGAGCCGCACGCCGCGTCGAGCACCTGCTGCCCGCGGGCCAGGCCCCGGCGCCCGACGAACGCCTCCGCCTCGTGACGGAACCCCGCCGAGATCCGGTCGTAGTCGCCCGCGCTCCAGACGCGGCGCGAGCGCTCGGTCAGGGCGTCGCCCGCCGACTTCGCACGACGGAGGGGTTCGAAGTGGGCGACGACATCTCCGGTCGGCGTCCCGCAATCCAGCTCTCGCGACTGAATGAAGGTGCGGCGTGCGTTGCTCATGAGGTCCTCCTTTTTCGTGGTGGCAGGCTGCCCTGCACACCGACGCAAGGTAGGGCCGGGCGACGCGGAATGGAATGACGCTGCGTCCGCGTCTCATTGCCAGGCGTCCGTCTCCCGGATTCGGTGGAGAATACGGATCCGCATGGATCCGCTCTCCGACGTGCTGCGCGCCGTCAGGCTCAACGGCGCCTACTTCTACCTCGTGGAGGCGGCCGCTCCGTGGTCGGTCTCGGCCTTGGCGGCGCGGGACCTCGTCCCTCGCGTCCTGCCCGAGGCCGAGCACCTCATCCCGTACCACATCCTGACGTCCGGGAGCTGCTGGGGCGGGCTCGAGGGCGAGCGCCAGGTGCTCATGCAGCCGGGCGACGTCCTCGTCTTTCCGCAGGGCGACCCGCACTTCATGTCGAGCGCCGAGGGACGTCGCGTCGACCCGGGAGCGTACGGCACGACTCCGGAGCGCTACCCCGGAACCGTCACCCTCGGCCCCGGCTCCGGGCGAGACACCAGTTTCGTCTGCGGTTTCCTCGGCTGCGACGTCCGCCCGTACAACCCGCTCCTCGCGTCGCTGCCGCGGCAGATGCACGTCCCCGGGATCGCCGGGGGGTGGCTCTCGGAGTTCCCGCGGCAGGTCGTCGTCGAATCGCGGACCGGTCGCGCGGGGAGCGAGACGATGCTCACGCGGATGGCGGAGCTCATGTTCGTCGAGGTGGTGCGCCGCCACGTCGAGCAACTCCCTCCGCAGCGGACCGGGTGGCTCGCGGGGCTGAGGGATCCGGTGGTCGGACCGGCGCTCTCGCAGCTGCACGAGCGCCCCACGCACCCATGGACCCTGCACGACCTGGCGCGTGCCGTCGGGTCCTCGCGCACCGTTCTCGCCGAGCGCTTCTCGGGCGTCGTCGGGGTGCCGCCGATGCAGTACCTGACGCAGTGGCGCCTGCAGCTGGCGGCCGAGAAGCTGTCGCGCGGCTCGGCCAAGGTGGCGACGATCGGAGCCCAAGTGGGATACGAGTCAGAGGCCGCCTTCAGCCGCGCGTTCAAACGCGCGACCGGGCAGTCCCCCGCCTCCTGGCGACGGGCGCGGCCGGGAGGGTGACCCGCCCGCCGCGAGGCGATCTCCCGTCAAGGTCCCTCCTTTAGGAACCGCCGCGCCTCGATGTGCGCCGGGTCGGCTACGAGGGCGCGCCGCGCTTCCTTCCACGAGGCCTCGGCGTCCCCAGGCCTGCCGCGCGCCGCGAGTGTCCGCGCGAGGCCGAGGTGCGCGTCGGCCGGCTCGTTCACCAGCTCGATGGCGCGGCGCCACTCCCTCTCGGCGTCGTCATAGCGTTTCTGCGACTCCAGGAACGCCGCGTGGTGATACGCGACAGGATAGGAATCGGGGGCTTCCGCGACTGCCTGGTTCCACGCCTTCGCGGCTTCCTCCGTCCGCCCCGCCTCCGCGAGGACGCGCGCCAGCCCCCAGAGCCCGTTCTCGTACTTCGGGTGGACCTCGACGGACTTCCGGTAGAGCCTGATGGCCTCGTCCCAGCGCTTGTCCGCCCACGCCATCCCGCCGAGCGTCGCCCAGGCGTCGTAGTAACGCGGGAAGAGCGTGACGGCAGTCTCGAGGTGCGTCTTCTGCTCCTCTCTGTCGCCCCGGCGCCCGGCGTCGTAGGCGAGGTTGTAGTGCGCTTTCGCGGAGCGCGGGACCTTCGTGACCATGTCGAGGAAGAGCGCATGGTCGTCCCGCCAGGTGAGGTTTCGGACGGCTGCCGCAATTCCCCACGCCACGACGACGGCGGCGAGAAGCACCTCGCGCCACGGCCAGCGCGACGGGCGCGGCACCGCGCGGAGCGGCGGCGCGAAGACGCCGACCGCCGCGGCGACGAGTCCCGCGGCCGGGAAGTACATCAACCGCTCCGCCCAGATCGTCCCGATCACGAACGGGATGTTGGAGACCGGAAAAAGCGCGCCCAGGAAGAGGAGGATGCCGAACGGAACGAGCGGCCGCGTATTCCGGAGCAGCACGGCGACCGCCAGGAGCGCCGTTACGAAGACCGCGCCTCCCCAGGCCCGCGGATCGCCGAAACCGGCCGCGAGCGAAAGCACGCTTCCCGAGTGGTCGGCCGAAAGCCCGACCGGGACGAATGTCTTTGCCGCGTAGCGGACGGCGAGCGTCAGGGCGTTTGCGATCCGGAGCGGCGCCGGAAGAAGGACGAGCGGATTCTCGAGATCCCAGATCCCCGCCTCGCGGGAGATGAGAAACCCCTTCAGGACAGCCCACCGCACCGCGAAGAGGACGCCGAACGGAAGGGCGAAGCCCAGGAACGCTGCCCGGACTCGAGGCGGAAAGGAGGCCAGCGCCTCGCGGACGCTCCGGATTCGACCTCCGCGGAAAATCTCCCCGAGCATGACGAGGCCCGGAAAGATGACGGCGTTCTCTTTCGCGAAGACGGCGACGGTGAAGAGACCGAGGCACGCGACGTACGGCAGCGGCTTCAGCGCCCCGCCCTCCGTGGCCCGGAGCCAGAGGACTGCCGCGCCGAGGACGAGCAGCGCCGAGAGGAGCTCGGCCCGCCCGACGAGGCTCGTGACCGCCTCGACGTGGATCGTCACGACGCCGAAGAGCGCCGCGACGGACAGCGAGGGGCCCCGCGGAAAGCCGGCGCCGAGGAGCCACGCGGCAAGGAGGACGGTGACGCCCGCGTGGAGCGCGATGTTGACGCCGCGGAAGAGCGCGGGACGGTTCCCGTGGATCCAGCGCGGGACGGCAAAGGAGAGCAGCGTCACCGGCCGGTAGTTCTGCGCGCTCGAAAGCGAGCCGCCGAAATACTGCGTCGTGAAGATCTCGGCGACGTTCTCCGGCGAGGCGATCCGCTCGTCGTCCCGGATGATCAGCTTGTCGTCGTAGGTGAAGTCCGCCGGGAGCCCGTTCAGGAACGGCAGGACCGCGAGGAGTGCCAGCCCCCACGCCTCCGCTCGAGAGAGTCTGGGCGGCGCGCCCGACCCGGAGGCGCTCACGCCCGGATCGTCCGGCGCGCCGGGTCGAGCCGGTCGACGAACGCGTCGCCGAGGACATTCGTCGCGAGGACGACGGCGAAGATCGCCGCCGCCGGCGCGAGGACGGCGTGAGGGGCGTCGAGAACGTGAGTCCGCGCTCCGGCCAGCATCCCGCCCCACGACGGCGCAGGCGGCGGAACGCCGAGGCCGAGGAAGGAGAGCGCCGACTCCGCGAGGATCGCGCCGGCCAGGTGGAGCGTCGCCTGCACGACGAGGGGCGCGGCGACGTTTGGCAGGAGGTGAGCGACGATCAGCCGCGGTCGCGCCGCCCCCGCCGCGCGCGCGGCGGCCACGAAGTCGAGCGAGGCGACGCGTCGCGCCTCGGTCCGCGCGAGGCGGGCGTACGGAACCCAGCCCGCGGCCGAGAGGGCGAGGATCGTGTTCGTGACGGACGGGCCGAGAACCGCGGCGAGCGCGACGGCCAGGAGGAGGCCGGGGAAGGCGAGGACGAGATCGGCGAGGCGCCCGACGCCGGCGTCGAGGAGCCCGCCGCGCTCCCCCGCGAGAAGGCCGAGGAGCGACCCGATCGTCGACGAAACGGCGACCGCCGCAGCCGCAATGCCGAGCGAGACCGTTGCCCCGGCCATCAGCCGGGCGAGGATGCTCCGTCCCAGCTCATCGGTCCCGAGGGGGCGCTCCGCCGTCGGCGCGGCCAGGCGCGAGCGGAGGTCGATCCGCGTCGGCCGCTCCCCGAGGAGGAGCGGTGCGAGCAGGGCCGCCGCGAAGGCGACGGCGAGGACGGCGGCGGCCGCCCGCGTGCCGGCGGTCAACCCGCCCTCCGGTCCGCGGCCCGCGGGTCGAGCCGGAGCGCCGCCGCGTCGACGACGCCGTTCACGACGACGTAGACCGACGCAATGAAGAGAACGCACCCCTGCACCGTCGGATAGTCGCGGCGCTGGATCGACTGGACGAGGAGCCGCCCCACGCCGGGCCACGAGAAGATCGTCTCCGTGACGACGGCGCCCGTGAGAAGCGAGCCGAACTGCAGCCCGGCGACGACGAGGACCGGCGGCAGCGCGTTCCGCGCCGCGTGGGTCAGGACCGACCTGGCTCTCCCCTCGCCGCGCGCCGCCGCGGCCAGCATGTAAGGCCGCCCGAGCTCTTCCACGAGCGAGACGCGGATCATCCGCGAGAGGAGCGCCGCGAGCGCGAGGCCCATCGTCGTCGCCGGGAGGATCAGCGCACCGGGAGCGTCGCGGCCCGAGACCGGGAGGAGGCCGAGCCCGATCGAGAAGACGAGGATCAGGATCGGGCCCGAGACGTAGTTCGGCGTCGAGACGCCGGCGAGCGAGAGGAGCCGGAGGATCCGGTCGGGCGCCCGCCCCCGCGTCAGCGCGCCGACGACGCCGGTCGGGACAGCGACGACAAGCGCCGCGAAAAAAGCGGCGAGCGCGAGCGAAGCGGTGGCCGGCACCGCGCGGGCGATCTCGGCGGTCACCTTCCGCCGCGTCTGGATCGACGTCCCGAGGTCGCCGCGGACGACGCCGGAAAGCCACGAAACGTACTGCGCGAGGAGCGGCCGGTCCAGCCCGAGATCGTGCCGGAGCGCGTCGACGTCTGCGGGCGCCGCGCCCTCGCCCAGCATCGCGGCCGCCGGGTCGCCCGGCACGAGGTGAATGAGAAGGAAGACGAGCGTCGCCGCGCCCCAGAGGAGGGCGACGAGGCCCGCGGCGCGCCGGACGATCCTCACGGCGCGGAGTCTAAGGGACCGGACGCTCCCGCCGCCGCGGCGCCGCGAGGCCGAGGACCTTCATCTCGTAGAGGAGCGACTGCCGGGAGAGTCCGAGCCGCTTCGCCGCCTGCGTCCGGTTTCCGCCCGACTCGTCGAGCGCGTTCTGGATCGACCCGCGCTTCGCGTCGGCGACGGCATCCCGGTACGACGCGGAGGCGGCGGGCGACGTGGCCGAACGCGCGCCGCGCACGGCGGCCGGGAGGTGCTGCGGCTCGACGACCCGCTCCGGCGCGGCGAGGGCCTTCGCCGACTCGAGAGCCGACGCGAGCTCACGGAGGTTCCCGGGCCACCGGTAGCGCCGGACGAGGTCGCGCGCCGCGGACGAGAGCGCGGCCCCCGCGAGCGCCGTCTCCACGAAACGCGCGAGATCCCGGGGGCGGTTTCGGAGCGGCTCGAGGACGAGCTCCACGCCGCGGAGACGGTAGAGAAGGTCGGGCCGGAACGTCCCCGCCTCGGCCATCGCCACGAGGTCCCGGTGCGTCGCGGCGACGACCCTGAGATCCACGCGGCGCACCTTCGTCTCGCCCACCCGGCGCACCTCCCGCTCCTGCAGGACTCGGAGAAGCTTGCCCTGCAGCGGCAGCGGCATGTCGCCGATCTCGTCGAGGAAGAGGGTCCCTCCGGACGACTCCTCGACGAGGCCCGTCCGGTCCCGGTCGGCGCCGGTGAAGGCGCCGCGGGCGTGGCCGAAGAGCTCCGATTCGATGAGGGTCCCGGCGAGCGCGGCAACGTTGACGGCGACAAAACGCCCCGCCCTGCGCGAAAGGCGGTGGATCGCTCTTGCGACGATCTCCTTTCCCGTTCCGGTCTCGCCGAGGATCAGGACCGGGACGGCCGTCGGCGCGATCCGCCGCGCCTGCGCGAGAACCGCCCGGGTCGAGGCGTCCTCGGCGACGACGCCCGGTCCCTCGGCGTCGACGCCCGGGGCCTGCCGCGGGGAGATGAACAGCCGCGGTCCGCCGCAAAGAGGAGAGCCGGCGAACCGCTTCCGGGAGCCCGGCGGCCGCGGCGGCCCGCTCCCCGAGAGCGAGGACCGCATCGGCTGCCGGCGTCGCGAAGAGCTCCGGAAACCGCCCCTTCCACTCGAGCACACGGGCGGCAACCGCCGCCGCCCCGGCGCCGGAGCCGATCCGACGCGAGAGTTCTGCGAACGCCGAGTCCGGAGGCTCCGCCCTCCGGGCAAGCGCCGCCTCTGCGGCCAGAAGCGCCCGCTCGCCCGCCGGGATCGCGTCGACGGATCCGGGCCCGCGTCCGAGGTCGATTCGGGCGGAGGCGGCCAGGCGGAGACGGCGGGGCTCGTTCTGTTCGCGGTTGTCCGGAAGAGCCCCGGCCCGGGAAAGAAGCTCGAGCGCCGCCTCCGGCTCCCGCTCCGCAAGCAGCCGCGCCGCCTCGAGGGTCAGGATCTCCCGCCAGGCGGGGTGTGGGTCCGCAGCTCCCCGCCGCGACTCGGCCTCGCGGAACGCCTCCGCGGCCGCCGCCCCGTTCCCCGTGAGAAGCGCCAACTCCTGGAGCGCCGGAACGCAAAAGAGGAACTGGTGTTCTCGGCCCGGCCGCTTCTCGTGAGCGTGAACGGTGTCGAGCGTCTCGCGGGCCTCTCCGAAACGGCCTGTCCTCATCGCGAAATCGACCCTGTTTCCGAGCGCCGAGAGGTAGCGCTCCTCGTCGCCGGCCTCCGCATAGAGCGAGAGGCTGGCCGACAGCTCGGTCTCGGCGTCGGCGAATCGGCCTTCGTGATGAGCGGCCACCGACAGGTTCAGCGTTGCGTCGGCCCGGTGGCGAGCGTCTCCCGCCACGTCTCTCGCCCTTCGGAACCACGTCCGCGCCTCCGCGTGGCGGGCCCGGTCGACGGCAAGGTGGCCGGCCGTCATCGCCGCCTCGAACGCCTCGGCAGGATCGTCGCCGGCGGGGAGGAGATCCTCGACGCGCGACAGGAGCGATGCCGCCCGGTCGAGCTCTCCCCGGCGCGAGGCCGCTTCGGCGCCCAGGCGGGCCGCTGCCAGCCGCTCGTCGGTGGAGAGCGGGCCGGCCAGCCGCGACAGGATCGCCTCCGCCTCGTCCGTCCGCCGAAGGTCGAGCAGGACCTGGGCGCGGGCCAGGAGCTCCCCCGCCGAGCCGTCCGGCCCGACGAGGGCCAGCGCCGCGTCTCCCTCGCCGAGGCGGGCGATCCGCCGCGCGAGCCCCCGCCGCGACGCCAGCGGTCCGGGCGGGAGCCCGCTCGCGCCGATCCGCCGGGCGGCCCGCCGCGCCTCCTCGAGCCTCCCCCGCTCGACGAGGACTGAAACGGCGAGGTCCGGCCGGCCGAGATCCGGGTCGCGCGAAGGGACCCGCTCCAGCAGCTCCGCGACGAGCCCGGAGTCCCCGCGGGCCGCCGCCGCCGAGAGCGCCGAGCGGGCGAAGGCGAGGTCGTCCTCCGCGGCGCGCGCGAGGGCCACGACCGCGAAACGGTCCCCTTCCAGCCCCTCCTTTTCGAGCCGTTCGACGACGTGCCGCCTCGCTGCCGCCGTCAGTCGTTTTGCCCGGCGCGCCCTCTCGGCCTCGCTCGGGAACTGCCAGGCCCCGGGAGGACCCTCCTGCAAGCGCCCCGCCGCGGCCTCGGCGAGGAGCACCTCCACGGCCTCCGACTCCGCGACGCCTGCCGCCACACCGGCTTCCGCGGCGCCGAAACCGGACGCGAGCAGCGAGGCGGCGTCGAGCACCGGGTGCGCGTCCGCTCTGGGCTCGTTGAAGCGGAACGAGCCGACGGGCACCCGGGACGCGGGATCGAAGGCGGCCGCGAGACTCCGGGCCGCCTCGAGAAAACGCCCTGGGTCGCCTCGGGCTTGCCGGGCGACCGCCTCCCACGCCTTCGACGCTTCGCCGAGCGACCGGAAGGGGAGCCAGAGGAGCGACGCGACGTCCGCGGGCTCGAGCGAGACCACCACCTCGGCCCGCTCGAGCCACGGAGGCGGGGCCGCGCGGCGCGTCTCGAGCCGACGGAAGCCTGCGGCGCCGAGCTCGCCCTCGAACGCCCGGCGCGACCTCGGATCCCACGCATCGGCGTCCACGGCCACGA
This sequence comes from uncultured Acidobacteriota bacterium, assembly GCA_963721385.1. Taxonomy (GTDB): domain Bacteria; phylum Acidobacteriota; class Thermoanaerobaculia; order UBA5066; family UBA5066; genus DAOMFB01. The sequence continues at coordinate 553,526 of CAVRJB010000013.1, forward strand.
CTTCGACGGGCGGTCCCACCGGGAGGTGCAAGGCGCTCCCCGCGGCGAGCGCTTCGATCGGTCCGCCGCGCGGGTCGGCGCCCAGAGCCCGTCCGAGGCGCGCGAGCGCCGCTCCGTCGACGAGCGAAGGCCCGGGCCGGCACTCGACGAAGCCGGTCGCCGGGGAGCGCCGCGCTGCGCCACGGACGACGAAAAGGGCGGCCGGGCCGGCGGCAAAGCGGGGCCGATCTCCGTCGCCGGAAGCCGCCGGCGGATACGCGAGACCGAGGAGGTCCGGTCCCAGCCGGACGCCCCCGGCCCGGCGCGCCAGCTCCCCCACCAGCGCTTCGGCCGCTCCCCCGGACTCGGCCGCCCGAAGTGTCGCAGCGACGACCGGGGCCCATGCCGGCTCCAGTTCCGACGCGAGGGCCGACCGAACCGAATCCCTCAGCGCGACCGCGTTCTTTCCCGCGACTCGCGCTCCGCCGAGCCGGGCCGCAATCGCCGCGACGAGAAGAGCCGGCGAAGCGGCCCGCCACTCGGGCACCGGGGCGCCTCCGAGCGCGGGACGTGCGCGGCCACCGCGCTGCGAGCCGATTCTCGCGACGTCGCCGAACGCGATGCCGAGACCGTGGAACCTGAGAAACGCCGCGAGGCCGGCGAGCCGCGCAAGGAACCCCGTTCTCTCCTCGGGCGGGAGGTCGCACGGGAGCGGCTCCGGCGCCGGCGGCTCCGGGGAGAGGACGAGCCCGTCCCCGTCCGGAAGCGCCGCCGTGAACTCGGGGAGAAGAGGGTGCAGAAGCGCGAGGAGCGTTCCCGCTCCCGCCGCGAGATCCGACCGCGGCAGCGTCCAGCCGCCCCGTGAAGAAACCCCTCCCCTCCCGCGTTCCCGGCGTTCCATCTGACGTTCGCTCCCCGAACGATTCCCCGGAGAGGGGCCGTTCGTCAAGCGTTTAAGATGGCGGAACGCCCATGAGAAGCCGGCGATCGGTCTCGCTCGTCGTCCCGATGTACAACGAGGAGGAGAGCCTCGGGCACTTCCTGGACGTCGCGATCCCCGCGCTCCAGGCCCACGCGGACGACTGGGAGATCGTCCTCGTCGACGACGGTTCACGGGACCGGACCGGGGAGGTCGCCCGCTCGCGGGCGGCGGCCGAGCCGCGGATCCGGGTCCTCGCGCACGAAAAGAACCGCGGCCTCGGCGGGACGCTGCGCACCGGCTTCAGGGCGGCCGGAAAGGAGTGGATCCTCTATTCCGACTGCGATCTCCCGTGGGACCTCGACGCCACCGGCCGCCTCTTCCGGGCCGTGGAGATCACCGGGTGCGACTTCGTCTCGGCGTTCCGGCACGACCGCCGGCAGGAGGGGCTGGGCCGGGCCGTCTATTCCTTCGTCTACAACGGCCTCGTCCAGTCGCTCTTCTCGCTCGGCCTTCGCGACGTGAACTTCGCCTGCAAGCTCTTCCGGCGGTCGCTCCTCGACGGCGCCGAGCTCAAGAGCGAGGGGTCGTTCATCGACGTGGAGCTTCTCGCGCGCTGCCGGGCCCGGGGCGCCGTCATCCAGCAGGTAGGCCTCGATTATTTCCCGCGAACCCGCGGTGCCTCGACCCTCTCCTCGCCGCGGACCATCTACCGGATCCTCCGGGAGATGTCATCCCTCTCGTCCGAGCTCCGCCGCGCGCGCCGGGAATCCCGGCCCGCCGGCTAGGCCCGGGGCGACACGAGCGCGGCCCACTCCCTGAAGAAGCGCGGCCACGACTTCGCAGCGGTCCCGGGGTCGTCGAGCGTCGAGCCGGCCGGGAGCCCGAGCGCGAGGACGGCCGCCGCCATCGCGACCCGGTGGTCGCCGTGGGCGGCGAAAGACGCGGCGCGCGGGGCGCCGGACCGGCCGTCTATGACCAGCCGCACGTCGCTCCCCTCGATCGCCTCCGCGGCCGAAGCTCCCGCCCGGGAGAGGAGGTCGACCCCCGCCGCGAGCCGGTCGGACTCCTTCTCCCGAAGGCGCGCCGCTCCGGAGAGGACCGACGTCCCGCCCGCGAACGCCAGCATCGCCGCGAGCGGCAACGCGGCGTCCGGCGCGGAGTCGACGTTTGCCGAGAGGGGCGAGACCGACGCCGGACCCGGAAGGTGCCCCGCGTCGACGGTCAGCTCTTCCCCGCTGGCGCCCGCCGCCCACGTCAACCGGCCGCCGGCGGCCTCGGCCCAGCTCCGGAAGAGCGCATCCGGCTGGCCGGACGTCGGCGCGAGGCCCTCGAGCACGACGCGGCCCGACGAGACGAGAGCACCGGCGATCGGAAAGCAGGCGGCCGAGTCGTCCCCGTCGACGGCGAAGTCGGCCGGACGGTAGCCGCCTCCCGGCCGCCCGCCGAACGCCTTGACGGTCCGCCGCGTCAGGCCGACGTAGGCCGCGCTCGCGCTCCTCCCTTTCACTTCGAGGCCGATCCCCCCCGGGACGAGCGGCGAGGCGAGAAGGAGCGCCGAGAGGAACTGCGACGAGACGTCGCCCCGGATCGGGACGCGGCCGCCGTGAAGGGTCGCCCCGTGGATCCGGACGGGGAGGCGGCCGGGGCGTCCCAGGTCGTCGATCCGGGCGCCGAGGCTCCGGAGGGCGTCGAACAGGGGCCCCATCGGGCGTTCCTGCATCCGGGCCGAGCCGGTCAGGACGAAGCGCCCCGGGAGCGCCGGAAGGAGCGCGGCGAGGAAGCGCGCCGGGGTTCCGGCCGGCCCGACGTCGAGCACGGCCTCCCCCGCGGGGTCGGGGGCCAGAGGCCCTGCGACCGTCCAGACGGTCTCGGCCGTCTCGACCCGCGCCCCGAGGCGGCCGAGGAGGAGCGCGAGCGTCCGCGTGTCGTCCGAGTCGAGGGGAAAGCGGAGGCGGCTCGTCCCCTTCGCGAGCGCGGCGCAGACGAGGGCCCGGTTCGTGACGCTCTTGCTCCCCGGGACCCGGAGGCGGCCCGCCAGCCGGCCCGACGGAAGGGGGAACGGCTCCGGCCCGTTCACGGCGTCGTCGCCGCGTGCGCGGTCGGGCGTTTCACCGCGCGCTCCGCGCCCGCCTCCTCCACGAGGACCAGCGTCCCATCCGGCCCGATCTCGGCGTGGCGGCGCTCTTCCAGCCACGCGGGCAGCACCTGCGCGACCGTCTCCCCGGACGAAACGACGCGGTCGACGTGGAAGTGCCCGACGAGGAGCCGCCCGTAGCCGGCGGCGCGGGCGCGCCGTGCCTCGGCGAGGAGGGCCGCCTCCGGCAGGTACGACTTGTGCCGGAAGTTCGTCTTGTAGAGGCGCGCCTCGGTCCCCGAGACGATCGCCCGCGCGACGGGCCCGGGAATCACCTTCATCGCCGCGCGGGAAACGGGGTTCTTCGAGAGCAACCGCCAGAAACGGTACGGCAGGTCTTTCGTGTTCACCCGGTCACCGTGTACGAAAGCGAACGCGGCCCCGCCCACTGAAAGGCCGTCCATTTCGCCATACGCCACGAATGACGAGACGAACGGTGTCCCGGAGAGAAAGAAGTCGCGGTTCCCTTCGACGTACCTGAGCGCCACGCCGTCCGCCGCGAGAGCGCGCCAGCCGTCCAGGACCCGCCGGACGAGCGGCGTCTCGAATTTCGCATCGCCGATGAAGACGTGGAAGATGTCGCCGAGGAGGACGATCGTCCGGAAGCCGCGTCGGGAGACGTCCGACAGGGCCGCGAGGAAGTCGTCCCCGTCCTGCGGCGCCTGCCCAAGGTGGGCGTCGGCGAAGACGGCGACTCCTCCCTCGACGGGGACCGGCGCCCGATACGTCGTCACCGGGCGATCTTAGCGGGGCCGGGCCCGGGGCGGCCCCACGGAGCCCCGGGCGAAAAAAAAGGCCCCGGGTCGCCCCGGGGCCGAAGGTCACGGTTTCCGTGAAATCAGTTCGGGTGCCAGCGCAGGTACGCGCCGATGGTGTTGGCCTTGTAGTCGCCGTAGAGGTTGATCGTCTCCTCGTACTTGTCGTAGGCCCACTCGCCGATGATCGAGAACTGCTTCGCGAACGGGATCTCGGCCCGGACGCGCGCGCGGTCGATCGTGAAGGCCGCGTTGCCCTGGTTCTCGAACCGCATCGCCGAGCCGGTCAGCATGAAGACGTCGAACGTGAGGCCGAGGTTGACCTCGTACGACATCCCCTTCTCGGCGTAAATCGACGCGACGGTCGTGAGGTTCTGCGGAATGACGATCGGGATCGAGGTGTTGTTGTTGATCTGGCCGGCCTGGAAACCAATCGTGAGGGGTTTCCAGGGCGTGATCGAGATGTTGCCGGAGTAGAAGCGGTACTTGGAGGAGAGGCCGAGGCCGACCCCGGAGTTGGAGTTGTCGACCCACTGGCCCGAGCCTCCGACCGTCAGGAAGTTCTTGAGCGTCCAGCTCCCGCGGAGCTTGAAGGTCTGCTGGTCCTGGAAGTCTGTCCGGACGATGGCGTGGTTGGCGCCCGAAGTCGAGTAGTCGCCGAGGACCGTGAAGCCGGCCATCGCGAACGTCAGCCCCGCCTTGACCGTGTGGAAGTTCCGCTCGTAGATGCCGCCCTGCCCGCCGATCGGAAGGACGATCTCGGCCACGGACTCCGACAGGTTCAGGTCCTGCTTCGTGTACGAGTAGCCGCCGCGGATGGAGACCGGGCCGACTTTCCGGATGTTGACCGACGCGTCCCAGGTCTCGTCGTCCCGGACCATGTGGTTGTAGACCGGTGTCGAGAGAAAGTTCGTCGGGAGACCGCCCGTGTACGTGACGGCGTTGGCGAAGAGGGTGGAGATCAGCGCCGACCCGTTCTCGTCCCGGTGGCTCTGCCGCCATCCGGCGATGAAGTCGACGTTCTCCCCGAGCCCGTACTCGGCCCGCACCGCGCCGCGCCAGAAGGAGTTCCCGGCGCGGGGAGCCTGCGTCTCGCTGAGGCCGCTGAAGAACTGTCCGAGGGCGAAGCTGACCATGTTGCCCGCGGCGTTCTCGTTGTCGTTCGCGTCGAGATTGCCGCCCGTGTGGATGTAGGTGCCGGTGACGCGGCAGCGCGGGCAGAACTGCGCCGTGACCGCCGCGTTCGTGATCGGCTGGTTGACCGTCGTATCGGTCGAGTTCGAGTAGCTCGTCAGCTTGAGCGTCTGGCCGAGCACGGAGGTCGGGTAGTCCCCGGCGCCCTTGCCCGGCATCAGGGTCTGGACGTCGTTCTCGACCGTCTTCCGCCAGCCCTGGGTGACATGACCCGAGATCCCGTAGGCGTTGAAGAGGAGGCCGACGCGCGGCTCCTGGTCGACGACGCGGAGGGTCTCGTTCAGCTGGTAGACGTTGCCGCCCACGAGGGCCGTCGTCGTGCCCGGGCCCGCGTAGTGGTTCTGGGTGTAGCCGAAGAGGGGCGAAACGATCTTGTCGGGCAGGAGGACGAGCTCGGCGTCGTAGATGTTGCGGTCGCGGTTCCACGTCTGCTGGCCGGGGATGATTCCCTGGTCGAGGAACGGGTTGGCGAAGGCGGGAAGCGCCGAGAACATCTCCTGGTGCGAGTAGCGGAGCCGGAGCTGGTACCAGCCGGTCTTCCCGATCTCGAGCCGGCCGAACCCCTGGGGGCCGGCGCCGAGGTCGGAGACGTCGATGCGGAACTGGTCGAAGGCATTCGTCGCGCCGTCGAAGTTCGTCGTCGAGAGCGTGAAGGACCTGAGGTTGAAGCCCTGCTGCTCGTTGATCTGCGACCGGTACATGTCCTCGTTGCCCGAGACGGACACCCACTTGTAGCCGACCTCGAGGTCGATGGGGATCGTCTCCGCGGCCGCCCCGAAGGCGGCGACGAGGAGGACGAGGGCCGCAGCGAGGGGGACGAGCCGGGTGAGTTTGTCTTTTCTCATCGGCCGTCTCCTACTTGAAGAGCTGCGGCGAGAAGTTGGAACCGTGGACGGCGGTGTGGCACGTCGTGCAGTTCCTCCACTTCGGCAGCGAGATGTTGTGAATGGACGGAGGCTGCGAGCCGGCCGTCGGCCACCCGAGGTTCGAGTGGCACTCGAGGCAGAGCGCGGCGACCGTGGAGCGGGTCAGCATGTGCATGTTCGGCGAGCCGTGCGGCCGGTGGCAGCTCATGCAGTTCCCCGCCACGTTGGTCACGTGCTCGTAGACGTGCGGCCCCTTCTTCTCGGCGTGGCACGAGACGCAGATCAGGTCTCCCGCGCGGGTCAGCTTGATCGTCTGGCCCTGGGGGCGCCCGTGGGCGTTGTGGCACGACGAGCAGTCGATGCCGCCGCGCCCGACGTGGTGCGTGTACGGCTCGCTCTTGAACGACGTGACCGGCCCCGCATGGCACCCGCCGCAAAGCTCCACCTGGGGCTTGACGAGCAGTTTCTGCGTGCGGAAGTCGGCGTGGTGAACGGAGTGACAGCTCAGGCAGTTGACCGCTTCCGAGGAGGCGTGGACGCCGGTCCGGTAGGACCAGCGCTCCCGCATCTTGTCGTGGCAGCCGAGGCAGGTCTCGGAGCCCTGCCAGCCCTTCAGGCCGCGGATCATCGCGACGTCGCCGCCGGCTTCCGCGTGGTTCTTGCCCGGGCCGTGGCAGCTCTCGCAGACCGCTTCGGCAGGGTCCTTCTTGGCCAGCCAGGTCCGGATGTGCGGGTTGTTCTGGAAGGCCTTGACCTGGTCCTCGTGGCAACTTGCGCAGAGGCTGTCCGTCGGCGCGGCACCCTTTTTCGCGTCCGGCGCCGCCGCCAGCGTCAGGCCCGGCGTGAGCCCGACGAGGAGGAGAAGCGCCAGCAGCAGGAGGATGCCGCCGGGAAGGAAGACTCTTGTTCGCATCTAAGCCTCATGGCCTCGGGCGGCGCCGGCTGGCGCCGCCCGAGGACTGTCAGTTCAGTAGGCGTGGACCTTGGCGACGCTCCAGTCTGCGTTCCCACCGTGGCAGGTGCCGCACGCCTCGCCGAAGGGTGCTGTGTTGAGGTACGCGTGGGCGGCGGCGTCGCGGCTGTCGTGGCAGCCGAGGCAGGCGGCCGTTCCGGAACCCTGAGGCGTGAAGTAGTCGCGCTGCGTCACCACGTTCAGCGTGCCCGCCGGCATCGGAAGGTCGTAGGCGGCGGCGTTCGTGTGGCAGGCGAGGCAGTTCCGGCGGTCGCCGGGATAGGTCACCTCGTTGAAGCTGCCCGGCTGCCCGCTGTTGCCGTAGATCGTGTAGTCCTGGGTCAGCTCTTCGCCCGTGTGGATCCGGTGGATCATCCGGGCCATCTCGATCGACTCGCCGGGGTCGGCCGAATGGTCGGTCGGACGGCGGGTAATGTCGCTGTTGACGGGGTTGTGGCACATGACGCAGTACTGGATCGAGATTCGCTGCCCGCCGTGCGAGAAGGTCGTCGCGAGGCGGCTGTGGCAGGCGTTGCACTTGGCGAGGTCGACGGCCACGCGGCGGTGCGTCACGGCGGTTCCCGCCTTGACGGCGAAATCGTAGATCGGGTTCTCCTTGGGGCCTTCGGTGAAGGATCTCGTCCCGCCCGAGGCCTGGGTGAGGGTGACGGTCCGCCGGGTCGCTGCGCTCATCGTCCACGTCCCGGTGGCGTCCGCCGGAATCGCGGTCGTGAAGTTCCAAGTGCAGATTCCCGTCGCCGGGTCATAGATCGCGGTCGTCGCGGTCTGGCTGATGGGCACCATGCCGTAATCCGAGGTGTTTCCCGCGAGGACGAGGGTCGCCGAGGCCCCGCCGGTCGCCGAGGAGGGCTTGACGGGCGTCCCGTCGTTCTCGGTGATCTTGAAGGTGACGGTCGGCTTCTGGCCGGGGGCGGTGTTCGTCACCGAAAGGATCGCGAAGTTGAGGCCCTTGAGCTGCTTCGATTCGGCGGGCAGGACGTGCGCCCCCTTGATCGAGGCATCCCACTCGGAGCCGCTATCAGGCGTGTGGCAGGTGGCGCAGTCGTTGTCGTTGGCCTGCGGGAGATTCGCGTCGCTGTGGCCCGCTCCGGTCGCGAAGTTGACGCTGGTGTGGCAGCCGCCGCAGGCAGCCCGCGAGGGCTGCGACATCCAGGTCGTCCCCATCGGCGCCGCCTTGTCGTGACAGGTGTCGCAATCCTGGACGAGCTGCGGGTAGGTGATCTCCGCGGCCCCCTCCCACTGCTCGGAGTGGATGAGGTGCCAGAAGTGCTGTCCGTCGTAGGTGGAACGCTCCTCGGCCGGCTCGCCTCCGGAGCCGGGAATCTGTCCCACCATGTTGTTCGGGTTGTGGCAGAGGGCGCAGGTCTTCGTCTCGCGGTAGTTCCCGCCGTGCGGACTGACCGCCGAGCCGAGATCCGGCGTGTGGCACTGGTTGCAGCGCGTCGTCGTGGTGTTGCCCCAGGTCGTCGCCGCGGTCTGGAGGTCCGGCGGCATCCCGTCCTTGAAGGCCTGGACGTAGTAGTTCTTTCCGATGATCGCGGAGGTGTTCCGGACGAAACCGCCGAAGAGGGTCGTCGGCTTCGTCCCGTCGAACTTCGTCGGCAGCGCGTTGAAGAAGGTGTACTTGTAGTGGCCGATGTCGAGCGTCTGCGTGGTGCCGGTGTTGTCGCGCGTCGGGTTGCCGCCGATGCCGATCTGGTTCGTGTAGTACTTGCCGTCCCAGATGGCGACGATGAACCGGTAGGTGACCGTCCCCGCCGTCGCGGCGCCCGTCCGGTCGAGCGGGTTGCCGAAGTCGTCGGTGATCGTGAACTCGACGACCGGCTTCTGGCCCGGCAGCGAGGTTCGCCACGCTGTTGATCGTGACCTTGAGGCCCGGCCGGATGTAGTCCAGCTGGTCCGGCGTCAGATACGCCTCGCGCTGGTCGGCGCTGTAGGCCACCGGCGCCTCGGGAGCGAGTCGCTTCACCGGAGAACCGACGTCGCCGGAGTCGACCGGGACTTGCGACGGAAGGGCCAGGGCCCCGGCCGCCATGAGGACGAGAAGGCCGCGCTGCACCGCTACCATGAGAACTCCTCCTTCCGGCTGCCGCCGGACCGGACGTTGGAAAGCATGCTTTCCTGTTTGTTGCCGTTTTGAATGACCGCGCGCCGGGAGAGGCGGGCGGCGATTCCAAGCGACCGCGAGTCACACGGAGCACCCGGAATCTGAATAAAGAATGTAGGGGACGCCTGATGCATTGGCCGGCAGACTAGGTTTTCCCCCCCGAACCCGACATGATTCAGATGCGCTATCTTCCGGAGGAAGCAGATCTCGAGGCCCTGAGGAGGAGGGTGACCCCCACGGGGAGACGAAACCTCTCGATCAGGGCCGCTTCGAGGCCCAAAAGGGCCGTCAGGGGAGCGTTCAGGAGCCCCGGAGTGAAGTGGAATTCCGATCGGGCCTCCTGGGCCGGGCGCCCACCAATCAGAATGCTCTGAACCCTCCGGGCGATGAAAATGGGGAGCGCGAGGAAGAAGTTGGCGTAGCTCGTCCGAGAGACCTGGAAACCGGCCGCCTCGACCTTCGCCGCCATCTCTTCGGCCGTATACCGGCGCAGCGCGTGGCTCGCACGGTCCTGCTCTCCCCTGAAAGCGTCGAAGGCCGCGGCGGTGACGTAGAGCGTCGCTCCCGGCTTGGCGACGCGGGCCAGCTCCCGGAGCGCGGCGAGGTCGTCGGGAACGGCATAGAGAACGTCGTGGCAGGTGACGGCGTCGAACGTCGCATCGCGAAAGGGGAGCCGCTCGAGTCTCCCCTGAACGAATCGCGGAAGGCCGCGCCGGCGGCAGAAGAGGAGCGCTTCGAAAGAGAAATCCGCACCGAAGCCGAGCGGCCCGCCGGCCCCTCCGGCCACGTGCGCGAGGTTCGCGCCGGTGCCGCATCCGGCGTCGAGGACCCGGGCCGTCGGCGACAGACGAAAAAGCTCGGGTGCGAAGGCCCGGGCGATCCGCCTCATCCCGCGGTACCACCAGTACCGCTCTTCGCGCCGGAACATCGTCTCGTACTCGGGGAGGTTCACGCGTCTTGCCTCTCGCAGCCGATGTGCGTTCCTATAATGCCCGCTCCCGTGCCGTCCACCCGCCGCGTCCTCTCCGTCAGCCTCCTCTGGGCGGCCTGCGTCTGGACGCTGGCCCTCGTCGCGGCCCGGAGCACGCCCTGGCTGACCGGCCCCAACACCTGGACCTACGAGGTGAAGCGCCGCGTCACGCCCCTCGCGCGCTGGGACTCGGGCTGGTACATCGGCATCGCCGAGTCGGGCTACATGCTGCCTCCCAAGACATTCGGCGAGGAGACGAATCACGCCTTCTTCCCGCTCTACCCGCTCCTGATGCGCGCCGTCATGCGGTCGACCGGCCTCGAGACCTCGCTCGCGGGGAACCTCGTCTCGCTCGCCTGCTTCCTCGGCGCGACGGTTCTCTTCGCCCGCTGGGTCGGGTCGCGCTGGGGACCGTCCCGCGTGATGCCGGCGCTCCTCGCGCTTCTGGCGTTTCCCACGTCGTTCTTCTTCCTGACCGTCTACACCGAGGCGCTCTTCCTCTTCCTCGCCCTTCTCGCCGCCGACGCGCTCGACCGGGACCGCCCCCTGCTCGCGGCGCTCGCGGGCTACCTCGCCGGCCTCACGCGGATTTCCGGCGTCGTCCTCGGGCCTTACCTCGCCGTCTCGTCGTTCCTCCGGACCCGCTCCCGGGGGCGCGGCGTCCTCCGGTCGCTTGCGGCGGCGGCGGTGACGGGCCTCCCGCCGCTCCTCGGCTTCGCCACCTTCTGTGCCTACTTTTATCGCCGGTACGGTGACCCGTTTCTCTTCTCGACGGCGCAGCACAACTGGGGGAGGGCGGAGAAGACGGCCTGGGACGGGCCGATGCTGATTGCGAAGGACGTCTTCGAGGACTTCTCGACCGGGCGGATCTTCCACAAGAGTCCCGCGCGGACGCTCGAGGGAGTCTTCTTCCTCCTCTTTGCGTACCTCGCCTGGCGGCTCCTCCGGGAGAAGCGGTGGCCGGAGTCGCTCTACACGCTCCTGACGATCGGCCTCATCCCCTTCACCGGGACGCTCGAGAGCGCGGGGCGCTACGTCCTGCCCGCGTTTCCCGGCTTCCCGGTCCTCGGCTCGCTCGCGGCTTCGCCCCGGCTCTTTCGGGCCGTCCTCGCCCTCGGCTTCCTGATCCAGGCGGCCTACGTCTGGGTCTTCGTCCACTGGCTCTGGGCCGGATGAGCCTCTGGAGGGCCCGGCCCGCCGTCGTCCTCGCGCTTGCGGCGCTCGCGGCGCTCCTGGCCGTGGCGCTCCTGCCCGGCTGCGATCGGGAGCCGGCGCCTTTCGGCCGCCACGCCGCCTTCGTGCCGGTCGTCCTCGACTCCCGCATTCCGGGCCGCGTGCCGTGGCAGACCCGCATCGAGGTGACGAACGACGGGCCCGACGCGGGCGTCGTCCGGGTCACCCGCTGGCCCCCCGACCGGCGGGAAGCCGAGGTCGAGGACTACCGCGTCGCCCCGGGCGCGACGCTCGGCATCCCGTCACGTGTTCCCTTCTTCCCGTCTGTCTCGTCGTTCTGGCTCGAGAGCGAGACTCCCTTCCACGTTCGCGCCGTCGTCCGGAACCGGAAGAGCCCGCTGCCGCCGCCGCTCGACGTGCCGGTCCTCTCCCCATCCGATCTCGCGCGCCCCGGCGACACGCTGCGCCTCGGCCCGTTCTTCTCCGACGGCGCGAGGCGGAGCCACTTCTGCTACACCTTTCCCGGAACGGACGTCCGCTCGGTCCCGTACCTCGTCCGGACGGTCTTCACCGGGCTCGACGGGAAGCTCCTTGGCCGCTTCGAGTTCGGTCTCGCCGGCGTCCCGACGCTGATCGAGAACCCGTGGGTCCGCTTCGCCCTTCCCGAGGGGCAGCCATTCCAGCTCGAGGTGACGTTCCTCGGGTCGTCGCGGGGGCGAACGCCGCGGTACGGGCTCTGGGTCTACGGCATCGTGACGGACCGGCGGACGAACGAGTCCCGCTTCCTGAAGACGACGGTCGTCCGCTCGCGTTAGCGCCGGACGGCGTCCGAAAGCGCCCGCGCGACCAGATCCGCTTCGCCGTCGGTCAGCTCGGGATAGAGCGGCAGGGAGAGGACCTCCCGCGCGGCGCGCTCCGTCTCGGGCAGCGCTCCGCGCGGGAACGACGCGAACGCGGGCTGCTCGTGGACGGCGCGCGGGTAATGGACGTCGGTGCCGATCCCGGCCGCCGACAGGCGCTCCCGAACCGCCTCGCGCTCCGCGACCCGGACGACGTAGAGGTGGTGGCACGGCACCGCGCCCGGGGCGGCCGGCGGCGGCGTCTCGACCGCTCCCCGGAGCCGCTCGTCATAGCGCGCCGCGAGCGCGGCCCGCCGCCGGTTCGCCTCCGAAAGGCGGAGGAGCCGCTCCGAAAGGAACGCCGCCTGCAGCTCGTCCAGCCGGCTGTTGAAACCGGGCTCGAGGGAATCGTTCCGCGTGGCATAGCCGTAGATCCGGAGCCTCCGGACGCGCTCCGCCACGTCGGCCCGCGACGTCGTCACGAGCCCGCCGTCGCCCAGCGCCCCGAGGTTCTTCGTGGGATAGAAGCTCCAGGTCGCGGCGTCGCCAAACGTCCCGACGCTCTTTCCGCCGAGCCGCGCGCCGTGCGCCTGCGCGCAGTCCTCGACGAGGGCGAGATGGTGCTCGCGGGCGAAGAAGGCGATCTCCTCCATCGCGGCGGGCCGGCCGTAGAGGTGGACCGGCACGATGGCGCGCGTCCGCGGCGTCAAGGCGGCCGGAAGGCGCCCCGGGTCGAGCGTCAGCGTGCGGGGGTCGACCTCGACGAAGACCGGCCGCGCGCCCGCGTTCAGGATCCCGGTCGCCGTCGGCGCGCAGGTCATCGAGACGGTCAGGACGTCGTCCCCCTCGCCCACGTCCAGCGCCCGGAGCGCGAGGGTGATCGCGTCCGTCCCGTTCGCGCAGCCGACCCCGTGCGCGGCGCCGGCGAACGCCGCGAAGTCGCGCTCGAAGGCTTCGACCTCGGGTCCGAGAACGTAGCGCCCCGAGGCGTGAACGCGCGCGAACGCGCTCGCGAGGGCCCCGGCCTCGGCCGCCGCCGCCCGAGTGAGGTCGAGGTAGGGGACTTTCACGCCGTCGCGTCCCAGTAGTGCGCGCCGTGCTCCCGGAAGAACGCCACCGTTCGCTTCAGCCCCTCCTCGAGCGAGACCGTGGGGCGCCAGCCGGCCGCCTCGCGGAGGCGGTGCGAGTCGGTCGAGAAGTCGCCGATGTCGATCTGCTTTCGCTCGGGCGGGAACGGGACGATCTGGATCGAGCCCGTCCCGGCGATCCGGACGAGCGTCTCGGCGAACTCGAGCAGCGAGACGGCCTCCTCGCGCCCGCAGTTCCACGCCTCGCCGTTCCCCGGAAGCCTCTCGGCGGCGAGCAGGAAGGCCTCGACGGCGTCGTCGACGTAGAGGAGGTCCCGGCGCTGTCGCCCCGTGCCGAAGAGCTCGAGCGTCTCTCCCCGTAGGGCCTTCCGGACGAGCCAGCCGGTGAAGCTGGCACGCGAGTGCGCGACGAGCTGCCGGGGTCCGTAGATGTTCGTGAGGCGAAGAACCGACGTCGCGAGGCCGAGCCGCTCGGCGGCGACCATCGCGTAGAACTCGGCCGCGATCTTCGAAACGCCGTTGTAGTCGGGCGGGCGGAGCGGGTGCGTCTCGTCCACGGGGAGGCGGAGCGGCGTGCCGTAAACCTGCCGCGTCCCTGCGATGACGATCCGCGCCGACGGGTTCGTCCGGCGGCAGGCGTCGAGGAGGACGACCGTCGTCGCGGCGTTGTCGATCAGGTCGTCGACGGGACGCACGAGCGAATCGACGTGACTCACCTTCCCGGCGAGGTGGAAGACGACGTCGCAGCCGGCGATGGCCGCCTCGGCCGCGGCCCGGTCGGCGGCGTTCGCGACCGTCACCTCGGGCGATCGCCCCTCGAGTGAGTCGAGGTTGTGCGGGTTCCCGCCGTCTCCGGGCGTCAGCGCGTCGAGGACCCGGACCTCGGCCCCTTCGAAGAGGAGCCGCCGGACGAGGTTCGAGCCGATGAACCCGAGCCCGCCCGTCACGAGGACCCGGCGGCCGGCGAACCGGCCTTGGGCGGCGCTCAAGGGCGAGGTGCCGCGAGACCCGGGCCCGCGGCAGGAGGCGCTCCGGAGGGCGCCGGATGGGCGACGTTGCGCGGCGTGTCCCTGACGACGTTCAGTTCCCACCAGAGCCGGAGGATGTTCACCGCCGTCGCGAAGAGCCGGCGGAAGTTGAAGAACTGTGACCGCCCGTGGACCCGGTGGTAGTGGTGGACCGGGAAGTCGGCGAAGCGGAAGCCGGCGAGCTCGAGCTTCCTCACGAGCTCGAGGCAGATGACCCCGCTCGAGTGCTTGAGCGAAATCGTCTCGAGGGCCGAGCGCCGCATGAGCCGGAAGTCGCAGTCGACGTCTCGGACCCGGAACCTGAAGAGGATCCGCATCAGGACGAGGTAGACCTTCCCGATCACGATCCGGTGCCACGGGTCGGAGCGGGCGATCTTGTACCCGTTCACGACGTCGACGCCCTCCTGGAGGACCGGGAGGAGCCTCTTCAGCTCGAGGACGTCGTACTGCCCGTCGCCGTCCGTGTAGAAGACGAGGTCCTTCCCGGCGGCGGTGAACCCGCTCCGGAGCGCGCCGCCGTAACCGCGGTTCGCGCCGTGATAAACGACACGCAGCTCGGTGTAGTGCGCCTTCAGCTCCTCGAGGATCTGGGCGCTCGCATCGGTCGAGCCGTCGTCCACGACGAGAATCTCGAACTCCCGCCCGGAGTCCTTGCCGACGACGTGAGCGCCGGCCACGAGCGACCCGATCGTCCCCGCGTCGTTGTAGCAGGGAAAGAAGATCGTCAGGCTCTCGCAGCCGGCGGCGGGCATCGTGCGTCGATTCTATCCGCCGCGCGGATGCTATCTTCCGCGCCCCATGATCTCGTTCTCGGGCGTCGGCAAGCAGTACGGCCGCCAGATCCTGTTCCTCGACGCCTCCTTCCAGCTCAACCCCGGCGAGAAGGCCGGCCTCGTCGGCCCGAACGGCGCCGGAAAGACGACGGTCTTCCGGATGATCGCGGGCGAAGAGCACGCCGACGACGGCGACGTCGCCGTCCCGAAGAAGCTCTCCATCGGGTATTTCCGGCAGGAGATCGACGAGATGGCGGGCCGCCCCGTCCTCGACGAGGCGATCGCCGGCAGCGGCCGCCTCGGCGACCTGCACCACGAGCTGATCGACCTCGAGCACGCGCTCGGCGATCCGGCGCGCGCCGACGAGATGGAGCGGCTCCTCGAGAGCTTCGGCGAAGTCCAGGGCGAGTACCAGCAGCGGGGAGGCTACGAGCTCGAAGCCCGCGCCCGGGAGGTCCTCCACGGCCTCGGTTTCGACGACGAGCGGATCGACGGTGACGTCGGAGCGCTCTCGGGCGGCTGGAAGATGCGCGTCGCGATGGCGAAGGTCCTCCTCGGGAGGCCCGACGTCCTCCTGATGGACGAGCCGACCAACCATCTCGACCTCGAGTCGATCCTCTGGCTCGAGGAGTACCTGAAAGGCTACCCCGGGACGCTGCTCATGACGTGCCACGACCGCGACTTCATGAACCGGGTCGTGACGAAGATCGTGGAGATCGACGGCGGCGAGCTGGTGACGTATTCGGGCAACTACGACTTCTACCTGAAGGAGCGGAGCCTCCGCGAGACGCAGCGCGAGGCCGCCTACGCCCGCCAGCAGGCGATGTTCGCGAAAGAGCAGCGCTTCATCGAGCGCTTCTCGACCCATGCCTCCAAGGCGGCGCAGGTGCAGAGCCGGGTCAAGAAGCTCGAGAAGATCGAGGCGGTCGAGCTCCCGAAGCGGCGAACGGCGGTGGCGTTCGACTTCCGGACGCCGCCCCGTTCCGGCGACGACGTCGTCGCGCTGGAAGGGGTCGACAAGAGCTACGGGAGGAGGACGCTCTACTCGGGCTTCGACTTCCTGATCCGCCGCGGCGAGCGCTGGTGCGTGATGGGGGTGAACGGCGCCGGGAAGACGACCCTCCTGAAGCTGGTTTCGGGCGCCCTCGCGCCCGACGCCGGGCGCGTCCGGCTCGGGGCGAGCCTGAAGATGGGCTATTTCGCCCAGCAGTCGCTCGACCTCCTCGACCCGGAGCTGACCGTCCTCGAGCAGATCCAGAACGACTTCCCCGCCGAGGGTCTCGGCGTCCTCCGGAGCCTCCTCGGCGCGTTCCAGTTCTCGGGAGACGACGTCCACAAGACGATCCGGTACCTCTCCGGTGGCGAGAAGTCCCGGCTGGTTCTCGCCCGGATGCTCTTCGACCCCCCGAACTTCCTCGTCCTCGACGAGCCGACGAACCACCTCGACCTCGCCACGAAGGAGATGCTCGTGTCGGCTCTCCGGGACTTCGCGGGGACGATGCTCTTCGTCTCGCACGACCGGATGTTCCTGCGGGGCCTGGCGACGCGCGTCCTCGAGGTCGGAGGTCCCGCAGGCCCCGTCCCGTTCGGCGGCTCCTACGAGGAATGGGTGGCGCGGACCGGGCAGGAGGCGCCGGGGGTCCACCACTGAGCCGAAAGGTGATAGAACCCGCCCGAGATCCGAATTCCACAATCAGAGGAGAGCCCATGAGAGTCGCATTCCGCCTGACAGCGATCGCGGCGGTCCTCGGCCTTCTTGGCTTCGGCGCCCCCGCCGAAGCGAAGGAGAAGAAACCCACCCCGGCGCCGACGCCCGCCGCCGACACGTCGAAGGACGTCAAGAAGGTCGAGCCGATCGACATCAATACGGCCGACGTGAAGGCGATCGCCGCCGTCCCGGGCGTCGGGGACAAGCTGGCGAAGGAGATCGTGAAGGGCCGTCCTTACAAGAGCGCCGACGACCTCCAGAAGGTGAAGGGGATCGGCAAGAAGAACGGGCCGAAGCTCGCGAAGTACTTCACGTTCGGCGAGGCGAAGTCCGCGGCCCCGCCTGCCAAACCCACCGCCAAGGCCGCGCCGGCCGCCGCCGCGGCGCCCGCCGCGGCCACCTCCGCCCCCAAGGGCTCGTCCGCGTCGGCCGAAAAGAAGCCCGCCCTCGCACCCGGCGAGAAGATCAACATCAACACGGCGTCTGCCGAGGACCTCGACCGGCTCCCCGGCATCGGCCCCGTCAAGGCCCAGGCGATCCTCGACTACCGCGCCAAGCAGCGGTTCGAGACGATCGAGGACATCATGAAGGTGTCCGGGATCAAGGAAGGCGAGTTCGCCAAGATCAAGGACCTGATCAAGGTCCGCTGACGGAAGACTCTCCCGCCCGCCGCGAACGCCGCCGCGGGCGGGAGTGCCGTCAGTTCCCCGGGCGCTCGGAGACGCTGTAGCAGCCCGGCGTCAGGCAGAGTTGGCGGCTCGGCCCGGCTTTCACCGGCGAATCGGGCGCGACGACCGGTGCGACGGAGAGGCAGGTCTCGGCCGAGCCCGCCTTGAAGCGGGTGGCGAGCGTCAGCGTCCGCTGCTCTCCGGCCCCGAAAGCTCCGAGTTCGGCCCGGCCGACGGGCGAGGGCCCGCTCTTCGCCTCCAGGGCCGCCCCTTTCGCCGGCGCCGCTCCCCGGTTGATGACGCGCACCCGGAGCTTCAGTTCCTGGTTGAAGGTCGGAGGGAAGGCCGGATCGACCGAAAGTTCCAGGATCTCGACCTTTGATTCGGGCCCGGCGGCGCCTGCCGGGGAGACGACCACGATTCCGAAAAGAAGCGCCGAGAGGCCGAGAGTCGTCGTCCATCCGTTTGTCTTCTGCTTCAAGCTCATCGCCTTTCCTCCATCAAGATGCACGCCGGCTCCCTCCGGCGCCACTCGGGAAATTGTCCAAAGGCGAAAATCGGGCGTCCCGGTGCGCCAAAACGCCCGAATGGCCCCGGAGCGACACACAGAGACGCCTCCCGGGGCCATTCATGACCTCTCGCCCGGCTCTTCCCCGCCCCTCCGGAGCGCCACCTCCGATCGGCGGAATTCGTTCGGAGAGACTCCGAACCGCGCCTTGAATCGGCGGGTAAAATGCGAAGGGTCCTTGAATCCGACCCGGTAGGCGATCTTCGTCACCGGATCGTCCCCGGCGCGAATCAGCCGCGCCGCCTCCTGTAGCCGCGTTTCCATCAGCCAGTTCATGGGCGACGTCCCGAACCGCTCGCGGAAAAGGCGCTGAAGCGTCCGGAGGGAGACGCCGGCCAGATCCGCCAGGGTTTCGGCCGTCAGATCCTCGCGGAGGCGGGGTCCGAGGCTCCGGCGGAGCCGCTCGACCGGATCGTCGTTCGTCGACGGCGCGGCGTCGCCCACCACGAGCGGCACCGCGGCGAAGGCGGCGAGCTTTTTCCGACGGATCGCACGGCGTCCCAGCAAGAACGCAAGGGCGAGCGCGAGGGCAACGCCGAGGCCGGCGAGCCAGGGTCCGACGCGCCGGAGAAACCGCCGTCCCAGGCCGGGGGGCTCGAGCCGGGCGCGGCTCCACGCTGCCGGCGATTCGAAATGGGCCTGCGACGACCAGTCCGCAGAGCGGACGACGGGCGGAGCGTCGGTGCCCGGGCCGGGCGAGAGGTCGTTGACGGCGACGTCGAGATCGAACTCGCGCCCGACCGGCGGAACCCCGCCGACGGCCGTCCACGGAATCGCGACCTCGATCCGGTAGCCGGGCGCCCCGTCCGGGCCGGCTTCCGGACCGTCGGCGACCGCCACCTCGAGCGGAATGTTCATTCCCCAGTCCTTCGGCTGAAGGCCCGACAGCGCCGGAAGAGGCTGCCCGAGGCTCTCGGCGAGGGCGGCCGAGCCCTTGAACGTCGTCCGGCGGCCGTCGCGGGCGACCGTGAACTGGTAGTCGTTCGTGTCCATGAGCCGAGTCCGCTCGCCGTGCGCGTCGAGGAAGATTTCGATCGAGTCGGACAGGGTTCCGAGCGAAGGGTCCTCGTCACGGATGCCCGCCGTGACGGGCGTCGCGTCGCCGATCTCGCAGAGGACGCGGAGCGCCCCCTCGTCCCACGCGACGCGAACGGCCACCGGCGTTCCGGCGACGCGGAACCGGTTCGCGGGAATGCCTGTCCAGGCGACCCAGCCGGCCGTCCACGGGCTCCGGATGTGCGGACCAAGGGACCGAGAGGAGCGGCGCCGGCGCCCCGTCCTTCTCCGACGCAAGCGCCGGGAGGACGAGAAGGACCGAGACGAATCCCGCGAGGATTCCGCCGCGCTGGAGAATGGCCTGAGTCTATCGACTCGCTGGGAGGCGCGTGTAACCTCTCTCACAGGGCGCCTGCCCTCTGGGCGCGACGCGACTAATGACCTACGAAGGAACCGAAGGAGAGGGATACCGATGAAGACCCCCAGCCGCCTCGCTCTCGGGATCCTGGCGGCCGCGGCTCTGTCGGTCGCCGCCCAGCAGCCCCGCACCCCCGGCCCGCCGCCGGGCGGGACCCCGGCCGGCGGGCCGAACGACACCGGCAAGCCGGACATCACGAGCAGGAAGGGGATCAAGATTGGTTCGGTCTTCATCGCGTGGGGCGGTACCGGGACGCTGAAGGCCGCCGAGGCGATCCAGTCGAGCGCGAACAACGCCTGCGCGTTCAACGCCATTTACGACATGGTCAACGTCGGCTCCGTCACCACCAGCCCCGCGTTCCTGAACCGGCTGAACGTGGACACCACGAGCGTCGTCGCGATCAGCTCGGGCCTCTCGCTGACCGCCGGCGAGACGAAGAACATCACGACGCTGCCCTATCTCCCCTTCGGCACCCACCGGCTGACGCTCGCGTTCGACGACGACAAAAACGTCGCCGAGTCGGACGAGTCCCCGGCGAGCAACGTCAAGACCGTCTCGTACACCCTGCAGGGGCCCTGTGGCGCGCCGCCGAATCCGGCCGGGGCCGCCGTTCCGAAGAAGTGACGCCGGAAAAAGTCCGGAAGATCGTGACGAGGAGGCTGCTCTCCGCCGCCGGCGTCATCCTCCTCGCCGTCGGGGCGTGGGCCGGCGCCGAAGCGGCCCGCCGGACGTTCTGGACGACGACGGACGAGCCGTACCACGTCGCGTCGGCGCGGGAGCTCCGCTCCGGGCCCGGGCTCGTCTCGAACGTCGAGCACCCTGTCCTGATGAAGGTGCTCGCCGCCGCCGCCCTTCCGCGAGAAAAGGCCGCCTTGCCCGTCGACGAGACGCGCGAGGCCCGACGCTTCTTTCCGGCCGTCTTCGCGCTCCTCGTCCTCGTCGCCGGCGCGTGGGCCGTAAAACGGGGGGGCGTCTCGCTCGGCCTCGCCGCCGCGGCGCTGCTGGCGCTCGAGCCGTCGCTCCGCGGGCACGGCGCCCTCGTGACGAGCGACGTCCTCGTCGCGCTCTTCCTCGTGGCGGCCGCAGCCGCGGCCGACCGCGCGGGCGCGGGGCGCTCCGGCCCGCGTCCTGCGTGGCTCGCCGCCGCAGGAGCGCTCTACGGCCTCGGATTGGCGTCGAAGTACTCTGCGGCGCCTTATCTCGCCGCCTTCGCCCTGTTCGCGGTCCTCGCCGCGCTTCGGGCCGGGGCCCCGGGATTCCGCCCCCGTTTCTTCGGGATCTCACGCGCCGCGGCCCTGCTCGTCTTCGTCTCGGTCACGACGCTCGCGGCGGTCCAGGCCGCCGCGTTCGCGACGACTTCCGACGCCGACTTCCGCCGCGGCCTCGCCGCCCAGTTCGTGGGACTCCCCCAGCGCCCCGCCGTGGAGCGCATCGCCGACCGCCTCCCCCGCTGGGCCGCCGCCTACGGTGCGGGCCTTCTCTTCGTCCGGGGCGTCGCCGGACCCGGAGAGCGGATCAACTACTTCCTCGGAGAGGCCTCGGGCCTCGGGTTTCCCGCCTATTTCCCGGTCGCGCTCGCGGTCAAGCTGACGACGGCCGCCGTCCTCGCGCTTGCCCTCGCGCCGTTCGCCGCCGCGGCGGCGTTGGTCCGGGCCCCCGGACGGCGCCGGCGCCGCCTCCTCCGGCTCCTTTCGGCGCGGTCGCTCTTCCCGGCTGCCCTCGCGCTCACGTGGCTGGCCGCGGCGATGCTCTCGAACGTCGACATCGGCGTCCGGCACGTCTTCCCGGTCGTGCCCTTCTTCCTCGTGGCGGCGGCGGGCGTCGGGCGGACGTTCCTCGGCGGCCGGCGCGCCGCGATCCTTGCCCTCGCGGTGGTCCTGCTCGCCGGCGCAGAGGCCGCGGTCCGGCATGGGCGCGAGATCTCGTTCGGGAACCTCTTCGCGGGCGGAAACGCCGGCCTCCCGCAGATCGTCTCGGACTCGAACGTCGACTGGAGCCAGGAGCAGGGCCGCATCTTTGCGCGGTCACGCCTCGGCGATCTCGGCCGCGTCGGCGTCGTCGCCCTCTACGTCGACGAGGAAGCCGCCCGCAATGCCGGCATCGCCGGGATGGTCTACCGGCCCGACGCGCCCGTCGACGCGGTCTTCTTCTCGCGCCACCTCTGGGACCTCGCCCCCGCCGTCGAGCGGTGCCCCGAGTCGTTCCCGAAGATCGTCTGGGCGCGAGAATGGCTCCCGCCTCTCAGGCGCGGGCTCGAGGAGCGCGCGGCGTCCGTCGAGCCGTTCGGCGACGCCTACGTCCTCCTCAAGCTCAAGGCGCCGCCCGGCGGCTGAGCGTCCGCTCCCAGCCTGGCAGGGAGACGCCCGCCGCCCGCGCGGCTTCCACGCTCCGGCGGAAGCCGTCGCGCGAGGCCTCCGGGAGGCAGCCGGCGTCGCCGCGGAGGAGGAGCCTCACGTTCACGATCCAGGGGTGGCATGGCTCGGGGCTCGCCGCGAGAAGCTTTTCCGCCTCGCCGTTCCGCCCGAGGAGCCGCGCCGCGTCGGCTGCCATCGCGACGATGCGCGCGTCGGCGGAGACCGGCCCCCGACCGGTGAGGCGGGCGCCGAGCTCGTGCGCCCGGGAGGCGTTTTTCATGTCGAGAGCGCGGACCATCTGGTCGGCGAGGGCGTCGCGGAACGGATCGAGGGTTCCCGGGAGCGGCGCGGCCCACGCCCGGCCCCAGAAAGGCCAGCCGAAGGGCGCGGCAGCGGCGACCACCGCCGACGCCGGATGCTCGGGCCACGGGATGACGAGTGGCGGGTCGAGGTCCGGGAATGAGGGACGGTCTGATCCCCGCAGCTTTTCACCGAGAATCCGCGCGTGGAGCCGGATCGGTGACCACGCCGGCGTGAGGGAGAGATGGTGCGGCCCGCTCGCCAGCACGGAACCGTCGGGTCGGCGCCAGATTTCGTACGGGGTCCCGGCCGCGCGCCGTTCCGAGATCGGCTGCGGCGGAACGAGCGACGCCAGGGCATAGAGCTGCGGAAAGGGGACGAGAGCGCCAAGGACGTTGACGCACGCGCCGGCTGCCGCGAGAACGCCCCCCGCCAACGTCCCGAGGCGCCCTCCCTCGGAAACCGCGACGCCCGCGAAGAGCATCAGCGCGGGCAGCGCCGGAACGAGCAGGCGCGGACCCCATCCCGCCTGGCCGTCCCAGGCCCACCATGCCGAGACCGCCGCAAGGACCGAGAGCGCCGAGAGAGCCATGCCGGAAGCGAGGCGCGGGTCGCGGCGGAAGAGACGGACGAAGCCCCACGGTGCAAGGAGGACGAGCGGCGCATAGAAGAGAAGCCCCTTGTTCGGGAGGAGCGTCAGCCGCAGGAAGCCCGTGAACGGCGGATACGAGAAGTCCTCGCCGGGATAGCCGCCGAAGAGCCTGCCGAACCGGACGACCTCGAACGCCGCCCAGACGAGCAGGCCGGCCCCGAAGGAGGCGAGCAGCCCCCAGCGGATTCGCCCCTCCGGCGCGGCCCGGCGGGTCCTTTTTCCCGTCCCGGGCGCCCCTTCCGAAGGCCTTTCGCGGAAGAGCGACACGGCAACGACCGGAACGACGGCGACGAAAAGAAGCGATTTCACGAGGACCGCGGCGGCCGCTGCCATTCCCGCCGCGACAGCCCAGGCGTTCTCTCGCGAGAGAGCGCCGGCCCGCAGCTCGACCGCCGCGAGAACGAGGAGAGAGAGGAGACCCGCCTGCACGGCCTCGGAGTAGTCGCTCGTCGCGTAGCTCCAGAGAAACGTCGAGAAGACGAGGGAAAGTCCGGTCGCGGCCGCGACTCCCGGCGGGGCGCCGAGCCGGGCGGCCGCGCGCGAGACTGCCCAGGCCGCGGCCACGAGCGAGAGGAGCGGGACGAGGACGAAGAGCGGGGTCGAGAAGGCGGCGGGGCGCGCGGCCACGAAGGCTCGTGAGAGCGTCGCCGGGACGGCCTCGATGAGGGAGTAGGCCCATCCCGAATCGTGAGACCGCGTCCCCGGCCGGCCGCTCCGGCGCGTTGATCCAGTCCCGCGAGACGCCGATCTCTCCGAACCGTGCCACGGCGGCACCGGCCGAGAGCATCTCCCGTCCGTCGGGAATCGTCCCGAAGGAGCGCTCGTCGCTCGATGCAATGAGGAGGACGAGGGCGGCGAGCGCGGCCCATCGCGGGGCGGCCGGTGACCCGGAACCTGGGCGAAAGGCGCTCATTCCCGTTCCCGGCGACTATCTTAAGGACCGGGGGCTACTTCACGCGCTCGAGAGGCCCTTCGACGCCCAGCGGGAGCGGGAGCTTTGCGTCGACGTCCTTGTTCTTGATCAAGAGCGTGTAGATCCCCGGGTCCCACTTCTCCTTCGGCGAAGCGAAGTAGAGCGGACCGTGGGCCATCTGGAGCGTGCTCAGAACCAGCTCGGGGCGGACGATCCCTCCGTCGGGTCCGACGAAGAAGCGGATCCGCTCGGACGACCGCCGAAACGGGAAGTAACCTTCGAGGGGGTCGGACTGGATTGCGGCGAGCCGCTCGATCCGCTGCACGTCCGCGACGTCTTCGGCGAAGCGCTTTTGCGTCGGGAGGTTCAGCCGGGTTCCGTCAGGCGTCACGAGCGTGAAGTCCTCGCGCTGGAACGCCAGCGGGCGGTTCCAGACGGGCGTCATGTAGGTGTCGAGGAGGATCCACTTCTGGTCGAGGCTGTTCGCGGCGTACCGGTAGCCGACCACGAGCTGGATCACGTCGTCCTTGTACTGCAGGACCCGCTCCCCGAGCCGCTTGACGAAGCTCGATTCGAGGGCATCCTCCGCGACCGCGGACCCCGCGAGCAGGAATACGATGCCGAAGACTCGCGCCCGCTTCGAACTCCTGGTCATGAGAACCTCCCGCCCCGGCCCCGAAAGGGGACACGCGGCACCGACCAAGAAGCTATAGCATGGTTCATACCGGAAGGAGGCCCGGATGGGCTCGAGTCCTCTCGTCGGGGTCTGGAAGCTCCTCGTCATCGAGTTCCGATCCGAGGGCGAGGTCTACTACCCGTTCGGCCGGGAGGCGAAGGGGGTCCTGATCTTCGAGTCGGGTGGCTGGGCGTCGACCCAGATCATGCGCGCGGGCCGGGCCACGTTCGTCTCGGGGGATCAGGGCCGCGGCACGCCGGAGGAAGTCCGCGACGCCGTCGAGGGATACGTGGCCCACGCCGGGCCGTACAGTGCCGACGAGCAGCACGGAATCCTGTCGCTCGAGATCGTCTGCAGCCTCTTCCCGAACTGGGTCGGGACCGTCCAGAAGCGGTTCTACCGCCTCGACGGGAACCGGCTGATCGTCGGTACGCCTCCGCTCGTCATCGGAAGCCGGATGACCGACGTGATGCTGATCTGGGAGCGCGTGCGCTGACGGCTCCGCGCGTCAGTCGCCGTTCCTCTCCGGCATCCTCACGAACGCGGCGTTGACGGGCGGCGGCATCGGGGAGTCCGCCCCCTTCACGCTTTTCCAGATCGCCTCGTTGAAGGCGATGTCGGGCGCCGCATCCTCGCGCGAGAAGTCCCACGTCTCCATCTCGGCCTGCATCGGCGCGCCGTCGGGATTCGTTTCCCAGAAGGGGATCGCCGAAGGGCGGTGCGTGAAGGGCGTCGGGTCGGGGACGTCGGAAAAGGCATTCGACATCGGCGTCGCGGAGGCGTCGTGCTGCGACATCGGCGGCAGGCCGAGGATCAGCTCCATCGTCCGGAGCATCGAGGTCGTCGAGTACATCGTCGAGTCGACCGCCCGGCGCCGCGTGTAAGGGGAGATCGCGAGCGCCACGGTCCGGTGAGCGTCGACGTGGTCCGAGCCGTTCTGGGCATCGTCCTCGACGACGAAGACCGCCGTCTCCTTCCAGAAGGCCGATTTCGAGAGCGCCTCCACGAGACGGCCGAGCGCGACGTCGTTCTCCGCCACCATGGCGCGGGGGGTCTTCGCCCCCTTCTTCGTGCCGATCGTGTGGTCGTTCCCGAGGCGGACGATCATCAGGCGCGGCATCTCGCCCTTCTTCTCGAACTCCCGGAACTCCTTCAGCCAGAGGTCGACGCGCGCGTTGTCGAGAAGGTCCATGTCGAAGCCGGGGTAGAAGGGGCAGGTGTTCGGCGCCAGGTTCGCCCCCTTCCCCTCGAAGCGGCCGGTGTACTCGTCCGCGGGAGCCTCGGCGGCGATCCCGAGGAACTCCCCGTAGTTCCGGAGCGAGACGCCGGCGCGTGCGGCCGCGTCCCAGAGATAGCCGGCAGTCGGCGCGGCCGCCACGTCGTCTCCCTCGAAGACGTACGACCAGCCGTTCGACGCGTAGACGAGCGGCCAGACCTTCTCCACGAAGTCGGTCGCGTAGGCCGCCGTCGACCAGTTGTGGCCGTCGGCCGAGACTTCCGCGTCGCAGTAGAAGTTGTCGAGGAGGACGAACTCCTCGGCGAGGGCGTGGGCGTTCGGCGTCACGTCGCGGCCGAAGATCGTGAGCGACGGGTCTCCGTTTCCCTGCGGGAGGTCGCCGAGGACCTGGTCGTACGTCCGGTTCTCGCGGATCACGTAAACGACGTGGCGAATCGGCGACGGGTCGCCGGGCTTCGCCGGGATCACGGCCGACGCCCGTGCGGGCGAGTCGCCGCGCGCTGCCGGCTTCCGGTTCGCGTAGGCGCGGACCGTCAGCGCCGCCAGATCCTTCTTCGAGGGAATGGGGACAATCGAGACCGAGCCCGGCAGCTTCTGGATGTGGCCGGCCGGGATCCCCTTCGCCACCCGCTCCGGGGTTGGGCCGTCGGTGGCGTTCGCCCTCGAGCCCGAGCCCTTTCCGTTCGCGACGACGAGCGTCTTCGCGTCGGGCGACAGGCCGAGCGCGGCCGGATACCACCCGCTCGGAATGAAGCCCGAGACCCGCGTCCTTGCGAGATCCTCCCCGACTTCCACGACCGCCACCGCATCGTCGTCTGCGTTCGCGACGAAGAGCGTCCGCCCGTCGCCCGAGAGGGCGAGCGCGTTCGGTGTCGAGCCGTCGGGGAGCGCCTCCGCTGAGGGTGTCCCCGGGCCTTCCGGCCCGAGGGCGACGGCAACCTGGCGAACCACCTTTCGGGACGCCACGTCGACCGCCGCTACCCGGTTCCGGTTGGCCTGCGCCACGAAGAGCGTCTTCCCGTCGGGCGAAAAGAGCGCGTCGCAAGGGTGGTCCTCGACTGGAATGGTGGCGAGGACGCGCCCTGCCGCGGCGTCGATGAGCGTCACCGAGGCGCCGCCCCAGTTCGTCACCGCCAGTGTCTTTCCGTCCGGCGAGAGGACCGGGCGGTAGGGATGCCGCCCGACGGGGACGCGCGCCACGGCCTTCAGCGTCCCGAGGTCGATCCGGACGACGTCGTCGGCGCGGATCCGCGCCACCCAGAGAGAACGGCCGTCGGCGGAGACGGCGAGTCCGGACGGAAGGGCGTCCTTCCCGCCGTCGTCCGGCGTCGTGACGGGGATCGCCGGCTCGGCGGCGAAGCGGTCGCCGTCGATCCGGAAGACGTGGACCTGCTTCTGTTTCGCGCCCGAGAGATAGACGCGTTTGCCGTCAGGCGAAAGGGCGAGGCCCAGCCACGAGCGCGGGACGGAAACCGCGTGAAGGAGCTTCCCCGTCCTGGCGTCGAGAAGCTGCAGGGCCTGGTCGCTGGCGCCCGTCGACGCGACGACGAGGCGCTTCCCGCCCGGGACGAGCGCGAGGGCGAACGGGTACGGCGCGACAGGCACCTGAAGGCCGGTTGGCGTCAGCTTCCGCCCGCTGGGGAGCTGGAATTCGCCGCCGGGGAGCGGGCCCGGGACGACGCGGCTTCGGCGGCGAGCATCGAGGGAAGAGAGAAGTGCGAACGCGAAAGTCGTCAGGGCCGATCGAGGCATGGGGCGAGGTTAACCCGGCGGCGACCCCGCTGCTGGGGCCGTGATCGCGCGGAACCGGGCGTCGTCCGCGAGGGACGCGAGGTCGGGCTCGATCGCGGCGCGAGCCGCCGTGAAGGCCGGGCGCTTCGCGGCCGCCTTCTCGAGGTGGGCGAGCGCCTCGTCGGGCTGCCCGAGGAGCGCCGCCGCGCAAGCCGCGTAGTAGCGCGTGAAGGGGTCGTCCGCGCCCATCCCGAGGCGCCGGGCGAAGGCGGCAAGAGACGACTCGAGAGCCGCCATCCCTTCCCTTCCCCGGCCGGACTTCACGAGCGAGCTGCCGATCCGTTCCTCGATTTCGACGAAGTGACGCTCCTTCAGCGCATGGCCGTATCGCTGGAGGAAATCCAGCTCCCGGTCGAACTCCGCGAGCGCTTCCTCGTGCCTCCCCTCGAGCGCCGCGATCTGCCCGAGCCGCGTGTGCCCGCCGACGATGAGCGCCCCTTCCCGCCCCGAGAGGAACGCGTCCTGCAGCTCGATCGCGCAGTGCGCGGCCTTCGTCGCGCGCGGGAAGTCGCGGAGGAGCGCCGCGGCGTGAGCGAGCTGGAGCGCGGCCCAGCCGTAGCGGGGATTCAGCTCGAGCGCGCGGCCGAACTCGTCGGCGGCTTCGGCGAATCGGCCGAGCCCGACGAAGTACGCCCTCCCGAGGGAGTTGTGGACGCCGGCGTCCGACGGGTCGAGGGCGGCGGCGGCGCGGATCTCGGCGATCCCCTCCTCCACCCGCCCCAGGTCGATGAGGATGCCGCCCATCTCGCGGCGCGCCCGGACGAAGCGGGGATTCCGGTCGAGCGCCTTCCGGAACGCGAGGAGCGCGCGCTCGGAGTACTCAGGCACGCTCAGGTAGGACGCCTTCAGGTCGTACGCGCTCCCGAGCTCCGCCCAGGCGCGCGCCCATCCGGGGTCGAACGCCGTGGCCCGCTCGAAGAGGACGATCGCCCGGTCGAGCGCCTCGGCGCTCTCGGCCCGGAGGTTGACGACCCCCTTCGTCAGCGCCTCGTACGCCTCCAGGACCTGCGTCTCATCCCCTTCCGGCGCGCCGGCCGGGACGGCGAGGTCGAGGCCCGCGGCCAGTTCGCGGACGACGCGGTCCTGGAGCGCGAAGAGGCCGTCCATCGTCCCGTCGAGCTTCACGGTCCGAAGGACGGCGCCGGTCGCGGTCTCGGTGAGACGGGCCGTGACGCGGACCGTGCCGCCCAGCCGCTGGTAGCCGCCGCTGACGACCCAGCGGGCGCCCAGCTCGCGCCCGACGTCCACGGCGATCTCCGCGCCCGGCGACTCCCCCGGCCCCGTCAGCTTCTGGAGGGCTTCGTGGACGCGCTCGCGTGCGACGACGGAGACCCCCTCGACCGCCTTGAGGTCGGCCGCGGCGGTCTCGGCGATTCCGGTTCCGAGCCAGTCGTCCTCGCCGTTTTTCGTGATGTTCTCGAACGCGAGGACGGCGATCGAGCGCCCCGGCCCGCGCGTCGCCGGGAGCGAGGCCGCGGCGGGTCCCTCCTTCAGCGCCCGTTCCAGCGCCTCGAGCTCGCGCGCGACTTCCCGCATCGACGCCGGACGATCCGCCGGCTCCTTCGCGAGCATCCGCCGCACGAGGCCGTCGAGAGGGGCGGGGACCGCACCGCGGCCGGCCAGCGTCGCCGGCTCCGCGTGGCGGATCGCGTCGATCACCTCCACGGCGTTCGCCCCCCGGAACGGCACCTCGCCCGTGAGCAGCTCGTAGAGGACGACGCCGAGCGAGAAGACGTCGCTGCGGCCGTCCACGTCGCGCCCGAGGGCCTGCTCGGGAGACATGTAGGCAATCGTGCCGAGAAGCCCTGGCGGAGTCCCCGCGCCGCTCGCGAAGACGCTCCAGGTGTCGTCCGAGCTGCCGGCCGGGGGGACGTACGCGGCGACGCCGAAGTCGAGGACCTTGACGTGCCCCGCCTCTGAGACCATCACGTTCGACGGCTTCACGTCCCGGTGGATGACGCCGCGCTCGTGCGCGGCCGCGAGCGCCTCGGCCACCTGGCGCGTGAGCTCGAGAATCCGGGGAAGCGCGCAGGCGTTTCGCTCGACGTACGCCTTGAGCGTCTCCCCCTCGACGTACTCCATGGCGATGAAGTTCCGTCGCGCCCCGTCCTTCTCCATCTCGGAGACCTCGTAGATGACGCCGATCGCGGGATGGGAGAGCTGGGAGGCGAGGCGCGCCTCGCGGAGAAGCCGGAGACGCGCCGCGTCGCCTCCGGCGAACGCTTTCAGGATCTTCAGCGCCACCCGCCGGTGGAGCTCGCGGTCCTCGGCGAGGAAGACCTCGCTCATCCCTCCCGAGCCGAGGAGCTTGATCACGCGGTAGCGGGAGGTGCGGTCGACGTCCATCGGTGAGACGGAATCTTATTCCCCACCCGCCGCCCCGATAATCCGCTCCATGAAGCCGCCGCCGGGAAACGTCCGAGAAGTGGCGGCGCTTTTCCTGAAGCTCGGGCTGACCGCGTTCGGCGGCCCGGCGGCCCACGTGGCGATGATGGAGGACGAGGTCGTCCGGCGCCGTGGCTGGTTGACGCGGGAGGAGTTCGTCGACCTGATGTCGGCCGTGAACCTGATCCCGGGTCCCAACTCCACCGAGATGGCGATCCACGTGGGAAGGCTCCGGGCCGGCACGCCCGGACTTCTCGCGGCCGGGGCCTGCTTCATCCTGCCGGCTGCTTTCATGACGGCCGCCCTCGCCTGGGCTTACGTCCGCTATGGCGCCGCCCCGGCGTTCCCCGCGATCCTCAAGGGGATCCAGCCGGTCGTCCTCGCGATCGTCCTTGTCGCGTTCGCCCGCCTCTCCTCCGCGGCCGCGAAGACCCGGTCTCTCGCCTTCCTCGCAGTGGCGGTCTTCGCGCTCTCGCTCCTTCGCGGCCACGAGCTGTTGCTCCTCGGCGCAGGCGGAGTCCTCGGGATGCTGCTCACGCTGCGAGGAAAGGCATCGGAAAAGCCGAAGAACGGCGCCGCCGCCGGCCTCCTCGCCGCCGCCGTTCTGTCGCCTTCGAGAGCTTTTTCCTCGGCGTCGGCTCTCTCGACGGCTGTCGCGGCTTTCTCCCTCCCGTCGCTCTTCCTCGTCTTCCTGAAGATCGGGTCGGTCCTCTTCGGCAGCGGCTACGTCCTCCTGGCCTTTCTCGAGAACGACCTCGTGGCCCGCCGAGGCTGGCTCACCGAGACACAGCTCCTCGACGCCGTCGCCGCGGGGCAGTTCACTCCCGGTCCCGTCTTCACGACGGCGACGTTCGTCGGCTACCTCCTCGGCCGGGGGCCGGGCGCCGTCATCGCCACCCTCGGCATCTTCCTGCCGGCCTTCGTCTTCGTCGGGGCGACGGCGCCGCTCGTCACACGCCTGCGGGCGTCGCGGCCGCTCGGCGGCTTCCTCGACGGGCTGAACGCCTCGTCCCTCGGGCTGATGGGTGCCGTGACCGTGACGCTGACGGGCGCCGCGGTGACCGGAGTCGCGACCGCGGCCTTCGCCGCCGCCGCCCTCGGGCTGCTCGTCGCGACGCGCCTCAACTCCGCGTGGCTCGTCCTCGCCGGCGGCGCGGCCGGGGCGCTTTTCCTGCGCTGACCGGGGCTACTTCTTCCGCTGCGGCGGCGCGGCCTCGGGGCCCCGGAGCATCTTCCGGACCTCCCCGACATGCGCCTCCTCGGTCCCGATCATCTTCCGCGCGTACTCCTCGAGCATGACGGACTTCCCCTCCACGAGCCCGATCAGTTCGCTGTAGAGGTCGAGGGCCATCGTCTCGTGCTCGAGCGCCTCCGCCAGAATGTCGGAGAGGTCGTGCCGGTGCGTGTCGAGGAGCGGCCCGATCGCCAGCGACGGGTGCCCGCCGAGGCTCGTGATCATCTCCCCCGCTTCCGTGGCGTGGAGGAGGGACTCCGAGGCCTGGCCGCGGAGCCACTGCACGATCGCGATCCGGTGGAAGCCGAAGACCATGAACGAGTAGTGGGTGTACCGGACCACGCCGGCCAGCTCGGCCTCGAGAATCCGGTTGAGCTGGCGGACCACCGCCCCCGTGTCGTACGTCGCGCGTGCCATCGAAAGCTCCTCGCTCGTTGCCGTGCGCCCCCCGACGACGGCGGTCGGGCGCATCATAAGGGAGGCTGCATTCCCCGAAGCTCCGGCAGGAGGCGCGACCGATGAGACGCTGGAACGGCTGGGGAGACGAGACGGTTACGGCGACTCTCCCGCCGCGCGCAATCCCATTTCTCGGCGACCGGCTCGGCGCGGGCGTGCATCCACGCGACGCGCCGCTTCACGACGTCCTCGGGCGCCTTCCGCCGCCGCGCCTCCCGGCGGAGGGCGCTCTCGACGCCGAGCCGCTCTCCCGGCTGCTCCACGCTCGCGGGCAGAGCCTTCCCGACTGGATCGCCCTACGGAGCGGCCGCATCCGCACCTTCCCCGACCTCGTGGCGTGGCCGGAGTCCGTGGCCGACGTGAACGACTTGATCGGACTCGCGCAGAAGTGCGGCGCCTCTCTCATTCCCTTCGGCGGCGGAACGAGCGTGGTCGGGCACGTCAATCCGATCGCGGGAGCCCGCCCGGTCATCAGCGTCGATCTCTCCCGCATGAGTCTTCTCCGCCGCCTCGACGACAGGAGCCGCCTCGCCGCTTTCGGGGCCGGAATCAAGGGCCCCGACCTCGAGGCCGCGCTACGGACCCACGGCTTCACGCTGGGACACTTTCCCCAGTCCTTCGAGTTCTCGACGCTGGGCGGCTGGGTCGCCACGCGCTCGTGCGGGCAGCAGTCCCTCGGCTATGGGCGGATCGAGAGGCTCTTCGCGGGCTGCCGGATGGAGACCCCCGCCGGCCCCCTCGAGATCCCCGTCTTTCCCGCCTCGGCCGCGGGCCCCGACCTCAGAGAGATCGTGCTCGGCTCCGAGGGCCGTCTCGGAATCCTGACCGAGGTCACCGTTCGGGTGACGCCACTCCCCGAACGGGAGGAGTTCCTCTCCGTCTTCTTCCCGGACTGGGACGCGGGGCTCGTGGCCGCGCGCGAGATCGCCCAGGCCCGCATTCCGGTCTCCATGCTGCGGCTCGCGACGCCGGAAGAGACTGCGGCGACGCTCGTCCTGGCCGGGCACGAGAGGCTGATCGGCGCGCTGGAGGGATACCTCAGGTTCCGGGGGAAAGGAGAAACGAAGTGCCTGCTCCTCGTCGGCCTCACGGGAAGGAAAAGAGACGTCCGCTCAGCCCGGCGTGAGGTCCTGGCCTGCTCGCGGTCCCACGGCGGGGTCACCGCGGGAACGGCGTTCGGAGAAAGGTGGCGGCGGACCCGGTTCCGCGCGCCCTACCTGCGGAACACTCTCTGGGAAGCGGGCTACGCCGTCGACACGCTCGAGACGGCCGTCCCGTGGTCCGCCCTTCCCTCCCTTCAGGTCGGCGTGGAGACGGCCCTCCGGGAAGGGCTTCGCGAGATCGGGGAGCGCGTCCACGCCTTCTCCCACCTCTCGCATCTCTACGCCGACGGATCCAGCCTCTACACGACGTATCTGTTCCGGCTGGCCGAAGATCCGGACGAGAACCTGCGCCGCTGGCAGCTTCTGAAGAGCGCCGCGAGCCGCGCGATCATGGAGGCTCGGGGGACGATCAGCCACCAGCACGGCGTCGGCATCGACCATCTCCCGTACCTCGCCTCGGAGAAGGGGCCGCTGGGGATCTCGGCCCTCCAGTCCCTCTGCCGGCACTTCGATCCCGACGGTCTCATGAACCCGGGGAAGCTCGTCCCGTGAAGGACGCCCGGCGGCCGACGTCCGGACGCGAGGCGGTCTGGTCCCGGCTATCTGCGCCGTGGGATCTGCTGATCATCGGCGGGGGGATCACGGGGGCCGGAATCCTCCGCGAGGCGACGCGCTCCGGCCTTTCCGCCCTCCTCGTCGAACAGCGCGACTTCGGGTCGGGCACCTCCAGCCGCTCCTCGAAGCTGGTCCACGGCGGGCTCCGGTATCTCAAGCAGGGGAACCTCCGATTGACGAGCGAGTCCGTGCACGAGCGGGAGCGGCTCGTCCGCGAGGGGCCGGGCCTCGTGGAGCGCCTCGGCTTCGTCCTCGCGAGCTACCCCGGCGACCGCCCGGGACGGCTCGTGTACGGCACGGGCCTCCTCGTCTACGACTTCCTCGCGGGCCGATGGAATCACCGCCATCTCTCGGCCGAGGAGCTCCGGACCCTCGCGCCACGGATCTCCACCGAGGGCCTCCGGGGCGGATTCTGGTTCGGCGACGCCGAGACGGATGACGCGCGCCTCGTCTTCCGCGTGATCCGGGAGGCCGTGAGGGGCGGCGCGGCCGCGCTCAACTACGCCGCGGTCGAGGATCTGCTGGTCCACCGCGGCGAGGTCGTCGGCGCCACCGTGCGGGATGGACTCAGCGACCGGGCGTTCGAAGTCCGCGCCCGCGCCGTCGTCAACGCGACCGGGGCGTGGGCCGACGCCTCCGGGCGAAGGCCGGTGCGGCCGCACGGCTCCGGCCTCTGCGCGGGAGCCATCTCGTCTTTCCGGCCTGGCGTCTTCCCGCCCCGCAGGCGACCAGCTTTCTTCACCCGCGCGATCACCGCCCTCTCTTCGTCGTCCCGTGGGAAGGGGTCACGATCTTCGGAACGACGGACGTGGATCACGGAAGGCCCCCCGACGAGGAGCCGGCGATCGGTGCGGAGGAGGCGGCGTATCTGATGGAAGCCCTGACGGCCCGTTTCCCGTCGCTCGACCTCACGCCTTCGTGACGCCCTTGCGACCTTCAGCGGCGTTCGCCCGATCATCGGCACCGGGAAGAAGGACCCTTCGAAGGAGTCGCGGGACCATGCCATCTGGGAAGAGCGCGGCCTCGTGACCGTCACCGGCGGAAAGCTGACGACGTTCCGGCTGGTCGCTCTCGCCACCCTCCGGGCCCTCCGCAGGCGCCTTTCGGGACCGGTCCGTCTCGACGAGTCGTCGGCGATCCTGGACCCGGTGCCGGACGTTCTCCCCGGCGGCCCCTCGCTCGACGCGGGGCAATGCCGCCGCCTTCTCGGCCGTTACGGCCTCGAGGCTGGCCAGGTCGTCGCGTCCGCGAAGCCCGGCGAGCTCACGCCCTTCCCGTCGACGACCGTCCTCCCCGCCGAGATCCGCTGGGGCGCCCGCACCGAGTGCGTCGTTCATC
Source organism: uncultured Acidobacteriota bacterium (assembly GCA_963721385.1). GTDB lineage: Bacteria > Acidobacteriota > Thermoanaerobaculia > UBA5066 > UBA5066 > DAOMFB01. The sequence goes on from CAVRJB010000013.1 coordinate 587,739, forward strand.
TCGACGACCTGCTTCTGCGGCGCGTCCGCCTCGGCCTCGTGGCGGCTCAGGGAGGCGCGGCGCATCTACCCGTGATCGGCGAGATCTGCCGGGACGAGCTGGGCTGGGACAAATCGCGGTGGGAGGCGGAGGAGCGCGCCTACCGGCAGCTCTGGCAGGGGCAGCATGGCGTCCCGCCCGAAGGGCAGAAGGGGGTGCCGACATGGGCCGGGAACTGATCCTCGCGCTCGACGCCGGGACCCAGAGCGTCCGGGCCCTGGTCTTCGACCTTTCGGGGGAGCTCGTCGCCAAGGCGCGCGTCCCGATCACGCCCTACGTCTCGCCGCGGCCGGGGTGGGCCGAACAGCGGCCCGAGGTCTACTGGGAGGCGCTCGTCGCGGCCTGCGGCGCGCTCTGGTCCGGGGGCACAGCCCGTCCCGGGGACGTGGCCGGCCTGGCTCTGACGACACAGCGGGCGACGATGGTCAACGTGGACCCGGAGGGACGCCCCCTCCGTCCCGCGATCGTCTGGCTGGACCAGCGTCGTGCGGAAGGCGTCCCGCGGCTCTCGGGACTCTGGGGCCTCGCGTTCAAGGCCATCGGAATGTCCCGGACCGTGGCCCAGTTCCAGGCCGACGCGGAGGCGAACTGGATCCGGGCGAACGAGCCCGATGTCTTTCGGCGGACGCACAAGTTCCTCTTCCTGTCCGGGTACCTCACGCACCGTCTGACGGGCCGCTTCGTCGACTCCGTCGGCTGCCAGGTCGGATACGTCCCCTTCGACTACCGGCGGCTCCGTTGGGCCCGCGCCGGTGACTGGAAGTGGAAGGCCGTTTCCGTCGAAAGGGAACAGCTGCCCGATCTCGTTCCGCCCGGCCAGCCTCTCGGCGAGTTGACCTCCGACGCGGCCGAGGCGACGGGGCTTCCCCCGGGCCTCCCGGTCATCGCGGCGGCGGCGGACAAGGCCTGCGAAGTCATCGGCGCCGGCTGCCTCTCGCCCGAGGTCGGCTGCCTGAGCTACGGCACGACGGCCACCATCAACACGACCCACCGCCGTTACATCGAGCCGTACCCGCTGTTTCCCCCGTATCCCGCCGCCGTGCCCGGCGCCTACAGCCTGGAGATCCAGATCTACCGCGGGTACTGGATGGTCAGCTGGTTCCGCGACGAGTTCGGCGACCGAGAGGCGGCCCTTGCGCGGGAGCGGGGAATCGAGCCGGAGAGCCTCTTCGACGAGCTGGTCCGTCAGGTTCCACCCGGCTCGATGGGTCTCGTCCTCCAGCCCTACTGGTCGCCCGGCGTGAAGGTGCCCGGCCCCGAGGCGAAAGGCGCCGTGATCGGCTTCGGCGACGTCCACACGCGCGCGCATCTCTATCGAGCCATTCTGGAGGGGCTCGCCTACGCGCTGCGCGACGGCAAGGAGCGCTGCGAACGGCGTAGCGGCGTTCCGATCACCGAGCTTCGCGTGGCCGGGGGAGGCTCTCAGAGCGACGCCGCGCTTCAGATCACGGCCGACGTCTTCGGCCTGCCGGTCGGCCGCCCGCACGTCTACGAAGCCTCGGGGCTGGGCGCCGCCATCGACGCGTCCGTCGGCCTCGGCCTCCACCGGGACTTCGACGCCGCCGTGAAATCGATGACGCGCGTGGGGCGGGTCTTCTCTCCCGATCCCGCGACCTCGGCCCTCTACGGCGAGCTCTATTCGCGCGTCTACCGGCAGATGTACGCGCGCTTGAAGCCGCTCTACAACGAGATCCGCGCGATCACCGGCTACCCGCCGGGCCGATGAAGGCCACCCTATAATCCGCCGGTCTTCGCGCCGCCCGGCGCGTGCCCGCAAGGAGACCCCGTGAGCCCATCGCCCTTCTCCTACGACCTCGTCATCATCGGCTCCGGGCCCGGCGGCTACGTCGCGGCGATCCGGGCCGCCCAGCTCGGCCTCCGGACCGCGATCGTCGAGAAGGACGCGAAGGTTCCGGGCGTCGGACTCGGCGGCAACTGTCTCCACCGCGGCTGCATCCCGACGAAGGCGATGCTCAAGTCCGCGACGCTCCTGACCGAGGCGCGCGACGCGGCGGAGTTCGGCGTGAAGACCGCCGGCGTCGAGCTCGACTTCCCCGCCGTCGCGAAGTTCCGCGACAAGGTCGTGATCAAGGGCGCGCGGGGCGTCGAGTACCAGATGAAGAAGAACAAGGTGGACGTCCACGCAGGGCGCGGGCGCCTTGCGGGCCCGAACGCCGTGATCGTGACCAGCGACGGCGGCGAGACCCGGCTCGAGGCGAAGAACGTCCTGATCGCGACCGGATCCGTCCCGCGCGATCTCCCCTTCCTGAAGGCCGACGGGCACCGGATCCTGAACTCCGACCACATCCTGAAGTCGACGTCCGTCCCGACGTCGCTCCTCGTCATCGGCTCGGGGGCCGTCGGCGCCGAGTTCGCGTCGTGCTTCTCCCGGTACGGGACGAAGACCATCCTCGTCGAGGTCCTCCCGCGCCTCCTTCCGGTCGAGGACGAGGAGATCTCGCGGGAGATCGAGAAGTCGTTCCGGAAAAAGAAGATCGAATGCCACGTGAAGACCGGGGTGGAGTCGGCCACGCCCGACGCCGACGGGACCGTCACCGTCGCCGCAAAGGGGCCCGACGGCGCCCCGCTCTCCTGGACGGTCGAAAAGGTGCTGCTCGCGGTCGGGCGGAAGCCGGTGACCGAGGGAATCGGCCTCGAGACCGCGGGCATCGTGACGGACCGCGGCTATGTCGTCGTCGACAAGTGGCAGCGGACGAACGTGCCGAACGTCTGGGCCATCGGGGACGTCACGCCGACGATCTGGCTCGCGCACGTCGCCTCCGCCGAGGGAATCGTCGCGGCGGAGATGATGGCCGGCTACCCGACGTACGCGATCAATCGCGACCAGGTGCCCGGCTGCACCTACTGCGACCCGGAGGTCGCGTCGATCGGGCTGACGGAGGCGAAGGCCCGCGAACGCGGCTACGACGTCGCCGTCGGCAGATTCGGCTTCCAGGTCCTCGCGAAGAGCGCCATGGAGCACACGAACGAGGGGTTCGTGAAGGTCGTCTCGGAGAAGAAGTACGACGAGATCCTCGGCGTCCACATCATCGGGCCGCATGCGACGGAGCTGATCTCGGAGGCCGCCGCCCTCCTCCGCTGCGAGGCGACGACCGAGGAGATGATCCGGACGATCCACGCGCACCCGACGCTGTCCGAGGCGATGCACGAGGCGGCGGAGGCGGTCCACGGCCACAACATTCATGGATAAGGGGCCGTCTTCGGCGGCCCCTCGAACCCCCGGCACGGCTGACACGGCCGGGGGCCTCGTTCGGCATGTCCTCGACGTCGGAGCCGCGGTCCTCGCGATCGCCGGGGCGACGGCCATCGGCCGGCTCGCGGGCACGAACGCCACGACCACCGGCTTCCTCTTCCTGATCGTCGTCCTCGGCGTGGCGGTCGGGCGCGGCCTCGTGGCGGGGACGATCGCCTCGCTGGCTGGCACGGTGGCCTTCAACTACTTCTTCCTGCCGCCCGTCGGGACCCTCACCATTGCCGACCCGTCGAACTGGGTGGCTCTCGCGGCGTTTCTCGTCGCCTCCACCGTCGCCAGCCGGCTCGTGGCGCGGGCCCGGCAGCAAGCCGCCGATGCCGAGGCACGGCGGGCCGAGGTCGAGGCGCTTTACGACCTCTCGGTCGACCTCTTCACCGCGACGAACCGGGTGGGCGCGCTCGGCCTCGCGGCCGGGCGGGCACTCCGGACGATCGGCGCGGCGGGGGGCGGCCTCGTCCTGTTCCGCGAAGGGCCCGTCAGGGCCGAGGTGATCTTCGACGTCGGTGGATCACTCCGGCCGGACGACCCGCTCGTGGATGCCGTCGGGCGGAACGGCGAGACGGTGGAGGTGCCCGCCGCCGGCTTCTCCCGTGACGTCTACCTCCCCCTCGGGGTCGGCGGCAAACCGAACGGCGTCCTCGTGGCGCGGGGAACGCGGGCCGAGCGGACGGCCCTTGAGTCAGTCGGACGGCTCGTCGCGCTGGCTGTCGAGCGCGAGCGGTTCCTCCGCGAGCGAACGGCCATGGAGGCCCTCCGGGAAAGCGAGTCGTTGAAGACGTCCCTGCTCCGCGCGGTCTCGCACGATCTCCGGACGCCGATCACCGCGATACGGATCGGCCTCGAGCGGCTCCGGAGGAACGCCGGCGCCGAAGAAGCCGTGAACGAGGTCGCCCGCGAGACGGAGAGGTTGTCGCGGCGCATCGACAACCTCCTCGCCATGGCGCGCCTCGACGCCGGCACGTTCCTCCCGAAGCCGGAGCCTTCGCCCGCGGCCGACCTCTTCCGTGCCGCGATCGAGAGCCTGTCGCTCGTGGTCCAAGGGCGCGCCGTCGAGGTCTCGATCGCGCCGGAGACGCCCGATCTCCTCGTCGACCCGGCCCTCGCCGTCGAGATCCTGTCGAACCTCCTCGAGAACGCCGCCCGCGTTTCGGCCCCCGAGGCGCCCCTCGAGCTCTCGGCGGCGCCGGCGCCTCTCGAGCCGGGTCGGGTCCGCCTCGAAGTGCTCGACCGCGGCCCGGGCGTTCCCACCGCGGTGAAGCGCGCGGTCACCGCGCGGGTGGAATCCGGCGATACCGGCCGGACGGGGCTGGGGCTCGAGATCTGCCGGTCTCTGTCGCGCGCCCTCGGCGGGAGCGTCAGCCTCGCCGATCGGCCAGGAGGAGGGACGGTCGCCCGGATCGACCTTCCGGCGGTTCCCGCGGCCGGAGACCCGGGATGATCCGAGCCGCCCACGCGCCGCGGATCCTCGTCGTGGACGACGATCCCGGCATCCGGCGAGCCCTCCACGCCGAGTTGCAGGCAGCGGGCTACGACGTCATCGAGGCGGCGGAAGGCGACGAGGGGCTCCGCCGGTTCGAGGCGGAGGCCCCCGACCTCGTCCTGACCGACCTCGCGATGCCGGGAACGGACGGGTACGACCTGATCGCCTCCGTACGGCGGCGCGCGAGGACTCCGATCGTCGTCCTGTCGGTCCGCGGCGGGGAGGCGGACAAGGTGCGCTCCCTCGACCTCGGAGCCGACGACTACGTCACGAAACCGTTCTCCGTCCATGAGCTGCTCGCCCGCGTCCGGGCGCAGCTCCGGCGGACCCGGGACGACGCGGCGCCCGGCTCCCTGGAGTTCCCGGGCCTCGTCATCGACCGCGAGCGGCACCTCGTCGTCGTCGAGGGGCGCGAGGTGCGCCTGACGCCGACCGAGTTCTCGATCCTGGAGTTCCTCGCCTCCCGCGCCGGAAAGCCGGTCACGATCGCCCAGATCATCGGCCGCGTCTGGCACGGTGCGCCGGGGACGACGCCCGACGTCGTCCGCGTCCACGTCGGCTCGCTACGGAAGAAGATCGACGACCGCCCGACCCGGCCCGGCCCCGATTCCTCGTCACAGAGCCCTGGGTCGGCTACCGCTTTGTCGTTGAACCTATTGACTGAAAAGGGGTTTCACCGCCTTTAGGGATTCTTTCGGCCTCCTTCCGGACTTCTTGGGGAGGTCGGCCGCAAGTTCCCGGCGTGAACACGGAGACCCAAGTCCCACCCACCGAACCTACTTCAGGCCTTCCTCCTCGTCGCTCTGGCGATCGCGTCGCTCGTCGGCGGCGCCGCGGTGGCGCTCTACGTCGACGGATTCGCATGTCTGGCCGTCGTCCTCGCCGGCTTCGGAGGCTATCTCGCGCTCTTCGCGGCCGCGCTTCGCCGGTTCGGCGGGGACTGGGATCGCTGGCGCGAGCCAGACTCGGAATGGCGCTCCGGCATGCGGCGCCCGTCGGGCGGAAAGCGCGGAAGCGGCGCCCTGCGCCTGGCCGCCACGACGATCCTCTCGGCGGCCGTGGCCCTCCCACTCGTCGGCGAGGAGGCCCCGACTCCCAGGCCGACGCCGGCGCCCGTAGCCGCCGAGTCCGCGGCTCCTGCCGAAAAGCCCTGGTACCAGGAGATCACCGTCAACGGCTTCCTCTCGGTCTGGTACGAGTACAACACCAACCGCCCGGCCTCGGGCCGCAACCAGTACCGCGTCTTCGACTATCTGGACAACAGCGTGAGCGTCGACGCGGCCGAGATCGTCGTCCAGAAAGCCGTCGAGAAGCCCGGCGACGTCGGCTTCCGAGTCGACGCCGTCGCCGGCAACGTGGCGAGGGTCTCGTCGGCCGCCGGCCTCTTCCAGGGCCAGGACTTCGACCTCCAGCAGGCCACCGTCAGCTGGATCGCCCCCGTCGGCAGCGGCCTGCGCCTCGACTTCGGCAAGTTCATCACCCACATGGGCAACGAGGTGATCGAGGGGTACGACGGCTGGAACGACAACGCCACCCGCTCCTTCGTCTTCGGCTACGCCATCCCCTTCACCCACACCGGCCTGAAGGCCACCACGTCGTTCGGGGACCAGCTCACGGCCATGCTGGTCCTCTGCAACGGCTGGGACGTCGTGCAGGACAACAACAGCGGCAAGTCCATTGGCGCCCAGCTCATCTGGACCCCCTCGAAGGCCGTCACGGTCACGGGGAACTACATGGGCGGCCCCGAGCAGCCCAACTCGACCGCGAACTGGCGCAACGTCGGCAACGTCGTGGCCCAGTGGAAGGCCACCGACCGGACGGTCTTCACCCTCGAGCTGACCTACGGGGGCGAGCCGAACGTCGTGACCAGCGGAGAGACGGCCACCTGGAGCGGGATCGTCGGCTACGCGCGGTTCGGCCTCACCGACTGCTTCGCCCTCAGTCTACGCGGCGAGTACTTCGCCGACCCCGACGGCGCACGGACCGGCGTCCCCCAGTACCTCAAGGAGGTCACCCTGACCCCCGAATGGAAGATCTCCCGCCACTTCCTCGTCCGCGGCGACTTCCGCCTCGACTGGTCCAGCCGCGACGTCTTCGAGAAGAAGTCCGCCTTCACCGACACCCAGCCCACGATCCTCGCCAACGTGATCTACGTCTTCTGAAAAGGAATCCGATGCTCGACGTGATCTTCCTCCTCGCCACCGCCGCCCTCCTCGCCGCCTCGCTCTGGTACGCGAAGCGCTGCGACGAGCTGTGAGGGCCGTCATGACTTTCGAAAGCGCTCTCGGCCTCGTCCTCGCCGTGGCCGCCCTCGCCTATCTCCTCTACGCCCTCGTGAAACCGGAAAAGCTCTGAGGCCCCGATGAACGACGTCTTCCTGAAGACCGGCCTTTACTTTCTCCTGATCCTCGCCGTCACGAAGCCGCTCGGTATCTACATGAAGCGAGTTTTCGCCGGCGAGCGGACGTTCCTCGACCCCGTCATAGGCCCGGTCGAGAAGCTCCTCTACCGCCTCGGCGGCGTCGGTTCCCTCAAGGACCAGACCTGGCTCCAGTACGGCGGGGCGATGCTGATCTTCAACGTCGTCGGCCTCGTCGTCGTCTACGCGATGCAGCGGCTGCAGCACCTCCTTCCCTTCAACCCCGACAAGCTCCCCGCCGTGCCGCCCGCCCTCGCCTGGAACACCGCCGTCTCGTTCACGACGAACACGAACTGGCAGGCCTACTCCGGCGAGTCGACGATGTCCCACCTGACGCAGATGGCGGGCCTGACGATCCACAACTTCGTCTCGGCCGCAACGGGCATCGCGCTCGCCGTCGCCATCGTCCGCGGGATCGCGCGGACCGAGTCGAAGGGGATCGGCAACTTCTGGCAGGACCTCGTCCGGTCGACGCTCTGGGTCCTGCTTCCCATCAGCCTCGTCTCCGCGATCGTCCTGACGTCCCAGGGCGTGATCCAGAACTTCCAGCCGACCCGCGAGGTCACGACGCTCGAAGGGGCCGTCCAGAAGATCCCGGGCGGGCCCGTCGCCTCGCAGGAGTCGATCAAGGAGCTCGGGACGAACGGCGGCGGCTTCTTCAACGCGAACTCCGCCCACCCCTACGAGAACCCGACGCCGGCGACGAACCTCCTCGAGATGTTCCTGATCTTCGCGATCCCGGCCGGGCTGACGTACACGCTCGGCTCGATGACCGGGAAGCCGCGACACGGCTGGGCCGTCTTCTGGGCCATGGCGATCCTCTTCCTCGGCGCGGCCTTCGTCGCCGGATGGGCCGAGGTGCGGGGCAATCCGATTCACCACGCCCTCGGCGTCGCCGGCGGCGCCCGGGAACATGGAGGGGAAGGAGGTCCGGTTCGGGCCGGGCGACTCCGCCCTCTTCGCGACGATCACGACCGACGCCTCGTGCGGCGCCGTGAACTCGATGCACGACTCCTTCACGCCCCTCGGCGGCCTGGTCCCGCTCGTGAACATCCAGCTCGGCGAGATCGTCTTCGGCGGGGTCGGCGCCGGGCTCTACGGGATGTTCCTCTTCGTCGTCCTCTCGGTCTTCATCGCCGGCCTCATGGTCGGCCGGACGCCCGGAGTACCTCGGCAAGCGGATCGAGGCGCACGACGTCAAGCTCGCGATGCTCGCGGTCCTGATCCTGACGTTCTCGATCCTCGTCGGGACCGCGGCGGGCGTCGCGACGAAGGCCGGCCTCGCGAGCCTGAACAACGCCGGCCCCCACGGCCTGTCTGAGATCCTCTACGCCTACACGAGCGCGACCGGGAACAACGGCAGCGCGTTCGCCGGCCTGAACGCGAACACCGACTTCTACAACGTGACGCTGGCCGTCGCGATGTTCTTCGGCCGCTTCTGGATGATCATCCCGCTCCTCGGCATCGCCGGCTCGCTCGCCGCCAAGAAGAAGGTCGCCGAGTCGGCGGGCACGTTCCCGGTCGACGGCCCGGTCTTCGTCTTCCTCCTCGTCAGCGTCATCCTGATCGTCGGCGCCCTCACGTTCTTCCCCGCCCTCTCGCTCGGACCGATCGTCGAGCACCTCCTGATGGGCGCCGGGAAGCTCTTCTGATCGAAAGCCATGAAAAAAGCAGAGAAGCTCTCCCTCTTCGACCGCGCGATCCTTTCCCGCGCCGCCGTCGACTCCTTCGCGAAGCTCCACCCGCGGAAGATGATCGGAAACCCGGTCATGTTCATCGTCGAGGTGGGCGCCGTCGCGACCACGCTCTTCCTCCTCCCCGGCCTCGCGCCGAAGGGGCTCTTCGGCTTCCAGCTCCAGATCGTCTTCTGGCTCTGGGCGACGGTCCTCTTCGCGAACTTCGCCGAGGCGGTCGCCGAGGGGCGCGGCAAGGCCCAGGCCGACGCGCTCCGGCGCGCGAAGACCGACGCCGTCGCCCGGCGGCTCCTCGGGAACGGCGCCTCGGCCCAGGAGGAGCGGATTCCAGCCTCGAGCCTCCGCAAGGGCGACCTCGTCGTCGTCGAGGCGAACGAGCTGATCCCGGGCGACGGGACGGTCGTCGAGGGGATCGCCTCGGTCAACGAGTCGGCGATCACCGGCGAGTCGGCTCCCGTCATCCGCGAGGCCGGCGGCGACCGTTCCGCCGTGACCGGCGGGACGACGGTCCTCTCCGACCGGATCGTCGTCGAGATCACCTCCGAACCGGGCCAGACGTTCCTCGACCGGATGATCCGGCTCGTCGAAGGGGCCGAGCGCCAGAAGACGCCGAACGAGATCGCCCTCGACATCCTCCTCGCCGGCCTGACGATCGTCTTCCTCTTCGCGACCGTGACGCTCCGCCCGTTCGCGGTCTACTCCGGGGGAAACGTCTCGGTCACGGTCCTGATCGCCCTCCTCGTCTGCCTCATCCCGACGACGATCGGCGGCCTCCTGTCGGCGATCGGCATCGCCGGGATGGACCGGGTCCTGACGCACAACATCCTGGCGATGTCGGGACGCGCCGTCGAGGCCGCCGGCGACGTGAACGTCCTCCTCCTCGACAAGACCGGGACGATCACGCTCGGCAATCGGGAAGCCACGATGTTCCTCGCGGCCCCGCGCGTCGAGGAACACGAGCTGGCCGGGATCGCGCAGCTCTCCTCCCTCGCCGACGAGACCCCCGAGGGGCGCTCGATCGTCGTCCTCGCGAAGGAGAAGTACGGCCTGCGGGGCCGCGCACCTTCGGGAGCTGAACGCCACCTTCGTCCCGTTCACGGCGAAGACCCGGATGTCGGGTCTCGACTTCGCGGACGGCCGGAAGGTGCGAAAGGGAGCCGCCGACGCCGTCGACGCATTCGTCCGCTCCCTCGGCGGCTCGCTCCCCGAGGAGGTCCGGCGGGACGTCGCGACGATCGCGGCGGAAGGAGGCACCCCGCTCGTCGTGGCCGACGGGCCGCGCGTCGTCGGGACGATCTACCTGAAGGACATCGTGAAGGGCGGGATGAAGGAGCGCTTCGACCGCCTCCGCGCCATGGGGATCCGGACGGTCATGATCACGGGCGACAACCCCCTCACTGCGGCGACGATCGCCCGCGAGGCGGGCGTCGACGACTTCCTCGCCCAGGCGACGCCAGAGGACAAGCTCGCGCTGATCCGGTCGGAGCAGGCGAAGGGGAACCTCGTGGCGATGACCGGCGACGGCACGAACGACGCCCCCGCCCTCGCGCAGGCCGACGTCGGCATGGCGATGAACACCGGCACGCAGGCCGCCAAGGAAGCCGGCAACATGGTCGACCTCGACTCGAATCCGACGAAGCTGATCGAGGTCGTCGAGATTGGCAAGCAGCTCCTGATGACGCGCGGCGCGCTGACGACGTTCTCTATCGCGAACGACGTCGCGAAGTACTTCGCGATCATTCCCGCGATGTTCCTCGCCACCTACCCCGCTCTCCAGGCCCTGAACGTCATGCACCTCGCGACGCCCGAGAGCGCGATCCTCTCGGCCGTCATCTTCAACGCCCTGATCATCGTCGCGCTCATTCCTCTCGCGCTCCGCGGCGTCAAGTACCGCCCGCTCGGCGCGGGACGGATCCTGCGCCGGAACCTCGTCCTCTACGGCCTGGGCGGCGTCCTCGTCCCGTTCGCCGGCATCAAGCTGATCGATCTGATTCTCGTCGCCCTCCACCTCGTCTGAGAGCCGCCATGAAAGAACACCTGCTCCCCTCGATCCGCCTCTACCTCGTCCTCACGCTCCTCCTCGGGTTCGGCGTATCCGGCCGTCGTCTGGGCCGTCGGCCGGATCGCCTTCCGGGACGCCTCTGGCGGGAGCCTCCTGAAGAAGACAGACGACCCCGGCGCTCTCGTCGGCTCGTCGCTCATCGGACAGTCGTTCGTGATGCCGGGACACTTCCACGGCCGCCCCTCCGCGGCGGGGAGCGGCTACGACGCCACGGCGTCGAGCGGCACGAATCTCGGTCCGACTTCCCAGAAGCTCGCCGACGCCGTCAAGGACGCCGTGAAGTCCGTGAGAGACGACGAGGGAGTCACCGGGTCCGTCCCGGCCGACGCCGTCACGTCCTCCGGCTCGGGCCTGGATCCCCACATCTCGCCGGAGTACGCACGCCTGCAGGTTGCTCGCGTCTCCCGGGAGACCCGGATTCCCGCCGCCGACCTCGAGGCGCTCGTCACGAGGAACACCGAGGGGCGGTTCCTCGGCGTCTACGGCGAGAGCCGCGTCAACGTCCTTGCCCTGAACCTCGAGATCGACGCGCGGCTCGGCCATCCCCAGATCGCGCCCACGCCCACTCCGACGCCGGCGCCTGCCCCGTCCGTGAGCCCGGCGGCCCCCGCCGGATAATGGGCGGGTGAAGCCGGAAGAACCCAAGCGCCCGGACCCCGAAGCCTTCCTCCGTCTCCTCGCGCGCGAAGAGAAGCGCGGCCGGCTGAAGGTCTACCTCGGACAGGCGGCCGGGGTCGGCAAGACCTACCGGATGCTCGACGACGCGCAAGCGATGCGCACGCGCGGGATCGACGTCGTCGTCGGCCTCGTCGAGACGCACGGGCGGAAGGAGACGGCGGACCGGATCGGCGACCTCGAGGTCGTCCCCCGCCGCCGGGTCGAGTACAAGGGGACCGTCCTCGAGGAGATGGACCTCGAGGCCCTCCTCGCACGGAAGCCCGAGGTCGCGGTCGTGGACGAGCTCCCCCACACGAACGCGCCCGGCGGCAAGAACGAGAAGCGGTGGCAGGACGTGGAAGACCTCCTCGCGGCGGGGATCTCCGTCCTGACCACGCTCAACGTCCAGCACCTCGAGGGGGTGCAGGACGTCGTCAAGTCCGCGATTCACCTCGAGATCCGCGAGCGGGTCCCGGACCGCGTTGTTCGCGAGGCGGACGCTGTCGTGAACGTCGACCTCCCGGTCTCGGAGCTCCGCGAGCGGCTCAAGCAGGGGAAGATCTACCCCCCCGCCCAGGCCGCCTCGGCGCTCGAGAATTTCTTCCGCGAGGACAACCTCCGCTCTCTTCGCGAGCTCGCGCTCCGCGAGACCGCGGAAGGAGTCGGCCGGGAACGAACCGAGACGTCGGGGACCTTCGCGGTCCCGTCGGGCATTCAGGTCGCCGTGGCCCTGCCGCTCGACACGGCCCGGGCCCGCGCCCTGATCCGCCGCGGCTCGAAGCTGGCCGGCCGGATGAACACGCGCTGGTACGCGCTCTATGTCCGGCGGAAGAGGGACCACCCCGAGAACCTCTCCGCCGCCCAGCACCGCGAGCTCGTCGAGAACATCAACCTCGCCATGTCGCTCGGCGCCAACGTCGTCTATCGCGAGTCCGAGGACGTCGCCGGGGCGATCCTCGAGTTCGCGAAGTCGGAAGGGGTGAAAGTCCTCGTGATGGGCCGGCCGGGTCGGACGGGCCTCAAAGGACGGCTTTCACCGGGCATCGTCCAGCGGGTGCTCGAGGGGGCCGAAAGCATCGACGTCGTGGTCGCCGACATCGCTGCCGACGCCCCGTGACGCCGCTGATCCCATTACACCCTTGCCACGCGGCCCGAGGGGCTCCAGATTTCTCCCTGAACAGGGGAAAGGAGTCTCACGATGGCGATTCAGATCAGGAAGATCCAGCTCTGGCGCCGCGAGGCGCCCGACGCCCCGGGGGCCGGCGCGTCAACCCTCGAGCCGTTCGCCCGGACCGGCGCGAGCCTGAAGCTCGTGATGGGGTACCGGATTCACGACGGCCGGGCCGCCGTGGAGGTCTGGCCGGTCGAGGGGAAGAAGACCGCGGCCGCCGCCCAGGCCGCCGGGCTCTCGCCGGCGCCGATCCCGGCGCTCCTCGTCCAGGGGGACGACCGGCCGGGCCTCGGCCATGCTTTCGCCCGGGCCGTCGCCGAGGCCGGAATCAACCTCGCATTCCTCGTGGCCCAGGTCGTCGGCCGGAAGTTCTCGGCCGTCTTCGGATTCGGGAGCGAGGCGGACCAGAAGGCCGCGGCCGGGCTCCTCCGGAAAGCGGGGACGGCGGAGCGGAAACGGAGATAGGCCCGCCTCGCCCTTGATTTCCCGCGACGCCGTTCCTAGCTTTCTCAGGGGATGCGCCGCCGGCCGGCGGTCTGCCTCCGGTCGCGGTTCTCGCTGAGCGCGTCGGCTCCCGACGGACGCCCCGAAGGAGGCCGTATGTCCGTCTCGACAAAGCTCGCCAACTTCCTGGAGGAGAAGCACGTCCCGTACGTCACGCTCCCCCACCCGCGCGCCTTCACGGCTCAGGAGATCGCCGCGGCGGTGCATGTCCCGGGCTGGGAGGTGGCCAAGTCGGTCATCGTTCGAGTCGACGGGCGCTTCCTGATGGCCGTCCTTCCGGCCACGAGGCGGATCGACCTCGACCAGCTGAAGCACGCGGTCGGCGCGTCGATGATCCGGCTGGCGACCGAGGCGGAGTTCTCGGAGCTCTTCCCGGAGTGCGAGACCGGGGCGATGCCGCCGTTCGGGAACCTCTACCAGATCCCGGTCGTGGTGGACGAGTCGCTGAAGAAGGACAAGGCGATCGTCTTCAACGCCGGAACGCACACGGAGACGATCCGGATGTCGTTCGCCGAGTTCACGGACCTCGTCCGGCCGATGTTCGCCTCGTTCACCGAGCGGCCCACCTGAGGGAGCGCCGGGCGGGCGGTCAGTCCCGAGGGTTACCCGCCGGACCGCCGGACCCGCCACGCCGGTCCGGCCGCGACGTCAGGAACTCCCGGCAGACTTCGAGGAGCGCGTCGAACTCGGTCGACTTGTCGAGGAAGAGATCGGCCCCGGCGTCCAGGCAGCGGCGACGGTTGGGGGCCCAGGGGTAGTTCGTCAGGACACAGACGAGTGTTTCGGGCCAGGTCGTCTTCACGTGGCGGATGACGTCCACCCCGGTCCCGTCCGGGAGCTGAAAGTCGGTGACCACGAGGTCCGGCGCCCCGGTCAGGAAGGCGCGGCGGGCCCCCGCGACGTCCCACGCCTGGGGGAGGACCTCGACGCCGTCGACGGACCCGAGGAGCGAAGAAAGACGCGAGCCGGCCACGGCCGAATCGTCGACGACGAGAATGCGAAGTGGAGACATCGGGCTCAAGTTCCCTCTGGTTGATGAATGGAAGGGCCGTGGCCGGCTCGCGGGCAGGAGACTCATGACGCACCGGAAGATAGTCGCCGGCCGGGGCGGGCGGTATCGGACGGCTCCGGATTCGGCGCGGCCGTTTCCGGAAACCGGCTGTCGGATTCCGTCCTACGCCGTCGTCAGCCGACGAGGCCGCGCGAGATGGCGTAGTGCGTCAGCTCGGCGTTCGTCTTCATGCCCGTCTTCTCGAGGATCCGCGCGCGGTAGGTGCTGACGGTCTTCACCGAGAGGTTGAGGTGCCCGGCGATCTCCGTCGGCGTCTTCCCCGAGGCGATCAGCCGCAGGACCTCGAATTCCCGATCGGAAAGCGCTTCGTGAGGGGCGCCCGCACTTCCCGAGACGAGGGCGGCCGCCAGCTTCTCGCCGAGCGCTTCGCTGACGTACTTCCCCCCGGCGCGGACCTTCCGGACGGCGGAGACGAGCTCCGCGGGCGCGCTTTCCTTGTTCAGGTAGCCGGCGGCGCCCGCCTTCAGGGCCCGCACCGCAAAGTGGTCCTCCGCGTGAACCGAGAGAACGAGGACCGGCGTCTTCGGCGACAGCTCCCGCATCTCCTTCAGGGCGTCGAGGCCGCTCCGGTCCGGGAGCGTCACGTCGAGAATCACGGCGTCCCAGAGCCCGCCCTTCACGGCCGCGATCCCGTCCCGCGCGGTGCCGGCCTCGCCGATCTCGGCCCCGGCGAACGCGTCGCGCAGGATCTCGGCGAGGCCCCTCCGGACGACGGCGTGGTCGTCCACGATCAGGAAGCGCCCGCTCACGATGGCCTCTCCGCATCTCCCCGCGGGACGCGGGCCACGACCTGCGTCCCCCGCCCGGGCGCGCCCTCGAAAGAGACCGCGCCCCCGACGGCGCGGGCCCGCTCCTGCATCCCGAGGACGCCGAGCGCCGCCGGCGCCGCGAGGTCCGCGGCGGCGACGCCCTTCCCGTCGTCGGCCACCCGGAGAACGAGGTCGTTTCCCTCCGCGTCGAGCGTCACGGTGATGTGCGCGGCGCCCGCGTGGCGGCCGACGTTCGTCAGCGCCTCCTGGAAGATCCGGAAGAGCGCCGTCGCGCGGCGTGCGTCGAGCCCTTCGTCGCCCGCCGCCGCGTCCAGCCGCGTCTGCACACCGGTCCGTTCGCCGAAACGCTCGAGGGCGAACTCGAGCGCCGCCACGAGGCCGAGAGGGTCGAGGAGATGCGGGCGAAGCTCGCCCGAGATCTTCCGGACCGTCTCGACGGTGCCGTCGACGAGCGCGCTCATGCTGCGGATCCTTTCGGAGGCGCCCTCGCGCGCTCCGTCGGGGAGCGACCGCGCGAGCGCGCCGAGGTCCATCTTCAGCCCCGTCAGCGACTGGCCCAGGTCGTCGTGGATCTCGCGGGCGATCCGGATCGACTCCTCCTCCCGGAGCGTCTCGAGGCGGCCCGTCAGCGCGCGCAGCTTCTCGTTCGACTGCCGAAGCTCTTCCGCGGCGCGATTGCGCTCGGCCTCGTTCGACTCGAGCCCCGCGGCCATCTCGTCGAGGGCGGCGGCCAGCTCGCCCAGTTCGCCGTGCTCGCGGGGAAGACCGCTCCGGGCCGAGAGGTCGCCCGAGCCGAGCCGCCGGGCGGCCGAGACGAGACGCTTCATCCGGGAGAGCATCAGGACGTCCCCGAGGAACCAGACGCCCGCGAGCGAGACGAGCGCGACGAGGCCGAGCATCCCGATCTGCCGGACTGAGCGCCTCCTGGGCGGGCGCGTAGAGGACGGAGCCGGCGACCTGGAGGGAGAGGACCCCGATCTCCTCGGTGCCGTCGGAGAGCGGCTCGAAGAGGTAGAACTCCGGGACTCCGGCAGGCTGGACGAACCGGTCCGACTGCCAGCCGCGGGTTTCGTCGAAGAAGCGCTTCGCCGGGAGGAGCGGCGTCGCCGATCCTTCCGTGCGCCGGGGTCGTGGGCGAGGATCGTCCCGTCGCGGTCCAGGAGGTAGAGTTCCCAGCCCTCGGGCGGCGGCGCCTTGGCGACCAGCTCGTCCAGCCAGTCGAGGTCGATCGACGCGACGGCCACGGAACGGAGCCGCCGTCGGCCCCGGCGACCGGCACCGCGAAAGCGAGGGTCGGCTTGCCCGAGAGACGGCCGATCTGGAACTCCCCCGTCTGCGGGCGGCCGGTCTCGACCGCGCGCCGGAAGTACGGGCGGTCCGCGAGCGTCACGCCCGGCGCCGCTCCGGGGGCGCTGCAGAGGATCGTCCCGTCCGGCGCCGCGAGGAGAAGGCTCGCGAAGCGCGGCTCGAGGCGCCGGAGCTTCTCGAGGCGGCCGGCGCAGCGCGGACGGGTCCGGACGACCTCCCTGCTCCTCGACGATCGCCGCGATCTCTCCGCGAGGATCCGCCGCGCGATGCCGAGCGAGGCCTGGTGCCGCGCCGCGAAGATCCGGAGGAGCCGGTGTCCCTCGGCCGTCGCCGCTGCGAGCGCCCGGGACGCGCTCCCGGTTCGCGCCCCAGAGGACGAAGAGGAGCGCCGGCGCGAGGGCGCAGAGGACGACCGTGAGGAGCCGCCCCCGGAGGCTCGTCCGGAACGGGTATCTCGCGGGGTCGCTCACCAGATCACCGACACGACGACCCGGCGGGCGGCCCGGGGACCGTCGAATTCGCAGAGGAAGACGTTCTGCCAGGTGCCGAGGACGAGCCGCCCCCCCTGGACCGGGATCGTCTCGGACGGTCCCACGATCGCCGCCTTGATGTGCGCGGCGGCGTTGTCGTCCACCCGGTCGTGAAGCCATCCGTCGTGGTCCTTGACGAGCCGCGAGAGGGCCGTCAGCAGGTCCGTTCCGACGTTCGGATCGTCGTTTTCGTTGATGGCGATGGCCGCCGTCGCGTGCGGCGTGTAGACGGTGCACTGCCCCTCCGCGGCCCCGGCGTTCCGGACGGCGTCCGCGACCTCGCGGGTGATGTCGAGGACCTGGTCCTTCGCCGACGTACGGAACGTCAGGGTCGCCGTCCGACAGGGCATCGCGCCCTCCCTCGCGCCACCAGAGCCTTTACTTCAGCGCGGCCAGCTTCGCCTTCTCGAGTGCGTTGTAGACCGAGCGGGCGAAGTCGGACTCCACGGGGCTCGCGTCGATCGAGACGAGGAAACGCTTCGCGACGACGACGTCGATCTCGCCGCGCTTCGAGGACTTGTTCCACTTCTCGATCCCGGGGTTTCCGTCGATCGTGACGCCCTTCTCGAAACCCTCGGTCGACTCGCGCGCGAACTGCGCCGCCATCGTCACGCCGGCGTAGATGAGCGGGTTGTAGGCGCCGTCCACGATCTTGATCCGAAGGTGCTGGTCGCCTTTGGTGTAGCTCCGTTCGACCTCGGAGACCTTGACGCCCATCGTCTGGGTCGTCTCACCGCGGGGCTCTCCCGCGGCCGTGAAGCCGGCCGGCGCCACCGGGAGGAGCGGAAGGAGGGCGTTGAAGCTGACCGGGTCGACCGGCTTCATCTCCTGCATCTCCTTCGCCGTCTCCGCCGCCTTCTTGGCAGCGTCGCTCAGCTGGCCAAGGGCGGTGATCGGATTCTTCGAGAGCTCCTTCCCCTCGTTGACCTTTTCTTTCTTCCCGCAGGCGAGGAGCAAGGCGAGCGGCAGGCCTACGGCGAGTGCGAGGGCGCGGTTCCGGATCGACATCGGCAAGTTCCTCCTTGAGGCGATGGCGCCGGAAGATTACGACAGGGCGGGTATCAGGACGAGGCGGAGGCCGGCGGCGGCGCGGCGGGGACGGCCGGCCGGCCCAGCGCCGTGAGGCCCGAGAGCCCCCCGAGGCCCATCGTCTCGACGGCGCTCGAGGGGACGATCACCATCGAGCCCTTCTCCTTGATCGCCTCGTAGAGCATGTTCATGGCCCGGAGGTGGAGCGCCAGCGGCTTCCCCTCGTACTCCTGGCCCGCGCTCACGAAGCGGCTGGCGATCTCCGTCTCCGCCGTGCCGAGGATGATCCGGGCCTGCCGTTCGCGTTCGGCCTGGGCCTGGCGCGACATCGCGTCCTCGAGCTCGGCCGGGATCTTCACGTCGCGGATCTCGACCGACTGCACGGTGATCCCCCACGGGCTGGTCTTTCCGTCGAGGATCGCCTGCAGCCCGCGGCCCAGCTTCTCGCGTTCGGTGATCATCTCGGCCAGCTGGTGGCGGCCAATCGCCTCGCGGAGCGCCGTCTGCGCCGAGAACCAGACGGCGTCGAAGTAGTCCGCCACCTCGAGGACCGACTTCTTCGCGTCCCAGACGGTCCAGAAGACGATGGCGTCGACATTGACCGGCACCGTGTCCTTCGTCAGGGCCGACTCCGCCGTCACGTCGGTCACCCGGAGCCGCTGGTCGACGATCTGCGAAACGACGTCGACGACCGGGACGACGCCGAAGAGCCCCGGCCCCTTCAGGGCGTGGAACCGTCCGAAGCGGAGGACCACGGCCCGCTCCCACTGCGTGGCGACGCGGAGGGAGAAGAGAGCGAAGAGGCCGAGGACGAACCCCGCGGCGACGAACCCCTCCTTCCTCGTGAGGCCCGCCGTCACACCCCCCGCGGCGAGGAGCACGAGGAAGGCCGCAAGACCGACACCGCTGAAGAAGCGGCGGAGCTCGACCGCGTCCTCCCGCGCCTTGCGGCGGCGCTCGGAGCTGGCCGGCGCCCCCTTCTCGGGCGGCGGGGTCGCGTCGTCCTTCTTCGACCGGAACGATTTCGAGACGGTGATCGGGATCATGACGTCCTCCTGCCGGGCTCGGCCGATCTTTCGGCGAGGGCCCCGGCGATCTCTTGGGGCGTGAAGCCGCGGGCCGCGGCGTGCGCGAGGAGCTGCCGGACGAAGGAGTCGAGCGCCTTCCGGCGCTCCGCGCCCTTTCGCTCGGGCTTCCGGTGGGCGACAAACGTCCCCGTACCCTGCTGCGTCGTGACGAGCCCCCGGATCTCCATCTCCTTGTAGGCGCGGGCGACCGTGTTCAGGTTGACCGAGAGGTCGACGGCGAGCTGCCGGACGGTCGGCAGCTGGGTCCCCGGCGTTCAGCCGCCCGTCGGCCACCGCCAGCCCCACCTGATCGATGATCTGCCGGTAGAACGGCACCCCGCTCGCGGGGTCGAGGTGGAACGGGATGGCATCGGGCATGAGCGACGAGGGCCTTCTTAATGTACTAGTCAACTAGTACATTGAAAATGTAGGGCGCTCCGAAGGACCTGTCAAGGGGAAAAGAAAACCGGCGCCGGCCCGTGGAGGCCCGGCGCCGGTTCCGGGGCGCTCAAGAATAGAGGCGGCCTTCTACATGTGCGCGATGACGGCGTCGCCGAACTCGCTGCACTTCACTTCCTTCGCCCCTTCCATCTGGCGGGCGAAGTCGTAGGTGACGATTCGGTCCTGGATCGCCCCGTCCATCCCCTTGAGGATGAGGTCCGCGGCCTCGGTCCACCCCATGTAGCGGAGCATCATCTCGCCCGAGAGGACGACCGAGCCCGGGTTGACCTTGTCGAGGTCCGCGTACTTCGGCGCCGTGCCGTGCGTCGCCTCGAAGATGGCGTGGCCGGTGACGTAGTTGACGTTGCCGCCCGGCGCGATCCCGATCCCGCCGACCTGCGCGGCGAGGGCGTCGGAAAGATAGTCGCCGTTCAGGTTCAGCGTCGCGATGACGTCGAACTCGTCCGGCCGCGTCAGGACCTGCTGGAGCGTGATGTCGGCGATGGCGTCCTTGATCAGGACCTTCCCCGAAGCCAGCTGCTGCTTCTGCTCGGCGTTGGCCGCCGCCTCGCCCTTTTCCGCCTTCGTCCGCTCCCACTGCTCCCAGGTGTAGGTCTGGGTCGGAAACTCCTTCTCGGCGAGGGCGTAGCCGCAGTTGCGGAACGCGCCCTCGGTGTACTTCATGATGTTCCCCTTGTGGACGAGCGTGACGCTCTTCTTCCGGCTGCGGATCGCGTACTCGATCGCCGCGCGGACCAGGCGCTCGCTGCCGTCCTTCGAGACCGGCTTGATGCCGAGGCCGGTCGAGTCGGGGAAGCGGATCTTCTTGTACTGCGGCGGGAAGTTCTCCTTCAGGAAGGCCAGGACCTTCTTCGCTTCGGCGCTGCCGGCGTCGAACTCGATGCCGGCGTAGATGTCCTCCGTGTTCTCGCGGAAGATGACCATGTCGATCTTCTCGGGGTGCTTGACCGGCGACGGGACGCCCTTGAACCAGCGGACCGGGCGGAGGCAGACGTAGAGGTCGAGGATCTGCCGGAGCGCGACGTTCAGCGAGCGGATGCCGCCGCCGATCGGGGTCGTGAGCGGCCCCTTGATGCCGACGAGGTAGTCGCGGAAGGCGTCGGTCGTCTCGTCGGGGAGCCAGGTCTGGGCGTTGTCGAACGACTTCTGGCCGGCCAGGACCTCCATCCAGTGGATCTTCTTCTTTCCGCCGTAGGCCTTCGCGACCGCGGCGTCGAGGACGCGGACGCTGGCCCGCCAGATGTCGCGGCCGGTGCCGTCTCCCTCGATGAAGGGGATGATCGGGTTGTCGGGGACCTTGAGCTGTCCGCCGGAGATCGTGATCTTCGCTCCGCCGGCGGGGACTTTCGGCTTGGCGTCGGGCATTTCGGAGCCTCCTCGGGCGCGGATCTTAGGGGCCCACCCTGTCCCCCACAACAGAGCGTTTGTATCAGGCGGTCGCCGGGTCCGGATGGGGCAGCCGGCGGGCCTCCGGGTAGGGAAAGACGTCGAAGATCTCCCCCGCCCGCTCGCCGCCGCTGCATCTCCCTCCAGAAGCCGGGGAGAAGGAGGTCGGCGTGTCGCTCGAGGAACGCCGTCCGGCCGTCGCCGCGGAGCCCCATGAAGGTCAGGAACTCCTCCGGAAAGACGTCGTTCTCCCCGACGTAGAACCCCGGTTCGCCTCCGTCCCCGCCGTCCTCGTCGCCCGACGGGAGCTCGCGGAATCGGCAGTCGGTGACGAAGCAGAGCTCGTCGTAGTCGTAGAAGACGACGCGCCCGTGCCGGGTCACCCCGAAGTTCTTGAGGAGGAGGTCGCCCGGGAAGATGTTGGACCTTGCGAGGTCCCGGATCGCCTCGCCGAAGTCGAGGATCGCCCGCCGCGCCGCTTCGGGCGGCGCGTCCTTGAGATACAGGTTCAGAGGCGTCAGCCGGCGCTCGGTGAAGAGGTGGTGGACGACGACTTCGTTCCCGACGACCTCGACCGTGCCGGCCGCGCCCGAAAGGAGCTTCTCGAGGAGTTCCGGGTTGAAGCGCGAGACCGGGAAGGAAAGGTGCTCGAACTCCTGAACGTCGACGAGACGCCCCGCCCGGCCGTGGCGGAAGACGAGACGGTACTTGTCGAGGACGTCCTGCCGCCCCGTCGTCTTCGGGTGGGCGAAAACGTCCCGGATGACCTTGAAGACGACGTCGTACGACGGGAGGGTGAAGACGAGCATCACCATCCCCGCCTCCCCCGGCGCCAGGACGAACGGGTCGTCCGACGCCGCGAGATGCCGGAGGAGGTCGCGGTAGAGCTCGGTCTTCCCGTGCTTGTTGAAGCCGATCGCGGTGTAGAGCTCCCCGATCGGCTTCTTCGGCATGATCGTCTTGAGGAACGCCACGAGCGCCGCCGCGTTCGCGACGTCGACGTGGAAGTAGGAGCGCGTGAAGCTGAAGACGATCGAGGCTTCGTCCTCGTCCGCGAGGACGGCGTCCACGACGACTTTCCCGCGGGGGTTCACGAGCGCGAGGAGGAAGGGCATCGTCCTCTCGCCGCGGCGGAGCCGGCCGACGAGATACGCCCCCTTGTTCCGGAAGAAGACGGGGCGCAGCACCTGCGCCGTGTCGAATCCCGGCCCGCCCCAGAGCTCGGTGAGGTAGGCGTCCAGCTTCTCGGCCGCGAGGCTGGCGTCGCGCGACGCGTCCTCCCACCCGGCCGGGAACGGGTGCGCCGCGAGGATCCGGAAGAGGGCAGCGGCCGTTCCCTGCGCGCCGGAGTAGGTCTCCGCGAGGATCCGGGCGGCGCGAAGCGAGAGGGACGGGACCTCCGAGGCGACGAACTCCGTCCGCGGGTCGACGCCCACCGTGTGGAAGATCCGCCGCGACGCGGAGTTGAAGAACGTCTCGGCGAGCTCGATGTCCGGACGCCCGGCGACGAGAGAGGCGTACGCCTCCTTCATCTCCGACCAGACGGACTTGTCGCAGAGCCCCGCCTTGAGTATCGCCTCGAGGTCGGCGAGCGCCGGGTCGAGCACCTTCCGATAGAGCTCCAGCCGTTCGAGGGCGTCGGCGCGCATCCCGTGCCAGTCCCGGGAGACGAAGCGGTCCGGCGCGCGCCGCGTGATCTCCGCGAATGCGCGCCCATAGACCTCGTGCGCCTCGAGAATCCGTCTCGGCGCCGCGGAGGGCGGCGCCGGTGTCACGTCCGGGTCTTCACGCGCCCGTATCGTACCGGGGGGAGACACGCGACTGGGTCGCGCACCGGCCGCGTGCGGCAGAATCGGCCCATGAGCGACTTCTTCCAGAACGGGCAGATCACGACGCTCACCCGGCTCGGAGCGCGCCCCGCCGCGGAGCTCGAGGAGGCGATCGCCCGACACACGCGGCGGAATCGTGCGGCGCTCCTGATCCCCTGCCTCGTCTCGGAGCTGGAGAGACCCGCGCTCGCGCGAATCTGCGACGAGGTGGCGAAGGCCCCGTACCTCGACACCGTCCTCGTCTCGCTCGACCGGGCCGACGAGGCGGGCTACCGGGGCGCGCTCGACTTACTTCCGGCGCCTCGGCCGCCGGACCGTCGTCCTCTGGAACGACAGCCCGGGCGTGACCGCCCTCCTCGAGAAGCTGGCGGCGAACGACCTCGCCCTCGGCGAGCGGGGGAAGGGGCGAGCCTGCTGGATGGCGTTCGGCTATCTCCTCGCGCAGGGAAATATCGAGTACATCGCGCTCCACGACGCCGACGTCCTCGACTACGACCGGGCGATGCTGGCGCGGCTCCTCTACCCGGTCGCCGATCCGATCCTGAACTTCGACTTCTGCAAGGGCTTCTACGCCCGCTTCACCGACCGGCTCAACGGCCGGGTCGCCCGCCTCTTCGTCGGGCCCCTCCTCGCCTCGCTGAATGCGCTCCTCGGGCCCCACCCGTACATCGAGTTCCTGCAGTCTTTCCGTTATCCGCTGGCCGGCGAGTTCGCCGTCTCGGCCGACCTCGCGCGCCAGCTCCGCGTCCCGGCCGACTGGGGGCTCGAGATCGGCGTCCTCTCGGAGGTCTTCCGGCACCGCGCCGGGCGCCGGATCTGCCAGGTCGACCTCGCCGACCAGTACGAGCACAAGCACCAGCCCCTCTCTCCAGAGGACCCCACGGCCGGGCTGAACCGGATGGCTGGCGACATCGCCAAGCACCTCCTCCGGACGCTGGCGGCGGCGGACGTCGTCCTCTCCGAGGGGGCTCTGAAGTCGCTTCTCGCCTCCTACCAGCGACGCGCCGAGGATGCCGTCAACAGCTTCTACGCCCTCGCCAAGATGAACGGGCTCACCTTCCTCCGCCACGAGGAGGAGACCGCCGTCGCGACCTTCGCCCGCGCTCTCAAGGCCGGCGCCGAGCAGTTCGAGCAGGATCCCCTCGGCGCCCCGCAGATCCCGAACTGGGCCCGAGTCCTCTCGGCCGTCCCGGACGCGGGCGACATCCTCCTCGAGTCGGTTCACGACAACGGCGGAATCCTCGAGCCCTGAGTCTCCCGTCAGACGTGGCGGATGCCGGTGTCCTCGGACTCTGCCCGGAGCTTCTTCTCCAGGTAGCGGCGGGCGAGGTCGCGGGCTCCGAGGCCGAAAGCGAGGGCGAGGGCGAGCGCAAGCGCGCCCCCGACGATTGAAAACGCCGCGACGAGGATGGAGCGGGCCACACCGAGGTTGTCGAGCGCCATGGCCGCGAAGAAACCGAGGATGACGATGTGGACGCCGCGTGAGCCGGCACGCGCCCAGGGGAGGCCGGCGTTGACCGCGCCGAGCAACACGCTTCGGCGCGCGATCGCGGCGACGCCAAGGCCGAGCAGGAGGATCAGCCCGGCGGCGAGGAGACGCGGGACGAACGCGACGATCTCGCTCAGGATGTTGCGGAGGGCGCCGGGTTCCAGAGCGTTGACGCCGACCGCCAGGACGGCGGCCACGCCGACCCAGAACGAAATGGCTCCGGCGGCCCGCTCGATGCCGGCATCGAGGCCGGCGGCGCGCAGGAACCGGTCGGGCAGGCTTCCGGGGCGCTTCCTGCCGCGGAGGACCAGCCGCGAGAAGAGCTCCAGAAAAGTGCGGAGGACCACGCCGATCAGGATCCCGACGAGAAGCGAAGCCAGAAGGACCAGGAAGGCCGGAATGACGGAAATGAAGGCGTCCGCGAGCCTCGCGAACGCGTTCGCGATGTCCTGCTGCAGGTGTTCCATCGTGATCTACCTTCCTCAGCGGGCGCCGGCCCGCCAGAGCTCGCGAAGCATGTCCTTGTTCCGTTCGAAGGCGGCAGCGAGGGTATCGAGCCGCGCCTCGGCCTCCTCGTCCGTCCCGTCCCGGGTCTCGGCGATGAACGAGGCGACCTTGCCGAGATAAAGAGGAACCAGCGACTTGATCAGCGTTTCGGGCGGAAGGCGCCGGTCCCGCCAGCCCGCACCGGCCTCGAACAGAACCCGGACCCAGACTTCGTCGAGCAGTACGACCTCCGGTCGAGCCGCCGCACCCTCACGAAGGGCGGCGATCGAGCCGGCCGAAAGAAAACTCTCCCAGACGGGGGGCAGGTCTTCGGTTGACTGCCGGAAGGTCGCGGCAAGGCGCTCCACCTTGACCGGCACCGGTTCCAGCCCGACGGCGTGAGAAAACCCGAAGAGGGGAACCGGCTCCGAACCCGAGACATCCCCCCAGACGCTTTCGTAGCGTTCCATCAGCTCGAAGAGCGTTGAGACGACCTCGATCATCATCGGCTGGAGATCGGCTCCAGGGTCCTTCGGATCGTGAAGCTTGGCGCCGAGGAACGCCTGGCACGGCTTCATTCCTTCGGCCAGGGCGGTCGTCGTCATGAAGATGTCGATGCCGTACCGCGCCACCGGCCCGTCCCAGCGGTCGTACTCGAGAAACCGGTCGGCGAGCCCGCCCGAGAAGCCGAAGTCCCCGCCGATGGGCTGGCGGATCCGCTTGCCGTAGAGCGCCCGTGTCATCGGATAGACGATCGTGTTCGTGATCGTGCCGTCGTACCGGTGGCGGGAGTAGAGGGGTGACACGAACTCGTACCCGTGCCTCAGCACCGGCGAGACGAGCAGCTCGATCCAGCCGGGAGTGATGCTCCTGAGGTCGCTGTCGACGACGCAGCAGGCCTTCACGTCCAGCTCGGCCGCGATGCGGAAGATCGTCCGGAGGGCGCTCCCTTTTCCGGGCAGGCCGACGTACGGCGTCACGATGCGGGCGGCGGGCGGCGGCGCGGCATCGACGAGGATCTCCTCGAGCGATCCGTGCTCGGTCCGCTCCACGATCTCGCGGGTCCGGTCGGTCGAGCCGCCGTCGCTGTTGACGAGGACCGCGTGAACGTCGGGAAAGTGCTTGGCCAGGCCCGCCGCCACCGCGCGGACGACGTGACCGACGGTCCGCTCGTTGTTGAACGACGGGATCCCGACCAGCACCTCCGCCCGGCCGATCCGCTTCAGCCTCTCGGCGACGGCCGAGTCGAGCGGCGGAAGGTGCGTCACGCGGCCTCGCCGTCGAGGAGGGCGCTCACGGCCGCCGCCCACCCCGGCCCGCCCGGCTCAGGTGCGATTCGCGCGTGCGGGAGCGCCGAGACGAGGCGTGCGTCCGGACCCCCGGCCCGCGGCACGACAACCGGGACGTCCACCGCCGAGAGGAACCGAAGGTCGTTCGGCGCGTCGCCGAGCCCGACTGCCGCTCCCCGCCGGCCGAAGAGCTCCCGGATCCGCGGCACCGCATCCGCCTTGTCATGCCGGCCGGAGAGGTGCCAGAAGGCTCCGCCGCGGACGAGCTGGACGCCGCGGAACTCGTCCATCTCCTCCTCGAGCACGTCGTCCTCACCGTCCGGCGCGAGGAACGGGAGATCCCAGACGCGCGCCCGGGCCTGCGCCAGGGCGTTGCCGCCGAGGCCGGTGAGCGCCGCGAGTTTCTCGTCCGTCATCTCGTCGAGGGGGACGACCCGGATCCCTCGCCGCCGCGCCACGTCGGCGAGGATCTGCCGAAGAAGGGCGACGGGAACCGCCGCGGGATCGACTTCGACGCCCCGCGGCGTCACGAGCCCGGCCCCGTTCTCGAAAACGCCGACCCCTCCGGCGGCGAGGACCGGGAGAAGGGCGCGCACCTCGATCTCGGTCTTGCTGGTCAGCGGCACAATCGGCACACCGAGCGCACGGAGGCGCGCGACCGCCGCGCCGGGGGCGGCTCCGAGGCCGCCCTCCGCGTCGAGAAGCGTTCCGTCGAGGTCCGTGAAGAGGACGGAGATCTCCATACGACGCCTCCGTTTCTCGCGGGCGGAGCCCTGTCGCGATGGGTCTCGCCCCGCGGGACCGCGCCTGCCGCATGTGAAGACACGCGGCGCAACCTCACCGCTCACGCTAGCACAGCGGCGGGAGACCGACACCGCCGTGACAGGCGTCACGGCGCGCGCGGGGGAAACACGCTCCCGACGCGGCTTCTCCTCTAGAGCATCCGCATCAGGGCGTCCTTTAGAGCATCCGCATCAGCGCGCGCGCGACAACGGCGGCCTAACCTGATCCCGGAGACGTTCATGGTCGAATGCGAAAAGAAGGTCGGTTTCATCTGTCAGGTCATCGACTGCCCTGAGCGAACGCCCGACTGCAAGGGACCCGGCGAACGGCTCGTCACGATCCAGAACTTCGTGAATCTGGCCCCCGGCTCCGAGGTTCCCCTCGAGGGCTCGGCCAGCGAGTGTCCGGCCTGCGGCCGGACGGGGATCGAGAAGAAGCTGGTCGACGGCGTCCTCTACGTCGTCCACGTCCAGACCACCGAGCTCCTTCCGGACGGCATGGTCACCGAAGCCCAGGACAGCTGCCACGCGCCGAAAAAGCGCTGACCCCGCCTGACGGCCGTCATACCGCCCGACAGGGCCCTTTCCTAGAATCGTCCGGAATGTTCGAGACGACACGGACCCGGCGGGAGTGGAAGACGATCCGGGCGATGATCGCCCTCCACTGCGAGGGCGTTCACGGCGAGGACGCCGCGCTCTGCCCCGAGTGCCACGAGCTCGAGGATTACGCGGAGAAGAGGCTGGAACGGTGCCCGTACGGCGAGACGAAGCCGACCTGCGTGAACTGCCCCATCCACTGCTACCAGCAGACGATGCGAGAGCGGGTCCGGGTCGTGATGCGCTACGCGGGGCCGCGGATGCTCCTCCGGCATCCGGTCCTCGCCCTGATGCACATGGTCGACGGGCGACGGAAGGCGCCCGAGAGGCTGCCGCGCCGGAAGGCGGCCGCGGGCGGGGCCGGCGCGTGACGTTTCTCGCAATCCTTCCGGTCGGACTATCGCTCCTCGTCCTCGCAGCCCACTTCTACAGGGCGGGCAACGTCTTCCTTTTCGTCGCGGCGCTCCTCGTCCTGACGCTCGTCGCCGTCCCGAGGCGCTGGGCAGCGCGAGCGCTCCAGGCAGCGCTTCTCATCGGCGCGGCCGAGTGGATCCGGACGGCGGCGTTCTTCGTTTCGCAGCGCCAGACGGAAGGCCGCCCGTGGATCCGGCTCGCCGTCATCCTCGGCGGCGTCGCCCTCTTCTCCGCCCTCTCGGCGCTCCTCTTCCGGACGAAAGCGCTCAGCGCCCGGTACGGTCTCGATCGCTAGGCCGGAACCCTCAGCCCGAGACGCCGTCGTAGCCGAGGTAGGCCTCGAGGGCGGCCACCTCGTGCCGGAGATCGTCGACGCGGTTCTTCATGACGTCGCGGAACGAGAGCATCCCGACGGCCCGCTTCCGCTTGTCGACGACGGGGACGTGCCGGATGTGGCGGTCGACCATCGCCGTCACGGCGTCGTCTTCGTCGCCGTCCTCGGCCGCGCTGACGACGTCGGCCGTCATGACCTTCGCGACGGGAGTCTTCGCCGCATCGAGGCGGGCCAGGACGACGCGCTGCATCAGGTCTCGCTCGGAGAAGATCCCCGCGACCTTACCCCTGTCGGTGACGACGACCGCGCCGATCTTGTGCTCCACCATGACGCGGACGGCGTTCTCGACGGTGACGCTCTTCTCGACGGTGACGGCGGGCCGGGTCGCCTTCTTCAGAAGATCAACCATCACACACCCCCGTTCGAATCTCGCCTCGCCCGCCTCCGGGGGCCATGATGCAGATGGACCAACGCGTCAGCGGCCCAGGCGCCTCGCGAGAACCTCGATCCCCCTGAGGACGACGTCCGGAGGCGCCGCCGTGTAGCAGACGCGGACGTGATCCGGGTAGGGACCGAAGCTCGGCCCCGGCGCAGCGAAGAGCCCCTCGTCGGCGCACCCCTCGAGAAACCCGGGCAGCCCTCCCGGGCCGAGGGACGCCGAGACGTCGAGGAAGAGAAACGTCGACCCTTCGGGCGGCGGCACTCCGAGGCGTGCGGCCGCCTTCTGCCCCGTCTCGGCGTACGCGGCGCGCGTTTCGGCAAGCCACGCGTCTCCGGCTCCCGTCAGCACCCGGAGCGCGGCGACCTGCGAGGCGGTCGTGGCGCTGTAAACGGAGTGCGTGTGGAGCTTCAACGCCGCGTCCAACGGGCCGGGAGGGCCGGCGAGCCAGCCGCACCGGTAGCCCGCCATCCCGAAGCCCTTCGAGAAGGAGTGCGCCGAGAAGGAGCGCTCCGGAGCGAGCGAGAAGCCGTACGCGTGCGTCCCCTCGTACTGGTAATCCTCGTAGACCTCGTCGAAGAGGAGCCACAGCTCCTCCCGCCGAGCCCATTCGACGAGCGCCTCGAGTCCCGCGCGCGGGAGGACGCGTCCCGAGGGGTTGTTCGGCGTGTTGATGTAGAGCGCGACGGTCCGCGGCGTCCGCTTCTCCTCGACGATCCGGACGGCCGCCTCCGGTGAGTCCGCGACGTCGAAGAACGGGACGTCGACCGGGACCGCGCCGAAGCTCCGGCAGATCCCGTCGATGAGCGGCCAGTGCGGGGCGAGGATCAGCACCTCCTCCCCCGCCGCGGCCACCGCGCCGACGGAATGCGACAGCCCCGCCGTCGCGCCCCCCGTGACGAAGAGCTGCTCTCGCCCGATCGGCACTCCCGTCCGCGCGCGGACCCGTTCGACGAGCGCGTCGACGAGCGCCGGGAGTCCCTGCGGCGGGGTGTACCGGTTCAGGTGCGGGTGGTCGGCGGCGGCGAGGTCCTCCATCCGACAGCCGGGTGGCGGGTCGCGGTACGTGTCGCCGACGTGGAACGGATAGACCTCGCCCCGGTACGTCGAGAGGCGGTGAAGGAGCTTCGAGTAGACGGACCCCCTGATCCGGGATACGGGCTCGGAGACGTGCGGAGGACGCGGCATGCGGGAATCGTAGCTCCGGGGGAGAATCCGGCCATGGACTTCGGCATCCTCGGCCTCGAGCTTTCCGGCAAGACGACCCTCTTCTCCCTCCTGACCGGCCATTCCACCGCCGCCGCGCCCCACAAGCGCGAGGCGCACGTCGGCATCGCGCTCGTCCCCGACCCCCGGCTCGACCGCCTCACGGCGATGTTCAAGCCGAAGAAGCACACGCCCGCCACCGTCCGATTCGTCGACGTCCCCGGCGTCACGAAGGGGGGAGCGCAGAGCCTGAACCTCCCCGAGCTCCGGCAGATGGACGGGCTCGCCGTCGTCGTCCGCGGCTTCGGATCGGAGGCCGTCCCGCACCCCGAGGGCTCGATCGATCCGGCGCGCGACCTCGAGCTCCTCGAGACCGAGATGCTCCTCTCGGATCTCGCCGTCGTCTCGAACCGGCTCGAGCGGGTCGTGAAGGACATCGTGAAGAAGAAGTCGCCAGAGCTGGAGACGGAGAAGGAGATCCTGACCCGCTTCAAGGCGACGCTCGACAAGGGGGACCCCCTCCGCCCGTTCGAGGTCTCTCCCGACGAGCAGAAGATGGTGCGTGGCTTCGGCCTCCTGTCGGCGAAGCCGATGCTCGTCATCCTGAACGCCGGCGAGGACGCAGCCTCGGACCTCCACGGCGCGCTCGAGAAGGCGGAGTTCGGGAGGTGGCGCGGCCAGCCGAAGGTGGCCTTCTCGGCCGTCTGCGCGACGATCGAGCAGGAGATCTCGGCGATGGCACCTGAGGATCAGGCCGAATTCCTGAAAGGGCTCGGGCTCCCGGATCGCGCGCTCGACCGGCTCCTCCGGGCTGCCTACGGGCTTCTCGGCCTCATCTCGTTCCTGACGACGGGCGAGGACGAGTGCCGGGCCTGGTCGATCCCGCGCGGCACGCACGCCGTCAAGGCGGCCGGTGTCATCCACACCGACTTCGAGCGAACGTTCATCCGGGCGGAGGTCGTCCCCTTCGAGAAGCTGATGGAGGCGGGCTCGATCGCCGCCTGCCGGAGCCATGGATCGCTCCGCCTCGAGGGAAAGGACTACGTCGTCCAGGACGGGGACGTGATCAACTTCCGCGTCGGCGCGCAGTAGACATCCGGGCCGAGCGGCGGCCGGGATTCAAGGCTTCGGCGCCGGAGGCGGAAGGTCCCGCGCCACACTCGTCTCCGAGAAGCCGACGCGGCCGTGCGTCGAGTCGCAGAACGGCTTGTTCGCGGACTGGCCGCAGCGGCAGAGGGAAATCCGGGTCCGTCCGCCGAGGCCGAAGGCCTTGTCCGACGCGTCGACGATGGTGAAATCCCCCTCGACGACGAGGGGACCGTTGTTCCGGGTCAGGATCTTCGTGCTCACGGTCGTTCTCCTCTCGATGCGGACGAGCCCTTCTCCATCTCCACGAGGCGGCCGGGCGCATAGCCGATCCAGTCGACGGTCTTGTCGCGCCCGATCCAGCCGGCGAGTTTCACGGCCTTCTTCCCCTCGGGCCGCGCGACGACGAGCGTCGGGAAGCCCTGGATCTCGAACTTCTGCGCGAGGCGGATCATCTCGGGCGGAATCGTCCCCCCCTCACGGCTGGTGTCCTGGAGGACGACCGGGACGAACTCCTTGTCGATCCTCTGAGCCATCGCTTTCTCGGAGAAGACGCTCTCCTTCAGGATGTGGCACGGGCCGCACCAGTCCGCCGTGAAGAAGTAGAGGATGGGCTTCCCCGTCTTCTTCGCCTCCGCCTCGCCCGCGGTGAGAGAACGCCAGCGGACGAGGTCCTGCCTTTCCCCGGTCCCGCGAACGGGAGCGGCCGCCAGCAGCCAGCCGGCCGTGGCAACGGCCACGAGAAGCGTTCTCTTCACGGCGCAGATCTTACCGGAGCGGGCTTCGTCGGCCCCGGGACGTCGGTCACGAATTGCCGGAGCGACGGAGGCCATGCCGAGGGCGGCATCCCGAGCGCCCGGTCGAGGGCCGGCGTCCTGAGGCGCGCCGCCGCCTCGGCGAGATGGGCGCGGGCGCCCGCCTCGTTCCCCTCGTCGCGCGCGAGGAGCGCCCTGACGATCGAGACGCTCGGAGCGAGGACGACGCGCGCGGGAAGGCCGCCGAGGAACGCCCTCGCCTCGTCCCGCTTTCCCGCCAGGCGAAGGCTCTCGGCAACGAGGGCCGACGTGTGACCGGAGGGGAGCGAGTCGTGGAGGAAGAACGCCAGCGGGACGGCGCGCTCCGGCCGCCCGACGTCGAGGTTCCGGTAGATCTGGTCCTGCAGCGCGTTCCGCCACGCCGGGTTGAAGGTCCCCGGCGGCTCGCCCTCGGGCCGGGCCATCGCTGCGCCGAGTCGCGGCCAGCGGAACGGCTCCGTCAGCTCCCGGACGAGAGGGGTCGCCGTCGTCAAGACCATCGTGCGCGTCGCCAGCTTCGGCACGGCGTCGGGATGCTCGGCGATCCAGGGCGGCCGCGAGAGGGTCTCCTCGATGTCCCCGCGGTCCTTCGCTCCGAGGCGCGCACGGACGAGGAAGAGGTGGAGCGGGATCTGGGCAAAGGCGGGGTCGTAGCGGGCGACGAGGTTCCGCCCGAGGATCGGCTCGGTCTCCCCCGCCGATTCCCGGAACGACGCCGGGTATCTCTCGATCTCCTCCGGAGGAACCCGGACGCCGCCCGTCGAGAAGACGTAATGGAAGCTCGCGGCCTCGGGCGTCAGAACCCCGAGAAGGTTGACCCCGAGCCCGAGCGCGGCGAGGACGGTGGCGACGACGCGGGCCGCGCGGGAGAGGACCGCGGCGCCGGCGGCCGCCGAAAGGAGCGGCAGGAGAGGGACGAGGAAACGCGGACCCCAACCGCACGTCCCGTCCCACGCCCACCACGCCGCGTAAAGGCAGAGCGTGACGAGCGACGTCCCGACGATGCCGAGCGCCGCGCCGCGCGTCCCGGGCCGGCGGGCGAGTCCCCACAGGCCCCAGGCCGAGATCAGCAGGAGTGGAAAGAAGAAAACGACCCCCTTGTTCGGGCCGACGAGAAGCCGCCAGAAGCCGTCGAGCACCGGATGGGAAAAGCGCTGGGAACCGTACGACGTGAAGGGCCGGCCGAACCGGAAGATCTCGAACGCCAGCCACGCTCCCACGGGGAGGACCGCGCCCGCCGCCGCGCGGGCGACGAGGCCGACGCGCCGCCCGACGGCGGGACGCCCGTCCGGCCCGAACGCGAGCGGCAGGAGGAGTAACGGCGCGATCACGGCGTTGACCCCCTTCGTCAGCACCGCGTAGCCCGCGAAGAAGCCCGCGGTCATCGCAAGCCGGCCCGCCTTCCCGCCGCCCCCTCCATCCGCCGCGGCCGCCGCGGAAGAAAAGAAGAGCGCCGCCACGAAGGTCAGCGCCTGGAGCGGCTCGGAGAGACCGGTCGCCACGTACGCCCAGAGGGGCGACGCGAGGGCCGTGGCCACGACCGCGAGCCCCTCGCCGAAGCGGTCCGCGCCGAGCCGCCGCGCGAGGAGCCCCGAGAACGCCGCCGCTCCCGTCACGAGGAGGATCTGGAGGAAGACGAAGAGCGTCTGGGACGAGTGCTCGCCGAAGCGCGCCTCCCACGGCCGCGCGAGCGCCGCGAGCGGCACCTCGAGGAGCGGCAGCCCCAGGCCGTAGGGCGAAACGGCGTCCCCCGCGGGGCGGGGGACGTTGAAGACCTGCCCGGCGGCGATGCCGATCTCGCCGAAGCTCGCCAGGGAGACCGCGGTGTAGAGCATCTGTTGCTCGTCCGTGACGGTCCCGAAGGTCCGCTCGTCGGCCGTCAATCCGAGGACGGCGAAGACCGCGAGCAGGAGAGCGAGGAGAAACCGGTTCCGGGGCGTCAGGCCGAGCGCCGGGACGGGACTGCCCGCCGTCAGGCGTTTCGCCGCCACGTGCCCGATCCGGGAGCCGGCGAGCCGGCGGCGTCCGAGAGCGCCCGCCGCACCGCCCCGTCGGCGGTCGTCTCCACGGCGAAGTGCTCCTCCGGGTCGCGGATGAAGCGTTCCTCGGCCATCCGCGCGACCATGAGGAGGAGCGGGTCCCAGAAGCCCGAGCCGTTGAGGAGAACGACGGGCCGCCCGTGGTGCCCGAGCTGCCGCCAGGTGACGATCTCGAAGAACTCGTCGAGCGTGCCGAAGCCCCCCGCGAGCGCGACGAAGCCCGCCGCCGCGTCGGCTATCCGCGCCTTCCGCTCGTGCATCGTGGCGACGACGTCGAGCCGCGTCACGCCCGGGTGCGAGATCTCGCGCTTGGCCATGCCGGCCGGGATGACGCCGTAGACGGGCGCCCCCTCCTCGAGCACCGCATCGGCGAGGACACCCATCAACCCCACGCGCCCCCCGCCGTAGACGAGCCCCGCCCCCGCCCGCGCGATCGCGCGCCCGACGGCGGCCGCGTCCTCGGCGTGCCGCGTCGAGATGCCGGCGTGCGACCCGCAGAAGACCGCCACGAGGGGTTTCTCGAAGAGGGCGCTCATGGCGGCGCATCATGCCGCAAAGGGCGGGAGGCTGCTAAGGTCGCGCCGTGCTCGCCGACGACCCTTTCCGCACCCGGCTCGCCGACGCCCTTCGGGCGCACGCGCCCGAGGGAGACGAGGAAGCGCGGGACGTCGCGGCGACGCTCGCCCTCGTCTCCGGCGAGCCGGCCTGCTTCTCCCGCTCGTTCTTCACGCCGGGCCACGTCACCGGGAGCGCCTTCATCGTCTGCGCCGGATCGGGGCGCGTCCTCCTCCACCATCACCGCCGGCTCGACGCGTGGCTCCAGATGGGCGGGCACGACGACGGCGAGCGCGACGCGGCGGCGACGGCGCTCCGCGAAGCGCACGAGGAGTCGGGACTCCCGGACCTCGCGTTCCTCTCTCCCGCGATCCTCGACGTCGACGTCCACCCGATCCCGGCCGGCAAGGGCGAGCCGCCCCACCTCCACCACGACGTCCGCTACGCCCTCGTGACGCGGACGCCCGGGGCGATCCGGCGCGACGAGGCCGAGTCGATCGACCTCCGCTGGTTCTCGCTCGAGGAGGCCTCCGCGGCGATGGGAGAGACAGGCGCGACCCGCGCGCTCGCGAAGATCCGGAGGCTCCTCGCCCTCTGAGGGGACTCAGCCCCGCTCGGGGAACTCGCCGGAGGCGCCCTCGGCCTCGGCGTACATCCGGTCGATGACCTCGCGGTACTTCTCGTCGACGACGCGGCGCTTGACCTTCATCGTCGGCGTCAACTCGCCCCCCTCGATCGAGAAGTCCTCGGTCAGGAGCGTGAACGCGCGGATCTGCCGCTCGTGGGGCTCGTCGCCGTTGACGATGTCGATGGCCTGCTTGATCAGCGCGCGGACCTTCGGCTGCGTCACGAGCTCCGCGTGGGACTTGAACGGCACGTCGTTCTCCCCGGCCCAGACCTCCAGCCGGTCGAAATTCGGGACGAGGAGCGCCGACAGGAACTTCCGCCGGTTGCCCACGAGGGCCGCCAGGGAGATGTAACGCACCATCTTCAGCGCGGCCTCTATGGGGGCGGGCGCCACGTTCTTCCCGTAGGCGTTGACGATGATCTCCTTCTTCCGGTCGGTCAGCGTCAGGTACCCCTCGACGTCGACGTGGCCGATGTCGCCGGTCAGGAACCAGCCATCCCGGTCGAAAACGCCCGCCGTCTCGTCCTCCTTCCGCCAGTAGCCTCCCGCCATGACGCTCGGCCCTTTTGCGAGGACCTCGCCGTCGCCCGCGAGCTTCAGGTGGACTCCGGGGATCGGCCGCCCCACCGTGCCGAGGCGCCACTCGCCCGGCCGGTTGCAGGTGAGGACGGGACTCGTCTCCGTCAGGCCGTACCCCTCGTAGACCTTCACGCCCGCCGTCCAGAAGAACTCGGCGACCTCCTCGGCGAGCGGCGCGCCGCCCGAGATGGCGAAGCGGAAGCGCCCTCCGAGGCGCGCGCGGATCTTTCCGAAGACGAGCCGGTCCGCGATCGCCGCGCGGAGCCGGACGCCGAAGGGAGGGAGCTCGCCCCGCTGCTCGGCCGCAAGGCGCTGCCGCCCGGCCCCGACGCCCCACCGG
Organism: uncultured Acidobacteriota bacterium; assembly: GCA_963721385.1. Taxonomy (GTDB): domain Bacteria; phylum Acidobacteriota; class Thermoanaerobaculia; order UBA5066; family UBA5066; genus DAOMFB01. Next base: position 623,549 of record CAVRJB010000013.1, read on the forward strand.
AAGATCGCGCGCCGGATCGCCGGCGCCTGCTCCACCGCGCCCTGGACGCGGGCGAGAATTTTTTCGTAGACGCGCGGGACGGCGGCGAAGCAGTGGGGCTTTACCTCCTGAAAGCTCTCGGAGAGCCGGTCGATCGACTCCGCGTACGCGATCGTCGTCGCGCGGGAGAAGTAGAGGTAGTCGACCATCCGCTCGAAGACGTGGGAAAGCGGCAGGAACGAGAGCGCCACGTCGTCGGGCCCGACGTCGAAGAGCGTCGAGCAGGTCGCCACGTTCGCCACGACGTTCCCATGCGTCAGGACGGCGCCCTTCGGCTCGCCCGTCGTCCCGGACGTGTAGATCATCGTCGCCCAGTCGCTCCCGTCGACGGCGGCGGCGCGCTCCTCGAAGGCGTTCTCGTCGATCCCGAGAACGGCAAGGCCCTTCCGGACGACCGTCTGAAGCGGGGTCGCCTTCTCCTGGCTCCACGGCGCCGGCTCCATGACGAGGATGTGACGCAGGTGCTTGCACCGTTCCCGCACGTCGAGGACCTTCTGGAGCTCGACGGCGTTCGAGACGACGACGACCTTCGCCATCGAGTCCTTCAGGATGTACTCGACCTGAGGGGCGAGGTATGAGGTGTAGATCGGCACCGTAAGGGCGCCGAGGGCCAGCGTCGCGAAGTCGGTCATGGGCCACTCGGGCCGGTTCTCCGACAGGATGGCCACGCGGTCATCCCGGTCGACGCCGAGGAGGGCGAGCCCTAGCGCGAGCCCGCGCGTTGCCTGCGCAAACTCCTCGGCCGAGACGTTCGTCCAGACGCCGTCCCTCTTCGTGACGAGGAGGTTCGCCTTCCCGCTCGCCGCGGCATGACGGAAGTAATCGAGAAGCGTCGTGGCCGGCAGCGCGTCGTTCACGGAGTTTCGCCCGATTATGCCGGGTTTCAGACCGGCGTCACCGTCACGGAAAAGACATCGGGGCTCCCCGCCTCGAGGCGGCGGAGGACCTCCTCGTCCGGGGCTTTGCTGATCTGGATCCGGGCGCACGCCCCCTCGGCGCCCGCAAAGACGACGTTCTCGGTCTGCTCGACGTTGATGCCGGCGGCCGAGAGGACCCCGAAGATGTGCGCGAGGACCCCCACGCGGTCGCGGTGCCGCACCGACAGGAGGTGCGTGGCCGGCGTCCGGTCGGAGAAGTTGACGGCATTCGGCACCTCCCCGGTCGAGACAAACGCCGCGACGATCCGGACCGTCTCGGCCGCGATCGCGTTCTGAGCCTGCTCGGTCGAGGCGCCGACGTGGTGCGTGCCCACCACGCCCGGGCTCTTCACGACGGCATCCTCGAAGGGACCGCTCCCGCCGGCCGGCTCCTTCTCGAAGACGTCCAGCCCGGCGCGAATTCCCTTCCCGGCAATCGCCTTCTCGAGGGCCGCCTGCTGCACGACCTCGCCCCGGCTCGTGTTGACGAAGAAGGCCCCCGGCCGCATCGCGTCGAAGAACGCTTCGTCGAAGAGCCCCCTCGTCTCCTTCGTCAGGGCGAGGTGGACGCTGACGACGTCGCTCTCCCGCGCCAGATCGAGGAGGGACGCGGCCCGGGCAACCCCGTGCCGCGCCGCGGCGTAGACGTCGAGGGAGCGGCTCCACGCCACCACGTGCATTCCGAAGACCTTGCCGCGCGCCGCGACCTCCTGGCCGATGGAGCCGAGGCCGGCGACCCCGAGCGTCCGTCCGGCAAGCCCCTTCGCCTTCCCGTACTCGGTCTTGTTCCAGACACCCGCGCGGAGATCGGCGGCCTGCTCGGGAATCCGGCGGTCGAGCGCGAGGATGAGCCCCCACGCGAGCTCGGCGACGGCGACGGAGTTCTTCCCGGGGCAGTTGGAGACGGCGATCGCCCGGGCCGAGGCCGCCGCGAGGTCGATCGTGTTGACGCCGGCGCCCGCGCGGACGATCAGGGCGAGGCCCGGAGCCGTTTCGATCTCCTTCGCCGTCACCTTCGTCGAGCGGACCACGAGAACTTCGGCGCGCGTCTCGAGGAGGCGCCGCGCGAGCGCCTCCCCTTCCAGCTTCGGCTCGTAAAAGACCTCGCAGCCGATCTCCGAGAGCCCCTTCAGCCCCGCTTCCTCGAACTTGTCCGCGACGAGGACGTTCATCTTCAAAATCGATGGACGAACAACCCCGAACGAAGCTTCGGCTCGAACCAGGTCGACTTCGGGGGCATCGTGGCGCCGGCGTCGGCGATCGCGAGCAGCTCGGCGAGCGTCGTCGGGAACATCGAGAACGCCACGGCCGCCCGCCCCGACGTCACGCGCTCCTCGAGCTCCTTCGTCCCGCGGATGCCGCCGACGAAGTCGATCCGCTTGTCGGTCCGGGGGTCCCCGATGCCGAGGATTGGCGCGAGGAGCCGGTCCTGCAGGACCGAGACGTCGAGCGAGCCGATCGGGTCCGAGAGGTCGAAGGGCTCGATCGGCGAGAGGCCGCACCACGACCCGGAGAAGAACATCCGCACGTCGCCCTTCGTCCCGGGCTCGGGGCCCGTGCCGTGGCGGATCCGGAACGCGCCGTTGACCGCCGCGAGGAACTCGCCGGGTGACTTGCCGCCGAGGTCCTTCACGACGCGGTTGTACGGCAGGATCGCCAGCTCCCGGTCGGGGAAGATCGTGGCCGGGAACCAGTTCACCGGGTGGTCGGGAGCCAGGACCGGATTCTCCGCCCGGAGGGCGGCCCGGGCGCGGGAGGCCGAGGCGCACCGGTGATGTCCGTCGGCGACGTAGATCGCCGGCACCTTTGCAAACGCCCGGACGAAGAAATCGTCGTCGGCGACGGGCACGAGCCAGAGCGTGTGGCGGACGCCGTCCGGCGCCTCGAAGTCGTACTCCGGAGCGCCCGCCGTGACTTCGGCCACCTTCGCATCGATGGCGGAGACGGCGCGGTACGTCAGGAAGACGGGCTCGGCATGCGCCGACTGGGTGACGAGGTGCTTCACCCGGTCGTTCTCCTTGTCGGGGCGCGTCTTCTCGTGCTTCCTGATGACGTCGCGGTCGTAGTCGTCGACCGAGCAGCCGGCCACGAGCCCGTCCTGCTTCCGGCCGCGCCAGGTCTGGCGGTAGACGAAGAGGCGCGGGACGGGGTCCTCACGGAGCGTTCCGTCGGCGTAGAAGCGGTCGAGGTTCTCGCGCCCCTTGCGGTAGACGGCGTCGGCATGGGGGTCGGTGCCGTCGGGAAGGTCGATCTCGGGGCGGCAGACGTGGAGGAAAGAGACGGGGTTTCCGGCCGCAAGCTCGCGAGCCTCGCGAGTGTCGACGACGTCGTAAGGGACGGACGCCACCCTTGCGGCGAGCGCCTTCGGCGGGCGGCCGCACGGAATCGGTCTGATCTGGGTCATGGCCCGGCGAGCTTATCAGCCCGCTTCACCGGCTCGGGGCGGATGTGGCGGCCGGCTTCGGCTCCGGCATCCGGAAAAGAGCCGGGTCGATCGGGACGTCGAACTCCACCGTCTTCAGCGTGATCTTCTGGCTCCCGGTCCCCTCCTTCGGCCGGCTCTCCGTGACGAACGGGACCTTTCTCCCGCCGACGTCCCGATAGTCGGTAAGCGTCGTCACCCAGACGGCGGGCTTTCCCTGGACCGTCCGCTCGGACTCCTCCCGGGCCTCGAGGAACGTCGCCGCGTCGAGCCACATCGTCTTCGAGGCCCCGCTCTTCTTCCTGATCCTGAGCTTCCAGGCGTCGACCCCGTCGACGGTCTCCCGCCCGAGGAGCTCGACCGTGAGGCCCTTCGCCTTCCAGTCGACGAGCTCTCCTTCGACATCCGCCTGCTCTTCCATCGACGCCAGGTCTTCGCCCGTCATCAGCTCGGCCTCGACCTTTCCCGGGGAGGGCGTGACCTGCCACGCGACGCGGCCGTCGTACGCCTGAACCGCCGTCCTTCCCTGGAGGGTGTATTCGGTCCGGACCATCCTCGGTCGCCGGAACTCCATTGAGATGCCGGCCTCCGTCCCCGGCCCAAGCGTCAGCGTCCCGCTCATCCGGACCGACTGGATCGACTTCAGCTTTTCCAGGCCGCCGCGGGCCTGGAGGTTCTTCGCGACGACCTGTTCGACGGTCTCGGCCCAGGGGGCCGGCGCGGTGGCGAGAAACGCCGCAACGAGGGCAATTCCGGGATTCATCCGTTCCTCCTCTGCCCCGGGGGCAGCCCGGGGGTCCCCCCCATGCTAGACTTTTCGAGGCACCGGACTTGTTCGGTCGTGAAAGGATCTGGGGAATGAAGCTCTACGTCGGAAACCTCTCTTATGCCGTGAACGACTCCTCTCTGCACGCTCTGTTCGAGGCTTACGGGGCCGTCCAGTCCGCCACCGTGGTCGTCGACCGAGACTCCGGCCGCTCGAAGGGCTTCGGGTTCGTCGAGATGTCGGACGACGACGCCAAGAAGGCCATGCAGGCCCTCAATGGCCAGCAGCACGATGGCCGGACCATTCGGGTCAACGAAGCGCGGCCGAAGAACCCCTGACGGCCTCGCGCTCCCGGACTTCCGGGCGCGCCGCTCTCATCAGATGAAGCGGATCCTTCTGGCCGCGGCGATCATCGTCGCGGCTTTTTTCTTCGTCGCGGCGACGACCGCGGAGGACGACGACCTCGTCTTCGTGAACGGGCTGGTTGCGGACGGCACGGGCGCTCCCCTCTTCGCCGCCGACGTGGCGGTCCGGGGCGACCGGATTGCGGCTGTTGGTCCGCTCACGGCCGAGCGGAAAGCGCGCGCGCGGCGGCGGGTCGACGCGACGGGTCTCGTCGTCTCCCCGGGGTTCATCGACCTCCTCGGTCAATCGGAGTACGTCGTCCTCGTCGACCCTCGGGCGGCCTCGAAAATCACGCAGGGAATCACGACCGAGGTGACCGGCGAAGGGGAATCGATCGCGCCGCTCAACGCCGCGATGCTGAAGGACGGCGACGCGCAGTACGCCTACTACGGCGTCCGCCCCGATTTCACGACGCTGGCGGGCTACTTCGAGCGGTTCCGCCGGAACCCGCCCGCGATCAACCTCGGCACCTTTGTCGGACTGGGCGGCCTCAGGAAGTACGTCGTCGGGACCGAGGACCGGCGCGCCACCCCGGCCGAGCTCGCCGCGATGGAGCGGGAAGTCGAGACGGCGATGAAGGCGGGCGCGCTCGGCGTCTCCACGTCGCTCCAGTACGTCCCCGACATGTACAACTCGACCGAGGAGATCGTCGCGATGGCGAGGGTCGCCGCGCGTTACGGCGGCGTCTACTTCACCCACCAGCGGTCGGAGGGGAATCAGATCGACTCCTCGCTCGACGAGGTCTTCCGGATCGCGCGCGAGGCGAAGATCCCCGCGAACGTCTGGCACCTGAAGACCGCCTCGAAGCGGAACTGGGGGAGGATGCCGCACGTCCTCGCGCGGCTCGAGGCGGCCCGCGTCGAGGGGCTCGACGTCGCCGCGAACATGTACCCCTGGACCGCCGGCTCGAACGGCCTCGACGCCTGCCTCCCTCCCTGGGTGCGCGAGGGAGGAAGGGAAAAGCTCGTCGCGCGACTGGCCGACCCGGCGGTCCGCGCGCGCGTGAAGAAGGAGATGGCCGAGGACAGCGACGCCTGGTCGAACCAGTGGGTCGGCTCCGGCGGCGCCGCCGGCGTGATGCTCTCGTCCGTCCTGAATCCCGCGCTCAAGAAGTACGAGGGGAAGACGCTCGAGGCGATCGGCCGGGAGTTGGGAATCGACCCGCGCGACGCCGTGATGGACCTCGTCGTCGCCGACAAGGCGAACTCCTATTGCATCATCTTCATGATGAGTGACGACGACGTCCGCGCGGCGCTCCGGAGCCGCCTCGTCGCCTTCTGCACCGACTCCAGCGCTTCGGCGACCGACGGCATCCTCTCGAAGGAGAAGTCACACCCGCGCGCGTGGGCGTCGGCGGCGCGGATCCTGGGCACCTACGTCCGCGACGAGAAGCTCCTCCCGCTCGAGGAGGCGATTCGCAAGATGACCTCGCTCCCGGCGGCCCGCGCCCAGATCCAGGACCGCGGCCTCTTGAAGCCCGGGCTGAAGGCCGACATCGTCGCCTTCTCTCCGAAGGCCGTCCGGGCGGTTGCGACGTACGAGGATCCGCTCCACTACTCCGAGGGGATCCCGTATGTCGCCGTCAACGGCCAGCTCGTCGTCGACAGCGGGACGATCACGTCCGCGCGGCCGGGACAGCTCGTCCTCGGCCCCGGCGTCCGGAAAGGAGAGGGACCATGAAGAGACAGAGACCGATCGCACTCGGACTGGCCGCCGCCGCGTGGTTGCTGGCGTCGCCGGCGCCGGCGAAAGCCGCGGATCCCGCGTCGAAGGACGCCTGGCAGTTCGGAGGAGAGATCTACCTCTGGGGCGCCTCCATCAGCGCCGAGACGGTGACGGGCGGCGACGTCCACGTCGGATTCGACAAGCTCCTCGACCACCTCGACATGGGCTTCATGGGTGGGCTCGGGGCGCGGAAGGGGAACTGGACGATCGTCGTCGACGCCATCTACATGGACGTCTCCGGGGACAGCAGCCGCACCGTCGCGCTGCCGGACCGGTCCGTGTCCGCGTCGGCCAACCTCGTGCTCAAGAGCTGGGTCATCGACCCGAGCCTCGGCTACACCGTGGTCGAGAACGACGCGTTCCGGCTCGACGTCCTGGTCGGCGCGCGCTACCTCTACCTGAAGCCGACGCTCTCCGCGCAGGTCGACGGGCCGCTGGAAACTCGGTTCCGGCAGTTCTCCGACACCGACAACGTCTGGAACGGGATCGCCGGCATCCGGGGCCGCGTGAACTTCTGTGGGCGCTTCTTCGTCCCCTACTACGCCGACGTCGGCGCCGGGGCCTCGAAGCTGACGTGGCAGGCGTTCGGCGGCCTCGGCTACGGCTTCGGGTGGATCGATCTCCTGGCGGGCTACCGCCACCTCTCCTGGGACCTCAAGGACAACCCGTTGTTCGACCAAATGAGCTTCGGCGGCCCGGTGCTCGGCGCCAAGATCACCTTCTGACGGCCCGCGGGGCCCGGACCGGAGGAAACTCGGCGGCGGCCCGGACGTATCTTCGACGAGGAGATTCCGAGAGCATCAAAGATGGGGTCATCAAGAAGGGGTCATCGAGAATGGGGTCAGGTCTATGTTTTCTATTATAGCTTCTCGCCTGCCTGGTGCTGGCGCGCTCTCCGGTCGCCGGAACGCGCCAGCTCTTCGCCGCCACGCACCAGAGCCGACACCTGCGCCGCCTTCACGCCGAGGACCTCGCCGATCTCCTCCAGGCGGAACAGCCCGCGTGTCCTGAGGGCGTAAGCGAGGAGCCGTCGCTCCCGGACGTAGAGCCGGGGGTGGCGAATCATCTCGTCGAGCGAGACTTCCAGTCGGTCGGCCGCTTCCTGCGCCAGGTCCTCGAGCGACTGCTGCTTCGGGCGGCGCTGGCGGCGGGGTGATTCGGGGGCAGACCGCCCGGCGGCCCGGCGCTCCACGTCGGCCAGGAACTCGTCCGATCCGAGGTAGATCTGTCCCTGCACCTGCCTCCACGGCTCGTACGTCGCGCCGGCTCCGTCCGCGACGAAACGCCGGAAGGCCTCCTGCGCGGACGCCTTCCGGGTTCCGAACTGGCGAAGCGTCCAGTCGGTCTCGAGCCACGGCGGCGCCGGCGCGAGCCCGGCGGTCGCACGGTAGCTGCTCCACGCTACGTCGCGCGCGGACCTTGCGGCCTTCGCCCGCACCGGGTTCAGGACGACGTACCGGCAAAGCTCCAGAAGGTGCGCGTCCTTCTCGACGAGAATCGACTTGAACCGCCCCTGAAAGACGTGCCCCGCCCGCCGGTGACGCCGGTTGAACGCCTGCGTGTAGAGGCCGTTCAACTGCCGCATCCCGCGCGAGAGGGTCGGTTCGGGCGTCTCGAGGAGGAGGTGGTAGTGGTTCCGCATCAGGACGAAGGCGTGAAGCCTCCAGCGAAAAAGCCCGACCGTGCGGCCCAGGATCCGGAGGAACGTTCCCCGGTCTGTCGTCGTCGCGGAAAACGGGCCGCCGCTCGTTCCCCCGGCTGGTCACGTGCCAGACGGCTCCTTCGAACTCGAGTCGCAGCGGGCGGCTCACGATCCGACTATAACAGAAAACACAGACCTGACCCCAGACCGGCCTGACCCCAGACCGGCCAGACCGGGTGAAACCCGAAGACGATTCAGACGTATCTTCGTCGAGGAGACTCCCACCATGAAGCGAATCCTGGCTCTCGCCGCGATCCTGCTGTGCCCGCTCGCGGCTCTCGCCGCCCCGCCGGCCGGACCAGCGGATGGTTTCTACCGCTTTCCGTCCATCGGTGGCGGGACGATCGTCTTCGCCTCCGAAGGCGATATCTGGAAGGTCCCGGCGGCGGGAGGCACGGCGGTCCGGCTGACCGCCCACGAGGGAGACGAGAAGTTTCCCCGGATCTCTCCCGACGGAAAGCTCGTCGCCTTCACGGCCCAGTACGAGGGGAACGACGACGTCTACGTGATGTCGGCGGACGGCGGCGAGCCGGTGCGGCTCACCTGGCACCCGATGCCGGACCAGGCCCTCGGCTGGACGGCGGACGGCAAGGTCCTCTTCCGGAGCCGGCGCGACCATCCGCATGGCGACTACAGGGTCTACACCGTCGAACCGAAGGGCGGGATCCCGCGGATGATCCCGCTCGAGCCCGCGGCCTGGATCAGCTTCGAGCCGGGGGGGACGGGCGTGGCGGTCCAGAAGATGGGCCTCGAGTTCCACAACTGGAAACGCTACAAGGGGGGCGAGGCCGAGAAGATCTACGTCGGCACGCTGTCCCCCCTCGCCTTCGCCGAGGTCACGAAGTACGACGGGAAGAGCGCCTTCCCGATGTGGGCGCCCGACGGCCGGCTCTACTTCGTCACCGACCGCTGGGGCCGCCCGAACCTCGCCTCGATGAAGCCGGACGGCAGCGACGTTCAGCGCCTGACGACGTTCGAGGACTACGACGTCCGCTGGCCGTCGATGGGCGACGGGAAGATCGTCTTCCAGCACCAGGCGGACATCTGGACCTACGACCTCGCGACCGGCAAGAGCCATCTCGTCCCCGTGCGGCTCCCGAGTGACCGCTTGCAGGTTCGCGAGCGGTGGGTCGAGCCGAAGAAGTACCTCGGTGCCTGGAGCCTCTCGAAGGACGGGGAGCGGATCGCTCTCGAGGCCCGCGGCGACCTCTTCGTCGCGCGGACGCGGAAGAAGGGCCTGATCCGGAGGATCACCGAGTCGAGCCTCGCCCGGACGAAGGACCCGGTCTTCTCGCCCGACGGCAAGTCGATCGCGGCCTGGACCGAGGTGGACGGCGAGGAGCAGCTCGTCCTCTATTCCGCCGACAACGGCGCGGCTCCCCGTCACGTCGGGAAGGTGGCGCCCGGCTGGCACTACGGCCCGGTCTTCTCACCGGACGGGACCAAGCTCGCGTGGTCGGACGAGAAGCTCCGCCTCGTCGTGACGGACGTGGCGACCGGCGCGAACACCGTGGCCGACACGGGAGACTGGGAGACGACGCAGTACGCCTGGTCGCCCGACAGCCGCTACCTCGCCTACTCGATCCCGCAGGCCAATCAGTTCAACCAGGTCCGGATCTGGGACGGCCAGGAGAAGAAGTCCCACGTCGTGACCGACCCGATGGTCAACTCCTTCTCGCCCGCCTGGGACCCGAAGGGAAAATACCTTTACTTCCTATCCGACCGGTACGTCAACCCGTTCCTCGACCGCTTCGAGGCGCGCTTCATCGTCGACCAGGCGACGCTCCCCTGCGTCGTCGCCCTTCAGGCGGGCGGCACCCTCCCCTTCGCGGCCCGCAGCGACACCGACCCGAAGTCGGACGAGAAGAAGGAAGACGCCGCGAAGGACGAGAAGAAGGCCGAAGGCGGGAAGGACGGAAAGGACGCGAAGTCCGATGCCGACAAGGCGGAGAAGGCCGAAAAGGTGTCTCCGATCAGGATCGACTTCGAGGGACTGGGAGACCGCCTCGTCCAGGTCCCCGTCGCGCCGGGAAACTACGACAACCTTCGCGCCCTCGCCGGGAAGCTCCACTTCGTCGAGTACCAGAACCGCGGCATGATGCCCCCGGGCGACGAGCCGCCGGAAGAGCGCCGCTCCGGCGCCCTCAAGACCTACGACCTCGAGAAGGAGAAGCTCTCCACCCTCTCCCCCGGCGTCCTCGACTACGACGTCTCGGGCAACGGGAAGGTCCTTGTCTTCCAGACGAAGGACGCGTTCGTCCGCGTCGACGCCGGCGCGACGAGCCTCCCGAAGTCCGAGCCGGGCGAGAGCGACGAGTCGAAGATCGACCTCGCGGGCTGGTCGATCAAGGTCGACCCGCGGGACGAGTGGAAGCAGATGCTCCACGAGGCGTGGCGCCTCCAGCGCGATTTCTTCTACGACCCGAAGATGCACGGGGTCGACTGGAACGCCGTCTGGAAGCAGTACGGCCCGCTCGCCGACCGGATGGCCTCGCGCGACGACCTCGAGGACCTCCTCGGCGAGGTGCTCGGCGAGCTGAACGTCGGCCACGCCTACCATTTCGGCGGTGACCTCCGGCGCGGAAAGCCCGTCGGGACCGGCCTCCTCGGCGCGGACCTCGATTACGACCCGGCAACCGGCTTCTGGAAGATCGCGACGATCTACCGAGGCGACACCCCGATGCCCGACTGGAGCTCGCCGCTCGCGCGGGCGGACCTCAACGTGAAGCCGGGCCAGTGGATCGTCGCTGTCGACGGCAAGCCGCTCGTGAAGGGGGAGGACTACCTGAAGCGACTCGCGGGGCGGGCCGGCCAGGTCGTCGAACTCTCGATCAGCGACGCGCCGTCCCTCGCCGGGGCGCGGCGGATCGTCGTCAAGACCGTCGCGAACGACACCCGCATCCGGTATGCCGACTGGATCCGCCGGAACCGCGAGTACGTCGACAAGGTCAGCAACGGGCAGATCGGCTACATCCACCTCTACGACATGCAGGGGCTCGGGCTCCGGCAGTTCGCGCGCGACTACCCGCCGCAGTGGAACAAGCGCGGCCTCGTCATGGACGACCGCTGGAACCACGGCGGCTTCGTGGCCCCGATGATTCTCGCCCACCTCGACCGGAAGACGTTCGCCGTCGGCGCCGGACGCCACGGCTCGCTCTCCACGACGCCCGACCGCGCGTTCCACGGCTACATGGTCTGCCTCATCAACCGGCAGGGCGGGAGCGACTGCGAGACTTTCGCGCAGGGCTTCAAGGACTACGGCCTCGGGCCCGTCGTCGGGACGCGCACATGGGGCGGCTGGGTCGGCATCCGCGGCGACAAGACCTTCCGCGACGGCGGCGTCACGACGCAGCCGGAGTTCGGGGGCTGGGACCCGCAGGGAAAAGCGTGGCGGATCGAGGGGCACGGCGTCGACCCGGACGTCGAGCTGGATCTCCCGCCCGACGGTTTCCTTCGCGGCCAGGACGCCCAGCTCGACTGGGCGATCCAGGACCTGCTCGGGAAGATCGCGAAGGACCCGCGCGACCTGAAGCCGGCGCCGCCCGTCCTTCCGCGGCCACTCTCCCCGGTGAGATAGCACACCGATCGACCTCCCCGGGAGCACTCGATCGGTCCGCGTCCGCGAGCGAATTGCGGGTCCGGACCGGTCGCTCAGGTGCTGTTCGGGGTCCGGCATGATTCAAACGCATCGTCGCGGCTCTTGACAGACCTTGATAGCTTCAATAAGGTTTTTGGGCCGTTTTCCCCACGAATCCGTGCCGGTTCCGTCCGGACCGTCCGCCACCCAACGTCGAAAGGAGACCGCCTTGCGCCGCATCCTGACCTCTCTCGCCCTCGTCGCTCTCATCGCCTCGGTCACCACCGCCTGCTCCCAGAAGGGGCCGGCCGAAGAGGCGCTGAAGGCCGCCACCACGGCCGTAGACGCCGCCAAGGCCTCGGCCGAGAAGCTCGTGCCGGACCAGTTCAAGGCCCTCGCGGCTTCGCTCGCCGACGCCAAGGACAAGTTCGCCAAGGGCGACTATGCAGGCGCCATGGCCGTCGCCAAGGACCTCCCGGCCAAGGCGACCGAGGTCACTAACGCCGCCAAGGCCAAGAAGGACGAGCTCATGAAGACATGGGCGGGCATGGAGGCGAGCGTCACCGCGGCCGTCGCCGCGGTCCAGGAAAAGGTCACGGCTCTCGCAGGAATGAAGAAGCTGCCCAAGGGCATGGACGCCGCCAAGGTGGCCGCCGCCAAGGACGGGCTCGCCGAGCTGTCGAAGGGCTGGGCGGATGCGCAGGCCGCCGCCAAGGGCGGGGACTACATGGCCGCCATCGACAAGGGGAACGCGGTGAAGGCGAAGGCCGCCGACCTCTCGGCGAGCCTCGCCGCGGCACAGGCCGCTCCTCCCGCCGCCGCCGCGGCCGCCCCGGCGAAGAAGAAGAAGTAAGCCCCGTTCTCCCGGAAATCCCGAGGCCCGCGACGCCGGTCGCGGGCCTTTTCCTTCTTGAATCGTCCTACTCGACGGGCAGGCCGGGCACCGCGTCCGCGGGGTTCCCCTTCCGGTACACCGCCTCGTGGTCGAGGACCCGGAGCGTCGAGGCGTAGAGGTTTTCGGCCTCCTCCCGCGAGTTGCCGATAGCCGTCAGGCCCAGCTTCCCGTACTGGGACAGGGCGCCGATCATGTGAAAGAGGACGCCCGTCTCGTTCATCGGGCTGTAATGGAGGCCGTTCTGCGTCAGGATCTCGACGAGGTCCTCCGGGAGAAGGCCCCGATAGCGCGCCGACCAGAGGTTGTCCGTCGAGCGGTAATACTTCGCATGGCCGCTGGGCGCTATGAAGAGGCCCGTCGCCGCGTCGAGCGCGCCCCCCGTGAGGAACTGCAGGGCGAGGAACGGGTGCGTCGTCCCGCCCTTCCGGAGGTTGATCTCGATGGCGAAGACCTCCCAGGCCGCCCCGCGCCGCCGGACGACGAAGTCGACGCCGAAGCGGCCGATCACCCCTTTGGCGGCCAGCGTGTGGCCAACGCGGACCGCCGGTTCGCTGATCACCTTCCGGTGCGTCTCGCGGGCGGGGAATCGACAGCCGAGGTACGTCTGCCCGCCCGGGCCGCCGAGAACCTGGTCGTGCGTCGAGAGGAAGGCAACCTTGCCCGTCGGCTCCACGAGGAGCTGCGCGCTCGGCGAGTGGCGCTCCTCCCCCTCGATCAGCTCTTCTGCGATCCCCCCCATCCGGGAGATCTTCTCGAAGAAGGTCTCCGGCGTTTCGTTCGCGACCGGGAACTCGAGGCGCGCGAGCGCGGCGGCAATGGCCTCGCGCCCCTCCTCGGCCGGATAGCAGAAGATCCCGTTCCCCTCGCCCGAGAAGCTGTCGTTCAGCTTCACGACCGCCCGGCGGAGGCCCGGCCTCTGCCGCCTGAGCTCCTCGAGCGCCCGGACCACGTCGTCCAGCATGAAGAGGTCCTCGAACCCCGCCGGGAGGGCGAGCCCGGCTTCGCGGAACGCCTTCCGGCTTCCCGATTTCGTCCCGAGGTGGGTCAGCGCCGGGTCGCAGCCGAAGAGTGGAATGCCCAGGAGAACGGCGAGCTTTCGCTCGAGTGGCGTCGAGTTGAAGACCGTGAGAAAGGCGCGCGACGAGTCGTGGATGCCGGCCCGGATCCGGTCGATCAGGCGGGGGCGCTCGAGGATCTTCTCGGTCAGCGAGCGGCCGGAGGCGTCGTAGGCGCAGAGGAGCGTCAGCCGGCTCCGCGCGTGACTGGCGGGAATCCCCGCGAGGAGCTGCAGGTAGTACTCGAGGACGAGCGGGTGAACCGGCTGCGACGTCACGTAGACGATCCTGGCCCGCGGGTTCCGGAGGCGCATCAGGAGGAAGAGGAGCCGCTCTTCGTAGAACGCGGCGCCCGCCACCTTCCGGAGCTCCCCCTGGTCCAGCGTCAGCGACGGGACGACGACCGAGGTGTACGCCGCCTCCCCTTCGTTCCCGCCGATCGCCTGCCAGACCTCCAGCATCCGACCCTTCAGCCGCTGGAATTCGGCGATCTCGCGCTCCGGCGTCCATTCGGGATAGAGGTTTTCGTCGAGCAACGCCTTGATTATGCGAGCAAGCAGGAGGCCCCGAAAAAAAGGGGGCGGCCGCGAGCGGCCGCCCAGGAGGTCGAGGCAACGGGAAACGAGGTCAGCGGGTCACGAGCACGCCGGCTTCGCTCGCGGGGCGGATGACCGGCTTCGCCCACTTCTTCAGGAGGTCCACCACGTTGTCGCCGATCCGGAGGAGGTTCTCCTTCGAGGAGCCTCCGATGTGCGGCGTCAGGAAGACGTTCGGGGCCGAGAGGAGAGGGCTCTTCGGGTCGGGCGGATCGCTCATGAAGACGTCCGTCGCGTAGGCGGCCACCTTGCCCGACTTCAGCGCCTCGGCAAGGTCCTCCTCCACGATGACCTTCCCCCGGGCCGTGTTCACGAGGACGACGCCGTCCTTCATCTTCGCGAACGCGTGCCTGTCGAGCATCCCCTTCGTCTCGGGCGTCAGAGGCAGGTGGATCGAGATGTAGTCGGCCCGGGCGAACAGCTCCTCGGGCTCGTCCAGGAGCTCGGCGAGAGCGTGGTTCGGAATGTAATGGTCGTAAGCGACGACCTTCATCCCGAAGGCGAGAGCGCGCCGCGCCACCTCGGTCCCGATCAGCCCGGCGCCGAGGAGGCCGAGCGTCTTTCCGAAGAGCTCGGTCCGCTTGATCTCCTTCTTCAGCCAGCGGCCCTCCTTCATCGAGTTGTGGGCCTCGATCAGGCGGTTCGGGACGGCCAGCATCAGGGCGAAGGCGAGCTCGGCGACGGCCACCGACGAGGCGCGCGGGGTGTTCTTCACCTCGATGCCCCGTTCGCGGCAGGCCTCGATGTCGACGTTGTCGAGCCCGACGCCGCCGCGGATGACGAGCTTCAGGCTCGGGGCGTTGGCCAGGTACTCCCGGGTCACCTTCGTCTTCGAGCGGACGAGGAGGACCTCGGCGTCCTTGAGGTGTCCCATGTCGGTCGTTGCCACCCCGAACGGGGCGAGCTTCTTCGGAAGGGATTCGTCGAACGAATCGGCCAAGAGGATCTTCATAGACAGTACCTCCACGCGTCTCCTGCCGAAAACTTAGCCGGGGCGCTCCGGGAAAGGGATGATGTAGAGGAATCAGGGGCGGGTCAGCGCCCGCCGCGCAGGATCCCGAGAGCGTCGCGCACGCCGCCGGGCACGGCGGTCCGTTCCTCGCTCTCGGGGGCGGGTTCCTCGTCCCCCTCGCCAGGCGCGAGGAAGAGGTTCTTCTCGAGGCCGTGTTGCTTCGTGTACATCTCGAAGTAGCGCCCCTTCTTCGCGTAGAGCTCGTCGTGCGTTCCGCGCTCGACGACGAGCCCGTCCTCGACGACGAGGATCTGGTCGGCCCTGCGGATCGTCGAGAGGCGGTGCGCGATGACGAAGGTCGTCCGCCCCTTCATCAGGACGCCGAGGCCCGCCTGGATGAGCGCCTCGGATTCGGAGTCGAGGCTGGACGTGGCCTCGTCGAGGATCAGGATCCGCGGGTCCGCGAGGAGCGCGCGTGCGATCGAGACCCGCTGGCGCTGCCCGCCGGAGAGCTTCACGCCGCGCTCCCCGACGACGGTGTCGTACTTCTCGTCAAACCTCTCGGCGAACTCGTCGACCCGCGCGACGCGGCAGGCGGCCAGGACCTGCTCCTCCGTGGCGTCCGGACGCGAGAAGGCGACGTTCTCGCGAATGGTCCCGTCGAAGAGGAACGATTCCTGAAGGACGACGCCGAGCGCCGTCCGGTAAGCGTCGAGCCGCACCGTCGCGAGGTCGACGCCGTCCAAGAGCACGCGGCCGCGGCTCGGGACCGCGAAGGCGGCGACGAGGCTGATGATCGTCGACTTCCCCGACCCCGAAGGCCCGACGAGCGCCGTGACGGTGCCGGGCGCCGCGTCGAACGTGACGCCGCGGAGGACGTCCTTCCCCTCCGAATAGGCGAAGTGGACGTCCTCGAAGGAGACGCGGCCCCCGATCGACGCAGGCGACACGGTCCGGCGCGGGTCCTCGTCCTCAGGCCGCTCGCGCAGGACCTCGCGCGTCCGTTCGAGGCCGGCGAGCGCCTCGGTCAGCTGCGTCCCGATCGAGACGATCTGGAAGATTGGCGCGACGAGAAACCCAAGGAAGAGCGTGTAGGTGAAGAACCCGCCGAGCGTCAGGGTCCCCGCGACGATCTGCCGCGTCCCGACGTACATGACGGTGGCCCCGACGACGCCGAGGAGGACCGTCGAGGAGAGGCTCATGACCGACGTCGCCGACAGCGTCTTCAGGACGTTGTCGAGCAGGCGCTGGACGCCGCCGGCAAAGACCTTCGCCTCGCGTGCCTCGGCGTGGTAGCCCTTCACGACGCGGACGCCGCCGAGCGACTCGGTGAGCCGTCCGGTCACCTCGGCGTAGATCTTCGAGCGCTCGTTGAAGATCGGGCGGATCGTCCCGAACGCCATCTGCAGAGCGATCCCCGTCACGAGCAGGAAGCTGAACGCGAGAATCGTCATCGTCGAGGAGATCCGGAAGAGGACGACGAGCGAGATGGCGGAGGTGAGGAGGCCGCCCGCGAACTCGACGAGGCCGGTCCCGATGAGGTTCCGGATCCCTTCGACGTCGGCCATGATCCGCCAGACGAGCGTCCCGGTTTTGTTCCCGTCGTAGTAGGCGACCGGGAGCCGCCCGACGTGCTCCTGCACCCGGCGCCGCATTTCGGCGATCAGCCGCTGTGCCGCCTTCGAGAGGAGCTGCGTCAGGGCGTAAGACGTTCCGCCCTGGACGATCGTCGCGAGGACGATGAAGCCGAGGAGCGGCAGCAGCTTCTCTTGCTGGGACTTCCCGATCACGTCATCGATCAGGAACTTCGCGGAGGCGGGGAGGACGAGCCCCGAGACGCGGTTGATCGCCATCAGGACGAATCCGCCCGCAAGGAGGCCCCGCCGCGGCTTGATGAGCGCCCAGACGTCGGGGATCAACGCGATCAGGCGCTCGCCGCTGGAGGGTTTTGGCTTCTCGCCCCTGTTCAGCCGGACGCCCGAGCGCTCGCCTCCGGGAATGGGGGCGCGGAGCGGGTTCCGCATCCCCCCTCTCATGCTTCCTCCGCGACGGACTCGGTGAACGAGACGCCGCGCGCGGCGAGCCCGGCGACCATGGCGTCCCAGGCGGCCGGCTCCCGCCCGAGAATCTCGGGCGGGTGGACGCCGGAACGGCTCCACGCCCCGTCGGCCAGCATCGAGGCGGCGAGGACGCAGGGGAAGCCCGTCGTCCGCGCCATCGACGTCGCGCCGGTCTTCGGATCCGTCCGGTCGAAGAGGCCGTAGCGGCGGACCTCCGTCCGGCCTCGCCGCGTTCCGCGGCAGGTGACCGAGAGAACCGTGAACTCCTCCTCCCCGGGTGGCCGCATCCACGAGGCGAAGAGGAGCTTCTCGGTCAGCGCCCGCGGCGCCACGGGAACGCCTCCGGCGTCGACGGGGGCATCCCCGAAAAAGCCGGCGTCGCGGAAGGCGCGCATCAGGGCCGCGTGGCCCGGGTAGCGGAGCGTCTTCTCGCAGACGTTCGCGGCCCGGGACGTCACGAGGAGGGTCCGGAGGCCGTCCGAGTTGAACGCTTCGAGCGTCCCGACGACGGGAAGGTCGACCTCCTCGACCTCCGAAAGCGCCGGCTTCACGACCGTCCGGCCGTTCTCGCGGATCCGCGCCGGGCGGGTGTACTCCTCCAGGACGTCGGTCGGCGAAAAGACGCTCCGGTACTCGAACGGCTTCACCCGGCGGAACGGCAGGCCGCCGACGAGAATCCGGATCGATTCGGTGGTCTCGAGGAGAGACTCCGCCCGCCCGATTGCGAGATTCGAAAGGCCCGGCGAAACCCCGCAGTCGACGATCACCGCGACGCCGTTCCGCTTTGCGAGAGCGTCGTAGGCGAGCGGGTCCTCCGGGGCGAAGGAGATGTCGGCGAGCGGCTTTTTCGCCTCGATCACCGTCTTCAGCATCGCGTGGCCGAGAAAACCGGGAACCGCCCCGACGACGACGTCGGCGGCGCCCGCGGCCCGGGCGATCTCGCCCGCGGAGGCGACGTCGGCCCGGACGGTCCGAAGGCGCGGGAAGTCCGCGAGCGCTCCGAGCGCTTCCTCGCTCCGGTCGTACGCTGTGACCTCGAAGCGGCCGTCGGCCGCCAGCTCCTTCGACATGAGCGAGCCGACGAGGCCCGCCCCGAGTACGGCGATCTTCTTCATCGAGCCGGCATTATGGCTCCCGCCAGAGCCCCGAGGGCACCCGCTTCAGCCTCGCTGGCCGGTGCCCTCGGCCGCCAAGCCGCGCCGCGTCTTTGTCAACAGAAGATTCATCCAGAGCTCAGGTCCCGTTCGGCACGCCTCGAGAACGTCCCGGGAGCCCAGCACGCGTGGTCTGCATGTTCCGCCGCCGACTTCGTGGATCAGGAAGCCCGACTGCTCGAGGCTTCGGAGGAACTCTCCGGGATCGACGCCGGAGCGGGTCACGGCCTCGGGCCAGAATTCGAGCAGCATCCCCACGCTTGGCCTCGCAAGGAGTCGCCGCGCACCCTCGACGACCAGGGCTTCCGCGCCCTGGACGTCGATCTTGACGAAGATCCCCTTCTCGAAGGTGACCACGTCGTCCGCGAAGTCGTCGAGGCAGATGGTCTCGATTTCGGTCGATCGACCCGTCGAGTCCTGCACCGCGCTTTCCGGAGCGAATGGGCTCCGTAGTTTGCGTCGTCGAGATAGAGGTGGGCCGACCCCCGACTGCGGGAGACGGCCAGCCGCAGCGCCCTCACGTTCCTGAGGCCGTTCGCTGCGACATTTCGCGACAACAGGTCGTCATTGCAGGGCTCCGGCTCGAAGGCAAACACCCTGCCGGACGGCCCGACGGCTCGAGCGGCGAGCAAGGTGTAGTAGCCGAGGTTGGCACCCACGTCGAAAACGCACATCCCTTCGCGGAACTGCGAAAGAAAGGCGGCCGTCTCGTCCGGCTCCCAGGTCCCGTCGACCGCGAGATGGGTCGCAGTGACGCGGTCGCGCATGTTCACCCACATGCGCATCCCGTGGACGAGAATCTCGCGCTCCTCGCCCGGAACGAGGAGGCGGTGAAGTTGCGCATAGACCGCCCGTACCCCCGGGACCCGGCCGAAACCTCATCGGTAAAGCGCAGACGCCAGGTGAAAGAACGATTTCTCGAGATGAGGCGGCAGCCTCATGCCGTCAGTTTCCCGTCGTCCGCGTCGCAGGCCGAAAGGCGTCGCTCAAACAGTCATCTCGGCGCCCGCCGGAGGCCGCCCCGGGAACGGAGAGTGTCTTCGACATGGGGGGCCGATTATGAAGCGTGCGATACTTTTTCGTAGACCGATGCATCTCGTCCACCGCAAGACCTGCCGGGTGTGCGGATCCGCCGCTCTGACACTGGTCATCGACCTCGGGGAGCAGCACCTGCAGGGTTCCTTCGTGAAACCCGGGGCGGTTGCGCCGCCCATGCGGCGGCTGCCGACGTCGCTGGTCCGCTGCGACCCGATGAAGGACGAGCACGCCTGCGGCCTCCTGCAGATGGAGTACACGGTTCCCCCCGAGGTCCTCTATACGTCCTACTGGTACCGGTCGGGGACGAACCGCACGATGCGCGACCACCTGAAGACCATCGCGGACGAGGCCGTCGCCCTGTTCGACACGCAGGATCGCAACGTTCTCGACATCGGCTGCAACGACGGAACGCTTCTGGGCTTCTACCCCGAGGGCGCCGTGAGATACGGGATCGACCCGTCGGACATCGCGAAAGAGATCGGCCCCGGTACGCACCGTCGTCCAGGACCTCTTTCCGTCCGAGGAGCTCCTCTCGCGCCTCCCGGAGCGCCGCTTCGACATCGTGACGTCGATCGCGATGTTCTACGACCTCGAGGATCCGGTCGCCTTCGTCCGAGGCGTCAAGGACGTGCTCGCTCCGGGCGGGGTCTGGATCTTCGAGATGTCGTACATGCCGTCGATGCTCGAAATGAACTCCTACGACACGATCTGTCACGAGCACCTCGAGTATTACAGCCTCGCGACCGTCGAGTTCATCCTGCGTCAAGCCGGCATGAAGGTTCTCGACGTGGCACTCAACGACATCAACGGCGGGAGCATCCGCTGCTGGGCGACCCACACGGCCAACTTCCGCTTCCGGAGCCCCGACTTCGACCGCCGCCTCAAGGATCTTCGTCGGCAGGAATTCGACCTCGCGCTCGACACCGACAAGCCCTACCGGAACTTCCAGGACCGGATCAACGTCCACCGCGAAGACCTTACCCGCATGCTGAAACAGCTGAAACGCGAGGGAAAGACGATCCACGTCTACGGCGCCTCCACCAAGGGAAACACGATTCTCCAGTGGTGCGGGATCGACCGACGGATCGTCGACGTGGCGGCCGAGCGGAATCCGGAAAAGTTCGGCGCCACGACGCTCGGAACCGACATCCCCATCGTCAGCGAGGAGGAGTCACGCGCCCGACATCCGGACTACTACCTTGTCCTGCCGTGGCACTTCCGGAAGGAGTTCCTGGAGCGGGAGCGCGACACGCTGGCACGCGGCATTCAGCTGATCTTCCCGTTACCGACGGTCGAGATCGTGCGGACCTGACGGCTCCGCGGCGCCCGCCCGCTATGAAGCTGTCTCTCCTCATTCCGACATTCAACAGCGCCGCGACAATCGAACGAACGCTCACCGCCGTGCTCGCCCAGCGCTATCGGCCGCTCGAGGTCTGCGTCTACGACGAGACCAGCCGCGACGGAACCCGCGAAATCGTCCGACGAATGCTGAGCGGCGCGCCGAGCCGGGGGATCGAGGCCGACTTCCACGCCGTCGACGTAAACTCGGGGCCGGTCCGGGCCTGGCGGGTGCCCCTTCATAGCGCGACCGGAAGCTGGTGCGGATTCGTCTGGGCCGACGACGTCCTGGCGCCGACCTTTTCGGAGAAGATGATGGACGGGGCCGCCCGGGCGTCGAAGGCGGGTCGCAAGCTCGTGTTTTCCGGCGCTCTGATAGAGATCGGCGGCCGCACGATCGACAAGTACGCTCCGGACGCCGGGATCCTATCTCCGGTCGAGTTCTCGCTCGGCCTCTTCTTCCGGCGCTACTCGGTCAGCCAGATCAACGGTGTCTACGAGACCGGCACCGCCCGGCGCGTCTTCGACCGTCACGTCGACATCGAGAACCCGATGGGATGGGACTTCAGCCGCTTCCCGTACGGCAACGACGTCGGGTTCCTCTCGGAGCTGGCCGACGCCGGCAGCGGCGTGGAGGTGCTCGGCGACAAGCTCGTCTGCGCCGTCGCCTCGGAGGCGAGCATGACGCGCGACGCGCTCGCGAAACGCCTTTGGCAATTCCGATGGCAGTACACGTGGAACCTCTACCGCGTCTGGCGGGAGTGGGAAGAACGCGGTGTCCCGGGCTCCACGCGTCTCGTCGCCATGGCCCGCCGGCGGCTGGATCTCTGCGAGGCCCTCCTCCCGCCCCCCGGCCGCCGCGTGACGGTCGCCTCGCTCGCCCGGGCGGCCTCGGCCATGGTGGATTTCGCCCTCTGGGACTGGGGGCAAACGCGCCTTCCCCTCGAGCGTTTTCGTGCAAAGGTCGCGAGGCTTTGCGAATGATGCGCCGGCCCGGATGGAAGCGTCTCGTCCGCCACAGTTACCGCCTCGGTGTCCGATGGCTCACGACGGGCCGCCGTCAAGGGTGGCGCGGGGCGCGCGGCGGGTTGAACCGTCTCCTCGTGCCGCTCGATCCCTGGCGATTCTACGAGCTCGGCCGCATCGCTGACGAGCCGTTCTCGGGCCGCTGCCTCGACGTCGCGAGCCCCAAGCTCCTCCCGAGCCTCCTCGCGGCCGAGGGACAGGGCATGTGGATCGCGATCGACCTTCTTTCAGAGGAGATCGATCGCTGGAGGATCCTCGACCCTTCGCTCAACCTCGAGGTGCAGGACGCCCGGTCCCTTCCCTGGCCCGACGCCAGCTTCGACCGCGCTCTTTGCGTCTCGGTCGTCGAGCACATCGCGGGAGACGGAGACGCCGCGGCGATGGCGGAAATCTGGCGCGTCCTCGCGTCGGGTGGTCTCCTCCACCTGACGACGAACGTCGCCCGGCGGCCGAACGAACTCTGGGCGAAGCACCGCGACTGGGGGGAGGTGCAGGAGGAGCGCGACGGGCAAGTCTTCTTCGAGCGGCACTACGATCCCGAGACGGTTGTGGAGCGGCTTCTCGCGCGGCCCTGGGAGGTCGTTCGCCGCGAGTGGGTCGCCGAGCGGCGCCCTTGGATTGCGGAGGTCTTCTACGGCCTCCGCCCGGCCTCCTATATCGTCGGAGGACTTCTCCGCTTCATCTGCCCGCGCAATTTCCGGGTTTCGGACTCTCCGGACGTCCTCCCGCAGACGGGGCACGGCGTCGTCTATCTGCAACTCCGGAAGCCGCAAGCCGTTTGAGCGCGCCGCTGTCAGCCCTCTCGCGTCAGCAAGAAGATGCCGACAACGATCAGGGAGACGCCGGCCCAGCGCGCGAACGACACGGTTTCATTGAGAAAGACCCGGGACGCGAGAAGAAGCAGGACGAAATAGATCCCGGTGACGACCGGCGATGCGAGGCTGATTTCGAGCCGGGTCAGCGCGAGGAGCCAAACCAGCCCCGTCACGGCGCCAACCGCGTAGCCGGCCAGAACGGCAGGCGTCGTGAAGATTCGCGCCAGGAGCACCGCGAAACCGTCGACGCTGAAGGTTATCGGGCCTCCGCGGGTGATACCGCTCTTGAGGAGAAGCTGGTTCGTGCAGGTCAGCGCCGCCACCAACAGCAGGAGGAGTCCATGGCCCGCCAGCCGACTGGCGAATGGGTCGAAGGTCTTCATCGTTTCCTCCGTCGAAGCCCGAGGGTCCTGACGCCTGAAGAATTCAGGACGAGCGTGAAAAGTCCGAGCCCGATCATGTCGGTCGACGCCGGACGAACAGCTTGTCCGCCTCGACGGGCAGCCCGTCTTCCTCGAGCTCGTTCAGGGTCCCCGCCTCCTCGAAGCCGCGAGCGGCCAGGAGGGACCGAAGGGACTCGTAGGAGCCGGACGGGCCGTAGCTCACTTCGAGGAGGACGGCCGAGCAGCGTGTCCACAGGGGTCCCATGCCTTCGAGCGCTTCGGCCTCGGCCCCTTGCAGGTCCAGCTTCACGAGAATCAGTTCGCCCGTGACGCCGATCCCGTCGAGACGGACCGCATCCACTTCCCACGACGGCCGTCCGGGGACGGACTCGAGCGCGACGCTGCACGACGTCGTCGCGTCCATTGGCTGGGAAAGCCGGAGCCGGCCCGGCGCCTTCCACAAGGCGGCCTCGACGACGCGAAAGCCGTTCCGGCGCAGGATCCGGGCTGAGGGGGGGTGAGGCTCGACGCAGATGAGGGGAACGCCGGGGCACGTGTCGCGCACGGCGAACGCGAATTCGCCGACGGCCGCGCCGCCGTCCACGACGGAGTCGAAGCCGCCCGTGCGCAGGAGGTGCCGGACCCTGGCGTGCCGGAGAAAGACCTTCGAGGCCCGCGCGAGGATCGAGGCCAGGGGCCCGACCCGGAACGTTGCCCCGAGCAGAGTGAGTCCGAGCCGGTAGAGCGCAAGCTGGCGGCGCGTGCGCGCCCCGCCTTCGGGGGCGGACGGCTTCGTCATGCGGCTCCCCGGGCCAGGCCGCCGATGAAGTCCGCGAGATCCGGGAGGTGGCGGTGAAAGTCCGAGGCTTCGGCGGCGCGCTTCTCCTCCTCCATGTCGTCGGCCAGGCCGGAGAAGAGAATCTCGCGGCCCGTCGCCCGGGCATTCCAGAATTTGGAAGGGAAGACGGCGTCAGGGATGGACGGGTGGCCGGCGACGAGATGCACCTCGGCCTCCCAGTACGAGCGGACGAGATCCCCGGGTTGCGTCAGCGGAGGCCCCACGTGGATCCAGTCCGGAAGTCGTGCGAGACCGGGGCCGTCGCCCTGGACGGTGATCTCGAACCCCTCTCGGGCCAGCTTCTCGCAGAGCGCGAGAAAGCTCGGCAGGTGGTGGCCCCACCCGAGGTTTCCGGAGTAGAGCGCGGTTCCCGGGCGAAACGGACGGGGCTCCCCGAGGTCGAGGGTCGGCCAGTTCCGGAGGACCCGCGCATTCGCGCCATGGTAGCCGAGGTTCCCGGCGGCCTTCACGACCCAATCCCATTCCGCGAGGCGCGAGCGCCACGCCGCTGAAAAGCGCCGGCGGAGCGGGGTCGGGAAATCGACGACGCCCCGGATCAGCTCGGGATAGAAGTCCTGCAGCCAGTAGACGCCGCGCGCGCCCTTCCTCCGGATCTGGCGAATGAGACCGATCGTCGTCGGCGGCGCGCTCGTCACGACGACGACGTCCTCCGGAGAGACGGAGCGCGCGATCTCCGACGCAAACGCGCGCCTCACGGATTCGTACTCGAGCGCCGTCGAGAGGAGGTGGCCCCTCTTCCCTTCGCGGTGCGCGACGCGCTCGATCGACGTGACGGGCGCAGGCCGCTCGCCCGGGCGGTACGTCCCCGTGCCGCCGACGAGCCGTACCGCGACGCCGGCGCGCGCGAGGGCGTCCGCCAGCTGCTCGGCGTAGATTCCCGTGGGCGCGTCGTCCGGCCACAGATACTGCGAAAGGACGTGGACGACGACGCCCCGCGGCCCCGGTGAGGGCTCCGGCCTCATCCCCGGAAGCTGCGGAGCTGGACCTGCCACGCCTCCCGACGGTGCCGGAGCCCCGATTCCAGCATGACGCCCGTGAGGAGCGAGAAGAGCGCGAGGTTCATCAGGGCCGCGGCGAGGATGGCGAGCGGAAAGTGCCCGACCATGTGCGTCGCGGCGTACTCCCGGATCGGGACGATGCCTGCGGTGAGACCGGCCAGAAAGAAACAGGCCGACACGGCGCCGAAAAAGAAGAACGGCTTGTAATCGCGAAAGAGGACGAAGATGAGGTGCAGGATCCGGAAACCGTCCCGAAGCGTCCGGAGCTTCGAACTCGTTCCCGCCGCGCGCTCCCGGAACGGCACCGGGGCCTCGGACAGCCGGAAGCCCTTCTCGACGGCCTGGATGGTCAACTCCGTCTCCAGCTCGAAGCCCCGAAAGAGCACCGGGACGTTGCGGTAGAAACGCTTCGAGAACAGGCGCAGTCCCGAGAAGAGGTCGCGCGGCGAGTGCGAGAAGACGAAACGCATCGCCTGGGCGAACAGCCACGACCCGAGGCGATGAAAAGGGCGGAACGGGCGGCTCTCCTGCGAGGGCGTCCGGATCCCGGTGACCATGTCGACCGGGTCGGCGAGAAAGGCCTCGAGGAGGCGCCGGGCCCCCTCGGCGGGGTAGCTTCCGTCGCCGTCGACCATGACGACGACATCCGAGTCGAGCTCGGAAAACGCCGTCGAGACCGCCTGGCCCTTTCCCCGCCGGGTCTCGAGAAGGACTTCGGCTCCCGCTGCGCGGGCGCGGATCTGGGTCTCGTCAACCGAGCCGTTGTCGACGACGAGAATGCGGGCCGCCGGAAACGCGTCACGAAACTCGCTGACGACGTCCGCGACGGCCTGTTCCTCGTTCAGGCACGGGATCAGAACGGAAACGCTGGGCTCCCGCAGATCTCCGCGCACCAGCCCGCGAGGTGTGCCGAGAGAACCGCCCGCTGAGGTCGCCATGATGAGCGAGTTGATTCTAGCGTCCGGAGGAAGCGGAACGCCCGTCACTCGTAGACGGAAGCAAAGAGATCGTAGGGGGGCGCTGGGGGAGGAAGAGACCCCGGGAGACTCGCCACGGCCGGGAGGAGCCAGCGCGGCTCCACGGCGGGTGAGGGCACTCTCCCGATCCGGTGCGGACCCTCATCGAGATGCACGGTGCCGGACACTTCCATGCCGTCCACCCGGAACAGGCCGGCGACGGGCCGCCCGTCCCGGTCCCAAAGGCGGTAAGAGCCCGGCCACCGGTTCTCGAAGGAGACCTCTCCCGAGACCGGCAGCGTGGCGCCGGAAAGGAGGACATTCCGGTGGACGCGCACGTAGGAGGGCTCGAGGAAGGGGCGCAGCGGTTCCCGCGCAGCGTCCACGCGGTAGTTATCGATCCAGAGCTTCGGCCGCCCCTCGAAGGTCTCCTCGATCTCCCGAACATCCCCGTGCGCGGCGTTTTCCCGGACCCGGGCGAGGATCATGGCCTCCCATGAAACGAAAGCCGACATGTGCCGTGTCGGCACCATCCCGACGGCGTCGAAATACCGGTCGTTGCGGCCGAGCAGCGACTCGGCCACGGCCGTGACCTCGTTCTGGGCCCGGTTGTCGATCCGGAAGTACTCGAGATTCCTCGGGATCGACATGGCCAGAAGCGAGAGAGCGACCGCCGTCAGGGACCGGGCGGAGACTCCGGCGCGGCTCGCGACGAACCGGAGTGCCTCGGAAGCCCAGAGCGAGAGAAACGGCAGGGCCATCACGAAGGCGTACGGCCAGGGCTGGTTGTGCCGGAAGACGAGGAAACCGACGACCAGCGTCGACGTCGCCGCGAAGCGCACCCGGGGTGACTGTTCCCTCCACGTTCCCGCGACGGCGAGAAGCCCAAGTGCGCAGAGGGTATAGGGCACCGGATTCCTCTCGAGGGTCTGCCGGACGAATCGTCCGATGTCGGCGTAGTGCGGGTTATTGCCGAGGGGGGCGAAACGCAACGGGCTTTCGAAGACCATCCGGATCACGCCGACGAAGTCGCGCCCGCCGAACCAGCCGGCGTAGGCGAGGAGTGCGGCCGAGGCTCCGAGCGCGAAAGCGGCTGCGCGGCCGACCGAGCGCCGCAGCCCTGCCCGGGTCGTCTCGGAGGCGACGATCCCCGCGGCGAGAGCGACCAACGCGTAGACCGCCTTCTGGGTGCTGAGAAACGCCGCGCCGGCGAGGACGCCCGCCAGGAAGGCTCCGGCGGCGACGGAAGCCCCCGTCAGCAGCGTAGAGGGCAGCCATCCCAAAGAAGACCGCTACGGTGTCGGATCGGACGTTGAACGCCCGCTCCATGAAGTTCGAGAAGGAGAGGAGCGTCGCGACGGCGAACAGCGCTTCCAGGACGCTGCGCCCGAGGCGACGGGAAACGCCGTACGTCAGAGCCGCCGTCGCGAGAGCCAGAAGGGCCCCCTCGAGACGGGCGCAGATCATCAGGCCGACGGCGCTGTCACTGAGGCGATGGGCAACGTCGAAGACGTAGACGTACAGGACGGTCTTGATCGGGTCGATTCCCCGATAGAAGCCCTCCGGGATCTTCAGCGCATAGCTGGCCTGCGTGTACTCGTCCATCGTGTACCTGCTGTTCAAGGCGAGGCCCACGAAGAGAATGACCTTGAGCAGGAGAAATAGCGCCAGGGGCAGCTCCAGCCGGAGCCCGGCCCTGCCGGCACCGTCCTTCGCGGGAGTCACCTTCGAAGGGTAGCGCACAGGCCGGCCAGGAACCCGTCGCTAGAATGAACCGGCCCGATGGAAGCCGCTCCCCCCGCCTCGCCCTCCTCGACCGCGACGGGACGATCATCGTCGAGAGGGGCTTTCCGAAGGACCGGGACGAGGTCGAGCTGATCCCCGGCTCGGCGGCGGCGATCCGGCGGCTCCGTTCGCTCGGGCTCCGCGCCGTCGTCGTTTCGAACCAGTCGGGGATCGGGCGCGGTCTCCTGACGGAAAGCGACGTCGAGCGGGTGAACGCGCGTCTCCTCGAGCTCCTCGCCGCGGAAGGGACGACGCTCGACGCGATCTACTACTGCCCGCACGCTCCGGGAGAGGGTTGCGCGTGCCGAAAGCCGCATCGGACCCTCCCCGACCGGGCCGCGGCGGCGTTCGGGGCGGACCTCGCGCGCTCCTTCTTCGTCGGCGACAAGAAGGACGATGTCGAGGCGGGGCGAAACGTCGGGGCAACGACGTTCCTCGTCCGGACGGGCTACGGCGTGCAGCAGACCTTCCCCGACGGGCTCGGCCCCGACTTCACGGTCGCAGATCTGGCCGAGGCCGCCTCGAAGATCGAGGACCTGCTCCGCGCGAGAAACGCCTGAAAAGAAACCGGCCCGGCGTTTCCGCCGGGCCGCTGAAATAAGACAGCTGGGGGAGGGGTGCGGGGAGGCCCGGTTTCCAGCCGCCCTCGGCGGCTGGGGCCTCCCCGAGCAAATCAATACATGCCGCCCATTCCGCCGCCGCCACCCATGCCGCCGGCCGGGGCCTTCTCCTTCTCCTTGATCTCGGAGACGAGCGCCTCGGTCGTGAGCATGAGACCGGCGATGGAAGCCGCGTTCTGGAGCGAGAACTTCGTGACCTTGGCCGGGTCGATGATGCCGGCCTTCAGCATGTCCTCGGTCTTTTCCGTGGCGGCGTTGAAGCCGAAGTTGCCGCCCTTGTCCTTGAGGTCCCTGACGATGACCGAACCCTCGAGCCCGGCGTTCTGGATGATCTGCCGGGTGGGCTCCTCGAGCGCGCGCTTCACGATCTGGACGCCGACCGCCGCGTCGCCCGTCAGCTTGAGCGAGTCGACCGCGTCGATGGCGCGGAGCAGGGCGACGCCGCCGCCCGGCACGATGCCGTCCTCGACGGCCGCCTTCGTCGCGTGCATGGCGTCCTCGACACGCGCCTTCTTCTCCTTCATCTCGGTCTCGGTGGCCGCGCCGACCTTGATGACGGCAACGCCGCCGACGAGCTTGGCGAGGCGCTCCTGGAGCTTCTCGCGGTCGTAGTCGGACGTCGTCTCCTCGATCTGCGCCCGGAGCTGCTTCACGCGGCCCGAGATGGCCTCCTTGCGCTTCTTGTCGCCCGTGTCGGTCACGATCGTCGTGTTGTCCTTGTCGACCGTGATCTTCTTGGCCTCGCCCAGCTCCTCCCACTTGACGTTCTCGAGCTTGATCCCGAGGTCCTCGGAGATGAGCTTGCCGCCCGTCAGGATCGCGATGTCCTCCAGCATGGCCTTGCGGCGGTCTCCGAAGCCCGGAGCCTTGACGGCGGCCACGTGGAGCGTGCCCCGGAGCTTGTTCACCACGAGAGTCGCGAGCGCCTCGCCCTCGAGCTCCTCGGCGATGATCAGGAAGTTCCGGTTCTGCTTGGCCACCTGCTCGAGGATCGGGAGCAGGTCCTTCATCGAGGAGATCTTCTTCTCGAAGATGAGGATCTTGGCGTTCTCGAGGACCGCCTCCATCCGCTCGGCGTCGGTGACGAAGTAGGGCGAGAGGTAGCCCCGGTCGAACTGCATCCCCTCGACGATCTCGAGGGTCGTCTCGAGGCCCTTGGCCTCCTCGACCGTGATGACGCCATCCTTGCCGACGTTTTCCATCGCCTTGGCGATGATCTGGCCGATCTCCGTGTCGCCGTTGGCCGAGATCGTGCCGACGTGGGCGATCTCCTTCGCGTCGACCGACTTCTTCAGCTTGTCGATCGACTCGACGGCCTTCTTCACGGCCAGGTCGATGCCCCGCTTGATCTCCATCGGGTTGTGGCCCGCGGTGACCATCTTGATCCCCTCGCGGTAGATCGACTGCGCGAGGACCGTCGCGGTCGTCGTGCCGTCGCCGGCCACGTCGGAGGTCTTGGAGGCGACCTCGCGGACCATCTGGGCGCCCATGTTCTCGAGGGCGTTCTCCAGCTCGATCTCCTTGGCGACGGTCACGCCGTCCTTGGTGATCGTGGGCGCGCCGAACTTCTTCTCGATGACGACGTTCCGGCCCTTGGGCCCGAGCGTGATCTTCACCGCGTCGGCCAGTTTGTTGACGCCACGCAGGATCCCCTGCCGCGCGTCCTCGCCGTAAGTGATGTTCTTGGAAGCCATGTTCCCTTACCCCTTACTTTCCAGACTCGATGATGGCGAGAACTTCGTCCTCGCGGAGGATGAGAAGCTCGTCTTCGTCGATCTTGATCTCGGTGCCGGCGTACTTGCCGATCAGGATCCGGTCGCCCTTCTTGACGTCGAGCGGAATCCGCTTCCCTTTGTCGTCGAACTTACCCTCGCCGACGGCCTGTACCATGGCCTCCATCGGCTTCTCCTTGGCGGTGTCGGGGATGATGATGCCGCCGCGAAGCTGCTCTTTCGGCTCCACGCGCTTCACCATGATCCGGTCATAGAGAGGACGAATCTTCATTTCGGGCTCCTTCCGGGTGTTTCGGCCGGCCTCTCGGGACGGCTCGTTGAGGTTTCCGCTTGACCCTCGCGCCGGCGCGTTGTTAGCAGTCGCGCCAGACGAGTGCCAGCCAATATAGAAGCAGTTTCAGAATCTGTCAATGAGACCAGCAGATTTCACGTAAACTATTGATTCTACGGAGAATTACTCGCGCGAGAACTCCGCGAGAGTGAACGCAAGAAACCTCTTCTGGTCGTCGGTCAGTTCCGGAAAGACGGGCAGGGCGATCGATTCGCTCGCCGCCTTTTCCGATTCCGGGAACGTTCCTTTGGGGAGGCCGAGATAGGCGAAGCACTCCTGCTCGTGGAGCGAGACCGGGTAGTAGACCGCGTGGCCGATCTGCCGCTCGGCGAGCCGTTGCTTCAGCGCCTCGCGCCTTCCCTTCCCGACGCGCGCGACGAACTGGTTGTAGACGTGGAACCGGCCCGGCGCCTCGCGCGGGAAGGACAACCCTCCCTTTTCGTACGGCCGCCCGCCGTATTCGCCGAAGAGGGCTTCGATCTCCCGGGCGTTCTTTCGTCGCCCCTCCGCCCAGCCGTCGAGGTGCGGGAGCTTCACGTGGAGGATCGCCGCCTGGAGCGCGTCGAGGCGGAAGTTCCCGCCGACGAACTTGTGGTGGTACCGCGACGTCTCGCCGTGCATCCGCATCGCGCGGAGCGTCCCGGCCGTGGCGTCGTCGTCCGTCGTCACCATTCCGCCGTCCCCGAAGCCGCCGAGGTTCTTCGACGGGAAGAACGAGAAGCAGCCGAACGCCCCCATCGCGCCGGCCTTTCTTCCCTTGTAGGCCGCGCCGAGGGACTGGCAGGCGTCCTCGATCACGGGAATCCCCTTCCGACTCGCCACGTCGAGAATCGGATCCATGTCGGCCGACTGGCCGAAGAGGTGGACGGGCTGGATCGCCTTCGTTTTCGGCGTGATCGCCTTCGCGAGCTTTCCGGGGTCGACGTTGAAGGTCTCGGGGTCGATGTCGCAGAAGACGGGTCGCGCGCCGAGCCGCGCGACGGCGCCGGCCGAGGAGAAGAACGTGTAGGGCGACGTCACGACGTCGTCTCCCGGTCCGACGCGGAGCGCCATCATCGCGGCGAGCTGCGCGTCGGTCCCCGACGACATTCCGACCGCGTGCTTTGCGCCGACGTAGGCGGCGACCGCCTTCTCAAAAGCCTCGACGCGCGGGCCGAGAATGAACATCTGGCTCTCGAAGAGCTCGTCGGCGACCCGCCTCGCCTCGTCGCGAATCTGCGCGTACTGCTTCTTCAGGTCGAGGAGAGGGACGGAGACGGCGGGAGGAGCGGTCACGGAGGACATGGCGGCGGGGAGGATATCCCCTCAGACGAGGCCGCGCTCGGCGAGTTCCTTCTTCGCGAAGGCGTAGACAACGGGGGCGAGGATGACGCCCGGGACCCCGAACGCCGCCTCGAAAAAGACGATCGCGGCCAGCGTCTCCCACGCGGCAGCGCCGATGCGCCCTCCGACGATCTTCGCGTTCAGGACGTACTCCAGCTTGTGAATGACGACCAGGAAGACGAGGGACGCGACGGCCACCCACCCGGAGACGCCGAGCGACACGAGGACGATGACGGTGTTCGAGACGAGGTTTCCCGCCACCGGGACGAGGC
Organism: uncultured Acidobacteriota bacterium; assembly: GCA_963721385.1. Lineage (GTDB taxonomy): Bacteria > Acidobacteriota > Thermoanaerobaculia > UBA5066 > UBA5066 > DAOMFB01. Next base: position 655,291 of record CAVRJB010000013.1, read on the forward strand.
CGCAGACGAACGTCAGCGCGACGAGCGTTCCGGCGAGCGGCAGGTGAACCCCGAAAAGCGGAAGCCCGACGAGGACGTAGGCCGCCGTCAGCGCCGTGTTCACGGCCGAGATCTCGATCTGGGCCGACAGGACCGTCCGGAAGGCGTCGTCGAAGCGGCGGACTCGCTGAGCCAGCGCCGACGCGAGGGGGCCCCGGGAGACGGCCGGGGCGCGGAAGAAGACGAGGACGCCGAGGACGGCCCCGAGCAGCGCGTGGACCAGCCCCCGGGCGCCCGCCGTCCCGGCGTGGCGGAGCTCTCCCGCGTGCTCCTTGAGCCAGGCGCCGAGGGCCGCCGTCGAGCCTTCCGCTGCCGGCAGCGGAAGGGAGAGGCCGGCACCCTGAAGCGTGCTCCGGAGACGGGCCAGCGTGTCCCCCATCGCCTCGAGGACGCCCGGAAGGTCGCCGAAGCGTCCCCGCACGAAGCCATGCAGGAGCAGGAAGGTGGCCGCCACGGCTCCGCCCGCCACGAGACCGAGAAGTGCGGCCGAAAGCGCTCGCGCCACCCCGTGCGAGACGCGATCGCCGTGGAGACGCCGCGCCATCCCGTGCAGAAGCCACGACGTCAAGAAGCCCGCGAGCAGCGTCGGAACGAGGTGGAGCAGGAAGACCGCGAGCAGGAACGCCGCGGCAAGGACGATGGACGCCCGCTCGGGGGAGGAAAGGGGCCCGTCCGGCGCATCGGTCATCGGGGAGGATTCTCCCCCGATGAGGGACCGCTGCCCGGCATCTCGCTCTCCGGAAAGCGGACCCTCCGGAACGCCAGGATGGCCAAGATCAGGACGGCGAAGAGGACGCCGAGGCCGGCGCGGTAGCCGAGCGGGCTCCGGTCCGGGAAGAGCGCCAGCGTCGCCGCCCAGAGGAGCGGCCCCGTCACCGACGCCGCCTCGCCCGCGAGCGCGAAGAACCCGAAGAACTCCGTCGTCCTCTCCGGCGGGACGAGGGCGATGAGGCCCAGGCGGGACGTGACCTTGACGCCGCCGAGCCCGATTCCGGCCAGGGCGCCCACGCCGAGGAAGAGCCGGTGGTCCCGCACGACGAGGGCGAGGAGAAAGACCGCCACCCAGTTCAGCAGAACGACGAGCGTCGCCGTCCGGATCGTCACCTTCTGGCAGAGGAATCCGTAGAGGAGCCCGCCGACGATCGCCACCGCCGTGCAGAGGAGGAGGAAGGCCTGCACCTCTCCGTCCGACATCCCGACCGCGAACTTCGAATACGTCGACATCTGGATCTGGACGGTGTGGATGACGTCGAAGACGAGGAAGCAGGAGACGAGGAACCAGAGGATCGACGGCGTCGCCGGCAGCGAGCGCAGGGTGGAGAGCACCTCGCGAAAGGGTGAGGCCGTGGGAGGGTTCTTCGAAAGGGAGGAGGAAAATGCCGGCGCTCGGGCCGGTCCCGGCAGTCGCGCGAAGAAGAGGAGAGGGAGCGCCGCGGCGAGCCACAGCAGGGCCGTGGGGAGATAGGCATTGACCCGCACCCATTCCCCATTCACCTCCGAAGAAACCTCAGCGACGGAGAGCGCATTGACGACCGACGAAAGAACGGAGGGGAGCTTCGCCCGGATCTCCCCCGACACGAACGGGAGCGCGACGAGCATCGCGAGGAGCGAGCCGACGTATCCGGCCGCGACCCCCCAGCCCGAGACGCGCCCCTCCGTCCGGGTGTCCGACACGTCGGCCAGCATCGCGTTGTAGAAGACGTAGGCGCTCTGGAAGGCGACGTTCGCGAGGGCGAAGACGAGGAGCGTCACCCCGATGGGCGCGGGCGCGGCGACGAGGGCCGTCAGCGCGACGCCGAGGAGGACCGAGGGGATCAGGAACCGGCGCTTCCCGTGCGCGTCCGCGAGCGCCCCGAGGACCGGCGCCGTCAGCGCCACCGCGACCATCGAGAGCCCGAAGACGGCCGAGAACTTCTCGTTGCCGCGCGGCACCCGGGTCGCGACGTCGAGAGGGAAGTGGAGCGAGAGGAGGTTCATCGCGAAGCCCGTCGCCCCGAGCTCGTAGAGGCTCCACGCGAGGACCGTTCCGGCTCCCGTCGGCCGGCGAGCCGTCCCCCTGATCACGTCAGACGATCCGGTAACGCGGCGCCGGCTTCCGCCGGGGGCGGAAGAGGAGAATCATGAGAAGGCCCGCCACGAACCCGCCCACGTGCGCCCACCAGGCGACGCCGCCGGTCTCCGCGTGCCGGCCCACCGAGGCGAGATCGGCCGAGCCCATCCAGAACTGCATCAGGAACCAGAAGAGGAGGTAGAGCCCGGCCGGGACCTCGACGAGCGGAAAGAGGAAGAAGAGCGGGACGAGCGTCACGACGCGCGCCCGCGGGTAGAGGACGAAGTAGCCGCCGAGCACACCGGCGATCGCGCCGGAAGCACCGACGTTCGGGATCCCCGACGCCGGTTGGAGGGCGGCTTGCAGGAAAGCCGCAGCCACGCCCGACGCGAGGTAGAAGACGAGGTACCGGACGTGCCCGAGAGCGTCTTCGACGTTGTCCCCGAAGATCCAGAGGTAGAGCATGTTCCCCGCGAGGTGGAGGAAGCCCCCGTGCAGGAACATCGCGGTGAAGACCGTCACGAAGCCAAAGACGGGTGAAACGCCCCAGGCTGCGGGGTGGAAGAGGCGGTCCGGGATGAACGCCCAGCGGGCGACGAACTCCGGAAGGGCGTCGCCTTCGGCGAGCTGCGCCAGGAACGCGCCCGCGTTCAGCGCGAGGAGGAGGTGGTTCGTGAACGGGAACGTCCGGCGGGGGACGGAATCGCGCAGCGGGATCACGCCCGCGGATCATAAGGGCGCGGGAGGGAACGCCGCGCTACTTCTTCTTCTTGTTGAGGAGTTCCTTGAGGTCCTTCCCCGGCCGGAAGCGGACGGCCTTCGCGGCGGCAATCCGGATCGGCTCCTTCGTCTGCGGGTTGATCCCCGCCCGCGCCTTCCGGTCGGCGACGCTGAAGTTCCCGAGGCCCGGCACGCCGACCCGTTCTCCCTTCTTGAGCGCCTGCTGAAGGTAGTTGACGACGGCGTCGAGCGCCTGGGTCGCGCTCGCCTTGGTCATGCCGGCGTCGCTGGCGATGGCATCCACGATCTCGGCCTTTCCTGCCATGGAAACGGACCTCCTGCGGGGCGCTCTCGATCTGAAAGGGGATTCGCCGCGCGAAATGCGGAGGGAATGTAGGTGCGGACCGCGCCGGTTGTCAACGGAAACGCGCGGCGGCCCCGCCTCCCCCGAAGGAGCTATTGACTCCGCCGTCGGATCGTGATGAGCGAGAAGCCGTCGTTCGTCGCTCCGGGCGGCACGCGGACCACGCCCGAGGGGGAAAGGCACGCGGCGGCGGGCGCCGGGAGGCGCCCGGGATCGGGCGCGACGCGCGCGCACGCCGGCCGCCCCGAGAGAACCGCGTCGACGACATGCTCGTTCTCCTCGGGCTCGAGCGAGCAGGTGACCCAGACGAGCGTCCCTCCCGGCGCGAGGAGGTCGAGGCCGGCGTGAAGGAGCGCCCGCTGCGCGGCCGCGAAGCGCGCCAGGTCCTCTTCGCGGAGGCGCAGGCGAATCTCCGGGTTCTTCCGGAGCGTCCCCGTTCCCGAGCACGGGGCGTCGAGGAGGACCGACGCGAAAGCGCCGCGCGGGAGCGGCGGACGCGTCGCGTCGGCGAGGAGGACGACCGCCTCCGCCCGCCGGCCCGCCGCCCGGAGGTTCGACGCGAGGCGCCGGGCCCGGGAGGGCGTCCGCTCGAGCGCGACGACCTTCCGCGCGATCCCTCGCGCAAGCAGCGTTCGCGTTTTCCCGCCGGGCGCGGCCGCGAGGTCGATGACGACCTCCGCCGGCGGGACGGCTTCGACCATCGCCTGCGCGGCGGCGTCGACGACCGCGATCGCGCCCGAGGCGACGCGCGGCTCCCTCGCCGCGTCGCCCGACGTCACCGTCAGCGCGAGAGGCGCCCACGGCGACCGGACCGTTTCCACCCCCGACGCCCGGAGGCCGGCCTCGATCTCCTCGAGACCGCCGAGGCGCGGGTCGGCGAGGAGGTCGAGCGGGGAGTCCTCGTCGTCGGCCGCGAGCGCGCGCCGCGCGGCCTCCTCCCCGAGAAGGCCGGCCCAGCGGCGCACGAGCCACTCGGGATGGGAGGTCTCGAGCGCCAGGCGCCCGAGCGGATCGCTCCCTGCCGGAAGGACGACCCGTCCGGGGCGCTCCTCCTTCGCAGCGACGCGGCGGAGGACGGCGTTCACGAGGCCCGCGGCTCGCGGCGCGACCTCCTTGGCCGCGGAGACCGTCTCCGCCACGGCCGCGTGCGCCGGGATCCGGTCCATCAGGAGGAGCTGCGTCGCGCCCAGCCGGAGCGCCGCGCGGACCGGGACGTCCAGCGCACCGACCGGCCCGTCGAGATGCCGGGCGAGGACGTGGTCCAGCCGGAGGGCGCCGCGCAGCGTCTTCTTCACGAGGGCCCGGAGGAGGTCCCGGTCCCGCGGCGGCAGCGCCGCGCTCCGAGCGTCGAGGAGCGGGGCGGCGTGGGCGTCCTCCCGCTCGACGCGGATCAGGATGCCGAGAGCGAGGGAGCGGACGGAGCGGACGCCCGCCGAGGTGCCGTTCACGACGGCCAGACGTCGCCGACCGCGATCCGCTCGCCGCGGACGAATTCGGCGGCCGGAACGGCCTTTCGCCCTTCGACCTGGAGCGTCCGCACGGCGACCGCGCCTTCGCCACAGGCCACGACCAGAGACGGAGCAACAGAAATGACTGTTCCCGGAGGCAGGCCGACGGGCGCTTCCGGGACGAGCCGCAATCCCGAGAGCTTCAAGCGGGCTTTGCTTCGAAAGGTGAAGAGACCCGGCCAAGGGGTGAAGGCTCGATCTCGACGAACCTGCGCGACGGCGGAGAGGGTCCAGTCGACGAGCCCGTCCTCCCGGGAGATCTTCGGGCAAGTGGTCGCCAGCGCGTCGTCCTGCGGAATCGGGTCGAGAGGAAGCCGCGCGAGCGTCTCGACGAGAAGCGCCGCCCCCGTCTCCGCGAGGCGGACGGCGAGCTCTCCGGTGGTCTCCGCCTCGCCGATCGCCGTCTCGCGGACGGCGAAGACGGGGCCGGTGTCCATCCCCGCCTCCATCCTCATGATCGAGACTCCCGTCGTCGCGTCGCCCGCGAGGATGGCCGCCTGAACGGGAGACGCGCCGCGCCAGCGCGGCAGGATCGAGCCGTGGACGTTCACGCAGAAGAGGCGCGGCAGGGCCAGGACCCGGGGAGAGAGGATCTTGCCGTAAGCGGCGACGACGAACAGATCCGCGTGCGCCTCTGCAAGCCGGGCCACGGCCTCGTCGGGCTTCAGGCTGATCGGCTGGAAGAGCGGAAGTCCTTTCTCCCTCGCGAGGTGCGCGACCGGGGGGTCGGTCAGCTCGGCCCGCCGGCCGGCCGGCTTCGCGGGCTGCGAGACGACGAGGGCGATCTCGTGTCCGGCCTCCGTGAGCGCGGTCACGGAGGGGACCGCGAAGGCCGGCGATCCGAAGAAGACGATCCTCACGCCGCGGAGTCTAGTGGGAGGCCCCCGGAAGAATTTCGGATTTCCTTCGAAAATCCGCTGATTTCGTGTATAGAATCAAAACGCCTTCGGGCAAGTGAAGAGTACGAAAGGACGGAACACATGGCTGGAATGACGAAATCACAGATCGCGGAGCACATGGCCGAGAAGTCTGGCACGACGAAGAAGGCCGCCGCGCAGTTTCTCGAGGAGCTCGCGACGCTGGCCTACAAGCAGGCGAAGAACTCCTTCACGCTGCCTGGCCTCGGAAAGCTCGTGCTCGTGAACCGCAAGGCGCGGATGGGCCGCAATCCGGCCACCGGCGAGGCGATCAAGATCCCCGCCAAGCGCGTCGTGAAGTTCCGCGTGGCCAAGGCCGCGAAGGACGCGATCCTCGGCGCCAAGAAGTAGGCCGTGAGGATTCGGGGAACCCGGAGCCGGGTTCCCCGAGATCCGGCCCTCTCTCACAAGACCCTTGACACGGCCGCGGGAGGGGTCTACTTTCTCGCGATCGTGAACGGCACTCTTCTTCCCCTCGCGTTTCGAATGAGCATGTGCGCGATGTGCATGACTCCCGTCGCGGAGGGGGATGAGCGTGTGACGGCCTGACGACAGCGGCGGCACACGAAACGCCGAACCAGATCGGCAACTTCAACCGGCCCTCTCCCGAGGGCCGGTTTTTTCTTATCCGGCTCCCGGGCGAGGCCAGAACAGGAAAAGGAGAACCCCATGGCCCTCGCCCAGAACAATGTCCGGAAGCTCCGGCTCGGAACCCGGGCCGTCCACTCGGCCCAGGAGGTCGCCGACCCGACGACGCGCGCCCGCGCCGTCCCGATCTACGCGACGACGTCGTACGTCTTCGACAGCCCCGACCACGCCGCGGACCTCTTCGGCCTCCGCCAGTTCGGGAACATCTACACGCGGATCATGAACCCGACGACGGACGTCTTCGAGAAGCGGATCGCCGAGCTCGAAGGCGGGGTCGCGGCCGTCGCGACCTCGAGCGGCCAGGCCGCCGAGACGCTCGCGATCCTGAACCTCGCGAAGGCCGGCGACTCGATCGTCTCCTCCTCCACGCTCTACGGCGGCACGCACGCCCTTTTCACGCATACGCTGCCGCGCCTCGGCATCACGACCCGCTTCGTCGACATTCACGACCGGAAGGCCGTCGCCGCGGCCATCGACGACACGACGCGCGCCGTCTATGTCGAGACGATCGGAAACCCGAAGCTCGACGTCCCCGATTTCGAGGCCCTCTCGAAGGTCGCGCATACGGCCGGGGTGCCGCTCGTCGTGGACAACACCTTCGCAACGCCCCTTCTCTGCCGGCCGATCGAGCACGGCGCCGACATCGTCGTTCACTCCGCCACGAAGTGGATCGGCGGCCACGGGACGGCCATCGGCGGCGTCGTCGTGGACGGCGGGACCTTCGACTTTGCGAAAGCTCCGCGCTTCCGCTCGTATTTCGTCGAGCCGGAGGCCGCGTACCACGGCCTTTCCTTCACGCAGCTGTTCGGGAACGCGGCCTATGCCGTCCGCCTTCGCGTCGTCCTCCTCCGCGACCTCGGCGCCTGCGTCTCCCCTTTCAACTCGTTCCTCTTCCTGCAGGGGCTCGAGACGCTGCACCTCAGGATCCGGCGCCACTCCGAAAACGCGTTGACCCTCGCACGGCACCTCGAGCGTCACCCCGCCGTCGACTGGGTCAGCTACCCCGGCCTCCCCTCGCATCCGAGCCACGCTCTCGCGAAGAAGTTCCTCGACGGCGGCTTCGGAGGCATCCTGACCCTCGGCGTGAAGGGGGGCGAGGAGGCCGCCCGTCGGGTGATCTCGCAGGCGAAGCTCTTTTCGCTCGTCGCGAACGTCGGCGACGCGAAGAGCCTGATCATCCACCCCTGGAGCACGACGCACGAGCAGCTCTCCGAGGCCGAGCGCCGTGCCGCGGGCGTGACGCCCGACCTCATCCGGATTTCGGCCGGCATCGAGGAGGTCGAGGATCTCGTGGAGGACCTCGACCACGCCCTCGGGGGGCTCTCCACGTGACCGCCCCACGCGTCGCCTCCGTGACGGTGCCGGAGTTCCGGCTCGACTCCGGCGCCGTCCTCCGCGACGTCCGCGTCGCCTACGGGCTCCTCGGCGCGATCGAGCCCGGAGGCGGCAACGTCGTCCTCATCTTCCACTCGCTCACCGGCGGCCCGGCCGACCTCGGGGGCTTCTTCCCCGACGTCGTGGGCCCCGGCCGGCCCGTCGACACGCGGAGTTGGGCCGTCGTCTGTCCGAACCTCCTCGGCTCGTGCTACGGAACCACCTACCGGACTTCCTCGGACGAATCCGGCCGCACCGCCGTGACGACACGCGACATGGCGCGCCTCTCCGGTCTCCTCCTCGACACGCTCGGAGTTTCCCGCGTCGCCCTGGCGACCGGCGGCTCCCTCGGAGGGATGGTCGCCCTCGAATGGGCCGCGACCTTTCCGGAGCGGTCCGACGCCGTGGTCGTCTTCGCGGCGCCGGCCGCGCACACGGCGTGGGGGATCGGCTGGAACCAGGTCCAGCGCCTCGCCGTCGAGAAGCTCGGGGCCGAGGGCCTGGCGCTCGCGCGGAGGATCGGGATGCTCACGTACCGGACGGCCGACGAGCTCGAGAAACGCTTCGGGCGAAAGGCCGGCACGGACGAGCCGTTCGCCATCCAGTCGTACCTGACGAGGCACGGCGAGAAGCTCGTCGCCCGCTTCGATCCGGCGAGCTATCTCACGCTCCTCGACGCCATGGATGCGCACGACGTCGGCCGCGGCCGGGGAGGCATCTCCCGCGCGCTGGGCGCCTTCCGCGGGCGGCTCACCGGCGTCGGGATTCCCGGCGACGTCCTCTATGCGCCGGGAGACGTGAAGCACTGGACACACCGGGCGGGGGCCGCCTTCCGGCAGATCCGCTCGCTTCGAGGGCACGACGGATTCCTCCTCGAGCTGGCGCGCGTGGGAGACCTTCTCGCCGGCCAGCTGGCTTCCGCCAACGCTCCGGCACGGCGGCGCCTCGCCGGCCTCCGGGGCTGACGGCGCGGAGGAACCTCCTTACCGCTGGCTGCGGTCGATCTGCTCGAAGTAGTCGGGGGCGGCGAGGACGTCGCGGCTCTTCGAGCCGCCGGCCGGCGGGCCGACGATGCCGTCGCGCTGCATCATGTCGATCAGCTTTCCCGCGCGCGAGAAGCCGATTTCGAGCCGGCGCTGGAGGAAGGAGATCGACGCCATCCGCTCCCGCACGACGAGGCGCGCCGCCTGGTCGTACATCGGGTCGGCGTCGTCCGCCGAGGCGCGGCCGCCCCGCCCCGCTTCGCCGGCGACCTCCCGGTCGGCCGTCACGCTCTCGTCGTAGATCGGCCTTCCCTGCTTCTTGAGGAAGCGGCAGATCTCCTTCGTCTCGTCGCCGCTGATGAAGCCGCCGTGGACGCGCATCAGGTAGGACGTGCCGGGCGCGAGGAAGAGCATGTCCCCCATCCCGAGGAGCGTCTCCGCGCCGACGGCGTCGAGGATCGTCCGCGAGTCGATCTTCGTCCGCGTCGTGTAGGAGATCCGGCACGGGAGGTTCGCCTTGATCGTTCCGGTGATGACGTCGACGGACGGGCGCTGCGTGGCGAGGATGAGGTGGAGGCCGACGGCGCGGGCCTTCTGCGCGAGGCGGGCGACCGACTCCTCGATCTCCCGCGGGGCCGTCATCATCAGGTCGGCCAGCTCGTCGATGACGATGACGATGTAGGGCATCGGGGCGATGGCTCCGTCGGCGCCGGCCTTCAGCTTGTCGCCCACCTTCTCGCGCACCTCCGCGAGCGCCTTCGGGTCGCGGATGGCGGCGTTGTACTGCTCGATGTTCCGGACTCCCGGCCACTCGGAAAGGAGCTTGTAGCGCCCCTCCATCTCGTCGACCGCCCAGTTCAGGGCGTTGGCCGCCTTCTTCGGGTCGACGATCACGGGGACGAGCAGGTGCGGCAGGCCCTCGTAGTCCTTCATGTCGTTCATCTTCGGATCGACGAAGATGAACTTCACCTCGTCCGGGCGGGCTTTGAAGAGGATCGACGTGATCATGCCGTTCACGCCGACGCTCTTTCCGGCACCCGTCATTCCGGCGACGAGGAGGTGCGGCATCCGCACGAGGTCGGCGACGACCGGCTCGCCCTGGACGTCGAGGCCGAGCGCGACGGTCAGGAGCGACGGGGAGCGCCGGAACCGCTCGCTTTCGATCACCTCGCGAAGGGCGATGACGTCGCGGTTCCGGTTCGGCACCTCGATCCCGACGGCCGCGCGCCCCGGGATCCGCTCGATGCGGACTTTCTCCGCCGCGAGGGCGAGCGCGAGGTCGTTCTCGAGGTTCGCGACGCGCGCGACCTTGACGCCGGCCGAGGGTTTGAAGTCATAGGTCGTGACGACGGGTCCGGGCGTGTAGGCGTCGACCGCCCCCTCGACGTCGAACTCGAGGCACTTCGACGCGATCAGCTCCATCGTCTGCCGGTACTCCTCGCGGTCCTTCTCGCGGTCGCGCTTCGGAGCCGGGCGGAGAAGCTTCTCGGGCGGGAAGACCCAGCCGCCGTTCTCCTTCAGCGACGGGAACGGCAGGACGCGCTGCGGCGCGTCGGGCTTCTTCGTGATCTGCGCGGGGTGCGCGACCGGGCGGAGCGGCTCCGCGCCCCCCTTTGGCGCCGTTCGATGGATCGAGAACTTCCCCGCCCCCGCCTTCTCCTTCACGCGGAGAGTGGCCACCGACGGAATGTAGACCACCTCGGCCTCGCGCTCCGCCTCCGGCTTTTCGGGCGGATGCGCGGCCTCCTCCTTCGCCCGTTCGAGGTGCTTCTTCACGACGTCGCGGCGAAGCTGCTCCTTCTCCGCCTGCTCCCGGGCTCGGCGGCGCTCGAGGAGGAAGCCGCGCCACCACCCGGAGGCGCGCAGCGTCGCGCCCGACGTCGCCGTCCCGAGGGAAAGGGAGGAGGCGAGCAGCGCGCCGATCAGGAGGCCGGCGACGAGGAGAATCGCGGCGCCCGGGCCGTTCAGGGCGGAGACGAGGAGCGAGCCGAGGACGTCGCCGACGTATCCGCCCGCCCCGAGACCGCCGCCGAGAAGGCGCGGCCGGCCGAACGCGAGGTGGGCGAGCGGCGCCGTCGTCAGGAGGATCAAGAGGAGGCCCAGCCCCTTCGTCCTCCAGGCGCCCGTCTTGAGGGAGCGGACGCGGCGCGCGCCGAGGACGAGGAGCGAGAGCGGCAGGACGAACGCCGCGACGCCGAAGAACTGGAGGGCGCCGTCCGCGAACGACGCGCCGAACCGCCCCGCCCAGTTCTTCGGGCGGAGAGTCGGGTCGTGTACCGACGAGAAGAGCGACGGGTCCTGCGGGTGGTACGAGAGGAGAGCGGCCAGGAGAAGCGCTCCCGCCGCGAAGACCAGGATGCCGAGGAACTCGTCGCGCCTCTTTTCGAGAACGGAGAGCTCCTCGGGACGGGGGGCGCTCGGGGCCATGCTCAGGAGCTCCGGACCAGGAGAAAGAGGCCCAGGGCGCCTGTGTACGCAATGAAGGGGACGAGCCGCATCGAGATGACGAGCCGGAGGAGCGCCGCGATGGCGACGTAACCAACGACGGCCGCCACCGCCATTCCGACGAGGTAAACCGGCCAGGCCGCCGCGTCGAGAGCGCCGCCTCCGTGGCGGAAAGCGCTGACATTCTCGACCGCAGCGGCGGCGAGGATCGTCGGGATCGAGAGGAGGAACGAGAACTCCGCAGCGGCCCGACGCGAGAGCCCGGCGAACAGGCCGACGGAGATCGTGTTTCCCGACCGCGAAAGGCCGTGGAAGATCGCCGAGACGGCCTGGCAGAGGCCGATGAGCGCGGCGTCGCCGGAGCGGACCTCGGCGAGGCTCCGCCCCCCCTCGCCGCGCCTTCTGCCGACGATCTGGGCTGCGGAAAGAAGCAGGGCCGTCCCGCAGAGGGAGGCGCCGATCAACCGGAAGTTCGTCATCCCCTCGACCGCGACCTTCTTCAGAGGCATCGCGACGAGACCCGTCATCGCGACGGCGAGAAGGAGAAGGCCGACGAGCTTCCACGCGGCGCGCTTCTCCACGGGATCCTCCGCGAGGAGTCCGGTCGCGGTCTGGGTGAGGCGCTCGCGGAAGAAGACGACGACCGCGACGAGCGTCCCGACGTGGAGGAGGACGTCGAACAGGATGCCCGGCTGCGCGAACCCCGGGATGAGGCTCTGCGCGAGCGCGAGGTGGGCGGTGGACGAGACGGGGAGAAACTCCGTCAGCCCCTGCAGGATTCCCAGCAGGACCGCCTGTCCGACGGTGATGGACATCAAGGGATTGTAACAAGCCTCAGCCCTCCCGGAGGGCCGCCGTCAGGGTCAGGGCCGCCCGTTTTCGGCGGAGAACGACGTCTCCGCGCTCCAGCCGAAGGCTGCCGCGGCGGCCGAGAAAAGCTCGCGAGCGTGGGTCTCGGCTTTTCCGAAGAGGCCGGCGTCGCGCGCTGCCCGGCCGAGGGCGCCGCGCGCCCAGGCGCCCCAACGCGTCCGGTCGTCCGGCGTGATCGGGTTCAGCCAGCCTGAGGTCTCACTGAACCATTCCACCCGCTCGTCGACCGCCACGATTCCGGGGGCCGGCATCCGCACTCTCACCCGCCGGGCCCCGGTGTCGGCCTCGACGGCAAAGCCCTTCTCGAGGTCGAATCCGCCGAGGACGCGGCCCCGGACCCGGAGGACGGCGTTTTTCGGAATGTCGAAGACGAGGATCGTCTTCACGTCCTCGAACCGGACGACGTCGGCCACTTCCATCTCGACCGTGGCGAGCCGGGCGATCTTCTTCACGGCCTGGACGACTGGCGCCGAGTCGACGCGCGACGTCTCCACGCGGCGCCCGAGCAGGTAGCCGAGGCCGACCGCGAGAACGAGAAGCAAGGCCGGAAGGGCCAGGGAGCCGGCGCCGCGTCGTTCCGTCACGATTCCTCCGTTTCGATTCTCGCGCTCCGCGCGGGCCCGAGCCGCGGGGCAAGCGCCTCGAAGTCCGCGAGGGAGAGCTCCTCCGCCCGGACCGTGGGCAGAAAGCCCTGCGCCGCGACCGCTGCGGCGGCGGCATCCCGCCCGAACGTCGGCGCGAGCGCATTCACGAGGGTCTTCCGGCGTTGCGAAAAGCCCGCCGACGCGGCGGCGAGAGCGGCCGCGGCCGCGGGAGAGGCGGGGCGCGGGATCAGCTCGAGGACGGTCGACATCACCTTCGGCGGCGGCGAGAAGGAGCGAGGTTTCACGTCGAAGAGACGGCGCGCCGACGAGTGGGCACCGGCGTCGAGCGTCAGGTAGCCGTACGCCGAGGTCCGCGGCTGCGCGACGAGCCGGTCGGCGACCTCTTTCTGGACCATGACGACGAGGCGCGAGAAGAGGTCGGGGCGGCGGACGAAGGCGCGGATCATCGGCGTTGCCGACTCGTACGGCAGGTTGCCGACGAGCGGTACGGGGGGCGCCGCGCCGGCGTCTGCGAGCGCCGCGGCGATGTCGACGCGGAGCGCGTCGGCCGTCAATACGGTGAGCGGCGAGCCGGCGAACTCGCGCCGCAGCGCGTCGGCCAGCGCCCCGTCGATCTCGAAGGTCACGACCCGGATCCCGCGCGAAAGGAGGGGGCGCGTCAGCGCGCCCCTGCCGGGCCCGATCTCGACGACCGTGTCACCGGCCCCGGTGCCGAGGGCGTCGAGGATTTTCCGGGAGGCCCCGCCATCCGACAGAAAGTGCTGACCGTAACGGGGATGCAGGCGCGGTCTTGACGCTCTCACGCCGCGCACCCTACCATCCTGCGGCGGCCCGAAAGGTCCCGCCCCGCCCAGCGAGAAAGGAATCCCATGTCCGGAAACGTCCTCGAACTGACGGAGACGTCCTTCGATTCGTCCGTCCTCAAGAGTGCCAAGCCCGTCCTTGTCGACTTCTGGGCCGTCTGGTGCGGCCCGTGCCGCCAGGTGGCGCCCATCGTCGAGTCCCTCGCGACCAAGTGGGGCGACAAGGTGACCGTCGCCAAGGTCAACGTGGACGACGTCCCGCAGGTGGCCGAACGTTACGGGATCATGTCGATCCCGACGCTGATGCTCTTCAAGGGAGGGCAGGTCGTCGAGCGCGTCGTCGGCGTCTCGCCGCAGTCGGCTCTCGAGAGGAAGTTCGAACCTCACATCTGAGGTTCAGCGCGCGCGGGGTCGGGGTCGCGAGGGTAGGGCCGGGGAGGATCTGGCGCGCGATCGGCCCGGCCGGGTCATCGACCCAGAGAATGCGGACCCGGCTCCCGGTCCGGAGCGAGGCCTCGATCTGCGTCTCGCCGTCGATCCGGAAGACCCGGCCGGCGCTCCCCACCTCGGCCACGACGACGTGCTTTCCCGGCACCCAGCCGACGACCGAACCGGCTGCCTTCCGGAGCGGCCGGGGCGTCGGCGTGGCCGTCGGGGTGGCGGTCGGCTTCTTCTTTTTCGCCGGCGCGGCGCCGGCCCGGACCGGCGCAAGGACGAAAAAGGCCGCCAACAGGGCCCCGCCGGCCAGAAAACGCCTCATGGGGCGGCGAGGATACGGCCGTCCCGGACCGGCGAGTTATCCTTTTTCGGCCGGGTCGGGGCCCCGGCATTCCGCTTGCTCTGGATCACCCGCGGCGCTCGGCGGCTGCCGAACTGACGCCGGCTTCCGCGCGACCAACGAAAAGGACGTCATGACGACCGATACCGAAGTTCCCGCCCGAACCGCTTCGATCGACCCCGCCGCCCTCGCGGAGAAGGTCCGCGACCGGTCGCTCCTCGTCGGCGCCCTTCTCACCGAGATCCGGAAGGTGATCGTCGGCCAGAACGCGCTGACCGAGCGGCTCGTCGTCGGCCTTCTGGCGGACGGCCACCTCCTCCTCGAAGGGGTCCCCGGCCTCGCCAAGACTCTCGCCGTCAAGACACTGGCCCGCGGCCTCGACGCCTCGTTCGCACGGATCCAGTTCACGCCCGACCTCCTCCCCGCAGACCTCGTCGGGACGCTCGTCTTCAACCCGAAGACGCAGGAATTCGTGGCCCGGCGCGGGCCGATCTTCGCCCACATCGTCCTCGCCGACGAGATCAACCGCGCGCCCGCCAAGGTGCAGTCGGCCCTCCTCGAGGCGATGCAGGAGCGTCAGGTGACGCTCGGCGACGGCACCGCGGCGCTGCCCGACCCGTTTCTCGTCCTCGCGACGCAGAACCCGATCGAGCAGGAAGGCACCTACCCGCTTCCCGAAGCGCAGGTCGACCGCTTCCTGATGAAGCTGAAGGTCGGATATCCGTCGAAGGCCGAGGAGCGTCAGATCCTCGAGAAGATGGGCGAGACGACCGAGGCCGAGGCCTCCGCGACCGTTCGCCCCGTCCTTTCCCCGGCGCAGATCCGGGAGCTCCGGGCCCTCGTCCGGACCCTCTATGCCGACGAGCGGCTGAAGAACTACCTCGTCGAGCTGACGGCCGCCACCCGCGATCCCAAGTCCTACAAGCTGGCCGAGCTGGGAGACTTCATCGCCTGGGGCGCCTCGCCCCGCGCGACGCTCGCCCTCCTCGCCGCCGCGCGCGCCCACGCGTTCCTCCAGGGCCGCGGCTACGTCGTCCCGGAGGACGTGAAGAGCGTCGCGCCCGACGTCCTCCGCCACCGGGTCCTCCTGACGTACGAGGCCGAGGCCGAGAACGTCACGAGCGACCAGGTCGTGGCCCGGATCCTGGAGCGCGTCGAGGTGCCCTGACGGGCCTCCGCTCGACACGATGCTCTCCCGCGACACCATCAGGAAGATCCACAGGATCCGCATCCGGACGAACCGGCTCGTGAACGCCGGCCTCGGGGGGGAGTACCACTCCGTCTTCCGCGGCCGGGGCATGGAGTTCTCGGAGGTCCGCGAGTACGTTCCCGGCGACGATGTGAGGGCCATCGACTGGAACGTCACGGCGCGGACGGGCGTCCCGCACGTGAAGAAGTTCGTCGAGGAGCGGAATCTGACGGTCCTCCTCCTCCTCGATCTCTCCGCTTCGCAGGCCTTCGGCTCGAAGTACCTGACGAAGCGCGAGCTGATGGCCGAGCTGGCGGGAGTTCTGGCCTTCGCGGCGGTGAAGAACAACGACCGGGTGGGCGCCCTCTTCTTCACGGACCGCCTCGAGCGCTTCGTCCCTCCCCGGAAGGGGCTGGACCATGCGCTCTCGATCGTCCGCGACGCCCTCGCCCTCGCCCCCGCCGGGACGGCGACCGGCCTCGACCTCGCCCTGAAGAGCGCCGCGTCGCTCCTGAAGCAGCGGGCCGTCGTCTTCGTCGTCTCCGACTTCCTCGACGCGGGTTACGAAAAGGCGCTCCGGATGCTGAACCGGCGGCACGACGTCGTCGCGCTCCCGATCACGGACCCCCGCGAGGAGGAGATGCCGCGGGCCGGTCTCGTCCGGCTCCGCGACGCCGAGACGGGGGCGACGCGCGTCGTCGACCTCTCCGATCCCGCCTTCCGGGCCCTCTGGGGCCACCGCTCCGCCTCCCCGTTTCCAGATCCGGCCCGCGTCTTCCGCACGGCGGGGATCGACTCGATTCCCCTCCGGACCGACGCTCCCTTCGAAGCGGCGCTCGTCAGGTTCTTCAAGGAGCGCGAGCGGCGAAAGGCGGCGGGCCGATGAAGCGGACGAGACCGAAGAGGTTTCTGCTTCCCGTGCAGGCCGTTTGCCTCGTGCTTTCAGGGCCGCTTCTCGCTCAGGGTCAGGCTGCAGATTCTTCGAAGGTGAATGAGACCACCGGTTCGGGCCGTCCGGAGATCGTCTTCGGCGTCCAGGCCGACCGGACGGCCGTGTCGGTCGGAGACCGCGTCGTGCTCACCTACACGGCCCGGATTCCCGCCGGTTCGAAGCTGGTCCTCGAGGCGCTCGTGACCCCGGAGCCGCCGGAGGGGCAGAGGCCCCCCGGCGGCGCCGTCCTCGAGTTCGAGACGCCGAAGCCGCCCGACGTCGGCGAAAAGCCTGCAGCGGACGGCACCGTGCTTTGGAAGCAGACCGTCGCGTTCATTCCCTTCATGGCGGGAACGATCGTGGCTCCCGGACCTCATTTCACCTTCGAAGGCGAGCAGCGCGGCGGTCCTTCCGGCGCCTCGTCCGACGTGCGCCCGCCCGCCGTGACGCTGCAGGTCGCGTCGCGCCTCCCCAAGAACGCCAAGCCGGAGAGCCTCCCGGCGAAGGACGACCGCCCGGTGCGACTCCCGTCCGTCTCCCCGTTCTTCTGGGCGGGGATCGCCGCCTGCCTTCTTCTCTTCGCCCTGGCCCTCTGGTGGCGGATCCGGAGGAGGCGCCGGGCGACGGCGGCTGTTCCGGCCGTCCCGCCCCGGCCGGCCGGAGAGGAGTTCCTCGACGCCCTTGCCCTCCTCGCGAAGGAAGCCGATTCCCTCGGCGGCGACCCGCGCGACTTCTATTCGCGGCTCACCCACGCCGTGAAGCGGTACCTCGAACGGCGCCTCGACGAGCCGATCCTCGAGTGGACGACCTTCGAGACGGTCCGGCGCCTCCGCGAGAAGGGCTTCGAGCTGCCGCGCGAGGTGGCCTTCGCCGACCTCCTCTCCGCCGCCGACCTCGTCAAGTTCGGAAAGGGGCGGTCGACGCGCGACGACGCGCGCACGCACCTCTCCCGCGCGCGCCTCCTCCACGATCACGTCGAGGCCCGTCTTGCGCCGCCTCCGGCGGCCGCCCCCAGGCAGAGCGCGTCGTGACCGGCCTGAAGCAGGAGCTCCTGGCCCTCGTGCCACCGGGCCTCTCGTTCAAGGACCCCGGGCTGCTGCTGCTCCTCCTCGTCGTGCCGCTCGCGATCGCCCTGGCGTTCCTCCGCGAGCGTCGGGGGGACGGTGCGCTCGTCGTGCCCACCCTGGCCTTCGCCGCGCCGCGCCCTTCGTGGCGAGTCCGGCTCCGCCATCTGCCGTTCGCGCTCGCCCTCCTCGGCTATGCCGCTCTCGTCGTCGCTCTCGCGCGGCCGCGCCTCGGCCTCGAGCGGACGGAATCATGGACGGAGGGGGTCGACATCTTCATCGCCCTCGACGCCTCCGGCTCGATGGCGGCCGAGGACTTCAAGCCCAAGAACCGCTTCTTCGTCGCGAAAAACTCCGTCCGGCAGTTCATCGAGGGGCGCAAGACCGACCGCGTCGGCATCCTCGCCTTCGCGGGCCGCGCCCGGACCGTGGCGCCGCTGACGACGGACCGCGCCATGGTCCTCGAGCGGCTCTCGGGCCTGACGCTCGGCGAACAGGGGGACGGCACCGCGATCGGAATGGCGCTCGGAAACGCCCTCGCGCGCCTCCGGCCGTCGAAGGCCAAGTCGAAGGTCATCGTCCTCGTCACCGACGGAGGCAACAACGCGGGAGAGATCGACCCCGACACGGCCGCCGGCATCGCGAAGGCGCTCGGCATCCGGGTCTACACGATCGGCGTCGGCACGGTGTCGGGGCCGGTCGAGATCCCGATCCCGTTCCGGGACCCCGAGACCGGGCACGTCACCGAGCGAAGGGTCATGGCGAACGTGGACGTCGACGAGGCGCTCCTCCAGAGGATCTCCGGCGCGACGGGCGGGAAGTTCTACCGCGCCACGGACGCGCAGGGGCTCGCTGACACCTTCGCCGACATCGACCGGCTCGAGAAGAGCGAGATCAAGACCGCGACCTACACCCGCTTCCGCGAGGCCTTCCAGGGCGCGGCGACGCCCGCCGCGGCGCTCCTCGCCGTCGCCGGTCTCCTCGCAGCCTTCGCGTTCCCCGTGGTGCCGCGATGAACGCACCCGCGCTCCGGTCCCTCTCCGTTCTCTTCGCGGCCCCGGCGCTCCTTCTCGCCGGCCTCGCGGCGGCCGCGCTCGCGGGCGTCGTCCTCGCGTTCGCCGCCCGGCGCGCCACGCGCGTCCGAGAGTCCCTCGTCTCGCCGGCTCTCGCCGCGAGGACGTCGCCCCGCCGGAGGAACCTACGGGACGGCGTCGCCGCGGCCTTCGTCGTCCTGACGGCGCTCGGACTCTTCGCGGCGCTCGCGCGACCGCGCTGGGGCGGGACGAAGGAGAAGGCCGAGCGGCGCGGCGCGGACGTCGTCCTCGTCCTCGACACCTCGGCGTCGATGCGGGCCTCGGACGTCACCCCGTCCCGATTCGTCCTCGCGCGGCAGGCCGCCGCCTCCCTCGTGGGCGAGCTTCCAGGCGACCGCGTGGCGCTCGTGGCGTGCGAGGGAGAGGCTCAGACTCTCGTCCCGCTGACGCTCGACACCGCGGCCGCGGGGATGTTCCTCGACGCTCTCGAGCCCGGCATCGGGACGAAGCCCGGCACTTCCCTCGCAGCGGGGCTGGCTGCGGCCGGCGAGCTCTTTCCCGCGGGGAGCCCGACGGGGCGGAACTGCGTCGTGATCTCCGACGGCGAGGATCTCGAGGGGGGCGTCGACAAGGCGATCGCGCGCGCGAAGGAGAACGGCATCGTCGTCCACACCGTCCTCGTCGGCGCGACGGGCGGCAAAGGGGCTCCGATCCCGGAGGTCGACGTCGCGGGGCGCCCCGTCGGATACAAGACCGACGCGTCCGGCGCGCCCGTCCTTTCGCGGCCGGACCCGGACCTGCTCCGGAAGCTCGCCGCGGAGACCGGCGGGACCTTTTCCGTCGTCTCTCCCGGCCGGACCGATCTCTCCGCCGTGGCCCGCCGGATCGACCTGACCGCGCGGCGGCCGCTCTCGGAGGTCCTCGTCACGAGTCTCGAGGAGCGCTTCCAGATCCCGCTCGGTGTCGCCGTCGGCGCCCTCGGTCTCCTCCTCCTTGGCGCCGCGAACGCCCGCCTTCCCCGACGGGCACGCGGAGCCGCTTCGTCGTTCCTCCTGGCCGCAGCCCTGTCTGCCCCGCTGCACGCCCAGCAGCCGCGCGCCTCCGGCGACGGCGGCCGAGGCGCCGGCCCCGGCTGCAGCGCCGGATCTTCAGCCCACGCCCCTCCCCGTGCTCGAACGGCTCCTCGGCTCTGCCCGCGCCGAAGCGAAGCTCGGAAAGAAGGCGATGGACGAGAAGCGGTACGACGACGCGGCAACGCACTTCCGGAGGGAGTCCCAGATCAAGCCCTCGGACCCGATCGGCCCGTACAACCTCGGTTCCGCGCTCGGCATGGCCGGGAAGACCCAAGAGGCCGTCGCGTCGCTCGACGCCGCGCGCCGGAAGGGAACGGGCGCCGTCGCCGCCGACGCGGCGTTCAACACAGGGACGACGCTCCTCCGCGGCGGCGACTACGAACGCGCCGCCTCGGCTTTCCGCGACGCGCTGCGCCTCCGCCCCGGTGACGCGGATGCGTCGTACAACTACGAGCTTTGTGCGCGGAAGGCCGAGGAGCAGAAACAGCAGCAAAAGCAACAACAACAGAACAAGAACGACGACAAAGGCGACGAGAAGAAAAAGCCGCAGGGGGGGGCCCCGACACCGACGCCGTCGCCGCAGGGGGGCGGAGGCGAGGACGAGAAGAAGAGACAGCAGCAGCAGGACCGGGAGTTCGAATCGAAGGCGAAGATGAGCCGCGAGAAGGCCGAGCAGCTGCTCGCCGCGATCGAGCGCTCCGACCTCGACGAGCAGCGGAAGAAGATCGCCGAGCGGAAGGCGAAGCGGAAGACGGGGAAGGACTGGTGAAGCGACGCTGCCGCCTCCGGCTCGCGCTTCTCCCCGTCGTGGCCGCCGTTGCGGCGATGGCGGGCGCCGCCCGGGCGTCTGACGACCTCGGCGTGGAGGTCCTCGTCGACCGGCCCCATCCGGCCGCCGACGACGTCGTCCGCCTCACGTACCGCTTCTCGGGCTCGGGCCTCTCGGGGGACCTCCGCGCCCCCTCGGTCATTCCTCTCAAGAACCTCACGCTCGCCGGGGGGCCGTCGCGGTCGGACTCCGTCTCGTTCGTCAACGGTGTCTTCAGCCGCTCCCTCAGCCTCACCTACCTTCTGCGGCCGAAGGGTCCGGGCACCGCCGAGGTGGGCGAGACGGTCTGGACGATCGGCGACCGGACGCTGAAGGCCGGGCCGTACCTCCTCGAGGTCGGGCCCGCGCACGGCCATCCCTCCGGCGCGCCCGACGAGGAGAAGGAGCCGGACCCGTTCGGCATCGTGGGGCCCGGCATCCGCTCGCGCAGCGCGTTCCCGCCGCGCGACGCCGCCTCAGGGCGGCAGGAGAAGCCGCTCGTCGAACTCCTCGTCACCCCCGACAGGACCACCGCCTACGTCGGGGAGGAGGTGACGCTCAACGTCGAGCTCGTCGCCTCGGCCGACATCCAGGGTCTGGAATGGATCGAGGCGCCGAAGTTCCCCGGTCTCTGGGCCGAGGACCTGGAGCGCCCGGAGCGGCCCGTCGGCCGGCGCGACACGTTCCAGGGCCGCCCCGTCGTCCGCTTCACGCTCCTCAAGAAGCTCGTCTCGGGGCTCGCGCCGGGGACCGTGACGATTCCGACCGTGAAGATCCGGACCGCGGTCCGCGTCGCCGGCGATCCTTTTGGCGACCCCTTCGGCCTCTTCTTCCGCCCGCAGAACATCGAGCTGGCGTCGAAGCCGGTCGCGCTGAAGATCCTCCCGATCCCCGGCGAGACCGCCTTCAAGGGGCCCGTCGGCCGCTTCGACCTGACGGCGCGACTCGACAAGACGTCGCTCGCCGTGGGCGACGCCGCCACCCTGAGAGTCCGCCTCTCGGGCAGCGGCAACCTCCGCACCGTCTCCGAGCCGCCGAAGGTGACCGCGGGAAACGCCCGGCTCTATCCCCCGACGACGCGCACCGAGCCCGCGAAGGGCGGCCACCCGACGGCGATCGAATGGGAGTACGTCGTGGTGCCGACGGCATCGGGCGAGGTGACGATCCCGCCCGTGTCGCTGGAGATTTTCGACCCGGCGGAAAAGCGCGTCGTCACCCGGACGACACCCCCTCTCCGCCTGGCGGCGGAAGGCGCCGGCCTTCAGGCCTCGGTTCCGGCGAGCGCCGTCGGCGTCACGCCTTCACCAGCCGCCCAGGCCGAGACGACGCTCCCCGCCGAGCCGAAGGCTGCGGGGCCCGCGGGGGCCGCTCCCGGCGCGGCCGCGGCGTCGGCGGCGAGCACCGCGGCTCTCGACCTCTCCCAGAAGACCGTCACGCTCCCGCTCTGGCTCCTCATCGCGGTCCCGGCCGCGCTCGTGGTCGGGCTCGGCGGCGCGCTCTTCGTGAGGCGCCCGGGGAGTCAGCGCGCCGACTTGAAGGCCGCGCTCTTGCCCGAGCCGGGAGAGACGAAGGAACGTGCCGCGGCGCGGCTGGACCGCGTGCTGCGCGACGGACTGGCGAGGAGGTTCGGCGTCCCGGAAGGGGCGACGGCCGCGACGATCCTCGCCACCCTCGCCGAAAAGGGTGTCGGGGAGGAGCCGCGGCGGGAAATGGAGTCGCTCCTTCTGGACCTCGATTTCCTCCGCTTCGCGCCGCAGCTCGGGGATTACGGCGAGAAGATCCGGGAGATGAGGGAGCGCGCCGGGCGGCTTCTGCCGAAGCTCCTCTGACCGCCCGGGGAATCGTCCAGGGGCCGCGCCTTAGAATCAGACATCATGAACCGCAACGCGCGGGTCATCTCCCCGAAGCTGATGACGCGATACATGGAGCGCCACCGGCTGCTCGACGAGACGAGCGGCGTTCCGCCCGACCGGTTCCTGATCACGCTCGTCAATCGCGCCCTCGAATTCGTCCCGGCCGCCGCGAGCGCGCTCCTCCTCGACGACCCCGTCGCGAAAGAGGACGATCGCTCGCGGAACGAGCTGGCGATCATCGTGACCTCGGGCGAGCTCGCCGAATCGATCGTCGGCAAGAAGGTCCGCCCGGTGGACGGCATTGCGGGGTTCGTCTACGCGCGGGGCGAGAAGACCTGCATCAACTTCGTCGGGGGCGCCGCCGCCCTCTCACGCGACATCGACCCGCTCCTCGGCATGGAGGTCAAGAACGTCCTCGCGGTGCCGGTCGTCATCGAGAGCCACATCTGCGGCTCCCTCGTCCTCGTGAACCGCCTCGAGGAGGAGGCCTTCTCGACGAAGGACGAGCGGCTGATGGAGCTCTTCGGCGACACGCTCTCGCTCGCCCTCCAGAACCTCCTCGACGAGCGCCGCGCCCGCGAGGTCGCGCGGCGCGACTCGCTGACGTCGCTCTACAACGACCGCTATTTCCACCGGAAGCTCCAGCGGGAAGTCGAGCGGCTCGCGGCGACGGTCGAGGGGGACCTCTCCCTCCTCTTCCTCGACTGCGATCATCTGAAGAAGGTGAACGACATCCACGGCCACCTCGCGGGAAGTCAGGTCCTGCGCGAGGTCTCCTTCATCATGCAGCGGGTTCTCGCCGACACCGTGTCCCTCGCGTGCCGTTACGGCGGCGACGAGTTCACCGTCATCCTCCTCGACCAGAACCTCGATCAGGCGACGCAGGTCGCCGAGGCCCTCCGGAAGGCCGTCGCCGAGTGGACCTTCCTGCCGATGGCGATCGGCCCCGGGGAGCCGGCGCTCAACCTGAAGAACATCATCACGATGTCGGGCGGCATCGCGTCGTACCGCGCGCACTGCCCGCCGTTCCTGCCGCCGGGCGAGCAGAAGAACCAGCTCCTCAAGCGCGCCGACGCGGCCCTCTACATCGCCAAGACGAAGGGAAAGAACTGCGTCGTCCCGGCCGCTCCCGGATGGGAGTCCGAGGGCACGGGCGGCGTCATCCTGAAGACCTGACCGGACGGGGGCAGAATTCCGCGCGTCCCAAGCGCACACCGCGATGCGGCGGAAGAGCGAAGGCGAAACGCTGGTCGTCCGAGCGCTAGGACGGTCAGCCGCAGTTTCCACAGCAGCTTCCCTGACGCCTCGCTGAACATATAATGTGACCTGGTGACTCGATCGGCACGGCCTCGCGGCGAACCGACTTGTGGATGGTACCCGGATTGTTGCGCGGCCTCCTCGAGCTTCCGCGTCGCGGTCCTTGCACTCTCGGCCTGAGCGCGGCCTGGGAGTTTATTCAGTCGCCGCTCTGATGCTGCGATCAGGCGGTCGGGATCGTCGGCTACTTCCTCCGCACTGCGCTGCATTGTGCTCGGAGGGCGACGCGCTGATCCTTCTCGTCGCATTCCGGGGTCACGTCGCCTCATCTTCCGGATCGAGGGCAATGGCTCCGCGACGGCCGTCACGGGCCCGACCCTCACTCTTCGTCTCCATCGAGCTTCGCGGCTACACGGTCTGGAGTGAGTGGCTCAACACGCAGGTGACACTCTCGTGGCAGTACGCCGAGTCCATGCCCACGCGTCTTCGGAACGTGGGTGCTGGCTCCATGCTCGTCGCAATGGCGTCGCGAGTCCCGGTTCTGCTCGCTTGCGATCCTCCGAAAGAGCCGCGTCCTTGACCCGTCTCGGGTGGCCATCAGGCTTGGCCGACGATGCCCTGATTCGCTCTCTTCAGCGAGCTTCAGCAGTCGCCTCTTTCAAGCGTTCGTGACGGACGAGAGTTTCCACGTGCCGCGGGTGCGGGGGTTCACCGCCGACGCAGGACCAAACGGGCGCAGAAAAGGTTTGCCACCGGTCCTGGCTCTGGAATTGCTTGTAGTGGCCAGGCATGGGTGCTGCCTGCGGGCTACGCCGCAGAGCAGAAGCAAGCCCTAGGCGGAAAGGCGGCCCGCTGATCCGGACAGACGTCCAGCGAGAAAGGCGGACCTGATGCAACCGACGGAGGATGGTTTGGAACTGCGGCGGGATGGGGGGCTACTGGCTGGTTCCGATCGCTGACATCGTAGCTCGTCGTGGTCTCGGCCAGATCTGGCTATGTTGCCAGAGGACGATCGCGGGACGGCCGCTAGCAGGCTGCCGGGCGATTCTCGACGAGCGCCCCCGACTCCGCTGTCACGTCGTGCCGAGGGGTCATGCTGACGGTCTGCGCGGCCTCCGAAGGTTGATGTGTAGAATCATTGTCGCTGTGAACGATTAGCTTATGGAGTTATAGAAGGAGCCCGCATGAAACACCCGCTGCGCACCGCCGCGCGTCCTCCTCGCCCTCGTCGTCCTTCTCGCGGTCCTTCCGGCAGCCGCCGCAGCATGGGGGGCGGCGGGATGGGAAGCGGAGTCACGGGCCCGCTCGACATGATGTCGGGCGACATCGTCATTCCGACAGGTGTGCCGCGCCGACGGTCAGGGCGAGCGCCTAATCCTCTTCCAGACGGATCTCTGGCTCCGCTGCCAAACCGTTCGCGACGTCGGCGACGCTCGTACTTTCTATCCGGCTGATGCCTCCTCGGCCGCTGCCGCCGCGACCGCCACCGTCAACCTGACACAGCCCGTGACGTACCTGCCGCGACGTCGGTCTCGGCGCTCGTTCGGGATGGGGAAGGCGGCCGGCGAACATCCGCGATCGTCTCGACGAACCCGGTTTCGGCCACGGCGCGTCGTCTACAACAACGGAGGCGGCGGCGCCTTCGGCCTCGCGCTCATGGGGATGCCGTCGAACATGTCGCTCCGGCCGATGCCGATGATGGGTGGTTCATTCGGGATGGACAGACTTCGCCATGTACCACTGGTCGGCCTCCTGCCGCAGCCCGGCAACCGCGTGAACGTCGCGGTCGTGAACACCAACTCCACCGCCGTTACGCGGCGTCGTCGAGATCCTCGACTGGCGACGGCTCGACTCCCACGGGCGAGCGGCGCGACCTCGCTTTCCTTCACCATCCAGGGCTACTTCGCTCGCACCAGGTTCAACAACGTCCTGCTTCGAACGTCCAACTCGAAAGCAGCTCAGCGGGAACGACGCGACGCTGCAGGTTCGGAGTCCAGACTGACGCAGCGGGGTCGACCCGGGATGGTGATGGCCTGACGCCGTCGTGAACGAGCAACGCGACCGGCGATGGCTATATCGTCACATGGACGAACTCACATGATGGAACGGCGCTGAGCGCGGCATCGCGGAAACCGGAGGACCTGAGACGTTTGCACCAGATGCCGGAAAAGGGCCGAATATTGCCCATTTTCTGCTAAAATCTCATCCGTCATGGCTCCCCTCACTTCCCCCCGCGTCGAGTCGAAGTCTGTCCTCGAGTCGCTTTCCCGCCACATCCTCGTGGACGGGTATCACGTCGTCATGGACCTCGCCCGGTCGCACGGGAACGTGGTCTACGACGCCCTGCACGACGCCGAGGTCCTCGACTTCTTCTCGCAGTTCGCGACGTGCCCCATCGGGTACAACCACCCGAAGATGACGACCCCCGAGTTCCTCGGGGAGCTCGGGCGGGTCGCCGTCATGAAGCCCGCGAACAGCGACATCTACACGCGCGAGCTGGCCGAATTCGTCGAGGCGTTCGCGCGGGTCGCCGTCCCGCCGACGCACGGGAAGCACATGTTCTTCGTCGAGGGAGGGGCCCTCGCCAACGAAAACCAGATGAAGGCCGCCTTCGACTGGAAGGTCAGGAAGAACTTCCGGAAGGGGTACCGCCGCGAGGTCGGAAAGCAGATCCTCCACTTCGATCAGGCCTTCCACGGCCGGAGCGGCTACACGCTCTCGCTGACGAACACCGCGGACCCGCGGAAGACGATGTACTTCCCGAAGTTCGACTGGCCGCGCGTCGTGAACCCGAAGCTCACGTTCCCGCTCACGCCCGAGAGCCTCGAGAAGACCGTGGCGCTCGAGGCGCTCGCCGTCGCCCAGATCCGACAGGCGCTCGCCGACCACAAGGACGACGTCGCCGCCCTCATCATCGAGCCGATCCAGGGGGAGGGAGGCGACAACCACTTCCGGGCCGAGTTCCTTCGCGAGCTCCGGACCCTCTGCGACGAGAACGACATGCTCTTCCTCGTCGACGAGGTCCAGACCGGCATGGGGATCACCGGAGCGATGTGGGGGTTCGAGGCGCTCGGCGTCGTCCCCGACATGTTCTCGTTCGGGAAGAAGACGCAGGTCTGCGGCTTCGCCTCGAACGACCGGATCCTCGAGGAGCCCGAGAACGTCTTCGCCGTCTCGTCGCGGATCAACTCCACGTGGGGCGGCAACCTCGTCGACATGGTCCGGTGCCGCAAGTACCTCGAGATCATGGCCGAGGAGCATCTCGTCGAGAACGCCCGCGTCGTCGGCGAGTTCCTGAAGGCCAAGCTGGAGGAGCTGTCCCGCGAGTTCCCCGGCAAGATGACGAACGTCCGTGGCCGCGGCCTCTTCATCGCGTTCGACCTGCCCGACGGAAAGACCCGGGGCTCCGTGCTCGCGACGTGGCTGCAGAAGCATCACGTCATGGCGCTCGCCTCGGGCGAGCGGGCGATCCGGCTCCGGCCGCCCCTGACGCTGACGAAGGACGAGGCTCTCCTCGGCGTCCAGCGGCTCCGGGCGGCGCTGGCCGAAGTCCTAGGCTGAAGAAGCTTCTCCTTCTCCTCGGCGCGGGTGTCTTTCTCTGGCTCGGGCTCTGGTTCGTGCCCGTGCCGGAGATCCTGGCCCTCCGCTCGCGGCCCCCCGCCACGACGTCGTTCATCAGGGCGCGGCAGGCGCGGCTCCGCAAGGAGGGAAAAAGCGATGCCGTCGACCGGCGGCCCGTCCCGCTCTCCGCCGTCTCCCCGGCCCTGGTGGCCGCTGTCCTCGCGGCCGAGGATGCGCGCTTCTTCTCCCACCGCGGCATCGACTGGCAGGCGGTCGCGGAGGCCCGCGAATGGAACCGGAAGATCGAGGGAAAAAAGGGCCGCTGGAGGCGGGGCGCCTCGACCCTCACCCAGCAGCTCGCCAAGAACCTCTGGCTCTCGCCGGAGCGGAGCTGGTGGCGGAAGGGGCGCGAGGCGGCCTGCGCGCTGGCACTCGAGGCGGCCCTCCCCAAGGAGAAGATCCTCGAGCACTACCTTTCGGCCATCGAGCTCGGCGAGCGCGTCTTCGGCGTCGAGGCGGCCGCGCGCGGGCGTTTCGGGATCCCGGCCGCGAAGCTGAGCCCCGCCCAGTCCGCGTGGCTGGCCGCGATGATCCCGTCGCCGTCGTACTACCTCAGTCACCCCGCCCGGCACGCGGAGCGGGCGGCCCTCATCGAGCGGCGAATGGCCGTGCCCGGGGGCCCGGAGCCGCCGTCCGCGGAGGACGAGGAGCCGGAGTCTCCACGCTAGAATGCAGAGCGCCATGAAATTTCGATCCTCGTTCGGCCGGCTGGCCCTGCCGGCGCTCCTCCTCGCCGGCCTCGGCGCCGCCTCCTGCGGCAAGAAGCCGGCCGAGATCCGCGTCACCCCCGCCAAAGTCCAGCTCTTCGGCAAGGCCCGCCGCGCTCCGCTCTCAGCAGAGGTCGTCGACAAGAAGGGCAACGTCCTTCCCGGCCAGACGCTCACGTGGGAGAGCTCCAATCCCAAGGTCGCGACCGTCGAATCGTCGGGCCTCGTCAAGTCCGTGGGCCCCGGGAAGTCTCAGATCAGCGCCCGCTTGAACGCGCTCTCGGGAACGGCCACGGTCGTCGTCGTGGACATCGAGTCCGTGACCATGATGCCCACCCGCGCCTCCCTCGTCGGCCCGGTCGGCACGACGCTCCAGCTCGTCGCCGAGGCGAAGGACGGGAACCGGCAGCCCGTCGCGCTGGCACCGAAGTGGGCCACCTCCGACCCGAAGGTGGTCCGGGTGACCGACTCCGGACTCATCGCGTCGGCCGGGGAGGGGCGGGCCACGGTCACCGCCAGCTTCGGCAGTGACTTGAGCGTGGGGTGCGACGTCAAGGTGCTCTTCAAGGAGATCTCGGCCCTCGAAATCTCCACCGCAACGATCCTCCTCAAGGCCGGGGAGACGTGGAAGATCGTCGCGACGCTGAAGGACGACAAGGGCGCGATCATCGAGGATCCGGCCCTCACCTGGTCTTCGAGCGACCCGAAGGTCGCGTCGGTCTCGAATGGCGTCGTCCGGGGCGAGGGCCCGGGCACGGCGACGGTCAGCGTCGCCGTGGGTCCGCGGGTGCTGAAGGCAACCGTCATCGTGAATTGAAACGCGCCGTCCGGCCCCCCGCGGTCGCCGGCTTCTTCTACGAGGCCGAGCCCGCCCTCTTGAGGACGACGGTCCGGGGCCTTCTCGAAGGCGCTCGGCGCGCGCCGAAGCCCGCCGGCTCCTGGGCCGCGCTCCTCCTGCCGCACGCGGGCCACGTCTACTCGGGCGGCATCGCGGCCGCCGGCGTCGCGGCCGTCTCCTGGCCGGCGAAGGCGATCCTCCTCGGCCCGAATCACCGGGGCGAGGGGGCCGGGGCGGCGCTCTCCCCCGCTTCGGCGTGGAGGACTCCGCTCGGCGACGTCCCGGTGGACGAGGACCTCGGCGACGCTCTCCTCGCCGCCTGTCCGGACCTCGAGGCCGACGCCGCCGCCCACAGGCAGGAGCATTCGCTCGAGGTCCTCCTGCCGTTCCTCCAGGAGGCCGCGCCGGGCCTCTCGATCGCGTGCGTCTCGGTCCGCGATCCCGACGCCCGTCTCTGCGCCGCCATCGGCGACGCGGTGGCGAAGGTCGTCGCCGCCCGCGAGGCGCGGGGCGAGCGGGTGGCGATCGTCGTCTCCTCCGACCTCAACCACTATCTCCCGCGGCGGGAGAACCGCTCGAAGGACGACCGCGCTCTCCTCGCCCTCCGGGGCGGCGACCCGGAGGCGTTCTTCGACACCATCCTCCGGCGCGAGCGGATCTCGATGTGCGGCGTCCTTCCGGCCACGGCGCTGCTCCGGGCCCTCGCGCTCCTCGGCGCGGGGACCGCCGAGATCGTCGCGCAGGGCGATTCGGGCGACGCGTTCGGCGACCTCTCGAAGGTCGTCGGCTACGCCTCGGTCCTCTGGCCGCGGACGAAGGGACCTTCCTGAGAATCACGCATCTCGCCGCCGAGTGCGTCCCGTTCGCGAAGACGGGAGGGCTCGGCGACGTGGTCGGTGCGCTCCCGAAAGCCCAGCGCCGAAACGGGCACGACGTCGACGTCTTCATGCCGTTCCACCTCGAGACCGCCGACTGGTTCCGGCGGAGGTCCACGTGGCCCGCGGCCGCGCTCCCGCCGTTCGAGGTGCCGATCCTCGGCCGGAACTACACCGTCGGCGTCCTTCGAGGGACGCTTCCCGGGAGCGACGTCCCCGTCCATTTCATCGCCCACGACCCGCTCTTTCACCGGCCGCGCCTCTACGCGCCGAACGACCGGGGGCAGGACGACGGACTCTGGCGCTTCTCGCTCTTCGTCCGCGCGTCCGTCGAGGCCCTCAAGCGGATGGGGCGGCGCCCGCAGCTCCTCCACACGCACGACTGGCACCCGTCGCTCGCCGTGATGCTCGGCGCCTGGTCGAGCTGGCGCGACCGTTGGTGGGACGACGTCGCCTCCGTCCTGACGATCCACAACGTGTCGTACCAGGGGGTCTACGGGCCCGCCGAATTCCCCTCGCTCGGCCTCCCTCGAGAGGCCTGGACCGGGGGGCAGCTCCGGCTCGCCGGCAGCCTGAACCTCCTGAAGGGAGCCGTCGCGGCCGCCGACATGATCACGGCGGTCTCGCCGACCTACGCCAGCGAGATCACGACGCCCGAGGGGGGCGCCGGCCTCGACCCCATTCTCCGGATCCGGCGTGACCGTCTCGTGGGAATCCTGAACGGGATCGACACGGAGGTCTGGAACCCCGCCCTCGACCCGCTCCTCGCGGCCCGCTACGACGCGTCGGACCTCGAGGGAAAGGAGGCGTGCCGGAGCGACCTCTGCCGCCTCACCGGATTCGACGCCGGCGATCCGTCGATGATCCTCGGCTCGGTCGGGCGCCTGACGGACCAGAAGGGCTTCGACCTGATCGTCGGCGCCGCGGGCGAGCTGGTCCGGCGCGGAGTGAGGATCGTCCTCCTCGGCACGGGCGAGCCCCAGCTCGAGCACGCCGTCCGGACGCTCGCGATTCACCACCCGGGCCGCGTCGCCTCGTTCGTCGGCTACAGCGAGGAGCTGGCCCACAAGATCGAGGCGGGGGCCGACGCCTTCGTCATGCCGTCCCGCTTCGAGCCTTGCGGCCTGAACCAGATGTACTCGCTCGCGTACGGGACGCCGCCGATCGTCCGGCGAACCGGAGGCCTCGCCGACTCGGTGCGGGGCTTCGACGGGCGCAACCTCGCCGACGCGACGGGATTCCTCTTCGACGACCCGTCCGCCCACGCGCTCGCGGCGACCGTCCTCTACGCGCAGAGCCTCTTCTTTCACCCGGCGTCGTGGCGCCGCCTGATGAAGAACGGCATGGTCAGGGACTTCTCGTGGGAGCGCTCCTCGACCCAGTACGACGCGGTTTACCGCCGGGCCCGGGAGGCCCGCGGGCTTTCCGGCTGACCCCCGCCGGCTCTCAGCCCTCGAAGCGGACCGGGATCGGGCTCACCCTCCAGATGTCCCGCGCGTACTCCCACACGGCGCGGTCCGAGGAGAAAGGCCCCATCCCCGCGACGTTGAGGACCGACCGGCGCGTCCACTCGGCGGTCCCGAAGACCTTCGCGGCGCGCGCCTGCGCCGCCGCGTAGGCGGTGTAGTCGGCGCAGCAGAAGAACCGGTCCCGGCCCAGGAGGTCCTCGACGATCGGGAGGAAGACGCCCGCGTCCTTCCCTTCGAGGGCGGGGATCGCGGCGATCACGGCAGCGAGCTCGGGGTCGGCCGCCACGAAGCTCTTCGGGTCGTAGCCTTTTCGCCGGAGTGCCGCGATCTCGTCGGCCGTCTTCCCGAAGATGAACAGGTTCTCCGCCCCGACCTGCTCCAGGATCTCGATATTGGCGCCGTCCAGCGTCCCGATCGTGAGCGCGCCGTTCAGCGCGGCCTTCATGTTGCCGGTACCGGAGGCCTCGAGCCCCGCCGTCGAGATCTGCTCCGAGAGATCGCACGCCGGGAAGATCCGCTCCGCGCACGACACGCCGTAGTTGGGGAGGAACCGCGCCGTGAGGCGGCCCTTCATCGCCGGGTCGGCGTTGACGGCGTCGGCGACCGCGTTCAGGAACCGGATGATGAGCTTCGCCATGACGTAGCCGGGCGCCGCCTTCCCCGCGAAGATCACGGTCCGCGGCGGGCCGGCGTCCCGCCCTTCGCGGATCCTCCGCTGGAGCGCGAGAACGTGCAGGGCGTTCATCAGCTGGCGCTTGTACTCGTGGATCCGCTTGACCTGGACGTCGAGCATCGCGTCCGGGTCGAAAGCCGACCCGTGGACCCGGCCGCACCACTCCCCGAGCCGGACCTTGTTCGCGCGCTTGATCGCGGCCCACCTCGCGGCGAACGCGGCATCGCTCGCAAACGGCCGGAGGCGCGCGAGCTCGTCTAGGT
The DNA here is from genome assembly GCA_963721385.1 of uncultured Acidobacteriota bacterium. Lineage (GTDB taxonomy): Bacteria > Acidobacteriota > Thermoanaerobaculia > UBA5066 > UBA5066 > DAOMFB01. The sequence goes on from CAVRJB010000013.1 coordinate 687,050, forward strand.
CGGTCGCCCACTTCTCGCCGATCGCCTCCGTGATCAGGCCGGCGAGCTCCGGGTTGCACTTCAGGAGCCAGCGCCGCGGCGTGATGCCGTTCGTCTTGTTCTGGAACCGGCCGGGGAAGAGCTCGTGGAAATCGCGGAAGGTCTCGCGCTTGAGGATCTCGGTGTGGAGCTTCGCGACGCCGTTCACGGCGTGGCTCCCGACGATGGCGAGGTGCGCCATCCGGACGCTCCCGCCGTTCTCCGGGTCGAGGACGGCCGTTCGCCGAAGCGCCGCTTCGTCCCCCGGCCGCTCGCGCCGGATCTTCTCCCGAAAGCGACGGTCGATCTCCTCGATGATCTGGAGGTGCCGGGGCAGGAGCCGCCCGAACAGGGAAACGGGCCAGGTCTCCAGCGCCTCCGGCAGGATCGTGTGGTTCGTGAAGCCGAAGACCGCCTGCACGATCTCCCAGGCCGGCTCCCACTCGAGCTTCTCCTGGTCGACCAGGATGCGCATCAGGCTCGGGATCGCCACGGCCGGGTGCGTGTCGTTGAGCTGGATGGCGACCTTGTCCGGGAACTCCTCCCAGGCCCGGTGGTCGTGTTTCTTGAACCGCCGGATGACGTCGCCCAGCGTGGCCGAGACGAAGAAGAACTGCTGCTTGAGGCGCAGCTCCTTGCCGCCGAGCTGGTCGTCCGGCGGGTAGAGAACCTTCGAGATGTTCTCCGTCCGCGTCTTGTCCTCGACGGCGCGCGTGTAGTCGCCGGCGTTGAACGTTGCGAGGTCGAACTCCCGCGTCGAGCGGGCCGACCAGAGCCGGAGCGAGTTCACCGTGTCGTTCCGGTAGCCGAGGATCGGCATGTCGTAGGCCATCGCGTAGACGTTCTCGGTGTCGACCCAGTCGGTCCGGACGGCGCCGGTCTCGTCCCGGAACGTCGCCGTCCGGCCGTAGAACTTCACCGGCATGAGCGAATCGGGGCGCGGGATCTCCCACGGGTTTCCGTACCGGAGCCAGTTGTCGGGAGCCTCCACCTGCGAGCCTCCCACGATCCGCTGGCGGAAGATGCCGTACTCGTACCGGATGCCGTAGCCGAAAAACGGAAGGGCGAGGGTCGCCGCCGAGTCGACGTAGCAGGCGGCGAGGCGCCCGAGGCCCCCGTTGCCGAGCCCGGCGTCGATCTCCTCCTCGGCGATGTCGCCGAGCGGGTAGCCGAGCTTCTCCAGCGCGCGGGCGTACGGCGCATGGGCGCCGAGGTTGACGATGTTGTTCATCAGGGCGCGGCCCAAGAGGAACTCCATCGAGAGGTAGTAGACCCGCTTCGTATCGGAGCGGTAGTAGGTGCCCTGCGTGAGGAACCAGCGCTCCATGAGGCGGTCGCGCACCGCGTGGGCGACCGCGTGGTAGATGTCGAGGTCGGTGGCGGTGAATTCGTCCTTCGCGACCGTGTACATCATCCGGTGGGCGAAGGACTCCGCGATTCCGGGCACGTCGAGGTGGCCGGGCATCGGCTTCGGGATGCGGCGCGGCGTTCCATTCGGCCGGGGCTGAGCGTCGGACTCTGTCATGCGTCGAATGTTATACGGCGGGGCTGGCGGGAGGACCCGGCGTGGCTCTCGCGGCCCGGGAGCGCTAGAGTGGGCACGTGCCGGACTCGAGCCGCTTGACGGGCGGTGACGCCCCCGCGCAGCGCCGGCGCCGCAGAAAGTCCGGAATCGCCCTCGCCCTCCTCGCGATCGTCCTCGCCGCCGTCGTCTTCGGGTTGCCCCGCCTCCTCGACCTGAACAGGTACCGGGACCGGATCGTCTCGGAGATCGAGAAGGCGACGGGGGGAAAGGTGGCGCTGGGGCGGATCGCGTGGGGAATCTCGACCGGCCTGTGGGTGGAAGCCGACGGGCTCTCGATCGCCCGAGCACCCGGCTTTCCGGTCGATCTCGCCGTGGGGCGGGTTTCCGTTCGCCTCGCGTTCCGCCCGCTGCTTTCGAAGCGGATCGTCGTGACCCGGCTCCTCCTGGACAGACCCGACGTCAGCCTGCGGCTCGCACCCGGTCCCGACGACGCGACTCCGAAAGCGAAGCCCTCTCCCTCCGGCGGGAGTCCGGCGGGGGCCGGACCCCCGGTCACGATCGAAAAACTGGTCCTCCAGAAAGGCCGCTTCCGGCTGGAGGACGGAGTGGCTCTCCCCGGCCGCGTGCTGGTCCACACGGCGACGAACATCGACCTCACGGTGTCTCCCGTGATCGCCGGGCGCACCGCGAGTTTCGACATCTCCTTCGAGGAAGAGGGCCCGGAAGGTCTCGGTCCCTTCAAGGCTCATGGCACCCTCGCGGGCCTCAAGGCGTTCGTCGCCTTCGAGAATCCGCTCCTCACCGCCGACGTCTCGATTCCCGCGCTCCAGGTCGAAGGGCTCAAGCCGTTCCTCGCAGGAACAGAGGTGATCCAGCGGCTCTCCGGGCAGGTGGGGCTCGCCGTTCACTACACGTGGGACCTCGGGGGCCGGCACTCGTTCGACGGGACGCTCGACCTCGACCGGGCCGCGTATGCCGATCCCTCGCTCTGGGAGGCTCCGCTTCCCGGCACCGCGACGACCGTCGCATTCCGCATGAACCTCGACCCGGACCGGCTGACCTTCGAAGAGGTGTCGGTGAAGCGCGGACCGCTCGCCGTCGCCGCGCACGGGGTCCTCGACAACCTCGGCGGGGCGACCCAGATCCGGGACGCCAAGGCTTCGCTCCAGTCGGCGGTCCCCGAGCTGATCGCCGTCGTCCCCTGGAACGCCCTTGGACCTTCGGGCCCGAAGCTCCGGGACGATCTCCGGACTGCGGAGCGGGCACTCTCCGACCGGGCGAGCTCTCTCCGGATCTCCGCACGGGGCTCGGGTTTCCCGGGACGGGGGCGCGTCGAGGGATCGCTCAAGGGGCCGCTCCGGGTCGACCCGGACGCGAGCGAGGAGGCCGCCGCTCTGCTCAGGCGTACGGGCTGGGAGAACGTGCGCGGCACGGCCGACGTCGATCTCGACTTCTCGCTGGAGATCGCCCGCCCGAAGGACCTCCGCCTTCACGGCCGTGTCGCCCTCCGCGAGTTCACGGCGAAGCCGCTCGGCCTTCCCATCCGGTTCGAAAACCTCGAGGCGGATGCCGACGTAACCCCGGACTCGGCGGAGATCTCCCGTCTCTCGACGACCGTGGCGCTCCCGGCCGTCTCCCCGGACTCCGACGGCCGCGTGACCGTGTCGCTGCAAGGGCCGGTTCGACGGGTGGCCGGCGCGGCCGGCCGTCACCCTGCATCATCTCGAGACCACCCCGATTCCGCTCCCGGCGGCTTCCGTCGCTCGTGCCCCGGGAAGGCACCGGCAGGGCCGCCATGACCGTCCGCGAGATCCTCGAAGCCGGGGGCACCCTTGCGGTCGAGGAGCTGGCCTTTCCCCGGACGGAGCTGACGCAGCTTTCGCATGACCCGGCCGCACTGCTCCCGAAGGCGAAAGCGGTCGTCTCATTCGCGGGAATCGTCTTCCGGCCCCTGCCCGGATTTCCCGCGGTCGAGCAGGTGGCCGGCCGGGCCGCGCTCGAGGGTGGCGTCGTGACGGCGACCGGCGTGCGCGGCCGGGCGGGAGCGCTCACTCTTCCCGAAATCACGATCCAGCTCTCCGGGCTCGAGTCCCGGCCTCGTTCTGCCTTCTGGGCGAAGGGACCGCTTCACGTGGGAACGGCCCGAAACGAGAACGTCAAGGAGCTGCTCCGGCGCCACGGTCTCGCGAGCCTCACGGGCTCCGTCGACGTCGATCTCCATGCCGAAAAGAACTGGGCGACGGCGGAAGGATGGATCGGAGCCGGTTCGCTGACGCTTTCCGGTGTCCGGGTCGTCACGTTCCCGGCCGGCGTCGTCGTGGACTCTCTCGCGGGCCGGGTGACCGTGAACCATCGCGCCGCCCTGGACCTCACCGCCGAGCACCTCACGGCCACCGTCGACAGTGCGCCCGTCCGGGTCTCGGGAACCCTCCGAGGTGCCGGATCGCCGCAGTTCTCGGTCGATGCGACGGCGTACGCGAAGGGGCTAGACCTCTCCCGTGCACGGGAGCTCTCCCCTTCCCTGAGGTCGCTCGGGCTCGAAGGCCAGGTCGACATGGACTTGAAGGTGTCGCTCTCCTCTCACGAGTCGGCCGAGCCCCGCCTGAGCGGCGGTCTCTCTCTGCGGAATGGCGGCTTCCGGATCCCCGGCTCCGGCGTCGCGGTCACCGACGCCGAGGTGGCCCTCGCCCTGGACGGCAACGCCGTCGAGATCCTCCGGCTGAACCTGCAGCTGAACGGTCAGGCGCTCGCGGCGACGGGGCGAATCGCGAACCCGGTCGAGCCCGACCTCCGTCTCGCCGTCACGTCGCCCGATCTCGACCTCGACCGGCTGTTTCCGCCACGTCGAACGGGGGCGCCGCCGCCCCGTCCGTCGGCGCCGGCGCCCGCCGCTGGCCGGCACGCAGGTCCAGCCGGAGCCACGGAGCTGCCGGACCTTCTCCGCAAGCTGACCGCCTCGCTGTCGCTGCAGGCCCCGCAGGGGCGGTTCCGGGGGCTCGGGTTCCGCGGCCTGACGCTCGAGGCCGCCTACGCCCGCGGCCTCCTCACGTCGTGCGACGTCGGTCTCGGAGCCGCAGGCGGACGGATTGCGGCCCGCCTGTCGGTAGATCTCCGCGACCCCGGGAGCGCTTCCGTTCGTTTTCGCCCCGCAGATCGCGGCCGTTTCTTTCGAGGAGGTGGCGCCTACGCTCGGCCTCCCCCGAGGAGCCGTGACCGGTCCCGTTTCGCTGACCGGAGAGATCCACGGGCGGGCGGGCCGGGCGGCGGCGCTCCTTCCGGGGCTCACCGGAAACCTGCAGCTGAAGATGGGACCCGGCACGATCACGAAGATCGGCCCCGTCGGCTCGTTCTTCGCGAAGATCCTCGGCGCCGCGAGCGCCGGGCGCCTGCTCTCGGGAGGCTTCCTCACGGGTTTCGCGCAGAAGGGCCTTTCGTACCAGACCGTGACGGCGGAGAGCGCGTTCGCCGGCGGCGGCCTCGACATCGCCTCGTTCACCCTCGGGACCGGCGGCATGACGCTGGACGCCAAGGGACGGATCGACCTCGTCCGGAGCGCCATGGACCTGAAGATGAGGCTCGCGGTCCTCGGCACCGTGGACAAGGTCCTGGGGTGGGTTCCGGTCCTCGGCCACGCCGCGCAGTCGATGACGTCCATCCCGCTCGGCGCGAAAGGGCCCCTGAACGACCCGAAGGTCGGGCTCAACCTCGGTCAGGATTTCGAGTAGCCCTGAGAGGGTCGCGGTCAGGCCTTCCCGGCGGACTCCATCAGCCGTTTCCGCGTGTAGGCAATCAGCCCGCCGGCGTCCAGGATCGCCTGCCGCGCCTTCGGTATCGGCTCGGCCGCAAAGCTCTTCCCCGCCGTCCTGTTCACGACCTTCCCTCCCTCGAACGCGAGGTCGTCGCCTTCCTTCGCCTCGATGCCCGGGCACGGGACGACCTTCAGGCCGAGGTTGATCGCGTTCTGGAGGAAGATCCGGGCGAAGCCCGTCGCCACGATCACGAGGTCGTACCCCTTCAGGCACGAGGCTGCCTGCTCGCGCGAGGAGCCGCAGCCGAAGTTGGAGCCCGCCACGATCACGGATCCGGGCGGGATCTCCCCCGCGACGAGCTTCGCGTTGAAGGCCGAGGCGTCGGCGAAGGCATGCCGGGGCGTCTCTGACGGCAGGACGGTCGCCATGAAGCGGCCGGGATAGATCAGGTCGGTGGAGACGTCGTCGCCGAGGAGGAACACGACGCGGGCCATGTCAACGCGCTCCTTTCCGCGGGTCGGTCAGGACCCCCGTCACGGCCGACGCCGCCGCCACGGAAGGCGAGCAGAGGTAGACCTCGCTCTTCGGGTTTCCCATCCGCCCCTTGAAGTTCCGGTTCGTCGTCGAGAGGGCCGTCTCGCCATCGCCGAGCGCCCCCTCGTGGACGCCGAGACACGGGCCGCAGCCGGCGTTCATGACGACGGCGCCCGCCGCCATGAAATCCGAGATGTAGCCTCGGGCAAGGGCGTCCGCCCAGACCCGGCCCGAGGCCGGGAAGACGAGCATCCGAGTCCCGGCGGCGACTTTCTTCCCGCGGATCAGGCTGGCCGCGTCGGCCAGATCGTCGAGCCGGCCGTTCGTGCACGAGCCGATGACGACCTGGTGGACCCTCACCCCGGCGACCGCTCCGACGGGCTTCACGTTGTCGACGGTGTGGGGGCAGGCGACCTGCGGCTCGAGCTGAGTCACGTCGATCGTTTCGACCCTCTCGTAGCTCGCGTCGGCGTCCGGAAGAACCGTGACGATCGGCCCGCGGACCCCCGACTCCTCCCGGAGGTAGCGGATCGTCTCCCCGTCGGCCGGGACGATGCCCGAGGTCGCGCCCGCCTCGACCGCCATGTTGCAGAGGACGAGGCGGCCCGAGGTCGGCATCCTCTGGATGGTCTCGCCGTGGAACTCGAGGACGCGGAAGTTCGCCCCCTGCGCCGTCAGCTTGCCGATCAGGTGGAGGATCAGGTCCTTCGGCCCGACGTACCTGGAAAAGCGGCCGTTCACCACGACCTTGATCGTCTTCGGCACCTCGACGTTGACGGCGGCGCCGAGCGCCCAGACGCTCGCCATCTCCGTCGCGCCGATCCCGAACGCGAACGCGCCCAGCGCGCCGTGCGTCGTCGTGTGCGAGTCGGTCCCGACGACGACCTGCCCCGGCCGCACGTAGCCACACTCCGGAAGGATCTGGTGGCAGATGCCGCCCGTGTCGCCCCGGATGTCGTGGAAACGGGAGATCCCGTGCTCGGCGACGAACTCGCGGACCTTCTTCTGGTTCGTGGCGGTCTTCGGCGACTCGGCCGGCACGCGATGGTCGAAGATGATCGCGATGCGCGAGGAGTCCCACGGCCGGGCCGGCTTGCCCGTCCCCTGGTAGACCTCGTGAAACTGGTTGATGACGAGCGCCGCGTTCTCGTGCGACATCGCGAGGTCGACGCGCGGCTCGAGGACGTCCCCCGCGCGGACCTGCTCGAGCCCCGCGCCCTTCGCCAGGATCTTCTCGACGGCGGTCATGCCCATGGCCATCCCCCCTTCAGACGATTCCCTTTTTCCTCAGCTCCGCGATCTCCGCCTTCGAGTAGCCCGCGCCGGCCAGGATCTCCTCGCTGTCCGCCGAGAGACGCGGCGGCGGAGAGTCGATCTCCGCCTTCGACCTCGAGAATCGCGCGGTCAGGCCGAAGAGCTGTACGGTGCCGATTCCCGGGACCGGGACGTCGCGAAGCGTCTTCCGGTGCGCGATCTGCGGCTGCGAGAGCGCCGATCCGAGCCCGAGGATCTCTCCGGACGGTACGCCGCGGGCGTTCAGCGCCGAAACCCACTCGGCCGTCGTCCGCATCCGGAGCTTCTCCTCGAGGAGCGGCGTCAGCGCCTTCCGGTTCTCCTTGCGCGAGTCGCGCTCCGAAAAGCGCGGGTCGCTCGTCAGCTCCGGAACGCCGAGGACCTCGGCCACGGCCTCCCACTGCTCCTGCTTGTTCGCCGCGATGTTGATGTGCCCGTCCCGCGTGACGAACGTTCCGGACGGCGCCGCGGTGAAGTTGTCGTTCCCCATCTGGACGGGCGGCTCCCCTCCGATCAGGAGGTTCGCCGCGACCCAGCCCATCAGCGGCTGGATCGAGTCGAGAAGGGCGACGTCGATCATCTGCCCCTCGCCCGTCCGCTCGCGGTGGTAGAGCGCGGCGAGAATCGCAAAGGCAGCGTTCAGCCCTCCGACCGTGTCGCAGACCGGGAAGCCGCAGCGGAGCGGGTGGAGCCGCTCGTCGCCGTTCACGTCCATCGTCCCCGAAAGACCCTGGATGATCTGGTCGTAGGCGGGCTTGTCGGCGTCGGGCCCGGTCTGGCCGAAGCCCGAGATGGCGCAGTAGACGAGGCGCGGGTTGATCTTCGCGAGGATTTCGTACGAGAGGCCGAGCCGCGCCATGACGCCGGGGCGGAAGTTCTCGACGACGACGTCCGCCGTCGCCGCGAGCCTCTTGAAGATCTCCCGCGCCTCGGGCGTCTTGAGGTTCAGCGTGACCGACTTCTTGTTCGCATTCTGGGCGAGGAAGCTCGTCCCCATCAGCTCCTGGTTCAGCTTCGGGACGTTGCCGAGCTTTCGCGCGAGGTCGCCGTCCTTCGGGTTCTCGACCTTGATCACTTCGGCGCCGAGGAGCGCCAGGTGAAGTGTCGCGAACGGCCCCGAGAGGACGTTCGTCACGTCGAGAACGCGAATCCCGTCGAGGATCCTTTCGCTCACGCCGGGGCCTCCTCGCGGACCCGATCGGAGATCGGCCCGATTCGGTGGACGCGACCCGGCATCTCCCGACCGAAGAAGGCCGCCACGTCGCGGGCGAGGCGGATGAGGGCGGGAAGATCGACGTCCCGCCGGAGTCCCATCCGCTGGAGCGTGTGGACCAGGTCCTCGGTTGCGACGTTTCCGGCGGCCACCTTGGTGAACGGGCAGCCGCCGAGGCCGGCGAACGAGGTCTCGAGCCACGTGACCCCCGCGCCGAGCGCCGCGAAGACGTTCGCCATCCCGGCGCCGTACGTGTCGTGAAAGTGGCAGGCCGCCTCGATTCCGGGCCCGAGCGCGAGAAGCTCCCCGCACATCCGGGCCACCTGCGCCGGCTGGGCGTGGCCGGCCGTGTCGGCGAGGCTGATCCTCCGGAGGCCCGCCTCGGCGTAAGCGCGGCAGATCGAGAGGACTCGCTCCTCGGGGACCGGCCCCTCGAAGCCGCAGCCGAAGGCCGACTGGACGGCGACCTGCACCGGCTTTCCCGCCGCAGCCGCCGCCTTCGCGATCGCGACGATCCGTGCCGTCGCCTCGGCGACCCCCATGCCGGTGTTCTTCCGGCTGTGCGTCTCGCTCGCCGAGACCCCCATGCAGACGAGCTCCACGCCGCAGGCGAGCGCGCGCTCGAGCCCCTTCTCGTTCAGAACGAGGCCCGAAAAGACCGCGCGGCGCCGGTTCGTCCCGGCCGACGCCTCCGCCGCGAACCGTCGAAAGAGCGCGTCGGTGTCGGCCATCTGCGGCATCTTTTCCGGGTGGACGAAGGAGCCGACCTGCACCGCGTCGAGGCCCGACGAGGCCAGTCGGCCGATCCAGCCGGCCTTCGTCTCCGTCGGAACGACCTCCGTCTCGACCTGCAGGCCGTCGCGGGGCCCGACCTCGTGGAGGAGGATCTTTCGGGGAGCGTCCATCGGCGCGCCCGTCCTCAGAGGGCGCGGGCGACGGCTTCGCCCATTTCGAGCGTCGTCGACGTCCCGCCCATGTCGTAGGTCCGGGCCTTGCCGGCTTTCACGACGGCGGCAACGGCCGCCTCGACGCGCCGCCCCATCTCCTTCTCGCCGAGCCAGTCGAGCATCATCTTCGCGGCGAGGATCGTGGCGATCGGGTTGACCTTGTACTGACCGGTGTACTTCGGAGCGGATCCATGCGACGGCTCGAAGACGGCCAGCTTCTCACCGATGTTCCCCGAGCAGCCGAAGCCGAGGCCGCCGACCATCTGGGCGGCGAGGTCGGAGATGACGTCGCCGTAGAGGTTTGGCGCGACGAGGACGTCGTACGAGAACGGGTTCTTCAGGAGCCACATGCAAATGGCGTCGACGTTGGCGTCGTCGGTCCGGATGTCCGGATACGCCGCCGCGACCTTGAGAGCCTCCTCGAGGAAGAGGCCGTCTGCCGCGCGGACGACGTTCGCCTTGTGGACGATCGTCACCTTCTTCCGGCCGTGAGCCTTCGCGAACTCGTAGGCCGCGCGGACGATCCGCTCGGAGCCCTTCCGCGTATTCACCTTGCACGAGACCGCGTACTGGTCGCCGGGGAGCGTCGAGAACGGCAGGAACGGCTTCGACAGCTTCTTCAGCGCCTCGGCCAGCTCGGGCGGCACCGGCGAGAACTCGACTCCCGAGTAGAGATCCTCGGTGTTCTCGCGAAAGATGACGAGGTCGATGCCGTCTCTGAGGTTCAGCGGGTTCCCCGGATACGCCTTGCAGGGACGGAGGCAGACGTAGAGGTCGAAAAGCTGCCGCATCCGGACGACCGGCGAGCGGTAGACGAGTCCGGTCGCCTTCAGCCCCGGAACGAGGTCGGCCTCGGCCTCTTTCGTCGGCTTCGAGGTGACGGCCCCGAACATCGCGGCGTGGCTCGCGGAGAGGAGGTCGAGCGTTCGCTTCGGAAGCGCATCCCCTTCCGTGCACCAGAACTCCCAGCCGATGTCGCCGTGGGTGTAGCTCGCGGATAACCTGAGGGCGGAAAGGACGATCCGGGTCGCCTCCATCACCTCTTTGCCGACGCCGTCTCCCGGCAGCCAGGCAATCCGGTACTGGGCCATGCGGTCCTCCCGAAGGATCCTCTCCTCGGCGGAAGTCCCTGCCCATGCGTCAATTGCATCAGGTACCGGGAACGGCGTCCGGACGAAAGTTGTGACAAAAGAGCCGAGCCGGGGCGACTCTACTGATGTGACCGTAGCGACCGGGGAACGGCCGGAAAACGGCGTCGAGGCGCATCGGAAGGCGTTCGACGAGTGCTGGGGGCGGCACTTCGCGGACCTCGCGAGGGGCGATCCCGCGGCGCTCGCGGCCCTTTACGATCTCGCAGCTCGCCGGATCTTCGGACTCGCCCTCTGGCGCACCGGATCGGTCGAGGACGCGGGTGACGTCGTGCAGGAGGTCTTCCTCCGGGTCGCCCGGAACCGTCGGCGCCTCGACCGGGTGACGAACCCGGAAGCGTGGCTCCTCGGCATCGCGCACCACGTGGCCGCGGACCTGGCACGGCAAAGGAAGCGCCGCGAGTCGGAACCGCTGGACGAGGTGATGTTCCTTGCCGCGCCCGGACACGACGAGGGGAGGGCGATCGACGCCCGTCGTGCCTCGCGATTTCTCTCGCAGCTCCCGCCCGTCCAGCGGACCGCGATCTACCTCAAGCACTTCACCGGCTGCACCTTCGCGGCGATCGCCCGGATGACCGGCGTTCCCTCGTTCACGGCTGCGAGCCGGTACCGGCTCGGTATCGAAAAACTGCGCCGCCTCATGGAGGTCCCACGATGAACGACGGCCAAGACGACGGCGAAGCCCCGTTCTCCGGACTCCTGCCTCCCGCGCCGCCCGCCGCGCTGCGCGAGCGGGTTCTGCAGAAAGCGCGGGAAGCGCTCGCCCGGGAAGGGGCGCGCGACGTCTGGACGCGGATCTGGGAGAACCGGTTTCTCCGCGTGACGTGGGCCGCCGCCACTCTGCTTCTCGTTTTCGCGCATCTCGTCATCACCGTTCGGCCGCCGGCACACGGAGGCAGGGCGTCCGCGCCCGTCGCCGCTCCCGCCCCTGATTCCGCCGCAGAGCTGGCCGCAGTCGCCGGCCTCTCGAGGCTTGACGAAGACCTCCTTCCGCGGCTCGAGGTGTCGGCCACCGCGCCGGCCGCGGGACCGGGCCCGGCGCCGTCGAAACCTGCTGATCGGAATCGAAAGGAGAGTGCCTCGTGAAAGAAGGTAGAGCCGATTCGAGGGTCGTTCCCGTCGTCGCCGCCGCCGCAGTCGTCGCCATCCTCGGTGGATTCCTGGGCCTGCGTCTCGCGGCCGGGGCCGGTGGGACCGCCCCGCCCCCCGGGGCCACCGTCCCGCCGCCCCGGACGATTCCGGTCGGATCTCTCGCGGTCCCCTGCTGGTCCTGCGAGACTTCGAAGGCGTGGCCGGTCCGCTTCCAGACCGACCTCGACTTCCTCGCCCCGCTCGGCACCGGTCCCGCGAATGCCGCCCTCTGGTTCAAGGACTTCGCGAAGCCCGGCGGCCGCCGCTACAACGAGGCCGAAGCGGCCCTGGCGCGGCGAGTGGACGCGGGCGAGACCGGCAGGGTCCTTCCGGGGGACGACCCGCTCCTCCTCGAGGCCGAGCCCTGGTGCGATCAGGCGACCATGCGCTTCTATCCCGGCGTCTTCCCACAGAAGGGGGTCGAAACGCAGCTTCCCAATCTCCTTCTCGACCTCACCTTCGCGAGGTCGTGGATCGCCCGCGGCGCGAAGGAATCCGATCCGGAAAAGGCCCTCGCGGACTTCCGGAGGGTCGTCCGGCTCGGCCGGCTGCTCCGGCAGGAGGATGCGGTCGTCGTGACCGATCTCGTGGGTCTCGCCTGCATCCGCATCGGGGCCGAAGCGCTCTACGGACTCGCGGCGAAGAGAGGCGACACCCCGTTGATGCTGGCCGCGGCGATCGTGCAGGGCGAGGCCGCGCCCCAGCGCCTGAGCACGGCAGCGCTTCTCACGAGGCTCGACCTCACGCCGTTCGTGAAGACCGGCGCGGCCGGGGACGCGTTCTTCGGGCTCCCCGACCGGAAGCTGGACGACCTCGTGAGCGTGGCGACCGCCAGCCCCGATCTCCGGTTCCGCGCCGAGGCGATCGTGGTCCTGAACTTCGTCCGCTTTCTCGGCACGGCGGCCCAACAGGAGAGGGCCCTTTCCGTCCTGAACCAGCTGGCCGCGGGGAAGGAAAGCGAGAACCTCGCCGCCCTCGCGGCCTGGAGCCGCGACACGCGCCGCACGAATCAGGACCTCCCGAAATTGAAGGACCTGCTCCTCAACCCCTGATGCGGCTCCCCTGGCTCGGCCGCAAGTTACGCGTGAGGCCCGCCCGCGAAGCCGAGCCTGATGCATGGGAACCATGCCCCTGCTCACGTGGAAAGCCTACGTTCGCGTTACGTCTGAGCGAAGGAAACGCCCATGAAGATCTATCCCTGCCAGTCGCTCCCGGATCTCTTCCTGAAACGCGTTACCGCCACTCCCGACGCGACGGCGTACCTGTATCCCGAGGACGGGATCTGGAAGCCGTTGACCTGGCGCCAGACAGGGGACCGCGTCCGGCAGCTGGCGAACGGCCTCTTGGCTCTCGGCCTTGTCCCGGGGGAGCGTGTCGCCATCATCTCCAACACGCGGGTCGAGTGGATCCTCGCCGACCTCGCCGTCCTCTGCGCCGGAGGCGTTACCGCGACCGTGTACGCCGCTTCGACCGAGGAGGACACCGGCTTCATCCTCGCCGACTCGAAAGCCGCGGTGGCGTTCGCCGAGGACGCCGTTCAGGCGCAGAAGATCCTGAAGCGGCTCGACGCGCTGCCGGACCTCCGCCGGATCGTCGTCTTCGATGCGTCGGGGGGACTTCCGGGCGATGCTCTCTCCCTTCCCGATCTCGCGGCTCTCGGGCGCGCGTGGGAGGTGTCGCACCCCGGCGATTTCGACGCGGCCGCCCGGACGGCGCGGCCCCTCGACCTCGCGACGATCATCTACACGTCCGGGACGACGGGGCGCCCCAAGGGTGTCGAGCTGCCCCACGACTGCTGGCTCTTCGTGGCCGAGTCGGTCGAGGCGACCGGCGTCATCGGCCCCTCGGACTTGCAGTACTTCTGGCTTCCTCTGGCGCACGTCTTCGGTAAGGCGGTCATCGCGGTCTGCATCGGCATCGGCATCCCGACCGCAATCGACGGCCGCGTCGACCGGCTCGCCGACAACCTCGCCGTGGTGAAGCCGACCTTCGTCGGCGCCGTGCCGCGGGTCTTCGAGAAGGTGCACGGGAAGGTCCTCGGACAGGCCCTCGCCGCGGGCGGGCTCAAGGCGGCGATCTTTCGCTGGGCCGTCAAGGTCGGCGCGAGGGTCTCGGCGGAGGGACAGGAGGGTCGCCGGCCGAGCCCGTGGCTGGCGCTCCAGCACGGCCTCGCGGACCGCCTGGTCCTTCACAAGGTGCGTGACAAGTTCGGAGGAAGGCTCCGCTTCTTCTTCTCGGGGAGCGCGCCGCTCGCGCGCGAGCTTGGCGAGTTCTTCGACGCCTTCGGCGTGACGATCCTCGAAGGCTACGGCCTGACCGAGTCGACGGCGGTGACGTTCTTCAACCGTCTCGGCGAGAACCGGTACGGGACCGTCGGGATCCCGATCCCGGGGATGGAGGTGAAGATGGCGGTCGACGGCGAGATCCTCCTCCGCGGTCGGGGCATCATGCGCGGCTATCACGGCCTCCCGGAGGAGACCGCCGAGGCGCTCGACGCGGAGGGCTGGCTCCACACCGGCGACATCGGGCTTCTCGACGAGGCCGGCCGTCTGTCGATCACCGACCGGAAAAAGGACCTGATCAAGACGTCGGGCGGCAAGTACGTCGCGCCGCAGCACGTCGAGGGAATGTTGAAGCTCGAGACGCCGCTCATCAGCCACGCGCTTCTCGTCGGCAACAACCGCCGCTTTTGCGCGGCCCTGATCAGCCTCGCCGAGGAGGAGATCCTCGCGTGGGCGCGGATGGAGGGAATGGAGGGAAAGCCCTACGACGAGCTCGTGCGCGACCCGCGCGTCGAGACGCTCATGCGGCCGCACGTCGATAACGTGAACGCCGGCCTCGCCCGCCACGAGACGATCAAGCGCTGGGCGATCCTGCCTGCCGAGCTGAAGATCGAGTCTGGCGAGCTGACGGCCAGCCTGAAGGTCCGCCGGAAGGTCGTCGAGCAGCACTACAAAGTCCTGCTCGAGGAGCTGTTCGCAGAGAGACAGGAAGACGCGGCCGTGTGACGCGGAGGGTCATGAAGGCCTCTCCCTGCCGGTCCGTCCCGGAACTCTTCCTCGAACGCGTCGAAGCGACACCCGACGCGCCGGCGTTCCTCCACCCCGACAACGGCGAGTGGAAGACGTTGTCGTGGCGCGAGACGGGAAGCCGCGTCCGGGAGCTCTCCTGCGGGCTCCTTTCCCTCGGCCTCTCCGCCGGCGAAACCGCGGCGATCGTCTCGACGACGAGGATCGAATGGGTCCTCGCCGATCTCGCCATCCTCTGTGCCGCGGGCGTGACCGCCACGGTCTACGCCGTTTCGACCGAGGACGACACGGGCTTCATCCTCGCCGATGCAAAGGCAGCCGTCGTCTTCGCCGAGGACGCCGCGCAGGCCCGGAAGGTCGTGAGCCGGAAGGACGCGCTCCCCGACCTCCGGCAGCTCGTTCTGTTCGACGCCTCCGGCGGGCTCCCGGCCGGGGCGATGTCCGTGGCCGATCTTGCCGCCCTCGGGCGAGCGTGGGACGCCGCGCACCCCGGCGCCTTCGAGGCGGCGGCGGGGCTCGCGACGCCCGGAACGCTGGCCACCATCATCTACACGTCGGGGACGACGGGCCGTCCGAAGGGCGTCGAGCTGACGCACGACTCCTGGCTCTTCGAGGTCGAGTCGATCGGCTCGATGGGCCTCGTGGGCCCTTCCGACCTCCAGTTTCTCTGGCTCCCGCTCGCGCACGTCTTCGGAAAGGTGTGCGTGGCGCTGGGGGTCGGCATCGGGTTCCCGACGGCGGTCGACGGCCGCGTCGACCGGATCGCCGAGAACCTCGCGACGGTGAAGCCCACCTTCGTCTGCGTCGTCCCGCGCATCTTCGAGAAGGTCCACGCGAAGATCCTGGGCCAGGCCCTTTCGGCCGGCGGGCCGAAGGCGGCGATCTTCCGGTGGGCGCTCGGCGTCGGCATCGAGGCGTCGCGTCGTCGACGCGAGGGACGGCCGATCGGACCGTGGCTGGCCGGCGAGCGGTTTCTCGCCGACCGCCTCGTCCTGCGAAAGGTGAGGGACCGGTTCGGCGGCCGCCTCCGCTTCTTCATCTCCGGAAGCGCTCCCCTGGCGCGCGAACTGGCCGAGTTCTTCGACGCCTTCGGCGTCACGATCCTCGAGGGTTACGGGCTTTCGGAGTCGACGGCCATGACCATCTGCAACCTCCCGGACAGGAACCGCTGGGGCACGGTCGGCGTCCCGATCCCCGGGATGGAGGTGTCGTTCGCGCCGGACGGCGAGATCCTCCTCCGCGGCCGCGGCGTCATGCGCGGATACCACGGGCTGCCTCGCGAGACCGCCGAGGCGCTCGACCGCGAGGGATGGCTCCACACCGGGGACGTCGGCGAGCTCGACCTCGGCGGCCATCTCCGGATCACCGACCGGAAGAAGGACCTCATCAAGACGTCGGGCGGGAAGTACGTCGCTCCCCAGCGCGTCGAAGGCCTGCTGAAGCTCGAGACGCCTCTCATCGGCCATGTCCTCCTTCACGGCGAGGGGCGCCGCTTCTGCACGGCGCTCATCAGCCTCTCCGGGGAGGAGACCCTCGTCTGGGCACGCGTCGAAGGGCTTTCCGCAAAGCCGTACGACGAGCTCGTCCGGGACGCGCGGCTCACCGGCCTCCTCGCCTGGCACGTCGAACGCGTGAACACGCAGCTGGCGCGGCACGAGACGATCAAGCGGTGGGCGATTCTTCCGTCGGAGCTGAACATCGAAAGGGGCGAGCTGACGGCGAGCCTGAAGGTCCGCCGCAAAGTCGTCGAGCAGCACTACCATTCTCTGATCGAGCAGCTCTACGCCGACGTCTCCGATGGCGCCCCGGGAAAGGGAGGCTCGGGATCCTCGTCTTGGTGACGAACCCCTTCTGAGATCCGCGGCCTAGAGCTGCGCCTCGGTCACGCCGAGCTTCCGGACCATGGCGAGGAGACCGGCGTGCGCTCCGGGCGACCCCGCGAGGAGGTTGCCTCGCGTCCGCCACGAATCCTTCCCATCGAAGTCGGTGACGACGCCCCCCGCCTCGGCGATGAGGAGCGCGCCCGCGGCCGTGTCCCACGGCGAGAGGCCGAACTCGAAGAAGCCGTCGAAGATTCCCGCCGCGCAATAGGCGAGGTCGAGGGCCGCGCTCCCGGCACGTCGGATCGAGCGGGACGTCATGAACGCCTCGCGGAAGATCGTGAGGTAGAGATCGATCTTGTGCTGCTGCCGGAAGGGAAAGCCCGTCGCGAGGGCGGCTCCGTCGAGCGAAGCACGCGGGGGCGTCGTCACCCGCGCTCCGTTCCGGAACGCGCCGCCCCCCGCCTCCCCGGCGAAGAGGTCCCTCTTCACCGGGTCCCAGACGACGCCGACCTCGATCGGCCCGAGCAGCCCGCCCCGCGTCCGCGCGATCGAGACCGCGAAGTGCGGAAAGCCGCGGACGAAGTTCGCCGTGCCGTCGAGCGGGTCGCAGATCCAGGCGGGAGCGGACGCGTCCGCTCCCGACATTCCCGTCTCCTCGCCGAGGAAGACGTCGGACGGGTACGCCCCGAGCAGGACGCGGCGCAGCACGGCCTCGCTCTCCTTGTCGGCGTGCGAGACGACGTCGTTCTTCGCCTTCTCGACGACGGCCGACGGCTCGATCGAGCCGAAATGGGAGAGGAGGACCTCTCCGGCCTCCTTCGCGGCGGCGACCGCGACGTCGAGGGCGTTCTTCAATAGAAGTCCGAGCAGGAAAGGGAGGTGCCACCGCCGCGAGTCCCGCAGCGGAGCCGTCCGGGCATCAGTTGACGAGCGGCGAGGGAACGTCGCTCCCGTCGCCGTCGGCCAGCCGGTCGATCGCCGTCTGTGCCTGCTGGGTCTCGGGGAAGCGCTCGACGATCTCGGCGTAAACCTGCTGGGCCAGGTCGCGGACTCCCAGCTCCTCGGCCACCTCGGCGCGCTGCAGGAAGTTCTCGGGCTCGTCAGGGCGGAGCGCCGACAGGAAGGTCAGGACGCGGAAGCGTCCCGCCTCGTCGTGCGCGCGGCCATAGCAGCCGGCGAGATTGTGGAGGATGCGCTCGGCGATGACCGCGACGCCGGTCGGCCGGAGGAACTCGGACCGCCACCTGAGCCTTCCTCCCGACATCGACTGCACCTTCCGCCGGCACTCGTCCACGGTCAGGCGCGAGCCGCCGCCGAACGGGTCGACGAGGACGCCCGGCCCGCTGCCGACGCGCACGATGAAATGTCCGGGCATGCCGACGCCCTCCACCTGAAGGCCGGCGCGCCTGCCCACCTCGATCCAGACCGCCGAGAGGAGAATCGGCATCCCGCGCCGCCGCTCGAGGACCGGGTGAAGCAGGCAGTTGTCGGGATGGTAGTAATCGTCCTCGTCCCCGGAGAACCCCTCTTCGCCCCCCAGGACGTCCGCCAGGGCGCGCGCCTGGAAAAACGCGGACGAGCCCTCCGCGATCCGCCCCGCGACCCGGGCCGCAAACGCTTCGAGCGCCGCTTCGTCCGCCGCCCGGTCGGCGTCGGCCGTCCCGGCCACGGCGTGGAGCGCCCCGACGAGATCCTCCGTGCGGACGGCCCCGACGAACGCCTCGAGTGACCGATCGTCCGCGGGGGACCAGAGCTCCTTCACGCCGCTAATCTACATGGAGTCCGGTGGCCGCGTCGACCCGTATCGGACGCTAGTGCCGGCGGACGATCGAGTCGAGGATCATCAGAAAGGCGTTCTGCTGCTGCGGCTCGGTCTTGTTGATGACTGCGAGACAGGCTTCCTGCGGGAAGAGCGCGTGGAGGTCGTCGGCCGGGCGCTCGGAGAGGATGACGATCCGCCGCCCCGCCACGCCGCGCTGCTTCGCGAGCTCCAGCACCTTCCGGCCGCCGAAGAGCGGCAGCTCGAGGTCCACCATCAGGAGGCTCACGTCCTCGCCGAGCCGCGGCAGCGCCTCGAGAGGGTCGGCGTAAGCCTCGAAGGTCACCGAGGGACCGTAGCGCGCCGCGAAGACGACCCGCCACGCCTCGGCGTAGAGTGGGGACGCGTCGACGAGAACGATCCGCTTGACGCCGGTCGGAGCCGGCGCTTCCGCCGCGGGGCGCGGCGCCCCGGCTGTCGGGGGTGCTTTCGTCAGCGGGTCTCTCATGACGGGGGCGGCGCCAGGCCGCCGGATCTCGACCAGACCTCCCGGCCGCCGACCCACGTCCGCTCGACACGGCCCTTCAGTGTCCGAGCGATCCAGGGCGAGTTCCGGGATTTCGAGAGGAAGCCGTCCGGAGTCACCGGTGTCGACTTCGCTGTCGAGAAGAGGACGACGTCACCCGCCGCCCCCTCGGCGAGGGTGCCGTACGGCAGCCCGAAGAGCCGGGCCGGCGCCGTGGAAAGAACCTCGACGAGCCTCATGAGCGAGAGGTGCTTCGGAAGGAGGAGCGCGTCCACGAGCACCGGCAGGGCCGTTTCGAGACCCGTCACGCCGAACGGTGCGTCGGCGAACTCCAGCGCCTTCTCGTCCGCGTGGTGCGGCGCATGGTCGGTCGCGACGCAGTCGATCGTCCCGTCGGCGAGCGCGGACACGAGGGCCTGCCGGTCGGCCTCCGAGCGGAGCGGCGGGTTCATCTTGAACCGGGTGTCGTAGCCGGAGCGGACGATCTCCTCGTCGGTCAGCGTCAGGTGGTGCGGCGTCACCTCGCAGGAGACATCGACCCCCTTGCGCCGCGCGTTCCGGATCGCGTCGAGGCTCTCGCGCGTCGAGACGTGCGCGACGTGGAGTCGCGCGCCCGCGAGGGCGGCGAGCTGGAGGTCCCGTGCCACCATCGTCGCCTCCGCGGCCGCGGGCCACCCGGCGAGGCCGAGCCGCGTCGAGGCCCACCCTTCGTTCATGACGCCGCCGCGGACGAGGGTCGGGTCCTCCTCGTGGACGACGACCGGGAGGTCGAACATCGACGCGTACTCGAGAGCGCGGCGCATGAGGCCCGCGTCGGCGACCGGCTTCCCGTCGTCGGAGAGCGCCACGATCCCCTCGGCCTTCATCGAGCCGATCTCGGCCAGCTCGGCTCCCTTGAGGCCTTTCGAGACCGCGCCGATCGGGAAGACGCGGACGACACCCGTCTCCCGCGCGCGGCGGACGACGAACGAGACCGTGGGCGCGTCGTCGGAGACGGGTTCGGTGTTCGCCATCGCGCAGACCGTCGTGAAGCCGCCCGCGGCAGCAGCGGCGGTTCCGGACGCGATCGTCTCCTTGTACTCGAAGCCAGGCTCGCGGAGGTGGGTGTGCAGGTCGACGAAGCCCGGCGCGACGACGAGGCCGGCCGCGTCGATGACCTCCGCCCCCTTCGGCGCGGCGATCTTCTCGTCCACCTTCGCGACGACGCCGTCCCGGAGGAGGATGTCGAGCGTCTGGTCGAGGCGCCGCGACGGGTCGACGAGGCGGCCTCCCCTGATCAGGATCGGGGCGTCATTCATCGTCACCGCTCGCGCCGATCAGCAGATAAAGGACGGCCATCCGGACCGCGACGCCGTTCTCGACCTGGTCGAGAATGACGGAGTCGGGGCCGTCGGCCACGGCCGAGTCGATTTCCACGCCACGGTTCATCGGCCCGGGGTGCATGACGATCGCGTCCTTCTTCGCCAGCTTTCGCCGCGCCGGCGTCAGCCCGAAAATGTCGTAGTACTCGCGGTCCGACGGGAAGCCGATGCCGCCCCCCCGCTCCTTCTGGACGCGGAGGATCATGACGACGTCGGCGCCCTCGAGCGCCTCCTCGATCCGCGTCGTGACGATCGCCCCGGTCCGCTCGATCTCGGCGGGAAGGAGCGTCTTCGGGCCGCAGAGCGTGACGGCCGCGCCCATCTTCGAGAGGAGCCCGACGTTCGAGCGGGCCACGCGGCTGTTCGCGATGTCCCCGCAGATGGCGACCTTCAGTCCCGCGAGGCGCCCCTTGACCCTCCGGATCGTCAGCGCGTCGAGAAGAGCTTGCGTGGGGTGCTCGTGAGTGCCGTCGCCCGCGTTCACCACGGCGCACGGGAGCTCGCGCGCGAGAAGGTGCGGCGCCCCCGACCGCGAGTGGCGGATGACAATCGCGTCGGGCGACATCGCCATCAGGTTCTTCGCCGTGTCGAGCAGCGTCTCGCCCTTCGTCACGGAAGAGGCGGCCGCCGTGAAGGCGATCGAGTCGGCCGAGAGCCGCCGCTCCGCGATCTCGAACGAGAACCGCGTCCGCGTGGACGACTCGAAGAAGAGGTTCGCGACGAGCTTGCCCCGGAGGGTCGGGACCTTCTTGATCGAGCGCTGGTTGATCTCTCGCATCGACTCGGCCGTGTCGAGGACGAGCCGGATGTCGTCCTCCGTCACCGACTCCATGTCCAGGAGGTCCTTCTTCGAGAAAACGTGGGACCGGTCCGCGGGGAGGCCGGCGGAGGCGTCGGTCCGCTTCGTCACGCGCGGCCCGCCCCCTTCTTGCGGACTTTCTTCGGGGGCTTCTTCGCCCTGCCGCGCGCGGGCGGCGAGGTCCTGAGGCCGTTCACCGGCCGAATCGACGCCTCCCGGTCCAGGAGCCAGACGTCGTCCTCGCCGTCGGTCTCGACGAAGTTGACCGAGATGATCTCCGACGCCGACGTCGAGACCTTCTTGCCGACGAACTGCGCCTCGATCGGGAACTCGCGCCGCCCGCGGTCGACGAGGACGGAGAGGAGGATCTTCCGCGGGCGGCCGAAGTCGAGCACGGCGTCGAAGGCGGCTCGCACCGTCCGGCCGGTGTAGAGGACGTCGTCGCAGAGGATGACCGTCTTTCCCTCGACGGGAAACGAGATCTCGGTCCGCTTCAGGACCGGCGAGGAGGCGATGGTCGTCAGGTCGTCCCGGTAGAGCGTGATGTCGAGGAGGCCGACCGGGACCCTCACGTTCTCGCGCGAAAAGAGCTCCCCCGCCAGCCGGCGCGCGAGCGGGACGCCGCGGGTCCGGATGCCGATGAGGACGAAACCGTCGGTCCCGCCCTGCGACTCCACGATCTCCTGCGTCATGCGCGCCATCGCGCGCTTCATGGCGGCCGCGTCCATCAGCCGGACCTTGCGGTATGTTCCCGGAGCGTCGCCCATGGGGGTTCGGCGCGGCACCATATACGCGGAGCGGAGCGGCGTCAATCGCACCGACGCGCCCCGCCGTCTCGCCGGGTCGGAGGGACGCTTCCTCGGCGAGCGCGCGGCGGCGCTAGAAGGGCCAGGGCGTCGGACCGGCGGACTCTTCGACCTCGCGGCGCGCGAGGAGGCGAGGCTGGGCCGAGCCCGTGGCCGCGATCTCCCGCTCGAGCGTCCCGCGCTGCCCGAAGTAGACGTCCGCCACGTACGCCCGGACGAGTCGCTCGCGGGGACCGGGTGGCGAGAGAGATGCAAGCGGCCACCCCGGCGCCGATCCAGAGCACCGCGCCGACGGCGGCGGCAAGGAGACGGCGCCGCCCGAAGACGATGCCCGCGGCGGCTCCGACGGCGGCGAACGGCAGGGCGAGGGCCGCGAGGCCGCCCGACGCGAGATGCAGGAGATTCGGGACCACGAGGCCGCCCGAGAGGAGAGGTGCGGCGAAGGAGCCCCACGGCAGCGCGAATCCTCCTGGGACGAACGGGAAGACGAGCGCCGTCAGCGAGACGGCTCCCGCGGACGCGCCGAGCAGGGCGGCCTCCAGACGCCCGCCACCCCGAAACGCGAGCGGGAAGACGAGGAAGGGCAACGCGCCGACGAGGTACCGCGGTCCGACGGTGAACCCGCCGTGCCAGTTCGGGTAGCCCGCGAAGAGGATCAGCATCGAAAGGGGCACGAGGGCGAGCGCCGCGGTCGCCGGACGGCCCAGGCACCGGGCCGCCGCCGGGAGCGCCCGGAGACCGAGGACGAGGAACGGCGAGAAGAGGAGAAGCCCCTTCGACGGATCCGCGACGAGGCGCCCGAGGGCGACGGGCGACGGAAGACCGATCCCGAAGAGCCCCGTCGACGCGAGCGCGCGGAAGGACCCGACAGCCTCGTGGGCCGACGAGAGCTCGAAAAAGCCGCCGAAGCAGAGCCTGTTGTAGACGAGGAGGGCCAGAGCGAAAGGTGCGCTCCCCGCGGCGATCCGCGCGAGGCGTCCCGCTCCCCGTTCCCACGTGGCCGCAAGCGCGAGAACGATGGCGGGGACGGCCGCGGGGTACTCCGCCAGGACCGCGACGCCGAGCAGCGCGCCTGCCAGGGCGTCGCGGCGCGCCGCCGCGCGCGGCGCGCCGGGCGTGAAGAGCGACGCCCAGGCCCCGAAGAGCGCCGCCGCGACGAGGGCGTGGGAAAAAAGAAGGAGCCCGTAAGCGAAGAGCGGCGTCCCGAAGAGGAGCGCGAAGACGACAACGGAAACCCGCTCCCGGTCCGCCCCGAGCCGACCCGCCGTCCGGGCCGCGACGAGGGCGAGGAGAAGGGCGGGAAGCGTCGCGCCCGCGAGGCGCATCCCGTCGAGGCCGAGGCGCATCGCCTCGCGCGACGGCGGGCCGGCGATCGGCCGCACGAGGAGGTAGCCCGGCAGCGCGACGAACGCGAGGCCCGGTGCCTTGTTCGAGTAGAAGCGGCCGTCCACCGTGGCGACGTCCTCGAACGAAGGACCGAGCAGCGGACGGACGGCCGAGATCTCCGGTGTCCCGCGCTCGGCGAGCGACGCGGCGGTGGCCCACCGCGCGAACTCGTTCGGCGAGAGGAAGTGCGGGAAGACGGGGACCACGAGGAGCGCGAGGGCCCCGTAGAGGACGAGGAGGGCGCGCGCTCGCCGCGGCATACCGGAAGTCTAACGGGCAGAATCCGCCCGTGGACGTCTCCCTCTTCGAATACGACCTGCCGCCGGAGGCGATCGCGCAGCGGCCTGCGCGGCGCGGAACTGCCCGGCTGATGACGCTCGACCGCGGAACGGGCGCCGTCGGCCACCACTGCGTCGCCGACCTGCCGTCCCTCCTCCGCGCGGGAGACGTCCTCGTCCTCAACGACACGAAGGTGATCCCCGCCCGGATCTTCGGAACGGACGAGCGGGGCCGCCGGACGGAGTTCCTGCTGGTCGACAGGATCCCGCCGGGCCCTTCAAGATGAGGGATGATGAAACTCTGGCGTTGCCTCGCGAAGCCGGGACGCCGGGTCAAGGCCAGCCGGGTCTTCTGCTTCGAAAGGGAATGGACCGCGGAAGCGATCCCCGTCGCCTCGACGCCGTCATTCGCCGGGGCCTCGACTCTTTCACCTTCGAAGAAGAGCTCCCTGGCCGTGAGAACCGCAGCCGGCCTCTACGCTCTCCGGTTCACGAAGCACGGGAGCAGAGCCTCCCTTCTCTCGGACCTCCCGTCCCTCGGCTCCGCCCCACTCCCTCCGTACATCCACCGGCCGGGGGGCGTCGCCGACGCGCAGGACGCCGTCGATTACCAGACGGTCTTCGCCCGCGAGCCGGGCGCCATCGCCGCGCCGACGGCGGGCCTCCACTTCACGGTGCCGATGCTCGCGGCGGCCGCGGCGCGCGGCGCCGAGGTCGCGCAGGTGACGCTCCACGTCGGCGTCGGCACGTTCAAGCCGGTGAAGTCCGAGCGCGTCGAGGAGCACGTCATGGACGTCGAGCGGGCTTCGATTCCGGAGAGCTCGGCCACGCTGGTGAACCGCGCGAAAGCCGAAGGGCGGCGCGTCGTGGCGGTGGGGACGACCAGCGTCCGGACGCTCGAGGCGTCCGCACGACGCCACGCCGGAAAGGTGGCGACCGAAGCTTTCGAGACAGACCTTTTCCTGGTCCCAGGCGCGGAGTTCCGGGTCGTCGACGCCCTAATGACGAATTTCCACCTGCCCCGCTCGACGCTCCTGATGCTCGTCTCGGCCTTCGCCGGCCGCGAGCGGGTCCTTTCCGCCTACCGCGAGGCCGTGGAGAAGGGCTACCGGTTCTTCAGTTACGGCGATGCTATGTTCATCGCGTGAGCGGGAAATCCGGAGAGAAGAACGGGCGGCTGGCGGTCCTCTCCGTCGCCGCCCTCGGCATCGTCTACGGGGACATCGGGACAAGCCCGCTCTACGCGCTCCGGGAGTCGCTCTCGCCGGCCGAGCACGGCCTCGAGTTGACGCGGGGAAACGTCCTCGGCGTCCTCTCGCTCATCGTCTGGTCGCTCCTCCTCCTCGTGGCGGTGAAGTACGTCGTCGTCATGCTCCGGGCGGACAACGAGGGTGAGGGAGGGATCCTCGCGCTCACGACGCTCGTGAACCGCTCGCTCGCGCCGGACCACCCGCGCCGGAAGGTCGCGCTCGTCCTCGGTCTCTTCGGCGCCGCGCTCCTCTACGGCGACGGCCTCATCACCCCCGCGATCTCGGTCCTCTCGGCGGTGGAGGGGCTGAAGGTGCGGAGCCCCGGCCTCGCGCCGGCCGTCATCCCGATCGCCGTCGTCATCCTCGTCGTCCTCTTCTCGATCCAGCGGAAAGGGACCGGGAAGATCGGCGCCTTCTTCGGCCCGGTGATGCTCCTCTGGTTCGCGACCCTCGGCGTCCTCGGCGTGAAGGAGATCCTCCGCGCACCGGAGGTGCTCGTCGCGCTCGATCCGACGCACGCCGTCCGCTTCTTCGCGACGGACGGCCTGAAGGGGTTCCTCGTCCTCGGCTCGGTGGTCCTCGTCGTCACCGGCGGCGAGGCGATCTACGCCGACATGGGGCACTTCGGGGCGCGGCCGATCCGCGTCGCGTGGTTCGGCCTCGTCCTGCCGGCCCTCCTCTTGAACTACTTCGGGCAGGGGGCGCTCCTGCTTCGGTCTCCGCAGGCGCTCGACAACCCGCTCTTCGAGATGGTGCCGCCGTGGGGCGTTCTCCCGATGGTCGTTCTCGCGACCGCGGCGACGACGATCGCGTCGCAGGCCCTGATCTCCGGCGTCTTCTCCCTGACCCGGCAGGCCGTCCAGCTCCGGTTCCTCCCCCGCCTGATGGTCCTCCACACGTCCGAGACCGAGCGGGGCCAGATCTACCTCCCGGCCGTGAACTGGGCCCTCCTCGCCGGCTGCATCTTCTTCGTCGTCGACTTCGGCTCGTCCCAGCCGGCTGGCCGCGGCTTACGGCGTCGCGGTCACGTCGACGATGCTCCTGACGACGCTCCTCCTGTCGGTGCTGCTCGTCGCCGGCTGGAAGGTCGCGCGGTGGAAGGCGGCGCTCCTCGTCGGGACCTTCCTCGTCGTCGAGCTCGCGTTCTTCGGCGCGAATCTCGCGAAGCTCGGGCACGGCGGGTGGATTCCGCTCGTGCTCGGCGCGGTCGTCTACACGCTGCTGGTGACGTGGAAGCAGGGACAGCGGATCGTCCTGGAACGGCTGCGGAGCCGGGGCGTCAGCCTCGCCGCGCCGGTCGAGGAGTACGTCCGACAGGTCGAAACCGAGGATCGCCGGCGCGTTCCCCCGCACGGCCGTCTTCCTCGTGCGCTTTCCCGACGTCGTTCCGCCGTCGCTTCTCCTGAATCGGCGCCACAACGGCGACCTTCACGAGCGGATCGTGCTGTTGACGGTCGAAACGGCGGAGGTTCCCCGCCTCCCGCGCGCCCGGCGCGCGGCGTCGAGGCGCTCGGCGCCGGCTTCTTCCGGGTCCAGTCTTGCGCTGGGGCTTCATGGAAGAGCCGGACTTCCCGGCGGCCCTCGCGGAGATCCTCCTCGACGGCTCGTCCCTCGACCCGGCGGAGACGAGCTACTTCCTCGGGCGCGATTCGGTCATCTCGACCCGGCGCGCTTCGGCCATGGCGCGCTGGCGGGAGCGGCTCTTCGCCTGGATGCGCCGGAACGAGCGCCCGGCCGCCGCCTACTTCCGGATCCCCCCCGACCGGGCCGTCGAGATCGGCGTCGTCGTGGAGATCTGAGGGGAACAACGTCCGGGCTCCGGGTCATTTCCGTAGGGAGACCATGAAGGAGAAGGAAACTCCGTGACGAAAGCCGCCCGCGCCGCCCTTGCCATTGCCCTCGCCCTCCTCGCCGGCCCCCTCTTCGGTCAATCACCGGCGCCGTCCCCGAGCCGCGCTCCCTCCCGGAAGCTGATGAAGGCCACCTTCGCCGGCGGCTGCTTCTGGTGCATGGAACCTCCGTTCGAGGCGCTCGACGGCGTCGTCTCGGTGACGTCGGGTTACACCGGCGGGACGAAGCAGAACCCGACTTACGAGGAGGTGTCGTCGGGGACGACGGGCCATGCCGAGTCGGTCCAGATCCTGTACGACCCCATCAGGGTCTCCTATGAAAAGCTGCTCGACGTCTACTGGCACAACGTCGATCCGACGGATGCCGCGGGCCAGTTCTGCGATCACGGAAACCAGTACCGGCCCGCGATCTTCTTCCACGACGAGGAGCAGAAGCGGCTGGCCGAGGCGTCCCGCGCGGCCCTCGAGAAGTCGAAGCCGTTCGCGGGCGACGTCGTCGTCACGATCGTCCCCGCGTCCGTCTTCTGGCCCGCGGAGGAGTACCACCAGAAGTACCACTCCAAGAACCCGATCCGGTACAAGTACTATCGGAGCCGGTGCGGCCGGGACGCCCGGCTCGCGCAGCTCTGGGGTGCGCCGAAGTAACCCTCGCAGAATCGCCGGGGCGGGACTAGATTGGAAAGTAGCCTGAGGCGTCGCGATCCAGGCGGGGCGCGACCCCGGGGAAAGGAGGCTGGTCATGCCCTCCACCCACAGCATCGAAGAGCTCGCGGCGCGCCAGGGGCTCTTCTCCGAGGTCCGCCGCCGGTCCCGCGAGAGCACCGCGCCCGGCGCCCGCGTCGCCGAGGGTCCGTGGATCACGATCTCGCGGCAGCTCGGCTCGCTCGGCTCCCTCCTCGCGGTCCGACTCGCCGAGACGCTTGGCTGGCAGGCCTACGACCGGGAGATCCTCGCCGCCATCGCGGACGGGACCCGTAGCCACGAGGTCCTCCTGGAGCGATACGACGAGCATGCCGTCCGGGAATTCGACGAATATCTCGCTCAGCTCATCGTTCCCGCCGATCCGGGACACGCGCGTTACCTCGTCGAACTTGCGGTCGTCATCGCCCGGATCGCCCGCCAGGGGCGCGCGGTCCTCGTCGGGCGCGGCGCTCACTGGATCCTGACCCCGGCGTGCGGCCTGAGGGTCCGGACGGTCGGAGCCCTGGACGCGCGCGCCGCCGAGGTCTCCCGGCTCGAAGGCGTGCCGCTGGACGAGGCACGCCGCATCGTCTCCGAGAACGACCAGACCCAGCGGGCCTTCATCCGCCAGACGTTCCACAAGGAGATCGACGATCCGTCGGGGTACGACCTCCTCCTGAACGTGGGCGACATGGGCTTCGAAGCCGCCCTCCAGTGCGTCCTCGCCGCCGCGAAAGCGAAGCTCGGTCTCTGAAGGATCCTGGGGAAACCAGCGCCGGTTTCCCCAGACCCTTTCCGAGCGAATCGCTTCTTCAGGACGATTCCGCCGCGGAGGGGGATTGGGGGAACCCGAGGCCGGGTTCCCCCAGGCGATGTCAGAACTTATTCAGGTACTGCTCGATCTCCCAGCCCGACACCTTGGCGATGTAGGTGTGCCACTCGGCCCGCTTCGCCTCGACGAAGTTCGTGAAGATGTGGTCGCCGAGGGAGTTCTTCAGGAGGTCGTCCTTCTCGAGGCAGTCGAGGGCCTCCGAGAGACTCCCCGGGAGGACCTCGATCTTCCGGCGCTTCCTCTCGCGCTCCGACATCTCGAAGACGTTCTCGTTCACCGGCTCGCCCGGCTCCAGCTTGTTCTTGATGCCGTCGAGGCCGGCGGCCAGCATGACCGTGAAGGCGAGGTACGGGTTGCACGACGGGTCGGGCATCCGGACCTCGCAGCGGGTTCCCATGCCGCGGCGCGCGGGGATGCGGACCATCGGCGAGCGGTTCCGCTCGGACCAGGCCACGTTGACCGGCGCCTCGTAGCCCGGTACGAGCCGCTTGTAGGAGTTGACGAGCGGATTCGTGATGGCGGCGATGGCGCGGGCGTGCTTCAGGACGCCGCCGATGTAGTGGAGGGCCGTCGCCGAGAGCTGGTACTTCGCCTTCGCGTCGTAAAAGGCGTTCTTCGTGGTCGCGCCCGAGCCGGTCATGAGCGACTGGTGGACGTGCATCCCCGAGCCGTTCACCCCGAAGATCGGCTTCGGCATGAAGGTGGCGTGGAGGCCGTGGTCAAGGGCGACCTTCTTGACGATCAGCTTGAACGTCGTGACGTTGTCGGCCGTGTGGACGGCGTTCCCGTACTTGAAGTCGATCTCGTGCTGGCCCGGGGCAACCTCGTGGTGGGCCGCCTCGACCTCGAAGCCCATCGCCTCGAGCGCGACGACGATGTCGCGCCGGCAGTCCTCGCCCCGGTCCACCGGCGTCAGGTCGAAGTACCCCCCCTCGTCGTGCGTGTCGACGATCGGGTCGCCGGCGGCGTCGCGCCGGAAGAGGAAGAACTCGGCCTCGGGGCCGGTCATCAGCTCGAAGCCCAGCGCCTTCGCCTTGTCCATCTGCCGCTTGAGCGCCTGGCGAGGGCAGCCCGAGAACGGCTTCCCGTCCGGCTCGATGACGTCGCAGACGAGGCGGGCGACCTTCCCGTTCGGATGCGACCAGGGGAAGACCTGGAACGTGTTCAGGTCGGGGACGAGCCCCATGTCGGATTCCTGGATCCGGACGAACCCCTCGATCGAGGAGCCGTCGAACTGGATCTCGCCGTCGAGCGCCTTCTCGAACTGCGAACGGGGCACCTCGACGTTCTTGATGACGCCGAGGATGTCCGTGAACTGGAGCCTCAGGAAGCGGACCCCTTCCTTGTCGCAGCGCTTCAGGATTTCAGCCGCATTCTGTGCCATGTCGATCCTCCGGTTAGTTTCGGGTTTTCGCCCGTTCCGCGCGGAGAATCGGTGCAGACTGCTTGGAAGTCAACCGAAAACGGCCCGATTGCACACCAAACTGTGCAAAAGAATACATAAAATATGAAACTATACGATTTTATGGCTCGTTGGGAAAGTCAACGCCGCTCGGGCCCCCGCGAGGGTGGTCGCCGTCTGGGTGTTCAGTTTCGCAACGGCGCGTTCCCGGCGGCGCCATTCCGTAGACTAGAAGGATGAAGAGCCGAGCCGACGCCTGGGCCCTCCTCGACCGAGTTCACAAAGTCGCAGCCCCTCCGCCGCCACGCGCTCGCCGTCGAGGCGGCGATGCGCCACCTCGCCCGCTCCACCGGCGTCGCGGACGCGGCCGAGATCGAGACCTGGGGGCTCGTCGGGATGCTCCACGACTTCGACTACGAGAAGTACCCGACGGAGCAGGACCACGTCTTCCGGGGGATGGAGATCCTGAAGGAGCGGAACTGGCCCGAGAACGTCATCAAGGCGATCGGCGGCCACGCTTTCTACACGAACATCCCGCGAGAGACGCCGATGGAGAAGGCGATCCTCGCGGCCGACGAGCTGACGGGCTTCGTCGGCGCCTGCGCGCTGATCCGGCCGACGAAGAAGATCGCGGACGTCCCGGTCGAGTCGGTCCTGAAGCGCCTCAAGGAGAAGTCGTTCGCCCGGACCGTCGACCGGAGCTACGTGACGAAAGGGGCCGAGGAGTGGGGCCTCCCGCTCCCCGACCTCGTCGCGCTGATCCTCGCGTCGCAGGTCCCGATCGCCGACCGCCTCGGCCTCGCCGGCGCGCCGGCGGCCGACCTCCCGGACGAGCCGACCCCGCCCGAGCCCGCCGCGCCCTGAGGAGCCGGCCGGAGGACCGATGAGCTCCGTCGCTCTTCGTCTCACGACGATCGAGACCCCCGTCGGCGCGGTCGTCGTCGCGCGGAACGGCGAGCGGATCTGCGCGCTCGGCTTCGCCGATCGCTGGGCGGGCCTCCGGAAGGAACTGGAGAAGAGGTTCGGGAGCGTCGCATGGCAGGACGACCCGGACGGCGGCGCGCCCGCCGATGCGATTCGCCGCTACCTCGCCGGCGACCTCTCCGCGCTCGACTCCGTCGAGGTCGACACGGCCGGCACCCCCTTCCAGGAGAAGGTCTGGCGGGCGCTTCGCCGGATCCCCGCGGGGCGGACGATCTCGTACGCCGAACTCGCGCGCGCCGTCGGATCTCCCTCTGCGGTCCGGGCCGTCGCGGGCGCGAACGCGAGGAATCCCGTCTCCATCGTCGTGCCGTGCCACCGCGTGATCGCGGCCGACGGCACGCTCGCGGGCTACGGCGGCGGGGTGCCGCGCAAGGAGTGGCTCCTCGTCCACGAGGGCGCGCAACTCGTCTGACCCACCCGCCATAATGCCGGCGTGAACCCCCTCCTCGTCGACGGCGCGCGCGTGATCGGCATGACGCGCGAGGACGACGTGACCGAGGACGGCGCCCTCCTCGTCGAGGACGGAGCGATCTCCGCGCTCCACGGCAAGGCGCGGAGACGGGCGGCGGAGATGGAGGCCGGGGGGACCCGGGTCGAGCGGATCGACGCCGCCGGCTTCTGGCTTCTTCCCGGCTTCGTCCAGACGCACGTCCACCTCTGCCAGACACTCCTCCGGAACGGCCCCGACGACCTGCCGCTCCTGTCGTGGCTCACGGCACACGTCTTTCCGGGGGAGGCCGCGCACGACGAGGAGACGATGGAGCTCTCGGCGCGTCTCGGCCTCGCCGAGCTGATCGCCGGGGGGACGACGTCCCTGCTCGACATGGGATCGGTCCGCCACTCGGACGCGCTCTTCCGCGCCGCGGCGGCCTCCGGAGCCCGCGTCACGAGCGGCAACTCCATCATGGACGACCCGGACTCCTGCCCCGCCGACCTCGTCGCGGGGACGGACGCCGCGCTCGCCGAGGTCGACCGCCTCCTCGCCCGGTGGCACGGCGCGGCCGGCGGACGCCTCCGCGTCGCCTATTGCCCGCGCTTCGCGCTCTCCTGCACCGAGCGCGTCCTCCGTTCCGCCGCCGAGCGGGCCCGCGCGCACGGCGTCCTCGTCCACACGCACGCCGCCGAGAGCCGGGAGGAGACCGCGCTCGTCGAGGCGAAGACCGGACGCTCGAACCTCGTCTACCTCGACGACGTCGGCATCTCCGGCCCCCACGTCGTCCTCGCCCACGTCATCCACACGACCGAGGCCGAGCGGGCGCTCCTGGCCGCGCGCGGGACGAACGTGGCGCACTGCCCGTCGTCGAACGTGAAGCTCTCCTCGGGAATCGCCCCGGTGGCCGACTACCTCTCGCTCGGCATCCGCGTGACGCTCGGCGCCGACGGGGCCCCCTGCAACGACCGCCTCGACCCGTTCGCGGAGATGCGCCTCGCCGCCCAGCTCTCGCGGATCCGGCCCGGGGCCCGGCCCCTCTCGGCGTGGGACGTCGTGAAGATGGCGACGGCCGACGGCGCGGCCGCGCTCGGGCTCGAAGGCGCCGGGACGATCGAAGCCGGAAAGCGGGCCGACTTTATTCTCCTCGACCCGGACGCGGGCTTCGCGCGGCCGGCGGGCTGGCGAGGCGACCCCTACGGTCCGATCGTCTGGTCCTTTGACCGGAGCCACGTCGAGGCAACCTGGGTCGAGGGCGTCCGCCTCTTCTCCCGGAGCGGCCCCTCTCCCGCGGCGGCCCTCCGCCCGTCCGCACGCGACATCGAAGCGGCGGTGGAAAAACTGCGCGGCCGGGGCCATTCTTAGGGAGGAGTAAGGAGGAACGTCATGTCACCCCGCAGGAACGAGCCCTTTCTCAAGACGATCCTCGTCGGCACCGACTTCTCGCTCTGCTCGGCGCGGGCGTTCGGTTTCGCCGTCTCGCTCGCCGCGTCGCAGGGGGCGAAGATCCACCTGCTCCACGTCCTCGTCGAGCCGATCCAGGCCTTTGACGTGGCGGGCGCTCTGCCGTACCTCGACGTCACGACCCAGAAGGAATGGGAGGAGGCGACGCGGAAACGCCTCGCCCAGGCGGTCGCCTCAGCCGGGAAGCGCGGCGTCGTCGCGACGTCCGACATCGTCTGGGGCCGCCCGTCCGACGCGCTCGTCGACGCGGCAAAGAGGATGAAGGCCTCGCTCCTCGTCCTCGGCACGCATGGCCGCGGCGCGTTCGAGAAGCTGCTGATCGGCTCGACCGCGGAGCGCGTCCTCCGCCTTTCGCCCATCCCGGTCCTGACCGTCCGCGAGAAGCGGTGACTCGCCGTCAGCCGTTCGGGATCTCCCAGAGGTCTTTCACGGCCGGGTGGTCCCAGGCGATCCGGAACTCGTCCGGGTCCCTCGCGTCGAACGTCCGCGTGACGACGTACAGGAGGGCACAGGGGTTCGTCAGGGGGCGGTAGCCGTGCGCGATCCCCTCCGGGATCCGGACGAGGAGGTCCTGCCCGTCGCCGGCCACGAGGACCTGGGTCTTCCCGTACGTCGGCGAGGCCTTCCGCACGTCGAAGAGGACGAACTTCGCCTTGTAGGGGTGCGGGCAGAACCAGACGTCCTGCTGCTTCAGGTGGTAGTGGAGCCCTTTGATGTGGCTCTCCGCGTCGACGATCGTGAAGTTCATCTGGGCGACGGGGACGTCCCGGAAAAAGTCGGCCAGCGCCTCGCTTCCGGGGTGGTCGGCCTTCGCGCGGTAGATCTCCTGGAAGAAGCCGCGATCGTCGACGAGGCGCGGAACGCGCAGGACCTTCACGCCGTCGAGCGTCGTCTTCGGGGCGTACGATTTCACCTCCGAACGGAACGCGTCGCCGATGGCGTCCGGCGGCAGGATCGGTGTCGAAGAGCTGCTCATCGTGACTCCTTGCTTCCCGCGATTCTATGCGGCTGGTGTATCTTCCTGTCGTTTCCGTCACCCGAAAAGCCGTCCGAGGAGGTCGACGCGTGTCCCGAAATTCCCTCTTTGCCGTCAAGCCGATCGCCGAGCTGCTCGCGGAAGGGGCCGAGGAGGGCGAGCACAGCCTGAAACGCGCGCTGGGGCGCTGGTCGCTCGTCGCGATCGGCATCGGCGCCATCATCGGCGCCGGCATCTTCGTCATGACCGGGATCGGCGCGCACGGCTCGATGAACGCCGACGGCACGGTGAAGATTCTCGGGGCGGGCCCCGCGCTGGTCCTCTCGTTCGTCCTCGCGGGAGTCGCGTGCGTCTTCGCCGGCCTCTGTTACGCGGAGTTCGCCTCGATGATCCCGCTCGCAGGCTCGGCGTACACCTACGCCTACGCGACGCTCGGCGAGCTCTTCGCCTGGATCATCGGCTGGGACCTCGTTCTCGAATACATGATGGGGGCCGCCACCGTTTCGGTCGGCTGGTCGGGCTACCTCACGAAGTTCCTGAAGCTCTTCGGGATCCACCTTCCGGAATGGCTCACGAACGACTGGGTCACTTACAGCCGTGCGGCCGGAGAGGCGGCGGCGAACGGGCATCCCTGGCCGGCTCCTCCCGAGCTCTTCGGGATCCCGATCGTCTTCAACCTCCTCGCGCTCCTCGTCGCGCTCCTCGTGACGGCGGTTCTCGCCGTCGGCATCCAGGAGTCGGCGCGATTCAACGCCGGCATCGTCGCGGTGAAGACGTCGGTCGTCGTGATGGTCATCCTCATCGGCGCCTTCTTCGTCAAGCCGGTGAACTGGGGCGCCAACTGGTCCGAATACGCGCCGAACGGGTTCGCGGGGATCGCCTCGGGAGCCGCCTACATCTTCTTCGCGTACATCGGGTTCGACGCCATTTCCACGACCGCGCAGGAGGCGAAAAACCCCCAGAAGGACATGCCCTTCGGGATCATCGGCTCGCTCCTCGTCTGCACGATCCTCTACATCGGCGTCGCGGCGGTCCTCACCGGGATGATCAAGTGGAACCAGATCGACCTGAAGGCGCCGATCGCGCAGGCCTTCGAGCACTACGGCCTCGGCTGGGCCGTCTTCATCATCACCGGCGGCGCGCTCGCGGGCCTGACCTCGGTCATGCTCGTCATGCTCCTCGGGCAGACGCGCGTCTTTTTCGCCATGTCCCGCGACGGCCTCCTGCCGAAGAAGGTGTTCGGCGAGGTCCACACGCGCTACCGGACGCCCTTCAAGATGACCTGGATCGTCGGGATGATCTGCGCCCTGCTCGGCGCGTTCACGCCGATCGACGACCTCGGACAGATGGTCAACATCGGAACGCTCCTCGCGTTCGTCATCGTCTGCCTCGCGGTCATCATCCTCCGCCGGACGAATCCGGAAACCCACCGTCCCTTCCGGACGCCGTTCGTGCCGCTCGTCCCGGTTCTCGGGGCCGTGTCCTGCTTCTACCTCATGACGAACCTTGGCTGGCACACCTGGGCGCGGCTCTTCATCTGGCTCCTCATCGGCCTCGTGATCTTCTTCGCCTACAGCCGGCATCACTCGAAACTGACGGCGAAGGGCTGAGCCCGGCCTCCCCCCGGCAGACGTGAAGCGAGCGGCGCTCCTCCTCCTGATCGCGGGGGCGCCGCTCCTCCTTGTATTCTTTCCCAGCCTCCGCCGCGCGGCGCTCCGCAAGGGGCGCCTCGTCCTCCTTCTCTGGGTCGGGGCGATCCTCCTGACCGGATTTGCGACCGGCGTCTGGTCCGGACGGACGGACGTGATGTCGGAGGGGCAGTGGATTCTGGCCGCCGCAGGCGTCGTCCTCGTCCTCGCGGCGTTCACCTCCGTCGCGAGGGACGCCTTGAAAGACCGCTCACCTCGAGGCTGATCCGGTCGATCGCGATTCCGAGCGGTCGCGGATCGTCCCCGGCGCCGGCTGCCTTCGGCACGAAGACGGATGAGCGGAGGCCGATCCGGACCGGTGCCGTCCCGTCAAAGAGGTCCAGGACCCCCTCGGGTAGATCGAGGCTGAGGTCGGAGAAGCCTCCGGGCGGTACGTGAAGCGTCCCCGCCGGAAGGCCGCCGACCGCCACAGCAACGTCGACCGCGTCGTTCGACGGCGGCCGCGCGCGGACGATGAGCTGGCCCGGTGAGAAGCCCCGCACGGGGGAGAACAGAGCCGAGGCCTCGCCCGCCGTCCAGCGGAAGTCGAAGCCCTCCTTCTCGATCCGCTCACGGGCGTGGAAGCCGGCGAGGTCCGCCCGCGCGTCCGCGGCCGAGCCGACGTCGAGAAGGTAGCCGCGCGCGTTCCTTTCCCAGATCTCTTCGGGCGGATACGAGAAGGTCGCCTCGCGGATCCGGAAGCAGCCGAGCCTCGGCCGCATCGCGCCGGCGAGCGGCGGCAACTCCATCGGGCGGTCGCAGGAAAGGACGAACCACGTGGGGCCCGGGAGCGGCCCGTAGAGCGTCCGGGGAACGATCGCGAGGTCGAACGGTCCGGGCGGGATCTTCCGCGACAGGACGACTTCCCGCGTCGCCTCTTCGGTGACGGTCAGCGTCGTCTCGCCGGCGTTCGTGTCGCGCTCTCCCAGGAGAACGGCGACGGGCGGGCCCTCGAGCCCCGGCACGAGGAGCCGCGCCGCGGGCCCCGCCCATCGGAACGCCGGCGCGCCGGGCCGCTGTTCCTTCACGCCGAAGCCGGGCCCGAAAAGCGGCGGAGCGGGGTCCCGCACGGCGACGGCGAGGAGGCGGCTGTTGCCGAGCCTTTCGAAAACTCGGCCGCCGAGAAACCAGCTCTTCCAGAGCGGGTCGATCCGGTCGGGCGCGCCCACGTCGCCGGTGAAGTCGGCGAGGCGGACGATCCGCTTGTTCGTCGGGAGGGGCGCGGAGACGAACTCCGAGTCGCCGTACGCCCAGCCCCAGAACCGCCCCTCCCACCGCTCCGTCCGGAGGAACGCGTGGAAGACGTCGTCCGCCACGACCGTCTCGCGCCCGGCATGGAGGTACCGCTCCAGGTGGCGGATCGCGGCGATCGGCGGCGTGTCGCGGGTCGCGCTCGTCCGGACGGCGGGATACGCCTCGGCCGCGACGCCGGCCGCGACACCGACGGCCACCAGAAACGCCAGCACGCGCCTCCGGAAGATCGCCTCGAGCCCGGCTCCAAAGACGAGCGCCGCGATCATCGCGAACGGGACCGAGTAGCGCGACATGGAGCGGTTGTGGAGGAACCAGAGCGAGAGGAAGAGGGGGGTGACGACGAGCGCGAGGTCGCGGACGCCCCGGCGGCGCCGGTTCAGGAGAAAGGCGGCCCCCGCGGCCGCGACGCCCCAAAAGAGGAACGCGCGGGGTACCGTGAGGAAGTCGCGGAAAAGGAATGAGTCGAAAAAGCCTCCCACCGAGCCCACCGCCATCGCGTACGAGCGAAACGCCGAGCGCTCCACGAGGGTGGCCTTCAGGCCGGAGAGGCCGCCCGCCTGCGCGCCGAGCCACGCGACCCACGCGAAGACCCCCGCGGCGAGCGCTCCGACGAACGAAACGGCCGCGTCGCGCCGCGAGACACGCGAGATCAGGCGGAGCGCGACGACGAGAAAGAGCGGCCCGAAGGCGAGGAGGAGGTGCGGCCTGACGCCCCATCCGGCGGCGGCCGCGAGGCCCGCTCCGAGGGCGAGGAGGCGCGAACGCCGTGCCGCGACGAACTCGCGCCAGCGCGTCTGGTTGGGCGAGCGCCGCTCGTCGGTGACGGCGAGGAGGGCGGCCGCAAGGAGGCAGAGCGCGGTCCCCGACGTGTCACTGAAGGCGCGCCCGCCGTTGATCCAGACGACCGGCAGCGCTGCCGCGACGAGGACGCCCGAGAGCGCGGCCCAGCCGCCGACCGCCCGCCGCCCCCAGACATAGAGCGAGACGAGCCCGACGGCGGAGAGGGCCGTCGAGGCCGTCGCGAGCGCGTTGAAGGGCGTGACGCAGAACGGGAGGAGGGCACGGCCGATCAGGATCCAGACGGGAAACCCGGGCGCCTGCGGCGACAGGTCGAAGAGGTCGAAGCGCGTGACCGCCCCCGCGAAGACCGCCTCGTCGATCTCGCCCGGCGACGCGGCGAGCGCGAGGAACCGCGACGCCACGACGAGGCCGAGCGTCACGAGGACGAGGGCCTTCGGCGGATCGGCCCGCCGGTCGATCGGGCCGGAGAGGCGTCGCAGCGGCACGGTGTCCCCGCATCTTACGGTTTTGGCGCGCCGAAGCCGTGACGTCGGCTACAATCTCTCCGATGAGGCTCCGGCCCCTTCCGGGATGACGATTCCCCGGATCATCCCCCGCGCCGAGCACCCGATCTCGCGCGGCTACATCGACCCCGACGCCCTGCGCGTCCTCTACCGCCTTCACCGCTCGGGCTACAAGGCTTATCTCGTGGGAGGGTCGGTTCGTGACCTGTTGACGGGGCGAACGCCGAAGGACTTCGACATCGGCACGGACGCCCGCCCGCAGGAGGTCCGCCGCCTCTTCCGCAATTCCCGCGTCATCGGACGCCGATTCCGGCTCGTCCACGTCTTCTTCGAGGGGGGAAAGAACGTGGAGGTGTCGACCTTCCGGCGGACACCGGACCCCGTCGCCGTCGAGCAGGGTCCGGGCGGGGACGAGGATCTCCTGATCCGGTCGGACAACACGTTCGGCACCCCCGAGCAGGACGCGGTCCGGCGCGACTTCACGATCAACGGCCTCTTCTACGACATCGCGACCTACTCGGTCCTCGACTTCGTCGGCGGCGTCGACGACCTCGAGAAACGGCTCGTCCGGACGATCGGCGATCCGCTCATCCGCTTCCGCGAGGACCCCGTCCGGATGCTCCGCGCCTGCGAGTTCGCGGCGCGCCTGAAATTCCGGATGGAGCCGGAGCTCGTAACCGCGATCGCGGAGCTGAAGGGCGAGATCAGGAAGAGCGCCCCGCCGCGGGTCACGGAGGAGTTCCTCGACCCGCTCCGCCGCGGCTGGGGACACGACACCTACCGCCTCTGGTCCGAGACCGGCCTCCTCGGCGTCCTCTTGCCCGAGCTGGACGACGCGATCGCCTCGCACGACGCCCCGTTCTCGTCCCTCTTCTGGCGGATGCTGCACGACCTCGACGCGCGAAGGGCCGCCGGCGAGCGGCACCACGACGCCGTGCTCCTCTCGGTCCTCATTCTCCCGCTCGTGTTCGGAGCGATCCGCGCGCGCGGCAGCGGCGGACACCGCGTCGACCCGTCGCAGATCCTCCTCGTCCTCGAGAACGTCGTGAACCCGCTGGCGCTCCGGATGTCGCTTCCGAACCTGACGACGCACCTCGTCAAGCAGACGCTCTACACGCTCGGCTCGCTGACTTCGACCCGCCCCGACCAGCCTGCGGCGCGCCGCCTCGTGGCCCGCTCGTGGTTCGCGCCCGCCCTCGCTCTCTTGTCGCTCTACTCCAAGGCTTCGGGTCGATACCTCGCCGCCGCGGCGGCCTGGCAGGACGTCCTCCAGCGCGCGGGCCATCCCGATGACGCCGCTCCCTCCCCGATGCCCGGCACCCCGGCGCCCTTCCCCGAAGCGCTCGTCCCTCCGCCCGCGCTCGCGCGGGCCCACGCCGGCGCCACGATCCTGCCGATGCCGGGCGAGGCGCGACCCGCCGGCCGAAGGCGGCGTCGCCGCGGCGGCCGCCGCCACTCCCCGGGCGCGGCGGCGGGTTGATCCTCCGCGCCGCCGCACGGCTCGCCCTCGCCGCGGCACTCTTCTCGGCTCCTCTCGCTGCGCAGGATCTCGCCGCGCGGCTCGCCGCCATCGCCGAGGCGGCGGTCACGGACGGGCGAACGGCGGGCGTCTCCTTCGCCGTGACCCGGGGCGAGACGTCCATCGCCAGGGGCGCCTTCGGATTCGCGGATCTCGAGAACCGCGTCCCCGCGGCCACCGCCAGCGTCTACGCGATCGGCTCGCTGACGAAGACGTTCACCGCCGCGGCCGTCCTCGCTCTCGCCGACGACGGGAAGCTGTCGCTCGACGACCCCCTCTCGAAGTGGGTCCCGTCCTTCCCCGCTCCCGGCCGGACGGCCACGATCCGGCAGCTCCTGAATCACACGTCCGGCATCCGCAGCATGACGGCGCTCGGCCCGCGCTACTGGGCACAGGCGGGGCGCGAGATCGAGCCCGCCGCGCTCGTCGCGATCTTCGCCGGTGAGCCGCCGGACTTTCTGCCCGGAACCGGATACCGATACAGCAACTCCGGCTACGTCCTTCTCGGCCTCGTCGTCGAGAAAGCCTCGGGAATGCCGTGGGGCGACTTCGTGACGCGGCGACTTCTCGTCCCGCTCGGCCTCTCCGCGACGCGCGACGGCGAAACGGCGGACCTCGTGCCCCACCGGGCCCGCGGGTACACCCGCAAGAAGGACGGCGGCTTCGAGAACGCCTGGCACGTCAGCCTCTCCCAGGGCTACGCGGCGGGCGCTCTCCTTTCGACGGCGGACGACATCGCCCGCTGGATCCGGCGGCTCTTCGTGGCGCCCCCGGTGAGCGACGCGTCGCACCACGCCATGACGACGCCGGCGACGCTCCCGAACGGAAAGACTCTCTCCTACGGTTTCGGCCTCGGGGTCGACGCCTTCGCCGGCCGCAAGCGTTTCTTCCACGGCGGCGGCCTCCCGGGCTTCGACGCGTGGGCGGCGTACGTTCCGGGCGACGGCCTCGCGGTCGCCGTCGTCTGCAACACCGACGGCGACGTTGCGATGGAGATCGCCGACGCGATGGCCGGCCTCGTCCTCGGCGCCCCGGACGCAAGGACGCAGCGTCCGGGATCCTGAGCGTCTTCTCGGTCTACTTCGTCTTCTTCGGGTTCGCGAGGTCGGGCGACGGGGGCTGGGGCGGCCATACCGGCGGGCTCGCCTTTACGCGGTTCTGGATTTCGGCGATCGCCCGGTCGAGCTGTGCGTCCATTCCCGCCAGCTCGTCACCCGGGAGGTTGTCGACCTCGATGTCCGGGGCGACTCCCTCGTTCTCCATGACCCACGCCCCCTTCATCGAGTAGGTCCCGAACTCGGGGACGTAGGTGTAGCCGCCGTCGATCATCCCGCCGCCGAGCCCACGGATCCCGACGACGCCGCCCCAGGTCCGCTTGCCGATGAGCGGGCCGAGGCCGTACTCGCGGAAGAAGTACGGGAAGATGTCGCCGTCCGAGGCGGAGTACTCGCTCGTCAGCGCCACCATCGGGCCGTTGAACGAGGCGTCCGGGTACGGGGTGGGCCGCGCGTTCCGCGTGCTCCCCATCCCGACCGCCTTCCGCCGCAGGCGCTCGAGGATGATCTGGGAGACGAACCCGCCGCCGTTCGCCCGGACATCGACGATGAGGCCTTCCTTGCGGAGCTGCGGGTAGTACTGCCGGATGAACTCCTGGAGTCCCTCGGCGCCCATGTCGGGGATGTGGATGTAGCCGATCCGGCCATTCGTAGCCGTGTCGACCTTCCGGCGATTCGTCTCGACCCAGTCGTAGTAGCGGAGGTTCTCCTCGGAAGCGATCGGGCGGACGACGACCTCGCGCGCCCCCGTCTTCGTCGGCGCGGCATTGACGAGGAGCGTCGCCGTCCGGCCCCCGCCGGCGGCCACGCTCTTGTCCCCCGTCGGCCCGACGGAGCCCGCGAAGAGGCGGTAGGGCTCGTCCTTCGCCGTGAGGTCGCGCCCGTCGACGGCGAGGAGGTAGTCCCCCGCCACGACGTTCACGCCCGGCTCGGTCAGCGGCGAGCGGCGTTTCTCGTCCCAGTTCTGCCCTTCGAAGATCCGTGCGATCCTGAAGAGGCCGCTCTTCGGGTCGACCTCGAGGTCGGCGCCGAGCGTTCCGACCGGCATTCTCTCCGGCCGCGGGTAGTCGCCGCCGCCGTTGTAGGCGTGGCCCGAGCCGAGCTCGCCCGCCATCTCGCCCAGAATGTAGTTCAGGTCGATCCGGTGCGAGACGTGTGCGACGAGCGGCGCGTACCGCTTCCGGATTCCCTCCCAGTCGATCTTCCCCATGTCGGGGACGTAGAAGAAGTCGCGGTAGAGGCGCCACGTCTCCCGGAAGATCTGCGCCCACTCCGCCGGCGCGTCGAGCTCCATGGCGAGGCCGGAGAGGTCGAGCTTCCCGTCGCCCGGCTTCAGCCCTTCCTTCGGCTCCACGACCGCCCAGCTCTTGTCCGCCTTGTAGACGAGCCGGCTCCCGTCCGGCGACAAGGAGTACCGCTCCACGTTCGAAAGGAGGTCCGTCGCCTTCCTCTTCTCCAGCTCGAACATCTGGAGCGTCCCCTTCGCCGGGCCATCCGCCTCGGTGAGGGCCGTCGTCGGCGGCGACAGCCAGAAGATCTTTCCCTTCGCGGCCGAGAGCCCCGCGTAGTTTCCCGGCGGGACCGGGAACCCGGCCACGCGGTCGACGATCCCCGCGAGGTCGATCCGGAACGGGCGGCTTCTTCTCGTCCTTCTTGTCGGCGTCCTTCTTTGTCCTGCGGCTTTCCGGCCTCTTCCTTCCTCGCCTCGTCGCTTTTCGGGGCGAACGGCGAAGCGCCGTCGGCCTTGAGGATGAGGGCGTACGGACGCGTCGCCCTGTTCACGGTGAACGAGACGTCGAACGAGCCGAGCGTGGGGTTGATGTCCCGGTCCGAGAGGAAATAGAGGAAGTTTCCTTCGGGATCGAAGACCGGCTCACGGCTGTCGACGACCGGCGACGTCACCGGCGTCGAGGTCTTCGTCGCGAGCGAGTGGAGGAAGATCACGTTGAAGTCGTTCTGGACGCGCTTCGTGTAGGCGAGCCACCGGGAGTCGGGGGAGAAGTCGTACTGCGAGATCTCGAAGATCGTGGCCGTGTCGACGAGCGTCTTCGCCTTCGTCGCGACGTCGACCACGAAGAGACGCATCGCGCGGTCGGAGTAGGCGATCTTCTTCGAGTCGGGGGACCAGAGCGGCGGGAAGTGCCATGACGACGAGCCGGAGGTCAGCGCCGCCGCCATCCCCTTACCGTCCTCGGGGACGACCTCGAGCTCTTCCTCGCCCGAGGCGTCGGAGAAGTAGGCGATCCACTTCCCGTCGGGCGACCAGACGGCGTTCTTCTCCCGGGCGCCCGACGTCCGCGTCAGATTCCGCGTCGGGCCGTTCTCCGCGGGAACGGTGAAGACGTCGCCGCGGGCGGTCACGACGGCGCGCTGCCCGCCGGGCGCCAGCTCGACGTCGGTGATCCGGTCCTCCACCTTGACCCAGCGCGGCCGAGCGAGCCGGCGGTCGTCGGGGAGCGTCACCGTCACCTTCTTCGGCTCCCCCGCCGCGGGGTCGAGGACGTAGAGAGAGCCGCCGTTCTCGAAGACGATCTTCCCCGAGCCCGCGTGCGGCCACTTCACGTCGAACTCGGCGAAGCGCGTCAGCCGGGTCGCCTTCTTCGTGGCGACGTCGTAGCTTCCAGAGGTTCAGCTTCCAGTCCTCGCGGTCGGAGACGAAGTAGATCGGCGTTCGCCGATCCACATCGGTTGCGTGTCGGTGCCGATCCAGTCGGTCGCCCGCTCGATCGCTTTCGAGGCGAGGTCGTAGATCCAGACGTCCTGCGCCATCCCGCCCTTGTAGCGTTTCCAGGTCCGGAAATCGCGGAAGATCCGGTTGTAGGCGATCCGCTTTCCGTCCGGCGAGAAGGAGATCGCGCCCGACTCGGGGAGCGGGAAGCGCTCGACGGGCCCCCCGTCGGGGCGGACGACGTACGGCTCGCCGATGAAGCCCCGGATCGGGCCGCGCTGGCCGCGAAAGAGGATCTTCCCGTCCGGCGTCCAGCCGAGGATCATGTTGTCCCATCCCATCCGGTCGCTGTTGTCCTGCGACGGGTACCAGGTCAGCCGCCGGGGCTCGCCCCCTTCGGCCGGGATCACGTAGACGTCGGTGGAGCCGTCGTACTGGCCCGTGAAGGCGATCCACTTCCCGTCGGGAGAGAAGCGGGGGAAGAGCTCCAGCCCTTCGCCCGCCGTCAGCCGGCGGGCCATTCCGCCCGAGACGGAAACGGACCAGAGGTCGCCCGCGTGAGAGAAGACGATCGTGTCGCCGTGAATGTCGGGGAACCGGAGAAGCCGCGCCTCGCCCGGAGCCGGCGCGGCCGCGGGTGCGGGCGCCTGGGCCGAAACGGGAAGGGAGAGAAAAAGGAGGCAGGCGATCGCAAGGAGAAACGTGGAACGGAGGAGCCTCATGACCCGGAGAATACGTGCTTCCCGGCGTTTGGGTTCGAAGGGGAGCGGCGTCGATTCCGGAGTGGCGTAATCTGAAGGGACACCGGTGAACGCACCCGCGCCGCTCGAATTCGCGATGCTGGCGGACCGCCGCCTGTTGACGCTCGTCTTCATCGGGCG
The DNA here is from genome assembly GCA_963721385.1 of uncultured Acidobacteriota bacterium. Lineage (GTDB taxonomy): Bacteria > Acidobacteriota > Thermoanaerobaculia > UBA5066 > UBA5066 > DAOMFB01. The sequence continues at coordinate 730,613 of CAVRJB010000013.1, forward strand.
GCTGACGGCCGAGGAGGTCCGCCGGGTCCGTCCCGAGGTGGACGCCGCGATCGAGGCCGGCCTCCCGACGCTCGTCGACGCAAGCGGCGTCTCCCATTTGGACAGCATGGGGGTGGCCCTGCTCGTCCACATCGGGAAGACGCTCGAGGCGAAGCAGCTCCCGGTCGCCGTCCTCCCGGGGCCGGGGCCGGTCGCGCGCCTTCTCGGCGCCGCGCGGCTCGACCGGTATCTGAACGTCGTCTTCAGCAAGGCCGAGGCGCTGAAGGTGCTCGGTGTTCCGGCTCCGGGCTGACCGCCGCGCGCCGGGCCGGAGTCAGCCCGGCGGGAAGAGCCGTTCGTGCCGGAACGGCCGCGAGTTCTTCCCCGAGTAGGTCGCCACGATGTGCCCGTCGCCGAGAAGGCGGTACTTCGTCGTGACGAGTCCGTCGAGGCCGACCGGTCCGCGCGCATGGAGCTTGCTCGTGGAGACGCCCACCTCCGCGCCGAAGCCGTACCGGAAGCCGTCGGCGAATCGGGTCGAGGCGTTGACGTAGACGCCGGCCGCGTCCACTTCCGACAGAAACCGCTCCGCCGCGGCGCGGTCCGACGTGACGATCGCGTCGGTGTGCCTGGATCCGAAGCGGTTCACGTGGTCGATCGCCTCGTCGAGCGAGCCGACGGTCTTCACCGCGAGGACGAGGGCGCCGAACTCCTTGCCGAAATCCGACGGCTCCGCCGGCTCGAACCCGGCAGCCGGGGCGAGGAGGCGGGTCGTGGCGCAAGCACGGACCTCGACGCCCGCCGTTCGGAGGCGGGGAGCGAGCGCGGCGAGCAGCTCCGGCGCGACGGCGCGGTGGACGAGCAGCGTCTCGACCGCGTTGCACGCGGCCGGGTAGGTCGTCTTCGAATCGAGGACGATCTCGACGGCCTTCGTCAGGTCGGCCGCGCGGTCGACGTAGACGTGACAGACGCCTTCCGCGTGGCCGAGGACCGGGATCCTCGTGTGCGCCATGACGTACCGGACGAGGTCGTTCCCGCCGCGCGGGATGACGAGGTCGACGTCGTTCTCGAGCGCGAGAAGCTCGTCGACCTCCTCCCGTCCGGAGAGGGCCTGGAGCGACGCCGGCGGGATCTCCGGGAAGGCCCCGAGCGCGTCCTGGAAGACCTTCAGCACCGCGGCCGTGGAGCGCGCCGACTCCCGCCCGCCCTTCAGGAGCGCGGCGTTTCCCGACTTGAGCGCGAGCGCGGCGATCTGGGGGACGGCGTCGGGGCGCGATTCGAAGACGACGGCCAGGACGCCGAGCGGGCAGGTCACCTTCTCGAGGATGAGGCCGTCATCCAGGAGCGTCCGGGCGAGGAGCCTCCCCGAGGGGTCCGGGAGCGCGGCGACGGCGCGGATCCCGTCCGCCATCGCGCGGACCTTCGCCCCGTCGAGGACGAGCCTGTCGAAGAGCGGGCGGGCGAGCGTTCCCGCCGCAACGGCCCGCCGGGCCTCCGCGACGTCTTCGGCGTTCGCCTCGAGGACCGCCACCGCGTCCGCCTCGAGGCGGCCGGCCGCCGCACGGAGAGCGCGGTCTTTGACCGCCGTCGGCACGGAGGCGAGCTGCCGGGCGGCTTTCTTCGCCGCCGCGGCGCGCTCGCCGACGGAGGCCGGGGCGCTCATCGCCGCGTCCTTCGCGGGAAGAAGACGGTCCCGATCTCCTCGCCGGCGAAGAGCCTGTCGAGGACGTGCGGCGTCCGCCCGTTCGCGATCACGGCGCATCCCCCTGCCTCGGTCGCGATCCGCGCCGCGTCCAGCTTCGTTCGCATCCCGCCCCGACCGCGAGCGCCGCCGCCGTCCGCGTACCGGGCAGTCCCCTCCGTCGGCCCGGCGACCGCCGGAATCAGGCGCGCCTTCCGGTCCCGCGCCGGGTTGCCGGTGAAGAGCCCGTCCACGTCCGACAGGATGACGAGGACGTCCGCCTTTACGTGGCTCATCACCAGCGCCGACAGCCGGTCGTTGTCGCCGAAGATCCGCCCATGACCCGGACCGGCGTCGGGCGACTCGAGCTCGAGCGTCGAGACCGTGTCGTTCTCGTTCAGGATCGGAATGGCGCCCAGCGAGAAGAGCCGCGTCAGCGTCGCCTGCAGGTTCCGGAAACGGACGGGGTTCGCGAAGTCGTCTTCGGTCAGGAGGACCTGCGCTGACGAGAAGCCGAGCTTCTCGAAGCCCGCCTCGTAGATCGACATCAGCCGGCTCTGTCCGACCGCGGCGCAGGCCTGCTTCAGCGCCAGCCCGGCCGGCTTCGCGGGGAGTCCGAGCCGCTGGGCGCCGAGACCGATCGCTCCCGACGAGACGATCAGGACGTCGCGCCCCTCCTTCCGGAGGCTCGCCACCGACTCGACGAGGCCGTAGAGCCGCCCGAGCGCGACCGCGCCGTCGTCCCGCATGACGACGTTGGTCCCGGCCTTCACGACGATCCGTTTCGCGGCGGCGATTCGGCGCCGGGCGGCGCGGCCGGCGGCGGCGAGGGAGACGCTCACGGTTTTGCGCTCCCGGACGGGGGCGCCGCGAGGACGCGCCACTCCAGGCTCCGGAGCCGTCTCACGGTCCGCGACGGGCTCTTCACGTCGAGGAGCATCAGCGGGCCGTCGGTTCCAAGGAGCTTTCCGTTCTGCTCGAAGACGAGGAGAAACGAATCCTTCGAAAGGAAGATCTCTTCGGCCGAGAAGGCCGAGACAAAATCGTCGGCGCCCGTCGCGACCAGGACGGCCGAGGCGAGAACCCGGCGGGCGGCGGCGCTCTCGGACGGGATTCCTCGAGCGCTGAGGAGCGCTGCGAGTTGAACCCCTCGAAATGTCGCTCCCTCCCCGCCTGAGCGAACCGTCGTCGCCGCCGGATTCGCCCGCAACACCTCCGAGGAGATGACGTCCGTCCCACCGATTCCGGCCAGCGATACGTCTCCTCGCCGCGTCCCCTCGGAAAGGTCTTCATCGTTGTTCATCTTCCGTGGCACGGGAGTCACAGGCCCCGCCGGAACTGCCGGGGTATGCGGCGCTGCGACGACCGGGAGCACGGGCGGCTGGCCCGCAGAAGGTACGGCGTCGGCCGGGATGCCCGCCGACCGTTTCACGAAGTGGTACGGCCCCTTCGCCGGCCCCCAGACCTGCTTCCCGTCGCCGTCGTACCCGCGATCCCACGTCTCGAGGCGGTCCTTCCAGATCCGGACCTCCGACTTCGCGTACGCCGCGCCGCGGAGCGACGAGACGCACCCCTCCCCCGACGTCCCTCCCTCGTACCGGTCGCCGACGGCGCGGAGCGTCACGAGGCAGCCCTCCCGTTCGCGGACGTCGTTCTTTCCGAAAAGGGCGAGGTCCGACGCGTCGCGCCACTTCCCGGCGGCGCTGATCGGGTCCTTCAGCTCGAAGAGGCGGACGAGGATCTTCCCGCCCGGATCCTGTTCGATGCGCATGAACCGCTGGAGAGTGGGCCGGTCGGCCCCGTCGGGGGTCGCCTGCTCGCGGTAGAGGACGGGCGCGCCGAACGAGAGGAGGCTCTTCGGCACGTCCACCGTCACCATCCGGATGACCTGGTAGTCCTTGTCGAGCTCCGCCTGGTCCTTCGAGTCGAACGTCCCGGCGAGCCACGCGACGATCTCGTCGATCTCGCGCGCCGCGGCGGGGGACTGGGCCCAAAGGGGCTGAGCCGCGAGGACGAGCGGGAGGAGGAGTCCGGGCAGCCGGCGGAGCGCCATCACGGCGAAGTGTACGGCGGCGGCCGCGTCAGTCTTCGCTGGCGACGGTCACCGCGCGCTTCTCGGAGACGCGGCGCATCGAGTGGTCGAGGACCTTTTTCCGGAGGCGGACCGACTTCGGCGTCACCTCGACGAGCTCGTCCTCGTCGATCCACTCGATCGCCGCCTCGAGCGGCATCGGGCGGGGCGGCGTCAGCCTGATCGCCAGATCGGAGGTCGAGGCGCGCATGTTCGTCAGGTGCTTCTTCACGCAGGGGTTCACGACCATGTCGTTCTCGCGCGAGTTCTCGCCGCAGATCATCCCGCCGTACGCCGGGACGCCGGGCGGAAGGAAGAGGACCGACCGCTCCTGCAGCTTCTCGAGGGCGTGGGCGGTCGTCTCCCCGGCCTCCTTGCAGACGAGGGCCCCCTCGCGCCGTGCGGCGTAGTCCCCCTTCCACGGCTCGTAGCCGGAGAAGACGTGATAGAGGAGCCCCTCGCCCTTCGTGTCGGTCAGGAAGTCGGTCCGGTAGCCGAAGAGGCCGCGGGTCGGGATCCGGAACTCGATCCTCACGCGCCCCGAGCCGTGGTTCGTCATGTTCTTCATCTCGGCCTTGCGGCGGCCGAGCTTCTCGATGACCGTCCCCATCGCCTCCTCGGGGATGTCGACGACCAGCTCCTCGACCGGCTCCGACCGGACGCCCTCGACCTCCTTGACGATGACCTGCGGGCGCGACAGGGCGAACTCGAACCCTTCGCGGCGCATCGTCTCGACGAGGATGGCGAGGTGGAGCTCGCCGCGCCCCGAGACCTTGAACGAGTCGGGGCTGTCGGTCTCCTCGACCTTGAGCGCCACGTTCGTCCGGAGCTCCTTCACGAGCCGGTCGTAGATGTTCCGGGAAGTGACGTACTTCCCCTCGCGCCCGGCGAAGGGAGAGTCGTTCACGCGGAAGGTCATCGAGACCGTCGGCTCGTCGACCGCCTTGTGCGGAAGGGCGACGGGGCTCTCCAGGTCGGCGATCGTCTCGCCGATCGTCACCTCCTCGAGCCCCGAGACGACGACGATCTCCCCGGCAGGGGCCAGGTCGACTTCCTTCTTCGAGAGCCCCTCGAAGATCATCAGCTTCGTCACCTTCGCATTCACGACGGAGCCGTCGCGGCGGCAGACGGCGATCTGCTGGCCGGAGCGGATCGTTCCGTTCCGGACCCGCCCGATGGCGAGCCGTCCGAGGTAGTTGTCGTAGTCGATCGAGGCGACGAGGAGCTGCAGCGGCGCCCCGGGGTCCCCGACCGGCTCGGGGACCTCGACGAGAATCGTGTCGAGGAGCGGGCGGACGTCCGTCTCCGTGTGGTCGACCTCCCGCCGCGCGAAGCCGTGCTTGGCCGAGGTGTAGACGATCGGGAAGTCGAGTTGCTCGTCCGTGGCGCCGAGATCGACCATCAGGTCGAAGACCTGGTCGATGACGACGTGCGGGCGGGCTTCGGGGCGGTCGACCTTGTTGACGACGACGATCGGCTTGAGGCCCAGCTCGAGCGCCTTCCGAAGGACGAAACGCGTCTGCGGCATCGTCCCTTCGGCAGCGTCGACGACGAGAAGGACCGCGTCCACCATGTTCAGGACCCGTTCCACCTCGCCGCCGAAGTCGCTGTGCCCCGGCGTGTCGACGATGTTCATCTTGACGTCCGCGGTAGTGGATCGACGTGTTCTTCGCGAGGATCGTGATCCCCCGCTCCCGCTCGAGGTCGTTCGAATCCATCACCCGCTCGGCGACGGCCTCGTTGACGCGGAACGTCCCCGACTGCTTCAGGAGGCAGTCGACGAGCGTCGTCTTGCCGTGGTCGACGTGGGCGATGATGGCGATGTTCCGGAGCCCCGACATGGGACACGCAGCGTAGCAGACCCTACTTTCTTCTTCAGCCTGCTCGTCAGGTACGCCACGAAGTCCCGGCCGGGCGGGGCGATGTCCATCGAGAGGTCGAGGCCGGAGTCGCCCGCTTTCTTCAGCGTCAGCCGGGCCCGCGCGCCGGACTCGTAGTTCAGGAGCGAGGGCGCGACGAGCCGTATCGTCCCGTCGCCCTGGATCTCCGCCTCGAACGCGCCGGAGACCCCGGTCGAAAAGAAATACGACGCGACGTACTTCCGCCGTTCGCGGTCGTAGGTCCAGACGCCGACATCCTCGAGCGACTCCTCGGGCCTCCCTTCCTCGGCCGGAAAGATGGTCGAGCCCCGCTCCACCAGGGTGTTGCCCGAGAGCTCCATCGTGAAACGGACGACGCGGCCGCCGACCCGGCCTCGCGACGAGGCCGTCCCCGACCAGGGCCCGACGAGCCACGCCAGGTCGCTGAACGGCTTCCACGGGACCGGAGCCGGAGTCACGGACGGGGCGGAGGCGGCGGTTGCGGGAGGGGCGGCGGCCGTGGACGGCGGCACCTGGGCCTCGGTGACCGGAATCACGGAAAGCAATACCAGGGAAAGCCCCACCTGTCTTCGCAATTTCGGATAACCCGATGACAATTCTAGTCTGAAGCCGTTTTCCGACGCACGCCGACAGCGTTTCGGCGCCGAACCGGCCCGAGAGCCCCGATTTCAACTCCCGGCCGGCGGCTTCACCCGTGGTACCCGTCTTGCGTTGACCACCAGGGGAGCCGCCCCGGAGCCGAAACTTGAAGCTTCTACAAGGCTCCGGAAGATCGGTTTGAGCGTCTCCGTCAAGGAATCGGCTCTCGGCAGTTGACGCGTCGAGCGCTTCACGCGGGAGACCGGAAAGGAGAGTCCACGATGTCGAGTCACGTGCTGAGTCTGTCCGAGTCGCCGGGACGCCGATGGATCCCGGCAATCCTGGCCCTGGCCGCGATCCTGGGGCGGGGGACCGCCGCCGGCGAGGAGACGGCGGCGCAGCCGGCATCCGAGATCGCCTGGGGCCAGAACCACGTCTTCCCGTCGGTCGCGACGGGCGGACGGACGCGACCATTCGCGGTGGTCGTCGTCGCTCGTCGTCACGAACCCGCTGGGCTACCCGATCCTCGTCCAGTTCAAGGACTACGTCACGGGAATTGCCCTTCTCGACCTCTCCGTACCCCCGGCCATGACGAGAACCGTCGACGACCTGGTCGCGTTTCTCGGACTCCCCGACGGCGTCTACGCCATCAACGTCTTCGTGAGGGCCGCCTCCATCGACGACCTGCTGACGGTTCCCGTCGTCGCCCGGACGTTCCGGACCAACGACGACGGCTCGACGATGGGAACAACCTTGCACGAGAAGACCTGGGGTCTCCGCACGCACACGGTTCCCTTCGACACCCCACAGAATTCGAGAAAAGCGCTTTACGTCCTCGCGACCGGCAATGCGGTGTTCGACATCCACTGGTTCGGCGCTTCGGGCCCGCTGTACAGCCAGACGGGCCTCGACGCGCAGGGATTGAACCGGTACTCCGTTCCGGACGAACGCCGTCTACGCCATGGTCGTCAACACGGTCGATCATGACGTCTCCGGCTTCACGCGCGAGCCGGAGATCTTCGCGTATTCGACGGTGACGGACCTCGTCTCGGGAGATACCGCAATCCTGAGGTGAGCGACGGCGAAACCTCTGATTCGGAACGGGAAGAGATAGACTGGCGGTCGCGCGGTCGGCGGAGACGCCAGCCCCTTCAAGGGAACCGGACGCGCCTTTCTTTCGTTCCCGTTGGCAGTAGAAGATGCCGCCCGCTCCTCACCCCGACTCCGAGCTCGTCTCCCGCTGCCAGCGAGGGGACGATGCTGCCTGGGCGGAGCTCGTCGACCGATACGGCCGGAAGGTCTACGGCATCGCGTGGCACTTTACCTACGACCGGTCGGAGGCCGAGGAGCTGACGCAGGACTGCTTCCTGAAGCTCTGGGAGAACCTCGACCGCTACGAGCCGTCGGAGGCGTCGCTCCTCGCGTGGATCGCCGCCCTGTCGCGCAACCTCTGTATCGACCACTACCGGAAGCGCCGGCGCGAGAAGGGTTTCCGCTTCCTCTCCGACGACTCGGTTTCGGCGGTCCTCCCTTCCTCCGACGACCCGCAGGCGGACGCCGTCCGGAAGGAACGGGTCCGCTTCCTCCTCGAGGCTCTCGCCGAGCTCCCCGACGAGCTGGCAGAGGTCGTGATGCTCCGCGACCTCGACGGTCTCGACTACCGCGAGATCGGCGACTTCCTGAAGCTCCCGGACGGGACGGTCAAGTCGCGCCTGAATCGCGCGCGCATCGAGCTGGCGAAGGTGATCCGGAAGCGGATCGGCGCTGACGTCGAGGGCCAGGGCTCCGTCTTCCTGCCGGCGCCGGGAGGCGCGCGATGACCGCCGCCGCCTGCCGCGCGTTCGAGGAGACGCTGGCGCGGCACCTCGACGCGTCGGGGCCCGACGTCCCCGTCCCCGAGACGCTCGGACACGGAGGAGACTGCCCCGACTGCCGGACCCTGACGGCCTGCCTGAACGCCGCCGGTGAGACGCTCCGAACGCTCGCGCCGCCCCGCGCGCCGGTCCGGGTCCTCTCGTTGCTCCGCGCGCTTCCGGCCGACTTTCCGGCACGGCGCGAGGCCGCGTCGATCCTCGACCTCCTTTCGCCGGGCGGGCTCGCCCCGCCCGAACCGCCGGCCGAGCTGATGGCCCGCCTCCGCTTCATCCCGGCCCGCGCTCGGGCCGAGGGCCGGGCGCCCGCTTTCCCGGCGTGGCGCCGCTGGCTCGGCGACTGGCGCGTGACCGTCGCCGCCGCCTATGCCGTCACGCTGATCGTCGTGACGGTCCTCGGCGTCGACCCGCTCACGGCTGCCCGCGGAGCGGCCTCGAACCTGACGGCCGCCGGTGAGCGGGCTCTCTCCGACGCCCGCGAGGTGGCCCTCGCCCGCTTCGACGCGACCGCGCGCGGACAGGCCGAAAAGCCGCTCACCGAGCGCCTCGACTACCGGCTCTACCGGACGCTTGCGGCCGGGCGGGCCCGCGCCGTCGCCTACGCCGAGATCGCGTTCGAGAACGTCTTCGGCGGCGGTTCGGCGATGGCGGCGGCGTCGAGTGACGCGAGAAACCCCGGGAAGCCCCCGGAAAGCCCGGCGGCGCCGCAACGCCGCGCACCGGAGCCGACCCCGATGGCGGAACCGAACGGCCGCATTCTTCGTTCCTGAAGAGCGACGGAAGAAACGAGAGAAGAACCTCGAGATAGGTGACGACGATGAACGACAGCAACCCGAACCCGAACCCGCCGAGCGCGCCCCCCTGGAATCCACCTCCGCCGCCGCTCGCTCCGCCACCGGCCTTCGCGCCCCTCCCGGCCGCGCCGGCGCCGCCGCCGATGATCAAGAGTCCCGCCGTCGCGGGCCTCCTGTCGGTGCTCCCCGGACTCGGGCACGTCTACCTCGGCCTCTACCAGCGGGCGATCGCGTTCTTCGCGGTCTGGGTGATCATCATGAGCATCGCCCCGCACGGCGCGGGTCCAACGGCCGTCCTGATCCCGTTCTGGTGGTTCTTCGTCCTGATCGACGCCGTCCGCCAGGCCAAGGCGATCAACACGACAGGCGCGCCCGAGTCGAACCTGCTCGTCGGCGAGAAGCCGATGAACGTGAGCGGCAGCCTCGCCTTCGGGATCTTCCTCGTCCTCGTTGGCGTCTTCTTCCTGATCGACCGCTACGCGAGGATCGACCTCTCGTTCCTCTACGACTTCTGGCCCGTCTTCCTGATCGCCTTCGGCGGCTGGCAGATCTGGCTCTACTGGAAGTCGAAGAAGGACGCTGCAGAAGCGAAGGCCGCGGTGGAGACGGCCGCAACGTCGATCAAGCCCTGACTCCCCTTCAGCGGACGAACACGCGGGCGACGGCCACCCCGAGCCGCCGCCCGTCGTGATTCTGCCCCGCTTCATTCGGGACGAAGGTCTTCGAGACGATCCGGATTCTCCGGATGATCGAGAGGCCGGGCGGGATCCGGAAGGCGTGGACGCCATTCTTCGCTCCGATCCCCTCCAGCTCCTTCCCGTTCACGACGACGCGCAGGCCGGCCGCCTCCGGCGGGCCCGGCGGCCCGGCCCCGATCTCGACCGCGAGCTCGGTGGTCCCGTCCGGAACCGGCCAGTCGAGGTTCGCGAGGACCCCGTTGCCGCCGGTCCAGTCGTCGGCCCAGAAGCCCGACCGCCACTCCGCGCGCGAAATCTCGAGCGAGGCGTCGACGCGCTGCGGCACGGGGCCGATCTGCGGCACGTCTTCGGTGCGTGCCACCGTCGCGAGGCCGAGAATCTCGACAGGCGGGCCCTCGAGAGAAAGTCGGCCCAGCCGAATCGGGGCCCCGGCCAGGTCGAAGACGAGCGCCGACGGCTCCCGCCGCGCCAGCGGGAGCGCACGGCCGTCCACGAGGACGCGGACGTCCCCGCCTGAAGGTGCCAGGAGGACACGAAGAAACCGGTCCTCTTCCGTCCTCTCGTAGTCCAGCCGTATTCGCGCGCTTCCCGCCGACCAGCCGTCGGGCGTGAATCCCTCGAGTCGTTCCGGGGCCTCGAGGAGCGGGAGCTTGAGCGCCCGCGCGGCGAGGTCGAGGACGACGCCGTCGGAACGGTCTGCGAGGCGCGCTCGCGTGAACGAGAGCTCGTGAACGGTCCGGTGGAATTCGCGGTGGAACCCGAGGAACGCCCACCGGCTCCGCGCCCTCGGGTAGCGGAAGCGGATGTCACTCTCCGAAAGCTCGAGGAGCTCCCGATCGTCGCTCCGGCTGCCATACGCGACGTAGCGGACGCCCTGCCGTTCGAGGTAGGCGGCAATCTTCTCGGGTCCCCCGGCGAACGGCATTCCCGGCGGAGGGCTCGTGATCCCGGGCATCGAGAAGAGAAGAACCCGATGCGCCCGGAAGTCGAGGAGATAGGGCTCCGGCAGGCGCGCCAGAACCGCCGCGCCGCGCGGGACCGCGTCGAGGAGAGAGAGAGCTCGCGCCTCGGCGCCCCACGGGACGAGCTCCCTGCCGGAGACGGACGAGGCGACGTTGGCGCCGATCTGTCGCAGCTGCCGCGCCACGCTGCCGGCGTCGCTCGCGAGGATCCCAGCCGCCACGGTGAGCGCGGCGGCCCCGGCCAGACGCGCGGTCGGGCTCCCCGACGCGGGCCCGCGGAGCGCCGCGACGACAAGGAGCGAGACCGCCCACGCGAAGGCGGGGAAGAAGTAGCGCGACTGGCTCCGGTCGAGGAACGGGTCTCCGACCAGGCGGTAGGCCGCGGGGAGCGCGAGCACCGTGAGCCCGAGCGCGAGGACGGCGGGCCTCCGGCTCCGAAAGTACGCGAGCGGGAGGAGGAGCGCGACGGGGATCGCCGCGCGGAGGCCCGAGAGGGCGAGAGCGGTCCGCTCCCTCCACGTCGCCGGAGGCGGCAGGCCGGGGATCACGTCCCAGTCGACGGTCTGGTTTCCCGCTCCCAGGAACGGGAAGAAGAAGGTCCCTGACGAGAGCTTCAGCGAGACCATCCACGGGATCAGGAGGAGGAGGGCCCAGGCTCCCGTGGCGGCGGCCTCGACGATCTGGCGTCCCCGCCGATCCCCCGGGGTGGCGAGGGCGGCGGCCGCGACGAACAGAACCGCGGCCGGAAGGAACGTCGACTTCAGCGCGACGAGCGCCGCGACCACGAGGCCGGCCGGAAGCCGGCCGCGCGCGGGCGATTCGCCGGCGAACGGTTCCTCGTCGACCAGGCGGAAGAGGGCCAGGAGGAGTGCCATGCCCGTGAAGAGCGCCGTCGTGTTGCCCCGGGCCGAAAGCGACGGGAGGAGCAGCATGAGAAGCAGAGGAAGGGCGGCGAGCTTTCGAGGAAGGGCAGCCGCGCGAACGGCGCCGAGAAGGACCCAGAGCGACACGAGGAGGCCGGTCCCCGCGTCGAGGAGATGAATGGCGCGCGACGGAAGGGCTGCCATTGCGAGCGCCTGAAGGGCCGACTGGCCGCCGAGGACCGGGAGCCTCCGTGCCTCGAAAGGATCGGCGCCGAGGCCGCCCGTCTCCAGCATCTTCAGGGGAAAGGCGAGATACGCCTGCAGGTCGTCGTGCGGGTCGAAGGGACGGTACCGGTTGCCGTCGAAGACGTGCCCGTCGACCGAGCCTGCGACATGGAACAGCGCCAGAAACGTGACGAGAAGCGCGGCGGCCACCGGCATCGGGCCCGGAGGAGCGCCGGGCCTGGCCGATCGACGCTTTCGGACGAGATCCAGGGCGAAGCCGGCGAGCCCCGCCGCAACCCAGCCGATCGCCGCGCCGCGGGAGAGCGCGCCGGCGAGATTGCCGAGCCCCGCCGTCGCGACGGTCAGCGCAAGGCCGAGGGCCGCCGCCAGGCCGGCGTCGACCTCCCTCCGGAGTCGGAGGACGCGGAGAAGCATGGCGCCCCAACCGGCGAACGAGAGGACGAGCCCGATCCCCCAGCAGACGGCGAAGAGCAGATAGGGAACGGTCGCCCGGTCGAACGGCGTCGGCACGGGCTCAGTCGCCGAAGGACGTCACCAGCACCACCGTCTTCGGAGTGATCCTGCCGTCTCGAGGGTCGACGAGCTGGTCCTCGATGGCGATCGAGAGCCGGTCGTCCCGGGTCCAGCGGGCCGAGCGACCCTGCTTCCCCTGCGCCTCCTTCACCCGCTCGGGCGACGCCTTGATGACGCCGGCGCGGATTCCTTCCTGGAGGTCGTGGGAAAGGTCGCGGAGTCCGAAAACGAACTCCGCCCGCGGGAGCGTCTTCTCGTAGAACGCAACAACCTGCTCGATCGGGCGCGGGGAGGTGAAGACGGCGACCTTCAGCGAGGCGATCTTCCGCCGGAGCTCGGCCTTCTCCTTTTTCGAGAGCGACGAGTCGGCGTCCACCTTCGCGAGAGCGTCCTTCGCCTCGGTGGCGGCGCGCGCCCCCTCGAGCTTCGTCAGCTCCTCTTCGAGCGTCCCGTCGGGTGGCAGCGGCACGCCCGGGATCGGCGAGGGGTTGACCTTGAACGTCATCTCCTTCGGCGCCGCCGGCGTCTGCGGAGCAACGGCCTGCGGCGCGGGGGCCTGCGGCGCCGGAGCCTGAGGCGCCGGAGCCTGAGGCGCGAGGAGCAGAAGGGCGAGGAGCGGTATCACTCCGCCATTCTACCGGCGGATCCGCCGGCGGGATTCAGTCCCGGCTCAGGACGACGATGTCGGCAGGCTCGCCCTTCACGTAGCGGAGGGAGCACTCGGCGAAACCCTCGCATTTCACGCAGATGCCGTCCCTGTCCCCCTTGAAATCGACCGGCTTGCAGATCTTCACGCCGGGGACGACGAGCGTCCCGAGCTCCTTCTCGAAGTCCCGGAGGCGGGGCGGGAGGTCGCCCTGCCGCGCCGCGAGGCGCAGCTCCGTGACGCGCGGGAAGAGGTCGCGGTTCCGCCGCTCGAGGATCGCGTCCTCGCGGAGGGCGCCGGCGGTCTTCACGGCCTGAACCGCGTCCTTCGCCGCCCGGCGCGCCTTGCCGACCCCGCGGTGCCGCGCCCAGAACCAGAGAAACCCCGCCGTCGCGCCGCAGAGCGTCACGAAGCCAGTTCCGGGCTGTCCCGCGAGGACCGACCGGATGAAGGTCCAGCCGAGCATCGCGGCGCCGAGCCAGGCCAGCCACTTCACCTTCACCGGGACGACGAAGAAGATCAGGATCTGCATCTCCGGAAAGAGCCATGCGTAGGCGAAGAGCATCGAGATGCCCGTGATCGCCCAGCCCGAGACGAGCGGCTCGCCGACGATCCAGGCGGCGAGCGAGCCGCCCAGCGTGGCGACGAGCCAGAACGCCGCGAACTCCGGCGTCCCCCACTCGGCCTCGAGCGCGCTTCCGAGAAACCAGAGCATCAGCGTCCCGAAAAAGAGGCCGAGCGCCCCCGTGTTCAGGAACTGGTACGTCACGAACGTCCAGGGCCTCACGAGCGCGCCGTCCGGCAGGAACGCGAAGAGAGCGAAGGTCCTCTTCGGGTCCATCTGGATCAGCAGGAAGAAGATGAAGTTCAGCCCGCAGAGCGGGAGCGTCAGGCCGAGCTTCGGTGCGAAGAGATCCCGGCCACCGTTCACGAGCTCCTCCCGAACCGCTTTCGGAGCGAGTCGTCCTCGAGCGTCAGGAGGATCGGCCGGCCGTGCGGACAGGTCCACGGGTCTCGGCAGCGCGAGAGGTCGGCGAGAAGGCGCGTCGCCTCGGCCGGCGCGAGCGGCGTGTTGACCGTCACCGCGCCGCGGCAGGCGAGCGACGCCGCCAGCATCTCCCGGCGGCGCGTCTCGGCGCCGATCCCTTCGGGCAGCTCTGCGACGCGAGAGAGAAAGTCGCGGAGAAACGGCGCCACCGCGCTCGCCGGCGTGTCGGCAGGGGCGGCGGTCACGGCGAAGCTCCTCGCCCCCCGCGCCGAGACGACGAATCCCGCGGCCGCGAGAAGGCCGTCGGCCCGGGAAAGGAGCGTCGCCTCGTCGGGCGTCGCCTCGAACGGAACCGGAATGAGGAGGGTTTGTGACGCCACCTCTGACGTCTCGAGCCGCGCGAGGATTCTCTCGTATCGGACCCGCTCGTGCGCGACGTGCTGATCGATCAGGACGAGCCCCGCCTCGCTCTCGGCAACCAGGAAGGAACTTCGGTATTGCCCGAGGAGCCGGAGAGGGCCGAGCGGCGAGTCGGCCCCGGCCTCCGCGCCGTAGCTCGACGCCGCCACCTCCGCCGGCGAAGCGGCGATCAGCGTCCCATCCCACGCGCCGACGGCCTCGGCGAGGTGCGACGCGGCGGGTGACGGCACTCCCCCCGCGGGCGTCCAGGAGAATGGCGCCGCGAACGCCGCCGCCTCGACGGGCGTGGGACCCTTCGCCCCGCCGAGCGCTTCGAGGAGCGCACGGTGGATCAGCGAGTGGACCGCGTTCGGATCGCGGAACCGGACTTCGCGCTTCTGCGGGTGGACGTTCACGTCGCAGGCGTCGGGAGGCGCCGAGACGAAGAGCGCCCACGCGGGCTGCCGGTCCGACCGGAGCGCCTCTCTCGCCGCGAGCGACGCCGCGTGGGAGGCGGTCGCGTCCCTGACCGCTCGGCCGTTCACGAAGAGCCACTGGTACGCCTTCGAGGGGAAGGAGACATCGGGCGGCGTGACTGCTCCCGAGAGCGTCATTCCCCGCCCTTCGGCGTGGACTCTCACCAGCTTCGGGGCCGCGTCGCCGAGCACCTCGGAGAAACGCGCGAGGGCGTCGGGGACCGCGGGGAGGTCGAGGAGGAGCCGGTCGCCGGTGCGGAGCGTGAACGCGACGTCGGGACGCGCAAGGGCGAGCGAGGTCAGCGCCTTCACGATCGCCCGGAGCTCCGCGTCGGCGCTCTTGAGGAACTTCCGCCGCGCCGGTACGTTCGCGAAGAGCCCCTCCACGCTGACTCGCGTCCCTCTCGTCTGCCGGGCCGGGCGGGCCTTTGCCGGCGCGCCGTCGTCGGCGACGACCTCCGTTCCGAGGCCCGAGCCGTCGGGCGACGTCGCGAGGACGAGGCGCGAGACCGACGCGATGGACGGCAGCGCCTCGCCCCGGAAGCCGAGCGTCCCGATCCGCGTGAGGTCGGCCGCGTCCCGGATCTTCGACGTCGCGTGGCGCGTCAGGGCGAGAAGCGCGTCGTCGGGCGCCATGCCGCTCCCGTCGTCCGCCACCTCGATCCGCGCGACGCCCCCGTTCTCGACGTCGACGGTCACGCGCGCAGCGCCGGCGTCGAGCGCGTTCTCGACGAGCTCCTTCACGACCGATGCCGGCCGCTCCACGACCTCGCCGGCGGCGATCTGGTTCACGAGCGCGTCGGAGAGAACCCGGATCATCGCCACGGCGCGGCATGTTAACCGCGGGAGAGAAAAGGGCCCGACCCGAGGCCCGACCACGGCCCGGGGTCGGTTCCTTGACTTTCCGGGCTCTTGTTGTACCTTACTGTCCAGCGTTGTCCATTGTTGACAAGGCAACTACGCATGAGTCCCGAGTCCCAGACGGGCGACATCCTCACGATCCGGCAGCTCTCCGAGTACCTCATGGTCTCGGAGAAGACGATCTACAGGATGCTCGACAAGAACCTCCTGCCGGCCGTCCGCGTCGGAGCGCAGTGGCGGTTCCGCAAGCGCGACATCGACGCCTGGCTCGACGAGCGGGTCCGGAAGGTGGAGGTCGAGGGCCAGCAGGCCGTCCTCGAGGAGCTCGCACCGTCGGAGATCGACATTCACCCGCTGCTCACGCCGAAGAACGTCTGGCTCGACGTGCCGCCGCAGCGGCGCGACGAGCTGCTCTCGTGGATGGTGGCCCGCGCGACGCTCGAGGATGGGGTCGACCGGCAGGCGCTCTACGAGTCGATCCGTGCCCGTGAGCTCGTCTGCTCGACCGCCCTCGTCAGGGACGCGGCCTTTCCTCATCCGAACGAGCCCGCGGCCTTCCGGTTCTCGAAAAAGCGGATTCTGCTTGCGGTCCTCCGCGAGCCCGTGAACTTCCACGACCTCAACGGTCACCGGCCGCGCGTCGTCGTGGTCATTCTCGCCCGCACGGTCCAGGGATACTTCCTCACGATCTCGCGCGCGGTGAAGCTCTTCGGGAACGCGTCTCTGATTGGCCGCATCGTCCGATGCGGCACCGCCGCCGAGCTGATCGGCGCGATTCGCGACGCCGAGGAGCGCCTGACGGCGGCGGCTTCCCGATGAGTCTGGTCACGGCATGCGCGTGACGGTCCGGGACGCCGCGGCGCTTCTGAACGCCACCGAGAAGAGGGTGTACGACTGGATCGAGTCCGGCGACTTGCCCGCCCATCGGATCGACGAGCAGTACCGGATCAACCGGAGCGAGCTCCTCGAGTGGGCGACCGCGCGAAACCTCCCCGTGGCCCCCGCCCTGTTCCACGAGGCCGAGGAGGACGAGCGGATCCCGTCGGTCGCCGAGAGCCTCGAACGCGGCGGCGTCTTCTTCGACGTGGGCGGCACCACGCGCGAGGAGGCTCTCCGGTCGATCATGGCCCTTTTGAAGCTCGACGACGAGGGAGATCGGGAGACGTTGCTCCAGCTCCTCCTCGCCCGCGACGCCTCCGCGGCCGTTCCGGTCGGCGACGGGATCGCCATCCCCCACGTGAGGAATCCGATCGCCCTCTCCCGGGACGAGCCGTCCCTCGCCCTCTTCTTTCTCCGCCAGCCCGTCGACCTCGGCGCGCCGGACGGTCAAGGGGTCTTCGCCCTCTTCTTCCTCATCAGCCCGACGATCCGCGCCCACCTTCAGATGCTGGCGAAGATCGCCTTTCTTCTCCGCGACCCGGGATTTCGCGAGGCGATCCGCGGCCGCGCACCTGCCGGCCGCCTGATCGACATGGCACGGAGCATCGAAGGGGCGGAAGGATGACCCCGACGACGCTCGAGCTTCTGGCCGTCGCCTCGGCCCTCGTCGCATTCAGCGGACTCCCCGGCCTGCTGCTTCCCGCGGGAACCAGGGCGGCGCAGCGGATCGCGACCGTGCTCCACGTGCTCGGTTGCGTCGTTGGCGTCGGCGCGGCCGCCCTGGCGCTCGCCGGAGAGACGGCGACGGCGCGGTTCCTCTGGCCGTGGCCCGGTGGCGTGGCGACCTTCGCCCTGGACCGCCTTTCGGCGTTCTTTCTGGTGCCGGTCTTCGTCGTCGCCGGCCTCGGCTCGCTCTACGGCGAGGGCTACTGGGCGGAGGCGGAGCACCCGGAGAACGGCCGCAAGCTCCGCTGCTTCTACGGCCTCGCAACGGCCGCTCTGGCGCTCGTGATGGTCGCCGGCGACGCCTGGGTCTTCCTCGTCGGCTGGGAGATCGTCTCTCTCGCAGCCTTCTTCCTCGTCACGACGGATCAGGACGACGCCGCGGCTCTCCGCGCGGGATGGATCTACCTCGTCTCGGCTCACGTGAGCACGTTGATCCTCTTCGCGATGTTCGCGTTGCTCAGGGACGCGACCGGCGGGTGGTTCCTCGCGCCCTCGGCCGCGCTGGGCTCGTCTTCCCTGCTCGGGCCCATCCTGCTTCTCGCGCTGGCCGGTTTCGGCCTCAAGGCGGGCGTGATTCCGCTCCACGTCTGGCTTCCCGAGGCGCATGCCGCCGCTCCCAGCCACGTCTCGGCCCTTCTCTCGGGAGTCGTTCTGAAGATGGGGATCTACGGTCTCGTCCGCGTGCTGACGATGCTGCCGGCCACTCCGACCTGGCTCGGCCTCGCCCTCACCGCCCTCGGCGTCACGTCGGGCGTCCTCGGCGTCGTCCTGGCGCTCGCCCAGCACGACCTCAAGCGCCTCCTCGCGTACCACAGCATCGAGAACGTCGGCATCATCCTGATCGGGCTCGGCGTCGGCACCCTCGGTGTGGCGCAGCACCGGCTCGACTGGGCCGTGCTCGGATTCGCGGGCGGCCTCCTGCACGTCTGGAACCACGCCGCGTTCAAGGCGCTTCTCTTCTTCGCGGCCGGCGCGGTGATCCGCGCGACCGGGACCCGGCAGATCGACGCGCTCGGCGGGCTCCTCCGGCGCCTGCGCTTCACCGGCGCCGCGTTCCTGGTTGGCGCCGTCGCGATCTGCGGACTGCCGCCGCTGAACGGCTTCGTCAGCGAATGGCTGATCTATCTCGGGAGCTTCCGCGCGCTCACGGGCTCCAGCGGAGGCGTCGGGACGCTCGGCGCCGCCGCCGGCGCGCCGGCCCTCGCCCTCATCGGCGCGCTGGCCGTCGCCTGCTTCGTCAAGGCCTTCTCGGCGGTCTTCCTGGGGACTCCGCGCAGTCCCCACGCGACACGCGACGTCGCCGACGCGAGCCGGTCGATGCGCTTTTCGATGGGGGCCCTCGCCCTGTCCTGCGCGGTGATCGGCCTCTGGCCGGCCGGCGCGGCCGCCCTCAGCAGACGCTCTGCGGACGCTCTCCTCGGCGGCCCGGGCGGGCTGCCGGTGACCGCCGACCTCGGCGCCCTCGGCGGGGTGCCCCTCTTCCTTCTGGGCGTTCTCGCCGTCGCGGGGATCGCCGCCGCGGTGCTGACACGGCCCGCGGCGCTGACGACGACGTGGGACTGCGGGTACGCCTCGCCGGGGCCCCGGATGCAGTACACGGCTTCGTCCTTCGCCCAGCTCCTGGTCGCGCTTTTCCGCTGGGCCGTGCTGCCGGAGGAGCACCGCCCGCGCGTGAACGGCCCGTTTCCCGCGGCGGGCCAGCGATTCGAAAGTCATGCGCCTGATCCGGTGCTCGACCGTCTCCTGCCCCCCGGCCTCTCGCGCGGGCGGTCTCTCCTCGGCTCGGCACGCGTCATCCAGGCCGGCCGCATCCAGGCCTACCTCCTCTACATCGTCGTCACCCTCGTCCTCCTCCTCGCGTGGAGCTCGCTATGGTGAATTCGGTGGCGCACCTCCTCGTCGTGCTCGTCGGCGCGCCCTTCCTGCTCGGCGTGATCAACAAGACGAAGGCCCTGGTGGCGGGGCGCCGCGGGCCGCCCGTGCTTCAGGCCTACTACGACCTCGGCAAGCTCCTCCGGAAGGGATTCGTCGTCAGCCGGACGACGACCTGGGTCTTCCTCGCCGGGCCGGTTCTGTCCGTGGTGGCACCGGTCGTCGCTGCCCTCCTGCTGCCCCTCGGAGGCGCGCCCGCCTGCCTTGCGTTCACGGGAGACATGATCCTCTTCGTCTACCTGTTCGCGCTGGCCCGGTTCTTCGTCGCGACGGCCGCAATGGACACGGGCTCGCCGTTTCCGGGAATGGGCGCCGCGCGCGAGGTGACCTTTTCGACCCTCGCGGAGCCGGCGCTTCTCTTCGGCCTGCTGGCTCTCACGCGCCTTTCGGGCTCCCTGTCGCTGACGCACATGCTGGACGTCCGCGCGGCCGGAGCCTGGCAGAAGGCGAGCGCGTCGATCGTCCTCGTCCTCGCCAGCTGGTTCATCGTCCTCCTCGCCGAGAACGCGCGGGTGCCGTTCGACGACCCGAACACTCATCTCGAGCTGACGATGATCCACGAGGTGATGGTCCTCGATCACGCCGGGCCGGCGTTCGGCTTCATCCTCTACGGCGTCGCCCTGAAGCTCACCGTCTTTGCCACGTTGATCGTGACGCTGGTGATCCCGACAGGCGCGGGCCGGGACGCCCTCGACCTCGTGTTTTTCGTCGGCGGCCTCCTCGTCGTCAGCGTGGCCGTCGGGCTCGTCGAATCGAGCATGGCCCGGCTCCGGCTCATCCGCGTCCCCCAGCTGCTCGTCACCTCGACGCTCCTGGCCGGCTTCGCCGTGGTTCTCCTCCTGAGGTAGGCGATGAGAGAAGCCGCGGCTTCCGTCCTGATCCTCGCCGTGACGATGAACTTCCTCGCTCTCGGGTCGTCGAACCTGAAGGCCTGCGTCCGCGCCGCGGCGCTGCAGGGCCTCTTCGTGAGCCTCTTCCCGCTGCTCTTCACGCCGGCCCCGACGCTCCGCCTCCTCGGCCTCGTCGTCGTGGCCGGGGTCGTCAAGGCGGTCGTGATTCCGTCCCTGCTCTATCGGGCCCTCCGCGATGTGCACATCCAGCACGAAGTCGAGCCGTACCTCGGCTTCGTCCCCTCCGTGCTCCTCTGCGCCGTCGGGACGGGCGCCACGACGCTCTTTGCGAGCCGGCTTCCGCTCGTGCCCGAGCACCGGGATCTCCTGGTCGTGCCCGTGGCGCTCGGGACGCTCTTCGCCGGCTTCCTCCTCCTGACGACCCGCCGCAAGGCCATCTCCCAGGTCACCGGATACCTCATCCTCGAGAACGGAATCTTCGTCTTCGCCCAGCTCCTGCACGAAGCCATGCCGGCCCTCGTGGAGGTGGGAGTCCTCCTCGACCTCCTCGTCGGGATCTTCGTCATGGGAATCGTCATGAACCACATCCAGCGGGAGTTCGGCTCGCTCGACACGGAGCGGCTCTCGGAGCTCACGGACTGACGGATGCTGCTGCTCGGGCTGATCGTCCTGCCGCTCCTCGGCGCCCTCGCTGCGCTCGCGACCCCCTCGGCGCGGGTCCGTCCGCTGCTCGTCGCCGGCGTGGCCGTTCTTCATCTGGCGGGAGCGCTCACCGTGCGCTCCGGCGACACGGCGCTCGGCGGATGGTTCGCGGTCGACCCGCTCGGGCATCTCGTCCTGGATGTCGTCGCCGTGCTCTTCACCCTCTGCGCGTTCTACGGCGTCGGTTACCTGCGGCTCCGGAAGGAACGGGACAACCGGGTCTTCTGCGTCGGCATCCTCACCTTCCTGTCGATGGCGACGGCGATCACGGTGGCGCAACACCTGGCGGTCGTCTGGGTCGCCGTCGAAGGCGCGACCCTCTCGACGGCGATTCTCATCTACTTCAACCAGAACGCCCGCTCGCTGGAGGCGGCGTGGAAGTACCTCATGATCGGATCGGTCGGGATCGCGCTCGCGCTCCTGGGCTCGCTCTTCGTGGCGTACGCGGCGCTCCACGGCGCCTCCGGAGACGAGAGCCTCCTCTTCGGGGCCCTCCTGGAGCACGCCGGGCGGCTGTCGCGGCCATGGCTGCGGACCGGTTTCGTCCTCCTTCTCGTCGGCTACGGAACGAAGATGGGGCTCGCTCCGATGCACACCTGGAAGCCCGACGCCTACGGCGAGGCGCCCGCCCTCATCGGGGCGCTCCTCGCCGGCGGGATGACGAACTGCGCGTTCCTCGCGCTTCTCCGGGTCTACCGGGTGATGCAGGCCGCGGGCGAGGGGCCGTTCGCCCGCGAGCTCCTCCTCGCCTTCGGGCTGCTCTCCATGGCCGTTGCCGCGGCCTTCATGTCCGGCCAGCGCGACTTCAAGCGGATGCTCGCCTACTCCAGCGTCGAGCACATGGGCATCCTGGTCCTGGGCATCGGCGTGGGAGGGGTCGCGGTCTTCGGTGCGCTCTTGCACGTCATCAACAACGCGCTAACCAAAGTCGTTCTCTTTCTCTCCGCGGGCAACATCCACCGCGCCTACGGGAGCAAGACGGTCGACGACGTGAGCGGCGCCCTCCGCCGGGTTCCCGTCTCCGGCGCCCTCTTCCTGACCGGGTTCCTCGCGATCACGGGCTCGCCGCCGTTCGGGCCGTTCATCAGCGAGTTCACGATCCTGACAGGCGCGATGACGGGGCGCCACTTCGTCGCGGCCACCCTCTTCATCGTCTTCCTCGGCATCATCTTCGTCGGCATGGGCTCGACGGTCCTCGCCGTGGTCAACGGGCCGGTCTCGGCGGCCGGCGGGACGACCGGCATCCGGGACGGCTTCTGGAAGACCGCGCCGATTCTGGCGGCCATGGCGATGGTCGTCGTCATGGGCCTCTGGATCCCCGAAGCGGTCCGGGACCTGGTCGTCGGGGCCGCCCGGATGCTGGAGGGCGCCTCGTGACGCGGACGCCCGGCGCCACGCGGAACGGGCGCGTCCTTCCTCTCCGGGAGGTGCCCGAGCTCGCGCCGCCGGCGTTCCGAGAATGGCTCGTCGGGGGCGTTCGCGACAAGGGGCGCCGCGTCGTGGCCTACTTCGGAACGACGAGTGAAACGGCCGGGAGTGTCCCGCTCACGGCCGTCCTCGCGGACGACGCGACGGGGCGTCTCTTCGTCGCGCGATCGGCCTGCGGCGGAACGGCCTTCGAATCCGTCGTAACCGAACTCCCTGAGGCCCATCTCTTCGAGCGGGAGATCGCCGAGCAGTACGGCGTCCGGTTCGAAGGGCACCCGTGGCTGAAGCCGGTCCGCTTCCATCACTCGTATCGCCCGGGCTTCGACGCCTGGGACCGGTCTGACGACGCCGCAATCCTTCCCGGGGTGACGGATTTCTTCAGGATCGAGGGGGACCAGGTGCACGAGGTGGCCGTCGGTCCTGTCCACGCCGGCGTGATCGAGCCCGGGCACTTCCGGTTCCAGTGCCACGGCGAAGAGGTCTTTCACCTCGAGATCGCGCTCGGCTATCAGCATCGCGGCGTCGAGCGGGCCCTCCTGGGCGGGCCGACGAAGCGGACGTTGGCGTACATCGAAACCGCCGCCGGCGACACGACGATCGGCCATGCGCTGGCCTACTGCCACGCCGTGGAGGCCCTGGCCCGAACCGCGGTGTCCGCGCGCGCCCACGCGATCCGCGGAATCGCGCTCGAGCTCGAGCGGCTTGCCAATCACGTCGGCGACCTCGGCGCGCTGGCGGGGGACGTCGCCTATCTCCCCACCGCGTCTTACTGTGGGCGCCTCCGCGGAGACTTCCTGAACCTGACGGCCGAGCTCTGCGGCTCGCGTTTCGGGCGGGGGCTCGTCCGTCCCGGCGGCGTCGGGTTCGACCTCGGGCCCGCGCAGGTCGAGTCGCTGAGATCACGGCTCACCGTCGCGCGAACGGACGTGACGGAAGCGGTGGAGCTCCTCTGGGAGACGCCCAGCGTCCGGGAGCGCTTCGAGAGGACCGGCGTCGTCGCGCCGGACGACGCGGCGGCCATCGGCCTCGTCGGGCCTGCGGCACGCGCCTGCGGGATCCTGCGGGACGTCCGGCACGACTTTCCCTCGGGCATCTTCCGATTCGTCCACCTGCCGGTGATGACGGCCCATCACGGCGACGTCAACTCCCGGGCCCACGTCCGCTGGCTCGAGATCCAGCAGTCGATCTCGTTCATCCTCAAGCAGCTGGACGGGCTGCCGGCAGCAGGAGGCAACGTCGCGGCCGGCGCCCTGGAACCGGCGTCGCTCGTCGTGGCCCTCACCGAAGGCTGGCGCGGCGAGATCTGCCACGTCGCGACGACGGACGCGTCCGGGCGTTTCTCCCGTTACAAGATCACGGACCCGTCGTTCCACAACTGGTTCGGGCTGGCTCTCGCGATGAGGGATGGCCAGATCTCGGACTTCCCGCTCTGCAACAAGAGCTTCAACCTCTCGTACTGCGGCCACGACCTGTGAGGGGAAGCCGATGCTGAAAGCGCTCCTCGCTCGGGTGCACCAGGGGCACCGGACGATGGCGTACCCGGCGGGCGAGCCGCCGCCTCTGCCCGACCGGTTCCGGGGCGCCCCGAGGCTCGACCCGTCGAAGTGCCCGGACGGATGCCGCACGTGCGCCGACGTCTGCCCGACCGAGGCCATCGTCGCCGGCGGCGCGCTGGCGCTCGATCTCGGCCGATGCCTCTTCTGCACGGAGTGCGTCACCGCCTGCCCGGAGGGGGCGGTCGCGTTCACGAACGATTATCGGCTCGCGACCCGCCGGCGCGAGGATCTCGTCGTTTCCGGAAACACCCTGCCCCTCGCGGACGCGCTCGAAAAGACGCTCCGCCGGCTGTTCGGGCGCTCCCTGAAGCTGCGCGTCGTGAGCGCGGGGGACTGCAACGCCTGCAGCGCGGACGTCAACGTCCTGGGAACGATTGGCTGGGACATCGGACGATTCGGGATCCAGGTCGTGGCCTCACCGCGTCATGCGGATGGCCTCCTGATCACCGGGCCGGTGACCGAAAACATGCGGCTCGCGCTGCAAAAGACCTGGGACGCGGTGCCGCCGCCGAAGATCGTGATCGCGGTCGGAGCCTGCGCCATCAGCGGGGGACCCTACGCCGGCCATCCCGAGCAGCACGACGGCGCCGGATCCGTCCTTCCGGTCGATCTCTTCATCCCGGGCTGCCCGCCCCACCCGCTGACGATTCTGGACGGCCTCCTGCGCCTTCTGGGACGGCTCGAAGAGCAGCGACGGGTGCCTGGCAGCTGAGACCCGAGCCATTCCCCCATCCGGGGCGACAGGGTCGCTCCGAAGTCCCTTCGAAACCGGCGATGGCAGCATTCCGTAAGTTCGTAACCGTTCGAAAAGGGGGGAAGAATGAACGACCCGAAGCTGACCGAGAAGATCGCCGCCGCGACCGCCGTGTTCGCGAAGGACGAGGGAGTCTGGGACGCCGAGATGGAGATCCGCCCGGGGCCCGGCGCCGAGCCGCTGAAGCAGAAAGGGGTCTCGACGAACAGGCGGATCGGCGGCGGGCGTTGGCTCGTCGTCGACTTCAGAGCGGAGACCGGGTTCGAGGGGCACGGGATCTACGGCTGGGACGCCACGACGGAGAAGTACACCGGCGTCTGGGTCGACTCCATGCAGACCGCGATCTCGCGCGCCGACGGGAGCTGGAATCCTGCCACCCAGACGATGACCTTTCACGTCGAGGTGTCCCACGGCGGCCAGAAGGTCCGCTACCGCGAAGAGACGAAGACGCTCCCCGACGGCTCGCTCGTCTACCGAAACGTCGTCCCGACGCCCGACGGCGGCGAGTTCGAGATGATCCGGACGACGTACCGGCGGCGGGTCTGAGTTCGCCTCGTCCCCGGGCCTTTCCGGACGGGGTCCGGCTGTGACAGGACGTCACAGCGCCTCCTGAGGACGAACCGGGCAAACCGGAGTCCGAACTTTCACGACCCCGCTCCGTATAGCTAGAAGACAGGAATCCATCGCCACCGGGTGGGCCGTTTCGTCACATAAAACGACGGAAAACTGGGTCCGGAGCATGAGGAGAGGCCGATGAACCCCAAGCGCAAGAGACTGATCCTGATCGTCGCGGGGGTCGCGATTCTGGGCGGCGCCGGCGCCGTCTTCGCCGCTCGGGCGAAGGACAAGCCGAAAGACGGCAAGGAAGCGCCTCTCCCGTTCCGGGTCGGCAAGGTCTCGGCCGAGGACCTGGTCGTCTCGGTTCGCGAGGTCGGCGTCGTCGAGCCCGAGACGAAAGTGGACGTGAAGTCCGCCGTCTCCGGGCGCGTCGTCAGCCTGAAGGTCCGCGAGGGGGCGGTGGTGAAGACGGGCGACCTCCTCGCCGAGGTCGAGCCCGACGTCAACCAGGCGCAGTCGCTCTCCGACGTGAACTCCTCCGTCACGACCGCCGAGCTGAGCCTGCGCGACGCGGAGCGGCAGTTCGCGGCCCAGCAGCGCCTCTACAACGACGGGCTGATCGGCCGCGAGACGCTGAAGGACTACCAGATGAAGCGGGACCTCGCCGCCGACTCGCTCAAGGCCGCGACCACCCGCTACCAGATCGTCCAGGACCGCGGCATTCCGATCTCGGGCGAGGCCTCGACCCAGAAGGCCCGCGTCACGACCCCGATGAACGGCGTCGTCATCACGAAGGGGGTCGAGCTGGGCGAGACGGTCACGTCGGGAGTCTCGTCGTTCAACGCCGGGACCGTTCTCTTCACCGTGGCCGACCTGAAGTCGCTGATCATCAAGGTCAACCTGAACGAGGTCGACATCGCGAAGGTGGCCGTCGGCCAGCCCGTCCGGATCACGCTCGACGCCTACCCGCAGAAGATCTTCAACGGAAAGGTCCGCTTCGTGGCGCCCGCCGCCAAGCTCCTCGAGAAGATCAAGGTCTTCCCGATCGAGATCGCGCTCGACAACCTGTCGGACGCCTACCGGACCGGGATGAGCGCGAACGTCGAGATCCTCGGCGAGAAGCGCGAGAAGGCCGTCTCCATCCCGCTCGAGGCGCTCCAGCGGAAGGAAGGGCAGACCGTCGTCTATCGCCTCAAGGCCGACCTGAAGCCGCCCCAGATCGACAAAGCCAAGAAGGGCCTCTCCGGGCGCGGCAAGTTCAGCTGGCTCTCCGAGAACTGGAAGGACTACTTCGAGACCGTGCCGGTGAACGCCGGCGTCGCGACGCTCGAGAGGGTCGAGATCCTCTCCGGCCTGAAGGGGACGGAACAGGTCTCTCTCGAGGACCCGACGCGCCGCAAGGTGGAGAAGGACGACGACAACTGATCTGGTCCTGGGGGTTTTGTCGATCCCCCCAGGCCCCCCGTCCAGAGGCCGATGAGGGAGGCCCATTTCATGTCGAACATCATCGAAACCGCGGGGCTCACGAAGGTCTTCGGGTCGAACGGCATGGCCGTCCACGCCCTGCGCGGGATCGACGTGACCGTCGCCCGCGGGGAATTCGTGGCGCTGGTCGGTCCGTCCGGCTCGGGGAAGTCGACGTTGATGGCGATCCTCGGCTGCCTCGACTCCCCCACCGCGGGGCGCTACCGGCTGGACGGTGAGGCGGTGGAAGGACTGACCGGCGCCGCGCTCGCGCGGATCCGGAACGAGAAGATCGGCTTCGTCTTCCAGAGCTACAACCTCCTCCCGAAGGCGAACGTCCTCCGGAACGTCGAGCTGCCTCTCCTCTACGCCGGCCTCCCGCGGAAGGAGCGGAGGGGACGCGCGCTCGAGATGCTCGAGAAGGTGGGAATCCCGGAGAAGGCGAACGTTCTTCCGGCTCAGCTCTCGGGCGGACAGCGGCAGCGCGTCGCCATCGCGCGGGCGCTCGCGAACCGGCCGGCCCTCCTCCTCGCGGACGAGCCGACCGGCGCCCTCGACTCGAAGACCGGAGCGGAGGTGCTCGAGCTCTTCTCGGAGCTGAACCGCCAGGGAAACACCGTCCTCCTCGTCACGCACGACCCGAAGATCGCGGCGCTGGCCACGCGCCGGGTGGAGCTCCAGGACGGCCTCGTCGTCCGGGAGGAGGAAGAGGCCGCCTGATGCAGATGACCGGCGCCTTCCGCGAGCGCCTCCGGAGCGCGTGGACCGAGATCCGGGAGAATCTCGGGCGGTCGGTCCTGCAGGCTCTCGGCGTGATGCTCGGCGTGGCGTCGGTCCTCGGAGGCTTCTCGATCTCGGACAGCATGCGGCGCCATTCGGACGACGCCTGGATGAAGCGGGGCGGCTTCGACAAGCTGAACGTCCAGCCGGCCGGCGCGATCCGGGATGGGACGACGCCGACGGCGCTCCAGAACGCGAACCTCGGCCTTCGCCGGGCCGACGCCCGCGACGGGGAAAAGGTCGACGAGAAGGCGGTCCAGGCCTTCAGCGTCGAGAAGTTCGGGAAGGCGCGCATCCGGTCCCCGTACGCCGACCGCGACCGGGACATCCGCGGGATCGCCGCCGACTACCTCCCGATGAACGGCTACGAGGTCGAGTCGGGCCGCGCGTTCGCGGCCGAGGACCTCGAAAAGGCCGCTCCGGTCGCCCTCCTCGGCGCCGAGGCGGTCTCCGTCTTCTTCCCGAACGGCGACGCCGTCGGGCAGGTGATCCGCGTCGGCGACACGCCCGTGACCGTCGTCGGCGTCCTCAAGGAAAAGGTCTTCCGCTGGCGCGAGAACGAGGGGAACGTCTTCGCCTGGCGGAACCGGATCATCGCCCTCCCCGCCACCTTCGTCGCCTCGCGGATGCAGGGAGACGTCCACCAGCGAGTCGACCGCGTCGTCTTCAAGATCCCCACCCTCAGCCTGATGGACCTCTTCTCGAACGGGCTCACGTCGGTCCTGAAGGCGAGCCACCGGCAGCAGGAGGATTTCCGCCTCGACGACATCGCCGCCCGCATCAAGAAGCGCCGGAGCCAGGGCGACGTCTACAACATCGTCTTCATGCTCTCGGGGATCCTGTCGCTCATCGGCGGCGGGATGGTGAACGTCAACATCCAGCTCGCGTCGCTCAAGGAGCGGGTCCGCGAGGTGGGCGTGAAGATGGCGATCGGGGCCTCCGGGCGCGAGGTCTTCAAGGAGTTCATGACCGAGGCGCTCCTCCTGACGACCCTCGGCGGCCTCGTCGGGTTCCTGCTCGGCGCCCTCTTCTCGAAGGTCATCACGAAGTTCCTCGAGATCCCGCTCTGGATGGACCCGAAGAGCTTCCTCTTCGCCTTCGCGCTCGCGCTCGTCTTCGGATTCTTCTTCGCGATCTACCCGGCGTGGAAGGCGTCGCGCCTCTCCCCGATGGAGGCGCTGCACTATGAGTAGCGTCGTCCTCGAGGCGCCAGCCGTTCCGGCCGCGGCGCCGAAGGTCCGGCGGCTCTCCGCCACCGCGAGGCTCGGACTGATCTGGGAGGTCGTGAAGGGGGGCTTCCTCGAGCTCTGGTCCCACAAGCTCCGCTCGATCCTGACGCTGACGCTCCTGATGCTCGGCGTCTTCGCCCTCGTCGTCATGACGTCGGTCCTCGACGGCATCCTCGACAAGGTCGGGACGGGCTTCGCCGGCATGGCGTGGGACGGTACGGCCGTCGTCCAGGCCAGGCAGGCGCAGACCTCCGAGGAGCAGAAGCGCTTCGCGATGTCGCCGGGCTTCCGGTACGAGGACCTTCCCCGCCTCACCGCCCCGCACGAGAAGGTCCTCGCCTTTCTGCCGCGGGCGACGAAGCGCTCCTCGGTGAGGACTCCGGGCGGGATCGAGCGGATGTTCGTCACGGGCCTGACGCCGGAGTACGGCCGCTACATGAACCGGCCGATCGCCTCGGGGCGCGGCCTCACCGACGACGACATGAAACGGCGGAGCACGGTCGCCGTCGTCGGCTCGACGCTCGGGGCGAAGCTCTTCGGCGGCGCGGACCCGGTCGGGCGCGACATCGTCGTCGAGGGCGTTCCGTACCGGATCGTCGGTCTGCAGGACCGGATCCAGATCTTCAACGAGGAGATGTACCTCGACGCGAACGGCATCCAGATCCCCCTCGAGACCTACATGGACCGGATGGACCCGTCGCACAAGCTGACGAACGTGGCCGTGAAGCTCGTCCGGAAGAGCGACCTCGCGGACGTCTCGTCGATGGTCCTGGGCCGCGTGAAGCAGGCGCACCACGGCATCGAGGACGTCGAGATCAAGGATCTCGAGGCCGAGGCGGCCAAGTGGTACCAGCAGTTCCTGAACGAGATGCGCGGCTGGCGGATCGTCCTCCTCTCGCTCGCCGCCACCGTCCTTCTCGTCGGCGGCGTCGGCGTCCTGTCGGTGATGCTGATCTCCTTCTCCGACCGCCGGTTCGAGATCGGCCTCCGGAAGTCGCTCGGGGCCTCGGACGGCGAGATCCTGCTGCAGTTCCTCCTCGAGGCGGCCGTCCTCGCGGCTCTCGGCGCGTTCGTCGGGACGGTCGCCGGCGCGACGCTCTGCCAGGCCCTGTCGCCGATGTTCCCGTGGGGCCTCGTCGTGAACCCCGTCGGCCTCGTCGTGGCGTGGGTCGTGGCGCTCTCGCTGGCGCTCGTCTTCGGCCTCTATCCCGCGATCCGCGCCTCCCGCCTGACGCCGATGGAGGCGATGCGCTGATCCGCGCTCGCTAAGATGCGCGGGTGCGCCGCGCTTCGAATCTCCATCCGGTGAATGCCCGCTCCCTCCGCGCCGCGGCCTCGCGGCTCCGGCGCGGGGAGCTCGTCGCCTTCCCGACGGAGACGGTCTACGGCCTCGGGGCGAACGCGCTCGACGAGAAGGCGGTCGCGAAGATCTTCGCGGCGAAGGGACGGCCCGCAGGCAACCCGATCATCGTCCACGTGAGCGACCGGAGGATGCTGCGAAAGGTCGCGCGGAAAGTGCCGGCGCCCGCGACGAAGCTCATCGCCCGCTTCTGGCCCGGGCCCCTGACCCTGGTCCTTTCGAAGAAATCTCTCGTCCCTTCTCTCGTCACCGCCGGCCTCGACACCGTCGCGGTCCGGATGCCGGAGGGGGTCGCCCGCGACCTGATCCGCCTGGCCGGCGTCCCCGTCGCCGCTCCGAGCGCGAACCGCTCGGGCCGTCCGAGCCCCACGAAAGCCGCGCACGTGGTCCAGGACTTCCCCGGCCTCTTCGTCCTCGACGGCGGCCCGACGCGGCACGGCCTCGAGTCGACGGTCGTCGCCTTCGACCCGCCGCGAATCCTCCGGCAGGGGGCGATCACCGAAGAGGATCTGAAGGAGTTTCTTCGAACGGGGAATCGGGCCCGGGCGAGCGGAGGACGCGCCGGCCGCCGGCTTGCACGACGATCTGTCCCGGGGCCGGCCAAGAGTCCCGGCACGAAGTACGTCCATTACGCGCCGACGCGCCCGCTCATCCTCTTTCGCAGAAAATCGTCCCTCTTTGCCTACGCCAACGCGCGCCCCGAGGCCCTCGTCCTCTGCCCGGGCTGGCTCGCTCCGTTCTTCGCCGCCTCGCGCGTCGTGCCGCTGGGCGACGCGATCGAAGAGATCGCGCGCAACGTCTTCGCGGCGCTTCGGACGCGTCGGAAAGGAACCGAGCTCCTCGTCCTCGCGGTTCCCCGCCGCGGCCTCGGCCGGGCGGTGATGGACCGGCTGACGCGCGCCGCGACGCGCGTCGTCTGAATGCGCCACCCCTGGAGCGGCCTCGGCGGCCTCCCGCGCGGGATCTGGGTCCTGTTCGCGGTCTCGCTCGTGAACCGGCTGGGGACGATGTTCCTGCCGTTCCTCGTCCTCTACCTGACGCGGCACCTCGGCTTTACGCCGGGAAGCGCCGCCGCGATGATCGCGCTCTACGGTGCCGTCGGCATCGCGGTCAGCCCGCTCGCCGGGCGCCTCGCCGACCACTGGGGCGCCGAGCGGGTGATGAAGCTCTCGCTTTTCTCGTCCGGCGCGCTCCTCATCCTCTTCCCGCTCGCTCGGAGTCATGGCGGCGTCGCCGCCCTCACCGTGGCCGTCGCCGTCACGGCCGAGGCCTTCCGCCCGGCAAACCTGTCACTCGCAACGCACGTCGTCCCGAGCGAGAAGCGGAAGGCCGCGTTCTCGCTCCTCCGCCTCGCCATCAACCTCGGGATGAGCGTCGGCCCGGCGGCCGGCGGTTTCCTCGCGGCGATCTCCTTCCCCGCCCTCTTCTGGGTCGACGGCGCGACGTCCCTTGTCGCCGGCCTCGTCCTCGTCTTCCGGCCGGTCGGCCCCGCCGCCGCCACTCCGACGGAGGCGGCGCCGCAGCCTGCGGGAAATCACCTCCTGGCAGCCCTCGCCGACGGTCGCTACCTCTACTTCCTGGCGGCCACGCTGCCCGTCATCGTCGTCTTTTTCCAGCACGTCGCAGCGCTCCCGCTCTTCCTCGTCCGCGACCTCGGCCGGAGCCCGACGACGTTCGGCCTCCTCTTCTCGCTCAACACGCTTCTCATCGTCCTTCTCGAGGTGCCGCTGAACCTCGCGACGGCCGGAGTTCCCCACCGCCGAACGCTCTTCGCCGGGTCGCTCCTCATCGCCGCCGGCTTCGGCCTCTATGCTCTTCCGGGAGGCCTCCCCGCCGTCATCTTCGGCACCGTTGTCTGGACGTTCGGGGAGATGGTCCTCCTCCCCGGCCTCTCGTCGTACGTCGCCGACGTCGCGCCGGCCGCCCTCCGCGGCACCTACATGGGGCTCTACTCGATGACGTTCAGCGTCGGCTTCGCCCTCGGCCCGTGGCTCGGAACCGTGCTCCTCGACAGCCGGGGGCCGACGGTCCTCTGGATCTCGATGTTCGCCCTCGGCACGCTTTCGGCCGCTCTTCTCGGTCGGGTCGCGAAAGGCGCCGCCTCCCCGGTAATCTAGGCGCCGTCTTCAGGAGGTCCCGATGCGCTTCTCCGCCCTCGCCGCCCTGGCGTTTATTCCGCTCGCGTCGCTCGCGGAGGAGGCGGTCCTTCGATGGGTGCCGAAGCACGACGAGCTGGCCTACACGTTCGGCGGGGTGAAGGCCGTCCAGCGGATCCGGCCCGGGACGCGGATCGTCTCCTGGACGGAGGACTGCTTCGACGGTGCCGTGACGCGGCCCGACCAGCTCCCGTCGAAGGTCCAGCTCCCGGGCCACGACAACCCGCAGACGGGGCCGTTCTGGGTGGAAGGAGCCGAGCCTGGCGACACGCTCGCGATCCGGATCGTGAAGCTGGAGCCGGCGCGCGACTGGGCGGTCTCGGCGTCGTTCCCCGGATTCGGTGCGCTCTCCGGGACGGACCGGACCGCGATGCTGGGGCCCGAGATTCCCGAGAAGGTCTGGTTCTACCGGGTCGACCGCGAGAAAGGGGTCGCCCGGACGACGTCGCTCGACGGGAAGCATGCGTGGGAGGTGCCGCTCCACCCGTTTCTCGGCTGCCTCGGCGTCGCGCCCGGGAACGGCGAGGCGCGCTCGACGATCGTCCCCGACTCCTTCGGCGGGAACATGGACTGCCCGGAGGTCCGGGCGGGGAACACGGTCTACCTCGGCGTGAAGGCGCCGGGCGCGCTCCTGTCGTTCGGCGACGGGCACTACGCGATGGGGGACGGCGAGATCATGGGGGCCGCGATCGAGGGGGCGATGAACGTGGAGCTCGTCGTCGACCTGATCAAGGGGAAGGCGACCGAGTGGCCGCGGATCGAGAACGCCGACTGGATGATGTCGGTCGGCGCCGCACGCCCGCTCGAGGACGCCGCCCGCATCGCGTTCAGGGACATGGTCCGCTGGGTGCAGGAGGTCTCGGGCGTCTCGGAGCTCGACGCGTACCAGTTCGTCACGCAGAACGCCCGGGCGCCGATCGTTCAGATCGTCGACCCCGAGTACACCGTCCTCGTGAAGATCGAGAAGAAGCGCCTGCCGAAACCCGCGGCGCGCTGAGCCGCGGCGTCAAATCTCTCCCTTCAGCTTGCGCGCGAAGTCGATGAAGCCCCGCTCGACGTCGACGCCGAGAAGCCTGACCCGCACCTTGTCCCCGACGCGGAGGTTCCCGAAGCCGTGGACCAGCTTTCCTTCCACGGGGGGACGGAAGATGCGCACCCACGTTCCCTTCGCGGCGGCGCCCGTGACGACGCCGTCGAACCACTCGCCGACGCGGTCCGAAAGGAGCATGGCCGCCGCCGACTTCCGCACCTGCCGCTCGACCTTGTCGGCGTCGTTCTCTTGTTCGGTGCAGTGCACGGCCAGCTCCTCCAGCTCCGCCCACGCGTAGGGGGACGGCTTCCCCGCGACGGCCGCCTTCAGAAGCCGCTGCGTGACGAGGTCGGGATAGCGCCGGTTCGGCGCGGTGGAGTGCGTGTAGTCGAGGACGGCGAGTCCGAAGTGCCCGATCGGCGAGGAGCCCGGGTACTCCACGACGTACTCGCCGCGGCCGAGGAGCTTCACGACGACGAGCGAAAGGTCCGGGAAGCGGAGCGGGTCGGCCGTGCGCTGGCGCTCCAGAAACTCCGACAGCGCCTTCGGGTCGGGGTCGGGCGGAAGCGTGTCGCCGTGGTCGTCCGCGACCTCGACGAGCCGGTCCCACTTCTCGGGCGTCCGGACCACGCGGCGGAGCGCCGCGAACTTCCTGGCCGTCAGGAGGCGGGCCGTGACGCCGTTCGCGGCGATCATGAAGTCCTCGATCAGGTTCCGGGCGCGGTTCTTCGGGTCGAGCTTCAGCTCGGTCAGGTCGCCGTCGCTGAAGACCGCGCGCGGCTCGAGCGTCTCGAGGTCGAGCGCTCCCTCGTCGTGCCGCTTCTTCTTCAGCAGCCGCGCCGCGGCGTCCTGCATCCGGAGCTGCCCGTCGAGGCCCTCGACCTCGCCGATCCGCGGGGGCTTCTCTCCCGCGCCGTCGAGCCAGGCCGCGACGGCGTTGTAGGCCAGCTTCGCCTTGTTGACGACGCGGGCGCGCGTCACCGACGAGGCGCCCGTCGTCCCGTCGGCGTTCACGACGTACTCCGTCACGACGGCCAACCGCTCCTCCCCTTCGTTCAGAGACGTCAGGTCGGTCGAGAGCTTCTCGGGCAGCATCGGAAAGACCGCCGCCCCCGTGTAGACCGAGGTCGTGTTCTGCCGGGCGCGGAGGTCGATCGGCGTTCCCTTGGGAACCAGCGCGTCGACGTCCGCGATCGCGACGAGCACCTTCGTCGCGCCCCCCGGCAGGGCCTCGGCCACGGTGATCTGGTCGAGGTCCCTCGAGTCGTCGTTGTCGATCGAGCACCACGGGAGCGCCTTGAGGTCGCGGAGCGTCGGATCCCCGTCACGAGCCGACGCCCCGATCGTCTCGAGCTGCCGGATCGCCTCTTTCGGAAAGTCGGGATCGAGGCCACGGTCGTGCATCGCCTGCCGCGCGATCTCGAGCAGCTCGGCCCGCTGCCGTCCGGTCGTTCTCATGGGCGCCATTTTGCAGCACGCCGCCGGGCCGCGGCCGCCTCGTCCCCTTTGGGGGAAGCGAATTCCGGCACGGAACTCGCAATCACCTGCCCGATGGGATTCGAAGCCGTCCACCCCGTCAAGCCCTCTCGAATCGCTCTCGCCGTCCTCGCGTTTCTCCTCGCCGCGGTCGCGCTCCTCGCGACGGGTGCGCGGAGGACTCCTCCCGCGCCTACTTCTTCGGGAACGCCAGCACGAAAGGCTGGGTCACGTCGATCTTCGCCTTCCGGACGGCGTCCTCGAGCGTCACCTGGAGCGTGTAGTCGCCGGGCGGAAAGACGTCTCCCACGTTCTCGTCGACGACGACTCCCGCCACGTCCACGTACGGGAGACTCGTGGAGGCGTCCCAGACGGGCATCGGCGCGTCGGGCGCCGCCTCGACGTCGATGGGCGTCCGCCCCGTCTGGAGAACGCGGACGTGGTGCCGGATGAGAGCCTTCTTCGTGGCGGGATCGACGCCCGGGTTGTAGACGCGGACGAAATAGGAGATTCCGTCGGCCTTCCGGAGCGGCGCGTCGCCCCGGGCCACGAACTTCCGGTCGGCGAAGACGAACGGCGCGCCGGCCGATGCGCGGTCGGCGGGCAGGCTCGCGACGGCGAGGAGGAGCGGTGACGCGGCGAGGCGGTCGGGCGGCGGCGGCACCGTCACGCTCCGTTTCGCCGTCGACGTGACGGCGCCCGAGGCGTCGAGGAGGCCGAGCGCGACGTCGTACTCCCCGGGCGTCACCGGGATCGACCGCTCGACGAGGATCCCGCCGTAGGCCGCCTTCGCGACGGCAGCCTCCTCGCTGCGGACGACCTCGCGGCCGTCCTTCGCGCGGACGAGCCACGCGAAGCGCGCCGGCTCTCCCGCGGGAAGCCCCTCCGCGAAGAGCTGCACGAGGAGGCGCGGCCCGGCCGGTTTCGACTGGAGCGGGAGGACGGTGACCGCGCTGAAAGTCCCCTTCGCTATCGCCTCGTCGAGCGCCGCCCTCGCGGCGGCCGAGACCGGGAGCGTCGGCGTCTCCCCCGGCTTCGGCGCCGCCGCCGCGACCGGGACGTCGACGCGAGCGGGGACGCCGGCAACGTCGCCGGGGCCCGGGTCCCGGAGCGACACCTTCGCGGCGAGTGCTTCGAGCCGCCGCACCTCCTCCGGGCCGAGGAGAAGGTCGGTCGCGCCGTCCACCAGGAAGTTCGCGACGAGCGACTTCACGCCCGCCCACTCCGGAAGCTGATCTTTCTCGTAGCTGAACTGGATGATCGCGTCGTTGAAAGACGTGTCGGGGTCGTTGCCCGGCGAGCCGGTGTCCCCCGGCCGGACCGGCCGGTAGGCCGAGGCGAACGTGCTTCCCTGTATCCGCGCGAGCAGCTTCGGCGGACCGAGGAGGATCAGGAGCTTCCCGCGCTCGGTCAGCGCCCCTCTTCTTCCGGGGAGCGAGAAGCGCTTGTCGGCCTCGGCGGCGAGCGCGTCGAATCGCTCCCGGAACTCGTTCGCGGGGGTTCCCGGGACCGGGTCGCGCCGCGCCCAGAAGAGAGCGACGAACCGCTCGGCCTCAGCGTCCGACGAGACTCCCTTCCACTTCTCCGCCTCGGCCGGCGTCGCGAGGTAGCTGAACTCCGGCGACTTCGCCCAGTCCCTGTATTTCCCGAGGTCCGGAGCCACCCCGAGCGCGAAGTTCGAGAAGACGAACAAGACGGCCGCGCGCAGCGTCGGAACCCGTCGCATGATGGCGCCATGTTATTTCGGCCAGACCCCGTCGGCGAACCTTTCCGCTCCCGCCGGCGTATCACGCGCTGAGTCTCAATGAGACGCATCTTCGCCCCCTCGCTGGTCACCGCCTTCGCCGCCCTTTCGCTCCTGGTCCTGCTCGGCCCGCGCGTCGCGCCCGCCGAGGCGCCACCCTCCGCCTCTGACGCGGCAATCGCCTCGATCCGTGCCGCGCTCGAGAAGGGCGACGCTGACGGAGCAGTGAGCCTCGCCGAGAAAGCGGCGAAGGACGACCCGAAGAGCTCGACGCTCGCACTCTGGCTCGGGCGCGCGTACGGCCAGAAGGCGCGCAAGGCGTCGATCCTGACCCAGTTCTCGTGGGCGAAGAAGTGCAAGGCGGCCTTCGAGCGCTCGGTCCGGCTCGACCCCGGGAACCTCGACGCCCGGCTCGATCTCCTCCTCTACCTCGTGGCGGCGCCCGGGATCGTCGGCGGAGACAAGGAAGAAGCCCGCCGGCAGGCGGACGCGATCCGGAAGGGCGACGCCGCCCGCGGCCACCTCGCCTGGGGCTTCATCCTCGAGTCCGACAAGGAGCTGCCGAGGGCCGAAGCCGAATTCCGCTCGGCCGCCACCTCGGAGGAAGTCGCCCCGACGGTCCGCGCGCGCGCCTTCTGGCACCTCGGCCAGACCCTCGCGAAGCAGGGGAAGACAGAGGACGCCCGGGTCGCCTACCGCGAGGCCGTCCGGCTCGACCCCACCCACCAGCGCGCGAAGAAGGAGCTTGAGCGGCTCGAGAAGGGCTGAGCGCCCCGACCCCCGCCTCAGCCCTTCTTTCGCTTCTTCGCAGCCTTCGTTTTCTTTGACGGCTTCGCCGCCGCCTTTTCCTTCAGCGCCGCCTGCGCCGCGGCGAGGCGGGCGATGGGGATCCGGAAAGGCGAGCAGGAGACGTAGTCGAGGTTCGTCCGGTGGCAGAACTCCACGCTCGAGGGATCGCCGCCATGCTCGCCGCAGATGCCGACCTTCAGGTTCGGCCGCGTCGTCCTGCCCAGCTTCACGCCCAGCTCCATCAGCTTCCCGACGCCCCCCTGGTCCAGCTTCTCGAACGGGTCCGAACCGAGGATCTCGCGCCGCACGTACTCGGGCAGAAACTTCCCGGCGTCGTCGCGCGAAAGGCCGAAGGTCGTCTGCGTCAGGTCGTTCGTCCCGAAGCTGAAGAACTCGGCGGACCGCGCGATCTCGTCGGCCGTCACGGTCGCGCGCGGCAGCTCGATCATCGTCCCGACGAGGTAGGGGACCTTGATTCCCTGCTCCTTGAAGACCTCGGCGGCCACCTCGCGGACGAGCTTCTCCTGGTCGGCCAGCTCGTTCACGTGGCTGACGAGCGGGATCATGATCTCCGGCGTCGCCGCGATCCCTTCCTTCCGGACGAGGCAGGCCGCCTCCAGGATGGCCCGCGCCTGCATCCGCGTGATCTCGGGGAAGGTGATGCCGAGCCGGCAGCCGCGGTGGCCGAGCATCGGGTTCATCTCGTGGAGGTCGTCCACCTTGCGGGCCACCTTCTCGGGGGAGACGCCCGCCTGCTTCGCGACCTCGGCCTGCTCGGCCGCCGTATGCGGCAGGAACTCGTGGAGCGGCGGGTCGAGCGTCCGGATCGTGACCGGCCGCGGGCCCATCGCGCGGAAGATCCCGGCGAAGTCGTCCCGCTGCATCGGGAGGATCTTCGCGAGCGCCTTTTCGCGCTCCGGGACGGAGTCGGCCAGGATCATCTCCCGCATCGCCACGATGCGCCCCTCGCCGAAGAACATGTGCTCCGTCCGGCAGAGGCCGATCCCCTCGCCGCCGAACGCGACGGCGTTCGCGGCCTGGTCGGGCTGGTCGGCGTTCGCGCGCACCTTCAGCCGGCGGGCCTTGTCGGCCCAGCCCATCAGCTTCGCGTAGCGGCGGAAGACCTCGCTCTTCTTCGGGTCGAGCGACTTCTCGAGGAGGACCTGCAGGACCTCCGACGGCATCGTCTCGACCTTCCCCTCGATCACCTCGCCCGTCGTCCCGTCGATGGAGAGCCAGTCCCCCTCCTTCACGGTCTTCCCCTTCACCGTCATGGTGCGGGCCTTCGCGTCGACGTGGATCGCCTCGCACCCGACGACGCAGACCTTCCCCATCTGCCGCCCGACGAGCGCCGCGTGGGACGTCATGCCGCCGCGCGCCGTCAGGATCCCCTCCGACGCGTTCATCCCCTTGATGTCCTCGGGGCTCGTCTCCTCGCGGACGAGGAGCACCTTCTCGCCGCGCCCGCCCCACTCGAAGGCGTCCTGCGCGGTGAAGACGACCTTGCCCGACGCGGCGCCGGGGCCCGCGTTCAGCCCCTTCGCCAGGAGCCGGCCCGCCTCCATCGCCGAGCGCTTCTTCGCGGGATCGAAGATCGGGCGGAGAAGCTGGTTCAGCGAGTCGGGGTTGACGCGCAGCACCGCCTCGTCGGGCGTGATGAGCCTTTCCTCGGCCATCTCGGCCGCGATCCGGAACTCGGCGAAGCCGGTCCGCTTGCCGGTCCGGGTCTGGAGCATGAAGAGCTTCCCGCGCTCGACGGTGAACTCGATGTCCTGCATGTCGCGGTAGTGCGACTCGAGCGTCTTCCGGATGCCGAGGAGCTGCCGGTAGATCGCGGGCATCTGCTTCGCGAGCTCGGCGATCTTCTTCGGCGTCCGGACGCCGGCGACGACGTCCTCGCCCTGCGCGTTGATCAGGTACTCGCCGTAGAAGACGTCCTCGCCGGTCGACGGGTCGCGCGTGAACGCCACGCCCGTGCCGCAGTCGTCGCCGAGGTTGCCGAAGACCATCGACTGAACGCTCACCGCCGTCCCCCAGCTCTCGGGAATCCCGTTCAGCTGGCGGTAGACGATGGCGCGCTCGTTCATCCACGATCCGAAGACGGCGCCGATGGCGCCCCAGAGCTGCTCCTTCGGGTCGTCGGGGAATCTCTTTCCGGTCCGCTTCAGGATCTCGGCCCTGTACTCGGCCACCAGTTCCTTCAGGTGCGACACTTTCAGCTCGGTGTCGAGCTTGACCCCGGCCTTCGCCTTTTTCGCCTCGAGGATCACTTCAAAGGGGTCCCGCTCGCGCTTGTCAATAGGCTTCATGTCTAGAACGACGTCCCCGTACATGGAGACGAAACGCCGGTAGCAGTCCCAGGCGAAGCGCGGGTTTTTCGCCCCGGCGGCCAGGCCTTCGACCGTCCTGTCGTTCAGGCCGAGGTTCAGAATCGTGTCCATCATCCCAGGCATCGAGGCCCGTGCCCCCGACCGGACCGAGACCGTCAGCGGGTTCGCGGGGTCGCCGAACTTACGCCCAAGTTGCTTTTCGATGCGGGCGAGGTGCGCCTCGACATCCTTCTCCAGGCCTTTGGGATAGCTTCGTTTGTGCGCGTAGAAGTGCGTGCAGACCTCGGTCGTGATCGTAAAGCCGGGGGGGACGGGCAGGCCCAGCCGGGCCATCTCGGCGAGGTTCGCTCCCTTGCCGCCGAGGAGGTTCTTCTTGCTGCCGTCGCCTTCTGCCGTGCCGCCGCCAAACGAGTAGACGAACTGCGGGTTCTTCGCCATCTTCTTCGTGCTCCCTCGAATTTCATTCTGGGCCGGAAAACGCCCCCGGGGAACCTCTTCGCTTGTTCATTGACCCTTTGAAAAAAACGGGGATAGGATATAGGTGGCAGGTCCGGATAGGTATTGATGTCGAAGAATTTCGACGAACTGCGTCCCCGTGGCGAGGGGGCCGAGAATTCCGGCGTTCCCGGAATCCGGAGGGGAGCATATCCCCTCGAATGGAACTGGGAAGAGCTGAACTCGTCGTACCGTCCGCGCCTGATCGCCGCCGGCATCGTCCGCTTCCAGTTGACGCGCGAGGAGTGCGAGGACGCGGCGCAGACCGTCTTCCTCAAGATCCTCATGCAGAACCCGCGCGTCCGCGACCCGAAGGCGTACCTGCGCGCCGCGTTCCTGCACCAGGCGCAAAACGTGGCCGAGATGAAGTTGCGCCGCCGCGAGCGTGAGGCCGCCATGGACGGCTCGTTCGAGATCGGCGTCGACGAGTTCGGGAACGCCGAGGCCCAGGCGGAGAAGATCCGAAAGGTCTCCGCCGTCACCGGCGCGTTCCGCCGCGTGGGCGACAAGTGCCAGAAGGTGATCCGCAGCTACTGCGTCGACGAGTGCACGCTGGCCGAGACGGCCGAGAAGAGCGGCTTCTCGTCGAAGACCATCTGGAAGCGCGTCCAGGAGTGCCTGAAGAGGATGAGGGTATGCCTCGAATCGTAACGCTCGACCACCCGAGCGAAACGGACCTCCTGAATCTCGCCACCGGGCGGGAGCCGGGAGAGGCCTTCGAGGCGACGCGCCGCCACCTGGACGAAGGCTGCCGCGTCTGCGAGAAGCGGCTGGCCGACCTGTCCGACCTGATCGAAGCGATTCGCGAGGAAGAAGCTTTCAACGACATCCTCACCGCGAGGGAGTTCCCCGTCCTGCCCGAGGAGCCCCGCGGCCGCACCCTCCCCTTCACGAAGGCGAAGCCCCAGCTCGAGGAGATCTTCCGGATCTCGCAGAGCGCCGAGGGCCCCGCGGAGGAGATCCTGGCGGCCGCCCGCGAGAGCGAGGACGCGCTGAACGACTGCCTCCGGTCGCTCGACGGCCACCCCGGCCGCGGCTTCGCGCTGCTCTATGCCTGCCAGAAGGGGTCCGCTCTCGTC
Source organism: uncultured Acidobacteriota bacterium (assembly GCA_963721385.1). Classification (GTDB taxonomy): domain Bacteria; phylum Acidobacteriota; class Thermoanaerobaculia; order UBA5066; family UBA5066; genus DAOMFB01. Next base: position 771,438 of record CAVRJB010000013.1, read on the forward strand.
GGCGACGACCCGAATCGGGCTCTCGCTCTCGCGCGCCTCGTTTTCGAGGAAGCCGAGATCGCTGATGGACGCGAACGTCGAGTCGAAGGCGGCGACGCCGGCTCCTCGTCAGACCGTTCAGGCCGAAGCGAAGCTGCTGGAGGCCCAGGCGCAGATCCAGCTCGGCTTTGCGCAGGAAGTCGCGCGATGCCGCCATCGCCGGCGCGGGAGCTCTTCGCGAGTGCCGGCGACACGGGGTTCGGACAGCGCCCTTTCCGACTACTACGAAGGGTCAGGCTGCAGGCTTCGCGAAGGACTATGCCGGCGCGGAGCGGCTGCTCAAGAAGGCGCTCAAGGTCTTCTCCGAGTTCGGCCAGGACCACCTGATCGGCGCGGGCCGAGGCAGCGCTCGGGACGCTTTTCCTGCAGCGCGGCGACAACGAGCGCGCACTGCCGTACTTCGAGCAGGCGATCGCGGCGTTCGATCCGGTGGCCGACGAGCGCCCGCTGAGGCAGTGACGCTCAACAACCGGGCCACAACGCTCTCGCGGCTCGAGCGATACGACGAGGCCCGGGCGACGTACGCGCGCGCCCTCAACATGGCGCTCAAGCGCGACATGAAGGCCTTCGTGCAGATCATCCGGAACGGCCTCGCCGAGATGGACTTCCGGCGGGGACGGTACGAGCGCGCGCTGTCGGCCTTCTCCGACCTCTGGAAAGAAGCCGTCCGCGCGGGATTCGACAACGAAGCGGTCTTCGCGCACCTCTACGTCGCCGAGTGCCTCGGCCGGCTGGGGCGCGACGCCGAGATGGCCGAGTCGATTCTCACGCTTCGCGAGAGGTCAGAAGCCGAATCCGTTCGCGCCTTCTCCGGCGATGGAAGAGCTGTTCGCCTGCCTCGATCAGGGAATGCTCGACGCGGACCTCGTGCAGGCACGTTCGCGAGTACCTGCAGGCCGAGAGCAGCGGCGAATCGCGCCCGTACCAGCGCCTCCGGCTCGCCTCCTGACCGCCTTTCCCTGACCGAACGAAAGATCGGCACCTGTTCAGCCACCCTCAGGGTGGCCGTTTTTTTTCGTTCAGGAGCAGAATAGGGGGGTCAAAAGGGGACCATCCCCTGTCTAAGTTGGTGAAAGGCGACAGAAACCGGGCTCCCGCGGGCCGGAAAACGTCGAGCTTTCAAGGAGGATTCGGATGTACGGGAGATTCATCCAGGACTTCTTCGGTGGCTTCTTCGGAACCTGTTCGCGGCTCGGTTCTGGGGTTCGGAGGCCGAGGACGCTGCGATCCAATCGGTGCAACGACGCGACCGATCAGCGCGATCAACTGGCCGATTGGCGCCACATCGTACCCATCGGCTGATCGAGCCGAACAGACCTTTGACGCGCCATGCGCCCAGGGGATCGGTAAGACCTCTTGGGGATTTCGTGTTTTCAAACAGGTGTGAGAAACTTTTCGCCGAGGGTTCCTGAAGAATGCTGAACGGACCGGCTTCGGGCTCGCCTGCCTCCTCCTCGGGCGAAGTCCTGCTGTCCCTTCAGCTCCGTACACCCGAAAAACTCTACGTTCCCGACGTCGTGAACGCCACGGCCGGCGGGGGCGTCCTTCTGCACCTCGAGATCCGGAACCGGGCCGAGACGGCGTGGGAGTCGAAGTCGCGCACCGGGGCGCTCCTCGAGATCGTCGTGATGGACGAGCGCGGGGCGGAGTGGTCGCGCCAGACGCGCCAGCTTCCGATGCTGGCCTACCCCACCCGCCTCGAGCCGGGCCGCGGCTTCAATCTTCCCATCCGCATCGTCTTCCCCGACATCCCCGCCGAGGGAAGGCTCTACCGCCTGCGGATCCGCGTCGCTCCCGGCGCGGAGGAAACCGTCTCCACCGTCCGCCTCGAGCCGCGCCCGTAGGGCGCAGGCTCGGCGGCCTTCAGGGAATGAACCGCATGAGCCGCCCGAATGCTCTGTCACCGCCTTCCGAAAGCAAGTTGGCTAATGGGAAAGCCGCGCTGTCCGCCGCTCTTCGAAGAAACCGCCCTCTTCAAGGTGCTCCCGAAGCGCGCAGATGCTCTCGAACCTCAACGATCCGCGGTCGACGAACCTGAATAACTGCCTGATCTCGGGGAACGGGGAGAATCGATTCGTTCGAAGCCTCTCGCGGAGGGCGACAAGCGTGGCTTCCATTTCAACGAGGTACCCTCTTCGCCCCTGGCACTCCGCGATGAACAGCGATGCCCATACGTAATTCTGTTCGCTGCCGACCGAATCCGCTTCTAGCTGCAGCCGTCTAAAGTCCTCGATGGCCTTCGCGAATCGGCCCCTGCGCATCTCCAGTTCGGCGAGGTTATTTCGAACGATGTGTGCGATGGGCTGCAAAGCGCACCTCCTTGTTATTGCGAGGGCGCGAACAAGGTGAATGCGAGCCTCTTCGTATCGGCGCATCTTCATGAGACACGAGCCGAGATTGCAGTGCAAGTCGCCAATGTCCTCGCATCAGAATCTTCTTCGAATCTAGGTATCGCTTGAAGAAAGATTCGGCGCGCGTCCTCAAGGTCGCCCATCAGCGCCATCAAAGTGCCCAGCGCCGCGACCGCGCGATCCGCCAAGTGACCATGGCCATATGCCATGAACGACTTGAGAGCCCGTTGCAGCATTCTCTGCGCCGGCGCATACCGTTTTAGGAATCCGAGTGCCTGTCCCTCGAAGTAGTCCGCCAGTGACTCCCCGAACCTACCGGCTCACAGCGGCCCTGAAGCGATTTCGGGCATCTCGCGATGCCCGCACCGAAGCTTCAACCCGAATCAACTGTAAATTGGCGTTTGACTCCAAAAGTATCGCGCCTGCTTGCACCGTCCGACAAAAGGCTCCCGTCGCCGCTTCGGCCTCGACGTTGGCGGCTATCAGCGTCTCGGCTTCCTCGAAGATGCGTTCCCCGAGGGCAAGGGTGCGGTGCGGGTTTTCGCCGACGAGGGTCGACCCGTTCTCGCAGCCGTACAGCAGCGCGAAGCCGCGGCCGGCGTGGCCGTCGAGCGCGCGGAGGCACTCACAAAGCGCATCGTCGCCCTCGCGAGCTGCACTGACGATTCCGTCCGCGAGAAGATCGCCCCCTCTCATGAGGAAAGGCAGCGAAGGCTCGAAGCGAGGCGGTTCCGCGGCCTTCTTCGCCGCTCCCGTCCCCTTTCCCCGCTTCGGCTCGCGGCGCGTCAGAAGGACGACGCGGTGAGTGGCGCGGAGGAACTGGAACGCGTCGAGCGCGCCGGCGCGCCGGAGGCGCCCGAGAGACGCCCGGAAAGAGACCCTTCAGCTCCGGCCCGTCGCTCGGCCCCGTCTCGGCGACGGCGAGCGCGGTCACGGTCATCGCGAACGCACCCCACGCGCCGGTGCGGGCGAATGCCCCCCGGGCGCGCCTCAGCGACACGTTTCCCTCGCGGGTGCTTCTCCTGCCGCAGGCACGGCGAGTCCCTTCGCGAACTCCGCCCGCGCGGCGTCGACCGGATGTCCCGTCACCGCGAACGTCTCTGCCGCCCGCTCCGCGAGAGCCAGGCCCTCCGCCGGCCTGCCCGAGACCGTCCGCAGGATCGAAGCGATCGTCTCCATCCGGGCGACGAGCGGCAGGGCGTCCCGCCCGCCATCCAGCGACCTCCACGCGGCCTCGAGCCTCTCGCGTGCGGCGTCAAACTCGGCGTGGAGCAGCTCGCACGCTGCCGCGAGGAGCTGCGCTTCCGCCGCGAGCCTCGCGAGCGGCGCGGCGTATTCCTCGGGCTTGGGACGCATCTCGCTGAGACCCTCGACAGCGGGTTCCTTCGAGATCCGGTCGAGTGCCGCCTCGGCGAAATGCCGATAGGCCGCCGGGTTGTCTTCGACCCTGTCGAATGCCTCGGAGAGAGCACCCGACAGCGCGAGCCGGTCCGCGAGGCTGTCGAATCGGACGGACGTGAGGGCCGCATCAAGAGTCGCCTTGTCGCCCTTCACGGTCTTCAGCAGGGCGCTCGTCCGAGGCGCTGATGCGATGGACGCCTCGGCGGCCGCCTCCGCGAGCGCGTGGACGTCCAGTCCCGCTTCCTTCGCGAGGCGGTGAGACGCTTGAGGCCGCCGGAAGAAGGGATCGTCCGAGGGAAGGACGCCCGGGGCATCCGCGGGCCGGACCGCGTTCGCCGCCGTTTCGCGCATCGCCGCATCCAGAATTTCAGTGCGGGACTTCTCCCGCCGGCACGTCGCGCACTGCCGGAGATGCCGTTCCGCCGCGGCGTGCTCGGTGGCGTCGAGATCGGCCAGGACGAGGCGCAGAAGCGTGGCCTCGTCGAGGTGGGCCGGACTCAGACTTCGAGACATTGCTTCAGCCTCCTCAGGCAGCCGTCCAGCCGCTTCCAGACCTGCTTCCACGAATGGCCCGTCACCTCGCCCGCTTCCTTCAGCGTGAGGCCTTCGTAGTAATGGCCGACGAGCAGCCGGCGGCAGACCGGCGAGAGCCGGCCGAACGCCTGCTTCAGGGCCATGGACCATTCCGCCTCTGCGGCCCCGTGCCCGTTGGACCGGCCGGCGCCGGGCTCGAGGCCCGCCGGATCGTCGCGACGCCGCGCTTCGCGCTCCAGCCATTTGCAGCAGCGGATGTAGAAGACGTGGAACGCGAACCCCTTGTGGTTCTTGATGGCGGCGCCGCTGCCGGACAGCTCGAGCAGCGTCTCGGCCAGCAGCTCCTCGGCCTCTTCCCGCCGGATGCCGAACCGCTTGAACGCCATGCCGATCAGCCGCTCCACCTGTTCGCGGTCGAGCAGCAGGGCCACTGCGGCCTCGGGTCCCGTCCTCGGCGTCTCGACGTCGCTGGTCACGATTGCTTCGGCGCGGATTCTTCTCTCGGCGCCGCGTGGATTCAAGAAATTCGTGCGCGAAGCTCTGGAAAGACGTGCCACAGGGGACTATTCGGGTTTTCTTCGAGCGAAGGGGGTCAAGAGCGGGTAGCTGAATGAACTAATTCGAGTCGCCTGCCCGACCCCGCGTTTGACGCCGCTTGTCCCTTTCGGCAACATTCGCGCCGCCGTGAACGCCCCCGGGAAAAGTCCCGCACCTCCCTCGTCTCCTCCCGCGAACGCCATCTCCCGCGCCCCCCGCACGCAGATCGGCCTCCCGGTCCAGCGCCCGACGTCGTGGTGGCTCGACATCCTGAAGCGCCGGGCCGCAAAGATGTACGAGGAGAAGCTCGACCTCTCGCAGCCGGTCGACTTCTCGTCCGAGGAGGAGAAGCGGGCCTGCATCGCCTTCTTCAACGCGGCGTACCGGGCCGAGGAGTCGGGCCTCGCCGGCGCCCACAAGTTGGCCGAGGAGGTCCGGGAGTGGGACCCCGAGCTCGCCGAGTGTCTCGTCCTCTACGGCAACGAGGAGGGGTGGCACCGCGAGCTCCTGGCGGAGTTCCTGACCCACGTCGGCGGACAGGTGAACCCGATGGGGTGGATGGTCTCGGGCTTCTACAGGACGTACGGCCGGGCGGAGCGGATGGAGACGGTCATGCTGACGAACCTGATGTTCGAGACCATCGGCGCGACGACCTACCGGCTCTCGCTCCGGCAGGTGAAGCAGCCGCTCGCCCGGCAGGTGCTCCGGATCCTGACGCGCGACGAGTCGTTCCACGTCCCGCTGAACGTCCACTTCATCCGCGAGATCCTGAAGCGCCACCCGGAGCGGAGCCGCCTGCGCCTGAAGGTGATCTACCAGGTCGTCTTCCACTCGCTCGTCGCGATGTCGTACGGGAGCCGGAAGGTGGCGCGGGAGTTCGACCACGTGACGCCGCGGGAGCTGACGACAGCCTACATCGAGAACCTTGGACGCCTCTTCGCCCACGAGGCCGACCTCGACTTCAGGCCGCCGAGACACCTCCTCCGGGCCTACGGCATCACGGACGAGCGGTTGGCGGAGAGTGATGGCCCGAGCGCGATCTCCGTCGAGGCCGCCGAAAAGGCCGCCCGGCGCGAAGAGGTCGACGTCCGGGCCCGCTGATCGCCCGGTAACCCCTGAATCATCTGCACCATACCGGCGAAATGGCGATAGGCTGAAGCTTCCGCCGCCTGAACGAAGGCTCCGGGGGGAAGCGTGTACCAGATCGTCAAGCGCGAGCAGTTTTCCGACATCACCTTCCTGTGGGACGTCTACGCGCCCGACGTGGCGAAAGCCGCGAAGCCGGGCCACTTCGTCATGGTCCGGCTCAAGGACGGCGGCGAGCGGATCCCGCTGACCGTGGCCGACTACGACCGCGACTGGGGGACGATCACCCTCGTCGTCCAGGCGCTCGGGAAGACGACGAAGGAGATGCTCCTCGACTACAAGGAAGGCGACACTTTCCTCGACTTCGTGGGGCCGCTCGGCCTCGAGAGCCACGTCGGAAAGGTCGGGCACGTCGTCCTCGTGGGGGGCGGCCTCGGCGTCGCCCCGATCTACCCGCAGCTTCGCGCTTTCAAGGAGGCCGGGAATCGGACGACCGGGATCATCGGCTTCCGGACGAAAGACCTCGTCTTCTGGGAGAGCAAGTTCAAGCAGTACTGCGACGACCTGATCGTCTGCACCGACGACGGCTCGTACGGGAAGCCCGGTTTCGTGACCGCGGCGCTGAAGGAGGTCCTCGAAAAGGAGAAGCCCGACCTCGTCGTCGCCATCGGGCCGCTCCCGATGATGCGCGCCTCCTCGGAGACCTCGCGCCCCTTCGGCGTCAAGACGATGGTCTCGCTGAACGCCATCATGGTGGACGGGACCGGGATGTGCGGCTCGTGCCGCGTCTCGATCGGCGGGCAGGTGAAGTTCGCCTGCGTGGACGGTCCCGACTTCGACGGGCATCAGGTCGACTTCCCCGAGCTGCAGCTCCGGCAGGAGAGGTTCAAGAAGCAGGAGACGACGGCGAAGGAGGACTTCGACAAGGTCTGCTCCATCGACAAGCAGCTCTTCGAGCTCGAGAAGCGGAACTACAAGAAGCTGAAGGAGCTGGCGCCGCACGCCGGGAAGATGCCCGAGCGCGACGCCCACGAGCGGGCGCACAACTTCGAGGAGGTCAACCTCGGCTACACGATGGCCGACGCGCTCCAGGAGGCCGAGCGGTGCATCCAGTGCATCCGGCCCACCTGCATCGCGGGCTGCCCTGTCGCCATCGACATCCCGCGCTTCATCCGCTACCTGATGGTCCGCGACCTCCCGGGCGCCCTCTCGGTCATCCACGAGACGAACCTCTTCCCGTCGATCTGCGGCCGCGTCTGCCCGCAGGAGACGCAGTGCGAGATCCAGTGCGTCCTCGAGAAGGGGAAGATGGAGCCGGTCGCCATCGGCCGTCTCGAGCGGTTCGTGGGCGACCACGCCCCCGTCCCCGAGGTCCACGCTCCGGCGAACGCCGGGAAGCTGGGCCGCGTGGCCATCGTCGGCTCGGGCCCGGCGGGCCTTGCCTGCGCCGGCGACCTGGCCCGCAAGGGCGCCGACGTGACGATCTACGAGGCGCTCCACGTCATCGGCGGCGTCCTCCGCTACGGCATCCCGTCCTTCCGGCTGCCCCGGACGACGATCAACCGCGAGGTGAACGCGCTCCAGAATCTCGGCGTGAAATTCGAGACGAACAAGGTCATCGGAAAGACGTTCACGATCCAGCAGCTCCAGGGCGAGATGGGCTACGACGCGGTCTTCATCGGCACGGGCGCCGGCTTCCCGAGCTTTCTCGGCATCGCCGGCGAGCAGGCCGGGCAGGTCTACAGCGCGAACGAGTTCCTGACGCGGATCAACCTGATGGGCGGCGACCGCTTCCCGTTCGAGGACACCCCCGTCGCCATGGGCAAGCGGGTCGTCGTCCTCGGCGCGGGAAACACGGCGATGGACTGCCTCCGCGTCGCCAAGCGCCTCGGGGCCGAGGACGTCCATTGCCTCTACCGAAGGACCGAGGCCGAGGCCCCCTGCCGCATCGAGGAGCTGCGCCACGCCAAGGAAGAGGGGATCCACTTCCACTGGCTCATGAGCCCGACGAGGATCGAGACGGACGAGAAGGGCGGCGTGAAGGCCATCGTCGTCCAGAAGATGCAGCTCGGCGAGCCCGACAAGTCGGGGCGGCGGAAGCCGGTCCCGATCGAGGGCGCCTTCGAGACGTTCGAGTGCGACACGATCATCTACGCCCTCGGAACACGCGCGAACCCGGTCATCTCGCGCTCGGCGCCCGAGCTTTCGGTTCGCGGCGAGGGGTACATCAACGTCGACCCGAAGACGCAGGCGGCGAACCTCCGCGGCGTCTTCGCCGGGGGCGACATCGTCACCGGCGGCGCGACGGTCATCCTCGCGCTCGGCGCGGGGCGGCGGGCCGCGAAGGCGATCGAAAAGTACCTGCAGACGAAGGAGTGGCCCGTCGTCCTCGAGGAAGAGGTCGAGCCGAAGAAGGCGGCCGCCCAGGAGAAGGCCGTCCCCTCCTGCCCGAAGTGCCGTCGCCCCTTCGAGCCGGGCGAGGAGGAGCACATCTGCTGCGCCGGCGAGCGGATGATCTGGACCTGCGCCTCGTGCCAGAAGGTCTCCGAGGGGTTCGCGTTCCCGTACGGCCTCTGCCCCGCCTGCGGCGGGAAGCTCGAAGCCGGGCACGAGGTCTCGCTCGAGAGCGCGGCCGCGGTCGAGGCGGTCCGCCACGCCCTCGAGATCGAGCTGGGCGGCCTGTCCTTCTACGCGCGCGGCGCCGCCGAGATCGAGGCGAAGGACCCCGAGCTGGCGCAGCTCTTCCGCGAGCTCTCGGAGATGGAGAAGGAGCACATGGTCACCCTGACGCGCCGGTACCACATCGACGCGCCCGAGACCCCGGTCGCGACGAGCCTCTCGCCGGCTCAAGTCGCCGTCTTCGCCGGCGCGGAGATGAAGGACGCCTCCGGAGCCGCGCTCCTGCGCCTCGCCGTCCACCTCGAGAAACGGGCCCGGCAGTTTTTCCTCGACGCCGGCCTGCAGTTTCCGACGGGCTCCGCCGAGTGGCGACTCTACCGCGAGCTCGAGGCCGAGGAGCGCGAGCACGTCGACCTCCTCTCCACCGCCCTCGCGCGGCACCTCGCCGAGAAGCCGGTCGTCGTCTGAAGCCCTTCCACACGATCATCGAGCCGTTCCGGATCAAGTCGGTCGAGCCTCTGCGGTTCACCCACCGCGGCGAGCGCGAGGCGGCCCTCGCCGCGGCCGGCTGGAACGTCTTCCTCCTCCACGCCGACGACGTCCTGATCGACCTCTTGACCGACTCGGGGACCGGCGCCATGTCGTCGGCCCAGTGGGGCGCGCTGATCCAGGGGGATGAGTCGTACGCCGGCAGCCGGTCGTTCTACCGCTTCCGCGACGTCGTCCGGGACCTGACCGGCTTTTCGCACATCATCCCCACGCACCAGGGGCGCGCCGCCGAGCGGATCCTCTTCCACACGATCCTCAAGCCGGGGCAGATCGTCCCGAACAACAGCCACTTCGACACGACGCGCGCGAACGTCGAGGTGGAGGCCGCCGAGGCCCGTGACCTCGTCATCGCGGAAGGGAAGGTCCCCGCCGCCCTCCACCCCTTCAAGGGCAACATGGACCTCGACGCGCTCGAGAAGACGCTCGCCGAGGACGGCCACCACGTCCCGCTCGTCATGGTCACCGTGACGAATAACTCGGGGGGCGGCCAGCCGGTCTCGATGGAGAACCTGCGCGGCGTCCGCGCCCTCTGCGACAAGTACAAAAAACCGTTCTTCCTCGACGCCTGCCGCTTCGCCGAGAACGCCTACTTCATCAAGCTGCGCGAGCCAGGCTACGAGAAGAAGACGCCGAAGGAGATCGCGCAGGAGATGTTCGCCCTGGCCGACGGCTGCACGATGTCGGCCAAGAAGGACGGCCTCGCGAACATCGGCGGCTTCCTCGCCATGAACGACGACCGCTGGGCGGAGGGGTGCCGCAACCTCCTGATCCTGACCGAGGGCTTCCCCACCTACGGCGGCCTCGCGGGCTACGACCTCGAGGCGATCGCGCGCGGGCTGGAGGAGGTCGTCGAGGAGCCGTACCTGAAGTACCGGATCCGCTCCACCGAGTACCTCGCCGAGAAGGTGGCCGCGGCCGACGTCCCCATCATCCGGCCGGCGGGCGGGCACGCCGTCTACCTCGACGCGCGGGCCCTGTTGCCGCACATCCCGCCGCTCCAGTACCCGGGCATCGCCCTCACGAACGCGCTCTACGTCGAAGGAGGCGTCCGCGGAGTCGAGATCGGGACGGTGATGTTCGGCCTCCACCCCGACGGCACCGAGACGCCGGGCCCGATGGACCTCGTCCGCCTCGCGATTCCGCGCCGCGTCTACACGCAGTCGCACATCGACTACGTGGCCGAGGTCGTCCTGGCCGTCGCGCGGAAGAAGACCGAGCTCAAGGGCTACCGGATCACGGAGGCCCCGAGCGTCCTCCGGCACTTCACCGCGAAGTTCGCGCCGCTCCCGTAACGCCCGGCAGCGCCGGTCTAGAATCCCCGCGGAAGGCGGCGGACTGGGCGGCCGCGCACCGGCCGGCCCCGGAGGGGATTGTCATGGGCGAGAAAGTCACGTTCAAGTCGAACGGCCAGACATGCGAGGGGTACCTCGCAAAGCCTCCGTTCGGGAAGGGGCCCGCGGTCGTCGTGATCCAGGAGTGGTGGGGGCTGGTGCCCCACATCATGGACATCTGCGACCGGTTCGCGAAGGAGGGGTTCGTGGCCGTGGCGCCCGACCTCTACCACGGGAAGACGACGAAGGCGCCGGACGAGGCCGGCCGGCTCCTGATGGAGCTGGACGTGGAAAGGGCGAACGCGGAGATCGCGGGCGCGGCGGACTACGTCCTCTCGCGGCCGGAGTGCTCGTCGAAGACGTTCGGCGTGGTCGGCTTCTGCATGGGAGGCGCGCTCGCCCAGTACGCGGCGACGATCCAACGCAAAGGTCGGTGCGGCCGTCAGCTTCTACGGCGGCTTCAAGAAGGTGCCCCTGAAATGGGAGAACCTGCAGGCGCCGATTCTCCTGATCTACGGCGAGCTGGACGACAGCGTCCCCGGCCTCGGAGGCGGCGCCGCTCGAGAAGAAGCTGAAGGAGCTCGGAAAGACGGTGGACACCGAGATCTACCGCAAGGCGCCCCACGCCTTCTTCAACGACACGCGCTCCGAGGTCTACCGCGAGGAGTGCGCCCGAGACGCCTGGAAGCGGACGGTCGATCTGTTCCGCGCGAACGTGAAGTGACGGTCCACAAGACCGTCTGCAACCGCGACTGCCCCGACGCCTGCGGCCTCGTCGTCACCGTCGAGGACGGGAAAGTGACCCGGATCGGAGGCGACCCGGATCACCCGGTGACGCAGGGCTTCATCTGCTACCGCACGTCGCAGTTCCCCGCGCTCCAGAACGCGCCGGACCGCGTCGTCGCCCCGCTCCGGCGGACGGCGTCCGGTTTCGTCGAAACGACGTGGGACGCGGCGCTCTCGGAGATCGCCCGCCGGCTTCTTGCGATCCGCGCCGAGTCGGGCCCCGCCGCGATCCTCCACTACCGCTCCGGCGGGTCGCTCGGCGTCCTGAAGAGCGTCACCGACCTTTTCTGGGAGCAGTTCGGCCCCGTGACCGTGAAGAGCGGCGACATCTGCTCGGGCGCCGGCGACGCCGCCCAGGAGACCGACTTCGGCGAGGAGGAGTCGCACGATCTCTTCGACCTCCTGAACGCGAAGCACGTCCTTCTCTGGGGGAAGAACCCGAACGTCTCCAGCATCCACCTCCTCCCCGTCCTCCGCGAGGCGAAGCGGAACGGCACGCAGGTCATCCTGATCGACCCGGTCCGCCACAAGGCGGCGTCCCTCGCCGACCGCGTCGTGATGCCGCGCCCCGGCGGCGACTTCGCCCTCGCGATGGCCGTCGCCGCGCGCCTCTTCGAGACAGGAGGCGCCGACCCCTCGGCCCCGTCGTACTGCGACCATTTCGCCGAGTTCCGGGCGGTCGCCCTCTCGAAGGGGAGCGCCGGCTGGGGGCGCGACGCCGACGCGGCGGCGGACGACGTCGCCGCGATCGCCGCGGCGCTCGCCGACCGCCCCTGTTCGATCCAGGTCGGCTGGGGGATGGGGCGGCGGATGAACGGCTCGGCCATCGTCCGCGCCCTCGACGCGCTCGGCGCCGTCAGCGGAAACCTCGGAATCCCGGGGGGGGGCGTGTCGTTCTACTTCAAGCGGCGCGGGGCGTTCGACTTCTCCTGCCTTTCGAAGAAGTACCCGCGGACCATTCCGGAGCCGCTCCTCGGCGCGGGAATCCTCGATGCGAAGGAGCCGCCGATTCGCGCCGCCTGGGTGACGGCGGGAAACCCCGTCGCGATGCTCCCTGACTCGGCTACCGTCGCGCGGGCCTTCGAGACGCGGGAGCTCGTCGTCGTGGCCGACTCGTTCCTGACCGACACCGCGCGGCGCGCGCACTTCGTCCTCCCGACCGCGACGCTCGTCGAGGACGACGACCTCCTCGGGGCCTACGGGCACCACTGGCTCGCCGCGTCGACGCCCGCCGTCGCACCGCCGCCCGGCGTCAAGACCGACCTCGAAATCGTCCAGGCGCTCGCCAGGAGAATCGACGAAATGACAGGAGAGGAGAATCGGGGAATTTCTTCGAAGGTCGAAGGAACTGCCCGGGAGTGGAAAGAACGGCTCCTCTCGCGGGTCGCGCCGCTTGGCGTCACGGTCTCGAGACTCGAGCGCGAAGCGGTCCGGAACCCTCTCTCAGAAAAGGTCCTCTTCGAGCGGCGCGTCTTCCCCACTGCCACCGGGCGGGTGAATCTCGTTCATACGACGCCGCTGTCGCCGCCGGAGGAACCGGGCTTTCCGCTCTGGCTCTTCTCGAACTCGACCGAGAAGTCCCAGAGCTCGCAGTGGGCTGGAGCGCCCCCCGATGCCCTCACCGCCACCTGCCATCCGGACGCCGCACGCGGCTTCGCGAACGGCGATCCGGTCTTCGTCGAGAGCGCGCTTGGACGCGTGAAGGCGGTCCTGAAGCTCGACCCCGCGCAGCGGAAGGACGTCGTCATCGTCCCGAAGGGGGGCCACTTCGACCGCGGGACGAGCGCAAACGCCCTCGTCCGCGCCCGGACGACCGACGCGGGCGAGGGCGCCGCCTACCAGGACTGCCGGGTCCGGATCGCTCCCCGTCCCTGATCCCGATCCGCCGACGCCTCCGGGGCGTAGGGAAGTCGTGCGAATCCTCGTCACCGGCGCCACCGGTTACATCGGCTCCCGCCTCGTCCCCGAGCTCCTGGCCGCCGGGCATTCGGTCCGCTGCCTCGCGCGCGACCCGGCGAAGCTGGAGGCACGCGGTTGGCAGGGAATCGAAGTCGCGGCTGCGGACGTTCTCGACCCCTCCACGCTTCCCGCCGCCCTCGCCGGCATCGACGTCGCCTACTACCTGATCCACTCGATGGCCGCGGACGCGCAGAGCTTCGCGGCGAAGGACCGCGACGCGGCCCGGAACTTCGCCACCGCCGCCGCCGGGGCGGGCGTGAAGCGGATCGTCTATCTCGGAGGTCTTGGAGACGGAGCGGACCTCTCCGAGCACCTGACGAGCCGGCAGGAGACCGGCGACGTGCTCCGGCAGGGGCCGGTCCCCGTGACGGAGCTCCGCGCGGCGATCATCGTCGGCTCGGGAAGCGCCTCGTTCGAGATCATCCGCGACCTCGCCCGTAAGCTCCCGTTCATGATCTGCCCGCGCTGGGTGAATTCGCGCTGCGAGCCGATATCGGTCCGCGACGTCCTCGCCTATCTGGTCTCGGTCCTCGACGAGCCGAGGACCACCGGCCGGACCTTCGAGATCGGCGGCGGCGAGGTCTTCACCTACGCCGGCCTGATGCGGATCTGCGCCGAGGTGATGGGGCGCCGCGTCCGGATCCTGACGGTTCCCCTTCTGACGCCGCGCCTCTCGGCCTACTGGCTGAACCTCGTCACCGCGGTCCCGATGTCGATCGCGCGTCCGCTCGTCGAGGGGCTGAGGAACGACGTCGTCTGCCGGGACGTCTCGATCCGGGAACTGATCCCGCGCTCCCTCCTTTCGTTCCGCGAAGCCGTCGCCCGCTCGCTCGATCGCGAACGGCGCGCCCTCGTCCCCTCCCGCTGGACCGGCGCCTCGACGCCGGCCGCCACCGAAGCCTGGACCGAGCGCGCCCCGCTCCTCACCGACCGCAGGGAGGTCGTGACGCCGCTCTCCCCTGCCGCCGTTTTCGACCGCGTCCGCCGGATCGGCGGGGAGAACGGCTGGTACTACGCGGACGCGCTTTGGGAGCTCCGCGGCGCTCTCGACCGCCTCGCGGGCGGCGTCGGCATGCGGCGGGGCCGGCGGGATCCAGCCGAGCTCGGGGTCGGCGACGCCGTCGACTTCTGGCGCGTCGAGCGCTTCGAGGAGGGGCGGCTGCTCCGGCTTCGCGCCGAGATGAAGCTCCCCGGCCAGGCCCGGCTGACGTTCGAGGTGACGCCGAGCGGGAACGGCAGCCTCCTGACGCAGACGGCCGAATTCCACCCGGGAGGCTTCTGGGGGCGCGCCTACTGGGTCGCTCTGCTGCCGATCCACGCCCTGATCTTCGGCGGCATGGCGAACCGGATCGCGCAGGCCGTGCCGCGCTGAGGAAGGCGCCGCTCGTCAGATCGCCGACTGGAACGGCGACAGCTCGTCCCGGAGCGCCGCCTCTTCGCCCACGGCCACGACCGCCAGCGACGGAACCGCGAGGTACCGCCGCGCGGCCCGGCGAACGGCCGCGGCGTCGACGGAGCGGATCGCCAGGACGCGCTCCTCGAGGGCGGACGGCGGCAGGCCATGGAGCCACTGGTCGGCCAGCTCTCCGGCGAGGCCGGCGTTCGTCTGGACCGCGAGGAGGAGCCGTCCCGCGTCGAACCCCTTCGCGCGCGCGAGCTCTTCCTCCGTGACGTCTGTCGTCGCCATCCGCCGGAGCTCGTAGAGGATCTCGTTCAGCGCCGCCCCGGCGACCTCGGTCCGGACGGCCGCGATCGTCTGCGTCCGGCCCCCCGCCGGGAGGCTCCGCCAGCCGGCACCCGGCGAATAGGTGTACCCCTTCTCCTCCCGGAGGTTCGACACGAGCCGCGACGAGAAGGCCCCGCCATAGATCGTGACGGCGATCTGGAGCGCGGCCGCATCGGGGCTGGTCCGGGCCGGGGCCGGCGCGCCGACGGCGAGGTTCGCCTGGACGGAGCCAGGGCGCGGCACGAGGACCGGGCTCGAGCCGTCGAGCCGCGTTCGCGCCGGCGCGAGCCGCACGACGGCGTCCTCCGCGCCGCTCCAGCTTCCGAAAGAGCGGTCGACGAGAAGAGACACGTCCTGGAGGCGGACGTCGCCCGCGACGACGAGTAGCGTCCGCCGCGGCGAGAGCCGGCTCGCGGCCTCGGCGCGGAGGAGGCCGGGCGTGACGGCGTCGATCGTCTCGGGCGTCGGAGCGATCGTCGCGTAGGGATGGCCGCCGAAGAGAGCGGAGCGGAAGGCGCGGTCCGCGAGGAAGAACGGGTCCGACTCCTCCGTCGCGAGTTCTTCCCGTGCGTTCGCCTTGACCCGCTCGATGTCGCGCTCAGGGAAGGCGGGACTCCGGACGACGTCCGCGAGGACGTCGAGAAGGACGTCGAGCTTCGACGCCAGTCCCGTCGTGCGGCACGCGAGCAACTCGTCTCCCGCGCCGGTTCCCAGCTCTCCCCCCGCGGACTGGAGGAGATCCGCCACGTCCGACGCGCTCCGCGCCGCCGTCCCTTCCTTCAGAGCTGCGGCGAGGAGGCCGGCGAGCCCGGGGCGGCCGGGCGGGTCGTACGCGCGCCCGCCCTTGACGACGAGCTGAACCGCCGCGAGAGGGACGCTCCTTCGGGGCGCGACCCAGACCTCGAGGCCGTTCGGAAGCGTGAAGACGTCGACGGGCGGCGCTTCGAATTCCGTCTCGGCGACCCCCGGCAGGTCCGGTGGGAGTGCAATGCCGTCGTTCATGCCGTTCCCGGCTCCTTCACGATGGCAGCGCGCCGGTCGGGGTGAAGCCACGCGGCAGCGCGGGCGACGTCCCCGGCCGAGACGGCCGCCAGGCGCGCCGGGAGCGCCGCGAGGCTCCCCGCGTCGCCGCCGAAGGCCGTCGCCTGCGCGAGCTCGGTCGCGCGCTCGACGCGGGACTCCAGCGTGGCGAACCAGCCCGAGGCGATCCACGTCTTCACGCGCGCCAGCTCGTCGTCCGGCACGCCGTCCCGTCCGATCGACGCGATCTCGCCGTCGAGACGGTCGAGCAGATGCGCGGCGGAGACGTCGCGCCGGAAGGCGATCTTCGAGAGAAAGATCGTCGTCCCCTCGTACCAGCCGTTCCCCTGGAACGGGTTGAAGCCGCCCCAGACCTCGGTCGCGAGCTCGTCGCGGACGACCAGGCCGCGGACGAGGCGGCTCGAGCGCCCGGCGTGGAGGAGCTCGCCGAGAACGAGGAGCGGGAAGACGTCGGGGTGGTCCGGCGGCGGCATCCGCCAGCCCGCGGCGAGCGCCGGCGTGTTCGCGAGCGGCGCTTTCGAGACCGCGAGGACGGGCGAGGGCCGCGGCGACTCGACGAGGTCCGGAGCGGGCGGAAGCGGCGCCGCGGGGATCCCGCCAAAGAGGCTGTCACATTGCGCGAAGACCTCCGCGGCCCGGACGTCGCCCGCCACCACGAGGACCGCGTTGTTCGGGCGGTAGAACGACGAGAAGAAGCCACGGACGTCGTCGAGCGTCGCCGCGTCGAGGTCGTGGAAGTCGCCGTAGCCGTCGTGGGCGTTCTCCCACTTGTCGAAAGTCGCTTTCGGCAGCTCGCGGTACTCGAAGAGGCCGTAGGGGTCGTTCTGGACGTTGACCCGGATCTCCTCCTTCACGACGTCGCGCTGGTTGTCGAGCGTCTCCTGCGAGAAGTCGAGCGCCGCCATCCGGTCGGCCTCCAGAAAGAGGAAGCGCTCGAGCGCCGCCGCGGGGGCCGTTTCGACGTAGATCGTCACGTCGGGACGCGTCTGTCCGTTGTTGTTTCCTCCGGATGACTCGCAGGCGCGGTCGAAGACCCCTTTCGGCGCGCGAGGGGTCCCCTCGAACATCAGGTGCTCGAAGAGGTGGGCGAAGCCCGAGCGCCCCCGCGGCTCGCCCCTCGACCCGACGCGGTAGAGGAGGCAGAGCCCGAAGACGGGCGCCTCGCGATCCTCCGACACGATGACCCGGAGGCCGTTCGCGAGAGTGTGGCTGGCGATCGGGAAATCGAGCCCCGGAGACACGCCGGCATTGTGCATGGATTTCCGCCGCGGAGGGCCCGGTGGCCGGGTTCCCTAAGAACGTATCAGCTGACGGGCGATGACCATCCGCTGGATCTCGGACGTCCCCTCGCCGATCGTGCAGAGCTTCACGTCGCGGTAGAACTTCTCCGCCTTGAAGTCCTTCGTGAAGCCGTAGCCGCCGTGGATCTGGACGGCGAGGTTCGCGACCTTCACCGAGACTTCCGACGCGAAGAGCTTCGCCATCGCCGACTCCCGCGTCGTCTTCATCCCCCGGTCCTTCATCCACGCGGCGCGCCACGTCAGGAGGCGGGCCGCGTCGATCTCGGTCGCCATGTCGGCGAGGTAGTTCTGGATCGACTGGAACTCGGCGATCGGCTTGCCGAACTGCTCGCGCTGCTTCGCGTAGGCGAGGGAGCACTCGTAGGCTCCCTGCGCCATCCCGAGGGCGAGCGCGGCGATCGAGATCCGCCCGCCGTCGAGGACCTTCATCGCCTGGACGAACCCCTCGCCCGGGCGGCCGAGCAGGCTCTCCTTCGGGACGCGGCACTCCTCCATGACGAGCGTCGCCGTGTCGGAGGCGCGGAGGCCGAGCTTGTTCTCCTTCTTCCCCGCCCGGATTCCGGGCTGGTGGAGGTCGACGACGAAGGCCGAGATGCCGTGCGTTCCGGCCGCCCGGTCCGTCACGGCCATCAGGACCGCCACGTCGCCGACCGAGCCGTGGGTGATGAAGTTCTTCGAGCCGTTCAGCACCCAGCCGCCGCCGTCCGGGACGGCCGTCGTCCGGGTCCCCTTGGCGTCGCTCCCCGCCCCCGCCTCGGTCAGCCCCCAGGCTCCGAGGAGCTTCCCCTGCGCGAGCGGGACGACCCACTTCCGCTTCTGCTCCTCGGTCCCGAAGAGGTAGAGGTGGTTCGAGCAGAGGCTGTTGTGCGCGGCGACCGAGATCCCGACCGAGCCGTCGACGCGCGAGAGCTCCTCGACGACGTTCACGTAGTCGACGTACGAGAGACCGGCGCCGCCCTAGGCTTCCGGGAAGATCACGCCCAACATCCCGAGCTCGCCGAGCTTGCGGGCGATCTCGCGCGGGAAGATCTGCGCCTCGTCCCACTCCATCACGTGCGGGGCGATCTCCGACTCCGCGAACTCCCGGACCATCTTCTTCACCGCGAGCTGCTCGTCGGTGAGCGTGAAGCCGATGCCGGCGGCCGCTGCCGGAGCCTGGGTCTCGAAAAGTGTCGTCATGGGAGCCTCGGAGCCGCCTCCTGAAAAACTGACGGAGGCGTCAAATTTCGCAGCTATCTTACCGCGGGCCGCCCACGGGGGGAATGGAGAGCCTTTCGGGGCTTCCGACCTGCGCCCCCCGGTAGTACCAGGCGAGGATCTCGCGGTAGCCCTTGCCGGCGAGCGCCATCCCGAACGCCCCATTCTGGCAGAGGCCGACGCCGTGCCCCCAGCCGCGCCCGTAGAAAGTGAAGACCGGCTCTCCCCCTTCGAGCCTTCCGGGCACCACCGTGAAGAGCGACTCGGGGAGGCCGAGCGCGAAGCGGATCTCGAGGCCCGTCAGGACGACGGTCCCCGCGTCCGTGGAAATCCGGACGCTCTTCGCGCGGCCCGACGCCCCGCGTCCGGTCACCTCCACCTTCCGGACGACCGAGGCGGTTCGCGAGGCGTCGCGTTCCTTCAGCTTCGCAGCGAGCTCGGCGCCGGTGAAGCGGCGCGTCCAGTGGATCCAGGCCGAGTCGCGCTCGTACGTCCCTGCCGCTGCAGCGAAGGGTTTCGCGAGGCCGGCGAGCCTCCCGTCGCGCGAGAAGACGCGCACCTTGTCCCCGGCGTACGCCTCGAGCGACTCAACGCTCGTAAACGCATCCGGGCCCCCCGCAAGGAGCACGAGGCGTCCCCCGATCGGGAGCGCCGTCTTTCCCTTCGAGGTCTTGACGACGACGGCGTCCGGCGCCGCCGAGACGAGCCGGCCCTCCGCCTCTTCGAAGTCGCCGAGCCGCGACAGGAGCGCCGCCCAGATCCCGGCCGCCTCCTCGACGTGGAGCGCGCGGTCCCGCGGGAAGGAGCCGCCGTTCGCGAGCTGGAACCGCACGAGCACCGCCCACGCAGCGCGCGCCTTCGGGCTCCACGAGGCAGGTGCGGCCTCGCGCTCGACCGGCTCGGTCAGGATTTCGGGGGCGAGGAGGCCGGCGCCCTCCGCAATCTCGACGTAGGCGAGGGGCACCGAGAGCGGGTGCGGCGCCGGCCGCGGCGAGAGGCCGAGCCGCTGGCGGACGGCGTCGCGCGCGGCCGCGAGCCCGGCGGCGTCCGGGCCGTGCCCGAGCGCCGCGAGAAGGGCGAGACCCCGGGCGCCGAGTGCCGTCACCGCGTGCGGCTTCGGCGGCGCCGGCCGCGCGGCGAGCGCGAGCGGCGCCTCGCCGCGAGCAGGCGACCGAGACGAGATACGGTGCGGTTCCCGCGTAGCCGGGAAAGACGACTTCGGCGTTCTCGGTCCGGCCGCCGCAAGTCGAGGTGAAAAGCGCGTCGGCGACCCTCCCCTCGAAGAGCAGGACCTCGCCCGCGGTCTCGTCCACGGCGCGGTTCGTGAGCGGCTGCTCCGCGGCGACGCCGCCGTAGACCTGGCAGCGGGGGGTCGCGCAGAGGTCGTAGCCTTCCGCCGCGAAGTCGCCGCGCCGCTTCAAGGCGTACGAACGCGCCGCCACAGCCTGCGCCTTCAGCGCCTCGATCTCGTCGTAGACGCGCGGCCCCATCTCGCCGGGGACGACACCGTTCAGGTACTCCTCGAGGCCGACGCGGTCGATCACGTGGAGCGTCCCGCGCCCCGTCGCGCGAAGGAGGAGGAAGCCGCGGTACGAGGAGTCTCCGAACGGCACGAGCGACCCGTCGGCGCGGGCGAGCGAGACGGGCGACGGCCACTCCTGCGGTCCGGCCGTTTTCCTCGACGAGGACCGGCGCATTCGCCGCGGGCCCCGCCGCGCCGACGAGGAAGGCGTCCGGAACGGCGTCGCGCCGGACACGCGCGAGGAGCGCTTCGACGCCTTCCGATCGGCGGGCTCCCCCACGCGTACGGTGAAGCGCCCTGCGATCTCGACGATCTCCGCCTTCGCCGTGGCGACCGAGGCGATCCTTCTCGCCTCCGCGTCGGCGCCCTCACGCGTCGCGAACGAGCCCGCCTGGACCGCGAAGAGCGCCCCTCCGGCCGAGGCCGGCGCGCGGAAGGTCAGCGGCCCGCGGCGGCGCTCGACGCGGCCGCCCGACCTCAGGAGCCAGTCTCCCGCGGGAAACGCCACCGACGTCCGGTCGGTCGCGAGGCAGACGTCGAGCGTCGTCCCGGGGATCGCCGGAAAGGCGGGGACGAACGAAGGAGTCGGCGCCGCGGTCGGGGTGGCCGACGGCGTCGGCGTCGGCGGGGGCGGCGCGACCGGCTTCGGCGCCGGCGCGCAGGCCGCGACAACGAGAAGCAGAAGCGACGCCGCCGACGGCGAGAAGCGGAGAAACCCCCGCCGTGGCGTCACGAATCCGCGCGCCGCTGCTTGACCTCCCGCCGGTAGTCGGCGCCCGCGAGCGGGACCATCTGGCACATCTCGGCGAGGCGGCTCCGCACGGCGGTCCCGACCCGAATCTCGAGCGTCTCGCCCCCGGGCTTCTCCGGCTCGTCGCCGAAGTTCGTCGTCAGGATGGTGATTCGCTTCCGGTTGTACCGCGTGTTCAGGAGGCCGTAGAGGACGTCACGCGCCCAGTCGGACGGCCGGCGGGCGCCGAGCTCGTCGAGGACGAGGAGTTCCGCTTCCCGGTAGGGGGCGAGGATGTCGTCCTCGCTCTCGTCGATCCGCGCGAGAAGCGTCGCCTGAATCCGGTCGAGGAGGTCGGAGAAGTCGCAGAAGACTCCGCGGACGCTCTTCGTGTCGACGAGCTCGGCGAGGATGGCGACGGCGAGGTGCGTCTTCCCGACGCCGACCGGCCCGACGATGAGGAGGCCGCGATCGACGCGCGGGCCAGTCGCTCGACGAAGCGCTTCGCCATGGCCTTCGCCGCCCGCTGCGAGTCGGTCAGCTCGTTGAAGTTCTGATGCCGCAGTTCCGGTAGCGCTCGGGAATCCGCGCGGCGCGCCGCCGCGCCTCGCGCTCCGTCCCTTCCCGGCAGCGGCACGCGCACGAGCGTCGGGCCGTCGGCCGCTCGAGGACGCCGAAGCCCTGGCAGAGCGGACAGGCGGAGGGGGGATCGGGAACGGCGGACGCCACGGCGGGATTGTAGGAGTTCAGGTACGGCCTCAGCGCCCGCGGCCTTCATCGTCCTCTTGATGCGGAGCGGAGGGCCTGTGCCTCGATCTGGCGGACCCGCTCGCGCGAGAGCTTCAGCTCGGCTCGCCGATCTCCTGCAGCGTCATCGGCTCGCGCTCGCCGTCGCTCCCGTCCTCCGGGATGCCGAAGCGGCGGCAGAGGATGGCGCGCTCCTTCGGCTTCGAGGTGCTCGAGGAGCTGCCGTGTCTGCTCGATCGACGAGCGGCGCAGGAGCTGCGTCGTCGGCCGCCGCGACCGTCGTCTGCTCGAGAACGTCCTCGAGCGTCCGGTCCTGCTCGTCGATGCCGACGACCTTCGAGAGCGATTCCGAGGCGCGCGTCATCGCGAGGAGCACCTCGGCCTCCGGGAGCGTCGACGCCCGCTTCGTCGGCGATCTCCTCGATCGTCGGCTCCCGGCCGAGACGCCGCGAGAGCACCTCGCGCGAACGGGCGACGCGCGATGGAGCGTCGCCTGCTTGTGCGGGAGCCGGATGCGTCCCCACCTGCTCGGCGAGCGCGTGCGAGATCGCCTGCCGAACCCACCAGACGGCGTAGGTGATGAACTTCACGCCGCGGTCGGGGTCGAAGCGGCGGGCGGCCTGGATGAGGCCGATGTTCCCCTCGTTGATCAGGTCGAGGAACGAGACGTCGGGCGAGTGGAAGCGCTTGGCATAGGAGACGACGAAGCGGAGGTTCGCCGCGGACGAGCTCGTCGACGGCCTCCTTCTTCGCTCTCCTCGGGCGAGCATCGGTCACTGGATCACGCGGCCCAGCTCCGTCTCACGCTCCGCCGCGAGGATCGGATAGCGCGCGATCTCCTCCAGGTACTTCCGGAGGACTCTCGATTCGTCGTCGGGCCGGAGCTTCTGGGACACAGGACGTTGATTATCGGCCCGGCGCCCCCCGGACGGATTCCCTCCCCGAAAGCCTCAGTCCCGGCGGACGACGAGAGGGCCTCGGGGCCTCACGACGAGGGCCGTGTCGCGGCCCCCGGCGCGGGAGGCGTGCTCGGCGGCCACGGAGCGGAACGACTCCATCAGGCGCTCGACCTCGCCCTCCATCTTCGTCAGCCGGCGAGCGGAGGTCGAGGATGACCTCCACCCCCGCGAGGTTCACGCCGAGGTCGCGGGTCAGCGTCAGGATGATCTCGAGCCGCTCGACCGTCTCCAGGTCGTAGAGCCGGGTGTTGCCCGACGAGCGCGGCGGCCGGATGAGGCCCTCGCGCTCGTAGAGGCGGAGCGTCTGCGGGTGGACGCCGAAGCGGCTCGCAACGACCCCGATCAGGACGTAGGACGTCTCTCGCGGGCCTTCGGAGAGGGTCGGGCCCCGGCCGGTCGGCCGGGGCCCCCTGGACGCTCGCCTCATGGCGCCTCACTTCTTCTCCTCGACGACTTCGGCGTCGATGACGTCGTCGCTCTTGGCGGATGACTCGCCCGGCGACCCGCCGGACGGGCCGCCCGGGGCCGCCGGCCCCTCGGGCGCCGGCGCCGTCTTGTAGAGCGCCTCGGCGATCTTGTAGCTCGCCTTCTGGAGGTCCTGCGCCGCCTTCCGGAGCGCCGCGGCGTCGGCCGTCTTCTTCTCGAGCGTCTTCTTCGCGTCGGCGATCGCGGCGCTCACCGACTCCTTCTCCGGCGCCGGAACCTTCTCGCCGTTCTCCTCGACGAGCTTCTCCGTCGAGTAGACGAGCGAGTCGAGCTGGTTGCGCGCCTCGACGGCCTCGCGCCGCTGCTTGTCGTCCCCGCGATGCGCGTCGGCTTCCTTCACCGCCTTGTCGACCTCGACCTTGTCGAGGCCCGAGTGGGACGTGATCGTGATCTTCTGTTCCTTGCCGGTGCCGCGGTCCTTCGCCGAGACGTGGAGGATGCCGTTCGCGTCGATGTCGAACGTCACCTCGATCTGCGGCATGCCGCGGGGGGCCGGCGGGATGCCGACCAGCGAGAAGACGCCGAGCAGCTTGTTGTCGCCGGCCATGTCGCGCTCTCCCTGCAGCACCTTGATCTCGACGGAGGTCTGGGCGTCGCTCGCGGTCGAGAAGACCTCGGATTTCTTCGTCGGGATCGTCGTGTTCCGCTCGATCAGCCGCGTCATGACGCCGCCCAGCGTCTCGACGCCGAGCGACAGCGGCGTCACGTCGAGCAGGAGCAGGTCCTTCACGTCGCCGGCGAGCACGCCTCCCTGGAGGGCGGCGCCGATGGCGACGACCTCGTCGGGGTTCACGCCCTTGTGCGGCTCCTTGCCGAAGATCTCCTTGACGATCGTCTGAATCCGCGGCATCCGCGTCTGGCCGCCCACGAGGACGACCTCGTCGATCTTCTCGGCCGCCACGCCGGCGTCCTTCAGCGCCTGGCGGCAGGGCGCGATCGACCGCTGCAGGATGTCCTCGACCATCGCCTCCAGCTTGGCGCGAGTCAGCTTCACGTTCATGTGCTTCGGGCCGGCCGCGTCCGCCGTGATGAACGGCAGGTTCACGTCGCTCTCGAGCGTCGTCGAGAGCTCGATCTTGGCCTTCTCGGCGGCCTCTTTGAGACGTTGCACGGCCATCGGGTCCTTCCCGAGGTCGATCCCCTGGTCCTTCTTGAACTCGGCCAGGAGCCAGTCGACGATCCGCTGGTCGATGTTGTCGCCGCCGAGGTGCGTGTCGCCGTTCGTCGCCTTCACCTCGACGACACCTTCGCCCACCTCGAGGATCGAGATGTCGAACGTGCCACCTCCGAAGTCGTAAACGGCGATCGTCTCGTTCTTCTTCTTGTCGAGGCCGTAGGCGAGCGCCGCCGCGGTCGGCTCGTTCACCAGCCGCTCGACCTTGAGGCCGGCGATCTGGCCGGCGTCCTTCGTCGCCTGGCGCTGTGCGTCGTTGAAGTAGGCGGGCACGGTGATCACCGCGCGCTCCACTTTCTCGCCGAGGTAGGCCTCCGCCGCCTCCTTCAGCTTCGTCAGGATCATGGCGGAGATCTCGGGGGGCGAGAGCTCCTTGCCGCCTGCGTTCACGCGCGCGTCGCCGTTGGCCGAGCGGACGACCTTGTACGGCACCATCTTCATTTCGTCGTTGACTTCGTCGAATCGCCGCCCCATGAACCGTTTGATCGAGTAGACGGTGTTCTCCGGATTCGTCACGGCCTGCCTCTTCGCGACCTGGCCGATGAGGCGCTCTCCGGACTTGGCGAAGCCGACGACCGACGGCGTCGTGCGGCCGCCTTCCGAGTTCGCGATGACCTCGGCGCTCCCCCCTTCGAGGACCGCGACGACGCTGTTCGTCGTCCCGAGGTCGATTCCGATGATCTTGTTCATTCTGATTCCTCCGGCATTTCAAGAGCCGGAGAGAAGATAAAACCTTAGTAACTTATAGTCAAGTCCAAATCAACACAGATCTCCAGCGCAAATGTAATATACTAGTAAATTATTCTATTACAACGACTTCTTTTTCAGACTTACCCGTCTGAGAAGCGGCCGAGGGCAACCTCAGAACCAGGCTTCTCGAGAAAAGAAGGTCGACGTCTGTCTTTCCGTCCCGGTCGAACCCGACCAGATAGAACTTCTCGCCCTGCACGATGTACCGGTACCGGTTTCCCATCGGGTCGAGCAGATCGTTCGGGCCGAGGACGTGGGAAGCGACGAGCCGGTCCAGCGACTCCGGGAACTTCCCCGAGAGGAGGCCATAGGCGTCCACGGCCTCCGCGACCCGCCGGAGCCGGAGCAGCGACAGCGACTTCAGGTAGTCGTCCACGACAGGAGCGTGCCGCGCCGGGACCGTCACGAGGTTGAGCGGGTTCCGGGACTGGAAGTGGAGTCCGAGCAGGCAGAGGAGCGCGAGGCCGAGTCCGATGAAAAGGGTGACGTCGAGCGGTGGGCGGCCGGGTGCGACCTGCGGGCGGGCCGCCGGGAACGGCGTGGCGTGAGGCACCCCCGACTCCTCGATGAGGCCGCGGCTGACGAGGTCGTAGAACGCCTTGCAGCCGTCGAACTCGGAGAGGAACGTCAGCTCGTTGATCTCGGCGACCGTCCGGAGCCCGTCGACGAGCTCGTAGACGGCCCACTCGTTCCGGGAAATCCGGATCGGGTCGAGCCGGCGGTCGCGCGCGCTCCGGTCGGGCAGCGGCTCGATCTCCTCCACCTGCTCCTCGTCGTCGGCCGGGATGACCGGCTGGGCGACCGGGACCCGCTGGTAGACGAGGTCGAGCGAGCGGACGACCTTCTCGATGATCGGCCACTCGTCCACCATCCGCGCTCCCTCCATCAGGAGGCGCTCGACGGCGAGGGGCGTCGTCGACTCGTGGTCGTAGTCCACGCGGTCGCTCTGCTCGAAGACGTAGTCCCCGTCGGTCCACCGGAACAGGCCGTAAGCGATCCGCCGGATCTGGATGTCGAGGCCGTCACGGAGGTCCTGGGCCGAGCAAAAACCGTTCTTCAGGAGGATGAAGCCGAGCCGCTGGAGAGTCTGCGCCTGGATCTCGAGCGCTCGCTGGAGAGCCTCCGGCTGGAGGCGCCGGGTCTTCACGAGGACCGTTCCGAGCCGCGTGTCCAGCCGCTGGGCCGACGACTCCGCCGTGACGAGCATCCCGTCGACGAACCCGAGCGTCACCGTGTCGGACGGGCTCCGGACCGTCAGAAGCCCGGTCTTGTGCTGCAGCGCGATGAGCTGGAGGATGTCGGCCAGCGAGAAGTCGCGGAGGGTACCTTCCAGCGCCATCTCACGCCCTCCGGGCCGTCGTCTGCCCGAGGATCCAGCCGGTCAGCGCCAGGCCGCCCCAGAAGAGGAGCGAAAGGAGCGCCGGGGCCGGGCTCAGGCGCGGCACGACGCCGAGCGACGCCCGCGAGAAGAGCCCGATGACGCCGGCCACGAAGAGGAAGAACACCGCTATGCCGACGAGGGCGCGCGAATCGAGGAACGCGGACGAGCCCGGCAGGAGGAGGTTCAGACCGACGCCCACTTTCTCCTCGACGCTCTTCCGGCGCTTGACGTCCTCGAGTTTCTGGAGCTTCGTCTCGATCGCCACGCCGTCCTTCTTGAGGTAGACGTGGATGCACTGCGAGCAGAGGAGCGCGCTCTCCCCCGGCGGCTTGCAGAGCCGGCAGAACGTCCGTCCGCATTTCTGGCACTCGGAGGCGTAACCGCGCCCCCGGAGCCGGAAGCGGTCGAAGAGAAGCGCCGCCGGCACCGCGAGGAAGATGCCGACGAGGAGCGGCGTCATCCAGGCGCGCAGCAGGCTGAAGCCGCGGAAGTGGCCGAGAAGGCGGCGGCCTCGCGGGTCGCTCTCCAGGCTCACCATCTTCTCCTTCGCGGCCTCGACCGGGTAGTCCCGCGAGACCACCCTCACGAGCGTCGGGGCGTCCTGGAACGCCTGAACCTGTGCAAGGTCGAGCGCCCGGGCCTCGTTCAGCGTCTTGGCCGCCTCGACGGTCCGAAAGGTCTCGGCGAAGAGGAGCGCGAGGTTGTAGCGGGCGGCGACGTTGCGCGGGTCGCGCCGCAGCGCTTCCTGGTAGTCCTCCTGGGCCGAGCCGAGGTCCCCGTCGACGAAACGGATGTTTCCGCGGTTGATCAGCGAGCGCGCTTCCTTCTGCGAGAGCTGTGCGGCGGTCGTGTACTCGGCGATGGCCCGGTCGTTCTGCCCGAGCGCCTGGTAGAGGCGGCCGAGGAGAAAGCGGAGGTCGGCGTCGTCCGGCAGGACCACCTTCGCCGCCTCGAGATTGTCGAGGACTCGCTGGTCGTAGCGGGACTCGGCGAGCGCCTCGGCCCCGCGGACGATCGGCGATGAGTTCACCGCGAGGTCGTAGGCGATGTAGTCGAGGACGGGGAAGAGCGGGATCACGAGGGCCAGCGCAGCCACGGACCCCAGCTTCTGAGGCCACGTGGCGTAGCCGAAGAGGACGACGAAGAGGAAGAGCCCGTACCAGAGGATGTCGAAGGAGAGGAGGAGCGGCGCCAGCGCCATGGCGCCGACGAGGAGATAGTCGGCGCGCCCCCCCGGCAGGAGGCGAAACGCAGTCTCCGCGAGGTCGTGGAACCAGCGCCGTCCGTGCCGGACGAGGAGGACGAGGATGAAGGCCGAGGCCGTCACGGCGCCGGCGTGGACGAGCACGAGCGCGAAGCGAGTCGCGAAGATCCGCCGCGACTCGCCGTCGGCCAGCGTCGCGCGAACCGCCCCGAAGAACTCCGACACCGTCGAGCCCAACTGCCGGGAGCGCGCGGCGAGCCCGACGCGCGCCCACCGCGGTTCGGGGAGGTCGGGGTCGAGCCGGGTCGCGGTCTGGAAGGCCTCGCGCGCGAGAATCGGCTTCCCTTGCTCGAGCTGCCGACGCCCGAGGACCGTGGCCGACAGCGCGAGGTCCGTGATCCGCCGGATCTCGATCTTCTGCGCGTACTTGAGGATCTCGTCGATCTTCGAGCGCGCGACGATCGCGTCGCCTTCCTCCTGCGCGGAGAGCCACGCGAACCAGTAGCCCCGGATCTGGCGCCGGAAGGCGATCTCGGTCGACTCGCCCGGGGCCGTGAGTACCTGCGCGGGCGACGGCCCCGCGGCGGCGGTGGCGAGCGCCGCGGCCACGAAAAGCGCTCGCCACCCCCGCGGGCTGCGGGAGAGACGGCTGGCGGCCGGATCTCCGGCCCGGATCAGCCTCGCCTCGCCGGAGAGGGCGCCGGCGGCTTCGTCCCCGGCGGGGCCGCGAGCCGCGCGAACACCAGTTGGAGCTCGCCCAGGAGACTTTCGAGCGCGTCCGTTTCCTGGAAGGAGAGGCGCCCGCGCGTCTTCTCGCGAAGCGCCACCAGCGAATCGATGATCTGCCGCGCGCCGGCCAGGTCCACCTGCTGGCGCCCCGTCGCGGGGTCGGGAAAACCTTCCATGTAGAGCGCCGCCGTCTGGCCGAGCATGTCCAGGAGCCGGAGCAAGCCCTGATGCGTCACGGGCGCGGGCTCGGGAGGAGGCGCGGCCGCCTCGGCCGGCGCCGGGGCCGGGGCCGGGGCCTCCGGCTCTGCGCCTGCGCCCTCCATCTCCGCCTTCGCCTCCTCGCGCATCTCGCCGTCCGCCGTGAAGAGCCGGCGGTCCACGACCTTGATGGTCTTCTCGCTTTCGGCCATAGCACCCCTTTAGAGTTCATTATTCTACGCAAGAGGAAGGACAGCGGCATGAGCGAGAGCGGCGGGCGCCGAGGAAGCCCCGGGGAGGCAGGGATGGCGGTCGCGGATCTCGTCCGGCTCATGGACCGGCTCCGCGAGGAGTGCCCCTGGGACCGGAAACAGACGTTCCGGGACCTCTCCGGCTACCTTCTCGAAGAATGCCACGAGGCGCTCGACGCCCTGGCCCGCGAGCAGTGGGACGAAGTGGAGGGTGAGCTGGGCGACCTCCTCTTCGAGATCGTCTTCCTGGCGCGGCTCGGGAGCGAGACCGGGTCCTTCGACCTCGGCTCGGCGGCCCGGAGGATCCACGCGAAAATGGTGGCCCGCCACCCCCACGTCTTTGGCGGCGCCGACGTGAAGGACGCGGACGGCGTCCGCCTGCAGTGGGAGGCGATCAAGGAGAGAGAGCGGAAGGAGAGCGGCCTCGCCGCATCGCCGTTCGACGGGGTACCGAAGGCGTTGCCGGCGCTCCTGAAGGCCGTCCGGATGACCTCGCGGGCGGCAGACCTCGGCTTCGACTGGGCTCGCGACGCGGACGTCCTCCTGAAGCTCGACGAGGAAGTCGGAGAGTTCAAGGCCGAAGTGCTGCGCGAGGGCGCCCCGAAGGAGCGGATTGCGCACGAGATCGGCGACATCCTCTTCACGGTCGTCAACGTCGCGCGCCGCCTCCGCGTCGATCCCGAAGCGGCCCTGCAGGCCACGAACGCCCGTTTCCGCCGCCGCTTCGAGGAGGTGGCCCGCCGCGTCGCGGCCGCCGGGGGCGAAGTCTCGAAGACGCCGCTCGCCGAGCTCGACCGCCTCTGGGAGGAGGCGAAGGCCGCGGAGGGCTGACGCCTACGGGACGAGCTCGGAGAGCTTCACCAGCCGGAGGCCGCGGGCCGCGAGCTTCGGAAGGGTCGCGGCGAGGAACGCGACGCTCTCCCGGTGAGGATGGCCGATGACGACGGCCTCCCCTTTCGACATCGCGACCGAAAGGGCGCGTTCCCACGCGGTGTCGAGGGCTCCCGGGGCGCCTCCGGGGTCCTTCGCCTCGGCCGCCGCGTCGTCGAGGAAAACGTCCCGCGAGAGGTACGGAACACCGAGGGTCCGCGCGATCTTCTCGCCCTGCGTGGCCGGTGTCGTCCGGGAGTCGAGGAAGAAGAGCCCCTTCTCCTTCACGACGGAGAGAACCTCTCGCATGACGCGCGGGTCTGCCGTCGCCTTCGAGCCCTGGTGGTTGTTGAGGCCGATCGCGCCGGGCACCTTCGCGAGAGCCGAAAGGACACGCTCACGAACCACCGCGTCGTCGTCGGACGTCCGGATCGTCTCCTTCTCGATCTTCCCGGACTCGGGCTCCATCGGCAGGTGGACCATCAGGTTCCAGCCCTTCCGTTTCGCGAGCGCGATCGCCTCGTCCGCGAGCGGCGTCCCCGGCAGAACCGAGAGCGCGAGCGGCGCGTCGAGGGTCGCGAGGGCGGCGAGAGCCGTGTCGTCCCATCCCACGTCGTCGATCACGATCGCGACGACGCCGCGCTGGGTGCCCGAGGCCGCCTCGAAGTCCAGAGGGACCCCGCTCGGCCGGGGTGCCGGCGCGGCGGCAGGTTTCGCCGCCGGGCGCGTCGGGACGGGCACCGGCTCCGGCTGCCGGCCCGCCTTCCGGGCGCAGAACCAGTAGCCGGAGACGCCTGCGACGACCGCGAGGAAGAGGAGGAGTACCCGCCGGCCGGAACCGGCCTGACCGCGACCTTGCCGGCGGGTCACGCCACCGCTTTCGGCCGCGCCGCGGCAAGCACCTTCACCGCGCGTTCGAGGAAAGGATCGACGGGAGACTGGTTCACCGAATCATCCGGCGGGACGTGGTAGACGCGGTCGTCGGGCGAGAGTCCCTTCGGCGAGAGGGCCCGCCCCGAGAGCGTCCTGATCTTTCCGACGGAGACCTGCAGCGCGCCGCCGCTCTGCATCTTCACGACCTGCTGGGTGAACGCCATCCCCATGCTCGGCTCGCCGACGAGGCGCACCATCTTCCCGTTCCAGGAGAACGGCGCCTCCTTCTCCTCGGCCGTGTCGGTTTCGTCTTCCGACGGCGAGGTGCCCTCGGCGTCGGCCGCCTTTTTTTCGTTCGCTGCGGCCTTCGCGGGCGTCCGGTCCAGCGCCTCCTTGACCGCGGCCGCGAAGAACTCGGCCGGACCGGCCGTGCCGCTGTCGACGAGAAGGACGAGCCGGCTGTCGTGCGCGCGCTCGCCCGGCTCGCTCCGGAAGAGCTTCGTCTCGATCTTCCTGCCGGAGAGCTCCCCGAGCGGGCCGGCGGGGACGAAAAGGGCCGCCGTGCGCGCGGCCTCGTCGTAAGAGCCCCACGCGTTGTTCCGGAGATCGAGGACGAGCGGCTTCGCCCGGTCGAACGGGGCGAGGATCGCCGCGACCTCCGTTGCCGTGCCGGGTGCGAACGACGGGATCGTGACGACGGTCTCCCCCTCGACGCGAGCCGCCGATGGGGGGAGGGGCGTCCACGATCCGGTGACGACCTCCACGGATCGCCGCCTCGGCTTTCCGTCGCGGACGACGAGGAGCGAGACCCGCTGGCCGGGCTTTCCGGCCAGCTTTGCCTCGACTTCCCAGAGGGCAAGGCCGTGCGCGTGACGGCCGTCGATCTTCTCGATCAGGTCGTCGCTCTTCAGGCCTGCCGCGGCGGCCCGGCTGCCGGCGATCGGCGCGACGACGACCGGATAGCCGAAGCGCTTCGCGAGGACGAGCCCCAGCTCCGGCAGCTCCTTCTGTTTCGTCGACTGGAAGGCGGTGAAGTCCGCCATCCGGTCGGGCGGAATGTACTCGGAGAAGGGGTCCATCGCCTCGGTCATCCCGGCGAACGCCCCGGCGAGAAGGGGTCTTCGTCTCGACCGGCTCGACGTAGTTCGCTCTCACGAGGGAGAGGACCTCCGTGAGGAGGCCGAGAGGGCGATAGAGGCCTTCCCGCTTCTCCTTTTCCTTCTCGTCCGCCCCGACCCCGGGAAGGACGACGAAGAGGGCAAGGAGGAGGGCGGCGGAGGCGGCGACGCCAAAAGCGCGGTTCCGTGTCACGGCGGGATGATACCCGTCCCCGTCATCCGATTCCCAGAAGGAGCTGGGAGGAGCTGGCGGCCGCGTCGTGCGTCTCCGGCGACTCCAGGCCGTGGACCGAGACCCCGAGGAGACGGACCGGGCGCCTCCCCGCCTCGGTCCTGCCGAGCAGCGCCGACGCCCGCTCCGCGATTGCGGCCGGGTCCCTCGTCGCGGGACGCTTGGTGTCGCTCCGTGTCATGGTCGTGAAGTCGGCATAGCGAAGCTTGAGCGTCACCGTCCGCGCGAGGAGCCCCTTCCTCGCGAGCCAGGCCGCGACCTCCCCCGCCATCCGCTCCGCTTCGCTCCTCAGGAGACGCCGGTCGAGGAGGTCGCGCGCGTACGTCTCCTCCCTGCCGCACGACGTCGCCGGGCGGTCCGGGACGACGGGGCGTTCGTCGACGCCGTGGGCGAGGGCGACGAGCGTCTCTGCCCAGGACCCGACCGTCCGCCGGAGGATCGGCGGGTCCGCTGCCCTCACGTCCACCAATTTCTCGATCCCGACCGCGCGGAGCTTCGCCGCCGTGACAGGCCCCACGCCCCAGAGCGCGTCGACCGGGAGCTTCGCGAGGAACTTTTCGACCGTCTCCGGCGCGATGACGGTCAGCCCGTCCGGCTTCTTCCACCCCGAGGCGATTTTCGCGAGGAACTTGTTCGGCGCGACCCCCGCCGAGGCCGTCAGACCCGTGGCCTTCCGGATCTCCTCCTTGAGACGCCGGGCGACCTTCACGCCGAGCGGCTCGCCCCACGCATTCTCCGTCACATCGAGGTACGCCTCGTCGAGCGAGAGCGGCTCGACGAGCGGCGTGACGGAGCGGAAGAGGTCGAAGACTTGCCCCGATACGGCCCGGTACTTTCCGAAGTCGGGCCTCACGACGACGAGTTTC
Organism: uncultured Acidobacteriota bacterium; assembly: GCA_963721385.1. Taxonomy (GTDB): domain Bacteria; phylum Acidobacteriota; class Thermoanaerobaculia; order UBA5066; family UBA5066; genus DAOMFB01. Next base: position 803,985 of record CAVRJB010000013.1, read on the forward strand.
GGGCAGAGGCGCACTGCCTGCGCCATCGGAATCGCCGAGCGGACGCCGAAAGCGCGCGCCTCGTAGCTGGCCGCGCAGACGACCCCGCGCCCCTTCGGATCGCCCCCGACGGCCACCGGCTTCCCCCTCAGCTTCGGGTCGTCGCGCTGCTCGACCGACGCGTAGAACGCGTCCATGTCGACATGGACGATCCGGCGGACGGAGCGGTCGTCTCCCCTCATGTCAGGCCGTCACTTCGCGGCGGTCGGCCCCAGGGTCGCGGTCCAGTTCGTCACGAGACCGATCCTCTGCTCCGGGGTGGCCGTCGCTCCCTCCAGCGTCGCGACGATCTCGTCCCCGCCGCGGGTGACGTCGTACGTGCGGGGATAGTCGTTTCGGCCGCCGCCCGTGACGAGAGGAGCCGAGAAGAGAACCCGCGGTGCTGCCCGCCGTGGGCACCGCTCCGGCCCGGAACTCCGACTGCGAGGAATCGCTGCCGATCGCGAAAGACGATCTCCCGCCCGTCCCTCGTCCAGACGGGCTCGATCCCGCCGTCCTGCGAGATCTTCAGCTTCGCACCGGCCTCCGGAAACGAGCGGACGTAGACCTCGTTCCGGCCCGTCTCGTCGGAGATGTACGCCACCCACCGGCCGTCGGGCGCGATCGCGGCCGAGCACTCGCGCGCAGGACTCTCGAACCAGGGACGCGCCGGGCTCGACCCGTCGAGCGGAACGATCCAGATGTCGGCCGTCCCCCTCCGCCGCGTCCCGCCGCGGTCGGTGTCGTACGAGACGGTGTAGAGGAGGTGCCGGCCGTCCGGCGAGATGGCGTTCGGGAACTCCGCGTTCTCGGCGTTCGTCGCGAGTGGCCGGATCGCTCCGCTGCCGTCGGCCGCCCGCGCGGCGGCGCGGGGGTCCTCCGACATCAGGTGAGAGAAGGCGACCTCGCGCCCGTCCGGCGACCAGACGGGCGAGAAGAACCGGCCCGGTTCGGTGGCGAGCGGCGACAGGACGCCGCGCTCCCGATCGAAGACGTGGAGCTTGCACGACTTGCCGATGCACTTCTGAAGGACGATCCGGCGGCCGTCGGGCGAGAAGGCCGGGTAGTCCCAGTCGCCCGGAGCGAGAGGCAGGACGGTTTCCCGGCCGGCGCGGTCGAGGAGAAGGACGGATCTGGTCCTCTCGAGCGTGCGGGGCCCGGAGACGTAGACGAGCGTTCCGTCCCGCGTCCCGTCAATGCCAACCGTGCCTTCTGAGCCGCCCACGGCGAGGGGCTCCCGAAGGGCAACGGGCGTCCCCTCGACCCGGAGAGAGCGCGGATCGAGCCGCACGGCGAAGACGGCGCCTCCGCGGACGAAGACGAGCCAGCCGGGCGGAACGAAACGGGCGAACGTGCTTCTCTCGATCAGGACCCGGCGCGTTCCCGAGGGGAGCTCGACGACCGCGGCCTCGGCGCTCGGCATGTCCTGGAAGTCCTCGCCCCGGACGATCGTGACGAGGAGGCTCCGGCCGCCCGGCAGCGCCTGCGGCCAGAGGAGTGCATGCTCGCCGCGGGCCGCGTCGAGCGGAACGAAGCGCTCGAGCGGGCCCCCGGTCGCCGACACGCGGTAGAGACCGTTGTTGCTCGTGCGGGCTACCGCGATCGAGCCGTCGGACATCCAGGTCGCTCCGTTGGAGACCGGAGGGAGCTCGGCGATCCGGGCCGGCTCGCCCCCCGAAAGCGCCACCTTTTTCAGCTCCGAAAACGTCGTGAAGCCGAGCCACTCACCGTCGGGCGAGAAGAACGCCGACAACCCCCCCTCCGTCCCCGGGATCAGCTCCGCCTCCCCGCCGGAAAGGCGCTGCCGGAAGAAGCCTCGGCCGCCCTTTTCACCGCGCCCCCGGAAAACGACCGTCGAGCCGTCGGGTGAGATCGCAAGGTTTGGCTGGACTCCCCACCGGACCTGCAGGCCCTCCGGAAGCGGAAGGACGGCCCGGACCGGCTGGCCCGGGGGCGTTCGCTCCACCGCGTCCGATGAGCCGGAGGCCGGCGAAGACGACGAGCGCCCCGGCGAGAAGGCCAGCGAGTCCGTAGAGAAGATGGTGCGCGAAGCCGACGCGAGGGCGTCCGCCCCTTCGCGGAGCACGGCCGGCGCGCCGGCTCCGCTCCCCTCGGAGCGGATCTCCTCGATCTCCAGCCGCGCGTCGCCGATGTCGCGAAGGCGCCGCGCCGGGTCCTTCTGGAGGCAGCGCCGGAGAAGGGCGGTGAGGCGCGGCGGCACGTCGGCCCCGGGCGCCGTCCAGTCGGGCTCGGCGGTCAGAACGGCGGCCATCGTGTCGGAGACCGTCTGCCCCTTGAAGGCCCTCTGCCCGGTCAGGCATTCGTAGAGAAGACAGCCGAAGGAGAAGACGTCCGTTCTCCGGTCGAGCGGCTTTCCGCGCGCCTGCTCGGGGCTCATATAGGCCGCCGTTCCGAGGACGATGCCGGTTCCCGTTCCACCGGAAGTGACTGTCGGAGCTCCGGTGGCGTCGGACGCCCCTGCATCGTCGGCCATCCGGGCGAGCCCGAAGTCGAGGACCTTCACCGTGCCGTCCGGGCGGATCCTGACGTTCGACGGCTTCAGATCGCGGTGGATGATTCCGACTCCGTGCGCCGCCTCGAGACCGGCCGCGATCTGGGAGGCGACGCCGAGCGCCTCGTCGAAAGGAAGCGCCCCTTCGGCCAGTTTCTGCTCGAGCCCTTCCCCGTCGATCAGCTCGAGGACGAGGTAGACCGCGCCGTCTGCCTCCTCGACCCCGAAAAGGGTCGCGATGTTCGCGTGATTCAGCGCACCGAGGAGGCGGGCCTCGCGCTCGAAGCGCGCCCGCCGCTCCGCGTCGCGCGCGTACGCGTCCGGGAGGGCCTTGATCGCCACCTCGCGCCGAAGCCTCGTGTCGCGCGCCCGAAAGACCTCGCCCATCCCTCCCCGCCCGAGCGGGAGCGAGAATCTCGAACGGTCCGACGCGCGATCCGGGCTCGAGGGGCATCGACGCTGGGCGGCCTCCTCCGCAGACGACCGGGGCTGAAGGTGCCCAAAGTATGCGCCCGCGGCGCCGCCGGCACGCTACCGCAGCCAGGTCGCCGGGTCGACGGAGGCGCGAGCGTCGCGGATCTCGAAGTAGAGGCCGGGGACCTCGTCGTCGGGCGACGGCTCGGCGAGGACGCCGACGGAGTCCCCCAGCGCGACGCGCTGCCCGCGCGCGAGCGTGAGGGGCGCGAGGTGGCCGTAGAGCGTGAAGACCCCCTCGCCGTGGTCCAGGACGACGAGGTTGCCGTAGCCCTTCAGCCACTGCGCGTACGCGACGTCGCCCGTGAAGATGGCGTGAATCGCCGCCCCGGGCGGCGCCTCGAGCGTCCAGCCCGACGAGCGGAGAAAGGTCTTCGGGAAATTCGGATTCGCGATCCGGCCGAACGGCAGGGCGACCTTCCCCTTGAGAGGCCAGTCGAGGGCCCCCTTGAATCTCTTGATCGACGCGGCGCCAGCCGGAAGGCTCCGCCCGCGCCCCTCGAGGAGGTCGAGGAGCGACGCCAGGCGCTCCGCCTTGTTCTCGAGCGTCGACACCGCGGCGCGCTCTTCCTGGGAGTTCTGCTTCGTCCGGGCGAGGAGCTGTGCCTGCAGCGTCCGCGCGGCCGAGAGCTCCTTTTCCCGCTTTCGCGCCTCGGCGGCGAGGGCGCCGAGATCCCTGCGCCGCGCCGCCAGCTCCTCCTCGAGGCGTGCGAGCGTCCGCTGCGATTCGTCATAGCGCGACAGGAGCCCGGCGTCGCGCCGCGCGAGATGCGCGAGGACCTTCAGCCCCTGGAGGAACTTCGCCCCCGAGTCGGCCGCGACGAGGGGCCGAAGGTACCCGAGCCGTCCGAGCCGGTAGAGCGCGGCCATCCGGACGGCGAGGTCCGCGCGGAGCGCCGTCGCGGACTTTTCTGCGACTGCAAGGTCGGCGTGCGCGCGCGCCGCCTCGCGCTCGGCGTCGGCACGGCGCAGCTCCACCACGCGCCGCTCGGCCGTCTGAATCTGCAGGTTGAGCTCCGCCGCCGCGAGCGCCTGCGTCAGGTCCGACTCCTTCCGCTTCGTCACGTCGTACCTCGCCCGGAGGTCCGTGAGGCGCCGCCGGAGCGCCGCGAGCTCCTGCTTCCGCTGGTCGACCGTCAGCGCCGGCGCCGGTGCCTCGGCGGGTGTCGGAGGCGGATTGATCGGCGTCTCCGCCGGCAGCGGCACGGGCGCGTCGTCCGGGGGCGCCTGCCCAAGGGCCGGCGCCCCGCCGGTCAGGAGGAGGAGCAGCGCGACCGCCGGTCTCGTCAGAACAGGGGGACTCCGTCGAGCTTCTCGGGTTCGGGGACGTTCAGCAGCTTCAGGATGGACGCGGGGACATCGGCGATGCCAGGTTCCTTTCCCGCCGTCAACTTCCGGTTCGAGAAGAGGATCCCGGGGACGAGCGCGGGGTCGAGCGAGCAGTGGTCGCCGGACCAGACCTGGGCGTTGTCCTCGAACATCTCGGGCGTCACCACGCCGAGGCTGCTCTGCCAGCCGACCCGGTACGCCACGGTGTTCGTCACGAAAAGGTCGGGGATGACATCGGCGTCGAATGAGCCGTAGGCCTCTTCGCGCGTGAAAATCCTCGAGACGGCCTTCTGCCCCGTCTTCGGGTCGACGAGCCCCGACAGCCCGGCGATGATCTCATTCCGCACCTGCTCGTACTCGGCGCCGGGCGAGACGATTCCCTTCCCCTCGCGCCCCCTCAGGTTGACGTAGACGTCGCCGAGGCCCATCGAGTAGGCCTTCGTCTTCGACCAGTCGACGTTCGGCCAGAACTCGCCCTGCCCGAAGAGCTGCTCGAGATCGGCCTGCTTCCCCTCGCCGCCGGTGAGCGCCATGAACCCGTTCTTCACGAGCCAGGTGTTGTAGTTCACCGACCGGCGCCACGTGGAGAAGCCGTGGTCGGAGAGGACGATCAGCGAGTCGTCCGGGCCGAGCGCCTTCAGCGCGTCACCGACGATGTCGTCCATCTGGCGGTAGGTCGTCACCATGGCCGGGGCGAACTTCGCCGCCTTCGCGGCGTCGTACCTCGGGTGGAGCGGGTCGAGGAAGCGCCAGAAGCAGTGCGCGACCCGGTCCGGGAACTCGAAGATCTGGACGAGGAGCTCGAGGTCCTTCTCGGCGAGGAATCCGTTGAACATCTCCCGGAATTTCTTCTGCGTGAAGTCGACGTCCTCGAGAAACGACTCCTCGTCGAGGGTCTCCTCGCTCATCGACCAGGTGTCGATCTGCCACCCCATCGTCTTGTAGAGGCCGTACCGGCCGGCGAGCCGCTTCGCCAGCGACGCGGGGGCGGTGATCTTCACGCCCGGCGGGAGGTCCCGCGGGTTGAAGTGGATCGGCGAGAGGTAGAGCCGGATCTCGGGCGAGATCGACGCGAGATGGAAGCGCCCGATCCCGGTGATCTTCACGACCGGGTTGAACGCGAACGTGAAGACGACCCAGCCCGACCACTCCCCGGGCTTCAGCGTCACCATGTCCGAGCCGAGGGGCTCGATCCGCAGGGCCTGCCCGCCGTCCACGACCGTCAGCGTCATCGGCGTCTTGATGACGGGGGGCGACGCGAAGAGCTTGTTGTACGGCCCGAAGACCTCGGTCTTGATCGTCCCGGTGTTCGACTCGAGGTGGACCAGCTCCACCGAGAACTCGTTCTTGTTCTTCGGCGCGAAGAAGGGGTCGGACGTGTAGTAGCTCGGCGTGCCGATCCGGCCGCGAACGTCCGGGACGCCGAGGCCCGCGAGGAGCCGCCCGTTGTCGTAGTCGACCGCGGGGAACGTGACCGGGACGTGGAGGACGACCGAGTGGATCCCTTTCTTCGCGGCGGCCTCCCAGAACGGCGTTCCGCGGCGGTTGTTCGTCACCGTTGGCGCGGTCTCGGGGAGGAAGCCTCCGATCCGGAAGCCGGCGAGGGCGAGGAGGACGCCGGCCGCCGCGCCGGCCGCGAGCGCCGGCCCGCGCTTCTTCGTCGCGAGGCGGCCGAGGCCCCAGGCGGCGAGCGCGCCGACGACGAACCCGGCGAGGGTCAGCCCCGCCTGGTTCGCCCCGCCCAGGAGAAACCGTCTCTTCCCCTCTTCTGCGATCGCGAACTCGGGACGGTACGTCGTCGGGTTCCGCTTCAGGAAGTCGAAGATCAACGTCCGCCCGGGCGAGAGCCCCGTCGAGAAGGTCGACCAGGAGACCGGTGTCTGTGCCGGGATGGTCGGCCGGAGAGGCGAGAACGAGCCCTGCTCCGCCAGCTTCGCGAGGTTGGGGAGCCTCCCCTCTGCCATGTACTGCTTCACGAGCCGGTAGTCGGCCCCGTCGAAGCCGAGGACGACGACCCGGCCGCGAGCAGCGGGGCTCGCGGCGCCGGCGGGCGCGAGCGGAAGGAGGAAAACGAGGGCGAGGGCCGCCCGGGCGGCGAGGCTAGACTGTCGCGGGCAGATGAGCACGCGGGATTCTAGCGTCTTGCTGGGGGCCGCCCTGGCTCTCCTCTTCCCGTCCGCGTGCCGGCGGGCGGAGTTCACGCGTCCCTCCAGAGACACCCTCGTCGTGGCGATCGAGTCGACGCCCCTCAGCTTCGACCCCCGCGTCGGGACCGACCAGGCGTCGTGGCGGACGCACGAGGCGCTCTACAACGCTCTCCTCCGGAAAGGCGAGGGGGGCGAGTTCCTCCCCGACCTCGCGGAGCGGTGCGACAGCGCCGACGCCGTCGTCTGGCGCTGCCGGCTGCGCGACGGGGTCCGCTTCCACGACGGCCGTCTTCTCACCTCGGCCGACGTCGTCTCCACGTATCGGAGCCTGATGGCGGACGGCTTCGCCAGCGGGAAGAAAGAGCCGCTCAAGATCGTCCGCGAGGTCGTCGCGACGTCGCCGCTCGACGTGGAGTTCCGCCTCTCCTCGCCCTACGCCTCGTTTCCGCTGCAGCTCCTCCTCGGCATCCTCCCCGACGGAACGACGGCGGCGGACGCGAAGGAAAGGCCCGTCGGGACCGGGCCCTTCCGGCTCGTCGACTTCCGGCCGGACGACCGCGTCACGTTCGAGCGCTTCGACGGACACTTCGCCGGGCCGGCGAAGTCGGCGCGGCTCGTCTTTCGGATCATCCCGGACACCACGACCCGCGCTCTCGAGCTCTTGAACGGGACGATCGACCTCTCGCTCAACAATCTTCCTGCCGACCTCCTGCCGCGCTTCTCCCGGCACGATCGGCTCGCCGTCACGATCAGCCCGGGGGCGACGTATGCGTACCTCGCCTTCAACATGCGGGACCCCGTGCTCGGGAAAAAGGAGGTCCGGCGGGCGCTCGCCCTTGCGCTCGACCGCGACGCTCTCGTCGAAGGGCTCTGGCGCGGCACGGTCGAGAAGACCGAGACCCTCGTTCCCCCCGGCCACTGGGCGCGCGACGAGAGCCTGCCTCCGCTCGTCCGCGACCTCGACAAGGCCCGCGCGCTCCTCGACGCCGCCGGTTATCCGGATCCGGGCGGCGGGCGCCCCCGGCTGACCGTCGCCTACAAGACCTCGACCGACGAGGTGAGCGTCCTCCAGGCGACGGCCATCGCGGAGCAGTGGAAGGCGATTGGCGTTTCGACCGCGATCCGCTCGAACGACTTCGCGACCTTCTACCAGGACATCGTGAAGGGGAACTTCCAGCTCTACGGCCTGAGGTGGCAGGGAATCGTCGACCCCGACCACTACCACGAGGTCTTCCTCTCGACGTCAGCTCCCCCGCAGGGGTGGAACCGCGGCTTCTACAGGGACGCGGAGATGGACCGCTGGATCGAGAAGGCTCGAACGGACTCCGACCGGGGCGTCCGGAAGGAGCTCTACGCGAAGATCCAGCGGAAGGCGGCCGACGAGCTTCCGTACATTTCCCTCTGGACGATGAAGAACGTCGCCGTCCACGCGAAGGAGCTGACCGGGATCGACACGATCAACCCGTCCGGCGACTTCACGTTCCTGAGGAACGTCGGGCGGAAGTAGGAGCACGCGGCCTCACGCCGCCGACTCGAACTCCTCCGAGATCGCGGCCCACACGTCGGCGGGCCTTGCCTGAACGATGAGGTGCGGTCCCTCGATCTCGACGACCGTGCTCTGCGGCACCCGGGACAAGAACGCGTGCGAGCGAGACGGCGAGACCAGCCGGTCGCTGGTCCCCAGAATGCCCAGAAGAGGCGGCGCGAGGTGGGACGCGAGGGCCTCCTCGGTCGCGGAGAAGGCCGCAGCGAGACGCCTGGCCAGAACCTCTCTCGGCAGGGTCCGGACCTCGTCGAGCGCCGTTTTCGCGATCGACCTGTCGCCGCCCGAGAGGGCCAATGCCGCGCACCAGATCGGCATCCGCGGCGACGCAATCATCGGCGCCGCGATTCCCTCAGGGAGGCGCCACGGCATTTCGACGAGTGGGTTGCAGAGAACGAGGAGTGCGACCTTCTGGTCGAGCCGGTCGGCGAGGCGCGCCGCGATGGGCCCGGAAAAAGACTCGCCCAGAAGCACGAACCCCTCGAGCGCCCGCAGCTCCGGAAGGAGCACTTCCGCGATCTCGTCGAAGCTCTGCCCTCCGATGGACGGGAGGGCCAACGGACGGCACCGCGCCCAGGAGGGAGCCAGGGCGACGAAGGACGCGAAGAGGGCACGGCTCCCGTGAAGCCCCGGCAGGAGGACGACGTCGGTTTTCATGAAACGCGCCCTCCGACGTTCAAGACGCGGAGGAAGGCGACTTGGCGCAGCATCGGATTCAGTCCGGCGACGGCGGCGTCGCGGGGGCGGTCCGCCCGCCGAAGACCGTCCGCGCACCGACGGCGCCGAGGACGATGAGTCCGCCGGCCGCCGCCCACGCCGACGGCGTCTCGCCGAGGCCGAGGAAGGCCCAGAGCGGGTTGAACGTCGGCTCGAGCATCCCGAGGAGCGAAGCCTCGGCCGCCGGCACCGTCTTCAGGCCCCGGACGAAGAGAACGTAGCTGATTCCCATCTGGAAGATGCCGAGAAAGAGAACGATCGCCACGCCGCGGAGGTCGAGCGCGAGATGCCCCCATGCGAACGGCAAGGCGAGCCCCGCCGCGGCGAGATTCCCCGCGATGACGGAGGGGATCGCGTCGCCCGAAGCGTCGCGGCGGAGCAGCAGGACCGTGAGGCCGAAGAAGACGCCCGAGAGGACGGCGACGAGGTTCCCCGCGAGCGCGCCCGGGTCGAGCCTGCCGACGAAGAAGAGCGACATCCCGAGGAGCGCCACGGCCACGGCGAAGGCGTCGGCTTTCCGGAACGGCTCCTTCAGGAGGAACGGCGCGAGGAGAAGGACGTAGAGCGGCCCCGTGTACTGGAGAAAGATGGCGTTCGCCGCGGTCGTCATCTTCGTCGCCGAGACGAACGTCAGGATCATCAGTGCGTAGACGATCACGGTGGAGGGCGCCGCGTGCTTCCAGCTCGCGCGGGAGGGGCGGAACGCCGCGAGGAGGACGAGCCCCGCGACGACGGAACGCCAGAAGACGACGCCCATCGCCGGGAGCGGGACGAGCTTGATGGCGAGGCCGCCGGTCGACCAGAGGAGCGCCGCCGCCGCGATGAGGAGGCGGCCTTTTCGGAGGGTCGGGTTCGGCGTCAAGACGCCGGCATTCTCCTCCGGATCGCCGCGATCGAGACGTCGTCGTCGGGCGGGGTCCGGCCGAGGAACTCGAGGAGCTCCGCCGTGACCGCCCCGACCAGGTCCCGCGCCGTCGCCCCTGTCCGCCGCGCCGCGACCGCCTCGATCCGCGAGTCGCCGAACTCGGCGCCGGCGGAGTTCCGGGCCTCGGCGACTCCGTCCGAGGCGAAGAAGAGGATCGCGCCCGGGGCAAGCCCGCCGTAAAGGAGCGGCCAGCTGGCCTTGTCCCTCACGCCGAGTGGGTACGAGCCGACGCCGATTCGCTCCACGACGCTTCCGTCCGGCCCCAGCTTCAGGACGGCCGGGTGCCCGGCCACGACGGCGGTCCACCGCCCGTCAGGCTCGAGGAACATCACGACGCCCGCGAAGAAGTTCCGCGGGCCCGAGCTGCGGCAGGCGCCCGTCCGGCAGAGAAGGGCGTTGATGGCCGCCGCGACGGCCGGAGGCGAGGGATCGACCGCGATCTGCGTCCGGAAGGCCGCCTGCGTGATCGCCATGATGAGGCCCGCCGACATCCCGTGCCCCGAGGCGTCGCCGAAGAGGACCGCGAGCCGTCCTCCCGGGAGCGGCACGAAGTCGTAGAGGTCGCCGCCGACCGTGTTCGCCACGCGGTTGAAGCCCGCCAGCTCGAACGACGGCGTCTCGGGGAGCGACGAGGGAACGAGGTCGGCCTGGAGGTCCCGCGCGAGGATCAGCTCGTCGCGGAAGTGGAGCTTGTCGACGAGCTCGAGCGCGACGAGGACGAAGAGAATGACGACGGCGAGGTTGATGAAGAGGAAGTCCTGGTTTCCCCCGAAGGCCGCGGCGCCGAAAGAGAAGAGGCCGAGGAGGGAAAAGAGGACCGCGAGGGCGAAGAGGAGCCGCCTCGCCGGTGTGAGCTTTCGGGCGAGCCCGAAAAGGAGAGCGTTCGCCCGGCGGAGACCCCGTCGCCAACGGACCTTCTCTCCCTCGATCTCGTCGCGGTGCTCGGAAAGGAAGACCCGGACCGCCCGCCGCCACTCGACCTCGTAAAGGTCCGCCATCTCGCGCTGGTCGAGAGCGCGGTACGTCTCCTTCGCGAGAATCTTCCAGTCCCGCCGTGTGGGCATGTCATTCCGTTCTACGCAGCCGGCCGGAGGAAGTTCGGCCCACGGCCTTTCACGGCTTCGGAGGGAGGCCGATCCCGGCGGCGGCCCGGCGCGAGACGGCGCGCCGGAACCACGCGAACCGGCCGAGGAGCGCGCCCGGAAGGCCGAGCGCCTGGGCTGCCCACTTCGCGAAGTCGAAGTCGTCGCGCTGCCGCGCGATGAGGCCGCTCCCGTCGAAGACGATCTCGGAGCGGACGACGTTGACGACGGGCCGCGACCCGTAGCGGTACCGCGCCGTCCACGTGACGCTGCCGCGCCCGGCGCCGGCCTGGTCGACCTCGTACGAGACCGAGAATTCCTTCGCTCGCCCGGTCAGCGCAATCCACATCTTCCCGACGTCCGCTCCGTGCAGGAGGAAGACGGGGTCCTCGAAGCGGGCATTCTCGGCGTACATCGAGGCCATCGCCGGGCCGTCGCGCCGGGCGAAGGCGCCATAGAAGGAAAGGAGCGCCCCTCGCGTTTCGGCTGGATTCATCGTTCCGCCACCACTTCTGCCCTGGCAAGGGCGAGTATCTCGTCGAACGACTCGAGTCGCCGGCCCGCACCGTAGCGGTAGCCCGCGAAGACGACCGGCGCGCGGCGCGCCGCCTCCTCGTCGAAGCGCGAGTCGCCGACGAAGACCGACTCGGCGAGCGGGATCCCGAGCTTCTTCGCCGCGAGGTGGAGGACCGCCGGGTCGGGCTTCCCCGCTCCCGCCTCGTCCGCCGCCGCGACGTCGGTCAGGAGAGGCCGGAGCCCGACGAGCGAAAGGACCCGCTCCGCGAGCGGCCGGTTGGTGTTCGTGGCGACGCAGGTGGCCACGCCCTGTCCCTTCAGGGCGGCGAGGACGGCAGGCGCGTCGAGGTTCGGGCGAATGGCCTCGAGGTGCCCTTCGAAGAAGCGGGCGTACGCCTCGTTGATCTCCCCGACGCTTCGCTCCGGCATGTAGGTCGCGCGGTCGGCCTCGGTCCCGTTGCCGTAAATGGCGTCGAAGGCCTCCCGCGTGACCTCCGGATGGCCGAAATGTCGGAGCGTCTCGTTGTAGACGGCGAACCAGGCGTCTTCGGAGAAGACGAGAACCCCGTCCATGTCGAGAAGAACCGCCCTCACGCCCACGGCATTCCAATCTTGACACGGACAGGCGAGAATCCCGTTTCGCCATGCCCAGATTCGATCTCTTCGTCATCGGCACCGGCCCGTCGGGCCAGCGCGCCGCGGTGCAGGCTGCAAAGCTCGGGAGGACCGTCGGCCTCTGCGAGCGTCGCGAGGTCGTCGGCGGCGTCTGCACGAATACCGGCACGATCCCGTCCAAGACGTTTCGGGAAGCGGTGCTCCACCTCTCGGGGATCGCGCAGCGCGGGATGTACGGCGCCTCCTACACGGTGAAAGAGAACATCACCGCCGAAGACCTCCTCTTCCGCTGCCACGTCGTCATCCAGCGCGAAATCGAGACCGTCCGCCTCCAGATGCGACGGAACGGCGTCACCGTCCTGAACGGGACCGCGTCGTTCACCGGTCCGAACCGGCTCGCCGTGACGGGCCAGGGGGGAACGACCGAGGTGGAGGCCGACAAGATCGTCATCGCGACCGGTTCGTCGCCGTCCGCGCCTCCGGGCGTGACTGTGGACGGGGAGACGATCATCGACTCCGACACCCTTCTTTCCCTGAAGAAGCTGCCGAAGTCCCTGACCGTCATCGGCGCGGGCGTCATCGGGACCGAGTACGCCACGATGTTCGCGGCGCTCGGCATCGACGTGACCCTCGTCGACCGCCGCCCCCGCCTCCTCGAGTTTCTCGATTTCGAGATCACCGAGGCGCTCCAGTTCATCCTCCGGCAGTGGAGCGTCAACCTGCGGCTCGGCGAGGAAGTGGCGTCGCTCGCGGTCGAGGGGCCGGGCCGAGCGGTGGCCATCCTCCGCTCCGGAAAGAAGATCGCCTCCGACATGATCCTCTTCACGATCGGGCGCCAGGGGGCGACGAAGGAGCTGAACCTCGCGGCGGCGGGCCTTTCGGCCGACGAGCGGGGGCGGCTGAAAGTGAACGAGAACTACCAGACCGGCGTTCCGCACATCTACGCCGTCGGCGACGTCGTCGGCTTCCCGGCGCTCGCGTCGACGTCCCTCGAACAGGGGCGCCTCGCGGCGTGCCACGCCTTCGGCGTTCCGGCCGCTTCGATGCCCCAGCTCTTTCCTTTCGGCATCTACTCCATCCCCGAGATTTCGATGGTCGGGAAGACGGAGGAGGAGCTGACGAAGGACGCCGTCCCCTACGAAACGGGCCTCGCCCACTTCCGCGAGACCGCGCGCGGCGCCATCGTCGGCGACGCGGCGGGGATCCTGAAGCTCCTCTTCCACCGGGAGACACGGGGTCTCCTCGGCGTTCACATTCTCGGCACGAGCGCCACGGAGCTCGTCCACATCGGCCAGGCGGTCATCGGCCTCGGAGGGACGCTCGACTACTTCGTCGAGACGGTCTTCAACTACCCTACCTTCGCCGAGTGCTACAAGGTCGCCGCGCTCGACGCCTTCAACAAGCTCGGCCCGAAGCCCGCCTGAGGCCGCGTCAGGCGCCAGCGATCGCCGCCGAGACTGACGTCGTTCTTTCGTCCCTCTGAACATGCCGCCGCACGCACTCACGATTCTCCTGCTCACGTCAGGAATCGTCCTGTCGGGCGCCCTGGCCGTGTGGGGTCAGTACTCCCCCTCGCGTCGGGTTCTCGTCTTCGCGTTCAAACCCCTCACGACGGCGCTCATTTGCGGCATGGCGGTCCTCCCGGTCCAGACCTTCGGCGGCCGCTATGGATGGGCAGTCCTCACGGGTCTTCTCTTCTCTCTGGCGGGCGACGTGTTTCTCATGTTGCCTGAGGACCGCTTTCGGGAGGGTCTTGCAGCCTTCCTCCTGGCCCACCTCTGTTACCTGATCGCCTTTACCGCAGGCGCCCCGTTCCTGGCGGCCGGACTGCCGTTCCTTTGCTGGCTCGTCCTCGGCGCCGTCCTCCTGCGCTTTCTCTGGCCGGGCATTCCCCCCGGCCTGCGGCTGCCCGTCGTCGTCTATGTGCTGACCCTGCTCTGCATGGCGGCCCAGGCCAACACCCGCATGATCCGAATATCGAGCGCCTCTTCCCTGCTTGCCTTCGCCGGGGCCGCGCTCTTCGTCCTCTCAGACGGTCTCCTGGCCCTGGACCGCTTCCGGAGGCGCTTTCGTTCCGCACGAGCGCTCGTGCAGATCACCTATTTCGTCGCGCAGTGGCTGATCGCGGCGTCCGTCACCGTGCTTCGGCGGCCTCCGTGACCTCGTCGCCGGACGCTGATCGGATCCGACTTAAGGAAAGATGTCGTGGACGTAGTCGTGCGCGGCCAGCGCGGTGCGGCTCGTGGTGCCGGCGGCCACTCGGCTGACGATCTCCTCGCGCGAGAGATCGAAGATCGCGTCGAGAATCTGCGCGCGTTCCTTCTCGCTGGCCTGTCCCACGACGAAAAGCACGCGGGCGCTGTGCTGGATGTAGCGGGGCGACAGCAGCTGCCGTTTGAGCAGCTCCATGATCACGGGCGCCTTGGCCCGGTCGAATCGGCCCGGATCGCCGCGGCGGTCCTGCTCGGCGAAGAACGCGTACGTCCACTCGTTGTGGACCTCCCAGAGCTTCTGGAACAGCTCCGGCGTGAAGCGGGTGCCGGCCAGGACCCGCTCGGCGTTCTCGGCCGGCTCGATGCCGTCGTCCGTCAGCACCGGCCGCTTGAGAAAGCCGTCCTTCGTGACGACCGCCTGGTGGCGAAGGACGGTCCAGAGCCAGGAGACGTCGATCCGGTACGTGGCGAGGTCGTTCATGAACCGCAGCTTCAGCTCGTAGTCGTCGATGGCCGCGGCGAAGTTGCCGTTGAGGATCTGGAAGCCGTAGTTGGCCGCCATGTAGAAGGCGTGCTGAACGTGCTCGATCGTGATCTCACCCTTGGGCACGTCGTAGAGCGAATCCCAGAGCTCCCGGTTGAAGAGCCCTTCCGGGGTTTCCAGCTTCCGCTTGTCGATGACGAGGGGTGTGATCCTGCCTTGCGCGTTCAGCAGACCGCGGGATCGCAGCAGCTGACGCTCCGCGTCGGAGAGACCGCTCGAGACCGTCGGCACCGGTTTCCCCTTCACGTCCACCGTCTCGAGCGGTGCATCAAGAAGCCGTTGGAGCTGCGCCAGCGGGGTGCGCAAGGGCGTGTTGCCCGCGCCGACATAGGCCGGCTCCGGGCTCGCGACCCAGCTTTGGCGATAGGTGTCGTAAAGCCGTCCCTTCGCCCGGTCGGCGAGAACGTCGTCCAGCGTGGGGAATTGACCGGCCGCAAGCGGCTCCTGCGGAACAAACGCCAGGCCAAGCAGGCGTTCCCGCGTCTTGTCCAGCACGATGGCCCGCAGGGCGAGCGGGTTGTATCGTGAGCGGCCGTACGGATCGCCGGCCTGGTAGATCATCACCGCCGCCATCCCGCCGATGGGCCCTGCGGTGGCGAGCTCGCCGTTCTTCATGCCGGCCATCAGCATCAGCTGCGCGTTGTAGCGCTGATAGGCGATCATGTTGGGTGAGGCCATGCCGATCGTCTGGGGGTCGGGGAACACGCCCCCGGGATCGTCCTTCCAGATTTCGATGATGCTTCCCAGGTAGTCCCAGCGGCCGACGTTCGTTCCCAGCAGCCTGCGCCGCAGCACCCAGGCGATGGCGGGCAAGGCACGGCCGGCGTTGCCTTCCTCGTACAGGATCTTGATCTTCATCGTGCCGGCGGGTACGCCGATGATCCCTTCCAGCCGCGCCAGGAGCTTCTCCACGATCAAGGCTTCCCGAGGCGTCTGCAGCTTCGGAATGTAGAAGTAGACGCCGGTGCCGGCCCGACGCAGCGCCTCGTAGTTGTTGACGACCCACAGAACGACGATGGCGATCATGCCGGGCGCCGGCTCGCCGTCGACGGTCACGTGGTCATAGCGCACGTGAAGGCCGGGGGGGCGGCCGAAGCGCGTCGGCCACCTCTCGGGAGGCGTGTTGATGGTGTACTGGCGTGTTTTTCCTTTCTTCACGACCTCGTAGGGACGTCCGGTCCAGCGCCCCTCGAAGATCTCCTTGGCGTTCTGCATGGCCGCGAAGATCCCGATCGGCTCGGTCGCCGGCGTGCCGTCGGGCCGGAAGTGGGGCGGGGCGGCGTCCTCGAAATCCGGCATGTTCATCGGCGCCGGGCTGTTCAGCGCGTTGAAAGCCATTTCCAGCGGATGCCAGGGCCCTGTGAGCTCCAGGCCGGGGTTGGCCAGCGGGTGGGCGTCCTTCGGGGGGGGCACCTCGTCATTGAGGCGCCAGCGCCACTCGCTCTCGCGTCCCAGAAAATTGTCTATCAGCCCCTGCACGATGTGACGAAACGTCCAGGACTTTCCGCTCACCGGATCCTCGAAGGTTTCGTCCCACCTCGGCCATGCGTACCTCGTCCGGACGGGCTCGGGCGACCCGAGGAGTCGTCGGCGCGCTGTCAGGGCCGCTGCAATCGCCGGGCGAAGTTCTCGAGTGAGAACGGCGATCGTCTCTTCGACGTCGATGTCTCGTCCGTTCACCTTCCGGCTCGCGAAAAGGTCCGGAAATCCCTGAAGAACGTCGTTACGGATCATGGAAGCGGCCCTCCTTGGGGTGTCTTCCTGAGGGACGAGCCCGGATTCGGGCCAGGCTGCCTCATGATGCCGAGACTCTTGTGCAGCGTTCCGGCGAAGTCAATGGGACATTCATTCCAGCGGCGCAGATAATCGAAGGGTGAAACCTGTTCGCAGAGCCGGGGGGTCGACGGTCAAGTCCCCGAGGAAACGGCAGGCCCGCGGCACGGCGACGCCCTGCGGAGTCGTGCGTGTCGCCTACTTCGACGGGCAGCTGCTCGGGACGGCAGACTTCGTCGACGAGCAGAGCTATTTTCGGACCAGATTGCGGCGGAGGAACCTCTTTCTCCACGGCGCGGGCGTCGTGTCCGGCCTTCAGGTAGCGGTGGCTCCGACGACAGGCCCCGGGGACCAGAGCGTCGTCGTGAAGCCGGGCTTCGCTTTCGATCCCCGCGGCGAGGAGATCGAAGTCTGCGAAACGACCGCCGTGCCCTTGCCCCCTCGGGGCCGGCGCCTCTTCGTGCAGCTGCTCTTCGTCGAGCGTCCCGCCGACCCCGTGCCGACGCCGGGCTCGCCGGCCGCCACTTCCGAGGACGAGCCGCTTCACTCCCGGATCGAAGAGACGTTCACGGTCGTACTGACGGAGACGGTCCGGGCGGATGCCCTGTCGATCGCGCGGCTGGCCTTCCGCCGCGGACGATGGCAGGTGGACCGCCGCTTCAAGCCGCCGCGCGCCTCCTGACGGCGCGGGGTGATGAGCGCAGAATAGGAGCACAGAACCGATGCGATTCGGCCGAACGAGGAGGCCATGAAGCTGACCCGCCATTTCCAGCTGAACGAAGTCGGAACCGCGCCCAGGTATCAACTCCTCGTGGACGGCGTCCCGGCTGGCGCGCACGATTTTTTCGGCGTCGAGGAGAGCCTCGACACCGCCCCCGCCGGTGCCATCCTCGACCTGATGATCCAGAAAGGCGTCCAACGCACCACCGCGGCGGCGTTCCTCTGGGGCTTCCTCGAGGAGAAGAAGCGGCGCCAGGAAGCCGGCGGCGCGCTGTTCAGGTGGGAGAAGCTGCTGGAATGCGAGGAGTGAACGCGCGCACCGCCATCCTGATCGGAGTCCTCGGGACGCCGCCTGTGCGTCGCCGGCGCGGGCGTAGACTCGCGCCGGGAAGCCGGCCAGGCTGACCCGACGAGGTGATGTCATGGCGGACAGCGTGTACAAGGTCATCGAGCTCGTCGGTACGAGCAAGGAATCGTGGGAAAAGGCGGCGGCGTCGGCCGTGGCGGCGGCGTCCAGGAGCCTTCGCGACCTCCGGATCGCCGAGGTCGTCCAGCTCGACATGCAGATGGAGGCGGGGAAGATCGTCGCCTACCGGGCGAAGGTCAAGGTCTCCTTCAAGTACACACCAGGGAAGTAAACGCCGCGGCCCCGCAGGGCTGAAGGCGCAAGTCCGGCCGCGAGGAGCTGGCCGGAGCGGCTGCGGCTCGCCATCAAAGACCGGCCGAGAGATGATCGAACCCGGAGTATGGAGAGCGCTTCGAGGGGTGCCGAAGCGAACGGCGGCGGCCGCGCCCGGCTCGCGGCCATCGCGGCGTTCGTCCTCGTCGAGGCGGCGATCTGCGCGTTCCGCGTGCTCGCGGTCAAGCCCCGATTGAGCGATCCCGGTCGGGTTCCGTATCTCTTCCTCTGGGGCTTTGCCGGCACGATCGTCGCGGCCGTCTTTCTTCTTCTTCGCCGGGACGCCTCGTGGAGACTCCCCCTCGCGCTTCTCGCGCCGGACGTCCTGCTCTTCGCCATCCAGCGCGCGATGAACAGCGTCGAGGGGCAGTTCTACGCCCTGAACTTCGTGACTCCCTGGCAGATCGGCGCCGTCGGCTCGTGGGCGGGCGGGATCTTCTCGCGCTTCCCGATCCCGTCGCCGGGCCCCTCCTGGTTCGGCAAGCCGACCTGGCGATGGGGGCTGTTCCTGGTCTATGGGTCGGTTCTCGTCCAGGCCACGGCGAAGCCCCGATTCCTGGACCCGCTTCTGGAGACGATCACGTTTCTCATGCTCTGCGGTTTTCTTCTCGGCACCGCTCTCCTCGTCATCGGAGGCGCGATGCGCCTCGCGAGGAGGCGCTGACGGGCGGGACGCTCGTGGCGCGGCCCCGCGTCGGACCGGAGATGGGTCTTTTGACGGATTGCCTTCCCCGGCCGCGGGTGGCAGGGTCGTGATCGCCTGCGGCCCGTGCGGCCGGGAGGAGGACCCATGGCGGAGTTCCGATTCGACCTCGAGGACGTGGAGTTCGTCCTCTTCGAGCAGATGAAGCTCGGGGACCTCTGCGGCCTCGGCAGTTTCAAAGATCAGGACGCGGACAGCTACCGGAGCATCCTCGGCGCCGCTCACGAGCTCGCGAAGGAGCAGCTCTGGCCGATCAACGCCGAGTCCGACCGCGTCGGGGCGAAGTTCGAGGCCGGGAACGTCACGGTCCCGGCGTGCCAGAAGGCGTTCCACAAGACGTTCGTCGAGAACGGCTTCGTCGCGATGGCCAACAGCGCCGAATGGGGAGGGCTTGGCCTCCCGAATCTCCTCTCGATCGCATGCAACGAGGTGTTCGTCGCCGCCTGCCTGACGTACACGCTGACGCCCATGCTCACCCGCGGCGCGGCTCACATCGTCGAGAGCCACGGCGCCGACTGGATGAAGAAGCTCTACCTCGAGAAGATGTACACGGGAGAGTGGAGCGGCACGATGTGTCTCACCGAGCCGCAGGCCGGCTCCGACCTCGCCGCGGTCAAGATGAAGGCGAAGCGCGACGGCGACGGCTTCCTGCTCGAGGGGACGAAGATCTTCATCTCCTCGGGCGACCACGACTTCACGAAGCAGATCGTCCACCCCGTGCTCGCGCGGATCGAGGGGGCGCCAGCCGGGATCAAGGGGATCTCGCTCTTCCTCGTCCCGAAGTTCCTGCCGCAAGCGGACGGGAGCCTCGGCGAGCGGAACGACCTGGCGTGCGGGAACATCGAGCACAAGATGGGGATCAAGGCGAGCCCCACCTGCACGCTCAACTTCGGCGAGAACGGAAGATGCCGCGGCTGGCTCGTCGGCCAGGAGAACAACGGCATCGTCTACATGTTCCAGATGATGAACGAGGCCCGCCTCGAGGTCGGCCTGCAGGGGCTGGGCCAGGCCGCGGGCGCCTACGGGCAGGCTCTGGCCTACGCGCAGGAACGGGTGCAGGGGCTGAGCCTGAAGGGCGCACCGCGGACGCCGGACGCGAAGCCGCAGACGATCATCAGCCACCCCGACGTCCGCCGGATGCTCCTCGGCATGAAGGCGCAGGTCGAGGGGATCCGGGCGCTGATCTACCAGACGGCGCGGAACATGGACCTCGCGCAGAACCATCCCGACGAGGCGACGCGCAGGCGCGCCGAAGGGGCCGTCCAGCTCCTCACGCCCGTCTGCAAGGCGTACGGCACCGACATGGGCTTCCGCGTCGCCGAGGACGCCATCCAGACGCACGGCGGCTACGGCTATTGCACGGAGTACCCGGTCGAGCAGTACTGCCGCGACGTCAAGATCACCTCCATCTACGAGGGGACGAACGGCATCCAGGCGCTGGACCTCGTCGGGCGGAAGATCCGGATGGACGGGGGCGCGCCGTTCCGGGAGTACGCCGCCTCTCTCCACGGCTTCGTCGAAGCGCATTCCGGCCATGCGGTCATCGGCCCGTGGGTGAAGAAGCTCGCCGCCGCTCGAGAGCAGCTCGTCCTCTGCACGGCGAAGATCGCGAAGGCCCTCGAGGACGGCGACCCGCACTTCGCCTTCCTCGTGGCGACGCCGTACCTCCGCCTCTTCGGCGACGTGGCGTGCGCCGCGCTTCTCCTCGAGCAGGCCCTTCTCGCCCACGGAAAGCTGGGCCCGGGCGACCTCACGGCCTGGCGCGCGAAAGCCGACAAGGACGCGTCGTCGAGGTTCTGTTACGACAAGCTCTGCACGGCGCAGTTCTTCGTCTACAACCTCCTCCCGCGGGCCTCGGCCCACGCGGAGACGATCCTCTCGGGCGACCGGAGCGCGCTGGAAGCCGCGTTCCCGCAGGTCGCCTGAGGGGATCGGCCGTCAGTCCGGGAAGAGCGGCGCCGAAAAGCGCGTCCCGGAAGGGAACGACAGCCCGAAGCGGTCGCGCAGCACCTCCAGCAGGTGCTCGGGGTCACGGATCGTCTCCGTCCGGACGCCGCCCGCGTCGCCGAGGGTCAGCTCGCGGTCGCGGAGCGTCATGCGGGTCGCGAGCCCTTGCCGCTGCACGACGAGGCTCGTCGTGAAGGGCGATTTCGGCCAGGTGCTCGTGAACCAGTTGGCGACTTCGAAGTCCACGGGCTGCTGGGGCTCCTCGGTGAACGCGTAGAGGTCCTGCCACCCGTCGCCCTCGTCGCTCTCCAGCACCCAAGACGTTCCTTCGAGGCGCTGCCGGAACCGGGACATGCCGACCCGAACCTCGTGGCCGGCCGCGAGCGGGAGCGGGCGGATCGGCCCGCCGCCGCCGAAACCGACGTCGGCGAGGAAACGACCTTCCGCGAGGTCGATGACGAGGAGCATGTGCGTTCGGGGGCGGACGACGCCGGGCGGCGCGCCCGAGCGCACCCGCGCGGCGAGCGGCGTCACCGCAAAGCCGAGCGCCGTGAGCACGGCCCCAAAGAGCGTGTTCTGCTCGAAGCAGTAGCCGCCGCGCCGGCCCGAGACGAGCTTGGCCTGGAGCGAGGCGAGGTCGAGCAGGATCGGCTTTTCGAGGAGGATGTCGAGGTTCTCGAACGGAATCGTCGACGCGTGCGCCTCGGTCAGCGCGGAAAGGACAGCTGGTCCCGCTTCACGCGGCCCCAAATAGCCTATCCGCGCAAAATACGCATCGAGGTCGATCGTCTCGTCGGTCACCGCTCGGCTCCTCCCTGCGGGCGATTCTAGGGGCCGGCAGCCGGGGAGTCTCCTACGGGCGCCGTGAGGTAAAACGGGCTCGGGAGGAGACTCTGATGAGCGAAGTTTCGCCCGGCGAAGTTCCCGCGTGGAGGCCCGTCCGCCCCGACGTGGCGCACGGCGTCGTCGGAAAGGCGCTCTTCGAGGGAGAGGTGAAGGTGACTCTGATTCGGGTCCTGCCCGGCGGTGCCTTCACGTCGCACCGAGACGCCTGGGGACACCTCTTCTGCTTCCTCTCGGGCGAGGGGCGCGTCCGCGTCGGTGAGAGCACCCGGGTGGCCCGGGCCGACGTCGTCGTCGCGGTGCCGCCTGGCGAGGCCCACTCCTACGAGAACACGGGGCGCGAGGACCTCGTCCTCATCTCGCTGAATCTCCCGGTGGCGGCCGGAGCGCTTTAGAAAAGCGCGGCCGAAGGGGTGGACGTCCGCCGAAATCTGGCCGAAGCTCGAGAAGTGGAGTTGAAGGGAGGCGCGCCATGACACGACTTTCTCCGGTTCTTCCCGTTCTCTTCGGGGCCCTCACGGCGTCTCTCGCCGGCTGCGCCTCGGGCCCATCGCCTCTGCCGTTGACCGACGTGCCGCCCCCCGTCCCGACCTCGTCGTCGGTCTTCGCCGGCCATGCCCGCGCGTTCCGGTGGGTCAACGAAGCCTGGGTCGCGGATCCCGCGAACGACTACGATTTCCTCGTCCTCGAAAAGCGCTTCGGCGACCGCTGGGAGGCGGTCAAGGAGATCTACCGCCGCCACCCGAAGTACGACGGCCGCGCCGGTCCCCGCGTTCAAACGCTCTACTTCGCGGTCACGATGTCACCCGCCACGGACGGCGGGTACAACCTCGTTGCGACGACGTCCGAGGGGAACGGAACGGGGCACGAGAAGGCGGGCGGGGGCGGGTTTTCGCTGGAGGTGGCCTACGCGCGGAAGAACTGGTTCGTCCCGTTCGACACGATCCGGATCCGCCAGGACCAGACCACGTCGCCCGGCCGGCTCGCCGAGACCGTCACTCTGCTCAAGAAGGACAAGGGCGGCGAGAAGCCGTTCATGAAGATGGAGGAAGAGGGTCTCGTTTACAAGCCTGTCAGCCCCTGAGGCGGCGGGCGGGCCGCCCCGCCGCTCAATCGCTCACGCGCCTCCCACCTTCGGCAGGTGCGTCATCGCCTCCTCGACCGCGTGGTCGGGGTACTCGAAGTCCTCGAGCAGGCCGTGGTGGTAGCTCTGGTACGCGGTCATGTCGAAGTGCCCGTGCCCCGAGAGGTTGAAGGCGATGACCTTCTTCTCGCCGGTCTTCTTGCACGTCAGCGCCTCGTCGATCGCCGCGCGGATGGCGTGCGCCGACTCGGGCGCCGGGATGATCCCCTCGGCCTTCGAGAAGCGGACCGCAGCCTCGAACGTCTCGAGCTGGCGGGCCGTCCGGGCCTGGATGTCGCCATGGGCGACGAGTGCGCTCACGGTCGGCGCCATGCCGTGGTACCGGAGGCCGCCCGCGTGGATGCCGGGCGGCATGAAGGTGTGTCCGAGCGTGTACATCTTCACGATCGGCGCCATCGCCGCGGTGTCGCCGTAGTCGAAGGTGTACTTCCCCTTCGTCAGCGTCGGGCAGGACGCCGGCTCGACCGCCACGATCTTCGTCTTCCTCCCCTGCGTCAGGTTCCGGTGGACGAACGGAAAGGCGAAGCCCGCGAAGTTCGACCCGCCCCCCGCGCAGCCGATGACGACGTCGGGATACTCGCCCGCCATCTCCATCTGCTCGAGCGCTTCGAGGCCGATGACCGTCTGGTGCATCATCACGTGTCCGAGAACCGAGCCGAGGCTGTACTTCTTCTTTCCGCCGCTCGTCGCCGCGGTCTCGACGGCCTCGGAGATGGCGATCCCGAGCGAGCCCTGCGAATCGGGGTCCTCCTCGAGCACCTGCCGCCCGAAGTGCGTCCGCTCCGTCGGGCTCGCGAAGACGTGGGCGCCGAAGTTCTCCATGATGATCCGGCGGTACGGCTTCTGGTGGTACGAGACCTTCACCATGAAGACCTCGAGGTCGAGGCCGAAGAAGTTGCAGGCCATGGCGAGGGCCGTTCCCCATTGCCCGGCTCCCGTCTCCGTCGCGAGCGCCTTCGTCCCCGCCTCCTTGTTGTAGAAGGCCTGCGGGACGGCCGTGTTCGCCTTGTGCGAGCCGACCGGGCTGACGCTCTCGTTCTTGAAGTAGATGTGCGCCGGGGTGTCGAGGTCCTTCTCGAGGCGGAGCGCGCGGCACATCGGCGTCGGGCGCCAGAGGCGGTAGATGTCCCGGACCGGCCCGGGGATCTCCACCCAGCGCTCCGGCGTCACCTCCTGCATCACGATGTTCATCGGGAAGAGGACGCCGAGGAAGTCGGGCGTCACCGGTTCCATCGTCCCCGGATGGAGGACGGGCGTCGGCGGCACCGGCATGTCCGCGTTCATGTTGTACCAGGCCTTCGGGATGCGGGACTCGTCGAGAAGGAATCGTCCGCGCTCGGTCATCGGATCCTCCAGTCGCGAGAATCGAAGCCCGGACGATAGCGCAGTCACTACCGCTCGGTGGCCGGCTGCGGGAGGTCGGGAACGGCGGCGATCACGTTCGAGGCCGGGGGCGGCACACAGAGCTGCTCGCAGAGGAACGCGATCCTGTCGCGCCGGGCCTCGGAGTTCAGCGCGTGCGGCGCCTCGTAAAGGACGAAGCGCTTGGGATCGCTGACGAGGCCGACGTACTCCCGGACGTGCTCCGGGCTGAGGAAGTCCTCCTCCGTCGCGTACTGGAGGAAAACGAAGGCCGGCGCCGCGCGGGAGACGTACTTTCCGGGGTCGGCCCAGGCGTACGCGGCGAAGAAGGCGTCGAACTCACCGGGGCCGACCTTCTCGCGGTATTTCCGGTAGACCGGGAGCCTTCGGTCGGCCTCGTCCGACAGTCCGCCCGCCATCAGGACGAAGGCGGCGAAGCGCCGGTCGATGCCGCTCAGGATCCCGCCGACGCTCGCGTTGTAGCTGTGCCCGACGTAGCCGAGCCGCCCCGGGTCGACGTCCTGCCGGGCGAGGAGGAGGTCGGCGCCGCGGCGCATGTCGACGACCTGCTGCACGAGGTCCGTCATCTGACGCGTGTTCAGCGGCGTCCGGTCCGTGACGTGCCCCGGCCGCGCGACGGGGCCGTCGGTCAGGAGAGAGACGACGCCGGACGGCGCGAGCGCCACCGCCTCGGCGAGGAACTGTCTCCGGTTCCGGAACTCCGAGTTCTCCCAGTACCAGTGCCCCCAGATCACGGCGGCGAAGGGCCCCTTCCCGTCCGGCACGACGAGCGTCGCGGGGACCCGGCCCCCTTTCGGGCTGGCGTACGAGATCTCGTGGACGGTGACGCCGCCGCGCCGTTCGACTCCCGACGTGCGCAGGTCCAGGGGCGCCGACGCGTCGTAGTCGAACGGGCCGGCCGGCTCGGCGCCCCTTGCGGTGTCCGCCAATGCGGCGAACGCGAACAAGACGGCGAGTGACGCGCGCAACGGACGCTCGTTCTTGGGCTGCCTCAGTAGAGGCGGGCGCGCGGCTCGCCCCGCTGGATCGCCTCCTCGAGGATCTGCTTCCAGCGGCGCTGGCGGCCGGCGAACTCGCGCGGGTTCGTGACGGCGAGATTGACGTCTTTTCCGTCGATCTCGAAGGGGATCCTGCAAACCGGGCAGTTGACGGTCCAGGGAGCGCGCTCGGCTCCGGGGACGCGCTTCGCCCCCGTCACAACGGCTTCCGCGCTGCTGCAGATCGGGCATTTGCTCATGGCAGGGTCTCCCGCTGGGCAGAGAATGCCACTCTGGGCGGCAGGCGTACAGATGCCCGGCGCTCAGGAGCTCCGGCCCGACTGAACCCCCTCGCGAAGCCGCCCCCGCAGGCGCTTCTTGTCGAAGGGGAGCGGTGTCGTGGTCTTCATGAAGTCGAGCAGGACCTCGGCGAATCGCCGCGGTTCGTCACGCCAGGAGAAGTGTCCGGCGCCCGGGAAGACCTCGAGCCGGCTGCCCGGGATCCGCTCGTGGGCCTCGCGGGCGTGGCGGACGGGGATGAGCCGGTCCCGTTCGCCCCAGAGGATCAGCGTCGGCAGCTCGGCGGCGAGGTAGAGCCGGTCGTGGGCGCTGACGCGCTGGCCATGGAGGTCGATGATCCCCCGCACGGTGTGAAGGAACGCCCGGCGGGCATCGGGCTCCTCCAGCGAGACGAAGCTGCGCCACGACTCCTCGAGGTCGGCGCTGGCCCGGAGGCCCAGGCTGCCGAGCGCATGGACGACGCGGCCGACGCTCTGCCTCGCCGCCACGCTGAGCCACGGGAGGACGACCTCGGCTCCCGGCAGCGCGGCCGCCCGGAGCACCGGGTGGACCTCCCGTCCGAGGCCGCCGCTCGAGACGAGGACGAGCCGCTCGCATTTCTCCGGGAACTGATAGGCGAACTGGAGGGCGATTCCGCCTCCGAGGGAGTGCCCGACGAGCGTCGCGCGCTCGTGGCCGAGCACCTCGAGAAAGTCGCGGAGCATGTTGGCGTAGGCGCCGAGCGAGTAGTCCCCTTCGGGCTTGGCCGATTCGCCGTGGCCGAGGAGGTCCGGCGCGAGAACGCGGTGACGCGCGCTGAGGCGCGGGATCAGGTCGTCCCACGTCGCCGACGTTCCCGCGATCCCGTGCAGGAGGACGAGCACGGAGCCGCTCCCCTCGGCCCGGTAGCCGATCCGTTGGCCGTGCAGGAGCACTTCAGCTCGTTCCAGGGCGTCCCCCCTCTCCTCGAGTATGGGCGCTTCGGAGCGGGTTGGTATCCTCGAATTCATCGTGGGCACCGTCACCGCCATCGTCGTGGGGTTGCTCCTTCTCGCCGCCGTCGTCGCGGCGCTCAACGGCCTGCGGAAGCGCTTTCCGCACTCTCTTCAGACCCACCAGCAGGTGGTCGTCCTGGGGCCGATCTCGTTCCTTTTCACGCTGTACGCGTTCCTCCTCGGCTTCATCGTCGTCAATCTCTGGCAGACCTACGACGAGGCGCGGCGGACCTCCATGAGAGAGGCCGAGACCCTCGGCATCCTCTACCGCCTGACCGGGGCGTTCCCCGGGGCGGAGCCGAGCCGGCAGTCTCTCGTCCGGTACGTCCGGAGCGTGATCGCGGACGAGTGGCCGGCGATGGCCGCCGGGACGGGGAGCCCGAAGACCCGGGAGCATTTCCTGGCGGTCGGCCGGGAGATCCGGGGCCTGTCGCCGTCCAATCTGAAGGAGCAGGCGCTCTACGCCGACCTCCTCGCCCAGTACGACCAGCTCTCGATCCACCGGCAGAGCCGTCTCCTCCTTCTCGAGGGAAGCATTCCCGCGCCGCTCTGGTGGGCGCTCGCGGCCGGCGGCGTCCTCCTCCTCGTCGGCCTCTATTACATGGGGATAGGCGCCGCCCGCGAACAGCTCGCCATCGACGGCACCGCGATCGGGATCCTCCTCGTCACCCTTTACCTCGCGGTCGAGTTCGACGGGCCGTACAGCGGGAACATGAAGCTCGAACCGACGGCGTTCGAGAAGGCCTCGGTCTGGGCGATGGAGCCCGACCGCTAGGAGCGGTCAGCGTTTCGACGCTGCCGCGGCGTCGATCATCGAGAGCGCCTTCCCGATCTCGGGCTGGTCGGGTTTCGTCGCGAGCGACTGGCGGAGCTCACGCTGCGCCTCCGCGAGGCGCCCCTGGCAGAAGAGCGAAAGGCCAAGGCCGTTCCGGGTCCGGACGTCGCTCCCGTCCTTCGACACGGCCTCGGCAAAGGCGGCCTCCGCTCCGGCGCAGTCCTTCGCCTCGAAGAGCGCTTCGCCGAGCGCGCGCCGGGCCCTGGCGCTCGCGGGGAGCGCGGCCGCGGCCTCCTTCAGGAAGGTGATCCGCCGCGCCGCGAGATCCCGCGAGCGGGCGGCGCGAGACGCATAGGCCGCATCGCGGCGCTCGACCGCCCCGTCGGGGTCGTGGTAGCCGTTCCGGAGGGAGGTCAGGAGGGCGGCGTCGGCGTCGCCGTACCGCCCGAGAGCGAAGAGCGCCTGCGAGAGATTCATCCAGGTCTTCGGGTTGTCCGGGCTCTGCTCGAGCGAGCGGCGGTACCAGGGGATCGACTCGGCCGGCTTCCCGCGGACGCGGAGGAACGTCCCGAGGTTCGAGAGGCCGGTCGGCGTCTCCATCCCCGCCTTTGGCGCCGAGGCCTTCTCGACGGCCGCCGCCTCGGACCCGGTCAGGTACCCGAGCGAGATCAGCTTCTTCGTGAACTCGTCGGCGATCTTCCTTTCGTCCGCGGCCACCGTGGACGGGACGAGCCGCTCGACGGGCGCGAACGACGCCCAGGCCTTCGGCGGAACGGGGGCCGCCCGCGGCCGGAGCCCGGTGAGCGGCTTCCCCTCGAAGGTCGGGTCGGGTGGAAGGCCGAGGAGGCGCACGAGCGTCGGTGCGACGTCGAAGACACTCGCCTTCCCCCGCTCCTTCGACGGGACGACGTCGGGCCCGGCGGCGACGAGGATCCCCGGCGGTCGATGCCAGAGGAAGGCCGTCTCGACGAGGGCTCCCTCGCGGATCGCCGGGCGGTCGCTCCCCCATCGGAAGCCGTGGTCGGAGAGGAGGATCAGCGTGGCCCCGTCGCGCTCGGCGCGCCGCGCGAGCTCCCCGAGGAGGCGGTCGGCCTCCGCGTAGAGCGCCGCGACGCCGTTCCCGTAGCGTCTCGCGTCGGAGTCGGAGACTCCGGGGAGCGCGGGAGGGACATACCGGCCGAGGACATGCCCGATCTCGTCGGTCCCCTGCAGATAGACCATCAGAAGGTCGGGGCTCTCGCGATCGTAGAGCTCCGTCGCGACTCTCGACGTCGCGCGCGTCGCCCCGAGGATTTTCCGGAAGCCGGTCACCGGGTCCGCGAGGTCCTTCTGCGCGGCGACGGCGGCGTCGAACTCGGGACGCGTGACGGCGAGGCCTCGGGCGACGTCCTCGAAAGGCGGGCTCCCTTCGCGCTTCAGGACGATGCGGGCCCCGTCGGAGAGAGATTCGGGATACGCGAGCGCCGAGGACCTCGAAAGCGTCTCGACGTCGAAGAGGACGGGGGCGAGCCGGTCCGAGACGAGGAACCCGTTCACCTTCTCGGCGGGCCACGTCGCCCACCAACCCGCGACGCCGACCTTCAGTCCGCGCGCGCTGGCAACGTTCCAGACGGCCGGCACCTTCCGCGAGCGTCCGGTCACGGGAAGAAGGAGCCCCGAGGCCGGGTCCCGCTCCTGGAAATCGGCGATGCCGTGGTCCACCGGCGTCCGCCCGGTCGCGACGGTCGTCCAGATCATCGGAGAGGCCATCGGCTCGAACGTCGCGAGGTCGTACGTCCTCCCCTTCGCGACGAGTTTCGAAAGCTCGGGCAGCTTCCCCTCGCGCATCAGCGGCTCGAGGAGAGCCCAGTCCGCGCCGTCCCAGCCGACGACGACGACCCGCGGCCGGGTCGGCGCGGGACCGCGGGGCGCGCCGGACGCGGCGGCGGCGAGACACGCCGCGCCCGCGCCGGCGAGAAGGGAGCGGAGCCTCATCCGGAGCTCAGAGGCCGAAGAGCGCCAGCTCGTTGACCAGCTCCGCGACCCGCGGGTGGCGGGCCAGCTCGGCGTAGAGCCAGCTTTGCCGCTCCTTCACGTCTTCGAGGTGAAGGCGAAGCTCCGCCGCGTTCCCGCCGAGGACCGCCTCGCGCAGTTTTTCCAGGGCGGCGCGCGCCTCGGGTGTCGACCGCTCCCCGAGCGCCGAACGCAGCTCGTTGAACGCGGCCCGCACCCGTTTCGCGTGTTCGCCGGAAGCCCTCTCCCGGGGTTCTTTCGGGGCATCGTCGTCGCTCATGGCTTCCTCCGGCGCGGTCGGCGCGACCCGACTGTAGCAAGACGCGGAGAGCCGATTCAGCCCGCGATCGCCTCGGCCATCCGGCGGCGGAACTTCTCGTCCGGCAGCGGGCCTGCCCCCGCCGCCAGGTTGTCCTCGACGTGCCGGACCTTGCTCGTGGCCGGGATGACGCACGTGACGGCGGGATTCGCGAGGATCCACTTCAGGAAGAGCTGCGCCCACGACGCGCACCCGGCCCCCTCCGCCCAGGGTGGGAGCGGCTTTCCTGCGAGCCGGCGCAGCGCCTCGCCGCCGCCGAAGGGGCGGTTCGCGATCACCGCGACGCCCCGCTCCCGCGCGAGCGGAAGGATCGTCTCTTCCGCCTCGCGCTCGACGGGCGAGACGTTCACCTGCACGAAGTCGAGGGGCTCCGCCCGGAGGATCCGCGCGAGGTCGCCGTAGGCGCTCGCGGTGTAGTGCGTCACGCCGAGGTACCGGATCCTCCCGCGCGCCTTCCACTCCCGGAGCGTCGCGAGCTGGTTCCCGACGTCGAGGAGGTTGTGCACCTGGATCAGGTCGAGGCGCTTCTTTCGGAGGAGCCGCTCCGACGACTCCATCTGCCCGATCCCGGCCTCCCGCCCCCGCGTCCAGACCTTCGTGGCGAGGAAGAGCGATTCGGCGAGGCCGAGCTTCGCAGCGAGGGCGCCGACGACCGCCTCTGACTTGCCGTACATCGGCGAGGTGTCGACGACGCGCCCTCCGAGCTCGGCGAAGCGGGCGAGAACCTGCTCGAGCGGTGCCCGCTCCGCCGCCGACGGTCCGACGTCGAAGGTCTGCCACGTCCCGAGGCCGACCGCGGGGAGCATTTCGCCGGAGGACGGGATGGCCCTCCGGAGCGGAGCCGGGCCCGCGCCCGGCGCCCGCCCTCCGAGCACCGTCCCCGCTGCGGCCGCGCCAAGGGCGAGGACGGCGTCCCGCCGGGAGAGGCGGGGCGGGCCGGCGGGGTTCACGGTCCCGGTCGCGGAACGCACCCGATTCGATACGCAGGGGCCGAAGGAGGGTTTCTCACCGCGATAATCGCCTTCATGAAAACGAAGATTCCGACGGTCGCCCTCGCCCTGCTCGCCGCCGCGGCGCTCTCCGCCTGCGGATCGTCGGCGGCCCCCCGGCCGGCCGAGGCCGAGTTCTTCACGTCGCCGGACGCAGCCCTGAGGGCGCTGCCGTTCTCCGAGGCGGTCCGCGCCGGCGACATCCTCTTCGTCTCCGGCCAGATCGGAAACGGACCCGGACTCGTCGAGCCCGTGCCAGGCGGCGTCCAGGCCGAGGCGCGACAGACGATGGCGAACATCAAGGCCGTCCTCGCCCGGCACGGCGCCTCGATGGACGACGTCGTGAAGTGCAGCGTCTTCCTCGCCGACATGGGCGACTGGCCCGCCTTCAACGACGTCTACCGAGGCTCCTTCCCGAAGCACTTCCCGGCCCGGAGCGCCCTCGGCGCCAGCGGCCTCGCGAAGGGGGCGCGCGTCGAGGTGGAGTGCATCGCCTATTCGCCGAAGGTGAGGCCCTGAGGCCGGAGAACTCTGGAGCGCGGCCGTAAAGCGAGGGGTGATACTCTGTCTCAAATAGGAAAAGGAGGCCATAAATGTCGAAAAGGACCCTTGCTCTGTTCGGAGTCACATGTCTCGCGGTCGCGGCGGCGGCTCGCGGGACGGCGCAGGAGCCGCACGGTCCGCCGAAGATCCTCCAGATCTACCGCGAAGAGGTGAAGCCCGGGAAGGGCCCGGCTCACGCGAAGGTCGAGGCCGGGTGGCCGGCCGCTTTCGCGAAGGCGAACTCGCCGACGCACTACCTTGCATTTACGTCGATGACCGGCCCATCGGAGGCCTGGTTCAGCACCGGATACGAGTCGCTCGCCGCCTGGGAGAAGGACACGAAGGCTGTCGAGGGGAACAAGGCTCTTTCGGCCGAGATCGACGCGCTGCTGGAGAAGGACGGCGAGCTCCTCTCCGGGGGAAGCGGCCTCCTCCTTTCCCACCGGGAGGACCTGAGCAACACACCGACCGTCGACCTCCCGAAGATGCGTTACTTCCGGATCATCACGTTCCGGGTGAAGCCCGGACACGACGCCGATTTCACGAGCGCGGTCACGATCGTGCGGGACGCCTACAAGAAGGCGAACGTGGCACTCTCGTGGGCGGTCTTCCAGGTCATCGCCGGAATGCCCGGGCCGACGTACATGGTCTGGATCCCGATGAAGTCGCTCGACGAGCTCGACGCCACCATGAAGGCCGCGAAGGCGATTCAGGAGGCCGAGGGCGAAGAGGGGCAGAAGGCACTGAACAAGGCGTCCTCGGACGGCTACTTCAGCGTCACCCAGAATCTCTACTCCTTCAGCCCGCAGATGAGCTATCCGCCCAAGGAATGGGTGGCGAAGGACCCGGACTTCTGGGCCCCGAAGGCGGCCGAGAAGAAGAAGTAGAAGGCCGGATCCCGACCTCAACCCGCCGCGGCCGCGAATCGACGGACGATCGCGGCCGCGGGTTCGACCGAGCGGATCGTCGCGACGCTCTTCCCCGCCTGCCAGAAGTCCTTCGACGACGCCCCTTTCATCGAGGCGTTCCTGAGCTGGAAGGCCGACCGGACGGAGTAGATCGCGCGCATCCAGTGTTTCGTCCGGTGACCCGAGAGCATCCACCGGCCGATCGGGCCCGCCTTCGTCCCCATCCGCTCGACGAACGGCGTCTTGATGATCGAGAGCGGGACGCCGGTGATCCGCTCGGTCAGGACGATGTCCTTCTCCTTTGCGTCGAGGATCGCCTGTTTGTAGTCGGCGTGGGCGGTGCACTCGTCGGTCGCGATGAACCGCGTCCCCATCTGGACGGCGGAATAGCCGAGGTCGAGCATCGACTTGAACTCCGCCTCGCTCCCGACGCCCCCGGCGCAGACGAGCGGGACGCCGAGGTCCGCGAGCTCCGAGAAAAGCTCCTGCGGCGTCTTCCGCCCCGCGTGCCCGCCGGCCCGGCTGTTGACGCAGATGAGGCCGTCCACCCCTTCGGCGATCCCTTTCTCGGCCCACCGGCGGTCGACGACATCGTGGAAGACGACGGCCCCGGCCGCGTGCGCCCGCTTCACGACCCAGTCGGGGTTCCCGAGCGCGGTGATGAAGAAGCGGATCCCCGCCTCGAGCGAGAGCGTGAGGTACTCCTCCATCCGCTTCCGGTAGACGGCCGAGAGCGACTTCTCGGTCAGGATGTTCAGGCCGACCGGCTTCTTCGTCAGGGACCGGATCCGCTTCAGCCCCTCCCGGAAGTCGAGCTTGTGGACGTAGACGAGCGAGAGCGGCTGGATGACGCCGAGCCCCCCGGCCTCGGAGACGGCGGCGACGAGCTCCGGGTTCGAGCAGGGGTACATCGGCCCGCAGAGGAGCGGCACCTCGACGCCGGCCATTTCGGTGAACCTCCTCATCGGCTCGGCCCCACCTTCCAGACGGCCGTGGCCCGCGCCACCGTGTCTCCCTTTTCGTCGCGGATCACGCTGACGACCTCGTAGTCGCGCGGCTCCGTCGAGGCGACGGGCGGCGCTTCGCAGGTCGCCACGAGCCGGCCCCGCGCCTTCTTCAGGTACTCGCACGAGAGCCGCACGAGGATCGACCGGCCGTCCGCCGGCATCCCGAAGGTGAGCGCGAGGCCCGTCGACATCTCGCCGAGGTTCGCGAGGGCGACCGCGTGGACGGAGTCGAGGTGGTTCCGGACGCTGCGCCGGTCGTCGATCGCGATCACGGCTCGGCCCGGGGCCAGCTCCAGGATCTCCGGCCGGATCGAGCCCGAGTACGGGATGAACCGCCCGAAGAGCTTCGAGAAGACGAACTTCCCGCCCGGCTTCGGGCTCAGGCTCTGCCACGTCGAGCGGAGGCGCTCGACCGGTGTCTTCGGCTTGGTCATGGAGACCCTCGAGGCCCGGAGGCCGGCCCCGGATGTTACGGGAAGAGGCAGAGCTGGGGGCCCGGCGGGATGCGGAACGCGGCGACCGAGAGCGCGGGGCCGCCTTCCTCGAAGCCCGCCTTGCGCGCCGCGACGCGGAAGAGCGCGCGGATCTGCTCCGCGTACGGCCCCTCGCCCCGCATCCGCGAGCCGAACCCGGGGTCGTTCAGCCGCCCGCCGCGGACGTCGCGGATCCGCGAGAGGATCTTCTCCTTCCGGAGCGGCACGTTTCGCTCCAGCCAGTCGACGAAGAGCGGCGCGACGGCAAGCGGCAGCCGAACCGGCGTGCTCGAGGCGAAGCGTGCGCCGGCCTCGCGGGCCGCCGCGAGGACCGCCGGCATCTCGTGGTCGTTCAGGCCCGGCACGACCGGCGCGACGTAGACGCTCGTCGGTATTCCAGCCGAGGAAAGGGCGCGGATCGCCTCGAGGCGGGCCCGCGGGGACGGGGCGCGTGGCTCCATCGTGCGGGCGAGCGCTTCGTCGAGCGTCGCGATCGAGAGCGCCACGGCCGCGGCGTCGAACGCGGCGAGCGCCGACAACACGTCGATGTCCCGCGTGACGAGGTCCCCTTTCGTCACGATCCCAACCGGGTTCCGGAACTCGAGGAAGACCTCGAGGCATCGGCGGGTGAGGCCGAGCTTCCGCTCGACCGGCTGGTACGGGTCCGTGACGCCCGAGAGGGCCACCGTCTGCGGCGTCCACCGGCGCGACGAGAGCTCCTTCCGGAGGAGCTCCGGCGCGTCCTCCTTGACGAGGATCCGGCTCTCGAAATCGAGCCCGGCCGAGAAACCGAGGTACTCGTGAGTCGGGCGGGCGTAGCAGTAGGCGCAGCCGTGCTCGCAGCCCCGGTACGGGTTCAGGCTGACGTCGAACGGGATGTCGGGGCTGTCGTTCGTCGACAGGATCGAGCGCGAGGCGTCGGAGAAGAACTCCGTCCGAAGAGACGCCGCTTCCTCCCCCGGCATCGGCTCGATGTCGTCTTCGTTGGCGTACCTCAGCCGCTCGAACCGGTTCGGGGTGTTCACCCCCGACCCCGCGCCCGCGGAGCCGGACGTCGGGCGGAACATACGCCTCACTCACGCCTCGATCGTGGCAGGATTCCGGGCCCGCGTCCAGCCCCGGGGACGCCCGAAAGTGGCATGCTTCCGCAAGCAACAAGCGGAAGCGATGAAGCGGCCCTCCCGCCCTCTCGTCTTCGCCCTCCTCACGGCGCTCTCGCCGCTCGCCCTCGACGGCTGCGTCTCGGTCGGCGTCAAGAGGTCGCACCTCCCGGAGCCGCCCGCCGACGGAAGCGAGCGCCGCGAACGCTCCCGCGAAGAAGACGACCGGAGCCGTGGAAGTCCTGATCTTCGAAAAGTCCGGCGACGTCGAGGTGTTCCGCCTCGTCCCGTACCCCGTCCTCTCCGAGATCTACCGTGCGGACGGGTCGAACCTGACGCTCGTCGGGCGCTCGATGTCGCCGATGTGGGCGATCCCGGACCTCGCCGCCGGCAGCTACCGGATCCTCGTGACGAAGCGGATCACCGAGAACGGCGACATCGAAGCGCTGAAGGACCCGCGCGGGAAAGAGTTCGACCTCAAGGCGGGCGAGAAGGCGACGCTCCGGGTCGTCCTGAAGAAGATCCCGACCGGCTGGATCATCCTCGGCGTCGTCGCGGCGGCGGCCCTGATCTACTTCGGAGCCAAGGAGCTGTCGTCGGGGCATGGCCCCCCGTTTCCGCTCGTCCCCCCGGACGTCGTCGTCGGGGTCGTGATGTGGGCGGTCTCCCAGGCGCCGAAGGGCCCCGGCCCGTCGACCGCCGACGTCTTCCCGGCGAACGGTTCGATTGTCGCCGCGCGGCGCGTCACGGTGAACTTCCTCGTCGACGTGCCGCTCGCCCCGGACGGCTTCGACGCCGACGCCGTCCTCGCGCTCGGGACGCTCTCGGGATCGATCCCCGGCGCCGTCTCCTACCGCGCGGAGGACCAGCTCGTCCGCTTCACCCCGGAGCGGGACTTCACCCCCGGAGAGTCCGTCACGGTCACGCTCGACCTCGAAAAGGTGAAGGGACCCGGCGGCCGCTCCGGCGAGGGGAAGGTCTCGACGACGTTCCGCGTGGCGCGAAGGCTGAATCGAAGCGGAGCCGGAATGAAACGAGTCGCTCTTTCCCGCGTCAAGGACGACCTGTCGAGGTTTCTGAGAGTCGCCGAGGGCGAAGAGGTCGTCATCACCCGGCACGGCAAGCCGGCCGGCGTCCTCATCGGCTTCAAGACCGAGGAGGAGTGGATCGACTACCGCCTCGAATCGGATCCCGCGTTCCTCAAGCGCATCGCGGCCGCCCGGAAGGCCCTCGCCGCCGGAGAGAAGGGATCACAAAATGTCCGACCGCTGGAAGCGCTCAGCCCCGCGCGATCTCGCGGACGCCGGCGACGAGGCGGTCGACCTCCTCGGCCGTCGTGTAGGCGACGCAGCCGGCGCGGACGAGGCCGTCCCGGCCGTGTCCGAGGCGCGCGACGGCGGTTCTGGCGTAGAAATCGCCGTGTGAGACGAAGACGGCGCGGCGCGCGAGCTCCGTCGCGACGGCCTCCGGCGAGCGGCGCGCGACAGAGAAGGCGACCGTCGGCGTCCGCGGCTTCTCCGGCGGCGGGCCGAAGAGCGTCACGTGAGGGATCTCCGAGAGGCCCTTCCAGAGCTGAGCGAAGAGCTCCCGGCCGCGCGCCTCGAGGACCTCGAAGGCAAGGGCCAGCCGTTCGCGACGGGTCGCGCCGCTGGCGAGCGAGGCGAGGAACTCCACGGCCGCCGCCGCGCCGACGATCCCCTCGTGACTGAGCGTCCCTGTCTCCAGGCGCTCGGGAGGCCGGTCCGGCGCGGGTGCGAGCTTCGGGACGTCGAGGCCGGCGAGCCGCTCGCGCTTCCCCCAGAGGACGCCGAGGTGCGGCCCGTAGAACTTGTACGGCGAGCAGGCGAGGAAATCGGCGCCTAAGGCCTTCACGTCGACGAGCGTGTGCGGGGCGTAGTGGACCGCGTCGACGAAGACGAGCGCCCCGGCCTCGTGCGCCATTCCGGCGGCTCGGCGGACGGCGCTGATCGTGCCGAGGGCATTCGACGCCGCACCGATCGCGACGAGCCGGGTCTTCTTCGAGAGGAGCGCCGGCAGCGCCTCGAGTTCGAGCTGCCCGGTCTCGGGGACCATCGGGAGGACGCGGATCACGACGCCCCGCTCCTTCTCGAGCGCCCGCCACGTGTCGACGTTGGCGTGGTGATCGAGCTCGGTGACGACGACCTCGTCGCCCGCGTCCCACTTCCGGCCGAGCGCCCGCCCGAGGTGGAACGTCAGCGTCGTCATGTTGGCGCCGAAGACGACCTCGGACGGCTCGCCGCCGAGCAAGTCCGCCAGCGCCTCGCGCGCGGCCTGGAGCGCGGCGTCGGTCTCGACGCTCGTCGGGTAGGCCCAGTGGGTGTTCGCGTTGTGCTGAAGGAGGTATCGGGTGACGGCGTTCGCGACCTCCTGCGGGACCTGCGTGCCTCCCGGGCCGTCGAAGTACGCGACGGGCACACCCCCCTCGAGGCGCGCGAGCGCCGGGAAACGGGAGCGGATGGCGGAGACAGGGGCGACGTCGGCGCGGGTCTCGACGGGGCTCATGAGGCGGGATTATCGCCGTAACATCCGGGCATGGCGCGCCTCGTCTCTCTCAACGTCTCGCTCCCCAGGGAAGTCGTCTGGCGCGCGCACCGCGTTCGGACCGCGTTCTTCAAGCAACCGGTCGAGGGGCCACTTTCGCTTTCGACGCTCCATCTCGACGGGGACGGCGTCGCCGATCCCCGGTACCACGGCGGGCCGGACAAGGCGGTCTATCTCTACCCGGTCGAGCACTACGCGTTTTGGGCACGGGAGCTCGGGCGCGACGACCTCACCCCGGGCTCCTTCGGAGAGAACTTCACGACCGAGGGGCTCCTCGAGACGGACGTCCGGATCGGGGACGTCTTCGAGGTGGGAAGCGCGCGGATCCGGGTGACGAAGCCGCGGACCCCCTGCGCGAAGCTCGGGATGCGGATGGGGTCGATGGCCTTCGTCCGGCGCTTCGCGGACAGCGGGCGGACCGGCTTCTACCTCGGCGTCGACCGGGAAGGGATCGTCGGCCCCGGCGATTCGCTGAACCGCGTCTGCGACCGACCCGTCGCGACCAACCGTCGCCGAGGTCTTCCGGGAAATGGTTTCGGGCTGAGCTTTCCCGGCGCGAGTAAACTCGATCGCAACGTGACCTCACGCTGGGAGCGCCGCGAGATCGTCCTCCGGACGAACGCCACCGGGCAGCGCCTGACCGCGCCCGTCTTTCACTGCCACGGCCGGAACGAGCGCCCGCTCGCCTACCTGCAGGCGAACGTCCACGGCGGCGAGCTGCAGGGAAACGCGGCGATCCTCGCCCTCTTCGACCTCCTCGAGAAGGAGCCACCCCGGGGCAGCCTCGTCCTCGTGCCGCGCGTCAATCCCGTCGGTGCGAACCAGCAGATCGGCGATTACGTCGCGGGCGTCTACGACCTCCTCTCGGGCGCGAATTTCAACCGAGGCTACATCTATCTGACGGGCCCGTCGCGCGCGACGGCCGCGCCGTACGTCGACGTCGACGCCTTTGCGGCCGTCCACCGCGACGCGACCCTGTCGGAGATCAAGGACGGCTTCCGCGAGGCGCTGAAGGCGGCGCTCAACGCCATCCGCGACTCCGCGACGACGTGGGGCCTCGACAACCGGCTCGAGTTCGCGCTCGCGATTCAGGACCTGGCGATCGAAGCCGACGTCGTCATGGACCTCCACACGGGCGACCGGGCCCCGCGCTACCTCTATGCGCCCGAGGGCGCCACGGCCGCGACGCGCGCGTTCGGCATCCCGTTCGTCCTCGAGATCCCCCACCGCTTCGCGGGCGCCCTCGACGAGGCGTCCTTCGTGCCGTGGAACGACCTCTCCGAGGCCTTCCGCCGGCTCGGCCGACCGGACGTGCGCCGCTCCGTGGACGGATTCACCGTCGAGCTCGGCTCGATGAACACCTTCTCGATGGCTCAGGGGTCGGAGGACGCCAAGCGGATCGCCTCGGCGCTCCGCTACTACGGCGTCCTCGACGGCGATCCCGACGACCCGGCCTACCGGATCGTCGCGTGCCGCGTTGCGGACTACCAGTCGATCGCAGCGCCCGAGGGCGGGCTCGTCGACCCGGTCGTCGGCCCCGGCACGCCCGTCCGCCAGGGCGATCTCGTCTGCCGGATCGTCGACCCGTCGCGGTGCACCGTCCTCCCGCCTCGCTCGGCCGACGCCGTCGTCGAGGTCCGGGCCCCGGAGGACGGCGTGGTCCTGCTGTTCCACGCCTTCTCCTCGGTGCCGAAAGGCGTCCGCCTCGTCTCGATGATGACGAAGACGAGAATGTTGTAGCTATTTCAGATAGCCGAGACTCTTCAGGTTTTCCACGTATTCCTTCGGGTCGAGGACGACGGTCGCGTCGCGCGGGCGGAGACCCCAGCTCGCGACGGTGGCCGGCGTCGCGGCGCCCGGGACGAGGAGGTCGGCCTGGACCGTTCCGGAAAGCTCCCGCGAGGCCGGAATCCCGAGGACGGCGAGGAGCGTCGGCGCGACGTCGGCCGGGCGGATCGTCCCCGACGCGCCGGGACGCGCCAGCGGCCCCGCGAGCCGGAGGACGCCGCCCGCCTCGGTCCGTCCGCCGTCGAAGAGGACGGCGAGGAGGTCGACGCCGCCCTGGAGCGCCGGACCGCCGAGGAAGTCGCGGATCTTCGCCGCCTCCGACGTGACGGCGCCGGCGAGCGCGACGCGGTCGGCCGCGGTCCGCGACGGGTCGGCGAGCGCCGCCCCGAGGATGTCCAGCCCCGGCAGGTAGAGAAGGGCCAGCCGCGGCTTTTCTCGCTCGAAGGCGTCGGCAAAGGCCCGCATCGCGAAGTCGTCCGCCCCCGTCGCGTCGGCGACGAGGCGCGGGAGCGTGCCGGGCTCGGGGGCGGGGCGGGGCGCGATCGCGGCGGCGCGTTGTGTCGTCTCGGGGGGCCACCCTTCCCCGGCGAGCGGCGCGCCCGCGCGCGCAGCGAAGAAGAGGTGGTTCGAGAGGATCGTCCCTCCCCCGTCGCCCGCCGGGTAGGTCGTCCACCAGTTCACGACGAGAGACGCCACGCCCGCCCGGCGCGCCACCTCCCACATCGCGGGGACGCGTCGCGCCGCAGCCGTGGCCGATTCCCGCCGAGCGACGGAGAGCGCCGGCAGGACCGTGCGCAGGTAGAAGGCCGACGCCCCGACCGGGCGGAATGCCGCGCCGACGCCCGCGACGCGAACGAGATCGAGCGATCCGATGCCGTGGCGCGAGGCAGGCTCTCCTGTCGCGATGGTGGTCCAGAACGCCGCGACGTCCCGCTCCCCCTTCACGAACAGGGCGCCTCCGGCCCCGATCGTCGCCGAGAAGCCTGCGGGCGCGCCCGGGAGGTAGCGGTCGGACCAGCCGTCGACGCCGACGAGGACGACGCGCCGCGCGTTCGCCTCGACGACGAGCGGCCCCGCGTCGAGCGGCCCGCGCCGAAGCGCCCACGCGGCCGCGCCCCCGGCGAGCGTCAGGAGGAACGCCGCGAGGCCGACGAGACCGAGCCGGCGCCTCGACGAGAGGACGGCGCGCCCCGAGGCCACGACGACGGCGATCGCGACGCCGCGCGCCGCGCGGACAGCGATGAAAACCGCCACGGCGACGACGAGGAGGACGCCGAGCGCCGCGAGAGGCCCCGACGTCCGGAGAGCCGGCAGCGCCGCGAGCACCGCCCCGACCCCTGCCAGGGCGCCGAACGCCGCGGCGATCTCGGCCGACATCCCCTCGGCGTCGCCGCGGCCCCGGAGCCGCAGGGCGGCCGCCGCCACGAGGAGAGAGACGAGGATGGCCGCCACGACGAGCGAGCCGAGCGAGAGCCAGAGGAAGAGGACGAGCGCGTCGCGGAGCGGGAGCGACGACGACGCCGTGTTGAGCGCCGTCTCCGCGAGCGCCACCGCGAGGGCGAGGAAGAGCGCCCCGACGGCCGCGCCGAGGAGGAGGCTCTTCGCCTTCGTCCGGGCCGCGAGAGCGCCCTTGAGGACCGCCCCCTCGACGCCGCGGTCGAGGTAGCCCCGCTCGCGCAGACGCTCACGGGCGGCCTCGAACGTGAGCGGCTCGGGGGGGCGCTCGTCGGCCATCCCGCCGACGTTAGCAGCTTTCGTCAGCGGGTCCGGTCGCGGAGGACGAGGGCGAACTCCCGGAGCATCTCCCCTTTTTTCCCGAAGACGCCCATCGCCTCCACGGCGTGATCCGTCAGCTCGACGACGAGCCGCCGCGCCCCCTCGCGCCCCACGTGCCGCGCGAAGGTCGGGGCCGGGGCGCGGAGCGACTCCTTGCCGGTCCGCGCGCTCGGCGTCAACTCGAGGAGGTCGTCGACGATCTGGAAGGCGAGGCCGACGTTCTTCGCGTAGGAGCGGACGGCCGCCAGTTCCTTCGCGCGGGCGCCGCCGAGCACCGCCCCGAATTCGGCCGAGGCGACGAAGAGGGCGCCCGTCTTTCGCGCGTGGATCGTCTCGAGCCGCTCGAACGTGGCCGCCGATTCGGGCGTTCGGAGGTCGAGCGCTTGTCCCGAAGCGAGGCCGGCGAGGCCCGACGAATCCGCGAGCCGCGAGATCAGGTCGAGCGCGGCGGAGGCGCCCGGGCCGCCGCTCTTCAGGCCCGCGTCCGCGAGGAGACCGAACGCCCGCACGAGGAGGGTGACCGCCGCCAGGATGGCGAGGTCCTCGCCGTGCGCGACGTGCAGCGCGGGCCTCCCTCGCCGGGCTGTCGCATTGTCCATGGACGGCAGGTCGTCGAGCGCGAGCGACGCCGCGTGGATCATCTCGACGGCGCAAGCGGGGTCGAGCAGGCGCCGGCGCGTCGCTCCGAACAGCTCCCCCGCGAAGAAGACGAGCGCGGGGCGGACGCGCTTGCCGGGCGAGACCAGCGCTTCCCGCGCCGCTTCGGGGAGCGGATCGAGTGGATCCCGGCCGCCGGCGTCGGCAGCGAGGAGCTCCGGGAGGCGGGCGTCGACCGCCTCCCGTACCTCCGTCAGGGCGTCAGTCAGGCGGTCGCGTGCAGCGGGCATCGGGGCGATCGCCGCGCGGGCCGGGGCGTCGCCTCCGGCCCGCGGCGGAACGGATCACGCGAAGCTGGCGAGCGCTTCCTTCTCGTCGTTGTAGACGTCGAAGACGGTGATGAGCTGCGTGACGGTCAGGACGTCGCTGATCTTCGGCGGAAGCGACATCAGTTTCAGCTTCGCTCCCTTGTGCGTCGCCGTCGTGTAGCAGCCGACGAGCTCGCCGACGCCGGACGAGTCGATCGTCGAGACGTCCTTCATCTCGACGACGAGCTTCTTCGCGCCGCCCGCGAGGGCCGCGTGGATGGCCTCCCGCATCTGCAGGTCGCCCGCTCCGATCGTGATCTTGCCGTGGAGCTCGATGATCTTGACGTCGCCGGCGTCGCGGGTCGTTACGGTGGTCTTCATACGATTCTGGCTCCCTTCGTGCTGGATTCCGCTCTGAGATTCTTCCTCATCGTGAGCACCGTCCCGCCGGACTCCCCGCGCGAGAAAGTGATGTCGTCCATGAAGGTCTTCATGTAGAAGATCCCCCGTCCCGAGGTCTTGAGCTGATTTTCCGGGGCGAGCGGGTCGGGGATCGCGTCGGGCTCGAAGCCGTCCCCTTCGTCGCCGACCTCGATCTTCAGCTCGTCCCCTTCCCCGCCGATCGACAGGTAGACGCGCTTGTCCGGGTTCCCGCGGTTCCCGTGCTTGATCGCGTTCGCGAGCGCTTCGCGGAGGGCGACGCCGATCCAGTGCTCGTTCTCGCCCGCCAGGCCCCGCTGCCGGCAGACGTGCAAGAGCACGGCCTCGGCAAGCTCGAGGTTCTCGAATCGGCTTGCGAGCCAGAGGACGATCGGGCCGGGCGAGAAGTCGGTCATCGTTCGAACGGCTGTCGCCGGACGCGGGGTTACGGAACAGGCCGGGCGCCCTGCTAAGCTCCTCGCCCCGATGTTCACCTCCCCCCGTGTTCGGAAAGCGAGCGGATGATACGCGACGCCGCCTCGGGGCGTCCACCGGGCGCCCGGCTTCTCCGCATCGCGGCCGCCGCCCTCCTCCTTTCGGTCTCGCTGCGGGGGTCCGCACAGGCCGTGGCAGAGGCGGCAAAGGCGCAGACGGCCGCGGCCGAGCCGAAGAGTCTCGCCGAGCGGCTTCCTGCCGCGGTCTCCGACGCGCAGAAGCTCGTCGCGGCCGTCCGGGCCGTCCCGTTCCCCGGCCTGGTCCCGTCGGCGCTCCTGCCCGAGAAGGAGTTGGCGAAGGTGCTCGAGCAGAAGCTCTCCGAGGATCTCCCGGTCCCCTTCGACCGCTACGCCGCGTCGCTCGCGGCCCTCGGGGTCGTCCCGGCCGGTGCGGACCTGAAGGAGCCGATGACGCGCCTTTACGCACGACAGGTGGCGGGCTTCTACGACCCGGACGAGAAGAAGTTCTACGTCGTCCCCGAGCGCGCCGGAGAGGCCGCGCGTGGAGCGGCCGGGCTCGGTCCCCTCGCCGACCGGATGATGGAGGACGCCCTCCTGACGCATGAGCTGACGCACGCGCTCCAGGACCGCCACCTCGACCTGTCGAAGCGCCTGAAGGCGCTGCGGGAGGACAGCGACGCCCAGATGGCGCTGCAGGCGATGCTCGAGGGAGAGGCGACCGTGGTCATGATGCAGGCCGTTCTCTCACGGCTGCCGGTCGAGCTCCGCGACCGCCTCTCGACCGAGAGCCTGCTCACCTCCATGGCTCAGATGGCCGCCGGCGGGCTGGAGGGCGCCGAAGGCGTTCCGGAGTTCTTCGTCAAGGAGCTTCTCTTCCCCTACACGTCGGGAACGGAGTGGGTCGAGAAGAAGCGGGCCGACGGCGGCTGGGCGGCCCTCGACGCCGCCTGGAAGCGGCCTCCCGAGACGACAGCGGAGATCCTCCATCCCGGCCGGCCCGCCTCCCCGCGCAAGCGGATCCCCGACGCGGGCCGACCGGCCGCTGCGGAAATCCCGCCGGGGATGCGAGTCCTCTGGACCGACCGATTCGGCGAATGGATGCTCCGGACCGTCCTGGAGACGGCCGGAGCGCCCGAGCCCGCCAGCCTCGCCGCCGAGTGGCAGGACGACCGCATCGTCTTCTTCGAGCCGAAGGGGGTCCCGAACGGCCCGGTCGGCTTCGTCTGGCGGCTCCGCCTCTCGTCGGGCGAAGGCGCCCGCCGCCTCGCCGGCGTCCTCGCCGCGTTTTACGAAGGCGACGAGTCGGACTCCGGCGCGCAGGTG
Source organism: uncultured Acidobacteriota bacterium (assembly GCA_963721385.1). Taxonomy (GTDB): domain Bacteria; phylum Acidobacteriota; class Thermoanaerobaculia; order UBA5066; family UBA5066; genus DAOMFB01. The sequence continues at coordinate 847,398 of CAVRJB010000013.1, forward strand.
TCGCGGTACGACGATGTCGTGACCGTCGTCCGCCGCGCGGCACCGCCGAAGGCGGCGAGGCCCGCTACGAGCCCGAAAGCAGCTTCGTCGCCACCGGCAGGAAGATGAAGAGCTGCACGGCGTCGAACGTGCCGTGCGCGAAGACCGGGGCCCAGGTCGAGCCCGTCTTCTGAAACGCGACGGCGAGAACCGCCGTGATGGCGATCAGGCCGACGAAGAAGAACGGTTCTCCGTACCCCCCGTGGGCGAGGAGGAAGAAGATCGACGCCGACACCGGCCCGAAGCGCCGCTGCAGGAACCCGCGGAAGTAGAATTCCTCCAGCGTCATCGCACAAAGGACGATGAGGAGCTTCTGGAGCGGCGCCAGCGCGGCCATCCACTGGACGAGCGGCGGCACCGCCGTGGGCCGCGGCAGGTCGAGCCAGAGCGTCAGGAGCCCGAAGACGAGGCCGACGGCGAGCGTCAGGACCCAGCCGATGAGGCCGAGGCAGATCCCCGCGCCCGCTTCGGCGAGAGGCCGCGGGCTGCGGAGCGCGAGGAAGTCGGCGAGGGGCGGCCGCCCCGAGAGAAGCCACCAGCAGGCGAGGAACGTGGCGAGGACTCCCTGGACGACGAAGATGCCCCAGAACGAGAGGCGGCTCGTGTCGAGCGACGCGGAGCCGCCGGCCGCCGGGAGAAGGACCGTCGTAACGAGGACGAGAAAGAGGATCAGGAGCGCCGCGACCCTGGCGCCCCCCGTCGGAAACCGGTCGCGCGCAAAGCGCCCCTTCGCGGCCGCGACTCCGAGGATCGCGGCGAGGAGCGGGATCCCCGCACCGAAGAGAAGGGCTCCGTCGATCGTCTTCACGGGGTCTCGCGTCCGCGGCTTCCCGGGCGCTCCGCGGGCGCGCGAACTCTAGCAGAGTCGGCCCGGCGGAACCGCGGGATCAGCGCGGGCGAAGCTGCATGAGGGCCACGCCCGTCAGCAGCATCAGCATTCCGAGGAAGAGGCGCGGCGTGAGCGGCTCGCCGAGGAGCGCGGCGCCGAGGAGAACGGCGATGAGGGGATTGAGGTAGGCGTAGGTGCCGGCGCGGGTCGGCGGCCAGACCTTCGTCAGGACGCCGAACGCGGTGAACGCGAGGCAGGAGCCGACGAGGGAGAGATACAGGAGCGCGAGCGTCGCCGTCACCCGACGATCGGCGCGTGGAGGAAGCCGCCCGTCAGGGGCGCGGCCGAAAGGCCGATCCCGCCGGCGATGGACATCTGGATGCCGGCGTTCGTCAGGGCCCCGCCACCCCGGACGTTCCGCTTCACGTAGAGCGTCGCCCACGCCCAGAGCGCCGTCGAGAGGACGATGGCGAGAGAGCCCGCGAGCGACGCGCGCTCGGCCCTCTCGGGCGCCATCAGGACGACGACGCCCGCGAAGCCCAGCAGAGCGCCCGCCCAGCCGCGGACTCCGAGGGGCTCGCTCCGGAGCGTCAGGAGGCCCAGGAAGACGGGGACGAGCGCGCAGAGGACGGCGGCGAGCCCCGAGGAGATGTGGAGCTCGGCCCAGGTGACGAGCGTGTTGCAGATCCCGAGGAGGACCGCACCCGAAACGAGAAGGTGCGGGACGGCCGCGCGCGACGGGAGCGGCTCGCCGAGGAGCCGGCCCAGCGCGAGGCAGAGGACCGACGCGAGGGCGAAGCGAAGGCCGACCACGCCCCACGGAGTAAAGGAGCGGAGCGCGACGGCGATGCCGAGGTAGGTGCTCCCCCAGACCAGGGAGACCGTCAGGTACGAGAGCCAGCCGAGGAGGTTCTGCCGCTCCCCCGGCGTCGACACGGCCGGCGTCAGAGGTCTCGCGCCCGGAACGTGTCGCAGGCGTTGATCGAGCCGGACGCGAGCCCCGCGCGGAACCAGCGGACCCGCTGCGCGGAAGAGCCGTGCGTGAACGACTCGGGGTGGACGCCGCGCCCCGAGCCCCGCTGGATCTTGTCGTCGCCGATCGCGGCGGCCGCGTTCAACCCGGCCTCCACGTCGCCGTTCTCGAGGATCCCCCGCTCGCCGGTCGAGTGCCCCCAGACACCCGCGAGGCAGTCAGCCTGGAGCTCCAGCCGGACGGAGAGCGCGTTCGCGAGGTCGGGGCGAGCCTGCTGCGCGCGGCGCATCTCCTCGTCGATCCCGAGGAGGTTCTGGACGTGGTGACCCAGCTCGTGCGCAACGACGTACGCCTGCGCGAACTCGCCGGGCGCGCCGAAGCGCCGCTGCAGCTGGTCGTAGAAGGAGAGGTCGATGTAGACCTTGTGGTCGCCCGGGCAGTAGAACGGGCCGCTTGCCGCGCTCGCGTAGCCGCAGGCCGACGAGATGGCGTCGCTGAAGAGGACGAGCTTCGCCCTTTCGTACTTGCCGGGGAGGATCCGCTCCCACGTCTTCTGGGCGTCGTCGAGGACGAACGAGACGAACTGGATCCGCTGCTCCTCCTTCGGAGACGTCGGCGGCGCGGAGTCCCGCGAGGCCGGCGCCGGCTCGACGGAGGCCGTCGGGCCTCCCGACACGAGCGCGAAGAAGTCCTTCTTGAAGATCAGGCTGAGGACCGCGAGCAGGAGGAACCCGCCGAGGCCGAGGCGCATCCCGCCGCCGCCGAACCCGCCTCCGGCCGGCGTTTCGCCCCGCCGATCCTCGACGTCCTCGCTCTGGCCGCCCGGCGTCCACCTCATCCCTGAATCCTCCGGCTCGGACTCTATCGAATCCCCCGGCCGAACGGCCTTCTATTCGAGTGCCCCGCCGCAGGAGCTCCCGGCGCCCGCCGTGCAACCGAAGCAGTGTCGGCGCGTGACGACGGAGCGGGAGGCGAGGGCCGGAACGTCGAGGTCGCGGACGTGGAACGCCCCGCCCGACGCCGGGACGGCCGGGAGGTCGAGCATCTGGTTGAAGTCGCAGTCGTAGACGCGGCCGTCCCAGCCGACGGAAAGCGTGTTCCGGCACATGAGGCCGGCGACGGTCGCGGGATTGAATGCGTTTACGAGAAGCTCGAGGTAGCTCTCCAGGTTTCCGCTCGATTCCAGCCACTCGAGGTAGCGCGAGATCGGCATGTTGTTGAGGGCGATCAACCGGTCGAAGGCGATGCCGTGCTCGCGGCGGAGCCCCTCTTTCCACTCGCGCTCCATCGCCGGCTGGTTTGCGGGGAGGAACGCTCCGACCGGGTTCGACACGAGGGTGAGCCGCCGGCGCGGGTCGCCCCCGCCGTATCCCGCCGCATTCAGGAGCCGGAGCGCCTCCAGTGACCGCTCGAACGCCCCGTCGCCCCTCTGGGCGTCGGTGCCTCGCTTTCGAAAGTGCGGCAGCGAGCAGACGACCTCGACCCCGCGCTTTCCGAGCCACTCCGGGAGGTCGCGAAGGCCCGGCACGAGAAGGATCGTCAGGTTGCAGCGGTCGATGACGTGCTTGCCCCGCCGGACCGCCTCGTCGACGAGGAAGCGGAAGTTCGGATTCAGCTCCGGCGCTCCGCCGGTCAGGTCGACGGTGTGCGCTCCCGTCCGGTCGAGGGCGCGGAGGCACGCCTCCGCCGTCGCCCGGTCCATCGTCTCCTCGGTCCGGTCGGGCCCCGCGTCGACGTGGCAGTGGCGGCACGTCATGTTGCAGAGCTTCCCGAGGTTGATCTGGAAGATCTCGACCGGCCCGGGCCGCAGGGCCTCCCAGCCGCTCGCGGAGAGCGCCTGCGAGAAATCGCCGCCGTGCGGGGAGGCCGAGAGATCGACCGCTTCGACGGTCGCAATCTGGAGCTCGGGCGACGCGAGAGGAAGGCCCCGGGCGTGGAGCGACCGCGTCGCCCGCGGGCCTGCCGCCGGCAGCGAGAGGGGCGCCGGAACGAAGGCGCCGAGGCCGGAAGCGGTATCCGCCATCAGTCCCCTTCCCCGGGCTCCTCACATCGAGGCTTTCTTCGCGCGCTCCAGCATCTGCATCCCGTGTACGAGGGACGCGCCGCCCCGGATCGCCGCGGCGACGTGAACGGCCTCGGTCATCTGCTCCAGGTCGGCCCCGTTCTTCAGGCTCTCCTGAGTGAAGGCGTCGATGCAGTACGGGCACTGGACGGCGTGGGCGACGGCGAGCGCGATCAGCGCCTTCTCACGGGTCGAGAGCGCGCCGTCGGCGAAGACCGCCCCGTACCAGGCGAAGAACTTCTCGGCGAGCTCCTTGTTTCCCTCGGCGATCGACGCGAAGTGCGCGAGGTGCTCCGCCTTGTAGTAATGGTCCATCGGCCCCCCTTCCGGCGCGCCATTGTCTCCGAACCGGAACAGGATCGGCTACCGAAGAGCTCGGGTGCCCTCCGCCGGCGCCGCCTCGGTCCGTCTATACTTCCGCCCTCTCGATGACACTTCGGATCGACAGTTCCCCGCCCGGTTCCGCTCCCAAGCTGTGAGAATGAGTCCAAGACAAGTGAGCTCTCGTTCGTGATCGGGACGCGCCTCGCCGACCGGTACGAGGTCCTCGCCGAGCTGGGCCGCGGCGGGATGGGAGTCGTCTACCGGGCGAAGGACCCCGTTCTGAACCGCGACGTCGCGGTCAAGCTGATCCCGCCCGGGAACCTGACGAAGGACGCCGAAGAACGGTTCCAGCGGGAAGCCCAGATCGTCGCGCAGATGGACCACCCGGGCATCGTGCCGATCTACGACTTCGGCCGGCACGAGGGGGCGCTCTTCTTCGTCATGCCGGTCCTGCCGGGGACGAACCTGCGCGGCCTCCTCCGCGAGGGCTCGCTGCGGCTGGGGGACGTCCTCGACGTCGGCACCCAGGTGGCCGAGGCCCTCGACTACAGCCACGCCCGCGGCATCGTCCACCGGGACATCAAGCCCGAGAACATCATGACGGCGCGGGAGGAGAGCGGCCACGTGCGGGCACGCGTGGCGGACTTCGGGCTGGCCCTCGCCTCGAGCGAGGACCGGCTCACGAAGACGGGGACGCTGGTCGGCACCGTCTCGTATTTCAGCCCGGAGCAGGTGACGTCCCGCAGCTTCGACGGCCGGACCGACACGTACGCGCTCGGGACGGTCCTGTACGAGTGCCTCGCCGGCGAGCCTCCGTTCTCGGGAGAGGTCCAGGCGGTTCTCTACCGGATCGTCCACGAGCTGCCGCGGTCCCTCCGGACGGTCGGCGCCGACGTCGGCGAGGAGCTGGAGTCGATCGTCCTCCAGGCGCTCGAGAAAGACCCGGAGAAGCGGCCGCGGCGTGCGGGACACCTCGCGGAGGCGCTGCGCCGCTACCGCGCGAAGCTCCACGAGGAGGAGTTCACCCGCTCCGTCGTCCTGACGGCGAGCCGGATGATCGCGCGGCCGCAGCCCGGGGCGTCGCCTTTCGTCGGCCGGGAGAAGGAGATCGCGGAGCTGCAGCGCCGGCTTCACGCGGCCGTGGCGGGCGAGTGCCAGTTCGTCGTCGTCGGCGGCGAGCCCGGCATCGGCAAGAGCCGGCTCGTCGAGCAGCTCGTCAACCTCGCGCGGGCGCGGAAGATCCGCGTCCTCCAGGGCCGGTTCGTCGAGCACGACCGCGCCTTCGCGCACCAGGGCCTCTGCGAGCTGATCCAGGACTTCTTCCGAACGAAGGACGCCGGGTCCAGCGCAACGTCGCGGCCCGACTTCTCGGACCTCGCCGACGACCTGCTCGCCCTCTTCCCGGTTCTCGGGGAGATCGGCGAGCTCCACGGCAGCCGGAGCGGCGAAGCGAAGCCGTCCGCCGAGCCGCGGCGCGCCGAGGACAAGACGAGCGTCTTCGAGCTCCTGGCCCGCACGCTCACGCGGATCGCGCAGGGGCGCCCCCTCCTCCTCGTCCTCGAAAACCTCCAGGTCGCCGATGCGTCGGTCGAGGCGCTCCAGTACATCGTCCGGCGGCTCGCCCCGACGCCGACGCTCATCGTCGGGACCTACCGGCAGACGGAGGTCGACAAGCGACACCCCCTCCTCCGGATGCTCGAGTCCTTCGGCGACGACTCGCGCTTCTCGTCCTTCACCCTGGGTCCGATCTCCCCGTCGGAGCACCGGGCGCTCGTCGAGGTGGTCGCCGGTGCCTCGAGCCTGACTCCGAGCCTCGCCGAGCGGCTCTACGAGGCGTCGGAAGGAAACCCGTTCTTCACGAAGGAGCTGGTCCGCTCTCTCCTCGACTCGGGGGGCATCGCGAAGGACGACACGGGCGCCCTCCAGCTTTCGGGCGCTGCCGGGTTCGCCTCCGACGTCCTGCCGACGACCATCCAGCAGGCCGTCGAGAAGCGGATCGAGCGGCTTCCCGACGAGGTCCGCGACGTTCTCGCCACGGCCTCGGTCCTCGGCAAGAGCTTCGACTACCGCGACCTCGAGGCGCTGGCCGAGGACGTGGAGGATCTCGACGACGCCACGGACCGTCTTCTCCGGGAAGGGATCCTGGAGGAAGAGCGGGAGTCGCGCGGAGACCGGCTGGCCTTCGCGAGCGGCATCGTCCGCGACGTCCTCTACGCGGGCCTCTCCCGCCGGAACCGCCGCTCGCTTCACCGCAAGTACGCGGAGATTCTGGAGAGCCAGAACGCCGACCGGCTGGAGCTCGTCTATCCCGAGCTCGTCCACCACTACTCGCAGGGCGACGTTCCGGAGAAGACGGTGGAGTACGGGCTGGCCCTCGCACGGAGGTCCCTCGAGGCGTTCAGCCCCGAAGAGGCGACCCGCGTCGTGAAGACCGCGCTGGAGTTCCTCGAGGACAAGGGATGGCGCGGCGACCGCTCGCTCCAGGGGGAGGCCCGCCTCCTCCTCGCCCGGGCGCTGCAGATGACCGCGAGCCTCGACGGGGCCCTCCGCGAGGCCGAGGCCGCCGCCCGGGTGTTCGAGAAGGAGAAGAAGCCCGACCGGGCCATTGCCGCGATGCTGACCGCGGCCGAGGTCGCGTGGCAGGGTCGGCGCCTCGACGAGACGAGGCGCTGGGTCGACCGGGGAATCGAGGCGTCGTTCGGAGGCGGCGGGCAGGAACACCTCTCCCATCTCCTCGCGCTCGCCATCACCGTGGCCAACCTGCGCGGCGAGTACCAGAAGGCGGCCGCGTACCAGGCCCAGCTCGACCGGCTCTCGTCGAAGGAGGAGATCGGAGCGGATCAGATCGTCCCCGGAGGGCGCCTGGTTGTGGCGATCGCCAACCCGACGCCCGCCAGCGAGCCGGCCCTTTCCCAGACCATCGAAGAGGAGGAGGTGCTCGGCAGCGTCTTCGAGACGCTCCTCGCCACCGACGGGGAGGGAAGCCTCGTCCCGGGCCTCGCGGAGGAGTGGGAGCTGCTCGACGGGGGGCGCCGGGCGCGCCTGCGCCTCCGAAAGGGCGTCACCTTCTCCGATGGAGCTCCGCTCACCGCCGAGGCCGTCAAGGCATCCCTCTCCCGCGCCATCCGGGTCCGCCCGGACGGCTTGCTCCCCGCTCTGGGACCGGTGCGTGGCGCCGCCGAGCACCGCGACGGCACCGCCTCCGACGTCGCGGGCATCCGCGTCCTCGCCGAGGACCGGCTGGAGATCGAGCTCGTCGATCCGCTCCCGATCTACGGAGCGCTCCTCTCCGACGCCCGGACGGCCATCGTTCAGAGCGTCCCCGGACCGCCCCCCGGGGGCGAGCAGCTTCTCGGCACCGGCCCGTTCCGGCTCGCACGCCGTTCGGGGGACCAGGTGATCCTCGAGCGAAACCCGCATTACTGGAGAGAGGCGGCCCGGCTGGACGGCGTCGAATTCCGGACGGGAATGAGCGCCTCGGCCATCGCCTCCGGGCTGCGGTCCGGCGAGATCGACCTCGCGCGCGATCTCCTCCCGCAGGACCTCGAGGCCCTTCTCCGGGAGCCGCGGCTGAAGGCCGGGCTCGTCGAGGTCCCGAAGAAGAACACCTATTTCGTGCTGCTGAACGAGCGCGGCCCGGCCGCCCTCTCTTCCGCCGTCCGGCGCGCCCTCACCGGGACCGTGCGAAGCCAGGACTTCGTCTGGGCGACACTCGGCCGGTTCGCCCTCCCGGCGACGGGCCTGATTCCACCGGGCATCCTCGGGCACGACCCCGGACGCCGCCGCCCGCTGATTCCGAAGGAGGCCGCGCGGGCCTCGATCGAGTCCTCGGGATCGCCCCTCCCCCTCACGCTCAGGGCCACGGTTCACCCCATCCTGCGCGACCGGTACCGCTCGCTCACGGACGAGCTCTTCGGCGTCTGGCGGGAGCTGGGCGTCTCGGTGGAGATCGGGACTCCCACGATGGCGGAGTACCTCGACTCCTGGCAGAACCCGGCCGGATTCGATTTCATGGTGGGCCGCTGGAACGCCGACTACGACGATCCCGACGACTTCACCTTCGGGCTCTTCCATTCGCGAGCCAGCCAGCTGCGCACCTGGTACAGCTCCGCGGAGGCCGACCGGATCCTCGAGGAAGCCCGGGCCGAGACGCGCCGCCCGGCGAGGGAAAGCCTCTACCGCCGCTTCGAAGAGCTCCTCCTGGACCAGGCCGTCTTCATCCCTCTCTTCCACGACGTCGACTACCGGATCGCGAGCCCCAACGTCCGGGGAGTCGCCCTCCGGAGCACACCTCCCTTCGTGAGCTACGGCGAGGTCGGAAAGGTGCGGGGAACGAGTGCGGGAGCGCTGCGCGTTCCGGTGGCGGGCGGCGTTCTCCACGTCCCGATCACCGGCAGGGTCCAGAGTCTCGAGCCCTCGATCATCACGACGAACGAGCAGACGGAAACGTTGACCCCGGTCTTCGAGATGCTGACGAAGATCGTCGAGGGCGCGCGGATCTCGCCCTGGCTGGCCTCCGAGATCGAGGCGGAGAGCGGCGGGATGCGCTACCGGTTCCGACTCCGGCGCGGCGTCCGCTTCCACGACGGGCGGGCCTTGACCGCGCGGGACGTCCGCTATTCCTTCGAGCGCCTCCTCCAGAACCGGGAGGCCGACACCCGCTGGCTCCTTTCGCCGGTCCGAGGCGCGAAAGCGGTGATCGAGGGCGAGCGGACCGACCTCGAAGGCTTCCAGATCGTCTCGCCGCACGAGTTCACGATCGACCTCGACCGGCCGATCTCCTTCTTCCCGGCCATCGTGTCGTATCCCTCGATGGCGATCCTCCCGGAAGGGTCCGTCCGGGTGGGGAGTCACTGGAGGGAGGGCTGCGCAGCGACCGGACCGTTCCGGGTCGTCCGTTTCGAGCCGGGCGAGCGGCTGGAGCTCGAGCGCAATCCGAACTACTGGCGCGAAGGGTACCCGCGAAGCGAGGGGCTCGTCTTCCGGTTCGGCGTCCCTCCCGAGGAGATCAAGACCGAGTTCCTGGCGGGCCGGTTCTCCATCGCCTCCGACCTCCTGCCGGCCGATGCCGAGGCCTTCCGGAATGACGCCCGCTTCGCCTCGGGATACCGGGAGAGCCCGTGCCTCTCGACCTACTACGTGGCCTTCAACTCGCTCCGCGGTCCCTTGAAGAGCCGGGAGCTGCGCCGCCGGATCGCCGACGGGATCGACTTCGCGTCCCTCGTCCACCGCCTCCTCGGGCGGATCGCGATCCCGGCCAGCGGGCTCATCCCGCCGGGCCTCCTCGGCCACGTCTCGCACGCCGATCGGCCCTCCCGCACGGCCTCCCCTCCTGCGGCGGCGGAACGCGTCACGCTGACCGCCGCGCTCCACCCGATCTTCACGGCGGAGTTCGGGGCCTTCGGGCAGGAGCTGATTCGGACGCTTCGCGAGATCGGAATCGACGTGAATGTCCTCAACCGGACGATGCCGGAGTACCTGGCTCTTTCGAGCAAGGGCGGCGCCGACCTCGAAATCGGGCGCTGGATCGCCGACTTTCCCGACGCCGACACCTTCATCCACGGGATCCTCCATTCCCGCGAGGGGAGCCTCGGGCGCTTTTGCGGGCGCCCTGACCTGGATGTGCTCGCCGAGCGCGGGCGCTCGGAGGCCGATCCCAGCATCCGCCACGGCGTCTACCGCCAGGCCGAGGAGATCCTGGCCGCCGAGGCGCTTCTCGTGCCGCTCTTCCACGAGTCCGTCTACCGCTTCGCGCGGCCCGAGGTCGAGGGGCTCTCCGTCAGCATCTCGGCGACCGTCGTCGACTACGCGAACCTGAGGAAGCAGGGCTGACGATGATCGGGACGCGCCTCGCGGACCGGTACGAGGTCCTCGCCGAGCTGGGCCGTGGCGGGATGGGAGTCGTCTACCGGGCGAAGGACCCCGTCCTGAACCGCGAGGTCGCGGTCAAGCTGATCCCGCCCGGAAACCTGACGAAGGACGCCGAAGAACGGTTCCAGCGGGAAGCCCAGATCGTCGCGCAGATGGACCACCCGGCCGTCGTTCCGATCTACGACTTCGGCCGGCACGAGGGGGCTCTCTTCTTCGTCATGCCCGTGCTGCCGGGGACGAACCTCAGGCATCTCCTCCGCGACCGGTCGCTCCGTCTCGGGGACGTTCTCGACGTCGGCGTCCAGGTTTCCGAGGGCCTCGACTACAGCCACGCCCGCGGCATCGTCCACCGGGACATCAAGCCCGAGAACATCATGACGGCGCGCGAGGACGGGGGCGGCGTCCGAGCCCGCGTCATGGACTTCGGCCTCGCGCTCGCCTCCTCCGAGGACCGGCTCACGAAGACGGGAACGCTCGTCGGGACGGTGGCCTACTTCAGCCCCGAGCAGATCACCGCCCGGACGTTCGACGGCCGTTCGGACATCTATGCCCTCGGGACGGTCCTCTACGAGTGTCTCGCCGGAGAGCCGCCGTTCACGGGCGAGGTTCAGTCCGTCCTCTACCGGATCGCGCATGAGGTGCCGCCGTCGCTTCGCGCGATGGGGGTCGACGTCGCGGAAGGGCTCCAGGAGATCCTGTTCCAGTGCCTCGAGAAGGACCCGGAAAAGCGGCCGCGCCGGGCCGGCCACGTCGCCGAAGCCCTCCGCCGCTTCCGCTCCTCGCTTCACGAGGACGAGTACACGCGCTCCGTCGTCCTGACCTCGAGCCGGATCCTGCCGCGCCCCGCAGCGGCGGCGCCGTTCATCGGACGCGAAAAGGAGCTGGCCGAGCTGCAGCGGCGCCTCCATGGCGCCGTCGCCGGCGAGTGCCAGTTCGCCGTCGTGGCGGGCGAACCGGGGATCGGGAAGACGCGCCTCCTCGACGAGCTGAAAGCGCTCGGGCGGGCCCGGAAGATCGCCGTCCTCCAGGGGCGGTTCGTCGAGCACGACCGCGCCTTCGCGCACCAGGGCTTTTGCGAGCTGATCCAGGACTACTTCAGGACCCGCGACACGGGGAGCTCCGGCGTCTCCCGCCCGGACTTCTCGGACCTCGCCGCGGACCTCCTCGCGCTCTTCCCCGTCCTCTCCGAGATCGCGGATCTCCGGACGGCCGCGGGGGACTCGGCGGCCGGGCGGGGGCCCGAGGGGCGGAAGGCCGAAGATCGGATCGCGGTCTTCGAGCTGATCGCCCGGACGCTCACGCGGATCGGCGGAGGCCGGCCCCTCCTCCTCGTCCTCGAGGAACTGCACGGCGCGGAGCTCTCGATCGAGGCGCTCCAGTACATCGTCCGGCGCCTCGGCCCGACGCCGACGCTCATCGTCGGGACCTACCGGCAGACGGAGATCGACAAGCGGCACCCCCTCGTCCGGATGCTCGAGTCGTTCCGCGGCGACCCCCGCTTCGCCTCGATCACCCTCGGGCCGCTCTCCCCCTCCGAGCACCGGGCCCTCGCGCAGCAGGTGGCCGGCGCGGGCCGGCTTTCGGACGGCCTCGCGACGCGCCTCTTCGACGCGACCGAGGGAAACCCCCTCTTCACGAAGGAGCTGGTCCGGTCGCTCGTCGATTCGGGCGGCATCGCCGCCGACGACTCGGGCGCACTGAATCTCTCGGGCGCGGCCGGAATCTCGTCCGACGCCCTCCCCGAGACGATTCAGCAGGCCGTCGAGGCCCGGATCGAGCGGCTCCCGGAGAACCTGCGGGAGATCCTCGCCGTCGCCTCGGTCCTCGGGCGCGGCTTCGAGTTCCGCGAGCTGGAGACGCTCGTCGAAGGTCCCGACCTCGAGGACGCCGTCGACGCGCTCGTCAAGGAGGGAATTCTCGAGGAGGAGCGGGAGTCGCGCGGAGACCGGCTCGTCTTCGCGAGCGGCATCATGCGCGACGTTCTCTACGGCCATCTCTCCCGGAGGAAGCGGAAGTCGCTCCACCGGAAGTATGCCGACCTCCTCGAGCGCCGGAATGCCGGGCGGCTCGAGCGGATCTACCCGGAGCTGCTCCACCACTTCTCCGAGGCCGACGTGCCGGACAAGGCGGTCGAGTACGCCCTCAAGCAGGCGCGAAAATCCCTGGAGTCGTTCAGCGCCGAGGAGGCGATGCGGGTCGCCCGGACCGCCCTCGAATATCTCGAGGACGAGGAATGGGAAGGGGACCGGGCCGAAGAAGGAGAGGCGAGGCTCCTTCTCTCCCGGGCCGCGCAGATGGCCGGACATCTCGACACGGCGCTTCGGGAGGCGGAGGCCGCGACTCGCGTCTTCGAGCGAGAGAAGAAACCGGACCGCGCCGCGGCCGCGAGCCTCTCGGCGGCGGAGTCCGCCTGGCAGGGCCGGCGCGTCGACGAGACCCGGCGGTGGGTGGAGCGCGGGATCGAAAGCGCCGCGGCCTCAGGGAGCCCCGAGCCGCTTCCCCGGCTCCTGTCGCTCGCGATCACGGTCGCGAACCTCCGCGGCGAGTACCAGAAGGCGGCGGAGTACCAGACGCAGCTCGAGCGGCTGGCGCCGTCAGAGAAGGCCGTCGAGGAGGAAATCCCGGCCGGCGGGCGGCTCGTCGTCGGCCTCGCGAATCCCGTCGCGGCGACGGAGCCGGGCGAGCAGCAGACGGTCGAGGAGGCCGAGGTCCTCGCGTGCGTCTTCGAGACGCTCCTGACGACCGACGCCGAGGGAAGCCTCGCCCCGAACCTCTGCATCGAGTGGAGCCTGCGGGACGGAGGACGGACCGCCCGCCTGAAGCTCCGGCAAGGCACGCGCTTCTCCGACGGCGCACCGTTCGACGCGGTCGCCGTCCGCGCCTCGATCGAGCGGGCTGTCCGCATCCGGCGCGACGCCCTGCCCGCCGCACTCGAAGCGATCCGGGGCGTCGCGGAATTCGTCGCCGGGACCGCCAGCACGCTCGCCGGCGTGGCGGTCCCTGGCGACGACGTCGTCGAGTTTGGCCTCCGCGAGCCGCTCCCGATCTTCCCCGCCCTCCTGACGGACACGATCGTCGCCGTGACGCGCACGGTTCCGACCGAGAGGAGCGGGAAGGAGCAGGTCCTCGGGACCGGCCCGTTCCGGATCGCCGCGCACACCCCCGAGCGCGTCCTCCTCGAGAAGAACCCGCACGCGGCGAAGGACCGCGGGGCCCGGCTCGACGCCATCGAGTTCCGGACGTCGCTCAGCGCCTCGGCGATCGCGGCGCAGCTCCGCGCCGGCGACCTGGACGTGGCCCGCGATCTCGCCCCTCACGATCTCGAGGAGATCCTCCGCGAGCCCCGCTTCCGAGCCGGCCTCGTCGAGGTCCCGAAGAAGAACACCTACTTCGCCGTCTTCAACACGAAGCGGGGCCCCGGCGCCAACCCCGACTTCCGGCGCGCCCTCGCCGGGGTCGTCCGGAGCCAGGACTTCGTCTGGGGAGCCCTCGGCCGGTTCGCGGTCCCGGCTACGGGGATCCTTCCCCCCGGGATCCTCGGGCACGACCCCGGGCGGCGCCGGGCGCTCCTGCCGCGCGAGCAGGCCGTCGGCATGGTGGAGGCCTCGGGTGTCGCGCCGCCGTGGAAGCTGGCAGCCGCCGTCCACCCGACGCTCCAGGACCGGTACCGGGCCTTGACCGGCGCGGTCTGGGCGCTCTGGCGCGAGCTCGGCGTCGAGGTCGAGAGCGCGACGCCGACGATGGAGGGCTTCCTCGACGCCTGGTCGCGGAACGACGGGATCGACATGCTCGTCGGCCGGTGGAGCCCGGACTATGACGACCCGGACAACTTCACGCTCGGGCTCTTCCACTCCGCGCACGGGCTCCTCAAGAACTACTACTCCTCGGCCGAGGTCGACCGCCTCGTCGAGGAAGCGCGCCTCGAGAGCCGGCCGGCGGTCCGCGAAACGCTCTACCGCCGGGTGGAACAGCTCCTCCTGGACGAGGCGGTCATCGTCCCGCTCTTCCACGACGTCGACTTCCGGGTGACCGGCGCCGGCGTGCGGGGGCTCGAGCTGGGGAATACGGCGCCCTTCGTCAACTTCGCGGCGATCGGCAAGGCCGCGTCGGCTCCCGTGCCGGCGGCCCGCCCGCGGGAGGGGGGCGGCGTCGTGACGGCCGCCATCGCCGGCACGGTCCTGACGATCGACCCTCCGCTCGTCTACACCGGCGAGCAGATCGAGGTGGCGCCGAACGTCTTCGAGTCGCTGACGCGGGACGTCGAGGGGGCCCGGATCGTCCCGTGGCTCGCCTCCGAGGTCCTTTCCGAGGAGGGGGGGACTCGCTTCCGCTTCCGGCTCCGGCGGGGAGTCCGTTTCCACGACGGGCGGGCGCTCACGGCGCGGGACGTCCGCTTCTCCTTCGAGAGGCACCTCCAGAACGCCGAGAGCGAGAGCCGCTGGCTTCTCGCGCCGATCCGCGGCGCGCGGGCGCTCGCCGAGGGAAAGGTCGGCGACCTCGAGGGCTTCCGGATCGTCTCGCCGGGAGAGTTCACGGTGGAGCTCGAGCGGCCGCTTTCCCTCTTCCCCGCCGTCGTCTCCCACCCGTCGACGGCCGTCGTCCCCGAGGGGACGGTCGCCCTCGGCGCGAGCTGGCGCGAGGGGTGCGCGGGGACCGGGGCGTTCCGCGTCGTCCGGTTCGAGCCCGGAAAGCGCCTCGAGCTGGAGCGGAACCCCGACTACTGGCGCGAGGGATTTCCGCTCGGCGACGGGCTCCTCTTCCGGTTCGGCGTCTCTCCCGAGGAGATCCGCTCGGAGTTCCTCGCCGGCCGGCTCTCGATCGCGGCCGATCTCCTGCCCGCCGACGCGGAGTCCCTCAGGAACGACGCCCGGTTCGCCTCCGGCTACCGGGAGAGCCCCCGCCTGTCGACCTATTACGCCGCCTTCAACGTCCACCGCGGCCCGTTCACCGACGTCGCGCTCCGCCGCCGCGTCTTCGACGGACTCGACGCCGCGGCGATCGTCCGGAGGACGCTCGGCCGCGGCGCGATCCCGGCGAGCGGCCTCATCCCCCCCGGTCTCCTCGGCTTCACGCCCGGCTCCGAGAGGGGCAGTCGGGCCGCGGGCCCACCCCTCAAGGAGCCGATGGAGGTCACGGCCGCCGTCCACCCCGTCTTCTTCGGCGAGTACTCCGCGTTCTGGAAGGAACTGCTCCGGGCGTTCCGCGACCTCGGCGTCGTCCTGAAGCCGGTGACGAAGACGATGGCGGAATACCTCGCCCTCTCGAACCGCGGCTCGACCGACATCGACGTCGGCCGGTGGCTGGCCGACTTCCCCGACGCCGACACGTTCGTCCACGGCGCCGGACACTCCGAGATGGGGAGCCTCGGCCGTTACATCGGCCGGCCCGAGACGGACGCCCTCGCCGAGCGCGGGCGCGCCGAGGCCGATCCCGGCATCCGCCATGCGATCTACCGACAGTTCGAGGAGATCCTCGCGCGCGACGCGATCCTCGTCCCGCTCTTCCACGAGCAGAACTACCGGTTCGCGCGCCCCGAGGTCGAAGGGCTCTCCGTCGGCCTGACGACGCCCGTCGTCTCGTACGAGAGCCTCCGGATCCGGCGCTAGGAGCGGCGGGCGATTCTACGCGGCAGGAGGTCCCCGGATTCGCTCCGGTGTAAATGATTGGCCCGTTCCCTGCGTCTATTACGGCGGGGTGTCAGAATGACCCGGTCCCGCCGAAGCCTCCCTGGCCGCACCGTCGCCGCCCGTCTCGCCGCACTTCTCGTCACCATCGTCGCCCTGCCGGGAGGACCCGGCCTGGCGGATGAGGGCCCGGTGACGCGGACCGCGGCGTGCCGCGACTCGATTCCGGATCTCTACCGCCGCATTTCGCCAGCCGTCGTCTCGATCACGGTCACGTCGATCAACCCGTACAACACGTTCGAGCGGATGCAGCGACAGACGGGATCGGGCGTCCTCATCGATCCCTCGGGCCTGATCCTCACGAACTCTCACGTCGTCTTCGGCCAGACGATCATCACCGTGACGCTGGACGACGGCCGGACGCTGCCGGCGCAGGTCGTCGGCGCCGACCCGCTCTTCGACATCGCGGTGCTCCGGCTTCCGAAGCCCGGCCCGGCCCCGCTGCCAACGGCGACGCTCGGCGATTCCGGGAAGCTCTCGGTCGGCGAGGAGGTCTTCGCCATCGGGAACCCCTTCGGTCTCGACCAGACTCTGACGCGCGGGATCGTCTCGGCGGTGAACCGGATCCTGCCGGGCGCTTCCTGGTCCCTCCGGGAGCCGATGATCCAGACCGACGCCGCCATCAACCACGGCAACTCGGGAGGACCCCTCGTCGACCTCTGCGGCAACGTGATCGGGATCAACACCGCCATCCTTCCGGACGCCCAGGGGATCGGGTTCGCCATTCCGGTCAACCTCGTGAAAAGCGTCCTGCCCGACTTGCTGGCGGGAGGCCGCGTCGTCCGTCCCTGGCTCGGCATCCAGGGGCAGTTCATTCTTCCCGACCTCAGGAAGCTCCTCCGCGTCCCGCTGGCGGAGGGTTTCCTCGTCGAAGTCGTCGAGCCCGACAGCCCGGCCGGAAAGCTCGGCGTCCGCGGCGGCGACCTCGACCTGATCATCGCCGGAGAGCCGTTTCTCCTCGGCGGCGACGTCCTCTCGGAGATCAACGGGGTTCCCGTCGACAAACTCGACCGGCTCGACTCGGTGCTCACGACCCTGAAGGTCGGTGAGACCGTCCGCCTGAAGCTGTTCCGCGGCGACGAGAGCCGCGACGTCGTGCTCGTCGTGGCGGAGCGTCCGCTCCTTCCACGCGACTTCGCGCCACGAGAGACGGCGACGCCGACGAGAGACGGTTCGCGGCCGGCGTCCGCCCGGGGCCTTCTGCCGCGGCGACGCGCGCTTTGAGGTCGAAGGGCTCTCCGTCGGCCTGACGACGCCCGTCGTCTCGTACGAGAGCCTCCGGATCCGGCGCTAGGCCGTCGCCCCTCGAACGGTCGTTCACCCGGGTCCGCGGGGGAAATGAATGGTGTCAATACATCAGGGACCCGTCGGAACGGGCCGAATCTCTGGCGTTCCGGTCTCGCCGGGCCAATACTGATCGTGCGCGCCGCCTCTTCTCCCCATTCGCGCGGCGGCGCGGCGAGAGGCGAACCGTGGAGCGCTCCGACGCGGTCCTGCTCGAGAGAGCGGTCCTTCCCGTTCCGGATGCCCTGTCGAACGCGTTGCACCTGTTGCCGGCTGACGACGGCGAGACTCCCCCGGAGTCCGAGGCGGCCCTCGCGGTCGTGAAGGCCGCCGAGCAGTCCCTCGGGGCGGCCGGCATTCCTGCGGAGACCTGGCACCGGTATCTCGACCTGACCCGCCGACGGGAGTTCCTTCTGTCCCTGCCCGACGCTGACGCGCGGAGGCGCTGGGCGGAGACGACGTTCGGCGCGATCCGGGCTTCGGAATACTCCCTTGCGACGCTCCTTTCGCAGCGCGTCGCCACTCACCCGGAGAGGATCTTTCTGCAGGGGTCGCCACGGCCCGAAGCGCCGGGCTGGACCTATGCCCAGACGGCCCGCCGCATCCGGGGGATCGCCGCCGCCCTCGCCTCGATGAGCGACGGTCCGGCCCGGGTGGCGATCGTGGCCGAGAACAGCCTCGACGCCGCGTGCTGCGACCTCGCCTGCCTTGTTCACGGCCTCTTCGTCGCGCCTCTCGCGCCCCACCTGCAGGAATCCGAGCTGACGCCGCTCCTCTCACGGCTTCGCGCGAATCTCGTCGTCGTCGACACCGCGGAGCAGCTCGCCAAGGTCGAGACCGCCGCGTCCAGGCTCGGAAGCCCCGTTCGTCCCGTCCTCCTCGATGCGGCGGCGCGGCTGAAGCGCGGATCTGCGGCGGTGCTCGGCGAGGAGGTCGGCACGCGGAGCGCCGAGGAGACGGATCAGGTGCTCCGAACCGTCCGGCCCTTCGGCCTCGACGACGCGGCGACGGTCCTCTTCACGTCGGGGAGCACCGGCGCACAGAAAGGGTTCTCGTTCTCGCCCTTCAACCTCCTCACAAAGCGCTTCGCCCGGGCGGCGGCGCTCCCCTTCGTCGGCGAGGGGGAGGTGCTTCTCTGCTATCTCCCCCTGTACCACACCTTCGGCCGCTATCTGGAACTGCTCGGCATGCTCTTCTGGGGCGGAACCTACGTCTTCGCGGGGAACCCGTCGCTGGAGACGCTTCTCGCCGGGCTCCGGCAGGTCCGGCCGACGGGGCTCGTCAGCATTCCCGCCCGCTGGCAGCAGCTCCACGAGCGGTGCCGGAAGCGACTCGGCGCCGTCGGCGGCCAGGAGGAGCAGGCGGCGGCCGTCCGGGAGATCACGGGGGGGCGGCTCGCTTGGGGACTCTCGGCGGCGGGATTCCTCGAGCCCGCGGTTTTCCGGTTCTTCCAGCGGTGCGGCGTGGCGCTCTGCAGCGGATTCGGCATGACGGAGGCGAGCGGAGGCATCACGATGACGCCCCCCGGCCAGTACGAGGATGGGACGGTGGGGATTCCCCTGCCGGGAATGCGCGTCCGTCTCGCGGAGAACGGGGAGCTCCAGATCGCCGGCCCGTATGTCGTCCGCGAGTACGACGCCCCGCCGCCGGCGCCAGGCGAGGAGTCCTGGCTCGGGACCGGCGACATCTTCCGGGAGCGGCCGAGCGGGTACCTCGAGATCATCGACCGGGTCAAGGACATCTACAAGAACAGCCGCGGTCAGACCGTGGCCCCGCGGCGGGTGGAGCAGCTCTTCGAGGGGGTGCCCGGCATCCGAAGGACATTTCTGGCCGGCGACGGCCGCGACGACAACGTCCTCTTGATCGTCCCGGACCTCGAAGCCCCGCTCTTCGCCGAGCTCTCTTCCGAGGAGGAGCGGCAGGACTACTTCGCGCGGATCGTGGCCGAGGCGAACCTCGACCTTGCGCCGCACGAGCGCGTCGTCGGCTTCGCCGTCCTCGACCGCGACTTCTCGCTCGAGCGGGGAGAGCTGACGTCGAAGGAAAGCTACCGGCGCAAGGCCGTGGAAGAGAGCTTCAGGGACGTCCTTGCGTCGCTCTACCAGGGCACCGCCGTCCTGCTCGAACACGCGGGCCTGACGGTGCGCGTGCCGCGGTGGCTCCACCGGGACGTCGGGATCCTGGAGGGGGACCTCGTCCTCGGGGAGGACGCCCTTTTCGACGAACGACGGAATCTGACCTTGACCCTCCACCGCGCGGGCGACCCGGGAACCGTCCGGGTTGGGGATCTCGACTACACCCTCCGGGGAGACGTCGTGGACCTCGGCCTTCTGGCCCACCAGCCGCTCCTCTGGCTGGGCAATCCGTCGCTGGCGGCCTTCTGTCCGGTCAAGGGAGGATGGGACCTTCCGCTCGGCGCCTTCTCTTCTTCGGCGAAGCTGCCGCCCGGTGGAGCGCCGCGGGCCGCGGGCGTCCCGGCCCGGATCTCGTCTCCCGAGCTGGCGACGCTCCATCAGGTCATCTGCGAGGCGCTCTTCGGAGCGCGGGACGAGGCGCTGCAGGCGGTCGGGGAGCTGGAGGAGCGCCTCCGCCGCGCCAGCCCCACGACCGGAGCGGCGCTCCGGAGGCGGCTCGAGGCCCTGGCCCGCCACCCCGCGGCCGAGGTCCGGTGTTCGGCGTTCCGCATCCTCCTGCTCGACGCTCCGGCCCCTGGCGACGCGGCCGAGACGGAGAGCTTTCTCGAGTCGGGCCTCCCGTTCCTCTCGGCCGAGAGCATCGAGCGGATCGCGCGGGAAGGGCTGCCGGGAGAGCGGCTCGCCGCCCTGCGCCGGCGGCTCCACGACTACCGCGTCAGGCTTCCGCGGCCGATCCCCGCCACGCAGGCCGGACTTCTCTCCGACGTCTTCACCCTCCTCGTCCACCACGTCCGGCGCCACCGGGAGGACTACGTGGCGGTCCGCTCCGAGCTGGCGCGCTGGGCGCTCGAGGAGTCCGACCCGCGCCTCGCGCGCACGGCCGCCGGCCTGCTCGACGAGCTTTCCACGTGGTACCAGAAAGGCCTTTCGTCGCGCGCCAACTTCCGCGGGTTCCTGGCCTTCCACGAGGGGCTCGCCTCTGGGGAGCGGGCGCAGATCGAGCGACTCTTCGAGGAGACCGGCTTTCTGGAGGAGGGTCTCGAGCTCGCGTGCGGCGAGACGGTGGTGCCGGACGACCTCGGAACCGGCGGTATCTGGATCGCTCCCGTCGCCGCCGTACGGCGACACCAGCTCTACCGCATCGGCATCAACACGCTCTCCGGCCGGCACCACGACCTCCTCATCATCATCGGCGACGATCTCGATCTCGAGGCCGTCCGGCAGACGAAGCTCTGGATGGAGGCCCTCGCTTCCCCGGCGGACCGGGAACCGGTCGTGCCCGCCTTCGGCGCCTTCCGGCCGGAGCTCGGGGCTCTCTCGGTCGGCTGGGTCGACGAGCCGACGCTTGCGATGCGGCTCTGGGAGCTGGAGCAGCCCGCGCAGGGGGGAGTCGCCGCGATGGGCTTCCGGACTCTCTTCGTCCGGGCCCTGACGGCGTTCTTCTCGGCCTGGGAGGCGAGCGGGCGGCGGCTCGTCCCGGGCGCCATCTCGCCTGCGAACGTCGTGGTCCCGCGGGACGATTTCCGCGAGGGAACGGTCCTCCTTTCGCTCGCGGGACACCGGCCCTATGGCGGACCGTGGTCGCTCGTCGGCCCGATGGTCCGGAACTTCTTCGAGGAGACGTTCGCGCTCTATCCGCGCTCGCGCGCGACGCTCCGGCGCGCGTGGATCTCGGACGCCTGCGTCGAGGCGCTCGGCCTGGACGGCGCGCGGGCCTTCCTCGACGAGCTCCTCGGCGCCCTCGGTTCGAACGTCGAGGGGAGCCTCGCGCACGTCCTCGCCGACGAGCTCGGAGCCGAGCGGGAGCGCCTCGAGGTCGCGTTCCACCCGCCGCTGGCGCTTCTCTCGGCCATCGAGAGGTTCGAGGCGTGGGAGGCGCTCGAGCCGGAGGCTCCGCTCTCCGCCCGCGAGGCGATGGCGCGTGGCCTCGAACGGGTCTACAGGCTCGACCGCTTTCCGGAGATCGTCCGGTATCACCTCCACCGTCAGACCACGTTCCGTCGCACGGATCTTTCCGCGCGACAGGCGTTCGACTCCCTTCTCATCGCGATGCGGTACCGGCCGGGCTTCTGGCCCGCGGAAATGGTGCAGCTGGCCGAGGTCCAGGCGGCTCTCGGAAGCGCCGAGGAGCGCCTCGCGTTCGGCCGGCTGGTCTACCCCGACGCGGCGCCGGACAAGGACGTCGCGCTCGCGGCGGTGGGCGAAAGCGGACGGCACCTCGTCGCCACGACGCGCATGGTCGACCGGACCGGTGTTCGCTACACCGTGAGAGATCCGCTCGACCCGGCGGAGCTCGGCCGCCTCGTCCACCTCCTCGTGAGGTCCGGCGTCCCCCGCGCCTACTGCGAGGGGCGCCGCCTGCTGGTGGCGCTGGACGAGCAGGAGCGCGTCGTCGCGGGGGTCGCTTACTCCCTCCTTCCGGGCGCCGCGGCACAGCTCGACGGCGTGGCCGTCACCCCGGCGCTCCGCGGCCGCGGGCTCTCGACGGCGCTCCTCGACGACCTCTGCGCGCGCCTGCGCGCGCTCGGCGTCGACGTTCTGACGCGGCATCTCGCCTTCCGGGACGTCCCGCTGGGTCGCGCGTTCCGCTACGACCGCCGCTGGCGCTGCCTCATCCGGCCGTGCCGCCCGCGGGACGAGAGAACGGCCTCAATCTAGGGGGATGGCGGGGCTCGAACCCGCGACCTCAGAAGGAGACGCGGATCGCCAGGCGAAAGAGCCTCGGTTCCTGGCGCGAGAGATTCTTGCCGTAATCCTCGGAGACGTAATTGGCAGGCACATGCGGATCGTAGATGTCCGGATAGCCCGGCGGCTGGCTGGTCGTGTAGTTGGGATTTTTCCAGGTGGGAAACTGGTTGTTGAAGAGATTGAAGACGTAGGCCTGGATCGTGACCGCCACGGGCCCGATGACGATCGGGTAGCCGAGGGTCAGGCTGGACTCCCAGAGCGTCGGCAGCGTCTTTCCGGAACCCCTGGGCACCAGGTAGATCTGGGCCCCGTAATAGAAGGCGTAAGTGGCATTGAAGTAGCCCAGCCTGGAGAACGGCGCGCCGGACTGAACGTATCCCTGAAGGCCCACGAAGAGGTGGAACGGCGTCGTGTAGCTCGCGTCCAGACGGAAGCTGTTGGGTCGATCGAGGAAGAGCCGTCCGGAGTCGTTGTGGCTGAACTGGGGGAAGTCACGGTCGACGTTGCCCCCGGGGTAGAGCGACGGGACGTTTTCGTTGATGCCTCCGTCGTAGTTGCCCTTGAGCGACGAGTAGGTGTAGGAGGCCTGGAGCCAGAACGTCTCTCCCAGGGCCTTCCGGACGCTGATGTCGATGCCTTTATAGACGCGGCTGACCGCCGGAGCCGCTGGCGCTCCCTGCTGACACGCGTCGAAGGGAGCGTCGAGCCCGTTGCAGCTCGCGAAGTCGCCGCTCGCATACTTGCCACTGGAGCCCGGGTTGATGATGGCGCAGGAGGAATAGCTGTTCTCGGGCACGAAGGGGTCGAGGTCGCAACGGTCTTCGATGAACTGGCCCAGACGCCGGTACGTCAGCTTCACGCCGGCTGAAAACGTCGGGTCGATCAGTTTCTCGAAGCCCACGGTCAGCTCGTCCTGAAAGGAGCCCTTCAACCCGGCGTCCACGGGCTCTCCGGCGCCCGTGACGAAGACAAACCCCGGCCCGGGGATCCGGGGGTCCTGCGTCATGTCCAGAGGATCGAAATTGTACGTATTGATGAAGGTCGTCGTCCCGTAGGAAAAGACGGAAAGGGAGGTCGGCAGCGGGTAGGAGAACCTTCCCGCAAACGCATAGACCTTCGACGCCCCGCTTCCGCCGGGATCCCAGACGATACCCAGGCGAGGCTGCCACGTGACCGCGGTCTGGAAGAGCCTGGTACCGGCGGGGCTCTCCGCATTCTGGATATCCCCTCGCAGACCGGCATTGACCGTCAGGCCCGGGAGCGGCTTCCAGGAGTCCTGCAGATAGAAACCGACCTCGGCCGAATGGACCTCGCTGGCGTAGGAGACGGGAGTCGGGTCCACCGGGCTCTTCACGAATGCGAGGTGTTCGTAATAGACCAGGCCTTCCTCGTTGTACTTCTGTACGAGCTGGCCACCCGTGATCGACGAGACGAGGCTCGTCTTTGCCTTCTGGTAGTCGAAGCCGAGTTTGATCTCGTGTGAGCCCAGATAGAGAGCTCCGTCCAGGCGAAACTGGGTGCGCCGGGACGTGTTCGTATCGCGGCCGCCGACGGACCCGAGACCCCCGGTCGCGGTATTGGGGCGAACCGGCCGAAGACAGGGGGCTTCCGGAGTCCCGCCCGCGCAGGTCCAGTCCTCCATGCGAACCCCGGACGAGGCAGCGGAAGCGAACTGCTGGAAGCGATCCTCATGGAGGGAGGCCTGCGCTGTCAGGAGCCCTTGGGCTCCGAAGAGCTGGCTGAATCGCAGGCCGGCATCGAGTCCGCCGATCTCGTTTTGCGATTCCCAGGTGCTCGGGTCGGGATTCACGACGGTGTTCTGGCCCAGTCCCGGCGCGGGGACGGCGATCCCGCTGGCGTTTCCATTGACCTGCGACGGGTCGGAGAAGGCCGTTGCGACCAGGTTCGAGCTGGCGGCGATGTTCCACGTCAGCTTCCCGGCGAAGAGGTCTTCCGTCTGGTTGCGAGGGAAAAGCATCGTGCTCGGAACCGTGGGAGTCGAGAAGAAGTTCGACGTCGTTCCCGGCGTCTCGACGCGATTGTAGGCGGCGAAGAACCAGAGCTTGTCCCGCACGACGGCTCCACCCAGGTCCGCTCCGTAGTCCATGCGCCGCGTGGGCGTGTATCGCATGCCGAGCTGCGAGTCCTCGCTCGTGACCACCTGCTCGGCGCGCATGCCCTGGGACTGGCCGTACAGGAAGGCATCGCCGTGAAACGCGTTGCCGCCCGACTTCGTGATCACGTTGACGACGCCGCCCAGCGCGCGCCCGTACTCCGCCTGATACCCGCCCGTCTTGACCTCCACCTCGTCGACGAACTCGTTGTTGATCGCCTTTCCCTGGAAGCCCTTGATGATGTTCGTCGTGTTGACACCGTCGATGATCCACTGGTTCTCGGACGACGTGGCCCCGTAGATGGTGAGGTTCAACGAGCGGCCCTGACCCTGCGCGTTGTCCGTGTTGACGCCCGGATTCGAACGGACGACGTCTGCGTAGTTGCGCGCCACAGCCAGTTTCGCGATGACCTTGTACGTGTAGTTGGTCCCGGAAGTCGTCGAGGCGACGTCCACCAAAGGAACGTCTCCCGAGACCGTGACCGATTCCCTCACGTCCAGCCTCAGCTTCAGATCGAGGGTCGCCGTCGCGTCGAGCGAGACCGTGATCGATTCCTCGACCGTCTCGAAACCCGCGAGGCTCGCGCGAATACGGTACTTGCCCGGCGGCACGGCGAGCACCCGGTATCCCCCGTCAAGCCCGGAGACCTCCACCCGGATCCCCTGGAGTTTCGGGCTCGTCGCCTCGATGGAGACGCCCGGCAGCGGCGTGCCGGACGTCTCGGTGACCCTGCCGTGAATGTCACCCGTGGTCTGAGCGTACAGGGCCGTGGCCGCCGGCAGGAGCAGCGCGGCCGCGGCAAGGGCCCGCGAGCAAACTGCCGGAGAGCTACTCATGACCGGCCGGATGACGGCGGGGATGCGAGTTCGACTCCGCATCGGCTCCTCCGGCCCTAAACGACCAAAAGAGGCCCCCCACGAAGCCACCAGACTTCAGCCGCCCTCAGCGCTCAGAACCTGGCGCCTTTATCACTTTTATGACGCTCCGGGTCAATGAGACCGCGGCATCAGGCGAGACAGTGCCGGCGGGGGCTCATCGCCCGTCGTTGACGAACGTGGATACGCCCCGCCTGTCTCCCTTCCCTCCGAAATGCCGGATTCGCCCTTTCCTTGGAGCCGCAATGACGACTTGTGTCCGCCGCGGCCACATTTCGCTTCCTCCGACCCTTGCTTTTTCAACCACGCGACACACGTTTATGAATTAATTGTCTACGCCTGAGAGAGGTGCTTCCGATGCGAGCCGCCCGGCGCCTACATAGCATCTACTCGTCCCGGTTCCCGAGCTGCCAATCGCCGGAGAGGCGTGATTAGTCTCAACTTCACCTTTGGAATTGAACCGGGATGTCAAAGCTAGACGCCACCCTGCAGCAGGCGCTGACCCTTTGGCGCACTGACTTGGGCTATGCGCGATCTGGCGAACATCCAGAACTGAAGGTCGAAGACGTCGAGGGGCGCCGGGCGTCTGTCACCGTCACCCACACCGGCGCTCTGGCGGAGCTCAAGGCGGCCGGTCTCGACGCAGGTTTCGATCAGCATGGCGTGGTTTCGGGCCTGATCTTCCTGCGCGATGTCGAGCGCCTGGCCGCCGTGCCCAGCGTCGTCTCGATCACGCTGGAGCCCGTCTTTCGGATGATGCTGGACCACACCGTCGCGGAGATGCGGGTGCCGTGGAAAGTGCCGCCGACCGCGCCTTGGCCGGGCAAGGGCGCGGGCGTCATCGTGGCCGTGATCGACACCGGCATCGACATCTTTCACGACTCCTTCCGGAAGTCGGACGGCAAGACCCGCATCCTCGAACTCTGGGACCAGAGCGCGACAACGGGCGGCGCGGCGCCGCCGGCGACGTTCCCGGCCACCCTCGGCCGCGTCTTCGATACCGCCGCGATCAACGCGGGGCTCACCGCGGGCCCGCCGTTCGCCAGCGTCGACACCAACGGCCACGGGACCCACGTCATGGGGATCGCGGCAGGCAATGGACGCCAGGACGACCGTTGCAGCTTCCCGGGGCGCTACGTCGGCGTGGCGCCGGAAGCGGACCTGCTCGTCGTCAAGGCGATCGCACTGCCGACGGGAGCGACATCGAACGTCAACGAGGCCCTTCGCTGGTGCGCAGAGGCGCGGACCCGGCTGCCGGGAACGAAGTCCGTGGTCATCAACTGCAGTTTCGGCGTGGACTCCGGCCCCCACGACGGCACAGGCCCGCGCGACGCTTTCATCGACAACCGGCTGCGGCCTGGAGCCGCACCTCCACCACCGGGTCTCGCCATCGTCGTTTCGGCCGGTAACGCCGGAGCGCTCGAGATCCACGAGACCGGGGTGATCCCGGCCGCCGGCTCGGTCACCGTGCCCTTCTACATCCCCGATGGCTCGACCACGCCCGACCATCTTGACATCTGGTACACGGGGAC
Source organism: uncultured Acidobacteriota bacterium (assembly GCA_963721385.1). Classification (GTDB taxonomy): domain Bacteria; phylum Acidobacteriota; class Thermoanaerobaculia; order UBA5066; family UBA5066; genus DAOMFB01. The sequence continues at coordinate 873,808 of CAVRJB010000013.1, forward strand.
ATCGACGCTCAGCATAGAACTCATCGCGCCGCCAAACCCGGCGGTGCCTGGTCCAAACACGACGGGTCCGATCACGGCGAGCACGCCGGTAGGATCTCCCCTGCCGCTCGGCCTGATGATGATCGGCTTCGTCATCGGCGGCCCCTTCGCCGGTAACGGCAATCGCAAGAACATCGATGTCACGATCAGCGTGCCGCCGAACAAGTCGATCCGGCCCGGCGCCTGGCAGATGAAGCTGACCCATACCGGCGGGACCGCGGCCAACTGGGACGCCTGGTTCGACAGCAAGCACTCGGACAGCTTCCCGAGTTTCAAGGTCCCCGGTGACCCGCAGCACACGCCGCGGCGGCGGCAAAACACGATCGGCGAGCCGGGGACGTCGCGCAACGCGATCACCGTCGGCTCCTACGACGATGAGAACGGTCAGCTCGCGGACTCCTCTTCCCGCGGCCCCGACGTCACCCCGCCTGGCCTGCCTGCCGGCGAGTTCAAGCCGACGGTCGCTGCACCCGGCGTCGGCGTGAGGGCACCCCACAGCCGCGGTGCCACAAAGGACGATCCGTCTTCCTGTTGCGACCAGAAGGTCATCGATCTGGACGGAACCAGCATGGCCTCGCCGCACGTGGCCGGCCTCGTCGCTCTGATCTTCGAGAAGAACAAGAACCTGACCTTCGAACAGGCGCGCGCCCACATCCAGCGCGCCGCGCGCATCGACGGCATCCCCGTCGCCGATGTTCCGCCGATTTACGACGCAGGCCTGAACATCCGCGCCAACCAGCTCTGGGGCTCTGGCAAGGTCAATGCGGCACAGACCCTCGCTGATATTCCGGAGGCCGCGCTCGCCGCCGGTGGAGGCGGCGGTGGTGGTGGTGGAGGGGGTGGTGGCGGGGGTGGTGGCGGCGGCGGCGTCGCATTCGCGGAGAGCGACTGGGGCTACACCCCGCACGGCTACGTCTCCCGCCTGGGCGAGTGGCGCACGCGCTTCGGACCGCGGCCAGGCCTGATGCTGTTCGCCTCCCTGGTCAGCGAACACGTGGACGAGGTCCTGCGCCTGGTGAACAAGAACCGCAGGGTCGGTGCGGTCTGGCGGCGCAACGGGGGGCCGCTCCTGGTGCGGCGGCTGCTGAACGGCCCGCCTCCGCAGCAGACCTTACTGCCCGCCGTCATCGAAGGCTGCGACGTGGCGACCCTGCTCGGCCGCTTCCTGGCGATCCTCAACCGCTTCGGGGGCCCCCGCCTCAAGGCCGACATCGTCCGTTTCCGGAGCTTCGTCGAGGTCTGGCCGAACGGGGACCTACAGCGCCTGGACGACGAAGCCCTTCGATTGGCGGCGGTCACATGAGCACGCCCGGGCCGCTTGAGACCCTCGCCCGGATCGTTGGCGACGCTCTGTCGCCCCTGGAGGCGCGCCTGCAAGGCGATCAGGTCGAAGGGACCATCGAGCAGCTTGGCATCCGCCTGCCGACCGGAGCTCTGACCTCGGGCGCGCTCCCCCAGGCGCTCCAGGCCTCCGCCGCCGGCTGCGCCCAGCTCCCGACCGCGGTCGCGGCGCTGATCGCCGCCATCGAGGGCGGCAACGACGGCGCGATGATCTCCGCCGTCGCTGCCCTGGCTCAGAAGATCATCCAGGCCGGCGCCGCCTTCACCCAGCTCGGCACGGCAATCAACAATGTCGTTCAAGGTGCCGGCGGACTGACCGCCGCGCAAAAGTCCAAGCTCAGCGCCGCGGCCCAGGAGATCCCCGAGCGTCTGCTGCATCTGGCGCTGATCTCCTGGTTGGAGGATCGGCAGCCGGCGGTCAAGGGGGGCCTGGAGCTCGTCGGCCTCTTCGACGACAGCGCCGTGCCCGGCGATCCGACCGATCCGAGCCAGCCGCCCTTCCACCTCAAGCGCGTCCGGTTCGACCGCATCGGCTCCCTATTCAGCGACCCGGTGCAGCACTTCAAGGACCTTTATCGCTTCGGCCGGCCGGATTTCGACGGCCTGGAGCTGTTCCAGCGGATCAAGGCGCTGGTCGACCGCCCTGAGGCCGAGGCGATCATCATCACCGCCCCCGGCCAACCGGCGGCGCTGGAGGCCTTCGTCTTCCGCCTGGCCGTCGAGCCCGGAGCCACGCCCGGCCTTCGCGCGCGCCTCCGAGTGCCGGCGGAAAAGGACTTCAACGTCAGCGTCCCCATCGGCGGCCCCTGGTCGGCCACCGTGGACTCCACCGCGCGGTTCGACGGCTCAATCGAGTTCCTGCTCAATCCCCAGATCGGCCTGCGCATCGAGCCCCCCGCCGCGGCGGTCTCCGTGGCCGTCGCCTTCGGGCTACGAGCAGCCAATGACGACGGCACGCCGATGATCCTGATAGGCCAGGCGGGCGGCAGCCGCCTGGAGCTGCTCAGCGCCGCCGCCCGCCTGCCCCTGCAGCTCAGCGCCTCCACGGGCGCGCCCTCTCCGGTGGTCAAGTTCGGCGCGTCCCTGGAGCTCAAGCAGGGCAAGCTGGTCATCGACGCCTCCAACGCCGACGGCTTCATCGCGACCCTGCTGGGCGGCGTGAAGGTCGAGTCCGGCTTCGACCTCAGCGCGCTCTACGACTTCGACAAGGGCCTGCGCTTCACCGGAAGCGCAACCATCGAGATCGCCCTTCCCACGCACATCACGCTCGGCCCGATCTCCATCCCCAACCTCTACTTGATCGGCGGCTTCAAGGACGGGAAGGTCCCGGTCGAGTTCTCGGTCGACCTGGGCGCCCAGCTCGGCCCCCTGGCCGCCACCGTCAACCGCATGGGCGCGCTCGCCACGATCTCCTTCCCGAAGGGCGGGGGAAACGCCGGTGCGGCGCAGATCGACGTCGGCTTCAAGCCGCCCAATGGCGTCGGCCTCTCCGTGGACGCAGGCGTGGTGAAGGGCGGCGGCTTTCTGTTCATCGATTCGGACCGCGGCGAGTACGCAGGCGCGCTCGAACTCACTTTCGCGGGATTCCTGAGCCTCAAGGCCGTCGGCATCATCAACACACGGATGCCGGACGGCTCGAGCGGCTTCTCGCTCCTGATCATCATCAGCGTCGAATTCGGGACCGGCCTGCAGCTCGGCTTCGGCTTCACCCTGATCGGCGTCGGTGGCCTCCTGGGCCTCAACCGCACCATGCGCCTGGACGCGCTCGTCGAAGGCGTGCGCACGGGCGGGCTGAACAGCATCCTCTTCCCGCGCGACATCGTGGCCAACATCACCCGGATCATCAGCGACCTGCGCGCCTTCTTCCCGCCCCAGAACGGCATCTTCCTCATCGGCCCGATGGCCAAGCTCGGCTGGGGCACGCCAACCCTGGTCAGCCTCACGATCGGAATCATCATCGAGATCCCCGGAAACATCGCCCTGATCGGCGTCCTGCGGGTCGCGCTGCCGACCGACGATGCCGCGGTCGTCGTCCTGCAGGTCAGCTTCATCGGCGCCATCGAATTCGACAAGTCGCGCGGCTGGTTCTTCGCCACCCTGTTCGACAGCCGGGTTCTGTTCATCACCATCCAGGGCGAGATGGGCCTGCTCATCGCCTTCGGGGACGACGCGAACTTCGTCGTTTCGGTGGGCGGCTTCCACCCGCGCTATTCACCGCCCGCCCTGCCCTTTCCGACGCCGCGCCGCGTCGCCCTGGACATCCTGAACACGTCGGTCGCGCGCATCCGGGCGGAGGGCTACTTCGCCGTCACCAGCAACTCCGTGCAGTTCGGATGCTGGCCGAGGCCTTCTTCGGCTTCAGCGCGCTCAACGTCTCGGGCCACTTCCAGCTCGACGCCCTGATCCGTTTTTCGCCCTTCTTCTTCATCATCAGCTTCTCGTCCGAGTTCGAGGTGAAGGTCTTCGGGATCGGCGTCTGGGGGTTGCGCATCCGGCTCGAGGTCCAGGGCCCGACGCCCTGGCGCGCCCAGGGCTCGGCCGGCATCTCGCTGCTGTTCTTCGACATCGACGTCGACATCGACATCACCTGGGGCGACGACGATCAGACCACCCTGCCGCCGTTGCAGGTGCTGCCGAAGCTCGTCGAGGAGCTCTCCAAGGCCGACAGCTGGCGGCCCCTGCCGCCGCCGGGCGCGAGCCTGCTGGTCTCCGTCCGGAAGTTGCCCGAGGCGGAGAGCAAGATCGCGTTCCATCCTCTGGGCACGCTGCAGGTCAGCCAGCGGTTCGCGCCCCTGGACGCCAAGCTCGACCGCGTTGGCGCCCAGCGGCCGGCCGATGGCAAGCGGTTCTCACTGGCTGCGGCCAGCGCGGTCTTCACCAAGCGCGGCGATGTGCAGGAGCGCTTCGCCCCCGCCCAGTTCGAGGATCTCTCGGACGACGAGCGGCTGTCTCGAAAGGCCTTCGAGGATCGTCACGGCGGCGTCGAACTCTCGTCGGCCGGCGCCCAGCTCGAGTCCGGCGCCTCGATCACCCGGGTCGCGCGCTACGACCTGATCACCATCGACACCAATGCGCGGCGCCACCGCCGCGTCTTCAACATCCTGGGCTCCCTTCTCTTCAACCACTTCCTGGCCGGCGCATCGGTCGCCCTGTCCTCGCTCAGCGCTCGCACGCGCAAGGCGAAGGTCCCCGTGGAGGACGGCGTGAAGACCAAGTCCGAGGGTTTCGCCGTGGCCCTGCAGGCGAACAACAAAGCGGTCAGTGCCGCGACGATCTTCGCCAGCGAAGGCGCCGCCCGCGACTGGATGGCCGACGCCGTGGCCAACGACCGCAGCCTCGCCGGCAGGATCCACGTGGTCCCTGAATTCGAGTTGGCCGCATGAGCGAATCCTTCGGCTCATACGCCTTCCTGCCCTGGCTGCGCCAAGGCGTGGCCCGTGCCATCACCTCGCAGGACGGCGACGCCAGCGTCCTGCTCCGCGCCAGCGCCCACGTCGAGCTGACCCTTTCGGGCCAGGGCCTCGATGGCTCGGCCCTGCAGGCCCAAGTCGCCCGCGACGTCGAACTCTATGGCCCGGGCGAGGTGATCGGGATCGAGGGCCGCGCCATCGTGCGCACCGATCCCAGGCCTTGGATCACCAATTTCGAGCCCAACTACCTGGCGCAGATCGAGTTCTACGAAGAGGACTTCCCCTGGCGCTACACCCCCGCCGCGGCTGACCCTTCGAAGCTCCGCCTGCGGCCCTGGATCGCGCTCGTGGTCCTCAAGGACACCGGCGATCCGGCGACCACGGAGTTCCAGGACGCCAAGGCCGTGGCCGACCGTCCGCTTCCGTTCATCGCGGCCAAGGATTTCGCGAACTTCCCACCGGCCGCCGAGCTCTGGGCCTGGGCCCACGTCCACGTGAACCGCGGTCTCGGCGCCACCGCCGATGAGCTGGTGGCACTCGATGTGCCCGCGGCCGTCGGACGGCTGGAGACGGCGCTGGCCGCCAATCCCGACATCGCCTATTCGCGCATCGTCTGTCCCCGACGGCTCGAGGAGAACTGCGCCTACCACGCCTTCCTGGTGCCGGCCTTCGAGCGGGGACGCCTGGCGGGCCTGGGCCTCGACCCGGGCGTCGCGCCCTTCGCGTCGGTCTCGGCCTGGGCTGACTACGGCGGCCGGCCCGAGCCGCAGAACATCCCCTACTATCACCGCTGGTACTTCCGCACCGGCGGGGCAGGCGATTTCGAGACCCTCGTGCGCCTGCTGAAGTGGAAGACCGCCGACCCGCGTGTCGGCCGCCGGGACATGGATGTCCAGGAGCCCGGTTCGAACATGCCGGGCATCCTGGAGCCAGACCTGCACGGAATCCTCCGCCTTGGCGGCGCCCTGCGCGCGCCGCTCATCACCCTCAGCCCGGGCGGCCTCGAAGAGTTCAACAAGTACGAAAATTGGGCGAAGGCGGTCTATCCGCACCCCTTTCAGCAGAAACTCGCGCGCTTCATAAACTTGGCTGACGAATTCACGGTAAAGACTGCCGAAGACGCCCGCACCGACGCCGGCCTGCCGCCCACGGACCCGGATGACGTGGACCCGCTGATCACCTCGCCAATTTATGGCGAGTGGCAGGCCCTGCAGCACCGCCTGCTGGTGGACGGCGATGGCGCCCCGCTGCCCAACAACGCCAACTGGATCCACGAGCTGAACCTGGACCCGCGCCATCGCGCGGCGGGCGGCTTCGGCGGCGACGTCGTCCGCAAGTACCAAGAAGACTACATGGAGGCCGCCTGGCTGCAGGTCGGCGATGTCCTGGCCCACAACCATAAGGTCCGCGTCGCCAAGACCTGGGTCGCCGTCACCGATGCGGTCCACGCCAAGTCCATCGCCGCCTTGGCGTCCTCACCCACGCGCCTCCTGTCGCTCACGGCTCCGCTGCAGGCGCGTGTTCTGACCGGCGGCGTCACACTGAAGTTCGCGCGCCAGCAGAGCGTGACGCCGACCGCGCTCACCTCGCCGACGATGCGCCGCATCGCGCGCCCCGGCGGACCGCTGGCACGCAAGCTCGACCTGGCGAACGGTCCGCACGCGACCACCATGCTGGAAGCGGTCAACGCCGGAACGATCACCGCCGCCCCGCCGAAGCGGACGCCCACGGGCATCACCACGGTGGAGGACATCGCCAAGGCCAGCGCCGACGCCCGTACCTTCCCGCCGGAGTGGGCGATCGACCTCGTCCGCCAAGCGCCCTGGCTGCCGACAGGCCTCCTGATCGCCGCGCTGGCTCTCATCGTGCTGGCCTTCCTGGCCGGCGCCCTGGGCCTCCTCTTCGGGATCGGAGCAGTCGTCGCCCTTGCCGCGGCCGCCCTGCTGCAGCTCGCCAGCCGCCAACCCACCCTCGACGAGGCGCTCGGCGCGGGCCTCGAAAACCCGGAGGCCATCGACCACCTCGGCGCCGGCCCCAACTTCGTCTTCGGCGACGCCGAGGAGGCCGGGACGCCCACCGGTATTGGCGGCGCCATCGGCGGCGTCTTCGCCCAGGACAACCTCGCCGCCCAGCGATTCAAGATCGCGCTCAAGGACTGGGGCCGCTTCGCCGTGGCCGCCGAGGCCGCCGGCCGCGAGGCACCGCGCACCCGGCTGGATCTCGCGGTCGTCTCCGCCAACGTGGTCACGGCCCTGAAGCCCACGGCCACCATCTCCCGGCGCTTCCTGGCCTCGGCGACCATCGCCCCGCACATCCGCGCGCAGATCAAGGAGGTCTTCGACGAGATCAAGTACTACCCGCGCATCGACCTGCCGATGTACCGGCCGCTGAAGGAACTGGGCGACGAGTGCTTCGTGCCCAACCTCAACCTCATCGAGCGCGACAGCGTCGTGGCGCTCGAGACCAATCAGGACTTCATCGAGTCCTACATGGTCGGCGTGAACCACGAATTCTCTCGCGAGCTGCTCTGGCGTGAGTACCCCACCGACCAACGCGGCACCTACTTCCGCCAGTTCTGGGACGTGGCCTCTCACTTCGACCCGACTCAGCCCGGCGCCGACGAGTTGCGCGAGAAGCTCTACGACATCCCACCGATCCACGTGTGGCCGCGCGCCTCGGAGCTGGGCGAGCACGACAATCGACAGGCCAATCCCGCCGCGGAGCGCAACGAGATCGTCCTCGCCATTCGCGGCGAGCTCCTGAAGAAGTACCCGACCACGGTCGTTTACGCCCACGCCGCGAAGTGGGCGACGAAGGACGGCCGCATCGACCCCAGCCAGGAGCGCGAGCTCGTCGAACTGTCCGACGCCGAGATGGCGAGCCCGCCGCACGCGAAGGTGCGCACGCCTCTCTACGAGGCGAAGGTCGATTCCGACATCTACTTTTTCGGCTTCGATCTCGACGCCGACGAAGCGCGGGGCGGAACGGGAGATCACGACACCGACCCACCGGGCTGGTTCTTCGTGCTCAAAGAGCGCCCCGGCGAGCCGCGCTTCGGTCTCGACGACGCGCGCGGCGCGGGCGAGCCCATCGTCTCGGTCAACGACGTCGCCTGGTCCGACGCCGGAACCACGCCGGGCCATCATCTCGGCGCGGGCGTCCTGGCGACCATCTCGCTCACCCCACCGAGTCTCGCGCGGGACGATCTCGAGAAGAAGCCGCAGTACGACGACGACAAGCGCGTCGTCGGCGCGCCGATCAGCGCTGCCCGGTGGGCCTACGTGCTCTACCAGGCGCCGGTGATGGTCGCCGTCCACTCGGCAGAACTCCTCAAGACGGCGACGGACTGACAGGGCACTCCATGCCGGATTTCGAAGACCTCCGCGCCCGTTTCATCGACGCCGACCGCGGTGCCGTCGCCGCCCGCAAGGAGGCCCGCACCGCCACCATCCGCGCCGCCGGAAAGGACGATCTCCGCCTTACAGCCGCTGCCCGCGCCGCCAAGGAAAAGGCCGCCTCCGCCGCGCGCCTGCGCGATGACGTCTTCGCCGCCTTCGAGGCGTTCACCGATCCGCGCAATTCCGTGGCCCGGCTGGACGACGGCGTGCCGCTGCTGCTGCTTGCCCCTGCGGCATCGAGACCCGCTTCAAGACGATCGGGGGCGACCTGCCGGGTGCGCCAGGGCGGCATGAGCTTTGGGTGCGGGTCTATCCCGACGACTGCTCGGTGGACACCTTCGACGATGTCGCTCAGCACCGCCGAGGTCGCCGCCGCCACGCGCTTCTGGCGCGAGACCTGGCGCGCCGGCGGCGTGGACGCCGAGGCCCGCGCGGCCTGGAGCAGCCTCGCTGGCGCGTATGGCGTACCGGCCGCGCCGGCTGGATCGTCACAGGCCTTCGCGCCCGCTCAATCCCGCCGACAAGCCGACCAAGCTTCCCGCGACGGACATCGTCCTGGTGCTCGCCGCCGACGACCTGCCGGCCAACCGCCGAGCGCAGCCGCCACTCAGCCGCTTACTGGACCGCCGCCTGGAAGGCGAACGGCGACGTGACCCGGCTGACGGACGCCGCGCGACGACCTGGTCGCTGCGCTCGGCGGAGCCGCCGCTGACGCCATCGCCGCGCACACTCCCGTTCAACTTCGCCGACCCCCCACCCGCCAACCGGACGCAGGACACGACAAGCCGTCGTTGTCGCCTGGCTGGAGCTTGCCCGCCGAGACCGGCGAGGAGCGCGTGGGCTGGCGCCGCGCGCCGACGGCTGCGGCCCTGCCGGAACGCTTCGTGCTGATCTGCCACGCGGGCGGCGAGGACCAGATCCAGCTGATTGGCGCGCCGGTCGCCGACCCGCTCTACGTTGGTCCCGACCCGCTGGCCCCGAAGGAAGAACGGATCACGCCACAGGACGGCAAGCTCAAGATCCCCGATCCGCTCAAGTGGATGTTCGACTTCGACGCCGCGGTCGCCGCCGGCCTGGGCTTCCGCGTTCCGCTCTCGGCGGACCAGGCCGCACGGGGCTTCGAGCGCATCGTCGTCCTCGGCGTCCGCCTGCGCTCCAACGCCGAGGATGGCCGCAAGGACTTCGAGGAAGCGTCTCGTGCGCACCGAGCGCCAGTGGGCCCTCCTGCAGAAGCTGCACGGGATCCTGGGGATCCTGGAAGCGAGCTGGCGCGCGCGCGCCAACGCCGTCAGCCGCGTCGGCGCGGGAGCCGATCCGCACGTCGCGATGCTCGACATCCTCGGCCTGCACCCGGCGTCGGCCGAGCTCCACACCCGCACCGGCAAACACCTGGACGAGATCTCCTCGCGCGCCCGCCTCGCCGGCTATCGCCACGGTCCATCGGAGAAAGCCAAGGCCGGCGCCCAGCGGCAGGCGGCCCTGGAGATGCTGCACAACTTCGGGTACGCCGGCGTGGACCCCGACATCCTCGATCTCTTCTTCCGCGCCGGTCAGATCAAGCTGAAGGGCCCGATCGTCGAGGCCCCGCCGCTCTCCGAAACCCTGCCTTTGGCCGAGGCCACCCCGGACCACCGCAACTACCTGACCTGGCTGGCCGACGCCGCGCGCGCCTCGCTCGACGCCCTGCGCCGACAGGAGGGCTTCACCGGCGACCATCCGCCCAACGCGCTCCTCTACATCATGCTCCAGTTCGCCCTGATCCGCGGCTTCCAGGACGCCGGCGACCGGCTGCGCGTGGAGTCCGGTCTCTACACGCCCGCGGCCATCGCCGCCCTGCGTCGCGAGCCGAAGTCCGTGCACCTCGTCGCCAATTCCCAGGTCAGCGACAGCCCTTGGCGGCGCCTCTACGAGCCGGAGCAGCAGATCACCGGCCGCGCCGATCTCACGGTCGCCGAACACCTCGTCGGCGTCCTGCACACCCGGCCGAGCTACGCCATCGACCTCGCCGACCAGATCCGGGCCGTGCAGGCCCTCAGCCAGACCCCGACGGCCAAACTCGAACGCGCCCTGATCGAGCACGTCGACCTCCTGACCTACCGCTTCGACGCCTGGCGCCTCGGCCTTGTCCGCTGGCAGCTCGAGCGGATGCGCCTGTCCTTCGCCGCGACCAGCAGGCGAAGCAGGGCCTCTACCTCGGCGCCTACGGCTGGCTCGAAGACGTCAGACCCAAGCCCAAGCCGACGGCGGCGCCCGACCTGCCGCCCGATCTCGCCGAGGCCTTCAAGGAGGGACCGCCGCTCGAGGCCGATCCGACCAACGGCGGCCACCTGCACGCGCCTTCGCTCAATCAGGCGGTCACCGCCGCCATGCTGCGCGCGGGCGAGATCTCCAACCGCACGCCGCTGTCGCCCAGCGCCTTCTCGATCAACCTCGCGTCGGAGCGGGTTCGCCGAGCGATGTCGCTGCTCGACGGCGTGCGCACCGGCCAGACCGTCGGCGCCCTGCTGGGCTACCGGTTCGAGCGCGCCCTGCACGATTTCGGCGGGGTGCTCGAGCTGGACGCGCTGATCTTCGCTTTCCGCCGGGCGTTCCCGCTCACGGCCGGACGGCTGACGCCCACCCAGAACCCGCCGCCGCGCGCCGACGAGGCGATCGAGGCCCGCAACGTCGTCGACGGCCTGGCGCTGATCGAGCGCGCGGCCACGCCCGGCAACACGACCTACCCCTACGGCAGGCCCCTGCCGCACCTGGGCGGGCCGGAAACCGTCGCGGTCGAGAAGGCCGTCCTGGACCTCAAGGACATCTTCGACGCCATGGCCGACCTCGTCCTCGCCGAAGGGGTGCACCAGGCGGCGCAAGGCGCTCCCGACCGGGTGGCAGCCCAGCTCGAGGTGCAGGGCGACTTCCACGCGCCGCCCGACCCCGACGTCGTGCGCACGCCGGCCCGCGGCTCGGCGCTCACCTGCCGCATCGGGTTGGAGTTCGATCCGGCAGTCGCAGCGGCGGTGGCCGAACCGCCGCGGGTGAGGGCCCAGCCGGCGCTCAACGCGTGGCTCACCACCGGCATGCCGCCCTCGAACAGCATCGGCTGCCGCGCCGAATGGACCCCGGCCGGCGGCGCGGAGCAGACCACGTTCGTCACGCTGGCGGACCTGCAGCTCGCCCGCATCGACGTCCTGTACATCCTCTCCGACGAGGGCGGCTCCGGGCTGTCCGAGCTGGACGACCGGGTCCGGCGGCACGTCGTCGCCACAGCCGCTCCCAGACCCGACGCCCTCGTCGGCATCCGCTACATGGTCGCCGGCGCCGGTCAGATCAGCGTGTTCGCAGCCTCCGCCATCGTGAAGCGCCTTCGCGGCATGGTGCTGCAATCGCGGCCTCTACGCGCCAGCGACATCGCTCTGCCGAGCCAAGGCCGTGGCCTCGACTCCGTCGACCACGTGGTCGCTCGCCCGCGCGTCGCCGATCCGGTCCACGTTCTCTCGGACCTGCGCGACCGCCTCGACGCCGCCATCGCCGCCGCGGCACCCCTGCTGGCCGACCCGGTCGCCAATCGAGCCGCGATCATCGCCGGCGTCGACGCGTTCATCGCCCTCGTCGTCGAACGGCTCGTGGAGACCGCGGCTTTCGGCGCCGCCGGAGCCGGCTGGGGCGCGCTCTACGATTGGCGGAGCGAGCGGTTCAACGTTCTCCTCAAGCGCATGGCCGACCTCCTGACCCGTTGGGACGACGCGCTGGACCGCGCCGAGACCGGCGCTCGCCGACGAGGCCGCCCTGCCGGGCGCGGCGACCGCCCGAGGATCGACGTGAACCTGCTGCAGGACCGCCGAGCGCGAGGTCTCGACCGAACTCGCCGCCGACACCGCTCCGGTCGCGCTGCGCGCCGCAGTCGAGGCCAAGACGCGACCTCTTCATCGCCAAGCGCGACGCGATCCGCACGACGACCCTCGACGCCCCCAGCGTCGGCCTCGCCGAGCTGCTGACGCGCTGCGAGGCAGTGCTGCCGATCGCCGCCTTCGACGCCCAGCCTCTCAGCTTCACCGATGTGGAGGACTCCGTGGTCGCGTACGCCGAGGACCTGCAGAACACGCTGAAGGCGGTCCGCAAGGGCGTGGACGCCCGTGTCACCGGCGGGACCGACGGCGCTGACAGCCCACGACGCCGCGCTGGACGCGCCGGCTCGGCTGAAAGCGCTTGCAAGGCGCTGCCCAGGCGCTCTTCGGCGAGGGCTTCAAGCTGGTGCCCACGTTCGCGCTCCCGGCCGACTTCGCCGCCGAGCAGGGCCAGGCCCACGTCGCCTTCACCTCCGGTCGAACTCCTGGCGAAGGCGCGCACGGCCATGGACGACGACCATCCGCTGGACACGTGGTTCTACGGTGTCGCGCGGGTCGTTCGAAGGTCCGGATGCTCGAGGACGCGGTCATGCTCTGGGAGGCCAACGCCCTCACCCCCGGCGACCTCTCCGCGCTGCAGCTGCCGCACAAGGCCGGCGCGCCCTGGCTGGCGCTCGACTTCCCCAAGGAAGACGCGCCGACGGCGAGCGGCTCGTCTACATCGCCTTCGCGGCGGGCGGGATACGATCCGTCGGGCCGCGCGCTGCGGTCTGCTCCTCGACGACTGGACCGAGACCATCCCGGCCATCGCGGCCGACGAGCCCGGCCCGCAGCACACCACCGGCGTCGCCTTCAACTTCGACCGTCCCAGCCAGGAGCCGCCGCAGGCGATGCTGCTGCTCACGCCGGCCCAGTGGGACGGCGCCTGGTCCTGGGAGGACGTGCTTCAAGGCGTGGTCGACACGTTCGACCTGGCCCGGCTGCGGGCGGTCGAGCCGGCCCAACTGGACGACACCGCTTTCGCCCAGTTCCTGCCGGCGACCGTGGCAGCGTCACCACCAGCGGCATCTCGATCTCGGCCAACTACGCGCTGGCGAACATGGACGCCAGGTAGGTGAGGACCGACGCCGATGCTCGACATCGCGATCCTCACCGACCTGCGCCGCGAACTCGCGGCGATGACGATCCCGAGCGTGACCCAGTGGAACCGCGTCGAGGGGCGGCCGCGCACCGCAGCCTTCGACCGGGCCCTGCGGGCGGAGGTGCGCGACGGCCTCTGGATGCTGGCCAGGCAGTGGCAGATGGGCGAGTTCCGCGGCGACGACGCCGGCGCGCCGGTGCTGGCCAAGATGCGGATGGACCACACCCGGCTGACCAAGACCAAGCTCGGCGAGGACCCCGTCGAGGCGATGGACGATCCCCTCCCCCTGGAGGCGACGGTCGAGCGTCTGCGCGGCCTGGGATCAGTCCGCGGCGGGCGCAAGATCGCCTACGACCTGCGGCTGCTCGATGGGGCGGCAGTGGCTGAAGCCGATCGAAGGCATCGGCAACCACGCGCCAGGCCTTCGGCGACGCACTACCCGATGAGAGCGCCTGATCCCACGAGCTCCGGCCGACGCGCAGATCGTCTGCGCGCACCCGAGCACCTCGGGAGCTCTTCGCGCCGTCGCCGGGCGCGAGATGGACGGCGGCGAGCTCTATCTGCGCACCTGAAGGCACGGGCACCGCGGCCTCCGACGGCGTGGCCGGTCGGAGGCGAAGCGGCCGCGATCGACGACGCGGCGGAAAAGTTCGTCTGCTGGTTCGAGCGCCTGATCCTGCAGCCGCCCGGGAAGGCACGACGACGCCTGGACAGCCGCTCGGCTCGAGTACGGCTTCGAATGCTCCGCCTCGACCGGAGGTGAAGTGCGGAGAAGGTCTACGTCGGCGACGGAGTTCTACGCAGGGCGGCTCGACTGGTACAGCCTCGACACCGACCCGAAGGCGGACCGCGCTCGAGGAACCCGATGAGGACCGGCGATCGACCGCCCGCGGACGCGAGCGTCCGGGCACGGAGATGCGCACGATCATCCCGTCGCCGGTCTCACTTACGACCGGGATGCCGAACACCGCGCTGGTGGGCGTTCGAGGAGCGCAAGACGAACTACGGCGACATCGACGCCACCACCACCGACCTGGCGAAGCTCCTGTTCCTCGAGTTCGCCCTCGTCTACGGCAACGACTGGTTCGTGATCGCCCTACACGCTGCCGGCCGGGACCCTCTCCGACGTTCGCGGGCTGCGCCGTCACCAACACCTTCGGCGAGCGCCTCTGGGTCGAGCCGGCGGGAGGCGGCGCTCGAGGAGGACTGGCAGCGCTGGAGCATGTTCACGATCGAGCGTCCTCGGAGGGGAAGGCGGAAGCCGACACCACCCTGCTGCTGCTGCCGACGGCGCCCAAGGTCGAGCGAGGGGCCAGCCGTCGAGGACGTGATGCTGATCCGCGACGAGGTGGCGAACATGGTCTGGGGGATCGAGACGACGGTGCCGCTGGCCGACGGGGCGAGCCAAGCCGGGTCTGGAGGCCGGCCGCGAGACGCGAGCTTACCTCGAACGCGCGCTGCGGGCGTCGCCGACCCCGGCGCCGAAATCCCTGCCGGCGCGGAATCCGCTACGAGGTGATGAGCACCGTGCCGGAGAACTGGATCCCGTTCATCCCGGCTCACGACGCAGGGCGCAACCGCGACCGTCCAACTCCAGCGCGCGGCGCTGCCCCGGGTGCTCGACGGCGATCCCGCCCGATCCCAAGCGCATCGAGCCGCGGACCGTGCTGCTGCGCGACGGCTCGGACGCCGCCGGCCGAGCATCCGTACTTCATCCACGAGGAAGAGGTTCCCCGCGACGGCGCTCAGGTCATCCAGGCCTTCCAGCGGACCCGCTGGAGCAACGGCCGCGCAGGACGAACTGGCCTCGAACCTCTTTGCGATGAATGGCGGGGCCGACGGGGCTCGAACCCGCGACCTCAGGCGTGACAGGCCTGCGCTCTAACCAACTGAGCTACGACCCCGCATGGCTTTCGGAGAATCGGACGGCCCGCCTGCGTCAACGGCAAGTCTGGTGGGAGGTACCGGACTCGAACCGATGACGTCCTGCGTGTAAAGCAGGTGCTCTACCAGCTGAGCTAACCTCCCGCGACGGGAATCCCGGACGTCCGAATGGCAAAGACCGCCCGGAGAGCGCGCTCCGGGGCCGGCGAAGATACCGCCCGCCGCATCTTCCGTCAAGGAAGCGGCCTTGCGGAATGATCCGGTGCCGTTTCCGGATATCCGGGGGCGGGAAAGGAGACGAGGCCGGATGGAAAACTACAACCTCGTCGTCGTGGGAGCGGGCTCCGGCGGCCTCGTCGTGGCGGCCGGGGGCGCGAGCCTCGGAGCGCGCGTCGCCCTCGTCGAGAAACACCCGATCGACTACCCGGGGCCGGCCGGCCGCGTCCGGGCGATGGGGGGCGACTGCCTCCACTTCGGCTGCGTCCCCTCGAAGGCGCTGATCCGGGCCGCGAAGGCTGCGCAGCACGCGCGCGAGGCGCCCCGTTTCGGCGTCCGCGGGGCGGGAGACCCCGGCCCGCAGGACCTCGGCGCGGTGATGGACTGGGTCCTCTCCCGGCAGGCACTCATCGCGCCGCACGACTCCGTCGAGCGGTTCAGGGGCCTCGGCGCAGAGGTTTTCGAGGGGGCCGGGCGGCTTCGCTCCGCGCGCGAGGTGGAGGTGAACGGGACGATCCTCCGTGCGCGCCACGTCGTCCTCGCCACCGGCTCGCGCCCGAGAATCCCCGACCTTCCGGGGCTCGAGGAGGCCGGCTACGTCACGAACGAGACGGTCTTCGGCTTGAGGCAGCTTCCCGCGGCCCTCGTCGTCCTCGGGGGCGGCCCGATCGGGGCGGAGCTGGGCCAGGCGTTCGCCCGCCTCGGCTCGAAGGTCACGATCGTCTCCTCCTCCGCCCATCTCTGCCCGAAGGAGGACGCCGACGCCGCGGCCGTCGTCGCGAAACGGCTTCGCGAGGAGGGAGTGGAAATTCTGGACGGCGCGACCGCGACGAAGGTCGAGACGCGGGACGGACGAAAGCGGGTCGTCGTGCGGCGCGGCGATGGCGGCGAAACTTCCGTCGATGCTGACGCGATTCTCGTCGCGGCCGGCCGGCGGCCGAATCTCGAGGGGCTGAATCTCGACGGCGTCGGCGTCCGCCACTCGCCGAAGGGGATCGAGACGGACGCGAAATGCCGGACGAACGTCCCGTCGGTCTGGGCGATTGGCGACGTGGCCGGCCCCTTCCTCTTCACCCACTGGGCCGGCCACCAGGCGGGCGTCGTCCTCAGGAACACGCTCTCCCCGGTCGCCCTCGCGACGTTCGACGCGGAAAACGTCCCGCGCGTCACGTACACCGAGCCGGAGATCGCCGTGGTGGGACTGACCGAAACAGTCGCCCGGGAGCGCGGCCTGAAGTTCACGGCCGTCACCTCGGGATTCGACCGGAACGACCGGGCGGTCTGCGAGGGCGATTCCGAGGAGATGTTCGCCCGGGTCCTGGTCGGGGACCGCGGCAGGATCCTCGGCGCCACGATCGTCCACCCGCGCGCCGGGGAGCTGATCGCCGAGATCGTCCTCGCGAAGAAGCACGGCCTCCCCGTCTCGGCGCTCGGGTCCGTGATCCGGGCGTACCCGACGCTCTCGGAGATCCACGGCGCCGTCGCCCGCGAGGTCCTGAAGACGGCGCTGACGCCGGGGCGGAAGCGGCTCCTGACAAAGCTGGCCGAGTTCCTGAGGAGTTGACCCGTGCCCGACGCCGTCCCCGCACCGCCGAAGACTTCTCTCCTTCCGAGGATGGCCGCCGCCGCGCTGGCGCTCGCGGCGCTCTTCGCGCTCTTCAGGCTTCTCCCCGTCGCGGCGTGGATCGAGGCGCTCAAGGCGTACGGCAAGGCGCAGGGCGCGGCCGGCGCGATCGTCTTCGGCCTCGTCTACGTCGGCGCTTCGCTGATCCCGGGCGGGCCGGCGGCCCTCCTGACGCTGGCGGCGGGGGCCGTCTACGGCGTCGTGGCCGGGACGGCTCTCGTCTCGGTCTCCTCGATCACGGCGGCGACGCTCGCGTTCCTCCTCGCGCGCGGCGCGCTCCAGGAGCGCGTCCAGAAGATGGCCACGGGAAACGCGAAGTTCCAGGGACTGAACCGCGCGATCGGGAAGGAGGGGGCGAAGATCGTCGCCCTCGTCCGGCTCTCCCCCGCCTTTCCCTTCACGATCGTCAACTACCTTTTCGGCCTGACGCCCGTGCCTCTCGCGGCGTATTTCTTCTCGAGCTGGATCGCGATGCTCCCCGGCACTCTCGCCTACGTCTACTTCGGATCCGCGCTCGGCGGGGTGACGGGCGAAGCGACACCTCTCCGGAAGGGGATCCAGATCAGCCTCGGCGTGGCCGCCGTCGTCGCGACCCTCCTCATCGCCCGGATCGCATCGAAAGCGATCCGGAGCGCTGGCGTCGACGCGGCCGAAGACCCGCCCGCGCCCTGACGCCCGGCGCGAGAGCGCGCTATTTCAGCGAGTCGCTGCCGCCGGCCAGGGACCGGAGCGCCTCGGGGAGGTGGCTGACGTCGTCGAGAAGGACCGGAGTGGCGGCGTCCCGGCCGTTCCAGTCGAAGGTGGAGACCGAGCCGTTCCGCTGCCGGATCTCGTCCATCCGCGACAGGGGGCGCTGGAGCAGGGTGGCCATCAGGATCCGGTCGAAGCGCCCGTGCGCGACGACGAGCGACGCCGTCGAGGGGCTCTTTCGCAGGCGGTCGAGAAAGCGGCCGGCCCTGGACTGCACGCGGAGCGGCGACTCCCCGCCGTCGGGAGAGGCGTCGAGCTCCCCGGCGCGCCACCGCGCCCGGATCGCCGCGACCTCCTTCTCGAGCGCCTTGTTCAGCGTCCGGCCGCACCAGACGCCCCAGTCGAACTCGACGAGGTCGAGATCGAGCGCGATCGCGAGGCCGTGCGGCGCCGCGAGGATCCCGGCCGTCTGGCGCGCGCGGACCATCGGGCTCGAAAAGACCGCGTCGAGCGGCTCGCCGGCGAACCGGGCCGCGAGCGCCTCGGCCTGCTGCACGCCGCGCGGCGAGAGCGGCTCGTCGACGCGGCTCCCCTGGAGCGTGCCCGCGAGGTTTCCGGTGCTCTCCCCGTGCCGCACGATGTAGAGGCGCACGGGCGGATTCTAGGACGAGCCTTCGTATCATTGAGGGGTGGCCCGCGCCTCCCGCCATCCCGAGGTTGCCGCGCTCCTCGCCGGGGCCGGGCTCGAGGAGCTCTTCAGCGAGCGATTCATGGCGGCGAACGAGATCTACGACGACCTCGTGAATGCCGCCTGCTGGCGGATTCTGGAGGCGCTCGACCGGCTCCCGGAGGCCCTTGGAAGCCCCGAGCGCTCCCTGCTCGACGACGCCGGCTTCCCGGCCCGATCCCGCCCGGCGTTCCACTACCTCTTCGCCAAGCTGATCGCTTCAGGTTTTCTCCGCCGCGTGGCCGGCTCCCTCCTGCGGGCCGGAGCGCCCCCGGCGGCGGTCGAGACGCTGGCAGCCGAGCTCCGCGATCGGGAGCCCGAAGCCGCTGTCGGGGCGGAGATCGTGGAGATCCTCGTCGCGGAGGCGGCGGCGTTCTTCCGCGGCGAGAAGACGGGCGAGGAGATCCTCTTTTCGCCGGGGCGGCTGCCGCTCTGGATCCGCTACTTCTCGAACGCGAACGTCCTCTACTCGGTGAACAACGCGCTCGGGGCGGAGGTCCTCTCGCGCGTCCTCCCCGCCGGCGCGTCGGTGCTCGAGGTCGGCGGCGGGTGCGGCAGCGCGGCCGAGGCGGCGCTCGGCCGGCTCGGCACGCGTGTCGCCAGGTGGCATTTCACCGAGGTCGTTCCGACATTCCTTCGGCGCGGCGAGCGCGCCGCGCGTGCGGCCGCGTCCCCCGGCTCGGCCGTCGGGGCCGCGAAGCTCGACATGACGAAGCCCTGGGCCGGCCAGGGGATCGAGTCCCGGCTCGTTCGACGCGGTCTACTCCGTGAACTGCTTCCACGTCGCGAAGGACCTCGGCTTCGTCCTCCGCGAAGCGAAGGAGGCGCTGAAGCCGGGAGGCGTCGCCGTCGTCTCGGAGTGCCTCCGCCCGGGGATTCACGACCGGCCGACCTACGTCGAGTTCGTCTTCGACTTCCTCGAGAGCTTCACGGCCGTCGAGACCGACCCGGTCCTCCGGCCGACGCACGGTTTCCTGTCCCCTGAGGCGTGGCGCCGCTCCTTCGCGGCCGCGGGCTTCTCGGGCTCCGAGGTGATCCCCGACGTCGACGCCCTCGCCCGCCACTACCCCGACTTCTTCGTCGGGGCGGTCTTGGCGCGGACGGACTGAGGCGGACGGCTCAGCGCCGTCGCCTCAGCGCCGTCCCCCCATCGCGGCCAGCAGCTCCCGCGGCTCCTTCGGCGCGCCGCCCGTCAGGAGCCGCGCTCCATCCGCCGTGACGAGCGCGTCGTCCTCGATCCTCACACCGAGGCCGAGGTACTCCTTCGGGACCCCCTTCTCGTCGGGCCGCACGTAAAGGCCCGGCTCGACGGTCAGGACCATCCCCGCCTCGAGCTTCCGCGCCTTCCCCTTCTCGTCCCGGTAGCGGCCCCGGTCGTGGACGTCGAGACCGAGCCAGTGCGAGACGTTGTGGAGGCAGAACCGCTGGGCCGCGTTCTTCGCGAGGAGCGTCGCCCGCTTCCCGCGGAGGAGCCCCAGGTCGAGGCAGGCGTCGAGGAGGACCTCCCGCGCCGCCTTGTGCCCGGCGTTGTAGGGCGCGCCCGGCCGGATGGTCGCGATCGCCGCGCGCTGGGCGGCGAGGACCGCGTCGTAGACGCGCTTCTGCGGGCGTGAAAAGGTCCCCGACACCGGAAACGTCCGGGTGATGTCGGACGCGTAGCCGTCCACCTCGCACCCCGCGTCGACGAGGACGAGGTCCCCGGCCGACATCCGGCGGCGGTTCTCGGTGTAGTGGAGGATCGTGGCGTTCTCGCCCGACGCGACGATCGAGGCGTAGGACGGGCCGGAGGCGCCCTCCTTCTTGAAGCGCTTCTCGATCGCGGCCTCCAGCTCGTACTCGAAGAGTCCGGGCCTGGCGAGGGCCATCGCGTCCCGGTGGGCACGCGCCGCGATCGCCGCCGAGCGCTCCATCGCCGCGATCTCGGCCGGCTCCTTCACGAGCCGCATCTCGTGGAGGATCGCCGTCGGGTCCTTGACCGTCACGGGACCGCGCCGCGGATCGCGCGCCTCGCGCCGGAATCGCCCAAGGAGGTCGGCGACCGTCCGGTCGGCGGCCGCGCCGAGACCGAATGCATGCCAAAGGACGCCGGATCGCCGGACGAGGTCGGGGAGCCTCTTCCGAAGGTCGGCGATCGGGTACGCCGCGTCGGCGCCGAAGGTCCGGACGGCCCCCTCCGGTCCCGCGCGCCTCCCTTCCCACGTCTCGCGCTCGCGGTCCTTCTTCCGGACGAAGAGGGTCAGCTTCCGGCGGTCCGCCTCGAGGACGGCGACCGTCTCCGGCTCCCCGAATCCGGTCAGGTAGTAGAGATCCGGGTCGGGGCGGTAGCGGTAGTGCGTGTCCCAGCCGAGGAAGGCTTCGGGGGCCGGGAAGAGAAGGGCGACGCCCTCTCCCATGGCGTCGTAGAAGCGCTTCCGGCGGCGGGAGAAAAGGTCGTGTTTCACGGCAGAAGTCTAATCTCCCGCGTCGGGCGATGTCCCGGGCGCCCCATGCGAGGATGTCACCGTGACCGGTCTCCGCATCGTCCGCCGCCTGCAACAGCTCTACCCGAACGTCTCGGGCACGCGGCTGAAGCGCGCCGTCCTCGAGGGACAGGTGACCGTGAACGGGGCCGGGGTCGACGACGCCGGAGCGCTCGTGCCCGAAGGCGCCGCGGTCGTCTGGGACCGGAACCGCGAGATCCGGCGGCACGTCGACACGTCGCTCAAGGTGCTCCACGAGGACGACGACGCCGTCGCGGTCCTGAAGCCCGCCGGCCTTCTCACCCACCCGACCGAGGCGAAGGAGAAGGAGACCCTCCTGTCGCGGGTCTCGCTCTGGGCCCAGCGGCGCTTCGGCGCGGGCGGGCGGGCATACGTCTCCGTCGTCCACCGGCTCGACAAGGAGACGTCCGGCGTCCTCGTCTTCGCGCGAAGCCGGCGCGGCCTCGTCGATCTCCAGGCGCAGCTCAAGGCGCACGCGATGGACCGGCGCTACGTCGCGGTCGTCGAGGGCGACCTGAAGGGCGAAGCGGGGACCTTCGACCAGGACCTCGTCGAGGATCGCGGCGACCGGCGGCGTGGCGTGGCAAAGCCCGGTGAGAAGGGGATCCGCGCCGTGACCGAATGGAAAGTCCTCGAGCGTTTCGGCCTCGCCACGCTCGTCGAGGCGCGGCTTAAGACGGGCCGCACGCACCAGATCCGGGTCCATTTCGCCCACGCCGGGCACCCGCTCGTCGGCGACCCGGTTTACCGCGACCCGAGGCGCCCCGCGTTCCCCGTTCCCTTCCCCCGCCAGGCGCTCCATGCGGGACGCCTCGGCTGGGTCTCGCCGGACGGGAAGAAAGTGCTCGTCGAGGCCGAGCCTCCGGCGGACTTCCAGAGGCTTCTCGACGCCTTGCGAGAACGGAGGAGGCGAACGACGGGTCCGGCTACTCGAGGACGATGATGACGACGCGGCGGTTCTGGGACCGGCCCTTGGCCGTCTTGTTCGGGGCGATGGGGAGCGTGTCGCCGTAGGAGATCGTCGACATCCGCGAGAGCGGCACCTTGTGCTCGCGCGCGAGGTAACGCCGGACGGCCTCGGCGCGCTGCTGGCCGAGCGCGTCGTTGAAGTCAGCGCCGCCCGTGTCGTCCGTGTGGCCCTGGATCTCGATCCAGATCCCCTTTTCCAGCTTCTTCACGCGCACCGCGAACTCGTCGAGGGCCGCCTTGGCGTCCTTCGTCAGCTCGTAGGAGGCGGTCTTGAAGCGGAGGCGGTCCTCGGTGAAAGATTCCTGGAGGACGATCTTCCCCTTCGCGAGGACGCCGGCCTCCTGCGCCCGCTGGAGAGCTTCCTTCGCCGACTGGCCGAGCTGCTCGATCGCCCTGTTCTGATCCTCGATCTTCGTGTCGGTCGCCTTTTGCTTCGACTGAAGCTCTTCCACCTGCGTCTCGACGGAGTCGATCTTCTTCTCGGTCTTCGCCTGCGACTCGGCGATCTTCTTGTCGACGTCCGACGTCGTGGCGCAGGCCGCGACGCCGAGGGCGAGGAGGCCCGGGAGGAATCGGAGAGTTCGACGGGTCATGTCTTGTTTCCTTTCTTCTTGGGCGGAACCTGAAGCCACGGAGGCTCGGTGCCGCGATATCCGGAACGAGTCCGGTAGGTACCGATCCGCTGGCCGATCGTGACCGACAGAGTACGGTACTTTACCGGACCCGCTCCCGTGGGGGTGAATCCGAGGAGATACTGGGACCTGAGGTCCTTCTCGATCTCGCCGACGGCGGCCGAGAGCTTCTCCGGCTCGTCGACGAGCGCGAAGCGCCCGCCCGTTTCGAACGCGATCCGCCTGAGGAGCTCGACGTCGACGTCGCGCTCCCCGGGCTCGCCCCGCGCCGGTCCTGCCGCGGCCGCGCGGAGGCCGATCGGGTAGACGGGCACGTCGAGCCCCTGAAGGAGCTCTGCGAGGTGCTCGCGGGAGAGGACCGACGCGTTGTCGATGCCGTCTGTCAGGAGGACGATGGCCCGCGAGCCGTTTCGGCCCAGAAGCGTCCGGTCCGGCATCTTCGCGAGGGCGTCGAAGAACGCCGTTTTCCCGTAAGGCTTCACGCCCCGGGCGGCCCGGACGACGCGGGCGCCGTCGTCCGTGAACGGCATGACTTCACGCACGGTCCCCTCCGCGAAGACGTGCAGCGAATAGTCGTCGCCGGGTCGGCCGCGCGCGATCAGGGCGTCGAGGGCGGCGAGCGCGCCCTCCATCTTCCCGGCGAGGCCCATCGAGCCCGAGCCGTCGAGCAGGATCGTGAACGAGACCGGCGCCTCGTCGCTCGCCGCGAAGAGGTCGAGAACGACCGCCTTTCCCTCGACGAGCAGGGAGAAGTCCCGCTCCTTCAGGCCCGGGATCGTCCGCCCCTTCTCGTCGGTCACGACGACCGGCACGAGAACCGTGCCGACCGAGACGGCCGCCGCCGCCTTCGGCGGCGCGGACGGCTCCTCGGCCGCGCCGCCCCGTGCGGCAGCCAGAAGGGCCAGGGCGAGAGCCGAGGCCACACGATTCAAGAGAAGTCCTCCGGCGCCCCACATCGCGTAGTGACGCCAACATGATGGGCCTCACGGCCGCCGGTTGCCAAGTGGCGCCAGATCAGAGGAATCCCGACCCGAGAAGGCTGTATGCCAGGACGCCGAGGACGATGGCGGCTACGGCGACATAAAGGCCGTCCCGGTCGCGCACGAAGTCGGCAAGGAGGACGACGACGCGAGCGACCGGCGTCGCGATCAGGATCAGGATGCCGAGCTGGAGAATCCCGCGGCTGTCGCCCGAAAGCGCGTCGCGAACGATCCCACCCGCCGACCGAAGGATCCGCGGCTCCCCCCGGAAGACGGAGTAGTCGGGCCGCTCGAGACCGTGCACCATGAGGTACGGGATCGCGCCTGCCGCGACGACGGCCGCCGCGAGCGTCACGCCGGCCCGGAGAAGCAGCCCGACGGCGCGGGAGCGGCGTTCGTCGGCGCCGTCGGCCATCTCAGACCGCTCCTTTCAGGCCCTGCACGATCATCTCCACGGCGAGGATCACGATCACCGCGGTGAAGAAGAGGCGGAGGGCGCCGACCCGCGCGGTGGCGAGGACTCTCGTCCCGAGGGCCGCACCCGCGAGGACCCCGAGGACGACCGGCATCGCGAGCCCCGGGTCGACGTACCCCCGGGAGACGTAGATCCCGGCGCTCGCCGCAGCGGTCACGCCGATCATGAAATTGCTCGTCGTCGTCGAGACCTTATACGGAAGGCGCATGACCCGGTCCATCGCGAGGACCTTGAAGGCTCCCGAGCCGATGCCGAGCAGCCCCGAGAGGACTCCGGCGACCCCCATCAGGCCGAACGCGAGCGGGATCTTCCGCGGCGCGTACGCGCGGGGGCCTTCGGCCTCCGGGAAGGTGCCGGTGAGCTTCAAGCGGAGCGCGAGGGGATCGGGCGGGGCATCCCGGACGGAGGGGGGATGCCTCTGCCACGAGAGAGCCGCCGAGGAAAGGAGGACAAGGCCGAAGACGATCGCGACCGCGCGGGTCGGAGCCCACGTGGCGACGAATGCCCCCACGAGGGCGCCGAGCGTCGTCGCCACCTCGAAGAAGATCCCGAGCCGGAGGTTCGAGTAGCCCTCCCTCACGTAGGCGGCCGCCGCCCCGGACGAGGTCGCGATGACCGAGACGAGCGCGGTCCCGACGGCGTACCGGATGTCGACCCCGAGGCCGAGCGTCAGGAGCGGGACGATGACGACCCCGCCCCCGAGGCCGGTCAAGGCGCCGACGAAGCCGGCCGCGCAGGCCCCCGCTCCGAGCAGCGCGGTCAATTCGAGAATGTTCACGGTCGGCGTTCCCCAAAGTCGATCCTACGCGAGGGGAGCGCCGGCGGGCGGGCGCCCGCTCAGATCAGCTCGGCAGCGCTGAAGAAGTAGGTCACCTCTCGCGCAGCGTCGGCGGGGTTCGCCGAGCCGTGGACGGCGTTCCGCTCGATCGACTGGCCGAACTCCTTGCGGATCGTCCCCGCGTCGGACTTCGCCGGGTCGGTGGCGCCCATGACAGCGCGCCAGTGGGCGACGCCGTTCTCGCGCTCGAGGACGGCGACGTAGACCGGGCCCGACGTCATGTAGGAGACCAGCGCGCCGAAGAAGCCCTTTTCGCGGTGCTCGGCGTAGAAGCCCTCGGCCTCGGCGCGGTTCATCCGGTGCCTCTTCAGCGCGACGACGCGGAAGCCTTCCTTTTCGATGCGGGAGAGGATCTTTCCGGCGCTCTTCGACTCGACGGCGTCGGGCTTGACGATGGCGAATGTCTTTTCCATGCGGGGCGGGAGTATACGCGGCGGATGCCGGCGACTTCGCCGTTGCTCCGCCGCACCGATCTCCCGTAGGCTGCCGCGCATGAACAACCTCTTCTCGGCCGCCGACCGGAAGGCGATCCTCGACCGCCTCGACCGGCTGCCGGCCGCGGCCCGGAGGATCTGGGGGAAGATGGACGCCGCGCAGATGCTCGCCCACTGTTCGGCCGCCCTCGAGGTGGCGACCGGCGACGCTCCCCGGAGCCAGATGCTTCTCGGCCGGCTCCTCGCGCCGTTCTTCAAGGGCAAGATCCTCGGCGAGACGCCGTTCTCGAAGGACTCCCCCACCGACCCCGGATTCATCGTGACCGGCCCCCGCGACTTCGCGAAGGAGAAGGCCCGCCTCACGGCGCTCGTGAACCGCTTCTGCGACGAGGGCTCCGCGGCCGCCGACGGGCGGATCCATTCCTTCCTGGGCCGCCTCTCGGGCGACGAGTGGGGCCGGATGATGTGGAAGCACCTCGACCACCACCTTCGGCAGTTCGGCGCGTAGGAGCTTCCCGGACGCCCCGTCTCAGGAGGGCGGGCGGCGCCAGTGCGAGACGGAGCAGCGGACGACGTCGGCCCCGCGCGCGCCGACCTGCAGGAGATAGGGCTCCTCCGAGACTCGCGTGAACGGCGGCCGGGCGCTCTCGAGACGGTTCGTCACGACTTCCGGCAGAGCCGTCAGCCGGTAGGCGACCGCCCAGACCTGCCGCGGCTGCGGTGACGCATCGAGGTCCGGAAGATCGGTCCAGGAGAACCGGAGCCTCTCCTTCCGCAGGTAGAACTCCAGCGGGGAGGGGCGTTCGCCCCTGTCCCCGGGGTCCTGCCAGTAGAGGACCAGGTCTTCCGGCCCGGCTTTCGAACCGACGTCGGCGGCCAGCCTGCGGAAGGCCTCGTCGCGCTTCGACCGGTACGGCTGGGCCACGTCCACGGCCACGCCCGCGAGACCGACGACGGCGAGCACCGCCATCACGCGCCGCGTGCGCCGGAGAACCGCCGCCGGAAGCGCGTTCCGCGCGGTCAGGAGCGCGGCGATTCCCGCTCCGGCGAGAAGGCAGATCGGCGCGGCCAGGTGCTGGGCGAGCCGGGGATGCGGGCCGAACGGGTAGAGCCGCGCGGCCGCGACGGCGAAGGTAGCCGCGAAGGGAAGGAGGCAGATCGCGAGGACGCCCGGCCGACCCGACCTCCGGAGGGACACGGCTCCCGCGACGGCGAGCAGGAACGTGAGCGCCGAGGCACCCGTGACGTCGCCGAGCGGATAGGCGAAGACGAGCCCCGTCGCCAGCCGGAAGAGCCAGACGAGGAGCGCCCAGGGCCCGGCCGGAGGGAAGGAGCCGTGGTACTGCCAGAACTCCTTCAGGAACCCGCCCTCCCCCCGGAACTGCCCAACCCCTACCAGGAGGTACGAAGCGAGGAACGCGGCGAGCGCCGCCAGGTTGTACGCCACGAAGAGCGCCTTTGCCCGTCCGCTGGGATGCCGGAGGACGGCGGGGAGGAGAACGACGCTCACCGACGCGACGACGAGACAGCTCGGGTACGAGAGGACGACGAAGAGCGGTGCGAGGACGACGAGGAGCGCGAGCGGCCGGAGCCTCTCCGGGTCCTCCCGGACGCGGAGGCCGAGATCGAGCAGGACGACGGCGGCCAGGAGGTCGAGGGAATAGGGCTTGACCTCGGCGCTGAAGCGGAGGGGGAAGTACGAGACCGCGAGGAGTCCGGTGGCGAAGGCCGCGGGAAGCGGTGGAAGCGCGCGGCTGGCGAGCCGGAAGAAGAGGACGATCCCCAGAAGGCCGGCGGCGAGCGGCAGCAGCCGGAGGCCGTATTCGGACGGTCCGAAGAGCGCGAGCGAGGCCTTCTCCAGGACGAGGAAGAGGGCGGGAGCGGCCTGCGCTCTCGCCGGCCGGAGGACCGACGCCCAGTCCGCGTCCATGAGGTTCAGGGCGACGTACGACTCGTCGGTCGAGAGCGCGAAATTCTGCGCGTACCGGAGAAGCCTCCACGCGACGCCGAGGAGGAGCAGCAGGCGGGCTGCGCGCGTGGCCGGCCCGGTCACCGCCCCGGCAGGATCCTCTTCAGTGTCTCGCCCATGAGGGCCGGCGAGTCGGCCACGTGGACCCCGGCTTCTTTCAGGGCCTTGACCTTCTCCGCGGCCGTTCCCTTCCCGCCGGAGATGATCGCGCCCGCGTGCCCCATCCGGCGCCCCGGAGGCGCCGTCCGTCCCGCGATGAACGAGACGACCGGCTTCTTCAGGTTCGCCCGGATCCAGGCGGCGGCCTCTTCCTCCGCGCTCCCGCCGATCTCCCCGATCATGACGACGGCCTGCGTGTCGGGGTCGTCGCGGAAGAGCGTCAGCGCGTCGATGAAGTTCGTGCCGTTGATCGGGTCGCCGCCGATGCCGATGCAGGTCGATTGCCCGAAGCCGAGCGCCGAGGTCTGGCCGACCGCCTCGTACGTGAGCGTCCCCGAGCGGGAGACGACGCCGACGAAGCCCGCCTTGTGGATCCGCGCCGGCATGATGCCGATCTTCACTTTCGCGGCCGGGCGGATGATTCCCGGGCAGTTCGGACCGATGAGCCGCGACGCCGACTTCGCGAGGCAGGCCTTCGCCCGGATCATGTCGTTCACCGGGATCCCCTCGGTGATGGCGACGATGAGAGGAACACCCGCGTCGGCCGCCTCCATGATGGCGTCGGCGCAGCCGGCCGGCGGGACGAAGATCATCGACGCGTTCGCGCCGGTCTTCCGGACCGCCTCGGCGACCGTGTTGAAGACCGGGATCCCCTCGACCGAGGCGCCCCCCTTGCCCGGCGTGACGCCGGCGACGACCTGGGTTCCGTAGGCCTTCGCCGCGAGAGCGTGGAAGGTCCCTTCGCGCCCGGTCAGCCCCTGGACGACGAGCTTCGTATTGACATCTACCCAGGCGGTCACTTTGCACCTCCCAGCGACGCGATGACCTTTTCCGCGGCGTCCTTCATCCCGTCGGCGGGAATGATCTTGAGGCCCGAGCTCTTCAGGATCGCCTTCCCCTCCTCGACGTTCGTCCCTTCGAGCCGGACGACGACCGGGACCTGGATCCCGAACTCCTTCACGGCGTTCACGACGCCGGTCGCGATGATGTCGCAGCGCATGATGCCGCCGAAGATGTTGATCAGGACCGCCTTCACGTTCTTGTCCGAGAGCAGGATCCTCATCGCGTTCTTCACCTGCTCCTCGTTGGCCCCGCCGCCGACGTCGAGGAAGTTCGCGGGCTTCCCGCCGGCGTACTGGATGATGTCCATCGTCGCCATCGCGAGGCCCGCGCCGTTCACCATGCAGCCGACGTTGCCGTCGAGCTTGATGTAGTTCAGGTCGAACTTCGACGCCTCGACCTCCAGCGGGTCCTCCTCGTCGAGGTCCCGGTACTCCTTGATGTTCGGGTGGCGGAAGAGGGCGTTGTCGTCGAAGTTCATCTTCGCGTCGAGGGCGAGGACGTTCCCGTCGCCCGTGATCAGCAGCGGGTTGATCTCGGCGAGCGAGGCGTCGGTCTCGACGTACGCCTTCGCGAGCGCGATGAAGAAGCCACAGGCCTTCTTGTGCGTGTCGCCCGAAAGCCCGAGCGCGTACGCGAGCTTCCGCGCCTGGTAGGGCTGGAGGCCCCAGGCGGTGTCGAACGGCTCCTTGATGATCGCGTTCGGGTCCTTCGCCACGACCTCCTCGATCTCCATGCCGCCCTGCGCCGAGACCATCATGACGGGCTTCCCGGTGGCGCGGTCGAGCGTGATGCCGAGGTAGAGCTCGCGGGCGATGTCGAGGGCCTCCTCGACGAGGACCTTCTTCACCTTGCGTCCCTCGGGGCCCGTCTGATGGGTCACGAGCTGCATCCCGAGGATCTTCTTGGCCAGATCCATCGCCTCGTCGGGGCTCTTGGCGAGCTTGACGCCTCCCCCCTTGCCCCGGCCGCCCGCGTGGATCTGCGCCTTGACGACGGCACGGCCGCCGAACTCCTTCGCGAGCCGCCCGGTCTCCTCCACGGAGTCGGTGACCCGTCCACGCGGCGTGGCGACGCCGAAGCCGCGCAGAATTTCCTTCGCCTGGTATTCGTGAACTTTCATCGGTGAAAGCCTTTCGTCGTGCGGGAGCGCACGCGGGTCGAAAGCCTAGCAGAAGCAGCGCGGCCTCCCATGAGGCGGACGAATCATCCCCGGGCCGCCGGGCAGGCCCCGGACAGGGCAAAATCCGGGGGTCCATGCGCCCCCCCTTCCTCCGAATCGCCCTCGCCGCTCTCACCCTCCTTTCGGCCGCGGCTTCCGTCCGTGAGGCGGGAGGAGCCACGCAGGCGGAAGCGGCCGGCGGCTGGAACGGGTGCCTCCCTCCCCACCGGCTTTCCTTCGCGGCCGTCGAGGTGGAGGCCCGGACCTACGAGTTCGCCGGAACGTGCACCTTCGAGGAGGGCGACGTCTCGACGCGAGCGGGCTACACGATCCATGCCCAGTGGCTCTCCTCGGAGAAGCTCGCGCTCGAGGTGATCGAGATCCAGCGCCCCGGAAGCCGCCGCGGACGCCTCTCGCTCAAGGCGTCCTGCACGGACGACCCCTGGCTGACGGACGCGCCCTGCACGCTCGTCGCCTTCCTCGATCCGAACGGAAAGCCGGTCCCCGCGTCCTACACCGGCCCGCCGATCCCGAAGTCGGCCGGCCGCGTTCCTGAAAAGGCGCGGGCCCGCCTCCTCGCAGAAGTCGCCGATCTCGCCTCCCGCCCCCGCCCCGTCGTCGCAGCCCCCGCGGAAGGCTCGGTCCTCCCGGACCTCGTGGACGTCTCCCTCGAGAGGCCGCGGCAGACTCCGAGGGAATACTCCTCTCTCTACGAGTTCCGGCTCGAGTGGCTGAACCCCCTCACGAAGGCGTGGGTCCCCCAGCCCGTCGGCGGCGAGTACGCGCTGACCTGCGACGGACGAAGGACCTTCTCCGCGCCCCAGTTCGTCAACCGCGGCCGCTACCGCCTCCGCGCGCGCTTCGCCGCGCCCGACCGGGCCAAGAACCCCTGGAGCGACTGGCGGGAGTTCACGATCCCGGCGGGACCCTGAGGCCGGCTCCGGCCGCGCGGCCCGAGCGCCCGAAGGAACCAGCATGCCGGACCCCCGGAGAATCCAGTCGTACTTCCGCCGCGTGGCAAGGCGCCAGTACGAGGCCGTCCCCGTCCCGCCGTTCACGCTCTTCTTCCACCCGACGGACCCCCTTCCGTGGCTGAACTACGCGATCCCCGACGCCGACACGACGTCCGGCGGCGCCCCCGTGGCCGCGGAGATCCGGTCCGCCTTCTCGGCCCGGCAGCGCGTTCCCCGGTTCGAGTTCGTCGAGGCGTTCGCCCCCTCCCTCGCCGCGTCGCTCGCGGCCGAGGGGTTCGCCGAACAGGCGCGGCCCCTCCTGATGACGCTCGTGCCCGGGGATCTCCGCGAGCCCCCGCCCGTTTCGAGTCTCACGCTCGAGGTGCTGACGCCGCGCTCGCCCCTCGAATCCGCGCGGAGCTTCGTCTCGGTGCAGCGACGCGCCTTCGGGATGCCGGGCGCCGGGCCGGTCTCCGAGGCCGACGCCTCCTGGATGGTCACCTCGCTCGGAGACGGCCGGGCCTTCCTCGCCTCTCTCGACGGCCAGCCGGTCTCGACCGGCATGTTCACGCACCCGCTCGACCGCCTGACGGAGATCGCGGGCGTCGCCACGCTCGAGGCATGGCGCCGGCGCGGCATCGGCGCCGCGGTCACGCATGCGGCGGCGGCGCTCGCCTTCTCCCGCGGCGTCTCCGCCGTTCTCCTGTCGGCGGCCGACGAGCGCGCGGGGCACGTCTACGCCGGCGTCGGCTTCCGGCCGGCCGGGAACCTCCTCGTCTTCGGAGAGGCCGGGCCGTAAACTCCGTCGACGTCTCCTCGCGAGCCGTCGTCACTCATCGACAAGGAGGAGCCTGCCTTGAAAAACCCCTTCGTCCGGCCGGCGGTTTTCGTCGTCCTCGCGGCCGCCGCGGCCGCCGCCGCGCCTCCCGCAGGGGCGGAGTCGGCGTTCGGCGCGAACCTCGGGTACTCGAAGACGGTGGACGGACAGGGCCAGTTCACCGGTGGGGCGCAGCTCCGGATGAAGTTCCTTCCCCTTTTCGGGTTCGAGCTGCTCGCGGGGTACCGGCGGGAGAACGTCGAAGCGAAGGGAAACACGGTTCTCGAGGTCGAGCAGATCCCGGTGCAGGTGTCGGTCCTGCTCTACCCCCTCAAGCTCGGCCCGATCCGGCTCTACGCCCTCGCCGGGGGCGGCGCCTACTTCACGCGGTCGAGCGGCGTGAACAGTTTCGTCTCGTACGGCAAGGTAACGACGACCAACTTCGGCGCCCACCTCGGAGGCGGCACGGATATCCTCCTGGGCGGCAGCTTCTTCCTCAGCGGCGACGTGAGGTACATCTGGCTGAACATCGATTCCTTCGACGCCGTCGAACAGGCCTACAAGGAGAAGCGGAACGCAGACTACTGGGTCGCGACG
Organism: uncultured Acidobacteriota bacterium; assembly: GCA_963721385.1. GTDB lineage: Bacteria > Acidobacteriota > Thermoanaerobaculia > UBA5066 > UBA5066 > DAOMFB01. The sequence continues at coordinate 905,416 of CAVRJB010000013.1, forward strand.
GCCATGATCAACTTCAGGTTCTGACGCCGGTGCTGCTCTGCTAAAGTCCGCGCCCACGCCGGAGGGTCACCCCATGTACCGTACGCAGTCGATCAACGAGCTGGAGCGCTCCTGGGCCAACGACCTGCGCTGGAAGGGGATCATTCGCCCTTACACGGCCCGCGAAGTCGACAAGCTGCGCGGGACGGTCCAGCTGGACCACTCCATCGCCCGGATGGGGGCGGAGCGCCTCTGGAACCTCCTGCATACGGAGAAGTTCGTCCGTGCCCTCGGGGCCCTGACCGGGAACCAGGCCGTCCAGCAGGTGCAGGCCGGGCTGAAGGCCATCTACCTCTCGGGCTGGCAGGTGGCGAGCGACGCCAACGACGCCCTGACGATGTACCCGGACCAGAGTCTCTACCCGGTGACCTCGGTTCCGAGCGTCATCCGGAAGATCAACAACGCCCTGATGCGCGCCGACCAGATCCAGCACATGGAGGGGAGGACGGACGTCTACTACTTCGCCCCCATCGTGGCGGACGCGGAGGCGGGATTCGGCGGGCCGCTGAACACCTTCGAGCTGATCCGGTCGATGATCGAGGCAGGCGCCGCCGCCATCCATCTCGAGGACCAGCTCTCCTCGCTGAAGAAGTGCGGCCACATGGGAGGGAAAGTCCTCGTCCCGATTCACGACTTCATCCAGAAGCTGATCGCGGCGCGCCTCTCCGCCGACGTCATGGGAGTCCCGACCGTCTTCGTCGGCCGGACCGACTCTCTCGGCGCGAACCTGATCCGCGGCGACATCGACAAGGTGGACCAGGACTTCCTGACCGGCGAGAGGACCGCCGACGGCTTCTTCATCGTCCGGGGGGGGATCGAGTACGCGGTGGCGCGCGCCTGCGCCTTCGCCCCGTACGCCGACGTGATCTGGTGCGAGACCGGGACGCCCGACATGGGAGAGGCCCGCGCCTTTGCTGAAGGCGTCCACGAGAAGTTCCCCGGGAAGATGCTGGCCTACAACTGCTCGCCCTCCTTCAACTGGAAGCGAAAGCTCTCCGACACCGAGATCGCCGCGTTTCAGGACGAGTTGGGCGACCTCGGCTACAAGTTCCAGTTCATCACGCTGGCGGGCTTTCACACGCTGAACGCCTCGATGTACGAGCTGGCGCACGGCTTCAAGTCGCAGGGGATGTCGGCCTTCGTGAAGCTGCAGGAGCACGAGTTCGAGATGGAGAGGACGGCCGGCTTCCAGGCGGTCAAGCACCAGCGCTTCGTCGGCGCCGGCTACTTCGATCAGGTCCAGATGACCGTCACCGGCGGCGAGATCTCGACGTCGGCCCTGAAGGGCTCAACCGAAGAGGAGCAGTTCCACGGGACCCCCGAAAAGAAGGCGCACTGAGGGGGGGCCGGGGGGCAAAAGCCCCTTGGGCGTCATCGGCCTTCTTCTCGCGTTGGCTATTCTTCTTCCAGCGGCCGCCGCGCCGCCGGATCCGACCCCGTACGACGCCGAGATCGCCGGCTTCCGGGCCCGCCGGGACGCCCGCCTCCGGTCGGACAACGGCTGGCTGACGCTCGTGGGCCTTTCGTGGCTCGAGCCGGGGGACAACCCGGTCGGAAGCGCACCGAAGAGCCGCGTCCTCCTCCCCGCGGAGAAGGCCCCGGCGAACCTCGGCACGGTCCGCCTCGAGAACGGCACGGCCACGTTCGTCGCGGCTCCGGGGGCGATCGTGACCGCCGCCGGGAAGCCCGTCACTTCTCTCGCGATGAAGCCCGACACGTCGGGAACGCCGACCGTTCTCGCCCATGGCTCCCTCAGCTTCTACCTGATCAAGCGCGGCGCGCGCCTCGGAGTCCGCGTGAAGGACAAGGAAGCCAGGACGCTGAAGGAGTTCAGGGGCGTCCCCAATTTCGCAGTCAACCCCCTCTGGCGCCTCGTCGCCCGCTTCGAGCCGTACGACCCTCCGCGGAAGATCGACGTCCCGAACATCCTCGGGAGCACCGAAGCGGACGAGTCGCCCGGCGCCGTCGTCTTCGAGGTGAAGGGCGAGAAATACCGCATCGAGGCCGTCAAGGAAGACGACTCGGGCGAGCTCTTCCTGATCTTCGGAGACAAGACGAACGGCGTCGAAACTTACGGCGGCGGCCGGTTCCTCTACACCGCCCCGCCGAAGAACGGCACCGTCGTCGTCGACTTCAACCAGGCCATCAACCCTCCCTGCGTCTTCACCCCGTACGCCACCTGCCCTCTCCCGCCCAGCCCCAACCGCCTTCCGATCCGGATCCCCGCCGGGGAGAAGTCGCTCGGGAACCACTGACGGGAAGCGCGCGGCGCGATGCAGACGCCGCGGTCCGCTTTCGCGCCCCGCGGGTTTCGCCGACCAGTGCAGATGACCCATTGCCCCCGCCGAATCGAGAAGCCCACGATTGCCACGAATCGGAGGCGCGCATGAGCGAGAAAGACGCCAGTTCTCCCGCCCTCGATCGCCGGGACGCCCTGAAGATCGGGGCGGCCGCGGCCGCCGGGTTCCTGACCCGCGAGCTGGCCGCCGACGTCGCGAAGGAGGCCCCGAAGCCGGCAACCGGGCTTCCGGACAATCCGCGGACGGCGGCCGCGATGCCGACCCGGAACCTCGGGAAGACCGGCTTCCGCGTCGGAATCTTCAGTCTCGGCGGGCAGGCTTCGATCGAGCAGTCGAACAACGAGGCCGTCGCCGTGCCGATCGTCGAGAAGGCGCTCGATCTCGGCGTCAACTACATCGACACGTCGGCCCGGTACGGGGGCGACGCCCGGTGGAGCGAGCAGTACATCGGGAAGGTGATGAAGCGCCGCCGGAGCGAGGCCTTCCTCGCGACGAAGACGCACGACCGGACGCGGGACGGCTCCCTGAAGATCCTCGAGACCTCGCTGAAGCTCCTCCAGACCGACCATGTCGACCTCTGGCAGATCCACAACCTGACCTCGAAGGAGCAGGTCGAGAAGATCTTCGCGCCGGATGGCGCGGTGAAGGCGATGCTGGAGGCCCGCGAGCAGAAGCTCGTCCGCTTCCTCGGCATCACCGGCCACGCCGATCCCGACGTCCTCCTCGAGGCGCTCCGCCGCTTTCCTTTCGACACGATCCTGATGGCGCTGAACGCCGCCGACCCGCATCACAGGAGCTTCCAGAAGGCGCTCCTCCCTCTCGCCGTCGAGAAGGAGATGGGGATCATCGGGATGAAGATCCCGGCCCGCGGACGGATCCTCTCGTCGTGGACGCCGCCGCCGGCAGGCTCGCAGCCGGCGTGGACCGGCACCGCCACCCGCTCCGGCACGCTGACGATGCGCGAGGCGATGCGCTACGTCCTGTCGCTCCCCGTCTCGACCGTCATCGTCGGCGTCGACTCCGTCGCCCAGCTCGAGGAGGACGTCGCCATCGCGAAAGCGTTCACGCCCTTCTCACGCGAACAGCTCGCCGGCCTCGAGGCGCTCGCCGAGCCGGTCAAGCGGCAGGCCCTCTTCTTCCGCCCCTGGGAGGCGTAGCCTCCCGGTCAGCGAACCGCGTTCCCGAAAAGAAAGACCCTCCCGCTTCCGACCTGCGATGAGACGAGCGGCGCGGCGGAGCCGATGATGGTCCGCGCGTCGTCCACGCGCTCGTCCTCGACGATCAAGAGGACTTTCCGGTCCGACCGCCAGAGCGCCGCGAGCGCGCCGGGATCGGTCAGGTTCGGGACGTTTCGGCCGAGGTAGTAGATGTAGCTCGCCCTCCACTCCCAGAGACCGTAGGAGAAGAGCTCCGCGCCCGTGCCCTGCTGGAGCTTCGAGACCTCCGCCGAGAACGGGCGGGACGACTTGACGGCGTTCACGGCCGGGAGGACGGCGGCTCCCGTGAAGGTGTAGAGACAGAAGAGGACCACGAAGACGGCCGCGACGGCCCGTCGGCGCGGCCGGAGCGCCAGCGAGACGAGGACGGCGGCCCCCGCCAGGGCGACGAGCAGGGCGGCGCTTCTCGCCAGCGAGACGAGCGCGCCAGGAATCGGGAACGCCGAGGGCCGAAGGAGGACGAAGAGGCCGGCTCCGACGAGCGCCACGGCGACGGCCGCGGCGAGGGCACCGCACCACAGGGCCCGGCGCCGCGACAGCGCGGCTCCCGTCCAGAGCCTCTCGAGGACGTCCGAGGCGAGGATCGCCACGGCGGGCGCGACCGGCAGGATGTACGGGCTCCGCTTGCTGTCCGAGAGCGAGAAGAAGACGACGACGGCCGCGATCCAGACCCAGGAGAGCGTCGCGAGCCGGCGCTCGCGCTCCCCCGTCCGCGGGAGCGCGGCGGCCGCCGGGAGGAGCAGCGCCCAGGGCGACATGTCGATGAAGAGGTACTCGAGGTAGTACCACCACGGCTGCTTGTGGTCCCATGCGCCGAGGAAGCGGGTGACGTTCTGGCGGAAGAACATCTCGGCGAGAAACTCCCGCTTTCCCGCGAGCCACAGCGCGCCGACGTAGGGCGCCACGAGGGCGGTGAAGACCGCCGCCGCGAGAAGGAGGTGCCCGATCCGAATCTCCTTCAGCCGGCGAGTGACCGCGAGGTAAGCGAGAACGACGAGTCCCGGGCAGATCAGCCCGACCGGCCCCTTCGCGAGGAATCCGAGCCCCGTCGCGAGCCCCGCCGCCGCCCAGCCCGCCGCGGGGCGCGCCCCGAGGTCGAAGACCCGGACGACCGCCCCGACCGCGAAGAGGGTCGTCACCGTGACGAGGATGTCCATCTGGAGCGCCCGCGCCGACCAGAAGTACATGTACGTCGTCGCGAGCGCGGCGCTCGCGAGGACCGCCCGGCGCGTTCCGGCGTAAGCCCGGACGAGCGCGAAGAGCCCGAGGACGCCCAGGACGCCGGCCAGGGCCGCCGGGAGCCGGAGCGTGAATTCGTTCAGGCCGCCGAACGCCTTCGCCGCGCCGAGGGCGAGCCAGTAGTAGAGCGCCGGCTTCTCCGCGAACTCCCGCCCGTTGACCGTCGAGACGAGCCAGTCGCCGCGCTCGGCCATCTCGGCGACGGCGCGGCCGTAGAGCGGCTCGTTCGGGTTCCAGAGGTCCCGGGCGCCGAGGCCGGCGAAGAAGAGCACCGCGGCGGCGGCCACGAGGAGGAGGGCCGCGCGGCGGCCCGGGGATGACGGATCGTTCATGCGCCTCTCCGCCCCGGGAGCCCGGAGCGGAGAGGCATTATGACCGTGCCTACTTCTTCTCGTCCGGGATCAGGTCGAACGCCGCGTTCTGCGTGACGAGGAAGACGCACTCCGCTCCCCCCGCCTTGCAGCCGCTCCGGTGCCGCGACCTGGCGGGGTTGCCGATGTACGAGCCGGGGCCGAGCTCCTTCACGCCGCCGCTGCTCTCGGTCTCCAGCGTGAAGGTCCCCTGCACCACGAGGTCCCCGAGGGGATGCGAGTGCGTGTGCCAGCCGGCGTCGAAGCCGGGGGGCCACTTGAGGAGCACGCCGTATGGCCCCTTCTTCATGTCTCCCCAGAGCATCGCCATCTGAGCGCCCTTCATCCCCTCCACGTCGGAAAACTTGATGTCGGGCGCGGCCCAGATCTTCCAGCCCGACTTCGCCGCCGGCTTCTTCGCCGGCGCTTTGGGATCGGCCGCTCCCGCGAGCCCGGAGAGGCCCGCACCGAGCGCCAGCGCAACGAAGAGAATTCCGATTCGTCTCATCTCGAGTTCCTCCTTCGATCGAACGACTGAGGAAGTCTATGCCGAGTCTCGATTGACCTCCTGGCGCAGACCGTCCGACGTCGTCAGGCCGGCCGGAAGGCCTCCACGAGACCGTCCATCCGCTCCCCCGCAGCGATGAGGCGAACGCGCTCGAAGCCGGACCACGCGAGCCCCGACTCGATCTCCTCGAAGGTGTACGTGCCGCCCTCGGCGGTCCCGACGAGCATGTTCACGGCGAAGAGGGCGCCGGCCCGCGGGCGTGTCCGCCCGGGATCCATGACGAGGTCGCGGAGGACGAGCCGGCCTCCCGGAACGAGGGCGCGGTAGATGCGGCCATAGAGCGCGTTGTTCGCCGCGGGTCGTTCTGGTGGATGATGGCCGAAAGCCACGCGAGGTCGTGTCCGCCCGGCAGCTCGTCCGGTCGAAGTCCCCCGCCGCGAGCGTCACCCGGCCGGCGAGCCCGCGCGCGCACGAGATGGCCGCGGGCGATCTCGACGACTGCCGGCCGGTCGAAGAGCGTCGCCGAGAGCGCCGGCTCCGCCCTGAGGAACGCCATCGTGTACGTCCCCGGGCCGCCGCCGACGTCGAGGAGCCGCCTCGCGCCGCCGACTCCGACCGCGGCGACGATCCGGTCCGCCAGGGGCGAGGCGACGACGTGCATCGCGCCGATGAACGCCCGGAGCGACTCCTCCGGCCGCGCGGTCGGGGAGCGGCGTCCCGCCCGACCGCCGTGTCAGCTCCGTCCAGCGATACCAGAGAGCCGCCGAGTGAAGGAGCATCGGAAGGACCGAGTCGGGCGCGTCGGCGGAGAGCGCGGCCGCCTCCGGGGCGGTGCGGTACCGGTCCCCGGTCTTCGAGAGCAGCTCCATCGCCGCGAGGGCATCGAGGACCACCGTCAGCGCCCGGAGGTCGGCGCCGCACCGGGCGGCGACCTCGAAGGCCGTGAGGGCCTCGCGCGACAGGAGCGTGAAGAGGTCGAGCTCGGCCCCGGTCAGGAGCACCCGGCTCTCCTGGAATCCGCGGGCGAGGGCGAGGAGTGAGTCCGGAGAGTGCGAGCTCAGCCGGCGCCGCCCCCGGCGATCTCCGGCCGGTAGACGATCGAGGCCTTCAGGAAGTCGCGGTTCAGGCGCGCGATGAACTCCTGCCGGATCTCCTTCGGGCAGGACTTCGAGCACTCGCCGTGGTTCGTGCAGGTGCCGAAGCCTTCCTTGTCCATCTGCTCGACCATCTTCAGCGCGCGCGAATGGCGCTCGGGCTGGCCCTGCGGGAGGGTAGCCGAGGTGGGAGACCTTGGCCGCGACGAAGAGCATCGCCGAGGCGTTCGGACAGGCCGCCACGCACGCGCCGCAGCCGACGCAGGCGGCCGCGTCCATGGAGAGGTCGGCGGCCGGCTTCGGGATCAGGATGGCGTTTCCGTCGGGGGCGCTCCCCGTCGCCACGCTCACGAAGCCCCCCGCCGCGATGATCCGGTCGAAGGCTCCCCGGTCGACGATGAGGTCCTTCAGGACCGGGAAGGCCTTCGCGCGCCACGGCTCGAGGACGACCTCGTCGCCGTCCCGGAAGCTCCGCATGTGGAGCTGGCAGGCCGTCGTCGCCTTGCGGGGGCCGTGCGCGGCGCCGTTCACGACGACGCCGCACATGCCGCAGATTCCTTCGCGGCAGTCGTGATCAAAGGCGATGGGATCCTCGCCCTTCCCGATGAGCCCCTCGTTCACGATGTCGAGCATCTCGAGGAAGGACATGTCGGGGCTGATTTCCTTTGCGTCGTAGGTGACGAAACGCCCCGCACTCTGCGAGTTCTTCTGGCGCCAGACGTGCAGCTTGAGATTCATCACTTGTAGCTCCTCGTCGCCAGCTTGAAGTGCCTCGAAAGTGAGTGGCTCGACGTTCCGGATCGGCGTCTTCCCCTCTCCGGCGTACTCCCAGACCGCCGCGTGCGAGAAGTTGGCGTCGTCGCGTTTCGCCTCACCCTCCTCCGTCTGGAACTCCTCGCGAAAGTGCGCGCCGCACGACTCGCGGCGCTCCAGGGCGTCGCGGCACAAGCAGCTCGCCCAGCTCGAGAAAGTCGGCCACGCGGCCCGCCTTCTCGAGGGACTGATTGATCTCCTCGTTCTCACCCAGGACCCGGACGTTCTTCCAGAACTCCTCGCGCAGGGCGGGAATTCTCTGCGAGCGCCGTCTTCAGTCCGGCCTCGTTTCGCGCCATCCCGCAGTACTCCCACATGATCTTTCCCGAGATCGCGGTGGAAGGAGTCGACGGTTCGCGTGCCGCCGAGGGAGAGGAGCTTCTCCGATCTGCGCCGCCACCTGCGCCTCGGCCTCCTTGAAGGCGGGGTGGCCCGTGTCGACCTTCGCCTGCTTCGTCGTGGCGAGGTAGTTTCCGAGCGTGTACGGAAGGACGAAGTAGCCGTCCGCAAGGCCCTGCATCAGGGCGCTCGCTCCGAGGCGGTTGGCGCCGTGGTCGGAGAAATTCGCTTCGCCTGCCACGAAGCAGCCCGGGATCGTCGACATCAGGTTGTAGTCGACCCAGAGGCCTCCCATCACGTAGTGCGAGGCGGGAAAGATACGCATCGGGACCTTGTACGGGTTCTCGTCGGTGATCCGCTCGTACATGTCACAGAGGTTGCCGTAGCGGTCGCGGATGACGTTCTCCCCGAGGCGCCCGATCGCGTCCTTGAAGTCGAGATAGACGCCGAGGCCCGTCGGGCCGACGCCCCGCCCCTCGTCGCAGACCTGCTTGGCGGCCCGGGAGGAGATGTCCCGCGGCGCGAGGTTCCCGTAGCTCGGGTACTTCCGCTCGAGGTAGTAGTCGCGCTCGGCCTCGGGGATGTCGCCCGGCGCGCGCGTGTCGCCCTTCTTCAGAGGCACCCAGATCCGGCCGTCGTTGCGGAGCGACTCGGACATGAGCGTCAGCTTCGACTGGTGCTCGCCGGTGACCGGGATGCAGGTCGGGTGGATCTGCGTGTAGCAGGGGTTCGCGAATCCGGCGCCCTTCTTGTAGGCGCGCCAGATGGCGGTCGTCGAGCACCCCTTGGCGTTCGTCGAGAGGTAGAAGACGTTGGCGTAGCCGCCCGTGGCGAGGACGACGGCGTCGGCCGCCCACGACTCGATCGGCGCCGGTGATCATGTCGCGCGTCACGATGCCCCGGGCCCGTCCGTCGACGACGACGAGCTCGAGCATCTCGTGCCGGGTGTACATCTTCACCGCGCCGAGGCCGATCTGCCGTTCCAGGGCGTGGTACGCGCCGATGAGGAGCTGCTGCCCCGTCTGGCCCCGCGCGTAGAAGGTGCGCGAGACCTGCGCGCCGCCGAAGGACCGGTTCGCGAGGGTGCCGCCGTACTCGCGGGCGAAGGGGACGCCCTGCGCGACGCACTGGTCGATGATGTTGACCGACACCTCGGCGAGGCGGTGGACGTTCGCCTCGCGGGCGCGGAAGTCGCCCCCCTTGACCGTGTCGTAGAACAACCTGAAGACGCTGTCGCCGTCGTTCTGGTAGTTCTTCGCGGCGTTGATGCCGCCCTGCGCGGCGATGGAGTGCGCGCGGCGGGGGCTGTCCTGGTAGCAGAAGCAGAGGACGTTGTAGCCGAGCTCGGCAAGGCTCGCGGCTCCCGAGGCTCCGGCGAGGCCCGAGCCGACCATGATGACCGTGTATTTCCGCTTGTTGGCCGGGTTGACCAGCTTCATGTCGAAGCGGTGCTTCGTCCACTTCCTGTCGAGGGGGCCGGACGGGACGTTTGGATTCAGCTCCATGTCATCTCCTCCCGTCTCACTTCACGGCGCCGAAGAGGACGGCCAGCGGCACGGCCATGAACCCTGCGGCGACGACGACGGTGAAGACGATCGCGATCTTCTTCCGGACGGGGTCGAACCGTGGGTGCGACAGGCCGAGCGTCTGCAGCATGCTCCAGGTGCCGTGCCACGTGTGGACCGCGAGGCAGGCCATCGCGACGACGTAGAAGACGGCGACCGGGACCACGGAGAGGCCGCGAACGACGTTGCCGTAGGCGTCGAGGTGCTTGAAGTCCGGGTGGACGTTGCCGATCGTGAAATGCAGGAGGTGGAAGACGATGAAGACGGCGAGGATCGGCCCCGTCCAGCGCATCGTCCGTGACGCCAGGTCCGACGCCTCGTATGAAGTCTTCCGGTAGCCGACGGGGCGCGCGTTCAGGCTCTCGCTCGTCGTCGCGAGGTAGGCCCACGCGTGCAGGCCGACCGCGACGAGGAGGACGAGGCGGATGACCCAGAGCGCGCTGCCGAGCCCCTGGAGGAAGGCGGCGTAGTGGTTCATCGCCTCCGGGCCCTTGAAGACGAGGAGGTTCCCCGTCATGTGCCCGAGGATGAAGCCGGACAGGATCACGCCCGTCACGGCCATCACGATCTTCTTGCCAACCGATGAATTCAGGAAGACGAGGGCTCGGGACATCCGCGTCGCCCCTCCTCTCGACGGAATTTCCGTCGCCGTCAGCACGTCAGCAGGCCGAAGAGCTCGGAGACCGAGGCGGCCGACTTCTTCAGGGCCGCGGCCTCCTCGGCCGTGAGCTTCAGCTCGATGATCTTCTCGACGCCCCCGTGGCCCAGGACGGCCGGGACGCCGACGTAGAGGCCCTTGATGCCGTACTCGCCTTCGAGGTAGGCCGCGCAGGGGAGGATCTTCTTCTTGTCGTTGAAGATGGCGTCGACCATCTCGACGGCCGCCGCCGAGGGGGCGTAGTAGGCCGAGCCGGTCTTCAGGAGGGCGACGATCTCGCCACCCCCGCCGGCCGTCCGCTTCACGATCGCCGCGACCTTCTCGGGCGGAAGGAGCTCGGTGATCGGGACGCCCGCGATCGTGGAGTAGCGCGGAAGCGGGACCATCGTGTCGCCGTGTCCGCCGAGGACGGTGGCGTGGATGTTCGACATGGCGTAGCCCGTCTCCATCGAGATGAAGGCGCGCATCCGGGCGGTGTCGAGGATGCCGGCCATGCCGACGACCTTGTTCTTGGGGAGCTTCGAGACGCGGCGGGCCACCTCGCACATCGCGTCGAGCGGGTTCGTCACGACGACGATGTACGGGTTCTTCGAGTACTTCATGATCCCGGCCGTGCAGGCGGCGACGATTTCCTCGTTCTTCTTCAGGAGGTCGTCGCGGGACATCCCCGGCTTCCGCGCCAGGCCGGCCGTGAGGACGACCATGTCCGACCCGGCGGTCTCCTCGTAGCCGTTCGACCCGACCACCTTGCCGTCGAAACCCTCGACGGGCCCGGACTGATACATGTCGAGGGCCTTCCCCTGCGGCACGCCTTCGAGGACGTCGACGAGGACGACGTCTCCCAGTTCCTTCTCGGCGAGACGCTGGGCCGCCGTGGCCCCCACGTTGCCAGCTCCAACAACGGTAATCTTCCGTCGCATGGTGTCCTTCCTTCCTCAGTTTGTCGGGGCCCTGGCCATCGGCCAGCCCGGGTTCTTCGCAATCCGGGCGCGAGGCTAGCACCGGCTTTCGGGCTCCGAGAATGATTCATTTGCCTGATCGGCTCCGGGCGGCGGAACGTCCCGGCCCCCCCGTACGTATAGTCTCGCGGGGTCCATGAGCGACGACCGGAAGCTTCCCGCCTGGAAGAAAGGGGTCGATCTGGCCCACACCGTCTACGTGACCGTCGAGTCGCGGGGGCTCGGCGCGACCGACGCGGGTCTGAAGCTCCGCAGGACGATCGTCTCGGTCCCCTCCCTCCTCGGGGAGGCCTACCTCGAGCTCCCCGGCGAGGGCGCGGACCGCGCTCTCGGCGAGGCGGCGGGAAAGCTCGCCGAGGTGGCGGTTCTCCTCTCCCAGGAGGCGGTCCGGAGCGCCCTTCCCGAGGCCGACCGCGCCGGTCTCCTCGGCGAGATCGAAGGGCTCCGCGGGGAGATCGATCTGCTCTTGAAGGGCCGGCTCCCCGGCCCGTCGCACTGAGCCTCCGTGGATGGGGCGTCAGCGGCGGAAGTGCTGGAGGGCGTCCGTCGGGCTGTAGGCGTCCGTCAGGATCGGGACGCCCTTCGTCCGCATCTCGCCGTCGTAGAGGGCGCCGGCCCAGCCTGAGATCGGCGGCCGGCCCAGGCGCGCGGCGAGCGCGGCCGCCCGGTCGGCGATCGTCCCGCGGTCGAGGCGGAGCGGCGACCGCGTGGCCATGACCATGGCATTCGCCGCGAACGCCGGCTTTCCCTCCGCCAGCTCAGACGAGAAGACGTAGACCCTCGGAAAGACTTCCCCCAGCGTCTTGACCGCCGCCCAGAAGAGGGCGTTGTCCTTCCCGGAAAGTCCGCCGACGAAGTTCGCGGCGACCACCCCGTCCGCGCTCATTCGGTCGCGGCAGAGCTCGTAGAACTCCTTCGTCAGGAGGTGGAACGGCACGCTGTCGGCGAAGTACGCGTCCACGAGAATCACGTCGGCGCCGGTCACCTGCCGCGACAGCTCGCGCCGCCCGTCTCCGAAGAGGACGCGGTCGTTCACGTCGGGGGCGAAGGAGAAGAAGCGGCGCGCCACCTCGACCACCTCCGGGTCGATCTCGATCGTCGTCGTCTCGACCTCCGGCGCCCGGGCCGTGAGGAGGGACGGGATCATCCCCGCGCCGAGCCCGATGACGACGACCCTCTGCGGCATCTTCGGCGGGACCGCGAGGGCGAGAAGGAGGCCGTCCGTGTAGTTCGGCCCCGTCTCGTCCCCGGCCCGCATCGGGACGAAGCCCTGCGTCAGGTTGTTGAAGTACATGAGCCGGCGAAGCCCCTGTTCCACGACGCGGATCCGGTGGTAGGCCGTCTCCTTCTCGTAGACGATCTTCCCGACCGGGGAGAGGGCGCGCATCGGCTCCGGTGTGAAGAGGTAGACGGCCGCGGCGCCCGCGGCGAGTGCGAGATCGCGCAGCAGGCGGAGCGGCGAGGCCGGAGCCGGAACGAGCCAGGCCGAGACGACGAGCGCCGCTCCGAACGCAAAGAGGATCGGCCGGGTCGAGAAGGCCGGGATCAGGAAGAACGTCGTCCCGAAAGTCCCCGCGATCGACCCGGCGGTCGAGATGGCCGAGAGCCTTCCCGCCGCCGCGCCGATCGTCGAGAGCTCCCGGGCCGCGAGCCGGACGGCGAACGTCGTCACCATCCCGAGCAGCGTGCAGGGGGCCGTGAAGAGGGTGAGCGCGGCGAGGAGCGACCGGAAGCGGTCCGGAACCGGCGCCCCGGCGAAGAACTCCATCACCGGCGCGGGGGCCGCAAAGACGAGCCACGTCAGGACGCCCGAGGCGACGAGCAGGCCGGCGAGGACGCGGGCTTCGGGCCGGCGGTCGGCGAGCCTCCCGCCGAGAGCCGCCCCGGCCGCGAGCGACGCGAGGAAGACCGTGATGAGCGAGCCCCAGACGAAGATCGAGGTCCCGAAGACCGGCGCGAGGACCCGAGCGCCGACGATCTCGAGGCCCATCAGCGCCGCCCCCGAGAGAAACACCGCCGCCTCGAGGCGGAGGATCTCGCGCGTCGTCACGCCGGAAGTCTAGCGGTCCCCGCGCTCTTGACGCCTCCGGGGCGAGCCGCTAGCGTTGCGCCCGGCCTTCCGCCCGTCCCCCGCAAAGGAGAACCGATGACCCTTCGCCGCGCTCTCGCCGCCACGATCCTCGGCCTCACCGTTGCGGCTGCCGCCGCCGCTCCGGCCCCGGCCACGCCCGCCGAAAAGACCGCCCCGCCCGCCCCCGCGACCGCGGCGGCCGCTCCCGCACCCGCCGCGCCCACGACGGCCGCTCCGGCCGCAGCGTCGGCGCCGTCGACGGTGGCGCCCGCGGAATCGCCGGCTTCTGCCAGGGACGCCAAGGCCGCGCCCGAGAAGACCGCCACCGGGGTTCCCGGCGGCGCCTCGCGGACGACGACGGTCGTCATCGGCCTGATCGTCCTTCTCCTTCTGATCGTCCTCGTCATCCTCGGGACGAAGAAGCAGGAATAGGGCGCCGGGCGCGCCTCAGCGCCCCGCCCGCATCTCCTCCAGATCCAGCTCGTGCTGGAGGCGGTGGAAGACGTCATCCCCGATGACCTCGCTTCCCCGCAGCTCGAGGAGCTTCTCTCGCTGCGCCGCGAGCGACTCGAGTCGCAGCCGCTGAAGGACGGCCGATGTCGACGAGGGGAGCGGTGCCTCCGGGTGGACGGGATCGGCCTTCACGAGCGCCCGGAGCCTGTCGACGAGCTCCTGCCGGACGCCATGGAACTGGTGGGCGCCGAGCATCTGCTCCTCGGCCAGCGTGTCGACGCGGGCGAGGCCCGCTTCGCCGAGGAGCCTCCGCGCGTGCCGCTCCTCGTTCGCAGCCGTAAGGTCCCGCCCGATGGCGAGCCAGCGGATGAAGGGCCCGAGGGTGAGTCCCTGCAGGACGAGCGTCGCGAGGATGACGGCGAAGGTCGTGAAGACGATCAGGTCCCGCCCGGGGAAGGGCGCGCCGTCCGCCGTCGTCAGGGGGAGCGCGAGCGCCGCCGCGAGCGACACGACGCCTCGCATCCCGGCCCACCCCGCCACGGTGATCCACTGCCAGGGCGGCATCGGGCTCTTCTTTCGGTAGGCCGGGAAGAGGAGCCGCGGCAGGCGGGCCCCGGGGAACATCCAGACGATCCTGACGGCGATCGTCGTGGCGATGACGGCGAAGACGGCGTCGACGACCGCCGTCCGCGGCCAGGCGCCGAGGCCCTTCACGATCGACCGGAGCTGGAGCCCGATCAGGACGAAGACGAGGGCGTTCAGGACGAAGACGACCGTGTCCCAGACGGCCGTCGCCTCGAGACGGACGCGCGCCGACCAGATCCGGGGCACGACCCGCCCCTGGACGAGGCCGGCCGTCACGACGGCGAGGACTCCCGAGACATGGAGCCTCTCGGCGAGGAGATAGGTCGCAAAAGAGACGAGGACCGACCCCGTCGCCGCGAGGACGCTGTCGTCGAGGACCCGCTCGAATCGGGCGAAGACCCAGCCGACAGCGAGCCCGACGACGATCCCACCCGCGACGAGGAGGACGAAGTTGACCGCGGCGGCGCCCGCGTGGAACGTCCCCGTCACGACCGCCGCCGTCGCGAACTTCAGGAGGACGAGGCCCGTCGCGTCGTTCACGAGGCTCTCCCCCTCGAGCACGGTCACGAGCCGGCGCGGGAGGCCGAGCCGCTTCGCGATCGCCGTCGCCGCGATCGCATCCGGGGGCGAGACGATGGCGCCGAGGACGAAGGCCGCCGGCCAGCCGAGCTCCGGGACGAGGGCATGGAACGCGAGGGCGACCGCCGCTGTCGTCGCGGCGACGAGGCCGACGGCGAGCATCGAGATGGAAAGAAGGCTGTCGCGGAAGTCCCGCCATGACGTGAAGTAGGCGGCTGCGTAGAGGATCGGCGGCAGGAAGAGGACGAAAACGAGCTGAGGGTCGAGCGAGACGGCCGGGAGGCCCGGGATGAACGCCAGGGCCATGCCTCCCAGGACGAGGAAAATCGGCCACGGAAGGTTCACCTTCTTCGCGGCGACCGCGAGAAGAGTCGTCAGCCCGAGCAGGAGAAGGATCGTCTCGACCGGGTGCATCGCGAACGTCCCTCAGGAGACCCAGGCCACCCCGATCGAGAGGACGTCGACGTGCGACTTCAGGGGCATCACGGAGACGGACTCGAAGCGCGAGGCGTCAGGCGGCGCGACCTTCGCTTCGAGCTCCTCGATCTCGGCCTTCAGCGTCTCGACCTTCGCCTCCGCCGCCCCCTCCATCCGGTTCTTCGTCAGGACCGAGCCGACCTTCCCGACCTTCAGCGACTTCTTCTTGCCGAGGAGCCCTCCCAGAATGTCCGCCGCCGCCGTTGCCATCGCCGTGTACTTCTCGACCGACCGCCCCTGCTCCTGCGCCATCGCGGCGGCGAGGTCGCGCCGCTTCTTCTCGAGCTTCTCGCGAAGGTCCGCCGGTGCCGCCGATCCTGCGACCCGGGAAGCAAACGCCTCCGGCGACTCGCCCGGAGCCGAGAGGCTCTTCGTGACGGGATCCCGGTAGAGCGTCGTCGCGAGCTTCTCGGGAATCCTCTCGCGGACCGACTTTTCGAGCGCCTTCACGGCCGACGGCCCCATCCAGGCCGGCAATTCGCCGTAGCGGGCCTCGGAGGGCTCCTCCGCGAGGAGCGCCTCCGGTGCGAGGTCGATCGCCTCTCCTTCGAGGACTTCGGAGACGTCGTCGACGGCGAGCGGGAAGAGCTTGACGCCCGGCGTCTCCGGCGCCTTCACCGTCCCGTCGCGGTAGACGATCGAGTAGCGAACATAGAGGTACGGGGCCGCGACGTCGGCGCCCCGCTTCTTCGCCCAGCGGGTCTTCCACGGCGACGGAAGGGGGGGCGGAGCGGAGCTCTCGGTGCTCTCGGCCGCTTCGGCCTGCTTCGTACGCGAAGCCGCTCCGGCCTTCG
This sequence comes from uncultured Acidobacteriota bacterium, assembly GCA_963721385.1. GTDB lineage: Bacteria > Acidobacteriota > Thermoanaerobaculia > UBA5066 > UBA5066 > DAOMFB01. The sequence goes on from CAVRJB010000013.1 coordinate 921,456, forward strand.
ATCCCGGGCCGTTCACGCGGGCGATGTCCTCGCGCGTCATCGGGCCGCGAAGCCAGCTCATCGCCCAGCGGGTCTCCATCAGGGCGGGGCCCTTCGCGTGGACGTCGTGGAGGAGGAAGACGCGCTTCCGCGTCTTTGCGAGGAGCTTCGCCGCGTCGGCGCCCCCGGCGTCGGCGAGGCCGGCCGCGAGGCGGTCGCGGTCCCGCTCGGCCTGCAGCGTCCCCACCCACCAGCAGCCGCAGTTCGCGAGCCCCTTGTAGTCGAGGTCGACCGGGTTCTGCGTGGCGAGGACCGTCCCGATGCCGAAGGCGCGGGCCTGCTTCAGGAGCGTCAGGAGCGGCTTCTTCGTCGGCGGCTCGGCCGACGGCGGGAAGAAGCCGAAGATCTCGTCGATGTAGAGGAGCGCCCGGAGCGAGGAGGAGCCCGGCTGCGAGCGCATCCACGCCTTCACCCGGGAGAGGAGCGTCGCCACGACGAAGAGCCGCTCGCCGTCCGAGAGGTGCGCGATGGAGACGATCGAGAGCTTCGGCTTTCCCCCCGCGCCCGGCGCCATCATCGCGCCGACGTCGAGCGCGTCCCCCTTCCTGAACGCGGCCGTGGCGGGCGACGCGAGGATGTTGTTCAGGGCCAGGACCAGCCCCTGCCGCTCCTTCGCCGGGTAGAACGTCTCGAGCGGCAGCGCGCCGACCTTGGCGAAGGGGGGCGACGCCACGGCGCCGACGAGTGACTCCAGCGAGGCGGTCTCCCCCTTCTCCCAGAGCGCCTCGATGCATTGCGTGAGGAGGATCAGCTCGCGCGACTTGACCGGATCGGCGTCGATCGAGGCGAGGCCGAGGATCCCCGACGCGAATGCGGTCACGACGTCCCGGCGGTCCTCGTCGTCGGCTTCCTTCGGCGGGGGCGGGCAGGAGCCGATCAGGTCGAGCGGCGTTCCGGACGTCGAGCCGGGCGTGTAGATCGCCGCCTCGCGGCTGGCCGAGCACCGGGCGACGTCGGCCGGGCCGAGCCCCCAGCCGGCGAGACCGTCTCTCCACGTCTTCGCTTCCTCCTCGGCCGTCCTCCCCGACTTCGCGTCGAGGAACGGCTCGAAGTCGGCCGGCGCGAGCTTCGGAAAGGCGAGGAGGAGGTTCCCGAGGTCTCCCTTCGGGTCGACGGCGAGGACCGGGATCCCCGCCATCAGCAGCTCCTCGATCAGGACGATGCCGAGCGCCGTCTTGCCGCTCCCCGTCATCCCGACGATGAGCCCGTGCGTCGTCAGGTCGTCGGGATCGAACGCCAGCGCCTCGGCGCCGGTCTTCCCCGTCGCCGGGTCGACGCGCCGACCCAGAAAGAGCCCCTCGTCGTTCGCCATGCCGTCGAGTCTATCGTCGCCCCGGCCATAATCGGCTCATGGCCGACAGCCGCAAGCCCGCCATCCGCGTCCCGATGATGCCGAAGGACACGAACTCGCAGGGGACGATCTTCGGCGGCATCCTCCTCTCCTACCTCGACCATGCCGGCGCCATCGCCACGCGCGCACACTGCGAGCGGGTCGTCACCGTGAAAATGACCGAGGTCGTCTTCCACCAGCCGGTCCTCGTCGGCGACGTCGTCACTTTCTACGCGGCCGTGACCCGGATCGGGAACACCTCGATCACGGTTCACGTCGACGTCGAGGCCGAGAGGTGGCGCGCGCCCGGACAGGGCGTCAAGGTGACCGAGGCCGATATCGTCTACGTGAACCTGGACGAGAACCGCAAGCCGACTCCGATCCGGAAGGGCTGAGGGTCACTCCTCGTCCGGAGTCGGCCGGACGCGCCGGACGGCCTTGATCCGCGCGTCGCGCTTCTTCGTCGAGAGCCGCCGTTCCTTCGACGACGCCGTTGGCCCCGTCGGCCTCCGCCGCTTCGGGACGACGAGGGCGCGGGCGACGAGGAGCCTCACCTTTTCACGCGCGTCCTCGAGGTTTCGAAAGCGGTCCCGGCTCTCCTGCGCTGTGATCAGGAGCCTCCCCGAGGCGTCGATCCGGCGCCCGGCGATCGTCAGGAGCCTCCGCCGCGAGGCGGCATCCAGCCCCTCGATTCCGGCGAGATCGACGAAAAGGAGGATCTTGGAAGAAACCTTGTTGACGTTCTGGCCGCCGGGACCGCTCGATCGGACCGCGTGGACTTCGAGAGCGCCGGGGAGGACCCGGACGCCCGGGACGACCTCGATCGGATCGGGCATGCTGAAATCTTAAGGCAACGGGCGCAGAGCGCCGCGCGCGGTATCGTTTGCCCGTGGCCGACCGCCGCCTCGTCTACTCGACCGAAAGCGGCTCCGTCTGCCCGACCTGCGGCTGGCCGAAGGCCGACTGCCGCTGCTCCTCGCGCCTCGACGAGCCCGTGCCGCCCAGGGTGACGGCGAAGCTCCGGCTCGAGACGAAGGGACGGAAGGGAAAGGCCGTCACCGTCGTCGACGGCCTCCCCCGCAACAGCGCCCTTCCTCGAGGAGCTCGCGAAGGCCCTCAAGACCTCCCTCGGCACCGGCGGCGCCGTCAAGCGACGGCGCCGTCGAGATCCAGGGCGACCATCGCGAGCGGCTGCGGACGCTCCTCGCCGCCGCGGCTTCATCGTGAAAGGGTGAGGCTCCTCGCGGCAGCCTCACCTGCCGTCCGGCCGGTGGCCCAGGCCCACTGGAAGTTGAAGCCGCCGATCGGGCCGAAGGCGTCGAGGATCTCGCCCGCGAGGAAGAGGCCGGGGACGAGCCTGCTCCGGCCGCTGCCGGGGTCGACTTCCTCCAGCGCCACGCCGCCCCCCGTCACCTCCGCGGTCCGGTAGCCCTCGGTCCCCGTCGCGGGAATCGGGAAGGCCGTCAGCGCGTCGACGACGCGGCGGCGAGCTTCGCGGGTGAGACGGTAGAGAGGGGCGTCCGCCACGCCGCACGTCGTGAGGATCAGCTGGATCAGGCGGTCGGGCAGTGAAGATCTGCTGAGAACGGGAATGAGGGAACCTCCGGATCGGGCACCGGCGATCAGCTTCTCCTCCCAAGCCGTGCCCGGGAGGAACGCCGCCCGGACGTCCACTTTCCGCCCCGTCAGCATCGCCCGCTCAACGACGTGCGAGACGTCGAGGACGGCTGGCCCGCTCCAGCCGCGGTGGGTGAAGAGGAAGCCTCCTTCCGACGCCGCCACGTCGTCGCCCGCTCGCGCGGTGACGCGGGCCCTGAGAGACACGCCGGAGAGGGTGTGGTGGGCGGGCGCGTCGCCGACGAGCGGCGCGAGCGCCGGGTAGGTCGGCCGGACCGTGTGGCCGAGCGCGGCGGCCCACTCGAAGCCGCGGGCGTCGGCCCCCGACGCCAGGACCGAGCGGCCTCCGGTCGCGAGGACGACGGTGCGCGCCGTGACCGCGCCGTCGTCGAGCCGGATCGAGAACACGTTGCCGGCTTTCGTGATCTCCCGGACGGGAGCGCCCGCGCGGATCTCGGCGCCGGCCTTGACCGCCACGTCGCGAAGGGCGTCGCGGACGTCTTTCGCGCGGTCCGACGCCGGGAAGAGCTTCTTCGATTCCGCCTCGAGGGCGAGAGGGGCGCCGAGGAGCTCCTCGAAGAAGGCGCGCTGCTCGTCGAGCGGCCAGCGGGCGAGGAAGCGGTTCACGAGGCGGCCCGGCGACTCCGAGACGAAGCGCGCGTTCGCCTCCTCCGCCGGGAGGACGTTGCACCGCCCGCCGCCCGAGACGAGGATCTTCCGTCCCGCCTCTTTCGCGGCTTCCAGGAGGAACACTCCGCCACCGGCGACCTCGGCCGCGCGGAGCGCCGCCATCAGACCGGCAGCTCCTCCCCCGATGACGACGATCTCCGCTTCCATGACGCGATAATGGGCCATGCCCGAAGCGAGTGGCCCGGGCGGCTTTCTTCGCCGTCTCCGTTACCGGATTCACTTCGTGGCGGCCTGTCTCGTGGGAGGGTTCTTCTTCGTCATCCTCTCGCTTCTGGCGGTCTTCCGGATCGCCGTCCTGAAGCGCCATCGGCAGGTCGTGATGGACGGCTGGATCCACCCGTGGTTCCGGATCATGAGAGCCACCCTTGGCTGGGAGATGCCCGTCGAGAGAGAAGACCGGTTCGAGACATCTCGCCCCGCCGTCGTCGTCATCAACCACCAGTCGAACCTCGACATCGTCCTCTGGGCGCGCTTCTTCCCCGCCGCGACGGTTATCGTCGGGAAGATGCAGATCCGGAAGATCCCGATCTTCGGCTACATCTTCCAGGGGACGAAGAACATCCTGATCGACCGCGAAAACGCCGAGCGGGCCCGCCGGTCGCTGCAGGACGCGGCGCACCGGATCCGCTCCGAGCGCCTGAACGTCTGGATGGCCCCCGAAGGGCACAGAAACCTCGGCATGGAGATGCTCCCCTTCAAGAAGGGGTCGTTCCACCTGGCCATCGCCGCCCAGGTCCCCGTGTTGCCCGTCGTGGTCGGGCCCGTCTGGACCGTCTTCGACGCGGGTCGCTGGCTGAACAGGCCGGGCACGGTCCGGACGCGGGTCCTCGAGCCGATTCCGACCGAAGGACTCACCGAGGACGACATCGACGCCCTCATGCGGAGGGCCCGCACGACGATGGACGCGGCGCGCCGGGAGCTGATCGCGAAAGCAGGGCCCCGGATTTCGTAGCGCCTACACCCGGAAAACGTCGGGCCGCCAGACCTTGATCCGCTTCTTGATCTCCTCGCCCGAGATCTGCTCGTCGATCGCCTGCTTCACGAGGTCGGCCGCCTCGCCATCCGAGGCGAACCGGAGCCCGATGAGCTGCCTCTCCGAAAGCTCGCCGATCCGGCCGCGGAGCGGCTCGGAAAGGAGCTTCTCGAGGCGGAGCCGCTCCTCCAGCCGGATGATCCGGTCCTGATTCCTGAGCGCGTAGATCCGAACCCGGAACAGGAGGACGATCGCCGCCGCGGCGACCACGATCCACCAGGCGTTCTCGAAGGTCGGGTTCCGGACGGTCCTCCAGACCGTGAGGAGAAACGAGATCGAAAGGACCCCGAAGGCGAAGAGATGAAAGCTCGGGTCGTACCGGCGGTGATTGGCGTAGGTCTGGGGCGTCTTCTCGGCCATCGGGATCCTCCGCGCTGGTGAGTGTAGCGGCTACGTGCTTCCGCCTTACCGCTTGGCCGTCCCTCGTCTGAGGCCCGTTTCGGGGCGCTCCGATAACATCGGGCCATGCAGGACCCGGCTCTCCCCGTCCTCTTCTCCGCCCACGTCGCAGAGAGGGCCGCCGCCACGGCGAAGGCCCTCTCCGAGACTGCCTTCAAGCGCCTCGTCGTCCACTCGGGCGTCCCCTTCACCTACTTCGCGGATGACAACGACGCCCCCTTCCACACGACGCCCCACTTTGCGCACTGGGCGCCCGTCGAGGGGCCGCACCACCTCCTCGAGGTCGTTCCCGGGAAAAAGCCGCGAATCGTCCGGGTGACGCCGCGGGACTACTGGTACGCGCCTCCCGCACCGGCGCCCGACGTCGTCCGCGAGTCGTTCGACGTCGTCGACGTCGAGACGCCGGAGGCGGCGTGGAAGGAGATCGGGGCGGCCGGAGCCGGAACTGCGTTCGTCGGGCCGGGCACGGCTGGCGCCGGCGACCAGGGCTTCCCGGCCGCGTCGCTGAATCCGAAGGAGCTCGTCGCGCGCCTCGACTGGGAGCGCTCCTACAAGACCGCCTACGAGGCGGCCACCCTCTCCGCGGCGACGGCCAAGGCGGCGCGCGGGTTCGTCGCGGCCGAGACGGCGTTCCGCGCGGGCGCAGCCGAGATCGAGATCCACCAGGCCTACATGAAAGCGATCGGCGATGTGGAGGACGCGCTCCCTTACACGACCATCGTGGCGCTCGACGAGCGGGCGGCGACGCTCCACTATCACGGCAAACGGGGGCGCGAAGCCGCACCCGGAAACGTCCTCCTGATCGACGCTGGCGCCTCCGTGAGGATGTACGGCTCCGACATCACACGGACGTTCGCGGGGCCGAAGGCGGAACCGGTCTTCGCGGCGCTCCTTTCCGGGATGAAGGACGCACAGCGCGCCCTTGCGCTCGGCGCCCGCCCGGGCCGCTCGTACGTCGACCTCCACCGCGAGGCGCACCGCCGCATCGGGGCGCTCCTCACCGAAACGAAGATCCTGAAAGTCTCCATCGACGAAGCGGTCTCGCGGAAGCTGACGCTCCCGTTCTTCCCGCACGGCCTCGGCCACTTCCTCGGCATCCAGGTCCACGACGTGGCGGGGCGGCAGGCCTCTCGCGACGGCGCCACCGCCCCGCCGCCCCCGGACTATCCGTCGCTCAGGACGACGCGAACGATCGAGCCGAAGATGCTCTTCACGATCGAGCCGGGCCTCTACTTCATCCCGATGCTCCTCGAGCCCTTCCGGTCGGGGCCGGACGCCTCGGCCTTCGACTGGAAGCTGGTCGACCGGCTCACGCGCTGCGGAGGAATCCGGATCGAGGACAACGTTCACGTCGAGGTGGAGCGGAATCGGAACCTGACGCGGGAGTTCCTGCCGAATTGAGGGGCAGACGCCTCGCCCCGTCCGCACGCTGCGATACAGTTCCTTCATGACGCACGCGAAGGCGTTCCTCGCCGGTTTCCTCTCCACACTCGTCTTTCATCAGGGCGTTCTCGCGATCCTCCACGGGGCCGGCGCCACGCCCCGAAAGCCGTGGGTGATGGCGCCGACGCCTCCGTTCGGGATCCCGTCCGTCATCTCGCTCGCGTTCTGGGGAGGCGTCTGGGGCGTCGCCCTCTGGCTGATGATCCGGGGAGCGTCGGGACCGCGGCACTGGCTGCTCGCGGTCGTTCTCGGGGCGATCCTGCCGACCCTCGTGGCCCTCCTCGTCGTCCTGCCGCTCAAAGGGATGCCTCTCGGGGGCGGCTGGAAGCCCGACCTCCTCGTCGGCGCGCTCCTCCTGAACGGCGCATGGGGCGCGGGTGTGGCGCTCTTCATGCTGCTCCTGGGGCGCGGCCCCGGACGCTGATCGAGCGCCATGACGACGCCCGCCGGTCTCCTGGAGACGGCGCTCCAGGCGCTCCGGCGGCTTTCCTAGATCCGGGCGGCCGGAAGGTCGAGACCCGCGGAGGGGATCGCGGCTGAATCCCCGGTGGCGATGGACTCGAAGGCAGCGCCAAGCGCGGCCGCGACGCCGCGGGCGTCCATCGTCTGGATCTGGTGCCGCTGGAGCATGTAGACGAGCTTGCCGTCCCTCAGGAGCCCGATCGAGGGCGAAGACGGAGGGATCCCCTCGAAGTACGAGCGGGCACGCGCCGTGGCGTCCAGGTCCTGGCCCGCGAAGACCGTGACGAGCCTCTCGGGACGGAGCGGGTGTCTGACGGCGAGCGCCGCGCCGGGGCGCGCCTGGCCCGCGGCGCAGCCGCAGACCGAGTTCACGACGACGAGGATCGAACCCTTCTGCGACAGGGAGGCCTCCACCTCGGGCGCGGTGCGCAGCTCGGTGAAGCCGGCCTGCGTGAGCTCGTCGCGAAAGGGCTGGATCATCTGAGGGTCATACGGCATCCGAATCTCCTGTCGGCGATCATAGCGAGGTTCAAGGAGAGAGAGTCTCAATCTCGTCAACTCCCGAGCCTATCAGAGAACGCCGAAGCGGACGAGCCCGATCCGGCCGGTCAGCGGCCCGCGGTCGAATATAGTCCGCGCCGATGACGACGAGCGCCCGCGCGGAGCACCCCGTCACCCCCCGCGCTGCCGGGTTCCGGCAGCCGGCCGAGTGGGCGGAGCACCGCTCCGTCTGGATCGCGTGGCCGTCGCACGCCGACCTCTGGGAGACGGCGCTCGAGCCGGTCCGGCGGGTCTGGCTCGAGATGGCGGCCGCCGTGGCCGACCTCGACCCCGCGACGGGCGCCGCGCGCGGCGAGCGGCTGGAAGTGCTCGTCCCTGACGCCGCGAACGAGGCCCTCGCCCGCGAAAGGACATCCGGCCTTCCGGCGCGCTTCCACCGGATCCCGTTCGGCGACATCTGGCTCCGCGACACGGCGCCGGTCTTCGTCACCGGCGCGGAGGGCGTCGCGGCCGTCTCGTTCGCCTTCAACGGCTGGGGGGAAAAGTACGTCCTGCCGGGCGACGACCTCGTCTCGGCGCGGGTTGCGCTCGCCGCGCGGATGCGCGCCTTTTCGTTCCCCTGGGTGCTCGAGGGGGGCTCGGTGGAGGTCGACGGCGAGGGGACCTGCCTGACGACCCGGCAGTGCCTTCTGAACCCGAACCGTAACCCGGAGTTGTCCCGGAACGAGATCGAGGAGGGCCTCCGAGCCGCCCTCGGTGTCGAGAGCGTCCTCTGGCTCGGGGACGGCCTCAGGAATGACCACACCGACGGGCACGTCGACACGATTGCCCGTTTCGTGGCGCCGGGGACGGCCGTCTGCATGCGGGCCTCCGGAAGCGACGACCCGAACGCCGGAGCGCTCGCCGCGATCGCCCGCGACCTCGCCTCGTTCCGGGACGCGCAGGGCCGACGGCTGACGGTCGTCGAGATCCCCTCCCCCGGCCTCGTCCTCGACGACGAGGGCGAGGTCCTGCCGGCGAGCTACGTCAATTTCTACATCGGCGACCGCGTCGTCGTGGTTCCGGTTTACGGGATGCGGCACGACGAAGCCGCCCTCGAGGCGCTCGAGCCGCTCTTCCCGGGACGACGGGTGGTTCCGGTTCACGCCCGCGACCTCCTGACCGGCGGAGGCGCATGGCATTGCATCACGCAGCAGGAACCCAAGGGAGACGCAAGATGACGGACCGCCTCACCCTCGCCGCCGTCCAGTGCGCGCTCGGCGGAAGCATCGACGAGAACGTGGCGACCGTCGAGCGGCTCGTCCGCGACGCGGCTCGCCAGGGCGCGCAGGTCGTCCTTCCGCCCGAGCTCTTCGAAGGACCCTACTTCTGCCGCGAGGAAAGTGACGTCTACTTCTCGTGGGCGCGGCCGGCCGAGGGCCACCCGACGCTCGAGCGGTTCCGGAGGCTGGCGAAGGAGCTCGGCGTCGCGATTCCGGTCTCGTTCTTCGAGAAGGCGGGCCCCGCCTACTACAACAGCGTGGCGATGGTCGACGCGGATGGCGCTCTCCTCGGCGTCTACAGGAAGAGCCACATCCCCGCCGGGCCCGGTTACGAGGAGAAGTTCTACTTCCGCCCCGGCGAGACGGGGTTCCTGCCCTGGAAGGCGAAGCCGGCCATGCTCGGCGTCGGGATCTGCTGGGATCAGTGGTTCCCGGAGTGTGCGCGGGCGCTCGTCCTTCGCGGCGCCGACGTCCTCCTCTACCCCACCGCCATCGGCTCCGAGCCCGGGGACCCCTCGCTCGACACGCGGGACCGCTGGCAGCGCGCAATGATCGGCCATGCCGTCTGCAACGTGACGCCCGTCGTCGCGGCGAACCGGATCGGAGACGAGGGTGGCCAGCTCTTCTACGGCTCCTCGTTCATCGCGGACCACGCCGGCGAGAAGCTGGCCGAGCTGGGGCGGGGCGAGGAAGGCGTGATCGTGGCGACCGTCGACCTCGGGGCCGTCCGCGCCGCGCGCGCCTCCTGGGGCTTCTTCCGGGACCGCCGGCCCGAGCTTTACGGCGTCCTCGGCACCGCCGACGGCTCGCGCTGAGGGGCTTCCGGGCGCGTTACCGCACTGCTCTCTCCTTGACAACGGCCCCGAAAAGGATTCTCCTCTTGGAATCCACGCGGCGGCTAGTGCGGAAGGGTGCGAGGCAGGACGAAGGTGGCCGGAGGCCTGACCCCCCTGCGTGCGGCTTCTCCGGGACAGGCGCTTCCTTCCTGACGCGATGAGCGAGAAGGCGTCGTACGACGAGCGGAGGGTCCGGGCGCTTCACCTTGCCGAAGCGTACTCCGCAGTCGCCGAGCCGCTCCGGTTCGCCGCGGGACTCTTCGGGCTCCAGAAACGGATCGCGAGGGCTCTCGCCGCCTCACACCAGGAACGGCCGCTCTTCGGGCACCCGGACCGCGATGCCGACCGTTTTCTCGACATCGCGGACAGCCTCTTCGCTTTCGCCGAGAGCGAGGGCCCGCCCGAGTTGGCCGAGATCGCGCGTGCCCGGCGGGCCGACGAGCGGGACACCGCCCGCTCCCGCCTTCTTCTCTACTGGGGAGGCGACAGGGAGACGACCGACGACTTCCTCTCGAGGGCGCTCCTCCGCCCGTACGTCGAGACGCTCGCCGGGGTCGGAATCGTCCCGGACCGCCCGCGCCGCGAAGGACGTTGCCCGATCTGCGGCGGACGCCCGATCATCGCCGTCCGCGAGGGCGACCCCCCTTCTCCCGGGGTCTTCCGAGGACTCGTCTGCGGCCTCTGCGGGGCCGAATGGCGCTTCTCGCGGACCCGGTGCCCCTCCTGTCTCGAGGAGGAGCCGGCGAAGCTCCCCCGCTTTCAGGCCGAGCTCTTCCCCGCCATCCGCCTCGACGCCTGCGAGAGCTGCCGGCAGTACGTGAAGTCGATCGACCTCGATCTCGAGAGGGGCGCGATCCCCGAGGTCGACGACCTGGCCTCGCTCCCGATGGACCTTTGGGCGATCCAGGAGGGCTACGGGCGGATCGAGCCCGGCTGGTCCGGGATATGAGGTAGGCCTCAGAACGACGCGGTCAGGAGGAGGCCGCCGCCGCGCGGAGCCACGAGCGGAGCAAACGTCACCTTCAGCCCCGGCGCGCCACGGCGCTGACGGTCGTTCAGGAGGACGACGGCGTTCCCGATGGCGGTCCCGAGGATCGCCCCCGCGAGAACGTCCGACGTCCAGTGGGCGTTCTGCTCGATCCGGGCAAGGCCGACCGTCCCCGCGATCCCGTACGCCACGATCTTCACCCAAAGGTGCGAGTCGTGCGCGGCAATCACGGACGCCACGGCGAAGGCCTGCGTCGTGTGGCCGGACGGGAACGACTGGTTGGTCGTCGAGAACGGCGTGAAGTAGTGGTCCCCGAGCTCCTCGTTCGGGCGGGCCCGGCCGACGGCGAACTTCAGGACCGGCGTCGCGATTCCGGAGGCGAAGAGGCTCGCGAGGACGCCGTCGACCGCGACGTTCATCGCCTCGCGGTCCTTCGCCGCAAGGCCGAAGACGGCATAGCCGCCGAGAACGGCCCACGAATACTCAGCTCCGAAGCGCTGGACGGTCGTGGCGAAGTCGTCGCGCCCGGGGGTGCGGCTCCGCTGCGAGGCCTCCTGGACCGGCTCGTCGAGGAGGACGCCGGTCAGGATCACCGCGGCGCTCCCGACCCCGAACTTCAGCCAGTCCTCGCCGTCCCACCGGAGAGGCGCGAGAAGGATTCCCTTTGCGTCGAGGAGAACGAGCTGGCCCGTCTCCTTCAGCGAGAAGAGCGGCGGAACCGGCGGGGCCGGATCCGGCGCCGGCGTCCTGGCGGGCGCCGGCGCCTCTTCCTCCGCACGGAGCGTCGCAGGCGCCCCCGCGAGGAGAAGGCCGGCGAGAATCGTCGCGACGAGACGGCGGCTCCAATCCACGGCAACGATGCTCACGGAACTCCTCCCCGTCCGCGCTGGAGCCGGACGACGGCGTCGACCGGGCCGACGCGGAAAGCCTCCGTCGTCCGGTCGGGCCACCGGACCGTCACCTTTCGGACCTCCCGGAAGGGGCCGAGACCGAAGTGGAGTCGCTTGGCGCCGCTCGCGAGGAAGCCGCTCGTCGTCTGGAGCTCCTGCAGCAGCGTCCGTCCGTCGGGGAGCTCAACCGTCACGCGCGCGCCGATGGCCGCGGGGTTCTTCCCGGGCTCCGAAAGCTGCAGCTCGAGGAAGTGCTCGCCCGGACGGCGCTGGCCGAGGAAGAGGGTCTCGGGATGCTGGACGGAGCGGACGTAGACGTCGAGCGAGCCGTCGCCGTCGAAGTCCGCGAGAACGGCCGCCCGCCCGTTCGCGGAGAGGTCGAGCCCGTCGAGCCAGCTCCGCTCCTCGAAAACGCCGTCTCCCCGGTTGCGGAAGTAGCGGTTCCGCTCGCCGCCCTGCACGCCCCTCCCCCGGCGGTCGAACGTCCGCTTCCCGGCGATGTAGTCGTCCCAGAAGGCCAGCGTCTCCCACCAGAACTCCAGCTCGCGGTCGCCGTCGCGGCCGTCGTCCCACATGCCGTTCGCGCCGTACAGGTCGGGGCGCGTGTCGTTGTCGAGGTCGCCGGCCACGGCGGTCCAGCACCAGCCGGCCTTCGCGATGCCGGCCGCGGCCGACACGTCGTCGAACGCGAAGTCTCCGCGCGAGACGAGGAGCGAGTTGCCGCGGCACATCTTCTTCATCCAGTCGCGCGCGACCGGAAGGAAGAGCCGTCCGGGGAGCGGCAGCGGGACCCACGGGAAGTCGTGGAGGAACCCCCACTGCGTGTAGCAGTTCGAAAAATGGACGTCGAGCCGCCCGTCGCCGGAAAAGTCCGCGACGGCGGCCGACATGCCGTAGCCGCGGTCTTCGGCGCCCGCCTTTTTCGCCACGTCGACGAAGCGGCGTCCTCCCTCGTTCCGGTAGACGTTCTTCAGGCCGAAGTCGTTCGTGACGATCAGGTCCGGCCAGCCGTCGCCGTCGAGGTCGGCGAACTGCGCCGTGAGCGACCAGCGAGTCTCCGTAAGGCCGAACCGCGCGGTGGCGTCGGTGAAGGTGCCGTCCCCGCCGTTCAGGAAGAGCCGGTTCGGCCCGCCGTCCCGCGCGTCGAAGGGGGGGTCGGGCATCCGGCCGTAGTAGTCGCCGGTCGAGCAGACGAAGAGGTCGAGCAGGCCGTCGCCGTTCACGTCGGCCGCGGCGGCGCTGCGGCTCCGAAACGACGCCCCGACCCCGGCCTTCGCCGTCACGTCCTCGAACGTCCCGTCGCCCCGGTTCCGGAAGAGACGGGACGGCCCGAAGTTGTCGGTCACGAAGAGGTCCTCGTGGCCGTCGCCGTCGAAGTCGAAGGCAAGGACGCCGGTCGACGGGACGCCGGAGAGGCCGGCGGCTTCCGTGACGTTCGCGAAGTGGCCGCAGCCGTCGTTCCGGTAGAGAATCGACGAGCGGCCGTCTCCCACGAAGAGGTCGAGCTTCCCGTCGCCCTCGATGTCGAGGACCGCGACGCCCGAGCCGGGCCAGATTCCTTCGATGAGGTGGTTCACGAGGCGGGGCTGGTCCGGGTCGTTCCGGGGCGCGCCGAGCCCCGCTTCGGCGGTCGCGTTCCGGAAGCGGGGACGCGACTCCCGCCGCTCCGTGGCCCGGAGCATCCAGCCGTCCTCGACGACGGCGATCCCGGCCCCGGCATTCCCCGGGCCGATCGCGACGCGGACCGGCACGACCCCCTCGCGCTCCAAGCGCGACCCATCGACGGCGACGCCGCCGACGCTGAAAGTCGCGCGCGCCTCGACGGCGGTCACGAGGTCCTGCGCCCCGAGGACGTCGTATTCGACCCAGTCGACTCGGACGAGGTCCTTCCAGGCCCAGCCGACGAGGGGCGCCGCGCCCGAATGGCCCTGCGTATCGGGCGTCCGGAGCCGGATCGCCCGCCGAAGGCCGTCGAGACCGTCGCGCAGCGCCTCGAGCCGCTTCATCTGCGGGACGAATCGCGCCCGGAGCCGTACCAGCGAGGCGTTTTCGAAGAGCCAGATGCCCGCCGCGGCGGCGGTCAGGGCGAGAACGGCAAAGACGACCCGGCGCTTCCGGGGCGCCATTCAGCGCGCCGGCGTCGGGGCGGGGAACGGGGTCCCCTCGGCCTCTCCCACAAAGGGGACGAACCGGACGGGGAGGACGCTCTTTTCCGTGTAGCCGCCGCCGCTCCGCTCGATCACCTTCAGCTCCTGGTAGAAGCCGCCCACCGGGATCACCATCCGGCCCCGATCGGCGAGCTGCTCGAGAAGGGGGGGCGGAATCCGCTCCGGCGCCGCCGTCACGAGGATGCCGTCGAACGGCGCGTGCTCGGGCCAGCCGCGGTAGCCGTCCGCCGCGACGACCTCGGCGTTCGTGATTCCGAGCCGCTTCAGCCGCTCCGTCGCCTCGGCCGCGAGCTCGGGCCGGATCTCGATCGAGTAGACCTTCTTCGCGAGCGCGGCGAGGACCGCCGTCTGGTAGCCGGAGCCGGTCCCTATCTCGAGGACCGTCTCCTTGCCGGTCAGATGCAGCTGCTCGGTCATGAAGGCGACGATGTAAGGCTGGGAGATTGTCTGGCCGCTCCCGATCGGGAGGGGGCGGTCTTCGTAGGCGTGCTCCGCCTGTGCGGGCGGGACGTAGAGGTGCCTCGGGACGCGCCGCATCGCGTCGAGAACGCGGGGATCCTTGATACCGCGCGCGGCGATATCTTTTTCGACCATCGCGTTCCGTTTCTGCTCGGTCACGTCCACGGGGCGTTCGCAGGCCAGAAGGAGCCAGACTCCTCCGATCAGCGGAAGAATGACACGGTCCACGGCGCCATTCTAGCGAGAGCCGTGCCGTCCTCCTTCAGGGACGATCAGTTCCGGGGCTCGAAGACGGACTCGGGAGGGAGAGCCGCCGCCGGATCGCGCCCCCGCCGCACCCTCGCCCTCTCGAGCCCGAGGGTCATGGAGCTGAACCGGAGGTCGACGTCGAACGGGGCGAGGAACGACATGCCGACGATCCCGTCGCCGATCCCCTCGCCCCCTTCGTTCACGACGAGGTCCCGGAACCAGACCATCCATTTCCCCGCCCCGATCCGGACGTCGGAGACCTTCGACCACGAGACCCGGCGCTGGCCGATCCCTTCGAGGGTGATCGGCGCGCTCGGCTCCGAACCGCGGTAACGGTTCGCCTCGAGCCCCGAGGGCGTCACCATCGTCGCCTCCGAGCCCGTGTCGAGGAGGAAGAGCGACCAGGGAAGGCCGTTGAACGAGACGCGGAGCATCGGCTTCATCCGTCGGAAGAAGAGGTTCTGTCCGGACGCCGGGCGGCTCGACGCCGTGGCGACGCGGATCGCCTGGACGCGTCCTGCCTCGAATTCGAAGCGCCAGTCGAATTCCTTCATCAGGTGGGCGCCGAGGACGCCCGGCGGCGCGAAGGGGACCGGCCCGGTCGATTCGAACGTCAGCGTCCCGTCGGGGAGGATGCCGAACGGGACGTCCCTGAGCACGAGGCCGCCGACGCTCACGGAGCGCGCCCACCCGAGGCGCATCGTCACCTCCGCCTCGTGCAGGCCGCGGAACGCCGTGATCGCCTCGGCCACCGGCTCCACCCCCAGCCGCGCCGCGACGCTCTCCGTCAGGAGCGACAGCGAGGCCCCGGAGTCGAGGATCAGCTCGCCCGCGGCCTGGTCGTTCACCCGGACCTGCACGCGCGAGAGGTTCGGCGTGCCGAGCCGGAGCGGGAGCGCCGGCGTCCGGGCGCCCTTCGCGGCGCCGGCGTAAAGGCTCCGGGAGCCGCCCGAGCGGAGGAACGCGATCCACCCTTCCGGCACCGGGCGGCCCGCTTCGCGGGAATCGAGCGCGAACCGCGCCGCCTCGCCGAAGTCGTTCCGCCAGTACGCCGACTGCGAGAGCAGCCAGAGCGCCCCGGCGCGGGCCGACGGCCGGCTCTCCCGAGCGACGAGGCGGTTCAGCGCGGCATCGGCCCCGGCGAAATCCGCGGCCTCGAGCCGCGCCCGCCCGAGCAGCAAGAGCGCGGTGTCCGGCGCCAGGGAGCGCGCGCCGGGGCCGGCGAGGAAGGCCAGCACCTCCGGGACGAAGCCGCGCTCGAGCTGCTCCCCGGCGTTCAGCGCCGTGACGGTTTCGGGACCCGGGGCCTCGAGCTGGTGCGGGAAGACGCGGACGTCCCGCGAGAAGGTGCACGCGGCGGCGGCCGTAAAGGCGGCGAGGAGGGCCCGCGCCGCGCGCCCGCGGCGGCGGACCTTCAGCACGCGCGCGGTCAGCACGCGCGCGCTATGAGGACGGTCTGGTCGTCGTATTGGGCGACGCCGCGCGTGAAATCGCTGACCGCCCCGAAGATGCGGCCGGAGAGGATCTCGGGCGGCTCGGCGTCCCCTTCGAGGGAGAGCGCAATGAGGCGCTCCATGCCGAACTCCTCCTCGGCCGCGTTGATCGCCTCGGTGATGCCGTCGGAGTAGAGGACGACGGTGTCGCCCGGTGCGAGGGTAATCACGCCCTCCTTGTATGAAGCGTGCGGAAGGATGCCGATCGGCGGGCCCCCGCTCGGAAGGAGGGCGGCCCGGCCGCCGGAGAGATGAAGGCCGGGATTGTGGCCGGCGTTCAGGTAACGGAGTCGGCGCGAGGCCGGGTCGTAAACCGCGAGGAAGAGCGTGACGAATTTCCGCGTCGAGCTGAATCCGAGGAGGTGGCGGTGGATCCGGCCGACGAAGCCCGGAAGGTCCGCGATCCCGGTGTCGAGGAGGATCTTCAGGCAGGCGTGGACGGTCGACACGAGGAGCGCCGCCGGGACGCCCTTCCCGGCCACGTCTGCCACGCAGAAGGCCGTCTGGCCGTCGGGGAGCGGGAAGACGTCGAAGTAGTCGCCGCCGACCTGGCGCGTGGGCCGGTTCCCGCCGGCGAGCGAGAGGCCCGGGACGTCGGGGAGCGAGGCGGGGAGGATCGTCTTCTGGATCGAGGCCGCGAGCTCGATCTCGCGCTCCATCCGCTCCTTCTCGACCGATTCGCGGTGGAGGCGGGCATTCTCGAGCGCGATCGCGGCCTGGTTGCCGAAGAGCGAGAGGATCCGCTCGTCACCGGCCGTGAAGTCGTCGATCCCCCCCGCCCGGTTCTCCTTGTCCGCGACGACGAGGACGCCGAGCGGCCTGCCTTCGGCCGCAATCGGGGCGAGGAGGAGCTTCTCGGCCGGCGCGTTCACCAGCGCGCCGATCCGTTCCCCCCGCACGTTGCAGCGGCAGACGCGGTCCGGCAGATCCTCGAGGCGGACGCCGGGAAGGAGCGGGGCGCCGAAGTGCTTCGCGAGGACGCCGCCCTCCCGGGCGTCGTCCCTCACGATCAGCGTCCCCGTCCGGGCGTTCAGGAGCGAGACCGACTTCAGGAGGATGTCGTCGGCCAGCGAGTCGAGGTCGAGCGTTCCCGCGATGGAGAGGCCGACGTCGTAGAGGCTCTGCAGCTCCCAGACGCGGTACTTCAGCTCGAAATCGGCGCGCTGAACGCGCTCGGACATCCGGATGACGGCGAGGATCGAGGCCG
This sequence comes from uncultured Acidobacteriota bacterium, assembly GCA_963721385.1. GTDB lineage: Bacteria > Acidobacteriota > Thermoanaerobaculia > UBA5066 > UBA5066 > DAOMFB01. The sequence goes on from CAVRJB010000013.1 coordinate 938,522, forward strand.
CGTGGGCCGTGACCGACGCGAAGGCGACGGGATCCGGGGGCGGCGCGTCGAGAAGGACGAGAAGAAGCGTCTCCTCCTGCGCCGTGAGAGCCAGGACCCGGGCGTCGGGGACGTCCAGAAGGTCCCGTGCGAGCTCCGGCGGCAACGTCGAGACGGCGGGGCCGGCGGCCTCCACGGCGCGGGCGAGGAGGTCGAGGGCGGCGGCGGCGGGGGCGCAGCCGGCGGCCGCGTGCCGATACGGATGGGCGGGGTCGACGGCCACGCCCCGCGACGCTCCTGCGCCCGCGAGGAGCGCGCCGAGAACGTCGTGGAGGAGCCGTTCGTTCGGCTCGGCCGGGTCGAGGGACGCGAGGCGGGCGTGGGCGCCCAGGATGTCGGCGCCCGCCGCCACGCCGACGGTCCTACTCGGATTCCCCTCGCAGCCAGGCGAGGGCGGGTTCGGGAGCGGCGAAGAGGCGCGCATATTGGGCGAGTCCCATGATCTGAAACGTCTTCTCGATCGTCGGCGTGAGCCGGCAGAAGGCCAGGCGGCCGCCCTGATCGAGGAGCTTCTCGAGGATCTCGATGAGGATGGAGATGCCGATGGAGTTGACGATCTTCGTCTTTTCCAGGTCGAGGAGCAGGCGGTTGACGCCACCGCCCATCAGCGCGTACGCCTGCCGCGCGATCTCCTCGCCGCCGGCGTTGTTGATGTAGCCGTCGGTCCGGAGGATCGCCACCGTCGCGTCCGGCCTCTCCACGGTCACTTTCAACGTCTCGCTCATGGCCTTCTTTCCCGGGACGAGCCCGTCAACGGTACTTCCTCATGATGATGCGCGTTCCGTGCTCGCCGCTCTCGATCCGGACGTCGTCCATCAGACTCTCGATGATCTTGATCCCCCAGCCGCGCTTCCGGTTGGCCTTCAGCTTCGCCGGCAGGCTCGGCGTCTCGACGCGCGACGGGTCGAACCCCTTTCCGGCGTCGGCGACGTCCACCTCGAGATACGAGCGTCCCTGCCCGGCGTCCTCGACGCCGATCCTGAAGTCGATCTCCACCTTCCGGTCAGGGGTATAGCTGTGCTCGAAGGCGTTGATGCAGGCTTCCACGACGGCCATCTTGACCTCGTCGATCTTGTCACGGCCCATCTCCATCCACTCGCCGAGGGCCGCCACCTGCGCCGTCGCGGTGATCTCCATCTCGGGCGCGATCGGGATCGTCAAATGCACCTCGCGCCTCGAGGACATCGCGATTTTCGAACCTCTTTTCAGAAAATCAGGAGCGCGCGATAGAGGGAAAGGACGACGGGCGCGATCTTACCCGACGCCAGCGCCCCGGCGAAGACAGCGGCCTCGACCGCGAGGAAGGCCGCCAGGCCCCACGACGCGAACCACGCGTCGGAACTCTGCCGGGCCGACTCCGCCTGGGGAAAGTCGTATGTGGGCGCGAGCGCACCGACGACTTCGCTTGCTGCCTTGCCTGTACCGAGCATTCCCACTCCTTCGGGATGCACCGGGTGACAGCAAGGCCCAGGCCATTCGCCACGGACGTTCCTTGAGAGGGCGCAGGTGTCTTCTTTGCAAATACTTAAAGGCTACTGAACACTGAGTCGATTCCGACACTAACTGCGCCAATTTGATACGTTTGAATGTCACCAACCCAGGTCACCTCACCGATATACTGGAAAACAATGGCTTAGAATGCAAAATGCCATTCTGTCACATAGCGACAATCAAACACGTTTTCGGTAGAGTGTCCTGCGGCTCACCCCGAGAATCTTGGCGGCCCGGCTCTTGTTTCCCTGGACCGACGCCAGGACTCGCCGAATGTGGGCCTGTTCGATGGCGCGGAGGTCCGACGACCCGAACGCCGGTACCTCGCTCCGCGCGACGCCGAACTGGAGATCGGCCGCTTCGAGAGTGTGGTCCGCGACGAGGGCCGCCGCCCCTTCGAGCAGGTTTTCCAGTTCGCGGACGTTTCCGGGGAAGGGATAGTCGAGGAGAGCTTTGACCGCGTCGCGCGACAGCGAGACCGCCGGCCGCCCGTCGCGCGCCGCGATGCGCGAGAGAAACGTCGCCGCGAGGCGGGGGATGTCCCCGCGCCGGTCGCGTAGCGCCGGCAGGCGGATCTCGACGACGCGCAGGCGGTAGAAGAGGTCCTCTCGAAAGCGCCCGGCCCGGATCTCCGACGGGAGGTCGGCGTGCGTGGCGGAGATGACGCGCACGTCGACCGGCACCCGGTGCCGGCCGCCGACGCGCTCGATCTCGCGTTCCTGGAGAACGCGGAGGAGCTTGGCCTGAATCGAGAGCGGCGCGTCCGCAACCTCGTCGAGGAAGAACGTTCCCCCGCTCGCCGCCTCGAACTTGCCGACGCGCGCCTCGACCCCCGTCGCGACTCCCTTCTCGATACCGAAGAGCTCGGCCTCGAGAAGCGACTCGGGCACGGCCGCGCAGTTCAGGGCCAGGAACGGCCCCTCCCGTCGAGGAGACCCCGCGTGGAGGAGCTTCGCAACGAGCTCCTTGCCCGTGCCGCTCTCCCCCGTCACGAGGACGTTCACCCGGGAGGCCGCGGCCCGCGCGATGACGTCCTTCACCCGCCGCATCTCGGCGGAGTCGCCGACGAGGACGTCGTCCACCTCGAGCGCTCCCTTGAGCGCGCGGTTCTCCTCGCGAAGGCGGTCGACGTCCGCCGTGAGGGCCTGAAACTGCCGCGCCCCCTCGAGGGCGGGGGCGACGAGGGCGGCGAGCGAGCCAAGGAACCGGCGGTCCTCCTCGTCGAAGACGGCCGGCGCCGAGCCGCGCGCCTCGCGGTCGGCCACGACGAGGACCCCGAGCACGTGCCCGCGCGCCAGGAAAGGAACGCCCGCCACGCTGACCGCCGGCTCGCCGAGAACCGTCTCGTCGGCTCGCGACAGGGGGGCACGAGCGCGGCAGAGGTCGAGGACGAACGGGTCCCCCCCGGCGGCAATCACGTCCGGCTCGGGCTGGAGTCCCATCGAGACGGCGAAGCCGGCGCTCCGGCCGTCCTCGAACGCGACGGCGAAGCCCCGCGCGGCGTCGAGAAGAGGCACGGCCCGGGAGAGCGCCTCCTCGAGGAGCGCCCGGTCGTCGCGCGCCCCGGTCAGCGACCGGCTGACGTCGTAGAGGCTCTCGAGCCGGAGGACCTTCTTCTTGAGGTCGAACGTCTCGCCGGACCGCGGCGCGGGCGGGCGCGGGGCCGACACGCGGCGCCCGTCAGCGCGCCGCCGGCGATCCGGCTTCGGAGGGCGCGGGCACCTCCAGCCTCTGCGTGGCGGCGACCGCGAGGGCCGGGGCGAAATTCGGATTCCGGAGAAGGACCGGCCGGAGCACCTCCTCGGCCTCCGCCTTCTTTCCCGCCGCAGCGAGGTTCTTGGCGATCAGCGACCGGATCATCGGATCGCTCGGGTAATCCCCAAGGCCACCCGTCGGCAGCCTGTCGGAGAGCGCCTTCTTCAGAAACTCCGCCGCATCTTCATGCCGACCGCGGGCGTCGGCGATCAGCCCACGGACGGCCGAGAGGTCCCGCTCGACGTAGCTCTTTTCCTGCTCGTTCTGACCCGCCTTCGCGCGGACGAGCGGCTCGAGGGTGGCGAGAATCTGCTCGGATTCGTCGGGCCGTCCCACCCGAGCGAGGAGGATCGCCTTGTGGTACAGGTAGCGAGTCTCGGAGCGACTCGCCTCTTCCGCGTCGGCCCCGCCGGACGGCTTCGGAGCTGGCACCCGCGCGAACTGGGCGAGCGCCTCGTCGCGGAGACCGGCGGTCGAGAGGACGAGGGCCGCGAGCCACTCGTAATTCGATCGCATGGCGGGGGCGTCGGCGAACTCGGCGGCCCGCCGGAAATGCTGCGCGGCCGCCCGGGCGTCTCCGCGGCCGACCGCGACCGTCCCGAGATGCGCTTCGGACGGGTAGAAGTCCGGCTTGATCTGGAGCGCCTTCTTCAGCGATTCCTCGGCGTCGTCGTAACGGCCGACCGTGGCATAGAACTCGCCGAGCGAGTCGTACGGGTTCGCCTGGTCGGGAGCGAGGAACCGGTACCGCTTCAGGTAGTCCTCGGCCTTCGCGTACTCGCCGATGGCGAGATCGTAGTACCCGAGCGAGTTGTAGGCGAGGGCGTAGTTCGGGTTGAACCGGAGAACCGTCTCGTACTCGGCCATCGCCTCTTTCGGGCGATTCGCCTTCAAGTAGAAGTTGGCCCGCTCGAAGTAGGCGTCCGGATCGTCCGGATACCGCCGGACATACTCGGTCAGAAGGGCCTCGATCTGCTTGTTCTTCTCCTCTGAATTGCCCTCCCCCCACATCACCTCGTAGAGGTGGATCTTGAGCTGCTCGCGCTTCGAGACCGATTCCTTGAAACTCTCGATCCCGTCCATCAGCGCCCTGGCGCGCTCGGGGTCGCGCTCGCGAAGGTAGGCGGCGAGGCGCACCGTCGCCATGACGAAATGGCCGTCGTGCGAGAGCGCCTCGGCATAGTTCGCGACGGCGTCCTTGTAGTACATCTTCAACTCGTTCTCCCGGCCCACCTTGTAGAGCCGGTAAGCCTCGGCGGACGAGGTCGTTACCTCCCGCCTTCCGAGGTACGAGTAGGCGCCCAGGGCCACCCCTGCGGTCAGGAGGCCTCCAAGGGCGAGGAGAGCGGCACGGCGGAGTGGAATACGAGCCATACGGACTTCCGTCCTTTCCATGATACGCACCCCTAAACCCGGGGGTTTCGAGTCCGGCTAACCGCTTATCGCCCCTTCACTTTCATGAGGACGAAGGTCTGGTCGTCGTACTGTTCGGCGCCGTGAGTGAACTGCCGGATGTCCTCCAGAAGCTCGTCGGCCACCTCCGGCAGGGGGAGCGAGCCGTGGCGGACAAGCGACGCCTTGAGCCGCTCCTCTCCATAAGCCGTCATGTCGGCGGACATCGCCTCGTTCAGGCCATCGGTGTAGAAGAGGAGCAGGTCGCCCGGCGAGAGGAAGAGCGTCGCGGCGTCGTAGGCGACGTCCCGGAACGCACCGAGGGGAAGCCGGTTTTTCGGGGACGGAATCTCGGCCGCGACCGCGGTCCCGCCCCGGAGGAGGAGCGGGGCCGGCTGGCCGCCGAACGCGTACCGGAACGAGAGGGACTTCGGATCGAAGAGAAAGTACGCGAGGGAGACGAACATCCGCCGCTTGATCTCGTACAGGCGGCGGTTCGCTTCGCGGAAGACGACGGCCGGGTCGGGGTCGGACATGGCCCGCGCGTAGACGATCTCCTTCGCCGCGACCATCAGGAGGGCCGCCGGGATCGACTTCCCGGAGACGTCCCCCAGGACGAGGCCGAGCCGTCCGCCCGGTCCGCCGTCGACCTCGAGAAAGTCGTAGAAGTCCCCGCCGACGACGCGCGCGGGCTTCGAGACGCCGAAGAACTCGACGCCCGGGACGTCCGGCAGGTGGCGCGGGAAGAGGCTGACCTGGATGTCCCGCGCGATCTCGAGGTCGCGCTCCATCTCGGCCCGGCGCGTCAGCTCCTCGTGGAGGCCGGCGGCTTCGAGGCCGAGCGCCCCCTGGTTCGCGATCGTCATCAGGTGGTCGAGGTCCTCGTCGGTCAGCTCCTGCTCGGACCTCTTCGGACCGACCGCGAGCAGGCCGAGGAGCTTGCCGCGCGTCGCCACCGGAACAAGGACCTGCACGCCGCGGCGGCGCTCGGAGTCGAAGAAGCGCGCGGAAGGCTCGTCGAGAGCGCCCGTGTCGAGGTCCCGGAGCCGGAGGGGCGCCGCGCCCTTCGCGAGAAGCTGCGGCAGGCGGCTCCCCATGGGGAGTGCCGGCCTCCCGTCCGCGCGCCCTTCGGAGAACGCGCCGTCCTCGGGGCGCGGGACCAGGAGGTCGAGACTTTCGAGGCGGAGGAGGTCTGCGGTCTTCGTCGTCAGGAGCTCGCGGATCTTGTCCCGCTCGACCTGCGCCACGACGGACCGGCTCATGTCGAGAAGCGCCGCCTGGAAGTCCGCCCGGTCGCGGAAGAAAAGGCGGTCGACGACGCGCTGGCCCCGGCGGCGAACCGGGTCGAAGAGAAGCACGACGAGAAGACCGAAGAGGAAGGCGAACGCGGGAGACGAGTAGAGGCTCGTCGAGGAAAACGACGAGACGACCGCGTTCCCCACCACGACGGCGAGGGCGTAGAGGCTCGTCACGACCGCGGTCAGGACGCCGTAGACGATCGACTTCCGGACGATGACCTGCACGTCGAAGACCCGGAACTTCACGATGGCGTACGCGAAGGTCAGCGGGATGAGCGCCATCGGGACGACGCCCCACGCGAGGTACCGATCGTTCCTGAAGAAGGAGGGAAAGTAGACCGCGAAGACGACGAACGGCAGGATTCCCGCGAGCGTCCCGAGGAGAAGGACCAGAATCGGGCGGCGAGCCGCCGGGTCGTCGTTCGTCCAGAAGGAGTGCGCGAGAGCGAGGAGGCCGAGGATCAGGTAGTCGGCCAGGACGATCCAGTTGAGCGTCGGTGCGCCGTAGATCAGCCGGCGCGGCCCCCCCTCGCGCGCCCCCATCTGCAGCATGTAGAGCGCCGGCGGGAGCGTGTAGAGACCGATGAAGAGGAGTGGTGAGCCGTTCAGGAGCTTCTGGAGCTCCCTGAGGAGCGCGGGCGCGGGCGGCTCGCCGGGAGCGCGGTCCGCGAAATGGTGGACCTTCTTCCGCGGGAAGAGGAGGAAGAAGTGGAGAAAGACCGCCGGCAGGAGGAAGAGCGCGAGCGTCCCCGCCACCTGCACGAAGTAGTCGATCCAGTAGTAGCTCGCCGGTCGCAGGCGGCAGACGAAGAAGAGCATGAAGAGAATGCAGAGGAGGTAGAAGACCCCGACGGCCGGGTCCTCGGGCCTGCGCGAGACGACGAAGGTCCCGAGCCCGAAGAAGAGCGTGCCGAGGAACGCGAAATAGAAGTAGGAATAGGAGCCGAGGCGGAACGGTGTCAGGACGACCGACGCCTCGAACATCCGGCCGCCCCGCTGCACGAGGTAGGTGACCGACTCGCCGATCCGGTGCCGGCGCAGCTCGGGCGGGGCGTCCACGGCGCGGTTCAGCATCCGGTGGCCAATCCCGAGGATCACGTCACCGGGCTTCAGGCCGGCCGCCTCCCCCGCGCCGCCCGGGACGAGGTCCCGCACGACGATGCCTCCGGTCGAGTACTGGTCCGGGACGACGCCGTCAAAGGCCTTCGGCAGGAACATGTCGATGACCGAGAGGACGGCGATCAGGCAGCCCGCCACCCCCGCGAGGAGGAGCGCCCTGCGGCGCGGGCTGCTCACCGCCGGGGCAGACGTTTCCGCGCTCCCTACCCGCGACAATTCCGGCATCCTCCGGGCAGTATACGAACCGCGTGCCACGTCCGTTCGCCGTGCGAGAATCGCGCGCCGTGAGCGGCCGCGGGGGGAGGCGTCGGGGCCTCTTCGTCACGTTCGAGGGGATCGAGGGGTCGGGCAAGTCGACGCAGCTCGCGCGCGCACGCGTCCGCCTCGAGGCGCTCGGCCTGCCCGTCCTCGCGACGCGAGAGCCGGGCGGGACCGCCATTGGCGAGCACCTTCGCCGGGTCCTCCTCGACTCCTCCGGCCGCCTCGACCCCGCCGCCGAGCTCCTCCTCATGCTGGCGGACCGGCGCCAGCACCTGACCGAGACGATCGAGCCGGCGCTCGCCGCGGGCGTCGTCGTCCTCTGCGACCGGTACACCGACGCCTCCCGCGCCTACCAGGGGGCGGGCCGGGGCCTCGGGGAAGCGGCTGTCGACGCGCTCCACCGGTCGTTCGCGCCCCTCGAGCCGGACCGCACCTATCTTTTCGACTGCCCGGTCGAGACGGCCCTTGCGCGCGTCGCCGCGCGGAGCGGCGGCTCCGTCGACCGGTTCGAGCGCGAGTCGCTCTCGTTTCACCGTCGGGTCCGCGCCGCCTACCGGCGCCGCGCCCGGCGGGAGCCGCGACGCATCGCGGTCCTCGACGCCAGCCTGCCCGCCGAGGCCGTCTTCGCCGCGCTCTGGCGCGATCTCGCGCGCGTCCTCCGGGCGCACGGCCACTCCGATCCCGGGGAGCCGGCGTGAGAGTGCTCCCGGACGCGCCCGTCGTCCTCCTCGCGGGCCCCGGCGCCAAGCGGCTCGAGGCGCTCGCTCTCGCCGAGGCCGCGCACGTCGTCTGCCGCTTCGCGCACGAGCCGGGGACCGCCGGGCCCGACTGCCCCGACTGCCGCCGCGTCGCGCGTGGAGAGCACCCCGACGTCCTCGTGGCGGCGCCCGAGAGCCGCCGGCGCGTCCACACGCCTTCCTTCGAGGAGACCGCCGGCTCGAAGGAGACGACGCTCCCGACGGCTCTCGTCCGGGCCGTCGCGGCGACGGCCACGCAGCTCCCCTACGAGGCGAAGCGTCGCGCCATCGTCCTCCTCGACGTCGACCGGACCGAGCCCGCCGCCTACAGCGCCCTGCTGAAGATCCTCGAGGAGCCCCCTTCCAGGGCGAAATTCCTCCTGACCGCCACGCGCCCGCGCCTTCTTCCGCCGACGGTCCTCTCGCGCGTCTTGCTCTACGCGCTCCCCGCGGTCCCGCGCGCCGAGACGGCGGCGGCCCTCCGGGCGCGCGGCATGGGAACCGAAGAGGCCGAGGCCCGCGCGGCGCTCGCCCCTGCCAACCCGGACGACGCGGCCGCGCTCGACCTCGCCGCGGCGCGCGCCGAGCGGGACGGCCTGCTCGAGGCGATCTCCGGGCTTCTCCTGACCCGCTCGGTCTCCTGGGCCCTCGACCTCGCCGCGCGGATCGGCGAGGACGACGCTGCCCTGGCGGCCGACCGGCTCGGGCTCCTCGCGACGCTCCTCCGCGACGCGACCGCCGCGGCCGTCGACCCCGAGGGGGCGGCCGTCGTCCACCGCGAGCGGTTCGCCGACCTTTGCCGCCTCGGCACCGTCGACGCGTCGGTCCTTCTCGACGCCGCCGAGCGCGCCCTCCGCCTCGCCGCCGACCTCGACGCCTCCCGCCTCAACGTCCGCCTCGCGGCCGAGGCGTTCGCGCTGTCGCTGTGAGCGCCGGCCGCCGGCGCCTCCTCGCCGCCGTAGCGGTGGTCCTCGCCTTCCTCCCGCTCGCGCGGATGGCGTGGATCGTCTTCACGCACGGTGAGAACAACCTGTCGAACGATTACCTGGGCCGGGTGGGGCTGGTCGGCGCTCTTCTAGACGGCACGTGGACGCCGGCTCAGTTCCTGACGGGTGCCTGGATCGCGGGAGGGCATTCGACCATCTCCCTGATCTCGATCTACTGGCTGAACGCGCGGTTCTTCGCATGGGACGTGCGGGTGGAGCTGGTACTCGGGCTTGCCATCGCGGCGGCAGCGCTTGCCCTGATCGTGGCCGCCTTGCCCGCCCGCGTTCGCTGGGCGCTACTTCCGCTTCTCTCGCTGCTCTTCTTTTCCACGGCCAAGGTCACGAGCTTCACGTACGGCGAATCGACGCTCCAGATGGGACTCGCCCAGCTCGGCGTCGCGGCCGGGGCGTGGGCCTGCGTCCGACGCGCCGACCGTCCGGTCGCGCTTGCCGCCTGGCTCGCCGCCGGCGGCCTTCTTGCGTCGTGGTCCTGGGGCGGCGGGGTCATGGCCTGGCCCGTCTTCGTTCTCGCCTTGCTCGCTCTTCGCGTCAGGAGCCGTCTGGCGTGGACGGTCTTCGCCGCGGCCGCCGCTCTCGGTCTCGCTCAATACGTTTATCTCCTCGTCCTCCAGCCGGTCATCGGAGAGGGAACGAGCCGCCTGCAGCTCGCGAGCGCGCCGCGGACGCTCCTGGAGCTCGTCGGAAGGCCGCTTTCAAACGGCGTCGCAGTGAACCTCGGGCCGATGCTCTCCGCCCAGCTGCTCGGGCTGCTGGGAATCCTGGTCCTCCTGGCCGGGCTCCCGGCGCTGGCGCGCGGCCTCCGCCCCGTGATCTCCCCGGTGGTCCTCCTCGGTTGGTCGATCCTCGTCGCGATCCAGATCGCCCTCTTCAGGGGTGGCGTGGCCCCCTGGTACGTCTCGCCGATGACGTTCTTCTGGGTCGGCGCGATCGGACTCGTCGCCTCCACCGGTCCGGCCGTCCACATTCCGACTCTCGCGATGATCGCCCTCCTCGTCCTGCGCATTCAGGCAACCTGGGAGGACAAGTCGTTCTATCTTCCGTCGCGTGCCCCGGCCTCGGCCGCCTGCCTGAGGGAGTGGAAAACGGCGCCCCCGGCCTGCCGAGACCGACTCTTTCAGTGGGGAAGGGTCATGCCCGGCGAGATGGAATGGCTCGGATCCAACCTCGAGACGCGCCGGCTGTCCGTCTTCGGCCCTCGCCGAACCTATCTTCTTCAGGGCGACGTGATTCTGGGTCGTGTCTCCTTCGATGCCGGAGGGACACAAGCGTTTCTCTCCCGCGACGGCCGGACGCCGGGAGACCCGAACGAGTTTCACCGGCTGGCGCTCGTCCTACCGCCCGGCGCGCGCGCGACGTGGCGCGTCGACCTGCCGGCCGGACTCGCGCGGGCCGAACTCCGAACCGAGGTCCGCCGGTCGCGGACGAGTGGTCCCGTCCCGCGCACGCTCACCGTGCGCGCCGCCGCCGGCGACCTCTCGCGGGAGGAGAGAATTGCAGTCCCGGAAGCGTCGTCGAAGAGGCTCTCCCTCGACCTCCTCCCGTTCTCGGGATCGACGGCTACGATCACCCTCGAGGCCGACCGCGACGCGGCCGCCACGCGCCGCCCCCTCCTCCTCGCCGCCCCGCGGATTGAGCTCGCCGTGGCCGGAGCGCACCGTTGAAGGGCCTCTTCCGCGGGTTCTCGGCCGGCACGGAAATTCCGTCTCCGGCGCCCGACCGCTTCCGCCTCGCGGCCGCGGGGATACTCCTTCTCGCCGCCGCGCTGCGGGTCCCGCTCCTGACCCAGGGCCTCCCGTACATCTCGTACACCGACGAGGGAGGCGTCCTACATCGGGTGATGCATCTCGTCCGCTCCGGCGGGTGGGACCCGGAGTGGTACAAGTACCCCTCCCTGAGCATCTACCTCACGACGGCCGTCCTTCACGCCATGCGGCCCATCTACCGTCTCGTTCACGGGCGGCCGCTGGCGGCGGACATCCCACCCGAGGGGGACCTCTACGACCTCATCGGGCCGCCCGCGGTCATTCTCGCCGGTCGCGGTGTCGTCGCCGCCGCCAGTCTCGTAACCGTTCTCCTCGGCATGGCTCTCGCCCGCCGGCTCGCCGGTCCTTCGGCGGGCCTTGCGGCGGGGCTGCTTCTCGCCCTGACGCCGGCGCTGGTACAACGGTCGTGCATCGTCATCACCGACGCAATTTCGGCGGCCCTGGTCGCAGGCGTCCTCCTCGCCGCGGAGGAGCTACGTTCCGTCCTCCGCAGGGAGGGGCCGTCCTCGGTCTCGGTGCACCGCCAGACGTTGTTCGCGGGAGGCCTGGCGGGCCTCGCCGCCGCCACGAAATACCCGGCAGCCGCGGTGTTCGTCGTGATTCTTGTGGCTCTGTTTTCGCCCGGTGGTCTCTCCTGGCGGCGCGTCCGCCTCGCAGGCCTCTCCGCCCTTGCGGCGATCTTCGCAACCGTCGTCGCAATGCCCGCTCTCGTTTTCAGCACGCGTCACGTGATGGCGGACCTCGTGACGCAGACGCAGGAATACGCGTCCTTTCCGAAGACGCGCGGCCTCTTCCGGCAGGCGCTCGCCGCCGAAGATCTGGGGTGGCTCCTCACGTTCGCCGGCCTCCTCGGCCTCGTCCTGCTCGGCCTGCGCCGCGAAACGCGTCCGTCGGTCATCGGATGGCTCGCCTTTGGCGCCCTCCTTCTCGTGCCACTCCTCAAGTACGGGTTTCAACCGTTCCGGAATGCCCTCCCGTTGGTGCCGCCTTTCGTTGTGGCGGCTTCCTCCCTCTTCGGCGATGAATCCCCTCTTGCGCGCTGGCGCGGCGCCCGCCTTCTCGGGGCCCTGGTTCTCGTCCTCGGTCTGGCTCCCGGAATCCGCGACGCCGTGCAGATGCGGATCGTCCACGATTCCCGCGTGCAGGTGGTCGATGTCCTCGCATCCGGTGCGTGGAAGGGAAAACGGCTCCTCGTCGAGCGAGAGCTCGCGATTCTCCCGAGCGAGCTCGAGCGCGTGAAGGCGGAGGTGACGGTCGTGCCGTGGACCAGTCTCCGGGAGCTCGCCGACGGCGGAACGTACGACCTGGCCCTCGTAGGAGTCTTCGATCCTGCGGGCGCGCCCGAATCTCACGCGGCCGGGTATCTCGGCTGGAACCGGTGGGTCTTGTCTGTCCCGGCCGACGTGGCGCTCGGAGTGAGGCCCACGCCCGTCTTCCCGAACTTCTGGCGGTATCCGGATCAGATCCTCCGTCTTACGCCGGTTGGGACCCGTCCGGATCGCGGGGTTCCCTAGGACGGCCCGGGCGTCAGCTCCGTGAAGGCCTCCAGCCACCGAGTCGCCTGCGTCGCGAGCGTGCGGCTCCGGTAGACATCGTCGCGCGCGGCCTGCGCGACACGCTGGCGGCGCGGCTCGTCCGCAAGAAGACCTTCGATCGCGTCCTCCCAGGCGGCAGGCTCGTCGGGAACGAGGAGGCCGGTCTCGCCGTGGCGGATCGTCTCACGGTAGGGCCGGACGTCGCTGAAGACCCCCGGAAGGCCGAGGGCGGCGTAGTCGAGGTACTTCAGGTCGGATTTGCAGATCGTGAATTCGTCGGCTTCGAGCGGCGCCAGCGCGAGATCCCAGCGGAGGGAGCGGCGCATCCAGCCGGGGAACCGGGGATAGGCCTCGTCCACGCCCGGGTCGAGACGCGTCACGGGAAGCCCGCCGAAGTACGCCGCCAGGCTCGTTTCGTCCACCACGCCGACGACCTCGAGGCGGACGGCACCGGCCGCGCTTGCGAGGATTCTCCGGAGCGGCCCGAGAATCATCCGGAGGTCGCGGTCGTGCGTCCGCGTCCCCATGTAGCCGATCGTGAACGGAACGCCCCGCGGTCGGATCCTGGCCGGCGAGCCGAAGAGGCGTTCGTCGATCGCGTTCGGAACGACGACGGTTCGAGAATTCAGCCGCCGGAAGCGCTCGTCGAGCGCCTCGGTCGAAACGAGAACACCCACGGCGCGACGCGAAAAAAGGCGGACGGCCGCGCGCATCTCGTCTCCGGGGAAAGCCTCCCACGGGCGGGCCCGGTTGAGGTCGAGGAGGTTGTCGTCCGTCGCGAAGACGAACGGGACCCGTCGTTCCGCGAGCGTCCTGACGAGCCGCTCCGCCTCCGGAAGGGGACCGTCGGAGACGCCGGGAGGCTGCCGCTCGACGACGACGAGATCGGGACCTCTCCCGTTGCGCAGCTGCGTACCGTGCGTGAAGGAGAGGTGAGAGGTCACCGACGGATGGGACAGCGGCTGCAGGAGCCGGATATAGGTGCAACTGTGCGGCAGGCCCGGCCCGTACTCCGTGTGAAGGACGTGGAGATCACGCACGGGGGAAGAGCGCCTCGAGGATCCGGAGCGCCGCGGCGTCGGGCGTGAAGGCGGCGACGTCGGCGAGCGCCCGGTCCCCGAGGCGCGCCGCGAGGGAGGGCTCCTCGACGAGCCTCGAAAGCGCTTCCACGCACGCCTCCGGCGACTGCGTATCGACGACGAGGGCGTTCTGCTCCTCGACGACGAACGCCGAAGACCCGCCGGCACGGGGAACAATCGCCGCGGCGCCGCACGCCATGGCCTCCATGGCGGTCAACCCCATGGCCTGGTACGACGAGAAGTCGGCGAAGACGTGGATCTCGTTGAAGAGGCGCGCGAGCCCCTCCGCATGGAGCATTCCCGCGTGGCGGTGCGGGAAGTTCACCCGGATCGGCCAGCCGTCCACCTCCCGCGTCTCGCCGAAGAGCGCGATTTCGACGCCGCGCCCGTGCCGGCGCCAGACCTCCTCGAGAACCTGGAGCGTCAGCTCCGGCTGGCGCCGGGGCGAGCTGGGGCGAATCATTGCGGCGATCCGGAGAGGCGGAATCGGCATGCGCGGTTGCCGGGGCCCGAAGACCGACGTGTCGAAACTGGCTCCGACGACGGCGCACCCGACTCCGCAGCTCGCCTCCACTTCGCGCGCGTTCCACTCCGTCTTGGCGAAGCGGACGAGGCGCGGGACGAGCGAATACGAGGCGAGGGCCTGTCCGTGTCCGGCCGAGCCGGACGGGTAGAAATACGGCTCGAAGTCCTGCACGTAGTAGCCGAGAACGGGGGTGGCGTCCTTCGCCAGCGGGACGAGCCACTCGACCGAGTTGTTCGCCGTGGCGACGACTCCATCGAAGTCGCGCCCGAGCGCCGGAATCTCCGCGGGGTGCAGGAAGGACACCGGCACGTCCGGTTCGGGATAGCTCCGGCGGAACACCGACTCGTTCTCCCGGAGATTCACGACCCGCGCGTCGACGCCCATCTCCACCATCGCCCGCGCCTCGCGGAAGACGACGTTGGCGCCGCCCCCGCGGTCCTTCACGGGGAGAACGAAGAGGACGCGCTTTCCCTCGAAGCGCGCCGCGGCCGCGCGCGCCTCGCGCCGGGCCGCGACGCCGCGCAGCCGGCCGGCGATTCCCGAGAGGACCCGGCCGGGCGGGCCCGCTCCGGCGGACTTCGCTTCCCCGCGTCGCTCGACCGCGACATCGTCGGCCAAGAGAACGTCCCCGCCGCGCTCGGCGATCGAGCGGGCGAGCGACGTGACGTCCACGAACGGCGTCCCGAACACCGCACGGCGAACGAGCAGCACGCCGGATGGGACGCCGCAGGCGACCGGCCGGACGCGCATGGAGTCCGCGGCGACCTGCGCCGCGAACTCCGCGAAGGAGGGGAAGGCGGAGCGGGCACGGTCCCACGATTCCGCGAGGCCCGGAATCCCTCGCGACAGGGGCGTCACCGCCATGGCCTGCGGCTCGGCCTCGAGGACAGCGACGAGCCGCTCGAGCCACTCCTCCGGCACCTCGACCGGCGCCTCGACGAGCACGACGAAGGGGGCTGGCGAGGCCGCGGCCAGGCGTGCGACGTCTGCCGAGGACCGCGCGCTCTCGATGCGGACGGGCGGGCGGCTCCGCCGCGTGACGGAGTCGAAGGCCCGGGCGCCCGCCGCCGGCTCGAGGACGATCACATCGACCGCCCCCCGGCGCTTCGGCGGGCCCCACGGTCGCGTCCCGGGCATCCACCAGGTTCTCCCGTCCTCGCTCGAGAGACGGAGGAGGGCGGGGACGAACCCCGCGCGCGACGCGCATCCGCGGAGCGTCCACCAGAGATTCCGCAGCTTCCAGAAGCGGCTCGTCTCCATCCCGGCGATCTGCTCGCGAGCGCGCTGAAGCTCGGCGCGCGTTCTCTCGAGCTCCTCGCGGAGCGCCTGGTCCGACGGCTGGCTCAATCGGAGCGCATTGTAGGATCCCGCCGGAGAATCCGCCGCGCGCGGCGTCAGGCTTCCGGCGGCGGCACCCCTGGGTAAGGGTTTTCCACGATGATCGGCCCCTCGCAGACAACCGGGTTCAGCTTGAGAAGGTACGAGACAGTGCCTTCGCGGAGAAGATCGAACACTTCCGGGTGCGGAAAGCCGGCGACCTCGGGCCTGATGATCCTCTCGAAATAACGACGAAGGAAATCGTAGAGCGCCCGGGCCGAGTACTCGATTCGGTGGAACTCCCAGGCCGGGTTGAGGCTGGTCTCGTCCGAACCACACGGGGTCGACAGCAGCAACCGCCCGTCCGGAGCGAGATGCTCGACGACGTTCTGCATCAGGATCTCCCGGTGCGGAACGTGTTCGATCATGTCGAAGCTGACGATGGCGTCGAAGGCGCCGTTTCCCATCGTTTCTTTCCACCGCATCGCGTCGCCCACGGCGTATTCCAAGTTCGGGGCCCGGTAGAGCTTCCGGGCCGACTCGACGGCGCGCGCGTCGTAGTCGATACCCAGCACCCGCGAACCATTCAACCGACGCGCCAGCTGGAATGAGCCGTAACCCGCCCCGCACGCGACGTCGAGAACGGACGTCGGCCGAAAGTCAGCGAGGACCGCCTCAGCCCATGCGTAACGGACGAGGTGGTGAACCGCATTCGCGTCCCCCGCGGATATGGCGGCGCGGAGGTCCGCCCCCCCGTCGGGGGGAACGAAGTGTTCATCGACGACGCGGCTACAGTCCTTCCTCCCGAAGAGGTCCATGCGACATCCCTTCGCGGCTCCTATTCTGTACCGAAAGGAAAAGGGCCCGGCGGACCGGGCCCTTCGGTGAGAGATTCCGGCGTCGGGCGCCTTACTGCTTTTCCAGATCCACGACCACGTCGACCGGCTGGCCGGCCTTGGCCTCGACCGTCACCGTCTTCGTCTTGTAGCCGGGCCGCGTCACGACGACCGTGTGCGCGCCGGGGTCGGTGACGACACCGCGCGGCGAGTTGTTCAGGTCCTCGCCCGCGCCGACGTACTTGTCGTCGACGTAGATCGCGGCGTCCTCCGGCAGGACGCTGAAGCGCATCCGGGCGCGGCCGGGCCGCGTCGAGGGCGCGGCGGACGGCGGCATCCGCTCCGTCTTGGGCGGCGGCAGGTCGAAGTCGTCGTCCGCGGCGGCGGCGCCGTACGGCAGGACGTCGTACCGGTCGCCGACCCGAGGCGCCCGCTCGTCGCCGGCGGGCTTGCCGCCCAGGCCAAAGTACCGGCCGTACGGCATCCCCCGCGACTTCGGGAACTCCTGGAATTTGCTCGTGTCCGGGAGCCGCTTCAGGTTCTGGTCGATCTTCGTGATCTCGCCCCTCGTGACCTCGAGGTCCACCGAAACAGGCTCGTAGCCGACGACCTTGAACTCGAGGTGGTACTTCCCGGGTTTGAGGTAGAGATAGTCTGGATAGCCGTCGAAGTCGTCGGCCGACCCGACGTACTGACCGTCCAGCCAGACCTCGGATTCCTCGGGCGACACGTCGGTCTTCACCGCCGCGAAGCGGGCGCGCCCGTAGATGACGTCTTCGGTGACGCCGTAGTTGTAGTGCGGCGGCCACCAGTTCCAGCCCCAGCCCCAGTACGGAGTTCCCCACCACCACCAGGTCGAGACGTACCAGGGGTAGAAGCCGTACCCGCCCCAGTAGGACCCGCGGTAGTAGTTGCCGTAGTGACCGTGGCCATATCCGTAGCCGGGGACCGTGGCCGCTTCCGTAACCCGGGCGATAGCCGCTTCCAGGCGGGCGCCCGCCCCCGTGGTAGCCGGCATAGTTCCGAGACGCGCCGCTTCCCCAGGCGGGCCTGTAGCTGCTCCGGGCGCCGGGCGCCGTGCCGCGATAGCTCCCTCCCGACCCACGGCTGCCGCTGCTCGGGCCATGGTATCCCGGTGCGGAGCCGCGCGATCCGCCCGAGTTTCCGCCCGAACCTCCACGCATGCCCCCGCCGGAGCTTCCGCGGCTGCCGCCACCGGAGCTGCCGCGGCTACCGCCACCGATACTTCCGTGGCTGCCGCCACCGGAGCCGCCGCGGCCGCCGCCGCCTCCGTGCGAACCGCCTCCACCTCTCTGCGCGACCGCCGGGGCCGCCAGAATCAGCGCCACGATGGAGGCGAGAAGAACCTGCGCGCGGCCCGACAGCGAGCCTCGCAGGCCCTTTGGTGCGGGTCCGTTCGGATTCGATCTCATGACCCACCCCCGTCTGCGGATCCTTCCCTCATCTTCAGGTGACGGGCGTTCGTCCGCTCTCCAACGTAGAAGCAAACCGCTTGCCTCTCCCCAATGCGGGACGAGCGTCACCTTTCGGACTCATCGCCGATCGCTCAGACAACCCCACAAGTCCTTATTCTTTAGCGGCTTACCGCGCCACACGAGAAACCGCGTCATCGCGACGGAACACCCGTAAGAAGAACCCGCAGGCGCTCGACGAACGAGAGGCGCGCCCGAGGAAGGTCGGCCGACGGACCCATCCGCGCGGCGAGACCCGCGAGGGACGCTCCCACGAGCGCGGATGCCGGGACGACCCAGTAGCCCTCGGCGGCGGTCGTCTCTCCGGGAAGCGTCATCCGCCGGAACGAGTTGAGCCCTGCCATGTACCCCGTGTAGTCGCGGGCGCCGTTCTGGGAGACGAATGCCCGGCCGGCCCGCGCCTTCGTCTCCGCGAACTCTCCGCAGTCGAAGAGGAAATTCGGGCGGATCGGCTGCGACACCTCGTAGAACGCGACGGTCGCCCCCGCGAGCGCCGGCTCCTCCGTCGGCGGCGAGCGCGACGAACGCCGCAGCGAGCGCGCGATGATCCGGGTGGATCTCCACGGGAGACGGGACGAAGACGAGATCGGGCCGGACCGCCGCGATCTCGCGGGCGAGCGCCGCACGGAGCCGAGGCGCGTCGTCGCCGAGCCCGCGGTCGCGGAAGCCCGCTTCGCGCACCTCTCCGCCGCCGAGCGCCGCGAGCGCCGCGCGCGACTCGGCGAGCCGGGTCGCCGCGATCCGGCGCCGCTCTCCGGCGTCGGCGATGTCGCCGGCGCCGTCGGTCAGGACGACGACCGTCACGGCCGCGCCCCGGGCGGCGAGGGACGCGAGCGCGGCGCCGCAGCCGAAGACCTCGTCGTCGGCGTGGGGAGCGAAGACGAGGACGCGCCGGGCTTCGAACGTCGAGGCCCGGTACGGGACGAGCTGCTCTTCAGGGCTGGAGCCGGTCATCTCCGGGCATTGCTCCCCTTACAGGCGCATTCTATCGACCGTCGAACCCGGCCTCTGCCTTGACACTCCGGGAGGGGGCGGCGAGACTGCCCGGACCCGTTTCCTGGGCGCCCGTGCCCTTTTTTCCCCGATTCCGAAGGAGGTTTCCCGCATTGAACGACGATCCCGGAGGAGCGCCGCGGGTCTCGGTCGTCCTCCGGACGAAGGACCGGCCGCGGCTCCTCACCGAGGCGCTCGCGAGCCTCCGGGCGCAGACGACCTCCGACTTCGAGACGCTCGTCGTGAACGACGGCGGGGCGATCGATCCCGCGCATCCTCGAACCGGCGCCCGGCCGGGGGCTCCGCGTGGTGACGCCGCGCCGCCTCCCGGCGGGCGGACGCGCGCGCTGAACGCCGGCCTCGCGGCCGCCTCGGGGCGCTACGTCGCCTACCTCGACGACGACGACCTCTACCGCCCCGACCACCTCGCCTTGCTCGCCGGGTTCCTCGACGGGACGGACGAGTACGGTGCGGCCTATTCGTCGGTGGAGCAGGTCGTCCAGACCCTGGGCGCGGACGGCCGTTACCACGACGCGGGAACCCGCTTCGTCTTCGGCCGCGCGTTCGACCGGGACCGGATCCTCTTCAAGAACGACGTGCCGCTGATCGCCCTCATGCACCGGCGGGAGCTCGGCGAGAGGGCCGGCGGCTTCGACGAGGCGTTCGACCTGTTCGAAGACTGGGACTTCCTCGTCCGTCTCTCGCGGATCACACGCCTCCACCATCTTCCCGCCGTGACCGCGGCCTACCGCGTCCGCGACGACGGCTCGAACGCGACGACGGGCGCGCCGTGGCTCGGCGACCGGGCGCAGGCGGCGCGGCGGCAGCTCTTCGCTAAGCACGCGGCGCTCCGGGGGCCCGAGAGCGAGATGAAGGTGATCGACAGCCTAGACCGCGACCTCTGGGACGCCCGCGGCGAGATCCGGCGGCTCGCGGATACGCTCGCCGTGCGGGAGCGCGAGATCGGAGGAGACCCGCTCCGCGCCTCGCGCGGCTCGAGGAGGAGCTCCGCTCCCTTCGGGCCGACGCGGCGCGGACCGTCCAGGCCTCGGGGGAACGGGAGGCGGCGCTGGCGAAGGATCTCTCCGACGCCGAGCGGCGGAACGGAGAGCTGGTCGCGACGCTCGACGCCGTCCACCGCTCGCTCTGGTGGCGCCTCGCGACGCCCTGGTGGACGCTGAAGAGACTTCGCAACCGATGACGCCGGCGCCCCCCGTCCGCTGCGACGTCGTCGTCCCGGTCTACAACGCGCTCCGCTCGACGAAGCACTGCCTGAGGAGCGTCCGGAAGTTCGCGCCGCCGTGGGCCCGCCTCGTCGTCGTCAACGACGCGAGCGACGCGGAGACAACGGCGTTCCTCCGGAGCGAGCCGGGGATCGTCCTCCTCGAAAACCCCGTCAACCTCGGGTTCGTGAAGAGCGCCAACCGCGGCCTCCTCTTCTCCGACGCGCCCTGGGTCTGCCTCCTGAACAGCGACACGCTCCTGACGGACGGCGCCCTCGAGCGGATGGTGGCCCGCGCCGAGAAGGACGCCTCGATCGGCCTCTGCTGCCCGCTCTCGAACGGCGCCGTGAACCTCTCGGTGAAGTTGCCGCCGGGCGAGGACGTCTTCTCGTTCGGCGCACGCGTCGCCCGGACGAGCCCGGCTCTCTACCCCGACGCCGTGACGGTCGTCGGCTTCTGTCTCCTCGTGAGGCGGGAGGTGATCCGGACGCTCGGCGTCTTCGACGAGGCGTTCGGCCGCGGGTACGGCGAGGAGACCGACCTGCATTACCGCGCGCGGGCCGCCGGCTGGCGGTGCGTCGTCGCCGACGACACCTTCGTCTACCACCGGCACGGGGCGAGCTTCGCTGACGGCGGCGAGAGAACCCGGAAGAACCTCGAGATCGTGATGAGCCGGTGGGGGGCGCTCCACCGCCGGGAGCTCGCCGCGTTCGACCGGACGAACGCCCTCGGGGCCGTCCGCGACGCGAGCACCTTCGCCTGGACCCTTCCCGACGACCGGCCGGAGGCGGAGCACGACGTCCTCTTCGTCCTCCCGATGTTCGGAATCGCGGGCGGCGTCTCGGCCGTCCTCGAGCTCGTGAACGCGCTGATCCTCGACGGCGTCCGGGCCGGGATCGTCGTGACCGGCGAGGCGCACCCCGAGATCGCGAGCGAGCGCTACTTCGAGCCCTACCGGATGACGCCCGCGGAGCTGATCGAGCGGTGCCCGCCGACGAAGCTCCTCGTCGCGACCGCGTACCAGACGGTCCCGGTCGTCGCCGTCGTGGCCGGCCGGCGCCCCGGCGTGCAGACGGCCTACTTCGTCCAGGACTACGAGGGGTGGTTCGGGGCGGACGGGCCGGAGGTCGTCGGGGACACCTACGCGCTGATCCCGCGGATGACGGCCGTCTCGACCTGGCTCGCCGACGAGATCGCGAGGCGGCACGGCCTCCGGCCGGTGCCGGTGCCGATCAGCGCGGACCCGGATGTCTTCCACCCGCGCGGCGCGAAGCCCGCCGCGCCGCCGGTCCGGATCGCCGCGATGCTCCGCTGCGAGGAGCGCCGCGGCATGGCCACCCTCCTCCCCGCTCTCGCCGAGGTCGCGCGCCGTCCCGACGTCGAGGTGGTGCTGTTCGGGCTCGAGCGCGTCCCGCCGGACGCCTCGTTTCCGCACCGCCACGTCGGGGTCCTGCCGAAGGAGGGCGTGGCGGCCCTCCT
The DNA here is from genome assembly GCA_963721385.1 of uncultured Acidobacteriota bacterium. Lineage (GTDB taxonomy): Bacteria > Acidobacteriota > Thermoanaerobaculia > UBA5066 > UBA5066 > DAOMFB01. Next base: position 959,865 of record CAVRJB010000013.1, read on the forward strand.
GGCGTCCGCCCACGTCGTGATCGACCCTTCGCACTACCAGGGCTTCGGCCTCGTGGGGCTCGAGGCACTGTCGTGCGGCACCGCGTGCGTCCTGACCGACAGCGGCGGGGTGAGTGAGTACGCGATCGGCGGCGAGAACGCTCTCGTCGTCCCGCCCCGCGACCCGGGGGCGATCGCGCGGGCCGTCCTCCGGCTCGTCGACGACCCGGCGCTCCGCGAGAGGCTGGCCGCCGCCGGACTCCAGGCCGCCCGCCGGTTCACCTGGGAGCGGACGGCCGCGCGCTACCGGGATTTCATGGCGTCGCTGCCACCGGCCGAGCCGCCGTCGCCCCGCGAGCGGGCGCTCCTCGATCTCCTGGGACGGGAGATCTGCCGGAGGTCCCCTCCCGCACCGGACGCCCGGGAAGACCTCCTCTCCGCCCGGCCGACGCTCGAGGCGAATGACCACTCGAAGGCCTGGAAGCTGGTTCAGCCCTGGCGGCGGCTCAAGTCGCGCCTCCGCTGATCGAGGCCTCGTCGAGAACGCGCCCGGTCGCGAGGTCGAAAGCCCGGGCGAACCACTGCGTCCCCTCGATCGAGCGACGGAAGTCCGCCGGCGGCCACCACGCCTCGACTCCGGGGACGGGCACCGCCAGGACGATCGGCCGGAAGTTCGGGAGGGGCGAGAGAGCCACGGCGGCCGGAGTACCGCCCGCGAGGCGGAGCCCCCGCTCCCCGAGGGGCGGCGGGGGCGGCAATGCCCAGCAAGGCGCCGCGGCGAGTGCCGCGAGCGCCCGTTCGCCGCGTTCCCCGAAGTGAACCCGGAAGTAGCGCCGCTCCGATTCCGCGAACCACCCGGCGGCGCGCGGCTCCTGCCGGGCGCTCTGGTTGTAGACGTGGACGACCCGGGAACCTCCGGCGTACCGAAGCCGCCCCCCCGCTCTCCTCAGCCGCCGCTGCCAGTCGTTCTCCTCGTAGTAGAGCGGATAGCCGTCATCGAAACGTCCGACGGCCTCGAACGTGCTCCGCCGCGTCGCGAAGAGGGCCCCCGAGAGGGCGCCGGCGTCGATCGTCCGTCCGGCGAGAGCCGCGTCGAAGGCGCGGCGGACGCGCCGCACGTCGCGGCGGAAAAGGGCGCCTCCCGCCGCGGGATCGAGGGCGAGGCGGCGGCGAACGAGCTCGAGAGGATGCGGCTCCTCGAACGGCGGAATCAGGAGGCTCTCGCCCTCGTCGAGAAAAAAGGCCGGGCCGGCGGCGACAGGCTCCGCCGTCTCGAGCGCCGCGAGGAGCGGCGGCAGCGAGCCGGGCGGGAAGACGAGGTCGGGGTTGGCGAAGAGGAGCGTGTCGCCGCGGGCTGCGGCGACGCCGGTGTTGAGCCCGCCCGCGTAACCGAGATTCCGCCCCGGATCGAGGACGACGTCCGAAACCTCTTCGAGCGCGACTCTCTCCGCCGGCTCTCCGGAGTTCACGACGGCCACGACCTCGACGGCGAGGCCGGCGGCGGCCGCCTCGTGACGAAGGCTCTCGATCGCACGCGTCGCGAGCGCGGCCGACCTGTAGCTGACGACGATGGCCGAGATCATCCGGGCTAGACTAACCCGTGTTTTCGGTTCGCGCCGCGGGGCTCCACGACCGGCCCGCGCTCCTTTCGCTCTTCGCCTCGGCCTTTGGCCACGCGTGCGAGAGCGCGGAATGGGCGTGGAAGTACGATGAGAACCCCCGCCCGGCCGTCGCGGTCGTCGCCGTCGACGGGGACGAGGCCGTCGGCTTCTTCGGCGGAATCGGCACGCGGTACCGGGGCGCTGAAGGAGACTTCCCCGGCAACGCCTCCGGCGACATCATGACGAGCCGCCGCGCGCGCCAGCTCGGCCACCGAAATCTCTTTTCCGAGCTGGGCGAGGCGCACCGGCGCCTCAACGCGGAGCGCGGCGTCCCCTTCGACTTCGGCTTCCCGCACGAGCGGTCGCGCCAGGTCGTGGAGCGGCTCCTCGGGTTCTGGTGCGTCGAGCCCGCTGGACAGCTCGGGCGCCCCCCCTTCCGCGGAGGCCTTCTCTCGCGGCTGCGCCGGCGCCTTCTCCGCGAGGTCCGGCGCGAGGCCTTCGGCGCCGAGCACGCCCCTCTCGCCGACGCGCTCCATCACCGGGCGGGCTGGCGGACGGATCGCTCGGCGGACGTCCTGAACTGGCGCCTCTCACGGCCGAACGCCTCCTACCGGACGACTCAGCTCGTGGACGGCCGCGGGCGGTCGCGCGGCTACGCGGTCGTCCGGGTCGTCAGGGAACGGGCCGTTCTCGTCGACTTCCAGCTCGCCAACGAGCGCTCCGGCGAATTCGGAGACCTCCTCGACGCGGTCTCCCGGGATCTCGACGGAACGGGAGCGTCGAAGTTGGAATTCCGCGCACCGTCCTCGGGGCTCCTCGCGTCCCGGGCCCGCGAGGAGTTCGGATTCGCCGTCGAGCCCTCGGACACGACGCTCGAGGTCCGCGCGGTCGACCCCGCCTTCGACCTCGCGAGCGCGGCGAAGGTCTTCGACTACCGCGCCCTCGACCACGACATCTACTAGCCCGCCGCGAAGATCCGTTCGAGCCGGTCGAGCACCGCCGCGACGGAGAACGTCGCCGCCACCTCGAGGCCCCGGTGCCGCCGCTCGCGCCAGAGCGCGGCGTCGTCGAGGAGGCGTGACGCCTCGCGGGCCATCGCAGCGGGATCGCCGGGCGGTACACGGCCGACCGCTTCCCCGGGGAGATCCGCGAGGGACGGGATGTCCGAAACCACCACGGGGACTCCCGACGCCATCGCCTCGAGCGGCGGGAGGCCGAATCCCTCGGCGTCCGTCGAGGCGAACAGGAGGAGGTCGAGGCCGTGGTACCACCTGGCCATTTCGCCGACGGAAAGGGCGTGCGCGTACAGGTCGCACGGGCCCATCGCCTCCTCGGCGTCGGAGAGCGGCATCTGGCTCGCGCGATGCAGGACGACCGCGCGCCCGGCCGTACGGAGGAGCTCCACCGCGCGGAGGGCCGTCCCGACGCCCTTGAGGGGAAGTTCGAACGGCCCCACGACGCCGATCACGGGCGGGATCTCCGGGCAGGGCCGGGGCTCGCGCGGCCGATAGTCCTCCGCCCGGAGCGTCTGGGGAAGAACGTGGTACTCGCCAGGGAACCTCGCGGAAAGGAGAGCGCGAAGATGGCGGGAGATCAGCAGCTTTGGAATCGGCTGGCGGTACGCCTCCTCGATCTCGTCGAGGCGATGGGCCACGTTTGCATAGAGGGCCTCGAAGCCCTGGCTGAAGTGGAAGATCTTCGGCGCCCGGCGGGCGCAGACGGTCGGGACCACGGTCGGAAACCAGGTGGCGACGTGGACGTCGGCCTCCGGCAGCGTGGACGCCTCGAACCGCGGCACGCCGACGACCGGCACGCGGATCGGAATCCAGTCGTGACGGGGGTTCCGCGTCACCAGGCTCACGTCGTGCCCGCGCGCCGCGAGCCCCTCGGCGTGCTCCACGATCACCTTCACGCCGCCGGACAGCTCGAGGGCCTCGACGACGTAGACGATCTTCATCGCGGCCCCTCCGCAAGAAGCCAGCTCTCGGCCTCGAGATCCTCCCAGGCGACGGGGAGACCGAGGGCGAGCGCGCGCCGGGCCGCCTCCGGAACTTCGGCGCGGCCGGACGGCACCGACGCCGCTCCGAGGGTCCCCTTCCGGGTGACGGCCGCGACAAGAGCCCGCCGCCCGGTGGCAACGGCCCCGTGAAAGAGCGGGAACGCCGCGGCGAGAGCGTTCCGGGCGGGCCCCGGCGCTGTGGCCTCCGTCTGCGGGACCGATTCGAGAGGAACGTCGCCCTCCGGCTCGGCGCGGCGCGCGAGGCCCAGGAACTGGTACGTCGTCAGCTCGTCCGCGGGCAGGCGGAAGGCGGGCAGCCACGGTTCGGCGCGCGGCGGAAGGAGGGGGACGGCCTGCCACGTTTCGACCCGCCAGCCTCCCGCACGAAAGAGAGCGTCCCAGCCCGCCCGCCCCGCATAGGTCCGGTGGTCGAACGCGACGATCCCCTCCAGCGCGGGGTCCCAGCGCCCCTGAAGGACGCCCGCGAGAACCGAGACGTGCGCGCCGTTCGGCACCGAAAAAACGAGCACCGCCGCTGCCTCGCGCAGGGCCCGGAGCGCCCCGACCGGGTCGTCGAGGTGCTCCAGCACGTCCGCCGCGACGGCGACATCGAAGGGCTCCCTCAGCCGGGGCAGGGCCGACTCGAGCGGCATCGCGTGAACGCGCGACAGTCGGGTCGCGGCGACCGCGGCCGCCTCCTCGTCGATCTCGATTCCCGTCACGCGGGCCCCTCCGGCCTCGAGCGCGGCCCCGAGCGCCCCTTCGGCACAGCCCAGCTCGAGAATCCGCGCCGCGAAGGGAGGCACCAGCGCCGCCACTTCCGGCCGCGCATGCGCGCGGCGCCCCGCGAACGAGTGGACGAGGAACCCCGCGGCCGCGCGCGCCGGGCCCGGTCCCCTCACGAGCATCGCCGGCGCGGGCTCCAGCGCTCCGTCGCCCGGCCCCTGCGCGTCGAATTCCCAGACGGCCGCGTAAGGCTCCCGCGCTCGCGCGGGGACGACGGTCGCCCCGTCGCCCAGGATCGCCGCGGCGAGCGCGCCGGGGTGGACGAGGGCCTCCGGCTCGCGGATCCTGAGGAGCGGGCCCGGACCCGCGGGGGCCCCGAACGTCACGCCGAGAGCCGCGGCCTGGGCCCGCCAGCGCGCGAGCGAGGCCCGCGCCGCGCGCCGCGCATCCGCCGGCGTGCCGCCCGCGGCGACGTCGAGGCCGATCTCCATCAGCGGCGGACCCACCTCGTCGCGACCGACATCAGGCCGCTCCGCCACGCGGGCGCCTCGACGTGGAACGTCCGGCTCCGCGAGTCGTAGAGCGCGAGGGCGTTCTCGTCCACGAGAAAGGCGTTGACGACGAACTCCCCCTTGCCGAGGGGCAGGCCGTCGAGAGCGACTCGGACGCGGTAGCGCTCCTTTCCCGAGAAGGGGCCGACGCCGTCGACGCGGGAGTCGGCCGAGAAGCAGACGACGCTGTCCCGCGTCGAGACCCCGACGTGGACGTGGAGCGGCCGCGCGGGCGAGTCACCCTCGAACTCGAGGTCGACCGCCCACGGCTCACCCGGCCGGAACTCGGCGGTCTCCCGGTCCCCCGGACCGACGAGCGCGACGCCGAGAAACCGCCCGTGCGTCATCGCGTGGGGAGCGGCGGTCGCTTCGGCCGTGTGGTCCTTCGCGGCGAGATATTTCTCGTATTCGAGGACGACGCGCTGAGAGTCCCCTTCGGCCGCGACCTCGCCGCTCCTGAGCCACATCGCCCGGTCGCAGATCGTCGAGACGTAATACATGGCGTGGCTGCAGAAGAAGATCGTCCGGCCCGACGCCTTCAGCTCGAGGATCCGGTCCACGCACTTCTTCTGGAACCGCCCGTCGCCGACGGCGAGCGCCTCGTCGAGGATCACGATGTCGGGCAGCGCCGCCGTCGCCACCGAGAACGCGAGGCGCATGTGCATCCCCGACGAGTAGGTCTTCACGGGTCGGTCGAAGAAGTCGCCCAGCTCGGCGAACGCCTCGATCTCCGGCAGCGCGGCGTCCACCTCCCCCTTCGTCAGGCCCGCGAGCGCCGCCTGCATGACGACGTTCCGCCGCCCCGTCTCCTCGGGATGAAAGGCCGAGCCCAGCTCGAGGATCGACGCGATCCGACCCGGGACGTCGACGGTCCCGGACGTCGGGCTCGTCGTCCCCGCGAGAATCTTGAAAAGCGTGCTCTTGCCCGAGCCGTTCTCGCCGACCAGCCCGAAGACGGAGCCCTTCTCGATCCGCCCCGACACCCGGTTCAGCGCGCGCACGGCCACGTGCCGCGGGCGCCCCGTCAGCGCCTCGATCAAGCGGTCCCGGGGCGCCGCGTAAAGGCGGTACTCCTTGCAGACGTCGGTGAACGAGAATCCGGCGTCCGGCCGGCCGGGATCCGAGGCCACGGTCATCCGCTCCGATGTTGCCAAAAAAGCGGCCCGGGCGTTGGCCCGGGCCGATATGAGGGGTGAGCCCGAAGAACTCGGGCGTGGAAAGCGTGTGAGAGGCTCAGGGCAGCGGCGCCCCCGGGAAGAGCGTCTGGTCTCCCGAGACGTTGTCGACCTGCGAGGCATAGGCGCCGACGACGCCGTCCGCCGCCTCGATGACGACCGAAACCCCCGCCGCCTTGTCGACCGACGAGATGAGGTCCCAGAACGCGTTCGAGGAGTTGAGCTGGAAGAAGGAGTTGTCCCCCGTCAGCGTGTAGTAGAGAGGATCCACCCCGAGCGGAATCCCGCTCTTCGCGTAGAACGTCACCTTGGCCGTGGCCGTCGTGCCCGAAAGCCGGAAGAACGAGAGGTTCGTCCGGTACGCGGGGTTCTGCACGACGCGTGGAATGATGAGGCGTTTGTTCGGGCCGGCCGGCGTGGCACCGTCCTGCGCCGGCACGAATCCCGGCACCTGCGTGCCGAAGTTCCCCGTGATCTGGTTGTTGTACGTGTCGGCCCGGACGACGAGCGGGTCCGTATTCGCGTCGGCTGGAGCGACGTCGATCCACGCCGAGACGTAATTCTGCGCCAGGTCTTCGGGGTTCGCCGTCAACCAGTCGGCGACGAAGTCCTCCCAGGTCTTCGTCTCGCCCGCCCGCAGCGTCTCGAACCCCGTCGCCTCCAGCCGGCCCCTGCAGGCGCCGGACACCGGATCGCACTGCCGGAACGAGTACACGACGCTCACCAGGCGCGACGCCGTGGAGGTCGACGGGTTGTAGAGAACGAACCGGCTCTTGAAGAACGTGCCGTTCGCCCCGGCGGAGCGAACGACGCCCGGCACCCGGTAGGTCGACGAGAGCGGTCCCGAGGGCCGCGGGCTCACGAAGACCGGGTCGGACGAACCGATGTCCGAGACGGAAGCGTACGGGACGACGCCGGACCCGGAAACGATGTCCACCGAGAAGAGGTAGGACGCCACGGGGCTCGTCAGGACGTCGACGCCGGCCTTGTTCTGGAGCGGCTTCGTGAACTGAACGGTCTGGTTCGGGGCGACGAACGTCGTGAACGACGAGCCGAGCCCCGCCCCCAGCGGGTCGCCGGTTGTCGTCTTGAAGGCCACATTGACCGTCGCGGTCTCGGTCCCGGTGTTGACGAAGCCGACGTTCGTGTAGGCGGCCGAGACGTTTGGCCAGCTCGTCAGGAGCGCGAGGCCCTCGGTCTCCGGCGGCTTCGGCACGTCGCGCAGGCCGGCGAGGGAGCTGACCAGCGACGAGGCCCCGGCCGAGAGGGCGCTCGACGTCCGGAGGACGGGCAGCGCCACGCCGTAGGTCCCCTTCGAGGCGTCTCCCTGGTTGTTGTTGTACGTCGTGGCGGAGATGATCGGCGGCGACGGGTTCGTGTCGTCGCCTTTCACGAGAAGCGCATAGGCGCCGTCCGGCCGCTGGAACCACTTCCCGACGATATTGTCGAAGAGGATCGTCTGGTTCGGGAAGAACGTGTAGGCCTTCCACTCGAGCGGCTTACCGTCGAGGATCGCGATCTGGTAGCGGGCGGTCAGCGACGGATTCGGGTTGTTGATTGCGACGTCGGAGACGTAGGAAGAGCCCGGGAGCTGGCCCTGCCTGACCGACGCGAGGCCCGGGATCACCCAGAGCGGGGCCTCGAGTACGGAGAAGACGGTCGGACCGGGGGTCGTGACCACCCGCCCCGCCTTCGTCTCGCGGAGCGTGACGGTGAACGTCCCGGGCGTCGAGAACGAGTGGATCACCGAGGCGCCCGTGCCGTGGGGCGTGCCGTCGCCGAAGTCCCAGTCGTACGCGTCGGCCCATCCCTCCGTCGCCGTGAAAGCGAGCGGGCGCCCCGCGTCGACCTTGCTCACGAGCGGCGCCGACCCGTCGAGGTAAAGGAACGTGTAGGTGCCCGTGACCGGCCGGATGACGTTGACCGAATGCGAAACGCTCTTGCTTCCGACGGCGACGACGAGCTGCACCACGAAGGTGCTGTCGGACGCGACGTTGTAGGTGAAGAGCGCCGGGTTCGAGGACGACGTCGAGCCCGCGGGGTCTCCGAAGCTCCAGGAGACGGCGCCCGGATAGATCTGGTTGCCGTTCGCGGCGTCGACCGGCGTGAACCGGGCCTGCTGCCCGCTGAAGAGGGTGAAGGCGCCGCCAACGAGCGGGATGTTCGAGGCCGTCGCGGCGTCGGTGAGCGTGAATTCGGGCGTCCCGATCTGACCGCCGGTCACGGTGATCGTCGCGCTCCGGTAGCCGGTCTCGGTCGTCAGCCGGATGGTGAACGTGCCGCCCGAGGTGTAGACGTGCGTCGGGCTCGGGAGATTGCTGTGCGCCGTCCCGTCGCCGAAGTCCCAGTCGTACGAGCCGTAGGTGCTGAAGGCGACGAAGCTGAGCGTCGCGCCCGCCGGAGCGACGAAGCCGCTGTCCGTGTTCCCGCCCCCCGCCGGCGATCCGTTCAGAAGGACGTTGAAGTTGACGTTGCCGCCTCCCGGCCCTCCGCCGCCGCCCGAGCTGACCGTGATCGTCACGCTGCGGTTGGCCGTCGCGTTCGAGCTGTCGGTGACCGTGCACCGGGCCGAGTAGGTCCCCGTGTTGGCGTAGGCGTGGTTCACGGAGGCCCCGAAGCCGGACTGCCCGTCGCCGAAGGTCCAGCTGTAGTTCGTGTACGAGCCCGTTCCGCCCGTCCCGGAGGCGAAGAAGCTGACCGGGGAGTTCGGCGCCGTGGTGGTCGGGTTCGCCGAGACGCTGACGCCGAGGGGCGTCGGGTTCAGGACCGAGATGGTCCTGGACTGAGCGTTCGTTCCGTTGTCGTTCAGCGAAAGCGTCAGGTCTGTCGCCACGGTGGGCGTGAACGTGAACGTCGCGCCGGTCCCGGAACTGGGGTTCGCCGCGTTCGCCGGCACGATCGACCAGCTGCTGGCGCCGGAGCCGGCGGGCACCCCGCCCACGAAAACCGACGCGACGACCTGCGTGTTGAGGTTCGTGTAGACGTCCGAGCAGCCGACGAAGCAGGGCGAGACGCCCGTGAGGCCGATCGTCGGCGGCGCGGAAACGACGTTCAGCCGCCAGGCTTTCGGGTCAGCGATTGACGGGTCGTTCGGCACCCAGTCGGCGGACGGCTGCGTGCCCCCGCTGTAATTGACCCTGATGTAGAGCCAGTAGGTCCAGGGAAGGCTCGGAGGCGTCGTCACGGGAATCTGAGACCCGAGAGTGAACGGCTGCCCCGGCGTGCACGCCGGTCCACCGGCCTGAGCGAGGCAATAGAAGTAGGTGAGGTTCGTGATCCCCGGTCCCTTTTGCGTTCCACCATCCGTCACGGTCACCTGGCCCACCGCCTGCGGGACTGTCGTCGGCGGGGTCGTCTGCCCGTTGATCTTGAATACCGGGACGACCTCGGTCACGGTCACGTAAAGCGGGACCGAGGCGCAGGGCTGGCCCCAGTCGCACGTCTGGTAGCCGTTCGCGTACGTCGCCGTCAGCCAGGCGTTGTAAAGGCCGGGGCCTGCGGAGAAGTTGTGCGTGCAGCTTGCGGTCGTGCACGCCGTGTCCTGTGCCAGCGTCGTGGCGCCGGGCGTGGCCGCAAAGTACCACTTGTAGGAGACCGGTTTCCCGTCCGACCCGTCCACGAGCGCATTTCCGTTGACGACCTGATACGACGTCAGCCGGACCGCCGGGACCTTCCACGTCAGGTTCTGCGTCGCCTTGTTCGCCGAGCCGAGGGAGTTGTTCGCCTCGAAGGCGATCTTGAGCGACTTCGTCGCGCCGGCCGCCTCGGAGCCCGTGAAGTCGGGCCCGCCGCCAAACGCCGCGTTGTTCCGGACCGAATTCCAGCAGCCGGCGCCGGTGGCCGGGTTGGCGCTCACGTTCTTGTCGCAAGGCCCGACCAGGGTGAACGACGAGGGGGGGCTTCCCGAGCCCGACTCGTCTGCCAGCACGAGCCGCGGGTACGTCGAGCCCGCGTCCTCGGTCGAGCCCGCGTGGAAGTCGTAGTCGAGGCGCCAGCCGGTGATCGGCTTGTAGGCGTCAGGCGGACTGACGGAGGGCGAGATTTTCAGCGTGTCGCCGAGGAAGACCGTCGCCCCGTCGGCGAGCGGGCACGAGGTGCCGCCGCCCGGGCACGGGACCGGCTCGACCCTGAGGCTCGCGGCCGCCGGAGAGTTCGGAGGCGTGCAGCTCATCGTGATCGCCCAGGCATTGGAGCCGTCGGCGAGGTAGACGTCCGTCTCGGTCCCCGACCGTTTGTAGACGCTCATCTTCCCGGCGCCGAACATGCTCCCGTCGACCGGGCCCGACCCGAGGGGGGCCGAGGTCCAGCCGACGACGCTCGTCGAGTAGAGGGCGTACTGCGTCGGCGTCTGTCCGGCCGGGCGCGAGGATCCCCACATCAGGACGTTGATGTCCGAGGTCGTGGGATCGGCCTGCAGCGAGACCGACCGGCCCGGGAACGAGAGCGCTCCCGAGTAGGGCGAAGGTGGAAGGAACGTGTTGACGACGGTCGTCGAGCCGCTTTCCAGCTTCAGGAGGGTGAAGCCCGTCGACTGCGAGGACGCGGTCTGGAACTCGCCGACGAGGTAGATCCGGCTGCCGCCCGAGGCCGGGTCGACCGCGGCCGAGAAGGAGCCGAGCGTCTCGCCGGCGCCGCGCCCCCACGCGGCGAGCGGAATGTCCGTTGCGGTGAAGCCCGCCGTGATCGAGGGAGACGGCGGCGCCGCCGGAGCGGGACCCGGGTTCCGGGCGTCGATCACCTTCACGATCGTTCCCGTCGCGTAGAAGAGGAAGCCGTCCGCCACGAAGAAATTGGAGCCCCCGGGAAAGTTCGCGTTTCTTTCCGACGGGATGTTGCCGATCGACGGCGAGGGGGCCCCGGGGGTCGAGACCCAGCCGGGAGGATTCGTGATGTCCGCCGCGGCCAGGCTGCTGCTCGGGGAATTCGGCAGGGCGTAGCCGATGTACCGGCTCCCGACCTTCTGGACGGCGACCTGCGCCTTGGCCGAGCCGAAGTCGCCCTTCAGCGCGAAGAGGGGATTGCCGGGGACGAAAACGAGATTGTTCCCGTGGCAGGACTGCTTGTCCATGCTGAGGACGAGCCGGTTGCCGTCGTCCGAGATGGCCGACGTCTGGATGTCGGTCTGGCCGTCGCCGCAGTGAAAGCCGAGGAGGTCGATGAGACTGACCCACCCGAGGTTCGACGGGACGGCCGGGTTCGCCGAGATGTCGTAGATCCCGAACCCGAAATTGGCGCAGGCGTAGAGGCGGGTCCCCCCCGAGTAGGCGAGGGCCTCCCGTCCGCCCAGCGCCGTGAAACCCGGCGGCCAGTTCGCGTTGGTGAAGACCCTGTAGGGTCCGCTCGCGATCGCGCACTGGCCCACGGCGGGAGGAGCCGCGAGGACGGCAGCGAGGCCGAGAAGGGCCACGGCGGCAGGGCCGCGGCCGGCGAAAGACAGCATTCGACCGATTCTCTGGATCATCTGGATTCCCTGAACCCCTCTAGAAGATTCCCCGTCCCGAAGGAGGGGAGAAAAAGTGGACCGTGCGAAGCGTACGGCATTCGCGCAGGGTTGGCAAGCGCCCGCAAGTCCCCGGTTCCCGCCCGATGCGGGGCGGCGCAGTCGGCACGCGGCATGGCACTGGAAGTGTCACGGCGCGCCCCGATCTTTCGCCCCTGGAACGAGATGACAAGAAAAAGGCGGGCGGCCGAAGCCGCCCGCCTTTCCGACTCGATGTCGGGTCCGAAGTCAGCGCTTTAGCGCGGGGTTGCCGCTCGGGAAACGCCGCGCCGTGATACTGGGAGGTGTCGACCATCGTCCCGGGATAAGGCTGGACGAAGGGCTGGTAGCAGACGAAGTCGTTGTTGAGGGTCGTGGCCGCGTGGCCGACGCTGAGCGTGGTGCCGGGGCCGGAGTGCTGGACGCCGAGCCAGCCCTGGTTGTCGATGCTGAAGTACCCCGTGTCGCGGAGCTGGAAGTCGATCCAGCCGCCGTTGAACGCGCCGGTCGCCGAGCTGTAGCCGGGGAGAATCTGGTTGTTGGCGAGGAGGTCGATCCGCTGCGTCTCAAGGAAGACGTAGTTGACGGGCGCCACCGGGATGCCGCCGCCCGACGGGCCGCCGCTGCCCGGCACCGTGTAGAGCTGCTCGTCGTTGTCGTACGTCGAGTAGATGATCTGGTGGTCGGAGTCGTAGAAGCCGTGGCCCGAGGCGCCCGGGTCAATGGTACTATTCCCCGTCAGCCAGACGCAGAGGTTCGCGACGTAGTCGTCCGTGACCGGGCTCCATCGTCTCGTCGCCGCGCCACACGAGAATCCAGGTGCGGAGATGTTCCGTGGCGTTGGACAGGTAGCGGAAGCCGTAGCGGTCGTTCAGGATCTCGCGGCCGTCGCCGCCGAACTGGTAGTTCGTGGAGACTGCCTGGCAGGGCGAGCCCGCGCCGCCGGACTTCTCGCAAGCGTCAGAGTTGTTCAGGTCGACGAAGCGGCCGTAGAACGTCTGGGGGGAAGAGGTGAATCCGACGCCGCCCCAGCCGAGGCGGAAGTCGAACTCGAGAGCCACCGCCTGGTCGCCGCTGATGTTGTCGAAGCCGGGGGTGTTGTCGACCTGGAACACGTCGCCCATCAGGACGTTCGGGGTGTAGGTCGTGCCCCACCCGTACGTCGCGATCGCGTCGTTCGTGTAGTACTCGCCCTGGTCGGGGAAGAAGTTCGTGCAGTAGTTGGCGACGTCGACCGTGACGTAGCCCGTGAAGGAGCCCGCCAGCGTGGCGAGGCTGCCGTTCGCGGGGCCGAGGCCGCAGGCCGGGTTCGTCACGTCGAGAATGTTGGCGCCAGCCGAGCTCTGGAAGCTCCTGATGTCGCCGGACTCGTCGAGAGAGTCCAACACCTTGGCGCGGAACGCCGCAAAGGCGTCGGGCGTCGCGTACTTGGAGATCGAGACGAGGTGGTCGTTGCCGCCCGTCGTCGACTCCGGGTTCGAGAAGCGGATGTAGCTCGTCGCCGCCCAGCCGATCTTCGGCGCGTAGACGTTGTTGCCGAGGTTGATGCCGCAGACGTCAGCCGACGGCGTCACCTGCGTGAGCGGGTTCACGTTCAGCTGGCCGTTGAGCACGGTAGCCATGCTGAAGAAAACCACGTCCTTGCCCGTCATCGGAACGTTGAAGTCGAGGACCGCCTGCGAATACTTGTTCCACACCGTGACGTGGGCAATGATGCCCGGCGTCGAGACGTTCACGAACGCGACCTTCGTGTCGTTCAGGACGGTCGTGATGTACCCGCTGGAATCCACGGTGCCGCTGACGCGGAAGTACGGGATCAAAAGCGTGGCGCCCGGCACGTTGTCGTACGCGCAGGTCACCGCGTAGCCCGTACCCGCGACCGCCAGCAGGGCGAGCGCGATGAGAACGGAAAACTTCTTCATTTTTTCTCCTACCAGTTTGTTGAACGTAAAAGAAGACTGACGATCCTGTGTTTCGACGTCCGTGCGAACGCGATAAGAGATCACCTCCGGTAATTTATTTGTAACTCCGCTCCGCGAGCCTTCGCCCGACAGGGCATTGGCGGCGGAAAGAGGGATATCCGGCTTCATTGGTGCACACGTTAGGGGCGAAATTCGTGAAAGTCAAGGGTTTCAGGAAAATTTATGCTGCCCGGCCATACGGTCAGGGTGAGGGCAGATTGCGGAAGAACCGGAAGCCGCCCGCCCGGGTCTCGTGGCCCGTCAAGTAGTTCAACATCAACACGATATCCGGCCGGCCATCCCCGTCGACGTCGGCGATCCGAACCGCGGAACCGGCGTTCACGAAGGTCGGCTCGAGCGAAGCCTCCAGCTCCTCGAAATCCCCGCTCTTCGTCTGGAGGAAGACGCGAAGTCGGCCGAGCTTGTCGTCGGCGAAGACGACGTCGTCGAGCCCGTCCCCGTCGAGGTCGCCGACGGCGATGGCCTGAGAGGTCGCGCGATCGAGGCCGAGGCGCTTGAAGACGCGCTTCCGCTTCCAGGTCTCGCCGTCGCGGTAGTAGACAGAGACCCCGTCCCCCGAGATGTCGGGCACCGCGCCATCGGGCGAGTTCTTGATGTACGAGACGAACGCGGCCGGGAAGCCGGCGTAGCGCCCCACGGCCGTCCCCTCGTGCCCGGAGTACCTCTCGACGATGTCGAGGCCGGCGTGCCGGAACTCGAGCTTGGCGCGGTCGAACTCGAAGAGAACGTGGATCCCGCCGAAGTAACGGCAGCCCGACACGAAAAACGGCCTTCCGTCCTTCTCGTCCTTCGGAATCCAGAGGGCAATCGAGTAGCCGAAACAGGGCTGGTCGAGCCCGGAGGTCAGCTCGACGAACCGGTCCGGCTTGTTGAGCTCCGCGCGGACGTCGTAGCCCTCGACGTACCCCCCGGCTTTCGCCTTCGGCTTGCCGCCGGTGTACTGGTACTCCGGCATGTCGGAGATGTAGAGGACGTCGTTCCGGCCGTCGCCGTCGATGTCGCCGATCGCCATCGCGCGGGTCGAGATCGAGCCCGGGAGACCGCGCGGGTCGATCCTGAGCTTGAAGCCTCCGAGGTTCGTGGCCGACCAGGTGCCCGAGCCATGGCCTCCCCAGACGATGTCGTTCTTCCCGTCGCCGTCGAGGTCACCCACGGCGACGCCGCCGTAGCCGACGCCGAGGTTTTCCGCGTTCTCGAAGACGGGATCCACCGAAGTCCAGCGCTCTCCGGTGAACCTGAAGATCCGGAGCCCCTGGCCCGAGAGCCGGGGGGGCGGCGCGACGATCTCCGGCCGGCCGTCTCCGTCGAGGTCCTCGAGTGCGAAGTTGTCGCGCCAGATCCCCGCCTTCGGAAGGCCGGCCGAGTTCTCGACGAGCCGGATCTTCTTCTTCGAGACCTTCGGCGCGACGACTTCGGCCTCCTCCTTCGGCAGCTCGACGATGGGCGGGAGCTGGGACTCCTTGGCCGCCGCGGCCGCGTCGGCCTTCGCCTTCGCCTCCAGCTCCTCGGGGGTCGGCTCGGGAACCGCTTCGAGGTAGTAGAAGCCCGCGTCCTGCCGGACGATCGGGATTCCCTTCGCGCCCGAGACGATTCCGCTGAAGAGGTGCCCGTTCTTCTCGTAGAGCGGCGGGCCCTTCGGCACCTTGCGGAGCTTCTTTTTCGTGATCGGATCCTCGATCACGGTCATCGCCTCGGACTTCGGCGGCGTCCCCTCGATCTCGTCCTCGGGCGGGCCGGCCGTCGGGAGCTTCCCGCCGCTCAACGCCCTGTAGAACTCCTCACGGGTGACGGTGGGCGCGGGCGTCGGGGTCGGCGTCGGGGCCGGGACAGGGGCAGGCGCCTTCGCCGACGAGCAGGCGAGCGCCGAGACGGAGAGCGTGAGGACGATCAGGCGGACCGGGCTGTTCAAGCGAACTCCTTCGTGGCGCACGGAGCCCGGGAGCCTTCGGCCCGCCGGGTGAGAAGGCCGGATTCTAGAGCAGATCCGAGAAAACGCGGCGGCTCCGGCGGAACAGCCAGAGTCCTCCGGCGAGGGCCGCTGCAGACACGGCGGACCAGAGGGCGACGCGGACGAGGTCGGGTCCCGGCCCCCCGAAGAGCGCCTGCCGGTAGAGGGCGACGAGGTCGCGGACCGGGTTGATCCCGAGCCACGGTCGGATCGACTGGGGCACCTGCGACTCCGGGTAGAGGATCGGGGTCACCCAGAGGACGATCGTCAGCGCCGGCGACAGCAGCTGTGGAAGGTCCCGGAAAAAGACGTTCAGCGACGCGAGAACGAGGCTCGGCCCCGAAAGGAGCAGGGTCTGGAATGCGAGGGCGACGAGAAACGTCCCCGGCTGGAGCGCCCCCCGGCCGGAAGCCGCCACGTAGCCGCCGAGGATCGCGAGGCCGACGACCTCGAGGACGAGCGCCGCCGCGATGCTGGAAGCGACGAGAAGCTCGACCGGAAACTGCATCTTCTTGACGAGGTGCGCCTGGTCGGTGACCGAGGTCGTCGACCGGAGGAGGGCTTCCTGACACCCCAGCCACGGGAGGAGCCCGGCAAGCAGGAACTCGGCGTAGCTCCCGGGGAACCCGGGCGGTGGCTTCAACCGGAGAATGGCCTCGAAGACGAACGCGTAGAGGAGGCAGAGGATCAGGGGGTTCAGAAGGGCCCAGAAGGGGCCGCCGAAGCTTCCCGCATAACGGGAGGAGAGGTCCCGCCGGAGGAGCTGGGAGAGGAGGAAAAGCTTGCCCTTCAACGATTCCGCGACCTTTTTTGTGACGTTCGACCCTTGACAGTATTCTGTGGGAGAATATCTTGAAGCAAAGGCGATGAGTGCCGTCGTGTTTTCCGCGCGTGCTCCGCAGATCCGGCTGGTGGGTCAGAAGATCCGCCAGATCCGGAAGAGCCGGCACCTGACTCAGTCGGACCTCGCGGCCCGGATCGGGATCACACAGTCCGACCTCTCGCGGATGGAGAACGGCGAGTACAAGGTCGGGCTCGACACGTTGTTCCGGATCCTCCAGGTTTTCGAACTCTCGATGAGCCAGTTCTTCAACGAGCCCGCAAGGGAAGAGCCGGATTCCGCGGCTGCTGCCGCCAGCGTGCGCGTCCCCGGGGCAATCGTCGACGAGCCGGAGCTCGCGCGCGACTGGGAGTCCCTCTCGCCCGAGGCCCGGCGCGAGGTGCGCGAGTTCATCGCCTTCAAGAGGATGCAGAACGACTTCCGGCGCGCCGCCCTCGAGGCAGCACCGAAGATCGATTCGGCACCGCTCGTGACGCCCCTGGGCCCGCTCGCCGCGACGGAGGCGGTGGGCGATGACGAGGACGAGTCACGTGGCTGAGGCGAATCTGACGCCCGCCTCGGCCGCCCCGCCCGCCCCCGCCGAGGCCCGCGGCCTCGCCGAGAAGGCGCGCGAAGAGGCGCTGGCGCTTCTCGAGAAAGGCGACTTCGCCGCGGCTCTCGCGCGCTACGAGGAGGCCTGCGCCCTCGCCGCGCACGCAGAGGACCCGCCATTCGCCGACTGGATGTTCGTCTGCCGCGCTGCTGCGGCCGCCGAGGTCGCTCCCTCGGACGACGTCCTCGTCGAGCTGAAGAAAATCCTCCTCCGGGCGCGCGAGCCGGGGACCGCGTTCCGCGCCGCCTACACCGCGGCCCGCGTCTACGAGATCCGCCGCGATTACCAGCGGGCGGCGACGTACAACGCCCGCGCACGCGACTACGCCGCCTCGGCGGGCGACACCTATTTTCTCGCGAGCTGCGACAACCAGCTCGGCAACGTGCTGTCGGCCGACAGCCGCTTCGAGGAGGCCGCCTCGGCCCACCGGCGCGCGCTCGAGGCCGCGGCGCAGACGGACGCCGTGACCCCCGTCGTCCAGGCCATCTGGCGGGACAACCTCGGCTACGACCTGATCGGCGCGGACCGGGTCCCCGAGGGCCTCGCCCTCGTGCACGAGGCTCTGGAGTTCTTCGAGACGAACGGGGCCCGCGGCTACACGCTCATCCCGCTCGCCGACCTCTGCTTCGGCTACCTGAAGCTCGACCGCTACGCGGAGGCCCGCTTCTTCGGCGAGGCGGCGCTGGAGCGCCTGGCCGAGAACGGGACCCCCGACACGGCCCTCGAGAAGAATCTCCTCTACCTCCTTGGCGAGGCCTGCCATCTCTCCGGGGATCCCGGCTCGGCGAAGAGTTATTTCGACCGGCTCGCCGGCTTCTATCCCGAGTTCAGGAACCTCCGGGCGTACCTCGAGGTCTTCGACTTCCGGAACGTCATCAACCTGCGGGGGTCACGGTGAGGGCGCGCGGCCTGTCTCGCGTCCTGGCGCTCGGCGCGGCCGCCCTCCTCGCAACCGCCGCGGTTCTCGCGCCCGGCGCCGCCGAGGCCGCGACCGCTGTCCTCTCGCAGGCGGGAACGCTCTACGAGGTCTACCCGACGACCTACGGGGAGATCGTCCCCGAGGCCGCGGGGACGCCGGACGGCAAGCAGAACGTCCTCGCTCTCAGATTGACGCCGTCGGGCGGCCCGGCCTCGGTCGAGCTCGTCGAGGGGACTCTCGACGGGGACGACAAGTGGAGCGAGTCGATCGAGTACGACGAGTCGACGCATGCGATCTTCGTCGCCTACACGAAGTCGCAGGGCTTTTATTCCGACATCCACTTCGCGGCGCGGACGGCGGATCGGAACTGGACCCAGGGCGGGTTCCTCGCGAACGCCGGCCTCTACTTCTCGATGAACCCGCGGCTCGTCGTGACACGGCAGCAGTACGTGACACTCGACGAGACCGGCGCACGGGTCGAAAAATGGCGCTCCATTCTGTCCATCGTCTGGTGGGAGGCGACCTCGGAGTCGCAGGGGCGCGTCGCGTTCGTCTTCCTCGAGGACAGCAAGATCCGGTTCGATCAGACCATCGTCTTCAACCTGAACGACCTCGTCGGCTCGCGCGGCCCGACGCACTTCCAGGGGCTGCCGTTCTCGGCCTACACGTTCCCGGAGGTCCAGCGCGACCCGACGACGAACGGCGGCTTCCTCGTCTCCTTCGCGGACCTCGTCGCCGAAAAGCAGGTCGTCCTTTCGATCACCTTCCCGAGCGACCTCACGGACCTCCCGCCGTCGGCGGACTCGTCGCGCGTGGCCTGGGCCCGCGGCCACAACCCGATCGGCCGGACGCGGTTCTCCGGCGACATTCCCGTCATGGTCGACACACGGGGCACGCTCGCGACCGCCATCTCACCCGTGAGCGGAACGCCGACGTTCTATTGGCCCGAGGGGACGGTCCTCAAGGTCCTCCGCGGCGACGCCGTGCAGACGCCGCCGATCCAGATCCCGCTCCGCTCCGACTTCTCGCTGGATCGCGCCATCTCGACCGTGCGCGACATGGCCGAGAAGCAGTAGGCCGGCCTCAGAGCCCCTTCGGCAGCGACGCTCGCGGGTTCCGTTCGTAGAGCTTCGCGAACGCCTCGGCCGCGGCGCGCCCTTCGGCGGTTGCCCGGGACGGCATCACGATCTGAACGCGGTAATAGTGGTCGCCCGTCGTGCCGGTCCGCAGGCTCTCGACACCGTAGCCCTTGAGCCGGAACCGCTGCCCGCTCGCGGTCCCGGGCGGGATCTTCGCGCGGACCGGGCCCCGGATCGTCGGCACGTCGATCTCCGCGCCGAGGTAGGCCTCGGCGACCGTGACCGGGACCTCCGCGGAGATGTCGTCGCCCTCCCGCGAGAAGTAGGGGTGCGGCTCGACCGTGAGAGAGAGGTAGAGGTCTCCCTCCGCGGAGCGGCCCTGGCCGGGCACCCGGATCTTCGAGCCGGTCGCGACGCCCGCCGGGATCCGCACCGTGAGTTTTTCGTTCTCCACGACGGTGCGGCCGCCGTGGCAGACGGGACAGACCGAGCCGCCGGTCTTGCCCGTGCCTCCACAGCGGCGGCAGCGCCTCGGGATCCGGGCCCGGAACGCCACGGTTCCGCCGAGTACGGCGTCGCGGAACGGGACCGTCAGGGACGCCGCCGCGTCGTCGTCCTCCTCGTCCGGGAAGGGCCCCGCGCCGAAGCCGGCGCCGCCGCCGCGCGAGAAGAGCTCGGAAAAGAGATCGCCGAAGTCCCCGGACCACCGGAACCCGCCGGCGCCGCCCCCCGGCCCTCCGAACGGCGACCCGGCGCCGGGAGGCATGCCGCCCGGCGGGACGTCGCCGCTGTCGCCGGTCGCGTCGTACCGCTGGCGCCGCTTCGGGTCCTTCAGCAGCTCGTAGGCAGCGGCGATCTCCTGGAACTTCCTCTGCGCCGAAGCGTCCCCCGGATTCACGTCGGGATGGTGCTTCCGCGCGAGGCGGCGGTAGGCCTTCTTGATCTCGGCGTCGGTGGCGCGTCGCTCGACCCCGAGAATCTCGTACGGATCTTTCATGTCGCGGATGTCTTTCTGCGCCGGCCGGGCCGTTCTCTCCTAAGATAGCTCAACATCAGGGGCCGGGGCGCCGCTCTCCCGAGGGCGCCGGTCTTGCCGGCCGGGTCGGGGGTCGTCGTGAATCTCGTGCAGCACCGTGACGTCCTGTCCATGGTCCTCGCCGGCGGCATGGGAGAGCGGCTTTTCCCGCTCACGCGCGACCGCGCCAAGCCCGCGGTCCCGTTCGGCGGGCGCTACCGGATCATCGACTTCGTCCTGAACAACCTCCTGAACTCGGGCCTCCGGAAGGTCAAGGTCCTGACGCAGTTCAAGTCCAACTCGCTCATCGAGCACATCATCCGGACCTGGCGCCTGACGTTCGACATCGGCGAGTTCGTCGACCCCGTGCCGGCGCAGATGCGCCGCGGGCCGCACTGGTTCCGCGGCACCGCGGACGCCGTCTACCAGAACCTCGACCTGATCTTCGACGAAGAGCCGCAGCAGGTCTGCGTCTTCGGCGGCGACCACATCTACACGATGGACGTCAACCCGATGCTCGTGGGGCACCAGGAGGGCGGGGTCGACCTGACGATCGCCGCCCTGCCGGTGCCGCTCGCGGAAGCCTCGCGCTTCGGCGTCCTCGAGGTGGACGCCGAGGGACGCGTCGTCGGCTTCGAGGAGAAACCCAAAGAGCCGCGGGAGATGCCGGGGCAGCCCGGGTTCGCCCTCGCGTCGATGGGGAACTACGTCTTCCGGGCGAACATCCTGATCGACGTCCTCGAGAGCGACGCGCTGCAGGACACCTCGCACGATTTCGGGAAGACGATCATTCCGTCGCTCCTCAAGGGCGGCGCGCAGGTGTACGCCTACGACTTCTCCGAGAACCGCGTCCCGGGCGCCGAGGACCTGCCCCCCTACTGGCGCGACGTCGGAACGGTCGAATCCTACTGGGAAGCTTCGATGGACCTCATTTCTGTCTCGCCGCCCCTGAACCTCTACAACCACAAGTGGCCGATCAAGAGCCATTCTCCCCAGCTGCCGCCGGCGAAGTTCGTCTTCGCGGACTCGGTCTCGCAGCGGATGGGCCTGGCCACCGACTCGATGGTGGCCGCGGGCTGCATCATCTCGGGCGGGACGATCCACCGCTCTCTCCTCTTCCCGCGCGTCCGCGTCAACTCCTTCTCGCACATCGAGGAGTGCGTCCTGATGGACGGCGTGGAGGTGGGCCGGCACGCCCGCCTCAAGCGCGTCATCGCCGACAAGGGCGTGAAGATCCCCTCGAGGATCGAGATCGGCTTCGACGAGGAGGAGGACCGGCGACGCTTCCACGTCTCCGACGGGGGCGTCGTCGTCCTTCCGAAGGGCGTCGAAATCCCGTCCGTCCCGAGCCGGGTCGCCCTTCCCGGTTGAATTGGCCCGGGTTCTCCGTATAAAATTCGGGGTTACGGTTTCCTGAGCCGAATTTCATATGGACGAGATCGACCGCAGAATCCTCGACCTTCTGCAGCGGGACGGAAAGATCTCGCAGGCTCGGATTGCCGACGCCGTCGGTCTGAGCACGCCGTCGGTGAACGAGCGGATCAAGAAGCTCGAGACCCGGGGCTTCATCCGGCGCTTCACGGCGCTCCTCGACCCGCGCCTCATCGGCATGCCGCTCATCGCGTATGTCGACGTCGGCCTCGAACATCCCCGCTTCGAGCGCGTCTTTCTGGAGGAGATCGAGGCGCTCCTCGACGTCCAGGAGTGCTGCGCGATCTCGGGCGACTTCGGCTACCGGCTGAAGGTGAGAGCGCGGGACGTCGAGCACCTCGAGCGGGTCCTCAGGGAGAAGATCCAGACGCTGCGGGGTGTCGCCCGGACCCGGGTCGATCTCTCGCTGTCGGTCAAGAAGGACTCGACGCTCCTGCCTCTCGCCGAAGGCGCCTGATTCCCGGCCGTCTCCCGAAATCGCGTCATTTCTACCTGAAGTGTCTCCGTAACGGGATGACGCGCCCTGGCGGCCCGATCCGGTTCCGGAGCGGAACGCACTCTCCTCGATTGACTTACGCCGATGACGAGCGCGGGACAAACCGGGGGCATCCGGTTTGCGTACATAAAGGCAGGAGATCGAAACGACATTGAGGTCAAATGCAATGAAGGCGATCTTCAAGGCCAACCCCAGAAGCCGCCGGCCAGACGGTCGGCGGGCCCACCACCTTCGTCCTACCTCAACCTAATCCGCACAGAAATCATCCCGCCGCCGCAATTCCCGCCCGACCGAAAGGTCGGGTGGGATCCCGCCGCCTGCGCGACGCCCGTCAGAACTTGAAGCTGACGCTTCCCCCGATGAAGAGGGGGCGGTGGATGACCGTCGTGGCGATGTAGTCGCCGCCGAACTCCAGCCGGAAGTCGAGCTGGCCGGTGACACGGAAGAGCGTCTCGACGCCGAACGTCGCGCCGGCGGCCGTCTCGTTCCCGTCCACGGCGACCTGGCCCGGGGCCGGGCTCTTGGGTGACACGGAGAAGACGCCGCCTCCGCCGAAGAACCCGGCTTGGAACCAGTCTTCCCGCCACCGATAAGAGACCCGGGCGATTCCCGCGTTCACCTGGAGGTCGGGGGCGCCGGGCTGGGTTCCCGGGAGCTGGAACCTCGAATACCGCCCCTGCAGCACCGTGACGAAGCTCGGCGACGTCTCGTAGAGGACTTCGACGTAGGCGTCGCCGCCCCACTGCTGGAAGCCCTCCACGCTGGTGGCCGTTCCGGTGTCGGCGTAGGTCGCGGCGCCGAGGCCGGCGGCGAAGCTCTGGGCGGCGAGTGGAGCCGGCCGAAGCGCGAGCGCGCCGCCGGCGAAGAGGAGGGCGACGCCGAGCCGGCGTCTCCGGGCGCTGGTGAAGATCATCCCGAGAGCATAGAAGCGCCCAGGGAAGAGCGTCAAACGCGACGCGCTGAAACAGGTCACGATGAGTGTACGTACCGGCCGCGCGCCTCGTCTAGAATCCCACGATGTGCCCGCGACGGACGCGCTGATCGCCTCGGATCCCTCCGCGCCGCCGGCCCTTCTCGATCAGCTTCTCACTTTCCTCGTCCCGTCGCGATGCGCCGCCTGCGGCGAGTCGCGGCGCGGCGTCGGCGGTGGCGGGGTTTGCGCCGCATGCTGGCGCGACCTCCCCGCGCTCGACCCGGCGGAGAGCTGTCCGCGCTGCGCGCTCCCGACCGGGGGCGGGACGTGCCGCGGCTGCGAGCGCCGCCCGCCGCCCGTCGAGCGGGCCGCTGCGGTCGGCCTTTATGCCGGAAGCCTCAGGCGGCTGATCGCGGCCTTCAAGTTCGGGGGATGGGATCTCCTGGCGGCGCCGGCGGCGGCGCGAATGGCCGCGCTCGCCCGGAGGACGCACCTCGACGAGGGCGTCGACGCCGTGACGCCGATTCCCTCCACGCGCGGGCGGAACCGCCGGCGCGGCTACGACCCGGCAGGCCTCCTCGCGTCGGAAGCCGCCCGGCGTCTCGGCCGGCCGGTGGAAGGCTTCCTCGCGCGCACCCGTGAAACCGCCCCCCAGTCCGACCTCCCCGCGTCGAAGCGCTCGGCCAACGTGGCCGGCGCCTTCGCCGCCCGGCCCGCCACAGCGGGCCGTTCCATCCTCCTCGTCGACGACGTCGTCACGACGGGCGCCACCGCGTTCGCGGCCGCGTCCGCCCTGCGCGACGCTGGCGCCCGAACCGTCCGCCTCCTCGTTTTGGCGAGAACTCCGGAGCCCGGAACATGAGCCTCTTCGACCGCCTCGTCGTCAGCACGATCCCGCTCGTCCCACGCGCCCTCGTCGGGCGCGTGGCGTCGCGCTACGTCGCCGGCGAGACGCTCGACGATGCGCTCCGTGTCGTGAGCGGCCTCGCCGCCGAGGGGGCGATGGCCACGCTCGACGTCCTCGGGGAGAGCGTCACCCGCCGCGAGCAGACCGCGGCGGCCCGCGACCTGTACCTGAAGACACTCGAAGCGATCGCGGCGAGCGGCCTCCCGGCCAACGTCTCGGTCAAGCCGACGGCGCTCGGGCTCGCCATCGACCCCGCGCTCGCGCGCGAAAACCTCTCGGCGATTTGCCGGAAGGCCGGCGAGCACGGGACGTTCGTCCGACTCGACATGGAGGACAGCCCGTACACCGAGTCGACCCTCCGCCTCGCGCTCGAGCTGAAGGCCGAGTACCCGAACGTCGGCGTCGTGCTCCAGGCCTACCTCCGCCGGAGCCTCGCCGACCTCGACCGCTGCATCGCCGCGAAGATGAACGTCAGGATCTGCAAGGGGATCTACGTCGAGCGCCGCGAGATCGCCTGGAAGGACCACGACGTCGTCGTCCGGAACTTCGCCGCGATGGTCGACAAGCACCTCTCGGCCGGCTGCTACGCAGCGATCGCCACCCACGACGAATCCTGCGTGCAGGCCGCCCTCGCGACGATCGACCGCCTGAAGGCGCCGCCGGAGCGGTACGAGTTCCAGATGCTGCTGGGGGTCGACCCGCTCCTCCGGAAGATCCTCCTCGGCGGGGGGCACCGGCTCCGCGTCTACGTCCCGTACGGGCGCGACTGGTACGCCTATTCGACGCGCCGGCTGAAGGAGAATCCCTCGGTCGCCCGGCACATCGTGAACGCGACCCTGGGCCTCGGACCGGCCCGGTCCTGAGGGCCTCAGGGGGCAGTTGACGCGGCCTCTCACGCGGGCGGATGATTCCCCTGGAGCGGGTTGCCGTGTACTGGAATCGGGTTGCCTTCCGCCGCACCTCCGCGCTCGCCGCGGTTGTTGCTGTGTGCGCGCTCGCGGCGGCGGCGCGGGCCGCCCCGCCGGCCGCGCCGCTCTCGGGAATGGTCCGGGTCGGCGACGCCGCGCTCGGAGGCGCCACCGTCGTCATCCGCGCCGTCACGGATGGCGGCGCGTCGACGATCCGGTTCCTGAAGACCGAGGCCGACGGGACGTTCGTCCT
Organism: uncultured Acidobacteriota bacterium; assembly: GCA_963721385.1. Taxonomy (GTDB): domain Bacteria; phylum Acidobacteriota; class Thermoanaerobaculia; order UBA5066; family UBA5066; genus DAOMFB01. The sequence continues at coordinate 984,659 of CAVRJB010000013.1, forward strand.
GGCCGACGCGCCCCGCGGCTCCTACACGATTCTCGCGCTCGTCCCGGGGCTTCCGGCGTTCACCGCGCGGATCCTCCACACCGCCGCACCGAACGCCGTCTCCTTCGTCCGCCTCGACCTGTCGGCGGCGGGCGGCGTTCTCCCGGCCTCGCCGGCGGGCGACGCCGACCCGTGGAACGCCCGCGCCGTCGTGAAGGGAGACGTCCTGCGCGACGCGGCCGCGATCCTGGCGGCTCTCGACGAGCCGCCGCCGGCGCCCCGGGCACCGGCCGTCGCCGGTGCGCCGCCCGTGAACGCTTCTCTCCGCGTCCCGGTGCACGCCTCCATGACCTCGACGACCGGCTTTGCCGGGTCCGGAACTCCCCCGCTCTCGCGCACGCTCCTCGGCCTCTCGGGCTCGCTCGGCAGCAGCGTCCGCTGGGGCGTCGAGGGGCAGTACAGCCGCCTCCTTCCGGTGGAAGGCTTCCGCACGGGCGACTCCTCGAGCGTCGCCGTCGACCTGCAGGCCGGCAACCGCCAGAACCTGCACCTTTCGACGCAGCGCCAGAGGCGGCCTCTCGACGAGGTCGACTCCTCGCGCTTTGCCGCCCACGCGGTCGACTGGACCGGTGCGACCGGCGAGCGGTCGCAGGCCTCCCTCTCGGCCCGCCTCGTCAGCCAGAACCGGGCGTTCACCGACGGCCCGGCGGCGGACCTCTTCGCCAACTCGTCCGACACCCTCGACGTCTTCGCGGGGTACCGGACCGACCTCGGCGACCGGAGCTTCGTCCGCTTCAGCGTCGCCTATCGGTCGCTCACGGCGCCGCCGCTGCCGACGAGCGCGCTCCCGATGTCGGCCTGGGACCGCGAGGCTCACGTCGGGGCCGTCGTGGGGATGCGTCTTGTCGGAAGCCTCTCGGTGGAGGCCGGCGCGACCGGAGACCTTTCGACGCAGAGCAGCGGCGCCACGCCGGAGCTGACGCTCAGGTTCGCCCCCGGCGCATTCCGGACGTGGGCGTTCGCGTCGCAGCGACTCGGCGGGCGGACGGACAACGGGGTACTCCCCGGCCAGGTCGGCACCGACGTCGCCGACCTCGGGCGCCTCTCGCAGAGCACCTACGGGGTCGGCGCGCAGTTCGCGGGGAGGCGGGCGGGCATCTCCGTGGAAGCGAGCCGCCGGGAGATCCTCGGCACGTACCGCCTCCTTCTGTCACCCGATTTCTTCGACCGGCTCGACTCGATCTACTTCTTCCCGGGCGACGTCGCGAGCGAGGTGTCGTCCGTCGTGACGGCAAAGGTGACGGAGGGGATCGACGCGAAGCTCGGCGGGCGCGTCGGCCGCGTGGCCGGGGAACGCGAAGGGTCGATTGCCCAGGACGACGCGACGTACGGGATCGCCGAGGCGGTCGTCAGCCTCTCCGGGACGCGGACCACGGTGGGCGTCGGATACAGGGCCCTGTCGCAGGGCCTGACTCGCGGCCAGAGCGTCCTCAGGAACGACTTCGACGCCGTCGACTTCTCGTTCGCTCAATCGATTCCGATTCCGATCCTCCAGTCCATCGCCTCGGAATGGCGGGCGCTCTTCAACGTGGAGCTCGGCAAGCGCCGTCAGGGCGAGGACGAGGAGCGGTCGAACCGCCGTCTCGCCGGCGGCCTCGCGGTTTCGTTCTGAGCCGACCCTCCAATTCGCCGGAAACAAATCCAAACAACTGACAACCCGCGCGCCCGGAGCCTGGCTTCAGAGGAAGAAACCGCTCTGTGCCAATGACTTCCCGCCGTTCAATCCGGCGGAGTCATGGCACTTGGTTTGAATGGAAGGGCAGCGGTGGACACCTCGACGCGACTGGGGCGACGCGCCGTCAGAGCGCTGATCGTGGCGTGCTACGTCCTCGCGTTGATTCCGGTCGGCCTGACCGTCGTCCGGAAAGTCACGATCGTCGGGCGGGCGGATCTTCTCGTCGAGCCGTCCGCTTCCGCTCTCAAGGTCCGTTACGTCGGTCCGTCGGCCTCCCCGACCGGGCTCCGGCCGGGCGACCTCCTTCTGCTCGTCGACGGAGGGGAGGCCGCGAGCGCGGGCGACCCGTCGCAGATTCTCGCGACGCGCCGTGCGCAGCTCACCTTCTTGCGCGACGGCCAGGTGCGGACGGTCGAGACGCCGCCCGTCCCGTCCCCGTGGGACTGGAAGTACCTGTTCCTCTTCGCGGTCGGGACGGCCTTCTTCCTTGCGGGCGCGAGCGCCCTCCGGCAGGCTCCCGGCGCGGTGGCACCCGACGCGAATTTCCTCTTCGCGGCCTTCGCGCTCGGCGCCGCACTCGTCCTGATCCTGACGCCACTGCCGCCGGTCGACGGCGCCTTCCGGATCGCGGTCCTCGTGGAAGACGTCGCTCGCGCGCTTTTCCCGGCGCTCCTCGTCGTCCTCGCCTTCACCTTTCCGCGGCGTGCGCGACGCTTCCCCTGGCCGCTCGCGTTCGTTCCCTCGGTCGCGCTCCTCGTCGCCGAGATCCAGCTCTACGGAGGCCCGTCGGCGCCCGGGCGGAACGCGGCCGACGCGGTCGCCACGCTCGACCGGATGCAGGGCGCCTGGATGACGCTTGCGGCGCTCGTCGCCGCCGCGCGTCTCCTCTCGCTCTCGCGCCGGACGATCGACCTGCTGACGGAGAAGCAGATCCGCTTCCTCCTGCTCGGCACGATGGTCGGCCTCGTCCCCCTCTGCGTCCTGAACCTCCTCCCGTCGATCTTCGGCCGGTCGATCCCGGTCCTCTCGTCGCTCTCGCTGCTGCCGCTCGCCCTCGTGCCGGTGGCGTTCCTCGCGGCCCTGACCCGCTACCGCCTCTGGGACGTCGAGGTCCTCGGGCGGGAGACGGCGGCCCTCGTCGGCGCGGTCCTCTTCGCCGCGGGGCTCTTCGCCGCCGCTCAGGCCTTCGTCGCGCACCCGGTCCTCCCCGACGTGCCGTACGCCCGCGCCGCGCTCCAGACCGCCGCCGGCCTCGCCGTGGCGCTGTCGTTCGTGCCGGTGAAGCGCGGCCTCTCGGCCGCGTTCGCGCGCTTCCAGTACCAGGGCGAGCTGGCCGGGCGGGAGGAGCTCCTCGGGCTCGTCCGGGAGCTGCCGTCGGCGCGCTCGGGGCTCGAGATCGAGGCGCTCCTCGTCCCGCGCGTCGCGCGCGGCCTCGGCGTCTCCGTCGCCGCGCTCCTCCCGGTGATCGGCGACGGACGCCTCTCGGCCGCCGCCGTGGACGGCGGCCCACCGCTCGTCCTCGAAGAGCTGCCGGCCGGCGTCGACGCCCGGACGACGCGGCTCTCGCGGCAGACGTTCGCCGCCGCCCCGACCGCCTCGGTGGCCCGGCTGCGCCGGGCCGGCTTCCGCACGCTCGCTCCGCTCTCGGTGCCGGGCGGGCTGCTCGCGCTCTTCGCCATCGGCGACCGCGACGGGCGGACCCCGCCTTCCGGGGAGGACCTGCGACTCCTCGAGACGGTCCTCGCCCCCGCCGGGCTGGCGCTCGACCACGCCCGCCTCTACGACGAGCTCCGGACCCAGGCCGAGAGCTACCGGACGCTGAAGGAGTTCCACGAGGACGTGGTGGCGGGCTCGGCAGCGGCGCTGGTGGCGACGGACGCCGACGGCCGGATCACGTCGGTGAACCCCGCGTTCGCCGCGTTCACCGGACGGAGCGCGTCGTCCCTCGTCGGCGCGCGGGATACGGACGTGCTTCCGCCGGCGTTCCTGTCCGGCGCACCGCCGAAACGCGTCGAGGCCGACCTCGGTGGCGGCGCGCGCGTCCTCGACGTCGCCGTGTCGCCGTTCCCCGGCGCCGCGCCCGGCTCCCGCGCGAAGGTCTTCGTCCTCTACGACGCGACCGAGAACGTCCGCCTCGAGCGGGCGCTCGCGGACCGCGATCGGCTCGCGGCGCTCGGGACCCTCTCGGCCGGCGTGGCGCACGAAGTGAACACGCCGCTGACGGGGGTCGCCGGCTTCGCGCGCCTGCTCCTCGACGAGACGCCGGCCGACGACCCGCGCCGGGGCGTGCTCGAGAAGATCGAGCGCCAGGCGTTTCGCGCGTCGCGCCTCGTCGGCAGCCTCCTCGACCTCGCCCGCGGCCGGCCGCGCGAGCGAGTCCCGATCGACCCGGTGGCGCTCGCACGCGAGGCCCAGCGCGCCTTCGAGGACGAGATCGACGCCCGGGGCGTCTCGCTGGCCGTCGACGTCCCCGCGGCGCTGCCGGCCATCCCCGGCCACGCCGAGGCCCTGCTGCAGGTTCTCGTCAACCTCCTCAAGAACGGGGTCGAGGCCGCGGGGAGCGCGACCCGGCGGGACGGCGCTCCGCCGGCCGTGGCGCTCCGGGCGCGGCCGGAGACGGACCGGGTCGTCTTCGTCGTCGAGGACAACGGCCCGGGCCTGGCCCCCGAGGACGCCGCCCGCGTCTTCGAGCCGTTCTACTCGACCAAGACGGCGCAGGGCGGGACGGGGCTGGGGCTGGCCATCGCGCGGGATATCATCCAGGCCCACGGGGGGACGCTCGACGCCGGGACGCGGCCGGGCGGCGGCGCGCGATTCACGGTCTCTCTCCCCGTCACGGCCTGACGCCATGACGATCCTGATCCTCGACGACGAACCGGTGATCCGGGAGGTCCTGCGGACCGTCCTTTCGAAGGCTGGCTTCAGTGTGCGCGAGGCGGGCTCCGCCGCCGAGGGGCTGGAGCGCCTCGGGAAGGAACCGGTCGACCTCCTCCTCCTCGACCTGATGCTCCCCGACCGCTCCGGGCTGGAGGTGCTGACCGAGGCCCGCCAGCGCTGGCCGGAGATGCCCATCATCGTCATCACCGCGTACTCCTCCGTCGAGAACGCCATCGCCGCGATGCGCGAGGGGGCGTTCCACTACCTGCCGAAGCCGTTCCGGAACGACGAAGTCGTCCACATCGTCAGGCAGGCGCTCGAGAAGCGCCGCCTTCTCGCTGAGAACCGCGTCCTCAGGGCCAAGCTCGACGCGGGCACGGGCGACCTCGGCGGGCTCGTCGGCCGCTCGGCGCCGATGGAGCGGGTCTACGAGACGATCCGGAACGCGGCGAGCGCGCGGTCGACCGTCCTCATCGTCGGCGAGAGCGGCACGGGCAAGGAGCTCGTCGCGAAGGCGTTGCACCGGCTCTCGCCGCGCGCCGCCGGGCCGTTCGTGACGGTGAACTCCGGCTCGCTCCCCCCGGACCTCCTCGAGTCGAATCTCTTCGGGCACGTGCGAGGCTCGTTCACCGGCGCCGTTGCGGACAAGAAGGGGCTCTTCAAGGTGGCCGACGGCGGGACGATCTTCTTCGACGAGATCGGGACCGTACCGCCCGATACGCAGGCGAAGCTCCTCCGGGTCCTCCAGGAGCGCGAATTCATGCCGGTCGGGGCGGTCGAGCCGGTCCGCGCCGACGTGCGCGTGGTTGCGGCGACGAACGCCGATCTTCTGCACTTCGTCGCCGACGGCCGGTTCCGCGAGGACCTCTACTACCGTCTCTGCGTCATCACGATTCACCTTCCGCCGCTCCGCGAGCGGAAGGAGGACATCCCGCTCCTCGTCGAAGCGCTGGTCGCCCGCGCCGCGGCGGAGAACGGACGCGCGCTCCCCCCGGTGACGCCGAACGCGATGAAGGCGCTGCTCGACCACGACTGGCCCGGGAACGTCCGCGAGCTGGAGAACGTCCTCGAGCGTGCGCTGATCCTCGGGCCGGGCGTCATCGACGTCGACCAGCTGCCCGAGGCCGTCCGCCGCTCCGTGCCTCGCCCCGCCGCCCTCCCCCCCGACGGGCTCTCGTTCAAGGAGGCCGTCGCGTCCTACGAAAAGGCGCTCCTCTCCGCGGCGCTCGATCGGAGCTCGGGTGTGCAGAAGCGGGCGGCCGAGCTCCTGCGTCTGAAGCCGACGACCCTGAACGAGATGCTCAAGCGGCACGGCATGCTGGCGCGCGACACCGCCCCCGCATCTGCGGGCCGGACCGGCGGTCGCTAGTCCCGGCGGACCAGCACGAGCGTCCGGTCGTCGGAGTACGGCACGCCCTTGACGAACTGGGCGAGGGCGGCCAGGAGATCCACCTCGATCTCCTTCAGGTTCTTCGCCCGGGAAGCGGTCGTGACCTCGACCAGCCGGTCCACGCCGAACTCCTCGTCGTCGGGGTTCGTCGCCTCGGTGATGCCGTCGGTGTAGAGCACGAGGAGATCGCCCTTCTGCATGGTCAGGCTGCCCGAGGAATAGACCTTCGCCGGGAAGAGGCCGAGCGGCGGGCCGTGGGCGGAGAGCTTCTCGAGCGTCCCGTCCGCCCGGATGAAAAGCCCCGCGTTGTGGCCCGCGTTCGTCCAGACGATCGCACCCGTCTCCGGGTCGTAGAGCGCCTGGAAGAACGTGACGAACTTCTCGGGGCTGGTCCGCCGCCAGACCAGATCGTTGAGCCCGGAACAGAGGCGGTCCGGCGGGAAGTTCTCGCCCGCCCAGACCTGGAACGCCGCCTGGACCGACGCTGCGAGAATCGACGCGCCCATCCCCTTGCCGCAGACGTCGGCGACGACGATGTCGATCGTTCTGTCGGCGCGCTGGTAATAGTCGTAGTAGTCGCCGGAGACCGTGCGCGACGGCACCGTCCGCCCCAGGATCGAGGTGTTCGGAACGGTCGGGTCGGCGTCGGGCAGGAGCCGCCGCTGGATGTCCCAGGCCAGCGCCATCTCCCGCTCGAAGCGCTCCTTCGCGATGACGCCCTCGCGGAGCCTCAGGTTCTGGATCTTGATGGCCGCGGTATTCGCGAGAGAGGTCAGGAGGCGGAGATCCTCCTCGGCGAAGCTCTTCCGGCCGAGGCGGACCTCGAGGTAGATGAGGCCGATGACCTTGTCCTCGACGAAGAGCGGCGCCGCCATGCAGGAGGTGACGCCCTGGATCCGGATCGACTCGGCGGCCGCGAGCTGCCCGTCCGTCGCCGCGTCGATGACGAGGATGCCGTTCTTCCGCTCGACGACCGTCTGGATGAGCGTCTTCGAGAGCCGGATGTCGGAGGGGTCGACGCCCTCGGCGAACTTCACCTGCTCGGGCTTCAGGTTACCGCTTTCGTCCGCCAGCATCAGGAGCCCGCGGTCGGGCTGGAGGTACGTGAAGATCTTCTCGAGCATCAGCTCGAGCAGCTTCGGGAGGGGGATGTCCGAGAGCAGCTCGACCGAGACCTCGTTCAGGATCCGGAGCGAGGTGGCGAGGCGCGCCAGCTCCTCGGCCCCCATCTTGGAGTCCCACTCCTGCTTGTGGGGCCGCATCAGGTCCCGCGACGACTGGAGGAACGTCGTCCGGCGGAGGCTGTCGTCGTCGCGCGCGTCGATGACGACTCGCGTCGTCGACTCCTCGAGGACGTCGAGCACCGTTTCGCCGAGCTGGATCCGGTCGCCCGGCCGGAGGATCACGGGGTCCGTGATCCGCGAGCCGTTCACGGCGGTGCCGTTTCGCGAGCCGAGGTCGACGAGGCGCAGGTGTCCGTCGGCCATTTCGAGCCGCGCGTGGACGCGTGACAGCGTCCGATCGGCCAGCGGAACGTCGTTCGTCGAGGAGCGCCCCAGCGTGACCGCAGGCTTCTCCATCCGGAGCCGCCGCGCGGGCTCGCCAGGGACCCTCACGTTCAGGATCAGCATCGCCGAAGTCTAGCAGCGCCAAGCTTTGCGCCCTCTTCGTGGATCGAAACCGCCGTGCTATATTCCGCGGTTCCGCACCGGCTCACCACAGCGGCCGGCGCGACGAGGAGCCCATGAAGCCGAAGATCCACCCCGAGTCCTACGAAGTCACCGCGCACTGCGCCTGCGGGAACACCTGGAAGACGCATAGCACGAAGTCCGAGCTCCGCCTCGAGATCTGCTCGCTCTGCCACCCGTTCTTCACGGGCAAGGCCAAGCTCGTCGACACCGCAGGCCGCGTCGAGCGTTTCCAGAAGCGCTACGCCAAGGCCGCTCCCAAGACGGCCTGAGGCGCCCCGCCCCGCCCGTGCCCCCTCCGGCGGCCCTCCCGGAGACGCCCGAGGAGCCCCGACGACGATGCTCCAGAAGCTCGAAGAGATCGAACGGAAGTACGCCGAGCTGAAGGCGCGCTCCGAGTCGCCCGAGGTCGCCCAGGACCACGTCGCCTACACGAAGACCGTCCGGGCGATGAAGGAGATCGCGTCGATCGTCGAGAAGGTGCGGGAGCGGCGCCGCCTCGAGAAGGAGCTGGCGGGCGCCCGCGAGCTCCTCGACACCCTTCCCCCGGCCGACGAGCTCCGCGCCGTCGCCCAGCAGGAGTTCGACGCCCTGCGCGGGCGGCTCCCGGCCGTCGAGGAAGAGCTGCGCCTGCTGCTTCTGCCGAAGGATCCGGACGACTCGAGAAACGTCGTCCTCGAGATCCGCGCCGGAACCGGAGGCGACGAGGCCGCCCTCTTCGCGGAGGAGCTGTTCCGCATGTACGTCCGGTACGCCGAGAGCCGCGGCTGGAAGGTGGACGTCGTCGAGCGAAGCGACGCCGGAGGAATCGGCGGCATCAAGGAGATCCAGGCGATCCTCGAGGGCGACGGGGCTTTCTCGCGCCTCAAGTACGAAGGGGGCGTTCACCGCGTCCAGCGGGTCCCGGCCACGGAGACGCAGGGCCGGATCCACACCTCAGCGGCGACCGTCGCGGTCCTCCCGGAGGCCGAAGACGTCGATCTGCAGGTCAGCGAAAAGGAGATCCGCGTCGACCTCTTCTGCGCCTCGGGCCCGGGCGGACAGGGGGTCAACACGACCTATTCGGCCGTCCGGCTGACGCACCTCCCGACCGGGACCGTCGTTCAGTGCCAGGACGAGCGGTCGCAGATCAAGAACAAGGCGAAGGCGATGCGCGTCCTGAAGTCACGCCTGTACGAGGTCGAGAGGGAGCGGCGCGAAGCGGCGTACGCCGCCGACCGGAAGAAGATGGTCGGGTCGGGGGACCGGTCCGAGAAGATCCGGACTTACAACTTCCCTCAGTCGCGCGTGACCGACCACCGGATCGGCTTCACGTCCCACCGCCTCGCCGACATCCTGGACGGGCGCCTCGACGAGCTGGTCGACCCGCTCGTCGCGTACTACCAGGCCGAGAGGCTGAAAGCGGAGCTCGCGAAGAGCTGAATCCGGGCTACTTCTTCGTGGCGGGTTTGGCGGCGGCCTTCCCCTCGACGTCCACCGCGTACATCTTGTAGTGGACGGTCACCTTGGAACCGACGGCCAGCTCGCCGGTGACCTTCGTCGCGGCGTCCTTGGTGATGTGGAAGCGCTCCTTCCCCTTCATCACGGTGATCGACGAGGCGTCCATCGCGCTGACGGTCCCCGTCACCTGGAAGCTGTCGGTCTTCAGGTCGACGGCGAACGCCGGCGCAGCGAACACCGTCAGGACGAGGACCGCCAGGACCACGCGGAATGCCTTCATGGAAATACCTCCTTCTCGAAAGTCGGAGGAACTCTATCAGAGGGGTTTTCGTCAGCGTCGCGTCAGGAGGTAGACCGGGCCCGGGTCGCGCACGGCGACGCCGCGGACCTCGAAGCCGCGCGCGAAGAGCTCCTTCGCCGCGGCCGCGAACCGCCGTCGCGCCCGGAGCGTCCCGTCGTGGTCGGTCCGGTAGATTCCGGGAGCGCCCGCCGGGAACGGGAGCGCCACGACAGGCGCGTCCGGGAAGCGCACCGCCGACGCCAGCGGCACCGCCGGGCCGTCCGTCAGGGACGGCGGGTTCCCGCCCGCCGCCGCCGCCGCGACCGCCGGGTCGTCGAGGCGCCAGATCACCTCGAACCGATCCGTCGGCAGGTTTCCGTAGATCCCCCCCATCGCACCGTAGAAGTTCGGCAGGAAATTCCGGACCGTCGCGCGGAGCCGCCCGACGTTCAGCTTCGCGTTCTTCAGGAGGAACGGGTCGTATGTCCAGGTGACGAGCCGGATGTTCCGCTCGAGGCACCAGCTCCTCTGGAAGAGCTTCAGCTTCACCGAGAGGCCGCGCCCCTGCGCCTCCGGCCGGACCGCCAGAAGGTGCGAGTGGAGCGCAGGCTCGCCGAGGTTCGTTCGCGGGATGCCGAAGACGAAGCCGAGCATCCGGCTTCCCTCGAAGGCTCCGGCCGTCAGGCCGCCCGCGTGGGTGGCCGCGATCAGGTCGCTGCTGGGGGAGAGAACGCGGTCCGCAAAGCGCCAGGCGGCCTTTCCCACGTTCAGGGTCTCGTGGTACTCGTCGAAGTTCCGGAGCTCCCGGATGACGATCCGGCCGCTCACGGCGCGACCTCCTCGAGGAGGGCGGCCACGAGAGCGGCCCGGCGAGGCAGGTCATCGACGAGGAGGTGCTCCGTCCGCGCGTGCGCGCCGCCCCCCGCCGGCCCGAGGCCGTCGAGCGTCGGGACCCCTGCGGCGGCGGTCAGGTTTCCGTCGGACGCCCCGCCGACCCGGGCGGACGGCAGCTCGAATCCCAGCATCTGCGCCAGCGCGGCGGCACGCCGGTACAGGGCCCCCGAGATCTCGGTCTCCTCCATCGGGGGGCGGTTCATCCCCCCCTCCACCGTCACACGGACGCGCGGATCGGCGGGCCGGTACGCGGCGAGGGCGGCGACGACGCGCTCCCCTGCCTCGCGCGTCCAGACGCGGAAATCGATGGTCACCTCCGCGCTCTCGGGAACGACGTTCGACTTCGTCCCCGCCGAGGCGACGGTCGGGACGACGGACGCGCCGACAGAGCTGTCGGCGAGGGCGTCGGCGAAGAGGACGAAGCGCGAGAGCTCGAGAAGCGCCGAGGCTCCCCGCTCCGGCTCGAGACCTGCGTGCGCCGCCACGCCCGAAAAACGCGCCGTCACGAGGCCGATCCCTTTTCGGGCGACCTTCGCGGCGCCGCCCTCGCCCGACGGCTCGAGGACGAGGACTCGCTCGTGCCGGAGCGCCTCGGCGACGAGGAGCTCGCGCGAGGCGCCGCTCCCGAGCTCCTCGTCCGGGGTCAGGAGGAGCGTCACGCCGCCGGCCGGCTTCACGTCACCCGCCGCGGCAGCGGTGAGGACCGAAAGCGCGACGGCGATCCCGGCCTTCATGTCGAAGACGCCCGGTCCCAGAGCCGTTCCTTCCGCCACGCGGAACGGGATCTCGGCCAGGGTCCCGGACGGCCAGACGGTGTCGACGTGCCCGAGAAGCAGCGTCTTCGACGCTCCTCCGACCCGAGCGAGGACAGCGTCGCCCCGACCTGCGCACGGCACCGTCTCCGCCGCGGCGCCGGCCGCGGTGAGGCGGCCGGCCACGAAGCGGGAGAGGGCGGTGACGCGCGCGGAGTCGTCGGAGGGACTCTCTCTCACGACGAGTGCTTCGAGGTCCGAAAGGAGCCTGTCCCGGCGCGACGCGAAAAGAGCCGAGAGCTCGGCGATCCGGGTCGCCGCTGTCACGCCACGAGCTCCCGCGACGACGTCGTGACCCGCGCGAGGACGTCGCGCCGGACCTCGACGCCGATCCCGGGCCCCCGGGGGACCGGCATCCAGCCGTCCGACGCCTCGAGCGCCGGCGCCACGATGTCCTCCTCGAAGTAGCGCGACGACGAGGAGGTGTCGCCCGGCTTCGAGAAGCCCGCGAGGCTCGCGATCGCGACGTTGTGCGCGCGGCCGACGCCGGCCTCGAGCATCCCGCCGCACCAGAGCGGGATCCCCGCCTTCGACGCGACCTCGTGGATCCGGAGCGCCTCGCCGTGGCCGCCGACGCGGCCGATCTTGACGTTGATGACCCGGCAAGCGCCGAGGGCGATCGCGGTCCGGGTGTCGTCCGCGGAGCGAATCGACTCGTCGAGGCAGATCGGCGTTCTGAGCATCTTCGCGAGCGCCGCGTGGTCGGCGATGTCCTCGTAGTGGAGCGGCTGCTCCATGTAGTCGAGGCCGAACGGATCGAGGGCCCGGAGATGGTCTGCGTCGGCGAGCGTGTAGGCGGCGTTCGCGTCGACGGTCAGCGGGACCCCGGGAAACGCCTCACGGACGGCCTTGACGCGGTCGACGTCGGTCCCCGGCTGGATCTTCAGCTTGATCCGGCGATAGCCCTGCTCGACGTGCTTCCGGACGTTCGCCACGGTGTCGGCCACGGTCGGCGAGATGCCGAGCGAGACGCCGACCTCGATCTTCGTCCGCGTCCCGCCGAGAGCGTGCGCCAGGGACTCTCCCGCCGCCCGCGCGTAGAGGTCGCGGAGCGCCGTCTCCACGGCAGCCTTCGCCATCCTGTTCCCCCGGACGCGCGCCGCGTCCGCCTCGAACGCCTCCGGAGAGGCGACGTCCTTCCCGAGGACGAGCGGCAGCAGGAACGCCTCGAGGACGTGCCGCGCCGTGCCGAGCGTCTCCGAGGAGTAGAACGGCCCTTCCTCGGCCACGCACTCGCCCCAGCCCGAAAGGCCGCCCGAGACGAGCTCGAGGAGGAGGAACTTCTTGATCGTCGTCTCGCCGAACGAGGTCTTGAACCGGAACTTCAACGGCATCTCGACCTGTCTCAGGGTCACCGCGTCAATGCGCATCGGGCGATGGCCTCCGATCGAGGAATCGGGGCGCCGAACCGGCCGCTTGACCGATTCCGGCCCCCCGAATGATGATCCCGCCCTCCCGGGACGCCGGGACAATACACGACCCTCCGAAGGAGGTCCCTTGTTCCAGGCTGCTGGCCGTCCCCGCACGCTCGTCGCCGCCTCGCTGCCCCTGCTGCTCGCCCTCGCCGCCTGCGGCGGTAAGGAGGAGCCCTCCGCGAAGCCGGCCTCTGCCGCCGCTTCGGTGACCGCCCCCGCGGCCGCACCGGCGGCAGCCCCTTCCGCCACGGGCTCCTCGGCGGTCGCTGGCCGCGTCGTGTTCGACGGCGCGCCGCCCGAGAACCCGAAGTTCCGGATGTCGGCCGACGCCTCGTGCGCGAAGAGCCACCCGGGCGAGGTGACGAAGGAGGAGATCGTCGTCGGGAAGGACAAGGGGCTCGGAAACGTCTTCGTCTGGGTGAAGTCGGGGATCTCCGGGACGTACCCCGCACCGGCGGTGCCGGTCGTCCTCGACCAGAAAGGGTGCCTTTACGAGCCTCACGTCTTCGGGCTCGTCGTCGGGCAGCCGCTCGAGATCGTCAACAGCGACGACACGCTCCACAACGTCCACTCCCTCGCCGAGACGAACGACGCCTTCAACCTGGGGATGCCGAAGCAGGGGATGCGGTTCACGCGGACGTTCGACAAGCCCGAGGTGATGGTCAAGATCAAGTGCGACGTCCACGGCTGGATGGCCTCTTACGCGGGCATCGTGCCGCACCCGTTCTTCGCCGTCTCCGGGAAGGACGGCGGCTTCGAGATCCGGAACCTGCCCGCCGGGACCTACATGCTCGAGGCGTGGCACGAGAAGCTCGGCCGCCAGACCCAGCAGATCACCGTCGGGGAGAAGGAGACGAAGCCCGTCACCTTCACCTTCAAGGCCGGGGCGTAGGGCGAGAAATCCCGCCGGGGAAAAGAGGATGAACCAGCGGAAGGATTCGATCGTTCGCGTGACGGCCCGCGCCGTGGCCGCCGCTGTCTTCCTCCTCCTGATCGCGGGGGCTCTCGTCACCTCGACGGAGTCGGGCCTCGCCGTTCCGGACTGGCCCCTCTCCTACGGCCGTCTCATGCCGCCCATGGTCGGCGGGATCCTCTACGAGCACGGCCACCGGATGGTCGCGGCGCTCGTCTCCCTCTTCGTCGGCCTCCAGATGGGCGTCCTCCTCTGGGGCGAGAAGCGGAAGGCCGTCCGGCGGCTCGGCGTCCTCGCCTTCGCCGCGATCCTCGGTCAGGCGCTCCTCGGCGGCCTCACGGTCCTCTTCCTCCTCCCGCCCGCGGTCTCGTCGGCGCACGCGGGCCTCGCCCAGATCGTCTTCGCGCTGACGGCCGCGATCGCCTGGATGACCTCTGGCGCCTGGACCTCGGGAACGATCGTCGGCGGCGTTTCGGCATCGGACGCGGTGGGGCTCGACCGGGCGTTCCGGCTCGCGTCGCTCGCGGCCCTCGCGACCTATGTCCAGATTCTGCTCGGCGCCGTCATGCGGCACACCGGGGCGGGACTCGCCATCCCCGACTTTCCGTTCTCTTTCGGGCGGCTCGCCCCGACGGCCGCCGAGCTCGCCCGTCACGGTGTCCCGATCGCCTTCGCGCACCGCGCCTTCGCCCTCGTCGCGGCCCTGCTCGTTCTCGCCGCGCTCGGAGCCGCGTGGAGGCTGAAGCCCCGGATTCCCGCCCTCGGGCCCCTCACGGCGGCCTGGGGCACGGTCCTCGCGCTCCAGATCGTCCTCGGCGCGCTCTCGGTCTGGACGAAGAAGGCCGTACCGGTCACCGCCGCGCACCTCGCCGTCGGAGGCCTCCTCTTCATCACGGCGGTCCTCGTGGCGCTCACGCTCGGCCGCGGCCGGGCCCGCGCGGTCGAAGCGGGGGGCGTGCTCTCCGGGCGCCCCGCCCCCGCCTTCGCGACCTCGTCGAGCTGACGAAGCCGCGGATTACGCTCTTCGTCGTCCTGACGGCCTTCGTCGGGTTCGCGGCCGGGACGACCGGTCCTCTCTCGACGCTGAACGCGGCGCTGCTGGTGCACACCCTGATCGGCACGGCCCTCGTCGCCTCCGGGACGAGCGCTTTCAACCAGCTCACCGAGATCGGCCTCGACGGCCGGATGGCCCGGACCGCGAACCGGCCGCTTCCGTCCGGGCGCCTCTCGCCGCGGGCGGCGTTCCTGTTCGCGTCGGCGCTCTCCGTCGTCGGCATCGCCGAGCTCGCCCTCTTCGTGAACGGAATCACCGCGCTTCTCGCCGCCGTGACGCTCGTGTCGTACGTCGGCCTCTACACGCCGATGAAGACGGTCTCGCCGCTCTCGACGATCGTCGGCGCGGTCCCCGGGGCGCTCCCGCCACTGGGCGGCTTCACGGCCGTCCACGGTTCGATTGCGGCGCCGGGGCTCGTCCTCTTCACGATCCTCTTCCTCTGGCAGCTCCCCCACTTCTTCGCGATCGGGTGGCGCCACCGCGTGGACTACGGCCTCGCCGGGGTCCGGATCCTCCCGACGATCGACCCGAGCGGGAAGCGGACGGGCCGCCACGCGCTCGGCTGGTGTCTGCTCCTCGTCCCCGCGACGCTTCTCCCGGCCGCTCTCGGAATGGCGGGGACCGTCTACGCCATCGGCGCGATGGGCCTGACGCTCGCGTTTCTCGCGGCGTCGTTCCGCTTCGCGCGCGAGACGACGGATGAGCGGGCGTTGACGCTCTTCCTCGCCTCGATCGGCTGGCTCCCGGCGGTGCTCGTCCTTCTCGTCGCCGATCGCATCATTCCTTGAGCTCCTCGAGTCCCTCGAACCCCGCCCTCGAAGCCGAGTCCCTGTCCCGCTCCTTCGGCGTGAGGAGGGCGCTCGACGGCGTCTCGCTCACCGTCGCCCCCGGCGAGATCTTCGCCCTCCTGGGCCCGAACGGCGGCGGGAAGACGACGCTCTTCCGGATCCTCTCGACGCTCCTCGCGCCCTCGTCCGGGACGTTTCGCGTCGCGGGCTGCGACCCCGTGCGGCAGCTCGCGGCGCTCCGGCGCTCTCTCGGGGTCGTCTTCCAGTCGCCCAGCCTCGACCGAAAGCTGACCGTCCGGGAGAACCTGCTGATCCAGGGCTCCCTTTACGGCCTCGGCGGCGAGGCGCTCGCTTCCCGGGCGGACGAGCTCCTCCGGAGCTTCTCGATCCTCGACCGGGCCGGGGACCTCGTCGAGGTCCTTTCGGGAGGGCTCGCGCGCCGCGTCGAGATCGCGAAGTCCCTGCTCCACCGGCCGGCCGTGCTCCTCCTCGACGAGCCCTCGACGGGCCTCGACCCCGGGGCGCGGCGCGACCTGATCGCCCTCCTCTCGGGCCTCGCGAAGGAGGGCGCCGCGGTCCTCCTGACGACGCATCTCTTCGACGAGGCCGAGGCGGCGCACCGCGTCGGGATCCTCGACCGGGGCCGGCTCCTCGCCTGCGACGCTCCCGCCGCGCTGAAGGCGAAGGTCGCGGGCGACGTGATCGCCCTCGAGACGCGCGACGGCGAAGGCGCGGCGGCCCTCGCGGCCGAGATCGGGGCGCGATTCGGCGCGGACGCCGGCCACGTCTCGGCCGTGGAAGGTCTCGTCCGACTCGAGCGGGCGCGGGGACACGAGTTCGTCCCGCGGCTCGTCGAGGCCTTCCCCGGCCGCTTTCGGTCGGTGACGCTCGGCGCGCCCTCGCTCGAGGACGTCTTCGTCGACGCCACGGGCCGCCTCTTCCGCGAGGACGAGGCCGCTCCGCCGGAGGCCGCGTGAGCGCCGCGCGGGCGCTCGCGAAGCGCGAGCTCGTCCGGTTCGCGCGGCAGCGGAGTCGCGTCGTCGGAGCCGTCGCGCCGCCCCTCCTGATGTGGGTCGTCGTCGGCTCGGGCCTCGGCGGTTCGTTCCGTCCCGCGGGCGCGGGCCCGGCGGGCGCGGCCGCGTCGCTCGCGTACTTCTTCCCCGGCACGGTCGTCCTCGTCGTCCTCTTCGCGGCGGTTTTCTCCACGATCTCGGTCATCGAGGACCGGAAGGAGGGCTTCCTGCAGGGGGTCCTCGTCTCGCCGGTCCCGGCGTTCGCCGTCGCCTTCGGGAAGATCGCCGGAGGGACGCTCCTCGGGCTCCTGCAGGGAGGAGCGCTTCTCCTCCTGATCCCCCTCATCGACCTTCCGGTCGACGCCTTCGCGCTCGCGACAGCGGGCGCGGTCCTGCTCGGCCTCGCCTTCGCGCTCACGTCGCTCGGCTTCCTCATCGCCTGGTCGCTCGACTCGACGCAAGGCTTCCACGCCATCATGAATCTCTTCCTGATCCCGATGTGGCTCCTCTCCGGCGCGTTCTTCCCCGCGAGCGGCGCTCCCCCGTGGCTCCGCACGCTGATGGCCGCGAACCCGCTGACCTACGGGGTCGCCGCCCTGCGCCGTGCCCTCGGAGGCGGCGCCCCGGACCTCCCGGGCGCCGGCCTCTCCCTGGCGGTCACGGCTGCGTTCGCGGCCGTCCTGTTCGGCGCCGCCGCGGCCCTCGTCGCGTGGATGCCGAACGGACCGGATCGAGGCAAACTCCGGCCATGAACGTCCCCGCCGATGCCGCCGCTCCGGCCCGCCGGATTCCGCGCCTCCCCTTCGTCCTCGCGGGCCTCGGCTTCCTCCTCTCGTTCGCCATCCTCGTCTGGGCCATCCAGCTTCGGAATACCGTCGTTCGCAACGCCGCCGCGACGGACCTCCCGCGCCTCGCCGCCGTCCCGCCGTTCGACGTCGTCTCCGAGCAGGGAACGCCCGTGACGCAAGCCTCCTACGCCGGCAAGGTCTGGATCGCGGATTTCATCTTCACGAGCTGCGGCGGGATCTGCCCGGTCATGACCTCGCGGATGAAAGCGCTCGCGGACGTGTTGAAGGACGAGCCGAATGTCCGCTTCGTCTCGTTCTCCGTCGATCCCGACCGGGACACGGTCGAGGCGCTCGCCCGCTACGCGAAGCAGGCCGGAGCCGACCCGTCGCGCTGGAGCTTCCTCCGGACCGACCGCGACCGGATCCGCGCCCTCGCCCGCGAGGGCTTCAAGCTCCCGGTCGAGGACGCGGACCCGAAGGCGGGAGAGCCGATCCTCCACTCCTCGCGCTTCGCGCTCGTCGACGCGGAGGGGACGATCCGCGGCTGGTACGACAGCGAGGACGCCGGGAAGAGGGCCCTCCTCGTGAAGGATGCCCGCCACCTCGCGACCGACGCCACGTCCAGGCGATGACCGTCCGCGACCTCCCGACCCTGAACGCCGCGCTGAACGCGACGAGCGCGGCGCTCCTCGTCCTCGGCTGGCTCCTGATCCGCGCCGGACGGCGCGAGGCTCACCGGAAGACGATGACCGCCGCGCTCACCTGCTCCGCGCTCTTCCTCGTTTCGTACCTCGCGTATCACGCGCAGGTCGGCAGCGTCCGCTTCACCGGCACGGGTGGCGCGAGGACGGCCTACTTCGCGATCCTCCTCACGCACACGGTCCTCGCGGCCGCGGTCGCGCCGCTCGCGGTGACGGCGTTCGTCCTCGCGCGGAAGGGGCGCTTCGCGACGCACCGGAAGCTGGCTCGCTGGACGTTGCCGATCTGGCTCTACGTCTCGGTGACCGGCGTCGTCGTCTACGTGATGCTCTACCGGACCACCTGGGGCTGACCTCCCCCCGGCAGTTGAACGGCGCCCCCGGGGCACAATAGGGAAGAAAGGAAGATATGAGGCCGAACCCGCAGTTCCGCCGGACCTGACTTTTGAATTGCCTATGTTCTGCAAAAGATGAGCGAAGCGTCCCCGCTGCCCGCCAAGGGCCCGCTTGTCACCCTCTTCTTCCTCGCCTTCGGATTCATGGTCTTCCAGATCGTCATCCTTCGCGAGCTTCGTTACGCCCTCAATACACTCTTCACCCTTACCCCCTTCGTCTTCAGCATCGTCATCGTGCTCATGGGCGTCGGCTCGTTCGCGGCCCGGCGGGTGAAGCTCGACGTCCGCCGTGCCCTGCGCCGGGCGATTCTGGCGGCTCCGAGTCGCGCTGCTGCCGCTCTTTCTCGCCACGCTTCTGCTCTCCCGATTCACCGTCGACCGCACGGCCGCGCTCGTCTACACAGGCGCGGGGCCTGCCGGCGGGTCGGATTACATCGGATCGGTTATTGCCGCGTTCGTGTCGACGTCTGTCCTCGGCTTCGGCGCGGTCTTCGTCCTCCAGGGGTTCATCTTCGCGCTCTACTTCCGGCAGGGGCGCGACGACGGTAGCCTCTCGCGCTTCTACGCTCTCGACCTCGTGGCGTCGGGAATCGGGGCGCTTCTCGGGGGCGTCCTTGCCTTCCGCTTCACTCCGATCGAATCGGCGCTCCTCGCGGCGGTCCTTCTTCTTGCCGCCATCGTCGCAGGCTCGGGCTTTCTCCAGATTTCCCGCGGCTGGGTGGCGCTCGCGAGCTGCGCTCGTGGCGGTCCTGGGGCTGTCGGAGCTCGCAGGCGGCGTGCTGACGTGGGCGGAGCGCCCTGAGTTTCTCGGAAGCCACGTCGCCTACTCGAAATGGAGCCCTTATCGCCGCATCGACGTCGTCGACACGGAGACGCAGCTCGTCGTCTACACCGACGGGTTGAAGTTCCAGGGGTACGACAAGAGGGACCGGACCCACGACACGGACCCGCGGTCGATCCCGGCGAAGTTGATCGAAAGCTCGAAAAATCCGCTCACCGACGTGCTGGTGATCGGCGCCGGAAGCGGATCCGACGTCCGGGTTCTTCGCGACCGGGTCCGGGCGCCCCTCCGCATCACGGCGGTCGAGCTGGACGAGGGATTCATCGAAATGGCCCGGCATTTCCCGGACCTGTGGGACACCTACAGTACCGCCCGCATCGTCGTCGGGGAGGGCCGGTATTTTCTCGAGCGGACGCGCGACACGTTCGACGTTCTCGTCTACGCGTACGTCGACCCCCAGTCCGCGATCTCCAAGCTGGGGCTGCCGGACGCGAACTTCCTCTATACCGCCCGCGGATTGCGTCGCGCCTATGACCACGTGCGGGAAGGCGGGTATTTCGTCATCACGCGCATCTTCGTCGCCGAGCAATCCGACGAGTTCTTCAAGCGGCTGGACGCGACCCTCCGGGCCGCCGGCATTCCGGAATCGGAGACGCGTCTCTATCGCAGTCGCGACACGATGCCGTGGGGTTACTACGGGCGCCTCGCCACGGCGACCGTCCTCATTCACAAAGGCGGCGCACCGCCCTCGCTCGGAGGGGCCTTCTTCGAACCGGTCGCTCCGGCGCCGGGGGGAAGGCCCACGACGGACCTCTATCCCTTTTCGCTCGTCACCGATGCCTGGTTCGGAGCCCTCTGGCGGTATCTCCTGACGCGGCCGATCCTCGCCGGGGCGCTCTCCCTGCTCCTGCTGGCGCTCGTCGTTCGGCTCGCGGGGAGCGCCGGGCACCGTCATTTCTTCGTTCTCGGATTCGGCTCGTTCCTCGTCGAGAGCCTGATGCTCTTGTACAGCTTCCTGCTTGTCGGAAACCCGACGCTGTCTGCGGCGATCGCAGTGGGTTTCCTCCTCATCTGCGGGGCCGTCGGGAGCTTCTATTCGGACCGCCTCGAGAAAAGCCGCGCTTTCCTGGTCGCCGTGCCCTTCGTGATGGCCGCTTACGCCCTGACAGCGCCGTTTCTGAACCAAGCGACGATTGGCCTGTCGGTCGGCGGGCGCGTGGCCGCCTTCGCGCTGCATCTCCTCGCTCCCTCCTTTGCCGCCGGAGCGATGTTCCCGGCCTCCCTCCGGTCCTTCGCGGACCAGGATGTCTCGGGGATGTTCTTCATCGATCTCGTGGGCTGCGCTCTCGCCCCGATCGTCTTCTGGATCGCGATGTCCCTGTCGGGCGCGTGGCTCGTCTCGGCGCTTGGTGTGGCTGCGTACGCCCTCGTGTCGGCGACGCTTCTCCGCAGGGCCTGAACGCCTCACCGGTCAGGCCGCCACGCGACAGGCTGACTCAGGCCGCCGGCGTCCCCCAGCGGTCGACGAGCTCCCGGATCCGGCCGAGGGTCACCGGCTTCGTGACGAAGTCGTTCATTCCCTCGGCCTCGCACCGGTGGCGGACGTTTTCGGAGGTCAGGGCGGTCAGCGCCACGACCGGCAGGCTCTCGCCCCCCGGCAGCGCCCGGAGCCGCTGCAGCACCTGGTGCCCGTCCATCTCGGGCATCTGGAGATCGAGGAGGACGAAGGTGAACCGCTCGCGGGCGGCAGCCTCGAGCGCCTCGCGCCCCGATCCGCACGCGACGACATCGGCCCCGCGCGAGCGCAGCATGTGGGCGAGGAGCTCGCGGTTCTCCTCGTTGTCCTCCACGAGCAGGACCACGGGTTTCGCCGGACCGCCCTGCGACGGGGCTGGCGTCCGGGCCAGAGAGCGTGCGGACTGGAGGCGCTTCAGGATCTCTCGGGTCGTCACGTCCAGCGCCTCGTCCGCCTCCGCCCGCTGGAGCGGGCCCGACCGCTCGTCCCGCGCCTTCCGGACCGCGGCCACAATCCGCTCGACGGAGACCTCGAGGTCGCGCGTCGTCAGGACGATCGCCTCGGCCGCAGCCTCCCGTGCCTCGGCGAGCGCGCTCCGGGCGGACGCGAGATCCGCGGCCAGCCGGCGCCTCGACACCGAGTCGACGAGGAGCACGTCGACTCCCCCGCCCGCGCGCGCCGTCGCCACGACGTGCACCGGGCGCGGGTCGCCGTCCGGGGTCAGGAGCGTCTCGTCGAACTCCTGCGGCTCCGGCAGCCCGCCCGCGCGGCGGCGAAGAAGCGCGAGAGCGCGGAGCTCGCGCCGGAGCGCCTCCGGCAGGACGGCGGCCCGCTCCACGTCCATCCCCTCGAGGACTTCGACCCGCCGTCCCGTCCACTCGGCAAAGCGCCGGTTCGCCGACTCGATCCGGCCTTCGCCGTCGACGCCGAGGAGCCCCGCGGGCGATCCGTCGAGGAGGCGCTCGTACCGGTCGTCCAGGCCGGCGAGGCGGGTCTCGACGAAGACGAGGGCGACCTCCACGACCTTCCCGTACCGGAGGAGCGGCACGATCGCGTAGACGGCATCGGCCCGGCGGCCGAGGTCGCCGCTGATTGCGGTCCTCCGGACACCGCGAGACTTGCCCGTCTCGAAGGTCCGCTCGATCTCGGCGAGGAGATCGCTCTCCTCCTCGGCGGGGACCACCTTTCCGGTGATCAGCGCCCCTTCGACGTCCCGTCCGCCGAGGCCGAACAGTCTCTCCGCGCCCGCGTTCCAGTACGAGAGGCGGCCGGTTCGGTCGACGGAGCAGACGGCCACGGCCTCGGCTGCGTCGAGCGCGGGGCCGAACGCCGTCCTCGCGGATGGGGCGGGCGTCGCCCCGCGGAGTGCCTCGGGCGGCCGCCTCTGCTGGAGCACCCCCGCCACCAACAGGGCGACCGCCCCGCCGACGACGAGGAGAGCAGGGCCCGCGTCGACGACGCTGCCGAGGAGCAGAGCCCCGCCGCCCGCGGCGAGAGCGACGAGCGTCAGAATACGTGGGAACGACACCCGACGATCTTAAACACACACGGGGGGAGGGCGAAGGGGCGATGACGACGGCGGGACCGGCGGCGACCTGGGCCGATCTCCTGGCGGAGGGTCGCCGGGAGCTTTCCGGGCCCGAGCACCCCGTGTTCGAGGCCGAGGAGCTCCTCGCGCGAGCCGTCGGGCGTCCCCGCGCCTGGTTCCACGCCCGGCGGGCCGAGACCGCCTCCTGCGGCGACGCGGCGGCGTTCCGGGCTCTCGTGGCGCGCCGCGCCGCCGGCGTCCCGCTTCAATACCTCCTCGGCGAGTGGGAGTTTCTCGGGCGGACCTTCTCGGTCGACGCCCGCGCGCTCATTCCGCGCGGCGAGACGGAAGGGATCGTCGAGGTCGCCCGCGAGGCCGCGCCCGCGGCCCGCGCCATTCTCGACCTCGGAACGGGGAGCGGGATCCTCGCCGTCACGCTCGCCCTCGAGCGGCCCTCGGCCCGCGTGACGGCCGTCGACAGGTCGCCAGCGGCGCTCTTCCTCGCCGCGGCGAATGCGCGCCGGCACGGCGTCCGACGCGGCGTCCGCCTGCTCGCGTCCGACTGGCTCACAGCGCTCGGCTCCGAGGCCCGCTTCGACCTCGTCGTCGCCAACCCGCCGTACGTCCCCCTCGAGGACGCCCCCCATCTCTCGAAGACCGTTTCGGACCACGAGCCGCCCCTCGCGCTCTACGGCGGCGAGGACGGCCTCGACCCCCTGCGGTCCCTTCTCGCGACGCTGCCGCCGTTCCTCCCGCCGGGAGTTCCCTTCATCTTCGAGTTCGGATACGGTCAGGCGAACGACGTCAGCACGCTCGTCGAGGCGTCCGGCAATTTCCGGCTCGCGGCGGTCCGGCTCGATGCCGCGGGCATCCCTCGCACGGCGACCGCTGTCCGGAGCCGCTAGACTCGTCGCCGCATGGACGCGTTCGTTCTCCGCGGCCCCGTCCGCCTCGCCGGAACCGTCGCCGCCAGCGGCGCCAAGAACGCCGCCCTCCCGGCGCTCGCGGCGGCCCTCCTGACGCCGGAGCCGGTCTCACTCGCGAGCGTCCCCGACGTGGCGGACGTCCGGACGATGGGATTGCTCCTGGCCGGCGCCGGCGTCGCGATCGACCGCCCGGGCCCGGGGCACGTGACGCTCCGCGCGGACCGGATCACCTCGACCGAGGCCCCGTACGACCTCGTCCGGACGATGCGCGCCTCGATCCTCGTCCTCGGGCCGCTTCTCGCCCGCTTCGGCGAGGCACGGGTTTCCCTGCCGGGCGGTTGCGCCATCGGCGTGCGGCCCGTCAACCTGCACCTCGCGGCGATGGAGGCGATGGGGGCGCGGATCGCCGTCGAGAAGGGGTACATCCACGCCCACGTCTCGCGCGTCTCCTCGGCGCGCGGGCGCCTTGACGGGACGGAGATCTCCTTCCCGCTTCCGACGGTCACCGGCACCGAGAACGTCCTCTTCGCGGCGGCGCTCGCCCGCGGGAGAACCGTCCTCCACAACGCCGCGCTCGAGCCCGAGGTCGTCGACACGGCGGCGCTTCTCACGCGGATGGGCGCCCGGATCGAGGGCGCGGGGACGCCGACGATCACGGTGGACGGCGTCGAGTCGCTCGGCGGCACGGGGGACCGGCCCCACGCGGTCGTCCCGGACCGGATCGAGGCCGGAACGTATCTCGCCGCGGGGGCGATCACGGGGGGAGACGTGACGGTGACGAACACCCGTCCGGGGGACCTCGGCGCGTTTCTCGACGCCCTCCGGCGCGCCGGCGTCGAGGTGGACGAGGGGACGGACTCGGTCCGCGTCCGCCGCGCCGGCCCGCTCTGCGCGGCCGACATCCTGACCGCGCCGCACCCGGGCTTCCCGACCGACCTGCAGGCGCAGTTCCTGGCCCTGATGACGCAGGCCGAGGGGACCTCGCGCATCGTCGAGACGATCTTCGAGAACCGCTTTCTACACGTCTCCGAGCTCGTCCGCCTCGGCGCCGACGTGACGCTCAGCGGGCACACGGCCGTCGTGCGAGGTCCGACGGCGCTCGAGGGCGCGCCCGTCACGGCGTCCGACCTCCGCGCTTCGGCCGCGCTCGTCCTCGGGGGCCTCGTGGCGAAGGGGGAGACGCGGGTCCGGCGCATCTACCACCTCGACCGGGGCTATGCCGGGATGGACGCGAAGCTTCGCTCACTGGGTGCCGCGGTCGAGCGGTTTCCGGGATAATCGCTCCGTGGCCGAAGTCGCCCCGTTCGACCCGTCCTGCCTCTTCTGTCGGATCGCCCGGCGCGAGATCCCGTCCACGAAGGTCTTCGAAGACGAGGAGTTCTATGCCTTCCGCGATATCGCGCCGAAGGCGCCGACGCACGTCCTCGTGATTCCGAAGGCGCACCTCCCGGGGCTCTCCGCGGCGTCGCCCGCCGACGCGCCGATGCTGGCACGCCTCCTCCTGACGTTCGCGAAGGTCGCCGCCGGCGAGAAGGCCTCGGACTACCGCCTCGTCGTGAACAACGGCGCCGACGCGGGCCAGAGCGTCGACCACCTCCATCTCCACCTCCTCGCCGGGCGGTCGTTCGGTTGGCCTCCCGGCTGAGGCCCGGCTCTCTCGCGCTCGCCGCGCTCCTCGCCCTTCCCCCGGCGGCTGCCGCGCCGGAGGAGCCGGACCTCGCAGGCCGCGCCGCCGACGCGGCCCGCGCCGGCGAGTGGAGCCGGACGCTGGAGGTCCTGTCGCAGCTGAGGCAGCGGGACCCGGAGCACTACGCCGACGGCCGGTTCGACTATCTCGCCGCCCGGGCCCACGCCTCGACCGGCCAGACCGCCGAGGCGCTCTCCCGCTTCGGGCGGTTCGTCGGGACGGGGGACTTCTTCGACGTCCCGGCCCGCCTCGCGGCCGCCCAGCTCCTCTTCGCGGCGGGCGATGGCGGTGCCGCGCTCGACCTCCTGCTCCCGCTTCTGCAGCGCAAGGGAACCTACGTGGCGCGGCGCGCGCTCCGGATCGCGCTCGACGCCCTCGAGACGCGGAGCGACCCGGCGACGCTGGCCCGCCTCGTCCAGGCCCGGCCTCCGGCTGCGGCGCGCGAACGGCGCCGGCTCGCGGCCCTCCGCGCCGCGGACCTCGAGGAGTCCGGCGCGACGAGGGAGGCGGCCGCGCTCCGCGAGGAAATCCTCCGCGAAGCCAAGCGCGACGATGCCGCCGCGATCGTGCTCGCCCGGGAAATGCGCAGCGCCGAGCCGGCGAAGATGTCCGACCGGCTCCTCCTGCTCCTGATCGACACGGCACGGGCCCAGCGCGACCTCGAGCTCGCCGAGACGCTCCTCCTCGAGCGGGACCGGCGGGCCGCGGCGGGCGCCGACGCGGACGAGCGCCTCGCCGCGCGCTTCGAGCTGGCCCGCCTCTACGCGGCGCGCGGCCGCTTCGCCGAGGCCGCCGCTCTCTTCCGCTCTCTTCTCGCCCTGAAGCCGGCGCACCCGAGAAAGGGCCACCGACCGGGAGACGACAGTCCGGGCACCGCGGGATTCTGGGTCCGGGTCCGCTTCAACCTCGCCGCGGCGCTCGAGAAGCTCGGGGAGACGGACGGCGCGGAGAAGGAGCTGGCCCGCGCCGAGAAGGAGCGCGCGGGGCCGTGGAAGCTCTCCATGCTCCAGCGGGCGCGGATCCTGACGCGCGAGGGAAAGTTCGAAAGGGCCGAGGCGATCTATCGGGACCCGGCCCTCGCGCGCGAGCCGGGGCGCGTCGAGGGGCTCCTGACCCTCGTCCTCCGCCGCGCCGAGGCCGGCGACGGGCCCGGTGCGCGCCGGAACCTCGACACCGTCGTGGCGCTCGCGCGAGCAAGGCGTCTCCCCGAGCCATGGCGCTCGGAGCTATCGTTCTGGCACGGGCGCGTGGCGGAGGCGTCGGGTGATCTCCGCGCCGCCCTCTCGGCGTATGCCCGTCTCCTCGCCGGGCGTCCCTACGGCGCCGCCGGCGAGCGGGCGCGAGCGCGGATCCTGGCGATGCCTCCCGAGACACGGACGGCGTTCCTCCGCGAGCTCCGCGCCCGCGGTGAGGCGGCGCTCGCGCGGGAGGACGCCCGCGCTGCGGTCGCACCCCTCCTCCCGGCGGCCCTCCTCGGCGACCCCGCGGCCCGCGATCTCCTCCGCCTCGCCTACCGGAAACTGCCGGGCTACGCCGACATCCTCCTTGCACCGGAGATCACGGACGCGGCGTTGCCGACCCTCTGCGGCGACGCCGCCGCCTGCCGCCTGATCCAGCTCGGTCTCGCCGAGGAGGCGTCGCCGATCGTGCGCGACGCGAGCCGTCTGGACACGATCCTCGGCTGCATGGCCGCCGCCCGGCTCGCCGAGCAGGCGGACGCCGGTCCCTTCGCGCTCGATGCCGCCGAGGCGCTGGATCGAAAGGTCCCCGACGACTTTCTGCTCGAGCTCGCCCCCGTCTCGGTCCGGCGCGCCCTCGCACCGCGCCCCTTCGACCGCCTTGCCGCCGAGGCGGCCGCGTCGAGCGGCGTCCCCCGCGACCTCCTCTACGCCGTCATGCGGCAGGAGAGCCGGTTCGACCGCGAGGCGGCCTCTCCAGCGGCGGCCCGCGGCCTGATGCAGCTCACCCTCCCGACCGCCGGCGAGGCCGCGCGCGAGCTGCACGAGGAGCCCCCCGCGTACCTCCAGCTCTACGAGCCGGCCCGATCCCTGAGGCTCGGCGCGAGGACGCTGAAGGGCCTCCTCGCCCGCTTCTCGGGCAACGGCGCCGAAACGATCTCCGGGTACAACGCGGGCGCGGGCCAGACGACGCTCTGGGTCGGCGCGGCCCGGAGCCCGGACGAGGTGCTTCTCGCCGCCATCACCTATGTCGAAACGCGCACGTACCTCCGCCGCGTCCTCGCGCACCGGACCCTCTACCGCCTCGCGGAGCCGGAGGCGCACTGAGGGAAGCGCCCGCCTAACGCCGGTAGACGAGAATCCGCGTCGACTGGCGTAGCTCCTCCGTCCAGCGCGCGATCGCCTCGTTCAGCTTCCGCTCGCGGAGGAGCTCGCGGATCTTGTCCGCGACCTCCCCGTACGGCGGCACCGTGACGAGGCCCGCGGCGAGCGCCTCGTCGCGGAACGGGCCCTCGTAGTAGGCGCGCATCTCCGCGTCGGTGATCCGGAGGGAGGGGGCGAGGCGCTCGCGGGTGAAGGTGTCGAGGGCGAGCCCGCGCCGGACGTACGCCGTCGCCTCCTCCTTCGACATTCCCGACTCCATGAGCACCTGCTCGAGCGTCTTCCCGCGCGTGAGGGCGAGCCGCTCGGAGAGGAGCGCGAGGCGGGCCTCCACCTCCGCCCGGTCCGGATCGAGGCCGCCGGTCTTCCGGAGCTCGCGCTCCCGGAGGAGGTCCGTGATCCGTTCGTCGAGGACCCGGTCGCGGTAGGCCTTCTCCGACTCGCCCGGGCGCGGCGCGACATACTGCAGGGTGACCAGCTTCGCCACCTCGCTCTCGAGGAGGATCTCGTCCCCGACGACCGCCGCGATCCGGTCGAGCCGCACGGCCGGGCCGGTCGGCGACGGGCCGGGAGTCGGCTCCGCGGGCGTGCCTGGAGCCGCTGCCAGCCCCGCGGCGAGGAGGAGCGCGAGCACGCGGGCATCGTAGCAAGGCGGAGGTACGATGCGGCCGTGACCGCCGAAGGCGCCGGCCGCCTCCTCGTCGTCGCAACGCCGATCGGAAACCTGGACGACCTCGCGCCCCGCGCGCGACAGGCGCTCGCGACCGCCTCGGTGGTCTGCTGCGAGGACACTCGGCGGACCGGGAACCTCTTCGCGCGGTACGGCCTGACGACGCCGCGCCTCTCCTGCCACGAGCACAACGAGCACGCCCGGATCCCGGAAATCCTCGCCCGCCTCGAGGCGGGTGAGACCGTAGCGCTCGTCTCCGACGCCGGGACGCCCGCCGTCTCGGACCCGGGCCGGCGCCTGGTCGCGGCGGCGGCGAAGGCCGGTCATCGCGTGGAGGCCGTGCCCGGTCCGTCGGCCGTGACCGCGATTCTCTCGGCGAGCGGCTTCCCGGGTGTTCCCTTCTCGTTCCTCGGCTTTCCACCCGCCCGGCGCGGCGAGCGCGACCGCTGGTACGCCGCGGCGGCCGCGCGGCGCGAGACGCGGGTCCTCTTCGAGTCGCCGTTCCGGGTGGTCCAGTCGCTGAAGGCGCTCGCGGCCGCCTGGGGCGATCCCGCCGTCGCGGTCGGTCGGGAGCTGACGAAGGTGCACGAGGAGATCCTGCGCGGACGCGCCTCGGAGGTCGCCGCGATCCTGGAGGCCCGCCCGGGCATGAAGGGAGAGTTCGCCATCGCCGTCGCTCCGCCCGGGGACGGCGCCGACTGAACCTCAGGCTGCCGAGCAATCCTCCAGCCGGAGGCGCTCGTCGGCGGCGAGCCGTGCTTCGAGCGAGGGCCACCGGGCGTCGGGCTGCGCCGCGAAGGCGTGGAGATAGAGCGCGACGTCGCGTGCCGGGAACCCGGCAAGAGCAGCATCGACGGCGGCGTTGACCTTCTTCGCCGGCGGCTCCGGGATCGCCCCCTCGAACGAGAGGTTCGGACCGTCGTGCGGGAGCCCCGCAGCGTCGAGAAACGCCTCGATCAGCGAGGCTCGCGTCCGGACGAGCGCGGCCGAGAGAACGTAGAGCGCCAGGTCCGCCGCCCGTTTGTCCCGCAGCGTTCGCCGGACGAGCGCCAGGCGCGTCGCTTCGGGGAGCCTGGCGAATCGCCGGAGGGGGATGTTCTGAAATGCCAGGACGGCGCCGGCAATCCTGTCGGGCACGGCGGCGTCGTCGCAGGCGCGGACGACGACCTGCCGCACCTCGCCTGACGACAGATGGCGGAAAAGCTCGTGGGCCTTCATCGGCGGGGAGAATAACCGGAAGGCCGCCGCTTCATCTCCCCGCTCGGGCTCTGCGACAATGGAGGGCTTGATCGTCCTCCATGGCGCGTGCGTCCCTGGGCTCGCCGACCCGCCACTGACGGGCTTTTTCTTCTGGGCGGAGGGCGCCGTCCCCGTGACCGAGGCCCGGGAGCGTCATCCGCGCGCCCTGGAGGCGGCGGCGATCGAGGCCGCCCTCAGGAGCGCGGGGTTCCCGCTCGTGCCGCTTCCGCGCCCGGCCCTTGCCTCGGTCGCGCTTCCGGTCCGACACGGGCGCGCCGTCCCCTCGATACCGGGGCTCCAGGAGGCGTCGGCCTACGGAGTGGCGGGCCCGGCGACGTTGAAGTGGTTCGACGTCCCGGCCCTCCGCCTCTCGGCCGTCGAAACCCTCGACATCCTCCCCCACCTCGTTGCCTCGCTCCGGTCCCGGCCGCAGGCGCTCCACACCGGGGACGACCTCGACTTCTGGGCCGAGGTGGCGCGCTGGACGCTCGACCTCCTGCTCCGCCGCCGAGTGGCGCCCACCGCCGACGGGTCGCGGCCGCGCTGGCGGCCCGTCCTTTCGGACCCGAGCGAGCGGAGCCGACTCGCGCGCTTCGCGGCCGCCCTTCCGGCCTCGGCTCGCACGGCCGCCGCGCCCGACGCCCCGCGCTCCGGGGAGCGGTTTCCACCCGCGGCGAGTGTCCTTCGGGCGTTTCTCGACGAGACCGTCGACGCCGCGGCGCGGGAGTTCATTCGCGACGTCATTCCCGCCGAGCAGCGTCGGGGGACGGGCAGCCCCGAATCGGCCGCGGTCGCCGCGCTCGCGACGGCGTCCGTGCCGCCGCTCGACCTGGACGTTCTCGCACGCCTCTACGAGTACAGCCTGCCGCTCCTCGAGCCGCTTCCCGAGGGAGCGCTCGCGCTCTCGATCCGCGTCTTCCCGCCGCCGCCCGCGGAGCCGGAGACGCCGTGGCGGCTCCGCTACCAGCTCTCCCTCGCGGAGGACCCGTCTGTGGAGGTCGACGCGGGCGAAGTCTGGGAGAGCGCCACGCCGGGCCTCCGCCGGACCGGCCGCCTCTTCCCGAACCCGCAGGAAGCCCTCCTCGCCCGGCTTGCCAGCGCCTCCTCGCTCTCGCGCGCCGTGGCTCGGAGCCTCGAGGAGCGCCATCCGGTCGGCGCGGAGCTGACGCTCGACGAGGCCTACAAGTTTCTGACCGAGGAGGCTCCGCTGCTCTCCGAGGCGGGCGTCCGCGTCCTCCTCCCGGGCGAGGGGAAGCTGACGCGCGTCGGGCTCCGCCTCCGCGTCGGGGAGGGGGGGCGCGGGTCGGCGCTGACGCGTTTCGGCCTCGAGACCGTCGTCGACTTCGACTGGCAGGTCGCCGTGGGCGACGCGCTCCTCTCGCCAGCCGAGTTCGAGGAGCTCGCCGCGCGAAAGATCCCTCTCGTCTCGATCCGCGGCGAGTGGGTCCTGCTCGACCGGGAGCACCTCGCGCGGACGCTCCGGATCTTCGACCGGCGCCCCGCGGGCCGGACGACTCTCGGCGATGTCCTTCGCCTCGCGGGCGGACTGGACGGCGAGGCGGGCGCGTACCCGATCGAAGCGATGACGGGAGACGGCTGGCTCGGGACGTTCCTCGATCCCTTCGAGGCGCGGAAGGAGATCGCCGCGTTTCGCCCTCCCGGAGCCCTCGTGGGGCAGCTTCGCCACTACCAGGAGCGCGGCGTCGCGTGGATGCGTTTCCTGACGGCCCGCGGCCTCGGAGCCTGCCTCGCGGACGACATGGGTCTCGGCAAGACGATCCAGTTCCTCGCCGTCCTGCTCGGGGCGAAGGAGTCGGGCGAGTCGATCCGGCCGTCGCTTCTCGTCTGCCCGACCTCCGTCGCCGAGAACTGGCTGACCGAGGCCGCGCGGTTCGCGCCGTCGCTCGCCGTCGCGGTCCACCACGGCCCCGAGCGCGCCGCCGGGTCCGCCTTCTCCGAGCTCCTCGGGAGGACCGACCTCCTCGTCACGACGTACGGGCTCGCCCACCGCGACCGGGCGCTCCTCCAGTCGGTGGTCTGGGAGTACGTCGCGCTCGACGAGGCGCAGAACGTCAAGAACCCGGCCGCGGCGCAGTCCCGCGCGGTCCGGGCTCTCTCCGCGAGGCGTCGTGCCGCCCTGACCGGCACACCCGTCGAGAATCGCCTCGCCGAGCTGAAGTCGATCTTCGATTTCCTGAACCCGGGACTCCTCGGAACCGACGACGACTTCCGGCGCGCCTTCTCGGTCCCGATCGAGCGCCAACGCGACCCGCTCGCGACCGAGCGCCTCCGCCGCCTCACCGGCCCGTTCCTCCTCCGCCGCGCCAAGACCGACCCCGGCGTCATCCCCGATCTCCCCGAGAAGATCGAGACGAAGGAGTACGTCGGGCTGACGCGCGAGCAGGCCGCGCTCTACCGGGCGGCGACGCGCTCGCTCCTCGAGGGGATCGGCTCCGCGCGGGGACGGAGCCGGCGCGCAAAGGTCCTCTTGCTCCTCCTCCGCCTGAAGCAGATCTGCGACCACCCGGCGCTCGTCGCGGGCGAGCCGGCGACGCTCGCAGGACGGTCGGCGAAGCTGGCGCGGCTCGTCTCGCTCCTCGAGGAGACGAGCGCCGAGCGGCGCCCTTCCCTCGTCTTCACGCAGTTCGCCCAGATGGGAAAGCTCCTCGTCGCCGCCCTCGAGGAGCGCTTCGGATCAGAGGTCCTCTTCCTCCACGGCGGCGTCCCGCGCCGGAGCCGGGCCGACATGGTCCGCCGCTTCCAGGAAGACGACGACCCGCCGCTCGTCTTCGTCCTCTCGCTCCGGGCCGGCGGCTCGGGCCTGAACCTGACCCGGGCCTCGCATGTCTTCCACTTCGACCGCTGGTGGAACCCCGCGGTCGAGGAGCAGGCGACCGACCGGGCGTTCCGGATCGGGCAGACGCAGAACGTACAGGTCCACAAGTTCGTCTGCCGCGGGACCCTGGAGGAGCGGATCGACCGGCTCATCGACGAGAAGAAAAGCCTCGCGCGGACGATCGTCGGGCCCGGAGAGACCTGGCTCACCGAGATGTCCGACGCCGAGCTCGTCCGGCTCGTCGCCCTCTCGAAGGACGCCGTCGACCTGGAGGTGACGGAGTGAGCCGCCGCGCCCCCGGTCCGCGCCTGTCGCTCTCCGACGTCGCCCGGCACCTGCCAGGCTGGCGCGAGCGATGGATCGCCGCGGTGCGCGCCTTCGGCTGGGTCGTGCCGGCACCCCGGGGCCGCACCGTCCGCCTCAGGATCGGACGGGACGGCGTCGACGCGACCGTACGCGCCGGCGGAGCGCCGCAGCACGTCAGTCTCCGCCTCTCTCCGGTGCCGCCGCGGACGTTCGACTCAGCCATGCGGCGCCTCGCCTCGCGCGCCGCCGCGGCCGCGAGCCTGCTCGCGGGGCGCGTCCCGGACGACGTCGAGCGCGCCTTTCCGGGGAAGCATCGCCTGCTGCCGTCGCGTGCCGACGAAGTGCTCCAGTCCTGCTCGTGCGGGGAGCGCGACTTCTGCTCCCACCTCGCGGCGGTCCATGCTTCGCTCGCCGTGCGACTCGCGAAGGACCCCCTTCTCCTCTTCGAGCTCCGTGGCCGCGACCGCGCTGAGGTCGTCGCCGCGCTTCGCAGGAACCGGGCGCGCGAGTCATTCGCCACCGCCGACGCGGCCCCGGAGCCGGCCCCCCGCGCGGCCCTTCCGCCGGAGGAGGCTTCGTCGCCTCTACCCGAGGGCGTCCTCGCCCGTCCGGAGAACTTCTTCAAGCCCGGCCTCCCGCTCGATTCGCTGGCGACCTCCCTCTCTGCGGCCGACCATCCCGAGGCCGTCCTCGCGCGGCTCGGACCGCCCCCGTTCGCGGACGCGGAGGCCGCACGCCTCCTTGCCGACCTCCACCGCGCGATCGGCCTCGGCGCCGCGGAGCGTCTCTCCGAGTGGGAGTGGCGGCGCGCGAGCGGCCGCTAGCGGGACGGCTGGCGGAGCGACGCCACGTCAGCGCCCCCGAGGCGCCGCACGCGCGAGGAGCCAGCCTTCCAGCAGCTCGGGTCCCGACCCGCCTCCTCCCTTGACGCCCCGGTCGACCGCGGAGAGACCGGCAAGGGCTTCTGAGAGCTCCCCGAGCGTCCACTCGAGCGACGCGAGGTAGGACTTGTGGAGGAGGAAAGGATGCCCCTCGAGCGAGGGCGCGGGAAGTCCCGCCCTCGGCGCCTTGAGGGCCGGGAGGACGCGGTCGGCGAAGGTCCGGTAATCGGCCCGCCGCGAGCGCTCCGCGCCGAGGCTGCGCTCCTCGAGCGCCGCTTTCAACGCCAGCATCCGCCGAAGCTCGCCGGCGAGGAGGCCGAGGATCGGGAAGAACGCCGCGTCGCCGCGCGGCCCCTTGCGCGCGGGCGCGGCCTCTTCCTTCCCCCCCCACGGCCGGAAGGCGGTGAACTCGCCTCCCGCGAGGAGTCGCTCCAGGATCCGGATTCCTTCGACCGGCTTTTTCTGCGCGACCGCCTCGACGAAGTCGGAGCCGTAGGCCTTTTCCTGGTGGTCGACCTGGCGGAAGGCGTCCTCCGCGGTGATGCGCTTGCCCGCGGTGATGTCGATCAACCGGTCGAGATCCAGGAGGAAGAGGCGCGCCGAGAGGCGCCCGCGCTCCGTCAGGACGTCGAAGACCTCGGGTTCGACGAGGGCGTTCCGGTCGAGGGCCCTCTCGACGCCGAGCGCGACGAGCCGCGCGCGCTTCCCCTCGTCCCCCGCCGCGGAGAGATCCGCCGACGGCCCGATTCGTCGGAGGGCGGCGGTGGCGCCGTGCTCGGCGTCCGGAGAGACCGCGAAGACGAGGAGCGAGTTGTCGCCGGGGGCGGCCTGCTCGACGTACGCCACGAGCCGCCCGGCCGCGGTCTCGGCCGCCTCGCCCGACCCGGACGGCAGCGCGAGGAGCTCCTCCAGCTCCCGGGCGCGCTCGCTTCGCCGCACCCTCCCGGCCAGCCTCCGCGCCGCCTCCGCGGGGCTCTCCGACGTCTCGATCCCCGCCGCCGAAGCGAGCGCGTGGGCGCGGCGCGCCGCCCGGAGGAGCGCGGCGGACGGGGGCGCGGCGCCTTCGGGGCGCGCCTCGGCCGCCTCGTCGAGAACGCCGTCGAGCTCTTCGGCAGAGAGCTTGCCCTTCCTCAAGACCTCCGTGGCGTCCAGCGTCACGAGCCGGTTCGTCGAGAAGAGCGCGAACGTGGCGGCGTCGGCCACGGCCTCCTTCACGCTGTCGCCGGAGCCGTCGTACGGCGCCACCTCTCCCTCGCCGAAGGCGGCCGAGAAGCGGGCCGTCGCGCGGCGAACCCCCTCCGCGACGATCCAATCGTCGTCTCCGGAGACGAAGAGCGCGGGCGGCAGCGGCGCCTGCCCGAGCGCGGCCAGGACCGGCGAGAGCGCCCCGAACGGGTCGGGCTTCCCGCGACTGCTCACGGCCGCAGCCTAAATAAGGCCTTTGTCCTGGAGCTCCTGGCAGTCGAGGCAGTGACGGGCCCAGGGTACGGCCTCGATCCTCTTCTCCTGGACCAGCTGGCTGCAATGGACGCACGTGCCGTACGTTTGCGCGTCCAGCCGCTCGAGGGCCTGGTCGATCAGGATGAGAACCCGGCGGTCCGCCTCCGAAAGCGAGTAGGCGAACTCTTTCGTGTACGCGGACGTGGCGCGGTCCACCATGTCCTGCGCCGACTCGTCGACCGTTTCGTCCGTCACCTCGCGGTTCTTCGCGAGGTCCTTGAGGAGCTCGTCTTTCTTCGCCAGGAGCCGCTTCCGGATCTTCTCGAGTCCGTCCTTCTTGAAAGCGGTCTTGGCGGCTGCGGCGCTCTTAACGGCCATGTGGTGTCATCTCCCGGTCACTTGGAATACGCGACGCCTTTCAGCGTCGCGACCGCCCGGTATACCTGCTCGGCGAGCACGAGACGCGCCAGCTGATGCGGCAGGGTCATCCGGGAGAGCGGGAGGATAGCACGCGCCCGGGGGCGCAAGTCCGGGTCGAGGCCGAAGGCGCCCCCGACCAGGAACGCCACCGACGAAGGGGACTGGTCCATCCATCTGCGCAGCTCCTGGGCGAACTCCTCGCTCGTCCGCTCCCGGCCGCCGGCGTCGCAGAGGACGGCGAGGTCACGGGGCTTCAGCGCGGCGAGGAGCCGCTCCCCTTCGGCTTTCCTGATCCGCGCGGCGTCCGGCTTCGCTCCCGGCCTCTCCTCCCGGACGATCACGATCTCCGCCGGAACGAACCGGCTCGTCCGCTCCACGTAGCGTGCGACGCCGCGGGCGTACTCGGCGTCGTCACTCTTGCCGACGAAGAGGAGCCGGATCTTCACGCCGTCCCGCGCCGTCTTTCGTAAAGCGTCTTCCGCGCGATCCCGAGGCGGCGCGCCGCCTCGGCCACGTTGCCTCCCGCCTCCTCGAGGACGAGGTCGATATAGGCGTCCGTCAGCCGCCGGAGGCTCCAGCCGGACCGTACGGCCTCCCCGAGCAGCGCCTCCGGATCGCCGGCACCGAGCCGGAGATGATCCGAGTCGATGGCGCCGGCGCCGGCCGCGCGCGCTTCGAGTGTCGCGCGCCGGACGACGTTCTCCAGCTCCCTCCAGTTCCCCCGCCACGAGTGGCCCCGGAGCGACGTTTCGGCCCCCCGCGTGAACGCGTCGGGACCTCCCGCCGCACGCGCGACCCCCCGGGCCGCTGGAAGC
The DNA here is from genome assembly GCA_963721385.1 of uncultured Acidobacteriota bacterium. Lineage (GTDB taxonomy): Bacteria > Acidobacteriota > Thermoanaerobaculia > UBA5066 > UBA5066 > DAOMFB01. The sequence goes on from CAVRJB010000013.1 coordinate 1,020,202, forward strand.
AGGTCCTCGGCGCGCTCGGCCAGGGTCGGGAGCTTCACGGTGACGACGGCGAGGCGGTAGAAGAGGTCCTCCCGGAATTCCCCGGTCCTGACTCGCCGGGGGAGGTCCGGCGCCGCCGACGCGACAAGGCGCGCCCGGATCGGCAGCGGCCGCGTGCCGCCCACGCGCCGGACGATCCGCTCGTCCACGGCGCGGAGGAGCTTTCCCTGCGCGCGCGAAGAAATCACGTCGATCCGGTCGAGATAGATGGTCCCGGCGCCCCCGCCCTCGAGGAGGCCGGGCTTCCCTGCGACGGCCCCCGTAAAAGCGCCCCGCTCGTGCCCGAACAACTCGCTCTCGAAGAGGTCGTCCGACACGGCGGCGAGGTCGATTCGGACGAACGGCTCGGCGCTTCGCGGCGAGCGCTCGTGGAGGAGCCGCGCCAGCCGGTCCTTGCCGGTTCCCGGCGCCCCGAGGATCAGGACGGTCGCGTCCGCGTCGAGGCTGCGGCCGAGGCGCTCCAGCTGCCGCTTCAGCCCGCGGTGCCGCGTCGCGAAGAGGGGGACCTCGGCGCGGCGTCGTCCGGCCATGGGCCCTAGCTGAAGTGGGGAGTCAGGTCCGGCGCGTCGCCCCAGAGGCGCTCCAGGCCGTAGAAGCGGCGCGCGACGTCGTGGAAGACGTGGAAGACGACGTCGCCGTAGTCGAGGAGGATCCACGTGCCCGCTTGGTAGCCCTCGACCGAGAGCGGCCGCCGCCCCTCGGTCTTGAGGGCCGCCTCCACGGCATCGGCGAGCGCCTGCGACTGGCGGTCGCTCGTCGCCGTCGCGAGGACGAAGTAGTCCGACATCGCCGTGAGGCCGACCAGGTTCAGGACGACGAGCTTTTCGGCCTTCTTGTCGAGGAGCGCCGCAACCCCCTTCTTCACCTGCGCCGTCAGCCGGACGTCGGCCTCGGCGTCGGGGACACGCGGGCGCGGAGAGGCCGGAGAGGTGGCGGGCGATGGCGGAGCCGGCGGCGCGCCCGTGCGGACGGCCGCTCGGCGGACGGTCTCGGAGATCAGGTCGTCGACCGCGCCGACGTCCGGTACGGGGTGGGTCAGGGGTCCCGGTACAGGCGGTGCCGCCGGACGTACGCCGCGACGCTCGGGAGGAGGCTTCCTCTGAGATCCTCTCCCGCGGGAATGGCGCGCCTTAGCCACGTGGACGAAATTGTAACCGGCGCGTTGCCTCCCCAGAAAAGCGATTTCTCCTCCGGCGCGTCGTCGAGGAGCGCTCCGGGCGACGCGAGCCGCGCCCGCATCTCCGGGCCGAGCGCCTCGGAAGTCCGCGCCCAGTCGAACGGCTCCCGATGGACGACCGCGAAGCGGTGGCTCTGGACGATCTCGCGCCAGGCCCGCCACGTCTCGAAGGAGACGAGCGCGTCAGAGCCGAGAACGAGGACGATCTCGGCATCCGGGTGGAGCGCGCGCATCTGCCGGAGCGTCTCCACCGTGTACGTCGTCCCGCCGCGCGCCACCTCGAAGTCCGAAAGCCGGAAGCGCGAGTACGGCTCGAGCGCGAGCGCGAGCATCGCGAACCGGTGGTGCGACGGCGCGGACGGGCCCGACGGCTTGTGCGGCGGACAGTTGGCGGGCACATAGACGATCTCGGAGAGCCCGAGCCGGGCGCGCGTCTCCTCGACCGGCGCGAGGTGGCCGGCGTGGACCGGGTCGAACGAGCCGCCGTAGACCCCGATCTTCGGAAGGAGCGGGCGGGCGTCGGAGGCGTCGTTCACGCGGCGATTTCCTCGAGGCGGACGCCGAGATGCGTGACCAGCGGCTCGAGCCCCTGGTGCGCCGCGGCGGAGATCGCGAAGAATCTCCGGCCCCGCCGCTGCGCCGCCGCCTTCACGGCCGTGAGCTGCGCGGGCGTCGCGATCTCGCGTTTCGTCGCCACGAGCACCCGTTCGCGCGCGGCGAGCTTCGGGTCGAACGCGGCCAGCTCGGCCTCGATCGTGCCGACCGCCTTCTCGGCGGCGGCCTTGGGGTCGTCCGCGTCGAGGGACGAAGCGTCGACGAGGTGGCAGAGGAGGCGCGATCGCTCGACGTGCTTCAGGAACCGGATTCCGAGACCGTGCCCCTCGTGCGCCCCCTCGATGAGGCCTGGGATGTCGGCGGCGACGAACGTCCGGAAGCGGCCCCACGAGACGACGCCGAGGTTCGGGACGAGCGTCGTGAACGGGTAGTCGGCGATCTTCGGGCGCGCAGCGGAGATCGCGGCGATCAGCGTCGACTTCCCGGCGTTCGGGAGGCCGACGATCGCGACGTCGGCGAGGAGCTTCAGCGTCAGGACGAGGTCGAGCGCTTCCCCCTTCGTCCCGGGGTCCGCGCGGCGTGGCGTCCGGTTCGTGGAGGTCGCGAAGCGGGCGTTGCCGCGCCCGCCGCGCCCCCCCTTCGCGACGACGAGGCTCTGCCGCGCTTCGGTGAGGTCCCCGAGCGTCTCGCCGGAGCCGGCGTCGACGACGAGCGTCCCGACGGGGACGGTCACGTCGAGCGCCTTGCCGTTCGCCCCGTGCCAGTTCGACCCCTTGCCGTGGCCACCGCGTCCGGCGGCGAAGCGCTTCGTGAAGCGGAAGGGATAGAGCGTGTTCAGATTCGGGTCGGCGGTGAGCGTCACCGAGCCGCCGTCCCCGCCGTCGCCTCCCGAAGGGCCCCCCCTCGGCACGAACTTCTCCCGCCGGAACGCGACGCAACCATTCCCCCCGTCGCCGCCGGCGACGTGGATTCGGGCTTCGTCGATGAACATGGTTGTCGGTTCCGATCGGAGCGTGCGCGCCGGCGGCGCGCGCCCGGAGGCCGGGGGGTCGAGACCCCCCGGGAACTACACTGAAGCCGGGGTGATGCTGACGAACCGCCCGAGGCGGCCCTTGTCGTGGAAGTTCACGACGCCGGTCACCTTGGCGAACAGGCTGTCGTCCTTCGCGCGCCCGACGTTCGCTCCGGCCTTGAGTGGCGTGCCCCGCTGACGGACGAGGATCGACCCGCCGGAAACGAGCTGCCCGGCGAATCGCTTGACCCCGAGGCGCTGGCTGTTGCTGTCCCGCCCGTTCCGGGAGGAACCCTGCCCTTTCTTGTGTGCCATGACGATTCCTCCGCGGCCGGATCAGGCCGTGATGCTGGCGATGCGGACCTCGACGAGGTTCTGCCGGTGGCCCTGCGAGCGCTGGTAGCCCTTCCGCCGCTTCTTCTTGTAGATGAGGACCTTCGGAGCCCGCATCTCCCGGACGACGACGCCCTTGACCGACGCGCCGGCGACGACCGGCGTTCCGAGGTGGAGGCCGTCTTCCCTGCCGATCGCAAGGACGTCCGGAAGCGTCACCTCGGCGCCCTTGGCGAGGGGCTCTTTCGTCAGGCGCTCGATGCGTACCACGTCGCCTTCGGCGACGCGGACCTGCTTGCCCCCCGTTCGGATCACTGCGTACATGCCTTCTCCTGAAACCCCGACCTCAAAAGGTCAAAAGGGCCGGTAAAAGTACCAGAGGGTTCCGCCCCTGTCAAAGCCGTGAAAGCAGGGTCAGGACTCGCTCACGTCGTCGGAGAGCTCGTTCCTGTCCGGCTGGCCGGTCGTCTTCGGGAAGTGCGCCGCGAGGGCCCCCCCGACCCTACCGACGGCGGCGACGATCCCCTCGGTGAACTTCCCCTCGGCGAAGAGGGCTGCCGCCGCGTCCCGTGCCTCCAGCCAGAAGCCGTCGCCCACCCGTTCGTGGATCGCGAGGTCTCCGACGACGGCGAAGGCCCTCTCCTCCGGCGCGATAAAGATGAGGCAGCCCGTCCGGTTCACCGTGCGGGTCATCCCGAGCCGGACAAACGTCTTCTCGGCCTCGGCGCGGGCGTCCGCCACCCGGCCGTGCAGCAGGTGGACGCGGATCTCCCCGAAGCCCCTCTCCTCGGCCCGGCGGATCGCCTCGACGATCGCCGGCCGGTCGAGGCCCTCGAAGAAGTCCCGCGCGCTCACCTTCGCCATCGTCACCTCACCAGCGTCCGCTCGCGCCGCCGCCGCCGAACGACCCGCCTCCACCTGACCAGCCGCCCCCCCCGCCGCCACCGAAACCGCCCCCGAAGCCGCCCCCGCCGAACCCGCCCCCCCCGATGTACCAGTACTTCCGGCGGCTCCCTCCGAAGAGGATCGGCAGAACGACGAAGAAGAGGAGGAGGAGGACCCAGAGCGGAATCCCCTCGTCCCGCCGGCTTCGCGCCGGCGTCCGGCCCGTTCCCTTGTACTCCCCCTTCGTCGCGGCGATCGCCCCGTCTACGGCGGCGCGGACGCCCCCGTCCCAGTCCCCGTTCCGGAACCTCGGAATCGCCTCGTTCTGGAGGATTCTCCCCGCGAGGGCGTCGGGAAGCGCCCCCTCGAGGCCGTAGCCGACCTCGAAGCGGGCCGCGCGCGAATCGGGAAAGACGAAGAGGACGAGGCCGTTGTTCCTTTCCTTTTGTCCGGCGCGCCAGGCGCGGGCGACGGCAATGGTCCACTCCTCGAGCTCCGCCCCCTCGGGGAGCTTCCGGTCGGTGTAGACGAGGAACTGGCTCGACGTGGCGGCCTCGAAGGCGGACAGCTTCTCCTCGAGGGCGCGGGCCGTGTCGGTCGGCAGAATGCCTGCGTGGTCGGTGACGTGGCGCGTCGGCGCCGGCGGGATCGCCGGCCCGGCCGCCGCGAGCGGGGCCAGGAGGAGGCAGGCGAGGAGCCCGGAGAAGACGCGGTTCATCGACGGGCTGGCGCGGGAGTGGCGCCGGGGGCCGGGGGCAGCGCCGGCGGCCGGGGCCGGCCGCCCCTCAGAACTTGACCGCCGGCGGCTTCTCCGCACCCTCCGTCGCCTTGAAGTAGGGCCGATCCTTGAAGCCGGCGAAGCTGGCGACGATCACGGTCGGGAACGAGCGCCTGAGGGTGTTGTACGACTGCGTGGCGTCGGTGAAATCCTTGCGGGCGACCGCGATCCGGTTCTCGGTCCCTTCCAGCTGGACCTGCAAGTCGCGGAAGTTCTGATTCGCCTTCAGCTCGGGGTACCTTTCCACTGAGACGAGGAGGCGTCCGAGCGCGCCGCCCAGCTGGTCCTGCGCCTGCTGGTACCTGGCAAAGGCCTCCGGGTCCTTGACGGTGTTGGCGTCCAGTTTGACCTGCGTCGCAGAGGCGCGCGCCTTGATGACGGCCTCGAGCGTCGATTTCTCGAAGTCCGCCGCGCCCTTCACGGTCTCGACCAGGTTCGGGATCAGGTCGATCCGGCGCTGGTACTGGTTCTCCACCTGCGACCACTTCGCCGTGACGTTCTGGTCGACGACGTTCAGCCGGTTGTACGCCCCGACGGCGAGCCCTCCAAAGACGAGGACCCCGACGAGCACGAGGATGAGGCAGCCGATTCCGAGGCTTTTTCCCATGACCTGTATTGACCTCCGAAGGCGCGAATCCTATCAGGACGCCGGGAAGCGCCCGCTCGCGCGCCGCCCGCCCAGCTCCTCGAGGAGTCGCGGTGGGAGGTAGAACTTCAGCTCGGCCCGGCCCAGCGAGGGGTCTGCCTGGGTCTCGACCTCGGCGAGCCCCGCCTTCTTCATCGGGATCTCGACGTCGCGCCGGCCCGCGACGAGCCGGCCCAGGAGGCGGCCGAAGTGGGGCTGGTGGCCCACGAGGAGGACATGCTCCGCGCCCAGGCGTGCCAGCTCGTGCAGGATCTCTTCCGGGTCGGCGTTCGGGAGGAGGCTGCGCGTCTCGGCCATCTCACCGTCGAAGCCGCACGCCTCGGCGACCGGCTCGGCGGTTTGCCGGGAGCGGACGAGCGGGGAGACGAGGACCGCGTCGTAGGCCGGCTCCATTCGAGCGATCGCCTTCGAGACGGCCTTCATCCGCTTCCGCCCGGCCTCGGTCAGCCGCCGGTCGCCGTCGCGGCCCGACGGCGAGAGGTCCTCGGCCTCGGCATGCCGCAGGAGGTGGATCAGCATCTCAGTCGGTCTCCAAATCGCGCGCCAGTTCCTGCCGCGTCTCCGCCGGCAGCTCGACGGTGGCGCGGTAGGCCGGGTGGTCGACGCCCAGGACGACGGGTCCCGAGCCGGAGGCAAGAGCCTCCGCGGCCGCCGGCTCGCTCCCGACCGGGAAGCGGACGTACTGGACGGCCGCGATTCGGTCCTCGCGCGACTGCCCCTCGAGAAACCGCGCCCAGACCTTGCGCCCACCGGCCTCGAGCCAGACGTGGCGCCCGGTCGTGAGGCCGATCAGGCCGTCCAGCTCGGGCTGGACTCGCCGCTCGTCCGTGATCTCGATGAGGAGCGTCGCCGAAAGCTCCCGATTGCCCGGGAGGAGCTCGCTATAGACGTCGATCTCCTGCTGGACCGCCTCGGGCTTCACGATCCGCTCGGCGCGGCACATCTCCTGGATCTGGTTCAGGACGGTGAGGCGGTTCTCGAAAACGAGCGACATTTTCGGGCCGAGGAGGATCCGGCGGCGTGCCTTCGTCTCGATGACGCTCTTCCGCCAGTCGTCGCGAATCAGCTCGTACTCGTGGAGGTTCTTCAGGTCCGACGGTTCTATCTTCTTCATTCGACGATTCCGTAGGCATCCCGGAGCAACTCGATCGGGTGCTTGACCGGAAGGCCCATTCCCTGCCGGATCTGGACGCCGGCGAGCACGCAGTCGGAGGCGACGACCTCGGCCTTTGCGTCGGCGAGGCCGTCGAAGAGCTTCTTCCCCACCTTCATCGACTCGTCGAAGTACTCCGCTTTCATCGCCCAGGTGCCGTCGTGACCGGAGCACCTTTCGACCATCGTCACGGCCGCTCCGGTCAAGGCGAGCAGGTCGCGCGACTTGTAGCCGATGTTCTGGACCTTCAGGTGGCACGGCAGGTGGTAGGCGACCGACTTCGGCGCGGCCGGGAAGCGGAGGTCGAGCTTGCCCTTCGCCTTCAGCTCCATCAGGAACTCGCAGAGGTCCCGCGTCGCCTTCGAAACCGCCGCCACGTCGGCAGAGGCGTCGGGAAGCCACGGGTACTCCTTCTTGATCATGAGCGAGCAGGAGGGCCCCGGCGTGACGACCGTGTAGCCCCTGTCGACCCACGGCCTCAGCGCGGCGACGACGTCGGTCCGGGCAGACTGTGCAGAAGCCGTGTCGCCGACGTCGAAGAAGGGCATCCCGCAGCAGCGCGGGTATTCGACGACGATCTCGACGCCGTTTTGTTCCAGCACCTGGACGGCCGCCTTCCCGATCTCCGGGCGATTCCACTCCACGGAGCAGGTCGGATAGAAGACGACTCGGGCGGAGGGTTCGGCCGGGACGGCCGCCTTCGGCCGCTTCCGGAACCAGGCCGTGAACGTCTCGCCGACGAAGCGCGGCAGCTCCTTCTTCGCGGAGATGCCGAGGGTTTTCTCCATCGCCCAGCGGGCGACGGGAAGGGTGTTGGCGAAGTTGGCGAGGGGCGCCATCGGGCTCGAGAGCCTCCCGAGCCGGTCGGGATTCGAGAGCATCCGCTCCCTCAGGGAGAGCCCCTTTGCGTCCATCCGGACGCGGCGCGCGTCGAGGACGAGGTGCGGGATGTCGACCTGCCAGCGGTGCGGCGGGATGTAGGGGCAGTGCGGCAGGCAGAGCTTGCACTCGTAGCAAAGGTCGACGAAGTCGTCGAGGACCTTCGTCGGCAGCTTCCCGGCCTCGCCGTCCACCTCGGGGACGTCGAGACCCTTGAAGAGGACGTCGAACGAGGGACAGAGGGAGAAACAGCGCCGGCAGCCGTGACAGATGTCGGCAATGCGGGTCAGCTCCTCGGCGAGCGTCCTCTCGTCGGTGACCTTGACCGGTTGGCCTACAGCGGCCATCAGCGTGTCCTTTCTCGAGCGGAGCATCGGGCCGGGGGGCGCAGGCTGCGCCCCCCGGGGGCGTGCCCGGCGAGTGCCGGGCACCCTAAGCGTTGATCGTGGCGAGGAGCTTCGAGAAGCGGTTCGCGTGCGACTTCTCGGCGCGCGCCAGCGTCTCGAACCAGTCCGCGATCTCGGCGAAGCCTTCCTCGCGGGCGGTCTTGGCGAAACCCGGGTACATCTGCGTGTACTCGTAGGTCTCGCCCTCGATCGCCGACTTCAGGTTCAGGTCCGTCGTGCCGAACGGCAGGCCGGTGGCCGGATCGCCCGCCGCCTTGAGGTAGTCCATGTGGCCGTGCGCGTGGCCGGTCTCACCCTCGGCGGTGTCGCGGAAGTTGCCGGCAATCTCGGGGTAGCCCTCGATGTCGGCCTTGTCGGCGAAATAAAGGTACCGGCGGTTGGCCTGGCTTTCTCCGCCGAACGCGTGCTTCAGGTTCTCGTGAGTCTTGGTTCCCTTGAGCTGAGCCATGTTCCCTCCTTCGTGGTGAGATCGACTTTAGACTCGGTATAAGAAAGATTCAAGGGGTTCTGGACTTTTTCTAGACTTCATCTAAACTACTTGTCACCGGGGAGCACTTTATCCCGCCCCCGGATTTCCGAGAAGCAAGGAGCACCCCCGATGTCCCAGATCGTCGGTCGCAAGGCCCCGGAGTTCAATCTCGAGGGCGTCCTCAACGGCAGATTCAGCACCTACCGCCTCTCCGACTACAAGGGGAAGTGGGTCGTCCTTTTCTTCTACCCGCTCGACTTCACCTTCGTCTGCCCCACCGAGATCGTGGCCTTCTCCGACCGCCTCGGCGAGTTCCGGAAGGTGGGAGCCGAGATCCTCGGCGCCTCGGTCGACTCGAAGTACAGCCACCTGGCCTGGACCGAGAGGCCGCGCGAGCAGGGGGGCATCAAGGGGCTCGCCTACCCCCTCCTCGAGGACCTGAAGAAGGAGCTGGCCGCGGCCTACGGCGTTCTCGACGAGGACGGCGCGGTCGCGCTCCGCGGCCTCTTCCTCATCGACCCGGAAGGCGTCGTCCAGCACGCCACGGTGAACAACCTCGGCGTCGGGCGGTCGGTCGACGAGACCCTCCGCGTCCTTCAGGCGTTCCAGCACGTCCGCGAGCACGGCGAGGTCTGCCCCGCGGACTGGAAGCCCGGCGCGAAGGCGATGAAGGCCGACTGGGAAAAGTCGAAGGAATACTTCGCCGCCTCGACGAAGTAAAGTCCGGCCCATGCCCGCGAAGACGCACTACGCCGTCGTCGTCATCGGCTCCGGCCCCGCCGGCCTGACCGCCGCCATCTACTCCGGGCGCGCCGGGCTTTCGCCCCTCGTCATCGAGGGGGTGCAGCCCGGCGGCCAGCTCACGACCACGACCGAGGTCGAGAACTACCCCGGCTTCGAGCACGGCATCCAGGGCCCCGCCCTGATGGACGTGACCCGTAAGCAGGCGGAACGGTTCGGCGCCGAGATCGTCGTCGACACCGTCACCGCCGTCGGGACGGCCGGCCGTCCCTTCCCCCTGACCCTCGAAAGCGGAGCGACGGTCACCGCCGACGCGGTGATCGTCGCCTCCGGCGCCTCGGCGATGTACCTCGGCCTCCCGTCGGAGCAGCGCCTCCTCGGCTACGGCGTCTCGGCCTGCGCCACGTGCGACGGCTTCTTCTTCAAGGGGAAGGAGGTCGCCGTCGTCGGGGGCGGGGACACCGCGATGGAGGAGGCCACGTTCCTGACGAAGTTCTGCACGAAGGTCTGGCTCGTCCACCGGCGGGACGCCTTCCGCGCCTCGAAGATCATGCAGGAGCGGGTCCTTTCGAACCCGAAGATCGAGGTGCTCTGGAACAGCGTCGTGACCGACATCCTCGGCGAGCCGGGCGGGTCCGGATTCGCGAGCGGCGTGAAGGGCGTCGTCGTGAAGAGCCTCGCCTCGGGAGAGTCCCGCACGATTCCCGTCTCGGGCTACTTCGCCGCGATCGGCCACAAGCCGAACACCGACCTCTTCAAGGGCAAGCTCGAGATGAACGACGCGGGCTACATCAGGATCCAGCATCCCTCCACGCGAACGTCCGTCGAGGGAATCTTCGCCGCGGGAGACGTCGCCGACTTCGTCTACCGCCAGGCCGTCTCGGCGGCCGGCGAAGGCTGCAAAGCCGCGATCGACGCCGAGCGGTGGCTCGCCGCGAAAGGAATCCACTAGGGAACGGTCGCCCCGGGCATCCGGCGGGGGACGGAACGGCGCCCCGGTCTCAGGAGGCCCGGTCCGGCGTCTCCGAAAGGCCCTCCAGAGCCGCCTGCCATTCGAGGCGTGCCTCGAGAAAGCGCCTCTCGTACTCGCGGGCCCTGGCCTTCAGGGTGCTTCGAAGGTCCGACGGCGCGCTCGCACCGCGGGACCGCGCCGCCTTCGCCTGCACGAATCGCGCATACGCTTCCCGCCAGAGCCGCAGCTCTTCGTCCACACGGGCGCGCCCGCGATCGAGACGCGCCTTCATCTCGCCTGCCTTCTCGGAGGGGGCGAGCGCGAGACGGGCGGCGGCTCCGCTCGCGAGAACCGCGAGCTTCGCGTTCTCGATGACGGGCGGCGGCGTCACCCGGAGATTCCGGGCGAGGCCGGAAACGCTGAGCGCGCGGATGCACCACTTGTTCGGGTCCCACTGGTACCAGCGGATGCCGTTCCGGAAGTCCGACGGAAACTTGTGGTGGAAGTTGTGGTAGCCCTCGCCGTGCGTGAAGAAGGCGAGGAACCAGTTGTCGCGCGCCGAGTTCTCCGTGGAGTAGGGGCGCGAGCCCCAGAGGTGTGCGACGGAGTTCACGCAGAACGTCGTGTGGTGGATGAGGACGATCCGGAGGAAGCCGCCCCAGAGGAGGCCGCCGAGCGGCCGCCCGAAAAGCGCGCCCACGAGCGTCGGAAGGCCGAGCCCCAGCCCCACGCCGATCACGCGGTACCAGCGGTGCTGCCACATGACGCGTGGGTTTGCGAGGAGGTCCGGCACGTTCTCGAAATTGGAGCCCGGAGGCTCCTTGTAGAAGACCCAGAGGATGTGGGCCCAGAGCCCCCCTCGCTGAATGTTGTAGGGGTCGCCGTCCGTGTCGACGAATCGGTGGTGGTTCCGGTGGTCCCGGGACCACCTCAGGGCCGAGTTCTCGAGCGCGAACGCACCGAAGAACAGCAGCACCGCCTCGGCCGCCGGATGGCAATCGTACGTCCGGTGCGAGAAGCAGCGGTGGTAGCCCGCCCCGATCGAGACCCCGATCGTCATGAAGAGGGTCAGGCAGAGAACCGGTTCCCACCAGGCCACGCCGTACCGACCCGCGTAAAGCGCCGTTCCCGCGATGCCGGCGACCGGAGTCAGAAGCAGGAAAAGGGTATTCGTCCAGTCGCGCTCGCGCTTCTGCATTGAGCCATCCTATACCCGGGAGAGCCTCCGACGAATCAGAAAGCCTGGCTGGAAGCGAAGGTGACGAGCCAGCCGGTCCTGCCGAGAGGGTCGGGGCGGAAGGCCCGCGCGATGTCGAGGCGCAGAAGCGAGTTCGAGGAGGACCGAGGAAGGCCGAACCGGAGCCCGACCCCCGCGTCGGCGAGCCGCCAGAGCCCGTCCGGTTCCCCCCACGACAGGCCCACGTCCGCGAAGGCCGCCGCCCCGAACGAAACGAGCTTCAGGACGTCGTAGAAGAAGAACATCCGAAGCTCCAGGTTGCCCACGACGTGGCCGGCCCCCGAGACCGCGTGAAGGTGATAGGCGCGGAGGCCGTTCTCGCCGTCGAGGTAGAACTGGACCTCCGGGTCGAGGTTCCAGCCGGAGACGGCGCCGACGCGCGCGACGAACGTGAGTCGAGGCGCCTGGAAGTACGCGCGCATGTCGACGCTGACGATCGCGTTCTGCGGCCCGTTCTCGTAACGAGTTTCCCCCGTGACAGTCGCCGTCGAAAAGCCGTGCGGGAGCAGCGCCCCCATGCTGCCGCGTGCCAGCACGCGCGCGGCTCCCGTCGCGCCGAACACCTTGGGAGAGAAATCCAGCCCGAAGCGCCCGACCGGCGCGAGGTTGATGTCCTCGATCCGTCCGATCTTCTCGACGTCCGTACGCTGGATCCAGAGGCGGGCGTCCCGCTCGACGGCCGCTCCCAGGAAGAGAAATCTCCTCGGCGCGCCGTCCGGCGGGGGCGGCGGCCCGAAGTCCCCGGCGCCGAGGGTCGTGTAATTCCACTCTCCGGAGGCGAGGAGGCGGACGGCGGAATTCGACGTGGCCGTCTTCAGGATGCCCCCCTCGGCGCGGAATACGGTCTGGTGCTCGATCCAGGAGGCCGCCTCTTCGCCGCCCGCGTAGGTCGTCGGCTGGAAGCGGGCCTGGTGGTAGAAGAGCCCGCCGGACCACGGCGTATGGAGCGCGTAGAACGGCCGCTGCAGCCGGGCCTCGTAAAGGGTGCCGTCCGACAGGTCCGAATAGAGAAGCCGGAGCAGCGTGTAGGGGCGGAGGAATGCGGGGTCGCCGAAGGAGAACGAGCGCGAGATCCGCTCCGTCCCCTTGTCGTAGAGAAACTTCAGCTCGCGGCCCGTGCCCGCGACGTTCGTCTCCTCGATCCCCGCCTGGTACGTCAGGACGCCCGCCTTCTTCGAGAGCGAGCCCCGGAGGAGGAGCGTCCAGGCGTCGGCCGTCTCGACGATGACCTTCGTCCCCTCGGCGCGGATGAGCACGTAACGGAAGAGCCCGGTCGCCCGCAGGTTCCGCTCCGTGTCGGCGAGCACGATCAGGTCGAGAGGGTCGCCCACCTTGAAGAGGAGGTACTTCTCGACCAGGCTCTTCCGGCTCACGACGTGGAGCGCGTTTGCCAGACGGTAGGGGAAGAACGCCGCGGCCGCCTCGTTTTTCGTGAAGACGTTCTCGCTCCGGATCTCGATCTCGGTGATGACCGTTCCGTCGGCGGCCGCCGCTACCCGGCCGGCCACGATCAGCGGGACCATCACCTGGAGAATCTGCGAGAAAAAGGTCTGAGGCCGGGTGGAAACAGGCAACCACCCCAGTGTAAGGGAAGAGACCTCAGCTCCGGGACGGGTCCCAGAGGGACTCGGGCTCGCGGCGGATCCGCGCCGCCCAGCGGGACAGGACGAAGAGGAGGTCCGAGAGGCGGTTCAGGTAGACGAGGCAGAGCTCGCCGACCGCCTCCTGCCGCGCGAGGGACGTGACGCACCTCTCCGCCCGCCGGCAGACGGTCCGGGCCTGGTGGAGGAAAGAGCCGACGGGGCCACCGCCTGGGAGGACGAAAGACGTGAGCTCCGGGAGGCCGGCGTTTAGCTCGTCGATCTCCTTCTCGAGCCGCTTCACGTGCCGCGCCTCGATGACGGGCTGCTTCGGATGGCGGTCGCCCGGCAGCGTCGCGAGGTCGGAGCCGAGGTTGAAGAGTTCGTTCTGGAGCCGCGTCAGGATCGCGTCCAGCCGCTCCCGGTTCAACTTCGACGCGCCCCTCTCCCGGTTCGCGACGCGGACGAGGCCGAGGACGGCGTTCAGCTCGTCGACCGTGCCGTAGCTCTCGATCCGGATCGAGTCCTTGGCGATGCGCTGGCCGCCGACGAGGCTCGTCTCTCCCCGGTCGCCTCCGCGCGTGTAGACGCGATTGATCCGGATCGCCATCTTCGCTCCCTTTCGCCTCCGCCAGATTACACTCCGCCGCGATGGCGGGAACGGATTACGGGACCGATTACCACGTCCACACGTTCCGCTGCGGCCACGCCGGGGGCGAGACGCGCGCGTACGTGGAGCGGGCCGTCGCGCTCGGCCTCGCCGAGATCGCCTTCACGGACCACGTGCCGCTCTACTTCCTGCCGGGCGACGATCCCGGCCCGACGCTCGCGATGACTCGCGCCGAGCTGCCCGGGTACGTGGGCGAGGTCCTTTCTCTGCGCGAGGAGTTCCGCGGTCGGATCGACGTCCTCCTCGGCCTCGAGGCCGACTACGCCGAGGGCCACGAGGACGCGCTCGCGGAAATCCTGGCGCCGTACGACTGGGATGTCCTCCTCGGGTCGGTCCACTGGGTCGCCGGGGACTGGATCGATGCGCCCCTCTCCGCAAGGCGGCACGAAACCGAGGGGAGCGCGTTCCTCTGGCGCGAGTATTTCCGCCTGATGGAGAAGGCCTGCAGGACCGGAATCTTCGACGTCATGACCCATTTCGACCTTCCCAAGAAGTTCGGCCACCTTCGGCCGGATGCGCTCGCGGCCGACGAGGCGCGGGCGGTCGCCGCCGCGGGCGCTGCGGGCGTCGCGATCGAGGTCTCGAGCGCCGGTCTCCGGAAGCCGGTCGGCGAGGTCTATCCCGGGCCGAAGCTCCTCGCGCAGCTTGCCGCCGCCGGCGTCCCCGTCGTTTTTTCCTCGGACGCCCATGCCCCCGCCGAGGTTGCGTGGGGACGGGAGGCGGTCCTCGCGGCGGCGCAGAGCGCCGGTATCCGCGAGCATCTCTCGTTCCGCCGGCGGCAGCGCCGCCGGCATCTCCTCTAGCTCAGAGGAGCCGGCCGGCGAACTCCGGGTCGGCGATCTCGACCGCGAAGCCGGGCGTCACGCGAAGGACGAGCTGGGCGAGGCGGCAGGGCCACTTCTCCGCCGCGAGGCGGGCGGCGACCCGGTCCCAGATCCACCGGGCGAGGTTCTCCGCGGTCGGCGGCTTCCGCGAGAACTCCGGAACCTCGGCGTTCAGGTTCCGGTGGTCGAGCGGGCGGTCGACCTCTTCCTTGAGGACGCGGTCGAGGTCCGTCAGATTCACGATCATCGCGGAGTCCGCGTCGGCCTCTCCCGCCACCGAGACCTCCAGCGTGTAGTTGTGGCCGTACCCGCAGGGGTTCGTCGCCTCGCCGTACGTGGCGCGGTTCCACGCCTCGTCCCGCGCCGGGTTCCAGAGCCGGTGGGCGGCGTTGAAGTGGATCGTCCGCGAAAGAAGAAGCAGCTACTTCACCTCCAGGAGCTCGACTTCGAAGCAGAGCGTCGCGCTCGGCGGAATGACGGGCGGACGGCCCGGCGCGCCGTAGGCGAGGTCCGGCGGGATGATGAGGATTCTCCGGCCGCCGACCTTCATCGTGGCGACCCCCTCGTCCCAGCCACGGATGACGCGGCCCGCCCCGATCGGGAAGGGAAACGGATTGCCCCGGTCGACCGAGCTGTCGAACTTCTTCCCCTTGACCCCTTTCTCCCAGAGCCAGCCTGTGTAATGCATGACGCAGGTTTGGCCGGCCTTGGGCGAGGCGCCCGTTCCGACCTTCAGGTCCTCGTACATCAGGCCCGACGGGGTCGTGATCATCTTCGACTCCTTCTTCGATTCAGCGGCCGGGGCGGCCGGAGCCGCCGGCTTTGCCTGCTCCTGCGCCAAGAGGGGCGCCGCCGCGAGGACGGCCCCCGCGAGGAGAGCGGAGATACGCATCTTCATTTTGTCGACACTTCCTTTCCTCCGGCTGGGGCGGCCGGAGCGCCGGGGGAGGAGTCTAGCCTGCCGGGGCGCTCACCGCAGGCCGGACGACCCTCGAGACTTCCTCGGCGAGCCGGCCCGGGACGACCTCTTCCAGCTCGTACCTGACGCGAACCGAGGGCTTCGAAAGAGCGACGATGCGAGTCAGGTCGATCGGGGTCCCGACGACGACGACGTCGCACGGCGTCCGAGCGATCGTCTCGGCGAGGTCCTTCACCTGCGCATCGCCGTAGCCCATCGCCGGGAGGATCCCGGCGGCGTTCGGATACTTCCGGTAGGTCGCCTCGAGCGAGCCGACGGCGAAGGGCTTCGGGTCGACGAGGGCCGCCGCGCCCGCCTTCTTCGCGGCGACGAGGCCGGCGCCGAACGTCATGCCGCCGTGCGTCAGCGTGGGGCCGTCCTCGACGACGAGCGCCCGCTTGCCGCGAACGAGCTCGGGCCGGTCACAGACGACGGGCGAGTTGCACCGGAGGACGCGCGCCCTCGGGTTCAGCGCCTGCGCGGCCACCTCGATGAGGTGGATGTTCCCGGCATCCGCCGTGTCGCATTTGTTGATCAGGATGACGTCGGCGCGGCGGAAGTTCGCCTCGCCCGGGTGGTAGGCCGTCTCGTGGCCCGGACGGTGGGGGTCCGCGATGCAGATGTGGAGATCGGGCACGTAGAACGGCAGGTCGTTGTTGCCGCCGTCCCAGAGGATGACGTCGGCCTCCTCCTCGGCCGCGCGGAGGATCTTCCCGTAGTCGACGCCCGCGTAGACGACGAAGCCGTTGTCGAGGTGCGGCTCGTACTCCTCGCGCTCCTCGATCGTGCACTTCTCCTTTTCAAGGTCGGCGTACGTCGCGAAGCGCTGGCAGGCCTGTGCGGCGAGGTCGCCGTAGGGCATCGGGTGGCGGATGGCCACGACCTTGAGACCCCGGTCCTTCAGGATCCGCGACAGGTAGCGCGTCGTCTGGCTCTTTCCTGCTCCGGTCCGGACCGCCGTGACGGCGATGATCGGGACCTTCGACTTCAGCATCGTCTGCTTCGCGCCAAGGAGGAGAAAGCCCGCGCCTGCCGCGATGGCCTTCGACGCGAGGTGCATGACCGTCGGATGCGAGACGTCGGAGTAGGAGAAGACGCAGAGGTCGACGTTCTCGCGGCGGATCAGGTCGCCGAGCTCCTCCTCGGGGACGATCGGGATGCCGTCCGGATAGAGGGGACCGGCGAGGGCCGCGGGGTACCGCCGCCCGTCGATTCCCGGGATCTGCGTCGCCGTGAAGGCGACGACGCACGCGTCCGGGTCGTTCCGGAAGACGGTGTTGAAGTCGTGGAAATCGCGGCCCGCCGCCCCGAGGATGACGACCCGCCGCCGGGAGCGCTGCATCGAAGGCCTCCACGGGACGCCGGGTGCGTCCCCGCGGTGCCGATTCTAGGGAGATGGCGGCGGCGAAACCCTGATTCGGATGCCTCAGCGCTTCAGGAAGGAGGTCTCAACGTGTTGTCGCGACTCGACTTGAAGCTTCCGCAACGAGCGACTCCACCCGCTCGACGTCGGCCGTCGAGCCGATGAAGATCGGGGTCCGCTGGTGGTTCTGTTCCGGAACGACGTCCAGGATCCGGCGCTGCCCGTCGCTTGCCGCGCCTCCGGCCGCCTCGGCCACGGCGGCGAGCGGCGCCGCCTCGTACATGAGCCGGATCTTCCCGTTCGGGTTCTTCAACGTCCCCGGATACATGTAGATCCCGCCCTTGAGGAGAATCCGGTGGAAGTCGGTGACGAGGGCTCCGGAGTAGCGCGTCGAGTACGGGCGCCCCGTCGCGGCGTCGCGTTGCTGCGCCCACTCGACGAAGCGCCGCGGGCCCGGGCCCCACTCCTGAATTCCCCCCTCGTTTGCGCCGTAGTACGGCCCGTGGTCGGGGATCCGGACGTCCGGCGCCGAGAGGAGGAACTCGCCGATGCCGGGGTCGAGAGTGAAGACGTGGACGCCGGGGTTGCCGGCCGCGGTGTAGACGAGCGTCGTCGAGGGGCCGTACGAGAAGTACCCGGCGATGACCTGCTCCTTCGAGACGGCGTGCATCAGGTCGTCCTCCGACCCGATCGCCCCGCTCCGCGTCAGGAGCCGGACGGAGAAGATCGACCCGACCGCGCCGTTGACGTCGAGGTTCGAGGAGCCGTCGAGGGGGTCGAGGAAGACGATGTACCTCCCGGCCTGCACGTTTTCCGGGAGGTGGGCGGGGAGCTCCATCTCCTCGGTGACGACCGTCGGGACGAGCTGCCCCCACGCGAAAGCGTCGAGGAAGATCTCGTTCGCGAGGGCGTCGAGCTTCTGTTGCTGCTCGCCCTGCACGTTGACAGCGCCCGAGACGCCGAGGACGTCGATGAGGCCCGCGGCCGAGAGGAGGCGCGAGATCCGCTTGCCGGCGAGGCCGAGCTGGGAGAGGAGGGCCGAGAGCTCGCCTTTGGCCTGCGGGAACTGCTGATCGGACTCGAAGAGGAACCGGTGGAGCCGCATGCCGAGCCGGGGTGACGGGCTCATGGGCGGGCCTCCTTTCTCGTGAAGAGAGCTTACGGTCGCCGCCAGCGTCTCCCGTCCCGGGCCAGGAGCGCCACGGCCGCCTCGGGTCCCCACGTCCCCGCCTCGTAGTTGGGGTGATCGGTCGGCGGGTTGTCGCGCCAGACGTCCAGAACGGGCGTCACGAGCTCCCAGGCGGCCTCCACTTCGTCGCGCCGGGCGAAGAGGGTGGAGTCGCCTTGAATCGCGTCCATCAGGAGCCGTTCGTACGCCTCGGGCTGGGAGGTGCCGAAGAACTCCGAGTACTGGAAGTTCATCGTCACGGTGTCGATCTTCATCGTCGCGCCAGGCTGCTTGGCGCCGAATTTAAGGGCGATCCCCTCGTCGGGCTGGATCCGGAGGATCAGCGTGTTCGGCTCCTGCCTCGCCATCCCCGACTTCCGGAAGAACGCGATCGGCGGGGTCTTGAACTGGATGGCGATCTCGGTGACACGTTTCGGCATCCGCTTGCCGGCCCGGAGGTAGAACGGGACGCCGGCCCAGCGCCAGTTTTCGACCTGCACCTTCCACGCGGCGTAGGTCTCGCGGAGCGACATCGGGTGAACGTCCTTCTCGCTCCGGTAGCCCGCGACCGGCTGGCCCGCGACGGCGCCCGGCCCGTACTGCCCGCGGACGGTGTCGCGCAGGATCTCGTCCGGCGTCTGCGGCTGGATCGACCGGAGCACCTTGACCTTTTCGTCGCGGACGGCGTTGGGATCGAACGCGACGGGGGGCTCCATCGCGACGAGGCAGAGGAGCTGCAGGACGTGGTTCTGGATGATGTCGCGGAAGATCCCCGCCTCCTCGTAGAACTTCCCGCGCCCCTCGACGCCGATCGATTCGGCCACCGTGATCTGCACGTGCTCGACGTACCGGCGGTTCCAGAGCGGCTCGAAGAGGCCGTTGCCGAGCCGGAAGACGAGGATGTTCTGCGTCGTCTCCTTGCCGAGGTAATGGTCGATCCGGAAGACCTGCCGCTCGCGGAAGACGCCCGCGATCTCGTCGTTCAGCGCATGGGCGGTTTCGAGATCCTTCCCGAACGGCTTCTCGACGATGACGCGCGACCACGGCTCGCCATCCGGTTTGTAGACAAGACCCGTTTCGCCGAGATTGCCGATGACCGCCGAGATGACCGAGGGCGGGATGGCGAGGTAGTAGAGGCGGTTTCCCACCCGGTCCTTCTCGATCAGCTCCAACCGCGTTTTGAGGGCTGCGAAGTTTTTCGGGATGTTGAGGTCGCCGCGGAAGAAGAAGAGCCGGGAAGCGAACGAAGCCCACGCCACCTCGTCGAGCGGCTTCGTCCGCGCGAACTCGGTGACGGCGGCCCTCATCTCCCCGCGGTACGTCTCGTCCGACTCCCCGGTCCGCGCGTAGCCGACGATCGCCGTCGCCGGCGAGAGCTGCCCCTCGCGGTGAAGCTCGTAGAGCGCCGGCACGAGCTTCCGCCTCGACAGGTCGCCCGAGCCGCCGAAGATGACGATCGTGGCTGGCGGAGCGGTCGGGACGGCGCTCACCCGCCGACCTCGCGGACGGCCTTCGCGATCGCCGGGCCGTCCAGCCCCATCAGCCGGTAGAGCTCCTTCGACGGGCCCGACGACGAGTAAAACGTCACCCCGAGCTTTCTGACCCGAGCCGCGAGCCCCAGCTCGTTGAGCCGCACCTGCAGCCACGAGCCGAGGCCCGTCTTCGGGTTGTGGTCCTCGGCCGTGACGACGGCGCCGTGTCGCGCGATGTGCCGGACGTCGTCGTCCGAGAGGTCGCTCCACGCAGCGACCGAAACGAGGTCGACGCGGAGCCCGTCTTTCGCGAGAAGGCTCCACGCGTCGAGGGCGTAGGCAGGACGTTTCCTGCGCAGACGATCGTCGGCCCCGCCCCCGACCGGACGCGGTCAGCACGGGCCGGGTCGAAGGCGTAGTCCCCGGCGAAGAACGGCGTCCCGTTCTCGCGGGTGACGACCGGGATCTTCGACCGCCCCATCACGATCGCGTGGTTCCCCCGGTTGCAGGCCATCCACCGGACGATCCGGTCCGTCTGGTTCGGGTCGGCCGGGGTGAAGACCCTCCACCCGAACGTGGAATTGAGGAGCCCGAAGTAGTCGATCGAGTGGTGGGTCTTCCCGTCCTCGCCGACGTCGATCCCGGCGTGCGTCACGCAGAGCTTCACGTTCGCGCCGTTGATGTCGTTCAGTCGCTGCTGGTTGTAGGCCTCGGCCATGCCGAACATCGCGAAGTCGGCCCACCAGGCCGAGACGCCGGCGAGCGAGAGGGCGCCCGCCGTGACGGCGGCGTGGTGCTCCGCGATCCCCCCCTGGAAGAACCCGCCGGGGTGCTTCGCCGCGAAGAGATCGGTCTTCGTCGACTTCAGGAGGTCGCAGTCGAGGACGGCGATCGTCGGCCCCGAGGCCGCGGCGACGTCGCCGAGGTCCTGGAGCGCGCTCCCGAACGCCGTCCGGTTGTCGGTGGAGGCGTCGGCGGCGTAGCTCCGCGGCGTCCCGGCTGCCGCGAAGACGACGGCCTCCTCCGGCCGGTGCGGCAGTGAGGCGTGCCAGTCCGGGGCGGACTTCTTCCGCTCGGCGATCCACGAGTCGAGGTCGTCCGGGAGGCCGAGGATCGCGAGCGCCTCGCGGCACCTGTCGACGGAGAGCGCCGCGCCGTGCCACTTGTAGCCGTCCTTCTCCATGAAGGGGACGCCCTTCGACATGACGGTCTGGCAGGCGACGAGCGTCGGCTTGTCGGCGTTCAGCGCCGCGCGCACGGTCCGGTAGACGGCGTGGACGTCGTGCCCGTCCACCTCGATGACGCCCCAGCCGTCGGCCCGCCAGTCGGCGAGGATGTCCTGCGGCAGGATGTCGGCGTTGTCGCCGGAGAGCTGCACGCGGTTCCAGTCGAGGAGAGCGACGAGGTTCGTCAGCCCGTACTTGGCCGCGTAGCGCCTCGCCTCGGAGAGCTGCCCCTTCTGCTGTTCGCCGTCCCCCATCGCGCAGAAGACCTTCGCGCCCGTCTCCCGGAGGCGGGCCGCGAGCGCGAAGCCGACGGCGGCGGAGAGCCCCTGCCCGAGGTTCCCCGTCCCCCAGTCGAGGCCCGGGACGTCCCGCTCGACGTGCCCCTCGAACGGGGATCCCCCGCGCCGGAAGCCCAGGAGCGGCAGCGCCGGGTCGAAGTACCCAAGGTGCGCGAGCGCGGCATAGGCCGCCGGGGAGGTGTGGCCGTGGCTGATGACGACGCGGTCGCGGTCCTCCCTGAACGGGTCCTTCGGGTCGCAGTTGCCGAATCCCCAGAGGACGAGCTCGAAGTCGATGGACGACATCGAGCCGCCGGGGTGGCCCGAGGCGGCGAGAGTCGTCATCTTCAGGATGTCGCCCCGGCAGAGCTTCGCGAGGTCGTTCAACCTCGCGATCTGCTCCTCGGTCAGTTCGGGAGTGTCGAAGTTGCCGAGAATCACCCGGCCACCCCGGCCCTTGCGCCCTTCGGCGCCGCGGCCTCGGCCGCGCGCCGCTTCTCGATCGTCGCGAGGAGCTCGTCGTACGACTTCGAGAAGAGGGCGACGCCGTCGGCCTGCAGCTTCTCTCCGACCGCCTCGACGTCGATCCCCGCGGCCTTCAGCGCGTCGAGCGTCCGGCGCGCCTCGTCGACGCCGTCGAGGACGGTGTCGCCGGGACAGGTTCCGTGGTCGAGGAGCGCCTCCAGCGTCTTCTCGGGCATCGTGTTGACGGTGTCCGGCCCGATCAGGTTCTCGACGTAGAGGAGATCGGAGTAGGCCGGGTTCTTCGTCCCGGTCGACGCCCAGAGCGGGCGCTGGACGCGTGCCCCCTTCGCCGCGAGCGCCCGGAATTCCGCGGATCCGAAGGCGGCGAGGAAGTCCTGGTAGACGACCTTGCTGTTCGCGAGGCCGGCTTTTCCCTTCAGCGCTTCCAGCGCCCCCTTCCCCGCGGCGGGGGCCGCCGCGAGCTTTTCGTCGAGGAGCTTGTCGACGAGGGTGTCGACGCGCGACACGAAGAACGACGCGACCGAGTGGACCTTCGAGAGGTCGCCCCCTTTCGCCGCGAAGTCGGCGAGGCCGGCGACGTACGCGCCCGCGACGTCCCGGTAGTGCCTCCGGTTGAACATGAGCGTCACGTTGATGGAGATCCCGTTCCCGATGAGCCGCCGGATCGCCCGGACGCCGGCGGGCGTCGCGGGGACCTTGACGAAGACGTTCGGCCGCGCGAGGAGGCCCGAGAGGCGCGTCGCCTCCTTCACCGTCTTTTCCTCTTCGAGGGCGAGGCCCGGCAGGACCTCCAGCGAGATCCACCCGTCCACGGGATCCGCCCGGTGGATCCCGGCGAAGAGGTCGGCCCCGGCGGCGATGTCGCGGCGCGTCATCTCGTCGTAGATCGCGAAGGCGTCGGCCCCCGAAGCGGCCATCCGGGCGAGGACCGCCTCGTAGTCCCCCTCGTTCTTCTCGATCGCCTGCCCGAAGATCGTCGGGTTGGACGTCACGCCGTAAATCGTCCCCTCGGCAATCCGGGACGCGAGCTGCCCCGTCTGGATCATCTTCGACGAGATGCTGTCGAGCCAGACGGCCTGGCCCCGCTTGCGATAGTCGACCGGGATCGTCATGAAACCCTCCCCTTTCCAGATCCTAATACGACGGTGAGGCGTCCCCGCGATTCCGGGGCGAGCCACCGGACGGGCCCGCGCCGTAGACCGGCACCCGGACGCCGAGTGCGTCGAGCCGCGCCACGACGGCCGCGCGCAGCTCGGGCAGCCCGTCTCCCGTGGCCGCGGAGATCCGGAGGTCCTCGCCGGCGGGGACGAGGCCCGGCGCGAGGTCCATCTTGTTGTAGGCGAGAAGGACCTTCTCCTTCGGGACGCCGAACTCCGCGATGAGCTCCTCGGCCACGGCGCGCTGCTCGTCGGCCTGGGGCGACGAGGCGTCCACGACGTGGACGAGGAGGTCGGCGTCCTCCACCTCGGCGAGCGTCGACCGGAACGACGCGACGAGGGTGTGCGGGAGTTTCCGGAGGAGGCCGACGGTGTCCGTGACGACGATCGCCCGCCCGCCCACGCCGTGCAGCCGCGCGTGGCGGGGGTCGAGCGTGGCGAAAAGGCGGTCCTCGGCGAACTCAGCCGACGACGTCAGGCGGTTGAAGAGCGTCGTCTTCCCCGCGTTCGTGTAGCCGACGAGGGCGACGACCGGGACCTGTCGCATCCGCTTCCGGCGAACGACGCGCCCCCGCTCGATCCGCGACAGCTCCTCCTTGAGCGTCGAGATCCTCCGCCGGATCTTCCGGCGGTCGAGCTCGATCTTCCTTTCGCCGGCGCCGCCCCGGAAGGCGCCGCCGCCGCGCTGCTGCGCGAGGCTCTCGCCCCCTCCGGCGAGGCGCGGCAGGAGGTACTCGAGGCGGGCCAGCTCGACCTGCGTCATCGCCTCTCGAGAGCGGGCCCGCGCGGCGAAGATCTGGAGGATGACGCCCGGCCGGTCGAAAACGTGCGTCGGGAGCGCCTTCTCGAGGTTCCGGACCTGCGACGGCGAAAGCTCGTCGTCGAAAACGGTCCAACCGACGCCCTGTGCGCGCGCAAGCTCGGCGAGCTCTTCCACCTTGCCCTTCCCGACGTAGGTCGCCGGGTCGGGAGACTTCCGCTCCTGAAGCGCCCGGGCCACGACCTTTCCGCCGGCCGTGTCGACGAGCCGCTCCAGCTCGTCGAGGTGGTCTTCGGCCGCGGTACGGCTCACCTGCCGGCCGTAGACGCCGACCAGGACGGTCCGGTTGCTGCGGGGCCGCGGCTCCTCCGCGGCGGCCGCGGATTTCGGCGTCGGCTTCACGCGCAGAGGATGCTAGCGTATCGGCGATGGCACGGACCTGCCGCCCTGACCTCCCCCGGCTCGGTGCGAGGCTCGACGCGCTCCGCGAGGAGTGGCGCGGGCGGCGCCTCGACTCCGACCCGCTCCTCTTCCCCCACCGGTATCCCGATCCCGCGGACCGCGAGGTCGTCGCCTTTCTGGCCGCGTCGCTCGCGTTCGGCCGGGTCGCGTCCATCAAAGCGTCCGTCGGGCGGATCCTGGCCGCCCTCGGGCCGACCCCGGCTTCCTTTCTCGACGCGTGGGACGAGCGGCCGATCCCGGAGCTCGCGCACTTCGTCCACCGGTGGGTCACAGGCGAGGACGTCGAGGAGTTTCTTCGAATGGTGAAGAGGGCGCGGCGCTCACACGGCTCCCTCGGCTCGCTCTTCGAAGAGGGAGATGCCGGAGGGAGCGACTTCGTTGCCGCCCTTTCTTCCTTTCACAGAAGTCTTCTTTCTCTCTCCCCTCGCGTCAGCGCCCCCTCGCGAGGAGTCCGGTTCCTCCTTCCCTCCCCCGACGGCCCGTCGGCCTGCAAGCGCTCGCACCTCTTCCTCCGCTGGATGGTTCGCAAGGGCGACGTCGACCTCGGCCTCTGGGCGGGCGGCCGCTTCTCGCCGGCGCGGCTCCTCCTCCCGATGGACACGCACGTCCACCGGATCTCCCGCTACCTCGGCCTCACGGTGCGGAGGACGCCCGACCTCGCCGCCTCGCGGGAGGCGACGGCGTGGCTCGCGCGCCTCGCCCCCGCCGACCCGGTCGGCTACGACTGGGCCCTCTCCCGCCTCGGGATCCTCGCCGAGTGCGTCAGCGAACGAACCCGCCGCCACTGCGAGCGCTGCGCCCTGGCCCCGGTTTGCCGCGAGCGGATCGGGCCTCTCGCGCGTTCCCGCCAGGACGAGGAGACAATCACCCCGCCATGATCGACAAGAAGAGTGTCCCCATCGTCGTCGCCGCCGCGGTCGTCGCGGTGGCCCTCGCCCTTCTGGCCAAGGATTCGCTGAAGGCGCCCGTGGTCGTCCGGCCGATTCCCCCGGAAATCCGGATGGAGCCGCTCCCAAGGCGGGCGCCGGACCTGCCGAAGCTCGTCGAGCTCCCGGGCGGCGGCACGCGCGACCTCGGAAAGCCGCCAGGTGACAGGATTCTCGTCCTCCACTTCTGGGCCACCTGGTGCGCCCCGTGCGTCGAGGAATTTCCTGGCGTCGTCGCCTTCTGGAAGGAGTTCAAGTCGAACCCGAAAGTCGAGCTCCTGACGGTCTCGGTGGACGAGGGCTGGCCGGCAGTGAACAGCTGGCTGAAGAAAGCGGGGGCGGCCTCGATCCCCGTCGCCCTCGACCCGAAGCGACTGACCGCGAAGGCATTCGGGACGGAGAAGTTCCCGGAGACCTATGTCCTCACGGCGGACGGCACCCTGCTCGAGCGGTACGAGGGGGCGATCGACTGGAACTCCCCGGGGTTCCGGCAGCAGATCGCAGACTTCGCCGCGGTCGCCTCGAAGCCCCAGAAGATCCCGAAGGCCCCGAAAGGCTGAGGCCGGACGGGAACCTTTTCCGGGAAGAGTCCGTTAGATCTCTTCGAGACCCGCCCGGACCCCGAACCGACATCCCGTGGGTGGGGAGGAGCCATGAGAGAACTCCGCGCCGCCGTCAACGCCGCCTTCCTGTTCGTCGTCTTCCTCTTCGTCTGGGGACTCCTTCGGCCCGGGCACGCGGTCTCGAGCGCCCACGGACCGCGGTTCGTGAGGGTGCAGATCGAGGATCTCAGCCGGGGGCACCAGCACCCCGACCGGGTCGCCTTCTCGGTCCCCTACGGCTTCCTCCGCGGCGGGTTGAAGTTCGCCAGTCTCGGACGCCTCCGCCGGGAGATGGACCTCCATATCAGCGGCTCGATCGCCGAGGCGGAGGAGATCAAGGCGATCTGGGCCGAGCTGTCGGAGAAGCCGGATGGGACGCCCGTCGTCCGGACGCACGACTTCGAGGAGATGACGTTCACGAAGCAGGGGGCCATCGTCACCGTCGTCGTCAGGAAAGACCCGTCCGAGGCCGACGGGGAGATCGTGACGATCCGCATTCCCGCCACTCTGATCTCGGCGGTCGCCTCCGACGGGAAGAGCTTCGACGCCGAAGCGATCCTGTCGGAACTCCGTTCCCTCGATCGCGGCGAGCTTCTCGACGTGAAGGCCAAGGACGCCCACGTCCGGGTCTGGATCGAGTAGCTACTCGTCCTCGAACGGATCCCGTCCCAGCTCCTCGATGAACCTGTCGAGGCGGTACTGGCACGGGCCGAAGACGAACCGCATCTCGCCGTTCTCGCAGACCACGTCGCGCACGTGCACGGAGAGCTCGGGCGGGAGGAACGGCGCCAGGTTCACGACCAGGACGCGCTCCGCAGGGTAGAAGAAAGCGCGCCCGTCGGGCTGATGCTCGACGACCTTCCGGATCACCCAGTTGGGGATCGGGACGAATCCGAAGACCGTCAGGTCGACGATGGCGAACCCGAGGTAGCCGTCCTTGAAGCGGAGCGACTCGAGGTGGCTCTTGAAGAGGACTCGGATTCCCTTCCGGAGCCGGACCGTGAGACCGAGGCGGCCGTTCTCGGGCTCGACGAGGATCTGGTCGATCTCGGGCACTTTCCGCGTGGCTTTCCGCGCCGCCTCGTTCAGCGTGATCGCGTCGATCGCCACGACGAGGCCCTCCCAGCGGACCGTCAGGGACGGCAAGTCCACCGGGGGAGCCTGAGGCCAGCGCGTCGAGCTCACGGCGCCATGAGAAACCCCCGGGACGCCCGGCGTCAAGTCGGATCGCTCAGCGGACGACGTAGGCGACCGCGAACCCGACCTGCGCCGTCATGAGCATCAGGTACATGTGGGTCCACGACGGGTGGTTCTCGGTGGTCGACAGCTCGTCCGGGTTCCGGGCGAGGAGCCAGACGGTGTAGCTCCCCCACAGCGCGAGGAGGAGCCCGAGGGCGACGAGGAGCGTGTGGTTGCCGGTGAGGAGCGGCCGCTCCGGCGCCGCCGGGTCCGGGAGAAAGACCGCGAGCGCGAGGAGGATCCAGGGGAGGACGAAAAAGGGCGCGATGATCGCGACCGCCTTCCGGTTGCCGTACAGGACCGGCAGCGTCCGGCAGCCGCCGGCCCGGTCCCCGGGGACGTCGCTGAAGTCCTTCGTCGAGCTCGCGCCGACGAGAAAGAGCATGAAGAGCGAGCCGATGGCCCACGGCTCCCAGCATCCCGCCGACGCCACGAGCGTCCAGCCCGCCACCTTCAGCCAGCAGCCGCGCGGAAGGGCGATCGTGACGTTCGCCCAGATCCCGAACCGCTTCGTCCTTCCGAACGCCGGCACCGAATAGACGAGGGTCGCGAGGAAGCCGCCGAGGAAGAGATAGAAGCACTGGTGCCGGGGCAGCGGCGCGAGGGCCCGCTCGAGGAACCCGCCGGCGGAGGGGACGACGATCCACCAGACGGGGACGAGGGCGAGCCCGTAGAGCCAGGCGGCGAGGCGCCAGGCCGACGCGACCGAGGCCTCCCCTGTGACGATCGGCCGGTCGGGCTTGTTGACGCGGTCCACCTCCAGGTCCGTGATCTGGTTCAAGACGTTCGACGCCGCGTTCAGGAGCGACGCGCACAACGAGCCGAAGGCGACGACGAGAAGGAGGCCGAGCGTCACGCGGCGGGCCGGGTCGGGGTTGTGGGCGCTGCCGAAGGCGCAAACCGCCCCCGAGAGGATGCCGAGGAGCGGCGGCAGGAGCGTGAAGGGGCGGGTGAGGCGGACGGCGGTGGCCAGCGTCATGCCGCACCCCCGGCGAGAGGCAGGAGGAGCAGCGCCACGAGCGCGCCCGCGAGCGTGTTCAGGAAGTTCAGGACGTGGCCGTTCGAGACCCGCCAGGGCGCGCCTTCCCGCCCGAGAAGGCTCTCCACGACGGTCCCGGCGGACGCCGCGGCGACGACGAGAGCCGCGGCCGGGAACGGGCCGATCCACGAGAGACCCGCGGCGGCGGCGGCGACGAGCGCAGCGGCGGCGAGGCCGGCCGCCGTCCCGGCGACCGAGACCGCGCCGTCGGTGCCGGGCGGGACCCGCCGGAAGTCAGGGAGCAGCACCGTGGGGGTCCGGATCGCCTGTCCCACTTCGGTCCCCATCGTATCCATCAGCGCGGTCGCGAGGGCGGCGGCGGCGGCGAGGCGCCATGCTGCGGCGTCGCCGGGCGACAGGCCGGCGATCGCAACGCAGAACGCGGCGACCGAGACGTTGGCGAAGACGTTCGCGGCCCCTCGCCGCCCGCCCGCCTCCTCGGCCTTCCCCATCGCTTCCTTTCGCCTCCGTCCAAAGCGCGTTGCGAGCGTCCCACCGAGGAAGAAGATCCAGAGGAGGGCGTAGGCCGGGAACCCGCCGAAGGCGAAGACGACGGAGCCGAAGGCGAAGCCCGCGACGGCGCCCGACGGCCGGACGACCCGGAGCGCTCCGGCAATGGCGGCGACGGCGGCGTTGAGCGCGAGTCCGGCGAGCGCCCGCCGCGTTCCGCCGCCCGAGATGAACGCCGGCCACCCCGGGAGCGTTGCAAGGAGCGCGGCAAGGGTCCCCGCGCCGACGAGCGGCGCGAGAAGGTTGTCGTTCAGCTCGGATGGCAGGCTCTCGACCGCCGCGCCGACGAGCGCCGCGCCGAAGACGCAGGCGATCTCGCCGGCCGACGGGGCGCTCCCCCTGACGAAGCCGTAAAGGACGGCCGCCGACGCGCCGCCGAAGAGGACGTACGCGGCGAGCCCGGCCGCGCTCTTGCCGCGGTTCCACGGGAGACGCGGGCCGGCGAGCGCCATCCCCGCGAGCGTGGCCGCCCCGTCCCCGAAGGCGAGGAAGGCCCAGCCGGCCGCGGCGACCTCGAGCCGGCCGTGGAAGAGGAGGATCAGCGCGAGGACGACGCCCGGGTAGAGGACGATCCCCAGCGAGTGCGTCCGGCCGGCCTCGTCCTCCCGGAGCAGCGCCCGCCCGCCGAGGCGTGGAAGGACGAAGAGATTGAAGGCGAGCGCCGCGACCGCCGCGAGGGCCGCTTCCCGCCAGCTCAGGACGGGAAGGAGGAGGGCGAAGAAGCCCGAGCCGACGTGGACGGCCTTCCGCTTCCACTCGGCCGCCGGGATCGCCGTCACCAGAGGCTCCCGGTGAAGTCGAGGAAGCTGCCGACGTTCCGGAGCGTGAGGGCGATTCGATAGTCCTGCGACGGCACGCTGCCGACGCGGATGTTGCGGTATTCGGCGAGGATCTTGAAACAAGGGTGCTCGTACGTGACGAGCGTCCGCGACTCGAGCATCCGGCCCTGCGAGATGTCGTAGTTCGCCTGCACGTCGAGACGGAGGAGCTTCGGCAGGATCGGCATTCCGCCGTAGACACGGATCTGGGTCGAGGTCGTCGACGGGGAACCGGCCGGCGGCGGCGGCAGGATGACGGGATTGCTCGAGAAGAGCGACAGCGCCAGATTGCTCTCCTTCCCCGTGAGGATCGCCGTCAGGCTCGCCGAGGTCAGCTGCCCGACCTGGAGGTCCCACGACGCGCGCGCGTCGAGGTTCACCGCCGACGAGGCGTTCACGCGCAGGATGGCGTTCAGCGGCCCGTCGCTGTTCTGGTACGGGGAGGGCCCCGCGGGGGTTCCCTCGCCCGGCAGGCGGAAGAGATGGGAGCGGTTGAACTCGAGCGACGCGATCTCGCGCGTGCTCCCCTGCTTCTCCTTCGCGAGGAGGCGCTGGACGAGGGCATAGGTGATCGAGTTGGTCCCGGCGAAGACGTCCACCTCGTCGAAGATCGGCGTCCGCGAGTAGTCGGTGATGTTGCTCTCGTACTCGTAGTCGATCCGGGGCTCGATGACGTGCTTGACCTTCGTGATGTTGCCCCAGGCGACGTCGTAGACGCGCGAGAACGAGGGGCCCGTCAGGTCGACGGCGGCGCTTCCGAAGAACCGGTTGTAGGGCTCGTCGACGAGCGCGGTCTGGGTCTCGTTCACCGACTTCGTGTAGGACGTCAGGCGGGCGCCGGCCGTCGCCTGCAGCGACAACCAGGGGGCCACCGGGAGCGGCGCCGAGACCTTCGGGAAGAGGTCGAACCGGCCGTACGTCCCCGACGGCTGGTTCACCCCGCGGACGACGTTCAGGAGGTCCACCTGTCCCTGTCCCTCGACGAAGAGGGTCTGCCCGAAGAGGGGCGTCGGGCGGAGAAAGGCCTCCACTGCCGGCCGGCGCTCCAGGGTGACGTAGGTGTCACCGAAGAGCGCCTTCTCGTGAGACATCCGGAAGTTCACGGCGACGGGATCCGGGCTCCAGGTCACGAAGCCCTGCGACTGGACGCTCCGCGTCGACGCGAGCGCGAAGTCGCGCTCGAAGCTCTGCCAGAAGTTCAGGTCCGAGAACCAGAACCAGTTCACGACGCCGCGGAGGTTCTTGCCGAGGTCGTCGCTCACGATCGTGCCGAAGGACTTCCACTTCCAGCCGCCCGCATCCGGATCCCAGACCGTGTAGCCGAGGGCGGCGATCCGTGTCCCCACGGAAGGCTGCGCGCGGAACTCCGCGCCGCCGCCGTACCACCCCTTTGTCCAGACGTCGGCCGAGAACGTGGCGTCCACCGAGCGCGAAATCGCCCAGAAGTACGTCATGCCGAGGTAGAAGCCGCGCGTCGTGTTGTAGCCGAGGCCCGGCACGAGAAACCCCGACGCACGGTCGCGCATGGCGGGCCAGAGGATGTAGGGCGAGTAGAGGAGCGGCACGCCGCCGAGACGAAAGGTCGTGTCGGTGAGGTGGACGTACTCCTCCAGCGTGAAGCGGGCCTTCCGGACGCGAAAGTACCAGGCGGGGTTGTCGCCGTCGCAGGAGGTCACGAGGCCGTCGGTCAGGGTGTAGCTCCGGGTCCCGACCTTTGTGATCCGGGCCCCCTTCAGGTGAACGCCTCCCTCGAGGTCGATCGTCCCGTTCGTGACGACGCCGATCCGCTGCGCGACGTCGAGGTCGAGCCGGTCGCCGCGGAGCCGCGAGCCGCCCTGCTCGAGAACGACGTCCCCCTCGGCCACGAGGGTCTTCGCCGCAAGGTCCGCCCACACTTTTCGCGCCTCGAGCCGGATGTCCTGATAGGTGACCGTGAGGACCTTGCCGGGCGGCGCCTCCGCCTCCCAGGTCGACTCGCCGACGAAGGTCTGGCGGCCCGGAGTCCCGCCCGGCTCGCCGGCGGGGATGACGACGTCGAATTTCCCGCCCGCCTCCGGCGTCCGGAACTTCAGCTCGAAGTGCGGCCGCTCCTTGAAGCGGCTCGCGAAGGGGTCGTTCTCGAAGGTCGTCTGCGCGAGAAGGGACGGGGCGAGGGCCAAGAGAAGGAAAGGCGCCGCGCCTCCCGGGACGCGCAACGTCAGAGCTTCATCTCCGGAACGTCGCCGGAAACCTCGAGCGGCGGCTCCGTGGCGGCCCGGATCTCCTCCACCCCGACGCCCGGCGCGCGCTCGACGAGGCGCAGGCCTCCGCCCGGCTTCACGTCGAGGACGGCGAGGTCCGTGATGACCCGGTGGACGCACCGGCGCCCGGTCAGCGGCAGCGTGCAGCGGTTCAGGATCTTCCTCTCGCCGCTCTTCGCGACGTGCTCCATCGTCACCACGACACGACGGGCGGCGGCGACGAGGTCCATCGCGCCCCCCATTCCCTTCACCAGGCGGCCCGGGATCATCCAGTTCGCGAGCGAGCCTTCCGCGTCCACCTGCATCGCGCCGAGGATGCAGAGGTCGATGTGCCCGCCGCGGATCATCGCGAAGGAGTCGGCGGAGGAGAAGAACGAGGCGCCGGGAACGACGGTGACCGTCTCCTTCCCCGCGTTGATGAGGTCGGGGTCGACAGCGGATTCCGCCGGATAGGGGCCCATGCCGAGGATCCCGTTCTCGGACTGGAGGATCACCTCCATCTCCTTCGGGATCAGGTTCGACACGAGCGTCGGCATGCCGATGCCGAGGTTCACGTACATGCCGTCGCGCAGCTCCTGCGCGGCACGCTTCACGATGCCGTCCCGGTCGAGCTTTCCCATGGCTACTTCCTGACCGTCCTTCTCTCGATCCGCTTCACCCGCGGGGCGACGACGACGCGGTGAACGTAGATGCCGGGCGTGTCGACCTCGTCCGGGTCGATCGCGCCCGCCGGCACGAGCTCCTCGACCTCGGCGATCGTGATCTTCCCGGCGGTGGCGGCCATCGGATTGAAGTTGCGCGCCGTCTTCCGGTAGACCAGGTTGCCGAGGCGGTCGGCCTTCCAGGCGGCGACGAGGGCGAAGTCCCCGACGATGCCGCGTTCGAGGACGACCTCGCGTCCATCGAACGTCCGCGTCTCCTTCCCCTCGGCGACGACCGTTCCGACGCCGGTCGGCGTGTAGAAGCCGGCGATCCCGGCACCGCCCGCGCGCATCCGCTCGGCGAGCGTTCCCTGCGGGCAGAACTCCAGCTCCAGCTCCCCGGCCAGGAACTGCCGCTCGAACTCCGCGTTCTCGCCGACGTACGACGAGAGCATCTTCCGGATCTTGCGCTTCCCGAGGAGGATCCCGAGACCCCAGTCGTCGACGCCGCAGTTGTTCGAGACGCAGGTCAGCCCCGAAACGTCCCGGTCGGCGAGGGCGCCGATGAGGTTCTCCGGGATGCCGCAGAGCCCGAAGCCGCCGACGATCAGGAGGGCGCCCGACGGGATGTCGGCGACCGCTTTCGCGGCGGCGTCGCGCGGGGAGGCCGCTTTGACCACTTTATCGATCACGTCAGACCTCGCTGAAGTTCTTCCGCCGCCTCTACAGCGCCTCGACGACGACCGCCACCGCTTCGCCCCCGCCGATGCAGATCGACGCGAGGCCGTACTTCTTCTTCCGGGCGCGGAGGGCGTGGACGAGCGTCGTCAGGATCCGCGCGCCCGAGGCGCCGATCGGGTGCCCGAGCGCCACGGCGCCGCCGTTCACATTGACCCGGTTGGGATCGAGGTCGAGCTCCTCGACGAACGCCATGGCCACGACCGCGAAGGCCTCGTTCACCTCGAAAAGGTCGATGTCGGCGAGCGAAAGCCCGGCCCGCTCGGCCGCCTTCCTCGCTGCCGCCACGGGCGCCGTCGTGAACCACTCCGGCTCCTGCGCGTGGGAGGCCTGCGCGACGATCCGGGCCACGGGCTTCGCGCCAAGCGACGCGGTCGCCTCCTCGGTCGCGAGGACGAGCGCCGCCGCGCCGTCGTTGACCTTCGAGGCGTTCGCCGCCGTGACCGTGCCGTCCTTCTGGAACGCCGGCTTCAGCGACCCCATCTTGTCGAGCTTCTCCTGCGGCGTCGCGAACGGCTCCTCGTCCCGGTCGACGGACGTCGGGCCTTTCTTCCCCTCGATCGTCACCGTCGCGAACTCGGCGTTGAAGTCGCCCGATTCGTTCGCGCGCTTGGCTCTCTGGTAGCTCTCGAGGGCGAAGGCGTCCTGCTTCTCGCGCGTGAAGGCGTACTTTCCCGCGCACATCTCGGCGCAGTTCCCCATGTGGATGTTCTTGTACGGGTCCCAGAGCCCGTCCGAGATCATCGAGTCGAGGAGCTGGCCGTGCCCCATCCGGAGCCCGAGCCGCCCTTTCGGCACGAGGTACGGCGCGTTCGACATCGACTCCATGCCGCCGGCGACGACGACCGAAAACTCGGAGGTCCGGAGGGCGTTGGCGCCGTCCATCACCGCGCGGAGGCCCGAACCGCAGACCTTGTGCACCGTGATGCAGCCCGCCGAGGGCGGGAGCCCGGCGCCGAGAGCCGCCTGGCGCGCGGGGGCCTGGCCGATGCCGGCCTGCAGAACGTTGCCGAACCAGACGTGCTCGACGCGCTCGGCGGGGACGCCGGCGCGCTCGAGTGCGGCGGAGATGGCGACGCTCCCGAGCTTCGGGGCGGGAAGGGAGGAAAGGGAGCCGAGGAACGACCCGATGGGCGTCCGGGCCGCGGAGAGGATCAGGACGTCGTTCATGTGGCGCGTGCTCCGTTCAGGACCCGACCGGCGGGACGCCGCGGGCGAAATCCCATTGTATCCGCACGCGCGGCCGGGCGGCGGCCCGGCGGGGACCGGCTGCTACGATCTCCGCATGCGCGTCCTCGCGGTCGATTTCGGCGAGCGGCGGATCGGGATCGCGGTCTCGGACGAGAGCGGCGAGATCGTCCTTCCGGTCGGGACGATCGCGCGTCGAAGCGACGCCCAGGCGGTCCGGGAGATCGCCGAAGCCGCCCGGGAGCGCGAGGCCGGCCGAATCGTCGTCGGACACCCGCTCGGCAAGGACGGCGCCGAGGGCCTGATTGCGCGTCGCGCCCGGAACTTCGCGAAGCGCCTTTCGGAGCTGTCGGGCCTGCCGGTCGCGCTGCACGACGAAGGGCTCACGTCGCACGCGGCCGACTGGAACCTGGCAGACGCGGGCATCCGCTCCGGGCGGCGGGATGCCCTCCGCGACGCCGAGGCCGCGGCCGTCCTCCTCCGCGACTTTCTCTCCGACGAGCACGCCCGCCGGCCGGGCGGATGACGGGCGGGGGGCCGGCGCAACGATGCTGAAGACCTCAACCGCCCGAAAACGGCACCTCTACCCGATCGCGGTCTGGGCGGCCGTCTCTCTCGTCGTGACCGTGCTGGCGCTCGCGGGACTCGTCCTCGTCGGCGTCAAGATGCCGTACCGGGGCTTCACGGCGGACTCCATCCTGATCCAGATCCCGCCGCGCACGCCGACGGTCGAGATCCTGACGACGCTCGAGAGGGCGGGCATCCTCCGCGACTGGAGGCTCGGGCTCGTGGCTCTCCGCATCGTCCACCACGGCAAGACGCTCAAGGCGGGCGAGTACCGCTTCACCGGGGAGCGGACGCCCGAGCAGGTCGTCCTCTCGATCGTCGCCGGAGACGTCGTCACCTACCGGATCACGGTCCCGGAGGGCTTCACCGCCGACGAGGTCTTCACTCTCTTCACGTCGCAGGGCTTCGGCTTCCCGGCCGACTACCGCTGGCTCTTCGAGCATCCGGCCGAACTCGAGGGGGTGCCGGCCGGCGCCCCGTCGCTCGAGGGGTTCCTCTTCCCGGACACCTACACCGTGACCCGGTCGATGTCCGCGCGCGAGATCGTCACGACGATGACGCGCCAGTTCGCACGGAAGCTCCCCGCCCGGTACGAGGAGCGGGCGAGAGAGAAGGGGCGGACACTTCTCTCGGCCGTCACGCTCGCGTCGCTCGTCGAGAAGGAGACGGCGATCGCCGAGGAGCGCGCGCTCGTTGCCGCCGTCTATGCCAACCGTCTCCGGAAGGGGATGCTCCTGCAGGCCGACCCGACGACGATCTACGCGCTGAAGCGGCTCGGGCAGTGGCGCGGAAACCTCCCTCGCTCGCAGCTGACCGTCGACGAGGTCTACAACACGTACGCCCGCGCCGGGCTGCCACCGGGCCCGATCTGCAATCCCGGCCTCGCCGCCCTCGAGGCCGCGGTGGAGCCGGCCGACGTCCCGTTCCTCTTCTTCGTGGCGCAGGGCGACGGCTCGCACCTCTTCTCGGAGAGCTACGAAGAGCAGCAGCGGAACGTGGCACGCTATTTCGAGGCGCGTCGGGCGGCCCGCGAGGCCGGGGGCGTCGAGCGCTAGAATCGCTCCCGACTTCGACATGAGCGCGTCTCTGCCCTCTCCGAGGCCGTTCGGGCCCTATCTGCTTCTGCGCCAGCTCGCCGCCGATCCGCTCGGCAGCCTCTGGCGCGCCGGCACGGAGGGGCGGCCCCGGCTGAAGCCCTTCGTCACGATCCGGCTCTTCGAAGGCGCCGCGATCGACCGGAGCGCGCTGCTGAAGGCGATGGAGTCCGCCGTCGAGGTGATCGACGACGTGAAAGGCCCCACCGTGGCCCGCGGAGCCGTCTTCGGGGCCGTCGACGACCTGCCTTTCGCGGCCATCGAGGACGTCCCCGGCCAGACTCTCGAGGCGTTCCTTGCGCCGCCGGCGCCGGAAGCCGGCCTTCCCCTCGAGCACGCTCTCCTCGTCGTCGAGCGCGTCCTCGCGGCGCTCGAGGGCGCGCGGCCCGTCGAGATCGTCACCGGCGCGCCCCATGGCTTCCTCGTTCCCTCATTCGTCCACGTCTCCTACGGCGGGGAGCCGCGGGTCTGGGGCTTCGGCCTCGGGCCGGCGCTTCTCCCCGCGCTGCGCGAGCCGGCGCTCCACGCGGCCTTCGCGCCCTACGTCGCACCCGAGGTCCTTCTCTCGGCCCGGCCGACGACGACGGGTGACGTCTACTCGGTCGCCGCGCTCCTCTTCGAAGCGCTGGTCGGGCGCCCTCCGGCGCCCGGCGGAACGCTCGCCGCCGTCGACGCGGCGCGCCTGGCCATCGACGGG
Source organism: uncultured Acidobacteriota bacterium (assembly GCA_963721385.1). Lineage (GTDB taxonomy): Bacteria > Acidobacteriota > Thermoanaerobaculia > UBA5066 > UBA5066 > DAOMFB01. Next base: position 1,056,168 of record CAVRJB010000013.1, read on the forward strand.
CGGAGCGTCCCGGACGACGTCAAGCAGATTCTCCGCCGGGGCCTCGACCCGGACCCGGCCCGCCGCGAGAAAGACGTCGCCGAACTCCGCCGCGACGTCGGCCGCCTCGTCCACGGCGGTCCCTACGCCGCGAGCACGTTCAACCTCGCGTTCTTCGCGGAGAAGCTCTTCGAGAAGACGATCCTCGCCGAAAGCCGGCAGCGCGAAACCGAGGAGCAGCTCGGGATGGACAAGCTGCCGGCACCGCGAGCGGTCCCGCCGGCAGTCCCCGCCCCCGGGCCTCCTCCGCGAAAGGACGTCGCCGGGTCCGGATCGGCGCCAAGGCCCCGCGTCGACGGGAGCGGTGCGCGCCGGGTCCCGGCCGCCGCCCCGCCGGAGCGCGTCGTGGCGCGGACCATGGCGGACCCGCCCACGAAGAGCACGATCGGCGGTCCTCCCCCCTGGCTCGTCGCCGGCGGCGTGGCCATCCTGCTCGGCGCCCTCGCCTTCGGCGTCTGGAAGCTGCGAGGCGGCGGCGCCCCTCCCCCGCCGCTGCCGGCCCCCGTCCCCACCACCGCCCCGACGGTGCCCCCTGAAACACCGGCTCCGGTCGTCGTCGGGAAGGACGACCCGCTCTTCCAGCAGGCCGTCCAGGAGCGGCTGCTGGAGGAGATGAAGAAACGGGACGCGCAGCAGCAGCGGGACCGGCAGATCGCGCAGAAAAAATTGCAATCCGATCTGGACCACGCCGCCGAGGAGGCGCGCAAAGCGCGCGACGCTGACGAGGCCGCGCGCGCGGCTCGGGACCGGAACGACCGGGACGAGGCCCTGCGGCTCGCAAAGGAGGCCCAGGAGGCGCGCAAACGCGCCGACGAGGCCGCCGCCGTGACGGCGCGGGCGGCCGAGGCTCCCGCGGCCAAGGAAGGCGACCTCGTAGAGCTCTCGCAGGTCGACACCGAGCCGTCGGTCCTGCGTTCGGTCCGGCCGGACGTCTCGCCACTGGCGCGGACCCGCCGCGTCGGCGGGACGGTCCTCCTTCGCGTCCTCGTGAACGAGCGGGGTCAATCGGAAGAAGTCGAAGTCCTCCGGGACACGACGCCGAAGGTCGGTCTCGGCGAAACCTCGAAGGCGGCCGTTCTGAAGTGGACCTGGACCCCCGCCTCGAAAGACGGCCGGAAAGTCAGAACCTGGATGACGGTTCAGGTCCCCTTCGTGGCGCAGTAGGCGCCGGCCTTACTTGGCCGGGGCGGGCGGCGTCGGAAGCGGCAGGCCTTTCCCCCCGAGGTAGGTCTTCCGGAGGAACTCCTCCATCAGGTTGTCGGAGAACCAGGAGACGGCGACGCCGTCGATGAAGAACGTCGGCGTGGCGCGGACCCGGACGGCGAAGCCCTCTTCGAGGTCCGCCAGGACTCTTCCGTTCGACTTGGCCTGCAGGTAGCACGCCTTGAAGGCCGCGTCGGGAACGTCGTTCGCGGCCGCGAAGTCGAGAGCGAAGGCGTCGACCGCCGCGACGTTCAGCTGCTCCTGCTTGGCGTAGATGTTGGACTTGAACCGGAAATAGAGCTCGGGATTCCGGTCGAAGAAGCAGCGGGCCGCCGACGCCGCGCGGAAGGCCCACGGGTGCGCCACCGTGAGCGGGAAGCTCTTGGCGTATCGCCTGATCTTCAGCTCTTTGCCCATCTTCGCGAGGAGCGCCTCCCAGTCCTGCGCCCGTCTCTTGCAGAAGCCGCATTCCATGTCCGAGTACTCGACGACCGTGATCTTCGCGTCGGCGGGGCCGGCCGACGGCGTGTCGTTGAGCTTGATGATCTCCCGACGCTGCTCGGCCGCGCTCTTGTTCCGGTCCCACGGACGCCCGATCAGGAGGATGGCGCCGTCGATCGCCGAAACGTAGGCGGTCATCGAGTACGAGCCGTAGCCCGTGTCGGGACGGATCACGACGCCCTTCCACCCCGTCCGGTCGAGCGACGGATCGAGCGCCATCCTGAAGTTCGCCTGGAAGTACTTCTTCAGCGACTCCTTCAGGCCGGCGAGATCGGCGTCGGTCCGGACGGGCGCCGGGTTCTTCAGCCTTTCCTCGTCGCCGAAGGCGTCGCCGATCAGGACGAACCGGCTCCCCTCCTCGAGCACCGCGAAGAGCTGGTCGTTCGCCCGCGCGTCGCCCGCATAGCTCTTCATCACCCGGACCAGCTTCCCGCCCGGGAGCCTGACCTGCGGGACCTCTTCGACCTTCGCCTCGCCGGGGCCCCACGTGAAGAAGCCCTCGAGCCAGGCGGTCAGAGCGGCGTCCTTCACCTCGGGGGGCTTCGGCGCCGACGTGGACGCCGCTTTCGGAGGCGGTGCGGCTTTCTGAGGCGCCTGCGCGACGGCAGCGGGGGCGATGGCCAGGACGACGGCGACGGCACGGAATCGATGGAGCGTGGACATCTTCTCGAAAGCCCTCCTCGGACCGAATGCGACCCCGGAGCTTACGCGAACTGAAGCCCCGTCAGCCTTCGGGGTGGAGCCTGATGAGGACGTCGCCCGCGCTCACGGCCTGTCCGGCGGAGACGGCCACGGGGTCCACGGGTGCCGTCCCGGGGCGCCTTGACCTCGTTCTCCATCTTCATCGCCTCGAGGACCAGGAGCGGCTGCCCCGCCGTCACGGCGTCTCCCGGCGCCACGACGACGCGGAGAACCCGCCCTGGCATCGCGGCCGGCACCACGTTGCCCTTCTTCGAACGGCCACGGCCGCCGCCGGCCTGGGCGAGTGCCGCCAGCTCGTCCACGAGCTCGAACGCCAGCACGGCGCTGCCGAACCAGGCGCGAAGCGTCCCGTCCGCGTCGGGCTCGAGGCTCACTTCGATCTGCCGGCCGTCCTCGAGGACGAAGGACCAGACCCCCGGCCGCAGGGAGGCGGCGTGACCCGCCACGGCGGTGTCGTCCACGATCACCGAGCACGCGGGAGCCGGGCGCTCCATCAGGAGCGGCGTCCCGGGCGATGCGCCGTTCGCGCCTCGCGCGCGGAACTTCACGTGCGCACCCCGAAGGTCGGCCGCGCGGTACGCCAGGCGGAGCCGCCGGCCCGGGCCGGCTCGGGCCGGGCGGCCGTCGCGCGCGAGGCGGCGTCGAGCGCCGCGGCAGCGAACGAGGCGTCCCGCTGCAGCGGGGTGGGAGCCGCCGGGGTGGCCCACCCGTCGAGAAACTGCGTCGAGACTCGGTTGGCGAGGACGTCCGGGTCCTGGAGGAGGGCGAGGAAGAAGGAATCGAGGTCTCGATCCCCTCGACGCGGGCCTCGTTGAGGGCGCGCCGCGCCCGCCGGATCGCCTCGTCGCGGTCTTTCCCCCAGATGACGAACTTCGCGACCATCGGGTCGTAGTCGAGGGGGACGACGTCTCCCTCCTCGACTCCCGAGTCGACCCGGACGCCGGGCCCCTGCGGCCGGCGCAGACGGTGGATCTTGCCCGGCGAGGGGGCGAAATTGTTGCCGCGTCCTCCGCGTAGATCCGGCACTGGATCGGCGTGGCCGCGCGGCTCCGGGCGCGCGGCGATCTCATCGGCTTCCCCAGGGCGATCCAGATCGATGTCGGCGACGAGGTTCACGCCGTAGACGGCCTCGGTGACCGGGTGCTCGACCTGGATCCGCGTGTTCATCTCCAGGAAGAAGGACCGCCCGTCCTTCGCAAGGAGGAACTCGACCGTCCCGGCCGACACGTAGTTCACCGCCTTCGCCGCCGCGACGGCGACTTCCTCCATCCGGGAGCGGAGGTCGGGCAGTGGCCGCCGACGGGCACTCCTCGAGAACCTTCTGGTGGCGCCTCTGGAGCGAGCACTCGCGCTCGCCGAGCGCCAGCACCTTTCCTGTGGAGTCCCCGAGGACCTGGACCTCGATGTGGCGCGGATTCTCGACGAAGAGCTCGGCGTAGACGGCCGGGTCGGCGAAATAGGACTTCGCCTCGCTCTCGCCCGGGCGAAGGCCGCCGCGACCTCGTCGCGGCTCCGGACGACCCGCATCCCCTTCCCGCCGCCCCCGGCGGCCGCCTTCAGGAGGAGCGGATACCCGTTCGCGTCGCCGAACGCCGCGATCTCGGCGGGTCCTTCGCGGCTGTCGTCATGCCGGGCACGACCGGGACGCCGGCCGCGAGCATCCGGGCCCGTGAGGCGGTCTTCGATCCCATCGCGGCGATCGAAGCGGGCGACGGCCCGACCCAGGTCAGGCCGGCGTCGAGGACGGCCTGCGCGAAGGCGGCGTTTTCGGCAAGGAATCCGTAGCCGGGATGGACGAGCGTCGCGCCCGTCGCCTTCGCGGCGTCCAGGATCTTCTGCGGCACCAGGTCGACTCGCGCGCGGGGGGCGGGCCGATCGGGACCGCGTAGTCGCGAGAGGCGGACGTGGAGCGACATCCGGTCCGTCTCCGAGTAGACGGCCACCGGAATGATCTCGAGGTCGCGACAGGCCCGGATCATCCGGGTGGCGGGAGATCTCGCCTCGATTGGCAATGAGCAGTCTGGTTTCGCTCACAACGGAATATTGCCGTGCTTTTTCGGCGGCGTCGCCTCGCGCTTGTTCCCGAGCATGTCGAGCGCACGGATGAGGCGGCGCGACTGTCCGGGGCTGAGTGCCTCGTCGATGTAGCCCTTTCGCGCCGCCGCGACGGGTTCGCGAAACCATCCTCGTATCCCTCGACCCGCTCCTTCCGGGCGGCCGCCGGGTCTCCCGCGGATGCCAGCTCCTTGCCGTAGAGGATGTTCACGGCCCCCTCCGGCCCCATGACGGCGATCTCGGCCGTCGGGAAGGCGACGTTGTAGTCGGTCCGAATGTGCTTCGACGCCATGACGCAAGTAGGCGCCGCCGTATGCCTTCCGCGTGATGACCGTCAGCTTCGGCACCGTCGCCTCGGCAAAGGCGAAGAGGAGTTTCGCGCCGTGCCGGATGATGCCGCCGAACTCCTGCTTCGTCCCCGGCAGGAACCTCGGCACGTCCTCGAAGACGACGAGGGGGACGTTGAAGGCGTCGCAGAAGCGGACGGAGCGCGCCCCCTTCACCGAGGCGTCGATGTCCAGCACCCCGGCCAGGTGGTCGGGCTGGTTCGCGACGACGCCGACAGGTTTCCCGCCGAGCCGCGCGAATCCGACCACGAGGTTCTTCGCCCAGTCGGCGTGGATCTCGAAGAAGTCGCTGTCGTCGACGACCAGCCGGATCAGGGCCGTCATGTCGTACGGCTGGTTCGGAGAGTCGGGGATGAAGCGGTCCAGCTCGGGGATTTCGCGGTCGGAGGGGTCCGTCGTGGCGCGGCGCGGCGGGTCCTCGCGATTGTTCGCCGGAGAGAAACGAGAGGAGCGTCCGGATCTTCAGGAGGCCGTCGGCGTCGTTGTCGGCGACGATGTGGCGACCCCCGACGTCCCCGCGTGCGTGTCCGCGCCGCCGAGCGCCTCCTTCGTCACGTCCTCGTGCGTGACGGTCTTGATGACGTCGGGCCCCGTCACGGACGTCGAGCTCGTGCCGCGGACCATCAGGATGAAGTCGGTGATCGCCGGTGAGTAGACGGCGCCCCCCGCGCACGGGCCGAGGATCGCGGAGATCTGCGGGATCACCCCCGACGCGAGCGTGTTGCGCAGGAAGATGTCGGCATAGCCAGCGAGCGACAGGACGCCTTCCTGGATCCGCGCGCCGCCCGAGTCGTTCAACCCGACGACCGGCGCGCCGACTTCATCGCGAGGTCCATGATCTTGCAGATCTTCGCGGCGTTCGTCTCCGAGAGGGAGCCGCCAAAGACGGTGAAGTCCTGCGCGAAGACGAAGACGAAGCGCCCGTCGACCCGGACGCTCCCCTGACGACGCCGTCGCCCGGGAACTGGTTGGACTCCGCCGCCATGCCGAAGTCGCGGCAGTTCTGGACGACGAACGGGTCGATCTCGTCGAAGGAGCCGGGGTCTCCCAGCAGCTCCACGCGCTCGCGGGCCGAGAGCTTTCCGCCGGCCCTCTGCTTCTTCAGGCGTCCCGGGCCGCCGCCGAGGCGGGAGGCCGCGCGGAGCTCCGCGAGCCTCTGGAGCTTCAGGTCGATGGTTTTCACGTGGCCTCTCTCGCACACGGATCTTCTTCTTCTCGGCCAGCATCCGCTTCGCCTTGCGGAACATCTCGGCGTAGTCGACGCCCTGGCCTCGGATCGCCGACGCGTTTTTCGCGAGCAGAGCCTTCACCTCGTCGTCGAGCGCCTTTTCCGGTCGCGGTCGAGCACGAGAGCCGCCTCCAGCGCGCGCCGCAGCTCGGCCAGCGAGGCGGTCTTCACGAGGCCTTGGCGCAGGAGTCGGCGCGCCACGAACGCCGCCTGGGCGCGAATCCGCGAATCCGAGAGGGCCATGGCGCGGGAGGATATCGGAAGTCCGGACCCCACCTACAATCGTGCAGATTGATCAGCCCCGAGCGCGCGATCTCTGAAGACGCCGACGACGCGGTTCGCATCGTTTCCGGGCTCCTGCGCGGGGGGATCACGGCGTTTCGCGAGCGGCGGACGACCGTCGCCTGGAGCGCCTCCGAGGCCGTACTCTTCTTCACCCGTCTGCTTTCGGATGAGCGAGGCACGGCTGTCCGAATAAGGCGCGGGAGCGAGACGCTGCTGATGCGCGCGACGGCGACGCGCCGAAGCCCTGCGCGAGGTCGTCCGCGACGCCGCGCGCCGTGTGGGCGGCCGCCGTTCGCTTCAAGGCGCGTCCGAAAGCCGCGCCGCCGCCGGCCCGGCCCCCGAGGCCGGCGAGGAGGAGCGGACAGCCGGCCTCGCCGCGGCGATCGCCCGCGCCTTCCCCGACCCGCGCGGCCTCTCCCTGTCGCTTTCGATCGCCGTGTCCGCGTGACACGGGCGGTGTCGTCACGTCGCGCGCCCTTGTCCTCTGCGGCTCGGCGTCGCGCCTCGTCGCCACGGGGCTCGTCCGGCGGGTGACGGGACGCGCCGTTCGCGTTCCAGTCGGCGGCGGCGTTCGCAACCGCTGTGGATGCGCTCTCGCGCGCGCTCGCCGACGCCGCGCGGCCGGCTGCCGCCGCCCCGCCGCCCGCCGGGAGCACGGACGTCGTCTTTCCGCCGCCGCCGCCTCGGTCTTCTGGCACGAGGTCGTCGGCCACCCGCTCGAAGCCGAAGGGGGCGAGCGCGGGTGGTCCTCGCCCGCGTGCCGAACGCCGTGGTCGGGCCGCCGGGCCTCTTCGTCACGGCCGACCCCACGCGCCGGGACCTGCCGGGGAGCTTCGACTACGATGACGAGGGGACGCCCGCGCGTCCCGTCCCCCTCCTCGAAGAAGGCCGGGTCACGGGGCTCCTCACCGACCGCCGGACGGGAGGGGCCGCCTCGAACGGACACGGCCGCTCCCGCCCGGACTACAGGCGGCCGCCTCGCCCGCGCCTCTCGAACCTCGTCGTGCCTGCCGGCGGGCTCCCCCTCGGGGCGCTCCTCGACGCTGCGGCTCCGGCCTCTACGTCCGGGAAATCTCTTCGGGCTCGGCCGACCCCGAATCGGGCCGCTTCCTGCTCGTCGTCGAGTCGGCGGACCGTCCGCCGCGGGCGTGCGGGCGCGCCGGTCGCCCGGTTCTCGCTCTCCGGGGACCTCCTCGGCGCTCCGCCACCTCGAGGCCGCACGGTGACGCCGCCCTCCCGGCCTCGGGTCTCGACCTCTGCCTCAAGGGCGGCGACCCCGTACCGGTCGGGGGCGTCGCCAGCGATCCTCCTTCGCGCTCTCGCCGTCGCTGGAGGCGGTTGAGGGACCCGCTCTTCGACGGCCTGCTCGACGCCGCGCGCGGCGGCGAGCGGGACGGCGAGAGCGCCGAACTCTACGAGCGGCGCGGCGCCGCTCTCCAGGTCGCCGAGGACGACGACGGGGTCCGGATCTCGGAATCGCGCGAGCGGGGATTCGCGGTCCGCGTCTACCGGTCGGGTCGCACCGCCTTCGCGGCCGCCGGATCCGACGGGCGCGGCCGGCCTCCTCGACCGCGCCCGCGCCGCGCTCCCCCGTTCCCGCACCCGCCGGGGCGCGCGCCGCCCCGCCGGTTCGGGGCGACGCGCCCGCTCACGAGGATGCGCCGGATCTCCCGCTCCCGGACGAGGCCCTCGCCCGGCAGCCCTCACCGGCTTCCGGCGCTTCGTCGGCGCCGCA